>OZ260109.1:937500-4212371 GCA_965284675.1 Flavobacterium sp.
TTTTCTTCACGTTTCCGTCGGCTTGCAAATACGAACGCGATACGTTTAGCGGAATATCAGGTGAATCAATTACTCCTTTTAACATGCCAAGGAATTCAGGTACAATTCCTTCCACATTATCTGTCACGTACACCTGATTTTGGTACAATTGGATTTTATCTTTTTGCAGTTGTAAATCAGACGACATTTTTGGGAAATACAAAATTCCGGTTAAATTGAACGGATAGTCAACATTCAAATGAATGTTGAACAACGGTTCTTCAAACTGCATTGGGTACAATTCACGGTAGAAATTTTTATAATCTTCATCAGTCAAATCGACAGGTTGTTTGGTCCACGCCGGATTGGGATTATTGATGATGTTATCTACTTCAATGTACTCGGTTTTGTAGTCTTCTGGCGCATCTTCTGGCTTTGGAAGCGCTTCTTGGGAGGTTCCGAATTTAATCGGAATGGGCATGAATTTGTTGTATTTGGATAACAATTCACGTATTTTGAACTCTTCTAAAAAGTCCAATGAATCTTCTGCTATGTGAAGAATTATTTCGGTTCCGCGTTCGGTTTTGTTGGATGTTTCAAGGGTGAACTCCGGACTGCCATCACACGTCCAATGAGCTCCAGGTTCGTCTTTAAACGATTTGGTAATGATTTCAACTTTTTCGGCTACCATAAAGGCAGAATAGAATCCGAGGCCGAAATGTCCGATGATTCCTGAGTCTTTTGAAGTGTCTTTGTATTTTTCAAGAAATTCTTCGGCTCCTGAAAAAGCAATTTGATTGATGTATTTTTCAACTTCATCGGCGGTCATTCCGAGTCCTTGATCGATAATGTGTAATTTTTTACCTTCTTTGTCGATTTTTACTTCGATAATCGGATAGCCGTATTCTACTTTGGCTTCTCCAATACTGGTTAAATGTTTTAGTTTTAGGGTTGCGTCGGTAGCGTTGGAAACCAATTCACGAAGAAAGATTTCGTGATCGCTGTATAGAAATTTTTTGATTAAAGGGAAAATGTTTTCTACTGAAACATTAATTTTTCCTGTTGACATATTTTGAACGTTTAAGTTAAACAATTTTTAGGTGGTAAGTCAAATTCAGTACCAAAAAAAGAAAAGTGACAAAATGACGTAGTCGTAATTCTATAATGATTATTTAGTATTCTGTAAATTAATTATTGAAAATAGTAAGTATATTTGTACTTAAATTAAACTATTAAGGTATGAAAAAAAGTCTACTTCTATTGGTTTTAGCAATCGCATTCGTGGGTTGTAAGCCAAAGCAAACAGTTGTGAATACAAAGCTTGACTACAAAGCTGCGTCGGTTATTAAGGGAGATTGGAATGTTTCGAATGTGTCCTATCCAGGTTCTGATTATATTAAAGTAACTTCTTTTGATATTGCAGATTCTAAATGTTTTGTGGGAAGTTTATGGAATTTTGTTCCGAATAACAACAAAGGGAATATGGCTTTGAACAATTCCTCTTGCACTAGTTTTACTTCTCCAATTACATGGTACATCAATAAAGACGGCGATTTTGTCATGAAAATAATCAATGAAACTAAATCGAAAAAAGTTACTGAAGGCTACGTGTTGAAAGTAGCCAATATCTCTGAAAATTCGTTTCAATTAATTGATAAAATTAATGTTGGCGGAAAGCTTGTTGATGTTGTATATGAATTTCAAAAATCAAATTAATTAAAAACTAGAAACATGAAAAATACTTTTATATATTTATTAGCAACACTTTTTACAATTAGTACCGTTTTTACTGGATGTAAAGCAGTGAAAAATTCAAATAATACTCAACGTGGAGTTGCGATTGGAGCCGTTGCTGGTGGTGTTTTGGGAGCAGTTCTTGGAAACAACGTTGGTAAAGGTGGAAACGGAGCTTTAGGCGCTGTTCTAGGTGGAGTTGTGGGTGGAGTTGCTGGTGGCGTTATCGGAAATAAAATGGATAAGCAAGCCCGAGAAATTAAAACAGCCTTGCCTGGTGCAGAAGTAGAACGAGTTGGAGAAGGAATTCGATTAGTTTTAGGTGAAAATGCGGTGCGTTTTGATACAAACAAATCGACTTTAACAGCTGCTGCGAAAGCAAATTTAGACCGATTGGTTCCTGTTTTTCAAAGCTATGCTGATACGGATATTGTAATTTACGGATATACCGATAGTACGGGTCCGGTGGATTATAATTTAACATTATCGCAACAAAGAGCAGCATCTGTGAAATCGTATTTAGCAGGTAAGGGATTGAATACTGCTCGATTTGAAACTACGGGTTTAGGTATTGCTGATCCAATTGCTACCAACGATACTCCTGATGGAAGAAGTCAAAATAGAAGAGTTGAATTTGCTATTACAGCGAATGAAAAAATGATTGAAGATGCGAAGAAAGAAGCAGGTAATTAATCTGTAATCACTTTATATAGAAGCGTTCACGAAAGTGAGCGCTTTTTTTATTTTCATATTTTTTGAAACACATTTAACAAAACATTTGCGTTAGTTTACATCCTAAAATGTCAACTCAATTGTAACTTTGTTAAAAATTCATCCACATGGAACCAGTAAAAAAAGTCAGATCTAAAAAGAAAATAGTTGACGATGCTTCAATTATTTCGGCGTATATGAATCAGGTGCTCACTAAAAATGAGGAGCCCAAAAATGTATTTGTTTTTTGTAAGGATAACGGAATTGACGAAACCGATTTTTACACGTTCTTCGGTTCGATTGATGCACTAAAGCAAGAAATTTGGGTTGCATTTTTTGAAAACGTGCAAGCGACCATTCAAAGCGATGCATCGTATGAAACGTATTCCGATAAAAATAAACTGTTGACCTTATACTTTTCATTGTTTGAATTACTGACGCTCAACAGAAGTTATATTTTGTTTTCATTAAAGGAGAATAAAGACGGACTTAAAAATCTCAAAACCTTAAAATTATTTAGAACCCATTTCAAATCTTTTATTGCTTCGATTATTGAATCGAATGATGACGGAAATGATAAATTGAAACGCGTTTCTAAACCTATTTTTCAAGAAGGCGCTTGGGTTCAGTTTTTATTCCTATTGAAATTTTGGATGGATGACACTTCTAAAGGATTTGAAAAAACTGATGTGTTGATTGAAAAATCAGTAAATACAGTAGTCGATTTATTAGATACCAAACCTTTAGAAAGTTTGTTCGATTTGGGTAAATTTTTGTGGAAAGAAAAAATGAATTAATTCGAAACAGATCAAGTACACGCTATGAAAACATTAGATAAAATTCCGACTGGAAAAATTGAGCGCGCAAGTCAGTTGGTAAAAACCGGATTTAAAGTAGGTGGAAACTACATGGCTTACTACGGTGAGAAAATTGTAAATCCTTCGCTAAACAAAGACAAACTCAACGAAAGTAATGCCGAAGACATTTACGATGGTTTAAAAAACCTCAAAGGAAGTGCTCTCAAAGTGGCTCAGATGCTGAGTATGGACAAAAGCATCATGCCACAGCAATATGTGGATAAATTCTCTTTGTCCCAGTTTTCTGTTCCGCCGTTATCAGCACCATTAGTTCGGAAAACGTTTAAGAAATACCTTGGAAAATTCCCAGAAGAACTTTTTGACACCTTCACACCCGACGCCATTAATGCTGCGAGTATCGGACAAGTCCACAAAGCTACTTTGGACGGAAAAGTTCTAGCTGTTAAAATTCAGTATCCCGGAGTAGCCGACAGTATCAGTTCTGATTTGGCATTGGTGAAACCTTTTGCCGTTCGGATGTTCAACATCAAAGGAAAGGATTCGGATAAATATTTTAAAGAAGTAGAAGATAAATTACTGGAAGAAACCGATTATATATTGGAGTTGAAGCAAAGTTTGGAAGTTTCCGACTGGTGCTCGGCTATTGATAATTTGCGTTTTCCGGCCTATTATCCTAAGCTTTCATCGGAGAAAATTCTCACCATGGAATGGATTGAAGGGGAACATTTATCTGAATTTGCTGCTCACAATACTGATCGGGTTGCAGGAGATGTAATTGGTCAAGCTCTGTGGGATTTTTATATGTATCAAATGCATCATTTAAAACAAGTGCATGCTGATCCGCATCCTGGGAATTTCTTAATTGATAAAGATCAGAAATTAGTAGCCATTGATTTTGGTTGTATTAAACATGTTCCGGAAGAATTTTACGTTCCGTATTTTGAGTTGGCGAAACCCGAAATAATTGATAATCCGAAATTATTTAACGAGAAGTTGTACGAATTGGAAATTTTGAGAAGTGATGATTCTAAAGAGGAAATCGAGTATTTCACAAAGTTATTTCACGATTTGCTAAGTTTGTTTACCAAACCATTTCACGGAGACTTCTTTGATTTTTCTAGCGATGATTTCTTTGGTCAAATTGCTACGATGGGAGAAGAATTTGCAAAAGACACTCAACTCCGAAAAATGAATGGTAACCGTGGTTCTAAACATTTTTTGTACATCAATAGAACGTTTTTTGGTTTGTATAATTTATTGCACGATTTGAAAGCACGAGTGCAAACCAAATCCTTTGAAAAATACATACAATAATTTTTTGTTTTTTTGGTTAGGTATAAGAGCGATGTGTATAGTATGCATCGCTCTTATTGTTACCTAACTTGTCTTACTTCAAAGTACGTTTTTCCTGCGAATGAGTCGATTTGAGCAAGCGCCTGATAATTCTCAACAAAAATCTCCACATAGCCACCAATGGCCAAATTCACGACGCAATTAATGGTTCGTGAAACGGGTCCCAAATTGCTATGATTTCCACTCGTTTGTTGGTATAAAACTCCATTTACATACACTCCAATAGAATAAAACTGAATATTACTCTGATTATCAGTATGATAACCCGCATTGATTTCATATATTCCAGCTCGAGTTGCTGTAAATCGGTTGCCTGCAAATTCAGAATTTGTATCAAGTACCACTGTGTCGTAGGTAAGTAATTGCCATCCTGCGGTGGTTAGAGCTTGATTTGCACTTAAATTAGTTCGAACTACCGAAAGCGTGTTGGTTCCGTTAGGAGCAACCCAATTCAGAACACCAGAAGCATTCGTTTGCAGAATTTGATTAGCGGTTCCGCGCGCAATTGGAAACACATAGCCAGTTCCTGCTGGATCACCTATTTGGAAGGTGCTATTAGTTCGTAAAATCGGAGTTGGACTGAATTCTCCATATACCAAAGAAGTAGTTGGAGTGGTAGCTGAATTTGAAATGTATAATTTATTAGAACCCGTTTCTGAAGATCCGGCTTGATGTCCGATGGCTACATTTCCACCACCTGTTACATTTCCTGCCAAGGCACTTAATCCTATCGCTGTATTATTTGTGGATGTGTTTGCGGTTAGAGCATTATTTCCCACAGCAACATTATTAGCAGAAGCTCCTGTTGCTATTAAGGCGTTGTGTCCAATTGCTGTATTATTTGCTCCGGTGCTCCCTTGACCAGCTTGATGGCCAACGAAAGTACTTGCTCCAGTAGCGCTGGATGCAAATCTTCCTGCAAAATAACCAATTAAAGTATTTCCACTTCCTATTGCGGCAAATCCTGCTTCGTTACCAACAGCAGTATTATTGTCACCGTTGGCATTGTTGTTTAAAACGCTAAATCCAACACCAGTATTTCCGGTGCCTCCAGAAATTTGTCCTTGTAATGCATTGTATCCTACTGCAGTGGTGTTGGAAGCTCTGTTTTGAAAAAGTGCGTTGGCTCCGACAGCAACAACGTTAGTAGTAGCGACAAAAGGTGGTAAACCAATAGCAAACATTGCTTGATATCCTATCGCGGTATTAAATCTTGACGCAGCTTGATTAATCCCAACTAAAGCACTATGTCCGAATGCTGTATTTTCACTTCCTGTATTGTTATTTAAAGCGATATGCCCCACTGCAGTATTTCTAGCTCCAGTGAAATTTAATCTGGAAGTTTGAAAACCTACAGCCGTATTTTCGGTACCACTAGAATTACTTAGCATACTTTCAAATCCGACGGCCGTATTGTTGCTTGCAGTTGTGTTGCCCGATAAAGCGCGAAAACCTACTGCTGTACCATTATTTCCACTTGTATTTGCTCTTAATGCTTCAAATCCAACAGCAGTTGATGCGCTACCCGTATTAAGTAATAATGCATTATTTCCTACACCGGTATTTTGAATTCCTGTAGCATTAGCTGCTAATGTACTGTTTCCAATAGCCACGTTAGTTGATCCAGTTGTATTTGCGGCCAATGAGCCATTTCCAACCGCTACATTATTTGCTCCGGTGTTTAAGGTTAATGCATTGGTTCCAAAAGCGGCACTATTCGTCGCTGCGCCAGCGTTTAATGCTCCCACACCGAAAGAGGTACTCGTCGCTCCAATTTTTCCTGCGGGTAAATTGTTTCTTCGAAAGGCTACATCTACATTGGTTGCTGCTGCAGTTCCGATGAAGTTGGTTCCATCAATAGTATCTGTATTTCCTGTGGTAAGCCAGGCTGGACTTGCTGTACCGATTCTTATCCATGGACCGGTTGCAGTACTTAAGTAATAAAATCCCGGCGTTACATCTCCAGTTGCAGCAGTGTTGTATACCAATTCTGAGGCAGTTCCTGTTACAACGGTTACTGTAGCTGTATTAACTAAAGCAACTCTAGGTATCAACAAACCGTCTGTGGTAGAATCAATATCTAGAGCTCCATTGGGTGCTGCAGTACCTATTCCAACTTGAGCATGAAAAATCCCTGCTGAAAACCAAATGACGATTAGAGTTAGTACTATTTTTAATTTTTTCATACCTATTTTAGTTCTAAAATTATAATCAAAAACGCCCCTCAAAATAGAGAGGCATTTTTTAATTATAACTGATTATTGTTTTAACGCTTGATTACTCTAACCGTTTTAAGTTGATCTCCTTGACTTACAATTACATTGTATACTCCTGATGGATAGTTATCTCCTAATTCGATGATGTCTGAAGCTTCCGCTTTTCTATCTTCAACTAGTTTACCTAACATATCGTATACTCTTACTTGAATTTGCTCTTCAGAAGTAGTAGAAAGATTCAGTCCAAATGTAGAGGCAAATGGGTTTGGTGAAGCTATAGCTTGGAAGTTATTTCCTGTTGCTTCATTTCCTCTCGCGCCACCTGGAATAGTAAGTGTACACACTTTTCCGTAAGGTCCGAATACACCATTGATTTCAATACTCACTTGAACTGAATACGATCCAGCTCCTGGTAGTGGTATAGAGCTCAAAATGAATGAACGCAATGGACGGTCAGTGGTATACGAAAATGCTCCACTTATAAATCTGAATCGGTAGGTTGTTGCTCCAGCATACGAATCAGCGAAGATGGTAGTATTTGGATTAGTAATGGTTACATCACATTGTGACAACTGCAATTGTGTAGTTGGGAAACTTGGCGTAGTAATATTACATACAATTGGATTGTAAGGTAAGTACGTTCCGTTCGTGTTTTTAACCGCTACTTCAACTGAATACGTAGCGTTGAATTCTGGAGTAAATCCAGCAATATTATTCAAACGCACGTCTCTTGTTAAACGGTCTACTACCACATTTGACGACGTCAATAAATTGGTAATTCTGAATCTATATCCAGAAGCAAAAGGAACATTATCTGCATAAATTGCATCCGCCATTGTTGTTAATTGTCCGTTGCATTGAGCGGCTTGAACTTGAGTCGCTGCTGATGGTGTAGTCACCAAACATGCAGCTCCTGTAAATGGCTGCCAAACGTTGTTGTAACGAATTGAAACTTCTACTTGATACGTTCTTGCGAAAGCATAATTTGAAAGTTGCGTCAACTGGAATACACGTAACGCTTTGTCAATAGATTGAACTTGGTTAGTTGTCATATCTGTTACCGTAAAACGATATCCTTGAGCACCTGCTACTAAATTAGCATAAATATTTTGGTTGATAGTAGCCAATGTTACTCCACATTGTGATGGTTGAAGTACCGATACAATTGGCGTACAACCTTCGTCGATAGTACCGTCGCAATCATTGTCTAAACCATCATAACAAACGTCTGGTGCACCTGGATAAACTGTATTATTGTTATTGTTACAATCGCCACCTACTAATACATAGGTTGCACCCGGAGAATTACAAGAAGTAACTACTGTTGCATCAGCTCCAAATCCATCTCCATCAACATCAATATACCAATTTACTGGCAGACATAAAGTAGATAAAGTTGCAATTGCTGGAACTGAGAATTGTGCTTCTGCAGTATTATATTGATATAACCAGTACGTATAATTGGTAGCAGGAGTAAGTCCAGAAATAGCAAATCCAAAAGGACTGGCTCCACTTCCGTCACCAGGAGTGCTTCCAAAAGTATATTCTGTTGCAGTTAGAGGGTTTGCTGGCGCTGTCGCTGTCGGAGAATAAAACAATCTGTAAACTACATTGCCATCCACATTATTAGGGCCACATGCTAAGAACGTTGTGGTAGGCGTTGGATTTTGCGCCACAAATCCTACCGGTTGAGCTGGTGGAGGAGGAAACGCAAAATTTACCGTATAAGTAAGTTGAAGTGAAGTGTCTTCTGCTGTAACAACAACAGTTGCATTACCAGGTAAAGATGAAGCTTGATTAATAACAGCCACAGCCGCCGCATTATTTGTAGTTGCAGATGTAATCTGAGGAATAATTGTTGTGCCAAAAGGTACAGTATAGGTATACGTTTGTGTTGAAGGACTAAAACCACTTACTGTTGCAGCATCTACTTGCAAATCACTTAACGTTGCATCCGTACTTACACCAGGGTTTTTCCAAAAATAGACATTATCTAGATAGATATCTACGGGGGTGTTACTTCCTGGACCATTAGCAGCAAATTTCATTTGAAATACGCTATCCCATGTCATCCCACTGAAAGCACTTTTAGGTATATCCACACTAAGCCATTGTCCTTGATTTTGATTTAAAGTAACTAAAAATTCTCCCGCGCCAGAGCCGTTGTTAATTGGGCTTACTTGAATTGTTGAATAGGATGATGGAGCATTTGTCCAAAGGTCAACATGCAAAAATTCCATGTCAGATAGGTTAGTGGCGGGAAGTTCGGTACCTTGGTAATTAAAATTTGGATAATGCAAAATAGTATTTCCAGAACCTGATACGGCTACAAATGAAGGGTTTACTAAAGTATGACCAGATTGACCCCAATTTGGATCATAATTTGTTACTACATTAGAATACGTATTGCTATATATTGAAACAACATTTGCAGGATTACGCGTAGGCACTGGTGCATTAGTTGTTGGAGGTGTTAATGCAGGTGGCGGATTTAATGTTGTATTAGATGCTATTGCAGGAAGAGAGTATATACTCGTTGCAGTATTAAATTGATACAACCAGAAAGTATAAGGTGTTGCCGGATTAAGGCCACCTAAATTAAATCCAAAGGCATTAGTACCATTACCATCACCAGGAGTAGTTCCAAAAGCGTATTGGGTAGCTGTTAAAGGGTTTGCCGGAGCAGAACTAGTTGGAGAATAAAATAATCTGTAAACTATATTTCCACCCAAATTGTTAGGGCCAACAGCTAAAAATATACTTGATACGGTAGGGTTGAGTGCCACAAGGCCAACTGGTTGTGGTACGCTAGTTCCAGATGTAGTTGTTGCTGTTACTGAATTTGGAGGGGAATATAATCCAGTTACAGTATTAAATTGATACAACCAGAAAGTATAAGGTGTTCCCGCATTCAAACCGGTCAAAACAAATCCAAATGCACTAAGGCCATTTCCATCACCTCCTGTACTACCAAAAGGATATTGAGTAGCAGTTAGAGGATTTGCGGGTGCTGTGGCTGTTGGTGAATAAAATAATCTATAAACAATATCTCCACTACCTGCATTATTTGGCCCACAAGCCAAAAATACACTTGAAGAAGTTGGACTATTTGCAACAAATCCAACAGGTTGTGGTGGGCTAAGAGAGATTACTTCAAAAGTTGCTGTACTTGATGTTGCAGCAAAGGTTCCATCAGAAACCTGAGATGCCGTAATCGTGCAAGTTCCACCAACACCTACCTGTACTTCATTTCCGTTAATAATGTTTGCTATAGCATTATTGCTACTTGAATATGTGAATGGACTCGTATTATTAGAAGTTGGAGGTGTTAAGAAAAAATTAGGGTCTCCAGCATTCTTAGTGGGTACGGTAAAAGTACCTACTGTTGCAGGAGGAAGTAAAGAAGGCTCTCTTATATTATCGACAAAAAATGTTCTTGCTGGCGTAGGACAAGTTGTTGGAGAAAAGAACTGTGTTCTGCCTACTTCCCAATAAGCATGTATTACAAAACCTGAATAGCTACCTGTAGGATTAGCTACTTGTCCGTCTAATGAGGTATTGAATGTAAAAGACAGTGTTTGCCAAGTCCCATCACCATTGTGGGTAACAGAAGCTGCAGGAAATCCTGCTCCTGAACTAACTTTAACCAAAAATGTGATGGGTGTACTCGAAAGCACATCCATAGTCAATGTTTTGTTCGTTGTTAAATTTACAGAAGGTGACAAAAATAAATTTATACCTTGCCATGGCTGGCCTGTTGTATTACCATCAATTCTAAGGACTTGACTGGTGTTGGATCCAGTTCCAGTTACTATCGTTGGTGCTGGCATTCCGCCAAAAGGACCACCGTCGATACCACCAGATTCAAATCCTTGTAGTAAGACTTGAGATTGTCCTATTGAAATAGTCAACAGGAAGATTAATAATAAAATTTTTTTCATGATTGTTTGATTTATGTTACTTACCAAATTTACTCGCATAATGCAAAAAACAATTTTATTGGTAGTGTATAAAAACTATACAGCGGAAGTATATTTATAGTTTAATTGAATTTGTTTGTGATGACAACTAA
Organism: Flavobacterium sp.; assembly: GCA_965284675.1. GTDB lineage: Bacteria > Bacteroidota > Bacteroidia > Flavobacteriales > Flavobacteriaceae > Flavobacterium. Next base: position 948,384 of record OZ260109.1, read on the forward strand.
AAACATAACTATACCAACACCTTGTTTACTGTACAAATAAGTTAAGCACAGCAATTTTTATGTATATGTTGTGTGGATGTATAGGTGAATTGTTGTTTTTTGAGGTATTTGTGTAGGTGAAATTTGCCTATTTGCTAAAAAAATAACAGTAAAAATGTATAACTTATAATTATCGCTATAATTAATTGTGTAATTAATAAATCACAGTAAAATTTGATTAAGGTGTAAATTACATCAAATAGCATTGATATCACATCTAAAAACAATTGTCTTAGAAGATGGATTGAATGGAAACTTGTTGTGTTTTAATGTAGATGTTTCCCAAGAATTGCTTTCCAAAATTGAAATGGGATAGTGATAGTGTTGGCTATTCACATATGGAAAATTATTGAAATTAGGATTAGAAAGTAGCCAATTGATTTACGGAAATAAACCTACAATAGTTATAATAGTAAAGTAAAAAATATTCTATTTTGTGTACAATTAAAAAGAGCAATTCTAAATTCTAGAATTGCTCTTTTAGTATTTATTCAGATTTTACTGATACTTCTGCTTTTGGTTTAACCAATTCCATTTTTTTGGTTTCTTCTTGGAGTTGGTAGTAGTTTATAAAACCTTCTGGCATTGGTGTCGGAGTGTAATTTCTTTTTTGCTCCTCCTGAAATTTAACGTTTTCGTTGTAATTTACTGGAGGCGGAGTTGCGTATTGATTGTATTTTCGTGTGTCACCATCACCCCAAATTGGATCATTTCCAAAACGGTGGTCTTGGAAGTGTAATCGTTTGGCCATGATTCGATAGGAAAATGAAATGTTTGAAGTTCCTCCTTGTTTTTCTTTGACGATGAATCCGTCTTTACCCGGAATTACATACAAACCTTTCGAATCGCCTTCTTCTTGAAGAAAGACACTCATCGGATGTGTTTCATCTATAAATACGGTTTCAAGAAACATCGGATCTAATTTTATTTCCACACTACCATTTATTAATTTTCCTCTTCCTACATCTTCAAACCATACTTCAGGTAACTCGGTTACATATAGAAGTTGATTTCCTTTACTGGTTCCTACACTTGCAGTTTTTGTACCGTTGGCGATGACGTGGTTTCCGTTAAAATAACCACTGTAGTTAGCATTGTTTGCTCTCCATCCCACAACGGCAACATCATTATTTCCGGTCATGATTCCGCCACCAAATGCTATACCATGTACACCTATTCCGAAAGAAGCACCGTTATAATAGCCTAATACTCCCATATGTTGGTTTCCGCTTGCGATAGCATTATACCCCACAACACCCGCACCACCATTGGTTGCAGCTGGAGTTGAACAAATACCATTTACACCAGCTCTTGTATTGCCAACTCCAGTACCATTATAGTTTCCTAAAACACCAGCTCCAGCACCACTTCCGCCATATACACCTTGTACTGCTGAAAAAGCAGTTGTACTTCCGGCAAGCACTTCACCCCAAACTCCAGAGCCATTTTGAGCGCTGTAACCGTTTACAGCAAAAGTTAAAGTTGGTGTTCCAACAGCACTAAAAGCGTCACCTGCATAGGGAGAGGCAACTGCGCCTACAACCACTTCGCCATCGGTTGGGTTAATTCTCATGCGTTCTATATTATTGCTGTACAATCTAAAAGCTTGGGCATTGGTTGTTCCTATAAAATTAGCTGCTGCTGTGGCATTTCCTGTTAACGCCCAAGCAAAATCGCTGTTGTTGGCCCAAGTTACGTTTCCTAAACCGTCAGTTCGCATGGTTTGCCCCACAGTTCCTCTTGATGGAGGAAATGTGTACATATTTCCAGCTGTTGTCCCAATTCCGACATTTCCTAAAAAATAACCTGCAAAATTAGTGGCTCCAGCCTTTAAGACTTCTGAATAGACACCATAATGAGTCCCGCCAGCCGCAGGTAATATGTAAGAATATATTCCCGTTTTCAAGCCTACACCTGTTCCCGACATTGTTGAAAGAACACCTGTGTGAGCAGAACCATTAGTAGTTGTGATTTCATTATACGTGCCAATTTGAAGCCCAGTTCCTGTTCCAAATAGTATGTTGAAATTTCCTGTTTGGTTACCTTGACCGTTCAATTCATTTCTAACACCGTATTTTTGACCAACCCCAGTTCCATTCAAAGTGTTAAAAGTACCATAGTGAATCCCCGTGCTTGTATTTCCAATATTGTTGTATGAGCCATATTGGGCAGCAGTGCTATTTCCAAATAAAGTGTTGTAAACCCCATAATTTAAACTTGCACCACCACCATTAATGATGTTGTTCACGCCATATATTCCGGCTGTGTTGGTGGAAGAAATTTGTGAACGGACACCAATTTTGGCTCCAATTCCGTTTCCAGTTAAGCTATTGTATACGCCCAAATGCTCACCGGTTCCTGAATTACTTATGTCATTAAAGTTTCCAAACTGATTCCCATTTGAAGAACCTGTAATCGAATTGTATTCTCCATAGTTTATGCTAGTTCCATTTGACGTAAAATCATTTCTTGTGCCGTATTTAGTTGCATTACTTGTACCAATAAAACTGTTTTTAGCTCCATAAGTATTATTTGTGGCTGTGCCAGTAAAATTATTTTCAACTCCTATTTGATTATTTACTGCCGCTCCGCTGATATCATTTGTCATACCAATTAAATCACCTGTTCCGCTTAGAGAGGTAAGACTATTGTATAAACCATATTTAATACCGTTTCCTGAAATGCTTATTATGTTTCTAAGACCATATTGCTCGAAAATTGAGCTTCCTCCAGTAAGTACATTGTTTACTCCGTATCTAGTTCCTGTTCCTGTATTAGAGAGGACATTTTCTACACCATATTGAAACCCAGTACTAGAAGTTGAAATTGAATTTTGTACGCCATATACTCTTCCACTGCTGGAATGATTAATGATATTATATAACCCACGCGTAAATCCATTTCCAGAACTTACATTTATACTATTGTTTACACCATTAGTATCTCCCGATCCGCTTGATATGGTATTAGAAATAGCGCTTGTGAAACTACCAGAAGTAAATAATTCATTGTTAATGCCAATTCCACCATACGAACCTGTATTTGTCAACGAATTATATAGTCCTGTTACAAGGTCGTCGGTAGATCCTGTAATGTTATTTTTGACTCCAGATTTTACGATTAAATTGTTAGCATTGAAATCAGAGATTAGATTGAGAGTGTTATCTAAAGTGTTATTTTGTACTTCCAAAGGAAAATCAGCTGTGTTTTTACCAATAGCAACATTGCCCGTATGAAACATATCATCGGTGATGGAATTGGGTGCTGTTGTGGTTCCTTCTTCGTACCAATCATGGTCACCATTGGCAGCTGATGAAATTCCGATCCAATCTAAAGAAACGCTATCCCAATAATAAAAACCTACAGGTTTGGGGTTTCCGCTAAAAACGGTTGCTGTTGTCAAATACACCAACATTCCTTGTTGCGCTGCAGTTGGATTGGTAGCCGAAAAAACATCTACTTTTGGAATCAAAACCCCATCATTATTAGCAGGTGTAGCTTGATTACTAGATCGGACGTCTAATTGTGCATTTGGATTTGTGGCTCCAATTCCGACTTGAGCAGAAGCAAAATGAAGACACAAGAAGAATAGAATAACAAAATATAACTTTTTCATAGCAACAAGATTTATTAAGATTATGTAAAAATAATCCCAAAAAAAGTAAGTGCTACATTCTATCGATTAAATGTAATTTTACTCGATTAAGTAAAGATATGAATATAAATGGTTTATAAAAAAAGTGACAATCGATTTGGATTGTCACTTTTTTAAAGTTTTAGTTTGTTTTTTTGATTTCTTTGGGTCGTGAGAGTTGTTCCGTTTCGGTATCGACTTTATCGTTGGTTGGTTTATCCCAACGGATGCCATTTCCGTCCCACCACAAACTTTGCGGCGTATCAACGGTGTTGTTTTCATTAAACATAACACCGTCCATTTTTTTATCAAAGTCGTTGGCTAATAAATCACTCGGAACTTCAGGATTTTCCTCGCCTTTTATTTTGGTAATAGCAATCCATGAAATTTTTACATTGGATGTTCCATCGTTATTTTCATACAACCAAAACCCTTCTTTGGAAATTTGGTCGATGTACACTCCGTTTGACTTTCCTTGCGGAGAAGCAGTAATGATTACGTCGTCAATGTTAGAAATGATTTGACTGAATGCTTTATCAAAAGGCACAAATATTTTTCCGTTTTCAAGAGAAATTTTACCATTTACCGTTACTTCTGGTTTCATCGAAGTACTCATATAGCTGACGGTTTTAGATGCACCATCAGTTGTAATTAAATAGGCAAGAGGTTTGTTGGTATAGCCGTTTCCGTCTACATATAAACTGTAGGTTTCTCCTTTCGTATGGAAGCCGTATTTCATTCCGCGTACCCATCCACCCATGACTCCTCCGTAAATTCCTAAACCAATGTTGGTGTTTTTTTCCATAGATTGATTGGACAAACGACCGGTAGCAATTCCATTAGTATGTGCCTGCCCAAATCCGTAAACGGAATAATCAATAAGGGCTGCAGAATAATATCCTAAAGCACCTAAGGCAAGTCCGAAATCATTTCCCAAAACTCCACCCGAACGAACACTTGTTCCACCCGATCCAAACGTTCCAAATTTATAAGAACCGCCCGTGGTTGCACCACCCGATACACCAGTATGAGGAGCCGTAAATGCAGTTCCAGCAGTAGCAGTCAGTGACAAACCACGTACACCAGATCCTTGAGCGTTAGTTCCGTTATATTCTCCTTGAACACCAGCATATATAGTTGTGCCGCCAGTTACTTGTCCATAAGTTCCGGCACCGTTAAATGCAGAATATCCATTCATAGCCCAGGGGAAAGCAACATTACCTACAGCATTGCACAAATCGCCCACTAAAACAGTATTGAGCGTTCCTACAAAAAATTCCCCCAAATTACTAAAACGACCTCTAAAGGTATTATTAGTTCTAAAATCAATATTTTGATTATCAGTGGTTCCAATAAAATTGGTTCCAGCGGCCACTGTTGTTCCACCGTTCAATCCAGCATTACCTGTTACATTCCATGGTGTTATAGGATTTGCCATTCCTGATGATGAAGTTACAACCCATCGAGCTAAACCAGCATTGTAAATTAAAGTAACACTAGAATTTGCAGTACTTGAAGAAGTTAAATTGACTCCATTACCCGTGAGTATTCCATTGACAACGTTGTTATTTGAAATCGTCATGGTTTGATTGGTCGCATTGATTAACGTCAGCACTTGACCGTCGTTTCCATTTGCAATGGTATTGATAGCGAAAGCTCCAGCGGCTGTTGTGAGTCGGTAATGACTGTGTTCTCCTGTTAAAGTGAGTGCATTTGCACCTACAGCTACTGGAATTGCGACTCCTTCTCGTAGTGCTAAATCACCCGCCACATCTAAAACTGAATTGGGAAGAATCACATTTTTGATTCCGACACGATTATTCAAACCATCGATGGTGGTTAGTGTAGTGTTGGCTGCATTTCCTAAGAAGATGCGGTTGGTTCCGCCATCAGCGGTAACTCTAATATCTCCGGCTCCAGCGCCACCTGTGGCAACACCAATTTTTAGACGATAGGTTGGATCTCCAATTCGAACATCTCCTTCACTTGTAGCTGTGTTCCAATTATTGATTCCTCGAACATCAAAAAGAGTTCCTGGACTTGAAGTGTTGATTCCGACATTTCCACCGGGTATAATAGACATATCTGCGGCATCAATATATGAAGCACCAAATAATAATTTCCCTGTATTAAAGTTTTTTACAGCCATGTCTCCGGCAAGTGCGTCGGTAAAAAAGGTTCCGGGTGTACACGCCCCAATTTGAGCATATTCATACGTTCTACCTAACGATAGCCATGCAATATCATTGTTATTACCGCTCAATAGGCGCAATCCAATTACATTACCTGGCGCTTCAATGTCTAATTTATGAGCTGGCGTATTCATTCCAATGCCCACATTTCCGGTATGAAACATATCATCGGTTATGGCATTGGGTGCCGTTGTAGTTCCTTCTTCATACCAATCGTGGTCTGGGTTAGCGGCCGAGTTGAATCCGATCCAATCCGTTGTTGCATTGTCCCAATAGTAAAATCCAGGTGGACGTGCTGTGGCTAAAAAGGTTGTTGCAGTGGTTAAATACACCAACATTCCTTGTTGCGCAGCGCTTGGATTGGTTGCGGGGAATACATCCATCTTCGGAATTAAAATCCCGTCATTATTGGCAGGAGTAGCTTGATTGCTCGAACGAATATCTAATTGTGCATTTGGATTGGTGGCTCCAATTCCGACTTGAGCATACAAGCTGTTCATGCATACAATCAACAAAATCAGTAGTAAGTAACTCTTTTTCATAAGCCCTATTTTAAATTAAAATTTATACTTGAATACTAAATTAATGACAAGAAATGACCTGAAGTCTTTTAATCGTTTAAATTACGATTAATATCGATTAAGTCACTAATTGATGATAAATGTAATTAAAATTTAATAGTATATATCAATTATAGTTATAAAAAAAGCAAAATAATTGAATTATTTTTATTTAAAAGTGATATCTGATTTTCGTTCTATTTGTTTTTGTAATTCTTCTAATTCTTTTACTTTTTGAGTGATGGATGATTTGAGTTGTTCAAAGCCTTTGTTTTCGGCTTTTAATTGCTCTATGGAAGAATTTTGTTGTTCAATAATTTGTTGTTGTTCTTGTATGGCTTTGATTAGAATTGGAACTAAAGCTACATAATCGATTGCTTTTGTTTGGTTTTCATCTTTACCCGTACTCACAATTTCGGGAACAATTTTTTCAACTTCTTGTGCTAACAATCCCAAGTGTTTTTGGTGGGTTGTATCGGCAATAAAATTATATTCGACCGTATTTAATTGTTTAATAGTATTCAGCCCGTATTGCAATGGATGAATGTTGTGTTTCAAGCGTTGATCGCTCACATTAAAGAAATTATCGGCATAGATGTCATTCCAAGCTACTGCTGCAGTTCCCATGTCGTAGGTAATATTCAGTAAAGGATTTGCATTTCCAGCCATCAATAAATCACCATTGCCTATGCGAACATCACCTAAAAAATAACCAGCAAAACTCGCTGCTTTTTGTACATTAGAAAAGATACCATATTGAGTTCCGCCTGCTGCAGGTGAAATAAAGGTGAAACTTCCATATTTCGGACCCGTTCCTGTAGCTGTGGCACTAAGGTCGGTGTACGTTCCATATATTGCTGCATTTCCAGAGCTATCAATATCATTTCTAAATCCATAAACAGCACCACCACTTGTTCCTGTAAACGTGTTTAGAACTCCATAGCGTGGTCCACCACCTGTATTAGTGAAGTTGTTATTCATGCCTCGTTGCTCGCCTGTTCCGGTCCCGCTTAAAGTGTTCGATATTGCATAATGCGATCCAAAACCACTGCCAGAAATGGAGTTTGAAACAGCAAAATGGTCTCCATTGCTAGTATTTGTAATAGAGTTAAAAGTACCATAAAGATCACCAGCTCCGGTGCCACTTAATACATTAGAAGTTCCATAGTGAATTCCGCTTCCCACACCACTTACTATATTTTCTGTACCATAATGAACGCCGTTACTTGAATTATTAATCAGATTACTATTTCCATACTGAGTTCCAATTGATGTTCCCGATAAAATAGAGTAATTTCCATAATGCGGTCCGGTTCCAGTTCCTGATAAAATGTTGTACGATCCTATGTGGTATTGGGTTGTAGTACTTGTTATTGAATTAAAGGTACCAATATGATTACCATTTCCGGTTCCGCCTACGATATGAGAAGCGCCATAATGATCACCATTTCCTGTGCTGCTGTTCGTAGAATAATATCCATATTGTGTACCAGTGCCAGTAACCGAATTTCGTATGTCTGTATACGCTCCGGCCAAGATGCCATTTCCTCCAGCAAAATAACTGTTGTAGGTTCCTATTTGGTTTCCGTTTCCAACAGCTCCGGCAAATTCGTTCCATTCGCCAGTTAAATTTCCTGTTCCTGCAGAAAAACGATTGATTAAACCCGTGTGAAATCCGCTTCCTGTTCCTGAAAATGTGTTGTCAACACCATAATGAGCTCCATTACTTGAGTTGCTGATACTGGTATCAATTCCGGTTTGAACGCCTGTTCCTGTTCCCGATAAATCAAACACAGCAGCATAATGATTTCCTGTGCCGTTCCCATTAAGTACATTATTGGTTCCGATGCGGGTCGCATTTCCTGAATTTGCTAGTACCGCAGTATATCCAGTTTGTGCTCCCGTTCCTGCACCACCCAAAAAGGTGTAGTTTCCAAAATGAAATCCTGTTCCCACTCCAGATAATGCCGTGTAATTTCCAAAATGCAAACCATTACTACTATTATTTATAGTTGAAGCAACACCATATTGGTCACCCGTTCCGGCGCCAAACAGTGTGTTGTTAATACCATAATGTGTGCCTGTACCTGTGCCGGATAAACTATTTTCTACGCCATAATGATTTCCGTTCCCGGATCCAGTTACATTGTTTGTCATACCATAATGAACACCATTTCCGTTTCCAGTCAATGCGTTTTGATTACCAATGTGAATGTTATCCCCAGAATTTGTAATGGATGATGTGTAGGCATATTGCAGTCCGGTACCACTTCCAGCCAGAACTACTTGTGAGCCGTTATGTGCTCCGGTTCCATTTCCAGAAAGTATACTAATTGTTCCTGTATGAGTTCCGTTTGAATTATTTGAGATTAGTTGATCGGTTCCAATTTGAGTACCACTTCCCGTGCCACTTAAAACGATATGGTTTCCAAAATGAATTCCGGTTCCAGTTCCAGAAAGTGTATTGGATGTGCCAAAATGAGTACCATTTCCATTCGAAGAAATGGTTGTTAAAGTACCATAACGCCATCCATCACCATTACCTGATAGCGTATTTAAGTTAGCATAATGATCACCAGATCCATTTTTGGTAAGAAGTGTTGTATTTCCAAATAAAAAAGCATTACCCGTTCCGTTCATGGTAGTGTAGTTTCCGTAGTGATTTCCGGAACCTGTTCCAGTCATCTCATTATAATTGGAATATTGGTCGTTATTTGCGGTACCACTTAAAGTTGTATTATTTCCATAATGCGGACCTGTTCCTCCTCCGGATACAGTAGTATGATTTCCATAGCGAAAGCCGGTTCCTCCTCCTGAGAGATTGTTTCTAATTCCATAATGATCCGAACTACTGTTGTTCGAAATTCCGTTTAAAATTCCATTTAGTTCACCCGTTGCTGCTCCGCTAATTGAATTTACGGTGCCATAATGAGGACCTGTTCCTCCACCAAACATTCCATTGTACGTTCCGTAATGAGCACCGTTGGATGTGTTGCCAATGGCGTTGTATGTGGCATATTGGGTGTTCATTCCAGTTCCCAGAAGAATATTTGTTGTTCCGTAATGGAATCCGCCTCCATTACCAGAAATCACATTAAAACTTCCCGTTTGATTTCCATTTCCGTTGCTATTTAGGTTGTTTTGAATACCAGTATGTTCTCCGTCACCCGTATTGGTAAAGGTGTTTTTTACTCCAAAATGATTATCACCGGTTGTTCCCGAAACTAAATTATCAACAGCTATTTTTTCGCCAGCAGCGGATGAATTAAGTAGATTATTGATTCCTTTTGAACTCGTTGTTGTTTCGATGTCTAGAGGAAAATCGGCTGTAGTGTTACCGATGGCTACATTTCCCACATGAAACATATCGTCTGTAATAGCGTTGGGAGCCGTGGTCGTTCCTTCCTCATGCCAATCAAAATCGGAAGTAGCCACAGCGGATGCATTTTGCCACGTTACATTTCCAGCGGCATCCGTCACCATAATTTGATTGTTGGTACCGCGAGAAGGAGGAAAGGTATACGTATTTGCAGGTGAAGTTCCAATTCCGACATTGCCTAAGAAATATCCAGCAAAATTGTTTGGTCCTGGTTTTGAAACATCAGAATACACGCCATAATGAGTTCCGCCAGCTGTATTGATTATTGCATTGTAACTTCCGTATTTTATTCCTGTACCGACTCCCGATAAAAGATTAAAACTTCCCACTTGATCTGCATTTCCAGAATTTGTAATTTGGGCATAATTACCATACTGTGTGCCTCCGCCTGTGCCAGTAATTAAAGACATGTTTCCATAATGATCTCCATTTCCGCTACTCGCAACACTAATATAGTTGCCATAATGATCTCCCGATCCAGTTCCGGTTAAGGTTGTAAATTTCCCGTAATGACTACCTGAGCCACTTCCATTTAAATCATCATACGTGCCAAAATGATTGCTGTTATTCGAATTGGATATAAAATTTCCAACGCCATATTGTATGCCTGTTCCAGTGCCTAAAATATTATTGGCTGTACCAATATGTTGACCGCTTCCTGTTCCATTGAGTAGGTTATAAGTTCCGTAATGAATGTTATTTCCTGAATTGATTATTTGAGTAAAGGTGCCAACTTGTTGTCCTGTTCCTGTTCCTGCCAGGGTACTGTATCGTCCATAATGCGCGCCAGAACCAGAGCCAATTACGTCAACATAGCTTCCATAATGTATAGCGTTTCCCGAGTTTGATAGTTGAGAGTAAGTCCCATATTGATTTCCAGTTCCCGTTCCGCTTAAAACAGAGTATTTACCATAATGTAGTCCTGAACCTGAACCATTTAATTCATCGTAACTTCCGTAATGCACGGCATTTGCTGAGTTGGAAAGTAAAGAATAACTTCCATACTGCTGCCCGACACCTGTTCCAAATAGTGCTCAATAGCGCCCGATATGTGTTCCCGCTCCCGCTCCGCTTAGTTCATTATAACTTCCAAAATGTGCATTATTTCCCGAATTGTTTATTTGCGTCCAATCACCATATTGCTGGCCATTTCCGGTACCCGTCATCACAGTGAAAATGCCGTAATTTGTCGATGGCGAAGTTAAATTATTGGTTATCGAAAGACTTTTTAAATTAACCGTGTTTTCAATTTCTAAAGAAGAATCAGTGATGGTGTTTTTTCCGATGGCGACATTTCCCATATGAAACATATCGTCAGTAATGGCATTTGGAGCGGTAGTTGTTCCTTCTTCGTGCCAGTCTTGATCGCCGTTTGCGGTGGATGAAAGTCCAATCCAAGTTGTAGTTGGGTTGTCCCAATAGTAAAATCCGGGTTGATTGGCGCCCGAAGTTGTAGTCAAAAAAACCAACATTCCTTGTTGAGCAACGGTCGGATTGGTGACAGGAAATGCATCTACTTTAGGCACGAGAATCCCGTCGTTGTTGGCTGGCGTTGCCTGATTACTCGAACGAATGTCTAATTGCGAATTCGGATTGGTAGTTCCAATTCCTACTTGACTCATCAGTAGTTGAGCAAAAAAAAGGAATAGTATCGAAAGGTAGGTGTTTGTTTTCATAGGAATTTTTTTAAATAGCTAGAAGCTAACACTATACAATGTAGTAATTATTTGATTTTGAACTATTTCAGAGTGTTGTATTATCGATAAAATGCATATTTATCCGATGTGCGAATTGGAATGTAAGAAAATGTCTTTTGTGGTTTGATAAATAATGACCACTTTTGTACCTATTCTTTCACCATGCTATCAATAAAAAAAGCCGTTTTTTCCTATACTAAAAAAACCATCATCCATCACGTTAGTTTCGATGTGCAATTAGGATGTAACCTAGCCGTAATTGGTGAAAGTGGTTGCGGAAAAAGCACGTTACTCCAATTAATTTACGGATTGTATGATTTGGATGAAGGACACATTTTTTGGAATGATGTTGAGGTCTTCGGACCGAAATTTAATTTAATTCCGGGTGTCGATTCCATGAAATATTTGGCTCAAGATTTCGATTTGATGCCTTTTATAACTGTAGCCGAAAACGTAGGTAAATACCTTTCTAATCTCTATCCGGATAAGAAAAAAGACCGAGTTTTAGAATTATTAGAATTGGTTGAAATGACCGAATTCGCGTCAGTTAAAGCCAAATATTTAAGCGGTGGACAAATGCAACGTGTCGCTATTGCTCGTGTTTTGGCCTTGGAACCCGAATTGCTGCTGCTCGACGAACCGTTCAGTCATATTGATAATTTCAGAAAAAATAGCCTCAGAAGAAAACTGTTTGCCTATTTAAAAGAAAAGAAAATTACTTGCATTGTGGCAACACACGATAGTACCGATGTGCTCTCATTTGCCGATGAAGTGGTGGTTTTAAAAGACGGTGCCATTATCGAAAAAGGAACACCAAAATACATTTTCGAACATTCCAAAAACAAGTATGTAGCTTCTCTTTTTGGCGATGTAAATGAAATAGAAATGGATGGGAAAAGTCACCTAATTTATCCACACCAGTTTAAAGTTGTTGAACATTCCTCAATTCAAGTTACCATTGTAAAGTCTTATTTCAGAGGAAACTATTATTTAATTGAAGGCGATTTTAAAGGACAAACCCTCTTTTTTGAAAGTGAGGTTGATGTCCTAAAGTCATCCGAAGTTTACCTAAAAAAAATAGACTCCCAAAATTAATCAGAAGTCTATTTTCTATTCTCTATATTATATTTTCTGTTTCCTATTCTCTAATTCTTCAAATATTTCTCCAAAAACTGATCTTGCTCCCACAACAAGTGCATGATGTTTTCTTTGGCAGCGTAACCGTGCGATTCTTTCGGTAAAATCACCATCCGAACAGGCGCACCCAAATTTTTCAAGGCTTGAAAATACCGTTCGGTTTGTAGGGTAAATGTGCCCGGATTGTTATCGGCTTCTCCGTGTGTGAGCAATAAAGGAGTTTTCATTTTATCGGCATTCATAAATGGCGACATCGTATTGTAAATCTCGGGAACGTCCCAATAATTGCGTTGTTCGCTTTGAAATCCGAATGGCGTCAACGTTCTGTTGTACGCACCACTTCGGGCAATTCCACACGCAAATAAATTCGAATGCGATAATAAATTGGCCGTCATAAAAGCACCATACGAATGACCGCCAATCGCCACTTTTTTACGATTGATGTAACCCAACTGATCCACCGCATCAATGGCTGCTTCGGCATTGGAAACGAGTTGCGGAATAAACGTATCATTAGGTTCAGTTGTTCCTTCTCCGATAATCGGAAAAGCCGCATCATCCAAAACCGCGTAGCCTTTGGTTACCCAATATACAAAGGAACCGTAGTTCGGAAAAGTGAACTCATTCGGATTTTTATCGCTTTGTCCGGCCGAATTTTTGTCTTTGTACTCTGCTGGATATGCCCAAATCAGCAACGGCAATTTTTCTTTTTTGGTTCGGTCATAACCTGCGGGTAAATATAAGGTTCCCGACAATTCAACGCCGTCTTTTCGTTTGTATTTAATCACTTCTTTATAGACGTTTTTAATACTTTCAAACGGATTTTTAAAGTCGGTTATCTGGGTTAACTTGTTTTTCGATTTAATGTTTCTCAAGTAATAATTGGGGTATTCATTTTTGGATTGAATCATTACTAAAACATCGCCTTTTTTGAAATCTTCAACCGATAATAAATCTTCTTTTTTGTCTTTAAAAGTCGATGTATATAATCGTTTGGTTTTTAAAGTTTCAAAATTGAGTTCGTCGATAAAGGGAAATTGACCTTCTTTGGTATGTCCGTCGCCAATTAAATACGCATTATTGTTTTCAATGGCAATCACGTACCGACCATACTCATTTTTTTTGGTTTCGAAATTTCCAGGATCTGAATAGATGTCTTGCGAATTTCGATCTGAAATTATTTTAGGAGCTTGATTCGGATTAGACGGATTGAATAAATACGTTTTGGTATTTCTCGTATCATACCAACTGTCGTAGGCGATGGCTATTTTATCATTTCCCCATAGAATTCCGCCAAAACGTTGTTGGGTTTTTAACAGTGAAGTGGGCTCGCTTGTAAAAGGCGCATTCCATAAAAAAACCTCGTCTCTAAAGTCTACTTTTTTCGCTTGATCACCTTCATCGAGTGCTACAACATACGATAAAGTTGCCGGCAAATCAGTTCTCCAACTCATATTTCTTTTTCCTTTTCGAACCGAAGAAAATCCTTTGGGCATGATTTCAGTCAGCGGAACGTCATTCACTTGTTTGATTTCGTTTCCTTTCAGGTTGTACACAATCGTTTTTTGCGGAAACCGACTCAACGGAACGATATACGAATACGGCTTTTGAATGGTAGTCAACATTAAATAATTACCATCAGGTGAGAAACTTTCTCCGGAATAAATAGCAGCCGATTTGAATAACTTCATAGTTCCGTAAATGCTTACCATGTACAATTCAGAAGTTACTAAGGCATCAAAATTAGCTTCGTCAGTTTTGTTTTTCAATAGATCTTGATAGGTTCTGTTTTGCGATTTCGATCCGTCGCTTACCGAAATCGTTGGGCCGTTGGGTAACTCTTTTTTGACATCGATTAAGGCAGGTCTGTTTTTAGGCAAGACCTTCACCAATAAGGTTTCGTTGTCTTTCATCCAATTAAACGGATTTCCTAAATTGGCATTCAAATCATCGGCAGTTATTTTGGTAGCGACAGCTGTAATTACGTCAATAACCCATAATTCAACGCCCGATTTTGTAGTGTTGGTAAAGGCAATTTTTTTTTCATTAGGCGACCATGATACATTGGTAATCAAAGCATTTTGAGGCAATCCAGTAACTTGTTTTTCTACTTTTTCGGCTACTTTTCTCAACTTTAAATTATTAATGTAGGTAACGGTACTCGAAATATTAGTAATCGGATTGATCCGTAAACCGCCCAAACGCATGTCTTCCTGATTCAGATCGTCTAACGTTTTGTAGGTGTTGCGGTAACTCAAAAGCATGTACTCTTTTTTAGTGTCCATACTTACAGAAGGCGCTCTTTCATAATCGGCAAGCGCTAAAATTTCGGCAGATGGTTTTTGGTACGTTACATTTTCTTGTGCTTGGAAGTTCCATCCAAAACCGAATAAGAAAAGTGAAATAAATAGTTGTTTTTTCATAATGATGGGTGTTAGCTAAAACGATAGGTCGAAGTTAATGGAAACTCGTTACAATTGAATCGTGCGTTTCGTTAAAATTAATCTAATATTTAGGAAGATTTTTTTTTCAGTCGTGTAAAAATCACTAACTTTGATAGTAAACAAAAACTAAAATTAATTATTTAAACACTTAGTAAACAATGGGAAAATTTGTAATTACAACACGGGCCAACGGTGAATTTCAATTCAATTTAAAAGCAGGAAATGGTCAAACTATTTTAGCAAGTGAAGGATATACAACCAAATCTGCCTGTGAAAACGGAATCGAATCGGTGAGAAAAAATTCACAAGACGCCGCCCGTTTTGAGAAAAAAGAGTCTTCTAATGGAAAGTTTTTTTTCAGTTTAAAAGCAACCAACGGACAAATTATTGGTTCAAGCGAAATGTACGAAAGTGCATCAGCTAGAGATAGCGGAATCGAATCGGTTACCAAAAATGCTCCCGACGCGACAGTGGAAGATCAATCGGCTTAAGCGAACCATTCAATACAACCAGTTTAGCAATAGACTGGTTTTTTTATGCAAATAGTACAATCAATCATTTACGATTCCATATATTTATGCTTTTTAAATTTATGTTTTTTAACAGATGATTAAATTTGCACTACTAATTTTATTAATTCCGTAAAATATGTTTCATTCAAAAATATCAGGATTAGGGTTTTATGTTCCTGACAATGTGGTTACTAATGACGATTTATCCAAAATAATGGATACCAGTGATGAGTGGATTCAGGAGCGAACTGGAATCAAAGAACGCCGTCACATCATTCGCGGAGAAGACACCACAACTTCCATGGGTGTAAAAGCCGCCCGAATTGCAATTGAACGCGCCAAAATTGACAAAAATGATATTGATTTTATTGTTTTTGCTACGATTTCGCCCGATTATTATTTTCCTGGACCTGGCGTTGAATTGCAAAAAGAATTGGGTTTGCGAACCATTGGCGCATTGGACATCAGAAATCAGTGCTCCGGATTTGTGTACGCGCTTTCGATTGCCGATCAATACATCAAAACCGGAATGTATAAAAACATCTTAATCGTGGGTTCGGAGTTGCAATCCATCGGATTGGATATGACCAATAGAGGTAGAGGTGTTTCTGTAATTTTTGGTGATGGAGCTGGAGCAGCAATTTTAACACGAGAAGAAGATCTTTCCAAAGGAGTTTTATCCACACATTTACACTCAGAAGGCGAGCATGCCAAAGAATTATCGGTTTTGGCTCCCGGAATGGGCGGACGATGGGTTACCGATATTATCGCAGAAAACAATCCCGACGATGAAAGTTATTTCCCTTACATGAACGGACAATTTGTGTTCAAAAACGCCGTAGTTCGATTTGCCGAAGTGATTAATGAAGGATTGGAAGCGAATAATTTGCAAGTATCTGATATATCGATGTTGATTCCGCATCAAGCGAATTTACGTATTTCCCAATTCATTCAGAAGAAATTCGGATTGTCGGATGACCAAGTGTACAACAACATCCAAATGTACGGAAATACCACGGCAGCTTCGATTCCGATTGCGCTGACCGAAGCTTGGGAAAAAGGAAAAATTAAAGAAGGCGACCTAATTGTTTTGGCTGCTTTTGGTAGCGGATTTACCTGGGCAAGTGCCATAATCAGATGGTAATCTAAAAATAACTATTCTATACAATTGAAAAACTCCTGGAAATTAATTCAGGAGTTTTTCGTTTATAAAAAAGGCAAATTTGGGGCAAATTGTTTTTTAACTTATCGTTTTAAAGTGAAATGCGCTTTAAATTCTTTTGGGTCGTTGTTTTTGGTGTAGGATATCGTAAACCAATAATCATCCGAAGTGACCATTTGTCCGTTGTAAGTTCCATCCCAACCCGATCCTGATGGATAAATTTGTTTGATTAATTTTCCGTAGCGATCAAAAATATGAATTACGGCATCTCCTTGTCTGCGTAGGTCGACGATGTTCCACGTATCGTGAATTCCGTCACCATTTGGTGTGAAATATTTGGGATAGTTAACAATCAAAGCTTCAACAGTCGTGATTCCGCAACCGTTTTTATCACGTACAGTAATCAAATGAATTCCAGATGGAACATCTTCAAAAATCGGACTGTCTTGAAAAGGTCCGTCACCCAATTGATATTCATAATCTCCACCCGTTCCTGTTGCAACAACTGTTACCGTTTGGTTTAGTGAAAAATCTTCACTAACAGTGTACGCCACCACAGCCGGTTCTGAAGCTGAAACAATTGCAGTCTGTTCTTCGGATGTACAACCTGTAGCCAAACTTGTAGCTAAAACACTATAAGTTCCAGCTAAAATAGCGGTATAATTTGCTCCAGTTCCTACAATTTGTCCGTTGGAATCAAACCATTCGAAAGTATGTGTACTAGCAGATAGTCCGCTTGAAATGGTATAGGCGTTTAGCAAATTCCCAGTTTCACTATCGATACATACAATACCGTCTTGCGGATTCGTTTCTGGAATTTGGTGAATGATGAATGAGATTGGTTTGATGTCCTCACAATTTGCCGAAAGCGAATTGATCACTTTGGCATAAATCGTTGTCAGTAGTGTCGTGGTAACCGCATTCGAATTGGAAGTTGCATCAGCCAAATTTTCAAAATAAGTAACGGTAAATTCACTACCCGTTTGTGTTCCTAAAATACTTGCTGTAATCGTGCTTAAATCGACCGATGTCACTCCGTCGTTGGTTCCATCTTCATCACAAAAAGTACGAAGTGAAAGTGGTACTGGGTTTACGGTTGGTGTATCGATAATAGTTACGTCAAATGAAGTTTCATCCGAGCAATTCGGAGTATAACCTGAAAAAGCAAAAACATATATGGTTTTGGTAGTCGATATTGTACTTCCTTGACTGATCATGCCGCCAGTTCCATTTGGTCCGTTAAAATAGTTTCCAATGGTTAATGCTGGTAAAACATAACTTTCGCAGGTCGTTACATCGCTTATTTCATTTACGTTGAAAAGTGTAACAGTAAACGATTTTTCATCGAAACAATTCGGAGTAGTAGCCGATTGTGCATACACATAAATAGTTTGGTTGGTGGTAATTTCGTCACCTGCATTCAACTGAGTTCCAGTTCCGCCTGGTTGGGTGTAATAATTCCCAACAGGTAATACAGGTAAAAAATAGGAATTACAGGTTTGAACATTCGGAATAGCGGCAATAAACGGAGTCGGAATTATAGTAATAGTAAAACTGCTTTCATCAAAACAATTGATACGATCAGCGGATTCAACATACACAAAAATAGTTTGTGAAGTAGTAATCGGTGTTCCAGCAAAAAGTTCAGTTCCACCACCAAGAGGTCCGCCACTTTGTGTGTAATAGTGGTTATCCAGCGACAATGCGGGTAATACAAAGCTATCGCACGTGGTTACATCAGCGATAACGTCGGCAGTCAACACAAATACATCAATGTAAAAACTGTTTTGAGCAAAACAACCGAAACCGTTCGTACCATAAATATAAATGGTTTGAGAAGACGTAATAACATCGCCACCACTGAGTAATGTTCCTGTTGCATTCGGACCCGTATAATAATTTCCGTTGGTTAAATTGGTTAATGTGTAGGCGTTACAAGGCGTTTGGTCAGGTCGTGAATCAATAATTGGAGCAGGATAAATAGTTATGTTTATGGGTGCTTCATTCTGACATCCATTTCCGTTATCGACAAAAATATAAAGTGTCTGTGAGCTAAATATCTCATCGCCTGGCTGAAGTGCAGTTCCTGTTCCCAATGAACCCGTAAAATAATTTCCGACTGCTACTGGAGGTAACACATAACTTACACAATTGTCCAAATCGTTTGGAGTAACTATTTGTGGTAAAACAATAGTAACGGTAAAGAAATAATTATCCGTACAATTAGGTTGTGAAGCTGTAACAGCGTAAACATATATGTTTTGGGTAGTTGTGATAACGGTTCCAGCAGGAATCATGGTTCCTCCACCAAGTGGCGCATTAAAATAATTTCCAACAGGTAATGGAGGTAAAGTAAATCCAGCACATTCGGTTACATCCTGAGGAAAATCTAATCCAATAATTACATCAAATGAGGATTGAGCAAAACATTGTCCGTTAACAGCATAAATATAGACTGTTTGCGATGCCGTGATTGCCGTGCCCGGAAGTAATTCGCTTCCCGTACCGGTTGGACCACCTGGAGCACTATAGTAATTTCCGGAAGTCAATGGAGGTAGCGTATACGAAATACAATCGAAAACGTTGGGTAAAGAGGCAACCATAGGAGAAGCAGTAATAATTACATCAAAAGACAAATCCAATACACAAAAAGGAGGAATAATCGACTCAAAATAAAAGTATATCGTTTGGTTACTTGTGATGGCCGTTCCTGCAAATAATTCGGTTCCTTGTCCGCCCGCTTGCGTGAAATATTGACCATACGGCAACGAAGGTAGAACATAACTGTCACACACTTCTTTGGTACTCATATCCAATTCCAACGGATCGATAATCGTCACCGTAAAATTGGTTTGTGCAGCACAGGGTGGAGTAGTAGTATTGATGCTATAAATGTAAATAGTTTGCGTCAATATGATTACATCACCCGCAAAAAGTGGAGTTCCTTGACCACCTGGTTCTGTAAAATAATTTCCATTGGTTAACGCTGGTAAGGTATAACTGTCACAGGTGATTACGTCTTCTAACTCATCTACTAAAGGAAGCGGATTTACAATTAAATTAATCGGAACAATACTCGAACAACTTGGGTCAGAGATTAGTGTTACCGACGCATAAATTGTGGTTGTTGCTGTAAAATAATTCGGATTTGGATACGCATTTGTTCCGTTTTGTGCATCGGCCTGATTTAAATAATAGTGGACAGTATAAATACTTGTAGACTGACCGTTTAATATATTTCCTGTCATACCAGCCAAATCAAACCAATTTAGACCTGGTTGCGAATTACTTGAGCAGCGGTAAAAAGTAAATGGCTGACCTGATGTTGGTGGAGTTGCCAATAATAATTCGAATGTTTTTACCGTATAACAACCTGTTACTGGATTGTTGATGCGAACATAAATCGTTTGATTTCCTGCAGAACTATAGTTGGTTGGCAATGGGTTGGTATTGTTTTGTGCATCTAATGCCGTTGCAAAATACACCGCAGTAGTTCCACTTGGAGTTCCAGCGGTAACGATTGGGGTGTTAAATGCTAGGTTGTAACTATACGTTGAAGCATTAGTATTGCATTTGTATAAATTTTCGGGTTGTGGCGTAACAAAGTCGGGATAGACTTCAACCAAAATGGAATCGGTTATATTTTGACACGATAAAATAATACTTGAATAGACCAGTTCATACAATCCGGGTTGCGAAACGAGTAATGTTGGTCCAGTTTCACCTGAAAGAATTACTCCGTCTTTTTTCCACACAAACGTGTACAATGTTGGGTCTAAAGCCGAATCGATAGTATGGGTTTCAGTAGAACATATAGCCGTATTATTGGACACAGTTAAATTATCACCCAACACTTCTTGTCCGATGTTGAAACTATTAGAAGACAAAAAGATAGCTGAATCCGATTGCGAATCCTGACGATCGGCGATGACCAATTTAATGCGATACGGAACATTCGGAGTCAAAACCGACGACGCATTCATCACTACGGTTTGACCATTGTAATTGATGGCCGAATTAGCCGAGTTGGAACCTCCGTTAAACGATCCAAAATATTGTGGGTTTTGTGAACTACACGTCGAGTTGAATAAAAAATTTCGAATGGTCACTACCGATATTGGATCAGTTGTTCCCGGAACAATAGCTAAGTTGGTGGTTACACCCGTATTTAGATTCGTCAATAAAAAGGCAAAAGCATCAGAAAACTGACATTGAAAATTGCCATATTCTTCCGAAGCAAATAAAAAGTCAAAATCGAAATAAGAAGAAAGTGGCACGAAATCAAATTCTAAAACGGTCGCATTAACCGAATTCATTGTGATTCCGGATGCAGCCAAAACCGCTTCCAATTGAGCATCGCCTGTCCATGCTGCCGTTCCGTCGTTCAGCATACTTGAATTCGGACCCGGAGCATTCATCACATTTCCAGTAGTTAGAATAACACCACTTTGCATCGGGAAATTCGGATTGGTATTCTGAAAATAGCCGATTCCGTTGGTCGATCCAAAGTTCGTTCCAGTGCTCCAATTGATGTTGGTCGCGTTAATACAAGAATTGCTAATGAGCACGTCGTTAACTAGTTGCGGAACAGTGTGCGAGGTTACATCTACGCTTATCGCTTGGGAAAATAGGCTTAGACATGAAAAAAAAGAAATTAGGGTAACAATCTTTTTCATAAACTTGTTTGATTTGAGGGTAAATGTATATAAAACATCGACGAAGTAACAAATAAAATCGATGAAACACACTATTTATGTTTTATATTAAATAAATACTTACAAATAAAAAAATGTAAGCCATTGATTTTGAAATTATAACCCATTTTGGACTGACTATCACTACTTTTAATGATGTATTTCGCACGTTTTTTTTTAGAATAATTCTATCTTTGCAACCTCAAAATAAATACACCATGTCATTAGTTCATCTCTTAGAACCTAGTATCAAAAAAGCAATCAGTGAATTGTTTGAAGTTTCAATGGAAAAAATTGAATTTCAATCAACTAGGAAAGATTTTGAAGGCGATGTAACGGTGGTGATTTTTCCGCTTTTAAAGGTCATCAAAGGCAATCCAGTTGAAATCGGAACCAAAATCGGAACCTATTTGGTCGAACATGTTTCTGAAGTACAAAAATTTAATGTTGTAGCCGGATTTTTAAATATTGTCATTTCAGATGATTATTATGTGAAATTCTTCAGCCAAATTCAATCGCAAACCAATTTTGGCTTTGTAAAAGTGGACGAAAATGCAACCGCTGTAATGGTCGAATATTCTTCGCCAAACACCAATAAACCTTTGCATCTCGGACACATTCGTAACAATTTATTAGGATTTTCGGTAGCCGAAATCATCAAAGCTTCAGGTAGAAAAGTATATAAAACGCAAATCATCAACGACCGTGGAATTCACATTTGTAAATCGATGTTGGCGTGGCAAAAATTCGGAAACGGACAAACTCCGCAATCCACTGGATTAAAAGGCGATAAGTTGGTTGGAAATTTTTATGTTCAATTCGACAAATTGTACAAAGCCGAAATCGCTGATTTGATGGCAAATGGTAAAACAGAAGACGAAGCCAAAAAGCTAGCGCCGAGCATTATAGAAGCACAACAAATGTTACTCGATTGGGAAGCAGGAAAACCCGAAGTCATCGAGCTTTGGAAAACCATGAACCAATGGGTGTACGACGGTTTTGCTCAAACGTATTCAAATTTAGGAGTAGATTTTGATAAAAATTATTATGAATCCAACACGTATTTATTAGGAAAAGAAGTGGTACAATTCGGATTGGAAAAAGGCATTTTCGAAAAAGATCCCGATGGTTCAGTATGGATTGATTTAACTCCCGATGGTTTGGATCGTAAAATCGTATTGCGTTCGGATGGAACGGCAGTCTACATGACGCAAGACATCGGAACAGCGATTCAGCGTGTGAAAGATTTCCCCGATGTGGGCGGAATGGTATACACCGTTGGAAACGAACAAGATTACCATTTTAAAGTGTTGTTTTTGATTCTCAAAAAACTCGGATTTGATTGGGCCGAAAGCTTGTATCATTTGTCGTACGGAATGGTTGAATTGCCTTCCGGAAAAATGAAATCCCGAGAAGGAACTGTTGTGGATGCCGATGATTTGATGGAAGAAATGACAACAACCGCACAAACGATTTCAGAGGAATTAGGAAAATTAGAAGGTTATTCAGGCGATGAAAAAGCCAAATTATTCAAAACCATCGGTTTGGGTGCGTTGAAATATTATATGTTAAAGGTCGATCCTAAAAAACAAATGATGTTCAACCCCGAGGAATCGGTAGATTTTAACGGAAATACAGGTCCGTTTATTCAATATACCTACGCGCGTATTCAATCGATTTTGCGAAAAGCCAATTTTGATTTTGTCACCACGAGCGTAATCGAGGCGTTACATCCAAAAGAAAAAGAACTCATCAAACAAATTCAGTTATTCCCCGATGTGATTCAGGATGCGGCCAAAAACCACAGTCCGGCTTTAGTAGCCAATTACACCTATGAATTGGTAAAAGAATTCAATTCGTTCTACCAAAACGTATCGATTTTGGGAGAAGAACATCATGATACAAAAGTGTTCCGCGTGCAGCTTTCCAAAAAAGTAGCCGATACGATTCAACTTGCCTTTGGACTACTCGGCATTGAAGTTCCCGAAAGAATGTAAAATGAAGTAGGAAGTACGATGTACGAAATACGAAAGTAGACAAGTCTAAAAATAAAAACTCCGCTTATAAAGCGGAGTTTTTTATGGTTTTCTATTTTGGAAATGGTCTTGGTCGAATCACAATCTTAGGATCAATAGGCTCTAATCCTGGATCAATGGGTTCGTAAAGTGTTCCAACAGGTTCAAGCGGACTTTCAAAAAACGGAATGGTCCAGACCACATTGTCAGGTCCACCAGTTGAAATTTTAGATCCTTGTGTGATTTTTCCGCTCACAGCTAGCTTTCCTGGGCTGACAATTTTTAACCATCCATCCCTGAAATTATCTTGATTCCGGTAATTGGGTACTATTCCTTCAATGTGATCTCCCAATCGCAAGAACAGTCTGTTGCGCGCCGATATTAGGTATTCAAATATTCGAATATCTTCAAATTCGTATCCGCCTTGGTTATAAAAATAGATGTTGATCCTTACATCCTCTGCGGTGTCGTTCAGAATGTTAAGTTCTGTAATGGTGTATGAATCAGCATACGCTTCATTGTTTACATCATACTGTCGCCGAAAACTGTCAATCCAAGATGGAGTAACATATTTAAACTTACTCATAATTTTTTAGTTTTAAGATTCAAGTCAAACGTACTCAATAATGAAAATCAGATAAATAACAAAAGGACAAACGACGTTTTAAAAGGACGAAAAGGAGAAAAAATACGTGTCAAACTCGCGGCACTATAAAAATACGTTTGACTTGCTAGGGATTGACTTGCCTGAGAGAATGTAATCATTTTTTAAATAAAAACCCCGATTTGCCCTACGCAATCGGGGTTTTCGGAAACACATTTTCATTAATTACCCTAATAAAAATGAAATGTTCAGTTTTGCATCTTTTGCGATTTTGTCTTTCACAAGATTCGGTATTTCAACTCGATACTCCGACAATGTAACCGAAATGGTTGAGGTTAACGTGACTTTCCCGGAGATTTGTGACAAATACACTTTTGTTTTTATTCTTTTTGTGATACCATGAATTGTTAAATCACCTTCTAAATCGTAAAGTGTTTTGGTTGCAGTTAATTTTGATTGATCAAAGTTGAGGACTTTTCCTTTGAATGTAGCCTTCGGAAATTTAGTTGATTCTAAATAGTTTTCATTAAAATGTTCTTCCATTAAAGGCGATTTAAATTTAAAACTTTTAACCAAAACCAAAGCGACAAAATCACCTGTAGATTCATCAAAAATGCACGAAGCGGTTGTATTGGTTCCCGCAATTTCATCAATGCTGGACGGAACAGTTGCGTCGAATTTTACTTCACCTGTGCGCGTCATTAACTTTTGTGAGAAGGCTATGTTTCCCACTAATAAACTAAGAAGTAGTACGATTGTATTTTTCATTTTTATAAATTTTTAGTTAGCAAATCCTTGTGTTTTCCACAATTTAATCATGTCAATTGTTGTTTGTGGCATTCTTCCGGTTGGAGGCATTATATCAGAACTGAAGCATTGGGAAGGATCATCAATATAGCAAAGAACACCACCTTCTCCTGGATCTACGTCAACGCTAGCTTTGACTTCTTCATAGGTTGTTAAGTTGGGAGATTGCTCATCATTTTCATGACAAGAAATACATTGCGATCTAAAAACCGGCTCAATGTTATCGGTATAGGTCGGGTTGGCTACATAAGCCACTTCAGTATAGGTGTTGGATTCGCATGACGTAAAAATGCTTCCCAAACCTATCGTCATTAGAACAATTATTATTTTTTTCATTTTTTCTTTATTACAGATTAAAAAACTCGGTACATATTAAAGCCAAAATAGATGCCGCCACCTTTGCTAAAATCAAATTTTCCTTTGGTGTTGGAAAATACGGCTACATCATTCATGGGCTGACTGTTGGAAAAAATCATCTGAAAAACGTGTCCTCCAGTTTCGATATCAAAACCAATCGCAAGCGGATTGTAAAAAGGAGATTTGAACTCAGTTGTTGTATTTAATCGTGCAGCATATTCGAGGTTTAAGCTGATGCGCTTAGATAATTTGCATCGTCCTCCAGCTCCGATTAAATATAAATCTTCTTGCTCTGAAGTATGATCGTATAAATTTTTATGGACATAAATAGGAGCAACTTCAAAAGATATCGCTTCCGAAAACTTTCTAGAAATAATCAACTGAGATGTATACGCAAAGCGATTGGTAAATTTCAGTGCGGGATTAGCTGCTTTTTTCAATTCGCTATTAATGTCCATCGTATGGTATCCAACAATTGTAAAAGGAAAACCCTGATCCATTTGATTGGCTAGCTTATATTTTGCCGCCAATTCGTAGGTCTTATTATTTCTATGTCGGGATAATCCCAACGACAACCAGTTGGTAGCACCATAAATTCCGCCAATTTTAGTAATGGCTTCGTCCAATCCAAAAAAGTTTTCAAACCCTTGAGTTAGATCCCCAAATCGATGTGAAATCAGTATGTATAATTCCCCTTTTACGGGTAATTTTGTCGACTGAATGTTGCACACTTGCAACGCTTTAAAAGCATAGGGTGTAATGGATTTTTCTGTTTTTAGAGAATCCAGTTGACTGAACAACTCATCTTGAGCTGAACCTCTACTTACCATAAAGAATAGTAAAGTAGCGAGTAGTAGGTTTTTCATCTGACTTAGCTTTTGACTACGAAACATTGATCTAGTTTTATTTCGCCCAGCAAGTCATCAAAACCCACAACTCTGCCTTTTACAGTGATGTTAGCATCTTTCTTTATCAATGGGTCGGGTTCTTTTAAATTGCAAATTATAGTTTGATCAACAATAATTTCAAGTCTTGAAACGCTTGTGATTTGACCCGTAATGGCAACCGCTTTTTCTAAGTATTTTTTGTTGGATGAATCAACATTAGAAACAAATTCGGCAGTAATTGTTTTGGAGGTTACCTCGAAATCAGTTTCTTCTGAAGTCAAATCTCGGGCGCCAGCATGCATTACATAATAGTAAGAACCAAATGCGAATAATGCCAACAAAAAACCAGTCAATAAAATTTTTTTCATTTTAGTCATAGAACATAAATTTGGGGTTAGTAATTAGGTTAGATTTGTAAAATGCAGGTAACTGTTTATCTTTTGCATTTGCTATTAAACAGATTGAAATTCAATAACCCTACCTTAAATTTTAATTATTTTTAAAAATTTAATATATTGACAATTAGAAAGTTACAACAAAAAATCTTAAGCAAACCTTAAGTAAATCTTAATTGTAATTTTTATTTTTTTTAGCTCAGAAAAAGTAATTTTGCTTGTTTTGACCTAAAGAAATATGAAAAAAATCACACTACTATTCGGGTTCATTTTATGTACCGGTAATTGTATTTTTGGACAACAAGAAGCTATTAAAATTGAAGGTACAGCTCAAGGAACAACGTATCATATAGTGTACTATGATGAACAACAAAGAAATTTACAACCTGAAATAGAAACCATTCTTAAAAACTTTGATTTGTCGGTTTCTACTTATGTTCCTAATTCGGTTATATCTCGAATCAATACCAACAAAAAAAACGTAGAAGTTGATGCCTACTTTTTAGCCTGTTTTAAAAAAGCAAAAGAAGTTTGGAAAAACACGAATGGTGCATTTGACCCTACAGTTTATCCTTTAGTGAATGCATTTGGTTTTGGTCCCGGGAAAAAGAAAAAATTGAATCAAAAAGAAATTGATAGTATTTTGCAATTTGTGGGTTTTGATTTAATTGAATTGAAAGGAAATCGAATTGTAAAAAAGGATTCCCGTGTTTGTTTGGATTTTAATGCGTTTGCACAAGGCTATTCGGTAGACGTAGTTTCGCAATTTCTAACCTCAAAAAACATCATTTCTTTTATGGTCGAAATAGGCGGAGAAGTCTATGCTAAAGGCGAAAAACCAAATGGCGAGAGCTGGTCCATTGGGATTGAAAAACCCATCGATAATAAAGAAACTGAAAACCCAATCCATGCCATTGCACTTTTAAAAAATAAAGCCATTGCCTCATCAGGTGATTACCGTCGATTTTTTATTGAAGACGGAATTAAATATGCTCATCATATTGATCCAAAAACAGGATGTCCAACTAAGAACAATCTATTAAGCGCTTCAGTATTTGCCAATGATTGTATTACTTCAGATGCGTATGCAACCGGAATATTAGTAATGGGATTGGAAAAAGCAAAGTTATTTTTAGCAGAACATTCCGAAATTCAAGCCTATCTAATTTATTCGGATCAGAATGGTAATTACGCTGAGTTTAAAACTTCGGGATTGGATTCAATTCTCAAAGAAGTTAAATAAAAAAAGCATCCCTAGAGATGCTTTTAACTAACATAAAAAAAAACTAAGACAATTATTTATTTAGAATCACTTCATAGTTTGAAGTTCCATATTCATTCGTTAAACTAATGATGTAATGACCATTTTCTAAATGCGTCAGATTTACAGTTTTTGTAGTTTCGTAAGTGCCATTAACATTCTCTTCGCTATAAACACTCTGACCCAAAAGATTGTATACTTTGATGGTTTTCAATTCGTTTTTCAAATCCAAATTAAAAATTCCTGTTGAAGGAACTGGATAAATCACAACAGCGGGCTCTTGTAATCGAACATCTTCAACAGAAAGGTTAGATGGAACCCAATCTAAAACCACCGAATTTACATAGGCATCTCCAGCGGGTGTTACATGAACAGTAGCAGGTCCTTTTGTAAAACTAAAACTGATCAATTCGTTGTGGTTGTTATTGCCCGAATCGACCCATGTACTTTCTATCCAAACTTTGTAATCACCGTCAGCAACTGTAGTCCCGTTAATTGTTCCTACTACGTTTTTTCCGTCCCAGGTGACCGATTTAGCGCCAAAAGCAGTTGGAGTAGTAGAAGCAGTGCGGGTTGCTCCAATAGTTGCATCAGTTGTATTACAAGTTGCAGTCGTTGCATTTGTTGCTGCGCCACCCGATTTTACAGCCCAAGTAGGTAAATGATCTTTGGTGCCATTGGCCACAAATCGGTTTTTAGTTTTAATAAAAGTGCCGGTGTTATTTTCAATCCATACCGCATATACATTTTTAATTCCGGAGTTGGGCGGCGGATTTGTAGGTTGGGGTTGAGTGTAGGTGAATGTTAAAGTTCCTGGAGTTTGTGCTTGGATAGAGTGTACAAGACAAACTAACACTGCAATTGTAAATGCATGAAATAATTTTGTTTTCATAATTGTAGATTTAGTAGGTTAATTAGATTGTAATGAACTTTGTGTAGTAGTTAAAATTCAATACAACAATAGAACAAATACGGGATTAAAAACCCTACCTAAATAAATCTAAATTAATTCAAAGAACTAAAAAGTATACCGTACAAAAGCATTCGGCGTCAGTTCTAATGCATTAGTATTTACTTTTTCGATGGCTGAAGTGTTGGGGTTGATCCTGAAATACTGATTGATCGTATTCTTAGCGTTGAATACGTTCTGAACCGATGCACCCATTTGTAGTTTCGATTTTTTGGTGAGTTCAACCGTATATCCCGTAGAAAAGTTTACCTGAAAATAATCGTCTATGTTTGATGAATTGGGTTCTGCATACACAATTTGATTGCTAACAATGGAATTATTCAGAGGCAAAGTCGTTGGTTTTCCGGTAAACCATCGCGCACCCAATGCTAATTTTAATTGTTTGTAATCATAAATGACGCCTGTATTGACGTGGTGTTTGTTTTCAAAATTATTCGGAAATGTAGAAGGCGAAAAATCATCAAACGTATAATCGTTATCACTATACGCATAGGTTAACCAAGCGGTTACATTGGAAATTTGCTTCTGAATCAATACTTCGGTTCCGAAAACTCTGTACGAACCATTGATTTTTAAAGGCTCGAGTTGGTTCTGAAAACTCTGACTCCGGGACGAAACTCCGTTTACTTTCTTGTAAAAATTATCCAGTGTAATCAGCCAATTTTTCTTCTTAAACGTAAATCCAACCGACGCCTGATTGCTTTTGGTGATGGGAACATCGTCATTGTTGGCAAGCGTCCAACGGCGTTTTTCTATTCCGAGGAAATCCTGCTGCAAATCGACTATTTGTGAACTATTCTGACTTTTCACTTCCGCTAAAACTTCTACATTAAAATGGGAAGTAAAAGCATAATTGACTTGCAAACGCGGTTCAGAAATGAACTTTTGTAATTGCGCCACATAATTCTGACGAAAGCCAACAGTTGAATTCAATTTGGTGTTGGTCGAAACATAATTCAATTCGGCTACCAAAGCGTGAATGTGTAGAATTTCTTTAATTCTTCGGGAGAAAAGAGGACTGTTCACCCGATCAAAATTGCGAATGCCTATTTCATTAAACTGATAGCCGTTTTTGAACGTGAATCTATCGTTTAGAATGTGATTGTTTTTAAGTGAAATATTTGTGTCTAAAATCGTGTTCTCCTGATTAAAAATTTGATTTCCTTCGATCGCTTGGTTTTCCGAATTCACTTTGTAAAACGAACCATACGCAATAATTTGCGAGCTGTTGGCTTCGTTCCAAATCGTGTTTACATCAATGCTTCCAGCCAAAGTTTGCTGATTGAGTAGGCTTTCTCTTCGAATGGTCAAATTGTTTTCCAACTTGCTTTGATTCAAATCCAATTGGTTAGAAATGGTAATTAGGTTTACAATCAAATTGGTTTTTTCTTTTATTTTCTGCTGAAATTTCAACGTCGCATCATAAAAATAAAAATCTTCTTCGGTTTCGTAATCGATGTTTTCATTGTCGGAAAGCGACGTAACTACCGTGTTTTGAAATACGCGATTCAGGTAGCTTTTGTAAGTTGGTGATGTCCAAAAATCGGTGATGGAACGACGGCCGCTGAACTCTAACGAACTTTTTTTTGATGTTTTGATGGCCGTATTGAAATCAACCGTAAGCATGTTCACTCCAATGGAAGAGGCATTTTTTGTGTTTTCCGAGTTAGTGGTGATATTGACCGTACTCGAAACGCCTTCCCCTAAAAATGCGGAGCTTCCGTTTTTGTTGATGGTTATTTTCTGCGCCAAATTCGGATTCAAAACCGAAATTAATCCGTAAAAATGTCCGGTTTGAAACAACCGAATTCCGTTCCACAAAAACAAATTTTGATCGTGCGTTCCACCGCGCACATTAATGTTGGAAATCGTTTCATCGACACTCATGATTCCGGGTAATTGCAACATCGTTTGAAACACATCGGGTTCGGTTAAACCGGGAAGTAAGCCAAATTTTTTGGGTTTTATTTCAAATGAGCCGTCTAATTTTTTGGCAATGCCTTTGGTTAAATAGATGGGTGTAATTACTTCGGCAAGCTCGTATTCTATTGGGTTTAGTTTAAGAATAGGACAATTTTCGAGGTACAAATCGATGGGCGAGATGATTTTTTTTTCGTAATTGATGTAGGTGATTTCGATGTCATTTGCTGAAGTAACTGGCAATTCAAAATAGCCTTTTGCATTACTTATCACTGCAAAATTTAAATTTTGAATCGATATGGTTGCGTTTTCGAGCGGTACATTGGTAATCGCATCAACGACATAACCACACAAGGGTTTGTCCAATTTTTTATTGTTTACAACTGAAATGTATTGGTCAGATACAAATTTAAATTCGAGCTTTGTTTTTCGAGTTATATAATCCAGTTTTTGCTCTATGGTTTGACTGCTTGGTGGAGGAATGATTTTGAAGAGCATGATTTCTTCCTCAATAAAATTGAAGGTTACTTGGTGTTGTTTCTCAATTTTTTCAAGAACAGATTTCAATAAAATAGCTTTGTCTTCACTCTGAGCGGAGGAACTCAAGGCAAAGACAAAACCGATTAACAAACACAAAAAACTCTTTTTGATCATTACTTCATTTCTTCCATAGTATAAATAGTGGGGTTAGTGTTACTAATTTTTAAATGGTAGGATGAGGCGATGATTTGTAATGCAACGTCAATATTATCAGCAGGAATTTTTCCAGTAAATAATTGCGATGATGCTGTATTTTTGGTTTCAATAGTAATGTTGTACGTTCGTTGAATCTCTTCAATAATTGCCGAAAGTGTTTCTTTTTCAAAGGCAATTTGTTCTGCGGTCCACAGCGGTTTTGAATCGGAAACCGTTTGTGAAATAATTTTGGTATTGTTAGCAAACGATACGGTTTGACCTTGGGTTAAAATGACTTCTTGATCGTTGTAATTTACCTGAACTCTTCCTTCGTAACAGGTTACGTCAAATCGGTTATTACGCGCTTTTACGTTAAATTGAGTACCGAGAACGCTTACTTTTCCCAAGTTGGTATTTACTTGAAATTTTTTCCCTTTGGCTACTTTAAAATACGCTTCACCAGAAAGATTTAGGTTTCGGTTGTCGTCCCAATTCCATTTTTTGAAGTCAATTTCGGATCCCGAATTCAACACAACTTCTGAATTATCAGGCAACGTAAACCTAGTTTCTTCTCCGTTTTCAGCTGAATATGAAGCCATTGACGCATTTTGATAGGTAAAGAACATTCCGATGCCCAATACTAAAATGGCAGCGACTCTAAACATCCAATTTCGATACAACGGAACTACTTTTGGAGTTGTTTTTTCAGCGGATAAAATAGTGTGCAACATACCGTCTTCGTTGAAACCTTGGGGTTGCAATTCGGCTGAGTAGTTGCGTATCTTTTCATACAAATGATAATCAGGTTGCGCTTTGAATTCGTTCAATTCGGCTTCCGTCATTTCATCATTAATCCATTTCGCTAATTTGTAATTTTCTTCCATGATTTCCTTCTTGTAGTAGTTAAACAAATGAGTGCTATTTTACCCTACTTTATATTCGTAACTGCTTTTTATTTTTTTACTAATGTAATCGTTTTTGTCAAATTATTTGAATCCAATTTACAAAAGTATAGGCCGCTGTGTAAACTCGATAAATTCATTGTATTATTTTGGGCGTCCAATTCAAATGTAAGGAGTGATTTTCCCGTTACATCAAAAATAGTTGCTTTAGCGTTGGAATTTAAATTTGTAAAATCAACTGCGACGATGTCAGTAAATGGATTCGGATAGGCCACAACTGAACCTTCATCAAATGTTTCTTCGGACGTAGCTAATGTTGCACAGATATTCGTTTGAGTTCCACCTGTATGCGAAACAGTCGCAGGATTGGCGGCGGTTCCACCAGAAAAAGTTATTGACGGTGGAGCTATATTTTGCATCACTGCAGTTGAGGTTATAGTGGCAGCAGTACCTTGATTGGTGCATCCGCTATTTCCATTGGAATCCGTTTTAATTAGGTAGATATTTTTAAATCCCACACCAAAACTATAGGCTTCACCAGTAATTACAAATCCATTATCGGTTGTTTGTTGAATAGAAAACCCATAATCACCATATAGTGATGGTCCACCATACGTTTTTGACCATTGTACAACTCCTGAACTATTCGTTTTTACAACGTAAACCTCATAATCTTCATCTAGATTAAAACCATACGATGAACCACAAATAGCGTAGCCGCCATCACTGGTTAATGTAACCGATCTTGACACATCATTTACAGCACTGCCGTACGTTTTTGACCATTCGGTGATTCCCAACGAATTTGTTTTTAGTAAAAGCATATCTCGTGAAAGTGATCCCACACCATATGCACTACCCGTTATAATATATCCGCCATCAGGAGTTTGTTTTACTTCAGAAGCTTCTTCGGTATCTGCGGCACCGATTGCTCGATTCCAAGTTACATTGCCCAGAGCATCTGTTTTTACTAAGTAAAGGTCACCAGAACCATCAAAATCGATGTCTGTTTCGCCTAATAAAATGTAACCGCCATCCGCAGTTTGTTGAACATCTTTACCCGTTTCATAGCCATAACTCGCATAGGCTTTCGTCCACTGAATATCTCCAGTTGAGTTTACTTTAACCAAATACGCTCTAAAATTATTGTTGCCGAATGCAGGACTCTGTCCCGACATGATATAACCACCATCAGAAGTTTGTCGAACTGCATATCCAGATTCATATCCATTTCCACCGTACGTTTTTGTCCAAGAGGTTGCGCCAGTTGCGGTCAATTTAATTAAATAAAAATCAATTTCACCAGTAAAACCATCGAATGCTGCCTCACCCGACACAATGTATCCACCGTCGGAAGTTTGCTGCACACAATATCCATATTCATTATCGGTCGCTCCACCAAAAGTTTTAGTCCATTCCGTTTGGCCAGTTGCGTCAGTTTTAACTACATAGACATCTCTTCCACCTTCACCCATACTAGTTGTAGAACCAGCAATGATATATCCGCCGTCGGTTGTTTGTAGTACATAGTTTCCGTTGTCCATTGCAGAACCACCAAAGACCTTTTGAAAAGTAGTTTGTGCTTGAACACAATTGCTCAAAAAAAGTAAGCTAATTAAAAGTTTGATTTGTTTCATGATTTTTGATTTTTAGGTTGTACTATCAAAACATTTGAATGAATTTATACCCTACCTAAAATGTTCAAACTCTTTTCGCAACTCTAATAAAGCTAGATGAATACGCTTTTCAACGGCTTTTACACTGATGTCCAACTCTTCTGCAATTTGCGCGTATTTTTTGCCGTCAATACGATGCATTAAAAAAGCTACACGTTGTGTTTCGTTGAGTTTGTCGATGGCTGAAAGTAATTGGTCTTTGAATTGATTTTCTTCTAAGATAAACTCCGGACTTTCATTCGAACGATCGTTCATCGAATTGCTTTTTTGGTAATTCAATTTTACCTTTTCGTGCGCAATTATATTTAAGGAAGAATTGTTCGCAATCGTATACACATACGATTTGGCTTTTTCCAACGGCACGTCTTTGCAGTTTTGCCATAACTTAATGAATGCCTCTTGCGTCATGTCTTCGGCCTGATCCTGATTACCGAATTTATACAACAAATAATTGCGCAACGCTTTAGCGTGATTTTTAAAAAAATCAGCGAAAATTGATTCTTTACAGACTTCCGAAAGTGATGGAATTGATGACATGGCTTAAAATTGGTTGTGTAAAAATATATATTTTTTTAAAGTAGGGTAAAAAAAAGTTCAAATGTTTCTAATTAAATTATTTAGGACAAGTTTACAATTAAAATTTAGTGTTAGTAGTGACTTTTGTCACATGTGTAACTGTTTGATTGAATTAACTTTATTGTGCTAAATAGGATGTCTAATCAATTAAAAAAAAATAGAACTAATGAAAAAAATAAGTACGTTTCTACTTTTACTAAGTCTTAACTTTTCACTGGCGCAAGTTAGCGTAACGTGGTCGAATTTCCCGAGTGGAGTAGCTGTGGGTTTAGATGCTTCAGATAATGTGTATACCGCGTATTGGGATAGCAATCCGGCGGGAGATATTTCGGTTGTAAAACGCGATTCTTCGGGATCAATTCTTTGGGAAGTGGTGTACGACAATACCGATAACACACGCCACGAAGCAGCAACATGGGTAGAAACTGACGGTCAGGGGAATGTGTTGGTTTCGGGTAACATTCGCTCCGGATTTTCAAATCCAGTGAATGCCAACAGTATACTGATGAAGTTCAGTCCGTCCGGAACATTACTTTGGCGCGTCGTGTATGAAAACGACTTTGACGGTTCGTCCACCAAAAAATGTTTAATCGACGCCAACGATAACATATACGTACTCGGAATCGGAATGGGAACCAATGGTTTGGTTACGAGAGTTAAAAAGTTCAACGCTGCGGGTGTTTCCGTAATGGATTATTTTGATGCAGGAAATGGCGCACCATTTAACTTTAAATTTACGCCAGACAATCACCTAGTTATTATCCACCGATCAATTACGGGTAGTATCAATAGCTATTCTAAAATAAGTTTGACGGGAACATTGGTGTGGAATTCAGGCGGTATAACTAGCCTTTCCTCAGGTGATGCAGCAGGCGACGCATCAGGAAATACATACCTCATCAACGGAAACGGAAGTTCGGGCAGTACGTTGACCAAATTGAATCCGAATGGAACCGTAGTGTGGTCACAAAACAATGCCATAATTGGAAGTCGAGTGGAAGTAGGAAGCGATAATAATCCAATCATTAGTGGTACGCCTGCAGTTGGATTTGGTGTCGCTTTTATAAAATACGACAGCAATGGAAATGTACTATGGCAAAATCTAGATGCTGACGGAACTGGATTCGGATTGGTAGCGCATGCACAAATGAAACTCGATAGTCAGAATGCGGCGTATTTAGCCGGAGGAACGATGTCGGAAATGGCTGTGTGTAAAGTCAATAACGACGGAACATCGGCATGGACGATTGCAACGTCGAGTGGTTATCCAACCGATTTTGATTTTGGTTCTGATGCTAGTGTTTATGTTACAGGTGGAACAACAGCAAAAATTAGCCAAGGCTCGTTAGGTATCGAGAATCCAGAAGACTTACAATTTACATTAAAAATCGCGCCCAATCCGTGCGAAAATTTCATCCAACTCGAACGAATAGAGAATTTAAAATCCTATACCATAATCGATATTTCGGGTAGAATTGTAATGGAAACTGCTGTGACAACTGACCAAATAGATATCGCTGATTTATCATCTGGACTCTATCAACTTATTGTACGGGATGAAAACAATGCAATGTATCAAACAAAATTTGTTAAAAAGTAAAATAAATAAATTTTTTAGGTAGGGTTTTTTCAAACTAAAATGTTTTACTTTCATCTGCTAAATTAAAGAGATATGAAAACGATACAATTACTTTTGATTCTTACTTTAAGTTTTGCATTGACGCAATGTCAGAAAGAAGAAACTGAAATTATAAATGAACCGCCGCCAACCGAATCGATTGTTGCGGGTTCGCCCTTAACACGATTGTTGTTGCGTACTTCGCAAAATCCTACTGCTTGCGATGATGTGTTGGATAACTCAAGTTGTTTCAGCGTACAATTACCGGTAACGGTTGTAGTTAATGGAGTAACCATAACGGTGAATTCTGAATCGGATTATCAATCGGTGCAAGACGCAAAAAATCTTCCCGGTGATGATGTGGTCAATTTCAATTATCCGATTACCATTCGATACGATAATTTTACAACTCAAGTGGTTACTACGCAAAGTCAGCTCAATCAATTGGTCAACAATTGCGATGACGACGGATTCAACGAAATTGATTGCATATTAATTAACTATCCTATTGTAGTGAATTTTTTCAACACTAACAATCAAGTGGCCAATAGTGTGACGATTCAAAATAACGCACAATTGTTTAATTACATTACTAGTTTGACTCCATCTGTGTTGTCCACGATAGTGTATCCGATTTCAGTAACTAATTCGGTGGGTGTTTCAATCGTAATTTCGAACAATAATCAATTGGAGGATTTTATTGAAGATTCTATTGACGATTGCGATGATTCATCGATTCCTAATCCAGGTTTTGTTAGCGTACTGACATCAGGAACATGGAGAGTGACCTATTTTTATGAGGATGATGACGATGAAACCACCGATTATCTCGGATACAATTTTACGTTCAATCCCAATTTCTCCATCTTGGTAGAAAAAAATTCAGTCACATCATCCGGAACGTGGTCGAATTATATGGATGATGGAGACAATAAACTCGACTTACTTTTTTCCGATTCCAATTTGGATGAACTCGAAGATGATTGGAAAATAGTAGAATATACGACAACAGAAATTCGATTAAGAGATGTGAGCGGCGGCGATGGCTCTGTGAGCTACCTTTATTTTACAAAAAATTAATACCTAATCCTAAATTACAAACAAAATGAAAAAATTAAAATTAATTCCAGTTTTAGCACTTGTATTCATGCTCAATGTAGCTTCTATGTGCAGCTCTGACGATGATAATTCCAATTCAAGTCAACAAGATCCAACTCCGGTCATCAACACCGTAAATCAAGGAACATGGAGAATTACCTTCTTTGAAGATTCAGGAAACAACGAAACCAATCATTTTACAGGCTATAATTTTACATTTGCCAACGGAAATGTGTTGACTGCAACCAACGGAACGAATACGTATAACGGAGTATGGTCGGTAACCAGCGATGATAGTAATGACGACAGTCCGAGTAATGATTTAGATTTCAACATCGCATTTTCTTCTCCAGCTGACTTTACGGATCTAACAGAAGATTGGAACATCATAACGTACACTGCAACTAAAATTCAGCTCGTTCACGTAAGTGGCGGAAACGGCGGAACCGATTATGTAACGTTCGAAAAAAATTAATACTGCGCAAAAATTCCTACTACTGCTGGAAACCCCAATTCGTTCATTCGAATTGGGGTTTTTATTTGGATGAAGATTGGATGAGTTTGATCTGCGGTATTAAATCATAGTGTTTGCTTGATCAGTATCAATTGGTATGTGTTAATTCAATCAAAGTTAAATCACTACAAGTGGTTGAAATGGTAACTTTCTCAATGGTTTAATTTTTTGATTATATCATTTCAGAGTATTTTTTATTTGCAGAGTAATATCTTAAAATAGAGCTATTGAGTCGTAGTCGATTGAATCTAATTCTAACTGTTGCACGAGTACTGATTTAAATCTTTTCAAGCCAATTGACTTTTTCTTTACTTATGTTTCCGCTCGTAAAAGGATCTTCAAAGGTTTTTAATTGAATTTCAAACCATGCATCTTTAAGCTTATTACAATGATTTTTGCCACAAACTTAAACACATTAGGCGATTGAACTGATTTAAAATCTGTGCATCTGTGGCTAAATTTTCGAAATGGTTTCATTTTAAAGAAGTTCAAACGGTTGTTTCAAGCAAAGTAAACACAAAAAAAACTGCCTAACGAATTAGGCAGTTTTCTGTAGGTTGTTTAATTTGGGGTATGCTATTCGATTATTCCATTTGGGATGAATTAATCGTCTAAATCACACGAATCTTTAATACGATCTTTTATTAAATTGGCTAAACTTTGATTGCCATCCGTATCATTAGGGTTGATTTCAATGGTTCCGTCGCCATCATCATCGGTAGCCGAACTAAAATCAATCGAGCTAATCGCTGCATTCAAATCAAAATTAAAAATGATTGAGGTATTGTTATCGTCCGAAACCACAATACTTTGGTTGGTATCTTCGTAATCAATTTCAAAATCTTCTTCTACATTATGCCAGAACACAAACGGAGTTCCGTCAATAGTTCCCGTAATTTCTATCGATTTGTTGTACATATCACTTCCAGATGTACGGTTTTTTGCCATTTTAAATTCTACTTCTTCATACACTCCATTCGGAATGTTTAAGGAAGTAATTTCGGTAGTTCCGTTGAGTAAATTTAATTCAAACGGACCTCTCAATTCAATGTCGTCGTCATCGCCATAAAATCCGTCACCCGAAGAATTATCATCATCCATATCAAACTCAATTTCCTTGATGTTAATTTTAAAGGAAGTCAATGCTACTGTAGCATTTGCATTCGATTCGGTTACACGGTTTGCTGTGTAATTCGATTTAGCCAAAATAGTAAAGTTGTCGCGCGTCGGTTCATCATCTTTACTACACGATGTACTTGCCAAAGTCAGGCAAAATAATCCCAATAAAATTGCTTTGTTTTTCATAATAAATATTTTTTTGAAGTGTTATGATTTGGATATAAAACAAGCAACTTCAATTTTACCCTACCTATTTTTTTTTCAATAGGGTATTATTTGAAATTTTTAGAACTTTAAGTTATCTTTGTGGCTCAAAAAAAATTAGACCATGTTCAATAATTTAAGCGATAAATTAGATAAAGCGTTCCACATCCTAAAAGGA
Organism: Flavobacterium sp.; assembly: GCA_965284675.1. Lineage (GTDB taxonomy): Bacteria > Bacteroidota > Bacteroidia > Flavobacteriales > Flavobacteriaceae > Flavobacterium. Next base: position 987,610 of record OZ260109.1, read on the forward strand.
CACGGAAAAATCACCGAAGTAAACGTTGCTGAAACACTTAAAGAAGTGCGTCGCGCTTTACTCGATGCCGATGTTAACTTTAAAATTGCCAAAGATTTTACGACTAAAGTAAAAGAAAAAGCAATGGGTCAAAATGTATTGACTACTTTAGAACCAGGTCAGTTATTGGTTAAATTGGTTAAAGACGAATTGACCGAATTGATGGGTGGCGATGCAGCCGGAATCAATTTATCGGGTAACCCAACCGTTATTTTAATGTCGGGTTTACAAGGTTCGGGTAAAACAACCTTTTCTGGAAAATTAGCGAATTACCTCAAAACAAAAAAGAATAAAAAACCACTTTTGGTGGCCTGTGATATTTACCGACCTGCAGCAATCAATCAGTTGCATGTAGTAGGAGAACAAGTTGGAGTAGAAGTCTACTCGGAACCCGAAAATAAAAATCCGGTTGATATTTCAACAAAAGCAATCGCGTATGCGAAGGCAAACGGTTTCAATGTGGTCATTGTCGATACCGCAGGTCGTTTGGCTGTCGATGAAGAAATGATGACCGAAATCGCCAACGTTCACCAAGCGATTCAACCGCACGAAACACTATTCGTAGTCGATTCGATGACCGGTCAAGATGCCGTGAATACCGCGAAAGCATTCAACGATCGTTTAAATTTCGACGGAGTAATTTTAACCAAATTAGACGGTGATACCCGTGGTGGAGCAGCGATTTCAATTAAATCGGTGGTAGACAAACCGATTAAATTCATCGGAACAGGTGAAAAGATGGACGCTATCGACGTGTTCTATCCTTCGCGTATGGCCGACCGAATTCTCGGAATGGGAGATGTCGTTTCTTTAGTAGAAAGAGCACAAGAACAATACGACGAAGAAGAAGCGCGCAAATTGCAAAAGAAAATTGCAAAAAACGAATTTGGTTTCGACGATTTCTTAGCGCAAATTCAGCAAATCAAAAAAATGGGAAGCATGAAAGACTTAGTCGGAATGATTCCAGGTGCCGGAAAAGCACTGAAAGATGTTGAAATTGAAGACGATGCGTTCAAACACGTGGAAGCCATCATCCATTCGATGACGCCGAAAGAACGTAGCAAACCGTCGATCATCGATTTAAAAAGAAAAACCCGAATCGCAAAAGGCGCGGGACGAAAAATAGAAGAAGTAAATCAGTTGATGAAGCAATTCGATCAAATGAGTAAAATGATGAAAATGATGCAAGGTCCAGGAGGAAAGAACATGATGAAAATGATGGGCGGCATGAAAGGAATGAGATAATGTACAGACGCGATTCATCGCGTCTTTTTTATTCGATATATTTTTATGAATTTGCTGATTTCTTAATTCGTGAATTCGTGGTTAACAAAATAACAACAAGACAACAATGACCATTTTAGACGGAAAAAAAGTATCTGAAGACATCAAAAACGAAATCGCCGCCGAAGTTCAGAAAATGAAAGACAACGGTGAAAAAGTACCTCATTTAGCCGCAATTATTGTCGGAAATGACGGCGCGAGTTTGACCTATGTTGGGAGTAAAGTGAAAGCGTGCGAACGCGTAGGATTTGAATCGACGCTGATTCGGATGCCCAATACCACGTCGGAAACCGAGTTGTTGAAAAAAATCAAAGAGTTGAATCAAAATGATGACATCGACGGGTTCATCGTACAACTTCCGTTACCCAAACAAATCGATACACAAGAAATCATCATGGCGATTGATCCAAGTAAAGACGTAGACGGATTTCACCCTGAAAATTTCGGAAAAATGGCGTTGGATATGAGTACGTTTATTCCCGCTACACCATTCGGAATCCTTGAATTATTAGAGCGCTACAATGTCGATACCGAAGGCAAACACACCGTAGTTATCGGTCGCAGTCACATCGTAGGTCGCCCGATGAGTATTTTAATGGGACGAAAAGGTTTCCCCGGAAATTCCACCGTAACGCTCACACACAGTCATACCAAAAACATCAACCAAATTACCTCACAAGCCGATATCATCATCACGGCGCTCGGCGTTCCGAATTACCTTAAAGCCGAAATGATTAAAGATGATGCCGTTATTATCGATGTCGGTATTACGCGTGTGGTCGACGAAACGACCGAAAAAGGCTACCGCATTACTGGCGATGTCGATTTTGAAAATGTAGTCAAAAAAGCGTCTTTTATTACTCCGGTTCCAGGCGGCGTCGGTCCAATGACGATTGCGATGTTACTAAAAAACACCTTGTTGGCCCGAGAACAAAAACGCCTTAAAAAATAGCATGAACATTTCGGTAGCAACCCAAGAGCAATTGCCCATCATTCGTGACTTGGCGTTCCGAATTTGGCCCGTTACCTACGGACACATACTATCGAAGGAGCAATTCGATTATATGATGGAGTTGATGTACAGTTTACCTTCTCTCGAAAAGCAATTAGCACATCCCAAACCCTTTTTATTGGTGGAAGACCAAGGCGAATACATCGGTTTCGCATCGTATGAAGTAAATTGGGAACAAACATCCAAAACCAAGATCTACAAACTCTACGTTTTGCCCAACATTCAAGGAAAAGGCGTCGGAAAAACACTCATCAATCACATCCGAGAAATCGCTCTAAAAGCCGAAAATACATCACTACTTCTAACCGTAAATCGATTCAATTCCGCCAAAGAGTTTTACCTCAAACAAGGATTTCACGTCGTAGAGGAAAAGCAATTCCAAATCGGAAACGGCTACATCATGGATGATTACGTGATGGAGTTGCCTATTTAATTTTTTCAGAAGCTAATCCAGCTATCCATTTCAAGTTTTTTTTAAACTCCTTTTTTTGTACGTTATAAAAAGAGCTTCCTTTGGTCGCTTTTTTACAACAACAAAAAATAGTCGTTTTTCAAAAAAGCTTTCCATTTCTATCTGGGCTAGGGCAATCTCTTCATACAAGAAACTAAATTTAAAGAACTTCGCGACCTTTGCGCTTGCTTTGTGTCTTTGTGGTTTAAAAAACTAATTCAATCGATACGCAATAATATTATTCTCCGCCCAATACGTACTTCCAAAACCCGTTAAGGTTTCAGTAGTGTTAGACGTTACGGTTCGTCCCGCTACATAATAATAGGTTTTATTTCCCGCCGTGGCATTGTTAATGATGATGGTTCCGTTCAGCATTGCATACACACTCGTGCCACTAAAATTTCCACTCGCCAAGGTCGATCCTACAATATCAGGCGACGAAAGCGGATTGACACCCGCACTATCCGAAAACGACGAGCGCACCCAAAAAAACGAATTGTTAGGCGATGGCGCTGAAGTTGAATTCCGAGCCAAAAGCATCGTAACATTCACCGCATAGCGTCCGGGTGGAAGCGTAATATACGAACCCGTTTGCAAAAAATTCACCGTTTGATTGTAAGCAATATTGACACCGCTTCCGCTTAAAACGCCTACTACATTGTCAATTCCTGCGTTTTGCCACGATGCTACTCCTGTTGCATTTGAGGTTAATATTTTACCATTGCCTTGAGTGCCATCCACAATTCTGACATTTCCAACTACGTGAAGATCGTGAGTTGGGTTTAAGGTACCAATACCGGTGTTACCTTCAGCAACAATTAGTCCGTAATTATTTAATCCTCCATATGCTCTGAAATAACCGCCAACTCTTGTGCCAACACCAGTTGAACCGTATGATAATCCGTAGACACCATAAGTTGTAGCTGTACTTGTACCTCCAATTGCCACGCTATAATTTCCCATATAACCGCCAATTAGAATTCCACCATAACCATAGCCAGGATTGTTGTTGGAAACAGACTGAATTCCGATTCCATGAGAATTTCCAACCAAATTAGACCTCGAAAATATTCCTAGTAAATCATTTGTAGCAATATTTAGTTTGTAATTATTGGTCGCGGCTCCAATTCCAATGTTTCCAGATGCTTCATTAATTCTCATTCGTTCAATAGTATTCGTTCCAAAAACTAAATCAGCGTTGTTTTTCGTTCCAATAAAATTTTCATTAGCCAGAATCGTCGAAGTTCCGTAGGCTGCAGGCGCTGCAGGTGACGTAATTCCGGTATTTCCGTTTAACGACCAATCGTTGGTGCCACCAATCGGAATCCATCGTAACAAGCCATTATTCCAATAATAAAAACCAGGAAGAACGTTGTTGGGTGCAACACCCGCCGCGGTTGTATTATAAACTATTGTTGAGGTAACCAAAGCGCCACCTTGCGGATTCACAACGGTTGTATTATCTAATACTGAAGTGAGATTCACACGCGGAATGAGCATTCCGTTTGAGGTTGAGTTCACATCCAACATACCATTTGGAGTTACCGTATTCACTCCAATTTGTGCTTGGATAAAAAAGGGTACATTCAATAGAATAAAAAGTATTTTTCTCATAGCTATTTTTTTATAAATGTTGTTTTTGTAATCAGCTTGTTCTTCTGAATAATATGTAATTCATAGTTGCCTTTCTCTAAATGATTGACATTTATAAAAATGGTTTTTGAAGGTAATGCTTCAATTTTGCCTACATATTTTGTCTTTTTTTTCTCTGACATCGAACAAGAGTTAACGGACTGATTTTATTTTTTGATGTGATTAATCTAGTTGAAGAAAATTGAACGATACATCACCTGCGTAATAATTCAATGCGATATTTGTTGGATACGTTTGAGCTGTTCCACCAATCCATTTGTAGCCATCAATTCGGATATTTCCTGAAGTTACGGGGTAGGTTGCATCAGTATTTCCTGTTCTTCTGTGGTTGTACCAATCATCGGAGTTCATGGTAATAGCATAGAGGTGATTGGCTGATAATTCTAAATCAGGAATATCAAAACCTTGCTCAGTATCAGCCGCAGTTACATTCACGGTTTCTGATCGAATCACAGTTGCTATCGCCGTTGATTTGTCCCAAATGGTAACGCGTAAAGTAGTATTTGTAGCGGGAAGTTTTACCTTCAATGAGGTGATTTTTCCTTTTACTAATGGCGTAAATTCGGTACCAAATTCATAACTTCCACCATTAACAGTAGCGTCAGTTATAGCTGAAAATCCAGAGTTGATTAAGAATCCATTCATAAAGTTTTCCTCGTTGTAGGTTGGTCCGTCGTCGTCTTTAGAACAAGACATTACTGTAATGGCAGCAACTAGTAGTACAATTGCTTGTGTAAAATGATTTTTCATAATATTATTTTTTTGATTATTTACTAATTTTGAATTCAACTCTTCGGTTTTGTTTTTTGCCTTCTTCCGAATTGGAAGTAGATATGGGTTCGGATTCGCCTTTGCCTTGAGTGGTCATTCGGCTGGATTCTATTCCGAAATTTTTATTCAAATACATCTTGACACTTTCCGCACGTTGCTCGGATAGTTTTTGGTTATCGGATTCTTTTCCATCGCTATCCGTATGACCAATAATGTTGATTTTTACTTTCGGGTTTTCTTTTAAAACTTGTCCTAATTCCTCTAAGACATTAGCGCTCGAAGTTTTAATAGTCGATTTGTTTACGTCAAAAAGAATCTCATTCGTGGTAAAACTTCCTGTTTCAATGAGTTTGTGACGGGTGTCTTTTCCAGCTTCCGCCAAACGAAGATTGGAGATGTAATATTTGTCTTTTTTCTCGTGATAACCATGAATAAAGAAAACAATGCTGTTGTAATTGGCATCTTGAAAAGCGTTCGGTAAATCCCACACTTTTTCGCCATTTACATACATGCGCAATCTACTTTTTTGGCGCCAAAACTGAACTTTTGCCGTATTTTGATTATTGTTATAACTATTCAATTCGACATTATTATTCATCAATTCTGCGCCTTCCGAAATCACTCTAAAACCAGTTCCACCCACTTTTTCTGATCCAGCCAGTTGCGGATGCATACCAATGACTACACCATCTTTTCCGCTTTGAAATTCTTTCCAAGAGGTATAATCATTTTTCTTTTTAGTTTCAATAAACCCAATTTTTAAAGCGGTAGAATAAAACGAAAAATCATCTGATGAATACAAATCAAATTCAAAAGTGAAATTTTCAGGAAGTTTTTTGATGTGATTGGGCGTAAAATTTCCGCTGTCGTTCAGTTTTAGCCATTTGCTGTCCGAATCCGAAAAAGTTACGACTTCACCGCTGCTGTTGGTGGACCAATTTACCGGAAAATCGCCTACAGCATCTTGAGAAAAATCTTCTGTGGCAATGATACTGGTTCCGGCCACAAAGTCTTTTGCCGATTGAATGGATTTATTTTTTTTGGTGGATTTGGACGATTTTGGACTGTTTTTTTCAGTAGTTTTCGATTTGTTGTTCAAGACTCTGTCCATCGCATCCTCGGTGGTTTTCTCCGATTTTTGTTCTACTTTTCGTTCCACGGTTCGCTCGGCTGCTTGTTCCGCTTTTTTGACTAATTTGTCTAAAAGTTGAGCTTGAGTTGAACAAGTAAAAAGCAACAGTATAATTAATTTTGATTTCATTGTCGTTAGTTTTTAATTAGTTTTTTTACCGATAATGTGTCACCTATTGTAAAGTTTATGAAGTAGATGCCTGTTTCTAGAGCTTCTATATTGATGGTAGTGGGACAGTTGTTTGCTCTAAAAATTTCTTTACCCAATGAGTCGTAAATACTGATTAGATCTATTGTTGATGTAGTATCGTTTGTGGTAAATGTGATAGACTGGGAAGCAGGATTGGGAAAAAAAGAAGCGGTTTTTTGATCAAATGTTTCGTTTTCAAGTGTCGCTGGACAATTAATCGCAATCGGACTATTGACTTGATTATTAGAACTGTTTCCGAGTAATCCGGCCGAATTATTCGCTCCCCAAACCCGTAAACTTCCGTTTGATTTTAATGCAACTGAGTGTGAAAACCCACCATCAAATGTGATGTACCAGTCGGTTTCTGTACCAATTTGTACCGGAGAGGTTTGGTTGTTGGTGTTGCCATTTCCCACTTGACCATAAAAGTTGTAACCCCAAGACCAGAGCGTTCCATCGGCTTTTACCGCCATAGAAAACGAATTGCCTGTACCAATAACAAACCAACCTGTAGTTATCCCAATTTGAATCGGACTATTGGTACTATTAAATGTTCCGTTGCCCAATTGCCCCGCACCGTTATTTCCCCATGCCCATAAAGTAGTGTCCATTTTTATAGCAATTGAATGTTCACCTCCAGCGGCTACGCTGAACCAATTGGTTCCGGTTCCGATTTGTGTAGGTGAGGTTCGAGTAGTAGAAGTAGCGTCACCCAATTGTCCAAAATTATTTCGTCCCCAAGCCCAAAGTGTTCCGGTTGATTTTATGGCCAAAACATGATAACCAGAAGTACTGATTTTGTTCCAATTAGTAGCCGTTCCAATTTGAGTAGGAACAATTTTATCCACAATTGTGCCATCACCTAATTGTCCGTATTGATTATCGCCCCACGCCCACAACGTTCCATTTGTTTTTTTAGCAATGCTATAGCCAACTCCAGCTACAATGGTTTCCCAATTGGTTGCCGTTCCGATTTGAACGGGAGTATTTTTATTTACAGTGGTTCCGTCACCCAATTGTCCATCCGCATTATTTCCCCATGCCCAAAGCGTTCCGTCGGTTTTTATGGCCAATGAATGGGAACCTCCAACAGCGACTTTCTGCCAATTGGTCTGTGTACCAACTTGAGTGGGTGTGATTTTAATTCCGGGTGTTCCCGTTCCGATTTGTCCAAAATTATTATTTCCCCAAGCCCATAATGTGCCATCGATTTTTACGGCTAAATTGTGAGTGGTTCCACAAGTAACCGTTTGCCAACATTGTGCTACGGTAAAACAAGTAGAACAAAGAATAAACAATAGTGTAATTTTAGTTTTCATAATCTCGTAGTTTAATTGTACACCACAAATTTGTGTAGAATAAAACAGAAGCGATGAAACTATTGTAACGGTGAATCGGACAAATGTAACACGAGGTTACACGCCTTTAAAATCAAGTGTTCTGAAGGAGAAGTTTAGTTTTTTTCTTGGTATTCGGAAGGCGTACATTCGTACACTTCTTTGAAGCATCGGATAAAATACGACACATCATTGAATCCGACGGCATAGGCAATTTCAGCAATGGTAATGCTGCCTTTTTTAAGTAAAGTGGCCGCCATTTTGATGCGTTCTTTTCGGAGGAATTCAGTTGTAGAAACACCTAAAAGCGATTTTAATTTTCGGTGCAATTGCATGCGACTTATTCCCATAAACGAAGCGAAATCATCGGCAGAAAAATCGGAGTTGGAAAGTTCGTTGTCCAATACAACCTGCAGTTTTTCTAAGAATTTTTCATCGACCGAATTGATGACAATATCCGTAGGTTTTAAAACCAATTCATGACTGTAACGTTCGTGCAGTTTTTTGCGTTCGTTCAGCATTTGAATGACCGTTTCTTTGACGATGTCATTGTTAAACGGTTTGGTTAAATAGGCATCCGCTGTGCTTTTTAATCCTAGTAAATGCGCTTTGTCCGATGTTTTTGCGGTGAGTAAAATAACCGGAATAAAAGAAGTTAATTCGTTGCTTTTTACCGCTTTTGTAAATTCGAAGCCGTCCATTTTTGGCATCATCACATCTGAAATGATACAATCGGGTATTTCTTTCAGCGCCATTTCTAAACCTTGTTCGCCGTCTTGTGCTTCCAAAAGGGTATACTTGTCTTTAAAAATTTCTTTTAAAATAGTTCTGATCTCTTGATTGTCATCCACAAGTAAAAGGACAGGAAGTTCGTTGTCAGTTGAAATCTCTTCGTTTGAAACTGTTTTTTGTTCTTCTTTAGTAACTACAATCGCATTGGAAAGCGAAGATTCTAATGGGATTTCAACTACAAAACTCAAAGTAGAATTCTCTAATTGAGTTGCGATTTTTCCCTCATACAACTCGACCAATTCTTTGACTAATGCCAATCCAATTCCGACGCCTTGTTGCTTTTCATTCTTCTGATAAAAACGCTCGAATAATTTGGGTACGTCTTCTTTTTTGATATCCGAACCCGAATTGGAAACGATCAGTTTCAATTGGTTGTTTTCGATGGAAGATGTAAATTGAATCGATTCATTTTTTGGCGTGTACTTTAAGGCATTGGAAAGCAAATTGGTCACTATTTTTTCAATCACATCTTTATCAAAAGGATGATTTTCGGTTGTTTTTTCGATGTTTGAATGAAAGGTGAGTTGGTTTTCTTTCGCTTGGTATTCAAATGGTTCCACGATTGTATTCAGAAACGAACTGATGTTGCCCTCTTTCAAAAGCAATTGTAATTTTCCATTGTCAATTTTGGACAATTCCAACAGTTGATCGACCAATTCCAACATTCGATTGGAGTTTTTATCAATTAAGTTGAGTTTGGTTTGCTGGTTTTCGTTTTGAATTTCGTTTTTTAAACTTTGCACCGGACTTTTAATCAACGTCAACGGTGTTCTGAATTCGTGCGAAATATTAGCAAAAAACCGCGATTTCAACTCGTTCAATTCTTTGAGTTTTTCGGCGGTTTTAATTTTATTTCGATAGCCTAAAAATAGAAATGTTCCCAAGGCAATCAATACACCTAGTAAACTTAAGTATATGATGTTCTGCTTTTGCGCAACTTGAGATAAGAACTTAATTTCTTGTTCTTTTTTTTCCGTTTGATAATGGGTTTCCAGCGATGAAGTTAAAATTTGATTTTCTCGTTCAATCAAATCCTCCCTTAAATTATAAGCTTCTTTGAGGTAGACGTTCGCTTCTTCATGATTACCAATTTCGGAATAACAACGCGATAAATTAAAAATTAAGCGTTCGTATGCATCAATATCTGTCAGTTTAATCGATTCATAAATGGATTTGGCTTCGAGTAAATTCTGAATGGCACTGGTGTATTCTTTGGTTTTTCGACGTTGAAAACTTCCGTAATACGCCAAAGCTCTGGCCAATTCGAGTCGGTCTTCTTTCTGTCGTAAATAATTAATTCGTTTGATTTGTTCTTGATTTGCTTTATCAATTTGATCGATTCCAATGTAATACGAAGTGTACAACAAATAGACTTGCGATAAGTTGCGGATGTCGTCTTTTTTAAGGTAATAGGTGTAGGCTAAATCGATGTATTTCTTCGATTCTTCGTGTTTTTCATTCAGTTCACTGATGTCTGCCAAATAGGTGTAAACGAGGTGAATCATTTCTGGCGACCGAATTTCTTTAGCCATTTTCAACGCTTCGTTCAATAATTCTCCCGCTTGATTGGTCGTTTCTTCTGAAAATTTTTGGCGAATGATTTCCGAACGTTGAATTACTGCATACACCGTAGTTTTATTTTTGATTGAATGCTTCTTAGCTATGGAATCAACCTTCAAAAACTCAGGAAAAGCAAGTGCCCACTCGTTGTTTAAATACAAAACTTGTCCTTTGGAATATATAGTTTCAATGAGTAACATTTTATTATTACTGCGTTCGGCTATTTTTTGAGCAATAGAAAGATAATCGGTGGAATCTTTTTTTATCGTCGTATTGGCTATTCGATATAATTGCAATGCCGATTTTACAGTGAGTGAATCGATGTTCTTTTTTTGATGAAATTCAAACGCTTTTTGGGCAAAAAAATAGGCACTGTCAATGTTGAGATTTTTTCGATATACATCGGCTAAATCATACTGAAGTTTTGCTTTTTTGTCTTTGGAAGTGGTTGCTGAAATTTCATTTCGCAACGATTGAATGGTTTTGTTTTGAGAGAAAACCAACAGTGAACAAAAAAATGATACTAACAAAAACATCTTTTTCATATCCTAGAAATTGATAAAGTAAAGTTATACAATTTTAGATATAAAAAAGATGTGTTGGTCAGAGTATTGTAACGGATTGAATGTTACAAAATTTTATATTCTTTTTTTGAATTTGATATTTACCGATTACTAATTGTGTGTAATAGAGAAATTTCCGTTAGTAACATTCAAAGTTTGCGATCCATTATTGGCATTGAAACTAAAAGTTCCGACAACTGTATTGCCGTTATGGCTAGTTACCGTTAAAGTTCCTGAAGTAACATTATAATCTGTTTCGTCATCAGTTGACACATCAGCTCCAAAACCAGTTGATGTAACTAAATTATAGGTTCCAGGTGTAACCGTTTTAGGAAATTGAATATAATAGACTCCAAATTGTGACGAAATGGTTGCATTATAGCCGGCGACACCTACAGAGTTATCAAGTGAATTTTCACTGATTAAAAGATATTTTCCATCAGAATTGTCATTATCCATAGTAAAAACAGCACTTCCATTTCGTGATAAACTCATACTACCATTTGAATACAATTGCGTTCCAACAATCAGGATTGCATTGATAGCGCCATCAGTGATCGTAACTGTTTCGCCACTGAAATTTTTTAATGTTGCATTAAAAGTTCCACTTAAAGTTCCACCTGCCAAATTTAAATCGGTAATGTTTAAGTTAAATTGTCCTCCAGTTTCAAGAGAAGTATACATATCTCCTGAATTAGCAGAAACGTAGGTCATCATTGCATTTGAATTACTATTATAACTGAAACTACCTTCTGAAAGCGAGGTAACGGGTATTTGAATGGTAATTACCGACATGTCTTGTTTGGTGCCAATAATTTGAAGTGCAGTACCATTTGTTTCACCAGCATCAACATTAGAAATATTTGCAACGGCCACATCAGAAGCCCATGGTGCACCGTTGATTTTTGCAGTAATTCCAACTGTATCAGTTTCATTACTATCACTATCACTTGAACAAGAGGATAGCATCAGAGAAAAAATACTTAAAAAAAGAAATACGTTTTTCATAAAAATGATTTTTGTTTGCGCTAATATAATAAATTATCGCATTCAAGTTAGGTCACACTATAAAAATCCTAAAACTGCTTAAATAAGTTGTTTTGTTACAGAAATTAGTTAAGAGGCACCAATCCACAACCACCACAATTACCGCATGAATTTGTATTGGTATTGGTTTCTACAAGTTTTTTGCCTGTAGTGTATTCATAATCGGCTACAGTTCGTGTATAGGAATTTGAGATAAATCCTTTGCCATTACAATGGGTACACGATTTTTTACTGGTGATTTTTTTGTAAAGGGAAGAATTTTCAAGGTTTTCAATTTTTTCATAGACTTCCATTTTTAGCTTTGGATCGTCATTCAACGCATCCATCCGAACCAAATCACCCTGATATAAAGGTTTGTCAGGAACGGTATAGTAAATTCCTTTCGTGTTGGTGTTGTAGTACAATTCGCCTTGCAGTTGAAATAGTCGTCTCTTTAATACGTTTTCGGGTTGATTAAATACGCGTTGTTTCTCAGCATCGATTTGCCTTTGCTTTTCAGTTTCATTGTTAGCAATTAATTTTGCAGATTCAGAGGTGTTGTGCAACTCAATTCTTTTTATCACATCTCCATTTGTAACATCATAAACATACATATAACTCAACTTTTCATTTGGTTTGTTACTGTCTTGCTCCAAAAAATAAGCATGAGGTTTGGTTTCAGAAACATAAAACAAATGAGTTTTACTACTTTCCATCCCACTAGTAACCGGATTTTTAACAGAAAATGATGCTATTTTTTTTCCATTAGCATCTGTTGTTGTTATTGATTTTGCTCCGTAAGAATAAGTAACTTTGTATTCACCAGAAGTAAAGTTGTTGTCAAGATCACGCCAATCAAAATCAGATTTATTAAACGATTTTGTAGCCATGTCATACACTTTGTACTTGTCATATTTATAGTCGTTTACGGATTTATCGTGGTTAATGATTTTAACAAATTTTCCATTACCGATGACTCTCAAATCACCCATTTTATCTGCAATAAGCTCTTTGTTCCAATTGTCAAGATTTAGTAAATAGGCTTTATGGCTGTTTTTTTTACTGTAATCGTAATCGATAACCGCGATTCTTCCGTCATTGACAAAATCATAAGTATAGTACGGCCATGCAGTTGTTGTAAAATTGGTAAGATTGACTAATTTTCTGTATGACATCTTATTGGTAATAACCAAGTACTTGAGATAAGGATTGACTCCTACTATAAAATCGTACAAAATTTCGTTGTCCAGTCCTAAATCAACCAATTTTTTGGACCAAATCATTTGATTTGTTGTGTTGTCCCAAAGTACAATTTCAGTCCCTGATTGCGTTAAAAATTTAGTCGCATCTTGTGATACAAAAAGCCTTGAAACTCTACTTGTAGTCGTATGAGCACCATTTTGAGCATAACTACTGATGGTGGAAAACAGTAGAAATAAGGTGATTTTCTTAAGCATGATAAATAGTTTTTACAAATTTACCGTGCTGATTTTTAAGAAAGTATACGTAAAAATTCGTATTTTAAATCTTCTCTTGCAACATCTTAATCTCATCCCGCAACTTTGCCGCTTGCATGAAATCTAGATCTTTAGCAGCTTTTTCCATGGCTTTTCTTGCATCACGGATTTTCTTTTCGATTTCGGGTTTCGATAAGTACAAACTTTCAGGTTCGGCGGCTTTTAACGCTTGGTTTTCGTAGTATTGCGTAGAAACCGAGTTGCTGCCTAAAGCACTTCCCAAACTTTTATTTAAGGCTTTTGGTTGTAAGTTATGTTTAGTATTGTACGCCATTTGCTTTTCACGACGGTACGTGGTTTCGTCCATGGTTTTTTGCATGCTGTTGGTGATTTTATCCGCATACAAAATCGCTTTTCCATTGACATTTCGCGCGGCACGACCTACGGTTTGTGTCAGCGAACGATGACTGCGCAAAAATCCTTCTTTATCGGCATCCAAAATGGCAACCAATGAAACTTCGGGTAAATCCAAACCTTCACGCAATAAGTTTACACCAATCAATACATCGAATAAACCTTTCCGTAAATCTTGCATGATTTCAACGCGTTCCAAAGTGTCCACATCCGAGTGAATATAGCGACACCGAATCGACACTTTCGTCAAGTATTTCGTCAATTCTTCCGCCATACGTTTGGTCAATGTTGTGACTAAAACACGTTCGTCCAATTCACATCTAACCTGAATTTCCTCGATTAAATCGTCGATTTGATTCAAACTCGGACGCACTTCAATAACTGGGTCGAGTAGTCCGGTTGGTCGTATGACTTGCTCCACATAAATTCCTTCGCTTTTTTCTAGTTCGTAATCCGCCGGAGTAGCCGAAACATAAATCACTTGATTTTGCATGCCTTCAAATTCCTCAAACTTCAACGGTCGGTTGTCCATTGCTGCGGGTAATCGGAATCCGTATTCGACAAGATTTTCCTTCCGACTCCGATCGCCGCCGTACATGGCATGCACTTGTGAAATGGTAACGTGACTTTCATCTACTACCATCAAAAAATCGTCTGGAAAATAATCCAATAAACAGAACGGACGCGTTCCCGGAAGGCGTCGATCCAAATAGCGGGAATAATTTTCAATTCCGGAACAATAGCCCAATTCACGTATCATTTCTAAATCGAAATTCGTCCGTTCTTCCAATCGTTTGGCTTCTAAATGCTTGCCAATTTCTTTAAAGTAATCAACTTGTTTGACCAAATCTTGCTGAATATCCCAAATCGCTGCTTGCAAGACATCTGGCGATGTTACAAACATATTGGCGGGATAAATCGTTAGTTTTTCATATTTTTCTAACACTTTGGACGATCGAGCATCGAAGGCCTCAATTTCTTCAATTTCATCTCCGAAAAAGTGAACACGAAACGGTTCGTCCGCGTAGCCTGGAAAAATTTCTACGGTATCGCCTTTGATTCGGAATGTTCCCGGCGTGAATTCAGCTTCGGTGCGTGAATACAAACTTTGCACCAAACGGTGTAGTAATTTGGTTCGGGAAATCACTTGATCTTTTTCAATTGAAATTACATTCTTCTGAAACTCAACCGGATTCCCGATTCCGTACAAACACGACACAGAAGCCACAACCAACACATCACGACGACCCGAAAGTAAGGCAGAAGTCGTGCTCAATCGCAGTTTTTCTAATTCTTCGTTGATGGATAAATCTTTTTCAATAAACGTTCCCGTTACCGGAATGTAGGCTTCAGGTTGGTAGTAGTCGTAGTACGAAACAAAATACTGCACCGAATTATTCGGGAAGAATTGCTTGAATTCAGAGTACAATTGTGCGGCTAATGTTTTATTGTGCGCCAACACCAAAGTCGGTTTTTCAACCTTTTCAATCACATTCGCCACCGTAAACGTTTTCCCCGAACCCGTGACTCCGAGTAAGGTTTGGTATTTTTCACCATTGAGAATTCCGGCAGCTAATTTTTCAATGGCTTGCGGTTGATCTCCTGTAGGTTGGTATTCGGATACGACTTGGAATTTCATGGTTTACTTTCGATTTACAATTTTATACACTACAAAATTTGTTTATCGATAAAATTTTGGGTTTCTACTGGTATGTCTGATTCTCAAGATATATATTATTTCGGAATCAATTCTATAAGATATTCTATAACTAAATCTCTCAAAGGCACGATAATTCTCATTTACAGGAATTCTCATTTCATCGGTTTCATAAATTTCCCAACTATACTTCAAAATCTCTACAGCAGAAACTAATGCATCTAAGACTTTGTCTGCTATTTCAAAACTTTTAGTTTCTTCAAGCAAATAAAAATAAATTTTTTCTAATTGATCTTGGGAAGTTTTTGTCCAAATTATCTCTTTTTCCATTGAGCAATTTTTTCTAGAACCTGATTGTGACTAGCGACATCTCCTTGAGTAATATCGTTTTCTGCTTTTTTTAAATCCAAATTATAATCCTCTACACTTTCAGATTTACTGTCTAAAATTGTATTTATTGCTATTAAAAAAGCTTCGTCATTAATTTCTGATATTTTAGAAATTAAAATATTTTTCAATTCAATTGTGCTCATACTATGAAAGTTTATACAAATTTAATCATTTTTTTAATGCAACTCAGAACTTCCAATCCTTCTGCTGTTGTTCACTCAAAAATGTCCAAGCTACCAAACGACTGATTTTTTGTCCTTGGTTCATTTCGATGGTTTTGATTTCGATGGCGCCGATTTTATTCAGTGTACGGTAAATGGTGCGCAAATTGTCTTTTTTGGATACTAAAGTCGTAAACCAAAAGCAATTCAAGGGGTACTTTACACTTTCATACATCATTTGCGTGATGAAACCGATTTCACCACCATTGCACCACAATTCGGTGTTTTGGCCACCAAAATTGAGTCCGCTTTGATTTCCCAAATTGGTTGTTTTTCTTTCGGAAGCTTTGTTAGCATCGAGTTGCGACGCATGAAATGGCGGATTGCAAATCGTAAACGCAAATTTGTCTTCAGGTAAAATGATGTTTTTAAAGATGAAACGCGATTCGGTTTGCAATTGTAAACTGATGGCTTCGATTAATTTCGGATTTTCACCGATTATTTTTTTGCAATTTTGAATTGCTTTTTCGTCAATGTCAGTTCCCACAAAACTCCAATCGTAGACTGCATTTCCGATGATGGGATAAATGCAATTGGCGCCAATTCCGATGTCTAAACCGACTACATTTTCTCCGGTTGGAATGATTCCGTTATTCGATTCGGCCAAAATATCAGCGATATAATGAAGATAATCGGCTCGTCCAGGAATCGGCGGACACAAATAATTATCGGGAATGTCCCAAGATGTTATTCCGTAATCCGATAGTAAAATGGCTTTGTTCAAAGCTTTTACGGCTTCGGAGTTGCTGAAATCAATCGTTTCGGTGTTGTGTTCATTCGTAAAAACAAACGACTCTAGCTCGGGTAATGCAAGCGATAGTTTTTCAAAATCATAGCGTGAACGATGCTGATTTCGTGGATGCAAATTGGTTTTCTCGGTATTCTTTTTTTGTTTCATTTTTAACTAAAGTCTAAGCAAAGATACTGAGAAAAAGACTTACTTTTATTTTTTTAAAAGTGACCTCATATGATTGCAGTACGCCGATTTAAAAAGCGCTATGCCTTGTTTTTTGTGTTTGTTTTGTATGTGATTGTCTGCCAATCGTGTATGAAAATGCGGATGAGTACGGCTAAAACCAAAGCCTATTTTGAGAACGAAAAGGTCAGTTTTGTGGACGAGACGATTCAGATCGACGGACACGCGTTGCATTACATACAAACCGGTGATCTAAATAAACCTACTTTGTTTTTTGTGCACGGTTCGCCCGGAAGTTGGGATGCGTTTAAAACCTATTTGAACGACAGTGTGTTACGGTCAAAATTCCGATTGATTGCGGTCGACCGACCCGGATTTGGCTACAGCGATTTTGGTTCACCTGAAAATTTAGCGACACAGTCCAAATGGATGAATCAATTGGTCAAGTTGTTAAATAATAAAAAGCCGATTGCTTTAATCGGACATTCACTCGGCGGACCACTAATTGTGAAAATGGCGATTGACGAACCACAACTGTATTCTCATTTGATTGTTTTGGCGGGTTCGGTTGATCCAAAAGCTGAAAATCCGGAGTTGTGGCGGCCCGTTTTAAAAAGCAAACCGTTTCGGTATTTGATTCCGGGTGCGTTGCGACCATCCAACGATGAACTCTGGTGGTTGAAAACTGATTTAGTTGACATGCAACCGAACTTGGATAAAGTAATTGCTGCTGTTACGATAATGCACGGAACAAAAGATCGATTGGTTCCGTATTCGAATATGGCTTTTATGCAAAAAGAATTGGTAAATGCGAAGAAAGTAGACACGATTTCAATTAAAGACGCGGATCATTTTATTCCGTGGTCGCATTTTGAAATTATTCGAAATCAATTGTTGCAATTGAATTTGTAGTGTTTTTATTTATTTTGCCACGAATGCACGAATTTAGGCTACTTTTTTATTTCGATTTGATTCGAATAATTGTCTATGACAATTTCAAATTATTAACTGTATAGATTTTAAATTGAAATTCGAGAATTCGTGGCCAACCATAAATTCATTTCAATTTAAGACGCGGATCATTTTATTCCGTGGACGCATTATGAGATTATTCGTAATAGCTTGTTGCAATTGAATTTATGATAGTTTTTAATTTTTTTTTGACACGAATTCACGAATTTAGTCTACTTTTTTATTTCGATTTGATTCGAATAATTGTCTATGACAATTTCAAATTATTAACTGTATAGATTTTAAATTGAAATTCGTGAATTCGTGGCCAACCATAAATTCAGTTCAATTTAAGACGCAGATCATTTTATTCCGTGGACGCATTTTGAAATTATTCGAAATCAATTGTTGCAATTGAATTTGTAGTGATTTTATTTATTTTGCCACGAATGCACGAATTTAGGCTACTTTTTTATTTCGATTTGATTCAAATAATTGTCAAGGACAATTTCAAATGTTAGAGTCATAGATTTTTAAATAATAATTCGTGAATTCGTGGCCATTCAAAAATCAATTTCAATCAAAACATTCCATCAACAGCAAATCGCCGTCGATGTGTTCGATTTTTACGATACCGTCTGCGATGACATGATTGCTACTTCCCGAACGATAACCCATAGTTAATTCTTCATTCTCTAGAGAATAGAATAAATTGTGTGTGGTAATTCCGCTTGCTTTTCCCACCGGAATTAGAGAAATGGGTGTGTTTGCGGTATACCATTTTTCATACGTTCGGGGCAATACAAATACTTTTGAGTGATTGTCTAAAATCACAATTTTAAGTTGATTCCGATATTGAACGATATTGGTGATGTTGCTAATCGTATGATCGGCTCGTTTTCCGGTTGCCCAAACGACATTCACGGCTTGATGGCCTTTTTCGATTAGGTAATCGAAGGCTTTTTCTAAATCGGTTTTGTCTTGGTTGGGCGCGTATACGATTTCGAGTGGAAACTGTTTTTCTTTGTACAACTCCGGATTAAAATCGTCGTCGAAATCGCCCAAAAGTACATCTATTTTAATGTCGAGTTGCAACACACGATCGATGGCGTTGTCTAAAACAATGACGATGGGCGACCATTCGAGCAATTGCCCGAGTAATTCCATGCTGCATTCCGCGCCGTTAGCAATGATTAACGCGGGTTCTTGGTCGTCACGAACAATATGATGAGAAGACATTTTTTAGCTGGAAGTTAGGAGTTAGAAGTTGGGAGTTTGGTTATTTGCTTTTATAAAGTGCTAAATTAATCAAAAAATCCTCTTTTATGTTCAATTCTTCCATCTTCCGTCTTCCATCTTCCAACTTCTAGCCCAGATAGAATGGAAAACAAAAAGCAGCGGTAATTTTAGTTTTTTTGGGATGAAAAAGCGACCAACGGAAGCTCTTTTCACACCGTTAAAAACTGATTACGGCTGCTTTTTTTTGAAATGATAGCTGGATAAGCTACTTATTGAATCGTATAGTCTTCGGTATCGACTTCCGACATGTGGAAATAGCCCAACGGATAATTATTCGAATCGGTTTGATTGATGATGTTGCCACGCAATGTTGCGGGTGGCGTGGCAAACGGATTCCCGGCACTTCCTACAACGTTGATCAATTTGTTCATGTAATTGTAGTAGCGCAGTGACATCGCTTGGAGTCCGAATGTGAGTTGATTGCCGGCTTCCAACTCGTCGTCAGAATAAAATCCGAACATTTGATTTCCTTGAAAAAACTCGTCGCTAATGGAACCGAGTTCAGGAATCACTTCATCCGATTTTTTGACGATAATCAAATAATTGTTGTCTTCCAATCCGTTGTCTTGGAAGAAAAACTTCACTTGTAGCAAGTCGCCACCAATTCCTTGTACCGTGGTTTGCTCCACATAATCGATATCGGGTGTTGCCAATAATGTTTCGGTGGCCGTATACGTAATTCCGTTTACAATCACCGTCAGCGTATAGGTTTCGTTGACCACGGGTACAAAATTAAGACAGATGTATTCTCCCGTATTCGGCACAATTTCAGTGAAATTAAATACGGTTGCACTTGAATTAGTTAGGAAAACGGTCGCATTAGAAACGGTTGGAATTTCGGTGCTGTAAAAACCGGTTGTAGTGGAAAGTTTGATGCGTTGCTCGTTTCCGGCTGTTCCTTTTTGCCAGAGAATGTTGGCATCGATAACTAATTTTGGTTGAGCCGTGTCGAGATCGATATCGACAACATCTTCACAACTCGTCAAAAAAATCAGGGCAAATAAAGCGAGTATATTTTTCATAATGGTATGTTTTAAAATTTGAAATTATAAGAAACGGCAGGAACGATTCCGAATATCGACAAACGCGTTGCTTCGTTTTGTCCCGTTTCTTCGTTTTGTGCAAATCCGATGGACGCTGCATTTTTTCGGGCGTATAGGTTGTAAATACTGAACACCCATTCGGCTTGCCATTTACGGTTTAGGTTTTTCTTCGGAATCAACGTTGCAGAAACATCTAAGTGATGATAAGTCGGCAAGTTGTTTTCATTTCGGAGTCCGTAACTCGGAATATTTATGCCTTGGTATTGGTATTGTCCGTTAGGATAGGTCACAGGTTGTCCGGTTTGTAAAGTAAAATTGGCACCAAAGGTCCATTTCGGATTGTATTTATACGAACCCGTTACAGCCAAATTATGCGTTTTGTCGTAGGCGTTTTTGTACCAATCGCCGTTGTTGATTCCGACTTCATTTGCAAATCGGCCTGGCGTTCTTTGCTCGGAACGCGACAAAGTATACGCAATCCATCCGTTGAGTTTTCCCGTGTTTTTTCGGAATAAAATTTCCAGTCCATACGAGCGCATTTCGCCATTTAAAATGACTTGTTCGATGGCTTCGTTGGCAATCAAATCGGCTCCGTCAATATAGTCGATGCGGTTTTTTACGGTTTTGTAGAAGGTTTCGAGTTCGAGTGAATATTCGTCGTCTTTAAGGTTGGTAAAATAACCGGCGGCAATTTGATCGGCGATTTGCGGTTGGATGTAATTGTCGCTTGGCGTCCAAACGTCGAGTGGAGTAGGTGATGCGGTATTCGAAATTAATTGCAGGTACTGTACCATTCGGTTGTAACCGATTTTAACCGACTTGTTGTCGCTGATTTCGTAGGCCAACGCAAAACGAGGTTCGAGGTTGTCGAAGTTAGCGATGGTTTTGTTTTTTCCGAAGTATTCGGTTCTAATTGGAGTTGCTTTTTCATAAATATCCAATTCATCGTCGTAAAATACAGGTAAATCATTTTCGTAGTAGTTGATGTTGGAACTTCCTACACGGTAAAATAAACTATAGCGCAATCCGTATTGGATGTTTAATTTATCGCTGATTTTTTGTTCGGTATCGATGTAGAACGCAGGTTCGAAGGCATATTTTTGTTCTAGTTTTCGGTAGTTGATTCCGCTATCATCGCGTGAAGGCTTAATTTCACCCGGATTGAACTGATAGTACATTGCGTTGGCACCGTAATTGATTTTGAATTTATCGTTTAGGTAGTATTTGAAATCATACTTGATGTTGTAATTGGTGATTCCGGAATCCCATTTGAATCCCACGAAATCCAAATTCAATCCGTAATAGTAATCACTATAAATTAAGGATAGATTAGAAAACAGTTTGTCCGAGAACAAATGATTCCACCTTAAATTTAAAGTTGAATTTCCATACGTATTAATGAACGTTTGTGCAATTTCAAACACATCTCTTCCAAAATAGCCTGACAAGTATAAGCTGTTGTTTTTGTTGATTTTGTAATTGAGTTTGGTGTTTAAATCGTAGAAGTAGGCCGAGTTGTCGTTGTCGGCTAATTTAAGGAATAAGTGTGCATACGAACCACGACCGCCGATCAGAAACGAGCCTTTGTCTTTTACAATCGGACCTTCGGCAAGTAAGCGACTCGAAATGAGTCCGATGCCACCGTTCATGCTGAATTTTTTACTGTTTCCGTCTTTTTGGTAGATGTCTAAAACCGAAGAAGCTCGTCCACCAAAGCGCGCTGGAATGCCACCTTTGTATAATTTTAGGTCTTTGATGGCGTCAGGATTGAAAACGGAGAAGAATCCGAATAAGTGGGACGAATTGTAAATAGTTGCTTCGTCGAGCAGAATTAAATTTTGATCGGCGCCACCGCCACGTACGTTGAAACCCGATTGACCTTCACCAGCATTAGTTACACCAGGTAAAAATAAAAGCGATTTGATGACGTCCACTTCCCCCAAAACCACGGGCATTTGCTTGATTTGAGCGATGGAAAGTTTGTTGACGCTCATTTCGGGTTTTTTGATGTTGATTTTGGTTTTTTCGGTGATGACCACTTCTTCCAATTGTTCTCCCGTTTCGGTCAGAAAGTAATTTTTCTTGATGTTTTGGGTGAGCGCTATTTTTTCTTCAACAGTTTCAAAACTCACATAGCTGATGATCAGATCGTAGTCGCCTTTGGGTAAGGTTAGTGAATAAAATCCGTATTCATTGGTTATGGTTGAATAGTTGGTTCCTTTCAAATTAATATTAACTCCAATCAATGTTTCGTTGGTTTTACCGTCTGAAATCGTACCGGATAGCGTGAATTTTTCTTGTGAAAAACTGAACATGGAAAACAATAGTAGAAATAGAATCAGAATTGGTATCTTTTTTGATAGCATGAGATAGATTTTTGCACAAATTTCATCAATAATTGCTTACGCTCGTGCAATACAAATGTTAATGTATGGTTAAGATTGTTTTGCTAACCACTGAATTTTAAATACTTTTATAAAAAAATTACGATGCGATATTACTTGGTACTTCTTTTTTTGATGGCTACACAATTGGGGTTTTCACAGTTTGAAAATCCTAAGAAGTCCATACGCATTGGTGCGGTAAAAGATAAAAAAGCGCCCGAGCAAAAAGTGGATATCGATTCGACCGTCGCTCCCATAAAATTTGAAAGCAGTATCGGTAAAGACAAAGACGAAAAATTATTGAGAAACTTCTCCATTTTACCTGATAAAGTTGGAGAAAGCGGACAACCGAAGAAAGACCCATTGCGCAATCCATCTGAGTTTTACACAGAGAAATTCAACAAAAAAGGAAACGACGGCGAAGTTTTAGAAAAGTACCGTTCGGATAGTTTTTTGGGTGAATTCAGAACCGGTTCGAAAATTGTGAAAATTGCCTGCAGAGATCATGAATATCCCGATGGCGATTTAGTTCGTATTTGGTTGAATGGTCAAGTGGCTATCAATGCGATATTGTTAGAATCAGATTTTAGGGAAGTCTATTTGGATTTGAATGAAGGAATTAACAAAGTTGAAATTGAAGCGTTGAATCAAGGTGAATCCGGACCCAACACGGCTCAGTTTGTTGTAGTGGATGATCATGGAAAGGTCATTACCACCAACAAATGGAATTTGACTACGGGTGTAAAAGCCAAACTCATCATTACCAAGCAAGAAGTTTTGGAAAAGTAATTTTTCGCTACAATCAAAAAAGTTTAAACGACTTCCTATATATTTGCGCTTCAGTTGTTCAACTCAAGCGTTTTTTTTATGTCCGTATATGTAAGAAGTTTTTATGGTTTATTGATTTTCTTTTTTAGTGTAACGATTTCTTTCGGACAAAACGATACCCTAACCAATCAACAGAATTATCGTTTTATAGCAGTTGAATATTCGATTGGAAAAACTTCCAAGGCGAATGTTGACTTTCCAGAATTAAAAGCGCAGAATGGTTTTTTACTGAGCATCGGAACTACCAATAACAACCCTCAACTGGAATGGGCGCGCCAACTGAATTATCCCGAAACAGGTGTCACGCTTTCGTATGTTGACATGGGGAATTCGGAGCAATTGGGTCAGGCGATTTCGGTCATTCCGTTTATCGATTTTAAAGTTTTTACAGGATGGACGAGTCGAATGAATTGCAAAATCGGACTCGGAGCTTCCTATTTCAATCGAACGTACGACGAAATTGAAAATCCGAATAACAAAGCCATTTCTACATCGTTTACATGGGCGTTTCGTTCGAATCTGTATTATTCACTATTCGAAAACGAGAACTATAATTTCAAATTAGGCGTGGGTTATTTTCACAATTCAAACGGACATTTACGCTTGCCGAATCAAGGATTGAATACGTTTTTGGTGAGTGCGTATTCACAATTCAATTGGAATAAATCAGAACCTTCAAACGAAGTGAATTCAGCAGTTGTTCCGAATCCAAAAGAATCCCAACGGTATTTTTCGAGCCGAATCGGAGTAGGTCATAAAGTGTTGTCCAAATACAGTACTGAAAAAAAGGAAGTGTATGCGTTTGCTGTTTCCACAGGTAAAATAATCAACAAAACGTTTAAATATGGCTACGGACTGTACTATCGTTTTTATGAAGATTATTATGATTACATCAAAGACGACGAAAAATTGGTTCGTGAATTGTATCCTGAGTTTAAAGAAAAACCCGTTTTGTATGCGTCGAATTTCGGAATTTTTGGTAGTGGTGAATTGCTGTTAAGTCATGTGGGAATTGAATTTGAAATGGGTTTGAATTTCTACAAACCAGCGTACAAAATCGATTGGCAGATCAATGAAGAAAAATATGTAGAAGGCTTGTATCAGTTGGGAGAAATGAACTGGTATTACCAAGTAAAGAAAGCCGTTTCTACTCGTTTGGGTGCTAAATGGTACGCGATAACGACTAATAAATCGCCGCGACATAATGTGTTTTTAGGTGCTTTCATCAACGCTAATTTAGGTCAAGCTGATTTTAGTGAATTGACTTTGGGTTATGTGTATGCTTTGAAATAAAAAAGACTTCTTAGAAGGTTAGAATTTTAGACTTCTTAGATTCTTGCGAATCCTGAAAATCTAACATATCTAACTTTTCTAAGAAGTCTAAAAGGTCTAAGAAGTCTTATGTCTTATGCTAATTTTTTATCTAAATTTTCTTTCAACGCTTGTAAAAAACCTTCCGTAGTCAAATAATCAGCTGAAGTCAAGCCTTCTGGTTTTACTAACATCGCTAAATCTTTCGTCATTTTTCCACTTTCAACGGTTTCCACACACACTTGTTCTAATTTCAAACAGAAGTCAATTAATTCTTGGTTTCCGTCTAATTTACCACGGTGTTCCAAACCTCTTGTCCACGCAAAAATCGATGCAATCGGATTGGTAGAAGTTGCTTTTCCTTGTTGGTGTTGACGGTAATGACGCGTTACGGTTCCGTGTGCTGCTTCTGCTTCCACGGTTTTTCCATCCGGTGTAACCAAAACAGAAGTCATTAGTCCGAGTGAACCAAATCCTTGTGCTACGGTATCCGATTGAACGTCGCCATCGTAATTTTTACACGCCCATACAAATCCGCCACTCCATTTCATTGCCGAAGCCACCATGTCGTCGATTAAGCGGTGTTCGTATACCATTCCGTTGGCCTCGAAATCAGCTTTGTAATGCTGTTGGAAAACCTCTTCAAAAATATCTTTGAAACGTCCATCGTAGGCTTTTAAAATGGTGTTTTTAGTAGATAAATACAAAGGCCATTTTTTAGTCAATGCCATTTGAAACGACGAATGTGCAAATCCGTAAATGGATTCATCCGTATTGTACATGGCCATGGCTACACCATCGCCTTTAAAATCGTACACTTTCCATTCGGTTGTTTCTCCTGCTTCATTGGTGAATGACATGGTTAACGTTCCTGTTCCTTTGATTACTTTGTCGGTTGCTTTGTATTGATCACCAAAAGCATGACGTCCAATTACGATGGGTTTGGTCCATCCTTGTACGTATCTCGGAACATTACTCATAATAATCGGTTCACGGAAAACCGTTCCACCTACAATATTTCGGATGGTTCCGTTGGGTGATTTCCACATTTCAGAAAGGTTGAATTCTTTTACGCGTTCTTCATCGGGAGTGATGGTAGCGCATTTGATACCTACGTTGTATTTTTTGATCGCTTCCGCGCAGTCAATTGTGATTTGGTCTTTAGTGGCTTCACGACTTTCGATTCCTAAGTCGTAGTATTTAATATCTAAATCTAAATAAGGAAGAATTAATTGCTCTTTAATAAAGCTCCAAATAATTCGTGTCATTTCATCGCCATCGATTTCTACAACCGGATGAGCTACTTTAATCTTTGCCATATTGGTAGGATTTGTTGTTTGTTAGTTAAAAATTTCGCGATAGCAAATATAAATAATATAAGAGGATTTTCATTTATGTTTTCCAGCGAAATCGATTGATTTATTGAATTGATAATTAAACCATCTAAAATTATGAATATCATAAATTTAGATTCAGTTTTTTGCATAAAAAAAGCCCTGAAAAAATCAAGGCTTCTTTTATCATGAGAAAGGTAGAATTATCTTCTTCTTTCTTTAATTTTTGCTTTTTTACCAGTAAGTTCTCTGAAGTAGTAGATACGAGCTCTACGAACTTTACCTCTTTGATTTACTTCAACTTTTTGCAAAGCGGGCATGTTCACAGGGAAGATACGCTCTACACCAACTGCACCTGACATTTTACGAATGGTAAAAGTTTCGGTTGCACCTGAACCTTTTCTTTGGATTACAACTCCTTTGAAAAACTGAGTTCTTGTTTTTTCACCCTCTTTAATTTCGTAGTACACAGTGATCGTATCACCAGCTCCGAAAACAGGGAAATCTTTTCTTGTTGATATTTCGTTATTTACGAAATCGACTAAATTTGCCATTTTTATAACTATTATGGTTTAAATCTGAGCAACATTCACGGTTTTCGCCAGAGGTTGGTCAAATGAGGTGGCAAAGGTAGTAATTATTTTAAATTATGAATTATAAATTATAAATTATTTTTCGATTGATAAACATTCAAAATTTATAATTTAAAATTCAAAATAGATTTTACTCTTCCAACAAATCCGGTCGTCGATTCTTAGTATGCTCATACGCCATATCTTCCCGCCATTTGTCAATTTTAGCAAAATGACCGCTGGTCAATACTTCGGGAACTTTCCAACCTTTGTAATCGGCTGGTCGCGTATAAATAGGAGGTGAGAGCAAATTGTCCTGGAAACTATCCGTCAAGGCCGAGGTTTCGTCACTCAAAACACCGGGAATCAACCGAATCAAAGCGTCCGACAGCACCAATGCACCCAATTCACCGCCGCTCAACACATAATCGCCAATCGAAATTTCTTTCGTAATAAAATGATCTCGAACGCGCTGATCGACACCTTTATAATGTCCGCATAAAATGATAATGCTTTTGTACATCGACATCGTATTGGCCATTTTTTGGTTTAGGGTTTCACCATCGGGAGTCATATAAATGATTTCATCGTACTCACGCTGACTTTTCAAATGCGTAATGCAATCGTCAATCGGCTGAATATTCATCACCATTCCGGCGCCACCGCCAAACGGATAATCGTCCACACTTTTTTGTTTGTTGGTAGTATAATCGCGCAAATTGTGAAAATATACTTCCACCAATCCTTTGTCAATCGCTCGTTTCATGATCGAAGCTTCAAACGGACTGCGCAATAATTCGGGTAAAACGGTAATGATGTCTATTCTCATGTTTGGGTTGAAAGTCAAAAGTCGAAAGTCAAAAGACTAGACAGTTAATTAATGAGGCAAAGATAGTAAGTTTTTTTTGGAAGCTATTCCTGCTTTCCGCTGTATCTTTTGCTCCTCTCGTTCCAAAAAACGAGATGCGCAAAAGGATGCCGCTGCAATCAGGGCTAGGGCTTCACTTTATGATAAAAATTTATTTTTTCGTCGCCAAAATCGAATACACCATCGGAATTTTATTGCCAAAAGCCTTTATCCGGAATTTCCCCGATTCATATTCTTCCATACCGTTTAAGCAATCATAAGGCGAATAGTCAAACTCATTGAATTGCTTTAATTCCAATCCGGATTGCAACAACGAATTTAAAATTTCACTAATCGGATGATTCCAGCCGACCGATTGGTCTACTAAGTCAGCATTTTTTTCGGCATACGTTCCCGAAGTATCTTCAATAATCGGTTCTACATTAAAATAATTGTAAAATACTTTTGTAAAATCATCATCGTACATCCAAACCACTGGATGAAAATCGGCCATTATAAATTGTCCGCCGGGTTTAAGAAAATGAGTGAGCACGTTTGCCCATTTCTTCAAATCGGGTAACCAGCCAATGGTGCCGTAACTCGTAAAAACGATGTCAAATTGTTCGTCAATATAGTTTGGAGTATCATAAATATCGCAACAGACAAAAGTAGCATCCAAACCGAGTTGTTGTGCAAAAGCTGTCGCTCGTTCAACGGCTTTGTCCGATAAATCGACGCCAACAGTGCTTGCGCCCATTCGTGCCAAGGTCATTGTATCTTGTCCGAAATGACACTGCAAATGCAGTATTTTTTTGCCTTTCACATTGCCTAATAATTCCAATTCAATGGCATTCAACGTCGATTTTCCATTCAGAAAACTTTCGTTGTCATAAAACTCCGAAGCAATATGAACGTCGGTTTTATTGTTCCACGTTTGTTTGTTGATGTTGATGTAGTCTAGATTTTCCATAGTTTATTTTTTTGGAAAAAAGACCGCTTCGCTGAAAGATGCAAGATCGTTTCACTAAAAGAGGCACAGTCTTTTTTCTTTTTTCTTTCTTCTTTCTTCTTTTTTACACGCCAAACTGCTTCAAATGATGATCCAAATGCATCACATGTAATTTATCCCATTCTTCAAAACTCATTTCGCCAAAAAAAGGATGCTTTGTACTTTTAATTGATTGGTGACCTAATTCAGCAAACTTTGAAAACTTCGCAATCAATTCGGCTTTGGTTTGTTCAAAATCATACGTGCCCGTGCGGATAAAATCGGGTGCGGTCGGACTATTCTTTTTGAATTCGTTGGAATTCAGGATTTTATTTTTGAATAATTTCCCGATCAGTTTCATAAACCAATTGGATCGCAAAGGCAACGTTCCAAACGCCACGTCAATCGGAGCTTGGCAATGGGATAGCATTTGGTCGACGGTCATTTTTCCCCATATCGGGCGACTCTCATTGTTCAACAAATTGATGCGAGCAATAAAAGTGTCGTTGTCGGTTTGATTGTAAATGGATGGCATTTTAATAAAAATATAGTAGTGGGTTTAGCAAATAATGATTTATTCAATAATTATTTTCCCATTGGTTTTATGTCCGTTTTCAAATTCTAGCGTGTAATAATAAATACCCGAGGCGTTTTTTGATAAGTCGATTTCTTCAGTATCTAAATTTAAAATTTCATTAAACAATTCCTGACCTAGAGCAGAGTAGAGCACGAAATCACAGGATTGGCTCAATTTTTTTGAAAGATGAACGATACCTTGGCTTGGGTTTGGATACAAAAATAAATTCTCTTCAGCTAAATCTTGATTTTCATTATCTAAGACGGCACAAGCAATTGGTATTTGGATAGGTGTGAAAGCACTGCTTGCGGTGTATACACCTAACTGGCCTGAAATATTACCACCAGCACTCCACAAAGTGCCGTCATTTTTTAGAAAAACGGTATGGTAACCATTGGTAGTTAGGTCATTTATAGCATTGATTAATGGATTCATAACGACAATATTACTACCAACCGTAGCTCCTGAGCCAAAATTTCCTAATTCATTTCCGCCGCATTGCCACACAGTGCCATCATTTTTCAAAAACATTGAGTTGTAACTCGTTCCAGAAGTGTGAATACTAACTATATCACTAACGCTATTGACTTGTATTGGAGAGCGTGAGTTGGGAGTTGCACCGCCATTTCCAAGTTCACCATGCATATTAGTGCCGCAAACCCATACATTACCATCGTCTTTTAAAAAGATACTATGATGATATCCCGTCGCAATTGCAGTTACATTACTGATAAGTACTTGTACAGGAGTTGTTGCTCTGCCGAGATTGCTATTGATGCCCAGTTGACCTGCTCCGTTAGCTCCTGTTGCCCATACTGTTCCGTCATTTTTAAGAAACATTGAATGGTATGTGCCATTAGCTATGGCAATAACATCAGATAATCCAGGCATTTGAATAACACCATATTGAGGATTGGTATGCCCAAGTCCAATTTCACCATCAAAGTTTTTACCGCATCCCCAAACAGTTCCATCATTTTTTAGAAAAAATGAATTAGCAACACCTGTTGATATGGCAACTATATCTGTTAATCCTGGTATTTGGATGGGTTCATTTATAGAGAAAACGCTAATATCTAGTCCGAGCCTGCCATCTTGGTTTGAACCTGTTCCCCAAACAGTTCCGTCATTCTTCAGAAAGAAAACGGAAGTGTGACCACCAGAAATTGCTGTAATACCGCTTAAATTTTCATAGGAAGTAAAAGTATAATGATCATTATTGTCTGAATATCCTAGTCCTAATTGACCATTATTATTTGCTCCACAAGCCATTGGTATGCCGTTATCACATAAAATATAGGAGTTAAAGGCTCCGTTGGAAATTGTTTGTCCTAACAGTGCAGTTGAAAAACCAACAAGAAAAAAAAAACGCATTACATGTTTCATTTGTGCAGTTTTAATAGTTTCAAATGTAAAAAAAAAATATGCTACTAATTTAAAATATGACTAAATTTGCAATCTAATTTATTATAAAAATCAATGGAAAACGGAATATACGCTAAGTTCAACACTACAAAAGGTGCAATTTTAGTAAAATTAACACACGATTTGACGCCGGGTACGGTTGGGAATTTCGTAGGATTGGCTGAAGGTCAATTAGAAAACACTGCTAAACCAATGGGTAAACCGTATTACGACGGATTGAAATTTCACCGTGTAATTCCCGATTTTATGATTCAAGGTGGTTGCCCACAAGGAATCGGAACGGGCGGACCAGGGTACAACTTTGAAGATGAGTTTCACCCAACTTTAAAACATGATAAACCCGGAGTATTGTCGATGGCCAATTCGGGTCCGGCAAGCAACGGTTCTCAATTTTTTATTACACACGTTCCGACCAATTGGTTGGATAACAAACACACGGTTTTCGGATTTGTAGTCGAAGGTCAGGATGTTGTAGATGCAGTAGCTCAGGGAGATTTAATCGATTCATTAGAGATTGTTCGAGTAGGAGCAGAAGCGGAGCAATGGAATGCCATCGAAGCGTTCAGAACCTTTGAAGGTTCACGATTGAAACGATTGGAAGAAGCCAAAAAACAAGCCGAAGCCGAAATGGAAAAATTAGCCGCTGGATTTGAAAAAACAGAAAGCGGTTTGCGTTACCAAATCATCCAAAAAGGAAATGGAAAACAAGCAGAAATTGGTAAAACAGTTTCGGTTCATTATCAAGGAGCTTTGGATAACGGAAAAGTATTTGATTCGTCGTATCCACGAAAAAAACCAATCGAGTTTCCTCTAGGAAAAGGACACGTGATTGAAGGATGGGACGAAGGAATCGCTCTTTTACAAGTAGGCGATAAAGCACGTTTTGTAATTCCGTCTTACTTGGGTTACGGTGCAAGTGGAGCGGGCGGTGTGATTCCACCGAATGCGACCTTAGTTTTTGACGTCGAATTAATGGATGTGCGTTAATAGCGAAATCTTAATTAAATTATAAAATTATATCCCGAAAGTTAGGCTCTCGGGATTTTTTTTATATTTACTTCACTAACCAAAAAACAAACGGTATGAAATTACGAATCCTAGCACTCGCTATAATTGGAATAGTGATGTATTCCTGCTCTCCAAAAATTGCTCCACCACCACCGCCAGCTCCGCCACCGCCAGCTCCAGAAGAACAAATTGCAGCGGTTGCTCCAACACCAGCTATTTCAGATGAACTCGCAGAAGGTAAATCGCTGTATGAAAACAATTGTGCCAAATGTCATCAACTTTATAATCCTAAAGATTTTAATGAAGATCAGTGGTTTCAAATTACACTTAAAATGCAACCGATGGCTGATATTTCTGACGAAGTACGCCAAAAAATATATAAGTACGTAACGGCTAAATAATACAAAATCCGTCTGAATATAAATTCGACGGATTTTTTTATTGGAATAGTTTTTGTCGTATATCTTTGTAATCCCAAACAATATCCATGCGTATTTTTATATTTTTTTTGCTTTTCTCTTTTTCGATAAACGCCCAAGATTTAGGTCAGGCGCAGCATTGTGGCTATGACTTTACGTCGTATTTGGTGCTGAATGTACACGAAGAAGGTGCCAAAGAAAATGTAAAAGGTTTGCAACTCACATTGGTCGATTTGGACGGAAATGAAGTCATCAACACCGAAAACAAATACAGCTGGAACCACGCCAACCAAAAATTGGTGTTTTCATTTAATTATTTGATCGACGAAAACAACCAACGCATAGCAAAATCTGCCGAAACAGCTAAAGAACGGTGGTTTTTTCCTCATGCCAAAGACAATTATTTTTTATCTGTCGTAAATACGTTTCCTGCCGACCAACTGAAAGTGAGAATTGAAGACATCGACGGAGCAGCAAATGGAGGTTTCTTTGAAACGCAACTCGTAGAAATTGGCTATTTTGATTTGTTTGTTTTGTGCACCTCACAAGCGCGTGATTACGCCGTTCAATTTGGTCGAAAGGCAAATAAACCTTTGGAAGTCATTATAAAAAAAGCCCAAAAGTAAATTTCTTTTGGGCTTTTATTTTTTTAAATCGTAAATCCGTCGGGTAAAACCGCACCCTTTTTGACTACGATAATTCCGTCTTTAATGCTGTACCAATTCGTATTCGCGTCTTCCAAATGACTACCGCCGTTGAGTTGAACATCGTTTCCAATTCGGCAGTTTTTATCGACTATGGTATGATTGATCGAACACCGATCGCCAATTCCGATGTTGATGATTCCGTTTTCGGAGTTGTGCCGAATTTCCTCTAAATTTTGATAGTAATCGTTACCCATCAAATACGAATTGGTAATGACCGAACCATAGCCAACCCGACTTCTAATTCCCACCACCGAATGTTCAATTCGTGCGCCGTTAATAATACAACCTTCCGCGACAACCGATTTATCAATGGTCGTTGAACCCGTAATTTTCGACGGCGGTAAAACCCGCGCGCGCGTGTAAATTTTACTCGAATTGTCGAACAAATTGAACTTCGGAATGTCATCGGTCAATCCCAAATTGGCCTCAAAAAACGAATCGATGTTTCCAATATCTGTCCAATATCCTTCGTATTGATAACTCAGAATTTTTTCTTTGCCAATGGCTTGCGGAATGATTTCTTTTCCAAAATCTTTCGTTTCCGTATTCGACATCAACCGAATCAATAATTCGCGGTTGAAAATATAAATACCCATCGACGCCAAATAATGCTTGCCTTCGGCCTTCGATTCGTCACTGACTTCCGAAGTCCATTCGGGCAACAAACTCACGTTCGGTTTCTCTATAAACGAAGTAATTAAATTCTCCGAATCTGTTTTTAAAATTCCAAATTCTGGAGCTTCTTTCGCCGTTACAGGCAACGTTGCAATCGAAATCGTCGCGCCACTTTTTTCGTGCGCTTCAATCATTTTGTTAAAATTCATATGATACAATTGATCGCCCGACAAAATCAATGCATAATCAAAATCGTGGTTCAGAAAATGGTTCATACATTGGCGCACCGCATCGGCTGTGCCTTGAAACCAAGTCGGGTTATCCGGAGTCTGTTCAGCGGCCAAAATATCCACAAAGGCCGTACTAAAATGACTAAAATGATAGGTGTTTTTGATGTGCTGATTCAGCGACGCCGAGTTAAATTGCGTCAATACAAACATCCGCTTGATGTCGGAGTTGATGCAATTCGAAATCGGAATATCAACCAGTCGATATTTTCCCGCAATCGGAACGGCGGGTTTCGATCGGCTCTCGGTCAATGGATACAAACGCGAACCTTGTCCGCCGCCCAAAATAATGGCTAATGTACTTTTTTTCATAGGTTTATCATTATGAGGAACAAGCTACTTTTCCTCTTTATTATTGTCATTACGAGTCACACGATACTTTCGTCATTATTATTTGTCATTACGAGGCACGAAGTAATCTCGTCTTAAATAGTTTACTTTTCTAAATTAATCCAATTTTGGTTGTTACTTATTTGGGCACCCATTCCGCCCTCCACTCTCGCTTTTTTTTGTCCTCCGAAAAGGCCAAAAAAAGAGCTCCGTTCAGGTCGGGGTGCGGGTTTCATCTTTCAATCAAAACTAAAGCCACATACACTTTCTTTGCGTCTTTGCGCCCCTGCCTACCGTCAAACAGGTTTGCGAGAACTAATTAATTTCAGCAAGCGTATTGTCTACAATCAACTTTTTCAGGCCTTCTCTTTTACAAATTTAGAAATGACTTCTTCGTAATAGGTATACGTCGTTTTGGCAATCGATTCCCAACTAAAAATATCCAATACACGCTGTCTTCCGGCTTTTCCCATTTGGGTTGCCAATGCTTCATCATCCAACAACAGATTGATTTTTGCTGCAAAATTTTTCTGGAATTCAACTGGATTCTTCGGATTGAAATCGGTTCGTGAAACACTTTCCAATTCAATTAAATAACCCGTTTCTCCCTCTATAATTATTTCTGGAATTCCGCCCACGGCACTACCAACAACGGGAGTTTCGCACGACATTGCTTCCAAATTAATAATGCCAAAAGGTTCGTACAACGACGGACACGCAAAAACCCGCGCGTGACTGTACAATATTTTTATTTTTTCTCTCGGAAGCATTTCAGAAATCAAAATAACTCCGCTTCTTTTCGATTGTAGTTCAGCAATTAATTCTTCGGTTTCTTTCGCAATTTCGGGAGTATCGGGCGCGCCGGCACACAACACAATCTGACAATCCGCATTGAAGTAATGCGCCGCAGCAATAAGTTGTGATATTCCTTTTTGACGCGTAATTCTTCCCACAAAAAGTACAAACTGAATGTTGGGATCAATACCGTATTCCTGTAATAAATTGGTGTCAAACGTAGGTTTGTAAAACTCTGGGTCGATTCCGTTATGAATGACGGTCACTTTATCCGGATTGATTCCGTATGCTTCAACAACATCGGTTTTCATTTGCTGACTCACAGCAATAACTCCGTCTGCCGTGTTGTAGGCATGGTGTTCAATCCAACGCGAAAGGAAATAGCCATTACCCAATTGTTCTACTTTCCACGGTCGGTGCGTTTCCAAACTGTGTGTCGTTAAAATAAGTGGCACCTGAAGCAATTCGCGCGAAAAGATTCCGGCCAAATGCGTATACCAAGTATGACAATGAATGACATCTGCTTCTAACGTATGTTGTGCCATTTCGACATTTCGACTCAAATTATGGAACATTTTGAGATGCGGATTCGAATCGTCTTCCATTTTGTTTAAAGACGACTGAATTCCGAGTACGTGCATCGCATCGGTTTGCTCTGATTGATTCCCGAAGCAACGCACTTCAACCTGACCTAATCGCGCCAACTCCTGACTTAAAAAATCGATATGTACACCAGCGCCGCCGTAAATGTTGGGTGGAAATTCATTCGAAAAAAGAGCTATTTTCATACTGGAATAGGAATGTTTTGAATTAAAACCTAAAAGTATAAAATAAATAGAAGCTAAAGGGTTAATTTAGTGTATAAAAAAACTATACAAATCCTTTTTTTGAATTTTTTTTCGACGAATCCATAAAAATGTGTCGTGTAATTACGAATTTATAAAGGCAACTAAATCGCCATTTAGTTTTTTTCTTTCCGTATAGAATAATCCGTGTGGCGCTTCTTTGTAGGTTAAAAAAGTATTGTTCGGAATTAAAGCCGCTGCTTTTTCTGAAGAGATTTCAATGGGTACAATTTCATCTTTGTCACCGTGAATGAGTAAAGTGGGTACGTTTATTAACGCCATTTCGTCGCGAAAATCAGTTGTAGAAAACGATTTGGCACATTCCAGCGTAGCGCGTGGAGATCCTAACGAACACAACATGCGATAGTATTCTAATAAGGGTGTGCTTAGTGGTTTGTTAATGAAACTTACACCAAAAAATTTTTGTCCGAAATTATCGATATAACCAATTCGATCGTCCTTGATTTTATTTGCTTTTTCTTCGTTTTCTTCTGCTGATGATCCGTCGGGATTGTTTTCTGTTTTGAGTAAATACGGAGTAATTGAAGCAATTAAAATAGCTTTTGAAATGTTTTTTCCCGCATGACGACTAAAATAGCGCACTACTTCACCGCCGCCCATAGAAAAGCCAACTAATGTTACGTCTGTCAATTCTAATTGGTCAATAATTGCTTTTAAATCATCGGCCAAACTATCATACGAATAACCATCCCAAGGTTGCGATGATTTGCCAAAACCGCGACGATCATAGGCAATAACTCTGCAATTGTTTTCGACCAACGATTCAATTTGATACTCCCACATTTCGTTGGATAATGGCCAACCATGGATTAAAATAACGGGTTTTCCTTGTCCGTAATCTTTTACATATAATTTCACGTTGGGCGCAGTTTCGATATATTTGTCTGAATTTGCATTCATAATCGATTGTGATGCATCATTTTTTACGGTTTGAAGTGTTTCCATTTTTAATTGTTTTAATTTTGATAAAAGTAATTTTAAAACAACCAATACACTTACATAACTAATTTTCAATATTGTACAATTAGCACATTTATAGTTTACCATGGAACACGATCTAGAAAATAAAATAACCTTTACTGATTTTGAAAAAGTAGAAATGCGTGTGGGAACTATTTTAGAAGTCCATGATTTTCCCGAAGCACGGAAACCAGCGTATCAATTGGTAATTGATTTTGGAACTGAAATCGGCATCAAAAAATCATCGGCGCAAATTACCAAACGCTATCAAAAAGAAGATTTGATTGGAAAACAAATTATCGCAGTAGTCAATTTTCCCAAAAAGCAAATTGGAAAGTTTATGAGTGAGTGTCTAGTATTGGGCTCGGTCAAAGAAGATGAAGTGGTACTTTTGACCTCTGACTTAAAAGTGGAAAACGGCTTGCGGATTGCATAAAAAAAATCCGCCTAGTTCGACGGATTTGAAGTATTGTTTTTAGCTTTTGATTCGCGTATCGCTTTGATGATTCCAAATACATTTAAAGCCAGAAATAGTAAATACATTATCGATAATGCTATTGCTTTTGTCTCGCCTTGTAGTGCTTTTTCGTATTTTTCAGCTAACAACCACATCCAAAATAATGCAAATAATGAGTTGATTAGGAGTTTGCTTGAAATAATTTTAGATAGCGTATTCATTAAATATCATCAAAATCAACATCCGTAAAACTCTTTTCTGTAGGTGTAGTTTCAGTCGTGTTTTCCGCTGCATATTCTCTTTTAAAATCTTTTTGGTGACGTTCTGAAATAACTTCTTCTCCTTTATTATTCAAAACAAACGAAGTCATTTCGTTTAAAATTTCAGCAAATGCAGCAAAATCTTCTTTGTATAAATATATTTTGTGTTTTTTGAAGTGAAACGATCCGTCTTCTTCGGTAAATTTTTTGCTTTCAGTAATCGTTATATAGTAATCTTCCGCTTTTGTAGCTCTAACATCAAAAAAATAAGTTCTTCTTCCGGCTCTTAGTACTTTAGAAAAAATTTCGTCTTTTTCTAACATGTCGTTTTCTCTCATAGTGGTTGAATCAAATTAAAGTTGTTTGTTTACCATTCAAAAATGGTAAAAAAAAAGTTACAAAACAAGTCTTTATTCGACTTCTTTTTCAGAAAGTTGTTTGTAGTAAAGTTCTTTATAATAACCGTCCACGTTTATGAGTTGATTATGAGAACCTTGTTGAATGATTCCGCCTTCTTCTAAAATAATAATTTGATCCGCATTTTTAGCAGAAGAAACTCGATGACTTACAATGATGGTCGTTTTATTTTTAGAAATATCCAAAAAATTATTCAAAATTTGCTCTTCGGTTTCGGTGTCGACCGCTGATAAACAGTCGTCTAGCAAGAGTATGTCGGGATTTTTAATTATCGCTCGAGCAATCGAAACCCGTTGCTTTTGTCCGCCCGATAATGTAATACCACGCTCGCCTAAAATGGTTTCGTATTGTTGCGAAAATCCAATGATGTTGTTGTGAACTACGGCTTTTTTTGCGGCTTCAATGACTTCTTCATCAGTAGCATTTTCTTTCCCAAATTTGATGTTGTTTTTGATGGAGTCCGAAAAAAGGAACGCATCTTGTGGCACAATTCCGATGCTGTTTCTCAAATCGTATAAATTGACTTCAGAAAGCGGTATGCCATCCATCGTCACGCTTCCTTTTTGAACATCGTACAAACGTGTAATCAAAGAAAGTATTGTTGATTTTCCTGATCCTGTTTTTCCTAAAATCGCTAAGGTTTCTCCTTTATTTACTTTAAAAGAAATGTTTTGCAGTGCCGTGATGTTCGTGTCTTCGTAGGTAAACGACACGTTTTTAAATTCGATTTCACCCAAAATAGGCGTGTGCGTTTCGGTGTTGTTTTTGATGTCGGGTTCTGTTTTCAAAAATTCATTGATGCGCGTTTGCGAAGCTTCGGCTTCTTGTATCAACGATGAAACCCAACCAATCGAAGTTACCGGCCAGTTCAGCATATTTACATACAATATGAATTTGGCAATGGTTCCAATGTTTTGAACCGCTGGATCGTTATTGATGTACATCGATCCGCCGACATAAATAACAATTAGATTGCTCAATCCAATTAATCCCAAAATCAACGGAATGAATAAGGTCTGAATTTTAGCCAAGCTCATACTTTTGCTTTTGCTTTCTTGCGCCAATTGGTCGAGTTTCTGATTTTGATTTTTTTCTAAAGCATAGGCTTTTACAACCCGAATTCCCGAAAAAACTTCTTGCGAAAACGAGGATACGGTCGATAAATTTTCTTGGAAAAGCGTACTTCTTTTGTTGATTTCTTTACTGACTTTATAAATCAAATACGATAAAAAGGGCAACGGAAGTA
Organism: Flavobacterium sp.; assembly: GCA_965284675.1. Lineage (GTDB taxonomy): Bacteria > Bacteroidota > Bacteroidia > Flavobacteriales > Flavobacteriaceae > Flavobacterium. The sequence continues at coordinate 1,026,400 of OZ260109.1, forward strand.
ACGTATAAAAAGTAAGTTTGGGTGAAATCGAATACATATAAAGAATCACTACAGCAAATCGGATGATGGTGTTGATGGTGTACATCACCGCAGGTCCGACATACATTCGCACTTTGGCCACATCTTCGGTTATTCGACTCATTAAATCGCCCGTACGGTTGCGTTTATAGAAATTTTGTGTCAACACTTCGTAGTGTTTGAAGATTTCGTTTTTGAGGTCAAATTCAATATGACGCGACATCACTATCAACGTTTGACGCATCAAAAAAGTCAAAAATCCCGCAATCAATGTCGTCCCAATAATGAGTAAAATATTCGTGAGTAATTCGGCTTGTATGACTTCACGACTTACCTGGTTTTTACTGAACTTATCGATGGCTTCAAATGATTTTCCTATCAATTCGGGTGTGAATAGCGAAAAAATTTGTGCAATTATTGTGATGATAATTCCGAGTAGGAAGCGGTATTTATATTTTACAAAATATTTGTTTAAGTATTGAAGTTCTTTCATTTATTTTAATCGTATGAATATAAATAGTCAAATTATCTGTTAAAATGCAATAAAAAACATATTTAAAAAATTCGCATTAAAAATAAAATTTATTAACAAATTGCTAATTTATTCTACAAAAAGCGAATTATTTTGAATATTACGTTAAATTTGCGATGACTTGTTGATAAAGTCGTAACACAAATCTTTTTTTATGACCACAGAAATCACTTCAGTAAAAGAGCTTCAGAAAATGGATCCTGTTTTTGGCCAATTATCCTTTGATAATCATGAACAAATTGTTTTTTGCAACGACAAAGATACGGGATTAAAAGCAATTATTGGTATCCACAATACGGTATTAGGTCCGGCTTTGGGCGGTACAAGAATGTGGAATTACAATAACGAATGGGAAGCGTTGAACGACGTGTTGCGATTGTCTCGTGGGATGACCTACAAATCGGCCATTTCTGGTTTGGATTTAGGTGGAGGAAAAGCAGTCATCATCGGTGATGCTAAAACTCAGAAAACGCCCGAATTGATGAAGAAATTTGGTGAGTTTGTGCATTCGCTTTCAGGTAAATACATTACAGCTGAAGACGTGGGTATGGATACTTCTGATATGGATACAGTTCGCGAAGTGACTCCGTATGTAACCGGAATTTCTGAATCGCTTGGTGGTTCTGGAAATCCGTCGCCTGTTACTGCTTATGGTGTTTTTATGGGAATGAAAGCTGCGGCTAAATTTCAATTTGGTTCTGATAATTTAGAAGGTAAAAAAGTATTGGTACAAGGAATTGGTCACGTGGGTGAAACTTTAGTTCAACACTTAACCAACGAAGGTGCTTTGGTGCAAATTACCGATATCAATGAATCGCGTTTGGAAGAAGTAAGCAAAAAATACGGCGCCACTATTTTTAGAGGTGATGATTTATATGCTGCCGAGGTTGATATCTATGCGCCTTGTGCTTTGGGAGCAACCATTAACGACGAAACGGTTTATAAAATAAAGGCGAAAGTTATTGCAGGTGCGGCTAACAATCAATTAGCGGATGAAAACACACACGGACCGATTTTATTGGAAAGAGGAATTGTATATGCGCCTGATTTTTTAATCAATGCAGGTGGAATCATTAATGTATATGCCGAAATCGCTCATTATGATAAAGCCGAAGCCTTGAGAAGAACCGAAAACATTTACAATACAACACTTGAAATTTTTGACTACGCCATTAAAAATAAAATGACCAATCAAAAAGCGGCGATGGCGATTGCTCAAAATAGAATTGACCAAAGAAAAAAAGAAAACGCGAAACGATAAGACGTTTTAAAAAATAGTATTATTTTTGCAGAGCGAAAGAGTCATCTTTCGCTCTTTTAATTAAAAAAAAGTTCTTACCCGTGTTAAACAGAAGACATATTCGTATTAAAGTGATGCAAACCATTTACGCCATGCATCAAAAAGGTTCAGACAGTATTGAAAAGGAAGAAAAATTCTTACTCGTAAGTATTGAAAATTTAATGGATTTGTACCTCATTATTTTGTCTTCGTTGATTGAATTGACTCAGAAAGAACTCGAGTATATTGAAACTTCCAAAAAGAAGCACTTAGCCACACCGGCTGAACGAAATCCCAATTTAAAGTTTACCGAAAACGCTGTGTTACAGTTGTTGAAATCGAGCCGATCGATTCAGGTTGCCTTGGAAACTAGAAAAATCAACAATTGGTCAGCCAACGACGACGCAATTTTATTGTTGCTTCAAGATGTCAAACAAAGCAAAGTGTACCTCGATTATATGAGCGAAAAAGCTTCGTCATTTGATTTGGATAAACAATTTGTAGTGGATTTATTTTCGGAAGTTATTGCGCCTAATGAAAAGTTGTACAGCTATTTAGAAGATTATAAACTGACGTGGGTGGACGATATTCCTGTTGTAAATACACAAATTTTAAAGCAATTAAAGCAGTTGACGGACAAATCGGAGTTCAGAGTTTCGTCGTTGTTTAAAGATGATGACGACAAAGAATTTGCGACCTTGCTTTTCAGAAAAACGGTATTGAATGAAGGCGAATTGGCCAAAGAATATTTAGATAAGACGCCAAATTGGGATGTAGATCGTATTGCAGAAATCGATACTATTTTGCTTAAAATGGCCATTTGTGAATTGTTGAAATTTCCGTCTGTACCCGTAAAAGTTACCATCAACGAATTTTTAGAAATCGCCAAAGAATATTCGACACCAAAAAGCAGTATTTTTATCAACGGAATTTTAGATAATTTAGTAAAAACGTACCAATCTACCGGCCGAATGAATAAATCGGGTAGAGGTTTGTTAGAATAATTAACTTAAATGCATAAACAATGAACACTAAGAATTTTTATTTTTTTATGCTTACCGGATTAGTCCTTTTCTCAGGATGTAAAAACACCGATGACGCTTCGTCAAAAATTGATGCCAACGCGCAAGAAATCGCACCTGCTTCACCCGATGCTGCTGCTCCTGTTGCACAACCGACAACTCCAACTACGAGTCCGGAAACAACGACAACTACAACCACCAACATGCCTGCTTCAAGCGCGAAAACTACCGAAATGGTGTTTAACAAAAAAGAGCATGACTTCGGAACCATTACGCAAGGCGATAAAGTAAATTACACTTATACATTTAAAAACACAGGAACCAACGATTTGATTATTGCCAGTGCGACGGGTTCGTGTGGTTGTACCGTTCCAGAATATCCAAAAGAACCAATCAAACCAGGAAAGTCAGGTAAAATGAAGGTTTCATTTGATTCAACAGGAAAAACCGGTCAGCAAAGCAAAACCGTAACGGTTCGTGCGAATACACCAACTGGTGTAGAAACGTTGACCATCAAAGCAAACATCAAAGGTGGAGCAGCAACGGTTTCATCGACTACAACAACGGTAACTCCGATGCCGTCATCAACCGGGGATGCACCTAAAAACTAACTAAATAAATATACAAAATGGATCAATTTGGCGGTATTTTACCAATTTTACTAATTTTTGTTGTGATGTTTGTCTTTATGATTTTACCACAACAACGAAAAATAAAGAAAGAGAAAGAGTTCGAAACAGGTTTGAAAGTAGGCGACAAAATCATAACTAAAAGTGGTTTCCACGGAAAAGTAACTGAATTGTCTGAAACTACGGCTGTCATCGAAACCATGTCGGGGAAAATGAAGATTGAAAAATCGGCTATTTCAATGGAATACAGTGTGGCTTTGAACAAGAAAGCATAAACTGACAAAAATCCAAATAACAAAAAAAATCCCAAATTCAATAGTGAGTTTGGGATTTTTTTATTCTTGAGGAAATATGAATTTTCTCGCAAAGACGCAAAGGAACAAAGTTGTAAAAAAGTGATTACTTAACTTTATCTGTATTTATCATTCAAACCAATATTATTCAATACCATAGGTTTGATCTTTTCCATTCGGGTGATTTTGGTTTTTTCTTGCTTGGCCAAATCAACGTATTCGATGAATTCTTTTTGTTTGAACGGTGTGAATTTTTCGAATGCTATAGCGAATGCTGCGTCGCTGTTCAATTCGTTGCCAAAGAATTCAGAAGGAATAACTTCTTTCTTTTCTGGTTTGATGGAAAGTCCTTTTTCTTCGTTGGCAATGGCTTCGTTGATGTAATTTAAAATTTGTTTTTCGTTGATTTCTTCTTTGGAAGTAAACCGCCACTGACGCAATCCTTTGGTTACTCCTTCGTTGGCGTTGACTAAAACGTTCAGTTCGTCTTTGAGAAACACACCGTTAAAAAACCAAATGGTAAAAAAATGTTTAAATCCGCCAATTCCAATTACGTTTTTGTTGTGGTGCGTATACACTTCGCCACCCCATTTATTGGTAACAACTAATTGCGTTGTATTGATGATGGATCGCAGGATTTCGAGTTCGGATTCCCATAAATCGTTGCTGTGCCATGTCTTTTTTTCTGACATAATTTTACGGTTTTCGGTTTTCGGTTGTCAGTTTTCAGATGTCAGTTTTCGGTTGTCAGTTTTGTTCTTAGAACTATTAATTTTTTGTACGACGATTGCCGATTAGCCCCGATTGAAGGAAGCACCATGTGCGACATAAAGCGGGAATAAGGTATACAAAAAAGCCCTCTCGTCCCAAAAGACGAGATCGCTGCAAAAATTAAAAACCTGCCGTCGCGGTTAATTCACAAATTTTTACAATCACTTCGGTGGCTTTGACCATGCTTTCAACGGGAACGTATTCGTATTTTCCGTGGAAATTGTGTCCGCCTGCAAAAATATTCGGGCAGGGCAAACCTTTATACGATAATTGCGAACCATCGGTTCCACCGCGAATCGGTTTGATGATGGGTGTGATTCCGAGTTCGAGCATCGCTTTTTCGGCTATGTCAACGATATGAAAAACGGGTTCCACCTTTTCACGCATGTTGAAGTACTGATCTTTGATTTCAACCACACAAATGTCTTCGCCAAACTGACTTGCAAATTGGTCGTTGATTTTCTTGGTAATGGTAAGTATTTGCTGCTTTCTACCTTCGAAAAGCGATTTGTCGTGGTCGCGAATAATGAGTTCCAAAACTGTTTCTTCGATGCTGCCTTTTAGTCCGTGTACGTGGAAAAACCCTTCGTAATCTTGCGTAGTTTCGGGAGTTTCATTGGCTGGTAAAGCGGCGATAAACTGACTCGCCAACAACATCGAATTGATCATTTTTCCTTTGGCATAACCTGGATGTACGCTTTTTCCTTTTAAGGTAATTTTCGCTCCCGCGGCATTGAAGTTTTCGTATTCGAGTTCGCCAATCTGACTTCCGTCCATCGTGTACGCCCATTGGCAACCAAATTTTTCAACGTCAAATTTATGAGCACCACGACCAATTTCTTCATCAGGTGTAAAACCCACGCGAATTTTCCCGTGTTTGATTTCAGGATGCTGAATGAGGTATTCCATGGCCGACATGATTTCGGTTATTCCGGCTTTATCGTCGGCGCCCAAAAGTGTCAATCCATCCGTTGTGATAAGCGTCTGACCTTTATAAAGCAATAAATCTTCAAAATAATTGGGTGATAAAACGATGTTCTGTTCTGCGTTCAACACGATGTCTTTTCCGTCGTAATTTTCGATGATTTGCGGATTGACATTTGCTCCCGTAAAATCGGGCGTTGTATCAAAATGCGATACAAAACCGATGGTAGGAACTTCGTGGTCTACGTTGCTCGGCAAAGTCGCCATGATGTATGCATTTTCGTCAATGGTCACGTCTTGCATTCCCATGGCATTGAGTTCGTCTACTAATTTATTGGCCAAATCCCATTGTTTGGCTGTACTTGGAGTGGTTTCTGAGTTCGGATCCGATTCAGTATCGATGGTTACGTAGCTGATAAAGCGATTGATGATGTCTTGCATTTTGATTTATTTTTTTACAAATATAACAATTATGGAAGTGTATAAAAGTTGATTGTATCGAGTTTTTTGTACTTTTAACTTCACAATCAAAAAATATGAAAAAACATTTTTACGGATGGGCGTTGATGGTAATCAGCATCACGACTTTCCACGCGCAAACCCAAAAAGAAATGTATCAACAATCGGTTGATGCGTACAAAAGTAAAGACTATGCGACTTTTTTAAAGTGGACGAAACACTTGGATAGCATTCGGCCTTATCATCCTACTTTTACCTATAATTTAGCAGCGGCATTTGCCTTGAATGGTAAAGAAAAACAAGCGAATGCTACGTTGCAAAAAGTAGTTTTGATGAATCATACCGTGGCTTTTGAGGCCGATGACGATTTTAAATCGGTTGCGAATTCGGATGGCTTCAAAAAAGTTTTAGCACTGAAGAAATGGCAGAAAAACACTATTTCCAATTCTAATAAAGTCGTTTCTTTAAGCGAAAAAGAATTGCATCCTGAAGGGTTGGAATTGTTATCGCAATCGGGTGTTTGGTTGGCTTCGAGCATTCGGAAAAGAAAAATTGTTTCGCTTGATATCCGAACAGGAACTTGTAGCGATTGGTTGACCGACGACCAATTGTATGCGGTATTTTCGATGAAAAAAGACCGCAACGAGCAATTTCTATGGGTGGCCACTTCGAGTATTCCGGAAATGGAACGGTATTCTTCTGCTTTAGAAGGAAAAGCAGCAATTTTGAAAATTGACATCAAGACTAAAAAAATAGTTAAGCGATTTGAAATCGATGGCAATCATGTGTTTGGCGATGTGTATGTGACCCAAAATAACGTAGTATATGTTTCGGACAGCAACAAGCCGATACTATACAAAATTGAAAACGACTACATGAGCGAATGGATTTCATTGGAAAATGAAGCGTTTAATTTGCAAGGAATTGCGATGAATTCTGATGAAAGTCGGTTGTTCGTCGCCGATTATTTAAAAGGAATTGTTGTAATTTCACTCAAAAACAACGAAAGAAAATGGTTAACTTTTCCAGAAGGAACGATTGGAAAAGGAATAGACGGATTGTGTTTTTACAAGAATAGTTTAATTGCCGTTCAAAACGGAGTCAAACCGATTCGGCTTGTGCAATTTCAGTTGAATGACGAGCAGAGTGAAATAATAGGTTATCGGACTCTAGACCAAAACCGAGTTGAATTTAACGAACCAGCTTTGGCTACAATTGTAAAAAACAAGTTGTATTATTTTGCCAATTCACCTTGGCAGGCTTATGATAAAAATGGTGCTTTGGATGGTTTGAAAATAGAACATCCGATGTTATTTGAGTTGGATTTGGAGAAAAACTAACGTCTTCTAAAATCTCTTTTTGGTGCTTCAGGTTTTTTAAAATCGGGTTTTGGCAAACTGGCTTCTTCCGTTTTGCTTGAAGGTTCGATGAGTTGGTTGAGTTGTGTAATTTCTGCATCAGTAAGTTCGCGATACCGACCAACCGCTACATCCAAGGTAATATTGATGATGCGAACGCGTTTCAAAGCCGTAACTTCGTAACCCAAATACTCACACATTCTGCGGATTTGTCGGTTCAAACCTTGAGTTAGGATGATTTTGAACGTGTCTTTACTCAGTTGTTCCACATGGCATTTTCGGGTTATTGTTTCCAAAATTGGAACGCCATTTCCCATGCGTTGTATGAATCGATCGGTGATGGTTTTATTGACTTTTACCACGTATTCTTTTTCATGATTGTTGCGAGCACGGAGAATTTTGTTGACGATATCGCCGTCGTTGGTCATAAAAATCAAACCTTCACTGGCTTTGTCCAAACGGCCAATTGGGAAAATACGCTCGGGATAGTTGATGTAATCGACAATGTTGTTTCGAACTGTCAAATTGGTCGTGCATTCAATTCCGACCGGTTTATTGAAAGCCAAATAAATGCGGTTGTCTTTTTTTTCTCGTATGAGTTTTCCGTCTACGCGGATTTCATCGTCAATAGAAACTTTCGTGCCCATTTCTGGGACTTTTCCATTAATGGTAACTCTTCCGGCATCGATGAGTTTATCGGCTTCTCGCCGAGAGCAAAAGCCAGTTTCCGATAAAAATTTGTTGATGCGAATGAGTGATTCTTCCATACTGCAAAGGTAAATTTATTTATTAATTTTTACTCATTCCAATACGGTATTCTGTGCGAAGCGAAATAATTTGTAAATTGCACAAAATTGTTTGATTTTCATTATTTTAAATACATTGCTTTGAATAAAATACTACTTTTCTTAATGTTGTTTTGCGGACTTTTTGGTTTTACTCAAAATCGAAAAGGTCAGTTGCATCTTTCGTCGACCGATGCGCCACATGTTTTATACGTGTCTTTTGGTTTGAATGTGAAGTGGACTTCATCCGATTGGACTTCTGAATTAAAAAATCGTTCGTCCGATTTTAAAGACATAGCCGATCAATACAATTTGCAACTCCAAAAAGAACTTCTTATTTCGGAAGAAAAATTGCAGGAAATGGCAGCTAATGCCATGAAAATTTCAGGTTCATCTGAAGCGGTACAAAAACTTCGCGGTATTTTTAAAATCGAAGTGGCGTCTCCATCCAACACTAAATTACTAGAAATTGCAACCGAGTTGGAACGTTTATCCATCGTGGACTATTGCAGTTTGGTTTCTTTGGAACCGATTCAGCCGCCAAGTGATATTCCGCCTGCCACTCCAAATTTTGAAACCAATCAGACGTATATTCAAGCCAATCCGGGTGTGAATATGCAACACGCATGGGATTTAGGGTTAAATGGACAAGGAATTCGTCTGCGCGATGTCGAATACGGATTCAATAAAAATCACGAAGAAATGGCTGATATCGCCACCAGTATTGCTACGGGAATGACGGTTTCTTCGAGTGCTTTTGCCGATTATACTGAGCACGGAACTGGTGTTTTCGGAATATTGTATGCCCATAAAGGAACGTACGGAATTTCGGGTTTGGCTTTTGGTGCATCCGAATTAATACTATTTCCCGAATGGCAACAGATTGGGTATAACAGAGTGAATGCGATTACACAGTCGATTGCCAATTCAACCGTTGGTGATGTAATTGTGTATGAAATGCAATCGGATGGACCAGGACCATCGTCGACCGATTATATTTTGGCTGAGTACAGTCAGGTGGTATGGGATTTAACGCTTGCCGCAACACAAGCTGGAATTACGATTGTCGCTGCAGCCGGAAACGGAAATGTCGATTTAGACGGACCGTTGTACGACAGTTATATGGCGCGTGGCGATAGCGGTGCGATAGTGGTTGGAGCGGGAACTTCAAACGTTAATCACAACCGAATGAGTTATAGCACGTATGGTTCGCGTGTTGATTTGCAAGCTTGGGGCGAAAATGTGCAATCGATTGGAAAATTGACAGGTTTAAGTTATACGTTGATTGGAAATGATTTCAATCAGAGTTATATCATTTTTACCGGAACCAGTGCTGCGACTCCGATTGTGGCTTCGTGTGCGGCGGTTTTGCAGTCGTATTACCATTCTTTGACAGGAGATTATCTGACTTCAGTAGAACTGAGAACTATTTTGCAAACTACCGGAATTGCACAAGGAAATGCTGTTGCGGGAAACATCGGACCGATTCCGAATATGCAAGCGGCCGTTCAAGCGGTGTTTGATTTATCGTTGGGAACGGATGAATTTTCAGCGGATCAATTTTATGTGTATCCCAATCCTGTATCCGATCAATTGATTTTTGTAACGAGTGATTTTATTGATTCAACTTCGAAAGTGACTTTGGTCAATAGTTTGGGACAATTGGTGTATTCGTCATTGTTGACTTCAGAAAAAACAGTAGATGTATCGGACTTGCCGAGTGGATTTTATTTGGTTACGCTTACCGAAGGAAGCCGCACGTTTACACAGAAAATCATAAAGAATTAAGCTGATTTTTCAGTGATGAATGCGACGATTTTTTCGTACAATTCATCGCTGTGCATGCTATGACCCAATCCGTTGGTTTCTATAAATTGGGAAGTTTTCCACGAATTAGCGATCTTTTTTCCTTCTTCAAACAAAACGACGTTATCGTCTTTATCATGAGCAATAATGCCCAAAACGTTGGTGTTTTGAAGATATTTTGCTGCCGAAAAATCATCTATTGTCAAGTTAAAACGCTCTTTGGTATAATTGGCCAATGAGTCATGTACTCTCGAATTCAGGCCGAGTAATTTGATGTAATTGTTGAGAATCACTTTAAATTCATCGGGCGAGCCAATCAAAACTAGTTTTTCAAAAGTATGCGGATAATGCGCTTGAAAATAAGCCAATGCATTTCCACCAATCGAATGACCGATGGCAATTTTTGGTTTGTATTTTTGCACGATTTGATTGATGTATTTCGCGTAGGCTGGAACATTGAATTCTTTTCCACTCGATAATCCGTGTGCCGGAGCGTCAATTGCAACAATCGTTTTTCCTGTTTTCTTTAAATGCGGAATCGACTTTTTCCAACGCGAAGCATTGCTTTCCCAACCGTGAATGAGCAAAATAGTTTCGTCGTTGCCTTTCCATTTGTGCGTGTGGAATTGGGTTTCTTCAAACACATGACTTTCTTGCTCGGCTTTGAGGAGTGCTTTGGGTAAGCGGTCGATTTTTAATTTGCCTTTACGAGGTTCGCTAAATAAGCGATACGCCAATTGGAGTGACTTTTTTGGAGCCACAAAACTCAGCGCGTTGATGTAAAGTCCGATGGACTTTAAAGTAAGAAAGACGAGCGATTTTTTAAACATCGAATACAATAAAGAATAGATTTGGCACTAAGATAAAAAAAAACCATCCGAATGGGATGGTTTAGTATATTACATTTTTGAAAACATTTGTTCCATTTTTTCTTTTTCTTCGTCGGCTAAAGCGGCATCGACTAAAATTCTTCCTGAATGTTCGTCAGTGATGATTTTCTTTCTCGACGCGATTTCAACCTGAGTTTGTGGTGGAATTGTAAAGAACGAACCTGCAGATGCACCACGCTCGATTGAAACTACTGCTAAACCATTTCGAACGCTAGAACGGATTCTTTTGTAAGCCGCTAATAAACGATCTTCGATTAACGCTTCGTATTCGGCTGATTTTTCAATCAAGAAAGCTTCTTCTTTCTGAGTTTCCGCCATGATATCGCTTAACTCTGATTTTTTATGTTTTAAGTGATTTGATTTTTCGTCTAATTTTTCTTTAGAGTTTGAAATCACTTCTTTTTTGTGCTCAATCGAAGCTTTTAATTCTTTAATCTGCTTTTCAGCCAATTGAATTTCTAATTCTTGAAACTCAATTTCTTTGGTTAATGAATTAAATTCTCTATTGTTACGAACTTCTTTTTGTTGTTCAGTATAGCGTTTGATGGCAATTTGGTGATCATCAACGTTATTTTTTTTAGTTTTGATGCTGTCTTCAATCGACACTAAATCTTGCTGTAATTTTTCTAATCGAGTAGATAAACCAGCTACTTCATCTTCTAAATCTTCTACTTCCAAAGGTAATTCACCTCTTACATTTCTGATTTCATCAATTCGAGTGTCAATTAATTGTAAATCATACAGCGCTCTTAATTTGTCTTCAACGCTCAATTCTTTTGTAGTAGCCATATTCTATAAGTACTTAACTGGGTTTGTATTTTCTTCTGATAAAACAACTTTCCCTACCGGAAAGGAGTGTGCAAAATTAGTAATTTTTTCTTTAAGAAAATCAACAATATAATTTTTTGTATATCTTTCGCTTTCAAAGTGACCAATATCGGCTAAAAGCAGCTGATTTTCAGCTTCGTAGTAGTTGTGGTATTTCAAATCGGCTGTAATAAAAGCATCGGCTCCAGCCCGAATTGCATTGCTTATAGCAAAACTTCCTGAACCGCCTAAAACCGCTACTTTAGCAATCGATTTACCTAAAAAAGCACTGTGTCGAATGCCGCCGCATTGCATTTTGTCTTTTACAAAGGATAAAAATTCTGTTTCAGTCATGGGTGTTTCGAGCGAGCCGATCATTCCCAATCCGATATTTTGATGCGTATTTTGTAAGTCGTAAATTTCGTACGCAACTTCTTCATACACATGATTCGATAGCAACGCTTTTAGCACTTTTGATTGCAAATGTTTTTCAAATGTGACTTCAATTTTGATTTCTTGGGCTTCCACAAATTCAAATCGTTCGCCGATTTCAGGATTGCTATTTTCGTTCCCCATATAAGTTCCAATTCCGTTCGACGTAAAACTGCAATCTTCGTAGTTGCCAATTTTTCCGGCTCCGGCGTCAAATAATGCATTACGGACTTTCTCTACATTTTCCGGAATTGTATACGTGACTAATTTCTGAATGAAATGTTGCTTCGGCACTAAAATCGATGTGTTTTTTAAGCCCAAGGCATCACACAAAATTTGGTTTACGCCTTTTTTGTGGTTGTCCAAGGCTGTATGAACTGCATAAATGGCGATGTCGTTTTGAATGGCTTTGATGACCGCGCGTTCTACGTAGTTTTTACCTGTAATTTTTTTTATCCCGCTGAATAGAATCGGGTGAAAACAAATAACCAAGTTGCAGTTTTTTGCAATGGCTTCGTCGATTACGTTTTCTAATGCATCGTGACACACCAAGATTCCCGTGGTTTCATTTTCTTGATTTCCCACCAATAATCCGACGTTGTCAAAATCTTCAGCATACGCCAAAGGCGCCATTTCTTCTAAGATGGGAAAGAATTCTTTTATTTTCATAATTCAATTTACTTATTTTTTTTGTAAACGTACGGACAACTCGCGAGTTGTCCCTACGTTTCCCATTCGTTCAACACCTCTTTCACTACCCACGTATTATTCACGTTTTCAAACAGAAAGTAGCGTCCGCTGTTGTGCTCGATGTTTCGGTAAAAAGCCACGCGTACCAAGCAGTATTTTTTAGCAAAATGGATGGGTTTATTGACAATCATCAAGCGTTGGTTGTTGTCGTTGAAACGATCAGAGACGACTTGAAATTCTTCTAAACTCACGCATTTGTTGACTTTACTCTTTAAGTATTGATGCTCTTTGGCAAACAATTGTTCAAATTCTTTTGACCAATCTTCGTTTAAGTGGATGTTGATTTGGCTTTTGACTTCCTTTTCATGAGTTTTCAACAGTTGACTTTTACTGATTACTTCCAAAACCTCTTCATTATTGGGCGATTTATTGCAGTAAAAACGCAAATGTTGCAAGCGATCTTTAACGATTACTTTTTCGTTGGCGTAGTATTTTGTCAGTAGAATTTTCAACAAGGCAGCATCATTTTTTTCCTGACAAAAGGAAGTCAGTTGCATGAGAAATACCGTTAAAAAGAAACCTAATTTTATTTTCATGAGTGCAACGAATTACTGTAAAACGAGTGATTACTAATCAACTTCAAATATAAATGATTAATTGTTTTTTCTATGAAAATTCTAAAATAATTCGTGTTTTAAGTCGTAAATAAGTACTTTCGTACTATGATTTTTGTACGGTATTTGCTTTTTCCTTTTGCAGTTCTTTATGGATGCATCACTTCGGTGAGAAACTTTCTTTTTGACAGAGGAATACTCAAATCATATTCTTTCGATGTACCGATTATTGCCGTGGGAAATTTAAGTACGGGTGGAACCGGAAAAACACCTCAAATTGAGTATTTAATTAGATTGTTATCAGACAAATATAAGGTTGCAACTTTAAGTCGCGGTTATAAAAGAAAATCAAAAGGATTTATTTTAGCCCATTCCAATGTTACTGCCGAAGTTCTTGGCGATGAACCTTTTCAGTTTTACAAAAAATTTTCAAATGTGCAGGTTGCTGTTGATGCCGATCGAAAAAACGGAATTGAACAATTGCTTTCTCAAGATGTTAAACCGGAAGTTATTTTACTTGATGATGCTTTTCAGCACAGAAAAGTGAAAGCGGGATTTTATATTTTACTTACGGCCTACAATGATTTGTTTTGTGACGATTGGATGCTTCCCACTGGAAATTTGAGGGAAAGTAGAAGTGGAGCGAAACGAGCTGATATGATAATTATCACCAAATGTCCCAAAGATATTTCTGACCTTGCTCAAGAAATAATAAAGAAACAAATCATGCCGTTTTTTGGTGGAAATCCAGAGTATATTTATTTTTCATCCATTGAATACGATGACTACATTTACAATCAGTTCGATCGTAAAAGTGTACATGAAATTCAATCCGTTGAAAAGTTGCTTTTAGCTGGAATCGCGAAGCCAGAGCCTTTTTTTAAGTACGTTCAAGGTGAAAATGATGATATTTTGGTCTATCCCGACCATCATAATTTTACGGCCAACGAAATCAACGAAATTGAGCAAAAAGGTAAACAGAGAATCATCGTTACCACCGAAAAAGATTTTGTTCGATTAAAGGATATAACCGAATGGACAAACCTTTATTATTTGCCTATTAAAAGCGGCTTCACAACCAACGATTCGAGAATTAATTTTGATAATACAATAATAAATTATGTGGGAACAACTTCAACAAACCGTTGATTATATTAAAGAGAAAACGGGTTTTTCTCCTGAATACGGAGTGATTTTAGGCTCTGGATTAGGAAGTTTTACAGACGACATCCAAATTGAATATACATTGCCTTACAGCGAAATTCCGAATTTTCCGGTATCGACAGTACAAGGTCATAAAGGCGCTTTGGTTTTTGGAACTATTGGTGCTAAAAAAGTAATGGCCATGCAAGGTCGGTTTCACTATTATGAAGGTTACGACATGAAGCAAGTTACGTTTCCGGTGCGTGTGATGAAGTATTTGGGCGTGACTAAATTGATTGTTTCTAACGCTTCGGGTGGCGTTAATCCGAATTACGAAGTAGGTTCGATTGTTTTGATAAAAGACCACATCAATATGATGCCCGAACATCCATTACGAGGAAAAAACGATGAACGCTTTGGACCGCGATTTGTAAATATGAGCGAACCGTATAGTCGTTTGATGATAGCCAAGGCCAAAGAATTAGCCAAGGAAAATGCAATTGAAGTCCAAGACGGTGTGTATTTAGGTTTACAAGGGCCGACTTTTGAAACCTTATCGGAATACCGAATGGTGAAAATTTTAGGCGCGGATTGCGTCGGAATGTCGACTGTTCCCGAAGTAATTGTGGCGCGTCATATGGATATGGAAGTATTCGGATTGTCGGTGATTACCGATATGGGCGATGAAGAAAACATCGAAGAAGTCAATCACGCAGAAGTCTTAAAAGCCGCTCAAAAAGCAGAACCACGCGTTCGTTTGTTGATCAAATCGTTAATTGAAAGCTATTAATTACGACAAATAGTTGGCAATTGTTTTATAGAATTTCTTGGGATCGAATGGCTTGGTAATGACATCGGTCATGCCGAATGACAAGAGCATTTCACGATTCTCATTCAGCGAAATGGCAGTCAAAGCAATAATCGGAGTAGTCGAATTGAATTCGCGAATTAATTTAGTTGCAACTGTTCCGTTTATTCCGGGTAAATGAACATCCATTAAGACCAAATCATAGCTGTGTTCGGCTTTCATAGTTTCGATTGCCAATTCGCCGTTGTCGACAATATCACAGCAAATTCCTTTATTTTCCAGCATTTTTTTGGTAATCATTTGATTGATTTTGTTGTCTTCGACCAAAAGAATAGTTTTGCTGTTCAGTTTTTCCTCATCGTATTCGATTTCCGGAATGACAAGCGGCGCATCATCGGCAAGATAAAACGGTAATTCGAAAGTAAACGTAGTTCCTAATCCGACTTTACTGTTCAAATAAATCGATCCATCCAAAAGCTCAATTAGTTTTTTAACAATGGCCAATCCTAGTCCGGTTCCACCATATTTACGGTTGATTTCAATAGAACCTTGGGCAAAACTATCAAAAATAGTGTCTTGTTTATCGTCTGGAATTCCGATTCCGTTGTCGGCAATTTTAAACGAAATAGTAATCGAATTGTCTTTCACTTCTCCCAATTTTGCTGATAATTTCACAAAGCCATTTCGGGTAAATTTGAGTGAATTGTTGACTAAATTCAGCAATATCTGCGCTAATTTAGTCGGATCGTAGGTTAAAAATTGAGGAATAGCTTCGTCAATATCTAAAATAAAAGAATTGTTGTTGGTTTCGGCAATTTCTTTGAATGAATTTTGAATATTTTCCAACTGCATTCGGAAGTCGGAATTGATTTTCTCAATGGGAATGTTTTCCGAATCGATTCGGTTGATTTCGAGAATGTCGTTGATGAAATGCAGCAAATAATTTCCGGAAAATTGCAGTGAATTCAAGTAATTGATTTGGTTTTCTTTCGGTTCATCTTCAATCAGTAAATGCGTTATTCCGTTGATGGCGTTGAGCGGAGTGCGTAACTCATGACTCACAGTTGATAAAAATTCGGACCGTGCTTTGGACGCTTTTTCGGCTTTTTCTTTAGCGATTTCGAGTTCTTTATTTTTATCAATGAGTAATTGATTGGATTTAATTCGGAATAAATTATTTTTATACAATGAGATGCTCAACAACGATAGAATCGAAACCAAAGCCACTGCGAGTATGTTGATTAATTTCGACGTTGCGTTGATGCGTCGGTTGTCGCGTTCCGATTGTTTGATGGTATTGCGAAGGTACAAATTCTCTTTGTAGGTGTCATTTTTGGCCTTATCAAGAATGAGTTGCGCTTTTTGTAGATACGCTACACTGAGTTCTTGATTTTTTTTCTTAGCTTGAATCTTCGATAAATTCAAATAATAATTCACGCTATCTTGCGACGAGTTAGTACCATTTGCAAAAGCAATGGAGAGCGAGAAAAAAAATAAGATGACGGCAATTCGCATGCAATATATCTAGAAATTTGGTCTAAAATAATGAAATTATTTCCGTAACATCATTATTAAATCGATTATTCTCGATGAATAACCAATTTCATTGTCGTACCAACCTACAACCTTGACCATTTTGTCGATAACCGAAGTTAATTGTGCATCGAAAAGACACGAGTGCGTATTACCAATTATGTCGACCGAAACGATAGGATCTTCCGTATAATCTAAAATTCCTTTTAAATTGCTTTGGGAGGCGCGTAAGAAAGCAGCGTTGATTTCTTCAATGGTTACAGCGCGTTTTACATTCAATGTGATGTCGGTCAACGAACCATCGGGAACGGGAACGCGTATACCACAACCCCCAATTTTGCCGACCATTTCTGGAAAAATTTTAGTCAGTGCTTTGGCCGCTCCAGTGGTGGTTGGAACAATGGATTGGCTTGCTCCACGCGCTCTGCGTAAGTCTTTGTGCGGTTGATCGTGTAAACTTTGATCGGTAGTGTAGGAGTGAACCGTGGTGATGTATGCTTGTTCAATGCCGCACAACTCTTCCATTACTTTAATCATCGGTGCCGCGTTATTAGTGGTACAACTCGCATTTGAAATGATGGTTTCTGTACCATCTAAAATATGCTCATTCACGCCCAAAACTACGGTTTTAATTTCAGGAACTTCCGATGGTGCCGAAAGAATTACTTTTTGCGCTCCGGCAATTATGTGTTGATTGATTTGGTCGAAAGTGTTGAATTTCCCCGTCGATTCGATGACGATATCAATTCCGTTCCAATTCAGATTGGCAATGTCTTTTTCGTGGTAAAAAACGTACGATTTTCCATCAATACTTATCGATTGATCATCATACGAAACCGAATACGGCAACACGCCATGAATACTATCGTATTTAATCAGGTGCGCCATCGTTTTGTTATCGGCGATGTCATTGATGGCCACTACTTCTATGGTCGGATGATGAAGTAACAAACGGAACAAATTTCGTCCAATACGCCCAAACCCGTTTATTGCAATTCGTGTTTTTGTACTCATTTAAAATTTAAAATTCATAATTTAAAATAATTACAAGATGTGTTTTTGCGCATGATAACTCGAACGCACCAACGCGCCACTTTCTACATGTCGGAATCCCATTTCTTTCCCGATTTTTTCGTATTTTTCGAATTGTTCAGGCGTGATGAATTCTTTTACAGGTAGGTGTTTTTTGCTAGGTTGTAAATACTGACCAATCGTGACAATATCTACGTTGTTATCTCGTAAATCTTTCATGGTTTGAATGACTTCTTCTTCGGTTTCGCCCAAACCTAGCATGATACCCGATTTAGTGCGGCGAATGCCTTGTTGTTTTAAGTACTTCAACACTGCTAAACTACGATCGTATTTGGCTTGGATACGAACTTCACGTGTCAATCGTCGGACGGTTTCCATGTTGTGGGAAACTACTTCGGGATTGGCTTCTACAATTCGGTCAATAATATGTTCTACACCTTGAAAATCAGGAATCAAAGTTTCTAAAGTTGTTTCAGGATTCATCCTGCGAATCGCCTCTACGGTTTCCAACCAAATGATGGAACCCATATCTTTCAAATCGTCGCGATCGACACTTGTGATTACGGCGTGTTTGATGTTCATAATTTTGATGGAACGCGCTACTTTTTCAGGTTCGTCCCAATCTACCGTTTCAGGTCTACCGGTTTTTACACCACAGAAACCACACGAACGCGTACAAATATTCCCCAAAATCATAAAGGTCGCCGTTCCTTCTCCCCAACATTCACCCATATTTGGGCAACTTCCCGAGGTGCAAATCGTGTTGAGTTTGTATTTGTCCACCAAACCTCTAAGTTCGGTATATTTCTGACCGATTGGCAGTTTGACTTTTAACCATTTCGGCTTGCCCATAGGCGGTTGAACACTTTGAATATCGCTTTCCATAATCGCAATTTTGAACTGCAAAGATACTACTATTGGAATTAGAATTTTAAATTTAGAATGCAGATTTTTTATGGGAGTATTGCGAGGATTTATGGCAACGATCTCGTCTTTTGGGACGAGAGGGTATTTTTGTAATCCGTGTTCCTGCTTTCGCTTATAGTTTTCCACTGCGTTCAAAATCTATCCGCTCATACGAGCGAAGTGAACTGGCGAAGCAATCAGGGTTAGAGTAGTAAACGTCGTGAACTAAAATAATGCTTTCAAAAAATAAAGAAATCCGTGAAATTTTAGTTTTCGCACCTGGTACTTCGTATCTCGTGCTTTCAAATCTTATTCCACAAAATCCATTTCTTTATCGTGTGTTTCGCTGCTGGTAACGGTGGCGTAAATTCCGAGTCCGAAGGCAAAAACACCAACTATCGTTGCGGAAATAATAACTGAATTGCTTTGTTTGAAATAGTCAAAACCAATCAGCATTACCGGTAATAAACCGCGCACCATATTCGGAACCGTAGTGGTGGCCGTACTTCTCACATTCGTGCCAAATTGCTCGGCTGCGACCGTTACAAACATTGCCCAATAACCCGTTCCTAATCCGAGCCACGTACAATAAAAGTAGTACATGTTCTCCGATTTTTCGCCGCTAAACAGTAACAAAACCACTCCAACGATTGTAAAAAGCATCATGTATAAAATGGCTTTTTTTCGCGAACGAAGCGCATGAGAAATGAAACCGCTGGCAAAATCGCCCACCGAAATTCCGATGTACGCCCACATAATCGCTTTCCCGGGAACAATCGATTGAATTCCCATTTCCGTGGCAAACTGATTCGCCATCATGGCCAGAATTCCGATGCAATACCACGTGGGTAATCCGATGGCAATGCATTTTAAGTATTTTATGAGTCGGATTTTATTCGTAAAAAAGGAGATAAAATTCCCTTTTGGAATGGAGTCGTCTTTTTCAATTTCTTTATAAATACCACTTTCGGCTACACTGATTCGGAGGACTAAAAGCATCAATCCCAATCCGCCACCAATAAAATACGCTGTTGTCCAACTTCCAGCCATTTCAACGGTCAATTGCGCTACTACGGCACCTAATAAGCCAAATCCCGCCACAATCGACGTTCCAAGGGCGCGCAATTCTTTGGGTAAACTTTCTGAAACAAGTGTAATTCCGGCGCCGAGTTCACCAGCCAAACCAACACCGGCTATGAATCGCAATACAGCATAGATAGTAGCTTTATCTCCAAAGTTGAATTGAGGTAAAAATCCGCACGCAATATTAGCCAGCGAATACACGATAATCGAACCAAACAACACTGAAAGCCTTCCTTTTTTATCACCGTAAATTCCCCAGATAATGCCGCCCAAAAGCAAACCTGTCATTTGGTAGTTGATGATCATGGTGCCGACTTTATCCACATCCAAACCCAGTTCATTCAAACTCGGAATGCGAACAATTCCGAACAGCAACAAATCGTAAATATCAACAAAATAGCCCAGCGAGGCAATAATTACGGGGAAACTGAGTAAGTGTTTGAGCTTTTCTTTAGTGGTAAATGTTGACATTGGTGCGGTTTTAGTTGGCTAAAAATACTAAAATTTTACCGTGCATTCATAAAAAAACCTGCCCAAAAAGTGGGCAGGTTTTCAAAATTAAAATTAAGAAGTCATTTTAAAAAGGTCAAACGATTTCCGTCAGAAATTAATTTATTTTTACAGTAATCGGCAAAGTGTACTGGGTTCGAACAGGTTCTCCGTTCAATATACCCGGTTTCCATTTTGTTTTTAAGGATTTTAGTACGCGTATCGCTTCTTTGTCTAGTTCGTAGCCCGGATTTCTAAGTACGCGAATATCCGTCATTCCACCATCTCTTTCAATAACAAACGATACCATCACAGTTACTTTATCGACGTTCTCAATATCAAATTCTTTGAAGTTTTTCCCAACATAGTCATAGAATTTTTTCATTCCACCTGGAAATTCAGGTTGTGCGTCTAACACAGCCGCAATCACTGGACCCGTTGGTTTTTCATCTCCGCCATTGGAAACGCCTGGTTTGCCATCTGTAATGTTAGGATCGGTTCCGTTTCCACCACCACCATTGTTTGTGAGTGGCGGATTGGTGTTGGGTTTTTCATCATTTCTTTTGATTTCATCCACAACATCAGGAGTAGGAGCAACAACAGGTGGTTTATTTTCTGGGATTTCTTCTACGGGTTCCGTTTCTTTAAAAGGTTCTGCTTTTTTCTCTTCTTTTTCTTCTTTGGTAGGAGGAATTATAATATCTACAATGACAAGTGTGTCAAAAATATCAGGTGGTATTGGATTCGGTTTCGGTCCGAATGAGCTCAACAACAAAAAAATTCCAGAGACAAAACCGATGGAGAACAAGGTAAAAAAGAAAGCTCTCATGGTTGTTCTCGGACTTTCTCGACGCAATTGGTAAGCGCCATACTCTTGGTTTTTGCCCTCAAATACGAGGTCAATCCACTTTTTTTCAAAGATACTAACGTTTGACATAACTATATAGTTTTTATGGTTAAGTATCTGTGTTACATATGTGGAAGGGTTTTGTTTTTATAACGCAGCTTGGGTTGGTTATATTGTGTTTTGTAGGAAAATAGAATAAAGAGAATAGAAAATAGAATAAAGAGAATAGAAAATAGAACAGAGAGAATAGATTGGAGAAGGCAGAAGGCAGAAGGCAGTAGCCGAAAGCAGTGTTCTTAGAAATTTTGATTTAGTGAAAGACGATTACTGACTAACCCTGATGGAGCGGTTAGCTTTGGAACGCAGTGGAAAACTAGTAGCGAAAGCAGGAATAAGGTTTGCAAGAAAGCCCAAACCGTTCGTTTCTAAAAAAACTAAAACCCGAAAACTGACAACCGACAACTGACAACTTTATCACCTCTTATTCTGAATAATCTCAGCCAATAATTTCTTCGCCCGCAGCAATTTAATTTTGACGTTACTCAGCGGTTCTTGCACTTGTTCGGCGATTTCTTGGTAACTCATTTCCTGAAAATATCGTAGTTGAATCACTTCTTGGTAATGCGGTTTTAATTCTTTGATGAATTGGAGTAGTTGTGACAGATTTTGCTCGGTGATGAGGTCGTCTTCTGCCGATGGAGAACTGTCGGCGACATTATACGCTTGATGATCTTCTTCGTCGGTGATTTCGATGAACAGTGCCGATTTTTTCTTGCGTAGTAAATCGATGTGAACGTTTTTGGCGATGGCGATGAGCCAGGTATTGAATTGATATTCTGGATTATAACTAGCAATTTTATCAAAGGCTTTCGAAAACGTTTCGATGGTAATGTCTTCGGCATCGGTTTCGTTTTCTGTACGTTTAAGCATAAACCCGTACACCTCATTCCAATAATGGTCGAGTAAATACGTAAAGGCAATTTGATCACCTTTTTTAGCTTTTTCGATGTGTGGGTTTATTTCCAATGTACAGGTTTTGAAAACGTGTTGGTGATAAAAACATTCAGTTGCGTGACTATGAGCACAATTTCGATTACGGGAAACCAATACATGGTATCTTTTTCATGTAGTTTTCCGGCAGCAAATCCCATACTGATCCAAGCAAACAGGTAACGGAAACCAATCAAACTTAGTACCACAATCCACTGAAATTGAAAGATTAACAAAATGATGGGTAAAACGATGAAGAGCAATTGCGTGAGAAAAAATAGGGCTAACTGACATCGGTCGAATGCTTTGTAATGTTTGGCGGTCGAAACGTGTCTTCTTTTTTGAGTGAACCAATCCGAAAAAGTGGTTTTAGGTTTGGAAAACGTAAAGCTTTCTGTCGAAAAACAAATGGCAGTATTTTTTGAATTGGATGCTTGGTTGATGAACAAATCATCGTCGCCTGAACGGATTTTCATGTGTTCGATGAATCCGTTGGTTTTGAAAAACTCTTCGCGTTTGTAGGCCAAATTTCTTCCTACGCCCATGTACGGTTTACCTATTTTTGCCCATCCAAAATACTGAACAGCGGTAAGCAAGGTTTCAAAACGTATGATTTTATTAAAAAATGAACCTTTGATTTTTTCGTACGCACCATACCCTAAAACGATGGTTTTTTGTTGGGTAAAGTTCGAACTCATTTCTTTAATCCAGTCTTTTGAAGTCGGATAACAATCGGCGTCAGTGAACAATAAATATTCGTTTTTCGCTGCTTTGATTCCGAGTGTCAACGCAAATTTTTTATTGCCCCAAAAGGCTTCAATATTGGCGACTTTTACCAATTTTACGTTGGAATATTGTTTTTCAAAGGCTTCGAATAAATCCAATGTTTCGTCGCTCGATGCATCGTCAATCAACACAATTTCGAAATCGGGATAGTCTTGTTCGGCAAGAATGGGAACAAATTGTTTAACGTTTTCTGCTTCGTTTTTCGCACATACAATTACCGAAATCGGAATTCGTTTGGGTGTAAGTGTTTGTTTTTTAGCAAAAGAAAATTTGCCGAAAAACACAACATAATAGAGGAATTGAATTACTACAACTACAATAAATAAACAGAAAAGGAATAGTAACATGGCTGTTAGACTTTTTTTAAAACGAGTGCAAAAGTACGAAAATCAAATCTGATTTGCGAATTTTAAAACGTTTTATCTCGGACATTTTTTCATCTCGTTGGCTACCGAAACCGATTGGTAGTCATTTCGTTTCTCCAGTTCGGAAATGACTGTGGCATAGTTTTTTGCATCGCGGTTTTGGGACAGTTTTTTGGTGGCTTGGACGGAAGTGATAGCGATTTCGAAAGCTACAATTCCGAGTGCCTGACGCATGGTTTTTTCGGATAACTCTTCGATGCGAATTGGGTTTTCCGATTGGGATTCGTAGTTGTCGACTAATTTTTTTAGTGACGCAATGGTTTCGTCATAGTTTAAAATTCGGATGGTTCCATAAACGTGTACGGCGATGTAATTCCACGTTGGAACATTTTCGTGATCGTACCACGACGACGAAATGTAGGCGTGCGGACCGCTGAAAACCGACAAAACTTCCGAATCGTTTTGTAGACTTTGGGCTTGTGGATTTTCGAGGGAAAGATGACCTACGAGTAGTTCTTTTCCTTCAGTATTGGTTTCTAGAAGTAGCGGAATATGGGTAGCCCACGGTTTTCCATCGACTTGATTGATGAGTAATGCAAATCCGTTTTCGTGGATAAAATTCCGAATTTCGGTTTGATTTTCGTTTTTGTAAATATCTGGAATGTACATAGTTGTTTACAATTTAGGATTTGTAATTTGATATAAAACGCCAGCGTGGAGTTCGAATTCGCATTTCATCACGAAAGTCATTCCGATTTTTTCTAAAACTTTTACGGAGGCAACATTGTCTTCCATTGCTTTTCCAACGATTTGGTTTAAGTTCAACTGTGTAAAACCATAATCGATACACGCTTGTGCGGTTTCGGAGGCGTAACCTTGATTCCAGTATTTTTTGAAAAAACGAAAGCCAAGGTCAGTTTCATCCAAATGTGAGGAGTATTTTAATCCGCACCAGCCTATAAATTGATTGTTTTTTTTATCAATAACCGCCCAACGTCCGTAGCCATATATTGCATATGGATTATAGTTTTCAAGAAACTGTCGCGCTGTTTCTATTGATTCAAAAGCTTTGTCGCCGGTGTATTGTATGACTTCAGGATCTGAATTTAATTCGTAGAAATGACGTGCATCGTCAACTGATAATTCACGCAAATAGCAACGGAAAGTTTCTAGAATTGGGTTCATTTTGTAGGATTATGTTGTGTGTACATTTGCTTTTATGTGACGCGGATGACGTGGATTGAACAAGTAGTTAATTAGTTGCCAGTTGCCAGTTGCCAGTTGTCGGTAAACTTTCTTTGACTTCTGTTTTCTTGCTTCTGCCTTCTGCTTTCTGAACACTTCTTTGCTATATTTCTTTTACAATAAAAACGTCTAATCTAGCCCCGATTGAAGGAAGCACCGCGTGCGACGAAAAGCGGGACAAGGCATGACAAAAACTACTAAATTTCTGCTTCTAATAGAAACTATTCTTTCTGTTTTGGGTTTGCTTGGCCAGTTCGGATAAATCTTGTGTCCGCCTGCGCGGGAAAGACGTTATCTAACCAAGCACTTCCAACTTCCATCTCCCAGCTTCCAACTTTTAAATCACGTTCACTTCCGCTTCAATCGCAATTCCGAATCGCTGTAACACTGTGGATTGAATGTCTTTCGAAACCGCTAAAATTTCTTGTCCCGTTGCGTTACCGTAGTTGACTAAAACCAAAGCCTGATTTTTATGAATTCCGGCATCGCCAAAGCGTTTTCCTTTAAAACCGGCTTGTTCAATGAGCCAACCCGCGGGCACTTTGACTTCGGTTTCCGAGATTACATAATGCGGCATTTCGGGATGTAACGCATGTGCTTTTTCAAACGCTGATTTTGAAATAATCGGATTTTTAAAGAAACTTCCGCTGTTTCCGAGCTCTTTCGGATCGGGTAATTTGCTTTGGCGAATGGCAATTACGGCATTCGAAACGTCTTGTAAAGTAGGCGTGACTACGTTGTTTTTTTCCAGTTCCTTCGTTATGTCGCCATACGACGTATTAATCTTGTGGTTGCGTTTGGTCAATTTGAAAATTACGGATGTAATTACGTATTGGTCTTTCGCTTCGTGTTTAAAAACGCTTTCTCGGTAACCAAAATTGCATTCTTCTTTGGTGAACGTTTTGTTTTTTTGAGTTAGAATGTTCACGGCATCGCACGACACAAACGTATCTTTAATTTCGGTTCCGTACGCACCGATATTCTGCACGGGTGTTGTGCCTACATTGCCCGGAATAAGCGACATATTTTCCAATCCGCCAAAATCTTGACTGATGGTCCACAGTACAAATTTGTGCCAATTTTCGCCTGCTTTGCTTTCTACCCAAACGTTGTCATCGTTTTCGTTGACGATTTTTTTTCCTTTCAAATCCACGTGAATGACTAAGGCGTCAATATCTTTGGTGAGCAACATATTACTTCCGCCACCTAATATAAATTTGGTGTCGGATTCGTGATTTTTGAGGATGGTTTTTAGTTCGTCTTCGGTGTGAACGGCGACAAACTTTTTGGCTTTGGCTTCGATGCCGAAAGTATTGTATTTTTTTAGGGAGAAATTTGATTCGATGTGCATTTTTATTTTTTTAACCGCAAAGACGCAAAGGCTCTTCGCAAAGTTCGCTACGTTTTATTTTGTTGTCATTCGCTTTGCTCATGTTTTGAAACACAGATGACGCAGATTGAATAGATTTTCGCAGATTTTTGTTTCATGCTTTCTGATTCGCTTCGCTCATTTTTATTTTGCATTCGCTTGGCTCATTATTTAGAGCACAGATTTCACAGATTTTCTGGATATAATCTGTGAGAATCAGTGTAATCTGTGTTTTTAATCTTCTGTTTCTAAAGCTCTCCGCAAAAAGTCGTTCATGGGTTTTAAGGCAATTAATTTCTGCGCTACTTTTTTGCTGAAATCGGGTTGCGTGAACCAACTGTCGTCTATTTTTTGAGAAGCAGTGTAACTTTTTAGTTTTAAAAATTCGATGGCGGGATGATTCGGATCGAAGTCTTTTGGTGCTTTTTTAAGCACATTGTTTTCTTCTCGCGTGATGGCTGCGTATTCTTTTTTGAAGGTTTTGTCGGAAACGATGGCTTCTAAATCGTCGTGGAAAAATTCAATTTCTTTGCGGATTAATTTTAACTCATTGGGTTCCGGGCACCAAACGCCGCCGGCCAAAAACGAACTTCCTTTTTCGAAATGAACGTAATAACCCGGACTGTTTTTTCGGTTTTTATTCTGAGTAAACCACGCGCCCATATTGGTTTTGTAAGGCGATTTGTCTTTCGAAAATCGGATATCACGGTTGATGCGAAAAGTACAATTTTTAACTTCCAATGGTTCTAAAGTGGGATCCAATTGCTTCATTTCAGCAAGTAACGAAGCAATAAAATTATGGTAGTCTTTTTTGTAATTTTCGTACCGTTTTTTATTCGCGTGCATCCACTCGGTGTTGTTGTTGGCAATCAAATCTTCTAAAAATTGTAGCGCTTCTTTGGTGATCATAACTTATAATTTTTTTCTCAATTCGTCTTCGGTAATATAACCTACGGTTTCCCACGTTACTTTTTTGCTTTCGTACAACATCAACGTCGGTAAGGCTTCGATGCCGAGTTCGTTGGCAAGCGATTCGTTTTTATCCACATCAATTCGGATGATGGTTACCTTGTCTTGTAATTCCGTCGTCATTTTATCTAAATACGGCGCCATTTTTTTACACGGTCCGCACCATTCGGCGTAAAAATCAACCAAAACTTTTTTATCGGTGTTGAGTAATTTATCGTAGTCGGCTTTCGTCATTCCCGATGTTGACGCTTTAGCATTGCTCAATCCTAACGCATTCCATTTCAACATGCCGCCTTTCATATTGTAGGCTTCGGCGAATCCGAGTGTTTTCATTTTAGACAAAGCAGTAGCACTTCTTCCGCCGCTTAAACAGTAGACAAACGTCGGTTTTGATTTGTCGAGTTTGCTGATTTCTGCTGTAAAACTCGGAGAATTAATGTCGATGTTCAGCGCATTATCAAGGTGTTTCGAATTGAATTCGTCCGGAGTTCGAACGTCAATGATTTGCGGATTTTCAGCCGATTGAAGTTTTTCGGCAAAGATTTTTGCATCGATACTTTCATTGATGACGGCAGTGTCGCCTTCTGTTTCTTTGGTTTGTCCTTTACAACTTACGAACAGTAAGGTAAGTGCGATTAAAGTTACAATTTTCGATTTCATAGGATGTATTTTTTTGAAGTGCAAAGATAAAGTAGTAAAAATAGAACAATATAACAAATGTTACAAACTAAATAACTTATAACTCTGATGGGTTGTTTTTACAATGGATTCGGTGCGTTCGGGATGTGTGTCGGAAATAAATAACTGTCCGAATTCCTCTTGATTGACCATTTCTACAATTTTACTCACACGGGTTTCGTCGAGTTTGTCGAAAATATCGTCAAAGAGTAAAATGGGTTTTTCACCGCTTTGTTTTTTTACAAATTCGAATTGCGCCAATTTTAACGCGATTAAAAACGATTTTTGTTGGCCTTGCGAACCGAATTTTTTAATCGGAAAACCGTCAATTTGAAAAGCCAAATCGTCTTTGTGTACTCCGACTGAAGTATATTGTAGCGCTCGGTCTTTGGCAAGATTCTCTTCCAAAAGCGTCAACATGGTATATTCAAAAAGATGACTTTCATAGACCAATTGTACGGTTTCTTCCGAACCTGTAATCGATTGATGGTGTTTGTTAAAAATCGGTACAAAAGCATCGATAAACGATTTGCGCTTTTCAAAAATACGCTTTCCTAAACCGTCCAATTGTTGGTTGTAAATGGATAACGTGTCGTTTTCAAATGTATGATTTAACGCAAAATACTTCAGTAACGCATTCCGCTGACTGATGATTTTTTGGTAGTGAATAAGGTCTTGAAGATAGGACGGTTCCAATTGCGAAATCACGCTATCGATAAAGCGTCTGCGCGTTTCGCTTCCTTCGATAATCAAATCGTTGTCGGCTGGAGAAATGATTACGAGCGGAATAAATCCGATATGATCGGAAAACTTCTCGTATATTTTGCCGTTGCGTTTGAGAATTTTTTTTTGCCCTTTTTTGAAACTGCTTACAATTTGTTCGGTGCGATTGCCTTTTTCAAATTCACCATCAATGACAAAAAAATCTTCATTGTGTTTGATGTTTTGGATGGCAAGCGGATTAAAATAACTTTTACCGTTTGCCAAATGATAGATTGCATCGAGCACATTGGTCTTTCCAATTCCATTTTTTCCTACAAAACAGTTGATTTTTGCATCAAATTCGAAGCTAACTTCCGAAAAATTTTTATAATTGAATAAAGAAATCTTTTTTAAAAACATTGGTGATGGCTTACTAATACTGATAAAACAGTATTTTTTTTTCTTCTTTTTTTAAGTGGGTGCAAATTATTGAAAAATATCGACAAAAATGCCTTTTAAATTTGAATAAAAATTTTATTTTTGCGCACACTAAATTAAATTTAAATGGCAACTTATAATAAGAGAGGTTACAAAGCACCGAAAGAACAAGAAGAAAAAGGAGACAACAATTACATTGAGAATACTCCCGATGTAGACGCAAAGGATAGCGCTACCGCTAAAGCCTTTGACACGTTGGATCAAACCGCTTCTAGAACGGAAGAATTTGTTGCCAAAAATCAAAAATATATTTTAGGATTTTTAGGCGCAGTGGCTTTGATTACTATAGGTTATTTGTTGTACCAAAAATTCATTGTAGGTCCGAATGAAGACGAAGCAGCCGACGAAATTTTTGTAGCGCAATTGAATTTTCAAAAAGCTCTTGACGCACCAACTGCGAAAGATTCTTTGTTCAATTTAGTATTGAAAGGTTCTGAAGGAAAGCAAGGTGTGATTGAAATCGCCAACCAATATTCGGGTACAGATGCTGGAAATTTAGCGAACTACTACGCAGGTATTTCATACTTAAACTTAGGAAAATATAAAGAAGCTATTGAGTATTTAGAAAAATTCTCTTCTAAAGATGTAATGATTGGTGCGATTGCAAAAGGAGCAATTGGTGATGCATTTGCACAAAGAAATCAGCCAAAAGAAGCATTGGAATATTACATCAAAGCAGCTCAAATGAATGTAAACGAGTTGACTACGCCACGTTATTTAATGAAAGCAGGTCAAACGGCTTATGCATTAGGAAACAAAGCTGATGCATTGAAATATTTTACTGAAATCAAAGAAAAATATGAGTCTTCACAAGAAGCACAAAATATTGATGCTTTGATTGGAATGGTGCAGTAATAGTATTCAGTGTTCAGTGTTCAGTATTCAGAAACTGAACACTGACCATTGGTTACTGAACACTAAATAAATGGCTACAGAAAATAAAAATTTATCCAATTACGATAAAAACACAATCCCAAACGCGAACGACTTTCGGTTTGGGATTGTTGTTTCAGAATGGAACGAAGAAATTACAGAAGGATTGTACAACGGTGCTGTCGCTGCGTTACTCGATTGTGGTGCGCAACAAAGCAATATTGTTCGTTGGAATGTTCCCGGAAGTTTCGAACTCGTGTACGGAGCGCAACGGATGATTGTCACTCAAAATGTGGATGTGGTTATTACGATCGGTTGTGTCATCAAAGGTGAAACGATGCATTTTGAATTTGTGTGCGAAGGCGTTACACAAGGCATCAAAGATTTGAACGTACAAACCGATGTTCCGGTTATTTTTTGTTTGTTGACGGATAATACCCTGCAACAATCCATCGATAGAAGTGGCGGGAAACACGGAAACAAAGGAACCGAAGCTGCAATTGCAGCTATCAAAATGGCTGAATTGCGACGAACATCTGAACCAAAATAGTTTTCAATCATTTTATATACAACAACCTATTCTTTTTGGAGTAGGTTTTTTGTTTTTTAGTAAGTTGTTAACTATGATAAGCAATAGAATTTAAGTAAATTTGCTAACTTTGGTGGGTTGGCGAATTCTGCTGAACACCAAATTTCAAACACAGAACCCTAAACACTAATGTCAAGCATCATTCAATTACTTCCTGATCACGTTGCCAATCAAATAGCCGCAGGCGAAGTGGTTCAACGACCCGCATCAGTCGTAAAAGAATTACTCGAAAACGCCGTCGATGCGAAAGCCACCGACATCAAACTTATTGTAAAAGACGCCGGAAAATCGTTGGTTCAAGTCATTGACAACGGAAT
The DNA here is from genome assembly GCA_965284675.1 of Flavobacterium sp. Lineage (GTDB taxonomy): Bacteria > Bacteroidota > Bacteroidia > Flavobacteriales > Flavobacteriaceae > Flavobacterium. The sequence continues at coordinate 1,056,931 of OZ260109.1, forward strand.
GGGAATGAACATCACCGATGCGCGCTTGTGTTTTGAACGGCACGCTACTTCTAAAATCCGTCAAGCGGAAGATTTATTCGATTTACATACTAAAGGTTTTCGGGGCGAGGCATTGGCATCTATTGCGGCGATTGCTCACGTTGAAATGAAAACGAAGCAAGAGCCAGACGAACTCGGAACGCACATTGTTATTGAAGGCAGTAAATTTGTATCGCAAGAACCATCGGTTTTGCCGAAAGGAACTTCTTTTGCCGTGAAGAATTTGTTTTTCAATATTCCGGCGCGACGCAACTTTTTAAAATCGGATACGATTGAATTGCGCCATATTATTGATGAGTTTCAACGAGTAGCTTTGGCTCATCCGTCAATATTTTTTACGATGATTCACAACGGAAGCGAGGCGTTTAATTTACCTCCATCCAATTACAGACAACGCATTGTGAATGTATTTTCGGCCAAAACCAACGAAAAATTAGTTCCGGTTCAAGAAGAAACAGAGATTTTAACGATTCAAGGATTTGTGGGAAAACCCGAATTTGCCAAGAAAAATAGAGGAGAACAATTTTTCTTCGTCAACGACCGATTCATAAAAAGTGGGTATTTGCATCACGCCGTTATGGCTGCTTTCGACGGATTGTTGCGCGACAATGCGCAGCCTAGCTATTTTTTATATTTGAATGTACCACCGAATACCATCGATATTAATATTCATCCGACCAAAACCGAAATTAAATTTGACGACGAACATGCGTTGTATGCTATTTTACGTTCGTCCATCAAACACAGTTTGGGTCAATTTAATGTGGCTCCAGTATTGGATTTTGATCGCGATCCCAATTTAGATACGCCGTATCAATATCAAAATAAAACTGCCGATTATCCTACCGTTCAAGTCGACAGTTCGTTTAATCCGTTTGCGGGCGATACGGCAGTGAAACCGTATTCGAGTGGCTCATCCTATAGAAAACAAGAAGTGGCAACGTCCAGCTGGGAAAGTTTATACGTTGGTTTGAAGCAAGATACCGACGAACTCGATTCGTTTACTTTTGAAAAAGAAGAAATAACCGCTTCACTTTTTGACGAAAAAGAAGACGAACACGTAGTAAAACGCACGTATCAAATTCATAAAAAATACATCGTCAGTCCGATTAAGTCGGGTATGGTGATTATGGATCAAAGTCGGGCACACCAACGCGTGTTGTACGAGCAATTTCTCACGAACATGACGGTACGACAAGCTTCGAGTCAGCAGTTGTTGTTTCCCTTGCAATTGCATTTTTCACCCGATGAAATGAAATTGATCGCCGAATTACAGCTTTCACTAGAAAACACTGGCTTTGTTTTTGAGGCATTTGATTCGGATGGCATCCATATCTCTGGAATTCCCGTAAATACATCTGAAAGTGAAGTGTCGATTGTTTTGGAGCAATTGATTTCCGATTTGCAAGACGGAATTCCGGATAGTAGTTTCAGTCAGAATGACACCATAGCCAAATCGATGGCCAAAAGTTTAGCGGTGCGCACTGGAACGTATTTAACTGAAAAAGAACAAGAGAATTTGCTCAATAATTTATTTGCGTGTAAGGAACCGAATGTGTCGCCTTTTTTAAAACCCACTTTCATCACGATGAGCGTAGATGATTTAGATAAAAAATTTAGTATATGATGAACATCACACCGGTAGTGAAACAACTACTGATTTTAAATATTATTTTCTATATCGGTTCTCAAATGGTTCCGGTATCGTATGATTTGTTTGCGTTGTATTTTCCTGAGAGCACTAGTTTTAAGCTCTGGCAACCGATTACGCACATGTTTATGCACGCACCCATGCCGAACATTATGCACATTGCCTTCAATATGTTTGCGTTGTTTTCTTTTGGTAGCGCGTTAGAGCATTTTTGGGGTGGAAAGAAATTTTTGTTTTTTTACATTTCATGTGGATTAGGAGCTGCGTTGTTGCATATTGGGGTGAATTATTTAGAATTTTACAGAGTAGTGGGTATGTTAACCGATTCGGGTGTAAGTGAGGCACAAATTTTTGATTTACTAAAAGAAGGAAAATACGATACTGAATGGGTAAAAATACTTGGACAAAGTAATATGTCGAATTATATCGGAACTGTGGCAGGAACGGCTGTTGGAGCTTCGGGTGCGATATACGGCTTACTAACCGCTTTTGCTTTTATGTTTCCGAAAGCCGAATTGATGATGATGTTCATTCCCATTCCGATAAAAGCGAAATATTTTGTACCTGGATTGTTGGCATTGGATTTAATCTTAGGAGTAAGTGGTTCTTCTATTTTTGGTGGAGGAAGTACGGGAGTTGCCCATTTTGCGCATATTGGTGGTGCTTTAACCGGATTTATTATGATGTGGTTTTGGAAGAAAAATCAGTTTAACGATAAACGTTGGAATTAGTATGAGTAAAATTCTTGACGATATTAAATTACAATATAGAATTGGCGGAATTGCCAATCGAATCATCTATTGGAATGTAGGTGTTTTTTTGTTGTCGGTAATTTTTTTCTATAGTTTTCGGATTGGTATTTTTGAATACCCAACATGGATTAGTCTATCCAATACGCCTTATGTTGTACTAACCAGACCATGGACTTTACTCACGTATTCTTTTTTGCATGCAAGTTTTTGGCATTTGTTTTTTAATATGTTGGTGCTCAATTTTACGAGTCGGTTGTTTTTGACCTATTTTACTCAAAAGCAGCTTTTTGGATTATATGTTCTTTCGGCTATTTTTGCCGGAATTATATTCTGTGCGAGTTATTTTGTTTTAGGTTTGGATTGGACTTTAGTCGGTGCATCTGCTGCAATTGTTGCTGTTTTAGTGGCAACAACTTCTTATAATCCTTTGATGGAAGTGCGATTACTGCTGATCGGAAACGTAAAACTATGGCATCTGACTGGAGTGATATTGTTATTGTATTTATTGCAAATCGGATTTGCAAATACGGGCGGTCACATTGCGCATTTTGCTGGAGCATTTTTTGGGTATATTTATATTGTAGCGTTGAAACGCGGCACCGATTTATCATCCATTGTAACGTCGTTCATTAATTTTTTTTCGAACTTGTTTCAACCCAAAAAAGCGTCACCGTTTAAAAAAGTGCATGTCAATCCGAAATCGCCCGCACCCAAACGAGAAAGTAAAATTGTAACTAAAGATAAAACGCAACAGCAAATCGACGAAATTTTAGATAAGATTAGTAAATCGGGTTACGACAGTTTGACCAAAGACGAAAAAGAATTTTTATTCAATTCAGGAAAATAAGCATGAAAAAGCTTTCAAGGTTTAATAAGGTGATGTATTTCTTCAATATAGTTTTGACTATACTGTCGTTTCTTGCCTTTGTTTTGCCTTTTTTAGCGCCTAAATTATTTCCGCTTTTGTCCGTTTTGACGTTGCTTTTACCTTCATTTTTAGTAATTAATTTGTTGTTTTTTGGCTATTGGCTGATTCAGTTGAAAAAACAAGTCATCTTATCCGGAATTGTCTTATTGTTAGGCATTACATTCATCAACAAATACTACAAATTTTCATCGATTGATTTACCCGAAGAATCGAATGATTTTACGGTGATGAGTTACAACGTTCGATTATTCAATTTGTTCAAATGGATCGATAAGGAAAATGTTGGTGAAGAAATTTACACGTTTGTGAATGAGCAGAGTCCGGATATTTTGTGTATTCAAGAATATTCTTCCTCTGCCGATATTAAATTCCGATTCTACAATTACCAATTCTCGCACAAGCAAGGAAATAAAATCAAAACCAGTCAGGTTATTTTTTCTAAATTTCCTATTGTCAACGAAGGAGTCATCGAATTGCCAAATTCCAATAACAGTGTCATTTTTGCCGACATCCGAAAAGGGAAAGATACCATTCGAGTGTACAACATTCACTTGGAATCAATTAAAATATCACCTGATGTAACTGAAATTGAGGAAAATGTAGAATCCATCAACAAGCAAAAATCGCAGATGGTTTTCAATCGGATAAGTGAAGCATTTAAAAAACAGCAGATTCAAGCCGAACTCATTTCTAAACACAAGATGACCTGCACGTATCCCATTATCATTTGTGGAGATATGAACAACAGTGCATTTTCGTACGTGTACCGAAACATCAAAGGAAATATGAACGATTGTTTTGAAGAAGCCGGAAATGGTTTTGGACAAACCTATCATTTTAAATACTATCCGGCCCGAATCGACTATATTTTTGCGGATAAAGTTATGCAGGTGAAAAGCTTCGAGAATTTTTCCAAATTTAAAAATTCAGATCACTATCCCATCATGACGCGTTTGGCTATCGTTGAACAATAAGTGGTTGTTTTTTTAGGTAGTCCAAGGCATAACGTCCTTCATTGAACAGTAAATCCAAAACACTTAGATTGTTCAAGTACCCGTGTTTTTCCTCAAAAACTTGTGTGTAAGGTTCGAATTGCGCGGTATCTTTTTTTCCGTTAATCAAATAGCGAAAATCTGTTTTATTCGGAACTTCATGGAAAAATTCGGTGGTATCATCGTAGTCGAATTCCAATCCCAAAAACTTGGAAACTATCGCCATCGATTCGAGGTTCAAATCCATTAGAAATTCGAATTTCTTTTTGAAAATGGGAGCGAGGTCGTCTTCAAAATATTCAAAAAAAGGTGACGTTCTATAGGCTGCTTCCAATGATTTAAAGTGTTGCTTTTGCCAATCGAAAGCACTTTCAATCTGTACTTCTTTGGTTTTTTGGTGCGCAGATTTGGAATGTTTTATAGGTATGTTGAGTAACTGAATGCCATTCGGACTGTAAATGTACATCCGGTTGCGATTGGTTTGCTTTTGGTAATTATCTTCCATTTCAAAAGTCACACCATTCGATTGTGCAATGGCAACGAAGTGTGAAATGGATGGGAAATAACTTGGGTAAATTAAGCTGTTCATTTTTTAATGTGTCAATTAGTCAATGTGTCAATTAGTCAATGTGTCAATTAGTCAATGTGTCAATTAGTCAATTAGTCAATTAGTCAATTTGACAATTAGTCAATTAATAAATTTGAGAATGTGTCAATTAGAAAATGTGTCAATTGGTAGTTTTTTTCATTGCCGCATTGAAATATTGGCACATTGTCGCATCGTAACATTGGCACATTGCCGCATTGAAACATTGGCACATTTACACATTAGACGCTTTCTTTCTCTTTTTCCAAAAATACTCACCCACAAAATACAACGCCAATAATCCCAAGAAATATTTAAAATACGATTGCGGTTGGCCTTCTCCACTTACTGTTGTAAATAAACGTTCCCAACGAATTTTATTCATGATTCCTTTACCATTACTGTCCCAACTCATCCATAAAAATACAGGTTTTCCCACAATGTGATCTTCTGGAGTGTAACCGTAATAGCGCGCGTCTAAAGAGTTATGACGGTTGTCTCCCATCATCCAATAGTAATTTTGTTTGAAGGTGTACGTAGTAGCTTTTTTATCGTTGATGTAAATATCGTTCCCAACTACTTTTAACGTATTTCCTTCAAATTCAGAAATAATCGTTTTGTACATAGGAAGTGATTCTCGGTTGATAGCAACTGTTTTTCCTTGTTGCGGAATGTAAATCGGACCAAAGTTATCGCCACTCCAAGTATTAGTTGTGGATGGAGTTCCATCTTTTTGATCGGGAAATACGCCATCTTCCGGACCTTTTACAATTCTTCTGTTTACGGCTAAAATTCCGGGTGTATCTCTAAATCGTTGCGCATTTTCAAAAGTTAACGCTCTGATTCCGATGGTATCTCGAGTCTGACTAACATAATCAAGTCCGTCAGTGATGTTCATGTTTTTAATCATATAATCAAAATCGATGGGTGTTTTTCCATCGTATACAATATTATACGCATACTGAGGTTTTGCTCGCTCGGGCAGAATTAATTCTTTACCGTTAATGAATACAATTCCGTCTTTGATTTGCAATGAATCGCCTGGAATACCCACACAACGTTTTACGTAGTTGGTTTTTTTATCAATCGGTTTACTATAGCGACGATCGGCGGGTTTGTACATGTGAAATAACGTATCCTGCGGCCAATTGAAGACTACAATATCATTGTTTTTTATTTTTTCATATCCCGGAAATCGGAAGTAAGGGAATTGTAATTTATTTTTCCAAGACGACGGATTATTATCGTCGTACAAATAGGATTTTGTTTTAATAAGCGGTAAAGTGTCATGCACCATCGGTGCTGCAACAGCCGTCATTGGTGTACGCGCACCGTAGTTGTATTTACTCACAAAAAGGAAATCACCAATGAGTAATGATTTTTCCAAAGAGGAAGACGGAATCACAAACGGTTGTATGAAATACGTATGTACAAAAGTCGCAACGATAATCGCAAACAATAACGAGCTCACAGTATCGGCTGCAGTCGAAGCAGGCTTCAAACTTCTATCAGAGATGTGTTGCACATCTTGTGCGTAGTTTATGTAATAGATGTAAAAACCTAAAGTTACGACTCCTAAAACGGTGTCTAGGGTAGATCTTTTCCCAAAACTTCTCAAGGTTTCCACCCAAATAACAGGAAACATCATCAAGTTAATTACTGGAATAAACAATAGAAATGTCCACCACGTCGGGCGGTTGATGATTTTCATCAAAACAATCGAGTTGTACACAGGAATGAATGCTTCCCACGATTTTCTTCCCGCTTTTTCATATAATTTCCATGTTCCCAATCCGTGGATGAGTTGAACAATTAGGAAAAAAACAAACCATTGATAGGTGCTCATAATTTTTTATTTTATCTGTTGTCAGTTATCTGTTGTCGGTTGTCAGTTCTAAGACGTCTCTCATCGAAAAAACTCCTTTTTTACCCAAAATCCACTCCGCAGCGATGATGGAGCCCAACGCAAATCCTTCGCGGTTGTGCGCCGTATGTTTGATTTCAATCGTGTCCACATCGGAAACGTAGCTGATTGCATGCGTACCTGGAACCGAATCGATGCGTTTGACATCAATAAATAGTTCTTCTGGAGTTGGATTTTCAATCGACCACTCGTTGTATTGTGTGTGATTGATGATGGAATTAGCTAATGAAATCGCAGTTCCGCTTGGTTTGTCTAACTTCTGTGTATGATGAATTTCTTCCATCGAAATACGGTATTGATCAAATTTTGACATCATTCGAGCCAAATAATCATTCAATTCAAAAAACAAATTAACGCCCAAACTGAAATTCGAACCATAAATAAACGATCCGTTTTTCTCGTTACACAGCGATACCATTTTTGGATAATCGTCCAACCAACCTGTCGTGCCCGATACAATCGGAATTCCATTGGTCAGACATTGTGTGATATTGGCTAACGCTGCATCGGGAACACTAAAGTCAATCGCTACATCGGCGTGTTCGAGTCCGTCGTAGGATGTTGCACTCGATTTACGTAACACAATTTCATGTCCGCGTTCCAAAGCAATTCGTTCAATTACCTTTCCCATTTTTCCGTAACCAAGTAGCGCTATTTTCATTGTCTATTAGATGTGAAAGGTAGAATTTTGTTACACTTTATCGTTAAAAGTTATAGGTAAAAGAAATCGCTAAATTCTGACGGTTGTAGATGTCGTCTTGCACCATATTCGGACGCATACTCAAATCATCATTGACATTAAACTGCATCAAATGCGCGTCTACATTGGCGTCAACGATGTTTAAAATGTACAACGCAACGGTGACAATCGCCGATAAATCTCTGTTTTTTCGGTAAAATTTCTGACCTTGAATCAATCGATCTTGATCCAAATACTGCAAATCATCGGGAAGTCCAGCCAATCTATTTTTGTACGCATCCCGAAACTCGTTGTATTTTTTATTGTTCCACGTATACGAATACACTCCGGTTCCAATAGCGGCATAGACTATCGGAATTTTCCAGTATTTCTTATTGTAGGCTTGTCCCAATCCGGGAAGAATGGCCGAGTAAAAAGCGGCTTTGGAAGGCGCAAGCGGATTGATCGGGTTTTTCTTAACCGTATCGTTTACTTTTAGATTGTTAATGCGCAACTCTTCTTGAGCCAATGCGCAGTTCGTTCCTAAAAACAAAAATAAAAGTGCTATGTAAGTAACCCTAATCACTAACCGTTGATTAATTTAATGATGCGGTTAAAATCTTCTTCTGAATGAAACGGAATGGAGATTTTCCCTTTTCCGTTGCCCGAAACTTTTACGTCTACTTTAGCTCCGAAAAATGTTGTAATGGCTTTTTTCTGGTCTTCAGCAACCGAAAAAGAAGTCGTTTTGCTTACTTTTCCTTTCGATTTTAATCCGTCTTGGTAGTTTTTTACCAACGATTCCGTCTCACGAACCGAAAGATTCTGACTCACGATTTTATGGTAAATGTCAGCTTGAATGTCTTGGTTATCAATGTTGATGATGGCGCGACCGTGACCCATAGAAATGAATCCGTCTCGAATTCCAGTTTGAATGATTGGATCCAATTTCAACAAACGCAAATAATTGGCGATGGTCGAACGTTTTTTTCCTACGCGATCGCTCATTTGCTCTTGAGTGAGTTGAATTTCGTCAATCAAACGTTGGTACGATAACGCAATTTCAATCGGATCTAAATCGTGACGCTGAATGTTTTCCACCAAGGCCATCACCAGCGATTCGTTGTCGTTGGCAATGCGGATGTAAGCTGGAATCGTAGTTAATCCAACTAATTTGGTGGCGCGCAAACGGCGTTCTCCCGAAATCAATTGGTATTTGTTGAAGTCTAATTTACGAACAGTAATGGGTTGAATCACACCCAATTCTTTGATGGACGAAGCCAATTCTTGAAGCGATTCTTCATTAAAATTGGTACGCGGTTGAAACGGATTGATCTCGATGGAATCCAATTCCAATTCGATGATGCTTCCAATTACTTTATCTGCATTTTTATCGTTTACCGATTTGATGTCGTTGGACGGATCTTTTAATAAGGCAGATAATCCTCTTCCTAAAGCTTGTTTCTGTACTGCTTTTGCCATTTTTAATTGCTATTTTTCTTGATGATCTCTTCAGCTAAACTCAAATAATTTGCGGCGCCGCGACTCGTAGCGTCAAATCCGATGATGCTTTCTCCGAAACTCGGCGCTTCACTCAGTTTTACGTTGCGTTGAATGATGGTTTTAAACACCATGTCGCTGAAATGTTTTTGCACTTCTTCCACCACTTGATTGGACAAACGCAACCTCGAATCGTACATCGTAAGCAATAAACCTTCAATGTCTAAGTCGGGATTGTGAATTTTCTGCACACTTTTAATCGTGTTCAACAACTTTCCTAAACCTTCCAAAGCAAAGTACTCACACTGAATCGGAATCACTACTGAATCGGCAGCCGTCAACGCGTTCAACGTTAATAAACCCAACGATGGCGCGCAATCAATAAGAATATAGTCGTATTGGTCTTTTATTTTTTCCAAAGCTTGCTTGAGCATGTATTCGCGGTTTTCTTTGTCCACCAATTCAATTTCAATCGCAACTAGGTCTATGTGAGCCGGAATGACATCTACATTGGGAGAGCTCGATTTTACGACCGCTTCCTCAGGTAAATTACTGTGTTCCAGTATTTGATAGGTGCCAATTTCTACACTGTCTACATCAATTCCCAAACCCGAACTCGCATTGGCTTGCGGATCGGCGTCGATTAATAACACTTTTTTCTCTAAAACACCCAGTGATGCGGCCAAATTTACCGAAGTAGTTGTTTTTCCTACACCACCTTTCTGATTGGCTATTGCAATGATTTTGCCCATTTATTTGATACAAATTTTGAGGTGTAAAAATACAATTTTTTATGGTTTATGAAAGTGTTATTTGTTAACAATAGTTAATTGTTGTGTGATTTTTTTTAGAAGCTACTCCAGCTGTACGTTCCGCGTTTTTGGCTGGTCATGTGTTTTTGTAATGTCCCAAAAGTAGTTTCCGTTGGTCACTCTTTTGGTCCAACAAAAACTACCTAACCAACTCAAAAAGCGCTTTACTTCCATCTGGGCTAGTGGCGTAGTGTTCAGTGTTCGGTGTTCAGTAATCAGAAAAAAGAGAATAGAAAATAGAATAAAGATTTTTTAGATTTCTTTGATCTCTGTTTCAAATAGGAGCGAAGCGAATGCCTTGCGAACCTTGCGTAAAACTTCGCGTCTTTGCGGTAAAAATTGAGCGCAGCGACCATCAAAACCCAGTCGCCAATAATTTCGAAGCGGCTTTCACACTACATTTCTGAAATTTAGCATACGCTTTTGCCGCACGAAGATGAATTTGAGTTGGCGTTTCATTCAGTACATAACCTGATAAAGCATCGTGAATCGTATAGGCTTCCGGAGCCATGAATTGGGTTGTCCACACGATCGGATTGGACTTTGAATTTTTGATGTAGGAAGTGAAATAATTTTTGCTTTTACAGGCTAGGATTATACAATCACGGGATTTGTTGTCGGTATTGACGTAGGTTTCGTCCAGTTGAAAATCCATTAATCCATTGTGACCAATGTAGGCTACGAGGTTAGAATTGCCGTTAATTCCGAGGGTTTTGTCGCCAATTTGAAGCGTGTTTTTCAAATCACCTGAATTACTTTTTAGGAAATCTTTGGTGCATTGTTGTATTTCTTTTCCGTGGTAGGCGTCGGCCACCAAATACACATTTTTAGAAACGTGTTTAAAGATAAGTCGTTCCAAAACGACGCCGCTTACCTTTTCAGATTGTAACAGTTTCCATTCGGCACTTTTTTTAAAATACGTTTTGATTCCGAAGCCACAACCCCAATACAAATTGTTGTTTGGATCTTGACCGTTGCCGATTTTGGCGGGAACCGGCACAATGCCTTGGTATTTGTTATCGCACAACGCGACAAAAATATGTATGACTTTGACGGTGTTTTCAAAAGCTGCGTTTGGTGAAGTAGACAGAGTTGTCTGATTTTTTGGAGTTTCGTTTTTAGAAAAGCAACTGGTTGTAAGTAGCAGCAGAAGAAAAAAAGTAAGCTTTGTTTTCATGGGAGAGGATTCTACTGTAGAACGCAAAGTTTACTTAATTATTTTCTTAACCGCAAACCTGCCTGCCGGCAGGCAGGGGCGCGAAGTTAGCGCAAAGAACGCAAAGCGCTAGGTTTTATTTGGAACGAAAACCGTCTAAACTAGCCCCGATTGCAGCGGCACGCAGTAGAGCGGAAAGCGGGACTATTTGTCGTTCGAAACACAAAATTCCTGCTCCTAATAAAATGTACGGACAAGTCGCGACTTGTCCTAAATTACTATCAACAAATTTCGACTTGTTCTAAATTCTTACCGACACGGACAAGTCGCGACTTGTCCCTACTTGCTCCCTTTATTCTTAATCATGGCTTCCAACATATCCCACATTTCTTGCGGAATTTTCTCTAAAATATTGAATTGTCCAGCGCCTTGCAACCATTCGCCACCGTCAATGGTAACGACCTCTCCGTTGATGTAGGCAGAGAAATCGGAAACCAAATACGCGGCCAAATTGGCCAATTCTTGGTGATTTCCTACGCGGCGTAATGGCACTTTTTTCGCCATATCAAATTTTTCGGCTAAATCGCCTGGCAATAATCGATCCCATGCGCCTTTGGTCGGAAACGGACCAGGAGCAATGGCGTTCATTCGGATTCCGTATTTGGCCCATTCGACTGCTAAACTGCGCGTCATCGCTAACACTCCGGCTTTAGCTGTCGCACTCGGCACCACGTAACCCGAACCCGTCCAAGCATACGTAGTTACGATATTTAATACGTTGCAATTGGTTTGTTTTTCAGCAATCCAGTGTTTTCCAAAAGCAAGTGTACAGTTTTTAGATCCTTTTAAAACAATATCAATTATGGTATCAAAGGCATTGGCTGATAAACGTTCTGTAGGCGAAATAAAATTTCCAGCGGCGTTGTTCAGCAATACATCTACTTTCCCAAATTTTTTAAGTACTTCGGCAAGCATCGCTTCGACTTGATCGTAATGACGCACGTCACATTGAACCGGTAAACATGTTCCTCCCGTGGCTTTTTCTAATTCGGAAGCCGTAGTTTTTAGTTTTTCGATATCGCGAGAAGAAATGGCTACATTGGCACCGAGTTCCAAAAAATAGTGGGTCATGGCTTTGCCCAATCCGCTTCCTCCGCCTGTAACTACTATTGTTTTACCTTTTAATGCATCATCGCGAAGCATTTTTGCTGAAAAATCCATAATTTGATGTATTAGTTTCGGTAAAGATAGTAAATTTTTTATTATGCATGCATAGTAAATAAATTAGCTTCATTATATTAATATTTAAGATTATTGTGTAATCTACTTCTAATCAAATACAAAAATAAAAAATAAGTATGTTGTAAATTTATTCTTTTAGCCACGACTCGAGCGCAGCGAACAGACGAAGTAATACACTAATTAGCAAAAGAGCACGTATAAAATTTGTTCATCGTCGATGAACATTCGAATAAAATCAAATGTTTGAGATTTAAATTCGTCAATTCGTGGCAAACACACATTCTTATTACCAAACACGTAATAAAAAAAACTGGATTGAAAAATGATTCAATCCAGTTCAGCAACCTATTTGTTTTGACTGATGATTGCTATTTTTTGATGATTTTTTTAGTGATTTTCCCCAAATTCGATTCGATTTGTAAAAAGTAAATTCCGGCTTGCAATGCGCTTACATCCCATGAAAAGGCGTTCACGACATTGGAATCACTTGTGTTTTCTTGTACTAATCGACCTTCGGTGTTGAACAGAGCATACGTAATTAATCCTTCCGCTTGATTGGACGGAACGATGTTCACTTCATTATCAACCAAAGTTGGATATACATGAAAATCGGTTCGAGTTTGATTGTCTACCAAAGATAGTGCTTGAAAATTAGTGACTACATTATCAATTATAAGTCGACTTCCGAAAGTTGGAGTTGATCCTTCTTTGGCCATATTAAATGAAATGTACATATAAGCTGCAGTAGCATTCGACGTGTAATCGATATACGAATACACATAACTGTATTGACTGTTGGTGCCTGAAATTTCAATAGTTGTGTTTCCGATTTCATTTCCTTCAACATCAAAAACGGTTAATTTTGCTTCGGCTACATCATTTCCAGCGGGAAGGAATTTGTAATAAAATCCAAGTGTCTGAATGTTGTCACTCGGTATTACTGGAATACCTGGGTTCCAACCCGGACTGTCTTGTGTTGCATCACTAAAAACAATAGCTTCACCTGGAATCACTTTGTTTTGCGTTTGATTGAAGGCATTCGAAATCTCCATAGCAGTTTGACCAGTGTGTGGTTCGTACGAAACATAACACAGCGCGGGAATGCACCAAGTGTACATAATATTGTCACCAGAAATTTGTCCGGTTAGTGGATCAATAACTACGGGAAGAGATAAATTCATTCCCCAATTACTCGGAAGAAAGTTGGGTTTGATGTTTTCGAAGTTACCGTTTACAACTTGCGCGTTCAAGCTACACGTGTAAAGGAATAGCATTAAATGTGTGATAAAGTAGCTTTTTTTCATAGTGGTTTGTTTTGTTGGTTCATAGAATTTTTACAAACTAATTGATAACAAAGTTACTTTTTATTTTTTGCCTTCCTAATTAATGAGGTAAACAATAGGTAAACATATTGCATAATGTATTGATTTTTAACTTATTCAATAAAAATCTTTTGTTGGTATGCATCCGATGAAGTAGTCACTTTAACAAGGTAAAGTCCGCTTGTCAATGCAGGCAACCCAATCCGTTTTTCATTGATTTCTATATTTTTTAATTCGAAAACTAATTTTCCAGTTAGGTCATAGATGCTTATCGAATAATCGGAATCCGTCGAATTGAATTCAAGGTTCAGGTATTCTTTTGCTGGATTCGGCGTTATTGAAAATGAAGTTGGAATAAATGTAGTATTCGATAAACTGCAAGCCAACGGATTTCCATATTTTGCAATGAATACTCCGGCGTTATTCGGAACTCCGGAATTGTTAGAGTTTAACAGAAAGGCGTTTGTAGCAGACGGATCGAAATCAAAACTTCCTCGGTACGAACCTGTTATGACAATGTCGTCATTGGGCGTCAATGCAATGGGCAAGTAACCGTTAAAGTCAACAAATGCTGGATTTCCAGTATTGCCAATATCCATCGACCATAAGTGATTGCCTTCAGGTGAATACATTCCGATAAAAACATCAATCGTATTGGTCAGTGATTGCAGTATTTTTTCATTCGAACTCGGGTCAAAATCGCAATTCCCTTGAAATTCGCCCGAAACATAAATGTTATCACACGCATCCAAAAGCACATTTGAAGTAAAGGAAGCAGTAAAAAAAGAGGTTTGAGTAGCTGTGGGAATTCCGAATTGTTTCGCCCAGTTCAAGGTACCGTTCGTATCGTATTTAGCTAAAAAGGAAGTGTAAAATTCGCTCGAATTGACGCTTGTCGTTGTAGGTAAAAAACTAGTAACTCCTTTGAATGAACCCGTCATGAGGATGTTGTTGCTTGAGTCTTTTTTGATGAACGGAAAGAACATGTCGGTCGGCGCAGTACCGCGTAAATGACGGTTCCAAATGAGGTCGCCCGTGCTCGAATATTTTGCAAGAAAGGCCGAACTGATTGCTCCACCTGAAACCGAATTTGAGGTAATGATTGTTGTAGTTGATGTACTCGGATTCAAATCAACCGAACCCAAAAAGATACCACTTAAGAAGATGTTGTTGGCATTGTCTACTTCCAATCCCGAAAGGAAAACACCGCCGTTGCAACGGAATTGCTTCACCCAGTCGAAATTTCCTTCCTCCGAAAGCGACAGCAAAAATCCATCACCATTGAAAGCAGTAACTGAATTGACAGCAGTTGAAGACGGATTAAAATCGACCGTTCCCATAAAAAAACCACTCACTAAAATAGAGTTGTTTAGTTTTTTTAAAGCAAATGTCGAAACAGAATTGGCTTCTTCATCATCAAAATAGCGCGTCCAAAGTTCGTTTCCATCGTTGTCCCATTTCGAAACAAAAAAGCCGCGTGTGCTTGTAAATCCCGAGAGGTACAAATTATTGTCTTCATCGATAATCATCGATCCGCCGCGCTCTTCGTTCATGTTGGCAAACGTCGGTTCGACTAAGTTTTTTGCCCACATTAATTCTCCTGTCGCATTGTATTTCGCCACATACACATCGGCTTCACCGTCGACGATGTTGTCAATTCCGCCTTGATACGTTAGCAAAAATGTACCTGCAGTTGTGTCGAAATCAACCGTTCCGTGATACAAACCCGTCATATAAAAATTGCCTTGTGCATCGGTTATCGTGGCTCGCGACCAAATTCCGTGCGTGTGATTGGTTTCCAACGAATGTGCAAAATCCAGTGTGGGCGTTTGCGCTGCGACAAAAGCGTGCAGCCAAAAAAGACATGCCATAAAACTGTAGTGTAAAGTACTTTTTTTCATAATCAATTTTTTTAGTTTTTGAATGAATCAAAAGTACTTTTCAAAGTCTAAATTATTGATTTTGAATAGTTGACACGAGGTGTACACTTTTCAGAATTAAGTAATGATTGCGTAAACAAGAGAATGATTTACACCGAAAGTATGAAATCGGTTAGGTTGTCTTCGGTGGATAATTGAAGTTTTTTTCGCAAACGATGACGTGCTGTTTTTACGCTATCGGGAGAAATATTCAAAATTGTAGCCATTTCTTTAATTGATAAATTCAGTTTGATTAAGGCACAAATTTTTAAATCATTCGAGCTGATTCCGGGGTATTTTTGCTTCAGTCGGGTGTAGAAGTTTTTATTGACACTTTCAAAATAGTGATCAAAATCCTTCCAATTGTTATCTTGAACGGTGTATTTACTCACCAGCTTTTTGAGTTCATTTTCAGACGAAGGTTCTTTTTTGTTCAAAACCGTTTTGATTTCGTCCAACAATTCGTTTTTTTCCACCATTTGAATGGTAATGGCGCTCAACTGACTTTCCTTAAACTCAATGTCGTTTTGAAATTGTTGCTCTTTTAGCACTTTTTGTTCTTCCAATAAAGAAACCAATTCTTCTTTGGTTTTAAGCAATTGTTTGTCTCTTTTGTTGATTCGTTTCAAGAAAAAATACACAACGCCAAAAACAATCAATAACAATCCTAATAAGCTAATTAATAAATAGTTGGTGAGTTTAGAAACTTCTTTTTCGGCCGATATTAACTTCAGTTTTCGGTTTTTTTCAGCGACTTCAAATTGCACTTCTAAACTCTTTACAATTTGTTCTCGTTCAAACGAGTAGAACGCATCTTTGATTTGTATGACTTCGTTTTGCAACTGACTTACCTCTTGGAAATCACCTTGTTTTTTCTTGACTTCAATTAAGGCTTCCAATGACAGTATTTCGAAAGTTTTGTCCGATAAGGTAGTCGCAATTTGTTTGGCTTTGAGGAAGAAGACTTCGGCTTGGACAGCATCCGAATTCAGGTCCAAATGCCATTTTCCCAAACTAACCAATGATCGTACTTGCGCTTGTTTATTTTCGCTACGTTGAGCTAAATCCAGCGCTTTTTTGAAATAGATAAGGCTGGTTTCTTTTTGTCCTTTTTTCTTAGCAATTTCACCCATTTTGCAGTAAGAAGTAGGCAAGTAAGCGGTAGTATTCGATTTTTCAAATTCGGCTAGCGCCAACGAATGGTAAATTTCAGATGAGTCGTTTCTTTTTTTGAGTTCGTATAAATTCCCCAAACTGGTGTACGCCAATCCTAAAGTTCCGGCCGCATCGGATGAATTTTTCAATTCAGATACCACTTCTTTACTCAGACGCATGGCATCGTCGTATTTTTTTTGCCGACCGTAAATGGTACTGATCAGTTGCAGACATTTGTACCGTCCAGTTTTGGCTAATTTTGGATTGGTTTGCTCCAACAATTTGTATTCGCTGAGCGATTGGGTAGCAAATTGGAGTCCTTTTTCAAGACTCGAACCATACGAGCAAATTCCCAAATAAAACAACGATTCAGCTTTGTCGGCTGTATTTTTCTCTTTTTTTGCCTTTTCATGCGCATCCCAAAAATACCCAAAAGCTTCGTTTTCATTGTCTTTTACCAAAGCGGCCCAACCTTTTTGTAACAACGGATTCTCTGATGGATTGGCCAACAGAGTATGCGATAAAAACAAAAATAGGAATACAACTAACCTTTGAAAACTAATCATAAATTGCTATAGTACATTTTGTAAAGCAAATGTAATTTTTTTATTGTTTGTTTCTAAAATATTGAGTTGACAAGAGGTGAACAAGGTGTAAGAATTACGATATGAAAATTGAATTAAGTGATACTCTTATAGAAAATAGAAGATAGAAGATGGTGCAAAAAAGTTATATTCGTTAGTAACTCATAACTCATAACTCATAACTCATAATTTTTAATTCAATTATAAGCTAATCCAGCCCTTCGTTTCAAGTTTTTTTAAACCAATTGGTTGTACTAGGTTGGGCTAAGAGCTTCCTTTAGTCGCTTTATCCCAACAAGTACAACACAATAGCTTTGGCAAAAAGCTTTTCACTTCTCCCGAAGCTTCGGGACTGGGCTAGGGCAGTCTTCGGTGTTCGGTATTCAATATTCAACTTTCATTCAAGTTGTTGGATTACCTGAGGATGATCCCTTTTGGGAGTCGTTACAATCAACTTTTTTCCATTTTTTTAATGAAGTTTTTTTGTAAAGTAATTATTCAAGACGAAGGATTACGTGACGGTGATCAAGAGGAAAGGTAAGTTGCTCAATGAAAATTCTTCTCAGTTTTTTCAAAACTGAAGATTTTCCACAAAAAAATCCATTCAAGTTACTGGATTACCTTACGGTGATTCTTTTTGGGGAGCCGTTACAATCGAATTCAAGCCAGTTTTTTGCAAAAACTGAATCATTATCCATAAAAAAATCCATTCAAGCGAGCTTGATGGATTTTTTTTATGGATAATGATTTGAATTCGATTGTCGGGATGACTGGATTCGAACCAGCGACCCCTAACACCCCATGCTAGTACGCTACCTGGCTGCGCTACATCCCGAAATTAGTGCGCAAATATATAAAGTAATTTATAATTTTTGTAATCGCTCAACCGCTTTTTTTAAAGTTTCTTCTTCTTTGGCAAAACAAAAGCGGATGCATTGAGTTTGCTTAGCATCAGCATAAAACGGAGAAAGCGGAATGGCCGCAACACCAAATTCTTTAACCAATCGCTTCGTAAATTGAATGTCATCTTCAGCCGAAATGGAAGCATACGATGCAATTTGAAAATAGGAACCTTCACAAGGCAACAATTCAAACCGAGTTTCGTGCATCAAATTCCTGAAAAAATCTCTTTTTTGTTGGTAAAAGTGTCCGAGTTCGTTCACTTGAACTACATCCATATACTCATTGATGGCATATTGCGCCAAACTGTTTACCGAAAACACCAAGAATTGATGGACTTTTTTAATCTCTTGCATCAAATGTTCAGGAGCAATAAGATAACCTATTTTCCAACCCGTAATGTGAAACGATTTTCCAAAAGACGAAACACTCACGCTTTTTGCCCTCAGTTGTTCACGATGATGTATCGAAATGTGCTTGTTTTCAAACGTAATGTATTCGTATACTTCATCCGAAATAACGATTACATTCGGATAGACATTCAAGAGTTTTTCCAGTTGTGTAAAATCCGTTTCCGACCAAATTCTACCCGTCGGATTGTGCGGATTATTAATGATGATCATTCGAGTTTTGGAGTTCATCGTGCTTCCAATTCGTTGCCAGTCGGGTGTAAAAGTATCGCTTAGCGGAATTCGTTTCGGAATTGCATTACACAACAAAATCGGTGTTTCGTAACAGTCGTAACTCGGATCCAAAATAATCACTTCATCCTTCGGGTGAACCAAAGCCTGAATAGTCGCAAAAATTCCTTCTGTCGCACCGGCCGTGATTAAAACTTCAGTTGTGGGATTTACCTTTCTGCCGTAAGAAGTGTTAATCAAGTGTGCAATTTTTTCCAACAAGGGCGGAAAACCTGACATCGGCAAGTATTGGTGAATTTCTTCTTTTGCCCATTTTGACGTGATGTTTTTCAACCGTTCATCAACTGGAAAATTCGGAAACCCTTGCGATAAATTAATCGCGCCGAACTCGTTTGCCATTTGCGACATCACCGTAAATATGCTGGTTGAAATATGTGGGAGTTTTGACATGCACCTAATTTTTATTTCATAAAAGTAAATAAATTGAATAATAAATGAGGTGCGTCACAACCTTTTTATGCAAAATTAACTCTAAGTAATTAGAACGGTTTCTCAACCAACTTAAAAAACCTATTTATGAAAAACGTAATCCTAACCGCCGTATTATTTTTTGGATTTTTAGTTCATGCTCAAAGTCCACAAATACATGTAAAAGGAAAAGATTCAAGTCTTGTCCGATTGAGTCAGCTGAAAGTGGATGTAAAAGTGGTCGGAAATATTGCCTATACCACGACTGAAATGCACTTTTTTAACGGAACGAGTCGTCAAATGGAAGCTGAATTATTGTTTCCCTTACCCGAAGGCGTTTCTGTTTCCCGCTATGCTATTGACATCAATGGAAAAATGCGTGAAGCAGTTCCGGTAAATAAAAATAAGGGTAAACAAGTTTTTGAAGCCATAGAGCACCGAAGAGTCGATCCGGGATTGCTTGAAAAAGTGGAAGGCAATAACTTCAAAACGCGTATTTATCCTTTACTGCCCAATAAGGAACGTATTATAATTATTGGTTATGAGCAGGAACTTTCCAATTTTGACGCTTCTCATTTATCCTATCAAATGCTGACAACGTATAAACAGCAATTAGATGTATTCGAACTGACTATTTCAGTTGTTGGAGCAGCCTCAAGTCCGACAATTTTAAACGATAGCGGGGTAATTGCGATGGAAAATTTAGGTCAGAATTACGTTGCAACGCTTAAAAAGAACAACTACCAACCTAAAGATAAATTGGTAATTACGATTCCGATTCAGGCTGAAATTCCGAGTGTTGCCGTTCAATCAGTAGAAAATCAGCATTATTTTTATGCCAATACAGTAGTGGAAGCCAAAACCATCCGCAAGAAAAAACCAAGTTCAGTTGGACTGATTTGGGATGTGTCTTTAAGTTGTAGTAAACGCGATGTAAAAAAAGAATTGGAGTTGTTGGACGCTTATTTTAAGGAATTAAATTCGGTTGAAGTGGCTCTTTATTTCGTCGGATATAATTTTGAAAAAAAGAATGTCTATTCAATTAAAAATGGCGATTGGTCTGACTTAAAAGGAGTGTTACAACAGGTCAACTATGATGGTGGAACACGTTTTTCAAAAGTAAAATTTCCAACGCATGATGAATACTTGTTTTTTACCGACGGATTGTCGTCATTGAGTTCAAATGTGTTAACTAACACTAAAAAACCAGTGTATACTATTTCTTCTTTGGCCTCATCGGATTATGCGTTTCTGAATTTTAATGCCATAAAAACAGGTGGTAATTTCATCAATTTGAATCAGTTGAATCTCAGCGATGCATTGAATAAACTACAATTTCAATCCTTGAAATTCCTCGGAATTAAAGATAATTATATGGTAACCGAAATCTATCCGATGGTCGGAACTCCAGTTTCGGGAAGTTTTAGTATGTGTGGAATTTCCTTAAAAAAATCAAATGAAATAGTACTCCAATTTGGATATGATGAAACCCCGATTCTCGAAAAAACAATCATCATTGATGCATCAAATCAAGCCACCAACGAAGTAAGCATTGAAAAACTGTGGGCTCAAAAAAAGATAGCTTTTCTAGAAATTAATTACAAAGATCATGCTGCTGAAATTGAAACTTTGGGCAAGAAATACGGAATTGTAACTCAAAATACATCCTTAATTGTTTTGGAAGCTTTGAACGATTACATCCAATATGAAATCATTCCGCCAGCCGAATTGCGAGATGAATTTGACCGGATAATGAAACAGCGAGTAACTGATGCCAAAGCTCAGAAACAAAGCAATTGGAAAAATGTCGAGACCTATTACAACCAACTTTTGGCGTGGTGGAAAAGTGATGTAAAATACCAAGCACCAAAGCCAATTAAAGAGCCAAAACCTACAAAAATGGTTGGAAATATTCGAGGTGTTGTTTCTGACAAATTGGGAACATTACCTGGCGCAAATGTAGTGGTTAAAGGAACCACAAGAGGCGTACAGACCGATATGGATGGAAAATTTGCAATCAATGCGCAACCGAACGAAGAACTTGTATTTTCTTTTATTGGTATGAACGATCAGACCATCAAAATTGGTAATAGAACGAGTTATAATGTTACGTTAACTAGTTCGGTCAGTCGATTGGAAGAAGTTGTTGTTCAGGGTTATAGAACTGTTGATGCTAATAAAGACGAACAAGTTGATGAAGGAGAGGAAGAAAATGTGGTTTCTAATAAAAGTAAAATGATGAGTTCTGTAACAACAGTCAGTTCAAATGTTGTTTCGCAATCATTGCAAGGTAGTGTGGCCGGTGTAAATATTCGCTCCGTTCAAGACTCAACTACAGAAGGAAGTTATATGGGATACGTACCCGTAAAAATGAGTAAATGGAATCCAGATCGCATATATCTTAAAGCATTATCTGGTGTACCATCCGACAAAAAATACGGAGTATACCTTCAATTACGTGAAGACCAAATCAATAATCCAAGTTTTTATTTCGACGTGGCCAATCATTTTTATGATACTGGTGATCGAGAAAAAGCACTATTGATTTTAAGCAATATAGCCGATTTAGGCTTGGAAAATCACCAATTATACAAATCACTTACCTATGTATTGCGTCAATGGGAAGCCTATGATGATGCCTTGTTTACGGCAAGTCAAGTTGCAAAATGGAGAGAACACGAACCTCAATCTCACCGTGATTTGGCTTTGGCTTTGGAAGATACTAAGCACTATCAAGCTGCTTTTGATGCGTTAATCAAAGCGTTAGAAGTAAATTATTACGGAGAAATGAGCGGACAATATTCGGGTGTTGAAGATATTATTTTAATGGACATCAACCGAATAATGAGTGAGCGCAAAGGAATTGATTCGGGTAAGCTGGAAGCAAAATATGTAGACAAAATGCCAGTGGGAATCCGCATCATTCTGAACTGGAATCAGATGGATACCGACATCGATTTGCACATCGTTGAACCTACGGGTGAAGAATGCTTCTACGGTCATAGAACTACTGAAGTGGGTGCTTATTTTTCAAAAGATTTCACCGAAGGATACGGTCCAGAACAGTATTTATTGCGCAATTCGGTACAAGGCAAATACATTATAAAAACCAATTATTTTGGTGAAAGTGCACTTACTGAAAATGGTCCAACTACGGTTATGGTCGAAATTTATGTTCGCAAAGCCAACGGTACTGCGCAACGCAAACTAAAAACAATTCAGTTAGGTTCAGTAAAGGAAAACGAAAACCTAGCAGAAATTACAATAGAATAGTTGATTAATTTGGTTGTTTGTTAAGTAACAGTCTCGGAACTACGTTTCGGGGCTGTTTTATTTCTGAGCGATAATAACCAAATGAATATCGCTCGTACCATTGGGTTTTGGATAATTTATCCGAAAAACACCAACCACTTTGAATTGATTCTCTTCCAGCGACTGAATCAGTGAAGCCGAATCATGGTAATTCACTTCCATTGTAATTTTCCCGTCGCTACTGGTTTGGCTTTCGGAATACGAGGTATCTTTTTCAATGCAACTGAAATACAAAATTCCGTTGTCATTGAGCAATTGAACGCTGTCGGCAATGAACTGCTTAGTTTCTTCCGAATTTAAATACGGCACTACAAATCCGCCTAAAATTGCATCAAAAGTTTGATGTAAATCCACTATATCGCGCACATCCAACACTTGAAATTCCGCTTTTGGGACGTTTATTTTTCCCAACTCAATCATAGTCGGCGCCGTATCAGTTGCCAAAATCGAGTAGTTGCGTTTTTTTTCTAAAATGTATTTCGTGATATTTCCGGGTCCGCAACCGAGTTCTAAAATACGCGCGTTGTCGTTGTCAATCAAATCACAAAATTGGTCATACGTGGCGTTATACAAATCCATTTCCATGAATTTATCGTGGTAGGCTTGTGCGAGTTGGTTCCAGTTGTGGAGTGTGATTTCGTTACGTTTCATACGGTAAATATAAAAAAGAACCATCAAATAGTTCCTCAATCGTCAACTTTTTACTTTCTTACACTAAAATATTTTATTCGTAATCTATTAAAATACAGCTACATAGTTTTAATTTTGTGTTTTTTTTAACAGGAAATTAGGAAAATTAAAAAATAAAATTAAATATTTGCATTCGAAAAATACTAATCAATTAAACGAAGAAAAATGTTTGTATTCCAATCACTCTCACAAAGCTTCACACCGGTAGGAACTGGTGCAGCTCATCTTCGTGGCTTATTTCAATCATAGAAATTTACTTTTATAACATATGAAAAAGCCCGAAGATATTTAGTTTCGGGCTTTTTTGTATATTCTAGACACTTCACAAAAAAATTCCCGAACAATGTTCATGTACTCTTTCCATAATCGGAACGAGATGACTTGTAATTATTTTTTGCTTTCGCAGAAATAATTGCACTACAAATAACAATGTTAAAAAATCATGGGAAATAAATTAACGGGAAGAGACCTAATCAAATTAGGCTTTCCCAAGAACAACAGTATCAATATTGCTTTAGGACAAATAAGCAGATACCGAAAAAGAGAAAAAAAAGACAGTATCATTAACGAAGCCAAAGATGTGTTGTTGCATCCCGAGAACTATAAAAATAACGGAACTTGGGGCAAAGTAGCCGAAGGATTGGTCAACCCAGTGCAAGTGCGAATGCATCAATTGCAAACTACTCGAGCACCATTTTCAATATTTGGTGAAAACGAAATCGACGAACAAGCCAAGTTTCAATTGTATGATGCGTTAAAGTTGCCAATATCCGTTTCTGGCGCTTTGATGCCCGATGCACATTCGGGTTACGGATTGCCCATTGGCGGGGTGTTAGCAACAGACAATGCGGTCATTCCGTACGGAGTTGGAGTCGATATTGGTTGCCGAATGAGTTTATCGATTTTCGATTTACCCGCGTCGTTCATCAAAGGAAAAGACCATCAATTGCAAGCCATTTTGAAGGATCATACCAAATTCGGAATGAACGAAACGCACGCCATAAAAGCCGATCACGAGATTTTCTCACGATCCGAATTTCAAGACATTCCGTTGCTGAAAAGTTTGCACTCCAAAGCTTACAAACAACTCGGAACATCAGGCGGAGGCAATCATTTCGTTGAATTCGGAATCGTTCAATTGGATGCGCCGTTGGCCGAATGGAAGTTGGAGGCAGGAAGTTATTTCTGCGTGTTGTCGCACAGTGGTTCACGCGGAATGGGAGCGAACATCGCCAAGCATTACACGTATTTGGCAACCAAACAATGTCCGTTACCCAAAAATGTTCAGCATCTGGCGTGGCTCGATTTGAACACGCACGACGGTCAGGAATATTGGTTGGCGATGAATTTAGCTGGCGATTATGCCAAAGCATGTCACGATAACATTCACAAGCGCATTGCCAAAGCCATCGGAAAACGAATCGTTGTGACCATCGAAAACCACCACAATTTTGCGTGGAAAGAGCAAGTCAATGGCAAAGAATGCATCGTGCACCGAAAAGGAGCGACGCCAGCGCACGAAGGAACACTTGGAATTATTCCAGGTTCAATGACTGCGCCCGGATTTATCGTGATGGGAAAAGGAAATGCCGAATCGTTAAATTCAGCTTCTCACGGAGCTGGACGCTTGTTCTCGAGAGCCAAATGCAAGGCCAATTTCACGCCAAGTCAGATTAAAAAAGTCTTGGCAAATCATGAGGTGCAACTCATCGGCGGCAATGTAGACGAAGCGCCAATGGCCTACAAAGACATCCATAAAGTAATGGCTTTGCAAACCGAATTGGTTACTGTTTTAGGAACGTTCACGCCAAAAATTGTGCGTATGGACAAATAAAAGTTTAGGTGGTTTTTTTATTAGAAGCAAAAGGCTCGGGCTGTATCAGTAAACCATTTTCCTGCTGCTGGAACTCGCTTTGTCCCGATGAAAAATCGGGCCAAGAGCTCAAACAAATTCCAGCATCAGGGCTAGTAGAAAAACCATTGTAACTTTTGAAACTTTTTAAAAAAATGGACAAAATAATTCAAATAACAGCAGGTCGCGGACCAGCAGAATGCACTTGGGTTGCGGCTCAAGTGCTCAAAAAAGTGTTGGAAGAAGCACACGAAAATCAGTTGGAAGCCACCGTTTTGCAACGTGAATCCGGACCAGAAAACGGAACAGTAGCTTCGGCATTGCTAGTAATAAAAGGGAAATCAGTTTCCGACTTTGTAGCATCATGGACCGGAACCATTCAGTGGATGAGTCAAAGTACCTATAGAAAAATGCACAAAAGAAAAAACTGGTTCATTGGTGTTTTTGAAGTAGAAACGGTGCAAACCAAAAGTATTTCCGAAAAAGACATTCAATATCAAGCGATGAGAAGTTCGGGCGCGGGCGGACAACATGTAAACAAAGTGAGTTCGGCGATTAGAGCAACACATCTTCCAACTGGATTAAGTGTAGTAGCAATGGATTCACGTTCGCAACACCAAAACAAGAAATTGGCAACCGAACGCTTACTGGATAAATTCAAAGTTTTCGAATTGGAGCAAATCAAGCAACACGTCAGCCAACAATGGGAAAACCAACTGAATGTGCAACGCGGAAACCCAACACGAACATTTAAAGGTTCTGATTTTAAAAACGAAAAAGTTGTAAAAAGCTACAAATCAGAACGACAGAAAGCAAAAGAAGAAGTAACAAAAAATATCAAACAGATGAGTGACTAATTACTATTCACTAATCACTATTCACTAATAAGATGAAAACAGTAGATAAATATCTTTTTCAAGCCTTGGATAACTATCCGTATTGGTTGGAAGGAACCATCGAATCGTTGGATTACGCTTTGTCGTACAACGATAAAAACGTTATGGCGTTGTGTTTGTACGGTCGAATTCAAACCGAGCAATTGCACGATTATGAAGAAGCCAAACGCTATTTTCAAGAGGCATTGGCCATCGATATTCATGCCGTGGCAGTGTATCCATACTATTTGGATGCCTTACTTTTGAATGAAGATCAAGACGAAGCATCCAAATTAATTGATTTTGCGTTGACCATTAAAGGCATCAATAAAGTAGCGATCATGCTCAGAAAAGTATTTTTGTTAGAACAGCAAAAAGAATTTAAGAAAGCGGTAAAATTGCTAAAAGAGATCAAACTTTTAATGACGGCCAACGACAATTCCTATGAAATGGATGAAACCGAAAAGCGATTGCTTGCTAAAAAAGAATTGCTTTCGCCCAAGAAAAAAGCCAAATCTAAAAAGGATGGTGATGATAAGAAAAAGAAGAAGAATTGATGTGTAAAGAGCGACAGGAATTGTCGCTCTTTTTTGTACTGTATTGAACGTATTCTATTTAACATTTTTTCAGATTCGATTTCGTTATATTTGCAATTGAATCAAAAAAAAAGACATGATATTTATTGTACTTATTGCTGTGGCATTCATTTTATTTTACTGCTACAATTCGATTGTAATGAAACGAAATTCGGTTGAAAATGCCAATTCTAGTTTAGATGCCATTTTGAAAAAGCGGTATGATATGCTTCCGAATGTGGTTGCTTCCGTGCAACAATCTATGCAATTTGAAAGCGGAACGTTGGAAAAAATTGTGGCGCTACGCAATGCGACTTCGGTTGGGAATTTGCAATCTTCGGAAAGAGCCAATTCAGAAAACGAACTGAGTGCGTTATTGTCTAAAGTTTTGGTGACGGTTGAAAATTATCCCAATTTGAAAGCCAATGAAAATATTTTGCATTTACAACGTTCGATTATGGATATTGAAGAACAAATTTCAGCAGCGCGCAGAGCCTACAATGCATGTGTTTTGTCGTACAATAATCAAATTCAAACCATTCCGTCTAATCTTGTGGCCGATTTGATGAAGGCTACTAAAATGAGTTATTTTGAATCGGCAGCAACTGAAAAGGAAAACGTTTCAGTTAAAGATTTGTTCAATGAAAAATAACATTGATTATCTTTTTGATTCCGAAAAATTCAATACGATTCTATCCGATATTGAACACCAAAGAATTGAAAAGAGTTCGGTCTACAATCAAAATGCAAAGGACAACAAATCGAGTAGAAGGGCTTTTACCTTGGGCTTTCTCGGTATTTCAGGTTGCTTCACTATTTTTATTCCAGTTATTTTTATAGCAATTGTTGGACTCATGCTTGCAGCAGCTTTTGACGTCAGTCCGTTTGCAATTGGCACTTTTTTAGTATTTGGTATCGCGGTGATTGTTCTAATAGTGGTGCTACTTATTTTATTCTTGCGTAAACCCGCTCGAACAATTTTGCGAACCGATCGCGAAAATTACGTGATAACTAAAGAGTATCGCTTGTTGGTAAAGGAAGTTTTACTGAAAGAAATTATTCGGTCATTCAATGACACTTTTGAATATTATCCTAATAAAGCGATTAGTGACAAGCGCTTTTATGACATGCAATTGTATAGTAATTCATATGGTTTTTCTAGTTATAAAGGGGAAGATTACATCGTGGGAAAAGTGGGTACTACTACCGTTGAAATGTGTGAATTTTCTATAGGAAACGTAGCTGGACTTTTTATGATAGCTGATTTCAACAAGCAATTTAGAGGAACTACGAAAGTATTGGTAAAAATAACGAAAGAATATAAAATCGATGCTTCTGAAATTTTAGACGGACAAATCGGCCTCAATATTGAAGGAAATTATGGTGATTTCATCAAAAAAAGAGATCATTACAACCAGGTTAAATTGGAAGAAGTCCAGTTGGAAGATCCAGTTTTCGGAAAGGCATTTGATGTGTTCAGCTCCGACCAAATTGAAGCCCGCTATATTTTATCGAATAGTTTGATGGAACGCATTCTAGCGTTTAAATCGAAGTACAATTACGATATGAATTTTGTGTTCCACGACTCAAAATTGTACTTTACTATAAATTGGGGCGCGAATATGTTAGAACCTTATAACATTACTATTTCGGTTCATGAACGCAAGATGGATTTAATCAAAGATACCCACGACGAACTGAGTCATTGTATCAGTTTGATTGAAGCGTTGAACATGAATAGTGCGATTTGGTATGCGAGATAAAAAAAGCTAGTAGTTGGCAGTAATTATACAAAAAAAAACCTGACTAGATTCAACTGAAAAAAAGAAAAAATGTGTCGATACGGCTTTAATTCATACAAACCTCACTATGCTTGCTTCAAATGTCGAAAAACATTTAAACGAAAGCTATTAATTGATATTGACGGAAATACTGCATATACAAAAGTCGGGGAAAATCAACAATATAAATGTCCTGAATGTGGTAGAATGACTGCGGATATGGGATTTGACTTTGAATCCCCAAAAAAATCTGATTTAAGAGCATGGAACCACATACAAGATTTATACGAAACGGGGATTACTTTTCACTCTTGCGGTTGCAGTGGACCAGGATATATTCCTAAAACAAAAGAAAAACTTGTTGAGTATTTAGAAAACATAAAACAGGAATATCATTCAAATTTAGACTTTTGGAGACAACGTAATGAACCTACTAATGAAAGAGAAATACAAAGTGAACAAAGTAAAAATTGGGAATATTTGAACGCATTACCAAATGAGATTAGACAAAAAAAAGGAGCCGTTGAAACTGAAGACGCAAAAAATTATTGGTTCGACAAAATAAAGGAAGTTGAACACAAACTAGACAAGTTAAAATAACTACCGCCAACCATGGTTTTCGCCTATTGCTGGGCTTGGGCTTGCGTTTTTGTCTTCGTGGAAAATACTCAGATATTTTAAATTATATCTTTCTAAGAAATTCCTATATTTGTTTTGGTCAGTTCTGTCAGCAGCAACAGAGCGAAAGCCATATACGTAACAACAAACCTGACAGGTTTCCAAAACCTGTCAGGTTTAGTAACTAATCTTCAAGCAAAACCTCTAAAATACTTATCGCCGCCTCACTGATTTTAGTTCCCGGACCGAAAACGGCAACAGCGCCAGCGTCGAATAAAAATTGGTAATCTTGCGCTGGAATTACACCACCAACAATCACCATAATGTCTTCACGACCGTATTTTTTAAGTTCTTCAATTACTTGAGGAACGAGCGTTTTGTGTCCGGCTGCCAACGAAGAAACACCTAAAATGTGTACGTCGTTTTCGACGGCTTGTTTGGCGGCTTCTGCGGGCGTTTGGAATAGCGGACCAATGTCCACATCAAAACCAACATCGGCATAACCTGTCGCGACTACTTTGGCTCCGCGGTCGTGACCGTCTTGTCCCATTTTAGCAATCATAATACGTGGACGACGACCTTCTTTTTTGGCGAAGGCATCGGCCAATTGTTTTGCTTTTTCAAAGCTTTCGTCGTTTTTGATTTCTTTACTGTACACGCCGCTGAATGATCTAATTTGTGCTTTGTAGCGTCCGAAAACGGCTTCGAGTGCATCGCTGATTTCTCCTAATGTGGCTCGGTTTCGGGCTGCTTCTACGGCTAAATATAATAAATTATTATTGAAATCATTTGAATTTGTATCCGAATTTGGGTTCTCCTGACTAAAGTCAGGAGCTATTGATGTTGATTTTGCGGCGTTAGTTAAATTGGCGAGACATTCGGCAACTTTAGCCGAATCGCGTATGGCTTTGATCTGGTTCAAACGCTCAATTTGTTGTTTCCGGACCATATCGTTGTCCACATCCAAAATCTGAAGCGGGTCTTCTTTTTCCAAGCGGTATTTGTTTACACCTACAATTACATCTTGACTGCTGTCAATTCGCGCTTGTTTTCGTGCTGCGGCTTCTTCGATGCGTAATTTCGGAATTCCCGATTCGATGGCTTTGGTCATTCCGCCTAATTCTTCTACTTCTTCAATTAGTTTCCATGCGTTTTGCGCAATTTCATTGGTTAGACATTCGACGTAATAACTTCCTGCCCATGGGTCAACGGTTTTGCAAATTTTGGTTTCTTCTTGTAAAAAGATTTGTGTGTTTCGGGCAATTCGCGCAGAGAAATCGGTAGGAAGAGCAATTGCTTCATCCAAAGCATTGGTGTGCAACGATTGAGTTCCTCCAAAAGCGGCTGCGGCAGCTTCAATAGCTGTTCGCGCTACATTGTTAAACGGATCTTGCTCGGTTAAACTCCAACCCGATGTTTGACAATGTGTTCGCAATGCTAACGATTTTTCGTCTTGCGGATTAAATTGTTTCAACAATTTCGCCCACAACATTCGTCCGGCACGCATTTTGGCAATTTCCATAAAATGGTTCATTCCGATGGCCCAAAAGAACGATAGGCGTGGAGCAAATTCGTCGATTTTCATTCCGGTTGCTAGTCCGGTGCGGATGTATTCTAAACCGTCGGCCAACGTATAAGCTAATTCAATATCGGCAGTTGCTCCAGCTTCTTGCATATGGTAACCCGAAATCGAAATCGAGTTGAATTTGGGCATTTTTTTACTGGTGAATTCAAAGATGTCAGCGATGATTTTCATCGAAGGCGTGGGCGGATATATGTAGGTATTGCGCACCATGAACTCCTTTAAAATATCATTTTGGATGGTTCCCGAAAGTTGATCCAGTGAAACTCCTTGTTCTTCGGCAGCCACAATATAAAACGCCATGATGGGCAAAACGGCACCGTTCATGGTCATGGAAACCGACATTTCTCCGAGCGGAATTTGGTCGAATAGTATTTTCATGTCTTCCACGGAATCGATGGCTACACCTGCTTTTCCGACATCGCCAAAAACGCGTTCGTGATCTGAATCGTACCCGCGGTGTGTGGCCAAATCGAAGGCTACTGAAAGTCCTTTTTGCCCTGCCGCAAGATTTCTGCGGTAAAAGGCGTTACTTTCTTCGGCCGTTGAAAATCCGGCGTATTGACGCACCGTCCACGGGCGACGCACGTACATCGTAGCGTATGGTCCGCGTAAGTTGGGTGCAAAACCCGCACCAAAATCGAGGTGTTCGAGGTTGTCGGTATCTTCTTTGGAGTAGAATGGTTTTAGATCAATGTTCTCCGCTGTTAGGAAAGGGTTGGAAGTGGGAAGTGGGAAATTGGAAGTTCCAATTTCTGACTTCTGACTTCTAACTTCTAACTTTATGTTTTGTATGTTCTTTCTCACTTTTTAAGTGTTTTATTTTTTGATAACTAATTTGCTGCTGTATGTGGATTTATCGGTAAAAACTTTTACAATATATATTCCGTTATTTAAATATGATAAATCATATTCAACAATAGCATTTGCTGCATATAATTCCTTTCCTAAAAGATCATATACTTTTACCTTAGAAATGAGCTCGCCATTCCTAGTTTTGATGTTAATTATGTTTTTTGTTGGATTTGGGTATATAATTATGTTGCTTTTTACATCCTGATTGTTACTAAAGTCAGGAATATCTAATGTAATATCAAAAGCTGTAGAATATAGTTCAGTACCACCTCGTTCTGAATTGGCTGTGAAAAAAAGTCCAAAACTACTTTTGTAAAGTTTTTGAATCGTATATGGACTCTGAACTGCAAATGGTGCAGCATTATTTATTGAGGTGGTTAAGTAGGTGTCTGAATTTGTTGAAGTACTATTTACATACCATATTTTATTGTCATTAGCTGCCCGTAAGAATAACAAACTATCTTGATAACACGTCTCGCATTCCCTAAAATAATCAAATGTTGTTGTTGGAATCTCCTCTAGTAGTATAGTGCCAGCTGTTGTTCCGTCAGTTCTCCATAGTTGTCTTGGAAGATTCCCAGAACTGCCAATTGTAAAATATATATGATTTCCGCATGTTTTCAGAGAAGCAAAACCTCCAAAAATGAATCCGTCTTTTACTAATGTTGTTCCTGTTGGACTGCCGTCTGTTTTCCATAACTCATAGCTAAAATCTCCACGACCTACAAAATAGAACTCATTATTCAGTACTTGTGTTTTACCAAATAAATAGCTTGGACTTGTAAAAGTAATCAAGTTGGTAGTGCCAGCTTGAGTACCGTCTGTCGAATACAATGTTGTATAAGAGTAAAAGAATATTTTATTGTTAACAGAACCAAGTATATGAGGGAATGAAGCAGATGAACCTTCTTGCGGCATGGTAATAACTTTTGAGGTACCACTTTCAGTTCCATCCGTTTTCCATATCGAATTGTCTGTGCCGTCATTAGCAGTAAAATAAAGATATCCATCAAGAACTGCATAGGAGATATCATTCCGTCTAGGAGGTGGGCTATTATAGTAAATGTTAGTTTGATTACCTAATGAAGAGACACTTCCAACATTAATATCTTTAACTAAATAGGTTCCAGTTTCACTTCCATCACTTCTCCATAATTCTTCACCATGGATCCCGTCATTTGCCTTAAAATAAAAGATGTTGTTATATACCATGAAAAGAAGGTCATCTGTGAGACTACTGCTATTACCTGGTCTTATATCTTTGACCATGGAAGTATTTGCCTCAGTACCATCCGTTTTCCAAAGCTCATAACCAAGAGGATTTGCGGAGGCTTTGAAAAACACATAATTACCAGCCTTTGAGTAAAAAGCAGATAAATCGCGATCAGGAGTAACGGAAGAGCCAGCATTTGCATTACTAAGTTTCATCGTACCATTTATAGTTCCATCTGAAACAGCTGGGAATTCACCTGTCATTCCGGTATAAATAATTTTGCTATTTATTTCAGCAACATCATAAAATGTATTAACACCACTATATCGGTGCGCTATATCTTTATAAAGGATAGTGTTTCCAGAAGTTCCATCAGTTTTCCATAATTCAACACCATTTAGGCTATTATAACCTGAAGGAAAGTAAACTTCATTATTAAATTCTTCAAAACTCAACATTCCTGCCGTAGTTTGACCCATATTAGTATCTTTCAATTCAAATGTTCCAGAAGTTGTTCCATCACTTTTCCATAGAGTATAATAATTATGTTCATCTCCTTGTGCGGAAAAAACCAAATAACTCGATGTTGCTGTTAATTCGGTAATATTACTATTCTGTGTGCCTGTGCGGATGTCTTTAACCAATTGTGTACCAACATTTGTTCCATCTGTTACCCATAACTCATTACCATTCTCAGTTGAAAAAGGATTAAAATAGATTTTGTCGTTGAATACTACAAATTGAGTCTCTTGATTAACACTGCTACTTGAACCAATATTAATATCCTTTAGCAATGTAGTTCCAGCTATTGTTCCATCACACTTCCATAACTCTGTTCCCTCTGCAAATGTGTTTACTTCAAAGATAAAATAATTTGAAGTTCCTGCTCCCACTATTGAAGAATTAGAACTTAAGTTTCCTGGTAGAATATCTAAAAATAATTCTGTTCCAGCTGCTGTACCATCACTTTTCCATAGTTCAAAGCCATTATCATTGGTTGCTGCATAAAAATAAAACGAATCATTTAGTTCAATAAATTTTCCGCTAAATAAACTGTCGAAATTTGTTCCATCAATATTTTTTAACAACTCTGTTCCTATTGTTGTGCCGTCAGTTTTCCATATTTCTCTTCCATTAATTCCATCGCTTGCCGTAAAATACAATAAACCATTAAATTCAAAAAAATTGGATGGGTTACTACCATTAGCACCTAAACGAATGTCTTTTAAAAGAACTGTTCCACTGGTAGTACCGTCACTAATCCATAATTCTTGTCCAGTTATATCGTCATTTGCCCCAAAAACTAGATTACCATTATAATTGAATAATTTATTAATGGTGCTGTAGGACGAAAAATTAGTATTGATTTGTTTGACAAGATAAGTACCTGATTCAGTTCCATCACTTCGCCATAATTGAGTATCACTATCGTCAGTGAAGTATAAAATATCGCCGACAGTCATAAGGATGGAATTGTCTAATCCGCCACTACCACTACTGATATCCTTTACCATATAGGTAGAATCAGTAATTTGATCATATACCCATAATTCTTCATCATGAATATCATCATTTGCGGCAAAATATAATTTTGTAATTCCTTTGGCAAATCTTTGTGGATAACTATCACCCAAAAAGCTTAATTCAAGTTCACTTACATTTACATTTTGAGAATTGACTTTTATGACCAACAATAAAGAAACAAATAGTACTAAATTTTTCATTTGGTTTAAAATTAAATTATTCAGAAATAAGTCGTTCTTGTTCTACTTTTTCAGCCCATCTTTTTTCGATGATGGGAGTAATTAAGGTTTTACGCGGATTTTGTTTGACAAACGGATACAATTCTAAATCGTGTTTCATTTGGTCGTTTTTGTTTGGGTATTTGTTGGTTCCGAGTAACACTTCTTTTCCTGTATCGAAAAGTTCTTGTTCTTTTTGTGCGCTTTCGCTTATTTTTCGTTGGATGTTGCCTTCGATGAGTTGTGTGATGAATCCGCCGTTAGCTTCGATATCTTTGAATAACAACAAGGCTTTTTCAGCCAATTGTTCGGTTAAACTTTCGATGTAATACGCGCCGTCGGCGGGATTGCTGACTTTATCAAAATAGCTTTCGTGTTTGAGAATGAGCAATTGGTTGCGCGCAATGCGGTCGCCAAACTCGTTGTCTTTATGGTACAAACTGTCGTAGGGTAAATTGGCAATTCCGTTGGCGCCACCCAAAATCGCACTCATGCACTCGGTTGTCGTGCGCAGCATATTGACATTGTAATCGTATAATGTTTTGTTGCGTTTTGTAGGCGTGACCAGGATGTTGCAATCGAAACTGTGGTTGTATTCTTTAGCTAAAGTGTTGAATAGGATACGTAAAGCGCGCAGTTTAGCGATTTCAAAAAAGTAATTTGTTCCCACGCAAACTTCAATAGTTATAGGCAAATTGATGTTTGGAATTCGGTTGAAATATTCGTTGATATGAGCCAAGGTATACGCCAATTCTTGTACTTTATTTGCCCCCGCGTTTTGGTAGATTCCGGCTGAAATTTTTAGAAAC
The DNA here is from genome assembly GCA_965284675.1 of Flavobacterium sp. Classification (GTDB taxonomy): domain Bacteria; phylum Bacteroidota; class Bacteroidia; order Flavobacteriales; family Flavobacteriaceae; genus Flavobacterium. The sequence goes on from OZ260109.1 coordinate 1,092,085, forward strand.
GGAGTCGCTTTGGAAACGATGGTGTTCAGTTGTGTGAAATCGGAGTCTAAGTTTTGAAACCAATTTCCGTCGCTACACAATTGACCGATTGGATCCACTTGTATCACGAAGTTGGCGTTGTTTTTAGTACTGAATTCCTGAACTTGATTCACGAAATCGATTGAGAGAAACGGCAAATTGAAGTAATACGTTGTGTTTTCCAAAGGAAGATTAAGCATCAATTCGGCTATCGAAATAGTTTCGCTTTCGATGGTAAACCGAATACTTTCTGCTCCGCGTTGCAACGTATCTAACGCGCGTTCGTTTGATTTTTTGACATCATGAACAAAAATGTTTTGTACAATGCTGAACGCTTTTTCGGGTGCGAGGCCGTCAAATGTAACCTCGATTTCATCGCTGTGGTAAAAAGGTTTTACTTTAATGCCTTCCGGACTTTCCCAAACTAGGGTTTCGTTATAGTCGGCGCCTTTGAGTTCGTATTGAATCTGTTGTTTCCATTGTTTGGAGGAAACAGGTTCGAAATCTTGGAATAGGTTTTTGTTTTCCACTTGTTTTATTTTTTTTTAGAAGAAAGATCGCTTCGCTGAAAGACCGCTTTGCTGAAAGACCGCTTTGCTGAAAGACCGCTTTGCTGAAAGACCGCTTCGCTGCAAGACCGCTTTGCTGAAAGACCACTTCGTTGAAAGATCGCTTTGCTGCAAGACCGCTTCGCTGAAAGATGCAAGACCGTTATACTAAAAGATTTCTGTCTTTCTTCTTGCAACGCAGTGGTCTTTCTTCTTTCTTCTTTCTTCTTACTTCTTTCTTCTTACTTCTTTCTTCTTTTCGTTTAAAATATATTTTTCTAATCTAGCCCCGATAGGAGTGAAAATCCTTTTTATTGCTTTAAAAAAACGTCCTTCGACTGTACTTCGTCTTCGCTCAGTATAAACTTCTCAGGGTGACAAAGCAATAAAAAGATTGCAACGGATAGCGGGACAAAATGTCTAAAAAAACGCAAAACGTCTGCTACTGCAATTTCGCAATCGAGTCTTTTTTGCGCAGTTCGTCTTTTTCATATTCGATGATGTAGATGTCTTCGCTGTCGCGTTTCATATAGTATTTCTCGCGGGCGTATTGTTCGACATGATCGAGGTTTTGCAACTTTTTGATGTTTTTATTGTCTTTTTTTATTTCTTCTTGATAGTATTGTTTGTTGGTCTCGAGTTCGTCAATTTGCTTGTCCAAATCGCGGTGCAACAAATACGAGGTGTTGTCGAGGAAAATCATCCAAATGGAGAAAAAAACCAGTACAATAACATAGCGATTGCCTAAAAACTTTAGGAACGGATATTTCGCGAGGAAGTTATTGAACGGGTTGGCCATGGTTTATGCGATTTTCTGATTGATGACTGCGCGAACGACGTCGATGGCCACGGTGTTGTATTTATCGTTGGGAATGATGATGTCTGCGAAGGCTTTGGTCGGTTCGATGAACTGTTGGTGCATCGGTTTTAGGGTAGTTTGGTAGCGATTTAGGACCTCTTCCATATCGCGTCCGCGTTCGGCGATGTCGCGTTTTAGACGTCGGATTAATCGCTCGTCGGAATCGGCGTGGACGAAAATCTTTACGTCGAACATATCGCGTAATTCGGCGTTGGCTAGGATTAAGATTCCTTCTACAATCATTACTTTTCGTGGATGTGTATGAATGGTATCGTCGGTGCGGTTGTGTGTGACGAAGGAATATACGGGCTGATCGATGGATTTCCCGTCTCTAAGATCTTTTAAATGTTGGGCGAGTAGTTCGAAATCGATGGCGCGCGGGTGATCAAAATTGATGTTGCTTCGTTCTTCATACGACATGCCGGGATTGGCTTTGTAATACGAATCTTGCGAAATGATTCCCACTTCGGCTTCTGGCAGTTCGTTCATGATTTGGTGGACTACAGTTGTTTTTCCTGAGCCTGTTCCGCCGGCAATTCCAATAATGAGCATAGTGTTTAGTTTGTGATTTTGAGTTACAAAAATAGTAATTCTAATCCGAACATTTTAGCACAAATCAATTATTCTTTAGGTCTTTTGCTAAACCTATACTAAAGTACAAAATTGTAATTCCGCCTACCACAATACACAGCCACATGAACCACGGTTGTTGCCAAAACGACTTTTCTGCGGCAGGTTTTTTGGTAGTATTTTCGCGTTGAACATCCGACATTTTTATTTCGGCAGTGACGTTTTTCATTTCGTTTTCAAAATAAACTAAATCGTAGGAAGGAGCGACTAATTTTGCATTTCCAGTCACCACCGTATATTCTTCGTTTGGATTGAGTTCAGCCACCAGAAAAATTGGTTTTTGGAAGAGTTGAATCGATTCTATTTCGAGTTTCGGATTGTCTTCGTTGGCGATTTCGATGTAGAAATCAGTTATTTTTCCGGATTGAATGTCGAATTCGTTTGCAGTGTCGGATGATAAAGTAAAGGTCGAAATAACTTCTTTGTTTGACGTTGTTTTGCCATTGACAGTTGTATTCTGAATGGTATAAAGCGTTGCTTTTCGGCTGAATAATTTAGGTTCACTCACTTTAAAGACTACTTTTTCAATGGCTTGCGGTTGCGTGAGAACGATGTGATGTTGCGTCTTTTTTTCCTTGGGTAGCTGAATGATGAAACGGTCTTTGGTTTGGATTTTTTCGGGTTCGCCTTGTTGAACGCTTGAATTGGTTGTTCCGACTTGCAGTACATTGATGGGAAGTGTTTTGGTATCGTCGAATTCGATTTTTAGGAATTTATACGAACACAACGGAAACGAAATAGTGATTGAAACTTGCGTAGAATTGGCGTTGTTTAAATTGGATAATTCCATTTTGTTGGCAATTCCGAACCACTGTTTTTGGTCGTTGCTGCCGCTGATGCTGAACTTCTTAACAACATCTGAATTGGCGATGCGTAACGTTAATTCGTTGATTTTGTCTTTTGGATTTTCTATCACTACCGACGAGAATTTTTTGGTCACACTCGTTTTGGAAACGATAGTAAAGGCTTCAAATTGGCTGACTTCTGTCTTTTTTGGTGTGGCATCGATGAGGTACGGAATTTCATTCTTTTTACTGTTGAAGATGCGCACGTCACTCAAATCAGATTGGGAAGCCGAACGAATTTCGGGCGAAACTCGAATCCGATAAAAGTTTTTTTCAGTCACTTTTTCGAGTTTTGCAGTCGTTTGTTGCGCCCAAGAAAAGTGAGTCAGAACAACAAATAATACTAAACTATAGCGTTTCATCGGTATCTTTTTTATCGGTTGGTTTCGCATCATCCAACACCAATACTTTGATTTTTTGGTAGACGAACGAAATAATTAAAATCAGTATTCCGAGTAAGATGAACGCGATGATTTTTCCAGTTTCGGACGCGTTGCGAATGTCGTACAGGAATAATTTGACGATGGTCAATCCGAGTAACGTTAGCGCGATAATTCGGATTTTTTTGTTCTGTTTTTTGATGCCGTAGACTAAAAAGGCGAACGCTATGATTCCCCATAAAATAGGATAACCCGTGCGAACTACTAAATTTCGTACCGTTTCGTTTCGATTGCTGGCGAGAACGTCTTTTGCATAAACGAGGTCTTTACTGGTTTTATACCAACTGGTTGATATTGCTTCCTTTTGAGTAATCGGCGAAAGCGAAGTCACCTGACTGTGCAACATCAATTCGGTGCTCGCCAAATAAATGATGAAAAAGGCAATGATCCATAACATGTATTTGTTGTCGAAAAATTCAAATACTAGTTTTTTCTTGTTGATGGAATAGATTTGATAACCAAAATAAATCACAATGGCCAGCGACACATAATGCAACCAAAATGAGATTCTGAATTGGACAACCGAATTTAAATATTCGTAATTTTCGTTGAATGCGGTGTTTGAAAACCAAAACGTAAAGAGCAAAATATTGAATAATCCGATAGTCGTTGCAATTTTATGATGGAGGATTTCGTTCGATTTAAGTAAGAAATAAAAGAGCACACCACAAAAGGTCAAATGATATGCAATGGTGAGTCCGAAGGGTGAATCATTTCCATATAAATGAACAGTGGATTGATACGAAACTTCAAATAATCCCACAAAATAACCCATAACTAGGGCTGCAATTTTAAGAATTTGATCGTATGTTTTAGGATTAAAAGTCAATCCAATTAACTCTGAATTGCCCGTTTCGTTTTTGAGTAAATGTCGAATTCCGAGTAGCGACGCAATTGAAACGACACCCGTAATAAAATACTTGTTGAGGAAAATCATAAACACGTACGTATTGGAATAGCCGTTTCTCCAATCCATCATCAAACTGATGACCATCAAAATAGTCACTGCAACGGAAGCAAATTTGTAACTGTAGAGGTTTGATTTTTGAGATAACCAAAGCAACAAAACGGCTTCGGCAGCCCAGAACAGCGTAATGTAATTGCCTTCAAATTGAACCGGAATGGCTAAGGTAATGAAGGTCAGGGTCATTCCGATGAGCAAATACGCCGCAGTTTTGTCGAGGTGGAATTTTTTATATAAAATAGCCGCGTATCCAAAATTTAAAATTCCGAGTACCGTGGTGAATAATCCTTTAAATTCGGGGTGGTAATTCGATAAAATGACCATTCCGGCTGCATAAAAGAAAAAGGTATTACTTGCTAAAATGGAAAGTTCTATTACACTAAAAGTCCCTTTATTGCGCACATTGTTGATGATGTTGATGGCCACAAAAACCAAGTAAAATACGAATCCAAACAGCAAAGCTCCGAGGTAATGTGGTTTTGCACTGAACAAATCGGTAACCAGCCACGAAACGTATAATAGAACCGTAAAAATATACGATAAGATGTTGATGATGTTCCATTTTTTGAAGTAGGCGAGTGCTAAAATTCCCAAATTCAAAATCAAGATATAAGTAAATAAAACGACGTAATTTCCTTCTCCAGTGCTGACCATAAACGGAACGGCAAATCCGCCAATCAACGATAAAACGGCCAATTCTTTTCGGTTGTACGAAAGCGAAATAAAACAGCTAAACGCAGTAATCAATACCATGATAATGAAGGCAGTCGTTTGTCCGAATAATTTATAATCGTGGAACGCGATAGCGATGGTAAAGTAAAAGATGGCGATGGCACCGGCGACAAAAACCGAACTGAAAGCGGCGAATTTCTCGCGCAATTTGTGCGCAATTCCCATGACTAATGCGCCCGATAAAATTCCGATTCCGACACGTGCTGGTTCGTTGATCCAACCTTTGTCGATCGAATATTTTACAAAATAGCTGATTCCCAATACCAAAATCAGCACTCCAATTTTATTGATTAAATTCTCACCGATGAATTTCTCCAAATCGGGATTCTTTTCTTTGAACGATTCCCAAAATGATTTTTGTGGTACGTAGGGTTTGGGTTCTGGTTTGGGTATCTGAGCGTTGTCCATCGAGAAAACCACTTTTTCCGCCGCTTTTTCTACTACGGGTTTGGATACTGGAATTTCAACGACCGGTTTGAATTCCTCTCCAATTTCAATGACCGGAACAATGGGTTGGGTTGGTGTAACTTCTTCTTTTTTTGGAGAAAAATCTGAAGTTGCTGTAGCATTTATGGTAGGATTTTTTAACTCGTTTATCTTTTTATGTAAACTGGAAAGTTGGTCTTCCAGGTTTTTTAATTTGGAACTTAAGTTTGAATTATTGATGACCAAATAGATGAAAAGAGCTACAACTAAAATGATTTCCATACGTAGTTTTTATGAATTGAGTTGGTAAATATAACGTATTTTCTTCAACTAAAATTTCTCAAAAACACCCAAGCCAAACAAGGCAAAATCGTATTTTACGGGATCGTTGGCGTCTAATAATCGGAGTTGTGCATCGAGTTCGGCCAGTGCTTTTCCGTCGTTTTGTTTGCGTGTAAGCAATCCCAATTTGCGCGCCACATTACCTGAATGAACGTCGAGCGGACACGATAGGATGGACGTTGGAATGGTTTTCCAAATTCCGAAATCAACGCCGCGGTTGTCGTTGCGAATCATCCAGCGGAGAAACATGTTAATGCGTTTGGCGGCCGAATTATTCATCGGATCGGATATGTGTTTTTGAGTGCGATTAAGGTGTTCGGTTTCGAAGAATATTTTTTTGAATTCGGAGATGCTTTTTTGCATGGAATCCGTTTCTTGATTTTGAGCAAATACCGCTTCCAATCCGCCGTGATGGGTGTAAATGTGCTGTAAACTTTTAACGAAGGTTAAGAAATCAGTAGCATTAAACGTTCGGTGCACAAAATGTTTCAGGCGTTCTAAATCGTGTTCCTGATGACTCATAATGAAATCGTAGGGTGAATTTCCCATCAAATCCATCATTTTTTTCGAGTTGTTGATGATCATTTTTCGGTTTCCCCACGCGATGGTAGCCGACAGAAACCCAGCAATTTCAATATCTTCTTTAAGTGAAAAGCTGTGCGGAATCTGAATCGGGTCACTTTCAATAAAATTCGAATTATTGTACAAATCGACTTTTTCGTCGAGAAAGCTCTTTAATTCTTTAATTTTCATATACTTTCCACAAATGATTTTCTAAAGCCAAGATACAATTTATATATTTGAATAAAATTATTAAATAATGATGATTTCTTTAGAGTCAAAAAAGAGCATATATAAAATCTTAATAAATACGAATACTCCATTTATAGATGACGACTACAGTGGATTCAAAAGCACAAATTTTACCTTCTTAAATTCTATATGGAACCTTTCCGAAATGCCTTCAGAGGATTCGAGGTATTCAACTGCTGATGGAGATATTTTCCAACACATGGTTAATAACAGTGATTGGGACTTGGATTATCTTTTTGAGGAAAGATTAAAATTATATGATAGTGATGAAATCTTTATTAAATTTTTAGAAACTATCATTTCTCCAACTTATAGGGAAAATGAATTGGAAATTATTGGGATAGTAGTTCAGATTAATAGTATTCTTGAAACAGATAAACTTCAATTGTCTATATATGATTATACCGAAAAAGGTATACCTAGTTATAAAATATTTCCTAAAGAAGAGGTTGAAAATATTCCAGTAGATATAAAAAAAAACACAATAATATTTTTTGTTCAGAAAGCATTAGAAGATATTCAATACCTTACAAATGGAGTTAAAGAATATTTTTTATTAAGAGAAAGGAAATGGGACGATTACAATAATAAAACATGGTTTTATTTATATCATTACCTTGATGGTAGAGCAACAAGTTTTGGCTCGGTAAAGATAATGACAAAAGAAAATCCAACAACAATCGATGTAATACCTACTGATTTCTTTTTATTATCTCCAGAATATTGCTCATTAGGACAAAGTGAAAGTTACTATTTGGGACTTAAACATAGTTTTCCAAATAATTACGAAGATATCCTTTTTGCAATTGGTGATGCTGCCTTGTTTCATACAAAATTGGAAGAGTTTGAAAATACGGATGGATTTAAAAGCTCATTATTGAGAAATGATGATGCTGAGAGAACATTAAGACTTATAAAACATAAATTGGACGATCGTGACTTAAGTCAACTTTTTATGTTTGACTACACTTTTAAACCAAAATATTCCGATGACTCTATTTCTGTGCATTTTGATTTTAATAATAATGCAATTTTAGCTGATAGGATATATGCAATAATAGGAAAAAACGGTACTGGAAAAACTCAACTCTTAACATCCTTACCAATAAATATATCTCAAAATAACCAAGAGTTTTTTGAGCCTTTTGTGCCTTTGTTTAGTAAGATGATTACGGTTTCATATAGCATCTTTGACCGATTCTCCATTCCTCGTAAAACCTCTAAATTTAATTATGTTTATTGTGGTTTAAAAAATGAAAATGGTGAAATATTAAATGAACGTCAATTAGTAATGAGGTTTCATAGAACATGGAAAACAATAGAAAGATTGGAGCGAATTAACAAATGGCGAACAATACTTTTGAATTTTATCGAACCAGAAATATTGGACGAAATATTAATCAAAAAGGAGTTCGTAACCTCCTATGGCAATTTACACGAAGTAAGCATATCTGGATTTAATAAGGTTAAAGATTTTTTAAGTTCGGGACAAAACATTTTACTTTATATAATCACTGAGATTACGGCCAATATAAGATTTGATTCACTTTTGCTTTATGATGAACCCGAAACACACTTACATCCCAACGCAATCTCACAATTAATCAATACAATTTATGAGCTTGTCGAGGAATTTCAATCTTTTTGTATAATTGGTACTCATTCTCCTTTAATTGTTCAGGAGTTACTGTCAAAAAATGTTTATGTTTTAGAAAGAACTGGTAATATACCAGACATAAGAAGAATTAGTATTGAATCTTTTGGTGAAAATCTTACCACACTTACGGAAGACGTTTTTGGCAACAAGGAAATTCCTAAACAGTACAAGCGTATTATTGACGAGCAGATTCAATACGGTAAAAGCTATGATGACATAATCTCACTTATCCAATATGATGAAGTGCCTTTAAGTTTAAATGTAAAATTGTATATTAAAAGTAAATTGCAATGAAGAATTTGAATTTTTATAAAGACGATGCTTTTGATTTTCATAAAAAGGGAGTGGACGCAAAAAAGAAGACTAAAGTTGATGCGGATATTCGAGATAGGCTAAATACTTATAACGAAGATATAGAAGCATTATATTTAGTTTATAAGGATAATTTCGATAAAAATACAATTGAAGTAATAACGGCTCATGGATTCAAAGATGTAGAAAAATCGGATTTGTTAAGCTTGTATAGTTATAAAAGTAAATTAATTCAAACCTTTAAATCAAGAATCACCACAACTGCTACAAATCGAATTATAAATACATGTCAAAATTGCACTATTGGTGAAGTAAGTTCTTTTGACCATATTTTGCCACAAGATGAGTTTTCAGAATATGTAATAAACCCGTTAAATCTTTTTCCGAGTTGTTCTGTTTGCAATAGTTTAAAGGGAAAATTTTGGAAAGATGATGGTGGGAAAAGGTTATTTCTAAATCTATATTTAGATACATTGCCAGATTTACAATACTTATTCGTTAACATTACTTACGCTGACAATACCTTTTCTACAGAATTTTACATTGAGAATAAATATGGAATTAGTACTGCCTTATTTTCTTTGATTGAAAATCATTATAATAGATTGAGGTTGCCGCAAAGATTTAAGGAATCTAATGATTTGGTTATACCAACTTTACAAAATAAAATAAGGCCATATATTGGAAAGATGTCGTTGCAACAGATTATTGAAACCACTATAGAATCAGCAGAATTGAACAGAAAGTTATATGGATTTAATTATTGGCAAAGTATTTTGGAATTAGAATTAGTTAATAATCCAGATTTTATAGCTACTTTATAAATTTGAAATCAATGATTCACTTTTAGTAGCCATGCGGAATCTGAATCGGGTCACTTTCAATAAAATTGGGATTATTGTACAAATCGACTTTTTCGTCGAGAAAGGATTGTAGTTCGGATTTAGTCATTGGCCAACCATTTTTTAGCGTAAAATCCGTCACAGAGTTCTTCACTTCGTTGTTGCGGCACATAGTGAAATCGGGTTCCGAAATAATTCAGTTGCGTTTCATTCACACAAGGCAATGCGCCATTTCCATTCGCCCAAAAAAACGTAGTGGATTCGGGAGAATAATAGGTTAGATTGCCGTTTTTTACCCTATGAAATGCCGTTTTTAGTTTCGAATTTTGATACGGAAAAACCACGTTTCGTTTCGAAAATGTGCTGTTTTTCCAAATGAGTTGATTGTGTGTCAAACGAGAATAATTTACCGGAAAAAACAAGGTGATGACGATAGGAAGTATACTCAAATACAAAAGTGGAATAATAACTTTTTTACTTTTTACGACCATTGCCGCAAGTGTACAGGCAAAGAACAAATTAAAGTGAATAAAAAATCGGTATTGCGGTGACGTCATCAAAAGAACTGCTAATTGTACAATCATCAACGCATACAACCACCAAAATGCTTTTTGCGGTACGAATTTTTTGATGAACCACGGAAGCGTCACCACAAGTAATACAATCAATCCATTAAACAATCCGTTAACCCTATTCATCGAAAACCATTTCGCGCATTTTTGAGTAAACGAAAGCGACTGGTATTCTTCTTGGGTTAAGAAAAATCGGTACATGCGTTTTTCATTGAAATAAAAATCGACCAACTCGCGCGGCACTTTGAAGTCGTATGTGTTCCAATCGAATCCGTTTAACGGAAACAGAGGATAACCCGTAAGAATCGTGTTTTTGGTACTATACAATCCCAAAATGAGCACAGCCATTGTAAAACTGGAGAAGAGTTGATGCGATAGGTTTTTGAAATGCATCACCAACAAAAGTAGTGGCAACAGCGCCATCAAAAACGAAGTGGGTTTGCAGTAGAGCATCAATAAAACCAACATCACCATAGTTTTAAACGCATCGCTCTCCCCATTTTTATAATTTTCAATAAAGTAGAAAAATACTATAAAACTGATGATGTACACCGCAATATCCGGCGATGGCGCGCTGATGAATTGGAAGAGCAATACATTGGCAATCGGAAGTAATCCGATAATCAAATAGGTTTTGGTGTGGTTGGTGAAAAAAGCATTCAGTTTTTGAATCGCAAATACATTTCCAAGTACGAGACAAAATCCGCTTAAATCATTAAAATTACTATATAGAAACGAAAAATTGAACGCACTTTGTGCAATGTGCCAACCGCTTGTTTGTCCGAAGAAAATATGCAGATTCGCCAATCCTTTTACCAATCCGTATTCGTTGAGCCATTTAATAGTTTGAATGTAATAGGTTTCGTTGTCAATGAGAAACGGAATGGACGCACATTGAGCGCTAATGAGCAAGACGTTGATTCCTAAAAAGAGCGCTAATGTTCTTGGTAATGTAATTATACTTTTGTAAAACGATTGGTAAATGGCTTTAATTTCAAGTCGGTATTTGAGGAAAACAATTACATTGAATAGTAACAACACCGAATGGAATTCCCAGTTAATTCGACCAAAAATTGCCCAACAACTGGCTAAAATGCTGGTCAGAAATAATCCTTTGAATGAATAGATCACTATGTCGTCACTGGTACTTCGCGTGATTGTATCTACGACGACGCCCAAATTCACCACAGTGAAAAGTACATACAGCCAGGAAATACAGATGAGAAGCATAGTTTTGATTTGAGTTCAAAGTTATTAAAAAATTCGATTGTGAGATTTCTCTCATTTCTAATCAAGTTTAGAGGTTAAAACACATGAATTAATAAAATATTCTTACTAAAAACGTTAATTAATTAAATAGTACTTGTAGATTTAAGAAAGTTAATGTAAATTTAAAATCGGATAAGGATTTTGCCCCATAAAAACCTTTTGGAATATGAGTGATATTAATAAGAATTTACTTTACAATCGTATTCATTTTGATTTACTACTGAAGTTATATCAATCATCGAGTTATGAATTTTCGTCGTTGGAAAGTATTTATGAGGTGTTTACGGCGATTGCTTGCGAAGGATTGAACATCGATCGCGCAAGCTACTGGAAAATTGAAGGTGAACGCTTGGTGTGTATCGATTTGTACGATAGAGGACTGAATACGCATTTTAAAAACGATGTGCTCAATTCGGCCGATTTGCCTATTTATTTCAATGCTTTGAAAGAAGGAATTGCCATTGTCGCCGATCACGTATTGACGAATAAATACACACAAGAATTAAAAGATAATTATTTGATTCCGCTTGGCATTACTGATATGCTCGACATTCCCATTCGTGAAAACGGAAGCTTAGTGGGTGTTTTTTGCTGCGAACATCGCGATGATCCACGAAAATGGTCGGAAACCGATTTGGGTTTTGCTCGATCGTTGTGCGATATCTTAGCGATAAAAGTGCACCGTTTTAAGTGCCATCAATTAGAGAAAGTGCAACTCGAAAACGAGCGCAAACTCAGTTTGATTACCGAGCATTCCAACGATGGTTTTTTGGTGATTGAAAACAAACTCATTACCTATATTTCGCCTTCGTATTCCAAATTACTTGGATTCACAGAAGATGAGGTGTATCAAATGAAATTGGAAGATATTTTTGCCAACATTCACAAAGACGATGCCCAACGAGTATATGCAACAGTATATTCAAGTTTAGCCAAAAGAGTTAAGTATTTTACGTATGAATTTCGGTTCAAAGGTAAAAACGGAAAATACCATTGGCGTGAAGATTCGGCTAGCGTAGTCTATGATGAACAAGGTAATTACACCAATTATATTATTGTTTCTCGAGATATTTCAGCTTTGAAAAAAGCAGACGAAAAGGTCAACCGATTGTATTCGTTGTCCAAAAGACTGAATGAAAAGTTACTCGATTTTACGCACATCATTTCTCATAATATTCGTTCAAACACAAGTAATATGTCGATGATTATTGATTTGATAGACGATTCTACCGATGAAAAGGAAAAAGCAGAATATTTTGAACTGCTTAAAATCAGTAACAATAAATTGTCGGAAACGATTTTTCATCTGAATGAAACCATTAAAATCCGACTCGAAAACGAAAACGATAAGGTAGCCATCAACGTCAAATCGTTTGTCGAAAATGCCTTAATCAGTATGAATGGCATCATCAAAAAAGAAAAAGTGGACATTCAAATTCTGATTGATGACGAGTTGGAATTGAGTACGATTCCGTCTTACTTCGACAGCATTTTGTTGAATTTATTGACCAATGCCATCAAATACAAATCGCCGGAACGGAATCCGAAAATTATCATAAAAGCAGAAAAATCAAGCGGAAAATTAATTTTGACCTTTGCAGATAATGGCCTCGGAATCGACTTAACCAAAAACAAAAACAAAATTTTCGGAATGTATAAGACTTTTCACAACAATCCGGATGCGACTGGCCTCGGACTCTTTATGACCAAAAATCATATTGAAGTTTTGGGCGGAAGTATAAGTGTGGAAAGCAAAGTCAATGTAGGAACGACCTTTAAAATTCAACTGTAATGAAACAACGTTACTCTACTTTTATCATTGATGACGATCCTATTTTTGTATTGTTATTCAAAAAAATCATCGAAAAATCGGAACGGTTCGATCGCGTTCAGAATTTTCCAGACGGACAGTATGCTATCGAAGAATTAATTAAAATGGTTGACAACGGAAACGTGTTGCCCGATATTATTTTCCTCGATTTGAACATGCCCAACATCGACGGATGGCAGTTTTTAGACGAAGTGGAAAAGCACTCGTTCATCGAAAAGCTAAATATTTACATTGTGAGCTCTTCGATTGATAACCACGAAATCGAACGCGCCAAACGGTACAAATCGGTTAAGAATTTTATTTCGAAACCCATTTCCCTCGATTTTTTTGAGAAATACGAATTGCTGAATTAAGGTTGTATCAATCCGTCCACCATTACCAACTTCCGATCGGCCATGTTGGCTAAGTCTTGGTTGTGAGTTACAATTACAAACGTTTGTCCGAATTCATCTCTCAGTTTGAAGAAAAGTTGATGCAAATTTTCAGCCGACGCCGTGTCTAAATTCCCCGATGGTTCATCGGCAAAAATTACAGCGGGTTTGTTAATCAACGCTCGCGCCACTGCAACGCGTTGCTGTTCTCCACCCGAAAGTTCTCCGGGTTTGTGCTGAATCCGATGCGACAATCCCAAATAATCCAACAATTTCTTAGCTTCAGTTTCGGTCGCTTTTTTGTCTTTTTTGGCAATGTAAGCCGGAATACACACGTTTTCCAAAGCCGTAAATTCGGGTAATAAATTGTGGAATTGAAAAATAAACCCCAAGTGAAGATTTCTAAATTCAGAGAGATTTTTGTCGTTCAACTTCAGAATGTCCTTTCCGTTAATGGTTAATGAGGTAGAAGATTCCTTTTTCGGAGTATCCAACGTTCCCAAAATTTGTAAAAGCGTTGTTTTTCCGGCTCCAGACGAACCCACAATCGAAACAATTTCTCCTTTTTTGATGTGTAAATCGACTCCTTTGAGCACGTGAAGTTGGTCGTAATACTTATGAATATTCTTGGCAGTAATCATTAATGTTCTTTTTACAAAGAAACAAAGTATTTCGGAATTAACCCTAGTATCGATTTTTTTTATCGTTGAATAACTTATAAATTAAAGTTAAAGAAAATTTATTGTTTAATTATTTAGTAAATTTGTTGAACAAAATAGTAACTAATTCAGCACAGCCATGAACACACTTTTAGAACAAGAAATTCACGAATTGATTGGCGATAATCATCAAATGACATCGGCCGACACACCTTTACGACCTGATGCTTTTGACAAATCAGATGCTGAAAAGATGAAAGTCATCGAAAAGCACTTCCACCACATCATGGAAGAAATGGGTTTGGACATGACCGACGACAGCCTCCAAGGAACGCCGCATCGCGTGGCTAAAATGTTCATTCAGGAAATTTTTTCCGGATTGAATCCCAGCAACAAACCTAAAATGTCGGTGTTTGAAAACAGCTACCACTACGATAAAATGTTAGTTGAAGCAAACATCAGTTTCAACTCAACCTGCGAGCACCACTTTTTACCCATTATTGGAAAAGCACACATTGGTTACGTATCCAGTGGAAAAGTAATCGGATTGTCGAAGTTAAACCGAATTGTGGATTATTTTTCACGTCGTCCGCAAGTACAAGAGCGATTGATTATGCAAATTTTCAATGAACTCAAAACGGTTTTAGAAACCGACAGCGTGATTGTAGTAATGGAAGCCACCCATTTATGTGTGTCCAGTCGCGGTATTAAGGACGAATCGAGTTATACATCGACCATCCAGTACGGCGGAATTTTCAACGAAAAAGAAAACCGAAACGACTTTTTTAATTTAATTAATAAAGATAAATAATTGGGCGCGTCCCAGTTGAACACAAAAGTTGCTGTGAAAAAGACTATTTTTTTGGTTCAACTGGGTCGGGCTTTCGGCACTCGCTTTTTTTAAGATTCCCGATTGCAATCGGGAATCTCAAAAAAGAGCTTAAACAAAGCCTCAATCCCTCGCGCACTCTGGTAGAAACTTTGGCATCAGTTTTGTATAGTAGCTACATATTATTTTAAATTGTATTACAATGACAAAAGAGGTTCAAATAACACAATCGGGTGATTTCACATCCAACAAATCAAGAGATTTACTGTTGAGTATCGTCTTAGACTTGTTTGGTTATGCCACGTACGCGATTCCTTTTTTAGGAGAATTTGCAGACATCATTTGGGCGCCTATTGCGGCGTACATGATGACTCGGATTTACAAAGGTTTTGCGGGTAAATTAGGAGGAGTACTTGCATTTGCAGAAGAAGCATTTCCTTTGACTGATTTTATACCATCATTTTCAATCATGTGGTTCTATACTTACGTAATCAAAAAAGGAAAATAAAAATCAAAACCGATTTTCGTAGAAATAAAAAAAGTGTATTGTTGATTCAATACACTTTTTTGTTTTTAGTTTATCATTTAGTGATGCGAAGCATGTTCGATTCGTTTCATTTCGATGTTTTCAGGCGCGTGCAGCACTAATGGGAATTGTTCTACTTTTACAGAACTACTGTCTAATCCGAATCCTTTTTCTTCGGATAAACTTAGTTTTTTCATCATGAAATAGGTGTTCATGACAATTTTTTCAAAGAATGTCAAATCACCATCATTCGATAAGAATTTCTCAGACAAGACAAATTTAAAGTCGCCAATAATCTGATTTTTACTCAACGATTCATAGCGACTCGTGATGTCAACTTCACCGCGTACCACCATATCTTTGATTACCTGTTTGAACATTAAATTGATTTTGGTTGGCTCTCTGAACCCAAGGTAAAAATCAATTCTGTAAATATCGTCTTTCACTATTTCGGTTACTCGGTATTCTTTTTTATAAGGCTCGCTCAAAATGTTTACGTGAATAAACCAATACAAATCGGCTCTCTTCGGACGCTTTTGTAAAATAGAATACATTACTTTTTCTTCAATTTCGTCACTGCGATTCGAATTGGTCATGTACACTAAATGGGTTGCGTACTTAGGTATGGACAAATCCACACTCAAATCAGCCAACACTTTTTTATAGTCGTTAATCTTAACAATTTTAGTATAACTTTTACTAATTTTCTTAGCCAAATACCAAGTTGACATGATTGCAATCAATACACTGGCAATGATTAAAGTCACATATCCGCCGTCCATAAATTTGACAATGTTTGCCGATAAAAAGCTGAATTCAATGACTAAATAAATAAGTATTAATGGTGCGATAAAATACCATTTTACCCGTTTCATAATCAGGTAATAATTCAATAATATCGTGGTCATAATCATGCACAAGACAATTGCCAATCCGTAGGCATGCTCCATATTACTCGATTCCTCAAAGTGAATTACAATTCCGACACAACCCGCAAATAAAAGCCAGTTGATCGACGGAATATAGATTTGACCTTTTTGATCCGTAGGGAAATTAATTTTAACCTTTGGCCAAAAATTCAGACGCATGGCTTCATTGATTAAGGTAAACGATCCACTAATTAATGCCTGAGATGCAATTACCGCTGCCATTGTTGCGATAACAATACCAATAGGTTGAAACCAATCGGCCATGATTAAGTAAAACGGATTCGGATTGGAACTACCCAATTCTTTCAGTGTTTTTCCATGGTGTAGCAATAAATACGCACCTTGTCCGAAGTAATTTAATATCAAAGCTATCTTCACAAACATCCAACTAATTCGGATGTTTTTTCTTCCGCAATGTCCCATATCCGAGTACAATGCTTCTGCTCCTGTAGTACATAAAAATACAGCTCCTAAAATAAAGAACCCCTGACTGCTTACATCGCTGGTCAATAAATGATAGGCATAATACGGATTTAAAGCGTTGAATACTTCAAAATTTTGAGTCATTTGAATCGTCCCTAAAATCGCCAACATCGAAAACCAAACCAACATCATTGGAGCAAAAAATTTCCCAACTAATTTAGTTCCGAATTGCTGAATGGTAAACAATACAAATAATATGGCAATAACAATCGGAACCGTCGGAATATCGGGTTTAAATATTCGTAGACCTTCTACTGCAGAAGAAACAGAAATAGGAGGCGTAATGATTCCATCAGCTAATAATGCGCTACCTCCAATTATGGCGGGAACAATCAACCACTGAATTTTAGTTCGCTTGACTAAGGCATACAAGGCAAAAATACCGCCTTCACCATGGTTGTCAGCACTCAAAGTAATCAGTACATATTTGATGGTGGTTTGTAAAGTCAATGTCCAAAATATGCAAGACAATCCGCCAAGAATAAGATCTTTACTAATCACGCTATCACCAATAATAGCTTTCATTACATATAAAGGTGATGTGCCTATGTCGCCAAAAATAATCCCTAAAGTAATCAATAAACCAGCGCCTGTTAATTGGCTGTGGATATTTTGATGGTTGTGTGAACTCATAATAATATAAAAGAAGGCAAAGGTATTTAAATTACCATTTCAAATAAAAAAAGCACCCTTTTTTTTTGGGTGCTTTCGTATTTTTATTTGGAAGGATTATCTTCTTCCGCCTCGTGCCGATGAATCGTCACCTCGAGAAGAATTTCCGCCTGAATTTGAACTTCGTGAAGACGATTCTGATCGAACTCCAACATTTCCTCTGTTGGATGAACTTGAACCTGTGTTCATTCGTGGCCCAGCACTTCCTCTTGTAGATGAATCTGAATTGGTATTCACGCGTGGTCCTGCGCTTCCTCTAACCGAAGAATCAGAGTTAGTATTTACTCGTGGTCCTGCACTTCCTCTAACCGAAGAATCAGAGTTAGTATTTACTCGTGGTCCTGCGCTTCCTCTAACCGAAGAATCAGAGTTAGTATTTACTCGCGGTCCTGCGCTTCCTCTAACCGAAGAATCAGAGTTAGTATTTACTCGTGGTCCTGCGCTTCCTCTAACCGAAGAATCTGAATTCGTATTCACTCGCGGTCCTGCGCTTCCTCTAACCGAAGAATCTGAATTAGTATTTACTCGTGGTCCTGCGCTTCCTCTAACCGAAGAATCTGAATTAGTATTTACTCGTGGTCCTGCGCTTCCTCTTACCGACGAATCAGAATTAGTATTCACTCGTGGATTAGCGCTTCCTCTAACTGAAGAATCGGAATTGGTATTTACTCGTGGTCCTGCGTTTCCTCGTGTCGAAGAAGCTATAGCGTCATTACGCGTACTTCCTACCGTTCTGATGTTTCTAGTTTTGTCTAACTCATGACGGTTGGTGTAACCTGAATGTCTTTGAGTGAACGAACGATTCGGATGTTGTCTTTCATACCCATTTCCTCTTCTACCGTAATAGTTGTTATAAGCTACGTGACATCTTCTATAATTTACATAGTTATAATGATGGTTGTAGTTGATGAACAACCCGATGTGGCTTCTGTATCTGAATATTGGAAAAGGTGACCAAGCATAATAGTGAGTTGGATAGTAACCCCAATACCAAGTGGAACAATACGGTCTATAATTTGGAACCCAAAAATGAGTGTAAATTACGGGTGTGTGAACGTATACTGGCTCGTAAATGTAATTTGCACCGTACATATACACATCACCAACCACTTGAACTTGAACGCGGTTGTTCGCATCTCTTTCTACTTCAACAGTTGCTACATCTTGAAATAAATCACGTCCTAAAACCGATTGAACCACTATGATGTGTGTGCGGCCTTCAGTAGATTCAATGACGCGCAAATAATCCACTTGGTTATCGTTGTTTAAATCTAAATTGGATATCTGATTTTTAGGATCGTTCAATCGGTATTCAAAATCTTCAAGGTCTCTCGAATCTCCAAAAATGGAAGCAACCGCACGTAAGTCGAGGTTGTCGCTGATTTCAGAATTCATTGCGTTGACAGTCGTTCTGTCTTGAGCAAACAGGCTTACAGAAAGTAAGCTGAACAATGTGGTAAAGAATGTTGCTTTCATAATGTTTATATTTTGGATTTGTAATAGCTTTTGTTTTCATAATCCAATTACTATGCCATTAGCCTTTGTTTACAAATCATTAACAAATATTAGTTGTATATTTAGCGCCTTAATTCCCCGTGAAATATGAAGAAAATACTCATAGGATGTATATCGGTTGTATCACTCATCAGCTGTAAATCGGTTCCAACCGAGCCCACAAAAACCCCGAAAATTCTACAAGTAGACACACTCGTTTCAGACCAAATTAGTGTGCGTGCCGTGTCGATTTCCAACAATAAGGTCTATTATGGAGGCAATCAATCGCGTGTTGGCTATAAAAGTTTGTTGGATGCATCGAAATTTGAGCGTAAAATTCAATACGATACGTTGGTTTTTGAATTCAGAAGTAGCGCCGTCACGAGCAATCACGCATTTTTTTTAAATGTAGGAAATCCAGCCGTGTTGTACCGCTTTTCCAAAGATTTGATTTCCAAAGAAATCGTCTACACCGAAAAAAGCGAAAAGGTATTTTACGACAGTATGCAATTTTGGAACGACCAAGAAGGTATTGCAATGGGTGATCCAACTGAAAATTGTTTATCGGTTATCATAACGCGTGATGGCGGTACATCATGGACGAAAATTCCGTGTGAGCAACTTCCCCAAATAGCCGATGGAGAAGCCGCTTTTGCAGCGAGTAATACCAATGTAATTGTAAGAGGAAATTCGGCTTGGATGGTTTCTGGCGGAAAGAAATCGAGGGTTTTTTATTCTCCGGATAAAGGAGCAACGTGGAAGGTATATGAAACGCCAATTGTTCAAGGAAAAGCGATGACCGGAATCTTTTCGGCCGATTTTTACGACGAGAACATCGGAATTCTCGTTGGCGGCGATTACGAAAACCAACAGCAAAACTCGGGAAATAAAGCACTCACAACGGATGGCGGAAAAACATGGAAACTTATTGCAGAGCAAAGCGGATTTGGATATGCTTCTTGTGTGCAATTTGTACCGGGTGGAAAAGGAAACAAAATAGTTTCGGTGGGCGCGTCAGGTGTGTTTATGTCAATGGACAAAGGAACTACCTGGTCACAATTGAGTGAGGATAGTTCCTTTTATACTGTACGATTCGTAACTTCAACTACCGCAATTTTAGCGGGAAAGAACAAAATCGTTCGAATATCACTTTCGGAATAACGATTTATCTTCGTTTGTCGCGGTATTGCTGTAACAGTTTTTTGCTGAATTCTTCTTCGGCGCCTTTGAGCTGTAAAATTTTTGTAGCCGGAAGTACTCCTTTTAAATTCGCTACAAAATTTTTCCGTAATTGATGCAATTCTTCTTCAGCAGCTTCCATTTGATTTAAAAGACTTTGAGCATCTTTTTCGCTCATTTTTTCTGCATTTTGTGATCGATCAATATAATTTTTAATTTTACTCTGACGGATGACTTTTTGCTTGTCTTCAAATTCATTGAACAACGGCCAAAATTTTGCTGCTTCGTCGGGTGTTAGTTTTAATTCATTGGTGATGAACGCAATTTTCATCGACTTCACTTGGTCCTTTTTTTGTTGCAATTTTTCGCGTATCGAGCCGTTTTGAGCCGAAGCAGAAAGCGAGATAAAGAACATGAGGAGTGTAATTTTTAGTATATTTTTCATGATAATTAGTTTATAAGATGATACTCAATATCGGCGTCTTCCATTAAAATCGTTTCAATGGCTTCATTGGTTACATTCGATTCAATGTCGATGTTGTTCAAATCACTTACATCCAAATGTTCAATAATTTGATCATCGGTTAGAGTAGAATGGTAGGAAAGATAATTTTCTAATTCGGCGGTTTGCACTTCGTCTGAAGTGGAATTCCATACATTCATCAACGGAATACTCAACGATACCGTGATAATGGCTGCAGCTGCGAACATCCAACTTTTATGTTTCGCCCAAAAGGATATTACTTTGGGTTCTTCTTTCGGAATTCGTTGCAGTAGCTTTTCGGAAAACTGCTCAAAATAGTGCTCTGGAGTGGTAAATCCAGAGGTTATTTTGGGTTCGCTATCGAGTTTAAAATGCTTCATATACGTTAGATTGTTTTATTGGTCAATGGTTTAATCTTCTTTTAAAAATTCTTCAATTTTTTTTACGGCATGATGGTATGATGCTTTTAAAGCGCCCACAGAAGTTCCGACTATTTCCGAGATTTCTTCGTACTTCAGTTCTTCAAAATACTTCATTTTAAAAACCAATTGTTGTTTTTCAGGCAACTGAACGATGGCTTTTTGTAGTTTTATTTGGATTTCATTTCCGTCAAAATACACATCGCTCGCTAAATTTTCGATTGCTTTGCTTTGAAGTGCTTCACTCGTGGTTCCGTTGCGCTTGGCTTTCTGTTGGATAAAGGTCAGCGCTTCATTTGTCGCAATGCGGTACATCCACGAAAAAAGTTTGGAATCGCCTTTAAAATCTTTCAGATAATTGAACACTTTAATGAAGGTATTTTGCAATACATCATCGGCATCATCGTGGTTCAAAACAATATTGCGAATGTGATGGTACAATGGTTTTTGATACAATTGCACCAGTTGTTCAAACGCTTTTTGCTGTGTTTGAGGGTTTAGTAATTGGAGTATGAATTCCTTTTCGTCGTGCAAAATGAATGGTTATCAATGAAGTCGTTTTACTCAAAAAAGTGTAAACAACTTCTATTAGAATAAAGATACACGAAAAGGTTTAACCAAGTTTTAAAAAAAAGATAAAATTACGGATTGGGTTTCGGAATTGTCGCAGGTTTTGGAACCACAATTTTTGGATATACAGGATAGTACAATTCAGTCGTCCATTTGGATGGATGTTTGTCTTCTTCGTATGAAATTAGGTAAATGCGACTCGGCTGAATGGCAAAATTGCGTTTCAATTGATTTTCAAAAATATAATCCAATGCTTTCTGATCTGCTTTTGAAAAATGTGAGTAATCGCCCTTTAAAGTGGTTTTCACCGACGAATGAGCTTCAATGGTGCCCGACATTAATTCACTTCCTTCCATAATTACGATTGAATCTTTAACCGGAATACAAACCGACAATGTAGTGACGTTGCTTTTTTCATCCAACGTATTCATCATCACAAAGGGTTTTCCGTGCATCACCATGTCATTTTTCTTAAAAAAAGCAATCATCTTCGGAATCAGAATTCGGATGTTTTTGTTGACTTTTTCTCGATCGCTGTTGATGGTTTGACCAACGTAAAACGTTTGAGGTCGTGCTACAACTCCGTTTACAGTTGTGGTAAACGTATTGATTTCGTAATCTAAAGTGCGGTCGAGTTGGTACAAACTTTTTTCGTATACATCGCCAATAATATTTTCAATTCCGCCGTTCAAATACGCTTTTATTTTCGTAAAAACATCCATCGTACCTTTGGTTTCCCAAGTTACTTTGGTTTTGCCTAATGTGTCTTTAAATGTCCATTTTCCTTGTGTCTCAGTATCGTTGAAGAGTAGTTTTTGTTGGATAAATGTGTTTTCGCCCACTTCGGTTGTAATTGCTTTTCCAGTGGATGTTCCGTTCCAACTGCAACTCGCACCTTTGCCTTTTGTAAGGTTAGGGAAGCGGAATTTGGTAGTTCCACCATCGTTGGACCACGACGCAAAAGTTTCCCAATTTTTATAATCGTTGACGTAGTTGAATACAGTAGCGCGGGGAATCTTGATGACTTTGGAACGGACAATCGTATAATCGCCTTTTTGTGTAGCGATGAATACTGTTAATCCGATGAAGAATAAAAAAATTAGTAGTAGGAGGTACTTTAAAATTTTCATGGTTGGCAAATGTGGGCGTTTGGTTTCGTAAAAGTACTAAAATTTATGATTTCATTACTTATTTCCGTTTTTTTTGAAAATTTTATCGCTTGAAAAAGAATTTTATTGCGAATAATAGCAAAATAAAAATCACAAAACCGATTAAGATTTTATAACTTCCTTTATAGAATTTTTGGTGTAAATTTTTGTCGCCTTTGTAGGCATATATGGTAGCGATGACAAAGGCAACGACAAACAAACCTGCAAATACTAATTGACCTGTAGTGAACATGATTTTTTTTTCAACAAAAATAGTTAATTGTTTTTGATGGTTGATTTAAATAGGAAAAAGAAAACACGTTATTTTTGAATAGTTTTTTACCACATAGAGACATAGATTAAAGCCATGCATGAAAAAATTAGTCAAAAGTATTTGGACGAGTTAACCTATGAGATAATAGGTTCTGCAATCGAAGTTCATAAAATTATGGGGCGAGGATTGTTAGAAAGTGTTTATCATAAGTGTTTAATTGAAGAGTTTAAACATAGGAAAATAAATTTTTTATCAGAGTTGAGAATTCCTGTTGTCTATAAAGGCAAAGAATTGGAAATTGATTTTAGATGTGATTTGTTTGTCGAAGATATAATAGTTGTAGAGTTGAAATCAGTTTTTGAATTGCATCCTATGCATGAAGCGAAGCTTCACAACTACATGAAGCTTCTAAAATCACCAAAAGGAATTTTAATTAATTTTAATTGCTTTAATCTGTTTAATGAAGGTCAGAAAACTATAGTTAATGAATATTTTAAAAAGCTACCAAAAGAATAATCTATGTTTCTATGTGGTAAAAAACTAAAAAAAATTATGCAAAAACAACTTAACGCAGTACACCAATTTCATTCGGCATTCGGACTCGGAGTAAGTCATTCTATTCAAGGTGATTTGGGCGAACAAAAGAACAGGCTTCGATTTGAATTAATGAAAGAAGAGAACGAAGAATATTTGGAAGCAGTGCAAAATAATGATGTCATTGAAATTGCGGATGCTTTGGGCGACATGCTGTACATTTTATGCGGAACCATTTTAGAGCACGGATTGCAGCACAAAATCGAAGAGGTTTTTGACGAAATTCAACGCAGTAACATGAGTAAATTAGGCGAAGACGGAAAACCAATTTACCGAGAAGACGGAAAAGTGCTGAAAGGGCCAAATTATTTTAAACCCAATTTCGAGGAACTGTTGAAGTAGTTGTCGGTTGTCAGTTGTCGGAAACTTTCTTAGACGAATAAATAAAAAATGCGATTTAAAACTAAATCGCATTTTTTATGTAAAATAGGTCTTGTTTTACTTAAATCCAACTGAAAACTAAAATCTGACCACTGACCACTAGATCTTAACCGTCCAGCCAAAAGTATCTTCAGCCAATTTGTACTGAATTTTAGTCAGTTTTTCTTTCAATTGTAAGGCAAATGAATCATTCACTTTGGGTAGAGTATATTCGGTGTTTTGGTAACTGAAACTCACAATCGGACTTACCACCGCAGCGGTTCCGGCTCCGAAAATTTCTTTCAAACTACCATCTTTTGCTGCATTGACTATTTCTTCCACCAATACTGAACGAACTTCCACATTAATGCCTTCTCGTTTTGCCAAATCGATAATGCTTTTTCGAGTTACGCCATCCAATATACGTTCGCTGGTTGGCGCTGTGTATAAAGTATCGTTGATTCGAAAGAACACATTCATCGTTCCAGCTTCTTCCAATTTAGTATGCGTCGCATCATCGGTCCAAATGATTTGTTGAAATCCTTTATCGTTCGCCAATTTAGTCGGATAGAATTGCGCCGAATAGTTTCCGGCTGCTTTTGCTGCTCCAATTCCGCCATTCGCTGCACGACTATAATGTTCGGCAATAATCACTTTAACTTCACCTGAATAATACGATTTTGCAGGCGAAAGAATAATCATGAATCGGTATTCATTCGACGGTTGAGCGATTACGCCGTGACCTGTCGCAATCATAAATGGTCGTAAATACAGTGTATTTCCCAAACCTTTTTTTACCCAATCGCGTTCGATGTCCAAGATGATTTTTAATCCGTCCATAAACACTTCTTCGGGAACTTCAGGCATGGCCATACGCACCGCCGATTTGTTGAACCGTTTATAATTTTCATCCGGACGGAACAACCAAACATCGTCGTTTTCGTCTTTGTAGGCTTTCATTCCTTCAAAAATAGCTTGTCCGTAATGAAATACTTTAGATGAAGGATCAA
Organism: Flavobacterium sp.; assembly: GCA_965284675.1. Taxonomy (GTDB): domain Bacteria; phylum Bacteroidota; class Bacteroidia; order Flavobacteriales; family Flavobacteriaceae; genus Flavobacterium. Next base: position 1,117,186 of record OZ260109.1, read on the forward strand.
TTAAAAAAGGTTCGTAGGGTTTGATGATGGGTTTTTGCCACGCGCCATCTTTAAAATCACAGATTAACATGTGATCGGTGAAAATAGTTCCGAAGGTTAAATTTTCAAAATCAACTGCATCAATATGGGAAGAAGAAGCTCTTACTATATCGATTTCGAGAGTGTTTTTTAAACTCATTTGTTACCAAATTTTTCTAACAATTAGGTGTAATTTCTTGATTATCAATGAATTAATATCGGAAAAATATTTTCTAAAAGTTGGTATTATTATTTTGCTAAACTAATAAAAAATAGCGTGCAATTTACAACCCCAATTTGATATTTATTTGAATTGATTTGAGTTTAAGAAATTGCTACCATTTTCTCAATGTTGAAGCAAAAATTAAGATAAATCGATAAGTGATTTCAAATTTATCCGTTACTTTTGCAAAAAATAAATTCGTATTGAGATGAAAAAAATAGTATTTACCGTTCTTTTCGCAGTGGCATTAGCCAGTTGTAAAAAAGCAGAAACCGAAGCCGTAAAAGAAATCGCTTACCAATCGTTTGGAGATAGTATTTCAGCTGATGGCGCCATAACCAAAGAAGCTCTTTTTACTAAATACAAAGAATTAAAAGAAGGCGATACGTTGAACGTTAAATTTGCTTCCACCATAAAAGAAGTGTGTCAGAAAAAAGGTTGTTGGATGCAATTGGAATTGCCAGAAGAGAAAAGTGCTTTTGTAAAGTTCAAGGATTACGGTTTTTTCATGCCTTTGAATTCAGCTAAAAGCGAAGTAATTGTCAACGGTAAAGCGTTTGTAAGTGTTGAAAGTGTAGACGAATTAAGACATTACGCGAAAGATGCCGGTAAATCGCAAGCCTCAATAGATAGTATTATTAATCCAGAAACTACGTATTCGTTCGTAGCGGATGGTGTTTTAATCCAAAAATAATTCCTAAAAATCATGAAAAAATTCAGTTACTTATTAATCGCATTGTTTGTGGTTTCCACATTCAACAGTCACGCGCAATCTCAATCCAAAAAAGCTGCAACGGGTTACAATACCAATGATTATGCTTCGTTTGGAAAAAAATTCCAACCTAATAAAGTAGTTACTGAAAAGCAAATGCTTAAAAAATACAAGTCGTTGAAGAAAGGCGATTCGGTTACCGTACAATTCAAATCGAACATCAAAGAAGTGTGTAAGAAAAAGGGTTGTTGGATGCAAATGGATTTGACAGAAGGTAAAAAAGCTTTTGTGAAATTTAAGGATTATGGTTTTTTTGTTCCGTTGAATGCCGATAATTCGGAAGCGATTTTAAACGGAATTGCTTTTGTGAATGTAGTGAGTGTTGATGAATTGCGTCATTATGCCAAAGATGCCGGAAAAACACAAGCCGAAATCAATAAAATCACCAAACCCGAAGTAACGTATTCGTTTATGGCCGACGGTGTTTTGATTAAAAAATAATTTCTTTATGAAAAAAGTATTCCTATTATTGGTTGCGATAAGCTGTTTTTCTTGTCGGAATGGTGAAAAGAAAGCCGAAAATGAAGGCGAAGCTTGTGCTACCGATTCGACAAAATCGAAGAAATTTGAAATGTACGAAATGTCGGAAATGGCCGCTTTGATGGAACAAATGTATGTGGATAACCAACGACTGAAAGAACGCATTAAGAAAGGAGATTCGATTGGTGCTTTTCCGAGTCATTTTCTAAAAATTCACAAAGCTGTGATGACCGACGATACCGAAAACGATGCTTTTTTTAAAGAACAAGCGGCGCTTTTTATTAAGGCGCAAGAGCAAATTTATAAAGATCCTGAAAATGCCAAAGAGCATTTTAACAACGGAATTGATGCGTGTATACGTTGCCACCAAAAGAAATGCGGCGGACCAATTCCGAAAATTAAAAAATTATATATTGAGTAAAAAAAAACATCCGTCTTTAGGCGGATGTTTTTTTTTAGTCTCTTTTGGGTGAATTCTTCTTATCTCGTTTTTCCGCTTTTTTTTCTTTTGCCGTTTTAAGCGGTTCTTTTTTTACGGTTTTTTTTGCGTCTTGACTTTTTGCCATGGTTTTTGGTTTTTCGATTCAATGTAAATGTAAGAAATAAATTTAGTAATTTCTATTCTTCTCGTATTGTTTTGGCCACAATTTTTCCGTTTTTTGTTGTAACATACGTTTTTTTAATGTGCCATTTTTTAGATTTTTTGTCGTAATAATCCTCTGTTTTAATGCTTTCAGTATAAAGAAGCTTTGCTTTTTTATCGTAAAAAAAAGTTTTTTCAAGATGATTGTTTAGACCACTTTTATAAAAGAAATTGACGGTTCGTTGCTTCTCATCGATGGTAATTTCTGCACCCGACAGTTCTTCACTATACTCGAATTGTTGCGTTTTTGGGTTGAAAAGAAAATTGTCATAAAATGAATTGCTTGCTCCTGATTTGAAATGATTATACATCGAACAATCCAAATACCCATCAAAATTGAAATCAAAGAAAAGGTCTGGATTCGGTTCAAAATAATTCATTTTGTCAGAAACAATTACATCGTCTTCTGAAATTAACATCGTTTTTTTAGTGTTCGTGTTGATTACTTTTCGATGAATGCGTTTGCCTTTTAAAGATTGTTTTTTACCGTCATAATCGATTTCAAATTCGGTCACCCAACAGCAATTTAAGTTATTGATTTTAAAAGGTTGGCTGTAAAAAGTTTGTTTCTCAACCCGTTTCGTATAGCGATTAAAATACTCTTTTTCGAACTTAAATGTATCTTGAGCGATGAGTTGTAACTCCAAATGGTTAGTGTAGTTGTATTTTTTGATGATCGAATCGTAACCATAAGCCATTCGCTCGTTATCGTCTTTTATGGTTTCTCCATTGACTAAAGTTGCGATAAATAATGTGTCGTTTACAAATTCAGAACTTAATTTATAGCTATCAGAATCACCGCCAATCATGGCCAAAGTGATTTCACGTGTGGTATCGTTATGGGTTATTTGAACTACTTTTTCAATCTGGTCTCCGAATTGTCTTCTGTAAAAAAGTTGAGTGAAAAAATTAGGTCCATTTCGCTCCATGAACAATTCATCGGGATAATAATTTCCGTTAAATGTATTGGAAGTACTATCTGTGGGTTGATATTTTGGATCGGGTTTCGGAAATAGCTCATGAATGTTTTTCGGAAATTTCTCTGGTGATTCTTTACGGTTGTTCATCAAATCATACACATAATTACCGTGATTTTCGGTTTCATTTATTTGTACACTGTCTTTTAGAAAGCAAACTTCATAAACATATAAATGGCTGCCTAACCGCCAAGAATTATCGGTATAGAAAAGATAGGTTGAATCGTTTTCCCTATCAATTTTAAAGGTTTCTCCTTCAATGGATGATTCTTGAATTTTATTATTTTGAAAAATGTGACTTTCAACGAATGAATTGTACGTTGCACCACCTTCAGTTTCGCCATATAAATTTATGACTTTAAAAGTCGAATCTTTCGGATAAAAAACTCGTGCTTCATAATAAGTAACAAAGGAGGAATCGATACGTGAAAGTTGATTTTTGTACTTCAGAAATTCGGCAACTAAACTACTGTCGGAATTTATTTTAGAATAATCGAGAATAGGAGATGGAGTAACGACGATTTTTTGTGTGCAGCAAATCGTCAGGAACGTGCAAAAAAACACCAAAAGCACACCATTGAATCGTTGCATAATTTACTACTGATTGGTACCGTCAAATATAGAAAAATCTCTAATTGAAAGACTAATTATAAATTGGAAAAATGCAAGAAATTGCTTTTGATGTTACAATTCCTCCAGCTGAATGCGTTTTTTATGGTTTTTAATCTTCTTAAAATACGTAGGCGTCAATCCGGTTATTTTTTTAAACTGATGGGATAAGTGTGCCACACTGCTGTAATCCATGAGGTGACTGATTTCAGTAAGCGATAATTCGTCGTATAACAGCAATTCTTTTACGCGTTCAATTTTGTTGAGGATGATGTAATTTACAATCGTTGTTCCAGTAACTTCCGAAAAAAGATTGGCCAAATGGGCATAGTTGTAATCCAATTCTTCACTGATGTAATCCGAATAATTTACTTTAGGATATTTTTCGGAGTAATGAATTAATTCGATGATGACGGTTTTGGTTTTTTCGATGAGCACCGATTTTTTGTCGTCCATCAATTCCAATCCCTTACGTAATAATGCCAATCGCAGGGCTTCGCGATCATCTGCATGTATGTTTTTTTTGAGCGTCACTTCACCTAAATCAATACTAGAATGGGTTAGTTTTAATTTTTTTAGTTCGTCTTTAACTGCAATTTTACAGCGCAACGAAACCATATATTTGATGTGTATTTTCAATGTTGTTTGTTTAGGTTTCCAAAAGAGCTGGTTTTGACTCGAGCAGAAGTGATGGTTCTGTTTCAAGTAAAGGTAGACATTTTGACGGCGCAAATTTACTTTATGCAGTTTATTTATCGTTATAGATTTTTGACGTTGATTTATATTTTTCTGCAAAAAAAAATCCCCAACTGTTTTCACAATTGAGGATGGTATTTATGTTAGCAAAAAATTACGTTTTACTCATTCACCAAAACCCATTCGCCTGTCGCAATCATGCTTTCAGCTTTTTTGAATTTCATGCTTTCGGTTTTTCCGCTCATTACATGTTTGATGGTAACGGTGTCGTTGCGGTTGATCTTTGGCATTTCGCGAACTATCGTTTCGGTTACCTGACGTTGTTGCGTCTGACCTGCTTCTTTATTCGCTTCTTCGCTGCTTTGAATTTCGTCTCTCGATTCGGTATAATTTTCTTTCTGACGTACTTGTTTCGCCTCTTGGATGTTGTTATTTTGTTGCGGTAAATCGCCTTTGAATAAGAACGAAATTACTTCTTTATTCACACCGTCCAACATCGCTCGGAACAAATTAAACGCTTCAAATTTGTAAATCAGCAACGGATCTTTTTGTTCGTGAACCGCTAATTGTACCGATTGTTTCAACTCGTCCATTTTACGCAAGTGTTTTTTCCACGCTTCATCGACAATAGCAAGAGTGATGTTTTTTTCAAAATCGGCCACCAATTGCGCTCCGTGTGAATCATACGCTTTTTTCAAATCGGTTACGACATTCAGCGTTTTAATTCCGTCAGAAAACGGAACGATAATGCGTTCGAATTTGTTGCCTTCTTGTTCGTATACATTGGCTATGATAGGAAAAGCCTCGCGTCCGCTGCGTTCTGTTTTTTCGGTGTAATACACCATTGCTTCTTTATATGCTTTACCCGTAATTTCCATTTCGGATAATTTTTCAAATTCAGCCGCCGTAACGGGTGCTGTGATTGAAAAATAGCGAATCATTTCAAATTCGAAATTTTTGTAATCGTTTTTGGCTTTGTTTTCAGCCACAATCACTTCACAGGTGTCGTACATCATATTGGCGATGTCTAATTTTAGACGTTCACCGTGTAAGGCGTGACGACGACGTTTGTAAACGACTTCTCTTTGTGCGTTCATCACATCATCGTATTCCAATAATCGTTTACGCGTACCAAAGTTGTTTTCTTCCACACGTTTTTGCGCGCGTTCAATCGATTTGGTCATCATTGAATGCTGAATCACTTCACCTTCTTTCAATCCCATTCGATCCATTACTTTGGCTACTCGTTCGGATCCAAACAAACGCATTAAATTATCTTCCAACGAAACATAAAATTGCGAACTTCCTGGATCTCCTTGACGACCCGCACGACCACGCAACTGACGATCGACACGACGTGAATCGTGACGCTCTGTTCCGATAATTGCCAATCCGCCAGCCGCTTTTACTTCTGGTGATAGTTTGATATCGGTTCCACGACCAGCCATGTTCGTTGCAATAGTTACCACGCCAGGATTACCTGCTTCGGCTACAATTTCTGCTTCTTTTTTGTGCATTTTCGCATTCAATACGTTGTGGTTTACACCGCGCATTTTCAACATTCGACTCAATAATTCGGATATTTCTACCGATGTAGTTCCGATTAAAACCGGTCTTCCCGCTTGTGATAATTGTGCTACATCTTCGATTACTGCGTTGAATTTCTCACGCACCGAACGGTAAATTAAATCTTCTTTATCTTGGCGTAACATTCCTCTGTTAGTCGGAATTTCAACAACGTCCAATTTGTAAATTTGCCATAATTCGCCCGCTTCGGTTACAGCCGTTCCAGTCATACCCGCTAATTTGCTGTACATACGGAAATAGTTTTGGAGTGTAATCGTTGCAAAAGTTTGCGTGGCAGCTTCGATGGTAACTTGCTCTTTGGCTTCAATGGCTTGGTGTAATCCGTCAGAATAACGACGACCGTCCATGATACGACCTGTTTGCTCGTCAACAATCATGATTTTGTTGTTCTCAATTACATATTCTACATCTTTATCAAAAAGCGTGTAGGCTTTTAACAATTGAGTCAATGTGTGGATGCGTTCCGATTTGATTCCGAAATCTTGAAACAATTTTTCTTTCGCTTCCGCTTCTTTATCTTTTTCGAGGTTTTGCTTTTCGATGCTGGCAATTTCAGTTCCGATATCGGGAAGCACGAAAAACGTTTCGTCGGTATCTTGCGATAAGAATTTGATTCCGTTATCGGTCAATTCCACTTGATTGTTTTTCTCTTCAATCACAAAATACAAAGCTTCGTCAACGATGTGCATTTTGCGGTTGTTGTCTTGCATGTATTCGTTTTCGGTTTTTTGAAGAATTTGTTTCACACCTTCTTCACTCAAAAATTTGATTAACGCTTTGTTTTTTGGAAGAGAACGATATGCTCGTAGTAATTGGAATCCACCATCTTTGGTGTTTCCTTCTTTTAGTAATCGTTTGGCTTCTGATAAAAATCCGTTTGCCAATTGACGTTGTAAGTTGTATAGATTTTCAACTTTTGGTTTAAGTTCGTTGAATTCGTGACGATCGCCATCCGGAACTGGACCTGAAATAATCAATGGCGTTCTCGCATCATCAATCAAAACCGAATCGACCTCATCGACAATGGCGTAATTGTGTTTGCGTTGCACCAAATCTTCCGGCGAATGTGCCATGTTATCTCGTAAGTAATCGAAACCGAATTCGTTGTTCGTTCCGTACGTAATATCAGCTTCGTAGGCTTTTCTACGTTGAGCTGTATTGGGAGAATGATTATCGATACAGTCGACAGTAAGTCCGTGAAATTCAAACAAAGGTGCTTTCCACGTACTGTCACGTTTGGCCAAGTAGTCGTTCACGGTTACTAAATGTACGCCGTTTCCAGTCAATGCATTCAAATAGAGTGGAAGCGTGGCCACTAATGTTTTTCCTTCACCCGTTTGCATTTCGGCAATTTTACCTTGATGCAGAACAACACCACCAATCAACTGAACGTCGTAGTGGATCATATCCCAGGTAATTTCTTTTCCGGCTGCATTCCATGAGTTGGCCCAAATGGCTTTATCTCCATCTAAAGTGATGTAGCTTTTGGTAGCAGAAAGTTCGCGGTCTAAAGGCGAAGCAGTAACCGAAATCGCAGTATTTTCTTTAAAGCGTTTGGCTGTTTCTTTGATTACGGCAAAAGCTTCGGGTAAAATATCACTTAGTACTTTTTCAGAAATATCATACGCTTCTTTTTCTAACGCATCGATTTCGTTGTAGATGTCTTCTCTTTTATCGATATCAGAAGTGTTTTCGGCTTCCAATTTCAACGCACTAATTTTAGTGTCTTTTTCGGATCTTGCCTCTTTGATTTTATTTTTGAATTCGGTCGATTTGGCTCGTAATTCATCGTTCGATAATTGAGACAAAGCACCTTCAAAGGTTTTCACTTTTGCGATTAGAGGCTGGATTGCTTTTACATCTTTTTGGGATTTATCTCCAACAAAAGCTTTTAGTATGCTATTTATGAAACTCATAATATTTTTAGGTATAAGGTGTGCAAATTTAAACAAAAAAAAAGCCCCACTGGAGACTTTTTTTGAGCTGTTTTAGTTTATTTTTTTAATATTCGTCCTCGTTCCAAAGATAATCTTCGTCGGTTGGATAATCTGGCCAAATTTCTTCCATCGATTCATATATTTCACCTTCGTCTTCAATCGACTGAAGATTTTCAACTACTTCAAGTGGCGCACCAGCTCGAATGGCATAGTCAATAAGTTCATCTTTGGTTGCAGGCCACGGCGCATCACTTAAATACGATGCTAATTCTAATGTCCAATACATCTGCTAGTGTTTTAATTTGTGCAAAAATAAATTTATTACTGAAAAAGTCAAGTTTTTTTTGATTTATTTTTCAATTAAGTTTAAGAACGTCTTTTTGGTTTACAGAATTTAGACGGTAGAATTTAGAATTTTACTAAATATACGTATGTTTAAACTACTGCTTTCTTACTTCTGAAATCTAAACTTCTACTTTCTAGGTATCCATTGTACTTCATCCGCTTGCAAGTCGTAAGTCAACTTCCGTGCCAACACAAAAAGATAGTCAGAAAGTCGGTTTAAGTATTTAATTACGCCTTCATCAGTCGGTTCTATGTCATTCAAATGTACGGCTAAACGTTCGGCTCTACGGCACACACAGCGGGCAATATGACAATATGACACAGTGGTATGTCCGCCCGGAAGTACAAAATGCGTCATTTGTGGTAAACTTTCTTCCATCGCATCAATTTCGTGTTCTAAAAATTCGATATCCGATTCGACGATGCCTAAATTTTTAAGGCGTTTTTCTCCGCTTTTCAAGATTTCTTTTTCGGGTGGAGTGGCTAGTATGGCACCAACGGTGAATAATCGGTCTTGAATTTCGATAAGCACTTTTTTGTAGGATGTATTCATTTCTTGGTCGCGGATGAGTCCGATGTGCGAATTCAATTCGTCTACCGTGCCGTAACTTTCGATACGAATGTGGTGTTTAGGAACACGTGTTCCGCCAAAAAGAGCTGTAGTGCCGGTGTCGCCGGTTTTGGTATATACTTTCATTTTTATTAGAAGATTTGTATTTTAAATTGTCTTGAATGGTTAGAGGTAGGTTGTGTTTTTTCGGATGTAGATGCCAGTAATTATTCCTTCATGATTGACTGTGATTTCCATCGAAAGCGTTCCGTTTTCCATGATTGCGTTGTATTTTCCTTGTGAAGTCTTTTTTGAATTTTCACGATACGTAATCAAGTCAAGATTTTGTATGGTTCCGTTTTCATTCTGTACCCGTTTGAAAATATCAAAAAAGTACTTTTTGGTGCGGGCTTTTTGCAGTTTTGGTGAAAAGGATTGATATATTTTCTCATAATCATGTAAATTGAAATCCATTATGAACGTGTTTACGACTTTTTGGTGCGTTTCATTTTGAGCAAAAGTAGCGTTTGTGAAAAAAAACAGCAATAGAACAACTTTCTTCATCGACACAATTTTATCTCCCAAAGATATTATAATAATGACAAAAGAAAAATGTTTTCTATCACCACTGTATAAGAAATAATGGTTTAGAATTTATGAGGAAAATTGTTTATAAATGATCTTTATTTTCGGCGTCGCTTTCAATCAAACCGTCGCGTAAACGGATGATGCGGTGGGCGTATCTGGCGATGTCTTCTTCGTGAGTAACTAGAATCACAGTGTTTCCGTTTTTGTGAATGTCGTTGAACAGATTCATGATTTCTAACGATGTTTTACTGTCTAAGTTTCCGGTAGGTTCATCGGCCAAGATGATGGAGGGTTTGTTGACTAAAGCTCTCGCAACCGCTACACGCTGACGCTGTCCACCCGAAAGTTGGTTGGGTTGGTGATCCATTCGGTCGGAAAGGCCAACTTGTGTGAGTACTTCAGTCGCTCTAACATTGCGTTCCGATTTTGCATAACCCGCATAAATCATGGGCAAGGCCACATTGTCTAAAGCGGTAGTTCGTGGTAACAGATTGAACGTTTGAAAGACAAAACCAATTTCTTTGTTTCTAATTTCGGCCAACTCGTCGTCGTCCATTTGAGAAACATCTTTTCCATTCAAAATATAACTGCCTGAAGTAGGTGTATCCAAACATCCTAAAAGATTCATAAGCGTTGATTTTCCGGAACCTGACGGACCCATCAATGCCACGTATTCGCCTTTGTTGATTTGTAAATCAATGCCTTTTAATACGTTGATGATTTCATTGCCTAGAACGAAATCTCTTTTGATGTCTTTTATTTTGATTAATGGATTTGCCATTGTTAGAGTTTAAAAGTTTAAAATCATTTAAAGTTAGCAATAAGACATCTATTTTGATAGAATGTTACAACAAAATTACACCTATTTAAACAATCTTAAACCCGAATTATAAAATGTTCCTTCTCTTGTTCGGCTCTAAAAGATACAATTCCCCATTGAAAGGTATCGATAGTTACAGACACTTTTGGGTGATTTTGAATGATTTTCCAGGCTTCTTCCATACCTTCACTCCAGTGAATGTCATCGAAAATCCAAATCGAATCGTTGCAAATTGTAGGCAATAAAAGTTCAAAATAGCCGAGTGTGGCTTGTTTAGAATGATTGCCGTCGAAATAGATCAGTTGTCGGTTGTCAGTTGTCAGTTGTCGGTTATTGAGATAAGTTGAAAACTCTGTGTTGACAAATTGAATGTTTTGAGTAGGTAACTTGAGGGTTAAATCATTAAACATCTCTTTTGCAATTGCCATTGTATTCGGACAACCTTCCAACGTAGTGATTGTCGCGTTTTCGTTTCCCAATGCTAATGCCGAAGTCGCCAGACCTAATGAAGTTCCAATTTCTAGAATGGATGCAGGTTGAAAATAACGCACCATCCGAAACAACAACTCGGCTATTTTTGGAGAAATTCCGGCGTTTTTAGCAATTTGATTGATTTCTCGAGTATTACTTTTAAAAACCCGTGAACCCGCACCAAAATCGGTAACTTCAATCGTGCTTGTGTTTTGTAAAAGGGAATTTCGATAGTTTTTTAAAACGAAATAGTCCGGATATTTTGTGGAATCATAAAAACATTTCGTCACCAAATCAAACACAAAAGGCGAATGCACTCCGTGTTGGTTTTTGGAGTGCCAGAGGAATTTGAGATATGATTTTATTTGAAATAACATTATTAGTGAATAGTGATTAGTGAAAAGTAAATAGTGAGAGTTTATGAAGCTAATCACTATTTACTTTTCACTATTTACTCTTAATTACTCCATTTTACTCGACAACTCAAACCAACGTTCTTCTTTTTTCTCCATTGCTTGAATCACCTTTTGTAATTCGTTGGCTTTGCTTTCGATGTCGTTATCGGCTACTTTTCCGTCGGAGAACAATTGCTCGATTTGTTTCTTTTCATATTCTAAATCTTTGATTTCCTTTTCAATTTTATTAAACTCTTTTTGTTCGTTAAAACTCAATCCAGCCGAAATCGTTTTGGTTTGTTTCCAATTCACTTTTTCTTTAGCATCGTCTTTGTTCGGTTCCGCCGAATCTTCATACGCTCTAAAATCAGAGTAATTTCCAGGAAAATTTTCCACAATTCCGTTTCCACGAAACACAAATAAATCATCTACAATTTTGTCCATGAAATACCTATCGTGCGAAACCACAAGCAAGCAACCCGGAAAATCCAATAAGAAACTTTCCAATACGTTCAACGTCACAATGTCCAAATCGTTGGTTGGCTCATCCAGAATTAAGAAATTCGGATTCTGAATCAAAACCGTACACAAATACAAACGCTTCAATTCGCCACCACTTAATTTTTCTACGTAATCGTATTGTTTTTTGCTGTCGAATAAAAAACGCTCTAATAATTGTGAGGCCGAAATCAATTTACCTTTCATAAGCGGAATGTATTCGCCGTATTCTTTGATGATGTCAATGACGCGTTGTCCCGGTTTCGGGTTGATTCCGCTTTGCGTATAGTACCCAATTTTTATAGTGTCACCCGTAATTACTTTTCCGCTATCTGTCGGTATTGTTCGTGTCAGTAAATTCAGAAACGTCGATTTACCCGTTCCGTTTTTCCCAATAATTCCGATGCGCGCGCCACGTTGAAAATCGAAACTAAAATTATCCAAAATCATTTTATCGCCAAACTTCTTCGAAATTTTGTGCAATTCTATGATTTTACTACCCAAACGTTCCATGTTGATTTCGAGTTCAATCACGTTTTCTTTGCGTCGGCTTTCTGCCTTTTCTTTGATTACGTAAAAATCATCTTGACGCGATTTCGATTTGGTCGTACGTGCTTTTGGTTGACGTCGCATCCAAGCCAATTCCTTTACAAAAAGATTTTGCGCCTTGTCGATGCTCGCATTTTCAGAAGCCAATCGCTCTTCTTTTTTCTCCAAATAGTACGAATAATTACCTTTGTATTGGTAGAGTTTTCCGTTGTCCAATTCGATGATTTCGTTGCACACTCGCTCCAAAAAGAAACGGTCGTGCGTCACCATAAACAGCGTAATATTTTCTTTAGCAAAATAACTTTCCAACCATTCAATCATCTCTAAATCGAGGTGATTCGTCGGCTCATCCAAGATCAATAAATCAGGGCGATTGATCAAAATGATGGCCAATGATAAGCGTTTCTTTTGTCCGCCCGACATGTTTTTCACCTTCATTTTGAAATCTTCCAACTTCAATTTAAACAGAATTTGTTTGAATTGCGTTTCAAAATCCCACGCATTAAAACGATCCATATCATCAAACGCTTTTTCATAAGCATCGGTGTCATCCGGATTTTCTAAAGCTTTTTCGTAGCGCTCAATCACGTGCAAAATTTCGTTATCCGAAGCAAAAATGCTTTCTTCCACCGTCAATTCGTCTTGCAATTGTGGTACCTGCGATAAAAACGCCATTTTGATTTCCTTGCGGATTACGACTTGCCCCGTATCAGGTTCGTCCTCACCACACAAAATCTTCATGATACAGGTTTTTCCCGAACCATTTTTGGCGATAAAGGCAATTTTTTGGTCTTTGTTGATGCCAAACGAAAGGTCTTTGAACAACGTGCGTTCGCCGAATGATTTAGATATATTTTCTACTGAAAGGTAATTCATTTTTAATGTGTCAATTAGGCAATGTGACAATGAGTCAATTGTTTTGAAGTGCAAAAATAGTCTTTTGTTTCAAGTTTTAAGTTTCAAGTTTCAAGTTTGTTGGATTTGAAGCGAATGGCTCGGGCTTTTTTTGTATTCCATATTCCCGCTTTCCCTCCAAGTTGTTCGTTCCTCACAAGCTTTCCGTCCAATCGGGGCTAAGAAAAGAATCGTATTGAATTTTTGGAATCATTTCCAAATTGTCACATTTTCAAATTGTCACATTTTCAAATTAAGTTATATTTGCCTCATGCAACTATCCGTCATCATTCTCAACTACAACGTGCGCTATTTTTTAGAGCAATGCGTACTCAGTGTAGAAAAAGCATTGAAATGTATTGACGGTGAGATTATTGTGATTGATAATAATTCGTCCGATGACAGTTGTGCGATGATGAAGCAACGGTTTCCGCGCATCAAACTCATCGAAAATAAAGAGAACACGGGCTTCCCAAAGGGAAATAATATTGGAGTGGCACAAGCAAAAGGTGAATATCTTTGTATTTTAAACCCCGATACCGTTGTAGCAGAAGACACGTTTATTAAAATACTGAATACTAAAAACTGGTCACTGAACACTGGAATCATCGGTTGTAAATTAGTCGACGGAACCGGAAACTTTCTACCCGAATGCAAACGCGGCATTCCAACTCCGTGGGTAGCATTTACCAAGATTTTCGGATTGTATAAACTATCCAATGCGTTTGGAAAATATTATGCGCAACATTTATCAGAAAATCAATCGGGTGAAGTAGAAATATTGGTCGGTGCTTTTATGGTAATGAAGCGCGAATTGTATCTTGAAATGGGCGGATTTGACGAAAACTGCTTTATGTATTCCGACGATATCGATTTGAGTTATATGGCGTTACAAAGAGGAAAAACCAATTATTATGTTCACGAAACTTCGGTAATTCATTATAAAGGAGAAAGTACGGTCAAAGACGGAACGTACATGAAACGGTTTCAGGAAGCGATGAATTTCTTCTATAAAAAACACTTTAAAGTCTCGGTATTTTTCTCTCTTTTTATGAAAATCGGAATTGTTGTTTTTTCGTTTCTAAAAATGTTCCAAGGTAAAAGTCAGCCTAAAAAAGTACCCGAAAAGTATGTGTTTATTTCCGATAATGAAGTACTAAAGCAACGATTAGAAATAAAACTGCAAAAAGAAGTTCGGTTGGCTTCGGTCGATTCAGAAATTGCAAAATCATCTGAAATTATTTTAGATGCCAATTACATTTCGTTTAAAGACATCATTTCATTCATCGAACAAAACAAAAACAAATCACATACGTTCAAAATTCTTCCGCCCAATAGCAATTTCATCATCGGCAGTAATTCGAGTAATGATAGAGGAGAAGTTGTCGTGTTGGAGTAGTTAAAGGATTTAAGATTGTAAGATTATAAGACTATAATAATGTATGATTTTAGGATTATAAGATTTTAGCTTTCGAATAAAAATCTGAGCTAATCTGTGAAATCTGTGTATGAAAAAAAAATATAAAAATTAGTGAATTCGTGGTAAAACCTAAATACTTTTCCTAATTTTGCAAGCGAATTATAAAAACACAACTTTAGTTTAAAGATATGGCAAAGTTTGAATTAAAATTACCTAAAATGGGTGAAAGTGTTGCAGAAGCAACGATCACCAATTGGTTGAAAAACGTAGGCGAATCTATTGCGGCCGATGAAGCTGTTTTAGAAATCGCTACCGATAAAGTGGACAGCGAAGTACCGAGCGAAGTTTCGGGAACTTTAGTCGAAATTTTATTCCAAGTCAATGATGTCGTAAAAGTAGGTCAAACCATCGCCATTATCGAAACTGAAGGTGGCAGCGTTGAAGCTCCAAAAGTAGCCGAAGTTGCTGCTCCAGCTGTTGCGGATGTTGAGAAAACAATTGAAGTAGCAAAAGAATCAGTTGCTCCAGCCGATTTCAGTACGTCTGATAAATTTTTCTCTCCATTAGTAAAAAACATTGCTAAAGAAGAAGGCGTTTCGGTATCCGAATTGGAAACCATTGCCGGTTCTGGAAAAGACGGACGCGTAACTAAAGAAGATATATTAAAATTCGTCGAAAGTCGAAAGTCGAAAGTCGAAAGTCCAAAACAAGAAATAATTCAAACGCCAGTTGCCCAACCAACAACTGAAAACCGTCAACCGTCAACCCAAGCCGTTCCCGTATCGGTAAATGGAGGCGACGAAATCATCGAAATGGATCGTATGCGCAAGTTGATTTCGGGTTATATGGTGGCATCTGTACAAACATCGGCACACGTGCAATCGTTCATCGAAGTCGACGTGACCAACATTGTAAAATGGAGAGAGAAAGTAAAAGTGGCATTCGAAAAACGTGAAGGTGAAAAATTAACGTTTACACCGATTATGATGGAAGCCGTAGCGAAAGCGTTAAAAGATTTCCCCGGAATGAATATTTCTGTGGATGGCGATTATATCATCAAAAAGAAAAACATCAACCTCGGAATGGCAGCTGCCTTACCGAACGGAAATTTGATTGTACCCGTAATTAAAAATGCGGATCAACTGAATTTAGTCGGAATGGCCAAAGCGGTAAACGATTTAGGAAACCGCGCTAAAGCCGGAAAACTGAAACCAGACGATACACAAGGCGGAACGTATACCGTGACGAATGTGGGAACGTTTGGATCCGTTTTCGGAACACCGATTATCAATCAGCCACAAGTAGGAATTTTAGCGTTGGGCGCGATTCGTAAAGTACCTGCAGTTATCGAAACTCCCGAAGGCGATTTCATCGGAATCCGTCAGAAAATGTTCTTATCTCACAGTTACGATCACCGAGTAGTAGATGGTGCGCTCGGCGGAAGTTTTGTAAAACGAGTAGCGGAATATTTGGAAGCATTTGATGTGAATAGAGAATATTAATAACTCATTATAAATTAAACCCTTTCCACTTCGAAAGGGTTTTTTTATACTTGACACTATTGCGTAAATTAATACTTTAAATCTCGCAAAGTCGCGAAGCCGCAAAGAAAAATAACTTTGTGTCTTCGCGCCGTTGTGAGAAAAATTAATGCATAGTCATCTCATAAATATCCGAAATCAACGATTTAAAAATCAAAAACTTAGCGAGTAGACAATATGTTTTGTGTAATAACAAAAGCTTTAAAAGTAAAACTTTACATATAAATCGACAAACGGTACATGCAAAATTTTATATTTGTGGCCTAATGTAATCCAATGGAATTAAAACTCAACCGACCGATTTGCTTCTTCGACCTCGAAACCACCGGAATCGACGTAGCCAAAGACCGCATCGTCGAAATTTCCGTGTTTAAAGTATATCCCAACGGCAATAAAGAAAGCAAAACGTGGCTCGTGAATCCAACCATTCCGATTCCCGCATTTGCGACGGCTGTACACGGAATCACCAATGAAAAAGTAGCCAACGAGCCTACTTTCAAAGAACTCGCATCTCAAATTCACAACATGATCAAAGATTCGGATCTAGCAGGATACAATTCCGACCGTTTTGATATTCCGCTTCTCGCCGAGGAATTACTCCGAGCCGAAGTTGATTTTGATATGAAAAACCGCGTTTCTGTCGATGTGCAAACCATCTTCCATAAAAAAGAAGAACGCACACTCAGCGCCGCGCTAAAATTCTACTGCGGAAAAAGCCTCGAAAACGCACATTCAGCAGAAGCCGACACCATGGCAACCTACGAAATTTTAAAAGCACAACTCGATCGTTACGACGATTTAGACAACGATATGAAATCGCTGGCCGAATTCACCACACGCAAAAAATCAGTTGATTTCGCCGGTTTTATTGCACTCAACGATAAAGGTCAGGAGATATTCACCTTCGGTAAAAACAAAGGACAATTGGTCGAAGACGTACTCGAAAAAGAACCCGGTTATTACGGTTGGATTCAAGGCGCCGATTTTCCATTGTACACGAAGAAAGTCTTGACTGGAATTAAATTGAGAAAACTGAATACAAAATAGTGATCAGTAAAAAGTGAATAGTAATTAGTATTTTTCTATTCACTTTTTACTAATCACTAATCACTTAAAAAATGAAGATAATCTGCATCGGACGCAACTACGTAAAACACATCGAAGAGCTTCAAAACGAGAAGCCCAGCGAGCCTGTCGTTTTTTTAAAACCCGATTCGGCTATTTTACTCAAACAACATCCATTTGTGATTCCCGAATTTTCCGATGATATCCACCACGAAGTAGAAATACTAGTAAAAATCAACAAAGTAGGGAAGTACATCGAACCCAAATTCGCCCATAATTATTACGACGAAATCGGATTGGGAATCGATTTTACCGCACGCGATCTGCAAAATAAACTCAAAGAAAAAGGATTGCCGTGGGAAAAAGCAAAAGCATTTGACGGTTCAGCGGTGATTGGTGACTTTTTACCGAAAAAACTTTTTTCTTCACTAGAAAACATTAATTTTGAGTTAATTAAAAACAAAGAATCCGTTCAAAAAGGAAATACCAGCTTGATGTTGTGGAAGATAGACGAACTTATCTCTCACGTTTCGCAGTACTTCACGCTTAAAATCGGCGATATTATTTTTACAGGAACACCCGAAGGTGTGGCCAAAGTAAATCCAAATGATGTCCTCGAAGGTTACATAGAAAACAAACTACTATTCAAAATACAAGTTAAATAAATGGCTTTACACTACAACCTCGCAAAAGTTTATGCATTATCAGACAATGATCCTGAATTTGTAATGCAAATCATCAACCTTTTCATCACCGAAATTCCAGATGATTTAAAACAAATTGATACCGGAATCAAAGAAAAAGATCATAAACTCGCGTACGCATATGCGCACAAAATCAAACCTACACTCGATTTACTCGGAATGACCGTAGCCCATCAAGAAATTCTAGAAGTAGAAGCGTGGACCAAACGCGAAGGCAAAAAAAGCGAAATCGAAGCTACGTTCGAAAGCATCAAAGGCCAAGTAAAAGAAGCCATCAAAGAGATTAAAAAAGATTTTGAAGTGTAGCAATTCCTGCTTTCCATTCCAAGATTTTTTCAATAAATACATTTTTTATACTAAAAAAGGAGCTTCTTATCAGTCGCTCTTTTCTAGTTAAAAAAATAGTATTTCTTTTCCAAAATGCTTTCCATTTCAATCAGGGCTAGTCTTGATTTTAATAGAAATTTATCTTGAATGGGTATAGTAAAGACGGACTGCAGTCCGTCACTAAAAGAAGAAATAGATTATCATCAATCAAACATTTTGCGTTTTTCACAACAAATTAGTGTCAAAAACATTGGAAAGACGGACTGCAGTCCGTCTCTTCTAGAGAAAGTCAATTGAAGTTAAATTGCATTTCTTTGTAGCAAATTGGCATTGATTCAAATAATAGAAACGGACTGCAGGCCGTCTCTACAAAATAGCAAAAAACATCCATGAAAGCAGCCATCGTAACCATCGGCGACGAAATTCTAATCGGGCAAATCATCGACACCAATTCGGGTTATATGGCCAAAGCACTCGATCGAATTGGCGTGCAAACCCACGAAATGCTGTCCATTTCCGACGATAAAAATCATATTTTAAACACTTTCGCTTCGTTGCAAAACAAAGTCGATATTGTATTGATTACTGGTGGATTAGGTCCAACCAAAGACGACATCACCAAAAAAACATTTTGTGAGTATTTTGACGATGAATTAGTCGAAAACCAAGACGTATTTCTTCATGTAAAAGAACTCATAGAAGGCTTTTTCAAGCGTCCGATTACACAAATGAACCGCGATCAAGCGCTCGTTCCATCCAAATGCGAAGTCTTGTTCAATAAAGTCGGAACCGCTCCCGGAATGTGGATGAAAAAAGAAAATACGGTTTACATTTCGTTACCCGGAGTTCCATACGAAATGAAGTACTTAATCGATGAGGTTATCGTGCCTAAAATCGTAAAAGAATACGAACGACCGTACATCGTTCATAAAACCATTATGACCTACGGTCAAGGAGAAAGTTTAGTCGCCGAACGCATCGAAAACTGGGAAAACAACTTACCCGATTTCATTAAATTGGCCTATTTACCCGCGCCAGGAAGAGTGCGTTTACGCCTCACCGCACGCGGAACAAATAAAGAAGTATTGGAGAAAACGATTACCGAAAACGTGCATTCGTTATCGCAAATTATCGGCGATATTATTGTCGGATACGACGAAGATGAAACTATCGAATTCATGCTTGGAAAGCAATTAATTCAGCAGCAAAAAACGATAGCAACGGCCGAAAGTTGTACTGGCGGAACAATCGCGCAACGGTTTACTTCTGTTGCTGGTTCGTCAGCCTATTTCAAAGGAAGTATTGTAAGTTATGCTACCGAAACGAAAATAAACGTACTCGGAGTCAGTGCGGAAACCATTCAGAACTATTCCGTTGTCAGTGCTGAAGTTGCCCAAGAAATGGCCATTCGCATTCAAAAACTAATGAAAACCGATTACGCCATCGCGACAACCGGAAATGCCGGACCAACCAAAGGCGATGCCGATGCCGAAGTCGGAACCGTATTTATCGCAATTGCCACTCCAAAAGAAGTAATTGTAGAAGAATTTAACTTCGGACAACCGCGCGAAAAAGTCATCGATAGGGCTGTAAATAAAGCACTTGAACTTTTGCAAAAAGAAATTTTAAAAAATCTATAATTTTTTTTGCTACAATGGTTTCTTTTTTGTTTCTTTGCACCCTGATTTTGAATAACGATAAAAGATAAGCATAATGTCAAGAGTTTGTGACCTTACAGGTAAAAGAGCGATGGTAGGAAATAATGTTTCTCACGCTATGAACAAAACTAAGAGAAAATTTTCTGTTAACTTAGTTAAAAAACGTTTCTATCTTGCAGAAGAAGACCGATGGATAACTCTTAGAGTAGCCGCGTCTACAATTAAAACAATCAATAAAAAAGGATTAGCTGCTGTATTGAAAGATGCAAAGTCTAACGGATTTATTTAATAATTCCCCATCCATAAAATAAAAGCACAATGGCAAAGAAAGGAAATAGAATTCAAGTTATTTTAGAGTGTACAGAGCACAAAGAATCTGGTATGCCAGGAACTTCTCGTTACATCACAAACAAAAACAAAAAAAATACTCCAGATAGATTAGAGATTAAGAAATTTAATCCCATCTTAAAGAGAATGACTGTTCATAAAGAAATTAAATAATCAGAGATTTGAAACATCTCAAATGATTAGAGTAATCACTTTAGAGATTTATTTTGAATTTAAATACACATTTGAATCATGGCAAAGAAAACCGTAGCAACCTTACAAACATCTTCTAAGAGATTGACCAAAGCAATCAAAATGATTAAATCTCCTAAAACAGGTGCGTATACTTTTATGGAAAGCATTATGACTCCAGAAGAAGTAGATACATTTCTAAAAAAGAAATAATTCACAAAATACACTATAGCTAAGCTACTTTCATTCGGAAGTAGCTTTTTTATTTTTATATTTGCCTGTATAATTTTTAGGAGCACAGCTTTTCTTTTTTTAGGTCGCCTCGTCCCGCTTTTCGCTTTTGCGCGGCAACCGCTCCAATCGGGGCTAGATTAGAAAAATTGTAATTCAACTGGCATTTTTGCCCCGACTTTCTAGCCATATTAGGTTAAGGTTTAGAATATATTTTTTTATTGTTGCCACAGATTTAAAGGATTAAAAAGATTTTAAAAGAAAAGCGTTGCATAATCTGTGCAAATCTGTGTAAATCCGTGGCTAAAAAATTAAAAATAGAGTAAGCAAATCATACAATTCAATAACTATGAGTTTTTTTAAACGAATATTTTCATCCGAAAAGAAAGAACCCGTTCTCAACGAACAGGAAAAAGAAACCTTGGATAAAGGTCTCGAAAAATCAAAAACCAGTTTTTTCTCCAAACTCACCAAAGCCATCGCCGGAAAATCTAAAGTCGATGATGAGGTGTTGGACAACTTAGAAGAAATTTTGGTTTCTTCCGATGTTGGAGTGAACACTACGCTTAAAATTATCAAACGCATCGAAGAACGCGTTGCCACCGATAAATATTTGGGAACCGACGAATTGAATCAAATTTTGCGCGATGAAATAGCCGGACTCTTATCAGAAACCAAATCGGGTGAAGAAACCGAATTCAGCATTCCAGCCAACAAAAAACCGTATGTAATCATGGTAGTGGGTGTAAACGGAGTAGGAAAAACTACAACCATCGGGAAATTAGCACATCAATTTAAAAAAGCGGGTTTTAGTGTAGTGTTGGGTGCCGCCGATACCTTTCGCGCAGCAGCCATCGATCAATTGCAAATTTGGGCGGATCGAGTAGGTGTGCCGATTGTAAAACAACAAATGGGAAGTGATCCAGCATCCGTAGCTTTTGATACCTTACAAAGTGCGGTTTCTCAAAACGCCGATATTGTCATTATTGATACCGCAGGACGTTTGCACAATAAGGTAGGTTTAATGAACGAACTCACCAAAGTGAAACGCGTCATGCAGAAAGTAGTAGAAGATGCGCCACACGACGTACTTTTGGTACTTGACGGTTCCACCGGACAAAATGCATTCGAACAAGCTACTCAATTTACCGCTGCCACCGAAGTGTCGTGCTTAGCAGTAACCAAATTAGATGGAACAGCAAAAGGCGGCGTTGTAATTGGCATATCGGATCAATTTCAAATTCCGGTTAAATACATTGGAGTAGGCGAAGGCATCGAAGATTTGCAAGTGTTTAACAAATACGAATTTGTAGATTCCTTTTTCAAATAATTCAACACTTCACGGTTAATCAACCGAACATATAATATCTAAGCATCACACCCGTGGTGCTTTTTTTTTGTAAAACCCGTAAAACTACTCATATCTGAGTCTTTCAAAAGATATAATTTAGCCTTGTCCTAATATGATACACTTTTTAATCAAGTAGGAAGAAGTGTAGATAAATGTCCAACCTAAACCAATATTACCATGAAAACTCAGAAATTTCTAAAAAAAGTTGTGATTTATGTTCTGATCATCAGTTCAATTTTAATCGTGTATTCGTGTAAAGACGAAAAAACAAATGAAGAAAATGTAACCTATCTTTCTGTAAAGCAAATAACTCCGGTTAATTTTCCAACCGATTTAGGAATCGATGGATTTAAATTTCCAGAAGATTCTACAGCAATTTATGGCTGGCTTCAAAAGAAAGATACAGTTAGTATTACCAAACATGCATGGGGAATTTGGGCGGGGTTAACTTCGCCATCTGGACAAGTTTTTGAAGGTGACTCGTTATTGGTGTATGAAACCTGGTTTGGTGTAGATGAATTGTCTATTATGTCGGGTGCTGGAAATAAACAAGGCGGTTGTGATCAAATGAAAAAGAGTAAACGGACTTCCTTAAAAATTCCGAAACAGTTCGTTCACAGTCAGCTTTTTGCCAACAGAAACGCAGTGGTTGATACCACGTTTTCAATTTTTGAAACCGTTTCGTACAGTCCGCCTGCCGCTTGTTTCGCCACGTCGAATTTGATTTTTAATCAGTCAACCTTAGACGGTTACCAAGTAAAAGACGGCATCGGTAAAATACCTTCTTTTCCTAATGATGCCATTACCACAAAGCCCGTTTATTTTGCGGGTAAACCCGACGCAAGCGGATTGATACAAGTGCCCGTTTGGCCCGGAATTCCGAATCCAGCAAAAGTATATCCGAGTTCCGATTGGAAAGTTTATGTATACGCTGATACATCCAACAAACAACCAAAAAACAAACAGTTAGTTCCTGTTAGTGTGGCCAATCCGACGCCAGCACAAATTCAGGCAGCTACTTGTAATGCAAGTGATTTCATCAATTTTTCGGTTGATGCCGAAATGGCTACGTATTTGAATCAGCATCAAGATAAGGGAAGTTCAAGCGGATTTGTAGCAGGCGATTTAGCTTTGTTAGTGGCAATGCATGTAACTTCTAAAGAAATTAGCAATTGGACGTGGCAAAGTTTCTTTTGGACTCCGAATCCCGATGCACCATTGGCGCCGAGTTCAAAATTTGCAGCCAGTTTGCGTCCGAGTCAATTGCATGGCGCCGCTTCACATTATGCCGTTACGACAACGTACGCAATGGTTTGGCCCAACCAACCTATTTCGGGCGGAACGAATACAGGCGTGACTCCAATTATTGGGTTTAATCCGTATTTGGAAGCCGGATTATCCAAATTTAATACTACTAATGCGTTGAATCAGAATTACCAATATGGAGTGCAAACTAATTGTATGACGTGTCATGCGTTGGCAACATCATCGGGAAGTTTAGGCTATTCTGCCGATCAATACATCGACATGAAAGATACTAGGTTTGTCAATCAAGTTCAATTGGATTTTGCGTGGTCGATACAAGGAAATATGAATCCCACAGTAACGAAAGAAGAAAAGAAAAAATAGTTGTTTACAACTAAAAAGGAGGCGTAATTGCCTCCTTTTTTTATTGATATAATGCCTTAATTTTAAACCATAAATCGTTGTCAAAACCCGACAAAGCAAACGTTGGATTATCAGGATCGGAAACATTTCCCATTCGGATGATGACCATTTTCATACTGGGAACCACATAAATTTTTTGATCATTTTTGCCTAACGCACAGTACATATCGCTGGGCGCATTTGGAATTAAAGAGCCGTTAAATTGTAGTTGAAGTCCTGGTAATCGGTACGATGTTTTTCCGTTAAGCCACCACAAGTAACCATAGGCTTTATTCAAATCTTGCGAAGTAGTGGTTGCCTGATTCATATAATTTTCGTTGACAATGGTGGTTCCATCCCATTTTCCTTTGTTCAAGACCATTAACCCAAAACGCGCCATATTACGGGATGTACTCCAATAGACACTTAATCCGTCACCCGACTCAATCCAACTGCCACCTGTCATTCCGAGTCGGTCTCTCAGTTTTGTGTTAAAGTAATTCGACCACGATTGACCGCTTGCTTGAGCGACCACGTCCTGCAATTTAACATACACATTGTGATACGCCCATCGTGTTCCTGCATCGGCTACATATTGAAGATTTTCTGGTGAAACATCGTCGCCTAAGGTGTCGTCCAATCCCGAATTCATTGACAATAAGTTTTTACAAGTAATTAAATTTTCTTTGGCTAATGGCGTACTCGTCCATCCTGTACCAAGATAATCGGATACTTTATTATTGATGTTGAGCAAACCTTCATCTTGAGCAATTCCGGTAACAGTTGCTGTTAAGGTTTTTCCGGCACTAGCCCAATACCACGGAGTTGTGGCAGAATGACCATTAAAATAATTCTCCATTACAATACGACCATTGACCAAAACAATGAATGATTTGGAGTTTTTTTCTTCTAAAAACGTCAGTAGCGGTTGTACTGCGCTTTGATTCCAACCCAAATCGGCTATTGATTTGGTTTGCCAAGTTGAACTTCCATCATTAGGTGGAAAATACATTTGTTCTTCTGCAGTTGGTTCATCATCCGAACTGCATCCCAATAAAAGAAAAGTGACTAATAAAAGAGTAAAATAGTTTTTCATAAATAGTAGGTTTTGGGATTTAGACTCTAAAAAACGTTGATGGTTTAATCAAAAATACATTTTTTATTCCATCAAAATAATTGTAATTTTATATTTTATTTGAATTATGAAAAAAGCAATTGCGATTAGTGTGTTTTTGTTGGTTTTGGTGTCGTGTAAACAGTCTATTTCCGAAAAAGACCTATCAAAAATAAACGGATATTGGGAAATAGTTAAAGTGGAAATCCCCGAAGGTGAAACCAAAGATTACAAAGTAAATTCGACCATTGATTATTTTGAAATTGCCAATAAAAAAGGTTTTCGTCAAAAAGTGATGCCACAATTGGATGGTACTTATTTGACTAATAATCTAAAAGAAAGCATTCAAATTTCAGAGGATGATGGCGATTACTATTTGAATTACACTACCGATTATGCTCAGTGGAAAGAAGAAATTATTGAATTGAAAGATTCGGTTTTAGTTCTGAAAAACAAGCAAAATTTAGAGTATCATTATAAAAGACAAATTCCTTTTTCAGTAAAATAATAGTAAAAGTCAGATCAAGATAATTTAACAACTATGGCCAAACGATCAGTAAACGAAGGTTCAATTTCGGAAGTTTTACAGCAATTTATCCAACACAACAAACTCGAGGCGGGAATGGATAAAATTGATGTAGAGCAAGCGTGGAAACGACTTATGGGTAATGGTGTGAACAATTATACAACGGATGTTATTTTAAAAGGAACGACGTTGTATGTGAAATTATCTTCGGCTGTTTTACGAGAAGAATTGAGTTACGGTAAGCAAAAAATAATTGCTATGCTCAACGAAGAACTTCGAAAAGAAGTGGTTAAAGAGTTAGTTTTGAGATAAAGAAACGCCTCAGTCGCGACACTGAAGCGTTCCAACAACAAATTCTCAATCCATTAAAATTGTGCCGTTTCGGTCGAATCTTTCATGGCAACAGTTGAATTTAATCCAGCTGTCACGGTATTCTGAACCTCGTCAAAGTAACTCGTTCCCACAAAATTTTGATGTTTTACGGCTTTAAATCCTTCTTTTTGAAGAGCAAATTCTCTTTCTTGCAATTCAGAATATCCTGCCATTCCACGTTTTTTATATGCTAAGGCCAATTCAAACATCGAGGTATTCAAGGCGTGAAATCCAGCCAAAGTAATGAACTGAAATTTGTAACCCATCGCGGCTAATTCTTCTCTAAACGTTTCCATTTCGGGTACTGATAATTTGGCAGCCCAATTGAATGAAGGTGAGCAATTATAAGCCAGCATTTTCCCCGGAAATTTAGCGTGAATTCCCTCTGCAAATTTTCGTGCGTAGTCTAAATCAGGGTTGGAAGTTTCCATCCAAATTAAGTCGGCATACGGTGCATACGATAGTCCGCGGTCAATTCCTTGTTCTACACCGCAATTCACATAGAAAAATCCTTCGGGAGTACGTTCGCCGGTTATGAATTTTCTATCGCGTTCGTCTACGTCACTGGTAATCAAATTCGCAGCATCGGCGTCGGTTCTCGCTACAATTAAACTCGGAACATTCATCACATCTGCTGCCAAA
This sequence comes from Flavobacterium sp., assembly GCA_965284675.1. Taxonomy (GTDB): domain Bacteria; phylum Bacteroidota; class Bacteroidia; order Flavobacteriales; family Flavobacteriaceae; genus Flavobacterium. Next base: position 1,143,355 of record OZ260109.1, read on the forward strand.
CGAGCGGCGATTAGTTTGTTGATGGCTTCTTGTGTTGGCACTAATACTTTTCCGCCCAGATGTCCGCATTTTTTTGCAGAGGATAATTGGTCTTCAAAATGAACACCAGATGCGCCCGCTTCAATCATGCTTTTCATCAGTTCGAACGCATTTAAGTTTCCGCCAAAACCTGCTTCTGCATCGGCTACAATCGGAACCAAATAGTCTTTTTTATTTTCAATTTTATTTACAGTTTGAATTTGATCTGCTCTTAAAAGTGCATTGTTAATTTTTTTAACAACAATTGGAACACTATTCGCAGGATATAGCGATTGATCGGGATACATTTCTCCCGCAATATTGGCATCAGCTGCAACTTGCCATCCACTGAGATAAATGGCTTCAAGACCAGCTTCAACTTCTTGAATGGCTTGATTTCCAGTTAAAGCACCTAAACCGGCCACCCAATCTTGATTGTTTAACTTTTTCCACAGCATTTCAGAGCCACGTCGTGCAATGGAATGTTCGATTTGATACGAGCCTTGTAAGGTGACTACTTTTTCGGCTGTGTAAGGACGTTCAATTCCGTTCCATCTTGGGTTGGTTGTCCAATCGGTGATTAATACTTGAATTCTGTCTTCTGTTTTCATACTTTTGTACTGTTTAGATAGTTATTTATGTAATTATTTATTTAGAGACTGTCGAATGTTCGTGCATTCGGCAGTTTTATTTTATATAGTTGTAGGCTTCAAGAGTTAGAAAATCATCTAATTTCTCACTGAAAATTAGCTTGGAAAACAACTGTGTTGCTACTTCAAATTGTCCCGAATTGTAGCGCTCTTCGCCTACATATTCTTTAATTTTTAGCAATTCTTCCTCGATTAACCTTTCGTAAAATGTCTTGCTTAGTACTTCATCTGTATCTAATTTTATTTGCTTTTTGAGCCACAACCACAATTGCGTTCTAGAGATTTCGGCAGTAGCTGCATCTTCCATTAAATGGTATAAAGCTGCAGCTCCAGTTCCCATTAACCATGATTCGATGTATAGAATTCCGACATTGATGTTTTTGCGAACACCATTTTCGGTAATGGTTCCTTTTGGGAGTTCAAGCAGTTGTTCTTCGGTAATATGAAGTTCATTTCGCTTGATGTGCATTTGGTTGGGTGTGGGCATATTTTCATTAAACACTTTTAGGGCCAAATCAACCATGCCTGGATGTGCTACCCATGTGCCGTCGTGTCCATTTTTTACTTCTCGTTCTTTGTCGGCTTTTACTTTTTCAAAGGCTATTTTGTTGGCTTCATCGTTGTTTTTAATTGGAATTTGAGCCGCCATTCCGCCAATGGCCAAAATGTTTCTTTTATGACAGACTTGGATCACACGTAATGAGTAGGCGCTCATAAACGGACTCGTCATGGTCACTTGATCTCGATCGGGAACCATAAAATTGGGATGGTTTTGTAGCTTTTTAATGTAGGAAAAAATGTAATCCCATCGACCACAATTTAGTCCGGCAATGTGATTTTTAAGTTCGTAGATGATTTCATCCAATCGAAAGCTTGCCGTAATGGTTTCGATCAAGACCGTTGCTTTTATGGTTCCTACGGGAACTTTGAAATAGTCTTGTGCAAATTCAAACACTTCGTTCCACCAGCGTGCTTCGGTATACTCCTCTAGTTTTGGTAAGTATAGATATACGCCCAAATGTTGCTTTTGTAATTCCAATACGTTATGAAAAAAGTACAAGCCAAAATCAACTAAAGATCCTGAAAGCTGTTGACCGTTGATTTTTAGGTTTTTTTCTTCCAAATGCAAACCTCTTGGTCGAACTAAAAGTGTGGCGCTAGTTTCGTTGAGTTGGTAGGTTTTGCCATTTTGTTCCAGTGTGATGGTTTTACGGATGGCATCTATTAGATTTTGTTGGCCTTCCATCAAGTTTTGAAAAGTAGGAGAGCAGCTGTCTTCAAAATCGGCCATAAATACTTTAGCGCCAGAATTCAATGCGTTGATGACCATTTTTCTATCGACGGGTCCGGTTATTTCGACTCTTCGGTCGCGCAGTTGGTCAGGAATCGGAGCTGCAATCCAATCCGAATTCCGAATGGATTCGGTTTCTTTTGGAAATTGAGGTAAATTACCTTGGTCAAACAGTTCTTGTTGGAGCACTCTTTTGTGTAGCAATTCGATTCGTTTTGCATTAAATTTTTGATGTAATTCGCTCAAAAACTTCAAGGCTTCGGGTGTTAAGATGTTCTGGTGTAGTGAAGGATTTAGAACTTCTACGGTTGATTTTTCTAAGGTTTCCATGATGTGTTGTTTTTGTTGATGCAATACTATAAAAAAATAAAACACAAAACAAGCGAACGTTCGCTAAAATGTAAAAATATTTTTTCAGCAGTTATTTTCTATTGTATTTATTGTATATTTGTGTAGTGAACAAGTAAGCCTTTTGTTGGCTTTCTAGCCCTGATCTCGTTCTCGTCTTTTGGGACGAGATTGGAGCTCTTAACTTATTGACCAAATAAGTTAAAGCGACTGACGAGAGCAGGAATATGGACTACAAACAAAGCCCGAGCCATCAGCTCCCAAAAAAAATGATAGAAGAAGAGTATATTAGACTAATTTTTGGTTTGAAATTACGACAAATTAGAACCGAAAAAAACCTTTCGTTATTCGGATTGGCTAAAGTTACCGGCCTTTCCAAATCGTATTTAAACGAAATTGAGAAAGGGAAGAAATACCCAAAGCGCGACAAGATTTTGCTTTTATCGGAAGCGTTAGATTCGACTTACGATCAAATGGTATCGTTGAAGTTGGATAAAAATTTAGCTCCGATTGGTGAAATTTTACAGTCGAGAATATTGAAGGAGATTCCGTTGGAGATATTCGGAATCAAAGAAAGCAACCTGATTGATATTATTGCCGAAGCGCCTGTGAAAGTGAATGCTTTTATCAGCACCTTGTTTGAGATTGCTAAACATTATAATCTGACCCGTGAAAGTTTTTTTCTAGCAGCTTTGCGTTCGTATCAAGAAGCAAATAATAATTATTTTGAGGAAATTGAAGCACAGGTTGAAAAGTTTGCCAAAGCGTATTCGTTGGATTTGACCAAAAAAATGAATGTTGATGATTTAGAGGAGATTTTGGTGGATGAATATGGGTATACGATTAATAATGAAGAATTGACCGAACACGATGAATTGGTGTATTTACGTTCTGTCTTTGTTCCCAAATCGAAGACGTTGTTGATTTCAAAAAGTGCGGATGTGTCACAGCGGATGTTTATGTATGCAAAAGAAATCGCCTATAATTATATGGAAATCACCGATCGTTTGTATACTTTTTCATGGATTAAATTTGAAAGCTTTGATCAAGTGTTGAATAATTTCTTTGCTTCTTATTTTGCAGGTGCATTGCTAATTCCGAGAAAAGAGTTGGTCAAAGAAGTAAAGTTGTTTTTTGATCAAAAAACGTATAGTGCTAGTGGATTTACCGATTTAATTTCGAAGTTTACCGATTCACCTGAAACTTTTTATCAGCGACTCACTAATGTATTACCAAAGGATTTTAATTTGAAGAATTTATTTTTCTTGCGGTTCAATTATAAACCGGAGCGGAATGATTTTCAATTGACCAAAGAGTTGCACATTACCAATCTATTGGAACCTCATGCCAATGAGAGTAATGAGCATTATTGTAGAAGATGGGTTTCAATAAAAACCTTACAAGCCATTCCGAATTCGAATTCAACGCATCTTTTTGATGCCCAAATTTCGAGTTACAATCATACCGATAATGAATATTTAGTAGTGTCGTCGGCGACAAAAGATCCGTTCAGGAATGGATATTACAGAAGTGTTGCCTTAGGAATTATGATTTCGTCTCATTCGCAAAGCAAGATGCAGTTTTTAGATGATGTCGCTTTAAAAAGAGTTAGAGTAGGTGTTACTTGTGAAAGTTGTTCTATTGCCGATTGTTTAGAGCGAGTAGCTCCGCCTAAAAGAATAGAACGCAAACAACGTTTTGAAGCCATTGATCAAGTGGTTCAGAAGTTGATGGGAAAATACAGTTAAAAAAAATCCCATTTCAATTGAAATGGGATTTTTGTATGATTTGATGGAAAAATTTATTTTACAATAATCTTTTTAGTGATTTGTTTTTGTCCATCGGTTACGTTTACTAAATACATTCCAGCTTCTACTGAATCCAATTGAATTTGTTGTTCAAATGAAGCAGTAGGATTGAAGCTTTTTTCTAAAATAGCACGACCTCTGATATCATAAACAGCCACTTTAATTGATTCGCCAGAATCTGAATTCATACGAATAGTAAATGCACCATTATTTGGATTCGGGAAGATGGAGAAATCATTGAATTGATTTTCAGCAACTGAAAGACTACCATTAGCACAAAGTTCTAAAGTAAATCCTGTGATAGAACCTCCGTCAAAATTAGCATCATCTCCAACTCTTAAAGTCCAGTTTCCTCCAGATAATTGTCCGTTAAGAGTACTTAAATTTCCTTCTGGTACGAATGAACCTGTAAATGGAGATGTTCCAGCAGTTATTAAGGTTGTAGCTTGTTGATCAAAAACAGTGTTAGTGTAGTTGTCACCTTGACCACCATTATCAGTTGATAACTCGATAATTGTTCCCGCTGGACTAATTAAAGATATGTCTAAATCTTCATCCCAAGAATGCGTAATATTTACCGTTACATTAACATCAGTAATAGTTAAATTAGGTCCTACATTGATGATAGAATTATAAACTCCAGTAGCTCCTGTTGCTGATATTGCAATAGGTAAGTCAGTAGCGCTGAAAGTAGCACAACTAACATTCGCGGTTGTAAAGCTGAATACAGACGAAGTAGGAGCTATTGCACATGAATTTTCTGCCGTAACTCTCCAGAAATAATCCGTATTTGTATTCAATGTCGCATTGTAATTTGATGTAGAAACATTTTCTAAGATCACATTAGTTCCGAATGAAGCATCGGTAGAAATTTCCACGATATAGTTTTGTACATTAGGATCCGTGTTCCAAGTTAAATTAACTGCAGCACCTACATTTACAGCTCCATTTGCTGGCGTACTAAGTACAGCCGCAGCAAGAGTTGAATTGTATACATTTAAGGTAACCACTACCGTTTTTTGAATAGAACCAGAGGTTCCAATTAACTCAAAACTATAACTTCCTGGTGCTAAACTACCTGTATTGGTTACTGTAGCTGTTACTGCAGTACCATCGGTAACAGCAGTTGCAGGACTAAATACTACAGTTGGTCCAGCAGGTAAACCACTAGAAGAGAAAGTAGTTGTTCCAGTAAATCCTAAAAAGGTGTTGTAGGTAAAATTAAAAGCGGCATTGTTTGGCGTACATACGTTTACTGAATTAACCGGTGCATTCAATACAAATTCTGAACCTTGGATCGAGAAGTTAGTGCTGTTAACAGCATAGAAAATATTGTTATTTCCTTCTACAATCAAACGAGCCGCCGTTGTATCACCACCAATTACGGGTACTGTGATAGTTTGAGAACCGTCATTAGGTACATTACTTGCCAATACGAAAGGGAAAGTAGCTCCGCCGTCGATTGATAGTAAAATATTAACGGTTGGTGTACTCACTGGAGCAACATCAGATCCAGCTACATTCCAAGTAATTGTTTGAGTTGTACCAACATTCCATAATACATTTGTATTTTGAGAAGTTACTGTAAATGGTCCAGCCGTTCCGTTAACGGTAACCGACATGGTGTCAAAACTACTTTGCGGAGTTTGTCCGGTTCCACCTACTTCAGAACGATCTCTTACTGTTAAAGCAAAATTCAACGTTCGAGCCACAGTTGAAACTGTTTCCCATGAAGAATTATTTACAGTTACAGTTGGATTTGTCTGCGTTAATTGACCCGCCAAAACTCTAGAAAATATTGGCATATAGCGATTTGGTGAAGTACTTGGTGGACGTGATCTCCATGTTGGTCCGCCAGTATGCGTTGGTCCGAAGTTAGTATTGGTAGTTACACCACTGTTGATTTGTTCCCAACAATAAGTAAGTACATCGCCTGCATTGGCGTCAGTAGCTGCGCCTTTTAAAATGAAAGCTGTTCCTTTTGGAATGATATAGTTTATTCCTGCTTCTGCTACTGGTGCACTATTTGCGATTGGTGTACTAGTCCAACACGTTCTAGTAACCAAATTGTTTAAAATTTGATTGATACTGTGGTAATGAAAATACGCATCACTGTGATCTTGTACATCATTTCCACCAGTAATTCCGGCATAACCCATAATACTTGTTCCACTTCCTGGTTCAGAATTTACTCCAGCACCTTCATTTCCAGTTGCAAAAGTATGATTTCCACCCATTTGGTGACCCATTTCGTGAGGCACGTAATCGATATCAAAGAAGTCAGTCATGTACGGTCCACCATCATTATCTAAGAAAGTGTGTGCGGAAAAGCCACTACCTTTTTGACCATTCACACATACACAACCAATACATCCAGCGTTTCCATTATTTCCAGCATAGGTAAATAAGTGACCGATGTCGTAGTTCGCTTCACCGATTTGTGCCGTTAACGTAGTTTGTAATTGAGTATTTAAATTTCCAGTATACGGATCCGAACCTGCAGTAGGATAGATGATGCTTGTGCCAGAAACCAATTGAAAGGTTACTGCCATATCTACTTCGAATACTTCGTTAACACGATTTAATGTAGAAACTACTTGAGCTAAAGCATCCGCTTGAGCGTTACCATTACCTGCATTTCCATCATTCCAAAAATTGGTGTATTCTCCAGTAGTTGATATTGCAACTCTAAATGTTCTTAGAATTTGATCATCAGCATCTCTGTTTACAGTTCCATGGTCGGTTACATTTTTAACCACTTCATCAATAGTTGAACATGAAAACTGCTTTACAAAATTGGCTCTACTTTGAGTGTTGTAGGCAATGTACTGATTGTTTCCGTTTCTACTTAAAGGAACTAAGAAGGTGTTGGGTTTGTCAACGTGATTAATCAACGATTGAACTCCTTGTGGTGTCACAGAAAAACGAATGCGTGATCCTGGGTTTTCCACACTAAAACCAACATATGTTTTAATATTTGGGAATTCAAGTGCTAATTCAGGAGATAAAACGGGAGCCTCATACACTCTGAATTGCTCTAGTTCTCCTGTTTCATTGGGGAAAGTAATAATAGTTTGCGGTCCATTTGCTGATGAGCCTCGTAAAGCAACTCCGTTTAGCTCTGATTTGAAAGCTTCTAAGTTGAGTTGGTAGGTTTCGTAGTGGTCTTTGTTAAGACTACTTAAGCTGGTAGAACGATCTAATTGCGAAGGAGTAATTTTTTGCCAATTCGATTTTTGGGCAAAAGAAAAACTCGACAACACAACTAAAACAAAAAGATGTAATAATTTTTTTTTCATTGAAAATGTAGTTGTTAGTTTATATAAAGACCAAAAATAGAAAAAAAAAAGGAGGGATGAAAATTTGAGTCCTAGTTAACAGTGTTAAAGTTAGGTGGCAGAGTGGTAAACTATAAGTCAGATTAATAAAAAAAAAGCCTAAAGAAGATACATCTTTAGGCTTATAATTTATGGTGTAGAATTTTTTCTACAGTTTAGAATTGCTCTCTTCCTGCGAAATGGAAAGCACCTTCAATAGCAGCGTTTTCATCAGAATCTGATCCGTGAACTGCATTTTCTCCAATTGAAGTAGCATATTTTTTACGGATAGTTCCTTCAGCAGCATCAGCTGGATTTGTAGCGCCGATTAATGTTCTAAAATCTTCTACAGCGTTTTCTTTTTCTAAGATTGCCGCAACGATTGGTCCGCGAGTCATGAACTCAACCAATTCTCCAAAGAAAGGTCGTGCAGCATGAACTGCATAAAATGCTTGTGCATCAGCAATTGTTAATTGAGTCAATTTCAAAGAAACAATTTTGAAACCACCTTCTGTAATCATGTTTAAAATTCCACCGATGTGTCCGTTTTCAACAGCATCTGGTTTAATCATTGTAAATGTTCTATTTGTAGCCATTTTAATTTATTTGTTTTAATTCGGGTGCAAAAGTAGTGTTTCTTATCCGAAAAATAAAATCAATTCTGTGTAACTAAAAAAAATACTCAAGAAGTTCTTGAGTATTTTATATAAATATTGAGATATGACTATTTTAGTTTTTTATTAGTTTTAAAGTAGCAGATCCTGATAGCGTTTCTATTTTAGCAAAGTAAATACCGTTATTCAAATACGTTCCTTGTACTTCAAACGAATTTGATTTTGGATTTCCACTGTACATTGTTTTTCCCAAAACATCAAACAACTGAATGGATTCGATCGTTTCTTTGGAAGTGATTGTCCAATTCTGATTCGACGGATTCGGATACAATTTGAAATTAGCGGATGTAAATTCACTCGTGCTAAACAATTGATTAAATTGATAGGCTCCAGTTGATTTATCAAAGAAAATATCATATGTTCCCGCAGTTACGGGTATATCTGCTCCATTTTGAGTGCCAGTTCCAGTAGGAAAATCCAAAGAACCCCAATTGATATCCCAACTGTTGTCTTTTCTAAATTTAACTAAACCATCAGTTAAAGTTAGCCCATTGTATATATAAGTAAAACCATCAGTTGTAGATAAATCGGTATCGGGTACATTAAAACCATTCAGCGCCGTTCCTAAAATACCAACGCTTGGAAACGAAAAACTATAAGCACCAGTAGTTCGATTGAATGTTACATAATATTCACCACCCGGAATTGTTAACGGTGGTCCGTTTAGGGTTCCAGTTCCCGTAGGAAAACTCGTGCTTCCCCAAACTAGGTTAAAATTATCATCTTGTCTAAAATAGGCATTTCCACTGCTGAAAGTAAATCCAGATAAGGTGTAGTTTACTCCGTCGTTGGTAGCCATATTGACATCGGGACCGGCATAACCATTTTGAGAGTCCACTGCTGGACCCCAAATTCCCACACTAGGAAAACCAACCAACAAAATGAATGTGTAAGTTCCATTTATACGATTAAAGGTAATGTCGTACGTTCCAGCCACAGTTTGGATGTTTGGACCATCCTGTACTCCCGTTCCGTTGGGAAAATTTCCACCCCAATTGATTACCCAATCGGCATCTTGTCTAAATTTTACACCTGTTGAAGGTCCGGTTGCAGTGGTCAAGACGACATTATTTAGTGTGTACGTAATGTTGTCGGAAGTAATCATGTTGGTGTCAGTAGTCCAACTTCCCGCTGGTCCAGTGTCGCCAATAATCGATATCACTTGTGATGAAACTGACTGAGTAAAGAGCACAAAAAGAAAAAATGTAAGTAATTGTTTTTTCATAAGTTAGGATTTAAATTTTAACTAAATTATAAAAAAAATCCAAGCCCAAGCAAGTACTTTGTTTACGAAAACGTTATAGTGTTTATAAGTTTCAATTCAATAATTGAGAAATCAGTGCGTAAAGGTTGAAGTTTGTCCCCTAGTTTCGTTATGAATTCGGCTCCAAATGCTTCATAGAATTCTGAAAAATTTGCCTTGCGTTCTTGTAAACTTTGATTGGGAAAGAGTTCGTTTTGAAGAAGAGTAATTCGTTCCAATATATCAGAGTGGACTCTTTTTTCAGCTTTTAAAAGTCTTTTTTCTAAGTTCTCTAGTCCTTTTATTTGTTTTGTTTCTTGAGCTTTTACAGCACCGAGAAAGGAATTATTCGTTTGAAGCGCTATGGATTCTAATTTCTCAAACTGTTTTTTTAAGGCTTCTTTTTGTTCTGAGAAATCAATGGTAAACTGAGAATATTCTTTGGTTTTTGAATTGATGAGCTCGTCTTGGTTTAAAAATAAATCCGCCCACGTTAGTCCTAAATTAGCTGCTTTTTTCAATTGCTTTTCGGTAGCTAATACCACTGAATTTCTCAATAATAAAATCGGAAATGGCACTTTGTTGTAATCGAAGTTTGATTTTAATTCCAACCAATATGCAATCTCGCCGCCGCCGCCAATGTAACACAGATTAGGTAGGATAACTTCTTGATAGAGCGGACGTAAAATGACATTCGGACTGAATTTTTCGGGATGATTTTCCAATTCAGCAAGTAATTCAGGTTCTGAAAATTCAATTAGGGTATTATTTATTTTAAAGCGGTTGTTTTCAAATAAAATGCGTTCTCTCGAATCATCTTCGATGTAAAACAGATTTATTTCCCTTGGGTTTACCTGAATTTTGTAGGCTTCTAATAGCAAATTGCTTTCAGAAACTTTTTTGAAAGAAGTTTGATGCAGCAATTCTTCTTTGGCATATGGAATAAACTGTTTTTTCAACTCCTTCGAATCGCCATCGATAATTACCAGTCCATCTTTTTTAAAAAGTTCATTCGCTAAAAAACGTGTTGCATCAGCTAAATTAGGGTAATTTAAATAACTTTTTCTGAACAACTCTTTTAAATTATCGGCATTTTCACCACTTCCTAATTGAGATGAAAAGTGCTCCAAAACCTCTTGTAATCCGCTTGTTGAAAGTCGGCCGACAGGTCCGTTACTTTTCCTATTCCATTGAATTTTTGAATCCTTAAAATTGAAGTAATTGATTTCTTCAAAATCGTGATCTTCAGTTGCCATCCAATATATGGGTACAAAATCATACGTTGGATAGGCACTTTTTAATTCTTTACACAAATTAATCGTGGAAACAATTTTATATAAAAAGTAAAGCGGTCCGGTAAATAAATTCAACTGGTGACCTGTGGTTATGGTGAAAGTATTGGGATGGTTTAGGAATTTAAGATTGTTTGAAGTGGTTTCAGAAATTTCGAAATTGAGGTATTGTTTTTCCAATTCAGCAACCAAAATTGAACGTGATTCGTTCGAAAAGTGTGCCGCCTTTTCTTCAATCTGTGCTTTGAAATTTTCAAGCTTAGGAAAACGATGGTACAACGGTTTAAGGTCTTGTTTTTCGTCTAAATAATCTACAATTAATTTAGAGAAATAGCCCGAATTTTGATACGTAATACAGTCGCTTGGCATGAATTATCTTTTTACTTCGTACAGTTCCATTTTAAACTGTTTCGGATGTAAAAATACTCAAAAATCAAATTCATTCTACACATTTGATTTCCCAAATAATAGTTAAAAACTATAAGAGAAAAATGTAAATTCTATTCTTATTAATTACAATTTGATATATGAAGCGCAATTTTATTATTTTTGAGTTGAATCAATTTGAATATGGAAACTAATTTAGCTGAGAACTTTTGGAACCGAACATTACATAAGAAAGATACTTCTACAGTAATCAATTCTACTTGGGATGAAGAAGTTCAGTTTCTATATAAATTGGGCATCAGTATGGAGTCAGCTCTACAATTTTTGTATTCCAATCAGCCTAAATTGGTTGATTTTGAAAAATGGATTATTACAAATTCCATTCAAATAAGTAGTGATGAAAATTGTTCTGATGATGTTTTTACAGTAGAAGAAATTCAATTTTGGAATGATAACGGCTATATTGTAGTAAAAAACGCAATTTCAAAAGAAGAGTGTGAAACTACTCGAACTGCGATTTGGGAGTTTTTAGGAAAGAGTCTAGAAGACGAAGAATCGTGGTATACGCAACATCCTGCGCAAAGTGGTATGATGGTTCAGTTTTCCGATCATCCCACACTCAATGCCAATCGAAATTCACCGCGCATTAAGAAAGCCTACGAACAATTGTATCAATCTTCAGACATCTATAAAACGATTGATAAAGTCAGTTTTAATCCGCCAATTACCAACAATTACACGTTTAAAGGAAGCGATTTACATTGGGATGTGAGTCTGTATTTGCCCATTCCGTATCGTTTACAAGGATTGATTTACCTGTCGGATTGCAAGGAAAATGAAGGTTGTTTTCATTGCGTTCCGGGTTTTCACAATGAAATTGAAAGTTGGATGAAAAATCTGCCTGAAAATACTAATCCAAGAGAATATGCTTTGCAAACGTTACAGCCTATTCCGATTGTGGGAGAAGCGGGCGATTTAATCATTTGGAATCAGGCGTTGCCACATTGTGCCACGGCAAATTATGGTAAAACACCTCGAATGGTGCAGTATCTGACTTATTTTCCTTCAAACTATACATCTGCCGAGGAATGGATTTAAATGCAGTAGAATTATGTAATTTCCCTTACTTTTGCACTAAAATAATTCCCGTTGAAAGACCTACTTCTCATCACGCCACCTTTTACACAATTGAATACTCCGTATCCAGCAACTGCGTATTTAAAAGGATTTTTGAATACAAAGGAAATTTCGGCGTTTCAAATGGATTTGGGAATCGAAGTGATTTTGGAATTATTTTCCAAAAATGGATTACGTCAAATTTTTGCTTCCAACCTCCAGCTTGCCACTTCCAACTCAGAGAGAATTATTTCATTACAAAACGACTACATCAAAACCATCGACGCGGTCATGAATTTTCTACAAGGGAAGAATCCGTCGTTAGCGCGTCAAATTTGTAGTGGAAATTTCCTACCCGAAGCATCGCGTTTTGCCCAATTAGACGATATGGAATGGGCATTCGGAACCATGGGCATGCAAGACAAAGCCAAACATCTCGCTACATTATATTTAGAGGATTTGTCTGATTTTATAGTGGAATGTGTTGATGAAAATTTTGGTTTCAGTCGGTATGCCGAACGTCTCGGAAGAAGTGCGAATTCGTTTGACGAATTGTACACTCATTTGAGCAATCAACCGACCTACATCGATCAAATTACACTCCGAATTCTACAACAAAAAATTGAAGCCGTTCAACCCAAATTGATCTGTTTTTCTGTTCCGTTTCCCGGAAATTTATACAGTGCTTTTCGTTGCGCACGATTCATAAAAGCACATTTTCCAACTATAAAAATAGCAATGGGAGGCGGTTTTCCCAATACCGAATTGCGTGATTTAAAAGATGTGCGTGTGTTCGAATTCTTTGATTTCATTACGTTAGACGATGGTGAACTTCCTATAGAATTGCTACAGCTTTTTGTTAGCAATAGTAGTCCTGTCATCCCGAGTGAAGGCGCCAGACAATTTAAAAGAACTTTTCTTTTAGAAAATGATGAGGTTGTTTATAAAAACACTTCCACTCAACCCGACTACAAGCAAAGTGAAGTCGGCACACCCGATTATTCCGATTTGTTATTGGATAAGTATATTTCAGTGATAGAAGTAGCTAATCCGATGCATAGTTTGTGGAGCGATGGTCGTTGGAACAAACTTACCATGGCGCACGGATGTTATTGGGGAAAATGTACGTTTTGCGATATTTCGTTGGATTACATTAAGTTATACGAACCCATTGCCGCCAAAACGTTGGTCGACCGAATGGAAACGCTCATCGCTCAAACGGGTGAAAACGGATTTCATTTTGTAGACGAAGCCGCGCCGCCCGCATTGATGCGCGAAGTGGCATTGGAAATTATTCGTCGGAAATTAGTGGTGAGTTGGTGGACGAACATCCGATTTGAAAAAAGCTTTACGGCCGATTTATGTTTGTTGCTCAAAACATCAGGTTGTATTGCCGTTTCGGGCGGATTGGAAGTTGCTTCCGATCGATTACTAGAACTAATCAAAAAAGGCGTAACCGTAGAACAAGTCGCGCAAGTTGCAGCCAATTTCACCGAATCGGGCATCATGGTTCATGCGTATTTAATGTATGGATATCCCACGCAAACCATCCAAGAAACCATTGATAGCTTAGAAATGGTGCGTCAATTGTTTGAATTAGGTGTATTACAAAGTGGCTTTTGGCATCAATTTGCAATGACGGCTCATTCGCCTGTCGGTATGTTTCCCGATGAATTTGGCGTAATTCCGGATATCAAGCCAATCACTTTTGCCAACAACGATATTGATTTTAAAGACAAAACCGGAATTGATCATGACCAATTCAGCTTCGGATTGAAAAAATCGCTGTTTAATTTTATGCACGGAATCGGATTTGACTTTCCCTTGCACGAATGGTTTGATTTTAAAATTCCGAAGACCAAAATCCATTCTGATTTTATCGCCAATAGTTTATACGACGGAAAAGTAGACCGCATTAAATCGTCTGCAAAAATTGTTTGGATAGGAGGAAAGCCGATTTCAACTTCATTTAATACCTATAAAAAAGGGGTGACCTACGAAAAAATGAAGCTTACGTTCCACAATGCAACAGCTTCTTTTGATGTAGTGTTGGATCAAGACAAAGGCGATTGGCTCATAGCTACTTTAGAGAAAATATCGGTAAACGAAAACACTACAACTCATTCGTTATCAGGACTAAAAACCGATTTTGAAACGATTTTCGAAGATTTCGAATTGTTTTGGTATTCCAAACCCATTCATACGTTACGTGATAACGGATTATTGGTTTTGTAAATACTAAAAAAAAGCGCAAACCATTGCTGATTTGCGCTCTAAAAATTAAACTTACTTACTAATTTTTAACCACTTTTTCAACCTTACTTCCTTTTTCAGAAGTTATTTTTAAGAAATAGATTCCATTATCTCTACTTGATAAATCAATCGTAACTGAATCGGAATTTTCAAATCTTTTTTCTAAAATTCGACCTTGAACATCATACAACTCAATCGATTCTATGGTATGAGCACTTTTGATGTTTACTACTGACTGACTCGGATTTGGATATACGGTAAAGCTATCATCCAACTCAACTATCGTATTGCTCAATGAAGCATAGGTAGTTTGTGCATCATTGGTTGTTATGGGTGCATTGTAATCGAAATATATGTTTGACATTTTAGTTACTTGATCTCCATTAACTAAATCGCTTTTTGATTTGATTTTAAACAATACATTTCCGTGTCCGCCTACTGGTGGATTTCCACCTACCGCATCCAAATTGATTCCTTCGAAAATGAATTCCACTTTATTGTCGACAATTCGAGTGGTCATGTTGTGAGAAGAATTTAATGGCTGCAACGATGAAATATCGTATTTAGACGTGTCTACTATCGTTTTAACCACTACATTTTCAGCAAAATAATTTCCTGTATTTTCAAAGTTGACAATGTAATGCAGGTAATTTCCAATTTCTGATGGCGCAACCAAATCGCCTTGCAAACACGTAATATCGTTTGGATCGTACGAACCAATCACCACTTGATTGAATGCAAACGTATTATCGTTGGGCATTGCATCTTCTACAAGTGGAGAAATATTAGTAGTAAAATTCAAAACATCACCAAGGTTTACGGCCGGAGTTTCCACAGGCGAATTCACATTCAAAACCAAGCTGATACTTCTGTTTTCAAACGGTTGTAAGTTGGTGTAATCCCAAGAAATCGTTCCCGTATTTTGTGAGGCTGGTGTTTCTGATGACGAGATATAATCTAAAATAGTATCATCGTATTCAAAAGTTACCGAACCCGAGAGTGTAGTATTTCCTTTGTTTTTGTATACTAATTCGTAGGTTGCATTAAAACCAGGTCGAGCAGGAGTAATAGGTGCTAAAACCACTTCCACATCCGAATTACTTCCGTTTGGAGTTAAGCAAATATTGGCGGTTGTAGTCGAGTTATCAATTGTTGTAATAATCGCTTCAACTGGAGATATAGTAAAGTAAGCTGGGATTTCTAAATTTGGACTCAGTTGATACACGCCCGCTGTATTGGTATATACATTGTACAATCCGAGGCCATTGGTGTACACCGATGAATTCGTAGAAACTCCATTCAAACTGATGTTTAATCCTAAGAATGGAACTGTGACATCCAAATTATCACAACCATCACCATTGGTATCTAATGTTGCTGTACCCGTAATCGTGTTGTAATCGCCTCCCGGGGTAAAAGAGCAATAGCTCGTAACCACTAAATTGGGTAACTGTGTTGTGTTGTAGGTGAAAACGTCACCTTCATCCACACAAACATAGTCCAAATTCGGTAAGTTGTAGTACGCGCTATTGCTGTAATTAATAGAACTAACTGTTCCGCTTTTTAGATTGACATGAGTTAAATTAGGATTATCGAAAAATGCAATACCGTTTAGTAACGGACTTCCCGATAAGTCGATTTCGGTAAATAGATTACCGCCTAATGTGGTAGACGTTAAATTGGACAACATCGAAAAATCGGCTGTCGCAATGGCGTTCTGCGAAATGATTAATTGTTGGAGTAATGGATTGTTAGAAAAATCGATCGTTGTAAGCGTGTTGTTGTTTGCAGCTAACACTCGAAGTTGAGGATATCCCGATAAATCGATAGTGGGATATCCATTTGAACCCGCTACTAAACTACGTAACGCTGGCATTGGAGGCAATTGTAAGTTCGTGATTTGATTGTTTTGTATGTTTAATTCTTCTAATACTGAAAGATTGCTGAATCCGGAGACGTCGGTCAATTGATTACCTTCTAACGTTAACTTTTTCAATGCAGGATAAGTTGTAATAGCGATTGATGTTAAATCACTACCACTCAAATTCAACTCATTCAAAATCGGTGAATTTGTTGCTGAGAAATTGTTGATAGCACAACCTTCTGCTCTAATACGAAGTAATCCTGTTAACTCAATTAAATTCAAGGTGGTGAGACCTGGATTTCCCCAAACTCCAACATCGGTGACACTATTGGTATTGGTCAATGTTATCGAACTTACGTTGGAATAGGTATAATTAAAATTGGTTAATGCAGGAAGATTAAAAATATTATAAACCGTTTGTGTACCTTGACTGTAGGTAATATTAATATTGGTCAGTTGTGTAAAGCCATTCAGATTAAGTAAACCAATTGGATTACTGTAACAGCCAAAGTAAGTAATGTTAGGGAAACCTTGAATACCCGTAAAATCGATAATTCCGCCTCCTTGCAATTGTAATCCTGTAATGACATTGGCTTCTGTGATTTGAATTTCACCATCGCCATTGGTATCAATAGTGGTATATCCACCTGAACCAAGTGCGGTATTATTCGACGGACTTGCATTGACCAACGCTGCTTTTAAATTTGCATCTGGAAAAAACAATATCGTGGAAGAATCAAATACACGCAACGTAAAACTTGAAACAGTAAAACATCCCGTTGTAGTATTTTGAACATTGACCGAAATAACTTGTTGGTCCATTCCTAAATAAGAAGCTGGGTTTGCTATCGCATTTGATTGAGCTTCGGCATCGGCTAGACTGAGGTAAAATACGACAGTCAGACCAGCAACACCATTAGTTATTACAGTTTCATGAGATGTTAAATCGAAAATGGCGCCACCATCAAACGGATTTTCATACACCGATAAATTCGGAATTGGTGCTACAACCGGAGTCGGATTGACAATCAAATCTAAAGTAGTTGTAGAAAATTCGCTGGTTGCAATTTCGGTTACACGAACATATAAAGTTTGGGATGGGTTACTATTGGTAAATATTGTTGGATTTACAATTGGATTTACATCGTTTTGAGCGTCAACCAAAGTTATATAATAGTTTACGGTATGGTCATTCGCATTCAACGCACCCAAAATTTCTGCATTTTTGGTGGTCAAATCAAATTCCTCATAACTATTATTATCCGAATCACAAACTTCCAAAGGAGTCGGATTGTTTATTGATGGTGGAACAACAGCATAGGTAAAGCTGGTTACAAATAATAAAATAAATAGTAGTGTTCTCATAGTTTGTGATTTTATGGTATAGGTCTTTATGTTTCTTTTTTCTATGTTCTATTCTCTTTCTACAACGCTTTAATCAATTCCTGCAATTTTTCCCTTTTACTCTGTGCTAGCGGAATGTTACTATTATCCGCCATAATTACGTAACCTCCATCCGATTTAATATAGGATTTCAAGTACGAAAGATTAATCAAATGCGATTGATGGATGCGTTCAAATCCGTGTTCGGTTAACATTTCTTCAAATTCTTTCAGCGTTCTCGAAATCAGCAGCGGTTTGTGATTCTTGATGAAAAACTCCGTGTAATTTCCTTTTGCTTCACACCGAATGATATCAGAAACTTCAAATAAATGAATGCCGTCACTCGTTGACAAGGCAATCCGCTTAAAATTATCTACCTTTTTCCGAATGTTCTCCAACAACAAATCGATGTGTTCAAACGACGTACTTTTTCCAACGGCTTCTTTAATTTTTGCTATCGTATTTTGTAATTCTTCAGGATCAACAGGTTTCAAAATAAAATCCAAAGCACTAAATTTAAAAGCCTTCAACGCGTATTGTTCGTGAGCCGTAATGAATACAATATGTGTTGATGTTTTTCCTTTATTTTTCGCCAATTGCTCCAATATGTCAAACCCAGTTCCATCCGATAAATGAATGTCTAAAAACAAAACCTGCGGCTGTAATCGCTCCAAAGTTTCGACACCCGATTTTACATTTTCCGCCTCACCAATGATGTTGATTTCATTCGTGTAGCGCTGCAAAAGAGCTTTCAACCCTTCGCGTAAATGTTTGTCGTCGTCTATTAATACTGCTGTAATCATAATAATTTATGCTTTTATAAATCTGTGCAGATAATTCCGTACGGACAACTCGCGAGTTGTCCCTACTGTATATACTGTATCGGCAAGCGCAACGTAACTTCCGTGCCTACAACCGTATTGTTTTCTGTTATTTCTTTAATGTCAATTTGTGCCGATTTTGATATCGTGGCTTCCATGATTTCCAATCGTTTTTTTGTGATTTCCAACGCCATCGATTGATGCGCTTTCACCGAATTCTCTTTCATTTCTTTCGATTTGGATAACCCAATTCCGTCATCTTTAATCGAACACACCAATTGATTGTTGGCTACATCAAAATTTACCCGAATCGTCCCGTTACCTTCTTTTGGAACCATGCCGTGTAAAATGGCGTTTTCTACAAACGGCTGAATCAACAATGGTGGTAAGCCCATATTAAATTCCACTCTATCTGTCGATTGAATCGAAAAATCAAATTTGTTATGAAAACGCAATTGCTCCAATTCCAAATAATTTTGTAAACTTTCGACTTCTTTATCAATCGGAATCAACGCGCCTTTCGAATATTCTAAGGTCAATCGCATCAACTTCGAAAATTTAGATAAATATTTTAAGGCTGAATCGGTTCCGTTTTGAACGATAAAACTCGAAATCGATCCCAAACAATTGAATACAAAATGCGGATTCATCTGTAAATGCAAGGCTTTTTGCTCGTATTCGGCGACTTCTTTTTGTAAGGTCAATCGGCGTTTGATTTGTCGTCTATTAAAAATCACAAAGATCAACCCAATTAATAATAATCCTCCCAAAATAGAGAACAAAACTAGTAGATTCTGACGTTTGTTTTGCTCCAACAAAACGGCTTCCTTTTTTTGGTATTCGAAATCCATTTCGGCACGGACAAACTTTTTGTGGTTTTCTTGATTGGTAATGCTGTCACGCGCCGCAATGTAATTTTTGTAATGAAATAAGGATTGCGCCGGATTGTTTTGAACAGCATACAGTTCGCTCATCAATTTCTCCGAGTGAAACCGTTGGTCGAGCACGCCAATTTCATTTGCATACGTCAATGATTTGGTAGCAAAAGGCATCGCTTCGTCGTATTTTTTCTGATCAAAATAATGCTGACCTAAATTGTACAACGCCAATGAAGCTCCGAACTTATTTTGCAATTCTTCATACAAGTTATACGCTTTGGTGTAATACGAAACCGCATTTTCAGAGTCGTTCAAACTGTTGTAATAATCACCTAAGTAGTTGTTCAATAAGGCAAAACCTCTTTTGTTATCAATCGTTTTAAAGAAATTTTGCGCTTTGTTGTAGTAGTCTAAAGCGGCCGATTTATTTCCGTTTTCAAAATAAATAACACCAATATTAGTCAATGTGACAGCAACCGTTTGCTCGCCAATTTCTTCCTGAATTTTCAAGGCTTTCTTTAAATATTCGAGTGCTTTGGTGTTGTTGGCTTGCGATTTATATACGATTCCAATATTATTATACGCTTTGGAAATGTTGTTTTTCTGACCTATTTCTTGATACAATTGCAAGGCTTTTTGATAATTCTCGAGCGCCATGTAGTAGTTGTTTTCTTCCGAAAATACAACTCCAGCACTGGCATACGATCGCGCCAAACCATTTTTAAATTTTTTGTTATCGGAATCATCTTCCAAAAGCGACTGAAAAGTAGTTTGTGCTTGAAGAAAATCGTTTTTTGCTTTTTTGTAGTTTCCTAAAATGATGTTCGAATTTCCTTTATTAATATAGGAAGTCGCTAATCCAAATCCGTAGTCAATTTTTTTAGAAAGAAGCGTTGCTTTATCAGCATAAAAAGAGGTCGAATCAGGATTGATTTCTTTAAATTTATCGGCTAAATGATTGTAGAGGTTTACTTTTGAAGTGTCAATTTTTACGACTCTCAACACTCTTTTCAAACTGTCAATGTCTTTGTTTTGCGAATGACTAACGCCAGCAAAAGCAATTACAACTATAAAAGTAAAAATGTGAAGTTTATTTTTCAAAACAATTTGGTTTAACTTATCTCTACAAATATAAAGTAAGTTTTTAGTTTGTATTTACCGAATGATTATTCTGTTGGTTTGACTTAGTATTCTGTTGTTTTTGATTACAATTTTACTCCGACTATACTAATTTACCAATTTTAATGATAATTATCAGATACGAAAACGATTTCTTTGTTTATTTTTACGTCCAATTTAAATGAAATCTTATGAGTAATTCGTATACGCTTTCGGTCAATAATTCAATTTCTTTTGATGTGACGGAAAGTGACCTGAACCAACTTGACGCCATTCGTACAGATGCCCATTCATTCCACGTCCTCAAGGATCACCAATCGTATCAAGCCGAAATTATTTCAGCCGATTTAATCGCTAAAAAATACGTCATCAAGGTGAATAATACAACCTATGAAGTGGCGATTTCCAACACCTTAGACTTGCTAATCAAAAGCATGGGAATTGAACGCGGACGCACCAAAGTAGTCAATGCGATCAAAGCACCAATGCCGGGATTGATTCTGGAAATTAGTGTAGAAGTCGGTCAAACGGTAAAAGAAAATGATCCGATTTTAATTTTAGAAGCCATGAAGATGGAAAATAGTTTTCTTTCTCCACGCGACGGAACCATCAAATCTATCGCCGTTGAAAAAGGAATGGCCGTTGATAAAGGACAATTATTAGTTGAATTTGAATAGAATAAAGATGCAAGACCGCTTTGCTGAAAGATCGCTTCGCTGAAAGAAGCAAGATCGTTATACTGAAAGATTTCTGTCTTTCTTCTTTCTTCTAAAATATAAAAAATGAAAAAAATAACCAAAATATTAGTAGCCAACCGCGGTGAAATCGCCATTCGTGTGATGAAAACCGCCAAGAAAATGGGCATCAAAACAGTTGCCGTGTATTCTACAGCCGATCGAAATGCATTGCATGTAAAATATGCTGATGAAGCCGTTTGGATTGGAGAAGCCGCTTCCAATCAGTCGTACTTGAGAGGCGACAAAATCATTGAAGTTTCTAAGGAATTAGGAGTGGATGCGATTCATCCAGGATACGGATTTTTAAGTGAAAATTCGTCTTTTGCCGAAGCCTGTGAAAAAAATAACATTATTTTCATCGGACCGAAATCAAAAGCCATCGAAATGATGGGAAGCAAACTCGCAGCCAAAGAAGCGGTAATGCAGTACGATATTCCCATGGTTCCGGGCGTAGATCATGCGATTACGGATGTAGAAGAAGCCAAGAAAACTGCGAAAGAAGTAGGATTTCCCATCCTAATCAAAGCTTCTGCTGGCGGTGGCGGAAAAGGAATGCGTATCGTAGAACGCGAAGAAGATTTTGAATCGCAAATGGATCGTGCCATTTCGGAAGCGATGAATGCGTTCGGGGACGGTTCGGTATTTATCGAAAAATACGTAACCAAACCGCGTCACATTGAAATCCAAATTATGGCCGATAGCCACGGAAATGTGTTGTATGTTTTTGAACGCGAATGCAGCATCCAGCGCCGTCATCAAAAAGTAGTAGAAGAAGCGCCATCCTCAATTTTAACTCCCGAAAAACGTAAAGAAATGGGCGAAGCTGCTGTAAAAGTAGCTCGTGCTTGCGATTATCTCGGAGCCGGAACGGTTGAGTTTTTAATGGACGCTGATCTTAATTTCTACTTCCTCGAAATGAATACGCGTTTGCAAGTAGAACATCCGGTAACGGAAATGATTTCGGGATTGGATTTGGTCGAATTGCAGATACGTGTCGCTCGTGGCGAAGCCTTAGAAATGAAACAAGAAGATTTGCACATAAAAGGTCATGCGATGGAACTTCGCGTCTATGCCGAAGATTCGTTGAATGATTTCTTACCGAATGTCGGATTTTTAAGCACGTATAAACTTCCGGTCGGCGAGGGAATTCGTGTCGATAACGGAATTGAAGAAGGAATGGACGTGCCAATTTACTATGATCCCATGTTATCCAAATTGGTGACGTACGGAAAAACAAGGGAAGAATCCATCGAACTGATGATTAAAGCTATTGATAACTATCACATAGAAGGCGTGGCGACGACTTTACCATTCGGAAAATTTGTGATGGAACACGATGCGTTTCGCTCGGGCGATTTCGATACAGGCTTTGTGAAAACGTATTACGATGCTCAAAAACTCAAATCGGTTTTGGATAAAGAAGCAGAAATTGCGGCTTTGTTGGCGTTGCGTCAGTATTTGGAGGATAGGAAAATAGTGAGATTACCGATTAATTAAGAATATAGAAGAAAGAAGAAAGAAGAAAGACCACTGCGTTGCAAGAAGAAAGAAGAAAGACAAAAATCTTTCAGTTAACGCTCTTGCTTCTTTCAGCGAAGCGGTCTTTCAGCAAAGCGATCTCACAGCGAAGCGGTCTTTCCTCTTAAAATAAAAAACAGAAATCATGCAAGACAAAATCAAATTACTAAACGATAAAATCGCTCTAGCCAAACTAGGCGGTGGCGAAAAAAGAATTGCAGCGCATCACGCCAAGAAAAAACTCACGGCTCGTGAACGGGTGGAGTATTTGATGGACGAAGGTTCGTTTGAAGAAATCGGAATGTTGGTGACGCACCGAACGACCGATTTCGGCATGGAAAAAGAAATGTATTACGGCGACGGAGTAATTACGGGTTACGGAACCATCAACGGACGCATCGTGTATGTTTTTGCACAAGATTTTACGGTGTTTGGCGGTTCATTATCCGAAACCCATGCCGAAAAAATATGTAAAGTAATGGACATGGCGCTGAAAAGTGGCGCACCGATGATCGGACTCAACGATTCAGGAGGCGCGCGCATTCAGGAAGGTGTGCGTTCATTAGGCGGTTATGCCGATATTTTTTACCGCAACGTACAATCTAGTGGCGTGATTCCGCAGATATCGGCGATTATGGGTCCGTGTGCTGGCGGTGCCGTATATTCGCCTGCCATGACCGATTTTACGATGATGGTCGAAGGCAACAGCTATATGTTTGTTACCGGTCCGAATGTCGTTAAAACCGTGACCAACGAAGAAGTAACATCGGAAGAATTGGGCGGAGCGAGTACGCATTCAACCAAATCGGGTGTGGCACATATTACGTCTCCAAATGGAATTGAATGTTTGGAAGACATCAAAAAATTACTCAGCTATTTACCCCAAAATAACCGTGAAACTGCGCCAAAACTGCTGTATGTTTTAGGAGAAGAAGTCCGTGAAAAATTAGACGACATCGTTCCAGACAATGCGAACAAACCGTACGATATGCACGACGTCATTGCCAACATTATTGACGAAGATTCGTTTTTTGAAATCCATAAAGATTTTGCTGAAAACATTGTGGTGGGATTTGCCCGTTTGGGTGGACGAAGCATCGGTATTGTGGCCAACAATCCGAAGTATTTAGCAGGATGTTTGGATGTGAAAAGCTCGATCAAAGGTGCGCGATTTGTACGTTTTTGCGACTGTTTTAATATTCCTTTGTTGGTATTGGAAGACGTACCTGGATTTTTACCTGGAACCGATCAAGAGTGGAACGGAATTATTGTTCACGGAGCCAAATTGTTGTACGCATTCAGCGAAGCAACGGTGCCGCGTGTGACGGTTATTACCCGAAAAGCGTATGGTGGCGCGTACGATGTAATGAACTCGAAACACATTGGCGCCGACATGAATTTTGCGTGGCCAAGTGCCGAAATTGCGGTTATGGGAGCCAAAGGCGCATCGGAAATTATCTTTAAAAAGGAAATCAGTGAAGCAGCCGATCCTGCGGCAAAATTGTTGGAAAAAGAAGCCGAATATGCCGAGTTATTTGCTAATCCGTATACGGCGGCGCAACGCGGATTTATCGATGAGGTGATTTTGCCCCACGATACCCGCAGAAAATTACTCAAAGCATTCAGTATGCTCGAAAATAAAGTAGTGGATACACCGAAACGCAAGCACGGGAATATTCCGTTGTAATATCCTAACAGGTTTCCGTAACCTGTTAGGTATTTTTAGTTCGTCAGATATTTTCAATTTGTGATAAAAATAAGAAAGCAGGAATGTCATCAAAACGTTTCTGCTTTTTTATTTTCTTTAAAAAAATTAATTACCTAATTATCTTTTTTTCTTTAGTGTTGCATTTTCGTAATACGTACTGACTTGATTCCAGTTGATTACGTTCCAAATTGCGGTTAGATAATCGGCGCGTTTATTTTGGTATTTTAAATAATACGCGTGTTCCCAAACGTCAATTCCTAAAATAGGCGTTCCTTTATTTTCGGCGATGTCCATCAACGGATTGTCTTGATTGGCAGTAGAAGAAACGGCAAGTTTTCCATCTTGACCTACATACAACCACGCCCAACCCGAACCAAATCGTGTGGCTGCCGCTGCGTTTAATTTTTCCTTTAAAGCTTCCATAGAACCAAACGATTCGTTAATTGCTTTTTCTAATTCAGATGAGGGTTTGGTGTTTTTTTCTGGAGTTAAAATTGTCCAAAATAATTCGTGATTGTAATGTCCGCCAGCATTGTTGCGAATAGCTGGACTCAATTTTGACACATTGGCAAAAATTTCCGTGATACTCATTTTTTCTGCAGTGGTTCCCACAACAGCTGCATTTAAGTTTTTAATATACGATGCATGGTGTCGGCTGTAATGAATTTCCATGGTTTGTGCATCGATGAACGGTTCCAAGTCCGAATACGCATACGGTAATGGTTTTTGGGTAAATTGTGCCGATACGGATGCACTGAACACGAGTAATAAAAATAGAATTGAATTGTTTTTCATACTGTAAAATTTAGATGGTAACAGAATAGGTAAAAGTTGAAAAAAGGAGCAATGAATTCCTGCTCATCATTCTTAACAAAGGTAGTGGTTTTGAGTTGGAGTTGGAATCGGATTAACAGTTTCTTGAGATAGTTTTGTTTGAAATTGGAATTTTGTGTACGACGATTACTCATTAGCCCCGATTGAAGCAACTATCCTCGAAGAGATAGTGCGAAAAGCGGGGAAAAGGAAACCAAAAAAGCCCAAGCCATGCGCTTCCAATAATGAACTGGAAACCATTTGTTTAGAAGGTATTTGATGAATTGACGAGAATCTGAAACGAGTTCAGATTAAAATTTTAAGTTAAAAACTCGGTTAAAAAGGGCATTTTTTGGTAAATTGCGACACTTTTAAGACCGATTTAGGTCGGTATAATCCCATTGTAATGAAGTTGTTTTGTAAGTATTTTATCGTTTTGCTGTTGTTGTCTTGTAGTACTGCTTTCGCTCAGAAAGTCATAAAACACAAGGTGAAATCGGGCGAATCGATTTATTCGATTGCTCGAAAATACGATGTGACGGAAAAGGATGTCTACGAATTGAATCCGCGTTTGAAGGGCAAAGTATTATCCTTAAAAACAGTCGTTGAGATTCCGAATCGAAAGTACAAAGAAGAGGAGAAAAAAGTCAAAGAATCCAAAAAAGAAATAGTTGTTGCCACGCCAATTTCAACATCCAACGAACGGTACATCACACATTTGGTTGTTCCTAAAGAAACGTTATACAGTCTTTCTAAAAGATACGGCGTGTCGATGGAAGCGATTTGCGAATTGAATCCGGAGTTAAAAACGGGGAATTTGAAAGTCGGAGCTCGAATTAAATTCCCGAATACCAATCCGACTGTAACTCCGGTTGAAGTTACAACTAACCAACCTGAGGTCGTAGTTGCAGAAACACCTGCTAATTCAACTGTCTATTCGCAAACCCATACCGTTCAACCGAAAGAAACGTTGTACCGCATTTCAAAAAAGTACGGCGTTTCGGTCAATCAATTGCAAGAATGGAATCCGGGTGTCGCATCCGGTTTGCCTGTCGGTTATAATTTGATTGTTAAAAAAGGTGCGGATGTACCGGTGACTTCTTCCAATCCGGTAGTTGTTGAAACCTCAGCTCCGGTTGCAGTTGAGCCGCATTCGTTAGAAAATATGAGCAAAGCCGATTTTTTAATTGCCAAAGCGTCGCAACATATTGGTACGCGTTATCGTTCGGGTGGAACCGCTCCGGGCGGATTTGACTGTTCGGGATTGATGTGTGCTACGTTCAGTGAAATCGAAATGAGTTTGCCACGTACATCGGGCGAGCAATCCAATCACGGAATCACCATTGATAGATCGCAAGCGCAAAAGGGCGATTTGATTTTTTTTAGTACGAATGGCCGTGGTCGCATCAATCACGTCGGTATGATTACTGATATTGTGGATGACGAAATCAAGTTTATCCATTCGTCGATTCAGGCTGGCGTTATTATATCTTCTACTAAAGAAGCGTATTACGCCAAGCGTTTTGTAAAAGTCAATCGGGTTTTGTTGGAGTAATTATTCCACGTTGAATTTGAATCCGATTCCGTGTAGGTTTTCAATCGAAATTCCCTTTTCATTCGCGAGAATTTTCCGCAAGCGCGAAATAAATACATCGAGACTTCTTCCCATAAAATAATCGTCGTTGCCCCAAAGTGATTTCAGAATTTCTTCACGTTTCATCACTACGTTTTTATTGTCAAGGAATAATTTTAAGAGTTCGGCTTCGCGCTGGGTAAGGCTTATTTTTTCACTATCGGTATACACCAAATAATTTTTGTGGTCGAATTGGTATTTTCCAACGGTATACTGACTTTTCTCGGTCGCCACACTTTTCTGCGAACGCTTTAAAAAGATTTCAATTTTGAGTAGTAATTCTTCAATACTAAAAGGTTTTACCAGATAATCATCGGCACCGAGGCGCAATCCTTTGATTCGGTCTTCTTTTAAGGTTTTAGCGGAGAGAAAAATAATCGGCACATCAGAATTGAGCTGCCGCACTTTTTCGGCCAAATCAAATCCGTCCATTTTGGGCATCATGATGTCGAAAATGCACAAGTCGAAGTTTTCTTTTTTAAACGTTTCCAAACACAATTCACCATCGGTACAATGCGTTACATCGTAGTGATTTTCTAGGTTGTCTTTGGTTAGAAAGGCCAGCGTTTCATCGTCTTCGGCGTACAAGATTTTATATTTTGTCATTTAGGCTGATTTAGTTCAGTATCTTATTAATGTTACTCTTTCTTAGTTTTTAAACACATAGAGACATAGTTTTAGTTTGTCTAAAGGAGCGTTTCGCTTCTTGTTGTAACCATATAAGTCATATAAGAAAATGTAAGTTTAGCTTATAAAAACTTATCTGCCTTATATGGTTTAAATCACTTCGGAATACCAATCGAAATTGTAATTCCTTTATCTTCATTATTACTCGCTGCAATTTTCCAATTGTGTTGCGTACAAATCTTTTTAACGTAATATAAACCGAGGCCGAAGCCGTTTACTTCATTGCTTTTGATACTCGGAATGCGGTAAAATTTGTCAAATATAAAGTTTAAATTTTTATTGGAAATACCGATTCCATTGTCGGTGAATTTCATCAAAATTTGATTCTTTTCTTCGGTAATAGTGATGCTGATTTCCGGATTTTCATCGCAGTATTTCACTGAATTATCGAGTAAATTGTAAATGATGTTGGTAAAGTGAAATTCGTCTGCATGAATGGTAAAGTCACGTTCTGTATGAATGGTTACTTTGATATTTGGATTGCGAAGTTGAATGTTTTCGATCACTTCATTAAGTATGGGAATGATGGAAACTTCGGTCATTTTCATTTTCATCGGAGCATTATCCGATTTAGCGATGTTGAGGATTTGCTCGATGTGACTGTTGAGTTTTTTACTCTGACTGATGATGATTTCGGTATATTTTTCGAGTTTGTTGTCTTTTTGAATCACTTCTTGTTTGTTCAAATAACTTGAAGCGAGTAGGATGGAAGACAAAGGTGTTTTGAATTCGTGCGTCATGTTATTGATGAAGTCGCGTTGGAGTTCGGAATATTTTTTTTGCTGAATGATGGTGTAAATAGAGTAGACATAAATCAGTAAAATGATGGTTAAGGCCAAGGAAAGCAAAAACCAGAAACGAAGCGAACTCAGTAAATAGGATGTTTCATCGGGAAATCGAACGGCAAAATAGTAGACTAAATTTTCGTGTTTCGGAAAATAAACTTGTTTTTGATTCGGATTGTCATTGGTTACCGAAATGTAATTTCCGTAGACCATTTCGTCGCTTTCGCAATTGTACATGGCGTATTCATAGTCGGTGTTGATGTTGAATTTTGCGAATTCGGTTTTTAAGTAGTATTCTAAAATATCCGGTTGAAAATCATTTTCTACATTGACAATATAGTAGTCGTTGGATACTTTTTTAATCGGATTGTTAACGGGCAATTCACTGTTGGAACTTTTGTAGAGTTTTTTGACTACTTCCAAAAGGGCAACGTGTGTTTTTTGAGAGAACTTTTGTTCTTCCACGGTAAAAGCTTCGCGTGTCCACAGCAATTGAGCAATCAATATTCCGATGGTTGCGACGAGTCCGAGTACAATTATTATATTGAGGTTTTTGGTATTCAAAGGTGTTTATTTATGGGATGGATGTGCATCATATCAGTTCAAAAATACTTAAAAAATATCGTATATGCAGCCATTAACAAGTCGTTAACAAACATTTAAAATCACTTAACAACAGCGTTATAGTTATCGTTCTATATTTGTCATGTTGAATTTGAGTAACCCATGAAGTTCAATTTAAAATAAATTAACTAAACATAAAATAAAAGTATGAAAGCAATTAAAATTTCAATGTTGGCATTAACGTTCGGTTTAATGTCTTTTACAGGAACTCCAGTAAAAAATGATGGAGCAGTTAAAGAAGTAGTAGCAGGTGGTCTTGTTTGGAAATCAGAATCAATTGACGTAGGTCAGATTCCACAAGGAACTCCAAAAACAATTGAGTATGAATTCAAAAACAATACGGACAAAGCGGTTTTGATTACTAATGTAAAACCAGCTTGTGGTTGTACTGCTGCAGACTACACTAAAGAACCAATTGCGCCAGGAAAAACAGGATATGTAAAAGCTACATATAACGCTGCTGCTGCTGGAGCTTTCACTAAATCGGTTACTGTAACAACAAATGCTGAAGAAACGCCAAAAACGTTAACTTTCAAAGGTACTGTTGTAGCAAAAGCATAAATCAATAAAAGGTTGATTAACTTAAAAACTCCTAATCGTTATGATTAGGAGTTTTTTTTATTTCTCTTTCTTCTTTTTCTTTTTAGAAGTCGGTGCTAGTTTATTATTTTTAAGGAGTTCATATTTCTCCTTTTGCTCTTTATTAAGTAATTCGAGTACTTTAACTTCGGTACTTTCGCCAAGCGATTTTAATAAGGCAACTTTATCATCGTCTGAAATTTCTTTTTTCATAATGATACCTTGCTTTTTCATGTTATCATCGTACAACTGTCGTATGGCTACTTGCTGAAGAGCATCTAAATTTATATCGGTTGTTAATCGGGCCAATATTTTTTCTAAATTTTCTTTTCTAGCTTTTTCCATTTCTTCTCTCTCTCTTTCGGGATTGCTTTGAGTTGGCTGTTGGTTGTTTTGCACCATACGATTACTTCCCATTTGAGAAAAGGTATTCATTGATAGCAACAAAGCAATTACGGTAATTAGTTTTATTTTTTTCATACTTAAAAAATAATTAAGATTCGGTTATGGGTTCGCCATACAAATCAAATTCGGTAGCGTCTATAATCTTTATTAGAGTGAAATCGCCTGTTTTTAAATAAAATTGAGAGGCATCGATAAGGACTTCGTTATCTACATCCGGACTATCGAATTCGGTTCTTCCCACAAAATATTGACCTTCTTTTCGATCGATTACACATTTGAAAGTTTGACCAATTTTTTCTTGATTCAAATCCCAAGAAATCTGCGATTGTAATTCCATTATTTCAGTAACACGCGCTTGTTTTACTTCTTCAGGAACGTCGTCAATCAATGTGTACGCTGTAGTGTTTTCTTCATGTGAATAGGTAAAACAACCCAAACGATCAAATTTCATGTCTTGCACCCAATTTTTTAAAATGTCAAAATCTTCTTGCGTTTCCCCAGGGAAACCAACAATCAATGTAGTTCGTATGGCCATTCCGGGAACGGCAGCTCTGAATTCTTTCAATAATCGTGTGGTTTTTTCGTAGGTTGTTCCGCGTTTCATTGCTTTCAAAACACTATCTGAAATGTGTTGTAACGGAATATCGATGTAATTGCAAATTTTGGGTTCTCGTTGCATCAGTTCCAAAACATCCATCGGGAAACCGGTTGGAAATGCATAATGTAAACGAATCCATTCGATTCCGTCTACTTGTATCAAGTTCTCTAATAACTCGGCTAAGTTTCTTTTTTTATAAATATCCAATCCGTAATACGTCAAATCTTGAGCAATTAAAATCAATTCTTTGACACCGTTTTTGGCTAATCCTTCCGCCTCTTTTACCAATTTTTCGATGGGCTGCGAAACGTGTTTTCCACGCATCAACGGAATAGCACAAAAGCTACACGGTCGGTCGCATCCTTCGGCAATTTTCAAATAGGCGTAATTTTTCGGAGTAGTGGTCAAACGTTCTCCTAACAATTCGTGTTTGTAATCGGCACCTAATGCTTTAAGCAATAACGGCAATTCGGTTGTTCCGAAATACTGATCCACATTCGGAATTTCTTTTTCTAAATCAGGCCGGTATCGTTCGGATAAACATCCGGTAACGAACACTTTATCAACAATTCCGCGCTCTTTTTTATCAGCATATTCCAAAATGGTATTCACCGATTCCGCTTTGGCATTATCGATAAATCCGCACGTGTTAATTACTACAATATTGCCTTCCTGTTCATGCACCACGTTTTTTCCGCTAGCTTTCAATTGTCCCATCAATACTTCACTGTCGTACGTATTTTTAGAACAACCTAAAGTAATCACGTTGATGGTATTTTTCTTTACCGATTTGGTTCTCATAGAGTTATATAAAATTGGAGTGCAAAATTACGACATTTAATCGGAATTCATTTGAGATTTTTTTAATTGTCTCAGCTTGTTTAGTATTTGTAGCGATTGGCTTGGTCGTTTTTGTAATCGGTATTCCTGCCATCCACTGTATTTTTTTCTTCGAAAAAAGATGCCGTTTCTGTCAGGGCTAATCGGCCAACTTTGGGCACAAAAAAACCATTCAAACTATCGAATGGTTTTTTTATACTGTTATGTACTATTACAATTCAAATAATAAGGAAACCGAAATGCTGTGGTTTTTGGTGTTCACCGAAGAATAATCGGTAAATCCTTGATTAAAAAATTGTTGGTTATAAAAACGTTGCGAATAGGAATAAGCAGCATCGAGTTTGGTTCTGCCGAAGTTATAGCCAATTCCGCCTGAATATCCGGTTAAATCGCCAATGGTTTTTCCGTCTTTATACGGACTTTCCTCAAAACGGTATCCGCCGCGTAAACTGAATTTCTGAATTTTATATTCACCACCAATACGGTATTCAGCTGCATTGGTCAAAACATTGGAAATGAAAGCATTTTGAGAGGCAAAATCACTATCTGGACGCAGACTGATGTTTTCGTGATTTCTTAAGATATAATCAAAACTGATTAATCCTTTTTTTCCAGCAACATAAGCTAAACTTCCTGTAAAATTCCCTGCCGTACGAACTCGGTAGGGTTCGTAAATTAAAGTTACACCTGGATCAACATAATCGGGTGCTAATACTTCATTCACATTACCACTTACAGCGGTTAATCGTTGACTGGTTTCATCGTTCAATCGGTACCAAGTTGGTGACTGATAGGCCAACCCAATTCGAAGTTCTTTAGTAGGTTTTATAATGGTACCTACTTGTACAGATAATCCAGAACCATAGGTGTATAAATCGTTTGAAAATCGTAATTGTTCAACATTATAGGTAGTTGACGTAGAAGTGAAATCATTTCGTTCGTAAAAACTAGTCGATTGTCTGTAATCTACAAAGTGTGTATTCACATTTAATCCAACAGAAAAAAGGTCTTTATACCTCACGGCTCCATTCAACGTAAGTTTTCCATTAAATCCGCTACTCACGTATTCATTTTGTTGAATATAATTCACACCACCTGGAACATTTGAAAAGTAAGCGGTGTTGGCCGGACTGTTAGAAACAGGATCGATTACAAATCCTTGATACCCTAAAAAAGCTTGTTGTTCAGCAAAATTTAGGTCTTCAAAAAAATAGTTTTGTAGATAATCCAACGGAATTCCATTTGCATAACTCAAGAAATAATTACCTAATGAATTACTTCCTGTTCCTTGTGAAAAAACTGAATTGTCAAAATTAGCTACATTTTCATAGTTTACACCAATAGCAATCTTCGACCAGTCGCTTTCACCTCCGCTTTCAAATACAAAAACGGCTCCAGCTTGATTAATATCTAAACTACTTTCAATCTGAGAGTTTTTAGTTCCAAAATAATTAGCTTTATTATTTACATTAAAACTACGTACAGTAAAACCAGCTTGGTTATTTAAAAACACGGTTGAACCAGCTGGATTTAAATTAAAAGCTGAAAAATCACCACCTAAGGCACCAAATGCACCACTCATGGCAGTAAATCGAGCTGTACCTGTTAAATCATTTTGAGAAAAACGCAAGGCGTCGGTAATGTTCTGCCCAATTATAAATGACGAGCTAAATAGGGATACAAATAAAATATACTTTTTCATAGAATTTTAATTAGATTTATCTTCTTCCTCCGCTACCGCCAGATCTTCCTCCGCCGCCGCTACTTCCGCCGCCGCTGTATCCGCCAGAACGTCCGCCACCAGAACTTGATGGACTAGGAGAATAGGAACGAGGAGTATCACTATAGGATCGTGTGGTAGTATTTGAACGTGTTGTGTTTACTCTTGTCCCACCATCGTTGTTTTGAGGTCGTGTTGTGCTATTTGTGTTAACTCGTGTTCCGCTATTGGTATTGGATCGAGGTGCACCTGTATTTACTCTAGTGCCACTGCCTGTTGTTGCTCTAGTTCCTGAAGTATTATTTCGTGTGTTAGAAGTGGTAAAGCTTCTTGGATTAGCTGAATTTCGGTTGGTATTGAATCGAGAATCGCGGTTTACTGTTGCAGTTCTTCCTCCTCTTGGGCCATTTGCATAAGCATAGTTATTCCCATATCCATAACCATTATTCCAACCGTTTCCATACCATCCATTTCCGTACCAACCATTCCATCCCCAGCCATTTCCGTAAAATCCATTCCATCCCCAGCCCCAATTCGGACCGTACCAAGAATTCCATCCCCAACCTGGACCGTACCAAGAATTCCAAGCTACGTTATTCCAACCCCAATAATTACCGTACCAATAGTTATTCCAATAATTTCCACCCCAATTGTTTCCGTAAACATTAACAACAACGGTTTCGGTAGAGTTAGAACCCCAACTGGAATAATTTTGATTTCGGTTTTCAGAAGATATAATACTATCATTAGAAGTATAGTTTTCTACATCTGTGAATACTTCTTGGTTTTCTTGATTTAAGGAACTAAAGTAGTCTTTGTATTTTTCGTTGTCTTTTCTATCTTCATCTGCTACTTTTTTTGGAGTTTCACTCACGTAAACTCCATCATTATCGTAATACGACTTGTTTTGGTAGGTTGTTCCACAAGAAGTCAGTACCAATGTCAATAATCCAAATACACCGTATATGGATAATTTTCTACTAGAAAAATTATTTGTTTTCATAACTATAGCTTTTTTTATTGTTGGTCAATACAAAAATAGTTAGTTTTGCCGAACTATTTAGTTAAAATAAGTTAAACAATTTTTATGCCAAACTATTCATTATGAGTAAGAACTTAACAACAAGAGCAGAAGATTATTCCAAGTGGTATAACGAGCTTGTAGTCAAAGCCGATTTAGCTGAGAATTCAGGTGTTAGAGGTTGTATGGTTATTAAACCATACGGGTATGCTATCTGGGAAAAGATGCAAGCAGAATTAGACAGAATGTTTAAAGAAACAGGTCATAGTAATGCCTATTTTCCGCTTTTTGTTCCCAAGAGTATGTTTGAGGCAGAGGAAAAAAATGCTGAAGGATTTGCAAAAGAATGTGCCATTGTTACCCATTATCGTCTAAAGAATGATCCTGATAAACCAGGTAAATTAATGGTCGACCCGAATGCAAAATTAGAAGAGGAATTAATTGTTCGACCTACCAGTGAGGCGATTATTTGGTCTACCTATAAAACATGGATTCAATCCTATAGAGATTTACCGTTGCTGATCAATCAGTGGGCAAATGTAGTGCGATGGGAAATGAGAACCCGTTTGTTTTTAAGAACGGCAGAATTTTTATGGCAAGAAGGTCATACAGCTCATGCTACCAAATCGGAGGCCATCGAAGAATCGGAAAAAATGATGAACGTGTACGCCGATTTTGCTGAAAACTTCATGGCTATTCCGGTAATCAAAGGTTTAAAAACCGAAACGGAGCGTTTTGCGGGTGCGGAAGAAACCTATTGTATTGAAGCGTTGATGCAAGATGGAAAAGCGCTACAAGCCGGAACATCCCATTTTTTAGGTCAAAATTTTGCTAAAGCATTTGATGTTAAATTTGCGAATCAAGAAGGAAAACAAGAATACGTTTGGGGAACGTCATGGGGCGTTTCAACCCGATTAATGGGTGCTTTAGTGATGACACATTCCGATGATAACGGATTAGTGTTGCCTCCAAATTTGGCTCCGATTCAAGTCGTTATCGTTCCGATATATAAGAGTGAAGAAGAGTTGGATGCGATTTCAATCGTTGCCAATGAATTGATGTCCGAATTCAAGAAGTTGGGTGTGTCGATTAAATTCGACAACCGAACAACTCAGAAACCCGGATTCAAATTTGCCGAATGGGAACTTAAAGGTGTGCCAGTTCGAATTGCTATTGGTCCGAAAGATCTAGAAAACGGAACGTTTGAAATTGCCAGAAGAGATCTGTTAACCAAAGAAACAAAACCTAAAGACGGAATAGTTGCTTATATAAAAGAACTCCTAGATCAAATTCAGATCGATTTGTTCGACCGAGCGTTGAACTATCGAAATACACACATCACCGAAGTAAATTCATTTGAAGAGTTCAAAGAAGTGCTCGAATCAAAGGGCGGATTCATTTCAGCCCATTGGGACGGAACGGCAGAAACGGAAGAGAAAATCAAAGAATTAACTAAGGCAACCATCCGATGTATACCTTTAGATCGAAAAGAAGAAGAAGGAAACTGTTTTTTTTCTGGAGCTAAATCCACTGGTAGAGTGCTGTTTGCGAAAGCATATTAAAAAAAAACAAAAAAAAATAACTTCTACTATTGCGTGAATAAAAAATAGTTGTATTTTTGCATCCGCAATCAAGAAGATGGCCCGTTCGTCTATCGGTTAGGACGCCAGGTTTTCATCCTGGTAAGAGGGGTTCGATTCCCCTACGGGCTACAATTTTATAAAAAAAATAATACCACAAGAAAATGGCAAATCATAAGTCAGCTTTAAAAAGAATTAGAAGTAACGAGAAAAGAAGAGTATTAAACAAATACCAACACAAAACTACTCGTAATGCTATTAAAGCATTAAGATTGGCTACAGATAAATCGGATGCTGCTGCAAAATTATCAGGTGTTATTTCAATGATTGATAAATTAGCGAAGAAAAACATCATTCACGATAATAAAGCTTCAAACTTAAAATCTAAGTTAACAAAACACGTGGCTAAATTATAATTTAGTTATCGAACCATAAAAAAAAGCTTCTGCACTGCAGAAGCTTTTTTTTTGTCTTTATTCGTATTTGATACTGTTGAGCATTTCCACGGTAATGGGTTTGGGTAAAAAATCCAATACCATCGAATAATTCTTCGATTTGTTAATGTCTTTCGGGTCTACCGAAGACGATAAAACGATGATTTTTGTATGAGGAAATAATTCTTTGAAATTATTAAACTCTTCTAAAAACTCCCATCCGTCCATTATAGGCATATTTAAATCCAAAAAAATAATTTGAGGATAATCCTCATTTACTTTGTCGTCTTTGTTAGAATCAAAAAATTTAAGCGCTTCAATGCCGTCTTTAGCTGATTCTATAACCGATGAGAAATTTGCTTTGGCGATTACCTTTTTGCATAACATCAAGGTTATAGGATCATCGTCAACACAAAGAATTTTGTTAAGCATTCTGTTCTTCTTTATTAAATTGTAACGTAAAAGTTGTTCCTTCGTTCACTTTGCTTTCAATCGAAATGGTTCCGCCCATAGCTTCTACTTGCGATTTAACCAAATACAATCCCAATCCTTTACTGTCGTTGTGGCTATGGAAACGTTGGTACAAACCGAATATTTTTTCGCCGTGACGGTTCAAATCAATTCCCATACCATTGTCTTTAAACACCAAATACGATTTGTCTTTGTCGGAATGGCTTGAAATAGAAATCCGTAACGGGCGACTCACTTCTCTATATTTTAATGAATTCGTGGTCAAATTTAATAAAATACTTTCTAAATACGATTTATTAATAAAAAGTGTCGGACATTTATCCAAAGCTATTCTTAAATTGGGAGAATTCGAATTGATTAAAAAGTTCAATTGGTTAAACACATTCTCAAATACTTCTAAAATACTGACTTCCTCACGCTCAATTGAAGTACTGTCTTTAATCACAATAATCTTCACTAAGTCGTTTATAGTTTCATTCAATAAATGAGTCGATTTTGAAAATCCGTTAATCAATTCCAATAATTCCGGGTCGTGAATTTCGGTATCTTCAATCAAATTCAGCAATCCGGTTAAGT
Source organism: Flavobacterium sp. (assembly GCA_965284675.1). Classification (GTDB taxonomy): domain Bacteria; phylum Bacteroidota; class Bacteroidia; order Flavobacteriales; family Flavobacteriaceae; genus Flavobacterium. The sequence goes on from OZ260109.1 coordinate 1,180,546, forward strand.
TGGAAAGCGGTGCTTTTAAGTTGTGGGATATGATGTACGAAAATTGCTTTAAATCCTTATTGTTTATGGTTAATTCGTTAATCAATTGCTCGCGTTCTTTTTCACGTTTTTTCTCTTGTGTGATGTCGCGCTGAATGGAAATCCAATGTGAATGCTCATTGTCTTTGTTGGTAATCGGAATGGTCGTGAAATTCACCCAATATTCTTCTTTCTTTTTGTTGAGATTGAGAACTTCAAAACTAAATTCGATTTTTTTCTTTAACGATTCAGAAATTCTCTTGAAATCGGTTTTAACCGAACTCTTATTCATAAAGACAGCCGGCGTTTTTCCGATTACTTCTTTCGCTTTGTAGCCCGTTATTTGGGTGAAAGCCGGATTGACGTATATGATTTTCGGAATTCCTTTCGATGCACTATTCACTTCTGTAATGATAACCGAATCTTTCGACTGCGTAATTACCGTTTCTAATAACTTTAATCGTTGTTCTTCTTCTTTCAATTTGGTGATGTCTTGCATCGCACCGATGATTCTCACCGGTTTGTTGTTTTCGTCCATTACTAAAAAACCCCGATCGTACACATATTTATAGGTTCCATTGGCGCATTGAAATCGGTAGTAATCCTGCCATTTTTCGGTTTTCTGCTCAACGTTGTTGTATACCTTCACCGACATTTTCAAACTGTCTTCCGGATGAATTTTATCAAACCACCATTGGAAATTATCGCCGACTTGGTCTTTTTTATATCCAAAAACACCATAAATTCCTTTATTCCAAATGAATCCACCCGAACTCAAATCCCAATCCCAAATCGTATCACTTGTCGCTTTCGAAACAATATCGTAGCGTTCATTGGATTTGGTCAAATCTTCATTGATGAGTTGCAGTTCTTTAAGCATTTTACTACTTTTTGTAGTATTTTTTTCAATAAGGTATTTTTGAAAATACGTCAGTATGAATGAAGTAATTAACGCCACTAAAAAAACAGCGAGTAAACTGTAATGGTCGAAAAATAGAAATATGATCAGCTGACTTGTGAATACCAGTAAGAAGGTAACGATGAAATAGATAAGTATTATTTTACTCGATTTTTTTTCCATTAGTCCAAAAATAGAAAAATTAATTAATATTTAGGTAAAGTCAACTATATTTTATAAACAATCCATTTTAATTAATGTTTAAACTAAGTTACTTACTAGTTTTTTTAATCAAAATAAAGTGTACCTTTGCACCCAATAAAAAATACACATGGAATCGATTAGAAACATCGCTATTATTGCCCACGTTGACCACGGAAAAACTACTTTGGTTGATAAAATTATGTACCACTGTCAATTGTTTCGTGAAAACGAAAATACAGGTGACTTAATTCTTGACAACAACGATTTGGAACGTGAAAGAGGAATTACTATTACTTCTAAAAACGTTTCGGTAACGTACAAAGGAACCAAAATCAACATTATCGATACTCCTGGTCACGCCGATTTCGGTGGTGAAGTAGAGCGAGTATTAAACATGGCCGATGGCGTTTGCTTACTAGTAGATGCTTTTGAAGGTCCGATGCCACAAACGCGTTTTGTATTGCAAAAAGCATTGGATTTAGGATTAAAACCATGCGTTGTTATCAATAAAGTCGATAAAGAAAATTGTACTCCAGAAGAAGTACACGAAAAAGTATTCGACTTGATGTTTGAATTAGGTGCCGAAGAATGGCAACTTGATTTCCCAACCGTTTATGGTTCTGCCAAAAACAACTGGATGTCGGATCATTGGGAAAATCAAACCGAAAACATCGAACCTTTATTAGATATGGTAATCGGACACGTTCCGCCACCAAAAGTATCCGAAGGTACACCACAAATGTTAATTACTTCTTTAGACTTCTCTTCGTTCACCGGTCGTATTGCGATTGGTCGTTTAGAAAGAGGTGTCCTTAAAGAAGGAATGCCCATTTCTCTTGTAAAAAGAGACGGCAAAATAATGAAATCCCGAATCAAAGAATTACACACTTTTGAAGGTTTAGGCCGTAAAAAAGTACAAGAAGTAGTGGCAGGTGATATCTGTGCGATTGTAGGTGTTGAAGGATTTGAAATTGGTGATACCATCGCCGATTTTGAAAATCCAGAAGCGTTGCAAACCATCGCTATTGACGAACCAACGATGAGTATGTTATTTACCATCAACGATTCGCCATTCTTTGGTAAAGAAGGTAAATTCGTTACCTCACGCCACATCAAAGATCGTTTGGCAAAAGAATTAGAAAAAAATCTAGCGCTAAAAGTTGGAGATACAGACTCAGCTGATAAATTCATGGTTTTTGGTCGTGGAGTACTTCACTTATCGGTTTTAATCGAAACCATGAGAAGAGAAGGATACGAACTACAAATCGGTCAACCACAAGTAATCATTAAAGAAATTGACGGAGTAAAATGTGAGCCAATAGAAGAATTGACCATCGATTTACCGGAAAACCTTTCAGGTCGTGCGGTTGAATTCGTTTCGATTCGTAAAGGAGAAATGCTTTCTATGGAAGCCAAAGGTGAACGTATGATTGTAAAATTCAACATTCCATCTCGTGGTATCATCGGATTGAGAAATCTTTTATTGACTGCTACGGCTGGTGAAGCGATCATGTCGCACCGTTACATCGGTTACGAACCTTTCAAAGGAGAAATTCCTGGAAGAAATAACGGTTCGTTAATCTCTATGGAAAACGGAAAAGCGATTCCGTATTCGATTGATAAATTGCAAGATCGTGGTAAATTCTTCGTGAATCCAAATGATGAAATTTATGAAGGTCAAGTAATCGGAGAAAACTCTCGTAGCGATGATATGAGTATCAACGTGACTAAAGCTAAAAAACAGTCGAATGTTCGTTCGTCTGGAAATGATGAAAAAGCGCGAATCATTCCACCAATCATCTTCTCTTTGGAAGAAGCATTAGAATACATCCAAAAAGATGAATACGTAGAAGTTACGCCAAAATCAATTCGTTTGCGTAAAATTTATTTAAATGAAAACGATAGAAAACGATTCAAAATCTAATTCTATTTGATCTATACTTGAAAAACCACTAACGAAAGTTGGTGGTTTTTTTTATGCATTGTGTGCGACAAAAAACGAATTTTCACTCAAACTACACTAACTTTCATTCAAGTTGGTCGCATGTTCATTTGGTAATTTCAACGTGTTTTTAATTGATACTTTTGTTTTGTAATCATTAAAAAAGTGCCCGTTTTAGCGGAATGATGACAAAACAAATCGATATAAATACTAACAAATACCACAAAAAAATGAAAATTGTTTTAAAAATTATTGGAACATTACTAGTGATCATTTCCTTGCTTTTAGGAAGTATTTCTGTAAAACGAAATTTCGACGACGCAACAAAAAAAGGAGTAACAGCAGAAGAAATCACTGCCTTCACCACTCAAGTTGATTCGTTAAAAAAAATGAGCGAATCCTTTACCGGAGCTTCAAAAGAGGAAATGAATCTTGAAATCGAAAAAGCAGAAAAAGAGTTAAGCAACCTAACTACAGCTTCAACCTATAAAATGGTCGGCTATCTTTTAATTGTACTTTGTGTGTTGAGTTTGGTGAGTGGATTTCTACTCTACAAACCCAATCCCAAAACGATCAAAATCGTGTTAGGATTAGTAGTTGGTGTCGCAGCAATTGCAATTGTGATGTCGCCAAATCCGGTACGCGGAATGACAAGCGGACTTCCCAACAGAACCATTGCAATAATAATGGGTGCTTTTTCACTGGGCAGTATTTTGACCGCCTTTGCCATCGCAAGTAAAAATCAAACCACTAAATAATAAATTGATAATATGAAAAAATTAATCCTCATTTTGACCCTTTTAATTTCTGCTTCGTTTCACGCTCAAATTAAAGTAAAAGTAAACGATAAATTGGTTGCTGACGGTGTATCGTTCAAAGCAGAAGACATCCAAAAAATGGAACTGGCCTTTGATAAACCCAAAAAACTGAGTTACTATGGCTTAGGCCGACTTTATTTTTGGGTAGAAATTCTCAAAGAAAGCGGAAATTCCTACGAAGATTACCGCATTGCTGTCGACGGTGCTAATGCTATAGAAGCGTATCTTATGGATGTAAACGAATTTAAAACATTTTACGCCGATGGTAAAGTTCCCTACACCTTTAAAATTAGAAGTTCGAGCAAACAACTTAGCCTTCCTGAACTTTTTTTACTAGCCGGTCGTTATGGCGATCAAAAGTCACTTAAAATTAGAGTTTCCTTATTCTTCAGGGATAAAGTTGGCTATGAGAAATATGGCGATGCAGTCGAATTGGTAAAACCGTTTACCATCAACGTCGACAATACGTATTTCTTTACAGAAGGTCAAAAACAAAGAGAGCAAGAGAAAGCAGCAGAGGATGCCAAAAAAGAAGAGGATGCAAAAAAAGCCGACGAAGCAAAAAATGCTGAGCAAGTTAAATCGGTTGAAATTCCTAAAAGCAACCAAGAAGTAAAAGAAGCCACTAAAAAGAAAAAAGGTTTATTAAATAGTGTTTTAAATAAATTATAAAAAGATGAAGAAAACAATCCTAATGATGGCAGTAGCAACCACCATGTGCTTGACATCCTGCAAAACCAATTCAGAACCAACCGAAGGTGAAACCGTAGAAACTACTACAGCAAATGAAGCACCAGCAGAAGAACCCGCATCCGTGGTAGGTGTGTGGAAATTATCCGACTTTTCTGTCGATATGGAAGTTCCAAAAGGTCAGGAACAAGCCTTAGAAGACATGAAAAAAGAAATGATTGAATCTACCGTGTATACGTTTAATGAAGACGGAACCATGTCGTTCAAAAACAATTTAGTTAAAGAAACAACCGGAACCTACACGTATGCCGATGGTAAAATCACCATCAGCAACAACACGACCAAAAAAGACGAAACGGTAACGGTAGACGAATTAACCGCAAACAAACTCGTGATTTCAAGCGAACAAGGCGGACGAAAAGCCGTTATGTCGTTCACAAAATAAGTACTAACTCACACTTAGTTGGTTAACTAGTTCGCAAACCATCTACGAAAGTGGATGGTTTTTTATCATTGCGAGCTGGTCATTGCGAGCTTTTTAGCGAAGCAATCATATCAATCTCATCAATCTCATCAATCTCATCAATCTCATCAATCTGAAGCTCATCCAGCTATTCGTTTCAAGCTTTTTTACTTCAAACTATTTTTGTACGCTTTTCAATAGCTTCCGTTGGTCGCTCTTCAAAAGCAACAAAAATTAGTTCTCAGTTTCAAAAGGCTTTCCACTTCTATCTGGGCTAGGGCAGTAGTTTTAAAATGACGTTTTGTAGTAGTGAGAAAAGAGTGTTCAGTGATCAGTGCTCAGTTTCCAAAGTAGGAATCTGCGACACAATCCGCCTTGGCGGAGAACTGACGAAGTAAAATCCGTTTAATCTGTGTCAGCTGCCTGCCAGCAGGTCTGTGTTCAAAAAAATGAGCAAAGCGAACAATCAATGTTCAGTTTCTAAAGAAAATTCATTTAAATTAGTACATTAAACCTTTCACTGAAACCACAGTCTAATTGTTTTACAGTTCTTTTATGAAAAAATACTATCCACAATTTCTTCTCGTCTTATTGCTATCACTCAGTTCATGTGGCAAAGACGACGCACAAATTAGCAATCCGACCAGCAATGCATACAAAATCACCAAAAACATTTCCTACAACGGCGTGAATGTTAACGTGGTCATCGACAAGCCTGAAAACAATACAGTCGATGTGTTGATCGTTTATCACGGAACCGTCATGTTCGACAACCAAATTCTTTCAGCAGCCAATAATGTATTGGATGCTTTCAAAACGATACTCGACCGAACCGACATGATGATTGTCAGTGTGGCCTATCCCGAAGAAAACTTATTGATGGGCGACAACATTGCACATTCAGAAGCCGCTTTACTTTGGGTAAAAAATAGCGCGAGCAGTGAACTCGGAATTACCGTAAATAAAATATTTCTGGCTGGTCATTCGCAAGGTGGTTATTTGGTTACCCGATTGAACACCATGCACCAAACGAATGGAGTGATTGCCAATGGTCCCGGACCTTTAAATCTCGTCTATCGATGTCAACTGGAAGAAACGGGTCAACTTCCAAACGGAATAACCTGCAATTTGTTGGAAGATGCATACGGAACCACAACGGCCAATCCGAATGCCTACCACGAACGATCTTTGCTGAATTTTACAAGCGGATTTAAATCGGACATTCTCTTTGTACAAGGAATGAACGATACTCCCATCCAAATGTATTCATGGCCAACTTTTAAACAGCAGGTAACCGATTGCACCACTTGTCAAAGCAGCCAGTTTTTAGAATTAACTGGTTCAGGTCATGCCGCATTATTTGAAAATGCCAGCGCTAAAATAGCGTTCAACGATTTTATTGCTAGCCATTGATTGGAAAGTTGTCAGTTATCAGTGTTCAGTTTCTAAAATAGGAATCTGCGACTCGATCCGCCTTGGCGGAGAACTGACGAAGTAAAATCCGTTTAATCTGCGTTATCGTTGTTCAAAAAAGTGAGTGCAACGAACTTCTATTTCTTCAACAAAAAAGTAAACGGAATCTCCAATCGTTCTGCCCAAGCGTTTTCCGAATGGTCTATACCGGGAAAGAATTGAGTCATCCAGTTGTCGGAAGTAAAACCGTTTTCAGTCAAGAGTTGGTCAATTTTCTTTTGCAACGGCGGATACAACGCGTCCAAGGTTTGATCGCCATAATCAAAATAGATTCTATTCTTCCTAATTTTTGAAAGTTTACTTTTCAAATACATGCGAAATGCCTCGGGAACCGGATTATTTTCCACCGACCACGTTCCAGGCCAATGCGTCGACAAACACGCAGCGCCACCAAATACCTTTGGATATTCGCATATCGCATACATCGAAATCAATCCACCCATACTTGAACCCGCAATAAATGTGTTGTTTTTGTCTTTTTTGACCGAAAAGTTGTTGTCAATAAACGGCTTTAATTCGTGTACCAAAAACTTCAAATACAAGTCCGAATACGGTAGAAACGCTGTTTTGATTCGTCCTGCTTTTTTAAGTCGCTCAGAAATCGTATCGCGTTGCGTTTGCGTCAGTCGTTCGTATGGTTTTTGCGGAAAATACTCGGGATGACGTTGTTCACCATTATTCCAAATGGCCACCACAATGAACTTTTTTGTACTGTTGTTTGCATTTAATTTCCCCGCAGTTTCGTCCACTTCCCACGATTGCCCGTTCCACGTTTGCCGTGCGTCAAACAACATTTGTCCGTCGTGCATGTACACCACAGCATATTTTTCAGTAGTAGAATAGCCATCGGGCAACCAGACAGCAACTGTACGAGCGTCAATCCATTTCGATTTGAAGTTCTCAAAAAGTTGTATAGTTCCGCTGGTTACTTTTGGTTGTGCAGTTCCTATTACAGTAACACAAAAAAACACTAAAATGAAAAGGTGTTTCATGTTTATCGTTTTAAAGAAAAATGTCCTTTTGCTGTTTGTCCGTTAGAAAGTTCGACCGAAAACCAATAATCATCGGCGGGCAATTGGGTTCCATTATAGGTTCCATCCCAACCGCGACTCGTAACCGAAAACTGTTTGATGAATTTCCCAAACCGATTGAAAATCGAAATAATCGAGTTCGAATTCGCACCCGTATCCAATCCGTTGATGTTCCAGTAGTCGTGTATTCCGTCTCCATTAGGTGTGAAATAATTAGGAATCCCAATCATATAAAAATTTTCTGAGGCTATTCCACATTGATTTTGATCCATTACAAAAGCAGTATGTTCTCCCATAGTTAAGTTGGAAAAAATCGGACTACTTTGGTAATTGATTCCGTCTATCGAAAACAAATAACTTCCATTGCCGGTAAATATAATTTCTGCACTATTGTCTTCATAGCTCAATCCGTTGATGACTACATCAGTTATTGTGGCAATTTCTGAAACAATAACCGTAAATGTTTTGATTTTCGTACAACCAACTGCGTTTTCTATCACAACGGTGTACGTTCCAGCTGTAGAAACGGTAATAGTCTGACTCGTATCGGATGTGTTCCAAAGGTACGAAGAGAATCCACTATCAGCTGTTAATGTAGCACTTTGACCGCTGCAAATCGAAATGCTTTCATCGAGAATTATTTCGTCAAATGTTAGAATTGTCAAAGTAAGCGGAACCGCAGTGTAGCAATTGACATTCGTGATTTTTGCGTAAATAACTTGCGAGAAAGGAGTAGTGTTTTGATAAGAAAAAGGCAACGGATTGGAACTCGTCGGACTGTCAAAAAAGGCGACAGTATATTGCGAGGGTAAATTGGTAAAAACTGTCGGAATTAAGTCGGCCAAAGTGGTAATTCGGATACCATCTTGAATCGCATCATCGTCGCAAAAACTATACGTTTGCTGATTGATAACGATATCGGGCGCAAACTCCAATTCAATCGTTGAAGTAACGGTGCAAGTTGGCGAATAGGTAACATCAACCGAATACGTTCCGTTTTGAGCCAAAGTATAGGGCGGAAGTAATGTAAAAGTTGCCGAAGTTTCGCCAGTAATCTGACTTCCGTTAAAGTTCCACTGATAATTAGTGGCAGTGCTAGAAGTTGCATTTAAGGTAAGAGTTTCATTTGGGCACACTGGATTATTAGTGCTAAACGTACGATCCTGACCCAAATCAACGCCAAAATTAAAACTACTTCCTTTGATAAAAATAGCCGAATCGTAGCGGTAATTTCCTTCATCGGCAATGACCAATTTAATGTGATAAGTCGTACCCGGAATGACCGCAGCTTGAGCCGTTAAAATAGTGGTTTGTCCATTGAAATTGGTGGGATGATTCACATCGTTAAACGAACCAAAATACTGTTCGTTTTGAGCGGGACAACCATTTGGAATTGCAGGATGTACTGAAGTTACTTTAACGGGAATGGTCGTATTGGGAATTACCGCCAAATTTTGGTAGGTAGTTTCTCCCGCTGCTTTGAGAAGGAATGCAAATCCGTCTGAATATTGACATGTTGCCGTTCCGTGGTATTCTTCTGAAGAAAAAATATAGTCAAAACTAATCTGACTTCCGAGTGGAACAAAATCGAATTCCAAAAGTGTAGCGTTGAGCGAATTGCTTATGCCAAGCGCCAAATTTAAATCGGAATCACCCGTCCAACCCATGCTTCCACCATCGTCGGAAATATAGGAATTCGGACCTTGAGCATTTACAATTTTTCCCGTGCTTAAAATGATTCCGTCACCAAAAGGAAACGACGTGCCGTTTGCATTAAAATAACCCCAACTTTGTTCGCCACTCGAGAAATTTCCGCCTGAAACCGCTACGTTTGAAATGGTTGCACAACTCGTATTGAATAGTACATCCTGAATCAACTGAGTAGGAGTAAGGGTTTCTGTCGTAGTAATTGATTGTGAATAGGAATCGAAACAATAGGAGAATACGAGCAGAAAAAGTATTTTTTTTACACTATTATTTTCGCTGAATACAGCAGTTTGAAAAAAATTAAAACCCATTTTCATCGTTAACGTTTTAAGGAAAAATGTCCTTTTGCAGTTCGTCCATCATCAAATTGAACGGTAAACCAATAATCATCGCCTGGCATTTGTGTACCGTTGAAAGTGCCGTCCCAACCCGAACTCATAACGGATAGTTGTTTTAATAATTTTCCGTATCGATCAAAAATATAAATCATGGAATTCGGATTAAAAGCCTGACTGACTCCTTTGATGTTCCACGTATCGTTAATGCCATCACCATTCGGTGTGAAATAATTGGGCGCGCCCAAAACATGAATAGTTTGTTGTGCTTCTCCGCATCCGTTCAAATCGTTTACATAAACGGTATGAACTCCGATGGGAACATTGGTAAAATAATTTGAAGTTTGAAATGCGCCATCGTTTATGGCGTATACATAATCGCCCGTACTGGAACTCGTGACATTTACTGTTACGGAATTGTTATCGACTAAATCAACTACAGAAATGATTTCTATCGTTGCAATGTTAGAAGCCACAACGGTAATGGTTCGTGTTCTACTGCAACCCAAATTGTTTTCAACGGTAACTGTGTAGATTCCTTCAGTGTTTACTTGAATGGAATATCCACTCGCACCCGGAATAACTACTCCGTTTAATTCCCATGAATAGGTATAATCGGCTGGGTTTGTGCCATCGGCTATTCCTCCATCCAAAGTAACTATAAAGGAAGGTAAATTAGTACACACTAATTCGTTTCCAATCAGGTTGATGTTGGGAACAGGATGCACTACAAAATTTAAAATTGTGCTTGCAGGACAACTTGTGTTAATCGGATTAGTAACGGTGACGAGTACATTTTGTGTTCCTGTGGGAAATGGATTGGGCAGTTGATTTAGAACAGCTCCGTTCGCCAACGTATACGTTACAACCATTCCGGTTTGACCATTTAAAATCTGACTTTCAAAAGAAGTTGTATCAAAGTCAACTACTCCATTTTGATCCAAAGGATCGGCTTCGTCATCACACACAATTAAATCATTAGGTGAAACGGCAAAAGCTTGCGGTTTATCGTCAACAATAAATTGAAACGTCATTTCGTCAAAACACGGACCATTGCTCGCTTGTGTAGAATTATTGATTACTCTCGCCGTTACCGTTAATTGGGTTGTTACAGGAAACGGATTCGGAAGCGGATTGTAAACGACACCATTCGCATCGGTGTAAATTACATCTACATTGGTTTGTCCGAGTAGGATTGAAGCTTCAACGGTTGAAGTGTCAAATCCGAAAATGCCATCCTGATCGTCATCGCACGCTCGAATGATATTAGCCGCGTTAACCGGATGGGCAATGGGCAACGCCTCCACATTGAGTTGTACGAATGGTCCGAGGCCGAAACAGGCATTGTCCAACGTGCTGTCGACACGAACCCAAATATTTTGCTGATTGGGATATCCAAAATTTTGATAATTAGAACTATTTGTTATCGCATTTATTTCTGCCAAAGCATCTGCTTCATTGCGGTAGTATGTGATTGTATAGGTTGCTGTTGTAGGTAAAAGCGCTTGAATTGATGGTGTAACCGAACTAAAATCAAATGTTGAAATTCCGTCGTAATCATCATTCACTACATCAATATAATCATCACAGGTATAAAATTGGTACAAAGTGGTTGCTGGAACTTGAGTAGCCGATACAAATACGTTCATTTGCGCTACTCGGAAACAGCTATTATTGTTTTCAACACGAACATATACAATCGTGTTGGAAGTAGTATACGCCAACGGATTTGTAATCAAAAATGTGGCATCTTCGTTATTTGCAGCTGCTGCAGTTGTATAATAGGTAAACGTTTCATTCGCAGAATTGGCAGATATAAAACTGTTTTTTACTGTGAGATTTACATCAGAAATTCCGTCTGTATCATCATCGCATTGCACTAGATTTAAAGGTGTAGTGATGACTGGTAATGCGTAAGTTGTTAAAATGGCCGCATCCGAAAACAAACCACAGGCATTGCCATTTTTGCTTAAAAAGACTCTAAATTGATGCCCAACCATACCTGGAGTTACATTGGACACATTCAATGTAATAGTAGTAACACCTGAATATGTAGCATTATTTGTTAAATTATTCCATGTCAATCCGTTATCAGTTGAAAGTTGCCATTGGTAACCGTTAACCGGATTGGATGCTACCGTGAATGTGGCAGTTTGCAATTCACAAGTCGTGAATGCTTGCGGTTGAGTGGTGATTGCAATCGGAGCTGCAATGGTATAATCTGAATTCGGAACCGAGTAACCAGAAGCGGATAACACAGTTCCATTTGGGTTGTACACTACGGTTAGTTCATCGCCTACAATTCCGTCGCCGTTGGCATCCGTAAAACCTGCTTCAATAATATCGATGCATCCATCATCATCACTGTCGGCTTCCAAATAATTAGAAATGCCGTCCGAATCGGTATCCACAAGGGTATAATTTAAAATGCCGCTATCGGGGAAAGTTTCTAACGCATTATCCAATCCATTCGAACCAAAGTTGGATCCGAGAGCGATACCGTTAGTATTGGCGCTGTTTCCCGGACTTCCCGATTCGATGATGTCAAAAATTCCGTCGTTGTCACTGTCGTAATCCAAATAATCGGGTGTAGTATCACCATCCGAATTAGCCGGAATGATTCCGTTTCCGAATACATCATCTATTCCGTCTCCATTGGTATCGGTATTGGATAGCGCTACAACGGTACTTCCTTGCGATTCAATAAGATCAGGTATGGAATCGTTGTCGGAATCCATATCAACCTGATCTGGAATCCCGTCATTATCTGAATCTTTCGGAATACACGTAGCTATAATTCTGAACGTAGCTTTGTTTCCAATTGCGTCAGTAAGGTTTTTGTGGGTTATTTTTAAATCGGTTGCCTGATTGGCTAGGAATTGAAACGTACCCGAACCCGCAGCTAATGGCACTGAACCATTGACTCTAAATCGAATTTCAAACGAAGAATATTGGGTGATATTGTTTTCATACAAACCGTCGTAATTCGTGTCAATCAGCAATTGGTTATTCGGATTGAGTACGGTGATGGTTTGGTTGATGTCGGAACTGATAATGAATTCGCCGTTGGAGTTGATTAAATCAGTTGAATTGGCCGTTAAAACGTAATCCACTTTTATGTTTTGTGGCGTATTGAACGACATCGCGTAAGTAACAAAATTGCCTTTTCCGGCAGGAATATCAGTGATAAAACTTCCGTCATTGCTACCGGTAAACGGTTGAGCGCTTGGAGGAAGCGAGTTGGTTATCGTTCCTAAAAACGGATTCGAATAGGTGTTTAATGCAATGGTTCCGGCTGCTGAATTGGTGAGGTTTACATTTAAATCACCAAACGATTCGGTGCAATTGGTAATTCCGTCGTTGTCGTAATCTTGATCAACGTTGTTATTTGCACCATCAGAATCGGTATCCAAAGCGCAGTTACTCACTGGAATTTCATCCGAAAAATAATCAATTCCACATTCGGTTAACGTAGCTCTTACTTTGTAATATCCCGGAGCCGTTGGAAAATAGTTGAAATTGGTTGCTCCTGCAATTATTGTATTATTAAAATACCATTGAAAGGTATCGAATCCACTGAGTGAATTCACTTTGAGTTCTACATTCGGAATGCAATTGGTTTGCGTAACGTCGATGAATGCAATTTCAGGTTTAAAAGTAAAGCCCGAATAAAATCCACCGTAAGTTGCCGCACCACTCGTTCCGTAATAGGATAAGTAAATTTGTCTAGAGGAAAAAACAGAAATATTTCCGGTTAAATTCGGAAATGTGTAGGTTACGTAATCGATGTTTCCAAGAACGGGAAAAGGACCGTTGATTAAATAACCCGCCGCACCCAATCCGGCCAATGTGTAGTTGGTTCCGTTTATGATAAAATCTAAGGTTGCACCTGTTTTGGTAACGACACATACCGTTCCGAGAAAATCTGAAATTCCTCCCACTTCATTGATAAAAGGAATATTATCGATAGTTCGCGGCGTTTGACAACTCAAAGGTGGCAAAAAGTGCATGTTTTGATTGGCTTGAAAGGTTGAACCGCCTATACCTTGATACGCAAAAATGTTGTTATTTGAACTTACGTAGAGATTTCCATTTGGAGAAAAGGATGTCCCATCAAGTACAAGGTATTCTCCCGCTAGTAACGGAGTTGTGTTGAAAGGAGTAGCACTTCCATTTAAAAAAATATTGGTGCCGTCTTCATGGGCAATTAAAAGCGGACGCTCATTAATATCGACACCACTTCCTTTAATAAAAATGTATTCTTTTCCGGTTCTTTCGACAGAAACAATTTGGTCAAATCCTAAATCAATGTTCGTCACATCACCGTTGCTTCCTGCAAAAGAACCACAATTTACAGCAATGGGTTTGTTGGAAGAAATTAAAGCACCAATTAAGGCATCTCGATTAGCATTTGTCGGGCCTTCCACGGCGATGGAATAACTTTCTCCGGCGTTTAATGTAATGCTACTCGGCGTATTTCCCGAACCTGCATCATTGATTAAAACAGCGCCGGGTTTGATATCATCAAAATTGACAACGGTATTATTTTCGGTTGCCAGAATGGTCGCAAAAGTTAAATATACGTTAGAGTAGTTGGGAACACTTGTGTTTACCATGGCGCCTACTCTGAATTGAGTACCTAAAGAAGCAATGCCTTTTGATACCAATCCGCCCGCTTGAAAATTTTGTGGTGTAGCAGTCAATCGTACGGTAACATAAATCAAATCTTCGGCTTCAACAATGAATCCTTTGTTGTTCTTTATCGAATTCACATCGTTCCGGTCGATCATCAATTGAGTGTCAAATCCGAATCCGATAGTGTAAATAAATGGGTTGTTTCTAGAAACTGTTCCTGTTACAGTTCCGCCACCAATGGAGAGTATGCTGAATGTTATCGGTGTGGTACTCGGACACGAAATATATAAGTATTGTCCCTGTGGTTCTTGCGTAAAAGAATTTGTTAAGGGTGGAATATAGTGTGTTTTGCTAAATTGTGAATAGCAATACGTTGATAATAAGAAGGTTATAAGTAAATACAGTAATCTGTTTTTCATTCGCTAAAATTAGCAAATATTTAGATTTTAGCTACTACTTACAGCGGTTTTTAATACTATTTAACACTAGTTTAATCTAGATTATAAATCTCTACTTTTAATAATTTTATAGGATAAGTAGATAAAAATTGCAGTCCATACCATTACAATAGCTATGCCCAATGGATGAACACCATAATCCTTTAGGTTTTCTATTCCAACTTGGTCACCAATCGATTTAACTATTTTCAGTCGAGTAATCGGTTCCACTAACAAATTTGACATCGATTCTAAAGGAAGAAATTGAGTAATCATTCGGTCGCTATCGTCATCAGGAAACACTTTAAAATTTAATATTCCGATGATAATTCCTTCTATGATGTTCCAAAAAAGTAAGAAGCCAAGAGCAAAAGCCGAACGTTTGATTAAAATTCCTAAGAAAAGGCAGAAAGAGAAAAAACCAACTAATTTGATGAAGTAGGCGAGTAGGTATTCTAAATCTGAGAAAATAATGGAAACTTCAGTAAATGAAGAGTAAATTAATCCTAAAATGAGTGAAACTACAAAGATGAAAAGGGTTGAAATTCCAGCAAAAACTACAACAGTTGTGAATTTCGACTGAATGAATTCTTTCTTGCTCATTCCGTCGATTAAATTTTGCTTTAACGTTCCATAACTGTATTCATTGGCCATCATTGAAACAATAACTACGGCTAGAAATATTTTCAACATTGCTGCAAAATAGGTGTTGAAGTGCCATATATAAGGAAAGTTAAAAATTCCTTCTTCGGCTAGATGAAGTTTAAACGGACCGATGTCAAATTTGATTGCTGCAAACAAAGCAATAAAAGTGAGCAGTACAAAATAGGTGATGGTAAGTATTTTACTGGCTCTGTTTTTCCAGATTTTTTGCAATTCTATAGAGAGTAATCGATTCATTATTTGGATAGTTTGATGTGGATGATTGTTGTTATTTTCCGGTCAATTCTAAAAATTGTTCTTCGAGCGAATTTTTGCGTTTGCTTAAATGAGTCAGGCAAATGTTTTTTCCGAAAAGATATTTGTTTAGCTCGCCTGAAGTCAATTCACCTTTAGGATAAACAATTACTTTTCCGTCTTCTTCCACTATTTTTTCGATGTTGGGATGATTGTGCAACGCTTGGATGAGATCGGAGTTGGATTCGGCTTGAAGTTCGTAAAACGAATGATTACTTGCCATTCCTTCAACCACACCCGAATACAAAATTTCACCTTTTCTCAAGACTAAAACATGACTGCACACTTTTTCGACTTCATCCAACAAATGTGAAGCCAATAAAATAGTTGTGCCTTGAGAAGCAATTAGTTTTATGATGTCTCTAATTTGGTGGATTCCTTGCGGATCGAGTCCGTTAGTCGGTTCGTCTAAAATTAAGATTTCAGGATCATTCAACAAGGCCGAAGCAATCGCCAAACGCTGTTTCATTCCGAGTGAGAAGGTTCTGAATTTACTGTCTTTTCGGTCGATTAATCCAACAACTTCAAGTTTTTCTTGGACTTTCGAAAAGTCAATTCCTTTGATTTTGCAGACTAATTCTAGGTTTTCTTGAGCCGTCATGTAGGGATAAAAATTCGGACGTTCAATGATGGCGCCTACTTTTTTCAAAGCATCGTGCGTGGCCATTGTTCCACCAAACCAACTGTATTCTCCCGAAGTTTTATTGACTACATTGAGTACTATTCCAAGCGTAGTTGATTTTCCCGAGCCATTCGGACCGAGTATTCCGTATACATTTCCTTTGTGTATTTCAAGAGATACATCTTTGACAGCATGGAGTCGACCGAAACGCTTGTTCAGGTTTTTGATGGATAAAATAGTTTCGTGCATAACCTAGTTTTGATTTATAGTAGGACGAATATACCGACTATTTGTTACTAAGCTGCGCGAAAAATATTTTAAAATCGAAACTTATAAAGAATGGTGGTGTCTTTTCAAGTACAAATTGAATAAGGTTTCATTGACATCTTTTAGCTTGGAGGTTAAAAATGTTTTGTGACCTTTATCGTCGTTGGTAAGTTCCAGATGACAAGTTGTACATTCGTACTCATGAAAATGATTGGTGATTTTTCTCTTAACTGTAAGTTTGTGTCCGAAGAGTAAACACATCAACTTTTGATTGGCATTTTTTAGTTCGATAGCATTCATAGTCAGTTGGTTGTAGGTTGAATTCAAATGTATACTATTTATCGATAAAACACCAAAAATAATTGATGAAATGCATGTATTTTTAATTTATATAAGAAAATACTTCTTTATTTGAAAAAGCACAATAAAAAACCCTTAACTACTTTCATAATCAAGGATTTATAAATCAGGTTTGAAGTTTTTATATAATTCCGTTAATGATGGCCGCAAAATCATCTGCTTTCAAAGCAGCGCCGCCAATTAATCCACCATCAACATCAGGTTTTGAGAAAATTTCTCTCGCATTTTCGGGTTTTACGCTTCCTCCGTATAAAATAGAAACATCGTCTGCAATGGTTCCGAATCGTGCACGAACAGTTTCTCGGATGAATTCATGCATTTCTTGTGCTTGTTCTGGAGAAGCGGTTTCTCCTGTTCCAATCGCCCAAACCGGTTCGTAAGCTAGAACGATATGTTCCCAATCATCATTTTTAATGTGAAACAAACCGTCACGCAATTGGTTTTCTACGACATTGAAATGCTGTTTGTCTTGGCGGTCTTTAAGTTCTTCACCAAAACAAAAAATCACTTTCATGTTATTAAAAAGAGCGGTATCAACTTTATAGGCTAAAATGGAATCGGTTTCATTAAAATAGGCTCGTCGCTCTGAATGACCTAAAATTACTGTGTCGACACCAATGCTTTTTAACATTCCAGCTGAAATTTCACCGGTATACGCGCCACTTTCGTACTGACTCATATTTTGTGCCGCTACGATAATGTTGGTAAATTCCAAATGATCTACTGCCGAAGCCAAATTGACAAATGTTGGTGCAACGATTACTCGGACATCTAGGTCGTGCGGAATTTTATCAATTAAATCATTCAATAAATCTTCGGTTTCTTCGGCATTTTTGTTCATTTTCCAATTGCCGGCTACAATTTTTTGTCTCATTTTTAGTTTTTTAGTGCTTGATCAATTTTTTCAAAATCGGTTTCAATGGCTCTGTAGAGGATGATTTTTCCTTTTTCATCGATAACAATGTAACGCGGAATCCAATCCAAATCGATCGATTTACCAAATTCACCTTTCATCATTTTCGGATCATCTACCCAAAAAAGTTGTCCGTTTACTTCGTGTTTTGCCACTGCTTCTTTCCATTTATCCATCGATTTATCCATCGAGATGAATACATAAGCAGCGTCTTTATTGTTGGCTTGAAGTTCTTTCACTTTGGGCATCGCTTTTACACAATCGCTGCACCATCCAGCCCAAATTTCAATGACTACTTTTTTTCCTTTGTTGGCGTCCAAAATACTTTGAAAAGTCACTTTTGATCCACTTTCATTCGTTAATTCATAGGCCAAACTTTCTTTTGAAAATTCATTTTTCTGGGCATTGCTACATGAAATTGTAGTCAAAACTAACGCCATTATTGAGGCAATTTTTTTCATAATTAAAGTATTTATAGACACAAAATTAAGCTATTTTATAACCAAATCGGTCTGAATTATTGTAAGTTTAACGTTATAATTTGAGTTGATCAATATCGTTGTGGTGTACCTTTTGCGTCACCGTGCCTTTTTCTAAAATGACGATGCTGGGATTGGCTCTTTCAATGGTTTTTACGGTAGTTGCATCACAAAAATAGTAATCGAATGTGTGGCCGTATTGTTTCTTTACAGCAGTTGAAATCTCAGTATCAGAAGCCGTTAAAGCAATTACTTTATATCCTTTGGATTTCGCTTCTTGATGTAGTTTTTCCAGTTTTTGGAGTCCATCAGCATCCGCTTTGTTCAAATCATACGTAGTAATCATGAGCAATTTAGGTTCCAATAGAAGTTCGTCTTTATAATCGGATCCATCCAATTCCATTGTAAAATCGTGTACAGGCGGAATATATCCTTCTTTAATCACTTTGTCTTTACGATCCACAAAAACGGCATCTTTTGGGATTTTTCCAGCCATGACATCGGCTTCACTAAATTCGGTATCCACACCTTTCACTTTATACACAAAAATCATTTCGATGATGCTTTTTTCAGCATTGTCGGGAACTTCCATTCCTTTTTGAATGTTGGATCCGACTTTATATGCTCTAAAATCTTTCAACGGCAAGTGATTCAACACCCAATATCCCATAAAGCAACTTAAAAAGATGCTTAAAACGGCTAAAACACGTTGCACTCTTAATCCGAATAATGGATTGATAAAACGTTGATTAAAAAACAAGATGAGTATAAAAAACAATAAAACCACGTCTTTGGTAAACGATTCCCATGGGGTTAATTTTAGCGCGTCACCAAAGCAACCGCAATCTTTTACCACGTTAAAATAAGCAGAATAAAAAGTCAAAAAGGTGAAGAATACGATGAGTAATAGTAAACTCCATATCGTAAATTTCGATTTGAATCCGATTAATAAAAACACACCCAAAACCACTTCTAAAATTACCAAGAATACTGCCATTGCTAGTGTATACGGAACTAAAAAAGGCATGTTAAATACATTCTCTCCGAAGTATTCATTTAATTTATATGAGAACCCAACGGGATCATTGAGTTTAATCAAACCTGATATAATGAACAGAATTCCGACAAAAATTCTAGAAAATTGGGTAATTATATTTCTCATTGTTATTTTTTTACAAAATTAATTTAGAAATGAATGGGTTGTTGTTAATGATATGTTATTGTGAAGGGATTGCAAGATTTTTAGATTGTAAGATTTTTAGACTTCTTAGATTTTACTATCGAACTTGAAACCTGTAACTACTCATGAAACTTCATCAAAATCAACGCAAACACCGAATAATTAATCATATCCTGATAATTCGCATCAATGCCTTCTGAAACTAATGTTTTTCCTTTGTTGTCTTCAATTTGCTTCACGCGAAGTAATTTTTGCAGAATCAAATCGGTCAACGAACTCACACGCATTTCACGCCACGCTTCACCGTAGTCGTGGTTTTTGTTTTCCATTAATGTTTTGGTAAGAGCAATTTTTTCATCGTACAAATGAGTGGCTTTTTTGACATCCAAATCGGGTTGATCGACTACGCCCAATTCCAATTGAATTAATGCCATGATACAATAATTGATGATTCCGATGAATTCGCCCGTTTCGTCTTCGTCCACTTTACGGATTTCGTTTTCTTGTAAACTGCGAATGCGTTGGGCTTTAATAAAAATTTGATCGGTCAAGGATGGCAAACGCAATATGCGCCACGCGCTTCCGTAATCGGTCATTTTTTTGATAAAAAGGTCGCGACAAATTGTGATTACTTGGTCATATTCTTGAGAGGTTGAACTCATTTCGTGTATCTTTGTATGGAATTTTTTCAAAAGTAAAGAATTATGTGCGAAGTACGAAATACGAGGTACAATATTTGAAATACGAAAGTAGAAGTACACAGAAGGAGGAATATAGGTTATGGAATACAAAATAGCTGGATTAGCCCCGATTGCAGCGGAAATCCTGGTATTGCTGCAATTCAGTTTCATAGTATTACTCAGTTTCTGCAATAACAGATTGAAGCGGAAAGCGGGACAATAGGTGATGAAAAGCAGTAAACGTCTGCTTCTAAATTCAGTTTTCACGAATAAAAAATACAGTCTAAAAATCTAACAATCTAAGTAGTCTAAAATGACCATCAACTGCAACGGACAACTCATCGACCTAACAACGCCCAAAGTAATGGGAATTGTAAACCTCACACCCAATTCGTTTTACGATGGAGGCAAATTAACCGATGAAAAAAGCGTGTTGCTTCAGGTTGAAAAAATGCTCACTGATGGCGCCACTTTTATCGATGTTGGCGGTTATTCGAGTAAACCCAACGCCGAATTTGTTCCGGAGGAAGAAGAACTACAACGTGTCATTCCGATCATTAAAATCCTTGTAAAAGAGTTTCCAAAAGCACTGCTTTCTATTGATACTTTTAGAAGTCATGTAGCACAACAAAGTGTGGAGCATGGTGTGGCCATCGTCAACGATATCTCTGCGGGAAGTTTGGATCAGAACATGATGCGAACCGTTTCGCAACTTCGCGTTCCGTACATCATGATGCACATGAAAGGAACACCCAAAACCATGCAATCGCTAGCACAATACGACGATGTAGTAAAGGAAATTCTCTTTCATTTTTCCGAAAAAATTGCTATGGCACGAAGCTTCGGAATAAGCGATTTGATTGTGGATCCCGGATTCGGATTTGCCAAAACGATTGATCAAAATTTCGAGTTATTACATAAATTGGAATTGTTCAAAATGCTCGAATTACCATTATTGGTTGGTGTTTCAAGAAAATCAATGATTTATAAAACCTTGGAGACGGAAGCCGAATTTGCTCTAAATGGCACCACTTCATTAAACACCATTGCGCTGATGAAAGGCGCTAAAATTTTACGCGTTCACGATGTAAAAGAAGCCGTCGAATGCGTTCAATTGTATCAAAAATTAACTGTAGTAAAATGAAAAGAATAGTAAGTGTAGTAGTTGTTATACTGTTGATTTCCTGTAACAATCAAGAAGAGATGTTACTGCCGAAAGCCGACAAAACCATGGTGAAAGAAGTGATGGATCATTCGCCGATTTATTTGTTTTTTCGAGTAAAAGATAAAGATACGGTGGCCGAATTAAATCGGAAAAATGCCATCGGAACATCCAACTGGATTTTCAACATCGACAAACGCTTGCCATTGAAAGTTGTGATTCCGCACCTACAATTCATGCAGGAAAAACGAAAAAAAGGAATGCATACGAATGATAAAGCCGAAAATTATTTTTCCTACGCAGACAGCATTGGTAAAAATTTAGCTTTTTTGCCGTTCACGAAAGTAAACTATAAATTAAAAAGGCCCGATCATGGTGTTTTGATATGTTTTTCCAAAAATGGTACAATTACAGTAGTACGTAATTCAACCGATAAAGGGAAAGAAGTGGTTAAACAAGAATTACTAAAATACTTACTCGGCTTGGAAAGTGATGAACCGAATCTATTTTACTTTGGTCATGATCAAAATTGCAGCTACGAGCAATTCCTACAAAACAGTATTTTTATAACGGAATTTAAACAACAAATTCCAGCGTATACTTTAACATACGAAGAGTTTATTTTTTAGACTAGTTAGACCGTTTAGACTTCTTAGATTTTTAGACTGTAAGATTATAGGATTATAAGACTGTAGGATTTTGGAACACAGACCTGCCTGCCGTTGACACTGATTGAACTGATTTTACTTCGTCAGTCGACCTTTGGTCTAGTGTCGCAGATTTAACCTGAAACTTGAAACTAACTATTGATGATGATACGGTTCGTTCTTCAGAATCGTAAACCCACGATACATCTGCTCAATCACAAATAACCGCACCATTTGATGGGAAAACGTCATGGCGGAAAGCGAAATTTTTCCTTGTGCTTTTTTGTACACATCGTCGCTAAATCCATACGGTCCGCCAATTACAAAAACCAAAGTTTTGATTCCGGCGTTCATTTTTTTCTGCAAATAATCCGAAAAACCAACGCTACTAAACGAACTTCCGTTTTCATCCAACAAAATCAACTGGTCAGTTGGAGTTAGTTTGGCTAAAATCAGTTCACCTTCTTTTTCTTTTTGTTGGGCTTCCGATAAGTTTTTAGCGTTCTTGATATCCGGAATCACTTCCAAATCAAACTTAATGTAAAACGACAATCGCTTGGTATACTCGTCGAGTAACGCTTGTAAATTTTTGTTGTCGGTTTTGCCAATGGCGAGCAGTTTGATGTTCATTTTCTATTTGTAAGACTACAAAAATAGGAATTATTCTTTTTTCTTGAATGCTGTTGAAACGAGTGAAATCAAAAGACCGAATAGAATTCCGATGGCTAATATCGAAATAAATACAATAGTTTTGACATCTGCCGTTCCTTCAATTCGAGCATAATTCAAGCAAGATAGCATCAACATGACAGCTACAACAACGATTCTTTTTTTTGGTTCCATATTAATATTCATTATATTTTACGCTAACTAATGCAAACCATTTTAAAAAAACTTGTTTAAGTTGGTTTATTTTTTCAGAGTCGGGATTGACTTCTGGTAATGCATGAACAAAGGCATCACTTATTCCATAATCAAAAACTCCGCCTTCAACATTTTCTTCTTTAAAGATTAATAAAGGCAATTTTAATCCAAATAAAATACCAGCTTCAAGGTTGTTCCACGGTGTTGGAATAGAAATTGGCTTATCGATATTTTTTTCGTCTTTAGTTCCTCTTTTTCGCTTTCCTGTTTCAATATGTATTTGTTCAAAGCCTAATATGATTCCGCCAGCACAATGTTTGGCAATTATATATACCTCTTTTAAAGGATAATCTTTTGGATAATCACCTCTTCCCAAAGCTCTAGGTTCCAATTGAAGTTCATCTAATAGTTTAGTTATAACTTCTCTTTTTTTTTCTTGTTCCTCAGAAAGAGAAGTTGGACACGAAACAAAAACGGGTATTTTTCTCATGACATATTTATTGGAAATGCATTGAACAAACATTTAATTAAATCAAATATATAAAAAAACTCCAATTCTTTAGTAATTGGAGTTTTTTGTTTGATTATAAATGTTTTAGCTCTTGTTCTCTTTGTTGAAATACACCAAATAATAATACATCTGTTTTTCTTCGTCCCAGCCTTTTTCTACAAATTTCTCAGCGCTTTCCGGATTGATGAAATCCAGTTTAATCTGAATGTTTGTGTCTAAATTAATTACGTTTTTAATCGAACGTCGCGCGTCGGTTACGGCTGCATTGGCAATCGGAAACGACGTTACGTCTTCAATACTGTATTTTTCACCGCGATCGGCTTTGTAACTTTTGAATTCCGGAATTAAATCGGGATTTTCCATCACATCATTTAAAAATGCCGTTTCTTCAAATTCGTCGTTTTTGGCAAAGTGATTCACCGCACGATTCATAAACATTACTTCTTGCTTTTTATCTTCGGCCGGAAAAACCACTTCTTTCGCAAACTCTTGGCAGAATTTCAAGTATTTTTTGGTCATGAAATTTTCGTCTTGAAACGCATCAACTGACAAGAAATGCTCCAACCAATAGCGTGCGTCATAGCGGTTACTGTCGATTGTCAAAATTTTGTAACCTTCTTCTTTTTTGTAGTTGAAGATGATACAGCCTTTATCCAATTTATTCAAATTGATTCCTTCTTGAAGAATCATTTCTAGATTACTGTCTTTCTCTTCAAATTGAAGGAAATCGGTACGCAATTCGCTTTTAAAAACGCCCACGGCATCGACTACGTTATTATCGATGGAGATGTTGGTCAAATACGTCACATAGACTTCACCGTTTTTGATGTGTGGATGATTCGACTGCTCGAACAAGTGTTTGGTAATTTTTTTGGAAACCTCGTGAACACTCGACGGATTGGTAAAAATCTCGGTCGCCAAATTGAACATTTCATTGTATTCTAAATCAACTTCGTGTGCAAATTGATAGTAGTTTTCTTCTTTTTCACGAAACGATTTAAAGAAATATTCCTTTAAAAGTGGCACAATTTCGTCATTTAATCCGTAAGGAGTTTCAGATAAAAAAAGAGCTTCGTTACGACTTTTGTTTCCTACTCTGTGGATGGATAACGATTCGATATGGGTGTTGAATAAGTTAATCATTTATAATGTGTCAATTTGTCAATTAGTTAATTTGTAAATTTTGTTGAAGTATTTATGTTAGAGTGAAAAGATTTTGAAAATTGATGCATTGGCACATTGCCCAATTGCCACATTGCCCAATTGATTAGTTCCAATTCTCCTCAAATCCGTAATCTTCAAAACTATCATCGGATCCAAAGGCATCCAAATCGTCTTCGTCGAGTTCGTCTTCAAATTCGTTATAGGCGTTTTCATCGCCATCGGCTTCAAATTGTTTTTCTAGTGCTTCAGCGGGCATTTCTCCATGGGAAAACAACAACGAAGGGTAAATTAAACCCGGATCAACTACGTCTTCCACTGCAGCCAATTCCACTAAGAATGTCCACATGTTGATGAAATCATAAACGTAAATGATTTTGGTGTTTTCGGTATCTAACAAGTCAACCAATTGATAATCACTCATCGTTTTGTTTTCACCCGGAATATCACCAGCGTCAAACATCGGAATTTCGTCTTCTTGATTCCATGTGTCGTCGCACGTATAAAACGACGCAACTTCCATTCCGTCAAAGCCAAAAGCGTTTACAATGGCGTTGTGTAAATCTTCTAACGTATCATTTTCAAGAATAGCAATGTCTCTAAAAACGTCCTCTTCGGCGTCGAGAATTACTCTGAATTTGTAAACCATAATCTGAATTTTAATAAAGTGCCAAAGGTAAAATATTAATTACGATTTACGAATCGGATTTACGAATTGTTGATAAGATTTTGCAAAGAAATTAAAAGGTGAAACCAATTTTTATGCCGCCGTATTTTGCCGGTTTTCCCGATTCAAATTCGCGGGTGAGGTGAGAAAGGAAGTACTCAAAATATAACGTGCGGGTTTGTAGAATGATACCAAAGTTGTTTTGCGCGGTAAATCGTTCAACTGAACTCGAAGAAATTGTATACGGACTCTTACCGTTGAATAATCCGCCTTGAAGTGTGGCGTCGTATCCAATAATTTGTACCGAAGGTTGCGAAAATAAATAGATTTGGAACTTCCTTTTTGAATTGGAAAAAGGCGAGTTGAGTAGGCCAAAAGTAGCGTTAATACCTGTAGAAGCATTAGTGAATAGCGTTCCGATTTGGACTTTAGAAAGAGAAGTCAAAGAAAATAAATTGCGGTATCGAGCGAGTTGTTTTTCGTAATTCACTTCGTAATTCAACACCACATCATTTTTAATTTGGTTTTGCCAACCCATCGGAATGGTGTTTTTGGTAGCTTGGTGAATGGCGACTTGCATTTCTTTCCCGAATGCGCCAGGACCAATCAATCCAATGTTGAAGGAAGATACGAGTCGGGATTTCTGAATCGTATCGGTAGCAATCAAAAAACTTTTGAGCATGATGGCTGCTGCGAAAGGTCGGTCGCCCGTTTGAATATCAGCACTTTTGATGTTTACCGGTGTAAAACCAATGTGTTCGATGGATAGTCCGTGATGTATTCGGCTATTTTTAGGTTGAAAAAAGAATTGATTCAGCGGATTTTTCTTCAAAAATGGCGCTACCAATTCGAAGTTATAGCCTTGGGTATAGTTTTCATCGGCCGAGCCAAAATAATCGTTATCGTAGTTGAATCGGAAATACCGATCACTGTTCATATCTCTGAATGAAGCGGTATTTTCTATTTTTTGTGCCCAAGAGAATGATGTGACACTCAGTAGAAGTAAGGTTTGAAAAAAATTGTTTATCATACTTCTACTTACGAGAAGTCGGATCAGAAAGTTTTAGAGATGTTACTTATATGGTTTCAATTCGATTTTGAACGCATTCATCGAACAATACACCATCCATATGAGAAAACTTCCTTCGATGACTCGTTGGATCAGTCCTTTCAACGGACTTTGAACATCCAAAACAAATACCAATACAAAGCTAAAAACGGCTGTCGCGATGGTATAATTAGAGAAAAATAATTTGGATCGATTGCTGATTCCGATGCACAACAAAGCAATAGGAACAAAAAGATACGTTAGCAATCCGATTCCGTTGTGGATGAATTGCGACAGACTTGGATCAATCAGTTTAGGATTACAACCGGCATCACAAGTAAAAATACTACAGAGAATAGTCCCGAATCCGTAAAAAAATCCAAACAAAATACAACCGATGGTAGTTCCCTTAGATTTTGGCAAAACAGCATGTAAAAAGAACGAAAAAAGTAGGATGCAAACGCCACTGGGAATGTAACCATAGAACCGAAGCACATCGGCGTTGGGTGCATCGACCGCATACAATTCACTTATAAATTGCGAGATATGACTGTAATTAGGATGTAAAAAACCACCAATAACGGTAGTTGCTACAAATAGTAAAACGCCTAAAATACCCGTTACTGCAACTCCTTTTTTCATAAGTATGAGATAACTAGAATTTTGATTTAGCAATGGTTGAATGTAGTTCAGAAACTTTCATCAAGGCAGCGCTGGCGAACCAAGGCGTTAGTTCGTACTCGAAGATTTTACCAGCAACAGCAGGATCGGATTCTACTAAAACTTTAGCTTCTTCGATGGTTGTTACGTTCAACACAAATAATCCACGGTAATTTTTGTCGTTTTTCATGAAAGGTCCGGCTACGGCTAACTTTCCCTCTTTCGCCAACCGTTTGATGTTGTCCATATGACCTTTAAAATACGCATCGCTTTCTTCCTTAGTTGCTGTTGTATTGGATCCGGTTTTTAGAATACAGAAAATATATTGCTTCATGCCGTATTCATCGGCGCCGACTTCCTTGGCCAGTTGTTCATTATACACTGGTTTTTCTTGTCCGAAAACACATCCCATCGATAAAACGGTAATCAGTAAGGCAATTGATTTTTTCATAATTGATTTGATTTATACCAAAGATACAATTCATCCTTAAAATTCTACAATTCGGTAAACATATATTTATTTATTGACGAAATAGAATCAATTTTGTTTCATCAAAAAACATAAATCATGAAAATTTCTACATTCATCGTTCTATTCTTTTCTTTTTTAGGATTCTCTCAAACTAAAATTTCGGGTAAAGTCACCGACGAAAAAAACAACCCAATTCCGGGCGCCAACGTTTTTATCGATGGTTCGTACGATGGCGGTTCAACCGATGACAAAGGAGAATTCCTATTCACAACCACTGAAACCGGACAAAAATGGTTGAAAGTTAGTTTCCTTTCGTACGAAACGGTAACCCTTGCCATAGATCTTTCGAATTATAAATTCGTAACTGTAAAAATGAAGGAAAATGTAAACATGCTCGATGCGGTGGTCATTAACGCCGGAACTTTTGAAGCGGGCGACAAAGCCAAAGTAACGGTTTTAAAACCTTTAGATATTGTGACGACTGCAGGTTCGAATGCCGATATTGTGGCAGCGTTGCAAACTTTACCTGGAACACAAACGGTAGGCGAGAGCGGACGTTTGTTTGTACGTGGTGGTGAAAGTGATGAAGCGCAGACGTATGTAGACGGAATCAGAGTGGCGCAACCGTATGGCGCTACGACTCAGAATTTACCTACTCGTGGACGTTTTTCACCTTTTTTATTCAGTGGAATTTCGTTTTCTACTGGTGGTTATTCGGCTGAATACGGCGAAGCCTTGTCGAGTGTATTGTTATTGAATACCATTGATGAAGTGACCGAAGAAAAAACCGATATTTCGTTCATGACTGTTGGATTAGGAGTCGCCAATACGCAAAAGTGGAAAAATAATTCAATTAGTTTCAATACCGCGTACATCGATTTAGCGCCCTATCAATTGATTGTACCACAAAATGTTGATTGGAACAAAGCGTTTCAGTCCCTATCGGGAGAAACGGTATACCGTCATAATTTTAAAGAAGGTTTGTTAAAAGTCTACGCGGCTTTTGATGCTTCTCGGTTTGATATCAATCAGGAAAGCATCAATACAGTGAACAAAACCCGAGTGAATTTAGAAAACAACAACTTTTATTTGAATGCGTCGTATAAAGTGAACTTGATGCGCAAATGGCAGTTGAGCACGGGTTTGAGTTACGGATATGGCGATACCAAAGTAGGGTTGGATTTGGATAAAGTGTCGAATGCCGAACATGCTTCTCACCTCAAATTAAAAGTGCGAAAATCATTTTCCGATAGAGCCAAAGTGACTTTTGGCGCCGATTATTTCATCACCCAATTCGATGAAGATTTTAATTCGACCTTCAAAAGTGGTTACGATGCCAACATCGCCGCAGTATATTCTGAAGTAGATATTTTCTTTTCTAAAAATTTCGCTGCCAAAGCCGGATTGCGCGTAGCAAACAATGATTTGCTCAATCAAACGGCCGTTTCTCCGCGAGCATCATTGGCGTACAAAGTGAGTAAGGTGAGTCAGTTTTCGTTAGCATACGGAGAGTTTGAGCAAGCGCCACGTCAGGATTATTTGAAGTACAACAGCAATTTTATCAACGAAAAAGCGTCGCATTATATTTTGAATTATCAATACAACCACAACAAACGCACGTTTAGAAGTGAAATCTACTTTAAAGACTACAGCGATTTGGTAAAATACGATGCGGATATGGCGGCGTTTAATTCAGAGTATACCAACGACGGATTTGGATATGCTCAAGGATTGGATATTTTTTGGAGAGACGGAAAAACCTTCAAAAATCTAGAATATTGGGTGTCGTATTCGTACATCGATACGCAACGCGATTACCGAAATTATGAGGCTGAAGTGACTCCGAGTTTTGTAGCTAAGCACAATATATCAGTGGTTACTAAATATTGGATTGACGATTGGAAATCGATGGTTGGTTTCACCCATACGTTCAATTCGGGACGACCTTTTGATAATCCGAACGAAGCCAGTTTTATGAATGGAAAAACCAAAATGTACCACAATTTGAGTTTCAGTTGGGCGTATTTGTTAACACAACAAAAAATACTATATATTTCGGTAAATAACGTTTTGGCGACTCAAAATGTATTCGGTTATGAATATGCGAATTCGCCCAATAGCAGCGGAGTTTTTGACCGAAGAGAAATTACGCCAGCGGCCGATCAGTTTTTCTTTGTAGGTTTCTTTTGGACGATTAGCGGGAATAAGAAAGACAATCAGTTGAATAATTTATAGTTAGGGACAGGTCGCGACCTGTCCGTACGCGACCTGTCTGTACTTGACCTGTTTGTATATTTGAGAAAGCAAAAAAAGGGAATGAAATACAAAATATCAAGATTAGCCCCGATTGCAGCGGAAATCCTGTCATCTCGTTCTCAAAACGAGAGGACAGATTGCAGTGGAAAGCGGGACAATGGTTTACTA
The DNA here is from genome assembly GCA_965284675.1 of Flavobacterium sp. Classification (GTDB taxonomy): domain Bacteria; phylum Bacteroidota; class Bacteroidia; order Flavobacteriales; family Flavobacteriaceae; genus Flavobacterium. Next base: position 1,210,271 of record OZ260109.1, read on the forward strand.
AAAGCACTAGATGACTGCTTCTCATAAAATCAGTGATTCAATAAAAAACAATTCATCCTCAAAAAATAACAGTTCAGTCACATTTAGTTTTATAACAAGTAGAACTGACCGAAATTTGTCTCATCAAACTAAAAGAAATTTTAAACAACATTAAATAATCTAAAACACTAATATCATGAAAACATTTATTACCACATTCGCTTTCGTTTTAGCAACCCTTGTAGGTTCGTATGCACAACAGTATGAACAAGGAATGGGAAAAGCATTCGGACTTTGGAAAGAAGGAAAATCTGCAGAAGCTACAGCTCTATTTGAACGCATCGCATCGGCTGAAAAAAACAACTGGTTACCCAATTATTATGTAGCATTAGTCAATACAACGGATGCTTTTAATCCGAAAAACAAAGACAACAGTTCGGCTTTATTAGACAAAGCACAAAAAGCCTTAGACGAAGCGGCAACCATCAGTTTAGATAACCCAGAAATCATGGTGTTACAAGCGATGATTTATACGGCATGGTTGGTTCAGGATCCGATGACAAACGGAATGAAATATTCCGCTTTAGCGATGAAAGAATACGGAAAAGCATTGGCAATCGCACCTAATAATCCAAGAGCAGTGTTTGGAAAAGCCGAATTTGAAATTGGCAGTGCACAATATTGGGGAACCGATACCAAACCCATGTGTGAGCAAATTGCAAAATCTATTGAACTTTTTGCTAACTTTAAACCTGAAAGTGAATTCCATCCAAAATGGGGTTTAGATCGTGCACAAGAAGCATTGAAAAACTGTCAAAAATAATATCTAATTTCAGTTTATTGAGAATTATAGATTGCAGAATTTTATACTAAATCCTATGAAAAACAAGTATGTAAGAGAATTTCCAAGAGCATTTTTAATCGGATTAGGAATATTCGTTATTATAGTTGTAATTGATTTGCTGAATGGAGGAAGTTTACGATTTGATGCACGATTGAAGACGACTTTTTTGTATACGATTCTGTACAGCGTGACGTTGCACATAGCCAACACTTCGCTCTTTATTTTTCTCGATGGCGTTTTTAAAGAAGAACGATTTTCCAAACGAAGAATTTTCATTGGATTTACTTCTTCTTTCGTCTTATCGCTTTTTGTAATCTTTTTATTGCGTGCCTTTGAAGATGTAGTGATTGAAAATAAATCTTTTGTAGTGTTTTTAAGAGAAGAGAAAGCGGGTAATTATATTATAGCCTCTGTATTTACTTTCATCATCATATCGATTGTTCATATTGTCTACTTATATAAATATTACCAAGAGACAAAGCTAAAAGAGCAAAAAATCATCGCCGGTACAGCTAACGCTCAGTTTGAAAGTTTAAAAAACCAAATCGATCCGCATTTTTTGTTCAATAGCCTGAATGTGTTGAGTTCGTTAATTGAGGAAAATCCAGATAATGCCCAGCGATTTACCACTTCTTTGTCTAAAATCTACCGTTATGTTTTGGAACAAAAAGACAAAGAATTGGTTACGGTTGCAGAAGAACTGGCTTTTGCAAAAACGTACATGAATTTATTGAAGATGCGTTTTGAAAACAGTATTACGTTTGAATTGCCCGAAAATTACGATAATCTAGAAGCCAAAGTGGTGCCGCTTTCCTTACAGTTATTATTGGAAAACACCATCAAACACAACGTGGTCAGCGAAAAGAAGCCGTTGCACATTAAAATTTTTATAAAAGATAATTATTTAGTGGTGGAAAACAACTTGCAAAAGAAAGAAGTGTTGCAAGATCGAAAAGGCGTCGGATTGCAAAACATTGTCAATCGCTACGCATTATTATCACAACGAAAAGTACTAATTGATGAAAGTGAATCGTATTTTAAAGTACTGATTCCGATTCTAACCAAACAAGTCGCCTTTATGGAAACAGAAACAATATACAACGAAAATAAGGCTTTTATGCGAGCCAAAGATCGAGTGGACAAACTCAAAGGTTTTTACGGAAATTTATTTTCGTATTGCACGGTAATTCCGATTTTAATTTTAATTAATCTACAATCCAATAGCGAATTTCAATGGTTTTGGTTCCCGATGTTGGGATGGGGATTAGGATTGACTTTTCACGCTTTTGAAACTTTCGGTTTTGGGAGAACGTGGGAAGAGAAAAAGATTCAGGAGATTTTAAACAAAGAAAACAAAAGCAACAATAAATGGAACTAATTATGGAAACCAATCCGGAATTTGAGCGCTATAAAAAAGCCAGTAAAAAAGTTGAGGAATTGAAAGGTTTTTACGGACATCTCATCACTTTTGTGCTTGTAAACACAGCAATTATGGGAGTAAATTTATATTTCAGTCCGAAGTATTTATGGTTTTTTTGGGTGATTTTTGGCTGGGGAACAGGACTGTTTTTTCATGCCATGAAGATCTTTAACTTCTTTCCGTTTATGAGCAAAGATTGGGAAGAAAAGAAAATCAAGCAATTCATGGAAGACGAAAAAAAGAAGAATAGCAACACGTATAACTAAACGATATGAACACAGAAGAACAAATAAAATACGATCAAGCACGCAAACGCGTAAAAGAAATTAAAGGTTTTTATACTCATTTTGTAGTGTATTTGGTTGTCAATGTGATGATTGTGATTGTCAACATTCAGAATTTAGAACGAGGAGAAACCTATTTCCAATTTAAAAATTTTACCACGGCATTCTTTTGGGGTCTTGGTTTGTTGGCCCATGCCTTGTCGGTTTTTATGCCCAGTATGATTATGGGTAAAAATTGGGAAGAACGCAAGATTAAAGAACTGATGGATAAGGATAAAGGAAGTAAATGGGAATGATTTAGTTGTCAGTAATCAGTTGTCAGTATTCAGTGGTCAGAGATTATCTAATCGAGTCAAAAAAATCCTATAATCTTAAAGTCCTAAAATCTTATAATCTAACAATCTAACAATCTAACAAATCTAAGTTGTCTAACTTTCAAACTAATCTAACTTTCTAACCCATCCACCATGAACATCATCATCATCGAAGACGAAAAGCCAGCGGCACGACTTTTACAGCGAAAAGTAGAAAAGTTGGGATTGCAAATCAATACCTTGTTGCATTCGGTGGAAGAATCCATTCATTGGTTTCAGAACAATCCGCATCCCGATTTGATCTTTCTCGACATTCAATTGTCGGATGGTTTGTCGTTCGAGATTTTTGAACACATCGACATCAAAAGCGCCATCATTTTTACCACGGCTTACGACGAATATGCCTTGCGTGCGTTCAAGCTCAACAGCATCGACTATTTGCTAAAACCGATTGATGAAGAAGATTTAGAAACCGCCGTAAATAAATACAAATCCCGAACTCCTTCAGCTCCGAATCTTTCCCTCGATTTTGAAATGATTAAGAAAATGCTCGTTAATCCTATGGATCGAAATTACAAAAAGCGTTTTACCATCAAAATGGGACAACAACTCAAAATGATTTCCATCGATGAGGTGGAATGTTTTTACAGCGAGAACAAAGGCACTTATTTACACACTTTTGACAACCGCGATTATTTACTCGACGGAACCTTGGAACAATTGGAAGCCGAAATTGATCCCAATGATTTCTATCGTGTAAGCCGAAAATTCATCATTCCGATGAAAGGAATCAAAGAAATTCAAATCCACAGCAACTCGCGTTTGAAAGTAATTTTACCATCCTACAAAGACGATGAGGTGATTGTGGCTCGCGAAAAAGTAGCCGATTTTAAAAATTGGTTGGGATAATTCGCAGCTTGACATTCCTTTAATTTTTTGTTAAGGCACATCCACATTGCACATTTACTTGCTAATTTCGTACCACACGGATGACTAATTCATTTGAGTGCCAGTATGAAATTCGCTATTGCTTCATTTTTTCTAATGATAGGTTTCGGAGCTCCTTCTGCTTTGAGTCAGGAGTTGAAGCAATTCGAAACGTTTGCTGAGCTAGAAAAAGAGTTAGTGATAGAAAATGACACCTTGTACGTTATCAATTTTTGGGCAACATGGTGTGCACCGTGCATTAAAGAATTGCCTTATTTTGAGCAGTTTCATACCGAATCGAAAGGAAAAAAAATCAAGGTGATATTAGTAAGCCTGGATTTTAAAAAGCAAATAGAAACCCATCTGATTCCGTTTTTAAACAAAAAAAAGTACACCGCCGAAGTGGTTCTTTTGAACGACAAAAAGTATAACGATTGGTTGGAAAAAGTCGATTCCGATTGGTCGGGTGCGATTCCAGCTACTTGGTTGATTCAGGGAAAAAAGCGTCATTTTGCGGAACGTGAATTTGAAAATGTGGCCGACTTAAACGAATTTGTACAATCATTCATTAATAAATAGAACTTATGAAATTAATCACCTTATTCATCGTCTTTTTTATGTCGTTTGTAACGTCTGAAACGACACCCGTTAGCGGTTATAAACCGGGAGACAAAGCAGCCGATTTCTCGTTAAAATCGGTTGATGGCAAAATGTACAGCATGTCGGATTACAAAGATGCCAAAGGATTCATTGTTGTTTTTACATGTAATCATTGTCCGTTTGCTGTAAAATACGAAGACCGAATCATCGATTTGGCAAAGAAATATAAATCGAAAGGCTACATTTTGTTGGCCATCAATCCGAATGATCCAGCTGCTCAACCCGCGGATAGTTTCGAATTGATGCAAGTTCGTGCCAAAGAAAAAGGATTTACCTTTCCGTATTTATTCGACGAAGGTCAGAAAATCTATCCACAATATGGAGCGACCAAAACGCCACATGTATTTTTATTAGATAAAAATTTGATTGTAAAATACATCGGAGCCATCGATGATAATGTCGACGAACCATCCGAGGTGAAAGAGAAATATCTAGAAAACGCGATTGCTGCTTTAGATAAAAATCAGGAGCCAGCACCAGCAGTTACCAAAGCCATTGGTTGTTCCATCAAAGTGAAAAAGTAAAAATCAACACCAAATAATTAAAAAGTGAAAGCGGTTGTTTTCACTTTTTTTTTGTGCTATTTTTTGATGATTAATTTTTGATTGAAGATGCCTTTTTCGGTATCAATTTGGATAATGTAGATTCCTTCGCTCAAATGACTGAAGTCAAATTCTGTATCAGTTACCTCATTTTTCTGTTGAATCAATCGTCCTAAATGATCAAAAATGGTGAGTTGTTGAACTTCAATGTTATTTCCCAAATATTCAACAAAACCGCTGGATGGATTGGGAATTAGTTTGAAATTTTCTTTTACAAGTTCAAATTCATCCGACGATAAATAATTGGCTGTACCCGATGGTCCAGATGAAAAGTTATCGCAAACGGTGGCCGAAGCCGAATGCATTGTGGATACGTTTATGGTATAATTGGTGGTATTGGACACCGGAATTAGAAAATCGGTGCTGATTTGAAAAACGGGTAAAGTCATATTAAACCAATAACAAACAGATAAATTTATGGTTGAACCCGATACTGAATACGTGTGATTTAAATATCCCGCTCCGTTAAATGTCGTTACTAAAACATTTACATTAATTCCTCCACTTACAGCCGTTGGTGTAATCGCATCGATTTGTATGTTTTGTCCGTTAGAAAATTGAAATTGGATCAAAAATAAGAATAGAAGTAGTTTTGTTTTCATGATTATTTCGGTTTTGGTTACTACAAAAATAAAAAAAAATCACCCGAGTACACGGATGATTTTCAATTAATTAACTAAAAAAATACTAAAAACAATAACTATTTTCGGCTACTAATTTTGCAGTAATGGTTTCTCTCAATGCTACAATATTAGGCATGTTGGTGTATTTGGTAAAACGGCGTAAGCCCATAAGCATCATGCGTTGTTCATCGCCTTCGGCAAACGAAATGATACTTTCTTTTCCTTTTTGTGTAACGACATCAACGGCTTTGTACAAGTACAATTTGGCCATTGCAATTTGCTCTTGAACGCTATTTTCGCCTTGTTTTTTGGCCATTTTTTCGGTACGTAAAATCGTACTTTCTGCCATGTATATTTCAATTAACATATCGGCAGCAGCCATTAACAATTGTTGGTGACCTTCTAAATCGGGACCGTATTTTTGAACGGCACCACCAGCAACCATTAGGAATGCTTTTTTCAATTTCCCGATGAGTTCTTTTTCTTCGGCGAATAATTCTGAATAATCGGGTGTGTCAAACGACGGAATTCCCATTAATTCTTCTTGCACTTTTGAGGCTGGTCCGAGTAAATCGACATGACCTTTCATAGCTTTTTTAATCAACATTCCAACCGATAGCATTCGGTTGATTTCGTTTGTTCCCTCGTAAATTCGTGCAATACGAGCATCACGCCATGCAGATTCCATCGGTGTGTCTTCCGAAAATCCCATTCCGCCATAAATCTGAATTCCTTCATCGGCACAGTTTTGAACGTCTTCTGAAACGGCAACTTTTAATATCGAACATTCGATAGCAAATTCTTCCACGCCTTTTAATTCGGCTTCTTGATGTGAATTTCCTTCAGCTTCGCGAAGTTTAATACGATTTTCGATGTCTTTTGCAGCGCGATATGTGGCACTTTCACCCGCATAGGTTGAAGTGGCCATTTCGGCTAATTTATATCGGATAGCACCAAAACTTGAAATCGGCACATCAAACTGAATTCGTTCGTTAGCATAATTGGTAGCATTTGAAGTCACACGACGTTGCGCATCCAAGCAAGCGGCAGCCAATTTGATTCGGCCTACATTCAACGAGTTCATTGCAATTTTGAATCCGTTTCCTCGTTCCGACAACATGTTTTCAACGGGAACTTTTGTATCAGCAAAGAAAACTTGACGCGTAGAAGAAGCCCGGATTCCGAGTTTGTGCTCTTCTTCGTTCATGGTAATTCCATTACTTGGATCATTTTCTACAATGAAACCCGTAATATTTTTATCGTCTTCAATTCGGGCAAAAACGATGAAAAGCGAACAAAATCCTGCGTTTGAAATCCACATTTTTTGTCCCGTAATTTTATAATGCGTTCCGTCTTCGGATAAAACTGCCTTTGTTTTTCCGGAATTAGCATCTGATCCAGCACCTGGTTCCGTTAAGCAATACGCGCCAAACCACTCGCCTGAAGCCAATTTTGGTACGTATTTTTGTTTTTGCTCTTCCGTTCCGTATAAGGTAATAGGCATGGTTCCGATTCCGGTATGCGCACCAAAAGCCGTTGAAAACGAACCCGTCGCACCCGAAATGTAATCGCACACTAAACACGTATCTACAAATCCCATTCCCATTCCGCCATACGATTCAGGAACTGCTACACTTAAAAAGCCCATTTCGCCAGCTTTGCGCATCATTTCTTCAGTAAATGCGTAGTCTTTGTGTTCGAAACGGTCTTTGTTAGGCCAAATTTCTTTGTCGACAAATTCTTTAACTGAATCACGCATCATGATTTGCTCTTCAGAGAAATCTTCGGGTGTAAAGACATTTTCACATTTGGTTTCTTTTACGAGGAATTGTCCACCTCTTGTTATATCTTCCATATTTTACTTATTTTAAATTTTGAATTATAAATTTTAAATTATTTTACTTCTTTTGAAGTTTTGATTATTTTAGTAATTATGTTTATTATGTGTTCAATTTCTATTAAATACGAGTCAACTTTTATTTGAGTCAATTCTGATTTATTTAATAATCGTAACCAATATTTTGTCTCACGAGCTTCTTTTGATGCAATCGATAATTTGCTAATAAAATCTTTCTTTGATTGAGCTGCAATTGCTTCTTCTACATTGGCTCCAATACTTGTTCCTGATCTAATTATTTGCTTTGAAATAATAAATTCATTTTCTTTTTTCAGTTGGATAAACAATTCAATCATGGTTAATGCAAAATCGAATGTTTTGTTGGCAATTAAATTTTCTTTCATGGCGTATATAATTATTTTGAATGTTAAATTTTGAATTTTAAATTAATTGCCTCGTAGGAAGCCATTTAAAATTTATAATTCAAAATTTATAATAGTTCGAAGACACCCGCACTTCCTTGCCCAGTTCCTACACACATACTCACGATTCCGTATTTACTTTTTCTCAAACGCATTTCGTCAAATAATTGCACAGAAAGTTTTGCACCAGTACAGCCTAGTGGATGACCGAGTGCAATGGCACCTCCGTTTACGTTTACGATGTCTGGATTCAATCCCAATTCGCGAACCACGGCTAGTGATTGCGAAGCAAATGCTTCGTTGAGTTCAATTAAATCGATGTCGTTTAAGCTCAATCCTGCTTGTTGTAAGGCTTTCGGAATGGCTTTCACCGGACCGATTCCCATGATTCTTGGTTCCACACCAGCGGATGCAAAATTGACCAATCGTGCGATAGGAGTGATGTTCAATTCTTTTACCAATTCTTCGCTCATGATTAATACGAATGCAGCACCATCACTCATTTGCGATGAATTTCCTGCGGTTACACTTCCATCGGCGGCAAAAACCGGTTTTAATTTGGATAATGCTTCTTTGTTGGTATCAGCTCTCGGACCTTCGTCTTTATTTACTATGTATGATTTGGTTTCCTTTTTACCGTTTTCGTTTAAGAACGTTTGCTCTACGGTAATCGGAACAATTTGTTTGTCGAATTTACCTTCTGCTTGTGCTTTTAACGCTTTTTGATGCGAGTTGTAAGCAAACTCATCTTGATCTTCACGAGAAACGTTGAATTGTTTCGCAACCGCTTCGGCTGTCAACCCCATTCCCCAGTAGTAGTCTTCGTTTCCTTCTTTTGCTACCGCGTAATCAGGAGTTGGTTTGTATCCACCCATGGGAATAAAACTCATGCTTTCGGCTCCGCCTGCAATGATGCAATGCGCCATTCCACTTTGGATTTTTGCCGTCGCCATTCCGATGGTTTCCAATCCCGAAGCGCAATATCTATTTACAGTTACACCCGGAACATCGGTTACTTTTAATCCCATAAGGGAAATTAGACGGCCTACATTCAAGCCTTGTTCGGCTTCGGGCATGGCATTTCCGACCATTACGTCGTCGATTCTTTTCTTGTCGAAATCGGGAAACTGAGCCATCAAATGCTCGATCGTTTCTGCCGCTAATTCGTCGGGACGTTTGAAACGAAAAACTCCTTTGGGTGCTTTTCCGACTGCGGTTCTGAATCCTTGTACTATATATGCTGTTTTCATGTTTTTTATTTTAAGATGATAGACGGAGAGATGATAGATGAAAGACTATTTGGTCTATTATCTTTTCGTCTTTTATCTATTATCTAATTTCTAAGTGGTTTCCCTTTGGTCAACATAAACTGGATGCGTTCCAACGTTTTTCTTTCGGTACACAAACTCAAGAAAGCTTCTCGTTCGATGTCTAGTAAGTATTGTTCGCTTACTAATGTAGGTTCCGATAAATCGCCTCCCGCCATCACATAGGCCAATTTGTTAGCAATTTTTTTATCGTGTTCCGAAATGTATTTTCCGGCTTCCATTTGGTCGGTTCCTACTAAGAACATTCCGAGTGCTTGTTTTCCTAAGACTTTTACGTCTTTACGTTGCATTGGTTGCGTATAACCTTGTTCTGCCATTTGTAACGCAATTTGTTTGGCTACGGCAATTTGACGGTCTTTATTTACCACCACAATATCTTTTCCTTTTTGTAAAACACCCATATCGAAAGCTTCGTAGGCTGATGTTGCCACTTTTGCCATTCCGATGGTGAGGAAATATTCTTGGAGTACATTCAACTCAACGTCGTTTTTATGAAATAGATCAGAAGCACGAAGCGCCATTTCTTTCGATCCACCGCCACCCGGAATCACACCAACTCCAAACTCCACCAAACCAATATAGGTTTCAGCTGCTGCAACTACACGGTCAGCGTGCATAGTCATTTCGCAACCGCCGCCTAAAGTCATTCCGTGAGGAGCCACAATAACTGGAGTAGAAGAGTAGCGCACGCGCATCATCGTATCTTGGAAATATTTGATGGCCATGTTGAGTTCTTCGTATTCTTGTTCGACCGCCATCATAAAAATCATTCCGATATTGGCTCCAACAGAGAAATTTGCCGCTTGATTTCCGATGACTAGACCGTTGTATTCTTTTTCGGCTAAGTCAATTCCTTTATTAATTGCGGCTAAAACATCGCCACCGATGGTATTCATTTTCGATTGGAATTCGAGATTTAAAATTCCGTCGCCTAAGTCGTGAATCACGGCACCGCTATTGTTCCATACTTTTTTGCTTTCGCGGATGTTGTTCAAAATGATAAATGCATCCTGACCTGGAATTTTTTCCTGTGATTTTGAAGGAATGTTGTAGAAATAGGTTGCGCCTTCTTTTACGGTATAAAAACTCGAACTTCCAGCAGCCAACATATCGGTTACCCACGTTGCGGGTTCGTAACCTTCGGTTTTCATTAATTCAATTCCTTTTTCCACTCCGATGGCATCCCAAATTTCAAACGGACCATTTTCCCAGCCAAATCCAGCTTTCATTGCATCGTCAATTTTGTAGAATTCATCTGAAATTTCAGGAACACGGTTCGAACAATAGGCGAACATAGCAGAGAAATTCTTACGATAGAAATCGCCCGCTTTGTCTTTTCCCTTCACCAAAACTTTAAAACGATCAATAGGTTTGTCGATGGTTTTGGTTAATTCTAACGTAGCAAACGAAGCTTTTTTCGCCGCTCTATATTCTAATGTGTCTAAGTCTAATGATAAAATGTCTTTTCCTTCTTTCTTATAAAATCCTTGTCCTGTTTTACTTCCGAGCCATTTGTTTTCCATCATTTTAGAGATGAAATCAGGTAGTTTGAATAATTCGTGGGCTTCGTCGGTCGGACAGTTTTCGTAAATTCCGTTGGCCACGTGAACCAATGTATCCAATCCCACCACATCAACGGTGCGGAAAGTAGCCGATTTAGGTCGGCCAATAACTGGACCGGTTAATTTATCCACTTCCTCAATGGTCAATCCCATGTCTTTTACTAAATGGAATAAACTCTGGATGCCGAAAATTCCGATACGGTTTCCGATGAACGCTGGAGTGTCTTTAGCAACTACCGATGTTTTTCCGAGGAATCGTGAACCGTAATCCGTTAAGAAATCCAAAACTTCTTGAGACGTTTGTGGACCCGGAATGATCTCGAATAATTTCAAATAACGCGCTGGATTGAAGAAATGCGTTCCACAGAAATGCTTTTGAAAATCATCGCTTCGGCCTTCACTCATGAATTTAATCGGAATTCCCGACGTGTTTGAGGTAACCAACGTTCCGGGTTTTCTGAATTTTTCAATTTGTTCGAAAACCAATTTCTTAATGTCTAAACGTTCCACAACTACTTCGATAATCCAATCGCACGAAGCAATTTTTGGCATATCATCGGTCGTATTTCCGGTGGTAATTCGGTTCGCAAATTTTTGGTTGTAAATCGGCGACGGATTCGATTTTAAAGCGTTTGCCAAATGTTCGTTTACCAAACGGTTGCGTACGACTTTACTTTCAAGTGTCAGACCTTTCTTTTCTTCGGCTTCGGTGAGTGTATTCGGAACGATATCCAAAAGCACTACTTCAAGACCGATGTTGGCAAAATGACATGCAATGCCCGAACCCATGATTCCGGATCCGACTACTGCCACTTTTTTGATTGTTCGTTTCATTTCTTTTTAGATGAAAGAAGAAAGACCGCTGCGCTGCAAGAGGCAAGACTCACTTTCTTCATGTTTATATTTTTTTGTTTCTTTAACTATTTTTATGTCTTTTACTTCGTTCCTTTTTCTCAGCTTCGGCTTATTGGAGCAATCTTGCAATGAAATGGTCTTTATTCTTTCAGGGAAGCGGTCTTTCTTCCTAAAAAATCTTCTTCTCCGTAATCAAATCATTAATCACATCAGCGACTTCTGCAAAATGTTTGAGTTTTTCTTCGGATATATTTTGTTTTACTACTTCATTAAACTTAAGTACTGTATTACGTGATTGTTCTCTCATTTGTTTGCCTAAATCGGTTAGGTAAATGAGTACACCACGACCGTCATCTGGATTTTTTTTACGGATGATTAAGCCTTTTTCTTCTAATGTTTTTAGGGTACGTGTTAAACTTGTGGCTTCCATTCCCATTCGGTTACTGATATAGGTAGATGGCGTTCCTTCTTCTTTATCGATACTCAACAAGGCAAATCCGATGGCCATTGAACCTTCAAATTTGGACGCTTCTTCGTTATACATTCGAGAAACGGCTTGCCACGTGGCTCGGAGTATATAATCTATTGTTTTTTCTTTCATTAAATTACGATAACGATTTAGTTTCGAAAGTCAAAGATATAAAAAATTTATTATGCACGCATACTATTTTGTTAAATTTTATGCGTGCATAGTATTTTTTCTTTGTTCACATAATAAATACTTGAGTTTATAGCATTAAACAATTTTTATACATTTGCCAAAACCAAACAAACATGAATTTACTGTACAATCGTTCCATCATTATCAAATCGATACTAGCGGGAATAGCTATTCTCAGCCTTAAAAATTTTGTTTTTAAAAACCTTTCGGTTTACGGTCAGGATTTTCATGATTTGATCGAATTGTCTGATATTACAATTATATTTACGGGTGCCTTTTTTGTATTCGGATTGCTTTTGGCAGCGACGATGTCGGATTTTAAAGAGAGCGAGCGAATTCCGGGTGAAATTGCTTCCAATTTAGAAGCCATTAAAGACTGGATTTATCTATCGTTCAAAGCACCACGAACCGGAACGTCTGATTTATGCAAAGAAGCACTTAATAAAGACTATTTGCGCAATGAGTTAATTACTATTACCGATGGAATAATTGATTGGATTTACAGTAGAGGTAAAGATTCGAGTGTGATTTTTCCGCTTATTCGAAAGTCGAATGAAATTGCTTACTATTTTGCCGAACGCGGAGTGGACAAAGAAGCCATTAAAGGAATTCAGGAAAACACGAATGCCTTGCGCAAGCAACTGACGCGGGCGTATTCTATTTCGCGCAACAATTTCATCAGACCGGCTTATATTTTACTTCAAAGTATATTGGTTATTGTAATGACTTTGTTGCTCATTACCAAATTTAAAACTACGGCTGCTGATTATTTTGTAACGTCGTCGATTACCTTTTTATTCTGTTATTTATACCTTTTAATTGTTGGATTGGATGATCCGTTTGATATTTCTTCAGGCGAAATCGATGTCGATTTAAAACCAATTGATCGCTTAAAGCAACGATTACTATCGGATTTTTTGGTGTGATGCTTTTGACTAAAGATTAAAGTTACTAAAGTTTATCATCAATCATTACCATTCAAAGACTAAGTTGTACGAAAAAAATGGACGTAATCGAACTGCTTTATTTTTTGAAAACAGAATCGAAAAAATCGCCAATCCAGCCTAATTTCATGCTACTGAGCATCTTTTTTTCAAAGGCCCAAAAGAAATCAAATTGTCGGAAAACGAATCCGAAAAACACCAAAAGAACTTGGTAAATCGGGAAAATCAATATAATGTATAAAGGATAGTAAATCCATCCCGAAACGTTTTCTTTTACAATTCCGAAAAGCGATAAAACGGGTTTGGATAGATACGCAGAAGTTGAACCTGTAATGGCAAAAACGATCAAGATGATGAATACTTGCCAATTGGATGTAATGTTCCAGCGCTTTTTAAAATTGTTCATAAAAATAGATTGCACACAAATTTAGTAAATTCTGCTGTGTGTAAAAAAGATTAGATGAATTAGTTCAAATGAATGGTTTAAATACGAGGTACAAATCCAGATAGTCGTTCGTTATAATTTAATTGAAAATAAATAAAGTAATTGTAGATCAGATAATTTACTTCATATCCGTAACGAGTTCTAGAATCATAATCAATAATCATTTCATATAAATTCGGATTGTACCGCTGCGGTTGTCTCACTCTATTGTTCCATTCCATTACAAATATCTGATTGCGTTGTTCTAAAAAACTTTCGGAGTAATGACCTCTTGGCATCGCTTTGCCGTATAGAAAAGAGCTAAATCCTGGATCGATGATGATGACTTCGTATTCAATATCGTCATTGGCAATTCGGACGGTATCTGTTTTCTTGGTCGCTACATCATCCTTTGAAACGGATGGGTTTTTAGTAGTAGTACAACTTAAAAATAATACTACTACAATTAGAAATGCTAGTATTTTTTTCATTGTATTTTTTATTAAAGGTACTAATTTGGTGGCAATCGATTAAAATTTTAACAAAAAAAAATCATTCGCGTATACGAATGATTTTATAGTTGAGTATGATTAGAATTACTTTCCTCCAAAAAGTTTTCCGAAAATTCCGCCTAATAATCCGCCGCCTTTTCCTTTGCCATTCATAGCGGTAACGGCATCACCGATTCCGATTTGCCCATCACCATCTTGATCTAAAACAGAAGTCAAAACGCTTCCGCCCATTCCGCCAGACGATGACTTGTTTTGATCGCCTCCTAATAATCCGCCAAGGATATCTGATAATCCGCCACCTGAAGAAGTTTGACCATTAGAATCCAATCCGCTTGATTGCGCTTTTTTTGCTAAATAAGCCATTAATATCGGTGCTGCAATTTTCATGATCATTGCAATTTTATCTGAGCTAATTCCGGTGTTTTGACTCACTTGATTTTGAACGGCTTCTTGATTTCCACCCAAAACGTGACCTAAAATTTTGCCACCTTCGTTCTGAACGTCTCCACCCAACATACCCGATAAATTATCCAATAATCCACCGTGTTTCCCACTTAACAAAGCACCAAGCAAACCACCTTGACCTTCGGGTGTGGACGCATTGTTTTGCATGGCACCCACAAGTTCAGGTAAAACAGAGGCCAATACAGACGAAGTTTCTCCTTCGCTCGTTCCAGCTTGACCGCTAACACTCGATATGATTTGTTTACCTAAATCGCTATTTAATAAATCCATTAATCCAGCCATATTTTTTTAGTTTTAGAGTTTATACTATCAAATGTAGTATTTTTTATTGATTATCTGTTTTTAATAAACTGATAATCTGCTCTGCCAATTCGGTGCCAATTCGGTCTTGAGCTTCAAGCGTCGCGGCACCAATATGTGGAGTTAACGAAATTCGGGGATGCATTAAAAGTTGTATTTCTGGAGTAGGTTCGTTTTCAAAAACGTCCAATCCAGCAAAGAGTATTTTGTCATTTTCAAGCGCATCAATTAAAGCCACTTCATTGATTACGCCACCACGAGAGCAATTTACAATACCTACATTGTCTTTCATTTGAACGATTTCCTCCGTATCGATTACGTATCCTTCTTGAGCAGGAACGTGTAGCGTAATAAAATCGGAATGTTTGAAAACATCTTCTAACGATTCGGTGATGATGTCAACGTTGATGAATTGACCGTTGTAAAAATCAACTCTGATTACCGCTTCATTAACAAATTTATCGGCAGCCACTACTTTCATTCCGAGGCCAAGTGCCATTTTAGCAACCGCTTGACCAATTCGGCCAAAACCAATGATTCCGAGTGTTTTACCACGCAATTCGATTCCGTTTGCATAGGCTTTTTTCAAACCTTCAAAATTGGTATCGCCTTCCAATGGCATGTTTCGGTTCGAATCATGTAAAAAGCGTACACCTGTAAATAAGTGTGCAAACACCAATTCGGCTACACTTTCTGATGAAGATGCAGGTGTGTTGATGACGTGTTTACCATTCGCTCTAGCGTATTCGACATCGATATTGTCCATTCCGACACCACCGCGTCCGATGATTTTTAAACCCGGACAGGCATCGATGATATCCTGACGCACTTTAGTCGCACTTCGCACCAAAAGTACCGAAACATTGTTGGTATTGATATAATTGGCTACTTGTTCTTGCGCCACTTTGGTTGTAATTACTTCAAATCCGCCTTTCTCTAGTGCTTTAATTCCGCTTTTCGAAATTCCGTCGTTGGCTAATACTTTCATTTTTATGCTGAATTTATTTCAGCATCTTTTGATGCTGATACTATATTATTTTCTATTAATTATTTATTCTGCTAATTGTGATTGTGCATTGTACACAATTTCAAGTTGTTTCATCACATCTACAAGTACTTGAACACTTTCTAATGGCAGTGCATTGTACATCGAAGCGCGATAACCGCCTACCGAACGATGACCGGGTAAGCCAGAAATTCCGGCTTCTTTCCACATCGCGTCAAAAGTGGATGCATGTGATTCATCGTTTAATAAAAAGGTGGCATTCATGACGCTACGGTCTTCGACAGCTGCCGTTCCTTTGAAGAGCGGATTTCTGTCAATTTCTGTGTACAATAAATCGGCTTTGGCTTGATTGATTTTTTCGATAGCCGGAATTCCGCCTAAATTTTTCAGCCATTGCAAGGTAAGTAATGACGCATAAATCGGAAAAACAGGTGGCGTATTGTACATGCTTTCTGCTTTGATGTGTTTTTCGTAATCCAACATACTCGGAATGTATCTTCCCGATTTTCCTAGAATTTCTTCTTTAACAACCACCAATGTTGTTCCAGCCGGACCCATATTTTTCTGCGCGCCAGCGTAAATTAAGTCGAATTGAGTAAAATCTAAACTTCGTGAAAAAATATCCGAACTCATATCACACACCACGGGCATGTCTACGTTTGGAAACGATTTCATTTGGGTTCCAAAAATGGTATTGTTACTGGTGCAATGAAAATACGAAGCGTCAGTTGGAATGGTATAATCTTTTGGAATGAAATTGTAATTCTGTTCTTTTGAAGAAGCAACAACAACTGTTTCTCCGAAATGTTTAGCTTCTTTAATGGCATTATTCGCCCACGTTCCCGTGTCTAAATAGGCCGCTTTTCCATCTGTTTTCATTAAATTATACGGAACCATCAAAAATTCTAAACTTGCTCCACCCGCCAAAAATAAGGCTTGATAACCTTTTCCTTCCAAACCTAAAAGTTCCAAAACTAAAGCTCGAGCTTCTTCCATAACCGCAACAAAATCTTTACTTCTGTGGGATATTTCTAAAATCGACAAATCAGAATTATTAAAGTTCAAAATGGCTTGAGCCGATTTTTCAAAGACTTCTTGTGGTAAAATGCAAGGTCCGGCGCTGTAGTTGTGTTTTTTCATTTTATTCTGAATTTATTTCAGAATCTTTAAATTTCTGAAATTATTTTATAAATTTTAATGCGCAAATTTCGGGAATAGCACACAAAAAAGTGATTAGAATATGGCAATAATTAGGCTATGTTATTAACGAAAACGTTTTAGTTTATAACAATTTCTAAGAATTATGCAATCAAATTTGAAGTAGAAATTCGAGGGTATCAACATTGTCTGCGTAGTCCCAAAGTTTGGGTTTCTGCGTCTGTCCAAACGGAATGCTGTTTTCAACTAGGTTTTTAGAAACGATGCACTGAATCTGATCGGCGTCGTTTTTCAACTGTTGTTTAATTACTTCTACATCATCATAATATTCATAAAACACCGATGAAATAGGCGAGGAGTAACTCGAATCTTCTTTGATGGTTAAAAATTCATTGTCCAATAATTGAAAGTTACTCATCAAGAAAACCGCTTTATTGTAGTCGTAATTATTGGCGTATTTTTCATAATAAATAACATCGCGTTGTTCGTATATGGCTTTAAAAAATGCTTCAAAATCATATCCTTTTGGAACAAAAAGTTTGGAAACATTACGGCATCCCAATCCGAAATACCTGAAAATATCTTCTCCTAAACCAACCAAATCTTCGTGCGATTCCGTTCCGTTTAAAAGTGCAACCGAATTTCTGTTTTTGCGAATAATAGACGGCTTGTCTTTAAAATAATATTCAAAATAACGCGCAGTATTGTTACTTCCTGTGGCAATAACTGCATCAAAATGTTCTAATTTTCCCTCGGTGAAAGTGATGTAATCGGCTATTCTAGAATCGACAGCAATGAGATAGTTGGCTAAAAATTTAATCAAATGTTGGTCGTTGGACGATGTTTTTACGACAACGTTATGACCCGAGATCAACACCGATAAAAAATCGTGAAAACCGACAAGCGGAATATTCCCGGCTAAAATTAATCCGACTGTTTTGGTTGAGTTTTGATTGGAATCGAATGCGTATTTCGAGAGCCAACTGTTTAAGTTTTCTTCGGTCAACGCTTCGGCCCACGATTGAACGGCAAAATAGACTTGATCGGGTGTAAACCATCCGTTGTGCGATTGCGATAATTCGATCAAAGAAACAAAGGAATCATAAAACAAATCGTTGTGCAACGCCTGTTCGTTTTTGGTGTTGGCATCCAATGAAAATTGACGTAAAAATGTTCCTAATTCAATAAAACATTTTTTTTTCTCGATTTGTAACATGTGTAACTTGTTTATGAATGGTTTTGATTGTAATTTTGCACAAAATTAAACAAATCATTTAGGATTAAAGTTTTTTTAAATCTATTATCTACAATTTAATATCAAAAATACAAAATGGCAATCATAATAACAGACGAGTGTATCAATTGTGGTGCATGCGAGCCAGAATGTCCGAATACCGCAATCTATGAAGGTGCCGATGATTGGCGCTACAAAGACGGAACCAAATTGCGTGGAAAAGTAATTTTACCCGATGGAACTGAAGTCGATTCGGATGCGGCACAAACTCCGATTTCCGACGATATTTATTACATCGTTCCAGGTAAATGTACCGAATGTAAAGGTTTTCACGAAGAACCACAATGTGCAGCGGTATGTCCGGTTGATTGTTGTGTTCCCGATGACAATCACGTAGAAAGCGAAGAAACGCTTTTAAACCGACAAGCTTTTTTGCATAACGAATAACAAATGAACCTGCTGTAGCGGGTTTTTTTTTGGTCTGCATTTGATGCTGTAAAAAGCCGTTGGTATCACTTGAATTGACTGATAGTCAATATGTGAAAGGCTAAGAAATATTCCATTTCTTTTTTTTAATTGAAAGTTTTTGTTAGATTTGTTCAAAAGCTATACTTAAAATGAAAAAAATAGTCGTCTTACTTTTTTTAATTTTATGTGTGCAACTATCCGCTCAAACCGTTGAAAAATCCATTGTTTTATTGGATTCGGAGAGTAAACTTCCCATCGAAGATGCCACCGTGGTCATCTTAAAAACCAAGCAAATTTTATTGAGTAATGTCGAAGGAAAAGTAACCTTCGATTTGAAAGGCGCTTCCAACATTCAAATTTCGCATACTTCGTATAAAACGTTGATTATTAGGTCGGCCATTTTAAAAGAAAAAGAGACAATTGTCTATTTAAAAAACAATGTTAATACGCTAGACGAAATCATCCTTACCAAGCAACATCCTCAAAAAATACTGGCGTCACTGATTGACAATTCGAAAAAGAAGTTGAATGTTCCCGTCCGATTAAAAGTCTATTGCCGAGAATTTTTCAAACTCAACGGAAAATACTCCTACTATAATGATGGTTTGATTAATTTTCAATTGATGAGTAAAACTAAAAATTTCAATTCTACCATATTAGTCGAACAGAATCGGTCCATCGGATTGATTGATGAGAATGTCAGTGCCGAATTGTTGGGTTACAATTTGAACGACATCATGGAGAATTATTACAACTTCAAATACTTGCTGCCGCTTTTGGATCCCAAAGCTAAAAAAGAATACGATTTTTTAGTAAAAGCCAATCCGAATAATGAAAATTATTACGTGATGACAGCGGTTCCCAATGAAAACGGAAAAGGACTTCAAGACGATTTTAGCATCACTTACGACAAGAAAAAGAAAATCATCATCGAAGTAAGTTCGGTGTTGACACCAATGACCGTTGCTAAAATGAAAGACAAAACGTCGAATGGTTCCAAAAACATAAACAAGTCGGTTTTCAAAACCATCTACAGATCCGATGAAGAGGAGTATTATTTAATCAGTTCCAAAGAAGAAATCGGATTCGAGAGAAACGACAAAAACGGCAAAAAGCAAATTGAAGTCAGAAACTACTTTGTCACCACAAATTTTAGTACTCAAAACTACAGCTTTAAAGAAAGTGAAGTATTCAAAGACAAAACGCTATTCAACAAAAAGAACGAAATCCTAACCGATTATTGGAATGTTTCAGGCTTGGTGGCCACCGATGAAGAGCAAAAAATAATCGAAAGCATCGAAGACCGTTTATATGAAGAATAACTAAAAACAAACTTCGTTTTCAAGATGCTTTTTTACTTGTGTTTATTACCCTATATTTGCACACTTTTAAAAATAATACTTCAGATGAAACGCCCAAGATGCATTTAAATTAATTGGATTTGAATAGGCGTTCCATTTGACCGAAAAAAAAATAATAAAGACAAATGAAAGCAGGAATTGTAGGGTTGCCAAACGTAGGAAAATCAACGTTATTTAATTGTTTATCGAATGCTAAAGCGCAAAGTGCTAACTTTCCGTTTTGTACTATTGAACCTAATATTGGTGTGGTAAACGTACCCGATCCAAGGATTGTTCGTCTCGAAGAATTAGTAAAACCCGAACGCGTTCAAATGGCAACCGTTGATATTGTTGATATCGCAGGTTTGGTAAAAGGCGCTAGTAAAGGTGAAGGATTGGGAAATCAGTTCTTAGGAAACATCAGAGAATGTAACGCCATCATTCACGTGTTGCGTTGTTTTGATAACGATAATATTGTACACGTCGACGGAAATGTAAATCCGATTCGCGATAAAGAAACCATCGACATAGAGTTGCAATTAAAAGACTTAGAAACAGTTGAAAAACGTTTGGAGAAAGTCAACCGCGCTGCCAAAACCGGCAATAAAGAAGCACAAGTGGAAAAAGCCTTTTTAGATCGAATCCGCGAAGCATTGTTGCAAGCAAAATCGGCTCGAACCGTTACTCCTCAAAACCAAGACGAAATCGATTTGATGGAAGATTTCCAACTCATCACCACAAAACCCGTATTGTACGTTTGTAATGTAGACGAAAGTGCTGCCGTAAACGGAAACGCCTACGTAGATCAAGTACGTGAGTTAGTAAAAGACGAAGATGCTGAAGTGATTATTTTATCGGTTGGAGCGGAAGCCGACATCACCGAATTAGAAAGCTACGAAGAGCGTCAAGTATTTTTAGAAGATATGGGCTTAAGTGAACCCGGTTCTGCTGTTTTGATTCGCGCAGCTTACAAATTATTAAAACTACAAACGTATTTCACTGCTGGAGTAAAAGAAGTACGTGCTTGGACGATACAAGTCGGAGATACCGCACCCAAAGCAGCGGGAGTAATCCACACTGATTTTGAAAAAGGATTCATCCGTGCAGAAGTAATCGCTTACGAAGATTTCTCAAACTTCGGATCAGAAGCCAAAGTAAAAGAAGCCGGAAAATTACGCGTAGAAGGAAAAGAATATATTGTAAAAGATGGCGATGTGATGCATTTCCGTTTTAACGTGTAAATTATATTAATCGATTTATTGATAATATTGTCGTAGAGACGGACTGCAGTCCGTCTTTACCTTTTTTAAAAATACGTATCACTATGAAATCAAGAATAATTAATGATGTAAACATGAAAAGAATACTATATACAATTCTCACAATTGTTTTTTGTCAAAATTTCGTCACCGCGCAAAGCGATTTCCGAATTGGAATCTTTGGTGGTGCCACGTATTCATCGCACAAAGGCACAAATTCAATTTTAGACAATACAGACGGTTCATTTGTTCATGCAACGGGTGGTTTTTCAGTTGAATATGTAATTAATGAGAAATTTTCCATCAAAACTGGACTCGGATTTGAAAAAAAGCGAATCGACTATTTCGCTCAAACAACCTTTGGGTCTTTTGATCAATCGGGAATGTTTGTCTCCGAACCTGTCGAAATAGAAACCAAAAACGAGTACAACTATTTGACGATTCCGTTACTAGTAAAATATAATTTTGGACCAAAGAACTCCTTTTTCGCCAATCTTGGACCTTACACGTCCATTCAAACCAATCACGATAAAGGAACTACCTTTAACTATACCAATTCTGGTGCGAGTTCGTTCATGTCAGAATCGGGGTATAATTTTCCGTTAAATCATGCTTTATCGAGCAAAGAATACGGAATTTCATTAGGTTTAGGTAAGTCGTTCGTCATAAAAAATAAAAATAAAATTTCTATTGAACTCAGAAATAATTTCGGCTTGACGAACAGAATAAGTAATTTTAATTACAGAGGTATGAGAGGCGATATCAAAACCAATACAATTAGCTTACTGACCGAATTTTCGTTTGGATTATAACTAGATTTTAATGAATTGAGATGGATTAAATCATTGTTTAGAAGGAGATAAATTCATTTCTATTTTGTTATGTATAATAGTAGAGACGGACTGCAGTCTGTCTTTTCTATCAATTGTAAAGAGGGTAATCTGATTCATTTCCTTTTTAACCTGTAATAAAGAGAATAGAACATAGAATATAGAAAAAAGACTTCCCAAAAAGAAGTCTTTTTATTTTTCCGACAACCGACAACCGACAACCAACAACCGAAAACTAATTTTTGGCACAACATTTGAAATAGCACGACAAAACTCATCCCCAATGAAGAAAATTAGTCTACTGCTGCTTGTGTCTGTTTTGTTTCTGTCGTGTAAAGAGCATGTTTTATCCGATAGTTTTATCTATTTCAACGAAGCACAACCGACCAATGTTGATGGCATAACTTCCATCCCGCAAAAGTACTGCGGAACGTATAGCATGAATCATTCGCGCGAGATGAACATCCAATCCAGAACCATAATTGTAACCCAAATCGACACCTTGCAAGCGACAAAAAGGGAACTCGACTCCATACCCGGAATCCAATTCAAAAACAACCAAGTGTACGATACCGATCGAAAAATCTACTATGCAACTTTGGTAAAAAATGATTCGATTACCTGGAAAATGACCAGCAGCGATACGATTTTTTCTTTTGCTGAAAATGAAGTCGCAAAAATCTACAAATCAAGCCTGATTCTCAATAAACAAATCAACGGAAATGTACAAGTCAACGTATTGAAATTCAACGGTAACGGGCTCACAGAAATCCAATTAGGAACAAAAAATGACGCCAATGTCATACAAAACAAACTCCACATTTCGAGGGAAATTATCATTCAAAATTCAGATACCACACGCATCATTTTAAAACCAACACGCGCCGATTTTAGAAAACTCCTCCGATTAGAAGATTTCGAATACCAAAACAAGTATCGCTTGAAATAATTGCATTGCGTCACAAGAATTTTAAATTTGATATTTTTAAATACTGACCACTGACCACTGACCACTGACCACTGACCACTGCCTTCTGCTTTCTAAAAAGTGCCTATTCCCGCTTTCCACTCCACTATTTTTCGTAAAAAGCTTTTTTTGTAAACGCCAAAAATAGCTTCTCCCGAAGTGTCGGGAGTCGCTTTTTTGCCGCAACAAAAAATAGCTTTTTACTTCAAAATGAGTTCGTTCCAACCTGCCTGCCGGTAGGCAGGTCGGGGGCAAAAAACTACTTAACAAAGATGCAGTTTTGTCATTTCGACGAAGGAGAAATGACAAGTTTGAGCACTCTAGCTTCCCACTTTGTAACTTGTACCTCGTACTTCTCACTTCCCCTAAAGTTGTCAAAAACATTCTTAATAACTTTGATGCAAATCAGTTCCAAAACCCTTGCACATTCACTATATTAGCGCACCCGAGGTTACTGCGAAAGACAGTAACCGAATTGAACGCAGTTAAATTCGCTCATCTAAAATGGAACTAGAAAATCAGTATAACGAAGACAATATTCGCTCACTCGACTGGAAAGAACACATCCGAATGCGACCCGGAATGTACATCGGGAAACTCGGAGACGGTTCTTCTCCCGACGACGGAATTTATATTTTACTCAAAGAAGTACTCGATAACTGCATCGACGAATTTGTCATGGGTGCCGGAAAAGTAATCGAGGTAACCATCAAAGACAAATTGGTAACGGTGCGCGATTACGGACGCGGAATTCCACTGGGGAAGGTAGTCGACGTGGTTTCTAAAATGAATACCGGTGGTAAATACGATTCGAAAGCCTTTAAAAAATCGGTGGGTTTAAACGGAGTCGGAACGAAAGCAGTTAACGCTCTTTCCAATTACTTTCGTGTAGAATCGGTGCGCGACAACCAACAAAAAGCTGCCGAATTCTCTGCCGGAAATTTAACGTTGGAAGAAGATGTAATCGAAAGCACCAAGCGTAAAGGAACCAAAGTAGCCTTCGTAGCCGATGACCTCATTTTCAAAAACTACAAATACCGTAATGAGTACGTCATCAAAATGCTCAAAAACTATTGCTACCTCAATACGGGTTTGACGATTTATTACAACGGTGAAAAATTCTATTCCGATAACGGTTTAAAAGATTTACTCGAAGAAACCATTACCGAAGAAGATTCAGTCTATCCGATCATTCACCTCATTGGCGATGACATCGAAATTGCCTTAACGCACAGTAAATCGCAATATTCAGAAGAATACCATTCGTTCGTCAACGGACAAAATACCACGCAAGGTGGAACGCACTTGAACGCATTTCGTGAAGCCTTGGTTAAAACCATTCGCGAATACTATAACAAAGGTTTTGAAGCTTCCGACATACGCAAATCAATTGTGTCTGCCGTTTCGGTAAAAATTGAAGAACCCGTGTTCGAATCGCAAACCAAAACCAAATTAGGTTCGAATGATATTGGTCCGAATGGTCCAACGGTACGCACGTTCATTCACGATTTCATCACGACCAAACTCGATAATTTTTTACATAAAAATCCAGAAACGGCCGATTTGCTCTTACGCAAAATTTTACAAGCCGAGCGCGAGCGAAAAGAATTATCCGGAATCCGAAAATTAGCCAAAGACCGCGCCAAAAAGTCGAGTCTTCACAACAAAAAACTACGTGATTGTCGCGTGCATCTCACCGATGCCAAAAATCCACGTAGTTTAGAAAGTACGCTTTTTATTACCGAGGGTGATTCGGCTTCGGGTTCGATTACCAAAAGTCGCGATGTGAATACACAAGCGGTTTTTAGTTTGCGAGGTAAGCCATTGAACTCGTACGGAATGACGAAAAAAATCGTCTATGAAAACGAAGAATTTAACTTGCTTCAAGCCGCGTTAAACATCGAAGAATCGATGGAAGATTTACGGTACAACAACATCGTAATCGCCACCGATGCCGACGTCGACGGTATGCACATTCGATTATTGTTGATTACGTTTTTCCTGCAGTTTTTCCCCGAGTTGATCAAAGACGGACATTTATACATTCTTCAAACGCCCTTATTCCGTGTCCGCAATAAAAAAGAAACGATTTATTGCTATTCGGATGAAGAGCGTAGAGACGCCATCGAAAAACTAAAACCCAAACCCGAAATCACGCGATTCAAAGGATTGGGAGAAATTTCTCCCGACGAGTTCAAGCATTTTATTGGTGAAAGCATCCGTCTCGATCCGGTAATGCTCGACAAAGCCACATCTATTGAAACACTGTTGGAATTTTATATGGGCAAAAATACTCCCGACCGACAAACGTTCATCATTAATAATTTGAAAGTGGAATTGGATAAGGAATTGGTGGAGAAGTAGCTTTTAGCACAAAGTTTCACAATGTTAAGCACAAAGTCACACAAAGAAAAAAAACATTTAGAAACTTAGTGTAAAACTTTGAGTAACATTGTGAACCTAAAAATATGATTGAAGAAAACGATATAAGCTGAATAATTTTTGATTGTGCATTTAAAGTTCATACCAAGCTTGGTTCAGGGTTGTTAGAAAAAGTATACAGAGAATGTCTAGCTTATGAACTCATAAAATGTGGTTTAGATGTAAAACAAGAGAAGGCTTTTCCAGTCATTTATGATGAAATAAGATTTGATTGTGGATATAGAGTTGATATAATTGTTAATGATAAAGTAATAGTCGAACTAAAAGTTGTTGAAAATTTTACAATTGAGCATGTAGCGCAGTGTTTAACATACATGCGACTTTCAGAATGTAAGTTAGGATTATTACTTAACTTTTATAAAAAATCATTAAAGGACGGAATCAAACGATTAATTTTATAAGTAGTGTGTTATTGTGTTTCACAAATTTCTGCCCGAAGTGTAAAAAAAACATTGAGAACTTAGTGTTAAACTTTGAGTAACATTGTGCTCCAAAAAAAATAAAATGAAAGACGAAGAAGAAGATAACCTTAACGAAGAAACTAACGACGAGTTAGACGAACCAACCCACGACGAAAGCAGCGACGAAGTTTTTGACGACATCGTCTCGACCGGCGGTAATCACTTTTACGACAACGACGAAAATCCCGAAGACACCATTACCAAGGTAACCGGTATGTACAAGGATTGGTTTTTGGATTACGCTTCGTATGTAATTCTCGAACGTGCCGTGCCCGCCATCGAAGACGGATTCAAACCCGTGCAACGCCGCATCATGCACTCACTCAAAGAATTAGACGACGGTCGTTACAACAAAGTAGCGAATGTAGTCGGTCATACCATGCAGTATCATCCGCACGGTGATGCAAGTATTGGCGATGCTATGGTGCAAATTGGTCAAAAAGAATTGCTCATCGATTGCCAAGGAAACTGGGGAAATATCCTCACAGGCGATAGCGCTGCGGCTTCGCGTTACATCGAAGCGCGTTTGTCGAAGTTTGCGTTAGAAGTGTTGTATTCTCCCAAAATAACCGATTGGGGAATGTCGTACGACGGTCGACGCGCCGAACCAAATAACCTTCCAGTAAAGTTTCCGTTGTTGTTGGCGCAAGGTGCCGAAGGAATTGCAGTCGGACTTTCCACGAAAGTGTTGCCGCACAATTTCAACGAACTCATCGATGCGTCCATCAAAATTTTAAAAGGAAAACCGTTTACGTTGTATCCCGATTTTCAAACGGCCGGAATTGCTGATGTATCCAATTACAACGATGGATTGCGCGGCGGACGTGTGCGTGTGCGTGCCAAAATCTCGCAATTGGACAAGCAAACCTTGGTAGTTACTCAAATCCCGTTTTCAACCAATACGTCGACCTTAATCGATAGTATTTTGAAAGCCAACGAAAAAGGGAAAATCAAAATCAAGAAAATCGAAGACAACACGGCGGCCGAAGTTGAAATTTTAATTCATCTTTTCCCAGGCGTTTCTCCCGATAAATCGATTGATGCTTTGTATGCGTTCACGGCTTGTGAAACGTCCGTTGCGCCCTTGGGTTGTGTGATTGAAGACAACAAACCGTTGTTTATTGGCGTGTCCGATATGTTGAAAATCTCAACCGATCGCACCGTTCAATTGCTCAAAGCCGAACTCGAAATTCAGTTGGAAGAATTAAAAGCCAAATGGCATTTCTCTACGTTGGAAAAGATTTTCATCCGTGAGGAAATGTACATCGACTTCAAATTGTATTCGGATAGAGAAACTTTGTATCAATACATGTACAAACGTTTCGAGCCGTTCAAAAAATCGTTTGTTAGAGACATCATCGACGAAGATTTGCAGAAATTAACACAGATTCCGATGATTCGTATCACGCGTTTCGACTCCGATAAAGCCGACGGATTTATTGCAAACTTAGAAGACGAAATGAAACAAGTGCAACATCACTTGGATAACTTGATTGATTTTGCCATTGATTACTTCGCCAAACTCAAAGAAAAATACGGAAAAGGTCGGGAACGTCAAACCGAATTGCGCAGTTTTGATACGATTGAAGCGACGAAAGTAGTACTGAGAAACACCAAATTATACGTAAATAAAGAAGAAGGTTTCTTTGGAACCGGACTCAAAAAAGACGAATACGTAACCGATTGTTCGGACATCGACGACGTGATTGTATTTTTGCGCGACGGAAAAATGATGATTGCCAAAGTTGACGACAAAAAGTTTGTGGGTAAAGACATCATTCACATTGCAGTTTTTGATAAAAACGACAAACGCACTATTTACAACATGATTTACCGCGATGGTAAAAACGGTTCAACCTTCATCAAACGATTCAATGTTTCGGGTGTGACGCGCGATAAATTCTACGATTTGACGCAAGAAAAAGCAGGTTCGCAAGTGTTATACTTTTCTGCTAATCCGAATGGTGAAGCCGAAGTCGTAACGATTTTGTTACGTCAAGTCGGAAGTGTAAAAAAACTAAAATGGGATGTCGATTTTACCGATATTGCCATCAAAGGACGTGCTTCTCGTGGAAATACGGTAACCAAATATCCGATTAAAAAAATCGAATTAAAGGAAAAAGGAATTTCGACGTTGCGACCCAGAAAAGTCTGGTTCGACGATACCGTTCAGCGATTGAACGTCGATGGAAGAGGCGAGTTGTTGGGCGAATTCCGTCCGAATGACCGTTTGCTCATCATCAACCAATCGGGAAAATTGAAAACGATTATTCCGGAACTTACCACGCATTTCGACGAAGACATGATTGTGTTGGAAAAATGGAATCCGAAAAAACCCATTTCTACTATTTATTACGATGGCGAAAAAGAACGCTATTTTGTGAAGCGATTCTTGGTCGAAAACGAAAACAAAGAAGAAATTTTTATTACCGAACATGATAAATCGCAGTTGGAGATTGTTTCTACCGATTGGCGTCCGGTGGCCGAAATTGTATTTTCCAAGGTAAAAGGCGTTCAAAAAGACAATCAAACCATCGATTTGGAGCAATTCATAACCGTAAAAGGAATTAAGGCTTTAGGAAATCAATTGACGGCGGATAAGTTGAAACAAGTCAATTTACTCGAATCCTTACCGTACGAAGAACCCGAAGAAGAAGCACCAGAGGAAATGGAAGTAACGGGCGAAGACAATGTTTCAGAAGACATTCAAACCGAAACCGATGACGACGGACAAATCACACTGAGTTTAGATTAATAAAAAATGCCTTTCACATCGAAAGGCATTTTTGTTAGTGTACGTTTTTTAAGAATTCTAAAATCTTCATTTCCTGTTTTAGTTTTTTTACCAAAAAGAAGGCAAAGCCAATCAGAAATCCGTAGCCACTGACGAGCAAATAGATAAAAAATCCAGTAGAAAAATGCTCGTGAAAGGTCGGTATCAAAAGCGAAAATCCTAACAAGTAAACGGCGTATAAGATGGGAGTCGCGATGTAATGAATCGTTCCTCTTGAATCGTAAAATTGGGCTGCTAAACGACTGTATTCCAACAACGGTAAATCGGTTTTTATGGCGTTGAATCGTTTCATACTCGTCCATTCCAAAACAATTCGGACAAGCAATGAACCAATCATTAATCCCAAGCCAATAGTAAAAAGTGATGGCGAGTTGATTCCAATCCAAATAAAATAAGCAATCAGAATTAGTGTGGTCAATCCGATAATACAGAGTGTTCCGATGTGATTTCGTTTGATTTTTTTGGTATGCTCGTTGGCTTTCTCAATCAGTTCTTGTGCTGAAGTTGATGCAGTGGAATCCGTTTGTTGGTTCCATATATTTTGTAAATCGTCAAATGTTTTCATTGTTGTACGCATTGGGTTAAACTTTTTTTAATTCGGTGAATTCTCACCCGTAGAGTTTCCTCTGTAATTCCGACTACTTCAGAAATCTTCGGATAATCGACTCCTTCTAAAGTCATCAGAATAATCATTTTTCCGGTTTCATCTAATTTCTGTATGCATTCATACATTTTTTGAAGTTGTGCTTCTTTCTCTTCGGAAAAATTTTCTTGTGTCAGCGTTGGAAAATGTTCGGTCGAAATTTCTTTCTTTGTTTTTGTTTTTCTCAAATAGAGTAGGCACGTATTCACGGTAATCCGATAAATCCATGTGCTGATGCTCGATTCGTTTCGAAACGTATCCAAATGTTCCCAGACTTTGATGAACACTTCCTGCGTTGCATCATCGGCACAATTTACATCTCCGTTAAAGTATCCTTTACAGAGTCGGAATACTTTTGGGTAATGATCTTGAAACAGTCGTTTGAATTGTTGGTTCTTTTCCACACTATTGAATTGCTAGTTTCACTTGGTTCATAAACCATTCAGGTTGGTCGTACATCACAAAATGCGCGGCTTTGTCCGCATAGTGAATTTCCACTGATGGTAAATTTTCGTATTGCGAGTCGTAGGTCTTTTTTACCATCTCTACACTCGGATTCGTCGCTGCTAAAATTACAACCGGAATTTTAATTTTCGCAATTTCTTTGCGTAAATCCAAGTTCGACATGTCAATATATCCGTGTACGTAGGTTTTTCGGTCGGCCAAACTCATCCAATCACTGATGGTTTTGTGCTTTTCTTTGTTCATACACATGAACGAAACGGTTTGGGCATTCATGGCGTCAAAACTAGCTTTATCCATTTCAAGCATCATTTTGCTTTGCGGATTGTCGTACGCGATGAGTTCTCCTTTGTAATTCGGAATCATCAAAGCCGCCGATGCAGGCAATGCGTCAACCAGTATTGCTTTTTTGAACAGTTCGGTTTCTACTGAAGCCAGCCATAAACTCAAAGTTCCGCCGAGACTGTGACCAATTAAGGTTGGTTTTTTGAGATTTTTCGCTTTCACATACGAGATGACATCGTCTTTGATGGTTGATAACCACGGACTTTCAATCGGCGCCACGTTTCCGAATCCGGCAAACGTAAAAACATGACATTCGTTGGTTTTAGAAAGTTCGGCTACAGTTTCGTTCCACAATTCGCCCGTACATCCAAATCCGGGAAACAATAAAACAGGCGCGCCTTTTCCGGTCACGGTAACCTGAAACGATTGTTGCGCGAAAGTAAAATAAGTAGTGCTTACAAAAAGAAATGCTACGAAGAAAGTTGATGTTTTCATAATGTTGTTTTTTAAAGTTTCCCTTTTGATACAGCGCTACCTAAATTGTTACATTTAAAATATAATTTTTTTTAAAAATATTTTAAAATAATGAAAATCAATACATTATAAGTATGTTTAAAGTGCAATTGTAAAATAAATAATAGAATTTATTCTTTTATCTTTGGATTCTAAATCGTAAAAAGTAATGTAATAACTGTGTACATTTTATGGTTTAGATTTAAAAAACGACAAAGTATGAAACCTAAAAAAATATCCTCCGAACAACAAAGCGAACTGCTTGCGATTCTCAAAAATCGTTTTGATGCCAATACTAACCGTCATGCCGACATCGAATGGTCGGAAGTACAGGCAAAACTTGAAAATAATCCCGATGCACTTTGGTCGTTGTTTGAAATGGAACGTACGGGAGGCGAACCCGATGTGATTGAGTATACTACCAAAACCAACGAATATATTTTTTGCGATTGCTCTGCTGAAAGTCCTAGCGGACGCCGAAGCATTTGTTACGACCGCGACGGATTGGATTCGAGAAAAGAACACAAACCGCATCATAATGCAGTTGATATGGCAACCGAAATGGGCATTGAATTAGTAACCGAAAAGGACTATCGGTATTTACAACAACTTGGAACTTTCGACGCCAAAACATCCAGTTGGATACAAACGCCCGACGAAATCAGAACACTCGGCGGAGCTTTATTTGCCGATTACCGCTACGGAACCGTTTTCGTCTACCACAACGGCGCACAATCGTATTACGGAGTTCGAGGTTTTCGGGGCATACTAAGAGTTTAAATTTAAAATAAATTATGTAAATAAAAATGTCCCGCAACTTACGGGACATTTGTATATAGTTGAAGAACGGTTCTTAGTTCGTAATATCTCCGTCTTTTAATTTTTCATCCATAATTTTACTGTTGTGCAGCACCACCGGATTTTTAGATTTCTTCATCTTCAAATTCAAGAATTCCACAAACAACGAGAAGAAAATCGCAAAATATAAATACCCTTTCGGAATACTGTGCACTTCTACATCATTACCAAATCTGAAGTGCGCTAAATGCGAACCTTCTGCCAAAAGCATTACCCCAATTAATATCAGGAACGAAAGTCCCAGAATTTGTATCGTTGGATGTTCGTTTACGAATTTAGATACCGGTCCCGCAAAAGCAAGCATAACCACAATAGAAATTACAATTGCTAAAATCATAATTTCAATTGCACCCGCTGGACCAAAACCTGCCGGCGGTTCAGCAGAACTTACTAGTCCAATCGCTGTCAAAATACTATCAAACGAGAAAACGATATTTAAAAGTGCGATTTGTATGATGGCAGACGAAAGACTGTTACTCGCTTTTCCACCTGCGCCATCTTCTTCACCTTCTAGTTTATGGTGAATTTCAGATACCGATTTGTACAATAAAAACAAACCACCACAAAAAATAATTAAACTCTGACCCGAAATTCCTCCAGAGAAAAATCCAAAGTCAAAATCGAAAAACGATTCTTTCAAACTCATTACCCATGTAATTCCAAAAAGTAAAATAATTCTAAAAACCATAGCCAATAAAAGTCCGATGCGACGCGCTTTCGGTTGGTCTTCCGCTTTTAATTTCCCCGAAACAATCGATAAAAACACGATGTTGTCGATTCCGAGAATGATTTCTAAAAAAGTTAAGGTCAAAAGAGCAATTAATGCGTCTGTAGTAAAAAGTACTTCCATTTTAAATGTTAAAGGTTAGTTTAAATCGAGTTATACGTAGGTTATTCTAGTTTTGTTACAGTTCCTTTTTGTTTAATAGATTCGCCCACATACGAATATTCAAAGGTATAGTTTTTTTCTTGGGTGGTGAGAATCCGAATGGAAATCGACTTCCGCTCTTCCCGGTTTTTCGGACGACTGTTCTGCATAATGTATTCGCAGTCGTTGATCCATCGCAAGTTAAACGTGTCAATTTTTCCTTCATACATTTCAATCTGAATGCTGTCGTTGCGTTCAAATTGCGTCGTGAATTTTTTCCCTTTGATGGTCGTTTCCGAAGTGAATTTGCCCGTTTTAAAATCCGTACACTTGCGTTCCTGTTGGTAGCATGAAACCAAAGAAAGTGTAAGTAGAAGTAAAACTATTTTTTTTGAAATTGTAATTGACATTGCTATTGTAGTTGTTATTTTTTTGAAGCTATTCCTGCTATCCGTTTCAATCTGTCATTGCGAGGCACGAAGCAATCTTTGGATTTGACTTTTTAGTTTGTCGCAATAACAGGATTTCCACTTCTATCAGGGCTAGGGCTTATTGAGTTTTTTAAGTTCGTCGTCCGTAAAGTTTTTAATGCTTTTTTCTTGTGAAAACTTATCTGCATTATAACTGTTGGAACTGTTCTTCGGAATCGATAAACTCGTCCACGGTTCTTTTTTAAGCATTTTTGCTAAAAAAACAATTTGTCCGATGTGATACGGATAATGTGCCAATTGACGGTTGATGGCTTCCACAACGGTGTGACCTTCATTCCGAATGTAAATAATGGATGTCAGTTGCTCTGAACTTAATCCGTTCAATGCGGCAAACAAACATTCCCAACCTTTTTCCCAAAGTTGTAGTATACTTTCTTTGTCATTCTCATTACAATGGGAATCAAATTCAGCATCGCGGTTCCTCCATTCTTTTTCACCGTCCGACGTCAAAAAATCAGTCCATCGCGACAACATATTTCCCGAGAGATGTTGAACAATAGTGGCAACCGAATTCGAATCGTCGTTCATTTCAACAAACAATTGCTCGGGTTCGAGTTGCGCCATCGCTTTCTCGCCCAGTACTTTGTAATACTGAAATTGCTTGATGACACTTTCTAAATACGGATTACTAATTTCCATCAAATAGGGCATTGGTTATGGTTCGAATTCCTTTAAACGCTAAGAGCACTGCGGTGATACAAATCGCACAACCGACCACTAAAACAAGATAATGCCAATTGTTGTCTTTGTTCATAAACGCGTTGTAAATCACACTCGGACCAATAAACATAAGAGGTAATGCTCCAAATAAATACTTGACGCCTTTGCCGATGAGTTCTTTGTTGGCCATTAGAATCGCAGTTGAATTCCGTATCCGTTTTGGTTGGAGACAACATGGAGTTCCAGATCGTCGAAATCACCTGAACTTTTTAATCCGCTGTTGTAACGATCGATTCCTTCTTTCATTCGTTTGTTTTTTCCAATTAAAATCGGAACCGAAATCGCCAAAAATCCAGCGCCAATATAGGTTGCTGGTCCAGGGTATTCTTCGTCAGAAACCAAACCTTTTACTAAATCCGCAGTCAAAAATGCAGTTCCAAGTCCGATGAACAAACCACCCGTAGACGCTTTACTTTTTCCTTTTTTGAATAATTGTAAAGCTTCTGGGTTGGACGCTAATTTTTCTTTCACTTCACGCGTGGAGATTTGCTGACCATCCACAAAATATTTATGCCCTTGCATTGTGATTTCTTGTGAGTACACCAAGGAAGTCAGGAACAAGGAGAGTAGTAACACTAGTTTTTTCATAGCAGTAGTTTTTAGCTCGTTTAATAAGGTATAAAAATAGGAATATTTTTTTTGAAGTGGTTTAAAAAATTCGCATAAATAGAAAAACTTTAAACGACTTTATCAACTCGGACTTATTTTTGGTAATTATCCACGGCTTTTCGAACACTGCCAAATTGCGCCAATAACTCGGCTGCTTTTTCGTAATCGACCGGGATTTCACTCATGATCATTTTCACGCCGCGATCGACCAATTTGTCGTTGCTCAGTTGCATGTCGACCATTTTGTTGCCTTTTACTTTTCCCAACTGAATCATAGTGGCCGTCGAAATCATATTCAATACCAATTTCTGAGCCGTGCCTGCTTTCATTCGCGAACTTCCAGTAACGAATTCAGGACCGACAACCACTACTACGGGAAATTGAGCAGTTAGAGCAAGCGGACTTCCATCATTACACGTAATGCAACCCGTGGTGATGTTATTTTCATTACACCGTTCCAAACCCGAAATCACATACGGCGTGGTTCCCGAAGCGGCAATTCCGATAACCACATCGTTTTCATTAATTTGATGTTCGTTTAAATCAATCCAAGCCTGAGTCGTATTGTCTTCGGCATTTTCAACGGCACGACGAATGGCTTGGTCGCCGCCCGCAATAATTCCGTTTACTAAATCGAATGGAACTCCAAAAGTAGGCGGACATTCAGAAGCATCCACGATTCCGAGTCGCCCTGAAGTTCCTGCTCCAATGTAAAATAATCGTCCACCTAATTTCATTTTCTCTACCACTTTAGTAACTAAGGCTTCGATTTGAGGAAGTGCTTTTTGCACGGCAAACGGAACGGTTTGGTCTTCCGTATTAATGTTGGTTAATAATTCGGCAACCGACATTTGTTCTAAATGTTCGTATTTGGAGGATTGTTCGGTGGTTTTGGTGAAGTTCATGGTTAAAGTAACGAAGTTTTTTTTGCCACTAAGGCGCAAAGACACAAAGATTAAATAAAGTTCAAATTTACTAATTATAAAGAATATAAAACAACAAACTTTGCGGCTTAGCGTCTTTGCGAGAATTAATAGTCTTTGAAGAGTTTCTTTTGCTCGCGAAGACGCAAAGACACAAAGTCTTTTTATTGTGTAGCAAATTTAATAAATAATCAGTAGCAAAAAATCTTTAAAAAATCTTAGCGACTTAGTGCCTTTGTAGCAAACCAGCGCCTTCTTATAGAAAATACGCCAAAACAATCCCCAAAATAATCATCGACACTTTAGCAACATTGAATTTGTGTCCTTCGCTGCTTTCAAAAATAATAGTAGAAGAAATATGAAATAAAATTCCGATTACGATGGCTGTAATTTCGGTATAATAATCATTCAACAGCGGAAAACCATCCGAAAGGAACGTTCCAAGTGGCGTCATGACAGCGAACACTAACATAAAGAAAAAGAGCGCAACTTTATTCAGTTCGGCGTTCAAGAAAAAAGTTGTCAAAATGATGGCGATGGGTAAGTGGTGAATCGCAATTCCGAGTGCCAAATCGTGGTGATGACCTACCGGAAATCCTTCCAACAACGCATGCAAACACAAACTAATGAACAACAACCACGGCATTTGGGTAATTTTTTCGTGTCCGTGTACGTGCCCGTGCTCTGCACCTTTAGAGAAAAACTCCAATATAATTTGGAACAAAATTCCCACCATAATGAAAATTCCGACCCCGTGATTATGACCTTCATATACTTCGGGCAACAAATGCATCACCGTCAGCGAAAGCAAAAACGAACCACTAAACGCCAAAAGTAGTTTTAAATTCTTCTTCGCCTTAGGTTTTAATAATAGCGCAATGGCATACCCCAAAAGCACCGATAATAATGGTAATAAATAATTCATTTAGTTTATACTCTATGTTTTCTGTCTATATTCTATATTCTATTCTCTTTCTTCTTTCTTCTTTCTTCTTTCTTCTTTCTTCTTTCTTCTTTCTTCCATCTTCCCACTTCCATCTTCCCACTTCCATCTCTACTTAAAAATCATAATCAACCGTTCGCTGTCTTTTTTATGAAATTTCTTCAGTTTATAATCGCCAAAAACATCCAATAAATAAATTCCCGCTTGGCTCATTAATTGTTGGAAATCTTCTAACGTAAACGCCCGTACTTTCTCAGTAAAATGAAACGATTCGCCTTCAAAAACAAACTCAATTTCTTTCCTAATGTGTTGGTCGTCGTACTGTCTTTTGATGTGAAAGTCAATTCCGTCTACCGTTTTCACTTCATCGGCAACCAAATTCGGAATCACCTGATGTACATTCATAAAATCAATCACGGCAAAACCATATTCTGAAAGACTTTCCTTAATTGCAATCAGGGTTTTTAAGTTGTCGTCTTCGTTTTCAAAATAGCCAAAACTCGTGAACAAATTAAAAATTGCATCAAACTTTTCCTCAAAAGGCTGACGCATATCATGGACATTAAAATGCAGCGTTTCATTGGCATTTTTGTTGGCTTCCGCAATGCTATTTTCCGACAAATCAACGCCCAATACATCAAAGCCTAATTTGTTTAAATAAATGGCATGCCTTCCTTTACCGCACGCCAAATCCAACACTTTCGCTTTCTCGGGCAAGTTCAAATAATGCGTTAAATTGTCCATAAAAACTTGCGCTTCACGGTAGTTGCGTTCTTTATATAAAATGTGGTAAAACGGCGTGTCAAACCACGACGCAAACCAGGTTTCTGCTTTGGGATTTGGCACTTCTCCCGAAACTTCGGGAGCGCTTAGTGTGACAGGTTTGGATTTTGAATTAGGTATTTCTGACATTTATTCTTTTCAAATGAATTCTTAGCGTGCAAATTTAGTGTATTTTTGCAGAATTATTCCAAGTTTTGAATTTAGTATGTACGAATTCAAAAAAATGACAAACACGAATTACACTAATTTCCACAAATTATTGAAATTTTAAAAGGATTTCACAAATTTTATCTGTCAACGACAGATTAGTGAAATTTAAAGTGTATTTATTTCGTGTAAATTGGTGAAATTGGTGTCATGATTAAAGCGTCTTTAAATTTGGAATTACGTAATTTTTTAGATTGCAATTAATATTGTAATTGAAATTGATTTTTGACATTGAACATGGAAAACTTTAAAATGATTGCCAAAACCTTCTTTGGTTTTGAAGAACTACTCGCTAAAGAACTACAACTTTTAGGCGCACAAGATGTTGAAATTGGTACCCGTGCCGTAAGTTTCAAAGGAGATAAGGGATTTATGTACAAAGCCAATTTGTCATTGCGTACGGCGTTAAAAATCCTAAAACCTATCTATTATTTTAGAGCCAAAACCGATGCGTTGTTGTACAAAGGCATTCAAGGAATCGATTGGAGTAAATACATCGAACCCAATAGTACATTTGTAATTGATTCTACCATACATTCCGATCATTTCAAGCATTCGCAATTTGTTTCGCAAAAGGCAAAAGACGCCATTGTCGATCAGTTTCGCGATAAAACCGGTCAACGTCCGAGTGTCGATAAGGAATTTCCCGATGTACGCATCAATATTCACATCGACCGCGATCAGGTTTCGGTAGCTTTGGATACTTCGGGTGCGTCATTGCACCAACGCGGGTATCGATTGGCAACGAATATTGCTCCGATCAACGAAGTGTTAGCTGCAGGTATGTTGTTACTTTCAGGTTGGGAAGGAAAATCTGATTTTCTCGATCCGATGTGTGGTTCTGGAACCCTATTGGCAGAGGCAGCGATGATTGCGTGTAACATTCCGGCCAACATCAATCGCAAGGAATTTGCTTTTGAAAAATGGAACGATTGGGACAACGATTTGTTCGATCAAATCATCGATGCGTTGATGAAACGAACGCGCGAATTCAATTACACGATAAAAGGCTACGACAAAGCGCCAAGTGCCGTGCAAAAAGCCATTGATAACATCAAAAATGCCAATTTAGATGAGTTTGTAACCATCGAACAACAGAATTTTTTCGATACTAAAAAAGAAACATCCGGACCGTTACACATGGTGTTCAATCCGCCGTATGGCGAACGTTTGGATATCGATTTGGAACGTTTTTATCGAGAAATGGGCGATACCATGAAACAGAATTACCCCGGAACACAAGCGTGGTTCATCACGGCCAATTTGGAAGCACTGAAATTTGTCGGATTAAAACCATCCCGAAAAATCAAATTATTTAACGGAAGTTTAGAAGCCCGATTCGTGAAATACGAAATGTATGAAGGAAGTAAGCGAACGAAGTTTCAAGTGGAAAGTGAATAGAAGAAGTTGTCGGTTTTCTGTTATCAGTTCTGAGAAACCGACAACCGACAACTGACAGCCGACAACCGACAACCGACAACTTTTTTAAACCCATAAATCATGTCCAAAAAGAACAAAGCACTTTTATACAACCTATTAAGTTTCGGAATACTCTTCGTATTCATCCGTTATGCCTTGATTGATTACACTTCGTTAACCGGATTTATGCGTCCGCTAACTGCTTTTGTAGTGGCGACTATTTTAGCGCCTAAATTTCAAGCGGGAAATGTAGGCGGAACTGAAAAAATCTTTATGAAGTGGATTTTCCTAAAAGGAGTGAAGGAAGTCAAATAACGTATGTGGTTTGCCACAGTTGCTGCAACCTTAAAAAATGAAAAATCTATTAATTATTATAATTTCATTACTAATTACAAGCTGTTCTGTTAAGTGGGCTGACACTATTGCTAATAAAGGATTTGGTAAGGAGTGTATCAATGAATATAGTAAAGCAATGAAGATATATAATAGAGGAATAGCATTCAATAAAGGAAGTGCAGAACTTTATTGGAGACGAGGATGCCTTTATGCAAGAAATGAAAATCACCGAATGGCACTTATCGATTTAACAAAGTCCATTGAACTTGATTCACTTTTTAATGACGGATCTCCTTATTGGGACAGAGCCCTATCGAAAGAAGAATTAGGTGATACATTTGGAGCTCTATCGGACTTCAATAAGGCACTACTGATCAACCCCGAAAAAGAAAATTTTTATCTTTTTAGAGGAACTTTAAAATATAGAATGGGAGATTATGAAGGCGCGCTTACTGATTTTGATGATGCAATTAAGTTTTGGGATGACTACTATATAGCACGGAGTTGGAGAAGTATGTTGAGAGTTGAATTAAAAGATTTTGATGGAGCTATGGTAGATTATAATTATTTAAGTTTTTCAAACGAGGACGAACTTAATCCTGATATGGCTTGGGAATTTAGATACAGAGGAATAGCTAAACTACATACAAAAGATACTATTGGAGCCTGCATAGATTGGAAAATAGCTGCCAAACATAATGATTCAATCTCTTTAGTATTAAGTAAAGAAAATTGCAAATAGAAAAGCAGCACTAACACAGTTATGTACCGTGTTAACATTGACAGCTTGCACCAGATAGCGCGGATTTACAATCCGTGCTCCCAATTAGCTGTAACCCATCTAAACAAATCTATTAAAAAAAACTACAACTTTACTTCTATATTTTTTGTATTCTTTGTTGGCACGGATTACTTCGTCAGTTCGCTTCGCTCGTGTGTAAATCCGCGCTATCGGATTAACACCTTGTCAAAACCCGATAGCGCGGATTTACAATCCGTGCTCCCTATTAGCTTTAAACCAGCTAACCCGATAGCGCGGATTTACAATCCGTGCTCCCAATTAGCTGTAACCCATCTAAACGAATCTATTAAAAAAAACTACAACTTTACTTCTATATTTTTTATATTGTTTGTTGGCACGGATTACTTCGTAAGTTCGCTTCGCTCGTGTGTAAATCCGCGCTGTCGAATTAACACCTTGTCAAAATCAGATTGAGCAAGACAATTTAATGATGTCAACAAATAAATATAAATTGTATTCATTTTTATCAAATATTCATTTTTTAAAAATTTAGTTTTTAAGATCATATACAGATTCATATGATTTTACGAAAGAACCATTTTTAAAATAAAAATATCTATTAATGGTAGTAGAATCTGATTCTAAATCATTTAAAAATTTTTTAATGTATTTTTTTGTCAAACTAGTTTTGTAATAATTAACATCTACGCCAAAAATAGGTCTGCTTATAGTGTAGTTTACCTCCATTTGCTCTAAATTATAATATTCAGCTACGACATAAAGATCAATATTTTTTGAATTACAAAATGATTGAATGATTTCTAATGGATAGCAAATTTTGCTCTTACACTTAGGACTCCAAAGATAGATTAGTGAATTTTTGTTTGTAGACATGCATTTTTTTATATCTATACCATTGATAATTATTATCTGAGGCTTTAATTCATGCTTTTTTATAGTACAAATAGATTCGTTGTTGTCAGGTTTGTAAAATAGATTAGGATTTTTTGATTCAGTTTTGGAGTAATAACTATATAAGCCCTCGAACCCACCATTAATTGAACACGATGAACATAAAAATAGTAAAAAAAATAATAGATACAGATTCTTTCGCATGTTTAATTATTTTTAAATAAATTTTGACAGTGTTTTATAATTTTATTTAAAAACACCGTCAAATGTAAAATTAATTTTTTGTTACTTTAACATTGTAACCACCATGTTTTCCCATAGAGGAGTCAAAAGCATATTCTCCTTTGTGCAATGTAAAACCGTCTTTTGTTAAATCAATATCAATATGTAACGTTTCTCTATTGCTTATAGCATCTTTTTGGTCAGAAAATATTGGGTCTAATTTAATAGTCAAAAAGCCTTTATTTGTTTTTTTATCTATATTTGCTACACCAGAATTTGGAATTCTATTGGAGTTATTACAGCTTACGATTACACCATTCTCAATACAACAAAAAGTGCAACTTGTAAAGTTACATAGTCCAAATCCGCGACAATCTCTACTGGTTCTTCCCCAGCCATCCCAATCCATGTATATTACATAGAATTCTCTTACAGGTTCTAGTGTTTGAGTTTGACCAATTGATACAGTTGATACTAATAAAATGGCAAAAAAATACATGCCTAAAAAGATTTTTTTCATAATTTTATAACTTATTTTGATTATTGCAGTCCTTACTTATGTCTTCGAAAACTTAAAAGTTAGGGCTGCTTTTTTTTCGTTTGTTTAATTCCTTAAATTTCACTTAATAACAAACTTCTAAAATAAATGAAATTGTGTATTGTCACATGAGATGGTAAGTCTCTTTTCTACCTCATTTTTTTAATTACAGTAAATTTAGAGCAGATATTTTTTCCAC
This sequence comes from Flavobacterium sp., assembly GCA_965284675.1. Taxonomy (GTDB): domain Bacteria; phylum Bacteroidota; class Bacteroidia; order Flavobacteriales; family Flavobacteriaceae; genus Flavobacterium. Next base: position 1,251,866 of record OZ260109.1, read on the forward strand.
AAGTACACAAAAAGTGTACATTTTTTGGATAAATTATAAATGATTAAAATTAGTGCTGTATTTAATTATGAGGTAAAAAAAACTCAGAATTGATTTTTTTGATTTCGATTTTAAGGAAAAAAGAGTTATTATTTTAATTTTGAAAGATACTTAATTGTGTGATAAGGTTTTCTGCCAACTACTATTTAGTACGAAGTTGGAGAAGTATGTTAAGAGTTGAATTAAAAGATTTTGATGGAGCTATGGTAGATTATAATTATTTAAGTTTTTCAAACGAGGACGAACTTAATCCTGATATGGCTTGGGAATTTAGATACAGAGGAATAGCTAAACCCGATAGCGCGGATTTACAATCCGTGCTCCCTATTAGCTTTAAACCATCTAACCCGATAGCGCGGATTTATAATCCGTGCTCCCGATTAGCTGTAACCCATCTAAACAAATCTATTAAAAAAACTACAACTTTACTTCTATGTTTTTTATATTCTTTGTTGGCACGGATTACTTCGTCAGTTCGCTTCACTTGTGTGTAAATCCCCGCTATCGGATATGTAATTCTTTTTTAAAATACTTTTCGCTTTCCTCATCAAAACAGACGAAAATTACTTTTTCAATAGTATCATTGTGTTTCAGAAAATCTTGGACAGTTTCGACTGCTATTTGCGCCGCCAAATCTTTCGGGAACTTGTAAATTCCGGTGCTAATATTAGGAAACGCAACCGATTTACAATTATTTTCAACAGCTAATCGGAGAGCGTTTTTATAGCAGTTCTTTAGTTTCTCTTTCTCATCTTTTGCTCCTCCATTCCACACAGGACCTACAGTATGAATTACACTTTTTGCGACTAATTTTCCAGCACTTGTGATTACAGCTTCACCCGTTTTACAACTTCCTTGCCTTGCAATTATTTTTCTGCAATCATCAAGAATTTGACTGCCGCCGGCACGATGTATTGCCCCATCAACTCCACCGCCTCCGAGTAAGGATGAATTCGCAGCATTTACAATTGCGTCAGCTTCGATTTTAGTTATATCTCCTTTTACAAGTTCGATCATTAGGTTTCGATTTTTTAGCATTATCGCTAACTATGGTTGTGCACCGTGTTAACGTATGTGGCTTGCATTCAGTTGCTGCTGCCGGCACTGGCCAAAACAAATATAGGAATTTCTTAGAAAGAAGTAATTGAAAATACCTGAGTATTCTCCACGAAGAGAAAACGCAAGCGCAAGCCCAGCAATTGATGCAAACCATGGTGAGCAACAGTAATTATTTTTTATTGGATTTCCAAATTGAAATAACTTCCTCAAATGTTTTTCGTATTTCTGCTTTTTCGCCATCGAAACAAACTTTAAATATGGTACTGTCTTTTCGCATTACATTAATATATGGAGAAAATGAAGCGCCAGCATATGTAATAGTATCCATTCTTATAATATCTTTATAAAATGCAGAATTTATTTTATCTCTAGTTTCATTATTCTCGTCTTTCCAATATGATGCAATACGTTTATTAGTAAAAAAATTGCCAGCAACATTTTTTTTATATTCAGAATAAAATTTAATTATTCCTTCGTTGTCATCTAAAATCCCCAACTCTTTAATTTTCTGAATATCTGATTCTGATAAATCATTTCCAGAAGTAATTTTATTACAAGCAATGAATAAAAAAAATATCGCGCCAATTAATATTTTAATATTCAGCCATTGTGTAAAACCACTGTTAAAACACGTTTTTCTATTCATTTTCAAGTTGTTTCAAGAGATTCTTTAAATCTGAATATGGTGCTGATTCTTCGTTTTCCCATTCTTTTTTGTTAGCTATTCTTTTTTTAACTGCTTCTATACTTTCAGGTCTGCTGATTTTCAGGATTCTATCAATTTCAGGAATGCTCGGAAAATCTGTAGGATCGTAATACATCCATACGTTTACTAAAACCTCTAACTCTTTAAGATCTGTTATTTTGTCGAGTGATTTAAGACTACTAGTCATTACATCTTTGTCAGCTTTAGAATCTGTTGATTCTTGATGTTTTACGTAATCCTCAAAAACAAACTTTATGTTTTGAATTGTTATGTTGTTGCTTTTTGTTTGTCCGTATAGTGAGAAAGATGTTGCAGTTATAAATGCCAATATGATTGTAAAATGTCTCATTTATTGCGGTTTGAATTATTGTTGCTAACGTTCGGCCGCTTGCATTCAGCCGCTGCTGCCGACACTAGCCAAAACAAATATAGGAATTTCTTAGAAAGAAGTAATTGAAAATACCTGAGTACTCTCCACGAAGACAAAAACGCAAGCACAAGCCCAGCAATAGGCGAAAACCTTGGTTGGTAGCCGTTTTTATTTGATTCGTTTAGCGGCTACTTTATTTCCATTTTGTAATAAAAATAAATTTATGATTTCTTCTGCTTCGTTCTTCTCAAACTGAATTTGGGCATCTACAATTTTAAGAAAAAACAATAGTTCGTTTTCTGCAAATATCGGCAGAGGATTTTGTCCCGTCAATTGAGCAAACAGCTGGTCGTTGTTAAGAGAAATATTCATTTCAACACCTTTTTGAATTTCATAAATCCCTACAAACCTTTGAAGTTGATTGGTGGTCAGTTTTATTTCTGTTCTAGTTTTTGGTATCTCCAATGGTTTGTTATAAAGGATGTTCCTAATGGATTTTATAGGAATTGTGACCTCTTCGTGATTTTGAAGTATGATGATGGTTTTGTCATTATCTATGTGTCGGTCCATAAAAGTTTTATAGCCTGGCCATCCGCCGCTATGGCTTGCCATTCCTCCAAAATCTGCATTAGTATCTATAAACCAACCCATGCTATATTTGGTTTTAGAGTTGTCGTTTAAAGTGGCTACCTCGAAAAGTTGCTTCATGCCACTATCGGAAAGTAATGTATTGGTATATAACGCTCTGTCCCATTTTAATAAGTCGATTACAGTTGAGTTAACGGTTCCGTCTCCCACAATTCCATCAAGCCACACTACAAATTTGGTTTCAGTTAAATCATCGGGTACTACGTTTGTTTTTAAACTGTCAGAGTATATATATCCATAAGCGTAATTATTGATTTTTTTTGGCTGCAGCCTTCTGTTATAAATAAATGTATTATTCATTTGAAGAGGCTTGAAAATAGTTGTGTCCAAAAAATCTGCGAATGTTTTGCCAGACACTTTTTCTATGATGGAAGCCAACAGTGCATAACCGGTATTGCTGTATTCAAATTTTGTATTGGAATCAAACAGCACTTTTGGTTTGTGTTTCGAAAATAATGCAATAATATCTTTATTCGTTGCGATTTTATTTTTATCGAATAGGCTATCCATTAATTTCTCATAGTCGGCAAGACCGCTTGTGTGATGTAGTAAATTTTTAATAGTTATTCCTTTGTAATTTGAAAGTTCAGGGATGTATTTTGTAAAGTCATCGTCTAAGTTCAGTTTTCCTTTTTCTTTGAGTATCATAATACCCATTGCGGTAAACTGCTTTGAAACCGAGGCCAACTCAAAAATGGAATTTTCATTAAGTTTCTCTTTGGTAATTTCATTCGCTAAGCCAAACGATTTCTTATAAACCACATTTCCTTTTTCCGCAATCAGGAAATTACCGTTGATACTTTTGTTTGCATAAAGGACATTGAGCAAACTGTCAATTTTTTGAATTTTGTCTTGCGCAAAGACGAGTTGTCCTAGTATGAGTAATGCGATTGTGATTTTAAATTTTATCATTGTTTTTACGTTGTTTTGTTGTTATTTCCACTCATCTGACAAAAGTGCCACCAACTATTTTATCTGGTAACCGATAGCGCGGATTTGCAATCCGTGCCCATAATCAACTTTGAATCTGATAAACGAATTTAATAAAAAAAACTACAACATCACTGCTGTAGTTTGATATTCTTTTTTGGCACGGATTATAAATCCGCGCTATCGGATTAATGCGATTGTGAGTTTAAATTTTATCATTGTTTTTTAGTTGTTTTGCTATTATTTCTACTCATCTGAAAAAATTGCCGCTAACTATTTTATCGAGTAACCGATAGCGCGGATTTGCAATCCGTGCCCGTAATCAACTTTGAATCTGATAAACGAATTTAATAAAAAAAACTACAACATCACTGCTGTAGTTTTATATTCTTTTTTTGCACGGATTACTTCGTCAGTTCGCTTCGCTCGTGTGTAAATCCTCGCTATCGGATTTAATAAAAAAAAACTACAACATCACTGCTGTAGTTTGATATTCTTTTTTGGCACGGATTATAAATCCGCGCTATCGGATAAATCTATTCTATCGAAGGAAGTGTAATAACTTATTTCTTCTTCGCTTTAGTAGTCGATTTATACAACGGCAAAAAGTACGATACGGTATAGTTGAATCCGGTTCCAAATTCGCCATCATACGTTCGGTTGAAACCCGGAATGTGCAAATTGTCAAATCCTTCGGGTTTGGTATTGGAAGTAAGATAATTCAATCGGACGCTGAATCCTACAAACAAATTGGTAAACACTTCCGCTTTGATTCCGGCTACTACTTCTGCCCATTGCGCCGACAAGCCTTCAAATTTTTCTCCCGAATCGATTTGCGGAGCCGTTCCAAAATAGGGATTGGCATTGTATACATCGTAGTTGTTCAGCGTCTGACTGAACGAACTCACGCCATACCGCAAACCAAGATAGATCATGTTTTCCATGCCCAACCAATTTTCGTAGGCGTTGTAATCAAAACCCGCTTTGATGTAGGTGCCTTCAGTGGTAAAATTCAATTGGTCTTCGTCGGATGTTTTGCTTTCATTACCCAATTCAGCCGCGATATAATAACGTTTGGTCAATCGGTAATCGCCCACTAATTCAATCCCACGGTAGTCTTTTTCGTATACCGAACGCGCCAATCTGAATGCGTCGATTCCGAAGCGAATTCCATATCGTTCGGTTTTCGGCGGAATACTGTCGGTTTTTTTAACCTCTTGCGCGGTTCCTATAAGTGAAACACCAAGAAAAAGTAGACTAAAAATATATTTTAACATGAGTGATGTTTTCGTTTTCGATGAGGTTAGTTTGAACCGTTACATTCTGAATCCAGTTACCATCAGGTAAAGCAGCATCATCGGTAACTACAATTGGATCTGTATCGTTTAAGGTGAACACTGTTTTGAATCCGCATGCCCGTGAAACATACACATTCTCACGACTGTAATTGATTTCAAAAAAGTCTTCGTTTGTATTGACCGAATCCAAACTGTTGTAGATAAAATTATATTTGGTAACGTCTTCCGTAGTTTTTAGCGGTAATTCGATCTTGCTTTTAGCGTTAAAATTGTCTAAAGTGTCCGTTTGACCCACAGCAATTACTTTCAAATTGACCACATTTCGTAACACAGTCGGATTGGCCGCATTGTAAAATTCGATGATCAACCTCGGAGTAGTAGACGTCGTCGGATCGCAAATGTCGTCCTTCTCACAGCCCGATAATGCAAAAACAGCAATCAATAATAACCAACCTATCTTTTTCATATATATTAAGTGATTAGTGAAGAGTAAAAAGTGATTAGCATAAAGACTATTTACTAATCACTTTTCGCTAGTTACTTATTTCTTTTCCAAAAGTACAACATTTTCCACATGATGCGTTTGCGGAAACATATCCACTGGTCGAACGCGTGTGACTTTGTACTTCTCGTCCATTAACGCCAAATCGCGCGCTTGGGTGGCCGAATTACAACTCACATACACCACTTTCTGAGGAGCGATTTTCATGATTTGTTCTACGACATCTTTGTGCATTCCGTCGCGCGGCGGATCGGTAATGATCACGTCAGGCTGACCGTGTTGAGCAATAAACGCTTCGTTGAACACATTTTTCATGTCGCCTACATAAAACTCACAATTGCTGATTTCATTGCGTTTGGCATTTTCTTTGGCATCGGCGATGGCTTCCGGAACGGCTTCGACACCGATTACTTTTTTGGCTTGTTTGGAAACGAATTGCGCGATGGTTCCGGTTCCGGTGTACAAATCGTATACGACTTCATTTCCGGTTAAACCGGCAAATTCGCGGGTGATTTTGTACAATTCGTACGCTTGATCCGAATTGGTTTGGTAAAACGATTTGGCGTTGATGGAAAATTTCAAGCCTTCCATTTCTTCCAAAATATAATCGCGTCCTTTGTATAACTTGATGTCTTGATCGTACAAGGTATCGTTGGCTTTGCTGTTGATGACGTATTGCAAGGAGGTAATTTGCGGAAATTTCTCATATACAAAATCCAATAACAATTCGCGTTGGACTTTGTCGTTTTCAAAAAACTGAATGAGCACCATGATTTCGCCCGTCGATGCCGTGCGAATCATCAAGGTGCGCAACAATCCGCCGTGGTTTCGAGCATTGAAAAATGTCATGCCGTTTTGGGTAGCAAATTCTTTAATCGAATTCCGAATGGCATTCGATGGATCTTCTTGCAAATGACACTTTTCGATGTCGAGGATTTTGTCCCACATTCTCGGGATGTGGAATCCTAGGGCATTCTGGTTATCACGGACATGAATGTCCGTGCCATTCAGCTCGGCGGCTCGTCTTATATTCATTTCTTCTTCGCTTATCCAACGCGTGTCAGAGAAACCGAATTCCATTTTATTGCGGTAAAAAAATTGTTTTTCCGAACCCAAAATCGGTTCAAAAGTGGGTAATTCAATTTTACCGATGCGTTTGAGGTTATTAAACACTTCGTTGTTTTTGTAGACAAGCTGTTGCTCGTACTTCATGTTTTGCCATTTGCAACCGCCGCACGAGCCGAAATGTTGGCATACGGGTTCGACTCTGTTTTCTGAGAACGAATGGAATTTTATGGCTTTGCCCTCAAAATAGGCTTTGCGTTTTTTAAACGTTTGCACATCGACTACATCGCCGGGCACTACATTGGGTATAAAAATGACTTGACCTTCGGGTGCTTTGGCCACCGAAACGCCTTTGGCTCCCGCATCGAGTACGGTTATATGTTCAAAAATTACTTTGTCTGTTTTCTTCTTACTCATGGCGCAAAGATAAAGAAGCAAGTTGGAAGTAAAAAGTATTTATTTTGGGTGAAAAGTACGCGGGTGTCCACTGTTAAATTCCTACAAAAACATGCTTCGTACTTTGTTCGTACATTGTTCGTACTTTGTTCGAGTAAAACTATTCGGTTTCAGGGTGTTAAATTCCTACAAAAATTGCAAAATGGAACGATTCCCGAACAAGGCCAAAACGAGATAGGAAATAAAAGAGATTGGGTGTGGTTTCCTAACAGGTTTACTACTCTACAATTTTGTTAATTACTTACGGTTTCCCGTAATTTTAACATGTGGGAAATGAGTATATTTGGGGAAACATGTTATTTATGAGTTTTAAATTATTAGCGATACGACCGCTTAAGGGTTGTAATAAAGAATTTTCTAAAGTATTAAAAGAAAATGAATTTTATACATTCTATAATGATTATAAATTTACACCTTCCTCTAACTATAATGTTATTGAAGCTAATTATATTCCAACTTTGCCAAATGGACTATTTAACGATAAAGTTAATAGTAATATCAATGTGTCAGCTATAGTTGGAAAGAATGGAAGTGGAAAAAGTAGTATAGTTGAATTATTATATGCTGCCACATATAACTTATCTATTTTTAAAAAAATTTTAAAAAGCGATGATTTTGAGCAGTCTCAAAGTTCTTTTGATTTGGAAAAATTAGGGGGTATTGTTACTAATTTTAATCCTAATAATTTAAATCTTGAAGACATTGATACTGTGAATGAAAATATAGACATCTTAATTAATTTTAAAAATCACTTAGAAAGTAAATTTATACCTCAAGAAGAAGATATATTGAAATCCATTGAAAATATTAAGGTTCAGATTTTTTTTACATTTTTGACAGATTGTATTTATGTAATTAATTGTAATGATAGTAGTGTCAAGATTCACAAGATGGGGAAAGTTGATGATGCAGGAAAATACAATTTGAATATCACAAACAATTCTAAAGATTATTTTAATGACCTAAAGCGTGATAAAAATTTGTTTTATAGTATAGTTAATAACTACTCTTTATATGGTTTAAATTCAAATGAAATTGGAGATTGGATTACAAGTATATTTCACAAAAATGATGGTTATCAGACTCCAATTGTTATTAACCCAATGCGTACGGAAGGTAAAATTGATATTAATATTGAAAATGATTTGTCTAAATCAAGATTATTAGCAAACATTTTAGATTATATAAAAGTTGATGAAAAAATAGAAAATAGTTTTCGATGTTTAGTTGATGATAAAGTCGCTAATAATTTGATTTTAAAATTGAAATTAAATAAATTTAAAAATAAGAAAGGAATAGTTGAGTTTAAGTATACTAATCTTTATAAAGAAAAATATTTGTTGAGTATTCTAAATTCATTCAAAATTCATGGTGATGAAAAGGATATAACTCAAACTGAATTTGATAGAAAATATACTGATATAAACAAGGTGGAAGCGTACGCAGTTGAATATATTTTTAGAAAAATTGAGAAGATTGCTAATGTTTATGAAATCGAGAGGAAAAGATTCGACAAAAAGTTCAGTTATGAGTATAGCATTTTAGTTAATGATTTTTTAGCTATTTTAAAAAAAGAAGAATCTCACATAACTTTTAAACTCAGGCAAGCTGTAAATTTTTTGAAATATGACTATCAAAGTTTCTCAAAGAAAAACAACTATGAGGATATTGTTTCAATTCCGATATCAACATTATCAGCAGAAATATATGTCAAACGACAAGCTCTTAAGAAAGAATACTTTAATGGAAAGCCGGTATTAAATATTGAAAGTAAAAAATTTGATTTGATTAATTTCATTCCACCATCTTTTTTTGAAATTGATATTGAGTTTGAAAAAAACATGGGGAGATTTAGCTTTTTGAGTTCAGGAGAAAAACAAAAAATTTTTAGCATTGGAACAGTACTTTATCATATAGTAAATTTGAATTCTATTCATACATTTTTTAATAATGAAAATGAAAGGAATAAATTTGAGTATAGATACTTAAATATAATATTTGATGAAATTGAATTATACTTTCATCCCGAGATGCAGAGAACATTTATAAATGATTTATTAAATCGATTACAAAAAATTGGGCACATAAATATTTACATGAATATTATTTTTGTTACACACTCGCCATTTATACTTTCTGATATTCCAAGTCAAAACATTATTTTTTTGGAATTAGAAAAAGATGATGATAAAAATAAAGTGCTGATATCTAGCCAAAAGCAGAGGGATAAGACTTTTGCTGCCAATATACATGAGTTACTGACCAATGGTTTCTTTTTAAAAAGCACAAAAGGTGAGTTTGCTACATCAAAAATTAATGAATTTTTAGAGTTTTATAAGAAAGGATACAATTCAACAAAAGATTCTCAGGATTACAACCAGTATAAAACTGAATTTCTGGAAAAGAAAGATTTTTATACAAAACTAATTTATTTAGTTGGAGAACATTATGTTCGAAAAATTCTGGAAAATCATTTTGAAGAATTATATAAGCATTTTGAAATTACTTATGCAAGACCGCTGTCAAAATTAGAACTAGAGGAAAAACAAAGGATTTTAAGAAAGGAGCTTTTTGAAATTGACAAAAAATTAGGTAAGTATGAGGAAAATTAAATATCCTTTTGATGATAGTAATGAGAAACAAGCTTTTATAAAAGATTATTATAATCTTATAAGAAGTAACTTTGATGAAACGAATTTAGAAACTTTATTAAAAAATGTAGACCCTAATTATAGTTTCAAGCTATTATTAACATCTGATTTTTCAGACTTATTAGATATTAGTAAAAAAATCAAAGTCTCTAATTATGAAAAAAACATAAAAGATTTTTTTACTGAAATTAAAAATAATAAGATAAAGTATAAATATGACGATTATCAATTGAAGATTTCATCTTTTTTAATGGATAAAAAAATGAAATTATGTACTTGCTATTATTGCAATATTGATTTTATAAATACTGTTGAACAACATTATCAATTTAGTTCAATTAAAGATTTTATTCTTAATGCTCCATACGAAGTATTAATGTTAGAAAATAAAATTACAAAAAGTGTTGCCCAAAACATAATCAAATTCAGAAATAGGAATTTTTTAATTAATTGGACTAAATTAATCAATGAATCTATTTATAATTCATTGTTTAAAAAATTTAATAAAAAAAATGTAATAGGGATCAAAAATGTGAATTTAGAAAATATCGTCATAAAGAGAAATCATTTTACTCTTGATCATATTTTACCAAAAAGCGAGTTTCCTTTTCTCTCCTTAAGTATTTTTAATTTTGTTCCATCGTGTAGTTCATGTAATTCTAAGTTCAAACATCAAAAACAATTTACAGTAAACGAAGATTTATTAAAAGTTTGTCCTTCTTCTGATCAATTTGAGCTTGATGAATTTCTAAGTTTTAAAATGCAATTTGATATTAATAATTCGGATTTTGAAGTAAAAATAAACAGTATCAAAGAAATTAAAGATGTTGAAATCAAGCTTGAAAATAAAAGTTCACTCTCTGTAGTAGATGAGTTTATAGAAATTTTTAAGCTAAAGTCTAGATATGAATTCCATAAAGGGATTTCTTATGAAATGATAGAAAAAAGACAATTATATTCAGATTCACAAATAAAGGAAATCTCAGATTTTTTTAAAAATAAAGGGATATTTAAAAGTGAAGATTCTATAAAAAAAGATATTTTTGGAAAAGAACTTTTTGAAGAAACTAATGCACCTTTTGAGAAGTATAAAAGAGATATTGCAAAACAGCTTGGACTAGTTGATAAAAACAACCCATGAAACACCTCATTCTCCTCCGCGGCATCAACGTCTCCGGTCACAACATGATTAAAATGGATGCTTTAAAAAAAGCATTAGAAGAAATTGGTTTTCAGAATGTTGTTACTTACATTCAGTCGGGCAATGTGTTTGTAGAAACCGACGAAGAAAGCGGTTTCAGCGTCGGATTTAAAATCAAACAAGAGATTTACAAAACCTTCGGACATGAAGTTCCCGTGATTGTGGTGAGCAAATCCGACTTGGAATGGTCGTTTAAAAACAATCCGTTTCTGAAGCAAAAAGATGTGGATACTAAAAAGTTGTACGTGGCTTTTATTTCGAAAGAATTGAGCAGTAGTGCCATCAACGAATTAAAAATCAGTCAGTTTAAACCCGATGAAGCCGTTATTGAGGGCAACAGAATCTTTATCAAATACGACATCGGCGCAGGAAAAACGCGACTGGATCAAAAGTACATTGAGAAAAAACTCAACGTCACGGCTACGATTCGCAATTGGAATTCGGTTACAAAGTTGCTAGAGATGTATGAATAGTTGTGCGTCATTTTAAAGCAGAACAGTAAACAGACAACATTTGAAAAAATGAATAAAATAAAAATTGCATCATACACAATCTTAGTTATAATTTTTTTCTCAGCTTTTACTTCTTGTAATGGACAAAATAGGTCTAAAACAAAAGAGGAAAAGACGAATGAAATCGGAATAACTGTTTCCCAATTGGATCAAACAATTTGGGCTATTTATCAAGATAAGAAATCAAATTATTGGTTCGGAAGTAAAGAGAATGGTGTATTCTATTATAACGGTCAGCAACTAAAACAAATTACTACAAAAGAGGGTTTGGTAAGTAACGAAGTACGTGGTTTTCAAGAAGATTCATCGGGTACTATGTACATTGAAACCGAGCGAGGTGTAAGTAAATTTGATGGTCAGACTTTCACTACGTTGGAAATTGCAAACCCCGAATCGCCTGAGACCGATTGGCTTTTAGAACCAAATGACTTGTGGTTTAGAATGGGTTCTAATACTGATGGACTTTATCGATTTGATGGCGAATATTTACACTATCTAAAATTTCCAAAATCACCTCAAGAAGATGCTTTTTATAGTAATGGATCAAATCGTAGTTCAAGACCCTATGGACTTTATACCATCTACAAAGACCGTAAAGGATTTATGTGGTTTGGAACAGCAAGTTTGGGTGTTTGTCGATTTGATGGCAAAACTTTAAGTTGGCATTACGAGGAACAATTACAAACAACACCAAATGGAGGTGATTTTGGAACCCGTGCTATTTTTGAGGATAAAGACGGCCTTTTCTGGATTAACAATTCACGTTTTCGTTATGAAATAGGAAACAGCAATAGTACTCACATAGATTTTAAAAAGAAAAATGGAATTGGCTACAGTAACGAAAACAATCAAACAGAATTTCCTTTTTTTCTATCCATAACCGAGGACAATGAGGGCAACCTTTGGATGGTAACGTATGAAAACGGTGTGTGGAAATACAATGGAAAAGAACTTATTCATTACCCTATCAAAGATGGAGAAACTGATGTATTACTTTTTACAATCTTTAAAGACAATAAAGGAGTTCTTTGGCTTGGAAGTCACAATGCAGGAGTTTATAAATTTAATGGCAATTCGTTTGAAAAATTTGGAGGCTAAATTCATTATGAGAAATGTACCTATTTTGATTTGCTTATTTTTTAGTGTAACGCTAAACCTTTCCTGCGGTGAAAAAAAAGCAACCGACAAAGCAATACATCAATCTGAAGTGTTAAACACTTCAAAAACAGACACTTTAAAATTTGGTTCTGGAATACGTGCTGTTTTTCAGGACAGTAAAGGTAATTATTGGCTTGGAAGTCATAATGAAGGTGTTAGCTATTACAACGGAAATTCGTTTGAATACTTTACAACTAATGAAGGTTTATCCGACAATCAAATCCGTTCCATTGAAGAAGACAAGAGTGGTAAAATTTGGTTTGGAACTGCAAAAGGTGTAAGTGTATATTACAAAGGAAAGGTTACCAATTATTCAACAAAAATTAACGAACCAAAATATAAATGGAATACAACCAACGGAGATTTATGGTTTAATGCAGGAGAAATAGACGGAATAAATCGTTTTGACGGAATTAATTTGAACTATTTAATTTTTCCAAAACCTAAAAATGGAAATCCAGATAATTCTTATGGAGTAACTGATATATCAAAAGATAAAAATGGTACAGTTTGGATTGCGACTTATGCAGCGCTATTCAATTATGATGGTGCAATAGTAACTATCTTTGATGATGAAAAATTAAACCTAAAACAGAATGAGCTTTTACATATTAGAAGTGTTTTAGCAGATTCAAAAGGACGCATTTGGATAGGAAATAATGGGATTGGCTTACTACTAAAAGAAGGTGAAACAACTATTAATTTTTCTGAAAAGCATAACTTAATTCATCCAACAAGTACAAGAAATGGAAATAAGTCAGAGCCAGGTACACTTGAACACGTTTTTGCAATTGAAGAAGATAAAGAAGGAACTATTTGGTTTGGAGATAGAGATACTGGAGCTTGGAGATATGATGGTACGACAATGACAAACTACACTATTGATAAAAATCTTACATCGCAAATGGTTTGGACGATCTATAAAGACAATACTAACAGATTGCTTTTTGGAATGGCAGATGGAGAAGTGTATGCGTTTAATGGAAAATCATTTGATAAAACGTTTTGAAAAATAAAAACGAACGCACAACCAAATTTTTCTTCTATTGGTGGACTTGGGCTTGCGTTTTCGTCCTTGTGGAAAATACTCAGATATTTTCAATTTTATCCTTCAAAGAAATGTTGTAGATTTATTTTAGTCAGTGCCGGCAGTCGCAAAAGCTTAAAAGCCGCGAACGTTGTCTAAAGGTTTAAAATTTTAGGTTGTTTAAAACAATTGAATGTCTAGAGCATAGTGAAATCCTATAATTATAGTAGAAATAACAATAGTTTTGTAACATTCAAAAGGTAATTGTTTTTTAATTTTGTGTACATCATAAAAAACAACCATCATGAAAAGAAATGCCACTGCCGAATGGAAAGGCTCGTTAAAAGAGGGAAACGGAATACTAACCACCCAAAGTAAAACTTTAAATGCTACGCAATATTCGTTTAAAACGCGTTTTGAAGACGGAGTAGGTACTAATCCAGAAGAATTGGTTGCGGCTGCACACGCAGGCTGTTTTACTATGCAACTTTCTGCTTATATTGGGGAAGCCGGATTTGAAATTGAAAACATTCAAACGAAATGCGAAATCGAAATGGCCGATTTTACCATCATCGGTTCTCACTTAACGGTAGAAGCGAAGATTGACGGAATTTCAGACGAAACCTTTCAGGAATTAATTGCCAAAGCCGAGAAAAATTGTCCAATTTCTAAATTGTTCAACACCGAAATTACGTCGAAAGCTGTATTAGTCTAGTCGATTTACTTCGTCACTAAAAAACCTCATTTCTTTTGGAAGTGAGGTTTTTTGTGTTTTAAAAGCGTAAATTAGCACTAAATAAATCAAGTATGAGTCAGAAATCAACGTTCATCAGTGAACTATCTGGATTGGAATTTCCAGAAAAAAAACGCGTTTGGGGCGAATCGATTCGAACTCCGATTTTAGAATTAATCAAAGCAGATCATCCCGATTTTGATGTAAAGAAATACATTGCAGACGATGAGCTCAATATCTATCGTGAAAAATACATTTCGAAGTTTTTAGTTACTGAAGCAGGTGAGCTTTCTGATTTGCATAAAAGTGTAATCAAATCAATTTCAATTGATAAATCGCTTGTATCGGAAGTAGAAGACCAAGTGGATAATCGTACATTCGGACAAGTAATCGCCGATAAAGTCGCCTCTTTTGGCGGAAGTTGGACGTTCATTATTTCGTTTTTTGTGTTCATCACCATTTGGATTGGTTCGAATGTCGTGTTGCTGGTCAACAAAGGTTTTGATCCGTATCCGTTCATTCTGCTGAATTTAATTTTGTCGTGTATCGCTGCTTTGCAAGCTCCGGTGATCATGATGAGTCAGAATCGTCAAGAAGAAAAAGACCGTGAGCGCGCCAAAAAGGATTATATGATTAATCTCAAATCGGAACTAGAAATCAGAATGCTGGACGAAAAAATCGACCACTTAATCATGCACCAACAACAAGAGTTGATCGAGATTCAGAAAGTACAGATTGAAATGATGAAGGATATATTGGAAAGGGTGAAATAGCGGTTGCCGTCAGATTTTAGAGATTAGCTTTTAGAAAATAGAGAAGAGAGAATAGAGAAGAGAGAATAGAAAATAGATAATAGAAAATAGAGAATAGAGAATAGAGAATAGAGAATAGAGAATAGAGAAGAGAGAATAGAGAAGAGAGAATAGAGAAGAGAGAATAGAAAATAGATAATAGAAAATAGATAATAGAAAATAGCTAATTGCTAACAGCTAAAAGAAAATGCGATGATCATCGAATTTTCAATTTCAAAGAATCGGCATGTTTTTAGTTTAATTATTTGGGATTTGGGAATTGTTTTTTGAATTTTCGTTATTTTTGCATGGAATAGGGATGATTTCTCTCCGAAAGAAGGAATTATAATTTTATAATAGGATCTGATTCGCGAAGACGAACAGGTTAAATAAGAAAAAATTATGTCAGTTTTAGAAAAAATGAGTTCAGCGGAAGCTATTGCGCTAGAAGACAAGTACGGAGCCCACAATTATCATCCGCTACCTGTGGTGTTGAGTAGAGGTGAAGGTGTGTATGTTTGGGATGTGGAAGGGAAAAAATACTACGATTTCTTATCGGCGTATTCGGCTGTAAATCAAGGGCATTGTCATCCGAAAATTGTTGGCGCTATGATGCAGCAAGCACAAACGCTTACACTTACTTCACGTGCTTTTTACAATGATAAATTGGGTGTGTACGAAGAATACATCACTAAATACTTCGGTTTTGATAAGGTATTGCCGATGAATACTGGAGCGGAAGCTGTGGAAACCGCTTTGAAATTGTGCAGAAAATGGGCCTACGAACGCAAAGGGATTCATGAAAACGAAGCACAGATTATCGTGTGTGATGGAAACTTCCATGGAAGAACGACTACAATCATTTCCTTTTCGAACGATGAAAATGCAAGAAAGAATTTCGGACCGTATACGGCTGGATTTATAAAAATACCTTACAACGACATCGATGCGCTACAACAAGCGCTTACATCGTCTTCAAATGTTGCTGGTTTCCTTGTAGAACCGATTCAGGGAGAAGCAGGTGTTTTTGTTCCCAATGAAGAGTATTTAGCGCAAGCAAAAGCGTTGTGTGCAGCAAATAACGTGTTGTTTATTGCCGATGAGGTTCAAACGGGAATTGCGCGCACGGGTTCGATTTTGGCTGTATGCGGAAATTGTACTTGTGAAAATGCCTGCGAAAAACAATCGACGTATGTGGCTCCGGATATTTTAATTTTAGGTAAAGCCTTGTCAGGTGGCGCGTATCCCGTTTCGGCGGTTTTGGCCAACGATCACATTATGAATGTAATTAAACCCGGTCAACACGGTTCTACTTTTGGAGGAAATCCGATTGCAGGTGCGGTTGCGATTGCTGCTTTAGACGTTGTAAACGAGGAGAAACTCATTCAAAACGCACGTCGTTTAGGTCGAATCTTTAGAGAAAAAATTGGCACTTTTGTAGCGTCGTCGAATATTGCTACGTTGGTGCGGGGAAAAGGATTGCTGAATGCGATTGTAATCAACGATACAGAAGAAAGTGATACAGCGTGGAATATTTGTATGCGTTTGGCAGAAAACGGATTGTTAGCCAAGCCTACACACGGAAACATCATTCGCTTTGCTCCGCCATTGGTCATGAATGAAGAGCAACTGGATGAATGTGTAAACATTATCATCAGTACGTTGCAAGAGTTTGAAAAGTAACTGAAAGAAGTTTATACAAAATAAAAATCCGTCTAACCTAGTGCTAGACGGATTTTTTTATGGTAATGAGATACTTATTGACCCATCATTTCTTTAATTCTTTGTTGCATTAATTCTTGATCTTGCATTCCTTCAAAACCGAACGTTGCAATCATCCAAATCGTCATTAATAAGTAAATAACACTTAACACAATTCCTACAATAGCCAAAATTCTACCGATGTTCAGGTTAGAGTAGTTCGAGTACGATTGTGGGTTGGCATTGTATAAAACGATGTCTTTTTTGTATAAATACAGGGCAATACCACCTAAAACTAATCCGAGAATTCCGTAACAACAACACGTTACAATGGAAAGTATACCTAAAATGAGTACAGCTGTTGCGTTGGGTAATTTTTGATTAGTTAGTTCGTTAAAATTCGATTGTTCCATAAAATTTAGTGTTTAATTAGTATTGATTAGTAATGAATTAATTTGTAAAAATAAGCGATTACAATGATGATTGCGTTGCTTACGGCTAAGCCGATGATTAATTTTTGATAGTTCCTAGATTTGTCAATCAAATGAATTCCGATGAATAAAAATAATAAAACGGTGGTGTAGATAGGCGGAAACATTTTAAATGCACCAACAAAATCTCCTTCAAACAACAGTAGAAAAGCACGTTGTGTTCCGCATCCCATGCATTCAACTCCGAAAAGTTT
Source organism: Flavobacterium sp. (assembly GCA_965284675.1). Lineage (GTDB taxonomy): Bacteria > Bacteroidota > Bacteroidia > Flavobacteriales > Flavobacteriaceae > Flavobacterium. The sequence goes on from OZ260109.1 coordinate 1,269,398, forward strand.
TTTATTCATACAAGGTAACATGTAGTCTTCCATCATTGTTTGATTAATACCTTACAATTTTACAAATAAATTTTTTAAATCTCGCAATCTAATTTAAGTTTTCTATTTTTGGAAAATAAAATAGGGGATGAAAAAAATTTTAATACCACTGATGATTGTTTCCATGTTTGTAGCTTTTTACGAACAAAACAAAGCGCAACCCAATCTTTTAATTACGGTTTTTTGTGTCATTATTTTTATTGTAGGAATGATACAATTAAGCAGTAAATTACCAAGTAAAAACCAAGACGATCATGATGCAGAAGTTTAACATAGGTGATCGAGTTTCGGTTTTAGACGAGGCGATAGACGGAGTAGTAGTGGCAGTAGAAAACAACGATATTACGATCGAAACTACCGATGGATTTCCGATGACATATTTTGTCAACGAATTAGTTAAAATAAATAAAACCAACGATTTAGATTCGGTAATAAGAAGCGAAACTTTACATAAGAAATCCATCGACAGTGAGCCCTCAAAAAAGCAAGTTGGAAGTGTTTTTAAGACGGATAAGATTGAAAAAGGAGTTCCTGAATTTGATTTGCACATCGAAAAATTAGTCAAAAGTTTTGGCGAAATGAACAATTATGACATCCTCAATTTGCAAATGGAAACGGCTAAACGGCACATCGAATTTGCCCTGAGAAATCGCATTCCGAAAATCGTTTTTATACATGGAGTTGGAGAAGGCGTTTTGAAAGCTGAACTCGATTATCTGCTCAAACGCTATGAACAAATTTCGTTTCAAGATGCCAATTATCAAAAATACGGATTGGGTGCAACCGAAGTTTATTTTAAGCAAAATGTCAAATAGGAATTGATTATTTTTGTCGAATTAAAATTAAAACGTTTCTCAAATCACAAATAGAAACGAGCTTACTTACATGAAAAAAATATATTTAGATAGTGCTGCGACCACACAACTTCGTCAGGAAGTCATCGATGAAATGGTAACTGTTTTACAAGCCGATTATGGTAATCCGTCCTCGACCCACAGTTACGGACGAAGCGCCAAAAACATTTTGGAAACCTCTCGAAAATCAATTGCCAAACAAATGGGTTGCAGTGCGCAAGAACTTATTTTCACCACCAACGCGACGGAAGCAACCAATTGGATTTTGAAATGCGCCGTATCCGATTTAAAAATAAAGCGCATTATAACGTCTCCAATCGAACATCATGCAACTTTGTATACCGTTAAGCATTTGCAAACTTTGCATGGAATAGAAGTCGATTATGTGCGAATTTTGCCTAGTGGAGCGATTGACATCACCCATTTGGTTGAATTGTTATCGAAGGTAACTCCGACTTTAGTAACGTTAATGCACGTAAACAACGAAATCGGAACTGTTTTAGATATTGAAAAAGTAGGTCGTATTTGTCAACAGCATCAAGCCTTGTTTCATTGCGATACCGTACAATCGGTGGGAAAAACCGAATTCAATTTGAGTGAATTACCAGTTGATTTTATCGTGGCGAGTGCGCACAAATTCCACGGACCCAAAGGCGCAGGTTTTGCCTACATCAAAAAAGGAATTGTCATGCAACCGTTATTGTACGGTGGTGAGCAGGAAAAAGGCTTGCGAGCTGGAACCGAAGCGGTACACCAAGTGGTTGGAATGACAAAAGCCTTAGAATTGGGTATGCTTTTATTGGATGAAGAGCGAGCGTATATTTCGGATTTAAAAAACTATTGTACGGAAGAATTTAGTTCTAATTTTCCGGATGTAAAAATCAACGGACGCGATACGTTTTACAACATACTCAATATTTTATTGCCTTTTTCGGAAGAAAAAACAGCGATGATATTGTTCAATTTAGATATGAAAGGCATTGCGGTATCGAGGGGTAGCGCGTGTCAGAGTGGAAGTGTAAAACCATCGCATGTGTTGGCTGAAATTTTACCAGAAGAAGATTTGAAAAAACCGAGTTTGCGTATTTCATTCAGCCATTACAACACCAAAGAAGATATTGATGCGTTGATGAACGCGTTGAAAGAATTTAATTAGTAGTTACAATTGAATTAACTAGTTCAACACATTCAGTTGAACTATTATTTGCCGCATCAAACGAAACACTTTTTGCATTATAAGGTTGGTATTTGTTGCTTTTGGAAACTGAAAATAAACCAACCGTTGGTGTTTGTACTGCACTTGACAAATGCATGATTCCGCTATCCGCACCAATAAAAACAACGCTATTGGCAATAACTGCGCCCATTTCACGCAAGTCTTTACTGTAAAAAGACGGCGCTTTAAAATCAATTTTTGAAACATTTTCTTTGGGCAAAATCTCTATGATGTTATACGCGGGAAATTGAACTTTCAATTGCGTGTAAAAATCATTCCACCACACTTCAGATAAGCATTTTTCTCCCGTAGCAAACGTAAAAACACAAATGGTTTTGCGGTCATTACCTACTAACTTTTGTACTATTTCTTTTCCAGACTTAAGTTCATCGGTACTTAGTTTCAAATCCAAATTCGGAATCGCATTATTGTTTTCGGGCAATCCGAGCTGAGAAAGGGAATGGCGTAAACTATAAATGGGGTATTTTGCGATGTGTTCGTAATCGGGATGTTTCGATTTAATTTCTTCTGAAACATCACCGAAAAACTTATACGTTGCTTTTGAGAACTGAGTGGAGAGTCGGCCTGAAGACGATTCGAAATCCACATTTATAGCCACATCGTACTTCTTTTTTCGCAACGAATACCAAATACCAAGATAGGTTCCCAATTGTTTAAACGGTTTTCCAGGAAGCGAAATAATGTTTCCGACGTTGGTATAATTTTTAAACAAAATAGGAGCAACCGAACCTTTTACTAATATATCTATGGTGCAATTGGGGAAAGTAGTCGTAATTTCTTGTAGCAGCGGCGTAATCAAAAGCAAATTTCCCACGCGACCGTTTGGCCTTGAAATTAAAACAGTTTTAATTTCGGCGGGTTGAATAGTTCTGTTTTTGGCAGAAAATGAAGAAGAAAAACCAATTTTATGAGTTAAGCTTCGCGTTATCGTTCGTCGGAATTGATTAATTTTTTTAGAAAAACTCATTGAGGCATTTAGTTTACTGAAATTATTTTACAAGAATACAATATTCCCACGGCTTTAAATCGAATGAATCATTTCCTTTTAAACTTACTTTTTCATTGGAAAAATAGTTGGTATAGTTGCCTTTTTGGTACTTGGAATCCAAAATAACCGAAGCAGGTTTTTCACTATAGTTAATGATCGCAATGACTTGGTCGTTGTTTTTACTTCTTGAAAACGAAAGTACTTGATCGAGTTTATCGTTATAAATACGTATCATTTGTCCACCATGTTTCCCATTCCACAGCGCTTGATTTTTATGTTTTAAAGCAAAAAGTTTGGTGTACAAATCGGCAAACGGATGTTCCTTCCACTCAATTTGATCTTTTTCGAAGAATTGTAGCGATCGATCCAAACCCGCTTCTTGTCCACCATATACCAGAGGCATTCCGTTGACTACGCCACAAAACACAATAGAAGCTTCTAATCCGTTGCCAAAATTAGCCACCATATTTCCGTTCCACGAGTTCATGTCGTGGTTATCGGTAAAAACCATTCGGTATCCGTCACGAGGAAACGTGCTGACGTCGTGCGCCATGTATTCGACTAATCCACCCATGCTTTTTTTATCACGAGTGACAGCGGCCATTTTATCCCATAATGTCCACGAATACGTCATGTCGAATGCTTTTTTATGCAAATCGCGCGATTCCCATTCGGCCAACATAAAAACGGGTTTTACGGCATCCATTTCGGCTCGCGCATTGTCCCAGAAATCGGTCGGAATGAACCCAGCCGTATCACAACGATAGCCATCAATATTAAAATCTTTAACCCAATACACCAAGGCTTCAGTCATGTATTTACGTAATTCGGGTTTGTCGTAATCAAAATCAATTACATCGTCCCAATCATACCACGGAGTGGGTTGAAAATTGCCTTCTTCGGTCTTGGTATACCAATCGGGATGTGCTTTAACTAGCGGATTATCCCAAGCTGAATGATTGCCTACCCAATCGATAATCACGTACATTCCCATACTGTGAATGGTATCTACTAAATGTTTAAAATCGGCTTTGGTTCCGAATTCAGGGTTGATTCCGTAAAAATCTTTAACCGAATAATAGCTTCCTAAAGTGCCTTTTCGTTTCTCTTTTCCAATGGGATGAATGGGCATGAGCCAAATGATGTCGATTCCCATCGCTTTGATTCGTGGCAAATGACTTTCGAAGGCTTTAAAAGTTCCTTCTTTAGTAAATTGACGCACATTCACTTCATAAATAGTAGCATTTTTGCTCCATTCAGGATGCTGAACTTCTACAAATTCTTTGGGTTGGTAGCGCGAACTATCCTCTTTTTTGTTTGATGTGTTGCAGCCCATAGTCACAGTAACTAACACCACAAGACTAATTTTTAAGGTAGTTTTCATATCAGAATAATTAGAATATAAAAATAGAGCTTTTTATTTATCTGTAGCTTTCAACTTAGATTTTTCTTTAGCTTGTTTTTTAAAATAACCTCTAAATAAGAAGTTGTGCTTGAGCGCTTCTAAGTTTTCGTTCAATTTAGTGCTGGCCTGATTGATAGTAGACATCGTTGAATCGATTTGTTGTACCAATTTTGGGTCGTTGGACAGATAGTTTATGGCTCCTTTTCCTTCTTTCATATTGGTTATGGTAGCATTTAAATTGATGACAACTTTATCAATTTGACCGCTGGATTTTTCTAAATTAGTAATCACATTTTTAATGTTTTGAGCTACGGCGGTATCTTGTAAAACACCAATCACATTATCTTTATTATTCAATTTATTGATGATTTTATTTAAATTATCAACTGATTCAGAAGTTCCACGGCTGGTAATTTTTAAATAATGAATGGTTTGTTTTAAGTCATCGCTCAAATCATCATCGTTAATTAACATTCCAACGGTGCCTTTTCCTCGGGTAATTTGAGAGGTTATTTCGGCTAAATTGGCTGTTATCACATTGGCATTATCGCTGGTTGAACTTAATGTTTTCATGAGTTCTTCGGTAGTGACTTTGTTTACAGATAGAATCACATCGCCAGGTTGTATCGGAATAGTAGAATGATTTCCAGGCACAATATTCACAATCATGTTTCCCACCAAACCGTCTGAGGCAATAGAAGCCATTGCATCTTTTTTGATGTGTGATAAAATGCCTTCTTCAATTTTCATCTCAACTCTAATGGTCGAGTCGTTGATGATTTCAATCTCTTGAACGGTGCCCACATTTATTCCTGAAAAACGTACATTATTTCCTTTTTGTAAACCATTAATATTGTTGAATAAGGCATTGATTTCAACGGTTTTGTTGAACATGTCTTGTTTATTACCTACAAAATAAATAGCTCCGATAAATAAAAATGATCCTAAAAGGACAAAAATCCCAAGTCGAATTTTTTGATTGCTTGTTTTTTCCATGGTGGTTATTATTTAAAAAATGCTTCAATTTTTGGATCTTTTGAAGACGATAATTCTTGAAAAGTTCCTTCGGCATAATTGATGCCATCAATCAGGAGAATCATGCGGTTGGCAATTACTCGGGCACAATCAATATCGTGTGTGATAATGATGGACGAGGTTTTGTATTCTTTTTGAATGGATTTCATTAGCAAAATGATTTCTTTGGATGTGATTGGATCTAAACCCGTTGTGGGTTCGTCGTACAAAATGATTTTAGGCTTTAAAATTAAAGTTCTGGCTAAAGCGATGCGCCGTTTCATTCCGCCCGATAATTCGTTTGGCATTAGGTTAATCGTGTTTTCTAGTCCAACACTTTTAAGCGCTTCTAATACTAAAGGTGTAGTATCTTTAATTACACCAAATTTTTTGGTATGTCTGCGCAACGGAAATTCGAGATTTTCGCGTACTGACATTGAATCGTACAAGGCGCTGCCCTGAAAAAGAAATCCAACTTCGGTCCTGATTTCGTTTAAATCTTCCTGACTGATATTGGACATGTCTTTGTTCATAATGATAATCGAACCACTATCGATTTCTTCTAAGCCAATCAGACATTTAATCATCACTGATTTTCCGGAACCCGATTTGCCCATCACCACCAAATTTTCGCCTTCATGTAAATTTAAATTAAATCCATCTAAAACAGTGTTGGTGCCAAAGGTTTTGTGTAAATCTTTGATTTGAATAATGGGTGATATAGTGGATGAATTGTTCATAAATCATAAAAAATATTGGTCACAAAAACGGCGACAAAATCAATTACAAAGAGCAGCATAGAAGTATATACTACGGCTACATTAGCTGCTTTTCCTACGCCTGCAGTTCCTTTTTTGCAATTGTATCCTTTAAAGCAACCTACTAATCCGATGGCAAAACCAAAAAAGAAACTTTTGATTGTAGACGGAATAATATCGCTGAATTCTAAAATATGGATTACTTGGTTGGTATATAAAGTAAACGACACATCTCCTTTGAAATTCTCAACCAGATACGAACCATAAATGGCAATGGCGTCACCAAAAAAAACTAAAAGAGGCAACATTAAGGTGGTGGCCAAAATTCGGGTTACGACTAAATACTTAAACGGATTGGTGCCCGAAACTTCCATGGCGTCAATTTGTTCGGTTACCCGCATCGAACCTAGTTCAGCTCCAATTCCGGATCCAATTCGACCCGCACAAATTAAAGCAGTTATGATGGGTCCGATTTCTCGGATTATGGAGACGCTCACCATCGAAGGCATCCACGATTCAGCCCCGAAACTTTCTAATGTTGGTCGTGATTGTAAGGTAAAAACCAAACCAATGATAAATCCGGTTACGCCCACAAGCAATAATGAACGATTGCCCATGTAGTAACACTGTCGAATAAACTCTTTAACTTCAAATGGTTTTTTGGCGACTTCTCTAAAAAATCTTCCTGCGAAATAGGATAGTTCACCTAATTCCAAGAAGAAGGATTGCACGGATTCAGGTATTTTTAATTGAACTTTCATTGTGCACTTTTTAGTTTTTTCACTACTAAGATTACATTCAAATGTACAATTTATTTGTTTGATAGTGTATGAGTTATATCATTAAATGATGCGATTTAATTTTACAGATTGTTACTAGAATAGAGGCAATGTCAAAAAAAATCGATGCATGAAAAAGATTAGAATCAAAAAAAATCCGCTAACGATTGGGTAGCGGATTTTTTAGTTCTTTTAAAGCAGTTAATCGGCTTTAAATTTAATGAGATAGCTTTTTGAATAACTAGTGGATTCCATGTTTGCAGTAGGCCAATTGTTTTTTCCTAAGCGTTGCAGTTGCATCATTATACTCATAAAACTATCATCGCCCGATTCTTTGGATTCTTTCACTTCGATGATTTTTCCCAATGTTAATCCCGATAACGAAGCTATTTTTTGTGCTTTTACTTTCGATTGGTCGATGATCTTTTTAAGCAAAACATCTTCGTATTTACTACTTTCTTCATAGTTTACTTTGGTCACCGAACCCGAAATTCCCTCAGCACCTTTTAACTCATTTGCTATTTTTTTTAAATCGGTTAACGAACTGACAAAAACTTTGTAGCCTTCGCTGGTCATGTCAAAACCGTATATGCTACTCCCAATGTTGTAGTTACTATCCGTTAGCGATTCATAGGTAAACTTGTTGTTTTTCAAGAACGTTTCGATGGTAGAAAGCGCCATTTTTTCTTTGTTTTGAGATTTCATCTTATTGATATTTTCGTCGGCTTCGTAATCATCAACACCAATATCAAAATTAGTTGCAGCTGTAATGTTGTATTCGTAGCTGATTGCTTTTAGGGAAACTGAATCGCGTACTTCAATTTCTATGAAACCATTTTGGGCATAAAAAAAGTGTGCGTTTAGGAGTAAAGTTAGAATGAATAAGCGTTGAATCGTTTTCATAGTAAGTAGTATAAGTGTGATTTAAAATTTTACAGTTACAGTTTTAAGTTCTCCGTTGCGTTTGAAGGTTACAGGCAATTCGTCACCGGAATTGATTTTTCCGAGGCATTCCATATAACTGTACACTTCTTTGATTTCGCAGGTACCGATTTTTGTGATGATGTCGCCTTCCATGATTCCGGCCATTTGAGCAGGTCGACCATCGGTAACGCCATCAATGTGCAATCCGTCGCCATGATCCGTATAATCAGGCATTACACCTAAAGTCACTTTGTATTTCGGACGCGTTTTCTCGGCGTTCATCTTCGTTTTGGTGAATTCGATTGTACTTTCATTACTGATGTCAGATAATAATCTGAACGCATAATCGGTGATGTTTTTTACCCCGTAATAATTGATTTTATCCTCATCGTCGGACGGTTTGTGGTAATCGGCATGTGTTCCCGTAAAGAAAAATAAAACCGGAATATCTTTGAGATAAAACGACGTATGATCGGATGGCCCAACTCCGCTTTGGTCTAACGTAATATTGAATCCTGCAGGTTTATTTTTTTCTGCCAATTTGGTAAAAATAGGACTCGTACCTATGCCACCCACAGTCATTTCTTTTTTATCATTCAGTCGTCCCACCATGTCCATATTGAGCATAGTAACCACATTCGGGTATTTGGTTTTGATGGTTTCGGCTAATTTTTTTGAACCGATTAATCCGTCTTCTTCGCCCGAAAACAAAGCAAATACATAATTGACTTTTTCGATGGTAGTGTTTTTCGAATACATACGAGCCAATTCGAGAACGGCTGCAACTCCTGATGCGTTGTCATCAGCGCCATTGTGAATTTCTCCTTTTGAATTTGGTTTGGTCGAATTGTTGTGTTCGTTTAATCCCAAATGATCGTAATGTGCACCAATTACGATGGTTTTCGACGCTTTGTTGTCTAAATATCCAATTACATTTCGACCCGAATTGTCTTTTACGTCTAATGAGTCGTGCGGATTCAAACGTACTTTATAATTGAAATTTTGCAAATAACTATTTTTCTCAAACGGCTGTAATCCCAATGATTTAAATTGTTTAGACAGATAATCGGCGGCTATTTTTTCTTCTTTGGAACCAGTTAGTCGTCCTTTTAATTCATCGGAAGCTAAATATGAAATGTGCTTTTTAAGTTCGGCTGAATTCGCGTATTCGGTTTCATCGGCATCCACCCAATCGGCAATAAACACATTGGTTTCACGTGCTTTTTCTTGCTGACGATTACTTGAAAACACTAACTTTTTTCCATCAGGAGAAAACATAGGAAAGGCGTTGAATTCGCTTTCGTACGTAATTTGCTTTAAGTTTTCACCAGAAGTATCAATCATGTACAACTGAAAATCGTAACCTCGAGTCGAATGATGGTTCGAAGAAAATATAATTTTTTTGCCCGAAGGATGGAAGTACGGCGCCCAATTGGCTTTTCCTAAATTGGTGATTTGTTTTAAATCGGTTCCGTCGATATTGCAGGTGTAGATTTCCATTTCGGTGGGTGCGACTACATTTTCACTCAATAATTGTTTGTATTCGGCTATGGCTTCATCGGTTTTTGGACGCGACGAGCGAAACACTAATTTTTTGCTGTCGGGAGAAAAGAAACTTCCGCCATCATAACCCAATCCGTTTGTGATTTGTTTCAAATTCGAACCATCGATATCCATAACCCACAATTCTAAATCACCACTGCGTGTGCTCGTGAACGCAATTTTTTTTCCGTCGGGAGAAACGACAGCTTCGGCATCGTAACCAGGAGTATTCGTTAGTTTTTTTACGATTTTTCCGTTTAAATCGGAGATGTAAATATCAAATTCGGGATACACCGCCCACAAATATTTTCCGTCGCGAGGCTTGGGTGGCGCAGGACATGCCTCGTTGCCTTCGTGGGTGGAAGCGTATAAAATGTGTTTTCCATCGGGCATATAATACGAACAAGTGGTTCGACCTTTACCTGTAGAAATCAGTTTTAAACTTTGCGGATTGATTTCTTTTTCTTGCAAATCGAGCATGAAAATCTGATCACACGGTACGCCGAATGCGGTATTGGTGACTTGTAGCGTTAAGTTTTGGCTATTCGGACTAAAATAAGCCTCGGCATTGTCGCCACCAAAAGTTAGTTTTTTGATGTTTTTAAGATGGCGTTCTTGAGCGAAATGCGATGATGTTCCGATTACACACAGGAGTAGTGTAAGAATTGATTTTTTAAGACTATTCATTGTATTTTTTTTGGTCCGTAAATTTAGGATTTTGTTTGATGAAATTGATATTTATTGGATTAAAAATAATCGTACGACGATGTATAGCGGAAAGAAAACTAAACTCAAATACAAAATCGTTCTTCCGCTGTTTCTGTCTTTTTCAGAATAGGAAAAAACACGTTCTCCGTTGGGTAAGGTTTTTTTGGAAGTGGTTAGTACATATCCAATTACAATTCCGAGAAATCCGCCAAGAATTGCAAAAAAATAGCCTGCATAGATCCAGCTTTGTTGGTTTTCTTCTGGTTTTGCCAAATCGGAAATTCGTTGTTTTTTGAGCGAATGAAGCATACTCTCGTCGATGGATTTTCCTTTGTTTTCAAGGATTTTTTTTGCCATGGCATAATCCATTTCATTCCATTCGTCTGGTTTTAAAAGGATTTCATATAATTCCTCGTCCGAAAAACTAAAGATGTAATGGTCTTTTTCAAGTTGGTTGATTTGTTTTTCCGCATTTTCGGAAAGAATTTTTTCGCCTTTTGTAAAATCAGAAGACTTTATTTTTACTTCATATTCAATCGAATACGATGTTCCCATGACATTAGAATCAACTTGTGGAATGTTATCCGTAAAATGAATTTCAATTCCGTTTTCTTTTAAAATAGCGCTCACTTCTTTGGCTTGTTGTAGCGAAGAGTATTTTCTGAAAACTACAAATGAATTTGACATAATTACTCAATAATAAGTTTTGTTGTGTGTTTGCCACTATCGGTAACAATTTGAACAAAATAAGTTCCTGAGTTATACGTAGAAACATTTATAGATTCGTTCCAATTTTCGATTGTAGTCTGATGGATTGTTCTTCCTGTTACATCAAAAATGCGAATTTCGGCTGAGCTATTTGTTGTTCCATCAGACGATTGAACGAAGAAATAATCATCGGCTGGATTAGGATAGACACTAATGGTGTTACTGCTGTTTTCAACTGTAGAAAGATTACAAGCATTTGGATCTCCGGGTATGTTTTCGTCGAGCCAATCCAATCGCAGGCTGATCCAATTTTTGAATTTATTAATTTGTCCTTCAAAAGTATTCGGATCGGCATCAACTTCAGGTGCGCCCGTATTGAGGCCTAAATTGCCCCATCGTTCAAAATGTCGTGCTTGAGCATTTTGCAAAACAACTGCTGTGGCGTCTATGTAGTTAGTAAGTGCAGTTTCGTCTAAAATAGTGGCTCGTAATTCGTTCCAACGGCAACCCAATTCGTTTTGAAAATTTGGGTCTTGCAACAATCGAACATACCATCCGGGTGAATTATTGTCGGGATTGCAATCGTTAACCAAATGTGCCCAACCTGAACCATCAGTGGCTGAAAAAATGGAACATTCGTTGATGTTTTTCCACGCCCAATCAAAATCCCATACCGGACCTGCTTTTAGCTTTGCCGTATTGGTGGAAGTGTCTTTGTCTTTATGGAAGAAACTACTTTTTTTAAATCCGTCGTTGTTGCGCGACAATTCATTGATGATGAAATAATCGATGAATGAATTGGTGTCGATAAAATTTCGATACCCTGTGGTTGTTGAGGCAAAATCGGAACTGTACAAAGCCGTTTCAAAGTCGTTGATAAAATCTTGAATGTAGGTTTGTTGCTGCGGGGAAATATCATCAGGTTTTGGGTATTCGTATACTAAATGCACGTCCAATTCGGGATGATCAATAGGATGAAAATTAAGCAACCAACTGTCATTTGTTTCCCAATAATCATTTTTGAGAATGTAGCCACCTGTCAAATTCAAACCAGAATTTTCATCGGGATCCAATTTGGCGATATCAATTCGGTTGTTGTCGCGTTTGAGACTTTCCATTAAAATGTATACACCTTGATAACTGCCGTTTACGACGACTTCACAAAATTGATGGCGTGAAGCATAATGTCCCACATCAGTAAATAAGCTATAGGCCAATGTGTTGCGCATAAAAACTTTGTCGTTGTAATTGGCAATCAAAACCCAATCGTGTTCTTCAGGCATTCCTAAAATAGAAACGTCCAACTCGGCATTGGCTGCGTCAATCGTTTCAATCTTATACGGTTTTTGAGGTAAGGTTTGCGAATAATTCCCACGGTATTCGATAAAAATGTTTCCGTTGTAGTTATTAGGTGTATCGGTCACCGAATTGGTTGCTCCAACTCCGTTATAAATAATTCCCATTGTGGCATTGATGGAAGGTTCGTCCTGAATCGGAACTCCGTTTGTATTGATGATTACGATGGGCAAATTGGAGGATGTAAAGGCAAATGGAGCAGCGGCGTTGGTTCCAAAAGTGATGCTCCAATTTAGCACTAAACCGGTATCTGCAAAGGCATACGTGTCAATGATTCGCAATTTCCAAACACCATTTCCGTCTTGTCCGTTGTTGAAATTCCCGAGTGTTTCTTGAGGTTTGAATGTTCCTGTAAATGGTGCAGTACCCGTATTTATTGATGCCGCAGCCGATTGGTTTAAACAGGTATTGGTGAAATTATCGCCGTCGCCACCAATTCCCGAAAACAGATTGACCATTGTTCCGTTGGGTGAAACAAGAAACACATTTAAATCGGATGTCCACGTATGCGTAAAATCCAAACACACTTGTGTCAAGCCTAAACTAGTATTTAAATTCGAAAATTGAGCTCCACTCACAGAAACCACATATTCATTGGGTTGTCCATCATCAGAAATGGGCCCGATTGAACCCGAAAAGGTTTGAGCTATAGCAGAGTTTATAAAGAATACAAAGCCAATTAATAGATATATTTTTTTCATGGAGTGGTGTTTTGGATTATAAAAATAAGGTATTATTGGTTATAAAAAAAATCCGTCTTGCTTTCACAAAACGGATTTTTTCGTACTTCTAACTTCGTATCTCGTACTTATAAATGAATCACTTCTCCATATGCATCCGCCACAGCTTCCATTACAGCTTCGCTCATGGTTGGATGTGGGTGAATGGATTTTAGGATTTCGTGTCCAGTAGTTTCTAATTTACGAGCCACTACAGCTTCTGCAATCATATCGGTTACGCCAGCGCCAATCATGTGACAACCCAACCATTCTCCGTATTTAGCATCGAAAATTACTTTTACAAATCCGTCTGGAGTTCCAGCCGCTTTTGCTTTTCCGGATGCTGTGAATGGGAATTTACCAATTTTCAATTCGTATCCTTTTTCTTTCGCTTGTTTTTCGGTTAAACCTACTGAAGCAATTTCAGGTGTTGCATACGTACAACCCGGAACGTTTCCGTAATCAATCGGTTCAACGTGTAAACCAGCGATTTTTTCTACGCAATTGATTCCTTCTGCAGATGCCACGTGAGCCAAAGCCTGACCCGGAGTTACATCACCAATGGCGTAGTAACCCGGAACGTTGGTTTGGTTGTAAGCGTTTACTAAGATTTTGTCTTTGTCGGTTGCAATTCCGACTTCTTCCAAGCCTATGTTTTCGATGTTAGTTTTGATTCCGACTGCAGATAATAAAATATCAGCTTCTAAAACTTCTTCACCTTTAGCCGTTTTCACGAATGCTTTTACACCATTTCCTGAAGTATCAATTCGTTCTACTGAAGCATTGGTCATGATGGTAACACCTGCTTTTTTCATCGAGCGTTCCATTTGTTTTGAAATGTCTTCGTCTTCTACCGGAACGATGTTTGGCATGAATTCTACAATCGTAACTTCCGTTCCCATTGCGTTGTAAAAATGCGCGAATTCTACTCCAATAGCACCAGAACCTACCACAATCATTTTTTTAGGTTGCGATGGTAACGTCATTGCTTGACGGTACCCAATTACTTTTACACCATCTTGTGGAAGGTTCGGTAATTCACGTGAACGTGCGCCCGTAGCGATGATGATGTGATCGGCTGAATATTCGGTTACTTTTCCGTCGGCTGCTGTAACGTCAACTTTTTTGCCCGGTTTGATTTTTCCAAATCCGTCGATGACGTCGATTTTATTTTTCTTCATTAAGAACTGAACACCTTTGCTCATTCCGTCTGCCACGTCACGGGAACGTTTTACAACCGCGCTAAAGTCTTTGTCGAATTCTTTGATGGTTAATCCGTAATCGGATGCATGTTTTAGGTAATCAAAAACCTGGGCTGATTTTAATAATGCTTTGGTGGGAATACAACCCCAATTCAAGCAAATTCCGCCTAAGCTTTCTTTTTCAATAACGGCTACTTTAAAGCCCAATTGTGAGGCACGAATGGCAGTAACATAACCGCCTGGACCACTTCCTAAAACAATAATATCGTATTTCATAAAATAGTAGTTCTATATTAAATTGAAGTTGCAAATTTACGGAAATATTTTGAAAAATGATGGTTGTGATTAGAAGTTTATTGAGGCAAGATTTTACACAAATTACACGAATTTACACAAATTAATTTTTAAAAAATAGATTACGTGAAACAGTACTTACTAATGGTTTTATATTGTTCATAAATGGATTTGGTGTAAATTCGTGTAATTCGTGTGAAATCAACTATTTGTGTTAAAATGGTTATAGCCCCGATTGAAATGGAAAGCTTTTGGTAACGGAAAACGTAATTTTATGGTGGGAAAAATGCGACTCCCGACGCTTCGGGAGAAGCGCTTTTTGGCGCCAATAAAATAGTTTGGAGTGCCAAAACTTGTAGTGAAAAGCGGGATTAGCTACTTGCAATAAAGATGGAAAGATTGCTTCGCTAAAAAGCTCGCAATGACTGTTTGGAGGCACTCGTAAGTACTTACTTTATGTTGCTGAATTTTCTAATTAAGGAGACAATAGTGGTAGCAATTATGGCTCCGGAAAAGGCTAAGAAAATGTCTTTTTGCGCGTCCCAAATGTCGCCCTGAGTTCCGAGGTAGGCATCGCCTTGGGCTTTGAAGAAAACATCGGCGACGGCCCATTCGATAAGTTCGTAAAAACCGCTAATGGAGAGTGTAATTTCGATGGGCAATGTCCACGCCACCCACGCCGGGAAATTCAGCCATTTCAGAAACATTTCGCGCAAGGGATAGGCGAGTAAAAATCCGAAACTAAAATGGACAATGCGGTCGTAGTGATTACGCGATAATTCGAAGTAGTCTTTGAGCCAATATCCAAACGGGTTTTCGGCGTAGGTGTATTTGGAACCGTACACATGTAAACATAAATACACACAGATTAATAAGTAACTCACATCGCTGAATTGGAATTTTTTATACGTAAAGATCAGGAATCCGAGAAATAGAAAAACCAGTGTGTTTTCAAGAAACCAATTAGCAGTGTCGGTGTTTCCTATGAAGGAATTGATCCAACAGGCGAGGAATGCACCGATGAACAATTTAAGCCATATGTTGTTTTTTAAGGGTGTGCGGTGTTTTGAAATTGCTAGAGTGAATGTCATCTTAAATTATTGTTGTTTTTTTTGAATCCATTTTTTATACATCAGACGTACGACAAATGTATGAATAGAAACATTTACAATCATAAGAAATAAAGCTAAATAACCACTTCCTTCAGCATAAAAAGGATAGCTAGGGTGCATTAAAGAAAGAGGAAGACTTATGATGGTTTCAATTATATGTAAGGCTTTGTAATCAAAAATGGCAGCAAGCATAACGAGTCCGCATTCAAATAAAAAGAGCGAAATAAAGAGAAGTACATTTTTTTTCATGGGTTAGTTGATATCGACTGAAAACTGTGATTCGTATAAGTTTTTATAGTATCCATTTGGTTGGTTGAGTAATTCGAGATGACTGCCTTGTTCGACGATTTGACCTTTGTCCATTACAATGATGACATCGGCGTTGACGATGGTAGCCAAACGGTGCGCAATCACAATCGACGTGCGGTCTTTGGTAATGGTTTCGGTGGCATTTTGAATGAGTTCTTCACTGTAGGTATCGATGGAAGACGTGGCTTCGTCCAATATTAAAATACTCGGATTACAAACATACGCGCGCAAAAACGCAATCAGTTGCCGTTGTCCTGAAGACAGCATGACGCCGCGTTCTTTCACATCAAAATCGTAGCCTTCGGGTAAGCTCATGATGAAATTGTGGACGCCAATTTTTTGAGCAGCACGAATGACATCTTCTCTAGAAATGGTCGGATTATGAAGTGTAATATTGTGATAAATAGTGTCGGCAAACAGGAAGACGTCTTGCAAAACCACGGCGATTTGTTGGCGCAGACTTTGCAATTCAAATGCATTGATGTTGTGGTTGTCGATGTAAATGGCACCTGAGTCGATTTCGTAAA
The DNA here is from genome assembly GCA_965284675.1 of Flavobacterium sp. GTDB lineage: Bacteria > Bacteroidota > Bacteroidia > Flavobacteriales > Flavobacteriaceae > Flavobacterium. The sequence continues at coordinate 1,285,873 of OZ260109.1, forward strand.
ACCGATTGAGCAGGTTGATGATGGTTGATTTTCCGGCGCCGGTTGAACCAACGATGGCAATGGTTTGTCCGGATGTAACATCGAGGTTGATGCCTTTTAACACTTCTTCTCCTTGTAAGTAACTGAAACGAACATTTTCAAATCGGATATTTCCTTTGAAATGGGGTGCGACAGTTGTGCCATTTTGTTGCACTTCTTCTTCGGTTTCTAAAATGTCGAATACGCGGTTGGCCGAAATCATACCCATTTGCATCTCGTTGAATTTATCCGCGATTTGGCGCAGTGGACTGAATAAAAATCCGATGAACATGATGTAAGCGGTCATCTGGCCTTGTGTGGTTAACTCACTTCCGCCGATGATTTGAAGACTGCCGTAGTAGATGACAAATCCCAGTGCGATGGACGAAATGATATCTGCAATAGGGAAGAAGATGGAGTTGTACAAAATGGTTTTTAACCAGGCGTTGTTGTGTTTTTCGTTGATTTCGATGAACTTTTGGTGTTCGATTTTTTCTCGGTTGAAGAGTTGCACGATTTTCATTCCGGTTAAGCGTTCTTGGACGAAGGTGTTGAGATGGGCGACTTGACTCCGAACTTCTTCAAAAGCGACTTGCATTTTTTGTTGGAAAACCCGAATGGTATACATAAGGATGGGCATGGCGGCTACGACGATGAAGGAGAGTTTCCAATTCATCCAAAACATGATGATGAGACAAGCGGCCATTTTCATCAAATCACTGATGATCATAAATAAACCTTGACTGAAAATTTTGGCGATTTGCTCGATGTCGGATACCGAGCGGGTAACCAATTGTCCGACTGGCGCATGATCGAAATACTTCATTCGGAACGTGAGCATGTGTTGGAACAACTTGATTCGGATATCTTTGATGATGTCTTGTCCGAGCCAATTGGCCCAATAGACAAAGTAAAATTGCGAGAAGACTTCGAAAAGCAAGGTAACAGCCATGATGGCAATATAGCTGATCAAACCGTTGTGGTTTTTGGGTTTGATGTATTCGTCTACCGCATCGGCTAAAAGCAACGGTCGAATTGCAGCAAAAATAGCCAACGAAACTGCAAAGAAAATCACACCATAAAACCTTTTTTTGTAAGGTTTGGTATAGCGTAAGATTTTTTTAAACAGTTGGGTGTCGAATGCTTTTGCTTTCATTTTTTAATTCGCTTTGCTTATTATTTTACCGCAAACCTGCCTGCCGGCAGGCAGGGACGCAAAGTTTGTCGCAAGGAGCGCAAAATTTATGTTTAACGGTCTAAGCATTAATTTACGTTGTTTAATTTAAGAAATTTTCACAGATTTTACTCTGCCTTCTGCTCCTGCGTTCTGCCTTCTATTCTCTTTCTTCTTTCTTCTAACCTCTATCTTTTATACATATTCATACTCCACTTTCGTCAAATACAATCCGTGTGCGGGAACTGAAAATCCGGCTTTGTTTCGGTCTTTGCTTTCAATGATATGAATGAATTCGTTTAGTGTTATTTTTTCCATTCCGATAGAAATCATCGTTCCCACTATGGCGCGCACCATATTTCTCAGAAAACGATCGGCCGAAATGGTAAAAACTAATGTATCGTCGTTCTGTTGCCAGTATGCTTCAAAAATTGTGCAATTGAATGTATTGACGTCGGTGTGTACTTTAGAAAAACATTCAAAATCGGTGTAGTTGAAAAGTAGCTGACACGCTTCATTCATTTTTTCTACATTCAAATGATACGGATGATACCATGAATCGTCGCTTTCAAACGCATTTTTTTGGGTATGAATGTGGTATTCATAAGTGCGTTTTTTGGCGTCAAATCGGGCATGGGCGTCGTCATGAACGAGATGAATGGTGTAAATTGAAATATCTTTGGGTAAATACGAATTGAGTTTATGCACTAAATGTCGCACATCAATAACTTCATCATAGTCGAAATGAGCAAACATTTGTTTAGCGTGAACTCCGGCATCGGTTCGACCAGCTCCAACGATAGCAATTTCCTTTTTTAATAGAAGGGAAAATGCTTTATCCAGGGTTTCTTGTACAGAAGTTGCGTTCGGCTGAAATTGCCAACCGTGGTAGTGTGTTCCTTTGTACGCAAGTTCGATTAAGTATCTCAAGGTTGGTGTTCAGTGTTCAGTGTTCAGTGTTCAGTGTTCAGTGTTCAGTGTTCAGTGTTCAGTGTTCAGTGTTCAGTGTTCAGTGTTCAGTGTTCAGTGTTCAGTGTTCAGTGTTCAGTGTTCAGTGTTCAGTGTTCAGTGTTCAGTGTTCAGTGTTCAGTGTTCAGTGTTCAGTGTTCAGTGTTCAGTGTTCAGTGTTCAGTGTTCAGTGTTCAGTGTTCAGTGTTCAGTGTTCACTTGTAATAAACGCCAAATTTACAAAGATTTTGGTTGAAATAATAGGTAAAGTTTTACTAATTCTTCATTCATTTTTAAGCGTTTTAGATGGTAAATAATTAACTTTGCGACTTAGCGTTTAAAATGGATGAGATTAGCTGCGCTCAGTTCGCTGCGCTCGGGTGTCTTCGTCCCTCGCAATGACAATGAAAAAAATCCTCCTACTTTCCGATACGCACAGTCATATGGATGACACTATTTTAAAATATGTCCGTCAAGCGGATGAAGTCTGGCATGCCGGTGATATTGGCGATTTAACAGTGACGGATACCCTTAAAAATCTAAAACCACTTCGTGCGGTGTATGGAAACATCGACGACGATAAAGCCCGAATGGAATTCCCGCTCCACAACCGATTCCTGTGCGAAGGCGTAGATGTCTGGATTACACACATTGGCGGTTATCCCGGGAAGTACAACCAGTTGATTCGGACCGAAATCAAACAAAATCCACCTAAATTGTTCATCTGCGGACATTCACACATTTTAAAAGTGCAATTCGACAAGGAGTTGAATCTGTTGCACATGAATCCGGGTGCGTGCGGCATTTACGGATTTCATCAAGTCCGCACGATGTTGCGATTTGAAATCGACGGTGATAAGATTCAGAGTTTGGAGGTTATAGAAATTGGCAAAAAGTAGGGACAGGTCGCGACCTGTCCGTACAAAGTGGTAATTGAAATTGGGAAGTTCGACACCTGTCCGTACAAAGTGGCAATTGAAATAGGATAGGTCGCGACCTGTCCGTATGCGATTATCTGTAAGGATGAAAAAGATTATAAAAAATAGATTTTGTCGTTTGTTGGAGAATGCCGCGTTAGGGATTGCAATGGAAAGCCCACAGCGAGGCACGAGCGCGGACTTGTAATGGAAAGCCCGACGCAGTTGCTAAGCAAATGTTTCTTGCAAAGTTGAACTTTATGCAACTGCGGAACGCCCTAAAAGAAGGTAGATGTCAGAAGGCAGAAGGCAGAAAAAAGAAATAGATTTCAGAATATAATCAGCGGTAATCAGTCGAATCCGTCTCATCAGCGTGCTAAAAAAATATCAAAGCGAATAAAACTTGGCGCTCCTTGCGACAAACTTGGCGTCCCTGCCTGCCGGCAGGCAGGTTTGCGGTAAAAACTTGAGCGAAGCGAACAAAAAAAATCCGTCTCAACTGAATGAAACGGATTCTTACGCACTAATAAACTAAGTTTATAGGTTTACCTCAATCGATCCACAGATTTTACGAGATCTTCGTCCTTTTTGATGGCTTTGTTGGCCAAAACCAGCATAACGATAGAAATAATAGGTAGAAACATCCCAATACCTTTCTCCGAAACTAACGCTGTTTCTCCAGATAGATTTAGTGAACGATATACAAATAATCCTAATAAAATTAAATTTAATATGATGTTCAATCTGCCTAACACAAATTGATGTTGTCTTTTTTTGTACGAAATGATACTTACTAAAGATAAAACCGCGCTCATTCCGAATAATCCATTGTACACTAAACTCTGCATAAAGTAGAAATCCTTGCCGTCTATTTTCCACAACGGAAAGAAAAACGGAAGCACGCCGCTCACTAAAATAGCAATTAGTAAGTATACAGTCTGAATTCTTTGAATCATTAGTCCGATTTTGAAGCACAAAAATATATTTTCTTTTTATAAAAAACTATTGCTTAGTAAAAAAATAATTGTATTATTGCATAACAAATCCGTAATATCTTCATAAACAACGGATAGTTCACCAGAAAAATTTACCACGCATTCGTAGTTTATACCATTCACTATAAAAATCACCATAAACATTCATGTTTGACAGTTCTGTATTAAAAGGAATGAAGCTTACTGAGCTTCAAGAAATTGCCAAGTTGGCTAAAACCATAAAATTTGCTGGAGTAAAAAAAGAAACGCTGATCGAATTGATTTTAGCGCAACAAGCAGCCACGTCTGCTGAAAAAGTAGCAGCAGTATCTACTCCAGACGACAAACCCAAAAGAGCTCGAATTACTCCTGAAACCAAAGCAAAAGCGGATTTGTTTTCCGAGGAAAAGCCTGTTGTTCAGGAAGTAAAGGAAGAAGTTGTAGCTAAACCGGAAGACGTTGTAGAGCAGCCGTTTAAGAATCCAAATCGGGAACACGCTGAAAAAGGCGTGACGAAATTCAAAAAGAAGGAAAAGTTCAATCCCAATTCAGACGCAACTTCGCAACCCGTTGAATCTTCTCAAGAAGAAACTCTAGTTCAAGACGAACAACCTCAAGAACCTCAAGAGGAAAAACCAAAACACCAAAATCCCAATCAGAAACATAAAAACCAAAATCCAAACGCATCCGATGTGCAATCCAATAAGGCGCAACCGAATGGGAACGGAAATGGGAATGGGAATCAAAACCCAAATCAAAATCCAAATCAAAACCCGAATTTTAAAACTAAGAAAAGTCCGAATTTTCGCGATGCCGACTACGAATTCGACGGAATCATCGAAAGCGAAGGCGTTCTAGAAATGATGCCCGACGGATACGGATTTTTGCGTTCGTCCGATTATAATTACTTGGCGTCGCCCGACGATATTTATTTGTCTACTTCGCAAATTCGTTTGTTCGGATTGAAAACAGGTGACACGGTAAAAGGAGTAGTGCGTCCTCCAAAAGAAGGCGAAAAGTTCTTTCCTTTAGTGAAAGTATTAAAAATAAACGGACATGATCCGCAAGTGGTGCGCGACCGTGTGTCGTTTGAACACTTGACGCCAATTTTCCCACAAGAAAAATTCAGAATTGCCGATAAACAAGCGAGTGTTTCTACCCGTGTAATTGATTTGTTTTCACCGATTGGTAAAGGGCAACGCGGAATGATCGTCGCGCAACCTAAAACGGGTAAAACGATGTTGTTGAAAGACATCGCCAACGCCATTGCTGCTAATCATCCTGAAGTCTATTTAATTGTATTACTGATTGACGAACGTCCGGAAGAGGTAACCGACATGCAACGCAGCGTGCGTGGTGAAGTTATCGCTTCGACTTTCGATCGCGAACCATTAGAACACGTGAAAATCGCCAATATAGTGCTAGAAAAATCAAAACGTTTGGTAGAATGTGGTCACGATGTCGTGATTTTATTGGATTCGATTACGCGTTTGGCTCGAGCCTATAATACAGTGCAACCTGCTTCTGGTAAGGTGTTGAGCGGTGGAGTAGATGCCAATGCCTTGCAAAAACCAAAACGTTTCTTCGGTGCGGCACGTAACGTAGAAAATGGTGGTTCGCTAAGTATCATCGCAACAGCATTAACCGAAACCGGTTCAAAAATGGACGAAGTAATCTTCGAAGAATTCAAAGGAACAGGTAATATGGAATTGCAATTGGATCGTAAAATTGCCAACCGCCGAATTTTCCCAGCCATCGATTTGACATCATCCAGTACACGTCGCGACGACTTACTATTGGACGAAAACACATTAAAACGTATGTGGGTGTTGCGTAAATTCTTGGCCGATATGAATCCGGTTGAAGCCATGGACACCATCAACGATAAAATCAAAAAGACCCGAAATAACGACGAGTTTTTAATCTCGATGAACGATTAATTTCAGTTTAAATGATAAAAGAATAGGCACTGAAACAAGTTCAGTGTAAAGAAACCGAGCAGTGATGTTCGGTTTTTTTTTGTAGCAGAAAATTTGAGTTCTAAGCACTCTTGTCCCGCTTTCCGCAGTATCTTTTTTCAATTGCCTTGGGCTAAACCCCAGGCAATTGAAAAAAGGATACACGCTCCAATCGGGGCTAGATTTGCAATTATAGTAATTCTAACCAATAAAAAAGTCGTTCTTAGGTAGAACGACTTTTTTTTATAACCTAAAAAAATCCTTTAAATCTGTGGAACCTGCCTGTCGGCAGACAGGTCTGTGTTTAAATTCCTCTTGTTACACCTGACAGGTTTATGAAACCTGTCAGGTGTACTAAAAAAGTCGTTCAATTTGTTGAACGACTTTTTTTATTTTGTGCTAATTCGTGCTAATTCGTGTGAAAAATTATTCTTTCGCCGCCAAATACCGTTCTGCATCCAACGCCGCCATACAACCGGTGCCCGCAGCTGTAATCGCCTGACGGTACACGTGATCGGCTGCATCGCCACCTACAAATACTCCGGCTACATTGGTTTTTGCGGTACCAGGAATGTTTACGATATAACCCGTTTCATCCAAAGTCAAATAATCTTTGAAAATATCGGTGTTCGGTTTGTGACCAATGGCTACGAAAAATCCGGTTGCCGGAATGTCAAGCGTTTCATTAGTTGTTTTATTAAGCGCTTTAACGCTCGTAACTACTTGTCCGTCGCCCAATACTTCCACCGTGTCGTGATTCATTAAAATCGTAATGTTTTCGGTGTTTCGCACACGTTGTTCCATGATTTTAGACGCCCTGAATTTTTCACTTCGAACCAACATGGTTACTTTTTTACATAATTTAGATAAGTAGTGTGCTTCTTCACAAGCTGAATCGCCTGCGCCCACAATTACTACTTCTTGGTTGCGGTAGAAAAATCCGTCGCATACCGCACACGCAGAAACGCCTCCGCCCATATTTAAATAATGTTGTTCAGAAGGTAAACCCAAATATTTCGCTGTGGCACCTGTAGAAATAATTACGGTTTCGCAGTGAATTTCTTTGGTGTCGTTGATCCATACTTTGTGAATTTCTCCAGAGAAATCGACTTTGGTCGCCCAACCGTCGCGTACATCCGTACCGAAACGTTTGGCTTGTTCTTCAATTCCGATCATCATTTGCGGTCCGGTGATTCCTTCCGGATTTCCAGGCCAGTTTTCTACTTCGTTGGTGGTAGTCAATTGTCCACCGGGTTGTGTTCCTTGGTATAAAACCGGATTCATATTGGCTCTAGCAGCATAAATTGCGGCGGTATAACCCGCAGGACCAGAACCTATTATTAGGCATTTTACTTTTTCAATGGTATCTGACATAATGTGTTTGTTTTTAAGAACTGCAAAGGTAAGTTTTTATTAAAATAATTTAGTGTAAAGTAGCTGACAAAAAACTATTTTGGTATAAATAGTATTTATTAGGGTAAAAGATTTTGAGAAGTAATTATTAATATTATATTTGCACTCGCTTTCGGGGTGTAGCGTAGCCCGGTTATCGCGCCTGCTTTGGGAGCAGGAGGCCGCAGGTTCGAATCCTGCCACCCCGACCGATAAAAGCCGAACTGAAAAGTTCGGCTTTTTTTATGAATAAACTTTGCCGAAAGTTTACTTTCGGCAAAGTTTATTCATAAAAAAAGGCAACTAAGCGAAGCGCTGTTGCTTTTATCGAGCAACAAACCCCGACTCAGTATCATATAAATAATCCTGCCACTTTCGTAAAAAATCAAGTTGATTCATTTTATTCAAAACAATTTCAATAAGATTAGCTGCACTAAATGTCTTTATCGAGATAAAATAATAAACACAGATTTCACAAATTACCACAAAATAATCTGTGCTAATTTGTGAAATCTGTGTTCTTTCTAATTCAGTACTTTAGTAATTGATTTTGAAATAAAATCAAAAAAAATCCCGATTAGAATCGGGATTTATATTATTTCGTCGGTTTCTTTTTCAACACCGCGCTGTCTTCAAAACGGGTGATGATGATTTTTTGATCACCGTACAATTCGATTTCCGATTTGGCCGTAGCGACAATGGTTACCGTATCTTTTACGTTGATGGACGCGTTGGAATATCCTTCAGCAGTAATGTCGGTGAAAAGAGTTGAAAGGTTTTTACCCGTAAAGTTGGCGTTGTTGTCGAGACGTACTTTACAATTTTCAACATCGCCTTCAACAGCTGCACTACTTTTTTGGTATTGGTCGAGCGTGAGTTCTTTCGAATTGACCAATGCTTTTAAAACGGTGTTTTTAGTTAATGTAATGGTTGTTTTTTCAGCTTTCAAATTCATTTCAACTGAACTTTTGTCTTCGCAGTTGAGCGTGAAATTGGTGGTTTTTACGTTCAGTAAGGCTTTCGAATAATCGGTGCATTTTACCGTAATGGTTTCCAATTCTAAATCGGCCAGCGCGGTAACTTTCGATTCGTTTTTAGCATAAATGTTGTTAAACGTATCGGTATACGTCACGCGAACGCTAAGCTTTTTAAACGAAGTAATACTTTTTAAGGTAGAAATTCGCAAAGTGCTTCCGTTTAAAACAATATCGATGGCTTGATGCAGGTTGTCGTCGGCTTCGACTTCGATCGAATTTTCGCTGCCTTTTACTAAAAAAATTTCTACATTATCCGAAACTTCGAGTGCGTCAAAAGCTTCAATTTGCTTGCGTTCGACGGTTACTATTTTGGAACCTTTTATTTTTTCTTTCTTTTGGGAATAGGAGAGTGCAGTAGTCAGTAGAAGTACAACTAGTAAAAGCGATTGTTTCATTTTTTTCATTGAATTTAGAGGTGCAAATTTAAGAAATATTTGGTTGAAACCGGGAAACTCTTATCAAATAGTTTGCCAACTAACCCTGACTGTCGCGAAAATCCTTTTTTATCTCGTTCTCAAAACGAGATAAAAAAGATTGCAGTAAAGGCAGGAACGACCCTTACTAAAATGCCTACTGATTCGTTTCAATAACAATGCGACTCTGAAACAAGTTCAGAGTAAACAAAAAACATCCCAATTTTCATTGAGATGTTTTGGTCATTATTTTTTCGAAACGCTTCCGCCGGAGTTTTCTTCTTTGTTGACTTCTTTGGGTGAGCCGTTGTATTCAATCGAACTGCCACTGGATGCGTGGGCGCTTAAAACGACTGCGGCATGGACTTCGGTTGAACTGCCACTTGATGATTCGGCAACTACATCGTTAGCTATTAAATCGCCCGCATCGGTTGTGCTTCCGCTTGATGTTGAAGTGTTCAAATTTAATGCTTTACCCGAAACTTCGATGTTACTACCACTAGTGGATTCGGTTGCTACTTTCTCGTATTCGACGATGGCGTTAATTTCGCTTCCGCTACTTGATTTGATTTGAATCGCGCTTCCCGTAATGGTTTTTTTAGTTGAAATGGTTGAACCGCTCGTTGCTTCCAAACCGTTAATGGTAGGCGTTTTTACATGTACTATTAATTTTTCGGCCGAATCGATGTTTTCATCGGAAGAGATTACTAGCGTTCCGTTTTCAACTTTAGTAGTGATGTGTTTTAATAAATTTTCATCGGCTTCTACCTGAACTTCGGTAGTTGCGTCTTGATCTACGATAACCTCAATTCCTCTGTTGGAAGAAATTTTAGTAAATTTTTCGGTGATGGCGCGGGTTTCGGTTTTTACATTGCCGTTTCCTTCGATGCCGTTTCCTAAATTAATGTCGTACTTGCAAGAAGTAAGAAGTAACGCAGTAACTACTGCGATGGTTACTTTGGAACAAAAGATGATTAATTTTACCATGATTATTTAGTTTTTATGATGATACCGTTTTCGTTAACTTGGAGGCGATGTTTACCTTCTTTTTTTTCGATTACTTCTTCTCCATTAATTTTGATGGATATGGTGTTGGTCGAATCATTTTCATTAGTTATGTTGATTTCTTCGCTTTCGATGTCGTCGTGTTCGTTTTCATATTCCGGACAATTTAAGCATTTCACTTTGGTGTCATCAGCTCTATAATTATATTCTCCACTGGTGTGTAAGTTGAACACATCATCGTCAGAGCGATCAAAATTTTCAACGCTACTGTCTGGTTTTAAAAGCGTTCCTTTTGGCAAATACAAGAACAATTCTACTTTTTGCTCTCTGAATTTATGTCTGATTTCGGTTAAAATATAATTGTCTAAGATAATCGTATTTCCTTCAATTTTATAACCATATTTGATTTTTTGTGCTCTGCTTTTGGCATCCAAAGGCGATTTTCCGTTGGCTAATTTTTCAATTTGCAAGTACGGTAAAGGTTCGTCTGTAAGCATTACTTCAATTTCAACATCGTTGGAATAGATTACTTGATTGTTGGCTTCGTCTTGTGTTAGTCTGAAATCGGTATGGTGATTGACGTTTTTCGAATAGAAGTCGTTGTTTTTGAATTTCACAAATAAGGTATCCGTCGGACTGATGTTAATGATTTCTTTCTGTACATCTTTACCTTCAAATGCAATCTGACTGGCTTCTTTGATTCCGAGTGAAATTAAAATTCCCACTGCGATAATCCAAGCGGCAAACAATCCGTATTTGATTACATTTCCAATTGATTTTAAATTGGTAACTAGTAATTTTAATCCTAAGTACAAGATAAAAAACAACGGCACTCCAAAGGCAAATAAGAATAGTAAACCTTGAATCCATAGCGGAGTTTCAAATCCGATGGGCGTACTGATATTATTGAATAAAGTATTTTCGGGTAAGGATGAGGAAAACATCAAAACTACTGCTGCAATGCAAATTCCGAACAATGAAATCGAAGAGAAAACGATAATGATTGCGCCTAATACTTTTGCGAATACCGAAAAGATTGAGGTTAACGCATCGCCAATTCGGTTGCCCGCATTTTGAGTAGATGCTTTAATTTCGTTTCCCATTTTATCATAATCTACGTTTTTAAATTTATTGGAAACGCTTTCAAATTCTTCACGCACCTTTTTTTCAATACTTGAAATGTTCACCGGTTCACCAGTCATTTCGAGTTTTTCAGTAGTGGTAACGGCTTTAGGAGTTATGGCCCATAAAATTAGGTACGCCAATATCCCAGATCCACCAGCCCAAACCAATAGGATGAAACCGATTTTAATCCAGATTGAATCAATCCCAAAATAGTGTCCCAATCCAGTACAAACACCACCAATGATACCTCTATCTTTATCGCGGTAGAGTTTTCTTCTTCCAGTTGATGAAGAGAAATTCGTTTGCGTAGTGTCGGTTGAATCGTCGTCAATACGGTAATCTTCGGGTTGTCCCATTACGGTTACTACTTCGTCGACATCTTTTACATTGATGACGTGCTTGTCGCTTTTTTGTCTTTCGGTAAAAAGTTCGGCCACACGCATTTCAATGTCTTTCATGATTTCATCTTTACCAGAAGAATTAGAAAGTGAGCGTTTTATCGCATCAAAATAGCGTGATAATTTTTGGAATGCATCTTCATCGATATGAAAAAATAAACCACCTATATTAATATTTACTGTTTTGTTCATGATTGTTATTTTTGATTGGTTATGATGTTGACAGCATCGGATAATTCAGTCCAAGTACTATTTAATTCAGTTAAAAATGTTTTTCCTAATTCGGTGAGTCCGTAATATTTTCGTGGCGGACCCGAAGTGGATTCTTCCCAACGGTAGTTGAGTAAGCCGTCGTTTTTCAATCTTGTCAGCAGCGGATAAACTGTTCCTTCTACTACAAGCAATTTTGCGTTTTTAAGCGTGTCTAGTATTTCTGATGTATAGGCTTCTTTGTCACGTAAGACAGACAAGATACAAAATTCTAAAACACCTTTTCGCATTTGAGCTTTTGTGTTTTCAATATTCATAATGTGCTTTTTGATTGTTAATCTGAACGCATTCAGAGGTTAATAAACTGTTCATTTTTTGATTTAATCTGAATTTAGTTCAGATTCTTTTGATGATTGATTGATTGATTGATTGATTGATTGATTGATGTTATGATTGATGATTTATTTAAAAAAAGGAATCGTTAACGGATACTTATAATTTTCTCCATTGGAAGCCTTTACGGATGCATAGATGATCAAGATGAATTCCATTAGTTTTAGAAATCCGAAAATCGTAGCGGCTACAACTCCTAAGATTACAAAACCAGTCATGTTTCCTACACTCATGGTGTCGACAAAAATTTCGTTTTCATTGATGATGTCGTTGAGGCTTACATTTTTTAATACCACGTAGATTAAAATCGGAATGGCAATTAAGCATAAGATAAGAGAGTACAAAAACATACTCAATTGAAAGTTCAGCACTTGTTTACCTTGTTGATCAATAAATTCTGAATCCTTTTTTTTAGCACTCCATAATACAATAGGAAAGATAAAATTTCCAAACGGAATGAAATACTGACTCAACGAACTCAAGTGGATCAATGTTGAAAAGCTTTTTTCGTTAGATGTGATCATAGTTTTTTGATTTAGTTACTGTTTTTAAGCAGTGGTGATTGATGATTGAAACTCAAAGCTAACAATACTATAGATAGGCTATTAATTTCTTATACAAAGATAAGGCTAAAAAAAGATACTATGCAATACAAAGTACTGAATATTAACATTTATTTAACAATTAATAATCGACTAAAAGAGCATAACTTTTTAGTATATTTACAACAAAATCAATAGTTCATGACACTTTCACCTTCTAAATTAAATACGTTTCTTTTTTTTAAATTGCCTTCTGCATTTTGGTGTGGTGTTCGAGTTCAATCGATCAACGACTCGGTGTGCATCACCAAAGTCACGCATAAATGGTTCAATCAGAATCCGTTTAAGTCGATGTATTTTGCCGTTCAAGCCATGGCAGCCGAATTATCAACCGGAGCATTAGTAGTAGCACAAATACAAGAAAGCAAGAAAAATATTTCTATGTTGGTCGCCAACAGCAAATCAACCTACACTAAAAAAGCCACCGGAAAAATTGTTTTTACCTGCAAAGACGGAGCGTTGACCAAAGAAGCCATCCGCAAAACAATAGAAACTGGTGAAGGTCAAACCGTTTGGATGCAATCCATAGGCACCGACTCCCAAGGCGATCAAGTATCCGTGTTTGATTTCGAATGGACCATCAAATTGAAATCGTAAACAAAAGTTAAACCAATACCAATTAACGTTTTGTTTTAGTCGTTTCGGCGTAAATTTGAATAAAAAAGAAAGATGAAAGTTTTAATTACGGGTGCTACGGGTTTGATTGGAAACGAATTGGTGGATGTACTTTTAAAAAATAACCATACCGTTCACTATTTGACTACTTCAACCTCAAAAATAAAGAATAGCCTCAATTACCACGGATTTTATTGGAACCCACAAGAAGGAAAAATCGACGATAATTGCATCAACGGTGTCGACGTCATTGTGCATTTAGCCGGTGCGTCTATTTCGAAACGGTGGACCGATTCCTATAAATTGGAACTCATCGAAAGTCGTGTTTTGTCTGCCAATCTATTGTTCAACTTACTCAGAAAAGCAACCAATCATCAAGTTAAACATTTTATCTCCGCTTCCGGAACTGCCATTTACCCTGACAGTTATTCCAAAGTCTACGATGAAACTGCCGCCGAAATAGACCATTCTTTTTTAGGGAATGTTGTGGTAAAATGGGAGGAAAGCGCCGATCAGTTTAAATTATTAGATGTTAAAGTATCGAAACTTCGAACAGGAATCGTATTCTCATCCAAAGGTGGCGCATTACTCGAAATGATTAAACCCATCAAAATGTTTGTCGGTTCCGGATTCGGATCAGGCAAACAAATCCAATCGTGGATTCACCTTACCGACATAGCTAACCTATATTATTTCGTCATTCAAAATCAAGTAGAAGGAGTGATCAACGCTGTTTCGCCCAACTCAATCAGCAACCAAGATTTGACAAAAGCAATTGCGAAACAATTGAAACGTCCATTGTTTCTGCCCAATGTACCGCAATTTGTCATGAAATTTATTCTAGGAGAAATGCACATCTTGTTATTTGGTAATAAAAATATTGCACCTAAAAAAGCAACTTCACTCGGATTCCAATTCCAATTCCCAACCGTGAAGCAAGCCCTAGAAAATTGCATACAATAAAAAAAGCTCCAGAATTAACTAGAGCTTTTTTGTATTTTGAATTAACATTATCTTTAGGCTTTACGCCGTCTTCAACCTTTTATATTCCAAATATAGTCATTACTAAATCGTAATAGTCTTAAAATTTTATTAAAGTTTACACTGAATTTATTTCAGTGTCTCTTGAATTCAATTCCAAAAATCTTTTTTTTTAGAAGCACAGCAGTATCTTTTCTTTGAACACTCGTCCCGCTTTCCGTTACAACCTTTTTTAAATTGCCACGGGTTAAAACCCGTGGCAATTTAAAAAAGGATTTTCACTTCAACCTGCCTGTCGGCAGACAGGTCGGGGCTAAAATAGACATATACTGCATAATTCAAATTTTTTTATCGAAGATTGAATTATTATATCGAAGATTGAATTCCCACCATCTTCAGATGGTGGAAGACAAAACGTCGTCAGATGGTGGAAAGCAAAACATCTTCTAATGATGAAAAACAAAACATCTTCAAAAAAACAATGACAATTTGACATTTTTAAAGAAATGGCAGTACTTTTGCTTCCGACAATTCGGAACAAAACAAAAAAATGAACATCAAGAATATATTTAAAAATAAAAGCACAATGAATACTGAAAATTCAGAGAAGGAAGTTATCGATAATGAAATTGTTGACCAAACCAATGAAAATCAAACCGATGAGGCTACAGATGAAGTTAATCTCGGAGTAGAAGCAGCGGAGGGATTAACGGTAGAACAAAAATTAGAAGAAGAATTAGCCAAAGAAAAAGATAAATTTTTACGTCTTTTTGCCGAATTCGAAAACTATAAAAAACGAACTTCCAAAGAACGAATCGATTTGTTCAGGACGGCCAATCAAGAAGTGCTTCAAGCTATGTTGCCTGTAATGGACGACTTTGATCGAGCCATGATTCAGATTTCTAAATCGGAAGACGAAGTGCTTTTAAAAGGTGTGGAATTAATCTACGAAAAACTAAAATCAACACTAGTATCAAAAGGATTAGAAGAAGTGGAAGTGCGTTCAGGTGATGCGTTCAACGCCGATTTTGCTGAAGCCATTACGCAAATTCCAGCACCATCAGACGATTTGAAAGGAAAAATTGTTGATGTAGTAGAAAAAGGATACAAATTAGGAGACAAAATAATTCGTTTCCCAAAGGTTGTTATTGGAAATTAAAATTTCCAATAACAACCTTTGGTGACTAGAAACGGGATTTATCCCGTTTGAACAAATAAAATAAACGGATTGATTCGTTTATGAATTATAAATGATTCATTCCATTTCAACACGAGTCAGTCGTGTTCAAAATATAAAGATTCAAAATGAAAAAAGATTTTTACGAACTACTAGGCATATCCAAAAATGCTTCTCCCGAAGAAATAAAAAAGGCCTATCGCAAGAAAGCCATTGAATTTCATCCCGATAAAAACCCGGGTGACGCTGCGGCAGAAGAAAATTTCAAATTGTGTGCCGAAGCCTACGAAGTACTAAGCGATCCAAATAAGAAAGCGAAATACGACCAATACGGACATCAAGCATTTGATGGCGCTGGCGGATACGGTGGCGGTCACATGAACATGGATGATATTTTTAGTCAGTTTGGAGACATCTTTGGAAGTGCTTTTGGCGGCGGAGGTTTTAGCGGATTTGGCGGAAATTCAGGCGGTCAACGTCGTGTGAAAGGAAGCAACCTCAGAATCAAAGTAAAACTTACCTTAGAAGAAGTAGCCAACGGCGTAGAGAAAAAAGTAAAAGTAAAACGTAAAATTCAAGCACCCGGAGTTCGTTACAAAACGTGTTCAACGTGTAATGGTCAAGGTCAGGTTTTACGGGTTACCAATACTATTTTAGGTCGTATGCAAACTGCTACAACCTGTAATGTTTGTGGTGGATCAGGTCAAACCATTGAAAGCAAGCCTACCAACGCCGATGCATTCGGAATGATCATGGAGGACGAAACGGTATCCATCAAAATCCCAGCGGGTGTAACCGACGGCATGCAACTAAAAGTCTCTAGCAAAGGAAACGACGCACCAGGAAACGGAATTCCGGGTGATTTAATCGTAGCCATTGAAGAGCAAGAACACGAATTTTTAAAACGTGAAGGCGAAAACCTACACTACGATTTATACATCAGTTATCCAGAAGCCGCTTTGGGCGTTTCAAAAGATATCGAAGCCATTAACGGCAAAGTGCGAATAAAACTCGAAGAAGGAATTCAATCGGGTAAAATTCTGCGATTAAAAGGTAAGGGAATTCCGAGTTTAAACAGTTACGGAAATGGCGATTTACTCGTACATGTAAACGTATGGACACCCAAGAATTTGTCCAAAGAACAACGTCTTTTCTTCGAAAAATCGCTTACTGACGCGAACTTTATTCCGAATCCAGAAAAGAGTGATAAATCTTTTTTTGAAAAAGTTAAAGATATGTTTTCGTAGTTGTAAAATAATTTTTACATTTGACTATTACTTGGAAACAAGTAATTTCTTTTTCATAGCAATTTTTCCCATCCTTGTGTCAAAATAAGGGTGGGTTTTTTTGTAACAATTAGTTTGAATCGTTTACTAATTCAGTACTTTTGTCAATCACATGAACAATAGCAAAGACATCAAAATTGAAATTGATTTTTGATAGTGCAATTGACATTGAAACAGATATTTAACCTATGAGCAACATCCTCGAAGTAAAAAATGTAGTCAAACAATACGGCGATTACACGGCATTAAACGAAGTTTCCCTTACCGTTCCGAAAGGAAGTATATACGGACTTCTCGGTCCGAATGGCGCCGGAAAAACTTCACTCATCCGAATCATCAACCAAATTACAATGCCTGACAGCGGCGCAATTATTCTCGACGGCGAGCCCCTAAAACCCGAACACGTAGCGGTAATCGGCTATATGCCCGAAGAACGCGGTTTGTATAAATCGATGAAAGTAGGTGAGCAGTGTTTGTATTTGGCACAACTCAAAGGTTTATCGCACCATGAAGCCAAAAACCAACTCGATTATTGGTTCAACCGTTTGGAAATTCAGGGTTGGTGGAACAAAAAAATCCAAGAACTTTCCAAAGGAATGGCGCAAAAAATTCAATTTGTGGTAACCGTTTTACACAAACCCAAATTGTTAATTTTGGACGAACCGTTTTCCGGATTCGACCCCGTAAACGCCAATCTGATTAAAGACGAAATCATCGAACTCAACAAACAAGGAACTTCAGTGATTTTTTCAACACACCGAATGGAAAGTGTAGAAGAAATGTGCGATCATATTGCTCTAATTCACAAATCCAATAAGTTGATTGAAGGCAAACTAAGCGACGTAAAAAAGCAATACCGAACCAACAGTTACGAAGTCGGAATTTTAAGTTCCAACGTCGAAGGTTTGATGTACGATTTATCGCAAAAATTCACCCTTTCACAAACCGATTTCAAATCGTTGAACGATGAGTTAAAACTCGAAATCAACCTCGGAACCGCCACGCCAAATGAATTGTTGAACACGTTAATCCAACGCGGACAAGTAACGCATTTCGTTGAGAAAATCCCGAGTGTGAATGATATATTTATTAAAACAGTAACTGACTAGACATCTTAGAAGGTTAGAAAGTTAGATTTTTAGACTCTCAATTGTCTAAATAATCTAATCAGTCTAAGAAGTCCAAGAAGTCTAAAAGGTCTAAAAAAGTCTAAAAAGTCTAAGTTATCTAAAAATCCAAGCAGTCTAAAAATGAGCAAACTACTCCTAATCATAAAAAGAGAATTCATCGCGAAAGTCCGCAACAAATCGTTCATTGTCATGACGTTTTTGAGTCCGTTACTGTTCGTCGGAATCGGCGTTTTTGTCGGATACCTCAGTCAGATGAAATCTGAATTAAAAACCATCGCCATCCACGATGAAACCGGTAAATTTGTCAACGATTTTAAAAGCGATGAAGAATATAATTTCCTAAATGTATCTACCGTTGATGTCAAAGTGTTAAAAGACAGCATCGTAAACGAAAGTTACGAAGGTCTTTTACTGATTCCGAAAGTGTCGAGCAACGATTCGCTGCAAAAGAAAGTCGAATACATTTCCAATGACAGTCCGAACACCTTTTTCATCGAAAAACTACAAGAAAAAATTGCCAAACGTCTCACCGATGAAAACTTCAAATTGGCCAATTTAGACACAGTTTCCTTTCAAAAAGCGCAAGCCAAGGTCGAAATTAGTTTGAAAAAAGCAACGGGTGAAGAGGCGTTAAAAGGTGTGGATATCGTAAAAATTGGAATCGGTGGCGCCTTTGGTTATCTGATTATGATGTTTATCGTCATCTATGGTAACATGGTGATGCGGAGCGTCATTGAAGAAAAAACATCCCGAATCATCGAAGTAATTATCTCTTCCGTAAAACCTTTTCAATTGATGATGGGGAAAATCATCGGAACTTCATTAGCCGGAATTTTACAATTTCTGATTTGGGCCATCATCGGCGGAATATTGTATTTTGGTTTGTCAGCCGTATTCGGTGTTCAAATGGGTTCGGATACTGTTACACTGTCACCCGAACAAATGAATGCGGCAGGTGGTTTTTCGATTGAAACCGTCAAATTATATTTTGATGAAATACCGTTCCTTAAAATTATCTTTTGCTTTATTTTCTACTTCATCGGTGGCTATTTCCTATACAGTTCATTCTATGCTTCCATTGGCGCCGCAGTAGACAACGAAACCGATTCACAACAATTTCTACTTCCCATTATAATGCCTTTAATTCTAGGTGTTTACATCGGGTTTTTTACAGTAATGAACGATCCACACGGAACCGTTGCAACCATCTTTTCCATGATTCCGCTTACATCGCCCATCGTCATGATGATGCGTATTCCGTTTGGAGTGCCGTGGTGGGAAATCGCCATTTCAATGACGCTGTTGTTTGCAACCTTCTTCGGAGTAGTCTGGTTTGCAAGTAAAATTTACCGCGTCGGAATCCTGATGTACGGCAAAAAACCATCGTGGAAAGAATTATATAAATGGCTTAAATATTAAACAATGAATGTATTTTTTAGACTATTTTCAGTACTAATAGTCGCAGTAACTCTCAATTCATGTGGATTTGGATATTCCACCAGCGAGAAATTTACCCCTTTCGACCCTGAACAAAAAACCATCAATTGCGAAACATTACCCGAAAAAGTGGATTTGTATTTCGAATCGGAAACCATTGATTTTAAATACGAAAAATTAGGAGTAATCGAAGTCATTGGTGAGCAAAGTGCCACAGATGCTGAGATTTTAGAAAAACTCAAAAAATTGGCCAAAAGCAAATGTTGCGACGCCATCATCAATTTGAAAAGAGGCTACGTTGTCAGAGAACGAGGCGTAGTTTTCAACAACGAACCCGTCGAAAATTATTCGGCCATCGCTTATTTCGGATTGGGAGTGAAAAAGAGAAGTTAGAAAAATGAAAATGATTTGAAGCGGTTGGCTCGGGCTTTATCAGTAATCGTAATTCCCGCTTTCCACTCCAAGTCCCAATCTCGTTAAAGGAGCGAGATTGGGAGCTTTCCGATTCAATCGGGGCTAAAAAACAAACTCTATTGAATTTTTGCGAACTTTGTGAAAAACTTTGCGAACTTTGCGGTTAAATAAAAACTATGTCAAAAATACTAATCATCGAAGACGAAGCTTCCATCCGAAGAGTGCTCACCAAAATACTTTCTGAGGAAAACGATACCTATCAAGTAGAAGAAGCCGAAGATGGCGTGCAAGGATTTGAAAAAATCAAAAACACCGACTACGACTTGGTGTTGTGCGACATCAAAATGCCCAAAATGGACGGTGAAGAACTTCTAGAAGCCGTTAAAAAAATAAAACCCGAAATTCCGATTGTCATGATCTCTGGTCACGGCGACATGGAAACAGCTATCAATACCATGCGTTTGGGTGCATTCGATTACATTTCAAAACCACCCGATTTAAATCGGTTACTCAATACTGTACGTAACGCCTTAGACAAAAAACAACTCGTAGTAGAAAACAAAATTCTGAAAAAGAAAGTCAGTAAAAACTACGAAATGATTGGCGTTTCCGAACCCATCAATCACATCAAAGAGATGATTGAAAAAGTAGCGCAAACCGACGCTCGAGTATTAATTACGGGTCCAAACGGAACCGGAAAAGAACTCGTTGCACATCAATTACACGAGAAAAGCGAACGCGCACAATTTCCTTTAATCGAAGTGAATTGTGCCGCGATTCCATCCGAATTGATCGAAAGTGAGTTATTCGGACACGTAAAAGGCGCGTTTACATCGGCGGTGAAAGACCGAGCCGGTAAATTTGAAGCTGCCGATGGCGGAACGATTTTCTTAGACGAAATAGGCGACATGAGTTTGGCCGCACAAGCCAAGGTATTGCGTGCGTTGCAAGAAAGTTTGATTCAGCGAGTTGGTGCCGATAAAGACATTAAAGTCAACGTTCGCGTAGTAGCAGCGACCAACAAAGATTTGAAAAAAGAAATCGAAGAAGGTCGTTTCCGAGAAGATTTATACCATCGTTTGGCCGTGATTTTAATTAAAGTTCCGGCGTTGAATGACCGTCGCGATGACATACCTTTGCTCATCGAACACTTTGCCTCAAAAATTGCTGAAGAACAGGGAAATGCACAAAAATCATTTTCCAAAGCAGCCATCAAATTATTACAAGAATACGATTGGACAGGAAACATCCGCGAATTACGAAATGTAGTAGAACGCTTGATTATTTTGGGCGGAAGCGAAATTTCAGAAACCGATGTGAAATTGTTCGCGAGTAAATAAATTATTAGTGAATAGTGAATAGTAATTAGTGAATAGTTTGCTAATTACTTTTCACTAATTACTATTTACTAGAAAAATATGCAATTAAAAAAAATAAACTCCAACCTTCAACAAGCGCTCATTGAAAACGATTTCATCGAAGCCAATGAAATGCAGCACGATACCTTTTCAACCATAAAAAGTGGTGCAGACGTTGTGATTCAGTCGCCCGGCGGAACCGGAAAAACGACCACAATTCTGTTGAATGTAATCCAACGTTTGGAAAAAGCAATGGGTGAAAGCACACGAGCACTGATTTTTGTGGAAGACAAAGAGAAAGTGCTCGAAGCGGTTGAAACGTTCAAAAAATTAGCGAATTACACCGATTTACGTGTCATTGGTTGTCATGATAAAGGCGACATCGATTTTGATAAAAATCAAATTTCACTCGGAATGGACGTCATCATCGGAACCACAACCAAAATAAACGCGATGTTTGGCTCGGCCGGATTCAATATGAACACCATCAAAATGTTTATCGTAGACGATGCCGATATGCTGTTCCGAAACCGTTTGGATGCGACTATCATGCGACTTTCAGCGAGTGTTGAAAAAACACAACGCATTTTTTTCTGCAGCGAAATCACCGAACGAGTGGAAGTATTAGCCGATAAAATCATGATTGAACCGCTTTTCTTTGAAATGGAAGAGTAGTTTTAGAAAGAAGAAAGAAGAAAGAAGAAAGAAGAAAGAAGAAAGAAGAAAGAAGAAAGAAAGAAGAAGACAATATACATTACACAATCTACAAATGGGTTTAATCAAAATATTTTCAGGAGAAGAAATTTTAGCAACTTCGTTAAAAGAAAAATTAGAAGCATCGTCTATTGATGTGGTCATTCGATACAACAATCAGGCGAATGTGTTGCCGAGTATTAAAACGGCAAAAGCAGCTGAGTTATTCATTCAGGAAACCGATTTTAATAAAGCAAATCCTGTGATTGAAGAGTTTCGGTTGAGTATTTAAAGTTGTTCACCGAAACAACTTCAATCCATACGTCAATCCAGAAATCAACAGTCCGAAAACACCAATAAACGCAAACGAATACTGCAAACTCGTTAATTCGGCGATATAACCAATGAGTGGTGGACCGATTAAAAATCCGGTGAAACTGATACTTGACACAATTGTCAAAGCACTACTAGTTGAAACTTTGGTGCTATTTCCGGCGGCATTGAACACAATCGGAACAACATTCGACACGCCAAATCCAACCAACATAAAAGCCAACGTACAAACCACTAAATTCGGGAATAAAACCGCCAAATACAATCCGCTCGAAATAATGATACCGCTTGCCAGCAATACTTTTCTCGGGCCAAATTTCCCCACTAATACATCACTCAAAAAACGCCCAATTGCCATCGTAACCATAAACGAGGTATATCCCAAAACCACCAACGAACTCGGAGCTTTGACAATTTCTTTAAAATACACACCGCTCCAATCAAACATAATTCCTTCGCTCGCCATGCAGCAAAAACTGATGATTCCGAGCCAAATCAGCGTCTTATCTTTAATGTGAAAAAACGAAACTTTTTCGTGTACTTCTTCTGCTTTTTTGACCGAAGTTTTGACTAAATACTTGTAATTGAAAACAATCAACAGCAAAATCAATGCAAAAACCAGTACAAAATGCTGAAACGGACTTATTTTTAATGCAGTCATTATCAACGCCAACAACGCGCCGCAAAATCCAGCCAAGCTCCACGAACCGTGGAACGAACCCATAATCGGTTTGTCGAATAATTGTTGGGTATGTACTCCGAGAGTGTTCACGGCGATATTGAAAAAATTACTAAAAAAGCCAAAAGCAAATAAACCTAATCCCAATTGCCAACCTTTTGTAGGTAATCCTAATAGTGTGAGAAAAAAGGCATAGGTTAGTAACCCAAACATCGTAATTTTTCTGCAACCAAAGCGGTTTACCACTTTTCCAGATATAGGCATAGCAATCATTTGTCCAATCGGCAAAGCAAAAAGTAACGCTCCTAAATCGGCTTCACTCAGTTGTAAAATTGATTTCAAATCGGGAATCCGACTCGCCCAAGTAGAAAAACACAATCCCATTCCGAAGAAAAATAACGCCGTAGCCAATCGAACTCTTCTTAAATAAGAGCTTTTGGCATTTTTAAACGATTTTTTAATCTTCGCTTTCGGAATAATTTTCTCCAAAAAGCCATAGTTGATCAACGGCATACCTAAGCAAGTAACAAGTTATACTGCGAAATTAATTCAATAATAGTTTCCTCTTTACTTTTTAACGCATTAAAAAGATCATTTTATGTAAACCTCAAAAAATCAGTAATCCAATTGAAAAATCAATGATAAATGCATACTATTTTTTACAATACCCAATTGCCTAATTCCACATTTAAGTTATCTTTGCACCTTTTAAAAATTGATTGTAAGACTGTAAGACAGTAAGACTGTAGGATTGTAAGACTAAGAAATTAATATCCTAAAATCTTATAATCCTGAAATCCTATAATCCTATAATCCTATAATCTTAAAATCCCTTTCAAATGATCACAGTCAACGATATCTCCGTTCATTTTGGCGGAACCACTTTATTTAGCGATGTTTCTTTTGCCATCAACGAGAACGACAAAATTGCCTTAATGGGTAAAAATGGCGCCGGAAAATCGACACTTCTTAAAATAATTGCGGGTGAATCAAAGCCGTCAGGCGGAAACATATCGGCTCCAAAAGACGCCGTAATTGCTTATTTGCCACAACATTTACTAACATCCGACAACGCAACGGTTATGGAAGAAGCGTCGAAAGCCTTTGGTGAAATCTTTAAAATGAAGGCCGAAATCGACCACCTGAACGAGCAATTGACGATCCGAACCGATTACGAAAGCGACGATTATATGAAATTAATCGAACGCGTTTCGGACTTAAGTGAAAAGTTTTACGCGATTGAAGAAATCAATTACGAAGCCGAAGTAGAGAAGATTTTAGTAGGTTTAGGATTTGAAAGAGAGGATTTTACACGTCAGACTTCTGAATTTTCGGGAGGATGGAGAATGCGCATCGAATTGGCCAAAATTCTTTTGAAAAAACCCGATTTGATTCTTTTGGATGAGCCAACCAATCACATGGACATTGAAAGTATTCAGTGGTTGGAAGATTTTTTAATCAATTCGGCCAAAGCAGTAGTGGTAATTTCGCACGATAGAGCATTTGTAGACAACATCACTAATCGAACGATTGAAGTGACCATGGGACGCATTTACGATTACAAAGCCAAGTATTCTCACTATTTGGAATTGCGCAAAGACCGACGTATTCACCAGCAAAAAGCCTACGACGAGCAACAGAAAATGATTGCCGAAAATCAGGAGTTCATCGACCGATTCAAAGGAACGTTTTCTAAAACGTTGTCGGTTCAATCGCGGGTAAAAATGCTAGAAAAAATAGTTCCCGTTGAAATTGATGAAATAGATACGTCGGCACTAAAATTGAAATTTCCACCAGCGATTCGTTCGGGTCAGTATCCTGTAATTGTGAAAGATTTAGAAAAATCATACGGTGATCACCTTATTTTTAAAGACGCCAACATCGTCATTGAACGCGGCGATAAAGTGGCTTTTGTCGGAAAAAACGGCGAAGGAAAATCGACGATGATCAAAGCCATCATGAAAGAAATCGAGATCAATAGTGGAAGTGTGGAAGTCGGACACAATTCGATGATTGGATATTTTGCACAAAATCAAGCTTCGTTATTAGACGAAAATGCTACGATTTTTGAAACGATTGATTCGATTGCGGTAGGCGAAGTGCGTACGCAAATAAAAAATATTTTAGGCGCTTTTATGTTCCATGGAGACGATGTAACTAAAAAAGTAAAAGTGCTTTCGGGTGGCGAAAAAACGCGTTTGGCGATGATTAAATTACTACTCGAACCTGTAAATCTATTGATTTTGGATGAGCCGTCGAATCACTTAGACATGAAAACCAAAGACATCATCAAAGATGCGTTGCGCGATTTTGATGGAACTTTAATTTTAGTATCGCACGATAGAGATTTCTTGGACGGATTGGCTACTAAAGTGTTTGAGTTTGGAAACAAAAGAGTGAAGGAACATTTCGAAGACATCAAAGGCTTTTTAGCACACAAAAAAATGGAGAGTTTACGGGAGATTGAAAAATAACTTTTTCGGAGTAATTGTTTTTTTGGTATATTTGGAGACTACGATAACCAACACAACCAAAACCAATTACCATGAAGAAAGTACTACTTTTTCTTTTACTTTTATGTTCTTTCTCTTTCGTTTCTGCCCAAAGTGTGGGCGATACCATCAGAGTTCAAGCATTCAATTACAACAGTACCACACGAGATACGCTAATCAGCTTTCCGAATAATCCGAGTTTGACTTTTGAGAAAATCATGCTCAAGTACAATATGCGTTGTAAAAATGCCTTGATTTCAACTCCAACCGACCGTAATTTAGGTTGCGGTGAATGGGATTATTCGTGCAATACCTTTATTGCCGATAGTACAAAAATTGAAAAAGTACTTTTCCAACAATCGGATTATGTGATTTCGAATTTTACCGGAAGTTCGTTCAATTATACTTCCCAACAAACTTATGATCATTACGATTTTATTCAGAAAAATGTAGTTGTAAACAACGTAATCGCTGAAAATGCGTACACTATTGGAAACGGTTCGAATATACTTTCTGATATAGTAAAAACGAGTCTTAAAAGCGGACGTTCCCAGTTTTTAGTAAAAGCATCCGATTTAGTGGCATCCGGATTTTCAGCAGGCGCAATCAATGCGTTACAACTCAACGTTTCCAATTCGGGCGGTTTGGCTAAATTCCTAAAAATTAAAATTAAAAATTCGGGATTAACAACTTTACAAGCACAAACTATTGATTTTAATGGATTTACAGATGTTTTTTTCAGTGACTTTAACTTTGTAAACGGAGCGAATAGAGTACAATTTTACACACCTTTTAATTGGGATGGAACGAGTAATCTCGTAGTAGAAATTTCTTTTTCAAATTCTACAAACGGATCGAACATCGAATTCAGCGGAGTAAACAATCCGGATATCAGAACCTTATCTGCTGGAAATATAGCTTCTATTGATGTGTCTTCTTCCGGATTTGTAAACATCAACGCTCAATTTTTCAATACAATCAATAACCAGTTAACCATTAGTTTCTGGACCAAAGGCGATGCCAATTTACTGCCAAACGACAACAGTATTGTGTATGGAAATTCCGGTAACGTAGCCGAGCGACAACTCAACCTGCACATGCCTTGGGGTGGAAGTATTTATTTTGACTGCGGTTATGTGAGTGGTGGTTTTGACCGTATTGAAAAACCATACGGAACTGATAGTGTGATTGAAGGCGTTTGGAACCATTGGGCATTTACCAAAAATGCTACAACTGGCGTAATGAATATTTACTTGAACGGGACATTATGGCATACAGGAACCAATAAAACAAAAGTAGTAAGCCTTTTGAATATGGTTCTGGGAAAAATAGATGAAGGAACGGCTTATGGATACAAAGGGAAAATCAAAGAGTTTTCAGTGTGGAATAAAGCATTGAGCCAAGCGACGATTGTAGACTGGAAAAACAAGTCTATCGATGCTACTCATCCCGATTATGTTAACCTGGTTGCCTATTACAAATTAGATGAAGGTACAGGACAGTTGGTTTCGGATTCAAAAAACGGACTAACCTCTAACGGAACCAATTTAATGTGGGATTACGAACGTGGCGATCAATTGACTACAACGTTTACCGAATCCACTTTAGTTCCGAATGTAACTTTTTATAGAGGAACGTATGATGTGGTTGTTTCTGATAATGTGGTGCGGTATTCGTATCCAAAAAATGCAAAAGTGGTACGCAATTATTCGGTTACTTCCAATGAGGGTGTGCTTCCAATGTTGAACGACTCGGTTAATTTATTGTCTACTACCAATTTATTTGAAGCGTCACCCGAAAATGTATACGACGGAGTAACTGGTGCTTTAATTACGACTATTCCGGTTGCAGTTGAAGGTACAATCAATAGTGTTTCTTTGAATTACTACAAACGTTTTCCTTTTTACAACGAATTGGTGTCATTTGTAACGCCGTACGGAATCGGATTGGATTTAGGTCAAAATGGTAAATCGTGGTATTTTGACATGACCGATTATGTTAAAATCCTAAAAGGAAACAAACGATTAGTGATGTCTGGTGGTGTTTGGCAAGAAGAACTCGATTTAGAATTTTATTTTATCGTAGGAACGCCTCCGCGAAATGTGGTGCAATATGATCAATTATGGCAAGGCGAATACCGTTTGGGAAGTCCGAATATCAACGAAATCATTGCAGGAACCAAATTGCCCACAGTGGCGTATCCATTTAGTGCAGAAGCCACTTCGTTTAAACTTAGATCGTCGATTACAGGTCACGGTGCGGAAGGAGAATTTTCTCAAAATGGTGGTTCTGTAAGCCATAGAATACTAGTGAATGCTGTTCAAAAATTCACGTGGTCGCTGTTGCAAAATTGTTCCGAGAATCCGATTTTCCCTCAAGGTGGAACATGGGTGTACAACCGTCAAGGTTGGTGTCCGGGACAACGAACTTTACTAAAAGATCAAGATTTGACGCCACACGTAACAGCTGGAACAACGATAAATATCGATTATAGAACATCCAATCCAGCAGTGCCAACAGGCGATTACCGGTATATTGTTGCACATCAAGTAGTCGGTTACGGCGCGCCCAATTTTTCTTTGGATGCAGCTATTGAAGTTGTAAAAATGCCTAACAATACCAACGCTGAGTTTTCTCGAATTAATCCGATGTGTGAGCGACCAAAAATTACCATCCGAAATACAGGCGCAACATCACTTTCAAGTGTTGAATTTGAATATTG
Organism: Flavobacterium sp.; assembly: GCA_965284675.1. Taxonomy (GTDB): domain Bacteria; phylum Bacteroidota; class Bacteroidia; order Flavobacteriales; family Flavobacteriaceae; genus Flavobacterium. The sequence continues at coordinate 1,313,754 of OZ260109.1, forward strand.
GTTGAACGACGCGAGTACACATCAAACCTACACATGGACGGGCACATTGGCTTCGATGGCAGCTTTAGATGTTACGCTTCCTACCAATGATTTGTGGAATGTAGGCGTAAACTCGACCAATAATACGTTTCACGTGCAAATTGTAACCGTGAACAATAGTGCCGATGGATATGCGAATAACAATCATTTTACGTCCCGTTTTAGTTTGCCAGATGTAATGCCATCGGTGTTTAAAATTCAGTTGAAAACAAACAATCTACCCGCTCAAAACAATTATTCATTATACGATTCGAATGGTGTAGTAATTGATACCAAAACGTTTGCAACGGCCAATACCACGTATACAAACGTCTACCAAACGCCACAAATTGTGGATGGATGTTACCGATTACGGGTAAACGATTCGGGTAAAGATGGCTTGCAATGGTGGGCCAATGCTTCACAAGGTGCTGGTTTTGTTCGATTTTTAGATGCAAATGACGTGGTGATTAAAACGTTTACACCCGATTTTGGTGGTGGATTTGATTACAGTTTTTCAGTGAATTCGTTATTGTCCAACCCGATTTTTGCAGACGAAGATGCGCTAAAAGTGTATCCGAATCCATCGTATGGAAATTTCACTGTGGAAGGAAATCAACTTTCGGGTTCAACCATTACGGTTATTGATGTATTGGGAACGGTAATTATGGAAAAAACAGCGCAATCAGAACAAGTTGAATTCAACACCTTACAATTAAGTACCGGGATGTATCTCATCAAAATTGAAAAAGAAAAGCAAGTAGTAATTAAGAAATTACTAGTAAATTAAAATTATATGACTAGAGAAGAATACATCAAAGTGTGTCGCATGTGTGAAAACCGCAAGCAAGATTATGAACACGGAATGATTTGTAGTCTTACAGGAAGTAAAGCTGATTTTGCTGATAAGTGTCCGAGTTTTGTTCTAGACAATGAAGTGGTTTTACAACCCCAAGTGAGTGAAAACTTCTCGCAAAGCGCTACCAATGACGATTATTACGACAGCGGATTTTCATGGAGAACAGTGTTAGCCATAATTGTTACCATCATTGCAGTCATCCGATTGATTGCGACACTTAACAGATAATAAATACAGCACAAACGCCCAAATCAATTGCTCGATTTGGGCGTTTTCAATTAACCAATCGTAACGTAACTATTTATTATTTTCCATCCACTTAGTATAACCAAGTGTATGGGGATTAATTTCTGTGTGCCATTTTGGGCCAAATTGGATGTTGAGCAATTCGAAAATTTTACTATTCATCTCTTCATATTTTTCTAAATTAGCAGGAGCAAGGCAACCAAAGTCATGAAATGCTACATTGTATTTTTTGGCAAAATCGTATTCTTTCTGACCAATTGCCGATACAATTCCGCCTAAAATATAAATGACGGGTTTCATTTTTACCACTGTGGTTTTTTCAGTGATTTGTGTTTCAGTTCTTTTTTGAGCGAAAGTTGTACTACTGAACAACATCAGAACTAGTAAAAATTTAAGTGTATTTTTCATGAACTTACGATTGATTTCCGCCTTCAATTAATCGGATGAATTCGGCTTTGTATCCTTCCGAATCATCGACTAAACCTTCTTTGGCCAACGATTTGATGTCTTTCAACGATTTGTTTTTTACCAATTTAGAATCTCTTAAATTCAATCCGAACCACGCAACGGCCGAGCAAAATTTAAAATCATTCGACGCTTGGCTTAACGTCACATTTTGATTGGCGATGGCACTCACCATTTCAATACTTTTTTCACCATCTGGTTTTTTGTATCGGAATTTGATGGTGGCCAATTCGGGATTGTAATTTTTATCACTAGGTTCGGCCATTACCGTGTATTTCAAATCGATGGGTTCATCAAAATACGGTGATTTGGTGTTACGCGGAATGATTTCATACAAAGCTGTAACCGTGTGTCCACTTCCCAATTCACCAGCGTCAATCGCATCATCTTTAAAATCTTCGGGACGTAATTTTCGGTTTTCATATCCAATTAATCGATACGCTTGTACGTGTCTCGGATTGAACTCAATTTGAATTTTCACGTCTTTTGCGATGGCAAACATCGAGCCTTTGAATTCTTTTCCTAAAAACCGATTGGCTTCCTGAATGGTATCGATGTAGGCGTAATTTCCGTTGCCTTTGTTGGCCAAAACCTCCATTTTGCTGTCTTTGTAATTGCCCATTCCGAAGCCCAAACAGGTCAAAAAGACACCCGATTTTCTTTTTTCTTCAATCAACCTTTGCATATCATTATCCGATGATGCGCCGACATTGAAATCGCCATCCGTAGCCAAAACCACGCGGTTGTTTCCATTTTTAATGAAGTTTTCTTCAGCCGTTTTATAGGCTAATTGGATTCCTTGCCCACCCGCAGTACTTCCTCCGGCATTTAATTTATCCAAAGCATCGATTATGGTCATTTTTTTATCGCCCGAAGTCGGAGGCAAAACCAATCCGGCTGCGCCTGCATACACTACGATGGCTACTTTGTCTTCTTTACGTAATTGATTGGTTAATACTTTTAACGATTGAATTACCAGTGGTAATTTGTTGTCTTGTGCCATCGAACCCGAAACATCAATTAAGAATACCAAATTGGAAGCTGGAAGTTGTTCGTTATCGATGTTTTTTCCCTGTAAACCAATGCGAACGAGTTTGTTGTTGGAATTCCACGGACACTCACTGTACTCCGAATTGATCGAAAATGGATGTTCGGTTTGTGGTTGCGGATACTGGTATTTAAAAAAGTTCATCATTTCTTCAATTCGCACTGCATCTTTAGGAACTTTTTGTCCGTTATTGATGAAACGGCGCACGTTGGTATACGAGGCATTATCTACATCAATGGAAAAGGTTGAAAGCGGTGATGTACGCGGACTTTCAAATACATTTTCCACAAACGATTCGTAGTCTTCATAATTAGTTTCTACAGGAACAACATCAGAAGGTTTGATTTTCTTGCCTTCTTTTTCTAATTTTTTAATATCGTTTTCGGTCAAACCCTTTTTGGTTTTGATGGAAACAACTCCGTTATCTCCTTTACTTCCATATTGAGAGGTCGTTTCTTTATCTTTCAACACTTCAACGTTTGAAATGCTGTTGGGATCAATTTTACTGAATGCATCAGAATTGGTAGGAATGCCGTCAATGAGGTATAAAGGTTCTTTTTTGGGATTAATTGTTTTTGCGCCTCTGATTACAACAGAAGTGGTGCTTCCGGGTGGATTCTGACTAATGTTTATACCTACGACTTGACCGTTAATACTATTCATTTTATTGGCATTTGGTCTATTTTCGACTGTTTTTGCAACCACTGTTGAAGAAGCCATTACACTTTGTTTTTTTTTGACTGTTCGATAGCCTTGTACCACCACTTCTTCAAGAGTACTTGAACTTGAATTCAATTTTACATTGATTACATTAGAAGTTCCGACTACTCGGGTTTCATCTTGCATTCCGATATAACTGTATACCAAAGTAGTTCCCAATTTAACATTGATGCTGTATTTTCCATCTATGTTAGTTTGTACTCCACGAGTCGTTCCTTTTACGACTACATTGGCTCCGGCTAAAGTTCCAGAATCATCGGAAACGACTCCAGTGATGGTTTTGTCTTGTGCCATTGTTACGAAACAAATAAGCATAGATAGGGCTAATGAAAATGTTTTGATTTTTTTCATGATGTTGTTTTTTAATAAGTTAAACTTGATTTATAGAGAATCTGTGGTTTTCTTAGGCGTGTATTTTTTGAGTTTTTTGAGTTCTTTTTTAGATAGTTTTTTTGTAGTTATAAGGATAACCCCATTCACTCCTTGTTTCCCGTAAATTGCTGTTGCGGTGCTATCTTTCAGAACTTCTATTGAAGCGATGTTGTCTGTATTCATTTTGGTGATTTTTTTCTTGGTAGAAATTATCCCATCAATTACATAAAGTGGTTCTGCAAAATTGCTAGTTCGAGTAGAAGACCTTCCAACAACATTACGTTTATTGTTTTCGATAGGAATGTTTATTCTCGGTATTTTTCCTTTTAACGTTTTAGTATCTTCCTCTACAATTGTTTTGTTTAATTCTTCTATTCTTATTTTTTTAGGTTCTTGTAGTTGGTTCTTTTTTTTACGGGGAATCTCATATCCATACGTTTCTTCCAATGTGTGAGCATTACTTTTAAGTTGAATATAATACTTTGAAATTTTTTCGCCAATTTCTAATTCATAGGTCTCATAACCAACATAGCTAAAAATGAGGACATCGTTTTTATTGATTGTAATAGAAAATTTACCATCCAAATCAGTTTGTGTTCCCTTTTGCTTTCCTTTAATTTGAATACTTACAAAGGGCAAAGCCTCGTTTTTATCTGAAACAGTTCCGGTTATTGTTCTTTGATTCTTCTGTTCGTTTACATTTGAGTTTTGTGCCATTGTCACGAAACAAATAAGCAAAGAAAGGGCTAATGAAAATGTTTTGAATTTTTTCATGACGATGATTGGTTAGGATGTTAGTGCTGTTATTCTTTCTTCTTTGGTGCGGGTTTTCCGTCTTTGGTGGTAATAATTACAACTCCGTTTTTACCTTTTTCTCCATAAATGGAAACCGCTTTTTCATCCTGCAGTATGGAAATGGTTTCAATTAATTGCTTGTTAAGCGGCGTGTACGGACTGGTAGGATTAGGGCCAAATAGTTCTTGCTCGGAATAATTCACCCCATTAATAATGTATAAAGGTTCTTTGAGTTCTACTAATGATTCAATTTCGTAATCTTCCAGATTATCAACAGTATGTTTGTTGGTTAGTAAATCGTTTACCACTATTAAAGGCTCTTCTTTTTTCTTTTTAGTTTGAATTTTTTTGAATTCCATTACGTCATTTTCATCCGCTTTTGATTCTTTGTAATAAACGCCTCTGGATTCAAAATTTTTATCGACCAACCAGGTTCCGCTTGCTGGAGAAGAAGCCGTAGAATTACCTACCGCAGGTACAATAGAAAAAGCATCATCTTTATTAACAGTACTTCCTTTTTCTTCTTGAATTTCATCTTGTACCGCTACTGCATTGGGTTGAGCAATTTGTTGTTCTAAAACTTCTTCTGCATTTTCTTTAATGTTTGGATGCTGAATTTCGGCACTTACTACTGCATTTTGGTTGGTTATCGAGTCAGAAATTGCTGTTTTTGGCTGTTCGTGGGTTACGACTGTGTTTTGTGGAATAATTTGCGTTTCCTCCGATGTATACAACTGGTAACCCACAAAACCTGCAATTAAAATCGTTGCGGCAACAGCCAATTTTCTCCAATTTTGGTTATTTCTTTTTTCAACTTTGGTATCGAGCTTGGCATCGATGCGCGACCAGACTTTTTCCATCGAGTCGAAGTCTTTGCTTTCTGCATTTTCAGCGGCAGATTTGATTTTGTTGAATAAATTATTTTGATTGTCCATGATTTATGCTGAATATATTTCAGTACTATTGTACGTTTTGATAATAATGATTGCCGACTAATTCTTTTAGTTTCGTTTTAGCCACATTCAATTGTGATTTGGATGTTCCTTCCGATATGTGGAGCATGTTGGCTATTTCTTTATGTCCGTAACCCTCGATTACAAACAGGTTAAAAATAGTTTTGCATCCTTCTGGGATATAATTGAGTAAGTTGAGCAAATCTTCTTCCTCTAAATGAGTTTCGGGTAACGTTTCAGGTTGCAACTGAAGTTTGGTATCTTCTAAATACAGATTAAAATTCACATTGCGTTTCAGTTGGTGAAGGCAATTGTTTACCGTTATTTTTCGAGCCCAGCCTTCAAAAGCACCGAGTTCTTTCAGTTGGTCCATTTTGGTGAAAACAGTATAAAACGAATCAGCCAACACTTCTTCTATTTCTTCTTCTTTTTTTAAGTAGCGTTTGCAGGTGCGGTATAGCTTTGGACTCATGTACTCGTACACTTGCCGCTGCGCATCCCGCTGCATTTTTTTACACGCTATTAATATGGTTTCGTTTATCACAATTGATGTCTTTATACTAAAGAGGATATATTTTATAAAAAGGTTGGGACGAGGTTGAAAAAAAGTTGTCGGTTGTTGGTTGTCAGTTGTTAGTTGTCAGTTGTTAGTTGTCAGTTGTCAGAAAGCAGAAGGCAGATTTCATAGTTGAAGTCTATTTTCTATATTCTATATTCTATTTTCTTTCTTCTTTCTTCTTTCTTCTTTCTTCTTTCTTCTATTTTCTATTTTAACTCAATCTTCAACTTATAAATTCCCGATTCCAAGGCTTCGGTATCGTTATCCTCGCACAAGAGGAATTCGATTTCTGTTTTGTTGCGTTTATAAAAAGTCAGGCCTTCAAATTTTTGGGTATCGGTGATTTTTTTGGTGAATTTTATTTTCATCGTTTCGCTATTCATGCTACCGATTAGACTTCCTACTACTTCGCCGTCGTTGTACGTCGATTCGGTTCTTTCGGCTGTGGCCAAGAAATAAATAGTGTCGTCGAGGATGATGGCATCGGTAAAACTAGCACGCACGCCTTTTATTTTGGGAAGTTTGTATTCGTTGACCATGATACGAAAATCGTCTTCCAAATTCGCTCCCGTAACGGTAAAAACGACGTTTCGAGCATTTTTTCCGTTACCGCGGTTGAAGAAATACCAGGTTTCTTGATGGTAAATTGCGCCTTCTATATTGAAATCGTCGGCTTCCATTTGGGCAAACGTTTGCATACTAGCATACAAAAAACTCAAATCGAAGGTTTTGACTACTTCTTTGGTTTGGGCGTCGACTTGAATCATTTGGTTGCGCTTTTCGGTCGAACCTGAACCAAAAAGGAAATAATAACTTTCATTGAAGGCGATGGCTTCAAAGTCGGGTTTGAGTTTTTTTACAATATTGTCGGCTGCATTTTCGGTGAGCTGAATTTTATTGAGCTGTGTCGAATCAACCTGATATTCGTACAAAAACGTACTGTTATCTGAAATTAAATAGACCGAACCGTGGTTGAATACCAATCCGGATGCCGAACCAATTCCGATGATTTTAAAGAGTAGTGAAAGTTGAAATTTTTCCATAGAATTACTGATGTGACTAGCCCGGATAGGAAGCGGTATCCTTTTATGCTGAACTTGTTTCAGTATTTTTAAATAGTTTATACTGAATTATTAGTCGAGATGCTGAAACAAGTTCAGCATAAAAGATATAGCGGATAGCCGGAAATAGCTTCAAATTATTATTTTTACAAATATAAATTATTTACTATGAACTCGATTAACATTGAAGATTTTAAAGTAACGGGCAAAATTTCGCTCTCAAAACTTCCGACCAAATTAGACATTGACACCGATAAAGATCAAGAAGAATTGGCGCTGGATAAGGTGCAAGTGAAGTTGAGCAAGAAGCAAGATGCGATGTATGCGCACAATAAATATGCGTTTTTGATTTGTTTGCAAGGTATGGACACGAGCGGAAAAGACAGTTTGATTCGCGAGGTTTTTAAAGAATTTAATCCGCGTGGCGTAGTAGTTCACAGTTTTAAAACACCGAATTCGACCGAGTTGGAGCACGATTATTTGTGGCGTCATTATTTGGCGTTGCCTGAAAAAGGGAAGTTTGCAGTTTTCAACCGAACGCATTACGAAAATGTGTTGGTGACACGCGTGCATCCCGAATATATTTTGTTTGAAAATTTACCAGGAATCAATTCAGTGGAAGACATCACGCCTCAGTTTTGGGAAAATCGATTCGAGCAAATCAATAATTTTGAGCACCATTTGGCTCAGAATGGCACTAAAATTTTGAAGTTTTACTTTCATATGAGTAAGGAAGAGCAGCGGGAACGTTTGTTGAAACGCTTGGAAAATGCGGAAGACAATTGGAAGTTTTCGACGGGCGATTTGAAAGAGCGAGAGCGTTGGGACGAGTATATGAAATACTACGAAGAAGCCATCAATAAAACGGCTAAAGAACACGCGCCATGGTTTGTAATTCCGGCCGACGACAAAGGTGTAGCTCGTTATATTGTGGCCAAAATTATTTGGGAAGAACTGCAAAAACTGACTGACATTACCGAACCTGAATTGGATGCGAAAGTGAAGGCGAATATTGAGGTGTATCGGGAACAGTTGAAAAAATAAGCAACGCTGATGTAAGAAATTATAAAAATTTACACCGATTTTAGAAGATGTAGAGACGCACTGCAGTGCGTCTCTTCTCAACAGAAATTAAAAATAGTTTTACACGAATTTCACAGATTTCCACAGATTTTTTTTCGGTAAAAGATGGAAAGTAAAGACGCACTGCAGTGTGTCTCTTTTATATAAAGGTGATGGGTTTAATTGAAAGAACACAGATTTCACAGATTTTTCTATCGGTAAAGGATGAAAAGTAAAGACGCACTGCAGTGCGTCTCTTCTCAACAGAAATTAAAAATAGTTTCACACGAATTTCACGAATTTGCACGAAATAGAAATGAGTTAAATTCCACGAAAGATTGTCTATTTGTGAAATTATTTATGCAAAGAATTCGTGGTAATTCGTGAAATTCGTGTAAAATTATCTACTATATTTGCGTACTTAAATAATTACCGTGAATCTCTCACTTTACACCAAAGAATTTCGTTACAATATGCAGTTGGCTTACCCCGTGATTTTGGGTATGGTTGGGCATACATTGATCGGAATTGTCGATAATATTATGGTTGGAAAATTGGGTTCGACCGAATTGGCAGCCGTTTCATTGGGCAACAGCCTGATTTTTGTGGCAATGTCGATTGGGATCGGATTTTCGACCGCGATTACACCGATAGTGGGCGAGGCCGATGCCGAAAAAAATGTGTCTAAAATTCGCTCTGCGTTTCACAACGGATTGTTTTTGTGTACGATTTTGGGTTTGCTGTTGTTCGGATTGGTGGTTTTAGCCAAGCCGATCATGGAGTTATTACACCAACCCGAAGAAGTGATTGTTTTAGCCAAACCGTATTTGAGTTGGGTGGCGTTTTCGTTGGTTCCGCTGATTATGTACCAAGGTTATAAGCAGTTTGCAGACGGACTTTCGTTGACCAAATATTCGATGTATGCGATTGTAATGGCGAATGTAATTCACGTTATTATTAATTATTGGTTGATTTACGGAATTTGGATTTTCCCCAAAATGGGCATCATCGGTGCGGCATTGGGAACCGTTATTTCTAGAATTGCGATGGTGGTTTTTATGCACATTATTTTGTCTAGGCAAGAACAATTGAAGACGTATTTTAACGGATTCAGTTTTGACGAAATTAAAAAAGAAACCATCAAAAAAATTGTAAGTATCGGTTTGCCTTCGGCGATGCAAATGCTGTTTGAAGTGGTTTTATTTACTGCTGCGATTTGGTTGTGTGGCAACATCGGAAAAACAAGTCAGGCTGCGAATCAGATTGCATTGAGTTTGGCTTCGATGACGTTTATGTTTGCGATGGGATTGAGTGTGGTTTCGATGATACGCGTGAGCAATCAGAAAGGCGTTCAAGATTATAAAAACTTAGTCGTGGTGGCACGTTCCATCTTTTTATTGTCGATATTGATTGAAATAGTTTTTGCTATTCTGTTTGTTGCTTTTCATCAGATTTTGCCTCCATTGTTTTTAGATATGAACAACGAAATGCAATTGGTTGACAATAAAGAAGTGGTGACTATTGCTGCCAAATTATTACTTGTGGCTGCAGTCTTTCAAATTTCTGATGGGATACAAGTGGTAGTTTTAGGTGCGTTACGTGGGTTACAAGATGTGAAAATTCCTATGTATATTACGTTTGTGGCGTATTGGGTGATTGGTTTCCCAATTTCGTACTATCTTTGCGAATATACTGAGTTGAAAGCGGTCGGTGTATGGATTGGATTATTGGCTGGATTATCAGCGGCAGCACTTTTTTTGTATATTCGCTTTCATTTATTGACAAAAAGTTTAATTTTGAAGGAAGAAAAAAATAAATAATTTATGATACAGTACTATAGAGGCGAGGAGTTTCGTCAGATAAAAATAGACGCTCCTCTTAAATTTAAATATGCTATATCAAATCAGGGACGATTGATTAGCTATACGAATGAGTTTAAAGATGGAACCGAGCTGAAAGGCGGAATGGTTGAAGGGTACAGAATTTTTAAATATGCTATTCGAGTAGATGGTAAACGAAAAACAAAGCATTTTTTGCTTTATCGTTTGGTAGCAGATTATTTTATTCCTAAAACGGATCCAGATAAAAACTTTGTTTTGCACTTAGATTATGATAAAGTGAATGATCGAGTGGAAAATTTGCAATGGGCGAATCAAGCTGAACTAACTGCTCATCATTCAGTTAATCCAGCTGTTATTGAAGGAAAAGCAAAAACCTTAGAACACAACATCAAATCCGATGGTAGAAAACTGACATCTACACAAGTTATTCGGATCAAAAAAATGCTTCAAAAGGAAGAGCGTAAAACCCGACTCACAATCATAGCCAAACAATTTAATATTACTACGCAACAATTGTATCGCATTAGAACGGGCGAAAATTGGGGCCATATTAAAGTATAATTCTTAGAATTTAATATCTTCAAATTACTACTACCATGCAATTACCCAAATTTGTACTAGCCGACAATTCTGATTTTCCGGATGATATATTCATCATTCATTTAGATTTTCCTCGATTCATCATCAACTTAAAAGATGATGAAGTTGAATTTATTGAAGATTTAGAAGGTGAAGATGAAACTGAACTCGAAAGCGAAATGGAGCATTTAATTACATTGGCAGAGGAATTCTACGACAGAGAAATACAACGCTACGAAGAGTAGTGGTTATGGAGTAAATATTTTGTGTTTTACTGCATAAATGACTAAACCAATTCGGTTTTTGACATCCAGTTTTATGAACAAATTATCGCGGTATCCATCGATTGTTTTTGGACTTAATTTCATGTACTCGGCAATTTCACGATAGGTTAGTTCGCTGCAGAGTAATTTTAAAAACTCAATTTCTGAGTCTTTTAAGTTAGCGTGATGTATGTTTGATTTTCCGGACACCGAATTCATTAACACGTCTGTAACGTTGTTTGAATGATAATACCCAGTTTCGATAATTTTTAGCAAAGCCGTTTCAAGTGTGTTTTTATCAACGTCTTTGAGCAAGTAGCCTTTGGCACCCGATCGGATCATTTTTAGTATGGTATTTTCTTCTTCTTCAACGGTCAATGCCAATACACTTACCTCGGGATGTTTGTCATTAATCCATTTTGTAGTTTCAATTCCGTTTAGAATGGGCATATTAACATCCATCAGAACAATTTCGGGCAGCTGTTGGTCGAATGTAAATTTTTCAATTAAATCGGCTCCGTTTTTACAGAGATACAGCACTTCAAAGTGTTCAAAACTATCCACTATTCCGGCAATAGCCTGAGATAATAGCGTATGATCTTCGCAAATTACAACGGAATGTTTTTTCATGATTTATTCTGATTATAGTTGATGGATAGCCGTGTTCCTTTGTTTATAGCCGAGTCAATATTGATGTCGGCATTGATTAATGCACCTCTTTTTTTCATAGTACTGAGTCCGATTCCAGTCTGACAAATGGTATCCATATCAAACCCTACACCATTATCTTCCGCAAAAATCTGAATTGAATTTTCCAAGTAAAGCAAAGAAACGTTCAGTACCGATGCTTTTGAATGTTTTATGGTGTTGGAGAAGAATTCCTGTAATACTCTAAAAATGATGATCTCCGATTTCGAATCAATATCAAAATGTTCTCCTTCCACAGTAAAACTTGATTTGATGTAATTCAGACGATTGAACCGTTTAATTTCTAATTCAATGGCATCTTCTAATTTGATGTTAGAGATAAAATCGGGGTTTATGACTTTAGATAAAGAACGTACTTCACTTAAAATAGTGGTTAAATTATCTTTTAATTCGTTGGCATTGTTGGGATGTTCAGATATACTTTGCAACTGAATTTTAGCTAATGTAAGCAATTGTCCAATATTATCGTGTAATTCCCAGCTGATGTTGCGCAGTATTTGCTCTCTAATTTCTACTTGTGATTCACTGATTTCTTTTTCAAATTGTTTTTTGTCCTCTGCTTGTTTGAGTAAGAGAACGTTTTTTTTCTTCTGGAAAATAGTAAAAAGCAGAACTAAAATGACGCATAAGCTAAAGAGAACAATAATCGCTACTATAAGTCCTTCGGCTCCTTGTGACTCCATATAAAACCTGAGATTAATAATAAGTTATTTGTAAAAACTAATAGATACTTTGTAGCAAATATATAATGAATAGTTGGTGAATCAAGATAATACTTTCTTATTATATAAAATGGGATATTGGGAAGGTAACTAACCAACAATCCGATACTTATCCAAAATATCAACATTCTATTGATGTTAATAATCTTGTCGGAGTTCAATATCTCCGAGTAAAACATAACGATACTTGATATAATAAATAAAGCACCAACTATATAGGAAAATGAAAAATATATTTCTTTGTAATTAACCGTAAAAATGTTAATAATAAATGATATAAAATATAAAATTATAAAATAAGAAATAATTTTTTTAAAGTTTAAACTCTCAATTGTATTCTTGAAAATTGCTAAATAAAAAGTGAATGAAACCAGTTGAAAAATGTTATAGAATGGAGCATTGTATTTTGAAATGTTTAAACTATAGTATGTTGCAATAGCATCGTTAATTACGATGTACCATAAAAGATATAAAAAATATTTTAAATTAGAGTTTTTGTACTTTGAAAAATAAATTGTTCCTACAATTGCTGTGACTATTTGTAATACTATTATTGCATTTTTTATATCTTCTAATGGTAAACTTTTTAAATTCATATGCGATATTTTCTATGATGGAGGAGGCGTTAACCCCATTTCATTCAACACCAAACTAGTTTTGTTACTATAATTTTCATCTGTAGTTCTTGAAGAATTATCATGTTCATTTAATAATCCATTAATTACCACAAAATCACCTTCCAATTCATTGCTTGCATCTACGGGATGAATGCAAAACGGTAAGTGTTCTAAATTTTCATATTGTTGTGAAGCAGAAGTCGACTCGACTTTCACCGTTGGAACCATAAAAAATGTTTCTCGAGCTTCATACGGCACTTGTTGTCTAGATGATTGGAATGATGGTGCGTCGGGATACGCTGAAAAATAGACGCGAACACCCGATATTTTTTTGCCGTTTACTTTTTCAACTTCTTCCAATAGTGCTAAATAATCTCTTAGTTCTTGAATTTTAATCCAACCAAAATCGGTAGCTGTGTAACCAGTTGCTCTTCGACTTTCAATTAAAGGATTAATGTGAGTTTTGTACTCATTTCTCATTTCAATGGCTTCTTCTATGGGGATAATTCTAGGCATAATTTTTAGTTTTTTTAGTTTATATAAATATAGAATTTGTTCAAAAGGTAACGATAGGAAAAACACCCTTTTTTGTTTGCCACAAAAAAAAACACAGAGATATTGTAAATAATTGATATTTAGATGTATATATGTTAAAAATAATTCAACACAGATTTAAAGTGATTTTTTTGTAAGAATAAATTTACATAAAAAATAAATTAGATCAAAAACTAGAATGGTAGTTTTTTAAAATTCTGATGCCAATTTTTAAAATTGTAGCGCTACTTTTTGAAATAGGCTTTCAATAACTCCATCGCACTCGCAAACGGAGAAAGTGTTCCATTAGCTACCTCTTTTTTATTGTTCTCCAACAATTCGACTATTTTGGGATGATTGTAAAAGTTGGATTTCAACTGTTCATTGATGGTTTCCATCATCCAAAACTGATTTTGATCTTTGCGTTTTTCTTCAAAATAGTGATTCTCTTTTACTAATTTAAAATAGTCAGAAATGGTGTCCCAAACCGCGTCAATTCCGACTTTAGTATACGAACTACAGGTTGATGCTGTCGGAATCCAACCTGATTTTTTGGCCGGAAATAAATGCAACGCCCGATTGAATTCGGTTTTTGCCAATTTTGCTTTGGATATATTGTCGCCGTCCGCTTTATTAATCACAATTGCATCAGCCATTTCCATAATGCCGCGTTTGATGCCTTGCAATTCGTCGCCAGCGCCGGATATTTTTAACAACAAAAAAAAGTCTACCATGCTGTGAACAGCTGTTTCACTTTGACCGACTCCAACGGTTTCAATAATTATAGTATCAAATCCTGCTGCTTCACACAATATAATTGATTCACGCGTTTTACGTGCCACACCGCCCAAGGTTTCTCCTGACGCACTCGGACGAATGAATGCACTTTTGTCTTTTACCAATTCTTCCATTCGGGTTTTATCACCCAAAATACTGCCGTGCGAAATCGTACTGCTCGGATCAACAGCTAAAACCGCCACTTTTTTTCCTAACGAGGTTAGGTGGGTTCCAAATGCTTCGATAAAGGTACTTTTTCCTACACCCGGAACACCTGTAATTCCGATGCGTACCGATTGATTAGCAAACGGTAAGCAACCTTTGATTACGTCATTGGCTCTCGATTCATGCGTTGGATTGGTACTTTCGATTAAGGTAATCGCACGACTCAAAGCAGTAATGTTGCCATTCAAAATCCCCTTAACCAGTTCATCTGCAGACGGCTGCTTTCTACGCATTTGCTGAATATTTACAACCGCCGAACTGCTCAACGTATTGGGTTGATCAATGCCTTCTTTTTCTGTCAAAGCCGATTTTTGGGAAGCTGGTTTCAAATTCTAGAATTTTGCTATCACAAATTTAAACAAATTCGGTATCGTATGGTAAAAAATAAATAATCTGATGTCTCGCAAAGACGCAAAGACGCAAAAAAATAGAATAAAAAACTTTGCGCCTCCACGTCTTTGCAAGAAAATATAAAAGCTGATATAGAAGTGACACAAAAATTACCTTTGTGAACTTTCCGTTAAAACCTTGTTTTTTTTCCTAACAATGAATTAATTTTGCACCATCAAAATCGATACCCGTGCAAACCCAAGCAGCAACTGTAGGCAATACCAACGAAGTACTTCAAAAAACAGTCTATTCGATTCTATTTTCCATCAGTTTTGCCCATTTGCTCAACGATTTAATCCAGGCGATTATTCCATCTATTTACCCCATTTTAAAGGAAAGTTATAATCTTACCTTTACCCAAATCGGATTAATCACCTTTGCTTTTCAACTCTCAGCTTCTATTTTACAACCGTTTGTGGGCTATTATACTGACAAATATCCTAGACCTTTTTCGCAATTGTACGGAATGCTATTTTCACTTGCTGGAATCGTCTCTATTTCATTCGCGAATACGTTTCTGTGGATCATCGGTTCGGTTATTTTAATCGGAATTGGCTCGTCGATTTTTCACCCAGAATCGGCACGGATTTCAAACTTAGCTTCGGGCGGAAAACGCGGATTAGCCCAATCGATTTTTCAAGTCGGCGGAAATTTCGGAACCGCACTCGGGCCGCTATTAGTTGCCTATATCGTCGTTCCTCATTCGCAAAAATACATTTTATGGTTTGTGATCGTAGCGGTACTCGGACTCCTAATTTTAAATAAAATTGCCTACTGGTACCGCGATCATTTGATTGTAAGAAAAAATAAATCAACCCTATTTTTTGATTTACATGACTTACCCAAGCGTAAAGTTCAAATTTCAATAGCCATACTTTTAATCGTCATTTTTTCTAAGTTTTTCTATTCAGCTAGTTTGTCGAGTTATTATCAGTTTTACATCATCGATAAATTCAATCTTTCCATAAAACAAGCGCAGTTCCATATGTTTTTGTATTTAATTGCGTATGCTGTCGGAACCATTTTGGGTGGACCACTCGGAGATAAAATAGGTAGAAAATACGTGATTTGGTTGTCGGTTTTCGGTGCGTTTCCGTTTGCGTTACTCTTGCCGTATGTCAATTTATTTTGGACGGATGTTTTGATGGTGGTCATCGGAATCATTATTTCTTCTGCCTTTCCTGCCATTTTGGTGTATGCGCAAGAGTTACTTCCTAGAAAACTCGGAATGGTATCGGGATTGTTCTATGGCTTTGCCTTCGGAATGGGAGCGTTGGGTTCTGCTTTACTCGGGAAATTAGCTGATGTAACGTCCATTCAATACGTGTATCACGTCTGTTCGTACTTGCCGCTCATCGGCATCATTTGCTATTTTTTGCCTAATTTGAAGAAGAAGCAAACGGTGTAAGCTTTTTGTTTTTGACTCATCAAATTGAAGCGAGTCAAATGGGTACTGTTCTTTTGCAAAATTACTCCGTTTAAATAAACGTATATCTAAAATTACTCCTCAATTTTTATCGATTTGATAATTCATTTCCCTTTCACAAATTTTTAACGCGTCATTAAATTATTTACATCGATTTCGACCGTAACTTTGAGTAAAAAGAAATTATGGGAACTTTACGATTAGGAGATGTTGCGCCCAACTTTGATGTTGTAACCACAAAAGGGAATTTAAATTTTTATGAGTATTTAGGTGATTCTTGGGGTGTTTTATTTTCACATCCGGCCGATTTTACTCCGGTTTGTACCACCGAATTAGGAACAGTAGCCAATTATTTACCCGAGTTTACTCAACGCAATGTAAAAGTTATGGCGCTCAGTGTTGATGGATTGGAATCGCATTTGAAATGGATAAAAGATATTGAAGAAACCCAAAACGTAACCGTAGATTATCCCATCATAGCCGACGAAAATCGTGAGGTTGCTCATTTATACGATATGATTCATCCCAATGCAAATGAAACCTTTACCGTTCGATCAGTGTTTATTATTGGCTCTGACAAAAAAATAAAATTGATGCTGACGTATCCTGCTTCTACGGGTAGAAATTTCGATGAATTGTTGCGCGTAATCGATAGTTTACAACTCACAGCGAATTATAGCGTTGCGACTCCAGCCAATTGGAAAGACGGCGAAGATGTTGTGATAGCGCCCGCAATCAAAGACGAAGATATTCCCGCAAAATTCCCTAAAGGATTTAACCGAATAAAATATTATTTACGAATGACTCCGCAACCAAATAAATAGTATTTTTGAAAAATAGTTAAGCTATTTTTTCACAATGATTACAACGTATCAATTACCCCAAAATTTGGTCGATCAACTCATAGCGGTTGTAGGTTCCTCATTTGTTTTTTTAGATCAAGAAACTCTAGATCATTACGGTCACGACGAAACTGAAGACTATGTTTTCCCACCTAGTGTTGTCGTTAAACCGGCGAATGCTTTTGAAATATCAGAAGTATTGAAATTGGCGAACGAATATAAAATTCCGACTACACCCATTGGAGCGCGAACAGGTCTAAGTGGCGGTGCGTTGTCGATTTATAAAGGAATTGGATTATCGATGGAACGCTTGAATGCGATTTTAGATATCGATGAACAAAATCTTCAAGTAACCGTTGAGCCTGCAGTAATTACACAAGTACTTCGAGAAGCTGTAGCCGAAAAGGGACTTTTTTATCCCGTTGATCCAAGTAGTCAAGGAAGTTGTTGGATAGGAGGAAACGTTGCTGAAAATTCGGGCGGTGCGCGTGCTGTCAAATACGGTGTAACTAAAGATTATGTCTTGAATCTTGAAGTGGTTTTACCCAATGGTGAAATCATTTGGACGGGCGCTAATACGTTGAAAAATTCTACAGGTTATAACTTAACTCAGTTGATGGTAGGAAGTGAAGGTACACTCGGCGTAATCACCAAAATTGTTCTGAAATTACTTCCCCAAAATGCACATAGCGTGTTGATGTTGGTTCCGTTTTATCAAGCATATCAGGCTTGTGAAGCGGTTTCAGCCATTTTTAGAGCTGGAATTGTTCCGAGTGCGCTCGAATTTATGGAACGCGACGCCATCGATTGGACACTCAAATTCAACGATACTATCAGTGTAACCGTAAAAGATGAGGTTCAAGCGCATTTGCTCATCGAAGTCGACGGGAATTATCCTGAAATTTTAATGCTAGAAGCTGAAAAAATTCTCAGTGTTGTGGAACAATTTAACATTGACGAAGTACTTTTTGCCGATACCGAAGATGAAAAAAATGCGTTGTGGAAAATGCGACGTTCGGTGGCTGAAGCAGTGAAATCGAATTCCATTTACAAAGAAGAAGATACTGTTGTGCCGCGTTACGAATTGCCCAAATTGTTGGCTGGCATCAAATCAATAGGAAGTAAATACGGCTTTCAATCGGTGTGCTACGGTCATGCTGGCGATGGGAATTTACACGTAAACATCATCAAAGGAACGATGACCGATGAAAATTGGTTGAACAATGTTCCGAAAGGAATTCGGGAGATTTTTGAATTGACAGTTGGTTTAAAAGGAACATTATCGGGTGAACACGGCATCGGTTTTGTCCAAAAAAACTTTATGGATATTGCCTTTTCAAAAGTGCATTTGGAATTAATGGAACGCATCAAATATGTTTTCGATCCCAATAATATATTAAATCCGGGTAAGATTTTTCCGGATGAAATTTAAATTTTAAAAACGATTACAATCCCAAAGCGTTCATCACTTCTTTACCAACAATCATTTCTGAGTTGGCCGTTTGTGTTTTGGAATAATTGACGAACTTCCATGTTCCTTTGGTAGAATCATCCGAAATAGCAATCAGAATAGCGTCTCCTTCAATAAAAAAACTATTTCGGTCTTTTTCAAAAAGAACCATTGAATAGTCACCTGAGCTTTTGAAGGTTTCCACCATTTCTTCTGCTCTTTTTGGCGTTAATTTTTCTTCAAAAGTCATCCGCATTGTGTTAACATAGTTCACGCGACAAAATGTTTTACCTGCTAATGTTTGAATGACTGAATAGGTAAATATCGGATTAGGATGAACAAAACGTACTTTTAGTACTTCATTTTCAAAAGTTTGTCCCATTACCTCAATCATTTGATCGCGGCTCGCCATTTCAAAAACTTTTGGATGTGTGTAGTCTAAAATTGTTTCAAAATCCATGTTGTACGTGGCATCGTACATTTTTTGAGTGTCTATTTTTAACGTTTCTAAAGTTTGAGAAAACGCAAAAGTAGATGAAAGCAGTGTGATGAAAAGTTGAAATACAAACTTCATTAGAGTAAAATTTAAAAATTAAATGCTATTGAACAATAATTTTGAATGTACTGTTTACTGCATCACTTTGAATCTTCAAGAAATAAATAGATGGCATTAGGTTGATTTCGAGTTCAGAACCTGAAAATGAATTTTGAGTAAATACTAATCGTCCGTTTACATCATAAATGGATACATCTACTAATGAAAGCATTTCACTGAATTGAAGTGTAGCATTTTTTACCGGATCTAACAGGCTTAAATTTGGAGTATTTATTTCATTTAAACCCAATGAATTGCATGCTACTGAAAGCGGATTGCTATTTTCAATGATTCCAATTGGAGTTAGATCTTTTCCTGCCAATCCAATGTAGTTGGGCGGGTATTTGTCGGCTTTGAACACAGCATTTACATTCGGAGGAATAGCTGAATATTGATCAAATAGGGTTAAAGTTGATGTGGCAGGAAAATAAATACCTGTTGGATTTTTGTACGACCATAAAAGTGTTCCCTCTTTTGTGATTTCTGAGATTCTTCCCAAAAGCGCTTCGCAAATGATAAAATTTCCGTTGGGCTGACTTTGCGTACCTGATTGTCGGTCTTGACTGAATAGGATTCCCAAAATACTACCGCTCCATGACCAATCATAATCTACAGGATTGAAACGGTTGCTAGTCATGGTGTATTGGCCTCCGACAATTTCGGGTTCAATAAGGTGAACCGAGCTGAACGTCTGACTTGAATCGGCTTCTCCATTACTAAAAACTGAGATTTTACCTTCATCTAAATACGTATCTTCCACCCAAGCCGGATTGTGCTGTAAAAATAGTTTTCTATCGGCTTCTGTTCCTTGTCGGTATACTTGAGGGTTACCCCAACGCCATAAAATATCGCCGCCTTTATTAGAATTTCCGCCACTGTGACTTGCTGCTTCGGCTGTTGTCGTACTGTGATCAATAATCATAATCTCGTTAAGGTGTCGCGGCGAAAGTAGTATTTGATCTAAATTAGCATTGTAATCCACTCCATTCATGTGAATGAAATCGGTCGTCGAACCATTATCGTAATTGATGTCTAATAATTCAGGATGGTTTTCGACAATCCCAAAGTTTTCTTTTGTAGCATCAAAATCCTGAATTAAATGATCATAATATTTCCATTCCCAAACAATATTAGCTTGATTGGTTCCAACGGGTTGTAATTCAATAATCTTTTCCAATTTAAAGGATGCATCAGTGATGGCTGGATTTCTTCCTTTAGCGGTCATTTGTTCTAAGGTATAAAAATCGGATACTACACACAGTATGTTTCCATTGGGCAATGGCTCAATGTCATGATGTTGTAAAATTCCGTTTACAGTTGTTCCATACGTCCATACCACATTGTTGTCCCAATCTCTAATCTCTATATTGTCTTTTCCAGCTCTCAGTAAATTCCCGTTTGCCAGTAAATAACAAGTTGCGCCAGGATTTTCAGTGAATGTCCATTGATTTACTCGTTCACCACAAGGGTTGATCAAGAAAACTTCGTTGTTTCTGGAAGGAGAAATTAAAACGTACCCGTCAGTAACATTTTGATCGTGATACAAAAGCCCAACAGTCGTGTCTTGTGCATAAATCACTGAAAATGAAAACAATGATAAGAATAGTATAAATTTTTTCATAAGCTTTTTTTTCAAAAATAAGTAAAAATCATTTCATTAAAAAAGTAAAATTACTAATTCTTCCAATGAAATAGTGTTAAAAAAAATCCTCAATTAAACATCAAGTCAATTGAGGACGGAATATTTTTAAGAATTGGGTTAAAACAAACTCGGATATTTAGTTGGATTAGCTTCACTCATTAGGGCGTACACTTTCTCATAAATATCTTCTATAGATGGTTTTGAGAAATAATCGCCATCGGTTCCGTATGCCGGACGATGGGGTTGTGCAGCCAATGTTTCAGGCTTACTGTCTAAAAACTGATAACCGTTTTGTTCGTCGATAATTTGTTGCAAAATGTACGCACTTGCTCCGCCAGGAACGTCTTCGTCAATGACTAAAAGTCGATTGGTTTTCGCTAAACTTTTCGAAATATCATGAGTAACATCAAATGGCAACAGCGATTGAACGTCGATGATTTCACAATCAATTCCGACTTCCAAAAGTTCTTTTGCTGCTTGTTCGACCAATCGCAAAGTTGAACCGTACGATACTAACGTAATGTCTTTTCCTTCTTTGATTGTTTCCACGACACCAATCGGAGTTTTAAATGCGCCTAAATTGGTTGGCATTTTTTCTTTCAATCGGTAGCCATTCAAACATTCAACTACCAAAGCAGGTTCGTCTGAATCCAATAATGTATTGTAAAATCCTGCAGCTTTAGTCATGTTTCTCGGAACCAAAACGTGTATTCCTCTTATGGCATTGATGATCATTCCCATTGGTGAACCCGAATGCCAAACGCCTTCTAAGCGGTGACCGCGTGTACGAATAATTAACGGTGCTTTCTGACGACCTTGTGTTCGATATTGTAACGTAGCTAAGTCATCGCTCATAATTTGAATAGCGTACAGCAAATAATCCAAATACTGAATTTCAGCAATCGGGCGTAAACCTCTCATCGCCATTCCGATTCCTTGTCCGAGTATCGTGGCTTCTCGAATTCCAGCATCCGAAACTCTAAACTCACCATATTTTTCTTGCATGCCTTCCAAACCTTGGTTGACATCGCCAATGGTTCCCGAATCTTCACCAAAAATCAACACTTCAGGATAGTTCGAAAAAATCGCATCAAAATTATCGCGCAATACCAAACGAGCATCCACATCTTCAGCAGTATCGTTATAAATAGGCGCTACTTCTTGTGATTTCAACACACTTTTATCCGATTGCGAAAATAAATGCGAACTGAATTTAGGTTGAATTTTAGCGGTATAATCCACAATCCATTGCGCAATTTGCGACTTGCACGAATCGTTGACTACCATTCGGAGTACTTTTCGAGCTGTAGTCAAAATTTCTTTACGAATCGGTTCTTTAATCGATTCTAATTCGGAGATGTATTTGTCAATAAAGACTTTATTTTCACTAGAAGTTGTTGCAGTTTTTAGCAAAGTAACCAACTCGTTTTGCTCGTCTTTAAACGGTTTTACAAACGCAGACCACGCGGCCTTTTTGCCTTCTAAAACGTCTTTTTTGGATTGATTTTCAATTTCATCCAATTCTTCTGCCGAAGCCAAATTATTCTCAATCAACCATTTGCGCATTTGAATTAAACAATCCAATTGACTTTCCCAAGCTAATCTTTCGGCGTTTTTGTAGCGTTCGTGCGAACCTGAAGTCGAATGTCCTTGGGGTTGTGTTAATTCGGTTACGTGTATCAAAACCGGAACGTGTTCTTTCCGAGCAATCTCTGCCGCTTTTTGATAGGTTTCTACCAATCCGGGATAATCCCAACCTTTGACACGCATGATTTCATAACCGTTTGCGTCTTCATCGCGTTGGAATCCTTTTAAGATTTCAGAAATGTTTTCTTTGGTAGTTTGGTATTTGGCGTGTACCGAAATTCCGTATTCATCATCCCAAACGCTCATCACCATCGGAACTTGCAAAACGCCTGCCGCATTGATGGTTTCAAAAAACAAACCTTCAGAAGTCGACGCATTTCCAATCGTTCCCCATGCAATTTCATTTCCGTTATCCGAAAAAAGTGTGGAGTTGATTCCGCTTTGATTGCGGTATATTTTAGAAGCTTGTGCTAAACCCAACAAACGCGGCATTTGTCCGGCAGTTGGCGATATATCAGCACTTGAATTTTTTTGTTGTGTTAAGTTATTCCAGTTTCCGTTTTCGTCCAACGAATGGGTTGCAAAATGTCCGCCCATTTGACGTCCAGCGCTCATCGGATCGAAACTTATATCCGTATGTCCGTACAAACCTGCGAAAAATTGTTCGATAGAAAGTGCTCCAATCGCCATCATAAACGTTTGGTCGCGGTAGTAACCCGAACGAAAATCTCCATTTTTGAACGCTTTAGCCAAAGCCAATTGCGGTACTTCTTTTCCGTCACCAAAAATTCCGAATTTAGCTTTGCCCGTCAAGACTTCACGTCTTCCTAACAAACTACATTCTCGACTAACGGTAGCTATTTTATAATCGTTTAAGACTTCTTTTTTGAAATCATCAAAGGTTATTTCGACTTTATTTTGTGCTTCAATCATAGGACAACGGAATTTCTTTAAATAGTAATTCAATTTTAATATGAAACATTGATAGTCTGAATTTCAGCCACGAATGCACAAATTTGGATTCTATTGTTATTCGATTTAATTCGAATAATCGTCTTTGACGATTTTAAATTAATTTGAAAACAACATTATTAATTTGTGCATTCGTGGTAAAAACACAATCAAAGCATATCAAAAAACAAATTTAAGTAAAAAGTTAGACAAATTATAGATTTTAAGAAAAAATATAATTTAACAATCTGTAAAAAAAGTAGTGAATAGTTATTTTAAAATACGATTTATTGATTAAAATCGGTAATTACATGTCAAATATTTAAAATAAGAATCAAATTAGAACCATTTTCGTGTAAAAAGACTCACGACGGTATTGGTGCTTATTGTAGCGATGAATCGGATTTTTTCGCTGTATTGCGGTTGCGAAATTTCCCATCCATTATTCGAATACACCGGAAAGTACAACTCGAAGTAATCGGTCACTAAATTCAGCCGAATTCCACTGTCGTACACAAATCGTTCTTTGGTATTTTTGTCTTTTATAAATCCGACATCGCCATAGACTTCAATCCAATTCCAAATGTTAAAACTGGCATTGGTCGTGGCAATCCAATCGTTGGCAAACGGATTGTCCAACTTCGATTTGAATCCACCTTCAGCTATAATATATTGCTGACTGAACAATCCTGCGCTTTCGGAACGTCCTAAATAATTGTAGTCAAACATATAATCGGTTGGGCGATCCAAGGCAAAATCGAAATAATCTGAGTTGGAAGAATTGTACAAAAATTTACCTACATAAAGGCGCAAATTGATTTGACGGTTGTCATCGTACAATCGTCTGTAACTGATTTCTCCCGCTACTTTTCCGAATTTATTGGCAATTTGAACATCGGTTAAAAACCCGAAATGCTTGGTGATTTCGGTTTTGGAATTGATGTAACGCGCATTAAAAACCGAGTAACTTCCTTCAAAAGTAGAGTTGACAATAGCACTTTTTTCTCGGTTGACGTATATATTCCTGAAATTTATCGACTGCCGATGGTTATCTCGGTAGTCGTATTCCCGAATGCGCAAATTCACCGAAGTATTCAATCGTTGGTAACTGGCATCGGGTGCGTAATGAAAATAATCGCCACTGATTCCGTATCGAATGTTGAATAAATTGCTCTCGCGTCGAAACTGATTCACGGCCAATGAGAAACTACCGGTGAGCGACTGCGATTTGGTCGAGTAGGACGGATTCACATCGAAATTCAACGGCTTATCGAGTAAGGTTTTGTTGTTGAAACGCATGCCCGCAATCACGCCATCGTAAAAATTATAATCCAATGTCGGCAAATACACAATTTGATTGTAAAACGGATCTTCCAAATCTTTTAAGAAAATAAATTTGATGGGTTTATTGGTCAGAGAAAAGGGTTTGAGCGATTTCCAATTGTTGCGCTGATTGAATTCGGGCACTTCGTTTTTATAGTTGATGACAATTTTATCGGCATTTTTTCTCGGAAAGGTATACGTGCTGTCTTCCTTTACCACATTGATCCATTCTTTAAAAACCACTTCTCTTTTTTTGACGCCGTAGACCGGAATCGGGACCGAAACATCCGTTTTATTTTTAAGTTGAAACGATACGGTTTCGTTGGTTTTGGTTACTTTGTCAAACTTATAATCAATCGTTTTTCGCGAGTCGATGATGATGTTAAAAAACCAGTCAATGTCTTTGTCGGTTTTGGATTGGATGATGTCTCTAAATTTCAAATCATCGGTTTGTTCTCTCGATGCCAAAGCGATAAACTCGGTGATGGCCGCGTTCAATTCCTCTTCTCCAATGTATTGTTGTAAATAGTTGAAACTCAATCCGGCGCGGTATTTTGAAGCGATTCGCTCGTTGAATTTAATCAACGTATTTTTTGGGTCGCCCAACGGTTGATCGAGGTTTTTACGCGCCATCAACATATAAAAGTAGCTGTATTGTCCGTTGAAATCTAACGAAACCAAATTATATCCACGAAGTAATTTCAGTTTGGATATCGTTCCCATCATTTTCGCATTCGGATAATATTCGTCGATGTAGCGCATCATATAATAAATCTGAATCGCATCAAAAACCCAATTGTCTTTTCGCTGATCGACATACATCGAACCTTTTAAATAGTTGTTCAAATAGGTTTTCAAGAATTTTAATTCGTAGATGAAATCGTCAGAAAACGGACTGATAAATGACGGCAATTGGTTCAAGCCGTAAAACGGATTCTGTTCGTAATCTACTTGCGAAACCGTGATGCTTTGCAAGGTTGGTGTGCCAATTTTTTCGTGTACATAATTCACAATTTTGTCAACAATAATGGCTCTTTTGATTTCGTCTAACTTGTTGTCTTGTAAATTTGAATTTACCGTTATTACCGAATTTTTATAACTTGAAAAGGTCGATTTGCGTTCCAAATAAAAAGCACTTTGCAGGATGTTTTTCCCTGAAAAATTGTAAATTACATTGTCTCTATTTTCGAGCGGTAAATCGGAGGTAAGTTCAAATCCCGGCGGAACCACAATCTGTAAATCGATGTTGGTAAACGCATTCGTACAATCGTCTAAATTAAGATTTTCATACAAGACAAACTTTTTGTTTTCGTAGCGCGCTGGCGTAAGGAAACAATTTTTCAAAACCATTTCGTCGTTGCTGTTATATCCGTATCTGGTAAATCTATCACTCGGAATTTTCAACACATACGTCAACGTAAAACTCGCTTTTTCACCTGGAGCCAATTTTTCTTTTAACTGAAACTCAACGACATCGGGATGTTCGTCAAATCGGCACCAACTGAGCATGAATTTGTCTTCGTCCAAAATGGTAATGTTGTTGGTGCTTCCGCGCTCTTTTTCGGTGGCTAAGTGAAAACTTCGTACAAATTCGTCTGAAAAACGTTTTCCCAACGGAGTGTTTTTGGACGAATACGCATTGTTCCAATCGTTCAACACAATTTTAGAAATAGTGTCGTTGGATTGGTTATGGAAGGTCAGTTCTTGATATACGCCCATTACTTTATTTACAGCATCGACGTTGACAGTGAGTTTCGAATGATGCTGAGCGGTTGCCGTAAAGCAAAGCAAAATAAATAAGTAGGTTATCTTTTTCAAGGCGTAGAGTTGGGTTTAAATAAAGCGTTGTAAACAAATTTAGTAAATTCTTCCGCACCTTGTTTATTGAGGTGTCCGCAGGTAGAAAAATAGGTATCGTCGATTACCGCATCTTCAAAGTTATGAATTTCTGGGTAAACCGACTGCAACTGCTTGAAATATTCGCGATTAATCGTACTCATGCACATCGGCGTTGTAATCGCAATCAAGTTGATGTTGTGTTTTTTACAGATCGATTTGATTTCTTCGTACGCTGCATTTCTTTTCGGCGAATATTTGGATAAGTCGGCGGGAACCATGGGTCGTTCGTTTTTAAGCAACGGATAAAAACCGTCATTCGCTAACGCATTTGTTTTTTTATGTGTGGCCGATTGATAGAATTCTCTGAAACCGATGCGCGCATCGTAATGCATGTAGCGGTAAAAAGGAAGGTAGAGCAATTCGTTATATTCGTCGATGTTTTTATAGTAGTTTCGAATGGTTGGAGATGAATGAATGTAGGGCATAAATAGTGAGCGAATCGCCTCTGAATGGTCATTCGTATTGATGTTCAAATCGACTTGCAACACCAGATTTTTAATTTTGTAATTCCGTTCCACCATCAATTTTAACATCAAAGCTGATTCTTGCAAGCGCGAACGAGTAAGTCCGAAATTGTAGGTTTTTAATCCGTTAGTGTTAAATATTTTTGGCACCAAATGATTCTGCACGCGCGACGAACCTAAAAATACTACATCATAGTTTTTGTCTTTCGAATTGTACAAATAATCAATTTTATTGCGCGAATTCGATTGATGGTAGACCAGCGTGTACAACACATCCAAAGCAATAGCGGTGATGAGTACAATCACGATTAGTTTTCCGATAAAGGTCAAAAACTGCTTCATTAGAATTGAAAATATATAAATTCTTTATAATCGGAATACACGCCTAACGCCAGTAATGCGGCAACGCACAAACCGATTTTTACACTGCTGTATTTCCCCGAAATGGGTTCGATTTTAGTGCGGTTGTTCCATTCAATTACGATGAAAAACAACAATAAATACACCAACTCGTAATTGTAGCGCTCAATCTTAAAATACTCGGAATTGAAATGCAAATTGGTAAACATTCGATTGATATATACATACGCATCGTGAATGGATTTGGATCTGAAAAATATCCAAGCAAAACAAGTTATGGCAAACGTAATCAGAATATTGAACACGATCCGAACCGAATCCCAATCCAATTTCAACGTAAAATCATCTACGTTTTTGCGGTTTCGCTTCAGTAGTAATAGCGGTAGAAAATACAACGCATTAATCAATCCCCATGCGATGAACGTCCAATTCGCGCCATGCCAAAATCCGCTGACCAAAAAAATGATAAATGTATTCCGAACTCGGAACCAGGTACTTCCATTGCTTCCGCCAAGCGGAATATACAAATAATCCCGAAACCACGACGATAACGAAATGTGCCATTTACGCCAAAATTCGGCTATATCTCGCGAAAAATAGGGATAGTTGAAGTTTTTAAGCAAGTCGATTCCGAATAACTTTGATGTTCCCAACGCGATATCCGAATAGCCCGAAAAATCGCCGTAAATCTGAAAAGCAAAGTACACCGCACCCAAAATCAGCGACAGCGAATTCATCGTTTCATAATTATCGAAAATCGCATTGGCATAGACGGCGCACGAATCGGCAATCACGACCTTTTTCACCAAACCCCAAATGATTTGATAAACGCCTTCTTTGGCCTTTTCGAAATTGAAATCGCGTTTGATTTTCAACTGCGGTAATAGGTGAGTCGCGCGTTCTATCGGTCCGGCAACAAGCAGCGGGAAGTAACTCACAAACAGCGAATAATCGATAAAATTGCGTTCCGATTGAATTCGTTTGTAGTAAATATCAATGATGTACGATAATCCGTGAAACGTATAAAACGAAATCCCAACGGGAAGTATTAATTTCAATACAATCGGACTCGCTTCAAAGCCAAACGATCGCGCCATATCAGCAAATGAAGCTGCAAAAAAGTTGTAGTATTTAAAAACGCCTAGAAACCCCAAATTGATGGAAATACACAGCCAAAGCCATACTTTTCGGGTGATTGGACTTTTACTTTCCTCAATTTTGATGGCAGAAAAATAGTCGAGTAAGGTCGAAAAAACCAGTAAAAACAAAAACCGCCAATCCCAACAAGAATAAAAATAATAACTCGCAACAATCAGTAATGCATTCTGCGTGGATTTGTTTTTGTTCAACACAAACCAATACAACGCAAAAACGATGGGAAGAAAAACCGCGAAATGAAACGAGTTAAAGAACATTATTTTATTTTAACTACTTAACCGCAAGGAGCGCAATGTTTTCCGCAAAGTTCGCAAAGTTTTTCCTTGCGAACTTTGCGGTTAAATTTAAAAATTCGGACTCAAATTGTATTTTTTGTAGAAATTATCCAAGGCTTCCACCACTTGATCTTCGGTGTCGACAATTTTTATAAGGTTCAAATCATCCGGACTCGCATTTTTCTGTTTGTCGATCATCACGTTTTTAATCCAATCGAGCAAACCCGACCAATAATCGGTTCCGACTAAGATAATCGGAAATTTACCAATCTTTTTCGTCTGGATTAAAGTTATCGCCTCAAACAATTCGTCCAACGTTCCGAATCCGCCCGGCATCACTACAAATCCTTGTGAATACTTGACAAACATCACTTTTCGTACAAAAAAGTAATCGAAATTTAAGTTTTTGTCCTTATCAATATACGGATTAAAATGCTGCTCAAACGGCAATTCGATGTTCAAACCCACCGACGTTCCTTCGCCGCGGTGCGCGCCTTTATTTCCGGCTTCCATAATTCCGGGTCCACCGCCCGTAATCACTCCATAACCTGCTTTACAGATTTTGTAGGCAATACTTTCGGCCAACAAATAATATTTATCTTCGGGTTGGGTTCGCGCCGAGCCAAAAATCGATACACACGGCCCAATGCGCGCCATGCTTTCGTACCCATTTACAAACTCCGACATGATTTTAAAAATCGCCCACGAGTCGTTCGAGCGGATTTCATTCCACGTTTTTTGCTTTAATCGATCGTGAATTTTCTCATCTTCGTTATCGTACTGTTCAAATGCCATATTCTTAATTTTTTATACTGAATTTAGTTCAGGATCTTTTGTTTTTTTAATTTATTTCGTTAGCTAATCCAGCTATTCATTCCAAGTTTTTTCAATTCAATCCATTTTTTTAAGCTGTAAAAAGAGCTTCTTTCAGTCGCTTTTTTCCAGCAAAAAAATTAGATTTCATTTTCAAAAAGCTTTCCATTACAACCTGCCTGCCGGCAGGCAGGTCTGGGCTAAAAAGCCTGCTAAAGTAATTCTTTTTTTAAAAACGATGTTTAATTGATAAAAGTAACTTTTACTATTTTGTCGTTTTCGACTTCGTAAATCGCAATTCCGCCAAATTCGGTGTCGTTGTATTTCACCCATTCGTCATCAATCACCACGTTTTTGCGTACAATTCGGTTTTTGATGGTGCAGTTCAACACTTTCGCATTCTTAAAAAAAGAAGCATAACCTTCTCTCATCGCCGCTTTTCCATCCGATTCTAACGTATTCGGAAACGTGTAAATCTTTACATCTTCCGAATAAAAACTCAAAAACGTTTCAATATTCCGACTGTTATAGGCTTCCACTTGTTTTTGAATAATTTCTTCGGGTTTTTGTTCTTGCGACCAACCGTAAAAGTTGATGAAGCACATTAATATCAAAAATATTTTTTTCATGAGTTTTTTAATTTGCTTTGTATTTTTCAATTAAATCAATAAAATCTGGGTCTTGTCTGTAATAAATCCAGTCATCATCATCTTCCAATACGAATTTTACTGTTAATTCATTTTTGGTTAATGCTTTATCTAAATATTCTAATGCTTTTGTTTTATTCTTTTGTAGAGCATACAAACATGAAAGATTATAAATATTACCTCCTTTTTCAATTGATTTAAGTATTTTATTTTCAGCTAGTTTGTAATATTTGTCACTTTCATTATTGTAATTTATTTTAGCTAATTCTATCAAAGATGCACCACAATTTAAATATGATTTGAAATATTCTGGTTTTTTTTCAATTGAAATATTATGATACTTACAACTATTTAACAAGAGATTTATTTTAGTTTTACCTGACGATTCATTAGCTAAGCTATTTAAAGAAATGCCTAAGTTATAGTAAGCCAAATAATCTTCACTGTATAATTCAATGGATTGTTTGTATTTTTCGCAACTTAGCTTAAGTAATTTAATTTTTTCTTTTTTTTCTTTTTTTAAAGATAATTGATGCAAAGAGAATCCCCAATTTGTATATACTGCGGAATATCTATCTATATAACAAATTTGTTGATATTTTTTTATAGCTTTTTCATGTTCGCTATTTCCATTAAATTCTAGACCTTCTTCAAATAATTCTTCTATTAATTTTCTATATTTACTTTCATTTTCCTTCAATTTAGCACTTAAATCATCTATTTGTTTTTGCTTTTCTAACTTTTCATTTTCATTCTCGCTTATTAAACTAATTTTAAAATCTATTAATTGATTAACTACATTACTAATCTCGCTATGGTCTTTTATCGATATATGCGTTAAGAAGTCTAACGATAAATCAGGGCGAGTAGTTGATAATATAAAATGTGGTTCATTATAATCTTTTAGGATAGTCTTTATTTCTTTAAAAATATGATTAATCTGAAAGTCACCCATTCCAAAACCAATAAATAAAATACTTCTATTAAAAACTAAATTTTTTAAAGTAGTCAAAGTGTGTTGTGCATCACGCTGTGGATTATTGTATAATTCATTATAATTACTAGGAAATAAAACCATAGAATCTGAATCTTTAAAACATCCATGTAATTTAAATAGTAAAGGTTTATCTACTTCTTTGTGAGTTGCAAGTTCAAAATCTTTACCTTTATAGGCTACTCTTTTACTCAGTTCATTACTACAATTTTCAAAGGCAGTATCATAGTTTGTAGTAACAATAATATTAGATAATTGAATTATTTTTTTATGTAAATCTAAATCATTGTCACCTAAATCTAAGTAATCTTTGAGAAAATCATAGATATCTCGTTTCTCAATATCTTTGTTTTTTTCAATTAAATTTAGCACATCAATCGGTTCATAATTTCCAATTAATGGTATAAGATATTCATACTTGTTTGAGTTTTTTTGATTTAAATAAATAACAATTTGCTTAACTAAATCATTCCAAGTACCAATTTTTTGTTTATTTATGTTTTCTAAATTAATTGAAGTTCCAGCTCCCACAAACACAACAAGATTGTTTTTTGTAATTGCATTTTTTAATTTCGGATAATCTTGGATAGAAAAGCTCATAAGTAATAAGTTAAAAAAACACCTTTCTTTTGAAAAGGCGTTTTGCTTTCGTTCAAATATATAATTTTTAACATATTAAGCCAATTCTTTCTTCAAAAACTGCGCCGTATAACTTTTCTTATTCTTACTAATTTCCTCCGGCGTTCCCACACAAATAATATCTCCGCCCGCTTTTCCGCCTTCCATTCCCACGTCGATGATGTAATCGGCAAGTTTAATCACGTCCATATTGTGCTCGATGATTACAATAGTATTTCCTTTGTCCACCAATTTATGAATTACGTCCATCAACACGCGAATGTCTTCAAAATGCAAACCTGTTGTGGGTTCGTCCATGATGTAAAACGTATTTCCCGTATCTTTTTTAGACAATTCGGTGGCCAATTTAATACGTTGCGCTTCGCCACCCGAAAGTGTCGTGCTTTGTTGTCCCAATGTAATATAACCTAATCCAACGTCTTGAATGGTTTTGACTTTTCTATGAATCTTCGGAATGTTTTCAAAATACTCCACCGCTTCATCGACCGTCATGTTCAATACATCCGAAATCGATCTGCCTTTGTAGCGAATTTCTAAAGTTTCTCGGTTAAAACGCTTGCCTTGACAAGTTTCACATTCTACATATACATCGGGTAAAAAACTCATTTCAATGGTTCGCACGCCCGAACCTTCGCAGGTTTCACAACGTCCACCATTGACATTAAAGCTAAATCGGCCTGCTTTGTAACCGCGAATCATCGCTTCGGGTGTTTGGGTAAACAGCGTTCGAATTTCACTAAAAACATCGGTATATGTTGCCGGATTGGAACGCGGCGTACGACCAATCGGACTCTGATCAATATCAATAACCTTATCAATGTGTTCCAAACCTTCAATTTTTTTGTAAGGTTGTGGCTTTTTTACCGCATTGAAGAAGTGCTCGTTCAAAATAGGGTAGAGCGTTTCATTAATCAACGTCGATTTTCCGCTACCCGAAACTCCGGTTACGCAAATCAGTTTTCCCAACGGCAATTCGATGGTCACGTTCTTTAAATTGTTTCCTGTTGCGCCTGTTAACTTTAACGTTTTTCCGTTGCCTTTTCGACGTGTTTTCGGTACTTCAATTTTCTTTTCGCCGTTCAAATATTGTGCGGTTAAGGTATGTTCTGCCAACAATTGTTTTGGTGTTCCTTCACTGATGATTTTGCCACCAAAGCGTCCGGCTTTCGGACCGATATCAATCACCCAATCGGCGCGTTCAATCATATCTTTGTCGTGTTCTACGACCAAAACCGAATTCCCGATGTCGCGCAAATTTTCCAACGAATTAATCAGTCGCTCGTTGTCTCTTTGGTGCAAACCAATACTCGGTTCGTCCAAAATATACAGCACGCCAACCAATTGCGAACCAATTTGTGTAGCCAAGCGAATGCGTTGCGCTTCACCACCCGAAAGCGATTTGGAACTTCTGCTCAAAGCCAAATAATTCAAACCAACGTCCATCAAAAACTGCAAACGCGCTCGGATTTCTTTCAGCACTTCAGAAGCAATGGTCTTTTGTTTTTCGGTAAGCTGACTTTCTAAAGTACTGAACCAAATTGATAATTCAGAAATATCCATTGCGGATAAATCGGCTATGTTTTTATCTAAAATTTTAAAATAATTGGATTCTTTTTTCAAACGCGAACCGTGGCAATCCGGACATTCAATTTCGTCCATGAATTCTTTTGCCCACCGTTTAATAGTAGACGAACCGCTTTCGTCGTATTGATTTTTAATGAAATGCGCAATGCCTTCAAAATCAATTTTATATTCTTTGGTTACGCCCGCAGCTTTCGATGAAACGGAAAATTTCTCGTTTCCACCGTTCAAAATCATTTCCATCGCTTCGGCCGGTATTTTTTCTATAGCATCGGTTAAGGCAAATCCGAATTTCTCACCAATGGTTTCGAGTTGTTTGAACATCCACGAACTTTTGTATTCTCCCAATGGCGCCAATCCGCCGGCTTTTATCGATAACTTCGGATTCGGAATGATTTTCTTTACATTGATTTGATTGACCGTTCCCAGTCCATTACAATGTTCACAAGCACCTTTGGGCGAGTTAAACGAAAATAAATTGGGTTCCGGATTTTGATAGGAGATTCCAGTGGTTGGACACATCAATGTCCGACTAAAAAAGCGCACTTCGTTGCTGTCGTGTTCAATGACCATCATGATGTCATCTCCATGATGCATGGCTGTTTTGATGCTTTCGGCTAAACGTTTATCCGTATCATCATTGTTTTCAATTTGCATGCGATCGATGACAATTTCAATATCGTGGGTTTTGTAGCGATCGAGTTTCATTCCGGCCACAATATCCTGAATTTCTCCATTCACGCGCACTTTCACAAAACCTTGTTTGGCAATTTGCTGGAATAATTCGGCGTAATGACCTTTTCGAGCGCGAATAACTGGAGCCAAAATGTTGATGCGTTTACCTACAAAAGTTTCAGTGATTAATTCTTTGATTTGATCATCCGAATACGACACCATTTTTTCGCCCGTATTGTAACTGTACGCATCGGCTGCACGCGCAAATAGTAAACGTAAGAAGTCGTAAATTTCGGTAATCGTTCCTACTGTAGAACGCGGCGATTTGCTGGTTGTTTTTTGCTCGATGGCAATAACCGGTGAGAGTCCGTCGATTTTATCTACATCCGGACGTTCCAATCCGCCCAAAAACTGACGTGCATAGGCCGAAAAGGTTTCGATGTAACGGCGTTGACCTTCGGCATAAATCGTATCGAAAGCCAAAGACGATTTTCCAGAGCCAGAAAGACCAGTAATTACAACTAGTTTTTCCCTCGGAATGGAAACGTCAATATTTTTTAAATTATGAACGCGAGCGCCAATAATTTCTAGAGTATCTTCAGAATGGTGCATAAATTTTACTTCCAAATAGTCGGAAACGCAAAAGTACAATTTTAGACTTAATTTTTAATCAGACAGTAGAGAAGAATTTGTTAAAGATTTTTATATTTGAAAAAAATAAAATCTGATTGATATATGAACATATTAGGCATTGGCTCACGTATTAAACATCCGGAACACGGATTAGGAGTAGTAACCAACGTAACGTCGAAACATTATTGGGTAACTTTTATTGAAAGTGGATTGGAAACCATCGATGTAGACAGTACGTTTGAAATCATTGAAGCAGTAGAAGACGAAGTGGATTCGGTAAGTTTTTACGAAGTCGAACGCACGTTAAAAAACCTATTGCAAAAATGGTCGGACGTTTCGCAAGTGGTTCCAATCGCTGACAAATGGAAAGGCGGAAAAATCATTTTAGAACCCGGAACACCCACCTCAAATAAAGAAATTCCGATTGATACATTTTTTCATAAAATTGTCATGGTGCGCGATCGTTTACGTGTGATGGAACAAAAAGTGAACGCTTCCAAATTGGACGAAGTAGACAAAATCGATTTGCAGCAATACATCACCCGAATTTATGGAAGTTTGACTACGTTTAACGTGTTGTTTAAAAGTACGAATGATTTCTTTGTGGGCGAGAAAACGAAGTAGATTAAACTATTAACCCTTCAAAAGTTTTAAACTCTTGAAGGGTTTTTTATAGTATGGAGTATTTTACTGCTTCCTATTGTTTGATAAACTTTTTAACTACTAAACCGTTTTCTGTTTTTACTTTAATTAAATAAATTCCAACTGGAAATTCAGAAATGTTGAAATTCATAGTTTCTGAATCAACATCTTTTTGTAACAAAAGCTGTCCTTTCAAATTAAAAATAGATACGGTGTCACCCATATTTAAGGATACATTTTCTATACTAATTTGGTCAGTAGCTGGGTTTGGAAAAAATGAAAAATCAGTAGTAGATAAAATTTGGCTGAATTGATAATTCATCGCATTGAGATTGTTTTTTTGCGTCCCATCTTTTCTGTACACCACACCAATTAATCGTAAATTATTTACGTTCCATGTACTTGGAAGTACAAAACTGTACGAATTTGTATAGTCAGTATTTACAACTGGGTTGGTTGGAATTATACCTGAAGTTCCAATTCCACCTAACATTTTTCGAACAACATTGTTGTGCGTATAGGGATTGGTAGCGTTTACTTGAGTTCCAACTATTCCATCTTCAACTATGTAAACATTCACATAATAATCGCCCGTTTCAATGTATTTGAATGTTGATGTTACACTTACATCCAATTGCCTAGTGACCGTGTTATAGGTTGGATTCATGGTTAAACCAACAGGTGTTATACGATTTGAGCGATCAGTCATGTCGGTTAACCATGCAGTTGATTGGCTATTAAGAGGGTAACTACCCGATTCACCCATATTAAATATTGCAGATGGAGTGTAAATTGTTGTAGTAGGAAAATAGGACTCAAAATAAGCATCAGCTTCAGGGTTTTCATAAATATCTCCTGTATGAAATACAGCTACTGAAGTGTTAGGTAGTGCTTTAATAGATTCTATTACTGTGCTAGCTGGAGCACAAGGTGGGCACCAATTTCCAGACGATTCTTCAACAAGATTAACTTTATTAACGTAATTATTTACGGATAGCGCTTTGAAATTAAAAGTTATAGTGTCGTTGGTATGGTTTGTATCTCCAACTGCCGTTATCCATACCTGTAGAGTGTTGTCACTCTGAGTAGAAACAGTCAAAGTATTTAAATAATCTTCAGCATACACAAAGCTAGTTGTTCCTAATCCTCCACCGCCAATATTGAACACTTGTGAAGTTTTAATTGCACCATTATTCAATCTCCATCCTATAGTGAACGAAGTAATATTAGATCCAGAGAGGTTTCTGGCCTTAGCTTTAATCGGTCTTGGAACACTAGTTTTGATGTATTTATGTAATGTCAATTCGGTAAGAGTAGCATCTCCAGCGAACGACTTCAGAAACAAGAGTTGCAAACCGATAATAAAAATAATTTTTTGAGTTTTCATGTTTTTGTTTGTAATTAGTTACCTATTACGCAAATGTAACTATTAAAACAAATTCACAAAGTAATTGGCAAACTATTTTTTTAATAGCAAAAATCATTCAATTATCATTTCTATCAGTTTTTCTCGATACGCTTCCAAAACATCCATTTTAGAAAGTAAACCAAAGAATTTACCTGATTTTATTACGGGAAGAGTATTCTCATCAGACGATTCAAATTTTTCCATGATGGTTTCCATGCCGTCGTCGTATAGAATAATTTCTTTAGGTTGAATTAAGATTTCCTGTACAGTTGTGAATTTGATCCGATACGGATTGAATAGAACGGTACGAATAGTGTCAAACTGAACAATACCTAACATTTTTTGTTTTTCATCTAAAACCGGAATGATATCTTGAGTCGTTTGTGAAAGTTGTTCGATTAAATTTTCCAGCGATTTTTCTAAAGGAATGGTTTTAACATCAATTTGTATGAGTTTCAGCACGTCAATACTTTGCAGTATATTTTTGTCTTTGTCGCTGGTAAAAACATCGCCTTTGTCGGCTAATGCTTTCACGTCCATCGAGTGTTTTTCAAACTGTTTGGAAACCGCATAACTGATGGACGAAACAATCATTAACGGCACCATTAAATCGTAACCGCCCGTTATTTCTCCAATTAAGAATATTGCAGTCAATGGCGCATGGAACAACCCGCTCAAAATTCCCGCCATTCCCACTATTGTAAAATTGGTAATGGGTAAATTCGAATTGATTCCGGTTAAGTGCATAAACTTGGCGACAAAAAATCCCAAATACGAACCTACAAAAAGGGAAGGAGCAAAGTTGCCTCCGTTTCCTCCTGAGCCTAATGTTAATCCAGTTGCAAACGATTTTAGCAAGGTTGTAATTCCGATGAAAGCCAACAAAACCCATTCGTTGCTTTTGTGACTTTCGAGTAACGTATTTTCCAATAATTTTTCAGGATGTGCAGTGGAAAGCGTTTTCATACTTTCGTAACCTTCCCCAAAAAGGGTTGGGAAGAAAAAGATGAGCAGCGCTAAAATACTGGCGCCAAATAAAGCTTTTTTGTAACTATTATTTTTGAATCGGCTGAAGAAATGTTCCACTTTTCTGAAATTTCGGGCGTGATAGACGGATACAAATCCGGCTAAAATTCCCAACAACACATAATACGGCGTGTTGTGAAAATCGAAATTTTGTTCTTGCTCAAAACTCAGTAAAATATCCTGACTCAGCAGTACTTTTGAAACCAAAGCTCCGGTTGCTGCAGAAATAATAATCGGTATAAAAGCCGAAATGGTAATGTCGGTTAAAACGACTTCAATCGCAAACAAAACACCTGCAATGGGTGCGTTAAACGCCGCTCCGATTCCGGCCGCAACTCCACATGCCAACAATAATATTCGGTCTTTTTGAGATAATTTGTATTTCTGCGCAAAGTTGGATCCAAAGGCTGCGCCGGTAATGGTAATCGGACTTTCCAATCCAGCCGAACCACCCAAGCCAACGGTAAGCGAACTCGTGATGATTTGAGCATACATTTGTTTTTTCGGAATAATTCCGCCTTTTTTCGCTACGGCGTATAAAATGCGCGAACTTCCTTTTTCGATGGAACCGTCGAGGAATTTTTTGATGACAAAAACGGTGAGTAGAATTCCGATAATCGGGAAAATACTATTCGCATACGGCAGTTTTAAATACTGATTGGCGTAATTGGCAAAGATGAACACGTTGTGCGCAAAACTTTTCAGAATGATTACGGCAAACGCACATGAAATGGCAACCGCTACGCACGACAAATAAATAAAGTTTCGTTCGGACAGCAACGTTTTCGCCAGAAAAAAAAGCGATTCCAAATGGCGCATAATTTTTCTAAAAAACAATAAAAGTCGGGCAGTAACTCGGTTTGGCATTTCTTTTTGATGTGAAGTACAAAAATAGTGTTTTATCGGTTACAGTCAAGTTTTAACCGAAAGGTTGGCAAAGTTTAACGCAAGGTTGGCACGTTTTCCTTTAATTTCTCAAATCCGTGTTCCTTATAAAAAGCAACACAGATTTAAGAAATTGGAGAAATTATATTTTGATTATAACACTAAAGGTTTAACATCGCCTGTTGCCGTAATAATGTAATAGCGATTGTTTCGAATGATGGTATTCTTTGGCAATTGGTCTTCTTTTAATTTGATTCGGATGGTGATTTCGTAAAATGCCTGAATCGTTGGCTCGGTAATGTCCGCATTGAAAATAAAATTATGGTCTTTCACCAAAGCTGCGTTGTAGTATTCCGTAGTGTTTTTCTTGATGGTGTTGACTTCACTTTTCGGATCAAAATTGGCGTTGGCTTGTGAATACGCTTGGTAACTTCTATAGCTTTCCATCGGATACGTCACGTTAAATCCTTCTTGTAGAATTTTCTCTTTTTTGTTCAAATCGGTGTTCATGATGAGCGAGTAATTATTCATCATATCCTTAAATTGCTCTAACGCTTTTTTCTGCATTTGAAGCCGAACCATATCAAAATTGGTGGTAACATAATCGACTTTCGCCAAATCGTAAATTTCGTTTTTTCCGCACACGGCGACAATTTTATCGAAATCGTTGTTGACTCTAAACTTGATGATGATGTTCTTTTTTAATTCGAATCCCGATGGTTTTTCGTTGTACGTTTTCGGATTAAAAATTTTCTTTTCCACAGCATAATCATAGGTTGGAACAAACGAAATCATATCAGTCGCGACTTCAATTTCTTTATTGAACGCAGTCAATTCTTTGATGACGTTTTCAATGCGTTCGTCCATTAAATTGGTAGCTTCTTCAGCCGTTTTACCGAGTTGCAAAATACTAAAAGTGGCAATTTGAGATGTAGCGCGTTCGTTGTAAATTCCCTTGATGACCAAGACCATTTCGTCCTGACTACTCGAAGTTGTTTGAATGGTGTTCACGCGATTGACTTGATGCGTTCCGTTGCCGTAATTGGCGTTGCCTGATTTTTCGTAACTCGAGTTACCTAATACTTGTGCATTAGAAGTACTAAAAATTGCGAATGCCGCAATGATGCTGATGAAATTTGTTTTCATGTTATAAAGTTTTTAAAATTAATGATGCAATAGTACTCACTCGATCAAAAGTTCGTTTGGCAAATCCACTATCAACTCGCTGTAAAGTTTTTTACTACATTTACAGTACATTTACAGTGGGTTTTCTGTAGAGAACGAAAGCCTTAATTGTATTTTTGAATCGAAATTAAACAATGACCGAACTGGATTATTTTCAACATTTAAAAGAAAAAGTGCTTTTGAAATACCAAGAGCAATATCCTTTTTTTCAGGGAAATTGGAAGTCGTTCAGTGCGCAAGACATTCAGAATTTAATTGGTTTAATTGAAGAGCAGTGCAAACAATCCATCAGTGAAAAGTGGATTTACACGCATTTAAAGCCTGAAAGTAACAGCAAAATTCCGCGCAAAGACATGCTCAATATTTTGTGTGAATTTGTAGGTTATTCGGGTTGGGATGAGTTTGTTTTTGAGGATAAAACGCCTGCGGTAGTAACGAAATTACCATCCGAAACCAAGTCCTACAAAAAAGGAATTGTAGTATTGGGATTGATAGTCGCCATTGGAATTACAGGTTTTATCTTTTATAATCAAACGAAAAAAAACGATTCGCAGACCATTCAATTGCATAATGAATTCACCGATGAAAAAGTCAATAGCGAAGAAGTGAAAGTATTTCAAATCGAAGATTCCGTTTCAAAAGAATTGGAAGTGAAAGAAGGAAAAGTCGAAGTTTCGAGTACGTCGGATACTAAATCGAAGTTGGTGATTCAAAGTCCGTATTACGAACCCAAAACAATTACCATCAATCCGAAATCTTCGCCCAGCGAACCCATTCAACGCATCGGTTTAAAACCCGACGATTATGCCATGATGCTCAAGGCGTTTATGGTTTCAGACATCAAAGATTGGCAAACGCGCAAAGAGCAACTGAATCAAATTTTGTCGGATAATTTGGAAGTGATTGTCATGTTGAAAGACGATTTGGGAGCGGAATTCTTCAACAAAAAAGAGTTTTCTCAGCTGTTGGTTATTCCATCCGAATCGGTTAAAAAAATGAAAATTGTAGAAATTAAAAACGATGCGGCAGATAAAATTCAGTTTTTACGCATTAAACAAGAATAATATGAAACACTTCCTCAATTTAGTAATTTTTCTTTTTCTTGGCTTTACTGGTTTTGGACAATCAGCCAGTGAAAAGGTAAGTTCGACTTCAACTACAAAGGTGAGTTTGAATAAAAAAATGTCGTTTAACGTTTTGAATGCGTATCAAAATCATTCCAAAACGAAAGTGAAGGATGTATTTGGTTATTTTCAATTGTTGACCGATGCGACGCTTTCGGATGAGGTAAAAAAAGAGGTCATCAAAAGCATTTATCAGTTTTTTACGGACGAAAATACCTTGGTACTTGATTTTACATCCGAATCAAAGGATATAATTCCACTACCGCAATTCATCCAAAAATTATTGATTTCAGAACCCATTTTGTTCTCAGTTTCCGACGAGGCCAGTTATGGTTTGGTAACGCACGACAGTTGGAATACAATATATATGGTAACTCGAACCAAATCGGGTGTGATTTCCAAAGTAAAAGTGAATCAGAAAATGTACTTTATTGATGAAACTAAAAAATTTGGCACTATAACCAAAAATGTTTCGGGTTTGTATTTGGACGCGATGCAGTAGCTGATTAAAGATATAAAAACTGAGATATGAGTTCAATAAACGAAAGTAAAAGCAACCTAAAGGTGAGAATAATCATTTTTTTGGTGATTGCATTTGGTGTTTCCAATATTTTTAGATTCAATATTTTTCACCTCAATGAAGTGTTGGAAAAAAACTCAAACTGGAGTTATTTAATCACACAAGGGATACTCGAAGGAAGTGGTATTTTTAGTGCTGGATTACTCGGCCTTTATTTACTAAAAAAGCAACGCTCGATAGATGTATCGTTCTTTGGAACATCAAAAGTAAAAAGCATATTGATGGCTTTGGTTCCTACAATTTTATTGATTTCGATTGGAGTTCGAAATAACTACGAAATTAATGTTCACGTATACGGATTGATAGCGGCTTTCGGGAGTTTTGTCTATTGTATCATGGAAGAATACGGCTGGAGAGGATATTTACAAGAGGAATTCAAGTTTTTAAAACCCGTTATTCGATTTTTACTTATTGGATTTATTTGGTATGCGTGGCATCTTAGTTTTCTCACTGAGGCAACGGTACTAGACAATTTATTCTTTTTAGGAATGCTAATTATGGGCAGTTGGGGAATTGGAAAAGTTTCCGAATTAACCAACTCCATTTTAGCCTGCTCGTGTTTTCATTTGATTGTAAACATTTTCATGTACAATCACTTTTTCAATAACGCATTTACAGGCTATTCGAAATTAATTATAGTGACCGTTAGTATACTTTTTTGGATACTGATACTGACTAAGTGGAAAAAAGATCTGCAGCACGAATAACCAACAATGTTTCGGGTTTGTATTAGGACGAAATGCAGTATTATTTGATGTTTCGCAACGCTTCGCGCCGACTCAAAGGTTTTAAAGTAGTTGAATTCACGTAGTCCGTTACACCTTTTGGATTAAACCGACTGTAGTCACGCAACGCCCAACCGATTGCTTTTTGAATGAAAAATTCGTTGGACATTTTGTGTTGTTCGCAAACGGATTGCAGCAAATCAAAATCGGTTTCTTTTTTGTAATCCAATTGAAACAAAATTGCACTTCGGTTCAACCATCTATTCTCCGAATTTGAAAACGATTCAATCACCTTGTATGTTTCGTCTGGAAATTGAATCAAATAATTACCTAATCCATATTTTGCTAACGGATCAACTGAATCCCACCACGAATGCGTTGTGATGAATTTTTCAATCAGTTGAATGTCATTTACAATATACTTTTTATTAATTTCTTTGAGTAATACATCAATGGCACAATAGTGAAATTCGCGTTCTTTTTTTTGGAATAATTCCCAACAGATTTCCCGAAAATTAGATTTGATTTCAGATTTGTGGTTGTTCCAATGCGTTTTCAAAATGGCCCGTCGTTCAGTAGTTTTAATTCCGAGAAACGAAAAATTGTTTTTCATATATCGTTCCATCGGAAGAGCAGTTTCGCGATGGGCATTTTTTCGTAAATCGGTTTCTAAATCAGTAATGAAATTCATTTTTAACGTATACAGCTTTCTGTCTGTTGCTGGTGTCGACACTGGCCAAAACAAATATATGAATTTCTTAGAAAGATATAATTGAAAATATCTGATTGTTTTCCACGAAGAGATAAACGCAAGTGCAAGCCCATAAATAGTGGCAAATGGCGGTTGACAAATCGTTATTTATTTGATTTTACCCAGATATTATAATCATTAACTAAATCTACTATTTGTCTTTCTTTTGCAATTGGTTTTTCTTTAAATAAATTATCAAGTTTGATACTTATTTCGTTGTTTTCATAAAGATATATTTTTAATATTTCATATACTTCTTTATTTAATTCTAGATCTACGCTATTTTTGAATAATTTTAATTCTGCTTTATTATTGATTAATTCTAATTTTGAATCATATATTGAAATATAATAAACTTTATTTTCATAATGAGATGCAGGTGAATAATTTGGTCCACCTGGTATTCCTGTGCCTAAAAATGTTTGCTTTGAAACTTCGCAAAATAATTTAATTTTACCTTCTGTTAATCTTTGTATAAATTTATACTTTAAACGATTTTCATATTCCTCGATGTGTAAATTTTCCATTCTTTTATAATCATATCTATCTGATTCTTTAAATTCCTTTTTTTCGATTTGATTCGTTATTCGCTCATAGTACATATTTTCCAAAGAATTATAATAACTAATTATCTCATCATTATTATAATTTTTCTTTTTGTCACCAGTTTTTGTTTTTACTTTGAAGTCAGTCAAATTAATTTTATCAACATAAATAGTGTCAAAAGAAGCAGTGACAATAAAATCAGACTTTTGTGCATTAATTTTTAAAAACATTAATAATGTAATTACAACTATATATTTCATATTCTATTTTTATACTGTTTACCAATAATTAATATCCAATGGCTTTGTCATCGCCACGATAATCGGCGCCGCCTTCTAAGGTTCCGTTTGGTAACACTAAAATGGC
Organism: Flavobacterium sp.; assembly: GCA_965284675.1. Lineage (GTDB taxonomy): Bacteria > Bacteroidota > Bacteroidia > Flavobacteriales > Flavobacteriaceae > Flavobacterium. The sequence continues at coordinate 1,357,760 of OZ260109.1, forward strand.
ATCCACTTTTCCGGTGATGTTAGCTTGTTGTTCATTGATGGTGTAGCCTTTTTTTTCTAAATTTTTGAGCGTAATCGGTTGAAATTGATTGGGTTCAAAAAGTATTTCATCCGGCAACCATTGATGATGGAAACGCGGCGCATTCGCGGCTTCTTGCATTCCCATTTCAAATTCGTACACATTTAAAATCGTTTGCAAAACCGAAGTAATGATGCGAGATCCGCCCGGAGTTCCCAAAACCATAAATAATTTTCCTTCTTTTTCTACGATCGTCGGCGTCATCGAACTCAGCATTCGTTTTTCGGGTTCAATTCGGTTGGCTTCCGCTCCGACCAATCCATAACTATTCGGAACACCGGGTTTGGAACTAAAATCATCCATTTGGTTGTTGAAGAAGAAACCCAATTCGTCGGAATACAACTTCGATCCGTATGCACCGTTTAAAGTTGTAGTGACTGAAACCGCATTGCCTTCTGCATCCACAATCGAATAATGAGTCGTTTCATCACTTTCGGAAACGGTAATTTCACCGCGAGAAATATCGGCCGATTTGGAAGCTTTCTTCCAGTTGAACGATTGCATGCGTTGCTTCAAATACTTTTTGTCGAGTAGTTTGGTTTTCGGAATCGTAACAAAATCGGGATCGCCCAAAAAATAATTACGGTCGGCGTATGCGCGTCGTTCGGCTTCGACCAAAAGTTGGATGTAGTGTTCTGAATTGCGTTGGTATTTGGATGGATGATAGGGAGCGATCATCGTCATGATTTGAGCCAATGTAATTCCTCCGCTTGACGGTGGAGACATCGAAATAATCTTTAAATCATTGTAGTTAAATGTAATTGGATTACGCCATTTTGCTTCATAATTAGCCAAATCGTCCATGGAGATAATTCCCCCTTTTTGTTGCAGAAAAGTTACGATTTTTTTAGCTGTTGCGCCTTTGTAAAACTCGTCTTTCCCGTTGTTCATGATTTGGGTTAAAGTTTCGGCAAGAGCGTTATATTTGATGGTGTCGCCCACTTTATACTTTTGGGCATACAAGGTTTGGTTTCCACTGATTTCAATGATTTCTTTTTGACTGCTTTCGATTTGCTTCAGTTGTTTTTCGGTCACCACAACGCCTTTATTCGCTAAGGCAATTACGGGTTTAAAAATTTCGGTAATGGGAAGTTTTCCGAATTTTTCGTGTGCCGCAAAGATTCCGGCAATCGTTCCCGGAACTCCAACCGATAGCGCTCCGTTGACGCTTAAATTGGGAATTACGTTTCCGTTGGCATCCAAATACATGTTCGCAGAAGCTTTTAACGGCGCTTTTTCACGGTAATCCAAAGCGCCAATTTCACCATTATTCAAGCGATACACCATAAATCCGCCACCCGAAATATTTCCCGCATACGGATAGGCAACCGCCAACGCCAATTCGGTTGCGACCATGGCATCAAAGGCATTGCCGCCTTTTTTTAGGATTTCGATTCCGATGTGCGACGCTTCTTCACGAGCAGATACAATCATCGCGTTCGACGTAATCAATCCAGATTTTTTTTGGCTGTACGATAGAAACGAAGCGAAAACCAGTAAAAAGTATACTATTCTATTCATAACTCTTTCAGTTTCTCGAGACAATGTTGCTGCAATTCTTCAAAAAACAACGTGAATTCTTCTTCAAACTCGGTGTAAAACTCCTGAATTTCAATAATTGCTTCGTGCATGTGAACGCGGTTTTTTGTTCGGTGATCCATTTGAAACAAAATCATTTCCAAACCAGCCATCGAAGCATAACTCACCAACCAATTTCTGCCCATCATGTAAGGTAACATTCCTTGTGTTTTTTCGGTCAGAATCTCGTAATTAGTTTGCAGCAATTTATAAAACGATTCGGCATACTCTTCCAATTGTATATTCGAATACCGAGCCCAGTTTTTTGCTAGAAAATGGTCGTACACGATGTCCATGATTACGCCCGAATAGTGTCCGTATTTCTCATGCAACCGGTGTTTGCTTTTGCGATAGATCGGATGTGCATCGGTAAACGTATCGATGTAACGGTGTAATAAAATGCCTTTTTTGATTTCTTCGGGATAGTCTAAGTAGTGATTCCCACGAATGCTATCGGCCATAAAATTTCCAATTTTAAGCAAATCGTTATCGCCTGAAAGATAGATGTGGGCAAGGAAATTCATTTTAGAATGCTTACTTTTTGTAAATATAGAAAAAACTAAACTATTAGCCGTTTATGTGGGTTATTTCTTAATGAAAGTTGGAGTGTCTTACGTAATACTACTTTAAATTTTTGTGTTAGAGTAGATTTGGCGTAGGAAAAAAATCCGTGTTATTTCATAAAGACTATTTTTGATTAACAAACAAATTCATTATGGCAACAGATTTACATACTAAAAACGAGGGTTATTTTGATGGTGATCGTTTTAATACTTTCAATGAAAACTCGATTAAAGCAGGACCGCGAAATTTAGATAATGTTCCTGAACCTGATTCTAATACAAATCTTCACTACAATTTAAATCAAATTATTTCCAAAGCTCAAGGTAATCTTATTAACAGCACCGGCATTATGGCTTTTCATTGTATCGGCGATACTGGAAATGATCACAGCCATAATCATAATGGAGGACCAACAATGAGATTAGCTGTTGCAAATATGATGGAAACTCAATTAAAGTCTGGATTTGGTCAAGCCAACACACCTTCTTTTTGCTACCACGTCGGTGACTTAATCTATCCGGGTAGTGATAAGGCACTTTACGAATCAGAATTTTATAAACCTTACTCAGGTTACGGAAATGCAATAGTTGCAATTCCGGGTAATCATGATTCAGTTGCTCCTGACGGATTAGAAGCATTCGCTTTAAATTTCATGCAACCCACACTAAACTTAGTTAAAGGAGAACGTCCTGCTATGAATCTTCCATGGTACTATTGGGTTTTGGATACACCAGTAGCTACGATAATTGGACTTGCTACAATTTCCGATTCCATTTCTACGCAACAGCAAAATTGGTTTTATAATGAAATAAAAAATGCGGATACAAATAAAGCATTAATCGTGATGGTTCATTATCCTCCTTATTGCTTTGATGGTGCAGACAACAGAAATACAAGAGCTTGTATAAATGGCGCTTCTAGAATGCCTGACTTAGTAATTAGTGGCCATTCGCACAATTATCAACATATTGAAACACCACAAGGTTATACTATGATTGTTAACGGCGCAGGCGGAGTTTCATCAGGCGGAATTCATCGAAATTCAAACGGGCATGGAGCGAAACTTATCTATGGAAATGACACTGATTTTGGGGCATTAACGGTTATTGTTGATAACAAAAATAAAAAGATAACTGGTAATTATTACGGAGCCATTTCTACTTCTGAAAAAATTGATACTCTATTACTTGATAGTTTTGAGATCGATTATTGATTTTTGTAAATAGTTTAAAAACTTAGCTATTCATTAACTAGTTCCTCATCAACTTCTTTATATTTGTACTTCAAATTAAAAAAGTTAAAATGACCTTAATAAAATCAATATCAGGAATTCGTGGAACCATAGGAGGAAAAGTAGGCGATAACCTCACTCCAGTCGATGCGGTGAAATTCGCCTCGGCATACGGAACGTTTTTAAAAGCATTAAGTGGGAAGTTGGAAGATGGAAGAAAATTGAAAGTCGTTATCGGTCGTGATGCCCGTATTTCCGGACCCATGATTCATAATTTGGTGCTGAATACGTTGGTTGGATTGGGAATTGACATCATCGATTTAGGTTTGTCAACGACACCAACCGTTGAAGTGGCTGTTCCGATGGAGAATGCTGATGGCGGAATTATTTTAACGGCTTCTCACAATCCAAAGCAATGGAATGCGCTGAAATTGCTGAATAATAAAGGTGAATTTTTAAGCGGTGCCGATGGTGCTAAAATTTTAGAAATTGCCGAAGCAGAAGCATTTGATTTTGTCGATGTGGATTCGTTGGGAGAAATCACCATCAACGATTCTTATATGGACATTCACATTGATGAAGTCTTGGAACTTCCTTTAGTTGATGCTGAGGCGGTTGCCAAAAGAAAATTCAAAGTGGTGGTTGACGGAGTGAATTCGACCGGTGGAATCATCATCCCAAATTTATTAGAACAAATGGGCGTGGAAGTCGTAAAATTGTATTGCGAGCCGAACGGACATTTTCCGCATAATCCCGAACCTTTAAAAGAACATTTGGGAGATATTTGTAAGTTGGTTTTGGAAGAAAAAGCCGATTTCGGAATTGTAGTCGATCCAGATGTTGATCGTTTGGCATTCATTTCTAATGACGGCGAAATGTTTGGCGAAGAATATACGTTGGTGGCTGTAGCCGATTATGTGTTGAGTAAAACTCCGGGAAATACGGTTTCTAACATGTCGTCTTCTCGAGCGTTGCGCGACATCACCAACAAACACAATGGAAGTTACCAGGCCAGTGCGGTCGGTGAAGTGAATGTAGTCGAATTGATGAAATCTACGAATGCAATCATTGGTGGCGAAGGCAACGGCGGAATCATTTACCCTGAATTACATTACGGAAGAGATAGTTTGGTTGGAGTGGCGCTATTTTTGACGCATTTAGCGAGTTTAGATATGACAGTAGCTGAATTGCGAGCGAGTTATCCTCAATATTATATGAGTAAAAATAAAATCGAATTGACACCTCAAATTGATGTGGATGCGATTTTGGAAGCGATGACGGAGAAGTACAAAAATGAAGATATTTCAACGATTGACGGAGTGAAAATTGACTTCCCAACTGAATGGGTGCATTTGCGTAAATCGAATACAGAACCAATTATTAGAATATATACCGAAGCGCCAACGCAAGCTGAAGCCGATGCATTGGCTTATCGAATTATCGATGAAATAAAAGCCGTCGCGGGTATATAACTTAACTATAAAATGACTTGTTTTTGGCAAGTCATTTTAGTTTATAGTATGGCGTACACCTAAGATTCATGCTATTCATAAATGATGTAACCTGCATTTGCTCTAAAAGGTGAATGGTGAATTCGGAAATTTTTCGTTCCTAAGACTTCTCTAAATGCCTGAGTTTCTCCAGGGAATTCGTGCACATTAATTTCGTCGAAAGCAATAATTGCTCCTTTTGATAAGAAAGGAATGATTTTTTCCAGACATTCTTTCGTAGGTTTGTATATGTCAAAATCGAAATACACAAGTGATAGAATGGTTTCAGGATGTGCTTGTAGGTATTCATCAATGGTAGTTATGGCATCGCCTTTAATCAGCGTGTGTTTCTTGATGTTTGGAATTGGCGCCATTTGCTCGTGGACATTAATTATTCGCTCAAGATATAGTTCATAATTTTCGGGAACGCCAAAATCACCCGATTTCCAGTTTTCGGTATCTTTGATCATATCGACAGAGGGAAAACCTTCCCAAGTGTCAAATCCGACAATTTTTCGGTTGTGGTTGTACGGTTCGTAAATTCCTCTTAAGCTAGTAAACAACGATATATTCTGACCATATCGCACTCCAAATTCAAAAATACTTCCATGTATGGAAATGATTTTTTGATACAATTCGTTGATGTATAAAAAGCGAGACAACGTTCTTCGGTCTAAAAACAATCCGATGTTATTAAATAATTCTTCGGATGGAATAGGTGATTCAAAAAATAATTCTTGGAGATTATTCCGAATCACTACATCGTTTGGATTGTAAATATTATTAATAAGAACTTCACTTTTGGTATCAATCTTTTTCATGTATGTTTTTTAGTGTTGGATGCTCAATGCAATAAAAATTAAGTCTTTTTGAGGCTTTCAAAATTACAATTTAGTTTTAAAAGGAACTATTTTATTTGGTTTTTTTGAAGTATGGAAAAGTGTAATTACACGAGATTATCCAATAAACCTTACTATTTTAAATCATTTAATCAATAGAAGAATGTTAATTTTTGAAACTATTTTATTCTAAATCCATTTAAGCTGATCTCATCTACACTTTTAAAATTTAAATTAGTCTACTATGTAACTTGAACGAATACTACTATATTTGAAACCAAATCGAACTCTATGACGCCAAAATTTATCAGGTTATTTTCTCTTTTCTTTTTATCACTTTTGTTAGTTCAATGTAGGAGTGTAGAACAATTCAATAAAAAATTAGCTACACCCATTCCGGTTGAAAAACTACAAAAAGACATCGATTACACCCAACGTAAATTAGAACGGTATTACCCTAATCTACACGGGTATATTTCCAAAAAAGAACTCGACGGAAAGTTTGATAGCATTCGAAAAGTGGTATCCAAACCCATGACAACCAACGAGTTTTACTTTGTGATTAGTCCGGTTATTGCTTCGGTTCGACAAGGTCACATGAGCATGTCACCCGTATCCAAAAGAGTTTCCAAAAAAGAGGCTAAACGGTTGAAGAAATCGGGTGACGGACCCGTTTCTCAGTTTATTTTCGAATGGAAAGACGAACGCCTTTTTGTCATCAAAAGCAAACTAAAGCGGAATAAAATCAATGCAGGTTCTGAGGTTATTTCGATTAATTCGACCACTCCGCAATACCTTTTTTCAAAATACAGAAAATCGCTTACTTCGGATGGTTTTAATACAACCTTCATTCGAAAGTCGTTTACCAAACGGTTTTCATTGTATTTAACTAACGAAATCGGAATCAACGACAGTTTAACCTATGTCTTCAAGCAAAATGATTCCTTGTTGACGCGGGTTGTTTCGAGAAATAAGCCAGTAGTAAAAGCCGCTTCTGTAGTCAAAGATTCTGTCAAAGCGGTAGTTAAAAATCCGGTTGATAAAGCGAAATTGAAAGCCGAAAAAAAACGCAAAAAAATCTACGGTTACGATACGGCTAATAAAGAATACATAAAAAGTTTAAAAGTGGTTCCATCCGATAGCTCGGTGGCTGTTTTAAAAATTAAAAACTTTTCTCAAGGTCGGTATTACCGAGTCTACGATGAGTTTTTCGATTCAATTAAAAAAATGAATATCAAAACCTTGGTAATTGATATTCGCGATAATCCGGGCGGTCGAGTAGGTGATGTAGTTGAATTGTATTCGTACTTGACGGATAAAGAATACGTGATTCTTCAGCCCGCCGATGTGACGTCTAAAACGAGTTTGTGGAAATGGGGTGCTTTTCGAAATGCGCCAAAAGTGGCCTATCCTTTCATCGGTGTGGCATATCCTTTTTATATGGGATTTTCGTATTTCCGTACGACAAAAAATGGTGATGGAAATTACCAATATAAATTAGTAGGCTCACGTCCTCGGAAAAACAATCCGAATCATTTTTCTGGGCAACTATATGTTTTGATTAACGGAGGAAGTTTTTCGGCTTCGTGTATATTGTCATCTTCTTTAAAAACAAATCCCAATGTGACTTTTGTGGGCGAAGAAACGGGCGGTGCATTCAACGGAACAGTTGCCGGAATAATGCCAGTAGTCGATTTGCCGAATTCTAAAATCCCATTGCGATTGGGTTTAATGAACATCAAAACAATCAATCAAACGGATGTGGACGGAAGAGGAATTTTTCCCGATAAGGAAATCATACCAACCATTGAAGATAAAATTTCCAATAAAGATCCCGAAATGGATTGGATTTTGGAAGACTTGAAAAGTAAAAATTTATAATTTTAAAAACCACAAACCTGCCTGTCGTTACGCAAGTTTGTGGTAAAAAAGTCAACTATTATTTGGGCATTTCATCAAAATTGACCATCCAATGGATGCCAAATTTATCCGAGAACATTCCGAAATACGCACCCCAAAACGTGCTCGTCATCGGCATAAAAATAGTTCCTCCTGCTGAAAGTCCGTTGAACAATCGATCTGCTTCTTCTTTACTATCTGTATTGATGGAAACCGAAATATTTGTACCGATAATTACATCACCACTCTGACTCGTGCTGTCGCTTCCCATTAAAATGGTTTCTTTACCAATGGGTAACGAAACGTGCATGATTCGGTTGGCTTCGTCTGCCGGTGGTGGCGGACAATTCGGATCGTCGGATGGAGGCATTTCTCCGAATCTTCCTATATATTGGAATTCACCGCCAAAAACGGATTTATAAAACAAAAATGCTTCTTCACATATTCCATTGAAGACTAAATAAGGGTTTACTGTTGCCATTTGGTCGTTATTTTTAAGGATTTAATTTTTTTCTGATAATTCTTTAACGCGTTCCAATCCTTTGGGGAAAGTCGATTCAAAGTAGTCAACGTATTGCTCCAAGGTATCGACTTTTACTTTTAAGGTTATCGAATTGCCATTCGGAATAAGTTCGTAGCTTTCCATTGAACCCGACCAAATATAAGTAGCCTCATTTGGTGGTTGTTCTTTAAAGTTTTTAATTTCACCCAAATGCTTGAATGCCAAGTATTGGTTGTCGATTTTTTTATCAATGACGCTGTACATTCCTTCACCGCTTGGCGTTAAGAAATGTACGGCATCGCCTTCGTTCCAATCACTAACGGCATAACTTCCTTCACAAAAAACTCCCGTCCAATTTCGGTAGTTTTCGTCGTCCCACAGCATTGTCCAAATAGTCGACGCTGGCGCATTGATTTCAATCGTAAATTCTAATGTTTTCATAATTTTATTAAATTATTAGTTATTAACAACCAACAACTGACAACATCCTAACTCGGCATTTTCGAAAAATCCATATACAATACATTCCATCGGTGTCCGTCTAAATCACAGAATCCACAACCGTACATCCAACCTTGGTTTTCGCCCGGTTCAGCATAGAGTATTCCACCAGCATTTTTTGCTTTGGACGCGAGTTCGTCAACTTCTTCGCGACTTTCAGCATCGATTGAAAGAAGCATTTCAGCCGATGTGCTCGTATCGGTAATTTCATGTCGAATGAAGTTTTTAAACATGTCTTCTGTAAAAAGCATGACCACAAAATGGGTTTCGCCCAATAGCATGCAAGCCGAATGTTCTGTAGTTCGTTCTTCTAAAAATTGAAATCCTAATTGGGTGAAGAACTCTTTCGATTTTAAGGCATTCTTCACCGGAAGATTTAACCATACTTGTTTTGTTGCCATAGTCAGTTGCTTTCGCTGTATTTTTTAAAATTGTTTAAGATGGCTTGCCAACCATCACGTTGTAATTCTTCTGAATGTACATTTTCGGGTTCGAAGGATTCGGTAATTTGAATTCCGTGTTCTGTTTTTTCAAAATGGATGATTACTTTTCGTCCGTCAATTATGGCATATTCAATTACGGAAAGCGGAATAACTTTCGTATACGTTCCTTCAAAATCAAAACTCATTTGTCCATCTTTCGAAGCCATGGTAAAACTAAATGTTCCACCTACTTTTAAATCGTTGGTCGCTTTCGGACAATGCCAATCGTCGGAGGCATTATTCCATTGTGTAATGTGTTCGGGTTGTGTCCACAATTCCCATGCTTTTTCAATAGAAGTTGGAACCATTGTTTGTACGGTTATCATTTTATTTTTTTTGCTTTGGATAGTGCTTTTTCGGTATTTTTTTGTACTCGGTAGTGTGTGATTTTTGCGATTAAATCATAGGGAATCGGCTCGTTCAGCTGAAACTGGACCGTTCCTTTTGAAACAGTGTAGCCTTCAATTTCGTCTTTAAATGTCTCAATTGCTGCTGCGCCTGGATAAAATCCGATATGGTTTTTATAGCCACCAAAGTGAACTAGATTGCCGAAGTATTTGAACGTTGGGATGCCGTAACTAATGCTTTCTTCAGCATCAGGAACTACGTTTCGAATGGTTTTTCGAACTTTTTCTAATAGTACTTTTGTGCTATCAGGTTGGGTTTCATAATAGTCTTCTATAGTTTTTGATGTAGTATTCATTTAACAACTGTTTAACGTCACTAAAATAGTAAAAAAAGAATTACGAACTACACGAAAGCATCGAACAACCGATTTTTTTTCGCGCCCAATCAGGTCGTTTGACAAACCATTTCTCCATTTCAGGTTGCTCATCATAAGGTTTTTTTAATAATTGATACAATTCGTCAATCACCGAAAAATCGTCGTTGTTAGCCGCATCAATAGCCAATTGTGCCATATAATTTCTGAGCACATATTTGGGGTTGACTTGATTCATACGTGCTTTTCGATCAGCATCAGATTGTTCTTCTTTTTGCAAACGTTCACGATAATTAACAAGCCAATTCATCCATTTTTTTTGAATGGATTGTGTGCTCATTTCATCAGGTTGATAAAATGAAGCGCCAATTGTAGAAAGCATTTTTTCTTCCGAATCATCTTTGCCAATTTTACACAATTCTCTAAAGAAAATCGTCATGTCTGTTTCAGATAGTTGAAGTACAAGTTCTAAATCGGAAATCAGTTTTTTATCCTCATCCAAAGCCAATTGAAGTCCGAGTTTGGAGCGCATCATATTCAAATAATCGACATCGAATTGTACGCCATAATCATTTAAAATCGCTTCTAAGTCGGTTGTTTCTTCGATCAACGGATACAACGCATTCGCAAGTTGGTATAAATTCCACAACGCAATATCGGGTTGGTTCCCAAATGCATAACGCTTGTGTTCGTTGTCGGTTGTATTAGGTGTCCAATTTGGGTTGTAATCTTCGAGCCAGCCGTACGGACCGTAATCAATAGTGATGCCGTGAATCGACAAGTTATCGGTATTCATCACTCCGTGTACAAAACCTACGCGTTGCCAATGAACTAGTAGTTGACATGTTTTTTCGGCCACCGATTTAAAAAAAGTAATGTATTTTTCTTTTCCTGTTGCTGTAATTTCGGGGAAGAAATGCCGGATGGTATAATCGGTAAGAAGACGTAAATTATCGGTTTCATTGCGCGCTGCCAAAATTTCAAAACTCCCAAACCGAATGAACGATGGCGCACTTCGGGTAACAATCGCACCTCTTTCATAATCGGGATTTCCATCGTACATCACATCGCGCAACACTTCATTTCCGGTTTCCAACAATGCTAGCGAACGCGACGTTGGAACTCCGAGGTAATGCATTGCTTCACTACACAAATGTTCCCGAATGGACGAACGCAACACAGCCAATCCGTCACCTCGACGCGAATACGGAGTTTTGCCTGCGCCTTTCAATTGTAACGTTAAAAACTGATTTTGGAGTTCGACTTCAAATAAATTTATGGCTCTTCCGTCGCCCAATTGTCCGGCCCAATTCCCAAATTGATGACCGCCATAATTCATGGCATAAGGACGCGTATTGGGATACATTTTCTGACCTGAAAAAACCGCTAGAAAATCATCAGATTCAATTTCTGATTGACTCAAACCTATTTCTGAGGCAAAATCGCTTGCCACATGAACTACTTTTGGGCGTGCAGGAAGTGTTGGTTGAACATACGAAAAGCAGGCGTTGTGAACCTGTCGGATGCTGTTGGAAAGATCGGTGTCAGCGGGTAATTCTTGATTGAATCGGTCATGAATCGGTAGTTTCATTCCTTAAAAATAGTAAGTGTTTTCAAAGTTAAGGAATAATTATCAACTGCCCTAAATTTCGGTTCTACAAATCATAAAAAAATGTATCTTTGAACCAAACAATTAGGCAATGATTGCAACGGAAACTAAAACCCAATTGGAACAGTATTTTCTTCCTTTCCGAAAGAATATTATCGGAATTGATCAAGAATTTGTTTCGCCTTTTGGCACTCAAAAAATCATTTATACCGATTGGACGGCAAGCGGAAGATTGTACCGTCCGATTGAAGAAAAGCTAATGAATCAATTTGGTCCATTTGTGGCCAATACACACACCGAAACTACGGTTTCAGGAACGGCGATGACGATGGCCTATCACGAAGCCAAACACATCATCAAAAAACACGTCAATGCCAATGATAATGATGTGTTGATTAACACAGGAACCGGAATGACGGGTGTGGTGAATAAGTTTCAACGCATCTTAGGGCTCAAAATCCCGGAAAACCTAAAAGAATACATCTCGCTTCCCAAAGAGCTCAAACCGATTGTTTTTATTTCGCATATGGAACACCATTCCAATCAGACTTCATGGTTGGAAACTATTGCCGATGTGGAGGTAATTCCCGCCAATGAAAACGGATTGTTTTGTCTAGAAGAATTCAAAAAATTATTAGATAAATACCATGACCGAAGTTTTAAAATTGCTTCGATTACATCGTGTTCGAATGTTACTGGAATTCGAACTCCGTACCACGAAGTAGCCAAAATCATGCACCAAAATAACGGCGTGTGTTTTGTTGACTTTGCGTGTTCGGGTCCATATGTAGCGATTGACATGCATCCCGGAGATCCAGAAAGTTATTTGGATGCCATTTTCTTTTCTCCTCACAAATTTTTAGGTGGACCAGGAACATCGGGAGTTTTGGTATTCAACAAAAATTTATATAAAAACAATGTGCCCGATTGTCCGGGTGGCGGAACCGTTTCTTGGACGAATCCGTGGGGCGAACACAAATACATCGACAATATTGAAGACCGTGAAGACGGTGGAACTCCTGGTTTTCTCCAAGTAATCAAAACGGCTTTGGCCATTCAGTTGAAGGAAGAAATGGGCGTAAAAAACATATTGCAACGCGAACACGAAATTGTAGACTACATATTTGATGCGTTGGGAACCACAGAAAACATTAAAATTTTAGCCCAAGAACACCAAGATCGATTGGGTGTAATTTCGTTTTATATCGACGATTTGCATTTTAATTTGGGCGTGAAAATTTTAAATGATAAATTCGGAATTCAAACGCGTGGCGGTTGTAGTTGCGCGGGAACGTACGGACATTACTTACTCCACGTAGATCAAGAAACATCGCACGATTTGGTATGTCAGATTACTTCGGGTGATTTAATAAAAAAACCGGGTTGGATTAGAATGTCGATTCATCCGACCACAACTTCCGAAGAAATCAAGTATGTTTGCGACAGCATCAAAAGTTTGGCACAACATCACACAGAATGGGCAGCCGACTATGTGTACAATCCCAAAACAAACGAATTCAACCATAAAAATGCCAAAAGTGCTGAGGCTGAAATGGTGAAGAGTTGGTTTAAGTAAAAATTAAAAATTAAAATTCAAAATAAGTTAAAATGTCAGACGATAAGAAAGTGATTTTCTCAATGCAAAAATTGAGCAAGTCGTATCAAGGAAGCGATAAGCAAGTACTAAAAAATATTTATTTAAGTTTTTTCTACGGTGCCAAAATTGGTATTCTCGGATTGAACGGTTCGGGTAAATCATCCTTACTAAAAATTATAGCCGGAGTAGATAAAAATTACCAAGGCGATGTGGTGTTTCAACCCGGATATACCGTGGGGTATTTAGAACAAGAACCGCAATTGGATGAAACCAAAACCGTAATCGAAATTGTTCGTGAAGGTGTGGCGGAAACCGTTGCTATTTTGGACGAATTCAATAAAATCAACGATATGTTTGGTTTGCCAGAAGTCTATGAAGATGCCGATAAGATGCAAAAATTAATGGATCGTCAAGCCGATTTACAAGACAAAATCGATGCTTCGAATGCCTGGGAATTAGATACCAAACTCGAAATTGCGATGGACGCTTTGCGTACACCAGAAAGTGATGCACCGATTAAAAATTTATCGGGTGGAGAACGCCGTCGTGTGGCTTTATGCCGATTGTTACTACAACAACCTGATGTGTTATTACTGGATGAGCCAACCAACCACTTGGATGCCGAAAGCGTTCTTTGGTTAGAACAACATTTAGCACAATACGCTGGAACTGTAATTGCCGTAACGCACGATCGATACTTTTTGGACAACGTTGCCGGATGGATTTTAGAATTGGATCGAGGTGAAGGTATTCCGTGGAAAGGTAACTACTCATCGTGGTTGGATCAGAAGTCGAAACGTATGGAGCAAGAAGAAAAAGTGGCTTCCAAACGAAGAAAGACATTAGAACGTGAGTTGGATTGGGTACGTCAAGGAGCTAAAGGTCGCCAAACCAAGCAAAAAGCGCGTCTTCAAAACTATGATAAACTCTTGAACGAAGATCAAAAAGAACTGGACGAAAAATTGGAAATCTACATTCCGAATGGACCGCGTTTGGGAACGAATGTTATAGAAGCGAAAGGTGTTGCGAAAGCATTTGGAGATAAATTATTATACGACGATTTGAATTTTACTTTGCCACAAGCCGGAATTGTGGGAATTATTGGTCCGAATGGCGCCGGTAAATCAACCATCTTCCGAATGATTATGGGTGAAGAAAAGCCAGACGCTGGAACTTTTTCGATCGGTGAAACGGTTAAAATTGCCTATGTAGATCAAGCGCATTCCAATATTGATGTAAACAAATCCATTTGGGAAAATTTCTGTGACGGTCAAGAATTAATTTTGATGGGCGGCCGACAAGTGAATTCGAGAGCCTATTTGTCTCGTTTTAACTTCGGTGGAAGCGACCAGAACAAAAAGGTTTCGGCACTTTCGGGTGGTGAACGCAACCGTTTGCATCTTGCGATGACGTTGAAAGAAGAAGGAAACGTGTTGTTGCTCGATGAGCCAACCAATGATTTGGATATCAACACACTTCGAGCGTTAGAAGAAGGTTTGGAAAATTTTGCAGGATGTGCGGTAGTGATTTCCCACGACAGATGGTTTTTAGACCGAATTTGCACGCACATTTTAGCGTTTGAAGGCGATTCTCAAGTTTACTATTTCGAAGGCGGATTCTCTGAATACGAAGAAAACAAAAAGAAACGTTTAGGTGATGTAAATCCGACTCGTATTAAATACAAAAAGTTAATCAGAAACTAATCATTTTAACTTTTACGACTATCTAAACTTGCTGATTTGAACATAAAAAGTTATTTTATTGTACTTGTTTTTTCTTTATTGATTTGGACTTCTTACGCTCAAGAACATTCCACATCAGTGAAGAAAATAGAGTCTTTATTGTCGCAAGCAGGCCACGCTTTTGTCGATTTAGAAGTTGATAAATCCTTAAATTTAACCAAACAAGCACTCAACGATGCTCACGCCATCAACGACAATGTTTTAATGGCCAAATGTTACAATTTGATTGGTCTAAATTTTGAAGAATTCTACGACGTTAAGAAAAGTATCGAATACTACAACAAAGCGTTACATCATGCCAATTTAACCAAAAACGACAGCGTCAAATGTTGGGTGAATAATAATCTTGGAAATGTGTATTCGTACCGAGAGAACAACTTCACCAAAAGTATTGTCTACTATAAAAAAGGGTTAGACTACGCCAAGAAGATTAACGATTCGATTGAAATTATGTACACGAATCTCAGTATTTGTGGTGCCTATTTTGCCGAAGAAGATTTTGCAAACGGGATACAATTCCTAGAAACTTCGAAAGATTTTATTGATAAAAGCGACTTAGTTGAGGCTAAAATTACCCAATCAACTTTGTACGGTTCTTATTATAGTTACTTGAATCAAAACCAAAAAGCAGAACAATATTATCTTACCGCGATCAAATACGGAACACTCAATAAAGACAATTTATATGAATCGTATTTGTGCGATGTGTATCAGGATTTTTCTAATTTTTACAAGAAGAATAAAAACTTTGAAAAAGCCTTGTATTATCTTGATTTGCACGAACAATTAGTCAAAAAAATCTACAACGATGATCGCGCTAAAAAAGCTAAATTATCAGGAAACTCGATCGAATTTGACGAATACGAGCGAAAAATAAATGAATTCGAAGAGGAAATCGATTTGCAATATGCTTCGTTGCGAAAATCGAAAGTCATTGCTGGTTTGTTTCTGATTTTACTACTCACACTCGGATTACTTACGTACAACTATTACAAAAACTCGAAGTTACGCGACAAACTCAATAAGAAATTAGTACAAGCTAACGAAGAATTAGTTATTGCTAAAGAAAAAGCAGAGGAAGCATCCCGTCTCAAAACACAATTCGTTTCGACCATCAGTCACGAACTTCGGACACCACTGTACGGTGTAGTTGGAATTACCAACATCATTCTCGATGAACACAAAGAGTTAGATAAAAGTCCGCATTTGAATTCCCTTAAATTTTCTGCACGCTACTTACTTTCATTAGTCAACGATTTGCTTCAAATCAATAAAATTGAAGAAAACAGAGTGAGTTTGGAAAATATGATTTTTAATGTGAGTGACGAAATTAATACCATCGCCGACTCGCTCGAATTCATTGCCATCAAAAACAATAACACGGTTTCGACTGAAATTGATACTGATATTCCTGAATATTTGATTGGTGACAAACTCAGATTATCGCAAGTAGTTCTGAATTTATTGAGCAATGCACTCAAATTCACCAAAGACGGTCAAGTGAAAGTGATTGTGAATCAAGAGCGTGTGGAAGGTAATCGACATTTTATCAACTTCAAAGTTAAGGATACGGGTGTCGGAATTGCCAAAGAAGATCAAGATAAAATCTTCGATAAATTTGTTCAAATTGAGCGCAAAGAAGGCGATTATCAAGGAACTGGCTTGGGATTGTCGATTGTGAAAAAATTAGTTGAGGTGTTTGATAGTTCAATTACCATTGACAGCGATTTAGGAAAAGGAACAACTTTCTCCTTTACAATTGGATTTTTGGTCGATGAATCCAAGCGCACCGAAATCATCAATAATTTTGAAGTCGATTTATCCAATACTAATTTGTACAAAATTTTGGTGGTAGAAGACAATAAAATCAACCAGGTGGTTACCCGAAAAATTCTTCAAAACAACAATTTCGAATGTAAAGTGGTGGAAGACGGTTACACAGCCATCGATTTTCTAGAAAAGGAAAAGTTCGATCTGATTTTGATGGACATCAATATGCCCGTCATCAATGGATTTGAAACTACAAAACTGATTCGTAAAAAGGGAAATACCATTCCTATTGTGGCTTTAACGGCTTTTGACAAGCAAGAAATTTCAGAAGAAGCCTTGTCGTGTGGCATGAACGATGTCATCATTAAACCCTTCGATTCAGCCAAATTGATTATGATCATTAATACGTGCATACAAAACGAAAACGCCGGTTAATACCAGCGTTTTTTATTTTTTTTCGAAGCATCCGATTTTCTTGAATTACCTGAATCGGGTTTCTTTTTATTCCGTAAGTCGGGTTTTGCCTCCGGATTGGGTTCTTCGTCAGTATACGGATACGGATGATCGCCGACTACTTTAATATTCATGCGGATGAGTTTTTCGATGTCTTTCCAATACGGTTGTTCGTCTTTGGCACAAAAGGAAATCGCCAAACCAGAATTTCCAGCTCTTCCCGTACGACCGATGCGGTGAACATAGGTTTCAGAAATATTCGGAATATCAAAATTAATCACATACGGTAAGCTTTCAATATCGATTCCGCGTGCGGCAATATCGGTAGCAACCAAAACCGAAATCTCTTTGTTTTTGAAGGCTTCCAACACACGTTGGCGTGCATTCTGCGATTTGTCTCCGTGGATGGCTTCGGCCGTTACTCCATTTTTCTTTAAGGCTTTTACAACATTATCGGCGCCGTGTTTGGTTCGGGTAAACACCAAAACATTTTCAATTTTATCGTTGCGGATGATGTGGTACAACAAACTTCGCTTGTTTTCTTTACCTACAAAATACACTTTTTGATTCACGGTTTCGGCGGTCGATGAAACGGGAGTAACCGAAACGTATTTGGGTTTGGTTAAAAAAGTATCGGCGAGCTCGCGGATCGCCATCGGCATCGTAGCCGAAAACAAAAGCGTCTGACGGTTATCTGGAGTAAGTTTTACAATCTTTTTGACATCGTTGATGAAACCCATGTCGAGCATTTGATCGGCTTCATCCAACACCAAATGATGCATGTGGTCTAAATCGATGTAACCTTGTTTGTGTAAATCGAGTAAACGTCCCGGCGTCGCAATTAAAATATCGATGCCTTTTTTGAGTTGGTCTACTTGTGGCACCTGACTTACGCCACCAAAAATTACCATCGAGCGAATGTTCGTATATTTTCCGTACGTATTGAAACTTTCGTCAATTTGGATGGCTAGTTCACGGGTTGGTGTGACAACCAACGTGCGAATTAATTTTCGTTTAGCCGACGAACCTACGATGCGGTGCAATGAATTGATAATCGGAATCGCGAATGCGGCCGTTTTACCCGTTCCTGTTTGCGCGCAACCTACCAAATCAGTGCCTTCCATAATGATGGGAATGGCTTGTTGCTGAATAGGAGTAGGCGTTTCATAGCCTTCTTCGGTTAAGGATTGTTGTATGTTTTTTAATAAGTTTAAATCGTTGAATGTCATAAATAAATGGCTCTTGAACTGTTTCAAGTGCGTGCAAAGATAGTTTTTATTTTATGAATTGATAGTTTGATGGGAATTGGTCTGGATTTTAACCAAATTTAATTGAAAGTATGCATTGACAAAAGACGCTTACTCTTTAGCCCTGACCTGCCTGTCGGCAGGCAGGTTGAAACGATTAGCTCTCGTTTTTTGGAACGAGACTAAAAGTGAAAGCAGGAACGACGAAACCAAAAAAGCCCAAGCCGTTCGCTTCAGATATTATAATTTATTCTTTTAAGTTATAAGGAATATAATTTTCCCAACGCCATGGAGTGTATACATCAGCAATAGCAATTTCCAACAACTCTTTAAAAATACTTTCAGCATTGTCGCTGTTGCTCATGATTATAATTCCTTTTCCTATTTGTGGAAAAATAATGGAATAATGTTGAAAACCATCGCCGTGTCCTTCCTTGAATGCAGCAATTCCGTGTGGACTCTTTAGTAACACCCAACCCAGTCCATAACCTAAATCAATTCCGTCATTTGCGTCAGAATCTTTTAACCGCATTGGGCCAAACTGAGCTATTGACCGGATTTTAATTTGTTGAGTAAACATTTCTTTAGTTGATGCTGCTGATAGCAATTGATTTTTAAGTACAGCTTCGGTAAAAAGTATGTAATCTGCGAAAGTAGTTTCTAAAGTACTCGCTGATCTTGCCTCGTTGTCTTTATCTTTTTCATACAATTCTCCTTGCGAAGTATGACCTATACAATAATCATTTTCAAATTCTGGCTGCCAAGTGTATGAGGAATTATTCATTTTTAAAGGTTTAAAAATGTTTTCTTGCATCATTTGCTCCAGTGGTTTATTTAAAAGATGTTCTAATACAATTTGTAAATAGACCAATCCTTCACCTGAATAACTATATCGAGAACCTGGACTTGTTTTAACTCTCAACTTTTCGTCTGGTTCATCCCAACGCCAATTTGGAAAACCTGTCGTATGATTGAGGCACATTCTTGCTGTTATTTTTAGATACGCTGGTTCATCTTTTAAATCGGTGTAATTATCATGCCATTTTTTTGTTGGTGTATACTCAAAAATGGGCTTAGGTAAGTATTCTTGAAGCGGTTTATCTAAATCAAGAATGCCCTTTTCAACAAGTTGCATAACCATTACGGCAAATAAAGGCTTGCTTAAAGATGCACCATAAATATTGGTTTCACTTGTAATGGGTTCTTTTGTGACTGCATTTTTATAACCGAAAGTCTTTTTGTAAACAGGTTTATTATTGTTGAAAACGGCGACAGCCAAACCGTGTACATTGGCAACTTTCATTAGAGATTCTATTTTACTATCTAAATTACTTTCTGAAATTTTAGTTTTATCCAATCTAGTAATTTTCTGACCAGTACATACAAAAGTAATGTGGAATAGTACAAGAAGAAGGTATATGTGTTTTTTTGCTAACATAGTGCGATTGTTAATTGTATCTTGTAATCTAAACTATATGAACGTTATGAACTACGTGACGGATTACTTTTTTCTACATCTACTAATTCTGTTAAAGTAAAAATTTGAGTTAACAAAAGTCATGTGATGTCTGAAGTTGTGTTTACATAGTGTGTGACTGATTAAAACTACAAACTATCTCTCTTCGCCTTAATAAAATCGGTTATTAAGTAGCCGATTAATTTCCCAACCAAATGATTATTTTTTTCATGACCTAGACTTGGTGCGCCTTCGCAAATGTGTAAGTACGATGCATTGTGGTGTTTTCCAAAAAAGTAAATAAATTGGCGTACTTCTTCTACCGAAAAACCACTCAATGTCATGGCGCTGGTGGGAATATTCGGAATCGAATCGAGGTCGATTTCAATTCCGTAGCTCGTGTCTTTTATAAAATTGTGTGCCAAATACATCTCCTGAACAAAGTTTTTTTCTTTACGGATATTGATTTCGTCGTAGGTATTGAATTGCACGCGGTCTTCCAAATCGCGTAATTTTTTCAACACACTTTTGGAAGTATAGCTTTCGTGTAATCCGAAAATAAAGTAATTCTTTAGGAAACCTTCTTCAAAAGCATACGAAAATCCGTTGCCGCTGTGTCGTCCTTCCAAAATTCTAAAATCGGAATGCGCATCAAAATTTACAGCATTAACCGGCTTGCCTTTGGCCAAAGCCATTCCTTTAATATTTCCGTAGGCATTGTTGTGTCCGCCACCAATAATTATCGGAATTTTCCCTGCTTTTACAATGATAGTGATGAGGTGCGCGACTTCTTTATCGATTTGAACGACCAATTCGCTCATTCGTTTACGGTCGGCCGTATCATGAAAATTAAGATGTTGTATTTCTTCCATTTCGGCGGCAACGTCCAATTGGCCTAACACCAAAATCGAATAGCCTTTACAAAACCGGTTGTGCTGAATGTTCGCAATACTCGCAATTGCGCTGTTCCACGCTGAATCAGCACCTGGGCGACCAAAATTAGCACGAACGCCGATGTCTTCTGGAATTCCGAAAATAACAAATTGTGGTTCGCACGTTTTTAAAAACTCTTTTACATCGGAATCCTTAGGAACGGTGAGCATTTGTTCGCCAAATTTCACTTCGCCACTTCGGTGGTTGGTGATCTTAGATAAATCGGAAATGGTGAACGGAATTAACTTTTCCATGAAAAAAATGTTTGTTCAAAAATAATATATTTATACCTATTTGCGTTATAGTCTTTAGGTTTAATATTAATTATGTGTAAAATACAAAAACACTATGGAAAATCAAAAGAGTAACAATTCGTTAAAAGCAATCATTTTAGTATTGATTTTAGGCTTATTAGGAAGTTTATATTACAATTTCAAGTTAAGCAATGAAAGCAATAAACTAGAAGCAGATGTTAAAAATGTTTCAACAGAGAAAGAAAACATTTTGAAAGATTTGGAGGCATTAAAAAGTAGTTATGACGCGGCATTGGCCGAAAACACTACCATGTCTGATGAGATCATCGCTGAGCGCGAAAAAGTGGTTCAATTGATGGAAGAGGTAAAGCGTACCAAAAACGACGTAAATTCATTGTCGAAATACCGTCAAATGTACACCAATTTGGATGCGAAAAACAAAGAGATGATGCAAGAAATTGAGGTGTTGAAAAAGCAAAATGCTGATTTAACCACCAATTTAGATAGCACAAAAGTGGTTTTAGAAGAAGCGAAAGGCTACAATCAGGTTTTGGTAGGTCAAAACGAAGAATTGTCTAAAACGGTTGAAAAAGGATCTAAATTATCGATCTTAAATTTAAAAACGGGCGCTTATAAATTGAGAAGTTCGGGTAAAGAAATTGCAACCGAAAAAGCCAGTAGAACCGATATTTTAAAAATCAGTTTTACGATTGCTGAGAACAACATCGCTAAATCGGAAGACAAATCGTATTACGTTCAAGTAATTGACAGTAAAAGTAATGTGTTAGGTGATAAAGCGACTACGTCATTTGGAGATAAATCGTTGACTTATAGCTTTATTAGTACAGTTAAGTACGAAAATAAGACCGTACAAGTGACTGAAAATCTACCCGGTAAAGGATTCGAAAAAGGAACGTATTTCGTGAATGTTTTTGACAAAGGCGAATTGGTTTCTAAATCAAGTTTTACCTTGAAATAATAGGTTGTAAAGTAAATGAAAAGAGGTGCAGTTGTGCACCTTTTTTTGTTTATAACTTCTAGGTAGTGGTTTTCTAGAAACGTGGCGATTTCTTATTTTTGTTTAAATGCTATGAGTACAATGGATTCTAAAAAACGCACGTCTTATTTGCTCCTCATCATCGGAGTTTTGGTTTTGGCTTTAGCGGGAAGTATTGGTTATATTGTGGGCGATTTGAATTCGAAGTCGGCTCCAGTTCCGTCTATTTCCGACAACGCAGCAGTCATGAACGAGATTGAAGAACTCAAAACCATGTACGATTCGAAAATCGCCGAGAAAACCAACTCATTCCGAGAGTTAAAAGATCAAAAAAAGAAAATTGAATCGCTGATGTATGAGTTGGAGCAATCCAAAAGCGATGCACAAGCGTTGTTGAAATACAAAACACAATACCAACAATTGGAGTCGAAGATGAAGGTGTTGGTCAACGAAATTGTCGTGTTGAAGTCGGGCAAAAATTCGGCTGTCGCGAAAGTGAAATCAACGCAATTATCCGATAATCCTGAAAAGACCAAATCGACATCCGTTTTTAACAAGAAAGAAACGACTGCTCAACCTAAAACAACAACGAATACTTCCAAAGAACTTCCCAAAGCAGTAACGACTTCAACGATTCCAGTTGAAAATAATTCGCAACCAGCAGATAAAAAGCCAGTTAAAGAAGAAGTGAAGTTCAAAGACTACAAAGTTTCCAATTTGCAAGCGCTTACGTATAATATTAAATCGTCTGGAAAGCAAGAAGTTACCAATTCAGCAGGAAAGGTAAAATTACTTCGCATTACCTTTACGGTCAATGGATATTCGGGCAGCGAACAAGATTTTCGCACCTATTACATTCAGATCATCAACAGTAAAAATAACGTGATGGGCAAACGCATCACTGAGTTTTTTAACGATCAATCGCTCACGTATAGTTATACAAAAAGCGTAGATTTATCGGATGGAACTGTGAATGTAGTTCAAGATATTTATGAAGAAGATTTCGAAAAAGGAACGTACTTCATCAATGTTTTCGATCGTTCGCGCTTGGTGTCGAATTCGAGTATTACGTTGCAATAATTCGACCGTCAATCCACACACTTTCTATTACATTACTTCCAAAAGCATACGGCAGTTGATAAAACGAAGGAATCACTTTCGTCAAAATAAGGTTGGCTTTTTTTCCTTTGGTAATACTTCCATGTGTTTCTGAAATTCCCATCGCATACGCACCATTTATCGTCGCGGCATTGATAGCTTCTTCGGGCGTCATTTTCATTTTGATGCAGGCGGTTGCCACGACAAAATTCATATTTCCGGATGGAGTGGAACCCGGATTAAAATCGGTTGCCAACGCCAACGGCAATCCGGCATTGATGAGATCGCGCGCTGGTGTATACGGAATACTCAAAAAATACGAACAACTCGGCAACGCTACAGGCATCGTATTGGAGTTTTTTAGCACTTCGATGTCTTCGGCTGTGAGAACTTCTAAATGATCGACCGATAATGCGTTGTGTTGAACACTTGCTGCAATTCCGCCAATCGCATTGAATTGGTTGACGTGGGTTTTCGGAATTAATCCATAGTGTTTTCCGGCTAGTAAAATTCGTTCGGTTTCTTCTACCGAAAAGTAACCCGTTTCGCAAAACACATCAATGTATTCCGCTAAATTTTCGGCCGCAATTTTGGGTAGCATTTCGTTGATGATCAAATCGATATACCCCGAATGGTTGTCTTTGTATTCAATAGGAAAAGCATGAGCGCCGAGAAACGTAGCTTTAATTTTTATCGGATAATTAGCAGCTAGTTTTTTGATGACGCGTAACATTTTCAATTCGCCTTCCACGGTTAATCCGTAACCCGATTTGATTTCGACGGCTCCGGTTCCGAGTTGCATGACTTCTTCCAAACGTACTTTCGATTGGTTGTAGAGTTCTTCTTCAGAAGTTTCGTTGAGTTTTTTGGCTGAATTCAAGATTCCGCCACCGCGATTTGCAATTTCCTCATAGGTCATTCCGTTAATGCGGTCTACAAATTCACCCGATCGATTTCCGGCATACACAATGTGCGTATGGCTGTCGCACCAAGCAGGAAGAACGGTTTTTCCGGTCGCATCGATGGTCAAATCGGCGTTGATTTTCGGGCAATTTTCCATCGAACCAAAATCGGCTATTACATCATTTTCGATTAGTAAAAAAGCATTTTTAATAGAAGGCAAATCGGCCATTTCTTTTCCAGAAACTTTTAAAATGTTCGCGTCTCTGACTTGTAGCAATTCGGAAATATGGTGAATTAAGGTAATCATGAAATAGTTTTTGGTAAAAATACTTTGAAAAATAGAAATATTACTAATTTTAGAAAAAATTTGAATCCGTGCGAAAGATAAAATACAAAAAAGGAAAAAAAGTTCAGCCCACCATTTTAGAGTATACAGGAACTCACACTGACGTTAAGAATGAAATGCAATTGTTTGTATATACTTCGGATGAATTGACCGAGTTTCAAGAATGTTCGGTCGGTCAATTATCAAAATCGGTTGATTTAGCCAAAGTAAATTGGTTGAATGTACACGGACTCAACGATATTGACCGCATTAAATCGATTGGGCAGTTTTTGGGTGTTGATCATTTTATGTTGGGCGATATCTTGAATACTGTTAAACGAACTAAATTGGACGAGTACCACGATGTATTGTTTTTCAGTATTAAATCGTTGTTGCCGATCGAAAACTCAGACAGCATTACTATTGAACAGATTAGTTTTTTATTGAAAGACGGAATTCTGACTTCCTTTCAAGAGAAACGAAGTGATTTTTTCACGCATATTAGAGAACGCCTCCGCACTCATTCTGGAATCGTAAGAGAAAAGAAAGCCGATTATTTGTTGTATCTTTTGTTGGATGCCGTGATGGAGAATTTTTACATTACCATAGAAAACGAAGAAGATCGCGTCGAGCATTTAATTAATCAATCGAAAGAAAACCCGAAACCCATTATTTTAGAACAAATAGAAAAGCACAGAGATAATTTCAATTTTTTGAAGCGTTCTATAATTCCGTTGCGCGATTCATTGTATTCGATAAAGAGTATGAAAGATGATGATGTTTTTAATGCGATTGAGCACGACAACTATAGTTTTTTCGATCGATTACATCAAAAATGTTTGGAACTTTTGGAACAAATTGAATACGATTTGACTACGTTGGATAGTGCTTCCAATTTTTATTTTTCGGCACAAACGCACAAAATGAATGAAGTCATGAAAACGCTGACCGTCGTTTCGGTGTTTTTTATGCCGCTGACGTTTATTGTAGGCGTGTACGGAATGAACTTCGACAACATGCCCGAATTACATTGGAAATACGGCTATTTTATTATTTTAGGATTTATGTTTTTGTTATTAATCGGAATGATAATCTATTTCAAAAAACGCAAATGGTACTAAAAAAAGAATGTTTATAAAGTGGTTAATATTTATTTAAGATTTTTTGCTTACAATAAATTTATCATTTACCTTTGACAAGAAATAATAAAATATCTCAAAAGACATGCATACTTTCTCACAATACTTAGGTTTTTTAGCTTTCATGACTATTTTAACAATGGGATTTTGGTTGATGATTTTTTTAATTCATTTGATTCCGTATTGGATTTTTGGTGCGACAAAAGAATTATACCAAGAGCGTAAAGCAAAGAAAGCAGCTGAACAAGCATAATCGGTTGACCTTATTGTAAGGTTTACGATATAGTATAAAAAAAAAAGTTCCACTTAGTAAGTGGAACTTTTTTTATGCCGTTGAATTAGAAATCTCCACCGCCACCATTGTCGTTATCTTGAAGCGTACGTTTTGGTTTTTCGCGTTCGTTTTTCGGTTTGTTGAATCGGTATGTGAATGAGAACGTAACTTGTCGCACTCTCCATTGCATTTCAGCATACGAACTAATCGAACCCGGAATTAACGTTTCCATAATTCTTTTTCTCGAATTGAACACATCACTCACGTTGAAGGCCAACGTTCCTTTATCTTTTAAAATATCTTTACTGAAAGCAAGATTCATTGCAAATACACCGATACGTTTTCCTTGCGCTAATTTTTGGTCGCCATCGTAATTCATGTTGGTTTGCCAATCAATTTTATAGGGTAAATTAATTTTAGAAGTCAGACGAGTCGTCCATGTAGTCGCTGTATTGTCAAAGTTTTGCGTTACCACATTATTAGCGAAGTCAGTATAGGTGTAATTTCCTTTATTTTCAATTCTGAAAAAGTTAAAATTACTATTTAATCTCCACCATTTGAACGGAGTGTAGTTTAACGTAAATTCAAAACCAGCGCGGTCTTCCGTTGCAAGGTTAATGGGTGAACTTAATATAACAGGTGTAATCGAATCGGCCGCACCATTTTGGTTGATAATGACACCGTTTACAATATCGTCTGGACCTTCATTTACATCAATTACAAACTCGCCTGATTCTCTTCGGATGAACTGAAATACATCTTCGGTATGATTGAAATACACCGAAGTACTCAACGTTACTTTTTCCCACGATTTTAAGAAACCTACATCAAAGGCATCGGTCATGGCCGGATTTAAATCGGGATTACCTTGAAAGATATTGATGTTACTTGAGTAATTGCTAAACGGATTCAATTGTCTTCCTCTTGGTCGGTTGATACGTTTTGAATAACTGAATGAAACGTTCGTCTTTTCAGCAATTTCATAGGTTACAAAAGCACTTGGAAAGAAATTATTGTATCGTTTGTTGTTGTAATCCTGCGTTTTGATTTGGTTTACATCGATATTAGAATCTTCCCAACGCAATCCGAATAAGAACGAAAATTTGTTGATTTTGTGTCCGTATTGCGTGTACAAAGCGTTTACTTTTTCTTTGTATTCCAATTCGTTGGTAAAATTATCATTCAAAACACCGTCTTCAAAAACATTCACATCGGTGCTTTGAGTCGTAAAATCACCACGATAACCTGCTTCAAACTGACTTCCTTTTCCGAATGGCAACACATAATCGGCTTGAATTAAGCTTCTATTCTGCTTTTGATCACTATTGGTATTGTCATTTCCAGATCTAGAATCAATAATATTAGCTAAATTTAAATCCTTATTCAAAGAAACTTGAAAATCGACATTTAATTTATGTCCGTCTTTTTTAAACTTTTTAATTACACCCGTGTTGAATTCAATATTTTCGCTATCACTATCTTCAAAATTAGTACGTGTTCTAATGTAGTTGTCAAGAGGATTGGTGTAGAAATTATCAAAAACAACGTTGTCTTGATTTTCACCCGATGATTTTCTGAAGTTTACACTATTTGACCAACTTGTGGTTGTGTCGAGGTTCCAATCCAATCCGAAACTTCCGTTGTATCCTTTATTGATTCGGTCGTTGTCTCTGGTTTCTTTGATAAAAGTAGGTGACGCAGGATTTCCCGATAAATAATTGGTATCCACAAACGAGTTTCCCGGATTGTTACGGTAGTTGAATCCTTGTGTAGTATAAAAGTTAAAATCGTCCGATTTGTAATTTACGGTTGCATTTATACCGTGGTTTGCTGGATCACCCGTTGTAGCTAAAACCGTTCCGTTTAAGCCATTGGTTCTTCCTTTTTTAAGGATGATGTTTAATAATCCACCGCCACCTTCCGCATCATAACGAGCAGACGGATTGGTAATTACTTCTACTTTATCAATAGCATCGGCTGGAATCAGTTTTAAGGCGTCAGCAATATTGATCGCATTGGAAGGTTTTCCGTCAATCAACACCCGAACGTTTTCATTTCCGCGCAAGCTGATATTTCCTTCAACATCCACAGCAACAGAAGGAATATTGTCCAAGATGTCGCTCACAGTTCCACCTTTCACCATTAAATCTTTACCAACGTTGTATATTTTTTTATCCAACTTGATGTCCACTGTAGTTTTCTCGTTGCGGATGACCACTTCATTTAATTGCTGTGCATCATCTTCCAATCGAATCAGACCTAAATTGGTGTTTTCAGAGAGCGTTCTTCCTTTTATTTCTTGAATTTTAAACGAAATGAATTCGATTTTGATGTCGTACGTACCCGCATTGGCTTCGATTTTGAATTCACCTTTTTCATCGGTTATTCCGCCACCCGTAATTTTATTTGCTTTGGTATTGAACAAGGTAACTGTAGCATATTCAAGAGGTTGGTTGCTGTTTTTTTCAACAATTTTACCACTGAGGATGATTTTTTTTACATCGGGTGCGCCATCAGGTCTTTGAGAATAAGAGTTAGTACTCAGAAACAATAAAAATAATAAGGCAAGCGAATAAATTTTTTTCATGGGATGTGTTTAGATTCAAGATGCAAATTTAAATCTTCGCAATGCGTTCTATTCCCAAGGGATTGTTAAAAAAGCTGAGAGCTACAGTATTTCAGTGATTTTCTCAAAAGGTCGTGCAATAATGGCTTTGTTACCATTGACTATTATTGGTCTTTCAATTAGAATAGGATGTTCGACCATGGCTTGAATGATTTGTTCATCGGACAGATTTTTGCCCTTAAATTGTGAAATCCACACCGATTCTTTAACTCGAACCAATTCAATCGGTTTTAGGTTGAGTTTTTTTATGATTTCTTTAAGTTTTTTGTTTGACAACGGTGTTTCCAAATACTTAACTAATTCATATTCCAATTGTAACGACTGAAGGAATACTAAACCGTCTCTCGATTTGCCGCATCTCGGATTGTGATATATCGTGATCATCTATTTAAATTTTTGCGAAGTAATGAAATTTTAAATAATTTAGATTAAATTAGTAAAATAAAACAAATAAGAAGTAAAAAATGTTTTTAGAACAGAATATATCTAAGGAAAATCCCTTTTGGAAATACATCGTTGGGTCGTTACTAATTCTTGTGGCGTCCATAATTGGTCAGGTTCCGCTTTTGATTGTGATTGGTTTAAAATCGATTCAAACAGGTTCGTTTCCCAAAACTAATGAAGATATTTTGAAATTTTTAGAACCTAATCTTTCGTTGTTTTTGATTCTGATTTCGTTTGTTTTTGGGTTGGCCGGACTTTACTTTGTGATTAAATATTTCCACAGACAAACCTTTTTGTCGGTTACAACCTCACGACCAAAAACCGATTGGAAGCGTATTTTTTTTGCGTTTGGATTGTGGGCTTTAATTACGATTGTTTCAACGGCAATCATGTATTATTTTGAACCTGAATTTTTCAAAAATAATTTCAAGCCGATTCCTTTTTTAATCCTTTTTGTAATAGCAACGATCTTGATTCCTTTTCAAACCAGTACAGAAGAATATCTTTTTAGAGGTTATTTGATGCAAGGTTTTGCGGGTTTGGCCAAAAACAGATGGTTTCCGTTATTGATGACTTCTGTAATTTTTGGGGGCATGCACATTGCCAACCCCGAAGTTGAGAAAATGGGGTACATTATAATGGTGTATTACATCGGAACCGGTTTGTTTTTGGGAATCGTAACTTTAATGGACGAAGGAATGGAAATTGCACTCGGATTTCACGCCGCAAATAATTTGGTCAGTGCGTTGCTCATCACGTCGGATTGGTCGGCATTTCAAACGCATTCGATTCTAAAAGACGTTTCCGAACCCAAAGCAGGAATCGACGTAATCATCCCCGTAGTAGTTATTTACCCGATATTATTGTACGTCTTCAGCAAAAAGTACAAATGGACCAATTGGAAAGAAAAATTAACTGGACAACTCATTCAGCAACCTATACAAACCTCAAATACAAACCAATACAATGATTGATTTCACACCTACATTCGAAAACGTGCACAACCAATTCCGACTCAATGGTTTTCACCTCAATAGAGAAGACTTGTGCCGCGTGGCTTACAGCTTTATCAAGGAAGGCGAAGAGTTTGAAAAACCCGTTGGCGATTTTATTTTGGATTGGTTTGATTCGAAATCCTATTTGGAAGTAAAAACATCGGGAACGACGGGTTATGCTAAAACCATCCAAATTCCGAAGCAAGCAATGGTTTATTCGGCATTGGCGACTGGAGATTTTTTTGATTTGCAACCCGGAAACAAAGTGTTACATTGTTTGCCAGTGAAATACATAGCCGGAAAAATGATGTTGATTCGTGCCATGATTTTAGGTTTGGATGTTGATTTTGTAGCACCAAGTTCGCATCCTTTAGACGATACCGATGTACTGAATTATGATTTTGCTGCGATGGTTCCGCTCCAAGCTAGTCATTCCATCAAGCAATTGAAACGCGTTAAAAAACTCATTGTGGGTGGAGCAAAAATGGAGAAAACCTTAGAAACTTCTCTTTCTAAACTCGGAAGTGAAGTATATGAAACCTACGGAATGACCGAGACGATTACTCACATTGCTGCACGTAAAGTTGGTGAAAAAGCATTTACCGTTTTGCCTAAAGTCACCATTTCGTATGACGATCGAAATTGCTTGGTTATTCATGCGCCAAGTATTTCAGAGGAAGTGATTGTAACCAATGATTTGGTTGAATTGATCAATGAAAATCAGTTTGTGTTTTTAGGTCGATTTGACAATGTTATCAATACAGGTGGAATCAAATTCATACCTGAAAGCATAGAAGAAAAGTTGTCAGGCAAAATTCAACCGCGATTTTTCATCACTGGTAAGCCCGATAAAGAATTGGGAGAAAAAGTAGTTTTGGTTATTGAAGGCGATTCGTTTGATGTTGATTCTACGCTATTTGAAGCCTTAGATAAATACGAAAAACCTAAAGAAGTACTTTTTGTACCTAAATTTAAAGAAACTGAAAACGGCAAGGTGTTGCGGAAAGAAACAATGAAAAGTAAGTAGTTAGCGACAATTATACACCTAAAGAACAAAACAAATGAAAAAATATTTCATCCTATTTTTTACTATTACATTAAACTTATCAGCTCAGAATGTCAATAAAGAGACACAATTCGTAAATGAAATAATTAATTATTTTGTTGATCGTGATTCTACACTTATTATAAAGGATATACAAATTGTAGATGGTTTCAACTCTCAAATTCAAGCATCACCTGAATGGTATATTCATAAAGATATTTTTTCAAAAGTAGAACCATTTTTTAAACTCAGTGATTCAACATATTATTTTGAGCAAATAAACAAACATAAAAATGTAAAATTAATTTTAACTCAAAATAGAGAAGACTATAAGTTTATTGACCGAAAAAAAATTGATGATTTTGTACTTAAGAGTGAAGAAGATTATGAAAAAGGCGTGAAATATGATTTCTATGAAGAATTTGACAAACAAATAGGAACTATTCAGGAATTCGGACTACCAATAATGTCAAAAAATAAAAAATATTTACTTTTAAGAAAAATAACATCAGGTCCGGGAAAGAAAGCGAGTGCAACTTTAAAACTGTATAAACGAAAGGGAAAGGATTGGATTTATGTCAAAACAATCATGGACATGGTGAAATAATCACTTTCACTAACCGTAGTTTGCATCAATTGCTGGGCTTGCACTTGCGTTTTTGTCTTCGTGGAAAAGCTCAGATGTTTTCAATTTTATCTTTGAAAAAAAGCACTATATACGCTATAACTCTAATTCAAAACAAATTATAAATGAATTGTCCCAATTGTAATTCATTAGTACGTAACGAAAATATTAACATACAAACTGATGTTGCCAAATGTGAGCAATGTAATTACGTTTTCAAAATATCGGAGAACATTTTCACAGAAGCGGATTCTTTTACAAGTATTGAACCACCGTCAGGAACTTGGATTAAAAAAGAGTTGAATCAGACCGTTTTAGGTGCGTCGACTCGTTCGCCGGTTGCCTTTTTTCTAGTGCCATTTATGATTGTATGGTCGTTGGGAGCGATTGGCGGAATCTATGGAACCCAAATTATGAATGGAAAATTTGATCTTTTTACTTCGCTATTTGGAATTCCGTTTATCATCGGAGCCATCGTTTTTTGGAGTTTTGCATTAATGACCATTAACGGAAAAGTCGAATTAACACTTTCTAATGAAGGCGGAAAAGTTTTTACGGGTTTTGGCAAAATCGGAATTAAAAGCGAGTTCAAATGGAAAGAAATAACTTCAATTTCTGAAGGTCCAAATACCATGGCTCGATATCCCGGAAAACAAGGCGGAACTATTGTTATGGACGGAAAAAAAAGAATTTCTTTTGGTTCAGGATTGAATCAAGCGCGTCTGTATTATGTGCTAAAATCGTTGAAAAAGATGCATTTCCAGTTTAAGAAAAACGGAAGCATTAATTCGTTCTAATAGAAGAATTAATTTACCTTTTTTTTCCATACAACACGTTGACAAAGTAATCAAGTGAAACCTGTACTTCTTCTAATTTTTTTAGTTTAATGTTTGATTTCGTCCAATTAGTTGTCGGTTCTATTCTGATTTTTTCACCATTAATAATAAGGTCAACAGGCATTTTAAAATCGGGAACATCAGCCGACCAAATGTAATGCAATTTCCCTTTTTTGATTTGTAGTCCGAGTTTCGGGATTTCAGTATGTTTCAAATATTGAGTGAAGATTGGTGTCAAATTCATTCCGCTTTCTGCATTAAAAAAAGCAATCACGGTTTCCGTATCAATAATTTTATGGCGGAACGTTTCAGAATACTTTAAAATCATTTTCCACCATTTGTCATCGTCGTTAACCACATGGCGGAGTGTATTTAAAAGCAAAGCGCCTTTCGGATACATATCGTTCGAACCTTTATTATTAACACAACAAGGTCCAATAATAGGTTCGTCATTGCTCACATTTTTCTTCAATCCGTTGGCATATTCCATGGCTTTTTCATAGCCAAACTGACATTCCACAAATACAATTTCGGTATATTGTGTAAAGCCTTCGTGAATCCACATATCGGCAATGTCTGACGAAGTAATACTATTCCCAAACCATTCGTGACCACTTTCGTGAATGGTGATGTAGTCGAACAATAATCCGATTCCGGTTCCGGATAAATCGCCACCCAAATAGCCTTTTAAATATTTATTTCCGTACGCCACGGCACTTTGGTGTTCCATGCCTAAATACGAAGTCTCCACCAATTTATAGCCATCCTCTTTGAACGGATAGGCTCCAAATTTGCTCTGAAAACAATCCATCATGGGTTTGACTTCTTCAAAATGTTCTTTGGCCAACGCTTCGTTTTCTCGCAAGACATAATAATCCAAATCCAATCCTTTATGATTTTCATGGATGTGGACGTAATCGGCGATGTTAATAGTTATATTGTAGGTGTTGATTGGATTTTTCACTTCCCAATCCCAACGCGTATAGCCGTTTTTCAAATCTGTGGAACCTTTAAAACGTCCGTTGGAAACATTCATCAATCCGTTGGGAACGGCGACTTTTATGGTGGCGCCCAAATCGGGTTCGTCGGTTTGCGTATCTTTTACCGGATACCACAAACTAGCGCCGGTTCCTTGTACGGCCACACCAATAAATGGATTTCCTTTTCGGTCTTTTTTGAATACAAATCCGCCATCCCACGGAGCTGCCAATGCAATTTTTGGTTTTCCTGAATAATAAAAGCGCAACATTTGGGTTGAATTTTGTTCCAGTTGATTTGGGAACTGAACAAATATGGCATTGAATTCACGCACATACTCCAATCTCTGATTGTTGTGAAGAATACTATCAATCTTCATGTTTTCAAACAAATCCAACTGAATTTTAGAAGTACTTTCAACCACTTTAAATTTAATGTCGTTGAAGCCTACAATCGATTTTTGATCGGGATTGATGGTAATATTTAAATCGTAACGCTGCACATCAAAACACGTGCGTTCAAAACGCAAACCACCGTGTAACGAATCTTTTCGGGTGAAGTTTTGGGCTATGGCCGTTTGAATTGAAACGAGTACAAATAGAACTGATAGAATTTTTTTCATAAAACTATTTGTTTGTTTTTAGTCGGAATGATAAAATAGCAGGTGTTTTTACACCTGAATCACACCCAAATTAAATTTCTTTTCAATAGGTGAGTGGTTGGCTGCTTCGATTCCCATTGAAATCCACGTACGGGTTTCAAGCGGATCAATAATTCCGTCGGTCCACAATCGGGCTGCTGCATAATACGGTGAAACTTGTGCGTCGTAACGCGCTTTAATTTTATCAAACAATTCTTGTTCTAATTTTTCGTCAACGGTTTCGCCTTTTGCTTTTAGGGATGACGCTTCAATTTGAGCCAGTACTTTTGCGGCTTGGGTGCCACCCATAACGGCCAATTCGGCACTTGGCCAAGCGACAATTAATCTCGGGTCGTAGGCTTTTCCGCACATGGCATAATTTCCAGCACCGTAGGAATTCCCAATCACAATGGTAAATTTCGGAACGACCGAATTGGATACGGCATTCACCATTTTAGCGCCATCTTTGATGATTCCGCCGTGTTCTGATTTGGAACCGACCATGAATCCAGTTACGTCTTGTAAAAACACCAGTGGAATTTTCTTCTGATTGCAATTCGCAATGAATCGTGTGGCTTTGTCGGCCGAATCAGAATAAATCACACCGCCAAATTGAATTTCGCCTTTTTTGGTTTTGGAAACCGTACGTTGGTTGGCAACAATTCCGACTGCCCAACCGTCAATTCGTGCATAACACGTAATTATGGATTGACCATAATCGGGTTTGTACATGTCCATTTCTGAGTTGTCGACCAATCGTTTGATGATTTCCATCATGTCGTATTGCTCGGTTCTCAATTTCGGAATGATTCCGTATATGTCTTCTTCTTTTAGTTCTGGTTTTTGAGGAGATTCACGGTTAAAACCCGCTTTTTCATAGTCGCCTATTTTACCAACGATGCTTTTAATTCGGTCCAATGCATCTTTGTCGTCTTTGGCTTTGTAATCGGTTACACCCGAAATTTCACAGTGTGTTGTGGCACCGCCTAACGTTTCATTATCAATATTTTCGCCAATAGCCGCTTTTACTAAATAACTTCCTGCTAGGAAAATACTTCCCGTTTTATCGACAATCATCGCTTCATCACTCATGATTGGAAGATACGCTCCGCCGGCAACACAACTTCCCATAACAGCAGCAATTTGGGTAATTCCCATACTACTCATAATGGCGTTGTTGCGAAAAATACGTCCGAAATGTTCTTTATCGGGAAAAATTTCATCCTGCATCGGTAAATACACTCCGGCAGAATCCACTAAATAGATGATGGGCAAACGGTTTTCCATAGCAATTTCTTGCGCACGTAAATTCTTTTTTCCTGTAATCGGAAACCATGCGCCTGCTTTTACAGTGGCATCATTCGCTACAACAATGCATTGTTTTCCTTTGATGTATCCAATTTTTACCACCACACCGCCCGAAGGACAACCTCCGTGTTCGGCATACATTCCGTCGCCCACAAAAGCACCAATTTCGATACTTTTTGCTTTTGCGTCCAAAAGATAATCGATGCGTTCGCGTGCGGTCATTTTGCCTTCAGCATGCAATTTTTCGATGCGTTTTTCACCGCCACCTAATTTTACTTTGGCAAATTTTTGTTTTAAGTCGGATAGTAAAAGTTTGTTGTGATCTTCGTTTTTATTGAAGTTGATGTCCATAAAATGATGCAATTTTTTGTGAGGCTAAGGTACGAAAACGATTTCAAAAAGAAAGAAACGCGTTTAATATTATCAAATTGTAAAAATTGATAACTTCATATTATTATTCACTTAATGATTTCTTAACATTGGGTAGATACCTTTGCGGCAATTAAAATCAAAAAAATGACACTAAATAGTATTTTCCAGTTTTTGGTTCCGAAAGATAAAAAATTCTTTCCTTTATTTGAGCAGGCTTCTGCAAATTTAATTATTCTTGCCAATACGCTACACGAAGCAGTTAATGCACCGAAGACGGAACGTGAAGAATACTTCAAAAAGATTGAAGAATTAGAGGCAACCATTGAAGAAATTACACACAAAACACATTTAGAATTGAGTAGAAATTTCATTACTCCATTCGATAGAGAAGACATTCACTCGTTGATCAAAGCGATTGATAATGTGGCGGATAACATGCACGGAGCTGCGAGTAGAATTCGTTTATATCAAGTGGATAAGATTACTAAATCGATTCGTAAATTAACCGAAATCAACTTAGAAGCGTGTCAATTAATTGGTGAAGGAATCAAGCAATTGAAAGACATGAACAACCACAAAGCAATCAAAGAAACGTGTAAGAAAATCAACAAATTGGAAAGCAAAGCCGACGTTGTTTTTGACAAAGCGGTAGCTGATATTTTTGAAAACGAAACGGATGCTAAAAACATCATCAAATACAAAGAAGTGCTTTCTGCTTTAGAAATGGCATCAGATAAATGTAAAAGCGTTTCCAATGTAATGGAACAAATTTCAGTTAAACATTCATAAATAGTTTTATTTAAATTCGACTTTTATGGATTTTACTTTACTTATTATTATTATCGTTCTTGCCCTGATATTTGACTATATCAACGGGTTTCACGATGCCGCTAACTCCATTGCTACTATTGTTGCCACCAAAGTTTTGACGCCTTTTCAAGCCGTAATGTGGGCAGCATTGTTCAACTTTATGGCGTATTGGGTATTCGGATTTGGAGTAGCCGATACGGTAGCCAAAACCGCACATACCAGTAGTATTGACTTGATCGTAATTCTTGCCGGTGTAATTGCCGCCATAGTGTGGAATTTACTCACGTGGTGGAAAGGAATACCGTCGTCATCATCTCATACCTTAATTGGTGGATTTGCTGGTGCAGCGATTGCACACGGTTTTAGAGATGTTACCGATCCAGAGCACGCCGGATTTAAAATTGTAAACTGGTTAAAAGATGCTAAAGAAGGAGAATTATTGCCTTCCGGAGTATTAATCGTTATTATTTTTATTGTTTTCGCTCCCTTAATTGGGATGATTATTTCGTATTTCATCTCGTTGTGGATGATGTATTCGTCCAAAAAGAACATCTATCCTAAAATACTTACAGCAGTCTTGATGTTGCTTGTTTTTTGGTTTTTAGCTTCGGTGTTGGTTCCTTACGAAGACATTAAAAAACCACGATTTGAGAGTCATTTTTGGAGCGTAATGACCGAACCCGCCAATATCAAATGGTTTTTAGTTGCTATTATCTTTTTTAGTTTGGCGATTTTCAACTTAATATTCAGTAATTTTTCTACGGCTACAGCAGAAAAAGTGCTCAAGAAAATGCAGTTGCTTTCGTCGGCCGCTTTCAGTTTAGGACACGGTGGTAATGACTCGCAAAAAGTAATGGGAATCATTGCTGCTGCAGTTGCAGTGTACATCAAAACCAATCCAAATATCAACATGTCTGATGGATGGCTTGACTTAAATGTGGTATTGCCTTCTGAAAAAGACGGAGTGAAAATTGATGGTCAAATGCCAGGATGGATTCCACTTACCTGTTATACGGTTATTGCTTTAGGAACCTTGAGCGGTGGATGGAAAATCGTAAAAACAATGGGATCTAAAATTACTAAAGTAACCGCATTTGAAGGTGTTGTAGCTGAATCAGCGGGTGCTTTGACATTGTTCTCTACAGAACATTTTAAAATACCAGTTTCTACCACTCATACCATTACAGGATCTATTATTGGAGTAGGAGTAACCAAACGCGTTTCAGCCGTACGTTGGGGTGTAACCGTTAAATTATTATGGGCTTGGGTTTTAACCATTCCCGTTTCAGCGGTATTAGCTGCTTTAGTATATTACTTTTTGAAGTTATTTATTTAATACCATAATTTTATAGAAAAAAACTGCCTTTAACGGGCGGTTTTTTTTAAACCTTTTTTGTAGATGTTAATTTATTGTTATTGAAATTTGTTATTTTGCTTATTTCGTAATTGTATCCTAAACATTTAGAAACTATTTAGAAACCTGATACTACACAAACTACACACTAATGAGAAAAATTACCCTGCTATTACTCTTTTTACTGACGGTTACAAGTCATGCGCAAGTGACCATTCAGCAAAATAAAAATGATAACGATTTAAAATTATCAACTTTGCCGTACTACAGTTATGGTAAAGGTCTTGGATTGACTTCTCCCGACAGCTTATTTCAATTGAATATTCGTTTCAGAATGCAAAATAGGGTTACCTATTTGGAAAACGATGGTGAAAATGGAGCTTACGACGGACAAATTCGCAGACTCCGACTTCGTTTTGATGGATATGTGGGAAATCCGAAATTTTTGTACGCCATCCAATTGTCGTTTGCACCAGGTGATGTGGGAGAAATTCGTGATGGTGAAAACATCAATATCATTAGGGATGCGGTAGTATTTTACCGACCCAATAAGCATTGGAACATCAGTTTCGGACAAACCAAATTACCTGGAAATCGTCAGCGTGTGAATTCATCCGGAGGTTTGCAACTCACCGACCGTACAATTAATAACGCACGATTTACGATTGACAGGGATTTCGGATTCCAATTCCACAATATGAACGAGTTTCAAGACAAATTCTCCTACAATTTAAAAGCTGCTGTTTCGGGTGGAGAAGGACGAAACAGTACCGAGAAACCCGATGACGGAATTGCGGTAACAGGAAAAGCAGAAGTTTTTCCGTTGGGCGCATTTACCAAAGACGGAACTTATTTTGAAGGCGACGTCATCCGAGAAAAAAAACCAAAATTAATGCTTTCGGGCGCTTTTCATCAAAACAATCATTCACGACGTACGCAAGGACAACTCGGAAATGATTTGTTTGAATCGCGTACCATGAAATCGGTTTTAGTCGATATGATGTTCAAATACAATGGTTGGGCGGCAATGTCTAGTTTTATGTCCAGAACGACTAATGAAAACGCCATAACTTTCGATCCAGACGATGTCACACAAACCAGTTTTGCGTATGTGGGAAGCGGATTCGACTATCAATTGAGTTACATCACCAAAAAGAATTATGAATTCATAGGAAGGTATTCGATTCAGAAAGTGGGAAATGATATTGAAATGCTCACACCTAATACGAAACAATACAGTTTAGGTTTAACCAAATACATCTGGGAGCATTCGTTTAAATTACAAGGTGAAATCAATTATGATACGTTGGATTTTTATGATGGAACAACCAAAAATAATTGGTATGTTCGTTTTCAAGTCGAAATCGGAATTTAAAGCAAGCTGATTTATAAAATAGTACAGCGAATTTAAACTTCATAAATACCTGTAAATCATTAAATTGTAAATCCGTCAATGTTAAGTTTTTAACTCAAACTAAAACTTAACATTGACGGATTGCTTTTAGTTGTATTTTTGTTAATGTAAAATTTACAAATAATTTACATTGATATAATTACCAAATACAACAGTATGATAAAAAGAAAACCAACACCAACTAATACTTCAGAAAATAATGAGAAAGTTTCTGAACCAAATCCAGCAGTAACTCCGATAACGGAATCAACAGATGAGACACAAAAAGAAGTTGCTGCAACAGCAGAAGTGAAACCCGTTAGAAAAACTAGAACTCCACGAACTGCAGCCAAAACTCCAGCAGTTAAGCCAGCGGCTAAACCAAGAACTCCACGAGTTGCAAAACCAGTTACAGTCAAACCTGTCGCAAAAACTAAGACTCCACGTGTAGCTGCAACTACCTCCGATGCAGTGAAACCTGTAACACGAAGAAGAACAACCAAGGCTTCGGCATCAACTGAAGTTCAACCCAATGCAGTTACTGAAAAAGTAATAACTACCATCGAACAAAAACCAGTAACTATGAAAGATTCCGACAAAGAGAAAGCTAAAAAAGCGAAGTCTAAAGAGAAAGAAAAAGACAAAAAAGAAAAGGAAAAGAAAAAAGCCAAAGCTAAAAAAGACAAGCAAAAGGAAAAAGATAAAGAGAAAAAGAAAAAAGCTAAAAAGAAAGAAAAAGCAAAGAAAGAAAAGTCTAAAGCAAAAGCTAAGGCCAAAAAGAAAGAGAAATCGAAAAAGAAATCCAGTTCTAAAAAGAAAAAATAAATTTTGTTTAAGTAGAAAGAGTCAGTGTTTGCGCACTGGCTTTTTTTATTAGTTTCTTAACAAGTGTTTCTCTTACTTCTAACTAAGTTTACAAGAAAAAAATGAAAAAAATAACCAAAACAGTATTCTTAGTTTTAGTATGTATTCCAAGTCTATTCATGGCACAGTTAAAACCAGTAGAATACAAAGATGGTGTTCAAAAATTATCTGGATTTTCAGCTCAACCTTCAAAATCGTTACAAGATAAACCCGGAATTTTGATTCTTCCTGCGTGGATGGGAATCGACGATCATTCCAAAGATACCGCTACAGAATTAGGAAAATTAGGCTATTTTGCATTTGTGGCCGATATCTACGGAGTAGGGAATAAGCCTAACAATCCGAGTGAAGCCGGTCAAAAAGCGGGTTATTACAAAAAGAATATTCAAGACTATCAAAACCGGATTCAATTAGCGCTCGAGCAATTAATCCAAAGTGGAGCCAATCCAGATAAAATTGTCGTAATCGGATACTGCTTTGGTGGAACTGGGGCTATCGAGGCGGCACGCGCCAACATGAAAGTAAAAGGAATCGTCTCGTTTCACGGCGGATTGGGAAAAGATGAAAACCGACCTACAACTGCAATTGCAGCTAAAGTTTTAGTGTTACACGGTGCCGATGATCCGTATGTTCCGGCAGCAGAAATACAAGCTTTTCAAACCGAAATGAGAGCGTCCAAAGCCGATTGGCAGATGGTGTATTATTCGAATGCGGTTCATGCATTTACCGAAAAAAAAGCTGGAAACGATAACAGTAAAGGCGCAGCTTACAATGAAAATGCTGCGAAACGCTCATGGAAAGCAATGCTTCAATTCGTAAACGAAGTCTTATAAACAAATCGAATTTTAATAAAAAATGTCCAGAAAGAATCACTTTTTTCCGGACATTTTTCTTGTATAAAATACAAAAGCCGATCTGGAGCGATCGGCTATTGTGGTGAGGTGTAACTTCCTTTCGGAATCCTCGATGCAAATATAGTCTTTAATTATCAATTACAGATTATGAATTACGAATTATTTTTAGAGATAAGATCGCTTCGCTGCAAGACCACTTCGCCGAAAGATCGCTTCGCTGCAAGACCACTTCGCCGAAAGATCGCTTCGCTAAAAGAATCTATGACGCCGTATGTCTTTCTTCTTTCAGTGCAACGGTCTTTCTTCTTTCTTCTAATCACTCTTCTTTCTGTCCCATCATCATCAAATACGCCTTCAAAAACGCATCAATGTTTCCGTTCATTACGCCATCGACGTCGCTGGTTTCTTTTCCGGTTCGCACGTCTTTCACCAATTTATAAGGTTGCATCACGTAATTTCGAATCTGCGAACCCCATTCGATTTTCATCTTTCCTGCTTCAATATCCGCACGCTGCGCCATTTGTTTTTTTAACTCAATTTCGTACAACTGCGATTTCAACATTTGCATCGCACGTTGGCGGTTGTCTTGTTGCGAACGCGTTTCGGAACACTGAATCTGAATTCCCGTCGGCTTGTGAAATAGTTGCACTTTCGTTTCCACTTTGTTCACGTTTTGTCCGCCCGCGCCACTCGATCGAGAGGTTACAATTTCAATGTCGGCCGGATTGATATCAATCTCAATCGTGTCATCCACTAGCGGATACACATACACCGATGCAAAAGACGTGTGCCGTTTCGCATTACTGTCAAACGGAGAAATCCGCACCAAACGATGCACGCCGTTTTCACCTTTCAAATACCCAAAAGCAAAATCGCCTTCAATTTCGAGTGTCACCGTTTTGATTCCGGCAACCTCGCCTTCTTGAAAGTTTAGTTCTTTAATTTTATACTTTTGTTTTTCAGCCCACATCATGTACATCCGCATGAGCATTGACGCCCAATCGCAACTTTCAGTTCCGCCAGCGCCAGCGGTAATCTGAATCACAGCGCTTAGATTGTCGCCTTCATCCGACAGCATATTTCGGAATTCTAAATCCTCTACATGTGTATTGGTGAGTTCAAATTGCGCGTCAAGTTCTTCTTCGGTCGCATCGCCTTCCTTGAAAAATTCGTACGTAATTTGAAGTTCTTCGACTAAAGCATTTCCTTTTTCAAAATCTTCTACCCATTTTTTCTTCGAGCGAAGGTTTCGAACTAAGATTTCTGCCTCTCGGGCATTGTTCCAAAAGTCGGGTGCAAAGGTTTTTTCTTCTTCGTTGGTAATTTCGATAAGCTTGGCATCAATGTCAAAGATACCTCCTCAACGCACCAAGACGCTCTACAATACCTTTAATTTGTTCGGTATTTGTCATAAATTAATGTAGTTTTGTAATTATTATTATTTGAATTTATCCTGAATTTATTTCAGGAGCTTTTTCCTGCTTTCGCCTTTATCTTTTTATAAATTGCCATGGGCTTAAGCCCGTGGCAATTTATAAAAAGGATATCGTCTCAATCAGGGCTAGGCATCATTGCAAAAATAGATAATTATTCTGTACGGACAAGTCGCGACTTGTCTCTACAATAAAAAAAACATATGGAAATAAATTTAATCAGCGATACCGTTACCAAACCTACGCACGAAATGCTTCAGTTTATGTTCAACGCCAAAGTGGGCGACGACGTATTCAAGCAAGATCCAACGGTAAACGAATTTGAAGCGTTGGTAGCCGAACTATTCGGAATGGAAGGCGCGTTGTTTTTCCCAACCGGAACCATGGCTAATCAAACGGCCATCAAATTGCACACCAATCCGGGCGACCAAATTATTTGTGATAAATGGTCGCACGTACATCTGTATGAATCGGGTGGAGCATCGGCCAATAGCGGTGTAAACTTTAATTTATTGGACGGAAATCGCGGCATGATTACCGCATTACAAGTGAAAGAAGGCATCAACGATCCTGAGTTTTACCATGCGCCATTATCGAAATTGGTCTGCGTTGAAAACACTACCAATAAAGGCGGCGGAGCGTGTTATGAGTTGGAGGAATTGCAAAAGATAAAAGCTGTGTGCGTCGAAAATAATTTGAAATTCCATTTAGACGGCGCGCGTTTGTGGAATGCTTTAGTAGCCAAAAAACAACATCCCAAACAATTTGGTGCCTTGTTCGATACCATTTCGGTTTGCTTCTCCAAAGGATTAGGTGCACCAATTGGTTCGGTTTTGGTTGGCGATGCCGAAACCATCAAACGAGCCATCCGTATTCGGAAAATATTTGGTGGAAATATGCGCCAGTCGGGTTATTTGGCGGCAGCCGGAATTTACGCACTGCGCAACAACATCAACCGATTGGAAGACGATCAACGCAGAGCCAAAGAATTGGGTGAAGTCTTGCAAAAATTACAGTGGATTGAAAAAGTAGAACCCGTTGAAACCAACATACTCATTTTTACTATCAAACCCAATTTAAACGAAAAAGAAACGATTGAAAAGCTCAAACAAAAAGGCATTCACATCAGTTCGATGGGTCAGGGTAAATTGCGCATGGTCACGCATTTAGACTATAAAGAAGTGATGCACGAATACGTGAAAGAAGTACTTCAAAAAATGTCGCTTTGAATTTTATTTTGAATTTTAAGTTACAAATTTTAAATGATTTTTGGATTACCAAAGCATTCAAAATTTATAACTTAAAATTTAAAATAATTTATCCATTCCCGGAATATTCGGCATTCCATCTTTTGCCACGGCTCCGAGTTCGGCTTCGTTGACGTTCGTTGCTTTTTCAATGGCTTTGTTCAGTACCAAAATAAGGTAGTCTTCCAATTGTTCTTTGTCGCTCAATAGACTTTCGTCTAGATCAATTGATTTAATCGTCCGATTGGCCGTCAACGTTACTTTTAATAATCCATCCGAACTTTGTTCATCAACCAAAACTGTGTCCAAACGACGCTTTGTTTCTTCAATTTTTTGTTGGGTTTCTTTAAGTTTACCCATCATTCCCATTAAATCTCCAAACATTTTAATATTTTTTTAATAGTGCGATTTTGCAAAAGTAGTATATTGCCTTACTAAATTGTTAAAAAAACACCATGAAAAACCTTATTTTATTTTGTTCATGCCTTATTTTTGCCACTGGAATATCTCAAACCCGAAATTCACCTATGCAAGAAACTATTTTTCCTCCTTTAGCTCCAAAAAAGCCGCATACTATAGAAAAACACGGTCACACAAGAATTGACGATTACTACTGGTTGAACGACCGCGAAAACCCCGAGGTACTTGATTATCTCAATAAAGAAAACGAATACTACCAAAACCAAACAGCACATACTAAAGCGTTTCAAGCTGAATTGTTTGAGGAAATGAAATCCCGAATCAAAGAAGACGACGAATCGGTTCCTTTTTTGCATAATGGCTATTATTACATCACGCGTTTTGAAACGGGTAAAGACTATCCAATTTATGCACGTAAAAAAGGTTCGTTAGATGCCCAAGAAGAAATCATGTTTGATTGTAACGAAATGGCCAAAGGACATTCGTATTTTCAGATGGGCGGATTGTATGTAAGTGACGACAATAAATGGGTTGCCTACAGTGTGGACTTGGTTTCCCGACGACAGTACACACTTCATTTTAAGA
The DNA here is from genome assembly GCA_965284675.1 of Flavobacterium sp. Lineage (GTDB taxonomy): Bacteria > Bacteroidota > Bacteroidia > Flavobacteriales > Flavobacteriaceae > Flavobacterium. The sequence continues at coordinate 1,402,271 of OZ260109.1, forward strand.
ATTTAGTGACAGGAGAAATTCTGCCTACCAAAATTGAAAATACTACTGGAAGCGGAACTTGGGCGAGCGATAATTCAACCGTCTTTTATACCCGTAAAGATACCGTCACCTTACGTTCGGATAAAATATACAAGCACAAATTAGGTTCGGATATTGCCAAAGATGAATTGGTCTATCACGAAAAAGACGAAACCTTTACGACATTTATTTATCGTTCAAAATCGAAAAAATATCTAATTATCGGTTCCAACAGCACGGTTACGAGTGAATATCAAATTCTCTTAGCTTCTACACCTAATAAACCTTTTAAGGTTTTTCAGAAACGAACCCGTGATTTAGAATATTCACTTTCACATTATGAAGATCATTTTTACATCGTAACCAATAAAGATAAGGCGACCAATTTCAAGCTAATGAAAACCCATGAGGATAAAACAGCCAAAGAAAATTGGGCAGATTTGATTCCGCACCGCGACGATGTTTTACTTGAAGACATCGATGTTTTTAAGGATTATCTAGTGGTTTCGGAGCGTTCAGACGGATTAAATAAAATACGCATCATGCCGTGGAAAGGCGCCGAGTATTATTTGCCATTTGAAAGTGAAACGTATACTTGTTACACCATGTCGAATATTGATTTTGACACCGAAATTCTTCGTTATGCCTATCAATCATTGGCTACGCCTGCATCGGTGATTGATTTCAATATGCGTACCAAAAATAAAACGGTTTTAAAAGAGCAAGCGGTTTTGGGCGGGAAATTTGATAAGAGCAATTACCACGAAGAACGCGTTTGGGCTACCGCAATGGATGGTACTAAAATTCCAATTTCGTTGGTATACCGAAAAGGAATTGTAAAAAACGGTAACAATCCATTATTGTTGAATGCCTATGGTTCATACGGTTATTCATCCGATCCATCGTTTAGTTCAACTAATTTGAGTTTGTTGGACCGCGGATTCATCCTCGGAATTGCCCATGTACGTGGAGGAGAAGATTTGGGTCGCATGTGGTATGAAAACGGTAAATTATTGAAAAAGAAAAATACGTTCACCGATTTTATCGATTGTTCTAAATTTTTAATCGATTCGAAGTATACATCTGCGGCTCATATGTATGCCGAAGGCGGATCTGCTGGCGGATTGCTGATGGGAGCGATTATCAATATGGCGCCCGAAACCTACAACGGCGTGATTGCTCAAGTTCCGTTTGTCGACGTAGTGACAACGATGTTAGACGATACGATTCCGCTTACCACCGGCGAATACGACGAATGGGGAAATCCAAATGATAAAAAATATTACGATTATATGTTGTCGTATTCACCGTATGACAATGTAAAAGCACAAGACTATCCACATCTTTATGTTTCAACTGGTTTGCACGATTCGCAAGTACAGTATTGGGAACCAGCCAAGTGGGTTGCGAAGCTACGTTTGATGAAAACAAATTCAAAACAACTTTTTCTAGACACCAACATGGAAACGGGACACGGCGGTGCTTCGGGTCGATTTGAAGCCTTGAAAGAATTAGCCAAAGAATTCACTTTTTTGTTAGATTTAGAAGGAATACAGAAATAGTTTAAAATATTTTCTTAAATTTGCAAGGTTTTGAGGTAGCCTTTTTTTATATTTACCTTGATTAATTTATTTTTATGAATAGTCATGATATCGTAATTAAAAGATTAAATTAGAATCATGACTGCACTATCAATTAAAAATTCAAATTGTATCTTCATATGAAAGAAGAAATAAAAGCCTTTAATAATGTTTTAGAATTAATAGGAAATACACCACTTATTAAGCTAAATGCGATAACCAAGGAATTAGAAGGTAATTTTTACGCTAAAGTAGAAGCTTTCAATCCGGGTCACTCTACCAAAGATAGAATTGCATTGTACATTATCGAAGAAGCTGAAAAGAAAGGAATTCTAACACCAGGAGATACTATAATTGAAACTACATCAGGTAATACTGGATTTAGTTTGGCAATGGTAAGTATTATCAAAGGATACAGTTGTATTTTGGCGGTGAGTTCAAAATCTTCTAAAGATAAAATTGACATGTTGCGCAGCATGGGAGCAAAGGTTTATGTTTGTCCGGCGCACGTATCTGCAGATGATGAACGCTCATACTACAATGTAGCCAAACGATTACACGAAGAAACCAAAGGTTCGGTGTATATCAATCAGTATTTCAACGAATTGAACATTGATGCGCACTACAAAACTACTGGCCCAGAAATTTGGGAACAAACACAAGGCAAAATTACACACTTAATTGCTTGCAGCGGAACCGGTGGAACTATTTCTGGAACGGCTAAATTCTTAAAAGAGCAAAATCCAAACATAAAAATACTCGGAGTAGATGCTTTTGGTTCAGTATTGAAAAAATACCATGAAACCAAAGAGTTCGATGCCGATGAAATTTATCCGTACCGTATTGAAGGATTGGGTAAAAACTTAATTCCAACAGCAACTGATTTCGATATTATTGATAAATTCATCAAAGTAACCGACGAGGAAAGTGCGCACACTACGCGTGAAATTGCTCGTAAAGAAGGTTTATTTGTTGGATATACTTCAGGAGCAGTAATGCAAGCCATCAAACAATTTGCTGAAGAAGGCGAATTTGATGCCAACAGTAATGTTATCGCTATTTTCCCTGATCATGGTTCGCGCTACATGAGTAAAGTATTCAGTGATGATTGGATGAACGAACAAGGATTTTTTGACAGTGTGAACGCGGAAGAAGTTCAGAAGATTGAATTTATAAAATAGACTTCTTAGAAAGTTAGACTTTTTAGATATAAAAAAACTCCGAGTATTTGCTCGGAGTTTTTAATTTTTAAGGATTTGCTTATTTTTTCTTGATTTCTTCCTTCTCGTTTTTAGTGTCCATCATTTCCATTAATTTCATTCCTAGTAATCCACTAATTCCGCCTTCAGAACCATTATTTCCTGTGATTAAAACATCAGGAATTACTTTGATATTGCCTTTGCCAATTTCTTCGGTTATTTTGTATTTGGTAAAGTTATCTCCACCCATGGCAGCCACTTGCAACTCATACGATTCGGCAGTAGATTTACCAATTGCCATAATCTTTTCAGCTTCGGCTAGACCTGTTTTAGAAATTTTTTCAGCTTCTGCACTAGCATTTAATCGCGTAGCTTCTGCTTGAGCGCCAGCTCGTGCTTTGGTTGCTTCCGCTTCCGCATTAGCCCGCATTTTTGTTGCTTCCGCCTCGGCATTCACATTTAATTTTAAACTAGTCGCGTCACCTTCCGCTTTTTTAACCGTAGCATCAGCAGTTCGTTGTGCAATTTCGACACTTTGAGAAGCTTTTACAATTTCCTTTTGCATGTCTGCAATGGCAGTCTCTTTTTCTACTCCTTGACGTTGTTCTTGCGCCATTCTCTGAGTTTGATAGGTTTTTTGCTCTTCCTCAGCAATTTTTCTATCAGTTAAAGTCTTCATTAATGAATCGGGTGGAACAATGTCACCAATCAACGTGTCAACAGCATTTACGTTGTATTCGTCTAATACTTCTTTAATGTGATTTTTAGCCGATTCTTGACGTTCTTTACGAGTGCTCAAGAACGAAATCACATCGCTGTCTTGAGCCGAGTTTCTAAAGTAGTTTCCAATAGTTGGCTCCAATACTTGTGAAACTAAATTGGTCATACTTCCAAATCGAGCAATTACTTTTGGAGCTTCATTGGCAGGAACATGAATGATTTGCGCTACATCCAAATTGAATGGGAAACCATCTTTAGAGCGCACGGTTATCGTGGATAGATTTTTATCTAAATCATGCGATTCACTTCTGGCATTTGCCCAATTCAAAACTAAATTTGTTGTCGGTACTGGTTCTAATTTGGTTGTGTATTTGTTCAAAGCGTATTTTCCGGGACCAAATGGTTCCATCCAAACACCGCGTTGCCCTTTCGACACAATATTTCCGTGCTTAAACGTTTCACCTGTCACATCTTTTCCATCTTCTCCAATATAAGAGATCACAACTCCAACATAACCAATTGGCACGTCAGTCATCGGATTTTGTTCTATTTGAATGGCCCAAGTATTAATGTAATAAGAACCAGCGAGCATTACTTGAGGCTGTAAACCTCTATTTCCACCTTGTTCTAAGAAGTAATCAAAATCTTGAAAATTATTGTGTCCATCAACAAATTTACCTGCAATTTGGCCTTGTGGAATAGGATCACCGTCTAAAGCAGTTACAATTCCGACCATATTTTCAAAAATCTTGATTTGATCGGCAATTACAATTTCAAATAGGAACGTATTGATACGATAAGATCCGGTTGTGATAAAAGCTGATTGTCGTCCTTTTTGACCTCCATTATTTAAGAAAGCAGTGGCATCTTGAAAATTGTCACTGTCTACTTTTCGAGCAAGGATTCTTCCGGTAGGGATTTCTTTTCCATCTTTACTCAGTACGAGTCCGATTTTTCCTTCTGGAATTATGGTAAACGAAGTCATGTCGACAGAGTATTGCCAAATCCACATTGACCAATACAATCCAGGCGCTAAAGTTTGTGCTTGAAATCCAGCTTCACCTTTGGTAGCAATGATGCGACTGTCAGGTAACGATTTATCGGCTCCAAAGAGAACGAATTTCTTGGTGACCAAGCCGATTTTGTCTTCTGGAACGATTACCATTCCGAAGAAAACACGTAAAACAAATTTGTAAAATAGAATTGATAATAAAATAGGTACTATCCACCAGAGAGTGAAAAATGTTGTCATTGTGTATGAATTTATGGGTTGATTTGATTTGCAATAGAAGGAATAGAAAAATTAAGAGTAAGTTCAAATGAATTGAAAATTACACGTCAAATCGCCTTATGATTTGAATTTATTTTTGAAATTACAACACTTTTGTGTCATTTTAGAATAGATTCTATTTGAAAATCTGTTATTATACGGACGACTATTTCAAATGTTACAAAAAAAGGGAATAATAATTTAAGAGTACGATTTAATTCATTGATTACTAGTTGAATGGGGTAAATTGAGAGACTGTAAGAAAAAAAAGTCTGTAAGATTATAAGATTTTAAGAAACAAAAAACTCAGGACAAGCATCCTGAGTTTTTTTTAGGTGGATTAACAATCAAATGCCAAAGCAAATAATCCTATAATCTTACAGTCTTACAGTCTTACAATCCAATCAAGACTACTCTTCCATCGTATGGTACACGTTCATCACGTCATCGTCTTCCTCTAATTTTTCAATGAGTTTTTCTACATCAGCCATTTCGGTTTCGGATAATTTTTTGGTGATTTGCGGAATGCGCTCAAAACCAGAAGATAAAATTTCAATTCCACGTGATTCTAATTCTTTCTGAATGGCGCCAAAACTTCCGAAAGGCGCATAAATTAGGATTCCGTCTTCATCAGCAAAAATTTCTTCTGCTCCAAAATCGATGAATTCCAATTCCATTTCTTCAATGTCAACATTTTTATTCGGAATTCTGAAATTGCAGGTATGGTCAAACATGAACTCCACCGAACCTTGCGTTCCCATCGTTCCGTTGCATTTGTTAAAATAACTTCGAACATTGGCAACTGTGCGGTTGTTGTTGTCGGTTGCGGTTTCAATTAAAAGTGCAATTCCGTGTGGTGCATATCCTTCAAAAAGTACTTCTTTGTAGTTGGCCGTATCTTTATCGGTGGCTTTTTTAATGGCACGTTCTACGTTGTCTTTCGGCATATTGGCAGCCTTGGCATTTTGCATCACGGCACGCAATCTTGAATTGGCTTCCGGATTCGGTCCGCCTTCTTTCACGGCCATTACAATGTCTTTCCCAATTCGTGTAAACGCTTTGGCCATTGCCGACCAACGTTTCATTTTTCTTCCTTTTCTAAATTCAAATGCTCTTCCCATTTCTATATTTTTATGCTAAAGACTGCTTTAGTTTTTTTATTTGTGGTGCAAAAATAGTTTTTAATTCTAATTTTTTCAAATCAAAATGCAACATTAATCTTGTGGAATGTGTTGCGATATAAATCCGTCGCCTGCCGCATTCCAATTATTTAATACATTGGTTTTTTCTTGATCGTTTGAAGCGATTAATTTATTGTATGTTGCAATTTCTTTATTGATTTGTTTGACCATAGCATTGAAATTTTCTACTTCTTCTTTGGTTCGGTCGTTTTGATTTTTTGCCTCCATCGTTTTCTTAGCATTTTCAAATTTATCTTGAAACATCAGATAAGAAACCACTTTTGGCGTAAAATCTTCAGCTACTTTTTTATAAAACAATAAGGCTCTTTTGGTTTCATTAATTAGGGAATCGTCTTTTTTATACGGCGCAATTCCTTTGATTTTTTCCAAACCTTCGTCGGCAAACTTACTCAACGAAGAAGCGTTTTGTTCCATGGCAGCGATGTCTCTCATATTAGCGGCATTAGTCAATTGTATGTCGGTGATGTTCACTTTAAAAAATATCAAAAACATAACGGTGTGATAGTCAAATACTTCGTTGGAGAGTTTTATCTTTTTTCCTAATTCACTTTCTTCCGAGCTTAAGGTAATGTTGTATTTATCAGCAAATTCGTTTTGAGCCAAACTTACTTTTTCCAACTCGTCGTCCAGTTTTTTATTCACCAAATCACGAGTTAAAATGTACGCTTCCATAAAGTCATAGGATTGTTGCGCTACGTCTTGCATGTCGATGATTTTGCTGTATTCTTCGTTGATGTTTTTCTCAGCAAAATACAAATAGGCTAACAATTTATCTCTAAAATCAACATCGCCTTTGTAGCCGTTTTTCAGCGCTTCAATTTTTTTACTCGACGTTTGAATGCTTTTAACCAATTGTTTTCTTGTGGCATCTATTCGTCGTGCACTCGTTGAATGCGCCACAGCCGAAGTATATTTCCACGTGCTTTTGGCAATGGTTTGCTGCTCTTTTCCTAGGTAATTCAGATAATCAACAGGAGTTTTAAAATCTTGCGCAAACGTGAACAAAACTGTAAAAAGTAAGACGAAAGTGAATCTTAATTTCATAGTCATTAGTTGTTTTTTAAATCGTTTAAAATGTGTAAGCCTTCCACTATGTGAATATTTTGTTTGATTGCTTTAATTTTTTCAACTGAACTGCTTTTTAAGTACTCATCAAACTGCTGGTATTCTTCATTCATGCTGCTGTTGGAAACCTCAATTGGGTATTCAATTTCACTGAAATCGGTTATTTCTTTCCACAACGAATTGACTTTGGATACTTCATCAAAAACACTAGTAAATTGAAGCCGAATCGGACTCACATCAGAGTTGTATAACGAATTGATTTTGGTGTTTAATTTAGTAATGGATTGAATGGCTGGATCTTCTTTCAAACGAATAGTGCTTTTTTCTATAGCGGTTGAAAAATCATTGACTTCGGTTTGGAATTTAAATTTCGTTTCAATTTTTTCATTGGGTAATGCCGTTAAATGATCTTTTTCTCGAGGCATTTGACTGTCGAATAAGGTCGGAATTTCCACATTGGGAGTAATGCCGCTGGTTTGATTGCTTTCACCCGTGATTCGGTAGAACTTCTCGATGGTAATCTTTACGTATGCGGCTGAATTGCGATCGTTTGTCAAAGGAAAGATTCGTTGCATTGAAGCTTTACCGTGGGTTTGATTTCCGATGATGATTCCTCTTTTATAATCTTGCATTGCGTTGGCAAAAAACTCGCTGGCAGAAGCCGAATTTCCGTTGACCATAACTACTATCGGTCCAGAAAAAACACTGCCGCGGTTGTAATCTTTAACGATTTCATTTTTTCCTAAACTGTTTTTAAGTACGGCAATCGGACCAATATCGATAAACATTCCCGTAAGACGTTTCGCTTCTTCCATAGAACCTCCGCCGTTATCTTCCAAATCAAGTATCAATCCGTCAATTTTATCGGCTTTTAATTTGTACAATTCTTTTATTACATCGTCGCTTACATTGGAAGTTCCATCTTCGTAATTGGAGTAGAAACTCGGAATTCGGATGTATCCTATCTTTGAATTTTCGGAACTTAAAACATAACTGTACACATTGTTTTCGTAGTTCTTCATCACTTTTTTTACCAACTGAACCGTAACGATTTCACCCGTTTTTTTTCGAAAGGTAAAATCAGCTTTTTTGATTTTATTGGAAGTAAAAACTTCTTCAAACTTTTTTAAGGAAGAACACGCCACGCGGTATTCGTTGCCGTCAATTTTGACTTTAGTGATGATGTCGCCTGAGTCGATTTTCTGAGTGGAATACGCCGAACTTCCCGGAATAACCGCATCCACTACAATCTCGTTTTTCTGATTCAACGATACATAAACTCCAAATGTTAAATTATCGGCACTCAAACCCGACAAGAACGACGATCGATCACTCTGCGATAAATAGTTCGTATGCGGGTCGAAATAACTGCAATACGAATTATAAAAAGCGGCGTAAAAATCACTTTTAGACATCCGATACGAATCGGTTTTACATTGATACGATTCCAGTACTTTCTCTTTGGCAAGTGGCGCAATCGATTCGAAATTTTGGACGAGTGAATCTTTATTTTTACTCATTTCGGCCACATCTTTTAAAACATAAAACAAGGTGCTTTTTTGAAGTATTTTTTTTAATTCGGCTTCGTCTTTCGGATTGGGAAAATTCTTTTTGGAAAACTGAATCGTGTCATTGCGCTTGAATGCAAACGGTTCGCGAATGATCTCGTTGATTACTTTTTCATACCTATTTACCGCGGTGGTGTACTTTTCGTAGAATTCTTCCAAAAAACTGCATTCTTTCTGATTGATATAATCGTCAATTTTGAATTCGTGTTTTTTTAAAGCAGTCACTTCGGGCTCCAAAAACAATCGGGCATCTTCATCCAATACTGAAAGGAATGTTTTAAAAGTGTACACCGATAAACTATCGTCGACGGGTTTAACCTTGTAATGATTGTATTTAATCAATTTATCAATTTGAGATAAGGTTTCGCACGGATTAGTATCGCTTTGCGAGAAAGCAACAGAAGTGAGCAGAAGTAAAGATAGATACCTTATCACGAATCGATTATTTTTTATAAAACGGTAATTTCACCACTTTGGCGGCTACTTTATTGGCTCTGATTTGAATAAAAATTTCTGAATCGGGAGCCGAAAATTCGGTGTTCACATAACCCATTCCTATTCCTATTCCGACAGTTGGCGCCATAGTTCCTGATGTTACGATACCGATATTGGTACCGTTTGCATCTACAATTTCGTAATCATGACGAGGAATTCCACGTTCCGTCAATTCAAAACCTACTAATTTTTTGGTTACGCCGGCTTCTTTTTGTTTTTTTAAATTTTCAGCATTGACAAAATCTTTGGTGAATTTGGTAATCCATCCCAAACCAGCTTCTAACGGCGAAGTGGTATCGTTGATGTCGTTTCCGTACAAACAAAAACCCATTTCCAAACGCAAGGTATCGCGCGCCGCCAAACCGATGGGTTTGATTCCGAATGGTTTTCCCGCTTCAAAAACTCTCGTCCAAATTTGTTCTACATCACTGTTTTTACAGTAAATTTCAAATCCACCCGAACCCGTATAACCTGTAGCCGATATGATTACGTGTTCAATTCCGGCGAAATCGGCCACTTCAAAATGATAGTATTTGATGGCAGATAAATCGATAGAAGTCAGTGATTGCATCGCTTCAACCGCTTTCGGACCTTGAATGGCCAACAGCGAATAATCTTCCGACAAGTTGCGCATTTCGACATCCATATCATTGTACGATGAAATCCAATTCCAATCTTTTTCAATATTCGAAGCATTGACTACGAGTAAATACTGATTCTCTTTCATACGGTACACAATCAAATCGTCTACAATTCCGCCTTGCGTATTCGGCAAACACGAATATTGTGCTTTTCCAATTTCCAATACCGAAGCATCGTTCGAAGTTACTTTTTGAATCAAAGCCAACGCATTTTCACCAGTTAGAAGAAATTCGCCCATGTGCGAAACGTCGAAAACGCCCACACCATTTCTAACGGTGTCGTGTTCTGCATTTACTCCTTCGTATTGAACGGGCATATTGTAACCCGCAAACGGAACCATTTTTGCTCCTAAACTTTCATGAATGTGCGATAAAGCTGTATTTTTCATTTGGTAATTATATAAAATTTAAGTCGCTAATTTATTTAAATTTTCCCGATAGATAATGAGAAATCCAATATTTTTATTGTTTTAAAAATGTAGTCTAAAACTATGCACTTTCAGTGCATTTAGCTTTAAATACTATGAATTTTTAGACACTAATTACACGAATCCTCACGAATTAATTTGTGATAATTTGTGAAATTCGTGTCGAATAAGCTATTTTACCTTACAGATTTTCAATCTGTGAAAGCAAACCTATAAATTTTAAGTTGATAGTTGAGTGTTTTTGGACTGATTTCTGCGGTGAGCATTTTGATTTATTACTACCTTTGAAAAAAAATAAGTATGCCACGAATTTTAGCCATTGACTACGGAATCAAACGAACCGGAATTGCAGTAACCGACGAGTTGCAAATCATCGCTTCGGGCTTGACTACCATTCCGTCTGAAACGGCAATCGAATTTTTTAAGGAGTATTTTTCCAAAGAAAATGTAGCCAAAGTGCTCATCGGCGAACCCAAACAAATGAACGGTCAGCCTTCTGAAAGTACTGAAATCATTGAGAAATTTGTAGTGAAATTTAAAAGAGAATTTCCTGAAATGAGTGTCGAACGTTCGGATGAACGCTTTACGTCGAAAATGGCATTCCAAACCATGATCGACAGCGGATTGAAAAAGAAGCAGCGTCAAAACAAAGGTTTGGTCGACGAAATTGCCGCTACGATTATGTTGCAGGATTACTTGAGTCGGAAGATGTTTTAGTTAAAATTGATGTAAAGTTTTTCAAAGCGACCAAGATTTTTCGACGTATTTATATTTTTGATTACTTTTGCCAATAATTTAGAATAAATAAAATGATATTACCTATTTATGGTTACGGTGAACCCGTTTTACGAAAAGTTGCCGACGACATAACGCCCGAATATCCGAATTTAACGGAATTGATTGCAAATATGTTCGACACGATGTACAATGCCTACGGATTGGGATTGGCCGCGCCACAAATCGGATTGCCGATACGCATGTTTGTCATCGATACCGAACCGCTGAGTGATAGTGAAGATCTGACTCCAGAAGAAGTAGAACGCTATAAAAACTTCAAACAAGTGTTCATCAATGCCAAAATGCTGAAAGAAGAAGGTGAAGAATGGGCGTTTAACGAAGGATGTTTGAGTATTCCCGAGGTTCGTGAAGATGTGTATCGAAATGAGCAAATTACGATCGAATACTGCGATGAAAATTTTGTAAAAAAGACCGAAGTGTTCAACGGATTGATTGCTCGGGTGATTCAGCACGAATACGACCATATTGAAGGCGTTTTATTTACCGATAAAATTGCGTTGCTGAAGAAGACCTTAATCAAAAAGAAACTCAAAAACATTATGGAAGGAAAATTTCGTCCAGATTACCGAATGAAATTAGCGAATCTTAAGTAATGATAAAGTCGAAAGTCAAAAGTCGAAAGTCAAAAGGAAGCTTTGCAACTTTCGACTTTTGACTTTCGACTTTTAAAATTTAATTTATATATATTTGCCACCGCTTAAAATAATTTTTAAAAAATGAATGTAGAAAAAATATTAGCCATTTCTGGAAAACCAGGTTTATACGAATTGAAATTGCAAACACGTTCTGGGTTTGTTGCAGAATCGTTACTCGACGGTAAAAAGATTACGGTGGGAATGCGCAGCAACGTGAGTTTACTTTCCGAAATTTCGATGTATACACACAGTGAAGAAAAACCATTAGCCGATATCATGCGTGCAATTGCAGTAAAAGAAAATGAAGGTCAGGCGATTTCTCACAAAGAAGATAATGCGGCTTTGATTGCTTATTTCGCAGGAATTGTGCCTGATTATGATGAAGACCGAGTATATCCTTCTGATATCAAAAAAGTAATCAATTGGTATAATATTTTACAAGCTAAAGGATTGGTTTCTAAAGAAGAACCGAAAGTCGAAAATGCTGAAGCCATCAAAGAAGAAGTGGTAGAAGAAGTAAAAAAAGAAGCCAAAAAAGAGACGAAAAAAGAGCCTAAAAAAGAAGTAAAAGAAAAGACTCCGAAAACGAAAAAATAGTTAATTTCTTTTTTATAACTATACATCCTGTTACTGCATTGTAGTGACAGGATTTTTTATTTTTACAGATGAGAAGAAAGACCGCTGCGCTGAAAGAAGAAAGATAAAAAAAGTCAGCTACTCGGAATCTCAGTAATTTAGTAACTCATAAAAAGATGAACAACCGCCAAGACCAACTCAATGCTTTCAATCGTTTGCTCGATATTATGGACGATTTACGTGCTAAATGTCCGTGGGACAAAAAACAAACTCTTGAAAGTTTGCGTCATTTGACTATTGAAGAAACCTACGAATTGGGCGATGCTATTCTGAATAACGATTTGCAAGAAATCAAAAAAGAGTTGGGAGATTTACTGTTGCATATCGTTTTTTATGCCAAAATAGGAAGCGAAACCAATAGTTTTGATATGGCTGATGTTTGCAATGAAATCTGCGACAAACTCATTCACCGTCATCCGCATATTTATGGAGATGTCGTGGTTGCTGATGAAGAAGAAGTGAAACAAAACTGGGAAAAACTCAAATTAAAAGAAGGCAAAAAATCGGTATTGGAAGGCGTACCCAAAGGTTTGCCTGCATTGGTAAAAGCCAGTCGTATCCAGGATAAAGTGAAAGGTGTAGGTTTTGATTGGGAAGAACCGCATCAGGTTTGGGATAAAGTACAGGAAGAATTAGGCGAACTCCAAGCCGAAGTCAACGCTGGAAATCAGGATAGGATGGAAGCCGAATTTGGTGATGTGTTGTTTTCGATGATCAATTACGCCCGATTTTTAAATGTCAATCCCGAAGACGCACTCGAACGCACCAATAAAAAATTCATCAAACGCTTTCAATATTTAGAAAGCAAAGCAGGTGAACTCGGTAAACCATTAGCCGACATGACCTTGGTTGAAATGGATATATTTTGGGAAGAAGCGAAAAAATTGTAATTATGAAAACTCCGTATTACGCCGTAATTTTTACTTCAACACGAACTACTGTTGATGAAGGTTATGCCGAAATGGCAACCAAAATGGTCGAGTTAGCCCAACAACAAGAAGGTTTTTTGGGTGTTGAATCGGCTCGAAATGAGGTAGGAATCACCGTTTCGTATTGGCGTGATTTGGAATCCATCAAAAAATGGAAAAGCAATTTAGATCACATCGACGCACAACTGAAAGGGCGAAGTAAGTGGTACGAAAACTACACGGTTCGCATTGCTTTAGTGGAAAGAGAGTACAACTATGATAACTAACTACAATGCGGTTTCAATATCAATTAAAAACGGCTTTAAAGGAATTCCTTTCTGACTCGTAAAATTGTTTGTAATTAAAGTTTGATACTTTCTATTGGGTTTCAATTCTATTTCAAAAGTGAACGATTTTCCGTCTTCTGAAAAACCAATTACCTTTTGAACACGCAAGACATATTCTTCTCCTAAAGGGCCAAAATCAAAACCGCGTAACTCCTTATTCATTGGTTCAGAAAAATAGAGTGTGATTTGTTTTGTTTTCGGATCTAGTTTTTCACTTTTAGTATGTAAAGGTGATATGCTGGTCACAGTAGGGCGCGATTTCTCAAAGTCATCATACATTTTTTGTACTTTAGCATCAAAAAAACCCGAATCGTTTATGATTCGTTCTACATCAGCTTCATTCGAATAATCCAACTCTATTAATTCTTCTATTGCTTTTTGCTTGTTTTTTGATTTGTTATAATAATTTTCACAAATGCGATAGCCAATGTAATAACCTAAATCACGCTCTTTTAGTTCGTTTTCATTATTTCCCCAAAGCCAATTATAAAAACGATTTGGAATGAAAACATCTTCAATGAATTTTTGTTTGACTAAGGTTTCATTGTTTCTACCGAATTCAAATGATGGTGTGTTTGACGTTTTTTGGGTTGCTAGACAAGAAATAAATTCGGCTACACCTTCCCGTAATGCGCTACAAAGCAAGTTGTCCGCACCTTCAGTTTGTTGGGTATGAACATATTCGTGCGTACAAAGTAATCCAATATCATGAATCGGATTATACATTTTGTAAAAGGGTTTGCGCCATTCCGGAAGTTCGTTCGTAACCACTTTTGAATCGGCTAATGATAGTTCACAACCAATAAGCACCTGATCTTGAAAAGTTGTGCCACCGCTGCGAAAAACACCCATTGTAAAATAAATGGTTGAAGGTTTTAATTTGGGATAAATTCGCTTCAGTTGGCTTATGTTCTTCTCAATTTCAGGTAGAACTTTTTTTGTGTTTTGAGTGTTTTTTCGAATCGATTGCCAAAATTTTGGATAATTCAAAATGGCAGTTACGTAGTCTTTTTCAGAATAGTTTCGGACTTGAATTAAACTTTTTAATCCATCGGAAGCCTTATCTATATAAAATTCTTTAAGTAGTTTATAGTGTTGTAAACTATCTTTGGAAACAATTATTTTATCATAAGCCGACCAAAAATGATCAATATCATCAGTAACAAATTTTTGTTGTGAAAACGCTAAAATTGTAGTCAGAAAAAATGTGAATATATACGTTTTTGTTTTCCTTCTCATAATAGTAAAAGTAAATAGGAGTAGTGTAAATTAACGCAAAATTTTAGAATTTATGATTCATAAATTTTAGTTGATTTCTTTCAGAATTAAAAAATCCGAAAATTTCCCTTTCGGATTTTTATAGTTGTGTAATTAATTAAAGATTACTGTCCCAAATCATAAATCTCACTAATGTCTTTCAACACTTTAGGAAAATCAATTTTCAGATCGATGAGTTTACCCGAATGAATGTCGAAAACCCAACCGTGAACTTGTAATCCGCGGTCTTTATACGCTTCTTGAATCGCAGCCGTTTTAATCAAGTTGATGCATTGCTCTTGTACGTTGAGTTCGATAAGTCGGTTGTATCTTAAATTTTCTTCGGTAATGGCATTGAGTTCTTCTTTGTGTAAGCGATACACATCGCGGATATTACGCAACCACGGATTCAAAATCCCCATATCTTGTGCTTGCATTGCCGCTTTTACACCACCACAAAAATAATGTCCGCATACCACCACGTGATTGACTTTTAAATGGCGCACGGAATAATTCAACACCGACATCACATTCAAATCAATACTGATGACCATGTTGGCAATATTGCGGTGTACAAATACTTCTCCGGGTTGCACGCCCATAATGTCTTCAGCAGTTACTCGACTATCCGAACAACCGATGTACAGAATTTCTGGATTTTGTCCTTTGGATAAATTTTCGAAATAATTGGGATCAACCGCTAGTTTTTCAGCAATCCATTTTTCGTTGTTCTTGAATACATTTTCTACGTCCATAGCTTTTAATTACATTAAAATATTATTAATAGGTGTTAGCGGTTGAGGCAAATTGGTTTCATCGAGCATGTCGCGTAAATCGATTTCTATGGTGCGACTCATAGTCGTAATTGGCACATCATTGGCGCCGCCTTCAAACGGATTTTCGGTACTTTCTCCCACTTTTTCCATTGAGGTAAATACCCACGAAACCACGACACTAAACGGAATGGTGAGCCAAACGGCGTGTTCACCAAGTTTGTTGAATTCGTTGAGTATTCCGAAAGGTAGTAAAAATACAAACAACCAAATGAAAAACAGGTTGATGCTCGCAAATTGTCTGGGATACGGAAAGTTTTTAATGCGTTCGCACTTGCCTTGTTGATCGTATAAATCAGTGAGGCGTTTCTCGAGTTCGACGTATTCAAAGGCATTTATTTTTCCGTTTTGGTGTAATTCTTTGAGTTGTTTCGATTGCAAAGCGATGAGTTGTGTTGCTTTATTTTTTTTGGAAAGTGTGTACTGTAATTCATTTGAACTCAGGTATTTTTTAAGTTCGTCTTCTAACGGAATTTCGCTTTCCAACACACGAAAAAACTTGCGGTATTCCACATTATAACTTTTAGTCATGTTCTCCCAACTGCGTGGTTCTCTCAGTTGATAGCGCATCGCCGTCAACCAAGCACAATGGCGGTTAATGAGTTCTTGATGCACACTTTTGTCGTCTTGGATGAAATCGCGCACCATGATTCCCCATGATCGACTCGAATTGACAATCGCACCGTAAATCTGTCGTGCTTCCCACAAACGATTATAGGTTTGCGTGTTTTTAAACCCGACGATAAACGCCGCAGCCGTTCCAATCAAGGCAATTGGCACCCACGGAATAGCAATCCATTTGCATCCAATAATCTGAAACAAAACGGTCGGAATGACGGATAATAGGAGTAAAACGTAAATATCTCTTCGGGTCCAAAAAATAAATTCTTTTATCGTATAGTTTCTTCCTGAATGCATAAATTAAAAGTATCGGTTCGATTTTATAAAAATAAAAAAAAACTGCTTACGAAAAGCAGTTTTAAATGTAGTATTATTTTGAAGAATTAATCCGCCAAGCGTTTCAACTTGTTCCGATCTACGATGGTAATTTTCTTCCCCGTCAAATCGATGTAACCGCTTTTGTTGAATTCCGATAACAATCGGATGCAACTTTCGGTAGCCGTTCCAATCATTCCCGCCAATTCTTCGCGAGATAATTGTATGTGTAACGAACCGTCCGAATTCTTTCCAAACGTTTCTTCCAAATAGAGTAGGGTTTCGGCCAAACGTTCTTTGACACTTTTTTGCGCCATCGAAACCATGTGATCATCGGCATCTTTCAGATCGCCGCAAATGGTCTTCATCACATTCATTGAAAACTGATTGTTTTCGTTAAAAAACGACAGCACTTCTTTTTTCGGAATAAAACACACTTCCATATCTTCCAAAGCCACGGCACTTAAATTGGTCGGTTCTTCGCTAATCATCGAACGCTGACCTAATAATTCGCCCGGTTTTACCAATTTGACAATTTGGTCTTTACCGTTAGCACTCAATTTGGTCATTTTGCATACACCGTCTTTAATGCAGTAAATTCCGTTGGTCACTTCACCTTCTTCAAAAATGTGTTCGCCTTTTTTGATGGTGTACGACGTCTTACATTCGGCCATTTTCAATAGTTCATCCTTAGACAAGGCTTTTAAAGAACTGAATTGCCTTACAATACACTGTTCGCACTTACCCATACTATTTTTTTTAAATGATTGACAAAAATAGTGAATGTATGACAATTATCATATTTTAATTTTATGTATTGTTCAACCTTTGCTCCAGGTAAAATGAGCAAATTATGGACACAGAAAATTGTTTCCATTGTGGTAATGAAATCATAAAAAAAGACAAAATTGTATTTGATGAAAAAGGCTTTTGTTGTGCGGGTTGTAAAACCGTTTACGAAATTTTTAGTCAGAATGATTTAAGTTGTTATTACGATTTTCAAACGTCGCCAGGTGCGACTCCACTGGATATTAAAGGTAAATATGATTTTTTAGACAATGAAGAAATTGTTGCTAAACTTCTCGAATTCCAAGAGGATTCCACGCATATTGTTTCACTCTACATTCCTCATATACACTGTAGTTCGTGCATTTGGATTTTGGAGAATCTACAAAAACTTCAAAATGGAATAAGTACTTCTCAGGTTAATTTTCCGGAGAAGAAAGTCCGTATTACGTACCATCCCGAAAAAACTTCCCTCAAACAAATTGTAGAATTAGTCAGTTCGATTGGTTACGAACCGTACATCAGTTTGGAAAATTTTGACGAAGGAAAGAAAAAAGTCGATCGCTCCTTAATATATAAAATCGGAGTGGCCTTTTTCTGCTTCGGAAACATCATGTTGCTTTCGTTTCCCGAATATTTTGAAGTAGAAGAATTTTGGATCAATCAGTACCGCGGGTTTTTCCGATGGCTGATTTTTGCCATTTCGCTTCCCGCATTTTTCTATTCGGCTTCAGGTTATTATGTTTCGGCATGGAAAAGTATTCGTTCGGGTATGCTCAACATCGATATTCCGATTGCATTGGGAATCGTAGTGATGTTTGTACGAAGCACTGTTGATATTGTTTTTGATTACGGACAAGGATTTTTCGACAGTATGTGCGGATTGATTTTCTTCATGTTGTTGGGCAAATTATTTCAAATCAAAACCTACGACTTCTTATCATTTGAACGCGATTACAAATCGTATTTCCCCATTGCGATTACTAAGATTTTGTCGGATGGAAGAGAAGAAGCCATTCAAGTCTACGATATAGCAAAAGGCGACCGATTGCTCATCCGCAACCAAGAACTCATTCCGGTTGACGGGATTTTAATTTCTGAAAAAGCATCCATCGATTACAGTTTTGTAACGGGTGAAGCGGTTCCGATCGAGAAAAAATCAGGAGATAAAGTATTCGCTGGCGGAAAGCAAATGGGGAAAGTCATCGAAATGGAAGTCTTGTTTTCGGTATCCCAAAGTTACCTGACGCAATTATGGGGCAATGATGTGTTTCAGAAAAGAGTTGACCAAAAACACAAAACCATCACCGACAAAATCAGTCGCTATTTTACTCCGGCTTTACTAGGATTGGCAGTTGTTTCTTTTGTGTATTGGATGTTTTTCGATACCGCAACGGCATTCAACGTTTTCACTGCGATTCTGATTGTGGCGTGTCCGTGTGCCTTGGCGTTAACCGCTCCGTTTACACTAGGAAATGTATTGCGAATTTTAGGGGCCCGAAAATTCTACCTAAAAAATGCTTTAGTAGTAGAACAACTCGCTAAAGTCGACACACTCGTATTTGATAAAACCGGAACGATTACGACCAACAAAAAAACGTCGATTACGTATGAAGGTTTGCCGCTGAATACGAAAGAATTCCAATTATTAAAAAGCACGTTACGTGGTTCGAATCACCCGTTAAGCCGACGGTTGTATGAGTTCATTCCCACATTTGAAACGGTTGAAATTACTCATTTTGAAGAAATCATCGGAAAAGGAATTCATGCAACTTCCAACGATAGTATAATCAAACTAGGTTCGTCACAATTTTTGGAACACATGAGTGAAAATACGCATAAAAAAACCAAAGTGCATGTCGAAATCAACGGTGTGTACAAAGGAAGTTATGTGTTCAATAATCAATACCGAATGGGTTTAGAACAATTATTCGAAGACTTGTCCAAAAAGTATAACATCGTTGTGTTGTCGGGCGATAACGACGGTGAACAGCGCATTTTAGAAAAAATGTTGCCCCAATCAACCACTTTGGTGTTTAATCAGAAACCAGAACAAAAGTTGGCGTTCATCGAAAAACTGCAAAAAGAAGGAAAAAACGTAATGATGGTGGGTGACGGACTGAACGATGCTGGTGCTTTGGCTCAAAGTAATGTCGGAATTTCCATTTCCGAAAATGTCAATGTGTTTTCTCCTGCTTGCGACGGAATACTAGACGCGACGCAGTTCGATAAAATTGCATTTTTTATGAAGTATTCTAAAAACGCCATGAGAACCATTTACATGAGTTTCGGATTGTCGCTGTTGTATAATGTAGTCGGATTGAGTTATGCCGTTACCGGTAATTTATCGCCATTGGTTGCAGCGATTATAATGCCTTTGAGTACAGTGACTATAGTAAGTTTTGTAACCCTAATGAGCAACTATTTTGCTCGAAGAACATAAAAAATTAAGACAATTTTAAGAGTATGACAAATGTCATATTTTAAGCAATCAAGTAAAAGTAATTTTGTTAACACAATTCAAGGTATGAGTGTCATCTATTTATTAATATCAATCAGTATCATCGTAGCCGTAGCATTTTTATATGCTTTTATTCGTGCCGTCCGATCAGGTCAGTACGATGACGATTATACTCCGTCTGTCCGAATGTTATTTGAAGACGAACTGATCAAAGAAACAAACAAAAATCAAATACATATAACCGAAGAAAAACAACTATAATTATGGAAATGCAACAATTTTATTACGACAACAAAATTGTAAAGAAATTCATTTACGCGAGTATACTTTTTGGGGTAGTAGGAATGCTAGTCGGATTGATATTGGCTACTTTATTTCTTTTTCCGAACCTTACTGATGGAATTTCATTTTTAAGTTTCGGTCGATTACGACCACTCCACACTAATGCCGTTATTTTTGCCTTCGTGGGAAATGCGATGTTTGCTGGAGTCTACTACTCAATGCAACGTTTGCTCAAAACCAGAATGCTCAGTGACTTTCTGAGTAATTTGCATTTTTGGGGTTGGCAACTGATTATCGTAGCGGCAGCCATTACATTGCCGTTGGGATATTCAACATCTAAAGAATACGCCGAATTAGAATGGCCAATTGATATTGCAATCGCGTTGATTTGGGTCGTATTCGGAATCAACATGATTGGAACCATTATCAAACGTAGAGAGCGACATATTTATGTAGCCATTTGGTTTTACATCGCAACCTTTGTAACGGTAGCTGTACTGCATATTTTTAACAGTTTAGAATTACCTGTTTCGGGTTTAAAATCGTATTCAGTATATGCCGGAGTGCAAGATGCTTTGGTACAATGGTGGTACGGACACAATGCGGTGGCATTCTTCTTAACGACTCCGTTTTTAGGAATGATGTACTATTTTGTACCTAAAGCAGCCAATCGACCAGTGTATTCGTACCGACTTTCGATTATTCACTTTTGGTCGTTGATTTTCATCTACATTTGGGCTGGACCACACCATTTATTATATTCTTCATTACCCGATTGGGCTCAAAATTTAGGAGTGGTTTTCTCTGTCATGTTGATCGCTCCGTCTTGGGGTGGTATGATTAACGGACTATTAACACTACGTGGGGTTTGGGATAAAGTACGAACTGATTCAGTTTTGAAATTTTATGTAGTTGCGATTACAGGATACGGAATGGCGACTTTTGAAGGTCCGATGCTTTCTTTAAAAAATGTAAACGCCATTGCACACTTTACCGATTGGATTATTGCTCACGTTCACGTAGGTGCGTTAGCTTGGAACGGATTTTTATCATTCGGTATGATTTACTGGTTGATTCCGCGTATGACGAAATCAAAATTATTCTCTGAAAAATTAGCGAATTTCCACTTTTGGATTGGGACATTAGGAATCATATTGTATTCACTACCGATGTATGTTGCTGGATTTACGCAAGCATCGATGTGGAAACAATTCACACCAGAAGGAACTTTAGTGTACGGAAACTTCTTAGAAACCGTAACTCAAATCATGCCTATGTATTGGATGAGAGCTATCGGTGGAACCTTATATTTTGTAGGTGTAATCGTATTGGTTTACAACATTACTAAAACAGTAACCGCTGGTTCAAAAATTGAAGACGAATTGGCAGAAGCTCCAGCTTTAACGGTGATAAGTGGAAGCCGACTTAAAGGTGAAAAATGGCACGCTTGGCTAGAACGTAAACCAGTTCAATTTATGTTGTTAACTACAGTAGCGATATTAATTGGTGGTGTGATTCAGATTATACCGACCATTATGGTGAAATCAAATATTCCAACCATTGCAGCAGTGAAACCATATACTCCGCTTGAATTAGAAGGTAGAGATTTATACATCCGTGAAGGTTGTGTGGGATGTCACTCTCAGATGATTCGTCCGTTCCGATCTGAAGTAGAACGCTATGGTGAATATTCAAAAGCGGGTGAATACGTGTACCAACATCCATTCTTATGGGGTTCAAAACGTACAGGTCCAGATTTACATCGTGAAGGTGGAAAATACAATGATAACTGGCACTTCAACCACATGTGGAATCCACAAAGTACATCTCCAGGATCTATTATGCCGGGTTACAAATGGCTGTACGATAACGAGCCGATGGATTATTCATTAACCGAAAAGAAAATGGAAGCCATGGTAACATTGGGTGTACCGTATACAAAAGAAGAAATTGCGAATGCTAAAGCAAATATTAATGCTCAAGCGAGTGCCATTGAAAAAAATCTATACAACGATCCTGATTTTGTGAAATCATACGAAGACAGCAAGAAGAAAGCAGCCACTCGTGGAGAGGAATTCGTACCGATGAAAGACAGAGAAATTGTGGCTCTTATCGCGTATCTACAGCGTTTAGGAACTGATATTAAAGTAAAAGATAAAAAATAAGAGTCATGTTAAAATTCATAAAACACAATATGGAAACGATTGACGGAGTATCAATCTACCCAATTATTTCGCTGACAATTTTCTTTACCGTCTTTGTTACTTTTTTTATCTGGGCAATGACCTACAAAAAGTCGACCATCAAAGAACTAAGCGAATTACCCTTTAAAGATTAATTAAACTATAAAAGTTATCTAATGAAAAAATTATTTCCATCATACGTTAGAGTTCCTGTACTATTTGCAGTAGTATTCGCTGCTTTGGAATATTTCATCGACTCAGGAGATCATCCTGCTTTCATCAAGTATCCAATGGTTATGCTCTTTTTGGGCGTGTTCCTTTTCTTACTCATTGCGATTGAAATCGTAACCAACGCAGTAGATAAAGTAACCTACCATTTGTTGACCGATGAACAAAAGAAGAAATTAGAAGATGCACAATCGGTTTCTTTTACCGAAAGTCCGTTTTATACCAACCTCATGAAAAAGCTTACTCGTTCTAAAGAAATGGAGCAAGAAGCCGATGTGATGTTGGATCACGACTACGACGGAATCAAAGAACTCGACAATGTGTTACCTCCTTGGTGGGTGAATTTATTCTACGCTACCATCATTTTTGCCCTAGTATATCTGTTGCGTTTTCATGTTTTTGGTGACTATAACCAAGCACAAGAATACATCGCTGAGGTAGAATTGGCTCAAATTGAAATTGAGAAAAATAAAGTCATTTCACCTGATGACATGAATGTAGATAAAGTAACGCTTCTGGCCGATGCTGAAAGTTTGGCAAAAGGAAAAGAGATATTTGTGAACGCTTGCGCCGCTTGTCATAAAGCCGATGGTGCAGGTCAAATCGGACCGAATCTTACTGATGAATATTGGATTAATGGAGGCGGAATCAAAAATGTCTTCAAAACCATATCAGAAGGTGGACGTGAAGGAAAAGGAATGGTTCCGTGGAAAGCAACCTTAAAACCAACTGAAATCCAAAAAGTAGCCAGTTATGTGCTTTCTCTTCAAGGAACAAAACCTGCAGGAGCAAAAGCTGTAGAGGCAGAAGCTAAATTGTGGGTGGAAGAAGCTGCTCCAGCGGCTGCAGTTGTTGTCGACAGTGCAAAAGTGGTTCAAAAATAATAGTTCGTTTAATTCGATAAATGCACATCAAATACCATGTCAAATAGTCCAGATGATAGTTTCAGAGATACCATTTCTACAATAGATAGTAAAGGTAAACGAGCTTGGGTTTTTCCAAAAATTCCATCGGGAAAACTATACGACAGAAGAAAATGGTTGAGTTATTTTTTATTGATTTTTCTATTGGGTGCGCCTTTTCTAAAAATCAATGGCAATCAGTTTTTGATGTTCAATGTACTCGAACGAAAATTCAATATTTTCAGTTTTCCATTTTGGCCACAAGATTTCCATCTTTTCGTCATCTCGATGATTATTGGAGTAGTGGGATTGGCATTGTTCACTGTGGCTTTCGGACGAATATTTTGCGGATGGTTTTGTCCACAAACGATTTTCATGGAAATG
This sequence comes from Flavobacterium sp., assembly GCA_965284675.1. Classification (GTDB taxonomy): domain Bacteria; phylum Bacteroidota; class Bacteroidia; order Flavobacteriales; family Flavobacteriaceae; genus Flavobacterium. The sequence goes on from OZ260109.1 coordinate 1,426,033, forward strand.
GTTTTCAGACGAATCGAATTTTGGATTGAAGGCGATCGAGGTGCACAAATGCGTTTGGATAAACAAGCTTGGGATGCTGAAAAAATCAGAAAGAAAACCCTTAAAACGGTAGTGTTTTTTATCATTTCGTTCCTTATTGCCAACGTATTTTTAGCCTACTTGATCAGCAGTGATGAGTTAATTCGATTCATCAAAGAAGGTCCAACTAAAAATGTAAGTACGCTCATTGCTTTATTGATATTTACCGGGGTGTTTTACTTTATTTACGCTTGGTTCAGAGAGCAAGTGTGCATCATCGCTTGTCCGTATGGCAGAATGCAAGGCGTTTTGTTGGACAATAAAACCATCAATGTTGCTTACGATCATGTGCGTGGCGAAGGTGAAAACGGTCGTGCAAAATTCAATAAAAACGAAGACCGAACTGCTCTCGGAAAAGGCGATTGCATCGATTGCAAAGTATGTGTGCATGTCTGTCCAACCGGAATCGATATCCGAAACGGTGTACAACTCGAATGCATCAACTGTACCGCATGTATTGACGAATGCGACAGTATCATGGAAAAAGTGGGCTTGCCGTTAGGCTTAATCCGCTATGCGAGTGAAGACGAAATTGTCAAAAAAGAACCATTCCGAATCACCAATCGAATGAAAGGCTACATTGCCGTTTTAGCCATTTTAACGGGCGTTTTCATCGGAATGTTATTCTTGCGCAACGATGTCGAAGCGACCGTTCTGCATTTACCTGGACAGTTATTTGAGCACAAAGGAGACAAAATTAGCAATGTTTATACTTATAAAATTGTCAATAAAACTGAAGACGCTTTTGAAAACGTTACCTTCCGATTGATTACTCCAAAAGGAGAAGTGAAGTTAGTAGGTAACACCAAAATTAAAGTTCCGAAACAAGGTTTGGCTAAAGGTACGTTGTTCATCGTAATTGATCCAGCGTTTTTAACAGGTGATAAAACTGAACTCGAAATTGGCATATACAACGGTACAAAGGAAATAGAAACGACATCAACCAATTTTATCGGGCCGCGAAGCTTTGATTAAAATGCAATACAAAAAATTATGAAAATTAACTGGGGAACCGCTATCGTTATTGCTTTTGCATTGTTCATGAGCTTTATATTATTCTTTGTTTTTAAAGTACAGTCGGATAGTAAATACGACAACGAATTGGTGGTTGAAAAATACTATCAGAAAGAACAAATCTTTGAAGCAGAAATGCAAAAAGAACAAAATGCTCACGATTTGACTCAAGCAGTAACATTTACTGTGGAGGAAGAAGGAATTGTGATTCAGTTTCCAGAAGGAATAGACTATTCTAAAGTTAAAGGCAAAGTGTCCTTATATCGACCGTCCAACAAAAAACTAGATTTTGAAACTGCGGTTTCACTATCTGGTCCTCGTTTGCTCATACCTAAAAACAACTTGGTTGGCGGTCGTTGGGACATTGCTTTAGATTGGAGTTACGACGGAATCAATTACTTGAATAAGGAACGATTTAATTTATAAAAATGCTCTATACCGCTTTGTTTTTTGGATTGATCAGTAGTTTGCATTGCATCGGAATGTGCGGACCGATAGCGATGATGCTTCCTGTAGATCATAACAATCCAACGAAAAAAGCAGCACAGATTTTGACCTATCACCTTGGGCGTTTAACCGCATACGGAATGTTGGGCGGATTATTCGGATTGCTCGGAAAAGGATTGTTTTTAGCAGGATTTCAACAGCGATTGTCAATTGTAGTTGGAATTTTAATGATACTGATCGCCTTGATTCCGGATCGCGTTTTTGCCCAATATAATTTTTCAAAACCAATCTATCTTTTGATTTCAAAGATAAAAACCCACTTAGGCAATCAGTTCAAACGTAAAAGTCCGGATGCGCTTTTCACCATCGGAGTGTTGAATGGTTTGTTGCCTTGCGGAATGGTATATGCCGCTTTATTCGGAGCCATAGCGATGCAAAATACAGCCGTAAGTGTTTCGTATATGTTGTTGTACGGACTCGGAACGATACCCATGATGAGTGCGGTAGTGTATTTTTCAAACTTTGTATCGCAACCCTTCAGAAACAAAATCCAAAAGGTAATTCCGCTTGTTACCATTCTCATTGGAACACTGTTTATCATACGCGGATTGGGATTGAACATCGATTACCTTTCACCGAGCAATTTAGACTTGTTTGTGCAAGCCGAAGCCAATTGTCACAATTAATCAAAAACTAAAACTAAAAAATAATGGAACGACACAATTTATTAAGCGAATTTCCTGATTTTCAGGAAAAGATTCACGAATTGAAAGTAGGTAATGAGCATTTCAGAAAGTTATTCGATGAATACCATGAAGTAGAACACGAAATTCACCGCATTCACAATCAAAACGATATTGTGAGCGACGAATATGCGCACAAACTAAAAGCTAAATTATTGTTTTTAAAAGACGAACTGTTTTCACTTTTAAATCAATAAAATATAAACTGAAAAAGCCATCTTAAGTAAAAGATGGCTTTTTTTATATGGTCATGGAAAACAATTCGGTGTGCGGAACTTTTCGTTTCAACCTTAAATCAAAGGCCATACATATATTTCGAACAAAAGGTTTTCCTTTTTCGGTTACGGTTATGAAATCTTTAGAGATGATAACTAATTCGTCTTTTTCCATTTCTTTCAGTTGAAAGATGACATCTGGTAACTCTATAAAACGCATTGCCGAATCGTTCCAACTTGTATGAAACTGACACATTAAATTTAGTATGTGTTGACGAATGATGATGTCTTCTTGAGTTAATTCGTGTCCTCTAAAAATGGGTAATTCGTTGGCTTGTAATCGTTCGTAATATTCTTCGATTATTTTGACATTTTGAGCAAAACACGTCCAACTATCACTAATGGACGACACGCCTAAACCAATCATCAATTCGGTTTTGGATGAGGTATATCCCATAAAATTTCGATGCAACGTTCCATCTTTAAACGATTGAAACATACTGTCGCTTTCCAACGCAAAATGATCCATACCAATTTCGTGATACCCGTTCTGAGCCAATCTTTTTTTTCCTTCTTCGTATAATTTTCTTTTTACATCATCCCGAGGTAAATCAGCTTCTTTAAAGCCGCGTTGACCATTGCCTTTCAACCACGGCACATGCGCATAACTGTAAAATGCCAAACGATCGGGTTGGAGTGAATTGGTTTTGTCGATGGTATCAATTACATCTTCCAAGGTTTGAAAGGGCAATCCATAAATCAAATCATGACTCACCGAAGTATATCCAATTTCTCTTGCCCAAAAAGTAACTTTTGCTACGTTGTGAAAAGGTTGAATTCGATGGATGGCTTCTTGTACTTTCGGCGCATAATCTTGCACACCAAAACTCACTCTTCTAAAACCTAAATTGTATAGTTTTTGTAAATGCGAACGTTTGGTATTGTTGGGATGACCTTCAAAACTGAATTCGTGTTCCTCCGCTTTAATAGCGCGTTCAAACAATCCTTCAATCAATCGCTCTAAATTCTCGGGTGAGAAGAATGTCGGCGTGCCACCACCTAAATGGATTTCCTTGATAACGGGTTGATCAACCAGTACATCACAATATAAATTCCATTCTTTTAAAACAGCTTTGATGTATGGATTTTCAACGTCGTGTCGCTTGGTAATTCGTTTATTACAGCCACAAAACGTACACATACTTTCACAAAAAGGAAGGTGAATGTACAAACTAATTCCTTCTTTTACATTGGAATTGTTGAACGCATTTTGAACATGTAATTTCCATGAATCGGTATTGAATTCAGCCTCATCCCAATACGGAACAGTAGGATAACTGGTGTATCTTGGACCAGCAACGTTGTATTTTTGAATGAGAGAAACCGACATACCATTGAATTTTTATCACTTCAAAAGTAAGACGATTGCAATTACCGACATATGATAATTGTCATACTCAGTGCAATAGCGGAATTATTCTTCAAAAAGTGTAGCATCTTTTAAATTACGACGGCAAGAAATACTTCCGAATTCCGATCAGAATTACAAGCAAAAACGAATATCCAATAAAGAACGGCACGATGTATTCAATCCAATTCATCGGTAACATAATAGCAATAATCAACAATTGAAAACCCAATCCATACAACGAAAGCAAGGTCATAAACCAATTGGGAAAGGTCTTGACTTTGTAGGCTGTGGCATCAAAATAATGGATGATTTTATCGAATAGTCCGTATGCGACGGTGTAAATTCCGAATAAAATATTCACTGATTTCTGACTCTCGCCAGGCAAGGCTTTCGGAGTTTTGTATTCAAATATTTTGCTAGTTGCATCGCCGCCAACCGATTTATTTCTGAGGATGACATAATAATAATTGTACAACGTTCCTTGCAACTGAATTGCAAAAAAAGCCAACAAGGCAAAACCGATTGTAGTGTTAGAAACGTAGCAAATCGACATAAAAAGCAGAAAGTTCAACACGATGTCAAACACACTGTCTAAATAACGTCCGAAATAGGAAGGCGTGTTTTTCAACCGTGCTAGCTCTCCATCTGCAGCGTCGATTCCCGATTTCAAAATGATAAAAAAAGCAGCCAAGAAATAATGCTGATTGAGAATGCAATACATGGCAACTAAACCAGAAATCCCGAAAAGTAGCGTGACATGAACGGGCGTGAATCGGGTGTTTTTAAGTTGATTAGCCAGAAATTTTCCAAACGGTCGAGCATAATCTGATAAGTCAAGAAAAGCGTTTTGAGCGGTAAGTTTTGACATTTAAAGTTTCTAAAAAGAACTGCGACACTATAGTCTTGGATTTATTTTGAAAGACGGTGCAACGTATACGTCATAGTTGCCAACAAAATAAAAGCCATTATTTGATGGGTTAATCCCAACCACATAGGAACTCCGTATAACAACGTCAGTACGCCCAATGTGAACTGTAAAAATACGATAAAAATCAATGCGTTTAACCCGCTGGTTTGTTGCGTTGAAAGCGTGTGCTTTTTACTTTTGAAATATAAAAAAGCGATCATTCCAACCACAACATAGGCCAAGGTTCGGTGCACAAACTGAACACCACTTTTCCCTTCGGTGAGTCGCAAGAACCAGGATTCTTTTTCTAGGATGACACTTTCGTGTAAAAATTGTCCGTCGCTCATCAAAGGCCAATGATTGTGAAGTAGTCCGGCATTTAATCCGGCTACAAATCCGCCATAAATAATTTGAATGATTAAAATTACGATGGCAATTCGAGCTAATTTCCGCAACGGAATGATAACTTCTTTTTTATCAGGATAGATCAAATCCAACGCAACCCAAAGTGTATACGCAAACGTGATGAAGGCAAAAGTTAGATGCAATGCCAATCGGTAATGACTCACATCAGGATTGTCAATCAAGCCACTTTTTACCATAAACCAACCTAGAAATCCTTGGAAAGCACCCATCGTCAATAAGATTATGCATTTTTTGATGGTAGCCGAATCAAGTTTTTTCTTAAATAGGAAATAGATGAACGGAATGATAAACACCATTCCGATGATACGTCCGATAAAACGATGGAACCATTCCCAAAAATATATGAATTTGTAGTCATCGAGTTCAAAATCGTTGTGGATGTTGATTTTTTGGTATTCTGGAAATTTCTTGTATTCGTCAAATGCGGCTTGCCATTTTTCTTCGCTAAGCGGCGGAAAGGTATCGGTTACCAAATGCCAGTCGGTCATCGACAAACCCGAATTGGTCAAACGCGTAATTCCGCCAACCGTAACCATGATAAATAATAAAATGCATCCCGAAAGTAGCCAGTAAATAACCGATTTGTTTTGATTCATTTTGAAGGAAGTTTTTGGTTTTGGATTACTTCACAACCGAATTTATGTGGTACAAATGTAAAAAGAAAGATGTTTTTACTTCTTCAAACAATTTATAATTATCTATTAATTTTTAAAGAAAATGAATCGATTTAAGTCACTTTTTTTAATCCCATTTTCTCCGCCTTCGCAATTACAAAATCATAAGCCGCTTGGTATTCATTCGGAATTTCACCTTCTAAAATGGCTTCTTTTACCGCTTCTTTTAAAACTCCAATTTCTCGTGACGGCTTTAACTGAAAAAGTTCCATAATTTCTTCACCTGAAATCGGCGGCTGAAACTGACGCACTTGATCGCGTTCTTCTACCTCAATTATTTTCTTGCGAACGATGTCGAAGTTGTTGTGGTATTTTTTGAATTTCGTTGGGTTTTTCGTGGTGATGTCGGCTTCGCACAAGGTCATCAAATGATCGACATCTTCACCAGCGTCAAACACCAATCGGCGTACCGCAGAATCGGTTACAATATCTTCCGATAACACTATGGGACGCGAACTCAGCATGACCATTTTTTGCACAAATTTCATTTTGTTATTCAGTGGCATGTGCAAACGTTCGAAGATTTTTTTGACCATTTTTCCGCCTAAAAATTCGTGTCCGTGAAACGTCCAACCTTGTTTTTTATTGAAGCGTTTGGTAGGTGCTTTTCCGATATCGTGCAATAACGCAGCCCAACGCAGCCAAACATCGTCGGTATTTGGACAAATGTTATCAACTACTTCGAGCGTATGGTAAAAATTGTTTTTGTGGGTATGTCCTTCCATTTCTTCCACGTTGTTCAGCGCCGTTAATTCGGGTAAAATGAGTTCCAATAATCCGGTTTTGTACAAATGTAAAAATCCGATGGACGGTTTTGGGGTGGAAAGAATTTTGTTTAACTCGTCTACGATGCGTTCACCTGAAATGATACTAATTCGGTCTTTATTTTTGGTGATTGCGGCCAACGATTCGGCTTCAATTTCAAAATTCAGTTGCGTTGCAAATCGGATGCCGCGCAACATACGCAATGGATCATCAGAATAGGTAATATCCGGATTTAAAGGCGTTTTTATGATTTTATGTTGTAAATCTTCCAAGCCATTGAACGGATCAATTAATGAGCCGTAATCGCGTTCATTCAGCGAAAAAGCCAATGCGTTGATGGTGAAATCGCGACGGTTTTGGTCGTCTTCGAGCGTTCCGTTTTCTACAATTGGATTGCGACTGTTGTGGTTGTACGATTCTTTTCGAGCGCCGACAAATTCGATGTCAATTTCTTTATAACGAAGCATGGCAGTTCCGTAGGTTTTGAACACTTGAACTTTGGGTTTATTCGGAAGCAACTCAGACACTTTAAGCGCTAAATCGATTCCGGAGCCAATGGCTACCACATCGATGTCTTTTTTAAAATCGCGTTGGAGTAGGTAGTCGCGCACAAATCCGCCAATCACATAACTGTCTACGTTGAGTTCTTGACTCGCTTGCGCGATGATTTTGAAAATAGGGTTTTGGAGTGCTTTGGTGTAGTTCATTTCTTTATTGTGGCCACTGATTCACAGATTTTTAAAAATTATTTAATAATTCTTTTATATTCAAGTGAGGTTTTGTTGAAATTCACAAGAATTGCTAATCTATGTCCTGAAACGTGGAGATAATTCAAGCATTGAGAAATATGTTTTTCATGTAATGATTCAGTAGATTTGATTTCAATGATGATTTTATCTAAAACTACAAAATCAGCATAAAATTTATGATTTAGGACAACATCCTTGTAATGAACTAAATATTCTTTTTCTCTTTCAAATGAAAAATTTATTTTATTGAGTTCGTATTCAAAAGCATCTTTATAAACTATCTCAGAAAAGCCTTTTCCTAGATTTTTATGAACTTCGATTAAAGCTCCAATAATTTTATAAGTATCATCTTCGTATAAAAAGTCAGACATCTTTTATCTTTTTAATCTGTGAATCAGTGGCTATGTTAATTACTTCCGTATGATTTTTACCTGATTATCCAACGACAATTTTATAATGGTAGATGGATTTTTACAGATTTTATCGCGGTGCAAATTTACTACATAGTCGACACCTTTTATAATTTCTGGAGCAATTTCTTTGAAGGTATTGGGTGTGAACATTCCGGAGATGTTAGCCGATGTTGAAACTAACGGTCGTTTCATCCGCTCCATCAGTTTAAAGCAAAACGGTTCTTTTACAATTCGGACACCAAGTGTTTTATCGTCGGCGATGATGTTGGCTGCAACGTTACTTGGGTTATCTAAAATTAGTGTGGTAGGTTTTTCCGATAAATCCCAGATTTCCCAGGCCACATCGGGTATTTGTTTGAATACATTGTACATCATCTTTTCGCCATTCATCAAAACAATCATGCTTTTCGAATCGTCGCGTTGTTTGAGTTGGTATATTTTTGCCACCGCATCGGCATTAGAGGCATCGCAACCAATTCCCCATACTGTATCAGTAGGATAGAGAATAATGCCGCCGTTTTTAATGACTTCGTATGCGTTGTGAACTTCTGTATTGATATCCATAAATCTGTCTTTGTGCAAAGATAGAATTAAATACTATTGTTGGTAAAAGGATGTTATTTTTGCTTAAAGAAATAATCATTATATTTGTGACATATAAAATTTCGCTTTGATGGTGATTGAAAAATTAGATTGGGACAGTGCTTTTTTTGGTTATGAAGTAGGAAAAATCAGTTTAAAAAAAGAGCAGTTACTTACTGTTGAAGATTTTTTAGTTGCCACAGAAAATTTTAAATTAGTGTATGTTTTCAGTCAACAAAAATTGGATTTTAAGTCCATTGTATTAGTAGACGATAAGATTGTTTTAAAGCGATTAATTGCAACTGCTGATGCCGATGAATATGAAGAAAATAACAGTATTCAGTCATTTGATACGAAGCATCACAGTAGTGAGGAAATCAGAAAACTTGCTTTAGAGAGTGGAGTTTATTCGCGATTTTACAAAGATCAACACTTTAAAAATAATGAATATGAACGGCTTTATTTGAGTTGGATTGATCAATCAATTGAAGGGAAATTAGCGTTTGATATTTTAGTAGCAATGGATGAACATAATTCTATTATGGGATTCATTACACTTAATGAGAAAAGTAGCGATTTAGTGGATATCGGATTGGTAGCTGTTTCGAAAGAGGCGAGAGGAAAAGGAATTGCTAGAAGTCTTTTGCGAAATGCGTTTCAAAAAGCACGTCAATTAGGTTACAAAAACATACAAGTGGTTACTCAGAATGACAATTTACCAGCAAAGAAACTCTATGAGTCGGAAGGTTTTGCAATAGAAGAACGAACATTTGTTTATCATTATTGGAATTTATGATACAATTTAACAAGCCTTATTTAGTAGGTAAGGAAACTCAGTATATTCAGGATGCTGTTAGTACAGGTAAAATTTCTGGAAATGGTAAATACACAAAACTTTGTCAAGATTTCTTTGAAAATAAATACAACTTTAAAAAGTGTTTACTGACTACTTCGTGTACAGATGCCTTGGAGATGTGTGCGATTTTAGCCAACATCGAGCAAGGTGATGAAGTAATAATTCCGAGTTATACCTTTGTTTCTACAGCATTAGCCTTTGTTAGACAAGGAGCGAACATTATTTTTGCCGATTCAAGTGCCGAAAATCCGAATATAGATGTCACTAAAATTGAAGCTTTAATTACGTCAAAAACCAAAGCAATTGTACCCGTACATTATGCTGGTGTTGCTTGCGATATGGAGGTTATCATGCAATTAGCAGAACAGTATAATTTAATTGTTATTGAGGATGCCGCTCAAGCCATAGATAGCTTTTACACCTTCAAAGATGGAACACAAAAACCTTTGGGATCAATTGGTCACATGGCAGCCTTTTCTTTTCATGAGACCAAAAACATCATTTCTGGCGAAGGCGGAATGCTTACCATAAATGATGAAAAATACATCAATAGGGCAGAAGTTATTTGGGAAAAAGGAACCAATAGAGCTGAATTTTTTAGAGGAGAAATCAATAAGTACGGTTGGGTGGATACGGGTTCTTCGTTTCTGCCATCAGAAATAATTTCAGCTTTTCTTTGGGCTCAAATTGAAGAACTAGACGCCATTCAAAATAAAAGAAAACAACTGTGGTTTACTTATTATAATGGGTTGAAAGGTGTTGAGAACGCACCATTTAAGACTCCCGAATTACCTGATTTTGCAACCAACAATGCTCATATGTTTTACATCGTTTTTGATACATTAGAGCAAAGAACAGCTTGTATCAAGCGATTGAAAGAAAACGACATTTTGGCTGTTTTCCACTATTTAAGTTTACACAAAAGTGACTACTATAAAAGTAAGTACAAGGGTGAAGAACTTTTTTGGAGTGATTATTATACCGATCGATTGCTTCGTTTACCAATGTATTTTGAATTGACTGAAGATGATGTGAAAAAAATTATATCCGTTGTACTTAATTTTAATCGCGAATAAATCATTTTCACCTTGATAAAGCAAGCATACGAATGGAACATTTAAATCCCAAAAAAATACTAGTATTGGTAACCAGTGATCATGGAGGCGCTGGCGAATACATGTATAAAATAATGCAACTGCTCAAGAATCAAGGACATACAGTAGTGATGTGTGTGAAAATGAAAATAAAAGAAGACCAAGACATTATTGAAATCAATACACGTCCCAAAAAACGAATCCCATGGTTCAAAAAACTCCAGAAAAAGTTTAATAAACGAAAATATACGATTGAATTAGATCCGAAGTATCATTATTATGGAATTGACGAAGCATCAGTACAAATTGATTCTGCTGCTTTTTTTAAGGAAATTGGATGTATTCCAGACGTTATCATTTCGGGTTGGACAGCTGGATTCATTAATTCGACCGAGTTAGTACAGTTGCAACAGTTTTCACAAGCAAAAGTGTATACTGTTACGGTAGATATGAATCACTTTACGGGTGGTTGCCATTATGCTTGGGATTGTAAAGGATATATTGACGGTTGTTCAGCAAGTTGTCCTGCGGTAATTAATCCGTATTTTAAAGATTTGTCGCAAACTAATTTTGAAATAAAACTCAAAAACGTTCAAAAAGGAAATTTTAAAGTAATTACGGGTTCGGGCTGGACCTTGACGCAAGCAAAAGAATCTAAAATTTATAGAAATCAGGAAGAAATCGTCAACCTCAATAGTTTAATTGATACTGAAATAATGCAACCCAAGGACAAAAGTAAAGCCAAAGACTTTTTCCATCTAGAAGCCGACAAATTCTATATTATGATGGGATGTCAATTCAGTAATGACAGTAGAAAAGGGTTTGATTATTTACTCGAAAGTTTAGAGATTTTATATCGCGGATTAAATGAAAACGAACAAAATAGAATAAACGTTTTATTAATTTCAAGCGATCCTATTGCAACACAAGATCAGATTCCTTTTAATACCACTAAACTCGATTACATTACGGATTATAAAACTTTAGCATTGTTGTATCAGGCGGCAGATGTATTTGTAAATTCTTCGGTTGAAGATTCCGGACCTATGATGGTTTCTGAGGCTATGGCCTGCGGAACTCCTGTGGTTGGCTTTGACATGGGAATTGTAAATGATATGGTAATTACAGGAAAAAACGGGTACAGAGCAAAACTGAAAGATTCAACCGATTTAGCCAAAGGAATGAAGGAAATCTTCGATTTAAACGAGACGGATTATGCCACCTATTCTAAGAATGCTGTAGCGCAGATTCAACAGTATTGTTCCATTAACTTTGGATCAAAACTATTAGAGAAACTAGTAAATGAATAAAAACACATACGATTTGAATCCCTTTTTTATTCGTTTTAGTCAAATTAAAAAACATATATTTGATTCCTCTAAATGTAAAGAATTGGAACATAAAAGAAATGAATTCCTCTGCTAACAATAACATTTTAAGATGATTTTAAATGAATAAATTACTGATAGATTCACAAATTTTTGACATTCAAAAGTTTGGAGGAATTTCTAGATATTTTACCGAAATTTTTGTAAGCCTTCTAGAAGAAAATAAAGCAAAAATTACTACATCTATCTGTTACTCAAACAATGTTTATGTTTCCGATACAGCCCTAATAAATAAAGACTATTTTTGGAAGTCTTTGTATTTGAAAGTGCTTGATAAAATGGGTGTTAGCATCCGAAAAAAAATTAAAAAGGTCAATAAAAGCAATGCGATAAACAAATTAAAAAAGCAGCAATTTGATTTGTTTGTTCCAACGTATTACGATCCTTATTTTTTGGAATATATCGAAGATAAACCATTCGTTTTAACGGTGTATGATATGATTCACGAACTTTTTCCAAATTACTTTTCAGCTGTTGAGAAATCACTAGCTGACAAGCTAATTTTAATGGAAAAAGCAACTAAAATTATTGCGATTTCAGAAAGTACTAAAAACGATATTTTAAAGTTTTATCCGCACATTGATAAAGAAAAGATAGAGGTGATTTATTTATCCCAAAGCTTGGATCCTAAAAACTATATTGAAGTTGAGTTGCCCGAGAAATTCCTTTTATTTGTTGGCAATCGTGACGGGTATAAGAATTTTACTTTTTTCCTAAAATCGGTGTCAAGTTTATTACACGCTGATCCAAATCTTCATATCGTTTGTGCAGGTGGAAATAAGTTCAATACTGAAGAAAAACAACTAATAGACGAATTAAAAATAGCCAATCAGATTTCACAAAGCAATTTCGATGACAAAGAATTGCCTTCGTACTATACCAAAGCAAAATGTTTTATTTTTCCTTCAGAATATGAAGGTTTTGGCATTCCCGTTCTTGAGTCAATGGCCTGCGGTTGCCCTATTATTTTAGCCAACCATAGTTCGTTTCCTGAGGTTGCGGGTGAAGCTGGAGTGTATTTCGAACTCAATAATGAATCCGATTTAAAAAGCAAAGTTGTATCTTTATTGGAAAATGAAACGTATAGAAATCAAATGATTGCTAAAGGATATGCTCAGTCTGAAAAATTCAGTTGGAAAAAAACGGCTCACGAATGCAATGAGTTATTCAAAAGCACCATAAATAATGAGTAAAAAGAAAGCTATTATATCGGGTATTTCGGGTCAAGATGGTGCTTATCTTGCGCAGTTATTGCTAGAAAATGACTACGAAGTTATCGGATTAACACGAAACTCTAATCAATCAAATGCTTCGGGGTTGGAATACTTGGGTATTCAAAATAGGGTCACGCTTTTAGAATGCGACTTATTAGATATTGAGCAAATAAAAGCTATTTTAATACATTACAAACCCTCTGAGTTTTACAATTTGGCTGCTCAAAGTTCGGTGTATTTGTCGTTTAAAAAACCAATTGACACGTTTCAATTCAATACGTTAAGTGTATTTAATTTGTTGGAATCCATTAAAGAAATAGACCCTGAAATTCGGTTTTATCAAGCAAGTAGTAGTGAAATGTATGGTCGAGTAAATGATTTACCCATAACTGAAAACAGCGTTTTGCATCCGTTGAGTCCGTATGCCATTTCAAAAGCTGCTGCTCATTTTACTTGCATACATTATCGTGAAAGTTATGATATGCATATTAGTTGCGGTGTTTTATTTAATCACGAATCCTATTTGCGACAGGATACTTTTTTTGTAAAAAAAGTGATTAAAGAAAGCATCAAAATTAGTAGAGGTGAACAAGAATTTCTACAAGTTGGAAATATCGACGTCAATAGAGATTTTGGTTACGCGCCCAAATATGTGGAAGCTATGTATTTAATGTTGCAACAAGAAAAATCGTCCGATTACTTGATTTGTTCCGGACAATCCATTAGTTTGCGGGAAATAGTGAATTATGTATTTGAAAAATTAGCTATTCCGCCAACCGCATTAAAAATTAGTAAAGAATTGTATCGGCCTGCTGATATTGAAGATATGTATGGAAGTAATGCAAAAGCCAAATCAAATTTAAAATGGAATTATAATTTGACTATTTTTGACACCTTAGATTTGTTAGTAGAAGAAGAATTAAAAAACAATAATTAATATTAGAATAAGAGAAAAATGAAAGTAGCATTAGTAACCGGAATAACAGGGCAAGACGGAGCGTATTTAGCGGAATTGTTATTGTCTAAAGGATATATGGTTCATGGAATAAAACGTAGAAGTTCGTTGTTTAATACCCAGCGAATTGATCACATTTATGAAGATCCACACATCGATAATCAACATTTTAGATTGCATTACGGTGATTTGAGTGATTCTACTAATCTAATCCGAATCATTCAAGAAACACAACCGGATGAAATTTATAACCTAGGTGCGATGAGCCACGTAAAAGTGAGTTTTGATACACCAGAATATACAGCAAATGCAGACGGAATTGGAACGTTGCGTATTCTTGAAGCGGTTCGTTTATTAGGGTTAACAAAAAAAACAAAGATATATCAAGCTTCTACCTCCGAATTATACGGATTGGTGCAAGAAGTTCCGCAAAAGGAAACCACACCTTTTTATCCTCGTTCTCCGTATGCAGTGGCCAAAATGTACGCCTATTGGATTACTGTAAATTACAGAGAAGCTTACGATATGTTTGCCTGTAACGGAATTTTATTCAATCACGAAAGTCCGCTACGAGGTGAAACTTTTGTGACCCGAAAAATCACACGCGGTGTTGCTCAAATGGCGCTTGGAATGCAAGAAACGCTATACATGGGTAACATTGATTCAAAAAGAGATTGGGGTCATGCCAAAGATTATGTGGAAGCCATGTGGTTGATTTTACAACAAGACCAACCTGAGGATTTCGTCATTTCAACCGGAGTAACAACAACCGTGAGAGATTTTATCAAAATGGCTTTTACTGAAGTTGGAGTAGAACTCGAATTTTCTGGAGAAGGTGCAGATGAAACGGCAAAAGTGAAGTCGACTTCTAACCCAGAATACGCTTTTAAAGTAGGTCAAGTGGTTTTGCAAATTGATCCAACGTATTTCCGACCGACCGAAGTAGATTTATTGATTGGTGATAATACTAAAGCTAAAACAAAACTAGGTTGGACGCCCAAATATACGTTGGATATGCTGGTAAAAGAAATGGTAGCAGCCGACGTACAATTATTCAAAAAAGAAAAGTATTTTAAAGAATACAAATAATGGAACTGAATTCAAAAATATATGTTGCAGGTCACAGAGGAATGGTGGGAAGTGCTATTGTTGCAAATCTTCAAAAGAAAGGTTTTACCAACATTATCACCCGAACTTCCTCGGAACTCAATTTAACTCGTCAAGACGATGTGGCTGCTTTTTTTAAAGAAGAGCAACCCGAGTACGTATTTCTCGCAGCTGCAAAAGTAGGCGGAATAGTAGCCAATAATACCTATCGCGCTGATTTTATCTACGAAAATTTAATGATTCAGAACAATGTTATTCATCATTCGTATCTAAATGGAGTGAAAAAACTATTGTTTTTAGGATCGTCGTGTATTTATCCCAAATTGGCCGAACAACCGTTGAAAGAAGAATCACTTTTAACGGGTTTATTGGAAGAAACCAATGAGCCGTATGCCATTGCTAAGATTTCCGGAATTAAAATGTGTGACGCCTATCGTGCGCAATATGGATGTAATTTTATATCGGTGATGCCTACTAATTTATACGGATTTAACGATAACTACGATTTGCAAAATTCGCATGTATTACCCGCATTGTTGAGAAAATTCCACGAAGCAAAAGTCAATAACCAAACCGAAGTTACCGTTTGGGGAACCGGAAAACCGTTGAGAGAATTTCTTCATGCCACTGATATGGCCGATGCTTGTGTGTTTTTGATGCAAAATTATGATCAGGAAGGATTTGTAAATATTGGCTCGGGTAAAGAAATATCCATAGCCGATTTAGCTTTGTTGGTTAAAGAAATTGTAGGGTATACCGGAGACATCGTATTTGATACTACTAAACCCGACGGAACGCCAAGAAAATTGATGGATGTCAGTAAATTAACCCGTTTAGGTTGGACACACTCCATTGATTTAAAAGCAGGAGTTACAGAAGTCTACAGAAGCAAATTTTTATAATTCGCATGACAAAACTATCCCTAATTACGATAAATTTCAATGAGAAGGAAGGATTGCAAAAAACAATCTCCAGTGTACTTTCACAAACTTCTTCCAACTTCGAATTTATAGTGATTGATGGGAATAGTACAGACGGTAGCAAAGACCTTGTCAATCAATACAAAGAGCATTTTGCTTTTTCCGTTTCTGAGCCCGATACCGGAATTTACAATGCGATGAACAAAGGAATTAAAGCAGCCAAAGGCGATTATCTGCTGTTTTTAAATAGTGGTGATAGTTTGGTTAGTAATTCCACCCTAAGCGAAATCGAACAAGCCATTGATGGTTCGATTGATATTTATTACGGCGATTTAGTATATTTTGATGCTAAGAAGAAGAAGATGCAACAATGGACGTTTCCTGACAAGTTATCGCTTGGTTTTTTTGTAGCCTATAGTCTTCCGCATCAAGCGAGTTTTATCAGAAGATCATTGTTTGAAACCGTTTCGATGTACAATGAAAATTTGAAAATTGCATCGGATTGGGAATTTTTCATGAATGCCATCATCAATAAAAATGCATCGTACAAACACCTAAATATTGTGGTCTCCGAATATGATTTGAACGGAATTTCATCGAATCCCAACAATGAAGAACGGGTAAATCAAGAGAAAAATGGATCGTTGCAAAAGTATTTTCCCATGATGGTGGACGATTATCAAATTATCCGCGAACTGAATTCAAAGCGAGTGAAAAATCTGCTGTACATCAAACAATTTAGATGGCCATGGAAACTCCTCAAAGCCGTTTCAAATTTTTTACTTTTATTTGTACCAAAACAAAAATCATAGTCTCATAGGAATGACAAAAATATCCATTATTACCGTCAATTATAACGATGCTGCGGGTTTAGATAAAACCATAAAAAGTATTGTGAATCAGTCGTATACTAATTACGAACTGATTGTAATCGACGGAAATAGTTCGGACGGAAGCAAAGAAATCATCCAACAAAATAGTGCTAAAATTGAGTATTGGGTAAGTGAAAAAGATTCGGGAGTCTTCAATGCCATGAACAAAGGAATTCGAGCATCCAAAGGCGAATTCGTGATTTTCATGAATGCTGGCGATTGTTTTTATTCTAATGATGTACTACAAAACGCGGTACCTTTTTTCTCCGATTCTATTGCTATTTATTACGGAAATAACATCAAAAAAAGCCCAAATTCGGAACGGCTAAAAACCTATCCAGAGCAATTGGATTTTTCTTTCTTTTATTCGAGTTCCATCAATCATCAGTCGACTTTTATTCGGAAATCACTTTTTGATCAATTCTTTTATTACAATGAAAGTTATAAAATTGCCTCCGATTGGGAGTTCTTTATTTATGCCATTTGTTATAAAAATGTAGGATACAAATACCTCAATCAAACCATTGCAGTATACGATTTTACTGGAATTTCTTCCAATCCGAAGTCGTCTGAATTGTTTAAACAAGAGAAGTCAACTACCCTTAAAAAATATTTTCCGACCTTTGAAAAGGATTACGAAAGCTTATCGTTGTTGACCTCAAAACGCATTCAGCAAGTAGTTCATATCCAAAAGTTTCCTATGGCTTGGAAAGTGCTCAAGGCATTCATAAGCCTGATGCTTTTATTCACTCCAAAATTCAAACGATGAAAAAAATACAAGTCGGATTTTTAATGTCGTACGACTACGAATTACTCAAAAAGTCAATTCCGCCTGTTTACCAATTGGCCGACACCATTTTTTTGGCGTTAGACCATAAAAAAAGAACCTGGTCAGGAAATCATTTTGAAGTGGATGCTAGTTTTTACGATTGGTTGAAAGCGTTAGACGTTGATCAAAAAGTTGTTATTTACGAAGATGATTTTTACGTGTCAACGCTATCCGGAATGCAAAACGATACCCGCGAACGCCACATGTTGGCCAACAAAATGGGCATCGGAAATTGGTTGATTCAGGTTGATTCGGATGAGATATTTATCGATTTTGAGAAGTTTGTATCCAAATTACGTCAGTACGATAGTTACTTAATCCATCCTGAAAAGCATCCAATACAGTTCGCTGGATTCCACATCAATGTCTATAAATACCTAGAAGAAGGCATGTTGTATATCGACAAGCCAACGAAATTACTTTTGGCCACTAATTACCCCAATTACAAATACGCCAAAAATACCAAAGAACGAATTGTTTACGACGACACTTACATACTACACGAAGGTTTGGCCCGAACCGAAGAAGAATTGTTGTTGAAACTCGACAATTGGAGCCACAAGCACGACATCAATGCAACTTTTCTCCAAAAATGGCGTATGGCCAATAAAGATAACTACCACACTATAAAAGATGTTTTTTATTTAGACGCCGAAATTTGGCCTGAATTGGGCTACTTTCCAACCTCAAATTTGAACGAAATTAAGAAAATGGTCTACAGTGATCCAAAATTAGTCATTCCGAAAACCAAATTATTTTTTAGAAATTTCGGGCAATGGTTCAAGCATTTGTTCAAAAATAAAAAACCGGTGTTCGAAACCTATTTTGCAGAAAAATCATGAAACCAAGCAGTGCGTTATTAATTTCAACTTACAATTGGCCCGATGCACTTCGTTTGGTGTTGATGAGTGTGCTCAATCAGTCGGTTTCTGTAAATGAAATTTTAATTGCCGATGATGGTTCACTTCCCGAAACTACTGCGTTGATTGACGAATTTAAAAAAAAATCAATCATTCCGATTAAGCATTTTTGGCAGGAAGACAGTGGATTCAGAAAATCAAAAATTTTAAATAAAGCGGTTGCAGGATCGTCAGTCGACTATATTATTCAAGTCGATGGAGATTGCATTTTGCATCCAAAATTTGTAGAAGATCATTTAAATTCAGCTCAAAAAGGAGTCTATTTATATGGTTCAAGAGTAAATATTTTACCCCAATTTGTTCAAGATATTATCCAAAACAAGACCATTCACTTTACTTTTTTTTCAAAAGAAATCAAAAATAAAACCCGTTCGATTCATCTTGATTTTGTATCCAAATGGTATAAACCTCATGAAGGAATTTCGGATAAATTTAGAGGTTGTAATGTTTCTTTTTGGAAAAGTGATTTTATTGCCATTAACGGATACAATGAAGATTATGAAGGTTGGGGTAGGGAAGATTCCGATTTAGTTATTCGTATGGGAAACACGGGTGTAAAAGCCAAACGGTTACGTTATGCTGGAATTGTTTTCCACATTCACCATAAGATAAACGCAAAAAACAATTTCGAACGCAACGATGCGATGCAATCGGAAACCATCAAAAATAAAATAACGTTTATTAAAAATGGAGTCGACCAATATTTAAAAAATGTTGAGTGAATTAGGTTCTCAAAATCTTTTCCATCGCTTTTCCTTTTGCTAACTCGTCAATCAACTTATCCAAATACCGAATCTTTTGCATCAGTGGATTTTCAATTTCTTCAACATGATAGCCGCAAATCACACCCGTGATTTTTGACACATTGGGATGTAGTTGCGGTGCCTGTTCGAAAAAGGTTTCGAAATCTTTTTTAGTGTCAATTTGTTGGTGTAAAGTGGGTTGATTGTAGCCAGTAAGCCAACAAATGATGGTGTCTACTTCTTCTTTAGTACGACCTTTTTTCTCAGCTTTGTTGATGTAATGTGGATACACACTCGCAAATGACATTTTAAAAATTCTGTGATTTTCCATAATTTGAACTAAAATGAAGTAGTAGTCAACTGAAAAAAAGTATCACTCTATTTTGCGGTACATCATCCACAATTGAAGGTATCTTTTGAACACTGAAAAGGAGTGAATATACGCTAAGATAAATCCTGTTTTTCCATCCAATAATCCCAATCTAAAAATATATTGCCACAAAAAACGATAGGTCGGACGAATAAAAAAATGGTACAAATTGGGTTTTTGTTTTAACAAGAACAAGTTTTCGGCTTGTAGCTTGCTGTACAAATTGAGTTTGTCGTTGTAATTATCAAAATTTTTATAACTGTAATGATCCAATTTGTTTTTCAAAATACCAGTTTTACCCGTACTCTGAACCAATTCGTGAACCAAATTTCCGTTATAGCGACAATGGTGTTTGTTGAATAAACGAATCGCTTTGTCGTTTTGCCAACCTCCATATTTAATTAACTTACCCATAAAATAAAACTTTCTACGGATATAAAAAGCCACTTTATCATTTGGTTTTTTCAAAATGGATTTGATTTCAAACTCCAAATCTTTTGAAATGATTTCATCCAAATCAAAAAACAAAATCCAATCGTTACTGGCTTGTTCAATGGCAAAGTTCCGCTGATTGGAAAAATCATCAAATTTTCTTTGAATGACTTTCACTCCGAGACGTTCCGCAATCTCAATAGTTTTGTCGGTACTCTGAGAGTCTACAAAAATGATTTCATCAGCAAAAGATAAACTCTCGAAATATCTTTCAACGTTTTCTTCTTCATTGTAGGTTATGGCTAATGCAGTAATTTTTGGTACCAAATTATTTGAGGTCTTATGGTGTATATAGAAACAAAAGTAATAATTTTACACTATATTTTTATTCAATTTTGCACAAATGGCACGAATTCCTGTCCTCATGTATCACAATGTTACTCCAAATGAAAGCGCTATTTCGGACTTAGCTATTCATAATCAGCGATTTGAAGAGCAGTTGCAGTACATCATTGAAAAAAAATATACGCCGTTATTTGCATCCGAATTAGTAAATAATACATCACTTCCTGAAAAAAGTATCTTGATTACGTTTGATGATGTAACCGAAAACCAGTTGTTGTATGCACTACCTTTATTGAAGAAATACAACTGTAAAGCCACTTTTTTTATTCCATTTGCCTATGTGGGTTCAACCGATGAATGGAACGATGGATCGGAAAAAATAATGACGGTCGAGCAATTGAAGTCGTTGGACAATTCCATTGTTGAATTAGGTCATCATTCCTTTTCCCATCGTAAGTACAGCAGTTTATCAGCAGAAGAAATTCAGTCTGATTTTGATAAAAGTTTTCAATTCATTGAACAACATCAACTGAATGTGTTTCCGTCTTTAGCTTTTCCATACGGGAATTTTCCAAAAAAAGAAGGCAAGAACCACCAATTTTTCGAACTTCTAGAACAAAATTCCATACAGTTGGCTTTCCGAATTGGCAATCGCGTCAACTCATTTCCGTTCAAAAACAAATTCCTAATCAAAAGAATTGATGTGAAAGGTCAAGATAACTTGTTGACGTTCAAATGGAAGCTTAGATTGGGGAAATTACGGTTATTTTAGACCTTTATCGATTAAAATCATTTTTACATACCTCGAAAAAACACCATACGCATCAATGGTGGCGACAGCTAATCCCGGAATTCCATCCAAAAATCCTCTTCGGATGATGTAGGTATGAAAAAAGCGATAAATCGGTTTGAACACCAAATGGATATAGGTAGCACTTTTGTTTTTATCCTTCGCCATTTTTGCCTGAAACCAAGCGTACGAATCTTTCTTGTTGATGTAATGAAAAAGTCCTTTATAGGTGTAATGAAGCATAAAATTCCTTAAAACACCCACACTTCCTTTGTGAATTAATTTTTCATGAACTTCACCTTCAAAATAAACGGATTCATTTTTAACCAATCGAACGACTTTGTTTTCGGTATGGTACAAAAAGCGATTCATATAAAAATGGGGAAATCTGATTTTATAAGCCGAATGAGTGGCATTTTTTATCGTTTCATTAATCTCAAATTGTAGTTTTTGCGTGACCCGTTCATCCGCATCTACAAACAAAATCCAATCGCTTTTAGCTAAATGAATCGCCGCATTTTTTTGGTTGGAAAAATTATCGAATTTGCGTTGGATGATTTCGCAATTGAATTTTTTGACTATCGATACCGTTTCATCGGTGCTAAAGGAATCAACCACAATAATCTGATTGGCAAACGAAACCGAGTGCAAACAATCTTGGATGTATTTCTCTTCGTTGAAAGTAGGAATAATTACGGTAATCGTTTGCATAGTAGATGTTGTAAAGTTCAAACATAGAAAAAAAAAATTATCTTTGCAATCTAATGAAGAAAGATATTTCAGTAATCATAAGCACGTACAATTCGCCCGAATGGTTGGCGAAAGTGCTCTATGGCTATAACGCTCAAACATTCAGGAACTTCGAAGTTATTATTGCCGATGATGGCTCCGACGAACGTACCAAAAGTTGTTTAGAAGAAATTAAAAAAGAGGTTTTTTTTCCGATTGTTCATGTTTGGCATGAAGACCGTGGATTTCAAAAAACCGTTATTCTAAATAAGGCCATTTTAGAATGTACAACCGATTATATTTTGATGACGGATGGCGATTGTATTCCGCGTGAAGATTTTGTCGAACACCACATCAAACATCGTGAAATGGGTTATTTTTTATCGGGTGGATACTACAAACTACCCATGAATTTATCCAAACAAATTACCAAGAACGATATTTATTCAGGCAATTGTTTTGATATTGGGTGGTTGAAAAAAAACGGAATTAAACTGTCGTTCAAAAACAACAAACTCATTGCCAGTGGAACCAAAAGTTGGCTGTTGAATTTTACAACACCAACCACTCCGAGTTGGAACGGACACAATGCTTCAGGCTGGAAATCCGATTTGTTGGCCGTTAACGGATTTGATGAACGTATGCAATATGGCGGTGAAGACCGTGAATTTGGAGAACGATTGATTAATAACGGCATCAAGTCAAAACAAATTCGGTATTCTACAGTTTGCGTGCATCTCGATCATGCGCGCAGTTATGTAAAACCAGAAATGATTCAGAAGAATCTGCAAATTCGGAAGGAAACCAAAGATTCAAAACGAACGTGGACCGAGTTTGGCATTGAGAAAAGAGTAGCTGAACTCGCAACTCATTAAATTTCCCTATTTTAAATAATGTTCTAAAAACGATTTTAATTCCGATATAATCATTTCGGGAGTAAGTTGCAGGTACAATTCCCTCGGGTTTTTTTCAATTTCTTTGTATTTTTCATACGTCAGTTCCGAGATTGCATTCGGCACAAAATCGAGCAAATGCACCGATTTATGAAACTTCCCATCTTCAAAACTCGACCAATCGTCTTTGTTTACATACGGTGAAAAAATAGTAAATGTGGGTTTGTTCAACGCTTTTGCAATGTGAACGGTTCCGCCTTCGTTCGACACCAACACGGTACATTGATTCATCAATACCGCAAAATCTCTAATACTCGGCGCATACACATCTAAAATGATAGCGTTTTTGTGCTGACATAAATTATAAATGGCGTCGGCCTCCGATTTTTGATTGGGTGAATAGTTGAATAAAATGTAACAATCAAAATTCGTGGCAATGTAGTCGACCAATTGCGCCACGTATTCGTACGGCATTGATTTTTGAGGTGTACTTCCCAAAACGCCCAACATAATAATGGGCTTGTCTTGGTATTTTAATGGAACTGTAAAGGCTTGTTCTTTTTCGGTTAAAAAGATTTTTGGCTCGTAATTGATGTGCTCAAAAGTATCGACTTGTTGCAACAAATGGATGCGATCTTCAATGGCTTTTCCGCACGGTTGGGTTTTTACTTTGAGGATGTCAACCGGATGCGTGTAATAACCTAAATTGCCAATTTTCTTTCTGCTTTTATGTCCAACCGTTTCTTTGGCGCCACCAAATTTACAAATCAACCTACTTTGCAATTTTGAATACGGATCAAAGATAATGTCGTACTTTTCTTTCTGAACTTCGCGTATTTTTCGGAGTAAGTTTTTGAATTTCTTTAATTCTTTCTCATTGATAGAAATGATTCGGTCAATGTTTGGATTGTTCTGAATCACACCATGCGTAAAATCGTATGCCATTAAATGAATGACACTGTCGGGGTATTTTGCTTTGTAATTATTAGCAATAACCGAACTGATTAAAACATCGCCGATGCGCTTGTTTTGTATGATTAATATTTTTTTCATAAAATGAATTCTTGGTGCAAAGTACTATTTTTTTTATACTTTTAGTGCAAATTATTTGTCATCGCGTGAAAATTAAGATCCATCCCAACTACACACATCAGCAAGAAGCTCTGTCTCAAGTGGCTGATTCTTTTTTTGAGAAAGGAACGCTGCTTTTTAAAGGTTCGCGTAACAGTATTAAGAAGGATTTTTTAGGTGATGAGGAAATAAATATCAAGTTTTTTCAGAAACCTGGACTTGTAAAATCAATTATTTATTCTTTTTTTAAGGATTCGAAAGCCAAACGCTCTTTTGATTATGCGTCGTATTTAATCGATAATAAACTACTGACACCGTTCCCGATTGCGTACATTGAAGAGCGAAATTCGTTCGGATTATTGGGAAAAAGCTATTACATCTGTCAGCACATCAACTACGACTTTACGTTCAGAGAATTGATTCATCAACCCTTATTTCCGAATCGGAATGAAATTTTAGAACAATTCACTGAGTTTACTTTTAAAATGCATGAAGCTAAAATCAATTTCTTGGATCATTCGCCCGGAAATACTTTAATCATTAAAAAGGCCGACAAAAAGTATGATTTTTATTTGATCGATTTGAATCGGATGAAATTTGAATCGTTGTCCATTGCTCAACGAATGGATAATTTTAAAAAGTTGTGGTTGTCCAAACTAATGATTCAGATTATTGCCAAAAAGTACGCAGCTTTAGCACAGCATCCTGAAGAGGAAATAGAACGACTTTTGATGCAATTCTCCACTCAATTTAAGCGAAAAGCTGCACGCAAGAAATACATCAAAAAGTTTGTGGGTAAAAAATAAGAGTTCCAAATCAGCCAATTAGAACTTTTTTATTAGAAAAGATTTAAAACATTAAATTAAACACAGATTTCACAGATTTACACAAATTAATCTGGTCTAATCTACTTCGTCAGTTCGCTGCGCTCGGGTGTGAAATCTGTGTTTATTTTTTTATCTGAAAAATTAAACCGCTACGTTGTATTCTCTCAACGCATCGTTCAACGAAGTTTTTAAATCGGTTGACGGTTTGCGTTTTCCAATGATCAAGGCACACGGCACTTGGTATTCGCCTGCTTCAAATTTTTTGGTATAACTCCCCGGAATCACCACCGATCGTGAAGGTACAAATCCTTTATATTCAATCGGTTCGCTTCCCGTAACATCTATAATTTTGGTAGAAGCTGTCAAGCATACATTCGCACCTAAAACCGCTTCTTTTTCTACGCGAACGCCTTCCACGACGATGCAACGCGAACCAATAAATGCGCCGTCTTCGATGATTACGGGTGCGGCTTGCAACGGCTCTAAAACGCCACCAATTCCGACACCACCACTCAAATGAACGTCTTTACCAATTTGAGCACAACTTCCTACAGTTGCCCATGTATCAACCATGGTTCCTTCATCAACATACGAACCAATATTTACATAACTCGGCATCAAAATTACACCTTTCGAAATGTATGCTCCATGACGTGCAACCGCATGCGGAACGACACGAATACCTTTTTCGGCATAACCTCTTTTTAGTGGGATTTTATCGTGGAATTCAAAAATACCGACTTCAATGGTTTCCATTTTCTGAATTGGAAAATACATCACCACGGCTTTCTTTACCCATTCGTTTACTTGCCAACCATTTGAAGTGGGTTGAGCTACTCGAAGTGTTCCAGAATCCAATAAATCAATAACATCTCGAATGGCTTTTGTAGTAGTTTCTTCTTGTAATAAAGCACGGTTTTCCCACGCTTTTTCTATAATTGATTGCAGTGCGTCCATAAAATTAATTTTTGCAAAGATAATCGATTTTAGTTTTTACGAATAGTGTTTTTGTAAAGAAGTATCTTTTGAACAATTGCGAATAAAACCTTAAAATAATTATTTAATTTGCTATTTTATATTAGATTTGCTATTAAATTATCTTAAATCTGCCTAATGAAATTTAAAATTACCTTACTTATTGTTTTGATTGCGAGTGCTGTTCAAAGTCAGACACCTTGCACTAGTGGTTTTGCTGGAATTTTCCCGTGCAATAAAGTCGATTTGTTAGCTTGGATGGATTTTCCTCAAATAGGTGGAAATAATTCCACCGACGGAAATGACTGTTGGGGTTGGACCGATCCATTGAACAATAAAGAATATGCTATTATGGGATGTACGAGTCATACTGCTTTTGTGGATGTTACCAATCCAACCAATCCAATTTATTTAGGAAAAGTAGTTTCTCACAACAACATCAATAGTATTTGGAGAGATATAAAAGTATACAATAATCACGCGTTTATCGTCTCTGAAGCGGCAGGTCATGGCATGCAAGTCTTTGATTTAACTCGATTAAGAAATGTTACTACTCCACAGACTTTTCTACCAGACACAAGGTACGACGGATTCGGGAATTGCCACAATATTGCCATCAATGAAAGTACAGGATATGCCTACTGTATAGGTAGTAACACCTTTAGTGGTGGTCCACATGTTATTAATATTCAAGATCCACTGAATCCTATTTTTTCGTTTGGTTATGCTGACGAAAACTACACACATGACGCTCAAATTGTTATGTACAATGGTTTGGATACGGAACATATAGGGAAAGAAATTTATTTTGGATGCAATGAAGATCGAGTAATAGTTTTGGATGTGACGGATAAGTCCAATCCAATTCTACTATCAACTTTCTTTTACACCAATATTGCGTATACACACCAGGGTTGGTTGACTACCAATCAAAAATACTACATTATTGGTGATGAAGTAGATGAATTGGATTTTGGATTCAATACGCGTTCAGTTGTAATTGATATGTCTGATTTAGACAATCCAGAATTGAAATTCGATTATATTGGAACAACTCCTGCCATCGATCATAATGGGTATACAACGACTAACAATAAATTTCACTTAGCTAACTACAGAGCGGGTTACCGGGTGATGGATACCTCATTAATTGATTCGGATCAAATGACTGAAGTTGCTTTTTTGGATACCTATCCTAACAATAACAACGCTCAGTTTAATGGTGCGTGGAGTGTATATCCTTATTTCGCCAGTGGAACTATTTTAGTAAGTGATATCGACCGCGGATTGTTTATGGTTCGATTGGATTCAACCTTATCAAATCCTGAAGTTGCAGTTTCTCAGTTTACGATTTCACCAAATCCTGCCAAATCCGAAGTTTATGTTACTAGTGAAACCATGATAGAAAAAATAGAAATTGTAGATATGTTAGGAAAAACAATCGTATCCAATAATTCAATTTTTGATACTAATTTTACCATTGATGTTTCAAGTTTGCAATCGGGAATGTATTTTATAAAATTCAATAATTCAACGGTTCAAAAAATACTAATAGAATAAAAACCAAAAGCTATGAAAAGGTGTTTATTATTATGTAGCGTGTTTCTTTTATTTTCGTGTTCGAAAGAAGAAGCGGTTGAAGAATCCAAATTTGAAGGTGCAATTGCATGGAGTAAAACTCATGGTGGTTCGCAAGAGGAAAATACGGGTGGAGTAGTCGGAACGCCCGATGGCGGAGTGATTGTGGTAGGATATTCAAAAAGTACCGATGGTGATGTGAATAAACTACGTGATTTAAACGACATTTGGATCACCAAGTTAGATAAAGATGGAACCGTGGTTTGGAACAAAACTATTGGTGGTTCGGGAGATGATTTCGGAATCAGCATCATCAAAACCTCCGATTCCAATTATGTGATTTCAGGGTATTCAGGAAGTTCCGATTTTGACGTTCCTCGCAATTTAGGAATGCATGATTTTTTCATCATAAAAATTAATGAAAGCGGCTCAACGCTGTGGTCAAAAGTATACGGATTTTCAAGTCACGATCACGCACACAAAATCATACAAACCCGTGACGGAGGATTTTTTGTGGCAGGTTATGCCGATTACTCAGGTATAAATGGTGAGCCAGGTAATGGCGAAGGTCATCAAATGGATCGCGATTCATATAGCGTGCAACATGGAGTGGGTGAGTTTTTCGGAATTAAATTAAACGCTCAAGGCGAATTCCAATGGTACCGCTATTTTGGTGGAACGCAAAACGATAGAGTCAACGATATTGTAGAAGCCAATGATGGTGGAATTGTTATGGTAGGCTACACCGAAAGCAGTGATTTTGATGTAGAGCATCCAAAAGGAAGTTACGATTATTGGGTAATCAAAATTGACGAAATGGGTCATTTGCATTGGAAGAAAAACTACGGTGGTAGCGATATTGATCAAGCGTATGGAGTAGTCAAAACCGATCATAATTCGTATTTGATTGTGGGTCAGTCGAACAGTACCGATGGCGATATTTCAAGACCAATTGGAAACAGTGATGTATGGGTAATCCACATCGATGACCACGGACATTTAATTTGGAATAAATCGCTAGGCGGAAGTCAGTTTGACACTGCATTAGCCATCAAGAAAACATTCAATAATCAATTTATGATTGTGGGTCATACCCGAAGCAACGACCATCAATTTACTAATTTAGGTCAAAATGATGCGTTCATAATGGGAATTGACGCGCATCCCAATTCGGGGATTTTATGGCAAAAAACGTTCGGCGGTTCTAGTTTTGATTTTGCGACTGATGTAACGCAAACTGCCGATGGAAGTTTCGTATTGGTAGGCGATACCCAAAGTAATAACGGCGATTTTACACTCAACAAAGGTTTGAACGACCGATTTATCATCAAAGTAAAATAGCAGAAATAGATATAAAAAAAGTCCCAATATAATTTGGGACTTTTTTTGTTTATGATTTTTTAACTGTATTTCGTTTTAAAATTAAAGCACTAATCAGCGCTATTACAATTCCTAGGGGTAGGATTTCCATAAAAGTCAGTAGAATAATCATAATCGGATTTTTATACCATTCTTTCATTTGATCGATTTCGGCTAGTTTCGCCTGAATCTGTGTGGCGGTTTCTCCCGCAGCTTTTGCGTCATCAACGATGCATTTCGAATATAAATCCATAAAATCGGGAATGAAATTATAATACAAAATCAACCAAGCGAGAACGTAAAAGGTAGAAGCAAATAAGGCAATAAAAAAGCCAATTTTGAATGCTTTACCGAAAGTGATTAATCCATTGTTCACCGTGTCACGGTAGTTTTTAATTCCGATGAAAATAAAAATAAAAGCGATGATCATTCCCGAAAATCCGTACACCATTGTGGGTTTGAACTCGGGATCAGTTTTCCATAAATATGTGGAAACAATCATAAATAAGACCACAATTGCACTGGAAATTAATCCGTTTTTGATAATAATGTTTTTCATATAATTTGTTTTAAATTAGGGTGTAAAATTGGATGTTCTTGTTGTAAAATCAATCATACTTTCGAGTGATTTTAATGCTTTTTACGGTAAAATATTCAGTTTCTTTGCTGTTTCAATGGCCTGAGTACGGCGTTTGACTTCTAGTTTATCATACAAGTTTGAACTGTGCGTTTTGATGGTGTTTAACGAAACAAAAAGGCGATCAGCAATTTCTTGATTGGTCAAACCATCCGACATTAATTCTAATACTTGTAATTCACGTTGACTGATTTTCCTGTTGGATAATTCTTCTTGGTTGATTTGGAAGTGTACATTTTTTTGAACGATTACTTCTTTTTCTATAATTACCGTTTCTTTTTTAGTAAGTTTTTTGGAAGCCCAAATTCCCAGTAAAGTAAAAAGTAAAGCCACAAAACCCATATATAATTCCATGCGATGGGAAAATACATAGACGCGGTATTCGATCCATTTTACTACAAAAAGAAGTACCGCCATCACCAAGGCATAGAGTAAAAGTTCTTTATGTATTAGTATTTTTTTCAAACGTAATTCTGTTTTTTCAAATGTAGTGATTTTGTAGAATATCATTTAATTGATGAATAGATGTACTTCGTTTTCATTTTATCTTTTCAAATTTTATTGTAAATTTACACATTGACCTCACAATAAACTACCGATTATGAAAGAAACCGACTTATCAACACTTACGAAAGAAGAACTACTCAAGCGTGAAAAAACTAC
Organism: Flavobacterium sp.; assembly: GCA_965284675.1. Taxonomy (GTDB): domain Bacteria; phylum Bacteroidota; class Bacteroidia; order Flavobacteriales; family Flavobacteriaceae; genus Flavobacterium. The sequence goes on from OZ260109.1 coordinate 1,456,024, forward strand.
TAAGAATACATCTGCTTTGTTAGTGGTGATACTTATTCTTCAATTGGCTGTGGGTATTTTTTTAACCATCAAGCAAGGATTTAGCGTGTTTATTATTTTGCCTATTGCGTTCGTTCCGATTCTAATAGTCAACAACACCAACTTAAAAAAAATCCGTGCAGAAATTGATGTAAGAGGAAAGTAGTTTGCAATACTGTCTCATTTTTAAATAATTTTAGGATTCAAAACGGATTGTTTTATGTCATAGTGTCAGATTTTTTTATCGAAAACTGACAAATAACAGTGTTCTTTCAGTTGGCATAGTCCTTGCTTTTAGACCTCACAAGTTTAAAAAACTAATTTTCTAAAATTAATTAAATATAAAAATGGGAAAAATTATTGGTATCGATTTAGGTACAACCAATTCTTGTGTATCAGTTATGGAAGGTGGAGAACCGGTTGTAATTGCTAACGCAGAAGGAAAAAGAACAACACCATCTGTAATTGCTTTTGTAGAAGGTGGCGAAATCAAAGTAGGTGATCCTGCAAAAAGACAGGCTGTAACTAATCCTACTAAAACCATTGCATCCATCAAACGTTTTATGGGTAATAAATACTCTGAAAGCGCTAAGGAAGCATCAACAGTTGCGTACAAAGTAGTGAAAGGTGACAACGATACGCCACGTGTGGATATCGACGGAAGATTGTACACTCCGCAAGAATTGTCAGCTATGACACTTCAAAAAATGAAAAAAACAGCCGAAGACTATTTAGGTCAAACGGTTACAGAAGCAGTTATTACCGTTCCAGCTTATTTTAACGATGCACAACGTCAAGCTACGAAAGAAGCGGGAGAAATTGCAGGTTTAAAAGTAATGCGTATCATCAACGAGCCAACTGCTGCGGCATTAGCTTACGGATTGGATAAAAAAGGAATTGATCAAAAAATTGCAGTATACGATTTAGGTGGTGGTACTTTTGATATTTCGGTTCTTGAATTAGGAGACGGAGTTTTCGAAGTATTGTCTACCAATGGTGACACTCACCTAGGTGGAGATGATTTTGACCAAGTGATCATCGATTGGATGGCAAACGAATTCAATACAGAAGAAGGTATTGATTTACGTAAAGATCCAATGGCATTACAACGTTTAAAAGAAGCTGCTGAAAAAGCAAAAATCGAGTTATCGTCTTCTACTCAAACGGAAATCAACTTGCCTTACGTTACGGCAACTGCTACAGGTCCGAAACACTTAGTTAAAACCTTAACACGTGCTAAATTTGAGCAATTGGCTGAAACTTTGGTAAAACGTTCAATGGATCCAGTAGCAAAAGCGTTGAAAGATGCAGGTCTGTCTACTTCAGATATTGACGAAGTAATCTTAGTTGGAGGTTCTACTCGTATCCCAGTTATTCAAGAGCAAGTAGAGAAATTCTTCGGTAAAAAACCATCCAAAGGAGTAAATCCGGATGAAGTAGTGGCAATTGGAGCGGCTATTCAAGGTGGAGTTTTAACGGGTGATGTAAAAGATGTATTGTTGTTAGACGTTACGCCTTTATCATTAGGAATTGAAACTATGGGTAACGTAATGACAAAATTAATTGAGTCAAATACAACTATTCCAACCAAAAAATCGCAAGTGTTTTCTACGGCGGCTGATAACCAGCCAAGTGTTGAGATCCACGTGATTCAAGGTGAGCGAACTATGGCTGCCGATAATAAAACGATTGGTCGTTTCCACTTAGACGGAATTCCACCAGCGCCAAGAGGTGTTCCACAAATTGAAGTAACGTTTGATATTGATGCCAATGGTATCATCAAAGTTTCAGCTACAGATAAAGGAACAGGTAAATCACATGATATTCGTATTGAAGCTTCTTCAGGATTGACTCCAGAAGAAATCGAAAGAATGAAGAAAGACGCCGAAATGAATGCCGAAAGCGATCGTATTGCTAAAGAAAAAGCAGACAAATTGAACGAAGCAGACAGCATGATTTTCCAAACTGAAAGTCAGTTGAAAGAATTAGGAGATAAGCTATCGGATGATCACAAAACGGCGATTGAATACGCGTTAACCGAATTGAAAATGGCACACCAATCACAAGATTTGGAAGCTATTCAAAAAGGTTTAGACAACGTAAATGCAGCTTGGAAAACAGCTACAGAAGCAATGTACGCTCAAGGAGATCAAGGTCAGGCACAAGAAGCACAGCCACAAGCTGATGCCAATGGCGACCAAACTCAAGACGTAGATTTCGAAGAGGTGAAATAGGGCGGAGCGTTAAAAAACAGTTCAGTGAACTGTTTTAGCGAACGAGCCAGGAGTTGCATTGGCCTTTGAATCGCTTATTCCGATGCCAATCGGAATCTTTCGAAAGAACAAATAAATTTTAAAAGGTCGGATTTTTTAATCCGACCTTTTTTTATTGCCTATTTTTCATTTTTATAATCACAATTGTATGCGGAAAAGTAACTGCGGCAAGAAATGAAAAAAATAAGGCGTCAAAAATCTTTTGTTCTCTAAAAATAAAATATAAAATCCAAATGCCCAGTAAGGATGCAAACCAATATAGGAATGCTGATTTAAAATATAGTTTGAAATTTTTTAGGGTACTATCTCCATACAGGAAATTCATTTGCTCTTTTATAGACGGAATGGAATGCCATACCACAAAGTAAATCGCAAAAGCCCATATTAAATCGGCAATTTTAAAGATAACTGCAAAAACTATTAAGTAAAATAGGTTTGCAATAATCTCCGATTTGAATGTATTGGATTGAGAATGAACAACGATACTCATTACTACTAATAGTATTCCAACAACTATTGTAACTCCTGTAAAGTGTATCATTTCAATAGAAACATGGGAAATTTGACATACTATTTCTTCCACTTCTTTTTCATGAAAACTAAAAAGAAGAAAAAGAATGAATAAACCGTAGACTGTTTCAAATAGCACAAACCAATTCGTTCTTTTTATTTCAAAAGCAGTCCAATGTTGTTGACCAAAATGAAACGAACTTGATAGTATAAAAATCAAAAGAGCAAACAAGGGTATGAAATAGAATAGGATTGCCCCGAAAATTACAATTCCTACATAGTACAATACAATTTTTTTTAGGGAGTTATAGTTTGTGTTCTCATTTATTTTTTGATACAAGGCTAAATCATTGGCTCCATGCAGAATGCCGAATAAGAAAATTACTACAAAGCCAAAGATTTGTTGATACACAAAAGAAAAATGCACCGATATCCACAAAGCGAAGAAGCTGATAATGATGGCATACTTGTTAGTGTTTAACATAAATTTATACTTTAAAACTGTTTAAAGATAACCGTAAAATGTTAAACATTTTTATTTTTTTTGTTTAACTATATCTAAATTTGATTAAACAAATAACTTAAATTTATTTATTATGACAAATTTAGTATCAGTTCAGTTGGTTTCAAAAATGGTGCCTACTGATTATGTTGGTTTCACATTTTTTATTGGATGTATGGCCATGATGGCGGCATCAGCATTCTTCTTTTTATCATTAAGTCAGTTTGATAAGAAATGGAGGGTTTCCGTTTTAGTTTCGGGTTTAATTACTTTTATTGCTGCAGTTCACTATTTCTACATGAGAGATTATTGGGCAAGTTTTGGTGAATCGCCTACGTTCTTTCGTTATGTGGATTGGGTGTTAACAGTGCCATTAATGTGCTTGGAGTTTTATTTAATTCTAAAAATTGCAGGAGCTAAAACATCACTATTGTGGAAAATGATTATTTATTCGTTAGTGATGTTGGTAACAGGTTATTTTGGTGAAGCTGTCGATCCAACTAACGCATGGTTATGGGGATTAGTTTCGGGTATTGCTTACTTTGCAATAGTGTACGAAATTTGGTTAGGTGAAGCATCTAAATTAGCAACTGCCGCTGGAGGTCAAGTGCTTGCTGCACACAAAATTTTATGCTGGTTTGTGTTAGTAGGCTGGGCCATTTACCCATTGGGTTATATGTTAGGTACCGATGGTTGGTATACTAGTATACTAGGTAAAGGAAGTGTGGATGTTGCCTATAACATTGCAGATGCCATCAACAAAATCGGATTTGGTTTAGTTATTTATAATTTAGCTGTTCAGTCAACAAAAGAGTAATTCGTATCTTTTACCTTGAAACCGTCTTGTTGCCCTATCAAGACGGTTTTTTTATTTAACACATAGTGAATCAATTATTTTATATATTAGCCATCACTAAATAAAAAAATATGAAAAGAATAGTTGTAGTTGTACTAATGGTATTGATTAGTGCGGTTTCATTTGCTCAAAAGAAAAAACCGGTTGCGAAAAAACCTGCGGCGACCGCTGTTGCAAAGGGTGTTTTGGCCAAAGTCGATAATTTAGTGGCCGAAATTAAAAATGGAAGTTTTCAACTTACCATTAATGAAAACGGAAAAGCTAGAGACGCCATTATCGTAAAAGAAGTAGATGCCAAATTTACACCAACCAATACCAAGTTGACGGCGTTTAAAGCAAACGGAGTGACTTTATATGTACTAACTTGGACCGAAATCGCAGTCATCAAAGCCGATTTAAAAACAGAGAATTTAACCAATATTTATTCGGTTGTCTACGAAATTTCGAATAAGAAACAGGTGTTTTCAAATACACAAACTACCAATCATATAGTCGAAAAAGTATTTTTAGATCGTTTGAAGACAGCATCCGAAACACAAGAGAGAATACGTAGAGAAGGATTTGAATTTATTCTGAATGCCGATGGTACCATCACTCAGAAAAATAAAACACAAGAAAACAAATGGAAGTACGATCCTGCTACTTTCGAATTTGTTGATGTGAAGAAAAAATAATTTTTTAGATTGAAAAAAGTATGAAAAAATAAACAAGAAACGCTCTGAATTGAGCGTTTTTTTATTGAAATAATCTGCCAATCGAGTGAAAAATTTTACCGAAAAAAGTACGTTTTTTTAATTGAATACCTCCAACTATAACCATTTGTTCCGCGAAAGAAGTATCATTTTTTAAGTTAATGTCTAAATTACATGTTTTAGAAACTACTACTTCCTCTGAAATCATTCCAATGAATACAAAAACCAGCGTATCATTTTCTTTGGCTTTAATGGAATAGTTACCGTCCATATCGCTATGAACATTTACAGAAGAATTTTTAATACTAACGCTTGTGCCTGGTAAAGTTCCTATAGTGTCAGATATGGTTCCTGAAATTATAATTTCTTTGTTTTCTGCAACAACTACTGGCTCACCAAGTAAAACTCTTTTGTCAGTTTGTACTACTTTTGGATGTTCTTGTGCGCTAATTTCCTCAGTTCCGATGGCTAAAAAACTAATGATAGCGGAAGTAGTAGCCATCCAAATTGAACTTTTTTCTTTTGGAACCACCAAATCTCGATTCAATTGAGAATTGTCAAATCTTCCGCATAACGACGCATTGCTTTTAAAAGCATCGGCAATTTCCCTATCGGATGATTGCGTAAAATCAAATACCTTTTTTTGACAGGATTGACAAAAACGTCCTTGTTCAACAAGACTCATTTTTGACCAGTTTTCGGTACACGGTTTAGGAATGGTTATGTGTATAGCGTTTTTCATAAAAAGTAGCTTTCTTATATAGAGACTACTAATCAAGGGAAGGTTGGAAAAGGAATGAAATTTATTTCTTTTTAACCAACAAATTAGCAATTTTAGTAATCAATGTGTACTTTTTAGCTTTTTCATTATTTTCTTGGTAACGAAGGCAAACTATTTCATCGGATTCAGAAGTTGATCCTTGAGAATAATCAAATACATTTTTTTGACACAAATTACAAAACCTAGCTTTTTCAGAAGGATCCATTTGTAACCAATTTTCTTTACACACTTTTGGTATGGCCGAACGATTATTTATAGCCATAATTGTTAAGGATTAATTCGAATCTCAAACATTTTATCCCAGTTTTTACCCGTCACAAATATAGTTTGGGTTGCCGGATTGTAAGCAATTCCATTCAAGACATCTGTATTGGGTAATTTTGTAATTTTTGTTGCTAAATCGGCTAAATTGATGATTCCTTCTACCGCACCGGTTTTCGGATTGATGACAGCGATGGCATCTTTTTGGTAGACATTTCCATAAATTTTTCCGTCGATCCATTCCAATTCATTCACCGAATCAATTTTGGTGCCCAACGAATACACATTGATGTAATCGATAGGTTCGAATGTATCTGGATTTAAAATATGAATGCGTTCGGAACTATCGGTCATGTATAGGTTTTTACCATCAGTGGTCAATCCCCAACCTTCCATTTTTTTATAGTATGTCAACTGCTTTTCTTTTTTTAAGGTTTTCGCATCATAGACAAAAGCCGTATTTTCTTGCCATGTCAATTGGTAAATTTTGTCGTTTAAGAAGGTAATTCCTTCTCCAAAAAATCGTTGTTCTAAATCGATTTTTACATCCACTTTTCCTGTTTTATAATCGGTTTTGCGCAAGGTCGATGTACCGTACTGACCCGTACCTTCGTACAAAATACCATTGTAAAATTCCAATCCTTGTGTGTAGGCATTCGTGTCATGTGGATAGGTATTGACAATCGTGTAGGTCAGTAATTTGGGTTGAACGTTGGATACGATTTCAATTCGAGTCGAATCAACTTCCACAGCACCATCGTAAAATACAGATGTTTTAACTTCGTTATACCCCAATTTTTCGTTTTTTAAATCGTACGAAAATAACGCACCACTTTTTTGAGCACCAACACGTTTGTCATTCAATTCGTAGACAACACTGTCTATTTTTTCGGTTTTCGGATTCAGAATTTCAACCGAAAGTTGATCACTCAAGGTGTATTGACCTTTTAATTTTTCTTCATTGATGTTGAATACATCTTCTTTCGTTCCTACACAATTCGTTACTAATAAAGCTAATAAAATGAATGCTAATGCGTTATATTTTTTCATGGAAAATAAATTGTATTTAATCTAGACAAATGTATTATTTATGATGTTAATTTCTTGCAAAAATATAAAAAGATTGTATCTTTGCCGCGGCAAGTCCTACACGACCAGCTCCTGCAGAATCCTCCAGGATGGGAACATAGCAAAGGTATGTGGTTGTAGCGGTGCGATGTAGGTCGCTTGCCATTTTAATCCTGAACTTGTTTCAGGATCTTTTTTTTGTAGTTGTTTGTCCTTCAATAAAATCAATTTCAAACTTCCTTTAATGAATTTATCTTGGCAAATTGTTCGATTGAATTTAAAGGAAACCTTCTCCATCGCTTACGGCAACTATTCGCATCGCGATGCATTGATTGTATCGCTCAAAAAAAATGAGTGTACAGGTTATGGTGAATGTACGGCGATCGATTACTACCACATCAATTTAGAGGATTTTATACTTGATTTACAGCGAATTCAGTCAAAGATTGAACATCAGACGATTATTCATCCTGTTGAATTTTACACTTTTTTACTCCATCTCAATGTGCCTAGTTTTTTGCGTTCAGCGCTTGATTGTGCCTATTGGGATGTGTATGGAAAGCTCGAGAAAAAAAGTTTTTTAGAATTGAATTCCATTGCAATCAACCAATTGCCCGAATCGTCGATTACCATTAGTGTGGATACAATAGAACATCAAATTGAAAAGATACGTCGTTCCAGTTGGACAAAATTTAAGGTAAAATGCAATCATTTTAATCAGGATGATATCCTACAATTAGCTCAATTAGAAAACGATATTGCACTCGATTCGAACGGAAGTTTCTCGCAAGAAAATTGTTTATGGTTGCAGGAAAACAATGTCATTTCTAGCTTTTCCTATCTCGAGCAACCCATGCAAACCGGAATCGAAATGTATTCAGTTTTGAAAGCAAACGGATGTGCCAATTGGATGGCGGACGAAGATTGTCAAGATGTTTCTATTTTAAACGATTTACAACCGCACTACCGAAGTATTAATATTAAATTGATGAAATGCGGCGGATTGACACCAGCACTCGAAATGATTCAACATGCCCGAACATTAGGTTTTAACATCATGATCGGTTGCATGACCGAATCGACGGTAGGAATTTCGGCAGGTGCTGTTTTGGCGTCGTTGTGTGATTATGCCGATTTGGATGGAGCAAATTTGATTGCAAATGATATCGCCAAAGGAAATCACATTGTGAAAGGGAAAATCATTCTCTCTGAAAAACCCGGCTTGGGAATAGAATTAGTGTAGAAAGGTTTTTTATCTTTAGCGTCAGAAGAGAATAGAGAATAGAGAATAGAGAATAGAGAATAGAGAATAGAGAATAGAGAATAGAGAATAGAGAATAGAGAATAGAGAATAGAGAATAGAGAATAGAGAATAGAGAATAGAGAATAGAGAATAGAGAATAGAGAATAGAGAATAGAGAATAGAGAATAGAGAATAGAGAATAGATAAAAGAGTTGATAACAGACAACTGAAAACAGACAACTGAAAACAGACAACTGAAAGCTGAAAACTGCCAACCGAGAACGGTCTATTTTCTTAAAATATACATATGAGTAAAATTGTACTAATAACAGGTGGTTCGTCGGGAATTGGAAAATCGATTGGTGAATTTTTACATGCCAAAGGTTTTACGGTTTACGGAACCAGTAGGAATCCGGAGCGCATTTCGCATTCGGTTTTTCCTTTGATTGCATTGGATGTTCGCGATAAAACGAGTATTCAGAATGCCGTGGCAGAAGTGATTGCGAAATCGGGTCGCATTGACGTAGTCATCAACAATGCTGGAGTTGGAATCACCGGACCGATAGAAGAAATTCCAAGTGAAGAAATCAAAAACAATTTCGAAACCAATTTGTTTGGTCCGATTGAAGTGATGAAAGCCGTTTTGCCACAAATGCGTGTGCAACAATCGGGTTTGATCATCAACATTACGTCGATTGCGGGCTATATGGGATTACCGTACCGAGGTATTTACTCGGCTTCCAAAGGTGCGCTCGAATTGATCACCGAAGCCTTGCGAATGGAAGTCAAATCGTTTGGTATTCACCTTACGAATGTTGCGCCGGGCGATTTTGCGACCAATATTGCAGCCGGACGCTATCACGCGCCATTGGTTAAAGGTTCGGCTTACGAAACTCCGTATGGCAACACGCTAAAAATGATGGACGAACATGTGGACAGCGGCAGTAATCCGAATGAAATGGCCGAAGCAATTTACACGATTATTCAACATCCGAATCCGAAGATACACTACAAAATCGGTGCTTTTATGCAAAAATTTTCCATCGTCTTGAAACGAATTTTGCCGGATAAGGTGTATGAAAAAATGTTGATGAATCATTATAAATTGTAAGGAGAAAATAGAGCATAGAGAAAAGAGAATAGACTTCATCTATTTTTACTTCTGACATTACAATTGATTTTCGTAATTTTGCAAACGTTTGCGTTAAATTTGATATTAAGAGGAGGAATCCCAGTGGGCTTCAGGCATACTACATCAATCAATAGATAAATTTGATATTTAACTGAAAAGTGCGTTAGGGATTGAGGCAAGCACCGCGTGCAGCCGAAAGCCCGACGCGAGGCACGAAGCGGAACGCCCAAATAGTTCACAATTAAAATAAACACAACTTAATTATATACTATGAAATTTTTTATTGACACAGCCAATTTAAACGACATTAAGGAAGCGCAATCGTTAGGCGTTTTGGATGGAGTAACAACCAATCCGTCGTTGATGGCGAAAGAAGGAATCACTGGAAAAAACAACATTTTGAAGCATTACGTTGACATTTGTAACATTACAGATGGCGAAGTGAGTGCCGAAGTGAATGCGGTGGATTACGACGGAATGATTAAAGAAGGCGAGGAATTGGCCGATTTACATCCGCAGATTGTGGTGAAATTACCGATGACGAAAGAAGGTGTAAAAGCGTGTAAGTATTTTTCGGATAAAGGAATAAAAACCAATGTAACGTTAGTGTTTTCGGCAGGTCAAGCGATTTTGGCTGCTAAAGCGGGCGCGACCTTTGTATCGCCTTTTATTGGTCGCCTGGACGATGTTTCGACAGACGGTTTGAATTTGATTCAGGAAATCAGAGAAATTTACGATAATTACGGATATGAAACGCAAATTTTAGCGGCTTCTGTGCGTCATACCATGCACATTGTGAATTGTGCCAAAATTGGTGCTGACGTGATGACCGGACCGTTATCGGCGATTTTAGGATTGTTGAAACACCCATTAACGGATATCGGATTAGCGCAGTTTATTGCTGATTTTGAGAAAGGGAATAAGTAGAGTAGGCAGTGTTCAGTAATTAGTGTTCAGTAGAATGCCGATTTCAGAACGCAGTTTTATAAAATAAGAAAGACGGTTTTCAATTGAAAATCGTCTTTTTTTTTAGATCTAAAAAATTTAATTTTGTATACTGACCACTGACCACTGACCACTATCTCAAATTCTCTTCAAATTTCACGTCAAAAATATTAGTAAACGCGTTTTTAATACTTTTATCATCGTTGACAACGATGGTTCGGTAGATTTTTGTTATCGCCCATTTGGCTTTGATGTCTTCAAAATCGGCACAACGGTATTCCTTAACGTCTTTAAAATTGTATTTGGAAAGTGATTTTTTCCAGTTTTCGTTTTTGTCTAAATTCACGGCGATGAATTGGTGGTTCGGGTACTTCTTTTTGAATTCGATGATTTTTTTATGGGCATTAATCATGTGTGAATTGGCATTTTCCGTCCAAAAAAAGAATATGGTGTTTTTTGTAATTAATTGATCGGACTGAATTGTTTTACCGTTTACATCAATCAATTCCACCGAAGGAAGTTTTTTGCCAGGAAGAAGCAACTGAATGGCATTTCCAATTTTGTTGATTTCGTTTTTCTGACTGTTATCTGTAGAATATTTGTGGTACATTTTCAAAAACTCTTGGTTGTTCACCATATTCTGATCTTCCAACAAATATTGAAAAGCGATGTTGTTTAAAATTTTGTTTTTAACCACTTTGTTATTGATCAACGTGTCGGCAATATTGAGTTTGTTGATGTTGGTTTTGAGTTCTAAATCAGCCTGACTAAAATGATTGTGGTATTTTATGGTAGAAACATTGTTCAGCATGTGATTCAAATACATCACAAACGGTGAATATTCTGAAAGCAACTCATTGTTGTAATCGATGCCATTGCGATAGGAGTAATACGATTGCGGTAGTTTTTCGTAGACATCTTTTCCGGTTCGCATGTTGTGAATCATCGGATAAATTTCTTTTTTGGTGTAATGCGGATAGATGTATGAAGCTTTGGCAAACACGTCAAATTCGTCACTCCATTTAACACTTTCTTTTTTCTTGGTGTAATACTGTTCGTTTTTTTTGTGAATCGAATCAATTACCTCATTGAATTTGTCAAAATCATAATCAAAAACATGAAAAATATTGTCTTTGTCTTTTTCGTTTTTCAGGTACATTTCCATTAAGAAATTGTTCTTCTCATCGCCGCGACCGCAAAAAACCATCGATTCGTCAAATTCATTCGAATTGACATGCACCATAACACTGTCGTTTTTATCAAAATAAACGTATTGGTATTCGGGTTCGTGTTTAAATGAATACAAACCAGGCGCCAACGAATCGAATTTTTTGAAAAAAGTATTGTCTTTGTTTAAGGTGATAGTATCGATTACTTCATCGTTTTTACAAAACAATACATAACGATTACTTGGGTTGGTAATCTCACCACCAAAATACGCCACATAGTTATCGTTGGAGAATTCTTTTTTGCAAGAACTCAGTAGCAATAAGAGTAGGATGGGAAGCAGTAAAGGTTGTATTGAGTAATGGTGTTTCATTCGTTGGAATTACAATTGTAAAAACAAATGTATCGTGTTGCATCTAAAAATATTGTTAATCTATCGTTAAATAAAACATAGTATTACGGAAACGCTTGTTAAAACGGACTTTTTCGAACGATTAGCGAGTAATTATACGATGTTATAGCAGCGAAAAAAACTCCTTCTGTAGCATGAAACACTGAACACTTTTCACTACTTTTGCACCTCCTAAGACCAATGGGTTAAACGGAACAAAGTTCAATTAAAACATTTTACATACATGCTTACGGTTTCAAATTTATCAGTACAATTTGGTAAAAGAATATTATTCGACGAAGTAAATACTACGTTCACTCAGGGGAATTGTTACGGAGTAATCGGTGCTAACGGCGCGGGTAAATCGACTTTTCTTAAAATATTAGCGGGCGATATTGATCCGACTTCGGGTCGCGTCATTTTAGAACCCGGAAAGCGAATGTCGGTTTTGAATCAGAATCACAACATGTTCGACGACCATACGGTTTTAGAAACTGTGATGATGGGTAACAAAGTATTATTTGCTGTAAAATCGGAGATGGACGCGTTATATGCCGATTATTCGGATGACAAAGTCGACCGAATTGGAGAATTGCAAGTTCAATTTGAAGAAATGAACGGTTGGAACGCCGAGTCGGATGCCGGTTCGATGCTATCGAATTTGGGTATTTCTGCCGACATGCATTATATGATGATGGGAGAAATTGAAGGAAAAATGAAAGTCCGTGTTTTATTGGCGCAAGCGTTATTTGGAAATCCGGATGTATTGGTAATGGATGAGCCGACCAACGACTTGGATTTTGAAACGATTTCGTGGTTGGAAAATTTCTTAGCCAATTACGAAAATACAGTAATTGTAGTATCGCACGATAGACACTTTTTGGATTCGGTGTGTACGCATATTTCGGATATTGACTTTTCTAAAATCAATCACTATTCTGGAAACTATACGTTTTGGTACGAATCGAGTCAGTTAGCCGCCAAACAAAAAGCGCAACAAAACAAAAAAGCAGAAGAGAAGAAAGCCGAGTTGGAAGAATTCATCCGACGTTTTAGTGCCAACGTAGCGAAATCGAAACAGGCGACTTCTCGTAAAAAAATGATTGAAAAATTAAATCTTGACGAAATCAGACCGTCAAGTAGACGCTATCCTGCCATCATTTTTGATGTGGAACGCGAAGCAGGTGACCAAATTTTACACGTTCAAAACCTTGCGGCATCAGTAGATGGCGAAGTGTTGTTCAAGAACGTCGATTTGAATATGGCCAAAGGCGACAAAGTAGTGGTATTCTCTAAAGATTCACGTGCTACAACCGCTTTTTATGAAATCTTAAACGGAAATCAAAAAGCAGATGCGGGAACGTTCGATTGGGGAATTACCACAAATCAGTCGTATTTACCGAATGACAACAGTGCATTTTTTACCGATGGAAGTTTAAATTTAGTGGATTGGTTGCGTCAGTTTGTAAAAACAGAAGAAGAACGCGATGAAGTGTACGTTCGTGGTTTCCTTGGAAAAATGATTTTCTCGGGAGAAGAAGCGTTGAAAAAATGTACAGTATTATCGGGTGGAGAAAAAGTGCGTTGCATGTTGTCGCGCATGATGATGATCCGAGCCAATGTATTGATGTTGGATGAACCGACGAATCACTTGGACTTAGAGTCGATTACCGCTTTTAATAATTCATTGAAAAATTTTAAAGGTTCGGTGTTGTTTACGACGCACGATCACGAGTTTGCTCAAACCGTTGCCAATCGAGTGTTGGAAATCACTCCAAACGGAGTCATCGACCGCTACATGACGTTTGACGAATATTTAGACGATGAGAAGATCAAAGAGATGAGAAAGAAAATGTATTCATAAAGAAAATCCCAATCGTATTATTGATTGGGATTTTTTTTATTTTAAAATTTTAAAAAAATGTAATTTTTTAGTAAAAAGAAAAAGCTATTCTTTTATTATCTTAATATTTTCAATTCCCATACTTGTAGTTATTTTTATGAGATAGCCACCTTTAGCTAATTCAGAAATGTTTAATTGATGTTGCATTAAAGTTTCATTTAGCGTTTCTGCGAGAACCATTCTCCCTTGAAGGTTATACATTTCAATTTTTTGAATCAATGTTGCATTACTATCAATTGTAATAAAATCTTTTGCAGGATTGGGGTATGCAATCAAATTAATACCTTCTTTGATTGTTTCATCATTGGCTAAAACTGCACAATTAGTGACAATTATTGGACTACTTTGATTGCCCGTAAATAGACCATTACCAAGAATGTATAAAGAATTAAAGCCCCATGCCCAATTAGAATCATTCTTTGAAGCAAATGTGCTATGAGAACCAATAGCAATTTTTGTCCAATTGTTATCCGTTCCTATTTGAACAGGTGTTAATACAGAAAAAGTAGACCCCGTATTATTAATTGTACCATTCCCAACTTGTCCTGAGTTATTTAATCCCCATGACCATAATGTTCCATCAGATCGTAATGCCACTGTATGACCTAAACCTACAGCAACTTTTTGAAACGATCCAGAAAGTGCTATTTGTGTTGGGGTAAAATTCTCTGCATCCGAACCATTTCCTAAGTATCCAATTTGATTATAACCCCATGACCAAATGGTTCCGTCACTTTTAATTGCTACATTGTGAGCATTACCTGCAGCGATTTCAGTCCAATTAGTATCCGTTCCAACTTGAGTGGGAGCATTTACGACTTCATCTATAGATCCATTGATTTGATTAAATACATTTGAGCCCCAACTCCATAGGGTTCCATTCATTTTGATGGCAAGAGTATGATAGTATCCCATGGCTACTTTAGACCAGTTGTTTTCTGTACCAATTTGTACTGGAGACAGTTGATCAGTAGTTGTACCGTCACCTAACATACCTAGGTCGTTCTTACCCCATGCCCATAATGAACTATTAGTTTTTATACCCATTGCACCCCATCTACCTATGGCTACTTGCTGCCAATTGTTTGCACTTCCAACCTGTGTTGGTTCAATAGCGTCTATAATTGTTCCGATACCAAGCTGACCTGATTCATTACGTCCCCATGCCCAAAGTGTTCCGTTAGTTTTTATAGCAAGTACTGAATGATCTGCGACTGCTATTTGTGACCAATCTGAATCGGTTCCGATTTGTATGGCGTTTTCAGAATAAGAAGAAGTACCATTGCCTAATTGACCATATTGATCTGAACCAAATGCCCAAAGTGTATTGTCATCCTTTAAAGCAATAGTAAAATTTCTCCCTGCATGCATTTCTCTATAGCAAGGTTGGGCGTTTGTAAGAATTGTAAAAAGTAATACAAAACACAAATAGTAATTTTTCTTCATGGTTTTAAAATGTTTAAATTAAAATCCAAATTTAGAACATAATATTTGATGCACAACTTAAGTTATGTTAATTTAAAACATCGAAAATGATTTAAAAAATGCTAAAAAAGTATATATTTGCAAACCAAACACAACACTTCATTATGAGTCAAAAAATACTACTCACATCCAAAGAAGTTACCATTATTCTCCATCGTTTGGCTTGTCAGTTGATTGAAAAACACCTCGATTTTTCGAACACCGTTTTAATCGGATTGCAACCCAGAGGCACTTTTTTAGCCAACCGAATCAAACAAATTTTAGAGGAAGAATACAACGTACCAAAGATACAACTCGGCTTTTTAGACATCACTTTTTTTAGAGATGATTTCCGTCGCGGCGAAAAATCATTAGAAGCCAACAAAACCAAAATCGATTTTATTGTAGAAGATAAAAAAGTCGTATTTATAGATGATGTGCTTTTTACCGGACGAAGTATCAATGCTGCATTGACCGCCATTCAATCGTTTGGACGACCGTCAGAAGTAGAATTATTGACACTCATTGATCGCCGATTCAGTCGCCATTTGCCCATCCAACCCGATTATCGTGGCCGTCAAGTTGACACCATCAACAACGAAAAAGTAAAAGTATGCTGGATTGAAAATGAAGGAGAAGACGCGGTGTATTTAATTACGAATTGAGAATTAAGAATTAAGAATTAAGAATTAAGAATTAAGAATTAAGAATTAAGAATTAAGAATTAAGAATTAAGAATTAAGAATTAAGTGTAACATTACTACACGTCGTAAAACAAATTATTAACCGACAACCGACAACCGACAACCGACAACCGACAACCGACAACCGACAACCGACAACCGACAACCGACAACCGACAACCGATAATAACTAACACCTAACCTAATGTCCGAACTTTCCGTCAATCATTTATTAGGAATAAAATACCTTACCAAAGACGACATTCAACTTATTTTTGAAACAGCCGATCATTTCAAAGAAGTCATCAATCGTCCCATCAAGAAAGTGCCGTCATTACGCGATATCACTATTGCCAACATCTTTTTCGAAAACAGTACACGCACCAAATTATCCTTCGAATTAGCTCAAAAACGTCTCTCAGCTGATGTAATCAGTTTTTCAGCTGCGCAATCATCTGTTAAAAAAGGAGAGACACTAATCGATACCGTAAACAATATTCTTTCGATGAAAGTCGATATGGTGGTCATGCGACATGCCAATCCCGGCGCGGCGTATTTTCTATCACAAAACGTAAATGCGAGCATCATTAACGCTGGAGATGGCGCACACGAACATCCCACGCAAGCGCTTCTAGATAGTTTTTCAATCCGAGAAAAATTGGGCGAAGTAGCCGGAAAAAAAGTAGTCATCGTTGGCGATATTTTGCATTCGCGCGTCGCCTTGTCGAATATATTTGCGTTACAAATGCAAGGTGCGGAGGTAAAGGTATGCGGACCTAAAACGCTCATTCCGAAGCACATTGAAAGTTTAGGTGTAACGGTCGAATCAAATTTAAGAAAAGCACTCGAATGGTGCGATGCGGCCAACATGCTTCGCGTGCAAAACGAACGTATGGACGTGAATTATTTTCCATCCACACGCGAATATGCCCAGCAGTACGGATTGGACAAAGCACTGTTGGATTCACTGAAAAAAGAAATAGTCATTATGCATCCTGGCCCAATCAATCGCGGAGTGGAAATTACTTCGGATGTGGCCGATTCGCAACAATCGGTGATTTTAGATCAGGTAGAAAACGGAGTAGCGATTCGAATGGCAGTGATTTATTTATTAGCTTCCAAGATTAAGCAATAGGAATGACACTAATTTCACCAATTAGCACTAAATTACTTACTAAGAACAATCAGTGAAATTTTATTTTCCACTAAGAATTGGTGTAAATTCGTGTAATTTGTGTAAAAAAAATAGAAATAAGTTTAACATATAAGATTGCTTCGTAAACTCGCAATGACATGAAAGTAGAACAAAAAGGACATACCACTATTATTAAAGATACTCAAGGCGACATTCAATCGTTTGTGGAAAAAGTTACCCATGAATACAATAGTTTTAAAGCGCACAATTTAATTCTGGATGTGACGCACGACAAAAATGTGACCTTGAACCACATCAAATTATTTTCTGAATTGTCCAAAACACATCGAAAATCTAAAAAATCATTTGTAATTGTAGCCGAAGATATCGATTTTAACAGCGTTCCCGTAAAGTTAGTTGTGGTGCCGAGTTTACTCGAAGCGCACGACATCATTGAAATGGAAGAAATTGAACGCGATCTCGGATTTTAATCACACCCAACCATGAAATTAAGCAATAAGACCTTAGTATATATTTATGTAGTCGTTTTATTTCTGCTGACGTATTTGTTTGCAACTCGTTTGATTACAAGTTTGAAAACACAAGAATTTGATTACATCCGACTCGGAATTAACGCAGTGCTACTCATTTACATCATCATTAAAGTGGTGAAACTCGGAAAAATCGAAAACGACAAAACCGAAAACTGAAAACCGACAACCGACAACCGACAACCCATGAAGCTAACCATACTCGGCTGTTACGCTGCCACGCCACGAACACTTTCCAACCCAACATCACAAGTTTTAGAGGTCAAAAACCGTGTATTTCTCATCGATTGTGCCGAAGGAACGCAAGTGCAACTCCGTAAAAGCAAAGTCAAGTTCTCCAAAATCAATCATATTTTTATTTCGCATTTGCACGGCGACCATTTTTATGGTTTAGTCGGATTAATCTCAACGTTCATGCTGCTCAATCGGGAAAGCGATTTGCATGTGTACGGTCCGAAAGGCATCAAAGAAATTATTCTCCTGCAACTCAGAGCTTCGGGCTCATTTACCGGTTATAATTTGTACTTCCATGAATTGGAATCCAAACAATCTGAAATCATTTTTGAAGACGATCGGGTAGTGGTGAAGACCATTCCGCTCAAGCATCGCGTGTATACAAACGGATTTCTATTTCAAGAAAAAAACATCGAACGCAAACTCAATATCGAAGCCGTTGAACAGTATGAAATCGATAAATTGTATTTCAATAAAATTAAATACGGAGGCGATATTACACTTGAAAACGGTACCGTGATTCCGAATTCTGAGTTGTCATTCGACCCTCAACCTTCAAAA
The DNA here is from genome assembly GCA_965284675.1 of Flavobacterium sp. Lineage (GTDB taxonomy): Bacteria > Bacteroidota > Bacteroidia > Flavobacteriales > Flavobacteriaceae > Flavobacterium. The sequence goes on from OZ260109.1 coordinate 1,474,394, forward strand.
TCGTATGCCTTTTGCAGCGACACGGTGTACGACGAATCCATTATCCCCATCATCGAAAACGTAGATTATTTGTACCACGAAAGTACTTTTTTGGAAAGCGAAGCACATTTGTCCGAAAAAACCATGCATTCAACCGCCAAACAAGCCGCGACAATAGCGTTAAAAGCGAATGTCAAACACTTGATACTCGGTCATTTTTCGACGCGTTACGGCGATATAAGTCTTTTCCAAAGAGAAGCGCAAACCATTTTTGAAAACACTCTTTTGGCAGACGACGGCAAAGAATTTGACATGGAGTAGTTGTTTCAGTAGCAGTCAACTTGTGCCTTTTTCATAAGTTGTCCCGCTATCCGCCTTTATCTTTTATGCTGAACTTGTTTCAGCATCCTCACTAACTTAGTCAGTACAAACTAGTAAGAGATGCTGAAACAAGTTCAGCATAAAAGGATACCGGCTTCTATCGGGGCTAGTGTAGAAGTTATTGTAATTCATAGCAAGTTTCCTAACTTTGTGGTACTATTTCAAGTCAAAAGTCAAAAGTCAAAAGTCGAAAGTCTAACTTTCTTACAATCCTATAATCTTACAATCCTATAATCCAACAATCAAAAAAATGAAAGATCTAAGCAATTACAGAAAATCCTACGAGAAAAGTGAATTATTGGAAACCAACATTCCGGAAGATCCAATCAATTTATTCCATCGATGGTTTCACGAAACGGAAGATTTAGGCGGTAATGAAGAAGTCAATGCCATGACGGTTTCGACTATTGGACTAGATGGTTTTCCAAAATCGAGAGTGGTCTTGCTTAAAAAATTCAACGAAGAAGGATTTGTTTTTTTTACCAATTACGATTCCGAAAAAGGAATTGCCATTCAAAACAATCCAAATGTATGCTTGTCTTTTTTTTGGCACAGTGTTGAACGTCAGGTAATTATTAAGGGAATGGCTCAAAAAACTTCTGAGATTGTCTCCGATAATTATTTTAATTCGCGTCCCGACGGAAGTAAATTAGGCGCAATTGCCTCCGATCAAAGTAGGGTAATTTCATCTAGACTTGTTTTAGATGAGAAGTTGTCTGAATTAGAACGCTACTATGAAGGTAAAGAGATTCCGAGACCAAGCAATTGGGGTGGTTTTATAGTTTCTCCTATCGAAGTTGAGTTTTGGCAAGGTAGACCCAATCGATTACACGACCGAATACGGTATTCACTTCAAGATGATTTTAATTGGAAAATTGAACGATTGTCTTCTTGATTTGTAAGAAATATTCCTAAGTTAATTCTAAATCGATGTAATTCATCGATTTTTTTTTGCAGTTTACCGACATGTGTGTAATATTGTTCAACCCAAATGCAACAACACGTTCTTTAAATAACATTAAGTAATAACCCTAAAGATATTTGCCCCACATCTATCTTAAAAAACTTAACCTACTACTATGAAAACAAATTTACTACGTCTGTTCATGCCATTCGTTATGGTGTTAACTTTAGTTTCATGTTCAAATGATGCTACCGAAGAAAAAGAAGACTTAGAATTAGTTACCAATTATGATTACAGTGCTGAAGAATTAGATTTAGCAAACAGAATTAACGATTATCGTGTTTCTGTTGGTTTGAATACTTTAGAAATTGTAAATCACATTTCCTACAAATCCTTAGAACACAATAGTTACATGATTGAAAACAATGTTGTCAATCATGACTACTTCGACTCAAGAGCCAACAACATCATCCAAGTATTAGGTGCGGTTCGAGTGGGTGAAAATATAGCCTATAATTTTTCTACTCCAAATTCAGCTTTACACGCTTGGAAAAACAGTCCAGGTCACAAAGCCAATCTTGACGGTGATTATACTCACTTCGGAATTTCGATTACGATTAATCCGGAAAATGGTAAAAAATACTATACTAACATGTTTATGAAAAGATAGTACTAATTTGTTTTGTTTGATTTTAAAAACCACTCATGCGTAACTGAGTGGTTTTTTATTGGTATCAAATAAAGTTTATAACTATGTTTTTTTAGTGCATTTAGTTTTAACAAATCTTTTTTGCCACAGATTCACAGATTTTAATTAATTTCTAATCTGTGAATCTGTGGCAAATTTCAGTTATTAATTTTAATTTATCCTTGCAGACTTTAGTCTGAAAACTATACCTATAGACATCAAGTTCATGGTTATTTTTTAGTTTAAAAAAAACGAGCATCCAAAAAAATGAATGCTCGCAGGGTTTAAATAATTGTATATATAAAAATCTACAATTTCGTAATAATAAATTCTGATCTTCTGTTTTCTTGGTGTTGTTCTTCCGAGCAAGGCGAAGCGTTGGTTGGTTCGCAACCGCAATCGTTTACGAGTTGTGATTCGCCGTAACCTTTTCCAGTCAGTCTAGATTTAGCAATTCCTTTTGACACTAACCATGCCATAGTCGATTTGGCTCTTCTGTCGGATAAGGCTGCGTTGTATTTCGCTGTCTGACGACAATCGGTGTGCGAGCGAATATCTAATTCCATAGTTGGGTTTTGCTCCATTACGTCTAAGATTTTAGCAAGCTCTAAAGCTGCATCTTTACGGATGTTTGATTTATCCAAATCGAAGTAAATCATTTTGATTCCGAATGCTTTGGCTAAATCGTCAGTAACTCCCACTTTTTTCTTAGCTAATTCTAACTCAATCGGCACAAAAGTTTTCCCTGATTCTTCACCCGTAATGGTTGGAGTCTCGATGGTAGTGTAGTCTGGTTTTTCGGTTTTGATGACGTATTTAGTTCCACAGTCTACAATTCCGAAATCAAATTTACCTTCGCTATCGGTGATTTTAGAAGCAATTTCTTTAAAGTTTCTGTCTTGCAAAGTTACTTTGGCATTGGCAATCGGAGCACCGCTTTCTTTGTCGGTTACTACACCCGATAACTCTTGTTCACATTTGTATTCTAATTTTTTGGTTTCTTTAAAACGATAGATGTCATCATTTCCTTGTCCGCCATCACGATTAGAAGTCACATAACCCAAATGTGTTTTGTTGTTGATCACATACGAAAAATCGTCTTTTGAACTGTTGAGTGGTTCACCCACGTTGAGTACGTTTTGGTACGTTTTATCGTCTTCTAACTTCGAAGCAAAAACATCCAATCCACCCAGTCCAGGATGACCGTCAGAGGCAAAGAACAATTCGTTTTCTGGAGTGATAAATGGGAAGGTTTCTCTTCCTTCAGTGTTAATCACATTTCCAAGATTCTCAGGTGTTCCATAGGTATCACCACTGATAGATACTTTAAAGATATCCGACTGACCTAATGTTCCAGGCATGTTCGATACAAAGTACAAAGTTTTCTCATCGGTACTTAGCGCAGGATGTGCCACACTGTATTCGTTGCTGTTAAAAGGAAGTTCAGTGATGTTCTCCCATTTATCTCCATTTAAGGTGGCTTTGTATAATTTTAAAAGAGTTGCTCCGTCTTTGTCTTTTCCTTTTTTGGTTAAGAAGTTGTTACGAGTAAAGTATACCGTTTGTCCGTCTTTGGTAAAAACAGGAGTTGATTCGTGGAAGCGTGAGTTTAAACTTTTAGAGAAACGTTCCGCTGATGTTAATTCACCTTGTCCGCCCATTTCAGCCGAATACAAATTGGTAAAATTCTCACCCGTCCAAGTGTGTTTGCTTTTTCTCACACCACCGGTATCTCTAGCCGAAGCAAAGATGACTTTGTTGTTGTAATACGCACTTCCATAATCAGAGAACTCGGAGTTGATACCTGCATTTTCAATGGTATATCTTCCTGAGTTTTTCTTAATCACGGCCAAATAATCTTTTTGAGCCGAGGCTAGTTTACCTCGGGTATCGGTACCATTTTTTTTGTGGAATTGCTCCAACATGGCATCGGCCTTTTTGTATTCTTTAATCGCTTTTAGCGATTGTGCATAACGGTAGTAGTATTCTGGTTCTACGTCTTGAGTAAGAGCAAAGAGTTCACCGTACCATTTGGCAGCACTGTCTAATTCGGCTTTAAAGTAATAGGCGTTACCTAGTTTTTGCAGCATGTCGGGATTTTTATATCCTTTCTCAAACAAACGTTCGTAGGTTTTAATAGCATCTACATAGGCAAACTTGTCGTAGGCTTTATCGGCTTTAGCGACTTTAGTTTTTTGTGCAGACATACTGATCGATAGGATCAATAGTAGTAGTGTATATAAAGATGTTTTTCTCATGATAAAAGCTTTTAGAAGAATCTAGGTGAAACTATTTTTTCTTGTTTGTTGAATAATTCAAATCGCAAAAATACCTCATGAGATCCTGAATTATAGTTGGCTAGTTTGGTGGTTTCTAAATCGTATCCGTAACCGATAAATAGTCCGTCGGTGATTTGAAATCCAGCCATAGCACTCACCGCAGCATCCCATCTCCAAGCAGCACCAAGTACAAACTTTTCATTGATTAAGAAGTTACCCGATACATCGAGTTGGAGTGGTGCACCTTCTACTACTTTGGTTAAAAAGGCAGGTTTAAATTTCAAACTAGGAGTAAGGTCAAATACATATCCACCAATGAAGTACAAATTCATACGTTCTTTATACACGGCAATGTCGTTATCATTGTATCGTTTGGTTTCAAAGAAATTCGGAACAGAAACTCCCAAATACAATTTATCAGAGTGTAAATAAACACCCGCACCGACATTAGGAGAGAATTCGTTATCCAAATTTTGCAAAAGAGGGTCACCTTGATTTACCGGATTTAATTTATCCTTATCTAAGTTAAACATATTAGCAGTTCCTTTGATACCGAAGGAAAGTTTGTAGGTTTCCGAGGTACGAATAGTATAGGACAAATCTGCCGAGATGGTATTCTCATTAGTGGGTCCGATTTTATCGTTTACAAAAGACAATCCAACACCTAAATTACTGTTGTTAATTGGAGTATTGATTGAGAACGCATTGGTGGTAGGCGCTCCATCCAAACCAACCCATTGGGTTCTGTGTAATCCGAAAATACTCATCACTCCACGCGAACCTGCATAGGCAGGATTCACATTGATCGTGTTGTACATGTATTGGGTATACTGAGCGTCTTGTTGGGCATAACTCACTAATCCAATTAACAGCAAAGCGAAGTATAAAATTTTTGTTCTCATTTATTTTGGTGTTAATTTAAAATCTATTTACTACTATCTACTTAAATATAAATAACCATTTTTAGTGACATAATTTCCTTCTGAAGTTTTGTAATCTAAAATATAGAAATACGTTCCAGCAGGTAACATTTCATTTGCATTTAAAGTAGATCTACCTTCAGAAATTCCTTTGAAAACAATTTTATCGTTATCATAGTTTTCAGCATCGTACACTTTGATTCCCCATCTATTAAAAATTTGTACTTTAATTTCAGAATAACAAGCTGAGTCAGTTATGTTTTCAATAATGAACATTTCATTATATTCATCACCATTAGGAGAAAAAGCATTGTGAACTAGAATAGCTTCGCAGGGTAATTCAATACAATCTTCGTTTACAGTTAGTGTGAAGATAACTCTTTGCGGACATTGTACCGACCCGTATTCATAAGTAAATTGATAGATTCCTGTAGGAACTTCATAAGGGCTGAATACGCCATTTACTAAACCTTCCGAATTTGGAGTGGCAGACCATGTTCCCGTTAGAGGTACATTAGGAAATGATGTTTCTAAAGCCTCATTTAAGTCAACAATAAGATCAATATCTCCGTTACAAACTTCTGGTTCTTCTAAAGTGCCAATTTGAACAAAGTCACTTATGGTCACATTTACAGTTTGGGTAAATGTAGCTGCGTTTCCGCAAACATCACTTACAGTCCACGTTCTTATGATTGCATAGGTACCATTTTCTGTTACTGCAGTAGTAGTTGAGTTGTAAACAACTGTTGTTGTATTCGAGCAATTGTCAACAAATTCTAATACCGGTACTTCAGGTAATTTTAAACAATTTGCATTGATCTCTGTAACTAGATTTCCTACTAATGTTGGAGCTAATTCGTCGTTTACAATAATGGTTTGAGAAACCGAAGATGTATTTTGACACGCATCTACAAATGTCCATGTTCTTGTGATTGTGAATGAATTCGGACAATCACCTGGTACAATTGAATCCACACCAGCTACCGTAATTTCGTCTGAACAGTTGTCAACAGCCGTAAGTGAAACCATTGCTGGCACTTCATCGGCACAGGATACGGTTACATCCGCTGGAGCAGTTGGAACTACCGGCGCCAATTCGTCGTTTACAATAATAGTTTGAGAAACCGAAGATGTATTTTGACACGCATCTACGAATGTCCACGTTCTTGTGATTGTGAATGAATTCGGACAATCACCTGGTACGATTGAATCCACACCATCCACAGTAATTTCGTCTGAACAGTTGTCAACAGCGGTAAGTGAAACCATTGCTGGCACTTCATCGGCACAGGATACTGTTACATTGGCTGGAGCAGTTGGAACTACCGGCGCCAATTCGTCGTTTACAATAATAGTTTGAGAAACCGAAGATGTATTTTGACACGCGTCTACGAATGTCCACGTTCTAGTAATTGTGAATGAATTCGGACAATCACCTGGTACGATTGAATCTACACCAGCTACAGTGATTTCGTCTGAACAGTTGTCAACAGCAGTAAGAGAAACCATTGCTGGTACTTCATCGGCACAGGATACGGTTACATCCGCTGGAGCAGTTGGAACTACTGGAGCTAATTCGTCATTAACAATAATAGTTTGAGAAACCGAAGATGTATTTTGACATGCATCTACAAATGTCCATGTTCTAGTGATTGTGAATGAATTCGGACAATCACCTGGTACAATTGAATCTACACCATCCACTGTAATTTCGTCTGAACAGTTGTCAAGTGCAGTTAATGAAACCATTGCTGGCACTTCATCGGCACAAGATGCGGTTACATCCGCTGGAGCAGTTGGAACTACTGGAGCTAATTCGTCATTAACAATAATAGTTTGAGAAACCGAAGATGTATTTTGACATGCATCTACAAATGTCCATGTTCTAGTGATTGTGAATGAATTCGGACAATCACCTGGTACAATTGAATCCACACCATCCACTGTAATTTCGTCTGAACAGTTGTCAACAGCGGTAAGTGAAACCATTGCTGGCACTTCATCCGCACAAGATACGGTTACATCCGCTGGAGCAGTTGGAACTACTGGCGCCAATTCGTCGTTTACAATAATAGTTTGAGAAACCGAAGATGTATTTTGACATGCATCTACGAATGTCCACGTTCTGGTAATTGTGAATGAATTCGGACAATCACCTGGTACGATTGAATCTACACCATCAACCGTAATTTCGTCTGAACAGTTATCAAGAGCAGTAAGAGAAACCATTGCTGGTACTTCATCGGCACAAGATACGGTTACATTGGCTGGAGCAGTTGGAACTACTGGCGCCAATTCGTCGTTTACAATAATAGTTTGAGAAACCGAAGATGTATTTTGACATGCATCTACAAATGTCCATGTTCTAGTGATTGTGAATGAATTCGGACAATCACCTGGTACAATTGAATCTACACCATCCACTGTAATTTCGTCTGAACAGTTATCAAGAGCAGTAAGAGAAACCATTGCTGGTACTTCATCGGCACAGGATACGGTTACATCCGCTGGAGCAGTTGGAACTACTGGCGCTAATTCGTCGTTTACAATAATAGTTTGAGAAACCGAAGATGTATTTTGACATGCATCTACGAATGTCCACGTTCTAGTGATTGTGAATGAATTCGGACAATCACCTGGTACGATTGAATCCACACCATCCACTGTAATTTCGTCTGAACAGTTGTCAACAGCCGTAAGTGAAACCATTGCTGGTACTTCATCGGCACAGGATACGGTTACATCCGCTGGAGCAGTTGGAACTACAGGCGCTAATTCGTCGTTTACGATTATAGTTTGAGAAACCGAAGATGTATTTTGACACGCATCTACAAATGTCCACGTTCTAGTAATTGTGAATGAATTCGGACAATCACCTGGTACAATTGAATCTACACCATCCACTGTAATTTCGTCTGAACAGTTATCAACAGCCGTAAGTGAAACCATTGCTGGTACTTCATCGGCACAAGATACGGTTACATTGGCTGGAGCAGTTGGAACTACAGGAGCTAGTTCGTCGTTTACGATTATAGTTTGAGAAACAGATGATGTATTTTGACACGCGTCTACGAATGTCCACGTTCTGGTAATTGTGAATGAATTCGGACAATCACCTGGTACAATTGAATCTACACCATCCACTGTAATTTCGTCTGAACAGTTATCAAGAGCAGTAAGAGAAACCATTGCTGGTACTTCATCGGCACAAGATACGGTTACATTGGCTGGAGCAGTTGGAACTACAGGAGCTAGTTCGTCGTTTACGATTATAGTTTGAGAAACAGATGATGTATTTTGACACGCGTCTACGAATGTCCACGTTCTGGTAATTGTGAATGAATTCGGACAATCACCTGGTACGATTGAATCTACACCAGCTACAGTGATTTCGTCTGAACAGTTGTCAACAGCCGTAAGTGAAACCATTGCTGGTACTTCATCGGCACAGGATACGGTTACATCCGCTGGAGCAGTTGGAACTACAGGCGCTAATTCGTCGTTTACGATTATAGTTTGAGAAACCGAAGATGTATTTTGACACGCATCTACAAATGTCCACGTTCTAGTAATTGTGAATGAATTCGGACAATCACCTGGTACAATTGAATCTACACCATCCACTGTAATTTCGTCTGAACAGTTATCAAGAGCAGTAAGAGAAACCATTGCTGGTACTTCATCGGCACAAGATACGGTTACATTGGCTGGAGCAGTTGGAACTACAGGAGCTAGTTCGTCGTTTACGATTATAGTTTGAGAAACAGATGATGTATTTTGACACGCGTCTACGAATGTCCACGTTCTGGTAATTGTGAATGAATTCGGACAATCACCTGGTACGATTGAATCTACACCAGCTACAGTGATTTCGTCTGAACAGTTGTCAACAGCAGTAAGTGAAACCATTGCTGGTACTTCATCGGCACAGGATACGGTTACATCCGCTGGAGCAGTTGGAACTACTGGAGCTAATTCGTCATTAACAATAATAGTTTGAGAAACCGAAGATGTATTTTGACATGCATCTACAAAGGTCCATGTTCTAGTAATTGTGAATGAATTCGGACAATCACCTGGTACGATTGAATCTACACCAGCTACAGTGATTTCGTCTGAACAGTTGTCAACAGCAGTAAGAGAAACCATTGCTGGTACTTCATCGGCACAGGATACGGTTACATCCGCTGGAGCAGTTGGAACTACTGGAGCCAATTCGTCGTTTACGATTATAGTTTGAGAAACAGATGATGTATTTTGACACGCGTCTACAAATGTCCATGTTCTAGTAATCGTAAATGAATTCGGACAATCACCTTGTACAATTGAATCCACACCAGCTACCGTAATTTCGTCTGAACAGTTATCAAGAGCAGTAAGTGAAACCATTGCTGGTACTTCATCGGCACACGAAACGGTTACATCCGCTGGAGCAGTTGGAACTACTGGAGCTAATATATCTTGTATTGCAAAAGTTGCAGAAGTAGTAACAAAATTATCACAATCATCAGTTGCAGTAAATACTACAGTGATCGCATTGGAACAATTTGATGTATTTGAATTAAAATTATTTGTCCAAGTTACGTTCGAACATAAATCAGTTGCACTTGCACCACCATTAGAATTTAACCAAGCAGTTAGCGCATTTTGATTTCCTTGACCATCACAATCTACAATTATATTAGAAGCTTGAGTAGTTATAGTCGGTGGAGTACTATCTTGAACAGTTATAGTCTGAGAAACTGGAGCCGAAGCATTTCCACAAGCATCCGTAGCATTCCAAGTTCTGGTTATTGTATAATTTCCAGCACAGTTACCTGGAGTAGTTACAGTTGAAACGATGTTTACCGTCGCAGTTCCACAGTTGTCTGTCGCCGTTGGTGCAGTAAAGGTTGGAGTAGCGGTACAATCGATAGTGGCATTCGCACCAGCAGCCGAAATAGTCGGAGCAGAGTTATCTTGAACGGTGATAGTTTGAGATACTGGAGCCGAAGCATTTCCACAAGCATCCGTAGCATTCCAAGTTCTGGTTATTGTATAATTTCCAGCACAGTTACCTGGAGTTGTTACAGTTGAAACGATATTTACCGTCGCAGTTCCACAATTGTCTGTCGCCGTTGGTGCAGTAAAGGTTGGAGTAGCGGTACAATCGATAGTGGCATTCGCACCAGCAGCCGAAATAGTCGGAGCAGAGTTATCTTGAACGGTGATAGTTTGAGATACTGGAGCCGAAGCATTTCCACAAGCATCCGTAGCATTCCAAGTTCTGGTTATTGTATAATTTCCAGCACAGTTACCTGGAGTTGTTACAGTTGAAACGATATTTACCGTCGCAGTTCCACAATTGTCTGTTGCCGTTGGCGCAGTAAAGGTTGGAGTAGCGGTACAATCAATAGTTGCATTCGCACCAGCAGCCGAAATAGTCGGAGCAGAGTTATCTTGAACGGTGATAGTTTGAGATACTGGAGTTGAAGCATTTCCACAAGCATCCGTTGCATTCCAAGTTCTAGTTATAGTATAGTTACCCGCACAGTTGCCCGGAGTAGTTACAGTTGAAACGATATTTACCGTCGCAGTTCCACAATTGTCTGTCGCCGTTGGTGCAGTAAAGGTTGGAGTAGCAGTACAATCAATAGTTGCATTCGCACCAGCAGCCGAAATAGTCGGAGCAGAGTTATCTTGAACGGTGATAGTTTGAGATACTGGAGCCGAAGCATTTCCACAAGCATCCGTAGCATTCCAAGTTCTGGTTATTGTATAATTTCCAGCACAGTTACCTGGAGTTGTTACAGTTGAAACGATATTTACCGTCGCAGTTCCACAATTGTCTGTTGCCGTTGGCGCAGTAAAGGTTGGAGTAGCGGTACAATCAATAGTTGCATTCGCACCAGCAGCCGAAATAGTCGGAGCAGAGTTATCTTGAACGGTGATAGTTTGAGATACTGGAGCTGAAGCATTTCCACAAGCATCCGTAGCATTCCAAGTTCTGGTTATTGTATAATTTCCAGCACAGTTACCTGGAGTTGTTACAGTTGAAACGATGTTTACCGTCGCAGTTCCACAATTGTCTGTTGCCGTTGGCGCAGTAAAGGTTGGAGTAGCGGTACAATCAATAGTTGCATTCGCACCAGCAGCCGAAATAGTCGGAGCAGAGTTATCTTGAACGGTGATAGTTTGAGATACTGGAGTTGAAGCATTTCCACAAGCATCCGTTGCATTCCAAGTTCTAGTTATAGTATAGTTACCCGCACAGTTGCCCGGAGTAGTTACAGTTGAAACGATGTTTACCGTCGCAGTTCCACAATTGTCTGTCGCCGTTGGTGCAGTAAAGGTTGGAGTAGCAGTACAATCAATAGTTGCATTCGCACCAGCAGCCGAAATAGTCGGAGCAGAGTTATCTTGAACGGTGATAGTTTGAGATACTGGAGCCGAAGCATTTCCACAAGCATCCGTAGCATTCCAAGTTCTGGTTATTGTATAATTTCCAGCACAGTTACCTGGAGTTGTTACAGTTGAAACGATATTTACCGTCGCAGTTCCACAATTGTCTGTTGCCGTTGGCGCAGTAAACGTTGGAGTTGCAGTACAATCGATAGTGGCATTGGCACCTGCAGCCGAAATAGTCGGAGCAGAAGTGTCTTGAACCGTAATGGTTTGAGAAACCGAAGCCGAAGCATTTCCACAAGCATCCGTTGCATTCCAAGTTCTAGTTATAGTATAGTTACCCGCACAGTTACCCGGAGTAGTTACAGTTGAAACGATGTTTACAGTAGCTGTTCCACAGTTGTCTGTCGCCGTTGGCGCAGTAAAGGTTGGAGTAGCAGTACAATCAATTGTTGCATTGGCACCTGCAGCCGAAATAGTCGGAGCAGAGTTATCTTGAACAGTTATAGTTTGAGATACTGGAGCCGAAGCATTTCCACATGCATCTGTAGCATTCCAAGTTCTAGTCACTGAATAGTTACCGGCACAGTTACCCGGAGTAGTTACAGTTGAAACGATATTTACCGTCGCAGTTCCACAGTTGTCTGTTGCAGTAGGTGCTGTAAATGTTGGAGTAGCTGGACATTGAATAGTTGCATTGGCACCTGCAGCCGAAATCGTAGGAACGCTATTATCGGTAATCGTAAAAGTTTGCGTAAAATTGATAACAGGAGAGTTGTTACAACCTGTAGTTATTACATAATTTCTTCTCACCACTAACGGACAAGTACTAATAATCGAATCGGTATACGTGATAGAGATAATCAATGATTGATTTACAATGGTTCCACCTGCATTAATGAATTGAGTTGGAGTAATGGTTACTGGTGTAGTACTATAAGGCAAACCAGGTATTGAAGCTACAGTACATCCGTTTAAATCAATAGATTGAGGTTGAGTTACTGCGAAATCATTAGTAATTACAATGTTGAATACAAAGTAGCATCCTGTTGAGTTTGGCGGAACTGCATAATACGTTGAAGTTCCAATTGTTCCTGGGAATGGGGTTGTACTTGTATATTGCGTAGCAGTTGTAGTTACTGGAAATTGATTATAAAATGTTGTTCCAGTTGGGAACGTACCGCTGATTAACGAAACGGGTATTGATCCCGAAATACTACAGTAATTGAATACGTATTCTAATGGTGTATTTTGACAATTTTGGTTGATGTAATCGACCGCATCAATTGTGGTAACTAAATTTCCAGAAATTGGCTCATTAACACACGCTCCACTTGAGGTATATCCTAAAATGAAATTAAGATTGTAAGGAATTTGTGAAATAGTTCCAACACCACTAGTCGTTCCTTGAGTAATTATTGAAGGATTACAATTTGGATTGGTTAATATAGCACAATCTGTTGTAGCTCTCAATCTGTATTTCAACGTTCCTAAAACAGTTGTTGGACTTGCAGGATGTGGAATTTCACTGATGTTCCAGATGATTGAACCGTTACCACCTGAAAGTGGATTAAACACGGCTGAATTCACTGCTGGAGCAGGAGTATAGTTCAATGTAGTTACAATACTATTTGGAACATAAGTTGATCCGTATGGAATTGGAACTGTAATTACGTTGTTTATGGTTGCCTCAGAACCTGTATTGTATAGAACAACTTCATATTCAATTTCTTGACCTGGCAATACCGTGTAAGGTTGCGCACCAACTGGTGGAAGATTGTTTACAAGAGTTGTTGAAATAACGCCGGGAACTTCCGGAATATAAGCATCCACAGACATGGCCACGGTAAAAATGATAAAGGTATCTTGCGTGGTACCGTATCTAAATCTAGTGGATGTCTGACCGTTTGTTATAATGGTGTTACCTGGATTCGGCACATTAAACATGCTAATGTCTAATCCTGTATTATTTAATAAGTTTGGATTTCTAACATTTCCTCCAGTACTGATTGATGAGTTAAAGAAGTTATTTGTTGAGTTTCCGGTATGATTTAATGTTGTCCAAGCAGTATCTTGATGATTTCTAATTTGGAAATAATCACCAGCAATTCCTCTATCACCTTCACCACACATCAAACCTAATTTCATGTTTACAGGTCCGGCTTGAACCGTATTGAATCCGTTTACAGGAATCTCAAAATCGGCTGTAATACTACCAGCAACATACGAGTGACCGTCAAAAATAGTTACATCTCTCCAGTTCATCTTTGAGTTTTCATACACTACGATGATTCCCCATCCTCCATAAAATCCGGTTCCACCGCCACTACCTTCAATAAGCGCTAAGTCGGCCAAGGTATAACTTCCTAATCCGTTTGTTTTAACATAATCCGTAATTTCCGCATAAGCAGAATACATAAATCCGTCTCCATTTTGTGGATAATAGATATCGTACGAAGCAGTTAGCGGATCAAAATTTGCCGTTACTGTTGTATACGAAGCTGAGTTTGGTCCTTTAATTTTTACAACTCTTTTATCAAATGTTTTGGTTTCTGTTATGAGACCAGGAATCGTTCCACTCACATTAACTCCTGCAAAAGAAGTTGATTCGGTGTTTCCAACCGATAAATTAGTCGCTGAACTTCGTTGTAAACTATTGATTGTTAACGTTACGTTTCCATTTACAATTTGATAGGGTGTAACGAATGTTGCTGTTAGTGTAGTCGTTCCGGAAACGGTTACTGGAATATTAATAGGTGTACCATTGTTTATTTCTAAAGTAACTCTGTTGGCTCCGGTGTTATTAGTATATCGAAATACATAGATATCTGTTCCATTGCTAAACGAATAAATAGGATATCTAGTAGTATTAGTAGTTCCACCTCTGGTAATTTGCATGTTGTAGGTGGTATTCGCAATATCGTCATCATGACCAACGGTATAATTTTGATTGATGGGCACATTGCCATTAACCGAACGAGTATAATCAAACACGTCTGGACTTGTTGGTCCGTCAGTAGCTCTACCCGTCCAATACAAACCAGCGTAAATGATGTTTGAACATTCGGGAACCGAACCATTTTCACTAGCAAAGTTTAGTGTTGAAGAGGAAGAGTTCCATGTAGAAGCATCTGTATCCACGTCTACATAGCGCATTGGACTGTCATTTGACGTATTGTCGCCATAACTTACTAATGTTAAATTAGTATTTCCAATCATGGTGTAATCACCCTTGATGTTGTAGATTTTTTTATCGGGAGAAACCGCTGACGTTCTTTGTTCAAATGGAACTTTGATTTGCGCAGTTATCTGTTGAATACTTAACAATAAGAAACTTACTAAGAAGATTGTTTTTATTGAATTCGGTTTATTAGAGTACATTTTTTTCATGGTATTATATTTTTGTAAATTAGAAAAAGAATAAAGAAACGAGTCTTACATTATTTTTCTTGATTCATAAATCACATTGCAATCTATTGTTGGGACTTTTATTATACTTACTGCTTCTGAATCTGAAATTTCATATTCAAAAATGATATGAATGAATTTCACATTGACAAAATTGGAGAATTTTGATAGGTCGATGGTTGTTTTTACATTCGCTTGTTTTTTAACTCGTAGGGCGATGTAGTGTACCGTTTTTTTGTTTTGAAGTGTGGTATCTATTGATCCAATAGAAGCATAATCTAGATACAAACAAGTTGCATTAGCCTCTTGAACTTTAATTTGATTGTTTTCAATGTGAATGGACGGATTTAAATTTTTAGAATAGGCATTAAAGGCACTAACTACTTTTTTGTTTTGTGTCAATCCCGATTCAAATTCAACTTTAGAAAAGATGCCGGATCCATTTTGTGAAACTCCTTTGATAGGCAAGACTACTAATAAAGCTATTAATAGTAATTTTTGGATGTTACCTAATTGATTTCCATTTTCAAATTGTCGTACTAGAATTCTCATTTGCTTAAGTTTAATTAATAAATAATCTATTATCGAATACCAATGAAGTATTCAATTACTTTAGCAACTAGTAGGACGTTTTCGGAATAATTACATTAACAGGGCAATTAATATAATTATAATGGTTTTTTAAAACTATATCATTTTCAATTTTGTGGTTTGAAAATGGATGCATAGGTACTGTTTGTATTTGGTTTTTTTGAACTCAGTTTACCAATACCTGTCATCAGTTTACAAAAGGTAAAATTAGTAGTGTTGTCTTTTATATTTTTACGTACTATTACGTGTTTTTATAAATTCTTCTTGCTTATTTCTAGCTGAAGTGAGACGTACCAATAGCTTTAACATTTGTTTATAATGTAAAATTATTACATATTGTAGAATTACTACTATTTTTTCTTTCATCTGCTATTATTTCCGATAAAATACTTATTTTGATGAATAATTGTGAATTTATCAATCGTTTTTACGTGTATTTTTTTTAGAAATTGTATTGATTTTAGGACTTTAAAACGTTTTTTTTAAGTCTAAACACTTTTATATTTTACAATTTTAGCATAATGAAGTACGAGAATTAGTAGTGGTTTTACTGAGTTTAGCCAGTGACAAAACCTTTTTATAAAAAAAAGCAGCTGTACAAATACAGCTGCTTTTTTAAAATGAGATGATGATTTATTACAATTTCGTAATAATAAATTCTGATCTTCTGTTTTCTTGGTGTTGTTCTTCCGAGCAAGGCGAAGCGTTGGTTGGTTCGCAACCGCAATCGTTTACGAGTTGAGATTCGCCGTAACCTTTACCGGTAAGTCTAGATTTAGCAATACCTTTTGATACTAACCACGCCATAGTCGATTTGGCTCTTCTGTCGGATAATGCTGCGTTGTATTTCGCTGTCTGACGACAATCGGTGTGCGAGCGAATATCTAATTCCATAGTTGGGTTTTGCTCCATTACGTCTAAGATTTTAGCTAGTTCAAGAGCTGCATCTTTACGGATGTTTGATTTATCCAAATCGAAGTAAATCATTTTGATTCCGAATGCTTTGGCTAAATCGTCAGTAACTCCCACTTTTTTCTTAGCTAATTCTAACTCAATCGGCACAAAGGTTTTCCCTGATTCTTCACCCGTAATGGTTGGAGTTTCAATGGTAGTGTAGTCTGGTTTTTCGGTTTTGATGACGTATTTAGTTCCACAGTCTACAATTCCGAAATCAAATTTACCTTCGCTGTCGGTGATTTTAGAAGCAATTTCTTTAAAGTTTCTGTCTTGCAAAGTTACTTTGGCATTGGCAATCGGAGCACCGCTTTCTTTGTCGGTTACTACACCCGATAACTCTTGTTCACATTTGTATTCTAATTTTTTGGTTTCTTTAAAACGATAGATGTCATCATTTCCTTGTCCGCCATCACGATTAGAAGTCACATAACCCAAATGTGTTTTGTTGTTGATCACATACGAAAAATCGTCTTTTGAACTGTTGAGTGGTTCACCCACGTTGAGTACGTTTTGGTATGTTTTATCATCTTCTAACTTCGAAGCAAAAACATCCAATCCACCCAGTCCAGGATGACCGTCAGAGGCAAAGAACAATTCGTTTTCTGGAGTGATAAATGGGAAGGTTTCTCTTCCTTCAGTATTAATCACATTTCCAAGATTCTCTGGTGTTCCATAGGTATCACCACTGATAGACACTTTAAAGATATCCGACTGACCTAGTGTTCCAGGCATGTTCGATACAAAGTACAAAGTTTTCTCATCGGTACTTAGCGCAGGATGTGCCACACTGTATTCGTTGCTGTTAAACGGAAGTTCAGTGATGTTTTCCCATTTATCGCCATTTAAGGTGGCTTTGTATAATTTTAAAAGAGTTGCTCCGTCTTTGTCTTTTCCTTTTTTGGTTAAGAAGTTGTTACGAGTAAAGTATACCGTTTGTCCGTCTTTGGTAAAAACAGGAGTTGATTCGTGAAAACGTGAGTTTAAACTTTTAGAGAAACGCTCGGCTGATGTTAATTCACCTTGCCCGCCCATTTCAGCCGAATACAAATTGGTAAAATTCTCACCCGTCCAAGTGTGTTTGCTTTTTCTCACACCACCGGTATCTCTAGCCGAAGCAAAGATGACTTTGTTGTTGTAATACGCACTTCCATAATCGGAGAACTCTGAGTTGATTCCCGCATTTTCAATGGTATATCGACCTGAGTTTTTCTTAATCACGGCCAAATAATCTTTTTGAGCCGAGGCGAGTTTACCTCTAGTATCGGTACCATTTTTTTTGTGGAATTGCTCCAACATGGCATCGGCCTTTTTGTATTCTTTGATGGCTTTTAGCGATTGTGCATAACGGTAGTAGTATTCTGGTTCTACGTCTTGAGTAAGCGCAAAGAGTTCACCATACCATTTGGCAGCACTGTCTAATTCGGCTTTAAAGTAATAGGCGTTACCTAGTTTTTGCAGCATGTCGGGATTTTTATATCCTTTCTCAAACAAACGTTCGTAGGTTTTAATAGCATCTACATAGGCAAACTTGTCGTAGGCTTTATCGGCTTTAGCGACTTTAGTTTTTTGTGCAGACATACTGATCGATAGGACCAATAGGAGTAGTGTATATAAAGATGTTTTTCTCATGATAAAAGCTTTTAGAAGAATCTAGGTGAAACTATTTTTTCTTGTTTGTTGAATAATTCAAATCGCAAAAATACCTCATGAGATCCTGAATTATAGTTGGCTAGTTTGGTGGTTTCTAAATCGTATCCGTACCCGATAAATAGTCCGTCGGTGATTTGAAATCCAGCCATAGCACTCACAGCAGCATCCCATCTCCAAGCAGCACCAAGTACAAACTTTTCATTGATTAAGAAGTTACCCGACACATCGAGTTGCAGAGGCGCACCTTCTACTACTTTGGTTAAAAAGGCAGGTTTGAATTTCAAACTAGGAGTAAGGTCAAATACATATCCACCAATGAAGTACAAATTCATACGTTCTTTATACACGGCAATGTCGTTATCATTGTATCGTTTGGTTTCAAAGAAATTCGGAACAGAAACTCCCAAATACAATTTATCAGAGTGTAAATAAACACCCGCACCGACATTAGGAGAGAATTCGTTATCCAAATTTTGCAAAAGAGGATCACCTTGATTTACTGGATTTAATTTATCCTTATCTAAGTTAAACATATTAGCAGTTCCTTTGATACCGAAGGAAAGTTTGTAGGTTTCCGAGGTACGAATAGTATAGGACAAATCTGCCGAGATGGTATTCTCATTAGTGGGTCCGATTTTATCGTTTACAAAAGACAATCCAACACCTAAATTACTGTTGTTAATTGGAGTATTGATTGAGAACGCATTGGTGGTAGGCGCTCCATCCAAACCAACCCATTGGGTTCTGTGTAATCCGAAAATACTCATCACTCCACGCGAACCTGCATAGGCAGGATTCACATTGATCGTGTTGTACATGTATTGGGTATACTGAGCGTCTTGTTGGGCATAACTCACTAATCCAATTAACAGCAAAGCGAAGTATAAAATTTTTGTTCTCATTTATTTTGGTGTTAATTTAAAATCTATTTACTACTATCTACTTAAATATAAATAACCATTTTTAGTGACATAATTTCCTTCTAATGTTTTATATTTTAGAATATAGAAATACGTTCCAGTTGGTAATTCAGCTGATTGTTTTACTGTTGATCTACCTTCAGATACACCAGTAAATACTCTAGTTGTATTATCATAATTTTCTGCATCGTACACTTTCACTCCCCATCTGTTGTAAATTTCGACAGTGTTTTCTGGGTAACATTCAGTGATATTAATATTTTCGATAAAGAATATTTCATTTAGAGCATCTCCATTTGGAGTCATTGCATTGTAAACGTTGATAGTAACGCAATTCTCTACTGTACATACTTCATAGCTTACTGGGACAACAACTCTAATTGTTCTAGGGCAATCTGCATCATCAATTACATAAGTAAATACATATTCGCCATTATCAATTTCGTAAGGAGTAAAGTTTGCACCGTCTAAAGCGCCAGTGTTATCTGTATCTTCCCATGTTCCACCTGTTGGAGTACCTGGGAATTGAAGATTAACAATTGCCATCAAATCTACTACTAAATCAATATCAATATTACAAACTGCTTCAATTCCGGTTGATAACACATAGTTAGGAATAGTTACATTAACAGTTTGTGTAAAGATAGCAGAAGTTCCGCATGCATCAGTTACTGTCCATGTTCTAATGATTTCATAGTTACCTTGATCATCAGGCTCAGTAGGGTCAGTATCATATACAACGGTAACTTGCGTAGAACAGTTGTCTGTAAACTGAAGTGTTGGCTCAGCCGGTATTTCAGAACAAGTTACATTTACTATAGGGTCAAGTGTTCCAACTAATGTTGGAGCAGTTGTGTCCTGAACCGTTATCGTTTGTGTATGAATTGTTGGATTGTTACATAAATCAGTCGCAGTCCAAGTTCTTGTGATAGTATATGATCCTTCACATGCACCAGGAGTAATTGTTTCAGCAAACACTACAGTAGCAGCTCCACAGTTGTCAGTCGCAGTTAATACAACTGGAGTTGGAACAGCAGAACATTCCACAGTTAAATTGCTAGGAAGAACTTCTACAAAAGAAGGAGCAGTTGTATCCTGAACAGTTATCGTTTGAACGTGAACCGTTGGGTTATCACATAAATCTGTTGCAGTCCATGTTCTTGTAATCGTATATGAACCAGCACATGTACCTGGAGTAATTGTTTCAGTAAATATTACTGCCGCAGCTCCACAGTTGTCAACCGCAGTTAAAGTAACCGGAGTTGGAACAGCCGAACATTGTACCGTAACATCAGCAGGAACTGTTTCAACAAATGTTGGAGCAGTAGTGTCTTGAACAGTTACAGTTTGTGTATGAACCGTTGTATTGTTACATAAATCAGTTGCTGTCCATGTACGTGTTATAGTATATGCACCCGCACAAGTTCCTGGAGTTGATGTTTCAGTGTAAACTACCGCAGCAGTTCCACAGTTATCAGTGGCAGTTAAAGTTACTGGAGTTGGAACAGCAGAACATTCAACTATTGCATCAGCAGGTAACGCTTCTACGAATGTTGGATCCGTTGTATCTTGAACGGTTATGATTTGCGTGTGAACTAATTGATTGTTACATAAATCAGTTGCTGTCCAAGTACGAGTTATAGTATAATTACCCGCACAGTTACCTGGAGTATTCGTTTGATTGAAAGTAACAGTAGCAGTTCCACAGTTATCAATAGCTGTTAACGTTTCAGGAGCAGGAACAGCCGAGCACTCTACAGTGACATCAGTTGGTAAACCTTCTACAAACGTTGGGTCTGTTGTATCTTGAACTGTTATAATTTGTGTGTGAACCGTATCGTTTCCACATAAATCAGTTGCTGTCCATGTACGAGTAATCGTGTAAGCACCAGCACATGTTCCAGGCGTATTCACTTGGTTGAATGTTACTGTTGCAGTTCCACAGTTATCAGTAGCAGTTAATACTAACGGAGCAGGAACTGTTGAACACTCAATGGTTACATCAGCTGGAAGCGTTTCAACAAATGCTGGATCTGTTGTATCTTGAACTGTTATAGTTTGTGTGTGAACAGTGTCATTGTTACATAAGTCGGTTGCTGTCCATGTACGAACGATAGTGTACGCACCAGCACAAGTACCCGGAGTAGATGTTTCAGCGAAAACGACAGTTGCAGTTCCACAGTTATCAATAGCTGTCAATGTTTCTGCTGTTGGAATGGCAGAACATTCAACTGTTGCATCAGCAGGTAATACCTCTACGAATGTTGGATCCGTCGTATCTTGAACCGTGATAGTTTGAGTGTGAATAGTTGTATTTCCACATGGATCAATTGCTATCCAAGTTCTAGTAATTGTATACGCTCCAGCACATGTTCCAGGAACAGAAGTTTCAAAGAAATTCACATTTGCTAAACCACAATTATCAGTTGCTGTTAATGTTTCAGCAGTTGGAACCGCAGAACATTCAATAGTTACGTCAGCTGGTAACGTTTGATCGAATGTTGGATCTGTTGTGTCTTGAACTGTTATAGTTTGTGTATGAACTGTCTCATTATTACATAAATCAGTTGCTGTCCAAGTACGGATGATGGTATAATTACCCTCACAAACTCCTTGGTTGATCACTTGATTGTAAACTACAGTTGCTGTACCACAATTATCAGTTGCAGTAAGTACCTCTGGAGTTGGAACAGCCGAACATTCAACTGTTACATCAGCAGGTAAAGCTTCTACAAATGTTGGATTTGTTAAATCTTGAACCGTGATGGTCTGAGTATACGTAATGGTATTACCCGACGCATCTGTTGCTGTCCAAACTCTAATGATTGTATAATTTCCAGCACAATTTCCATCTTGTATAGTTTGGTTGAAATCAACCGTCACCGCACTACAGATATCTTGAGCAGTTAATACAGGTGCAACTGGAACCGAATCACAACTTACAGTTACGTCAGCTGGCAATGTTGATGTCCAGAATGGATCAACATCATCAACGATTGTAACAGTTACTGTTGCTTGATCACATAAGTTTGCAATAGTAGTACTACAGATTGAATACGTGAATGTATACACACCCACTGCAATTCCACTAGTTACATTTATGTTACCATTCGCATCGATAGAAATGTTAGGATATGAACCACTTAACAAGGTAAAAGTAACATCAGTTAATGGTGAAACAGTATTTACGGGTAAGTTAGCAACCGTATCGTTTGTCAATACATTTCCAACTAGTGAGTTCACATCACATGCAATACTATTAAAGATATCATTAACAGCATCAATAAGCGGAGTTATTGTACATGTTGGACAATTTGGATCCGTTGGACATGATGCACACGGAGTTGGATCTGATGATGTATCCGTCACTGGAGGTCCAGATGGTGGAGTTCCAGTAGCCGTTGCTAGGTTGTACACATTACCTGCATCGATATCCGCTTGAGTAATTGTATAGGTTGCTGTAAATGTAGTTGAATCAGATGCACCTACCGCTAAAGAAGCGATTGGTCCACCCACTACAGTTACCATAGGGTCAGTAACAGTTATGTTAGTAAGGGTTACGTTACCAGTATTGGTTACTGTGAATGTATATGTGATGGTATCACCAACATTGGTAATTCCGTCACCGTTGTTATCCACATACGTACCATCTTTCAGAAGCTCAATTGCTGGAGCCGCTGGAAGTGGAGTTAAAGTACAATCTGGGCAGTTAGGCACAGGAGTACAAGTTGTACACGGAGTTGGATCCGATGAAGTATCGGTTACTGGAGGTCCAGATGGAGGAGTTCCAGTAGCAGTTGCCAAGTTGTTCACTTGACCCGCATCGATATCCGCTTGAGTAATAGTATACGTAGCTGTAAACGTAGTTGAATCAGACGCTCCTACTGCAAGAGTAGCGATTGGTCCACCAACAACAGTTACCAATGGGTCAGTAATCGTTACGTTAGTAAGGGTTACGTTACCTGTATTGGTTACCGTGAAAGCATAAGTAATTGTATCACCTACAGAAACACCAGCAGGTAAAGCAGAATCCACATACGTACCATCTTTCAGAAGCTGAATTGCTGGAGCCGCTGGAAGTGGAGTTAAAGTACAATCTGGGCAGTTAGGCACAGGAGTACATGTTGTACACGGAGTTGGATCAGACGATGTATCGGTTACTGGAGGTCCAGATGGAGGAGTTCCAGTAGCAGTTGCCAAGTTGTTTACTTGACCCGCATCAATATCTGCTTGTGTGATTGTATAAGTTGCTGTAAACGTAGTTGAATCAGATGCGCCTACTGCAAGAGTAGCGATTGGTCCACCAACAACAGTTACCAATGGGTCAGTAATCGTTACGTTAGTAAGGGTTACGTTACCTGTATTAGTTACCGTAAATGCATACGTAATTGTATCACCTACCGAAACACCAGCAGGTAAAGCAGAATCTACATACGTACCATCTTTTAGAAGCTCAATTGCTGGAGCTGCTGGAAGTGGAGTTAAAGTACAATCTGGACAGTTAGGCACTGGAGTACAAGTTGTACACGGAGTTGGATCCGATGAAGTATCGGTTACTGGAGGTCCAGATGGAGGAGTTCCAGTAGCAGTTGCCAAGTTGTTTACTTGACCTGCATCGATATCCGCTTGTGTGATTGTATAAGTTGCTGTAAATGTAGTTGAATCAGATGCACCTACTGCAAGAGTAGCGATTGGTCCACCAACAACAGTTACTAATGGGTCAGTAATGGTTACGTTAGTAAGGGTTACGTTACCTGTATTAGTTACTGTAAATGCATAAGTAATTGTATCACCTACCGAAACACCAGCAGGTAAAGCAGAATCCACATAGGTACCATCTTTTAGAAGCTCAATTGCTGGAGCTGCTGGAAGTGGAGTTGAAGTACAATCAGGACAGTTAGGCACCGGAGTACAAGTTGTACACGGAGTTGGATCCGATGAAGTATCGGTTACTGGAGGTCCAGATGGAGGAGTTCCAGTAGCAGTTGCCAAGTTGTTTACTTGACCTGCATCGATATCCGCTTGTGTGATTGTATAAGTTGCTGTAAATGTAGTTGAATCAGATGCACCTACTGCAAGAGTAGCGATTGGTCCACCAACAACAGTTACTAATGGGTCAGTAATGGTTACGTTAGTAAGAGTTACGTTACCTGTATTAGTTACTGTAAATGCATAAGTAATTGTATCACCTACCGAAACACCAGCAGGTAAAGCAGAATCCACATACGTACCATCTTTTAGAAGCTCAATTGCTGGAGCCGCTGGAAGTGGAGTTAAAGTACAATCTGGACAGTTAGGCACTGGAGTACAAGTTGTACACGGAGTTGGATCAGATGATGTATCGGTTACTGGAGGTCCAGATGGAGGAGTTCCAGTAGCAGTCGCCAAGTTATTCACTTGACCTGCATCGATATCCGCTTGAGTAATAGTATAAGTTGCTGTAAACGTAGTTGAATCAGACGCGCCTACTGCAAGAGTAGCGATTGGTCCACCTACTACAGTTACTAATGGGTCAGTAATCGTTACGTTAGTAAGGGTTACGTTACCTGTATTAGTTACAGTAAATGCATAGGTAATGGTATCACCTACCGAAACACCAGCAGGTAAAGCAGAATCCACATACGTACCGTCTTTCAGAAGCTCAATTGCTGGAGCCGCTGGAAGTGGAGTTGAAGTACAATCAGGACAGTTAGGCACTGGAGTACAAGTTGTACACGGAGTTGGATCAGATGAAGTATCTGTTACTGGAGGTCCAGATGGTGGAGTTCCAGTAGCAGTCGCCAAGTTGTTCACTTGACCTGCATCGATATCCGCTTGTGTAATAGTATATGTAGCTGTAAATGTAGTTGAATCAGATGCGCCTACTGCAAGAGTAGCGATTGGTCCACCCACAACAGTTACTAATGGGTCAGTAATCGTTACGTTAGTAAGGGTTACGTTACCTGTATTCGTTACAGTAAATGCATAGGTAATGGTATCACCTACCGAAACACCAGCAGGTAAAGCAGAATCCACATAGGTACCATCTTTCAGAAGCTCAATAGCTGGAGCCGCAGGAAGTGGAGTTGAAGTACAATCAGGACAGTTAGGCACTGGAGTACAAGTTGTACACGGAGTTGGATCAGACGATGTATCGGTTACTGGAGGTCCAGATGGAGGAGTTCCAGTAGCAGTTGCCAAGTTGTTCACTTGACCTGCATCGATATCCGCTTGTGTAATGGTATAAATAGCTGTAAATGTAGTTGAATCAGATGCGCCTACTGCAAGAGTAGCGATTGGTCCACCCACAACAGTTACTAATGGGTCAGTAATCGTTACGTTAGTAAGGGTTACGTTACCTGTATTAGTTACTGTAAATGCATAAGTAATTGTATCACCTACCGAAACACCAGCAGGTAAAGCAGAATCCACATAGGTACCATCTTTCAGAAGCTCAATAGCTGGAGCCGCTGGAAGTGGAGTTGAAGTACAATCTGAACAGTTAGGCACTGGAGTACAAGTTGTACACGGAGTTGGATCAGATGAAGTATCTGTTACTGGAGGTCCAGATGGAGGAGTTCCAGTAGCAGTCGCCAAGTTGTTCACTTGACCTGCATCGATATCCGCTTGTGTAATAGTATATGTAGCTGTAAATGTAGTTGAATCAGATGCGCCTACTGCAAGAGTAGCGATTGGTCCACCCACAACAGTTACTAATGGGTCAGTAATCGTTACGTTAGTAAGGGTTACGTTACCTGTATTAGTTACAGTAAATGCATAGGTAATGGTATCACCTACCGAAACACCAGCAGGTAAAGCAGAATCCACATACGTACCGTCTTTCAGAAGCTCAATTGCTGGAGCCGCTGGAAGTGGAGTTGAAGTACAATCAGGACAGTTAGGCACTGGAGTACAAGTTGTACACGGAGTTGGATCCGATGAAGTATCGGTTACTGGAGGTCCAGATGGAGGAGTTCCAGTAGCAGTTGCCAAGTTGTTCACTTGACCTGCATCGATATCCGCTTGTGTGATTGTATAAGTTGCTGTAAATGTAGTTGAATCAGATGCGCCTACTGCAAGAGTAGCGATTGGTCCACCCACAACAGTTACAAGTGGGTCAGTAATCGTTACGTTGGTAAGGGTTACGTTACCTGTATTAGTTACTGTAAATGCATAGGTAATGGTATCACCTACCGAAACACCAGCAGGTAAAGCAGAATCCACATAGGTACCATCTTTCAGAAGCTCAATAGCTGGAGCCGCTGGAAGTGGAGTTAAAGTACAATCTGGACAGTTAGTCACTGGAGTACAAGTTGTACACGGAGTTGGATCAGATGATGTATCGGTTACTGGAGGTCCAGATGGAGGAGTTCCAGTAGCAGTTGCCAAGTTGTTCACTTGACCCGCATCGATATCCGCTTGTGTGATTGTATAAATAGCTGTAAATGTAGTTGAATCAGATGCGCCTACTGCAAGAGTAGCGATTGGTCCACCCACAACAGTTACAAGTGGGTCAGTAATCGTTACGTTAGAAAGCGTAACGTTTCCAATATTCGTTACAGTAAATGCATAGGTAATTGTATCACCTACAGAAACACCAGCAGGTAAAGCAGAATCCACATAGGTACCATCTTTTACTAATTCAATAGCTGCTTGAGTTGGTAATGGAGTTGAAGTACAATCTGGACAGTTAGGTACCGGAGTACAAGTTCCACACGGAGTTGGATCAGATGATGTATCGGTTACTGGAGGTCCAGCAGGTGGCGTTCCAGTAGCAGTTGCCAAGTTGTTCACTTGACCTGCATCGATATCCGCTTGTGTAATGGTATAAATAGCAGTAAATGTAGTTGAATCAGTTTGTCCAATTCCTAGATTTGCAATTGGTCCACCTACTACAGTTACTAATGGGTCAGAAATCGTAATATTAGTTAAGGCAACGTTTCCAGTATTTATAACTGTGAAATTGTAAACCACGGTATCACCAACATTGGCACCAGTTGGTGACGAACTATCAGTAAACGTTCCATTCTTTAATAATTGAATACTTGGAATATACACAGGTACAGTTACAATAGCAGTATCACAATTCGTTGGGTTTAAAACCTCACAAATTTGATACGTTAAAGTATAGTTTCCAGCAGGAGTTCCTGGCGCAACTAGCACGTCAGTTCCTGATAAAGTGATACCTGGATTAGTTGAAGAAACAAAAGTTGTAATTACTTGTGATGGGATTACTAAAACACCATTCAAAGTATCATTCACCAATACATTTGTAAAGGCAGTACCTCCAATAAATCCGTTTATTGGGCTACCACTATCGTCATTTGCAATGATTGAAGCTGGTGTAACAGTTACCGTTACAATAGCCGTATCACAATTGGTTGGATTTAAATTTTCACAGATTTGGTAGGTTAAAGTGTAGTTTCCAGCAGGCGTACCTGGAGCAACAACTACATTTTCTCCTACTAAAGTTACACCTGGATTTGTAGATGAAACAAAAGTGGTAGTTACTTGAGAAGCTAATACAGGTATTCCATTTAAGGTATCGTTGATTAAAACATTCGTAAATGTAGTACCACCAACATATCCATTTATTGGAGTTCCAGCATCATCATTAGCAATAATTACAGCAGCATTAACCGGAATAGTTACAACAGCTGAATCGCAGTTGGTTGGATTTAATTGCTCGCAAATTTGGTAGACGATAGTATACGTTCCAGCAGGAGTTCCAGCTGGAATACTAACTTGACCGGTTGTGGTATCAATTGTAGGAACCGGAGCACCCGTTGATAACGGAGTTGCAGGAGTAGTTACTGTCAAGTTAATTTGACCGATAGTTACAGGAACACCATTTAAAGTGTCGGGTCCGTTTCCGTTATTTGGAAGAACATTTCCAGCGTTTAGGTTACCTGTAAGTCCGTTGGTAGGAGCTAGCGTATCATCTTGAGCAACAATTGCAGCTACAGTAACCGGAACAGTTACAATTGCAGTATCACAATTAGTAGGGTTTAATACCTCACAAATTTGGTATGTTAAAGTGTAGTTACCCGCAGGAGTTCCTGGAGCAACTATTACATTCGTTCCTGATAAAGTTACACCCGGATTAGTTGAAGAAACAAAGGTTGTAGTCACTTGCGATGGGATAACTAATACACCATTCAAAGTATCATTTACTAAAACATTCGTAAATGAAGTACCACCTGTTAGTCCATTAATTGCAGTACCAGCGTCATCGTTGGCTACAATAGTTGCTGGATTTACTGTAACAGTAACAACTGCAGTATCGCAGTTCGTTGGGTTTAAGTTTTCACAGATTTGGTATGTCAATGTGTAGTTTCCTGCAGGCGTACCTGGAGCAACAACGACATCAGTACCTACTAAAGTTACACCCGGATTAGTAGATGAAACAAAAGTTGTAGTTACTTCTGAAGGAACAACAGCAACACCATTTAAAGTGTCGTTCGCCAAAACATTCGTTAAGGTAGTTCCTCCAACATAACCATTTATAGGAGTTCCAGCATCATCATTAGCGATAATCGGAGTTGCAGTAACTGTAACAGTCACCACAGCCGTGTCGCAATTCGCTGGATTTAAGTTTTCACAGATTTGGTATGTCAAAGTGTAGTTGCCAGCAGGCGTACCTGGAGCAACAACTACATTTGTACCTGATAAAGTTACACCCGGATTAGTAGATGAAACAAAAGTTGTAGTTACTTGAGATGGAATAACCGCCACACCATTTAAGGTATCGTTAACCAAAACGTTAGTAAATGATGTGCCACCAGTATATCCATTAATTGAAGCACCAGCATCATCATTAGCGACGATTGGAGTAGCAGTAACTGGAACAGTCACTACTGCAGTATCACAATTGGTTGGATTTAAGTTTTCACAAATTTGGTACGTTAAGGTATAATTGCCAGCAGGCGTACCCGGAGCAACAATTACATCCGTACCTACTAAAGTTACACCAGGGTTAGTTGATGAAACGAAAGTAGTTGTTACTAATGCAGGATCAACTAATATTCCGTTTAACGTATCATTAGCCAAAACATTAGTTAATGATGTTCCGCCAACATATCCGTTTACTGATTCACCAGCATCGTTTACCGCATCGATTGAAGCAGCATTAACAGTAACCGTTACTATTGCAGTATCACAGTTGGTTGGGTTTAAAATTTCACAAATTTGATACGTCAATGTATAGTTTCCAAAAGGAGTTCCTGGAGCAACTACCACATTTTCTCCTACTAAAGTTACACCAGGATTCGTTGATGAAACGAAAGTAGTTGTCACTTGAGACGGAACAACAGGCGCACCATTTAAAGTATCGTTAGCTAAAACGTTAGTTAAAGAAATTCCGCCAGTGAAACCATTTACAGAAGCACCCGCATCATTAACCGCATCAATAATTGGAGCGTTAACAGGAACAGTAACAATTGCAGTATCACAGTTGGTTGGGTTTAATACCTCACAGATTTGGTATGTTAAGGTGTAGTTACCAGCAGGCGTACCTGGAGCAACGACTACGTTAGTACCTGAAAGGATAATACCTGGATTAGTTGATGAAACGAATGTTGTAATTACTTGAGATGCAACAACAGGCGCACCATTTAATGTATCATTTGCTAAAACATTAGTCAAAGCAGTTCCACCCACATAACTATTAACTGGCGCACCTGCATCATTAACAGCATCAATAACTGGTACGTTAACGGTAACAGTTACCACTGCAGTATCACAGTTGGTTGGATTTAAAATTTCACAAATTTGGTACGTTAACGTATAGTTACCAGCAGGAGTACCTGGAGAAACAACAACATCTGTACCTACTAAAGTTACACCAGGATTAGTTGATGAAACAAAAGTTGTAGTTACTTGAGAAGGAACAACCGCTACACCATTCAGTGTATCGTTAGCCAAAACATTCGTTAAAGCAGTTCCTCCAACAAAACCATTTATAGGAGTACCAGCATCATTTACGGCATCAATTACAGGAACAGTTACAGTAACTGTTACCACTGCAGTGTCGCAATTTGTTGGATTTAAATTTTCACATATTTGATAGGTCAACGTGTAGTTACCAGCAGGCGTACCTGGAGCAACCACTACATTCGTACCTGATAACGTTACACCCGGATTAGTCGACGAAACAAAAGTAGTCGTTACTTGAGAAGCTACAACTGGATTACCATTTAATGTATCGTTCACTAAAACATTAGTAAATGAAGTACCACCAGTGAAACCATTAATTGGCGCACCAGCGTCATCATTTGCAACAATAGCAGCAGCAGTTACCGGAACGGTTACTACAGCTGTATCACAATTCGTTGGGTTTAAAACCTCACAAATTTGATAGGTTAAAGTATAATTTCCAACTGGAGTTCCTGGAGCAACTATCACATTCGTTCCTGATAAAGTCACCCCCGGATTAGTCGACGAAACAAAAGTTGTACTTACTTGTGATGGAATAACCAATACACCATTCAATGTATCATTCGCTAAAACATTCGTTAAAGCAGTTCCACCAACAAATCCATTAACTGGAGCACCAGTATCGTTAACAGCATCAATAACTGCAGCGGTTACTGGAACCGTTACAACAGCAGTATCACAGTTGGTTGGGTTTAAATTTTCACAGATTTGGTACGTTAACGTGTAGTTACCTGCAGGCGTACCTGGAGCAACTACTACATTCGTGCCTGATAAAGTTACACCTGGATTAGTAGATGAAACAAAAGTAGTCGTTACTTGAGAAGCAACAACTGGGTTACCATTTAGAGTATCGTTCACTAAAACATTAGTGAAAGAAGTTCCTCCAACATAACCATTTATAGAAGCACCCGCATCATTTACAGCATTAATAACTGGAACAGTTACAGAAACTGTTACCACAGCAGTATCGCAATTGGTTGGGTTTAGGTTTTCACAGATTTGGTATGTTAACGTGTAATTACCAGCAGGAGTACCTGGAGCAACTACCACATTTGTACCTGATAAAGTTACACCTGCATTTGTAGAGGATACAAAAGTAGTTGTTACTTGAGAAGGAACAACGGCAACACCATTCAATGTATCATTTACCAAAACATTCGTAAATGAAGTACCACCGGTGAAACCATTAATTGGTGCACCCGCATCGTCATTTGCAACAATTGCTGTAGCAGTTACAGGAACCGTTACAACAGCCGTATCACAATTTGACGGATTTAAAATTTGACAGATTTGGTACGTTAACGTGTAGTTACCAGCAGGCGTACCTGGAGCAACTACTACATTGGTACCTGATAAAGTTACACCTGGATGAGTAGACGAAACAAAAGTAGTCGCAACTTGAGAAGCTACTACAGGTAGTCCGTTTAAGGTATCATTCACTAAAACATTAGTAAAAGAAGTTCCACCCACGTAACCATTTATTGAAGATCCAGCATCGTTTACCGCATCAATAATCGGAGCTGTTACAGGAACAGTTACAATTGCGGTATCACAATTAGTTGGATTTAAATTTTCACAGATTTGGTAGGTTAAGGTGTAGTTACCTGCAGGCGTACCTGGAGCAACTACCACATTGTTACCTGATAAAGTAATACCCGCATTGGTAGAAGAAACAAAGGTAGTCGTTACTTGAGAAGCTAAAACTGGGTTGCCATTTAACGTATCGTTAATTAAAACATTAGTAAATGATGTTCCACCTACAAATCCGTTAATCGGATTTCCAGCGTCATTAACCGCATCAATAGAAGCCGCATTTACAGGAACAGTTACTACTGCTGTGTCGCAATTTGTTGGATTTAGAATCTGACAAATTTGATACGTTAAGGTATAATTTCCAACAGGAGTACCCGGAGCTACTACAACACTTGTACCTACTAAAGTGATACCCGGATTTGTAGAAGAAACAAAAGTAGTATTCACTTGAGAAGCAACAACAGCCGAACCATTTAAAGTGTCATTAGTTAATACGTTTACAAGAGATGTTCCACCCGTTAAACCATTTACAGAGGCACCGGTATCATTGATAGCATCAATAGTTGGAGCTGTTACAGGAACAGTTACCACTGCTGTATCGCAATTCGTTGGATTTAAAATTTCACATATTTGGTACGTTAACGTATAGTTACCTGCAGGCGTACCTGGAGCAACCACCACATTTGTACCCGATAAAGTTACACCTGGATGAGTTGAAGAAACAAAAGTAGTATTCACTTGAGATGCAACTACTGCTGAACCATTTAATGTATCATTTACTAAAACATTAGTAAAAGAAGTACCACCTGTAAATCCGTTTACAGGGTTACCCGTATCGTTTTTAGCATCTATTGCAGCTGGATTTACCGGAACTGTAACTACAGCGGTATCACAATTCGTTGGATTTAAAATCTGACAAATTTGGTATGTTAAGGTGTAGTTACCTGCAGGCGTACCTGGAGCAACAACTACATTCGTACCTGATAAAGTTACACCTGGATGTGTCGAAGAAACAAAAGTAGTATTCACTTGAGATGCAACAACTGGAGAACCATTCAACGTGTCATTAGACAAAACATTCGTTAAAGCAGTTCCGCCAACATAACCGTTTATAGGAGCACCCGCATCGTTCACAGCATCAATAGTTGGAGCTGTTACTGGAATAGTTACCACAGCGGTATCGCAATTAGTTGGGTTTAAAATTTCACATATTTGATACGTTAACGTATAGTTACCTGCAGGTGTACCTGGCGCAACCACAACGTTTGTACCTGATAATGTTACACCTGGATTTGTTGAGGACACAAAAGTGGTATTCACTTGTGATGCAACAACCGGAGAACCATTTAAAGTATCATTAATTAAAACGTTTGTAAATGAAGTACCACCTGTGAAACCATTCACCGGATTTCCAGTATCGTCTTTTGCCTCAATAGAAGCAGCAGTTACCGGAACGGTTACAACGGCCGTATCACAATTGGTTGGATTTAGAATTTGACATATTTGGTACGTTAATGTATAGTTACCTGCAGGCGTACCTGGAGCAACCACAACATTGGTACCGGACAATGTTACACCCGGATGAGTAGAGGATACAAAAGTGGTATTCACTTGTGAAGCCACTACCGGAGAACCATTTAAAGTATCGTTTGTTAAAACATTGGTGAATGATGTACCGCCCACAAAACCATTAATTGGTGAGCCCGCATCATTGATGGCATCGATTGCTGGAGCTGTTACGGGAACAGTTACAACAGCGGTATCGCAATTTGTTGGGTTAATGATTTGACAGATTTGGTACGTTAAGGTGTAATTTCCTGCAGGCGTACCTGGAGCAACCACCACATTGGTACCTGATAACGTTACACCTGGATGTGTTGAAGAAACAAAAGTAGTATTCACTTGTGATGCTACAACAGCTGAACCATTAAGTGTATCATTTACCAAGACATTCGTAAAGGATGTTCCACCTACAAATCCGTTGATTGATGTACCCGCATCGTTCATAGCATTAATTACTGGCGCAGTTACAGGAACTGTCACCACTGCTGTATCACAATTGGTTGGATTTACAATTTGACAGATTTGATACGTCAATGTATAATTACCAGCAGGTGTTCCCGGAGCAACTACAACGTTGGTGCCCGATAAGGTTACACCTGGATGAGTTGACGAAACAAAAGTGGTATTCACTTGAGACGGAACAACTGCAACGCCATTCAGTGTATCGTTTATTAAAACATTTGTAAAGGATGTACCACCTACAAATCCGTTAATAGAAGATCCACTATCGTTTACAGCATTAATCACTGCATTGATTGGAGTTGGTGTTACACTCGAAGTGTTGTTGGATAAGTTCGGGTCAAAATTAGTTCCCGTAATGGTTGCCGTATTGGTAAACGTACCGGAAATATTTACAGTAGCAACTATTGATAAAGTGGCACTTGCCAAGTTATTAAAGTTACCAATGGTCCACACTCCAGTTACATTGTTGTACGTTCCAGTTGACGGAGTTGCACTAACAAAAGTATAACCGTTAGGTAGTATATCATTAAGAACCACGTTCGTATCGTTACTCACACCTAAATTAGTAGCTGTAATCGTAAACGTTACATTACTTCCAATAGCTGGTGTTGCACTACTCACTGTTTTAACTACACGTAAATCGGTACAACCTTTAAAAACAGTTGTTGCAACTGATTGATTGGTTAATCCCCAACCCCAAGTATTTAAAACACGAATATTTCCATAATCGTTACACGTAGCTCCGTCAGTATTATTGGTTCCTACGTTAGGCGCTGGATCAAGATTAGTTGGGTTTGCATTTCCACTCCAGGAACGGGTTGGACTTGCTAATCCGTTGATACTATTATCGATTCCACTTCCTGTGGTATTATTATCTTGTGTAGAACCATCTAATGCACAAGTCGTTCCAACATTAGTAAGTTGGGTATCGTCCCAATACATAACCGAATTCGGAATGGCAATAGGAGCAATCGACTGAACATTAAATCCACCTGTATTTAACTCAGCATCGTAAATAGGTAAATTAAAACGTCCTGCTAAAAAGAATAAGGTCAAACTCATATTGGCACCATCGGGAACCAAATTACCTTGACCATCCAATCCATTCCATGGAATAGAATTGTTTCCTGCAGCAACGCCATAAACTTCAATAATTCGGTCGGATGTACCCGCTTGATAGCCGGGAACTCCATTGATGTCTAATAACAAGCGAACATCACCAGCACTGGTAATGTTGTAATTGATTGAATAGGCAGTTCCGCATCCCGTAATGGCTGGGTTTTGAAAGGTAGGTGCTTGCGGAACGGCAGCAACCGGATATAAGTTAGAATCGGGATTGTTCAAGAATACTTTAAAACCATTCAATAACGAGGGTGATAAAGTTGAATTCACCGATCTTCTTGTGATGTTAAATGGTCCAGTTGGCGTTACACCATAACTGTTTACCGCTAAATTATAAGCAATAGGTTTAAAACCAGGTCTGAAATTAATAAATAATACAACTTGATCGTTAGTGTAAGCATAAACAGTTGGTTCTGAATTGGCCAAAATTGAATTTCCGTAGTTGGTATCCACAGCAACTAATCCCCATTTGTCAGAATGTACACGTCCGCTTCTTCGAACTCCTGTTTGTGTAGCAACCGTCATGTCGAATAAACCAGCAACTCCTCTTTGAGAAGTATTTGCCGTTAATCCATTGTCATCACTTCGGTAAAACTCAATCCAGTGTTCACCCGTTGTTGCAGGGTTAAAAACTAAAGGTGTATACCCCGCAGGAGCTGAACCCGCAATGTTTGGACCAGCCAAGGCTCTTGCATGATTGTCAATACTTCCCGCAACTCCCAAGGTCTCGTTCCATCTTCCCGTAAGCACAACAGTACCACTCGGATTTTTGATTCGATAATACAAATTGGTCAAACGTACCGGCGAACCAACAGAATATCCTCTCCAATCAAAACCAAAGTACAGTCGCTCTGTACCACTGTTGGCAATGTTGAAATAAATTCGGTTGTCTTCCGGACAGTTGAAGTACGATCCACTCAACAAATCTGGCGCCGATAAGACTGCTGTAATGTTAGCAGCATTTGGAGACAGAGTAGGCGTTCCCTCAGCGAATGAAAAGGTACTGACTAATAGTGTTAAAATTGAAATGATAAACGAGTACTTGTTTATTGTCTTCATAGGGTTGTAATTATTTTAACAATCGATTTTTTATTAATTGATATTGGATCTCGATATTAGTCAAGATTCAACGCGCAAATTTAGACCTACACATTTCTCTTTAACTATTTTTTCTATAAAAGCCCACTTAAACTCGATAAAGTGTATTTTTGATACCGTTTATCGATTGATTTTGCACGTAAATCAGACTTTTTGTCGAACTTTATCCACAATATTTTGTTAATAAATACTGACCAAAACTAAAAACCTTTTTTACATTACCAAATAAAAACATCGATAAAGTGCAAAAAACAGCAGATAAAGTGCTTTTTATGTCTATATTATATGTAATATCTTACAAAAAATTCAAGAATTATAATTTATATTAATTATGAAGAATTTAATACTAATCCGTCATGGTAAGTCAAGTTGGGATGAACCGGTTCACGATTCAGAACGACGACTAACAGCAAAAGGAATTCAAAATTCCATCAAAATTGCCAACCAAACTTCACATCTTATTGTACCCAAAAGTGAAATTTGGAGTAGTTTTGCCAACCGAGCATTACAAACCGCAAAATTGTTTGTAGAAACATGGAATTTACCCATCGAATCCATCCAAATAAAGAAAGAGTTGTACACTTTTGATGCATCTCAATTGGAAGAAATTGTTAAATCCACTTCAAATAATTGTGAAAGTGTAATTCTTTTTGGTCACAATAATGCTATTACAGATTTTGTTAATAAATTTGGAACTACTTTTATCGATAATGTACCAACATCCGGATTTGTATCTCTTACTTTTGATACCGACAGTTGGTCTTCCATCACAAAAGGCAAAACAAATACAATTGTAGTTCCAAGAGATTATAAAATATGACGCCACATTCCAATTACAAATACACCGATAGAGAAAAAAGCTGGTTGGCTTTCAATGCCCGCGTCCTTCAAGAAGCGGCCGATGAAACCGTTCCATTGCTCGATCGCCTCCGATTTTTAGGAATTTTTTCCAATAATTTAGATGAGTTTTTTCGCGTGCGTTTTGCCGCCATTCGTCGCCTCAGCTTAAGCGGTGAATCGGGTGAAAAACAATTGGGCGGAATCTCAGCACAGCAACTCCTCAAAGACATTACCGATATCGTAATCAAACAACAATCGGAAAGTTTAAAAATTCTCGAAATCATCGAAGCCAAACTCAAAGAAAAAGATGTGATCATGCTTCATGAAAAGGAAGTCGATGAGGAACAAACGGCTTTTATTAAAGATTTTTTCATCCAAAAAGTAAGTCCCGAATTAGTCACCATCATCTTAAATGACTTGGCTGAATTCCCATTGCTAAAAGATACTTCCGGCTATTTGGCAATCAAATTAGTCATGAAAACGCATGAGAAATCAAAGGTACTCGGACTTGTAAAACCCAAAAAGGAAATTCGCTACGCACTCATCGAAATTCCGAAAAACATCAACCGAATCGTCGAACTTCCCAACAAAGATTGGAAGCAATACATCATTTTGCTCGACGACGTAATCCGACTCAACCTAAGCAGTATTTTCAATATTTTTGACTACGAATCCATATCCGCGCACATGATCAAAATCACTCGTGACGCGCAGCTCGACATCGACAGCGACATGAGTAAAAGTATGCTTCAAAAAATCGCAACCTCTGTAAAAGAGCGTAGAATTGGAGAACCCGTTCGATTCGTTTACGATAAAGATATGGACAAAGACACGCTCAAATTCTTCCTCGACCGAATGGGCATCGAAAAATCTGACAGTATTATTCCGGGTGGTCGCTACCACAACCGCCGCGATTATATGAATTTCCCCAACCTAGGTCGGTTCGATTTATTGTACCAACAAAAACCGACGCTAATGGTCAAAAATCTATCGCTTGAAGGAAGTATTTTAACCAAAATCGCACAAAAAGATTACCTTATTTCCGCGCCGTACCAATCGTTTGCTTATCTCATCAAATTCTTACGAGAAGCCGCACTCGATCCGAAAGTGACCACCATAAAAATCACGCTGTACCGTCTGGCCAAAAACTCGCAAATCATTAGTTCGCTCGTCAACGCTGCCAAAAACGGTAAACGAGTAGTTGTGCAAATCGAACTCCAAGCGCGCTTCGACGAAGCCAGCAATATTTCGTACGCCGAACAAATGCAACAAGAAGGAATCGAACTGATTTTTGGAATAAAAGGTCTCAAAGTACACAGTAAAATATGTGTCATCGAACGTACCGAAGGCGAGAAAATTAAGCGATACGGATTCATATCTACCGGGAATTTCAACGAAGCTACCGCCAAAATTTATACCGATGTGACCTTATTGACGAGTCACCAACAAATCCTTAAAGACGTCAATAAAATATTCGACTTTTTCGACGTCAATTACCGCGTCTACCGTTACAAACATTTAATCGTTTCACCACATTATACGCGTTCTAAAATTTATAAATTAATCGACCGTGAGATTGTCAACGCACAAGCAGGAAACGATGCCTATATTAATTTGAAAATGAACAGTTTATCCGATTTTAGTATGATCGACAAGCTCTACGATGCCAGCAATGCCGGAGTAAAAATTAAACTCCAAATCAGGGGAATTTGTTCGCTAATTCCGGGTGTAAAAGGCATGAGCGAAAACATCGAAGCCATCAGCATCGTCGACAATTTCTTAGAACATTCGCGCATCTTTATCTTCGGAAACAACAACAATCCCGACGTTTTCATTTCATCGGCCGATTTCATGACCCGAAACCTCGACGGTCGAGTAGAAGTCACGTGCCCAATTTACGACGCCGAGATCAAACAACACCTCATTGACAACTTCAATGTCGGTTGGCGCGGAAACGTAAAAGCCCGCTATCACTCAGAAAAACTCGACAATAAATACCGTGTTCGCAAAGAAAACGAACCTATTTTTAGAGCCCAATTGGAAACCTATAATTTTTATAAAGAAAATAACGATGATTAATTGTTGAGCCTTATCCAGCTTTCCGTTCCAAACTTTTGCGCACAACGTGGTTTTTGTAACGGCCAAAAAGAGCTTCTTGCAGTCGCTTTTTTACCCGAACAAAAACACACGTTCTTTCCAAAAGGTTTTCTACTGCAATCTGGGGCAAATTTAGTGTTCAGAAGGCAGAAGGCAGAGAGCAGAATACAGAACATAGAAAATAGAACAAAGAAAATAGAATCATGAATGAAAACAATATCTGTTAGCAATGTCACCCTGAGCGCAGTCGAAGGGCAATCCAATAATGTCATATAATCCTGTAGTCTTATAATCTTATTATCCTACAATCTTATAATCCTACAATCTTATAATCCAAAAATCTAAGCAGTCTAACATTCTAAGAAGTCCATCTAATAAATGATTACAATCAAAAAATACGCAGCCATCGACATCGGATCCAACGCCATGCGATTGCTCATTACCAACATCATCGAACAAAAAGGAAAAGACACGCAATTCAATAAAAGTGCGTTGATTCGTGTGCCGATTCGTCTCGGACAAGATGCGTTTACCGTGGGCGAAATCTCCGACGAAAACATTGACCGAATGGTCGACGCCATGCGCGCGTTTCAATTACTTATGAAAGTGTATAAAGTCGAAAAATACAAAGCCTGCGCAACATCAGCCATGCGCGAAGCCTACAACGGCAAAGAAGTAACCGAAATCATCCGAGAGAAATCGGAAATCGACATCGAAATCATCGACGGGAAAAACGAAGCGGCCATCATCGCGTCCTCCGATTTACATTCGTTCCTCAAAACCGACAAAAATTATTTATACGTGGATGTAGGCGGCGGTAGCACCGAGTTTTCACTCTTCTCCGACGGAAAAATGGTAGCAGCCAAATCCTTTAAAAACGGAACCGTTCGTATGCTCAACAACATGGTCAACGACGTCGTTTGGGAAGAAATCGAAAAATGGATCAAAGCCACGACCGAAGATTTTGAAGACATCATCTTAATCGGCTCGGGCGGAAACATCAATAAATTATTCAAATTGTCGGGCAAACACCAAGAAAAACCGTTGTCGTATTTGTACCTCAATTCGCAATACCAGTACCTAAACTCGTTGACGTACGAACAGCGCATCGCCGAACTCGGACTCAACACCGACCGTGCCGACGTAATCATTCCCGCCACAAAAATCTATCTCAACGCCATGAAATGGAGCGGAGCACGCCAAATCTACGTCCCAAAAATCGGACTCGCAGACGGAATTGTTAAAGCTATGTATAATGGAACGATTTAAATCTTAAAAATTTTGATTATGAAAAAAGATATTACTTTTTGCATGGTTGTTTTTATTGGAATTTTAAATTTCATGATTGCACAACCAGTGCTGAATTCAACTGATATTCCTGCTGTTTTTTCCGCTAATGCGTTTAGAGCTACAACAACTGGATATTCTAATGGTTTGCCTGGCGAGAACCAAGTTTGGGATTACTCAACTATTGTTTTAGAACCGAGAAATTACTCGTACACGATTGTTCCTATGAGTACAACCCCAGATGCAAGTTTATTTCCTTTAGCAAACTATTGTTACAAATTTAATGATAACGGAATGATCATCTACAACTATTATTTTTTAGGTGACCAATCAATGGAAGTTCTTGGTTACAACCACGGTGGTTCCTTGGGTGCATATTCGGACACGAACATCTTTTTGCAATTTCCGTACACCTATAATCTAACAATAAACGACACGTATCAGTCAGTTTTTTCATCCACTCCACAGTCATTTTCAAGAGTTTATGATGGTTATGGTACGCTAATAACTCCATTTGGCACGTTCCAAAATGTTATTCGTCAGAAAGAAACTACTCAATCTGGAACAAGTTATTATTGGATTTATACGAATCCTTACCAAATAATCCTATCTGGAAATTTTCAAGATCAATATATATATTTTTGGCAAGCTAATAGTCTAAATACTGTTCAAAATTCAACAAATGACTTTGTGGTTTTTCCTAATCCAACTGCAAATGATTTTACTATTAAAGGATTCAATCAAGATGGCAGAGAAAAATTTATCTCAATTTATGATGTAAGAGGTAATTGTCTGATTAACAATAAAATAATCTCTAGAGACATGGAAACTCTAAGTCTAAAGGATTATAGTTCGGGCTTGTATTTTATTAAAATCACGGACGTTAATAATCAAATCTTATTTTCGCAAAAAATTGTAAAGAATTAAGTTCAACTACTATAAAAGGTTAGATTTTCAGACTTCTTAGAAGGTTAGATTTTAAGATTTTAAGGTTGTAAGAGGGTAAGATTTTTTTCTTTAGTTACTTTTACTTAGAAACAAGCTTTTATTTTCTTTACTGACTTATATGGTTCACATCTGATAACTTTGTGCCTTTTATTTTTTATTTCACTTAATTAGTAAATAAGCACAGCAGTGCATCTCCCATATTTCTACTTTACTTTTATCGTGAACTTTCTGCCTTCTTCGTGTCTTTGTGGTAAAATCTTATATTTTCTTTTCTGCCTTATATGGTTCAAATCATTTTGTCCTTTCTGCCTTCTTCGTGTCTTTGTGGTTAAAAAATACTCAAATCAAAATTCCATCGTTATCCTAAAAACTAATTTTGTAACTCTTGAAAGCACGATTATTAATCCTCTTTTTATTTCTTTTTAAAGTAAGCTTTTCACAAGTTAAAATTGAAAATTTAACTAGAGTCACTTTATTTAAGCCTTATTATCAAACTACATGCGGCAGTTGCAATGGGTTTTTGGATAAAGAGTATGCTAATAATGCTTCAAAAGAAATTACAAATTGTGATGAAATAGCAATTAAACTCTATGAAATACAAAGAGATAAAAAAAAGTGGAAGCATCAAGAATCATTTTGTAGAAAAAATTGGATAGGAGGACCAGAAATTGAAAACATGATTGTTTATCAATTTAATAAACATATAGATACTATTTATTTTTCTCAGTACGAGAATGATAAAACTATTCTCTTCGATTATAACAATGGAGAAGAATATTTTGATGATCAAAGTGAAATAATTAATGCACTCTTTAAAAATAGTGAGTTGAAAAGATTTTACAAAACCAATATCATCATTCTACATAGAACTATTTTCGATTATGGTGTTCCTGACTCTATTAAAGTAGAAGATTTAAAAATTAATAATAAGAACTATTATGGCTTAAATAGGAAGGAGATTGATTTTTTAATCGGAGGTTTCAACAGACATATTGAAATTGAGCGAAATTTAGTAGATTCTACAGATTCATATCAATATTATAATAGTAATAAAGATACCTATAATCATTACTTTTTTGTAAATGATTATCCAATTTCGGGACTCTCATTTATTCCAATAACTGATGAAGGAAATCAGTATCCCGATGAGGAAATTTTCAATATCAATGGAATCACTTTTAACGATACAGAAGAAAAACTCATCAAATTATTTCCCAATTCAACTAAACATATTAAAGAAGTAAAAGAATTCTTTAAATCTGAAAATGGAAATTATTCAATTGATGTTAAACTCAAAGACAAAAAAGGATATATTAATTTCATTTTAAATAATGGTAAAATCATTGAAATAGAGGTTACCTATAATTATTCGAAAAAGTAATAAAATTAGGTTTATTCACTTTTTTATATTGTTCAAATATTTTCGTGAACTTTGTACCTTCTTCGTTTCTTAGTGGTAAAATCTTATATTTTCTTTGCTGCCTTATTAGTTCAAAATCGTTGCGAACTTTGTGCCTTCTTCGTGTCTTTGTGGTAAAAAAAAAGCGTACTTTGCACTTAAATATATACCGTGTCCTCAAAAAACTTCTATTCCATACTTTCTCAAAACTTCCCGTTTAATCCAACGCTTAAACAGGATGCTTTTTTTCAGAAGATTGCGGTATTCATTACCAATACCAACAACGACGCAATATTCGTACTCAAAGGTTACGCCGGAACCGGAAAAACAACCGTCATTTCTACCATCGTCAATCAGTTAATCGAAATCAATAAAAAATACGTATTACTTGCCCCAACCGGTCGCGCTGCCAAAGTAATCGCCAATTATTCAAACAAACCCGCATTTACGATTCATAAAAAAATCTACTTCCCGAAAAAGTCGAGTGGAGGCGGAGTGGCATTTACCATGCAACAAAACAAACACAAAAACACCATCTTTATCGTCGACGAAGCGTCAATGATTTCAGATGTGGCCGCCGAGAGTAAAATGTATGAAAATGGTTCACTGCTCGATGATTTAATCTCCTATATATACAGTGGTGAAAATTGCAAGATGATACTGTTGGGCGATACAGCTCAACTACCGCCCGTAAATTTGGATATTTCTCCAGCCTTAAATACCGATACCTTAGAATTAAACTACGATAAAAAAGTCGACTGGATCGAACTCGACGAAGTGATGCGTCAGGAACTCAACTCCGGAATTTTATACAACGCCACCGAATTACGTGAATTGCTTA
Source organism: Flavobacterium sp. (assembly GCA_965284675.1). Taxonomy (GTDB): domain Bacteria; phylum Bacteroidota; class Bacteroidia; order Flavobacteriales; family Flavobacteriaceae; genus Flavobacterium. The sequence goes on from OZ260109.1 coordinate 1,517,559, forward strand.
AAGACAGTTTCATCACCGAATTCAAATTCAAACTCAAAGGATTCAAAGACATCGTGCGACTCACAGATGGCTACGACATACAAGACGCCATCAACCAAGCCTACAGCAATTATTCGATTGAAGACACCGCGTTTATCGTGCGTTCCAACAAACGCGCCAATCAGTATAATGAGCAAATCCGCACCAAAATTCTAGACAAGGAAAGCGATTTATCGACGGGCGATTTTTTAATGGTCGTAAAAAACAATTACTTCTGGCTTAAAGAAAAAGACGAAGCCGGATTCATTGCCAACGGCGACATCATTGAAGTACTCGAAATCTTTTCCTTTAAAGAATTATACGGATTCAATTTTGCCAAAGTAAAAATCCGAATGGTCGATTACCCCAACCAAATTCCGTTTGAAACCGTTTTGATTTTGGATACAATCAAAAGTGAATCACCTTCGTTAACCTATGAACAATCCAATCAGTTGTACGAAGAAGTGATGAAAGACTACGAACACCTGACCACCAAATACGCCAAGTTTCAGAAGGTCAAGGAAAACGAATTCTTCAACGGATTGCAAGTCAAATTTTCCTACGCCATAACCTGTCATAAAAGTCAAGGTGGCCAATGGAATACCGTTTTTATCGAACAACCGTATTTGCCCGATGGCATCGACAGAGATTATGTACGATGGTTATATACCGCTATTACTCGGGCCAAAGACAAATTGTATTTGATTGGTTTTAAAGACGAATGTTTTGAGGAATAAATAGTATATAAAAAATCTATATATTTGGTGTAAATAGTAATGGTATGTAATTTGCTACATCAAGAAAATTAATAAAATACTACATGAACTTCGAAACGTTACTTTCCATTTGCCTCGGAATCGGTTTAGCGTCTGCGTCCGGATTTAGAGTGTTTCTTCCGATGTTTGCCCTAAGTCTGGCATCGTATTTCAACATCATTCCACTCAACGAAAGTTGGGCTTGGATAGGCGGAATTCCGGCATTAATCAGTTTTGGTGTGGCCATGATTTTTGAAATTTTCGGCTATTACATTCCGTTTGTAGATAACTTACTCGACACCGTTGCCACTCCTTTGGCTGCCGTTGCTGGATTTGTAATTATGGCTTCCACCTTAGTCGATATTTCTCCCACTATGACCACTATTTTGGCCATCATTGCAGGTAGTGGTTCGGCTTCCGCCATGCAAGGACTAACCACAACTACGCGATTGGCATCCTCGGTAAAAACAGCCGGAATCGGGAATCCAATTGTTTCCACTGCCGAAACCGGAACTGCAATTACACTAAGTTCACTCGCAATTTTCCTACCTATAGTTGCTGTTGTACTTGTTGTGATTATCTTTGGACTGATTTATTGGATATATAAAAGAATTAAGAATTAAGAATTAAGAATTAAGAATTAAGAATTAAGAATTAAGAATTAAGAATTAAGAATTAAGAATTAAGAATTAAGAATTAAGTGTAACATTAATCAACACTCGTATAACAAATAGTTAACCGACAACCGACAACCGACAACCGACAACCGACAACCGACAACCGACAACCGACAACCGACAACCGACAACCGACAACCGACAACCGACAACCGACAACCGACAACCGACAACCGACAACCGACAACCGACAACCGACAACTATGAAAACCATCGCCGTCATTCCCGCTCGCTACGCATCCACTCGTTTTCCCGCTAAACTAATGCAAGATTTAGGAGGAAAAACCGTCATTCTTCGCACCTATGAAGCGGCTAAAAACACGCATTTATTCGATGATGTGTTTGTGGTGACTGATTCGGAATTGATTTTTGACGAAATAACTTCTCATGGTGGAAAAGCCATCATGTCAATCAAAGAACACGAAAGCGGTAGCGACCGAATCGCAGAAGCTGTGCAAAATTTAGATGTTGATGTCGTTGTAAACGTGCAAGGTGATGAACCATTTATAAACGCTGAACCATTGTCGCAACTGATTGATGTATTTAAAAATGATACCGATAAGAAAGTGGATTTGGCCTCGTTGATGCGCGAAATCACCAATTTAGACGAGATTAATAATCCCAATAACGTAAAAGTGGTGGTCGATCAAACGGATTGTGCGCTGTACTTTTCACGTTCGGTGATTCCGTATCCAAGAGAACAAAACGTTGGTGTACGCTATTTTCAGCACATCGGAATTTACGCCTTCCGCAAACAAGCACTTTTAGATTTTTATGCCTTACCGATGAAATCACTCGAAGCTTCCGAAAAACTCGAACAATTACGTTATTTAGAATTCGGAAAACGCATCAAAATGGTAGAAACCACTCACGTCGGAATCGGAATTGACACAATTGAAGATTTGGAAAAAGCGAGAAAAATGATAGGATAACTTCCTGCTTCCATCATCCAACTTCCAACGCTCATTCCACTTCATCATTATCAAAATATCCCTTACTTTTTACCTTCGTTGAAAAGAAATTCAAAAACAAAATCACAAACGACAAAAAGAATATCGCCTGAATACTTACTAAAACTTTTCCGTAAGTCGTAATCGGATAATAATCGCCAAACCCAATCGAATTCGAACTCACTAAGCTAAAATACACCGAATCAAACCAATGCTCAAAAGGTTGGTTCATGTTGTTGCCTAACGTGTACAACACGGCGAACGAAACCACAATTTCAAGGTAGTTAAAAAATAGTAACAGCATCGAACGTTTGTAGGAACGCGGACTCGAGATTAAATCAGAGGCAAAAATTAAGGTTGGAATATATAAAATAGTTTCTATCAAGACGTATATCATCAATGCAATGATAACCGAATGTTCTTGCCAACCGTTAATCAGAATTAGAAAAGGAAAAGCCACTTTGGCCAACACATAAAAATCCAAAGCCAAATCTTTGTATTCATTTCCGATTTCGTTGGCTAGGTATTTAATGTAAATTCCTGGAAAGAGCAATTGCGATGACGATAAAATCAGTCGCACAATTTTCTCAATTCCGTTGTCGTCCTGATGATCGTTATTCCAAATCGAACGAATGTTGAGTATTCTTTTCTGAATTGGGTTGTATTTAGTTGTGTAGGTTCTTGAAACTTTTCCAATCAATAATTTTCTCAGAATAGACATCATGAGTTCAATTTTTTAATGGTAAACAATTCGTTGTGTTCTTCTACTTTAGGATACATTCTAATGGAGTAATTAGAGTCGAATTTCTTTTTATAATCTAGATTCCGAATCCGATCTTTCTCAGATATTACCATGGTATTAAAAAGAATAAACCCTTCAGGATTGAGTAAAAAATTCACCCGATTCACAAAAAAATCTTCAAACAAAAAGTTAGGCATGGTCGTGTCTTGAAAGATGTCGATGATGATTAAATCGTACTGAAGTTTGGTTTTTAACACAAATTCAAAAGCATCGTCAATAATCAGTTCCAAATTTTTAATGTGGTTGAGTTTGAAATAGGTATTGGCAATTTCAACCACTTCTTTATCGAGTTCAACACCCGTCATTTTTCCTTTAAATTTGACTTCGTCGACTAAGGTTTTAATCACACTTCCGCCCGCAACTCCTAAAATCAAAATGTGCTCGAATTTTTTAATGCGTTCGTAACCAATATATTTCAGACCTTTTTTTAAAATACGTTGCAAACTTCCATACGAATAATTGGTGTTTTTGCTGTCTAAAACCAATTGTCCGTTGTTCCACGTTACTTCCAACGTCTTGCTCACAGCGGAGTTTTTTTTCAAAATGTTGATGGGAATGAAATAACTAAAAAATCGTGAAAGCATAAAATAGTTTGTCAGTAATAAAAGATTAATGTTAAATTTACGGAAAATAGTTGAAATGAAGAAACGACTGTACGAATTTATTTTTTTCAAACTTTTGGGATGGAAAATTACAGGAAATTTTGATCCCGAAGTTAAAAAGTGCATCCTTGCGGTAATGCCACATACGAGCAATCTCGACTTCTTCATTGGGTTGTTTGTCAGAGGGATTTCCAATCAAGAAATGAACTTTGTCGGCAAAAAAGAACTATTTATTTTCCCTTTTGGTTATTATTTTCGCTCCATCGGTGGCGCGCCATTAGACAGAAGCGGTGGTAAAAACATCGTTGACTCGATTGTTGCGATTTTCAACAGCCGGGAAGTCTTCCGATTGGGAATCGCTCCCGAAGGCACCCGAAAAAAAGTAACTGAATTGCGCACCGGATTTTACTACATCGCCTTAAAAGCTAACGTACCCATCGTTCCCGTAGCGTTTGATTATTCTAAAAAAGAAGTCCGAATCGGCGCACCCATTTATGTAACAGGCAACATCGAATCCGACATGAAACTATTCCTTTCTCACTTCAAAGGCGTCGTTGGTAAAATTCCGGAACGAAGTTTTTTAGTAAATTAAATCCAACTCTTTTCTTTTTTCGTAAGTAGACGTATAACCCAATTACTAATAGTGGAAATTGATTCACAAAGTAGTAGTTATGTTGTAAAGTCGGTGACATTTCGCATCAAGCGTTACGATTTTCAATGGTACTGTTTCAAAGCAGTTTGGGTTTCAACGTATGGATATTTTAGTTTTGTTTGTTTTTTTGTTTAGGTTGAAAGCCTTCAATAACACGTTTATTGAAGGTTTTTTATTTTACATCATCTAGTTGTTTACCTTTGCTGAAAATTATTTTTTGTATGAATTACATCGAGTTGCACAAAGAATTCAAAGCAAATTCACTTTTCGGACGCTACATTACTTTACACGATATTGAACCGCTATTAGCGAATTATCCCACTAAAATCATAGGTCATTCGGTACAAAACAAACCCATTTATTTGTACCAAATCGGAACCGGAAGCATTAAGATTTTCATGTGGTCGCAAATGCACGGAAACGAAAGTACCACCACAAAAGCACTTTTCGATTTTCTGAATTTTCTGCATTCTGATAATGAACTCGCCCAAACCTTGTGCAATCATTTTGCCTTTTGCTTTTTGCCCATGGTCAATCCGGATGGTGCCGAAATGTACACGCGTGAAAATGCCAACCAAGTCGATTTGAATCGGGATGCGCTCAATCTATCACAACCTGAAAGTAAATTGCTTCGCCAAACCTTCGACGAATTCCAACCTAATTTGTGCTACAATCTTCACGATCAACGCACTATTTTTAGTGCGGGAGAAAACGGAAAAGTCGCCACCGTTTCTTTTTTAGCGCCGTCTTATAATGAAGAACGTGCCATTAACGAGGTGCGTTCGAAAGCGATGAATGTGATTGTGGCGATGAATAACGAGCTCCAAAATCACATTCCAAATCAAGTCGGTCGTTTCGACGATGCCTTCAATTTGAATTGCATTGGAGATCGATTTACGTCATTACAGGTTCCAACCATTTTATTTGAAGCCGGACATTTTTCAGACGATTATTACCGAGAATATACCCGAAAAATGATTTTTATCGCTTTGATTTCTGGCTTGAAACATATTTACGAAAACGATATAGTTAATAACGAAAACGAGAAATACTTACTAATTCCTCAAAATAACACCTCTTTTTATGATTTTATTTATAAAAATGTTAAAATTTATTATGATGATAAAGAAATAATAACGAATTTTGCAGCACAATATAAAGAAGAGCTCATTGACGGAAAAATCCAATTGAATGCGTACATCGTAGAAATTGGAGAACTCAAAGGAAAGCAAGCCCATCACTTGTACAACGCACACAAAATGGGATACAGTGATGACGCAGATTCAATTCCGAATTGTGGTCAAAAAGCTAATTTTTATTTAGGAAAACATATTAAATTTGTTAATGGATTAAAAAATTAACAGATATTTTTATTTTTTATTAAGTAAAATGTATTTATTTGTGTTACAAAAAAACAACAATTATTTAAAATAGTTATTATGAGTAAGTTTCGTTTAGATGAAGTAGATCATCAAATTCTTGACATGTTAATCGACAACACAAGAATTCCATTTACCGATATCGCAAAAAAATTATTAATTTCTGCTGGAACTGTCCATGTGCGAGTTAAGAAAATGGAAGATGCCGGAATCATAATGGGTTCATCTTTAACTTTAGATTACGAAAAATTGGGTTATTCGTTTATTGCCTACGTTGGAGTTTTCTTGAACAATACCTCACAAACTAAATTTGTTTTAGAACGTATTAATGAAATTCCGTTTGTAACTGTAGCGCACATTACAACGGGTAAATTCAATATTTTCTGTAAAATAAGAGCCAAAGATACCAAGCATGCTAAAGATGTAATCTTTATGATTGATGATATCGACGGAGTGTACAGAACCGAAACCATGATTTCACTTGAGGAAAGTATCAACGACAAAAAACGTTTGATGCACACGATTTTCAAAGACATTTAATTTTCTTTTGAATGAATTATAAAATGAACCTCAAGTTTTTCTTGAGGTTTTTTTGTACCTTAATACCCCATTTATTTTCGAAATAGTATATGTTTAAAAAAGGTGTTTTTGTGGTAATTGCTGTTCTTATTTCCGTCTTATTCTTTCAGTTTTCTGAGAATAAGGATTCGGATTTTGTATCGTATACAGTCAATCCCGAGAAGGAATCCGTTCAACTATTTTGGAAAAATAATCAAGGCGAAACTTTTGGCAGTATTCAAAAACTAAAATCATTCTTGTCAAACAATCAGAAAGAATTAGTATTTGCAATGAACGGCGGCATGTATAAAAAGGATCAATCGGCGCAAGGATTGTTCATTCAGAATTATGTCACTCAATCACCAATTGATACAGCGGATGGAAACGGCAATTTCTACCTGAAACCGAATGGAATATTTTACATCACATCGTCCAAAAAGGCTTTTGTAGTAACAACTCAAGATTTTAAAGATGATAAATCCATTGAATTTGCCACGCAAAGCGGACCAATGTTACTCGTTGACGGTGCAATTCATAAAGCATTTAATAAAAACTCAACCAATCTAAACATCAGAAACGGAGTCGGAATTTTGCCTAACAATGATATACTATTTGCGATGTCAACTAAAGAAGTTAATTTCTATGAATTTGCCGATTTTTTCAAGCGAAAAGGTTGCAAAAACGCCTTATATTTGGATGGATTGGTTTCGAGAATGTACCATCCGAAAGTAAAATGGATGCAAACCGATGGAAATTTTGGTGTCATCATTGGCATTATTAAAGATAAAAAATAGACTATGTATACACTTCCCAAAATAGAGCGATTCAACCAAAGCGTGTTGTCGAAATATCCGATTTACAACAGTATTTTTATCACGTTGCCTTTTGATTCCATTGATAATACTGGAGTTTTATTACCGCTTTTTAGTGAAGCATGCCATGACGGATTTGCATCAGGTTTGTCTCCTGTTGAAATTGTAAACTCGTTTTCTCAGAAATATTTAGACACCATTTCGGAAGAAGATAAACTGAGTTTGCTCTTCCGATTCATACAATACGTAGAACGTCAAATTGTGCTTTTTGATGCCATCGAAGATGCCGCTTTTCCAATTGTCAACAACATGGAAGGAAAAGGTTCGCTTCGTGAAGTAAAAGAACGCGCCGACACCAAAGAGTTGAAGCAAGAATTAATTTCGTTTTTGGATGATTTTAGTATTCGAACCGTTTTAACCGCACATCCAACCCAGTTTTATCCCGGGCCGGTACTCGGAATCATAACCGATTTGACAGATGCTGTTCGTTCGAATGATTTAATTAAAATTAAAGAACTGCTTGCTCAATTGGGCAAAACTCCGTTCATCAAAAAAGAAAAACCTTCGCCTTTTGATGAAGCCGTGAGCTTGATTTGGTACCTCGAAAATGTGTTCTATCAGACGACGGGCGAGATGATTCAGTTCATCCAAAAAAATATTTTTAAAACCTTACCATTGACCAATTCAATCATTAACTTGGGATTTTGGCCCGGTGGAGATCGCGATGGAAATCCGTTTGTAACTTCCGAAATAACGTTGAACGTGGCCAAGCGTTTGCGAACATCCATTTTAAAATGCTACTACAACGACATTCGGAAGTTACGCCGTAAATTAACGTTCTCCGGTATCGATACCATAATTACCGATTTAGAACAGAAAATCTACCGTTCGGTGTTTTATTCAACGGGTGAAATTTTCATCACAGTAGCCGAGTTTAAAAGCAAGTTAGAAGAAATCAAATCGCTTTGCATCGACCGACATCAATCGCTGTATTTGGACGAAATCAATGATTTAATCAATAAAGTCAATACGTTCGGGTTCCATTTTGCTTCGTTAGATATTCGTCAGAATAGCAAAATTCACAACCAAGTCATTGAAACTGTTGTCAGTTCGTTATCTAATAAACAGGAGTACAGTTTGCTTTCCGAAGCCGAAAAGATGAATTTTATTTCATCACTTTCAGGGACGTTCTCTCCAAACGACACAACCGATTTGTTAACTCAACAAACCTTAGATTCCATTCACGCCATTAAAAAAATTCAAGAAGACAACGGCGAATTGGGTGCGAACCGTTACATCATCAGCAACAATGAAAGTGCGTTGAACGTAATTGAAACTTTGGTGTTATTCAAAATGGCCAACTGGGAAAATCCAACTGTTGATATTGTTCCGCTATTTGAATCGATTGATGATTTGCAAAAAGCACATCACATCATGGAACAATTGTATACGCATCACGTCTATTCGAAGCATTTGAAAAGCAGAGAAAATATTCAAACAGTAATGCTTGGTTTTTCAGACGGAACCAAAGATGGCGGGTATTTGATGGCGAATTGGGGAATCTACAAAGCCAAAGAAATGATTACCGAAATGTCTAGAAAATACGGAATTAAAGTGATTTTCTTCGATGGTCGTGGCGGTCCGCCGGCGCGTGGAGGTGGAAAAACTAATAAATTTTACGCTTCGCTGGGTTCGAAAATTGAAAATAAAGAAATTCAACTAACAATTCAAGGTCAGACCATCAGTTCTAATTTTGGAACGTTGGATTCGTGTCGGTACAATTTAGAAAACCTGTTGAGCGCAGGTGTGACGAATCACATCTTTAGCAAAAAGGAAAACAATCTGTCCAAATCAGACAAAAAAATAATAGAAGATTTGGCGCAGTTGGGCTATGAAAAGTATTTGAGTTTTAAGAATCACCCGAAATTTATTCCGTATTTAGAGCAAATGAGTACGCTGAATTACTACTCCAAAACCAATATTGGCAGTCGTCCATCGAAACGAAATTCGGCGGACAGTTTGAATTTTTCCGACTTGCGGGCGATTCCGTTTGTGGGTTCCTGGAGTCAGATGAAGCAAAATGTTCCAGGATTTTTCGGAGTAGGAACCGCGTTAAAGCATTTTGAAGATTCGGGTGAATGGGAACAAGTACAAACGCTTTTTGATGATTCGTTATTTTTTAGAACGTTGTTGGAAAACAGCATGATGTCGTTGGCCAAATCGTTTTTACCGCTCACGCAGTACATGAAAAACGATCCCGAGTTTGGCGAGTTTTGGAATATTATTTATGCTGAATTTACCGAAACCAAACGTTTGTTGCTCAAAATTGCAGGTCACACCGAATTGATGGAAAATTACCCTGATGGAAAAGCGTCAATAAAAATGCGCGAAGACATTGTTTTGCCGTTATTGACGATTCAGCAATACGCCTTGATGAAAATCAACGACATTAAAAAGGGTAGAGGCGAAGCTCATTTACTGGAAGTGTACGAGAAATTAGTAACGCGCTCGTTGTTTGGAAATACAAATGCGAGTCGGAATTCAGCTTGATGAGTTGAGTTTTTTATGTATTAAATTTGGTCTGAAGATTAAACGAACATGTTGAATATACAAGTTTTGGAAGATTATGCCGAAACGAACCGAGAAAAAACGCGAACTTAAATATGGTAGAAGAAGATAAATTAACTTTATTTTTTAGCAATGAATTTCCTTTTAATAAAGAAGGTTTAGACGAATTTGTATCTACTTTTACTGTAAAATCATTCAAAAAAGGGGAAATTATTTTAGAGAATGGAACTATAGATCATGAACTTCGTTTTTTAGATCAAGGAATCATTCGAGAATATTATGCAACCACCAACAGAGAAAAAAATATCAATTTTTACACAGAAGCTGGTTTTATAACCGATTTTTCCTCTTTTACCCATTCTACAGCTACAAAAAAATACCAGGAATGTTTAACTGATGTTGATTTAAGGGTTTTATCTAAAGAAATATTTTCAACTTTTACCAGTCAATACAATTGTGGAAAGTTGTTTGTAGAAACCATTTTCCAACGAATAGTTGTCAATAAAGAAACCGAAGAATTCAACCATTTTGTAAATACTGCTGAAGAGTTATATCTCGATATTATGAAGACAAAACCTGATTGGTTATTGCAAATTCCTCAATATCATATTGCTTCTTATTTGGGAATTACACCCGAAACATTGAGCAGAATTAGGAAGCGAATTTGATTTCTTGATTTGAATCAATGGAATCTATTTTAGCATTAGTCAATTTTGTACTTTCAATTTAAAACTATTAAATAATGAAAGTACATCATTTAAGAAACGCCACTTTAGTCATAGAAAATGGAGATAATTTTATATTAGTTGATCCAATGCTTGGGAAAAAAGGAACTGCTGGGCCAACTTTTACACTTTTTCGTTTTAAACCACAACGAAATCCTATTGTAGATTTACCAAGCAATGCAATGAATATCGTTGAAAAAACTACACATTGTTTAATTACGCATTTGCATCCAGACCATTTGGACAAGGAAGCGGAGCATTTTCTTCGCACTAAAAAAATTCCTATTATTTGTAGTATAAAAGATGAATCTACATTAAGGAAAAAAGGATTAAACGTTTCCCAAACAGTTGACTATTGGAAAGAAAGCCCTTTTTTAGGTGGAAAAATTCAAGGTATTCCCGCAGTTCATGGATACGGATTTGTAGCAAAACCAATGGGAAATGTGATGGGATTTTATATAGAATTACCGAATGAAAAATCAATCTATTTAAGTGCCGATACTATTTATACTGATGACGTTCACAAAGTTTTGACACAATTAAAACCAGAAATTTCAGTTGCCGCTTGTGGAACAGCACAATTGGATATTTTTCAACCTTTATTAATGCGAATGGACGATATTTTAAAATTCGTGAAAAACGCACCAAATCAAGTAATCGCAAATCATTTAGAGGCTGTAAATCATTGCCCGACGACACGACAACAATTAAAAGTAGAAGTTTCAAAAATTGGACTTTCTGACAAGGTTTTTATTCCAAATGATGGAGAAAGTAAAGTCTTTTAATAAACTAAGTACAAATGATTTTATAGAAAAACAACCAGTAAGTAAATCAATGTCATATTTTTTATATCATCAATGATTTGAAAGGGATTTAAAATTCTACACTTGTAATTGCTAACTTTGCAAAGCAGCAAAATATAAATACGAATTATAGAATTAAAGTTTAAAACAAGTACTATGTTTAAGAAAAATCAACTGTTGGAATACTTAAAACAATACAATTTATTTACAGATAGTGAAATAAATGAATTTATAAGTTTAGCGACTATTTCTACGATAAAAAAAGGAGATTTTTTCATTAAACATGATGAAATGTGTACCACGCTTTCCTTCGTGAATTTTGGTATTTTTCGATCATTCTATTATTCTAATAATGACGAAGAAATAACCTATTGTTTTACCTTTCCCAATACATTATTAGTGGCTTATTCTTCATTTATTACACAGAATAAATCAGAAGAAAATTTACAAGCTTTAACCGATTCTGAAATAATTTCAATTTCAAAAAAAGAATTAGAAAACCTTGCGGAATCAAACAATAAATGGTTGAATTTTTTAAAAATAATTGCTGAAAAAGAATATGTTGAACTCGAAAAATGGATATTTAATCATCAAAAATCCAACGCCCAAAAACGATATGTAGATTTGATAAACAACTATCCACAATTTGTGCAACAAATTCCACTTCACTACATAGCTTCCTATCTGGGAATTACTCAAAGACATTTAAGTAGAATAAGAGCATCGATTTAATTTTTAGACAAATGTCCTACGTGCTTAGTAGGGCAGGAGTGTAATTTTGCACTTCAAATTAAAAATAATTAAATATATGAAAACAGTAATTTTAATAGGTGCTAATGGGAAAATGGGAAAAGCAGCACTTACAGGTTTAGGAAAACACAAAGTGATTACAGCTGGTCGTTCAAAAGACGGTTGCGACTACCAAGTTGACATTACCAGTGAAGAATCTTTGAGAAAATTATTCAAGGAGGTTGGTCACTTTGATGCAGTTGTGAATACAGTTGGCGTATGTGAATATGCAACCTTCGAGGAAATGACTGAAGCGCAATGGATGACTACAGTAATGAGTAAAATGATGGGGCAAATCAATATTGTTAGAATAGGTCAGGAATACATTGCTGATAAAGGTTCCTTTACGCTTATTACAGGTATACTAAATTTAAAGCCTATTCCTTTTGCTATTGCAGATGCAACTACAAGTGGTGCCATTGATACCTTTGTAAAATGTGTAGCCTTCGAAATGCCAAGAGGTATTCGTGTAAATTCAGTAAATCCAACAGTTTTAGCGGAGGCTTGGGATGTTTACGGGGATATGATGCCAGGATTTCAACCTGTACCAAGTGCATTGGTTGGTAAAGCGTTTGAGCGCTCGGTTGATGGATTTATTACTGGTCAAGTGATACTTGTTGATGCATAATTAACAAAAATTACAGCATATAGTCTTTTCAAAAAAGAAATTGACTATATGCTGTTTATTATAAAATAAAAAGAAAAATGGAATTAAAACTTTACCAAATTGACGCATTTACAGATACCATTTTTGGTGGAAATCCTGCTTGTGTGGTGCCTCTTGAAAATTGGTTATCTGATGAAATCTTGTTGAAAATTACAAAAGAAAATGCCGTTGCAGAAACCGCTTTTTTTGTAGATAAAGGAGATAAAATCCATTTACGATGGTTTACACCAGAAATTGAAATGGATTTATGCGGTCATGCAACTTTGGCTACAGCACATTGTTTAAAGACTATATTAGACTACAAAAAAGATGAAATTGTTTTCGAAACAGTAAGTGGCGACTTAATCGTCAAAGCTGAAGATGGACTATACAAAATGGACTTTCCAGCAAGAATGCCTATTGCAGATAATTTACCAGATGCCATTGCAAAATCTTTAAACATACAACCTAAGGAAATTTTAAAATCAAGAGACTATGTTTTGGTTTATGAAAACGAAACAGCAATTAGAAATATTAAAATTGACCGACAATTATTTGACCAAATCAACCTCGATCCTGGTGGAGTAATTGTAACCGCAATTGGAGATGACTGTGATTTCGTTTCTCGTTTTTTCACACCACAAGCCTCCATTTTAGAAGATCCTGTTACAGGTTCAGCACATTGTTCTTTAGTGCCATTTTGGTCAAAAAGACTTGATAAAAAAGTACTTTATGGGCAACAAGTTTCAGAACGAATGGGAAAACTATATTGTGAAGACAAAGGTGACCGAGTTATCATCAGCGGAACAGCAAAAACCTATTCTGTTGGAAACTTTTGGATAGCTTAAAACAATTGCTAACTCGGGTGTTGCGTCATAGTTAGAAAGCAAAAACGCAGTGCCAATTTTAAATCTATAAATTAAATTACAAACAAATAATTACAAAAAAGTATGAAAAAAGGAATCTCAATTTTAATTGTTATAGTAACAATTTTAGTAGTGTTATTATATCTCAGGTTTAATTATACCAAAAAAACTAATGAATTAGGAAATGCAAATCAAATCGAAGGGCTAACTGTATTTACAGACAATAACCCCATTTTGGAATATGAGTTCCTTGGAACTGTAAAAGTTGACACATCCAAATTACAAGTTGCCGAGTACGATCACGTACGTGACCAATTGATCAAAAAGGCAAAAACACAATTCGCAAATGCACAAGGTATAATTATTACTCCAAAGGATAAAAAAGCTGTAGTGATTCGTTTTAAAAATTAAAATTCAATCACAAAAAAAATTGTTAAATAAAAAAGATAAGAAGATTTATAATTTTTGGTTTACTTGCAATTGCATTCGGATGCAATTGCAAGCAATCAAAAGCAACAAGCAACATTCTTGGGTCAAAAAAGAATGGTATATTTGATCAGCGTTGCTGTTCAAGTAAACAAAGCATTTAATAAAAACTAATTTTAAAAATTCGAAAAATGACAGGACCTGACAAGGATAGTGTTTTTCCTCTAGCGAATTACGACCGACTATGTTTTTTAAAAAATACAATCAAAAACACATAAATGAACTTTCAAATACAAAATAGCAACAGTAACGATACCGACGAAATTTTCCGTTTATATAAAATTGCTACCGATTTTCAGAAGACGAGATTTACCCATCATTGGCCAGAATTTGATAGAGAACTTATTGAAACTGAAATTTCAGAAAACAGACAATGGAAAATAATTGCAGACGGTAAAATTGCTTGTGTTTGGGCGATAACTTTTGATGATCCACAAATTTGGGAAGAGAAAAATGAAGACCCATCCGTTTACATTCATCGCATTGCAACAAATCCTGATTTTCGCGGACAAAATTTGGTGGGCAAAATTGTAGAGTGGGCAAAAATATATACTAAGGAAAATCAAAAACAATTCATCAGAATGGATACAGTTGGCGATAATTCTGGATTAATTGACTATTATACAAAATGTGGGTTTGATTTTTTAGGTTTACTAAGACTTAAAAATACAGAAGGACTTCCAGCACATTATTTCAACGCAACAGTAAGTTTATTCCAAATTGACGTAAACTCTAAATAAGTAAATAAATTTTAAGCTTTTTGTAAAGTCTTTCATAATTAAATCTTGTGAATTGAACCCGCTAAAACTGTATTTACCACATTGCCAAATACGAATAAGACTGCGAAAACTAAAAAAAAACAGCATCAAAAATAGTATAAGAAATTGGGGTTTTGTGATTAATTTAAAGTTTGTTTTGTATTTTTGATTTTCAAGGCTTAACCGAAAGTTTCTGACATATCAAATCATTTACTCAATAAACAAATGAAACCAAACCAATTGCAACCCAACGAATACGCACCATTCTATGCCAATTACATAGCGCAAGTTTCTGATGAATATACTTTACAAGAAGAATTAGAAATTTCGTTGCATCGGTTCATCAAGTTTGTGCAAGATATTCCGATGGATAAATTTGATTATCGATATGCCGAAGGGAAATGGACGATCAAAGACATCATTCAACACCTGATTGATGCCGAGCGAATTTTTGCGTATCGCGCCTTGCGTTTTGCGCGCAACGATAAAACCGATTTACCCGGATTTGAAGAAAATGATTACGTTGATGAAGCCAATGCTAATGCTAGAAGCATCATGGAATTGTTGACCGAAATGTCTTCCGTTCGTCATGCAACTTTATTACTTTTCAAAACGTTTTCCGAAGAACAACTGCTACGAATCGGAACTGCAAATAACAATACAATGTCAGTGCGAGCGCTAGGTTTTGTCATCATCGGACATCAAAATCACCATCAGCGTGTTTTTGAAGAACGATATTTGTAAGTACGAAGTAAGAAGTCTAGTCGAATAAGCAAATAAGTTTAATTAAAAATCCCAAATTCAGATGGTTCTAAATTTGGGATTTCCATGTAGTGTATTCTTAGTATTTCGTTCTTCTAACTTCGTACGTAACGTTTATTCGTCGTCGTCGTCGTCGTCACTATCATCGGACTCTTCATAATCGTCGTCGTCATCGTCGTCGTCGTCAGCATCGTCATCCGAACCACCTTTGTCTTTTAACAAATCTTCTTCTACGTCGTCGTCGTCAGAAGCATCTTCATCATCGTCCAAACCGGCAACCGGAATGATTGGTTCGATAACTGAATCGATGTCATCTTCTTCATCAAATTTCTCCATTCGACTGGCCAATTTAGTACTCACTTTTACTAAATAAATGGTGTCTTCTGTTTTAACTTCTACAGCTTCTATAAGTTCGTTTTGTGCATTTCTAAAACGAATTATATCTGTATCATCATATCCTTCGGGAAATCGCTCTACTAATAAGTTTAAAATATCGCCCGTTAGCTTCGCATAATCAACAATAACTCTTTTCATAAACTGGTATTATAAATCTAATAAATAAGCAAAAATTAACGGAGCAACAATCGTCGCATCCGATTCAATAATGAACTTAGGTGTATGAATATCTAACTTACCCCAAGTGATTTTTTCGTTTGGAACCGCACCAGAGTAAGAACCATAACTCGTTGTTGAATCTGATATTTGACAGAAATAACTCCAAAACGGAATGTCGTGCATTTCCATATCTTGGTACAACATCGGAACTACACAAATTGGGAAATCTCCCGCAATTCCACCACCAATTTGGAAAAAACCTACGCCTTTTCCACTTGAATTTTTAGGATACCAATCGGCCAACCACATCATGTATTCGATTCCGCTTTTCATGGTAGTCGGTTTGAATTCTCCTTTGATGCAATACGACGCAAATATATTTCCCATTGTACTGTCTTCCCAACCTGGAACGACAATCGGTAGATTTTTTTCTGCTGCAGCAACCATCCACGAATCTTTAGGATCGATTTCGTAGTATTGTTTCAACACGCCCGAATTGATCATTTGGTACATGAATTCGTGCGGGAAGTAGCGTTCGCCTTTTGAATCGGCGTTGTTCCAAATATCAAAAAGATGTGATTGTAAACGTCGGAATGCTTCTTCTTCTGGAATACACGTGTCCGTTACGCGGTTGTAGTGATTTTCAAGTAAATCCCATTCTTCTTGCGGACTCAAATCACGATAATTTGGCACTCTTTTGTACGAGTTATGTGCCACCAAATTCATAATGTCTTCTTCCAAATTGGCTCCCGTACAGGATATGATATGAACCTTATCTTGACGAATCATCTCTGCCAACGATTTTCCCAACTCGGCTGTACTCATCGCACCCGCCAAAGTAATCATCATCTTTCCATTTTCGAGTAAATGTTGCTCGTATCCTTTCGCCGCATCTACTAAAGCCGCCGCATTGAAATGTAGATAATTCTTTTCAATAAACTGACTTATAGGTCCTTTGCTCATATTGTTTGTGTAATGTTTATTAGTGTAGTTTGGTCCTCAAAGAAAAACTATTTTTTTAAAACTTCAAACTGTTTTCTGTTATTTTGATAAACTTTATGTTACTTTTCCTAAAGAGTTAACTGTCAATTATTTTTTTACAATTTATCCTTTGACAAATTTAGCTTGAAAAGTTTCACTATCAGTAACTAATTTAATGTAATAAATTCCACTACTATAATTACTAATATTAAGTTTTGATAAATTACCAGCTGAACTGAAAATTATTTTGCCAAAAACATCAACTACAGTAATTGAATTGATACGATAGTCATCAGAATTTAAACTTATATTTAATTCATCATTTGATGGATTTGGGTATAGTAAAATTGTATTGGTGCTTGACTCAACTACAGAGAGATTTTCTGGGTATAATTTACAAACTAAACCAACAAATCCCAATGGCGAATTTGTGTATCTATCACCAGCTAGTATCAATCCATTATCAGACGAGAAATGAGTTGATTGAATGTATTCGCCTTGGGGAGCACCGATGTTTTTAGTCCAAATGATAGTACCGGAAGTATCTAATTTGACTATGAAAAAATCATATAAGCCAAAATTGTTATTCACATCTCCATCTGTTGAATTAGTATATCCACCAATAATAAAATCACCGTTTGTTGTTTCAAGTACACCTGTTGAATAATCACGCATACTACCGCCTATGCATTTTTGCCAAAGAATAGTGCCTGATGAATCCATCTTCACAACCCAAATATCATATTCTCCGTGATTTCCGCTAACATCTCCATTGTTTGATAATGTGGCACCAGATAAAATATAATTTCCATCAGAGGTTTCTTTTACCATATTAATTACGTCAATGTCAGTTCCTCCAATATTTCTCTGCCAATCAAGTATTCCATCTTGGTCTATTTTTATTATCCAGGCATCATATTCACCATTATTTCCAGTTACTTGACCTGAGCTAGATAATGATATTCCCGTCATAATAAATCCGCCATCACTAGTCTGAGAAAATTTATTTGGTTTATCATCTCCATTTCCACCATAAGTAGATTGCCATATAATGTTGCCATTGGCATTAAGTTTTACAAGCCAATAATCCGCTCCTCCATACCCAGTCGTAGTTTGTGAAGTAGGATATAAGTAACCCAAAGCAACATAATTCCCATCGGCAGTTTGAATTATATCGAAACCAAAATCATCATAATATCCTCCTAAACACTTGCCCCAAACAAATGAACCAGTTGAACTTAATTTTACAACCCAAAAATCAACGCCACCATGTCCACCTTGAACATTTCCATCGTTGGGGCTAGATGTACGTCCGTTAATAATATATCCGCCATCCAAAGTTTGTTCAACACTTTCAGCTATATCTGTTCCCGTTCCGCCTAGCGTAATGTCCCATTCTTTATTTCCATTTGCGTCTATTTTGACAATGTAGTAATCGCTACAAGAATCACCAACTCCAATTGAACCTCCATCAGAAGTTGATACCATGTCACGTATTTTTGCCCCACAAAACTCACTTTTAATATATGTGTTTTGCCATTCTATTTCAGGTGATTGTGCTGAAAGAGATGAGCTTACTACAATCAATATGTATAAAAATTTATTCATGGTAGCTATTGGTTTGTCTTATATAATTTCAAACACTTTTTTGTTATTTCTTTCGGTAGCCCAGTATCTCTAAAACTTGTTCAGATGTTTGTTGTTCCGAGAAAACTTCGGTTGCTAAGATTCCGTTTTCATCGCGATCAATTAGAATGTGCTTGGGTTGCGGAATCAAACAGTGGTGTAATCCGCCATAACCGCCAATCGTTTCTTGATACGCTCCTGTGTTAAAAAAACCGATATATAAAGGTTTCTCTTTATTGTATTTAGGCAAATAAATGGCGTTCATGTTTTGCTCTGAGTTGTAGTAATCGTCGCTGTCGCACGTCATTCCGCCTAATAAAACACGTTCGTACGTATCGTTCCACCGATTAATCGCCAACATGATAAAACGCTTGTTGATTGCCCAAGTATCCGGCAACGTAGTGATGAACGAACTGTCAATCATATTCCACGCTTCTCGATCATTTTGTTGTTTTTGATACAGTACTTGATAAATCGCACCGCCTGATTCTCCCACAGTAAACGAACCAAATTCGGTGAAAATATTCGGCACATCTACTTCCGCTTCTTCACAAGCTATTTTAATTTGATTGATGATTTCGTCGATCATGTATTGGTAGTCGTATTCGAATGCTAATGAATTTTTGATTGGGAATCCACCGCCAATATTCAAACCATCGAGCGACGGACATTCTTTTTTCAAAGCAATGTACACTTTGATACATTTTACTAATTCGTTCCAATAGTAGGCCGTATCGTTGATTCCGGTGTTGATAAAGAAGTGAAGCATTTTCAATTCCAAATTATCATTCTCCTGAATTTGCTTTTTGTAAAACTGAACGATGTTTTTATATCCAATTCCCAAACGTGATGTGTAAAACTCAAATTTAGGTTCTTCTTCGGCTGCAATTCGGATTCCTATTTTAAATTTCCCTTTGATTTCGGCTTGTAACAAATCCAATTCCTCATAATTATCGATAATCGGAATGGCATTTTTATGACCATTATTAATCAAACGTGCGATGTTAGAAATGTATTGATCGCGTTTGAATCCGTTACATATAATATAGGTGCTTTTATTGATTTTACCGTTTTCTAATAAATTTTCAACAATATTAATGTCGAACGCAGAAGACGTTTCAATATGAATATTATTTTTAAAAGCTTCATTCATAATGTATTCAAAATGAGAGCTTTTGGTGCAATAGCAATAGTAGTATTTGCCTTCGTATTTGTTTTTTTCCATCGCTTTACGGAACCAATTTTTAGCCCGGTTGATGTTGTTGGAAATTTGTGGCAAATAGGTGAATTTTAGCGGAGTTCCGTATTGTTCAACGAGTTTCATCAAGTCGATGTTGTGAAACAATAAAGCACTGTCTTTGTTGAGCGTAAATTCTTCTTGAGGGAAATAATAGGTTTGATTAATTAAATCGAAATATTTAGTGTTCATGTGGATGTGAGATGAGTTTTAGATTAATATGAAAACGGAATTAATCTGGATTCAAACTCTAATATTCGCATACACAATGGGAAGTTTCGTAGTCTCGGATTTAATTATTTCCAAAAACAACCCTAAAATAGTCCGGATGGAAGTTAAAAAAGTAACACACAATACCTGAAAACCGCTTATTGTTTTAAGCTTGCAGTGGGTGTTATTAATCGTTAAATTCTTTTTTATCATCGGAGCAAATGTAAAAAATAAAATGGGCGTATTACAAGATTTTTTGTAAAAAATAATTAATTAACGTAATCTTTAAATGCGTTGATAATCAAATCGTTGCTCGCGTTTTCGTTAATTTTACATTTTCCTATGCCATCTAATAGCGCAAACTGTACTTTTCCGTATTCATTTTTCTTATCGTGAATCAATAATTTCTGAATGGATTCGATGGCTTCCACCGAAAAAACAACAGGGTCAAAAAGATGGGTTAAAGTGTATTTTATTTGATGAAATTCATCATTTGTAATGAGATTTTTTTCTTTAGAAATGTAGCTTTCTAGTATCATTCCGATGGCAATCGCTTCGCCGTGAAGCAACGGAGTTGGAGTTTCCAAAAAATGACTTTCAATCGCATGACCTAAAGTATGTCCGAAGTTGAGTGCCTTTCGAATGCCATTTTCTGTCGGATCTTGACTCACAATTTCGTTTTTAATTTCTATCGAGCGGTAAATTAAATGATCCAATTGGTCTGAATCGATTTCGTTCATGTCTAGAAATTGTTTCCAATAGTTGGCATCATAAATTAATCCGTGTTTCAGCATTTCTGCCAAACCCGAGCGCATCTGATTTAACGGTAACGTTTCCAAAAATTGAGTATCAATTACCACCGTTTTCGGAATATTAATCACTCCGATTTGGTTTTTTAAATTGCCTAAATCAACTCCGTTTTTCCCACCAATCGACGCATCGACCATTCCCAGTAAAGTGGTCGGCACGTTGATAAAGTCAATTCCTCTTTTAAAAGTAGAAGCAATGAATCCACCTAAATCGGTCACAACACCACCGCCCAAATTAATCAACACACTTTTTCTGTCGGCACCTAAATCGGAAAGTATCGACCAAATTTCAACGCAACTCGTGATGTTTTTCAATTCTTCACCTGCTTCGATTTCAATGATTTCGATTGGAATTTCAGTTGCAATATGGGGTAAAAACTTAGCCGAGCAGTACTCATTCGTGTGTTCGTCCACTAATAAAAAAATAGAGGAATACTTATTTTCAGTGATGATTTGGTTGATTGCAGCGTATCCTTTTTCATTAAAATGAATGGCATATCCGTTGGCTTCGATTGATTGCATGTGATGAGTATAAATTTCGAACAAAAATAGACATATTATAGTTTCCCTGACCCATGAAAATTAACTTATTTTTTAGATTTAAAACGAATGCTTGAACTAAAAAATGATTACTTTTGTTTAATTATTATTTATAAAGATTAAACAAAAATTTGAAACCAATTATTGCTGCTCCGGAAAAAGATGCATTGACAGACGTTCAAATCGATCGCATCATTGAAATGGCTTGGGAAGATCGAACGCCGTTTGATGCCATCAAATTTCAATTCGGTTTAACCGAAGCCGAAGTCAAAGCCTTAATGAAAAAGGAGTTGAAGTTCAGCAGTTACAAATTGTGGCGCGAGCGTGTGGAAAATTGTAAAACCAAACACGTGGCCAAACGAGTAGAAGGCATCGACCGCTTTAAATGTAATTTGCAAAGAGCCATTTCTAATAATAAAATTTCAAAACGATAATAGAATAACTAAAATTAACCGAGATTGCTTCGTGCCTCGCAATGACTATGGAAAAAGACAAACCAGACAATATAGTTTTTTCAGAAGAGAAAGGTTACAACGCAAGTATGTTGCCGTATTCCACGAATGTTGGCGCACCTATAATTAAAATGGATGATGTGGTTTCGTGGAAAAGTAGAGGCATTAGCGCTGTCAACAAACAGTTTGAAAACAAGTTCAACGAACTGAAAATTCAATACGAAAATTTGATGAAAGAATACGAATGGAACGAACTCGTTTATCATGCAAAATATTCATTCGAACCCGTAATTGGTGAAATTTATCATTTGTATGCAGGCGATGATGGAATCAACTTTCTATCTCTAATTTCTCCGCTTGAGTGGAACAAAGAACATCTTGGTACGTTCCAACTCAACAGCGATAAAAAATGGGTGTTGCTCAATCACAACGACCACAAATTTGTCTAATCAACTGATTCTAAATTTGTTTTAGGATATTTTCAACACCAAAACTCATGCAAAAACACTATACATTAGAACATATAATGGCTTTAGAAAAGCAAGTCAGAGTGCATTTGATTAACAGTTTAGGCGGATTCAAAAGTGTTGCATTGGTTGGAACTGTTAACGAATCTGGAAAAGAAAATTTGGCCATTTTCAGTTCGGTTTTTCATATTGGAGCCAATCCGCCACTCATTGGATTGATTTTTCGTCCGAGTCCACCCGAACGCGACACCATGCGGAATATAATTGAAACCGGATGTTACACCATCAATCAGATCAACGAAAGAATTTACAAAAATGCCCACCAAACTTCGGCACGGTACGATGTCGATGTATCTGAATTTGAAGCAACGGGTTTGAAGAACGAATATAAAAATGATTTTTTTGCGCCGTTTGTAGCAGAAAGTAACATTCAGTTGGCGATTGAATTCAGAGAAAAAATCGACATTTCCATAAACAACACCACAATGATTATCGGCGAAATCGTTGAACTGTATGTGCCCGAAAATTGTGTGTGCGAAGATGGTTTTATCGATTTAGAAAAGGCCAATACCATCACCTGTTCTGGCTTGGATAGTTACCACAAGACGGTACAACTCGACCGATTGAGCTATGCAAAACCCGACAAAGAAATCACTTCATTACTTCAAAATTGAATAAAAAAGTCATACATATAGTTTGGTTCAAACGTGATTTACGTTTCATAGATCACGAACCACTTTTTATGGCGCAACAAGAAGGAATTCCGATTCTATTAGTATATTTTTTCGAACCATCGGTTATGGCTTACGATGATTCCGATCCGCGTCATTGGCGGTTTATCTATGAATCGTTGAAAGAAATGAAAACGAAATTGCTAGCGGTTCAAGCTGATATTTACTTTTTTCACAGTGAAGTGCAGCCTGTATTTGAAGAATTGGTAAAGATTTACGAAATCAAATCGGTTTTTTCACACCAGGAAATCGGAAATCAATTGACGTATGAGCGCGACATTCAAATGCAAACTTTTTTTGCTGAAAATAACATTCAGTGGAAAGAATCCCAAATGCACGGTGTCATTCGGAAACTAAAATCACGAGCCAATTGGGATAAACGGTGGGAAAGCGTCATGCGCGACCAACCCAAAATGATTAATCTAACTACGTTGAAGATCGAAGTTTTAAACCCTGAATTATATCATTCATTAAAAGGAAACGAACTTCCAACAGAAATTACGGCCCGGAATAAAAACTTTCAACAAGGCGGCGAATATTGGGCGTGGCGCTACTTGGATAGTTTCGTCAAAGAACGATATGTCAATTACAGCAAACACATTTCGAAACCGAGTCTGAGTCGAACGGGTTGCAGCCGATTGTCGCCGTATTTGACGTACGGGAACATC
The DNA here is from genome assembly GCA_965284675.1 of Flavobacterium sp. Lineage (GTDB taxonomy): Bacteria > Bacteroidota > Bacteroidia > Flavobacteriales > Flavobacteriaceae > Flavobacterium. The sequence goes on from OZ260109.1 coordinate 1,541,443, forward strand.
AGCATGCGCATGGTGTATCAGTATACTAACCAGCACTACGAATCTTCGAAAAATAAACGCGCGATGGTGAATTTTGTATCACGATTGCATTGGCATTGTCATTTCATCCAAAAATTTGAGGACGAATGCCGCATGGAATTTGAAAATGTAAATCGTGCCTACGACGGATTGGTCAAACCCAAAAACGAAACCTACATAAAGGCATGGCAAGAAGGTCAAACCGGAGTGCCCATTGTTGATGCATGCATGCGATGTGTAGTTGCGACGGGTTATCTGAACTTCCGAATGCGAGCGATGGTGGTTTCTTTTTTCACCTTCAATTTATGGCAAGATTGGCGCGAATTACATTTTTTAGCACGTCAGTTTTTAGATTACGAACCCGGAATTCACTATCCGCAGTTGCAAATGCAATCGGGAACCACAGGCATCAATACGATCCGAATTTACAATCCGATTAAAAATTCAGAAGAACACGATCCCGATGGAATTTTCATCAAAAAATGGGTTCCTGAATTGGCCGAAATTCCAGTTGAACTGATTCACGAACCGCGGAAATTAAACGCAATCGAACAACAATTTTATAAATGTGAATTGGGAAAAGACTATCCATTTCCGATTGTAGATATTGATGAAACTCGAAAATACGCCAGCGATATTGTATGGAGTTTTAGAAAGAAAGACGATGTAAAAGAAGAAGGAAAACGAATTGTAAAGAAACACGTGAGTAGAGAGCCAGTTTTACGTAGTAAAAATGTGCGAATCACTCATTCCGAACTTGATTCGGAACCTAATCCTAATAAATCAAAAAATGCGCGGATTAAAAAAACAAAACCTTCCTCATAAAGTCTGTGTCGTTTGCGAGAAACCTTTCTCGTGGCGCAAAAAGTGGGAAAAAGTGTGGGACGAAGTTAAGTACTGCAGCGACAAGTGTAGAAGTAGTAAATAAATATAAAATCATCGCCACAGATTCACAGATTAATAAATGATTTTTAAATCTGTGAATCTGTTGCTAATTAAAAAATAATGTCAAAAACTCTACGGCTTATTCTCGGTGATCAACTCAACGCCAATCATTCGTGGTTCAAAACCGTCGATGATTCGGTGACGTACGTACTGATGGAAATCCGTACGGAAACCGATTACGCCCAACATCACATCCAGAAAGTAGTCGGAATTTTTGCCGCCATGCAAGCGTTTGCCACCGAATTACAATCCAAAAATCACCAAGTCATTTACTTGCGTTTGAATGATGTTGACAATTTGCAATCGTTTGAAGAGAACTGTAAAAAACTAATTTCAATTCATAACTTTACTCTTTTCGAATACCAATTACCGGATGAATTCCGAGTAGATGAAGCATTGAAAAATCTCTGTCACTCGCTTTCCATCACAAGTTCAGTTGTGGATACCGAACATTTTTTTGCGACGCGAACCGAATTGGGTGAATTCTTTGAAGGAAAGAAAACTTTTCTTATGGAAAGCTTTTATCGTGCGATGCGAAAAAAACACCATGTTTTGATGGAAGGCGATAAACCGCTCACAGGTCAGTGGAATTACGACGACGAAAACCGAAAAAAACTGCCCAAAAATCACAAGCCAACAGAGCCATTTGTTTTTTCTAATGATGTTTCAACCATATTGGGAGAAATTGAAAAAACTACAATCAAAACCATGGGTTCCATCGATGCTACGAATTTTTTGTGGCCCATCAATCGGGAACAATCTTTGCAATTACTCGACTTTTTCGCCGTCGAATGTTTGCCCTTGTTTGGTTCGTATCAAGATGCGATGACTCCGAATGAATGGTCGTTGTATCATTCGCGAATTTCATTTTCGATGAATGTAAAAATGATATCACCGCAAGAAGTTATCGAACGTGCTATTGCCGAGTGGAATCATCGTCCAGAAGAAATCGAATACAATCAATTGGAAGGTTTTGTGCGGCAAATTATCGGCTGGCGCGAATACATGCGCGGCATTTATTGGAACAAAATGCCCGAGTATGCCACAATGAATTTCTTCCAACACAACAACAAATTACCCGATTGGTATTGGACGGGAAACACCAAAATGAATTGCTTAAAAGACGCCATTCAACAATCGTTAAAATATGCCTATGCACATCACATTCAACGCTTAATGATTACGGGAAATTTTGCACTCTTGGCTGGAATCCATCCCGACGAAGTCGACGCGTGGTACCTTGGCATTTATATCGATGCGTTTGAATGGGTCGAAATTACGAACACGCGCGGTATGAGTCAGTTTGCCGACGGCGGCATCGTTGGTACAAAACCGTATGTCAGTTCTGCGGCCTACATCGATAAAATGAGTCATTATTGCGGAAGTTGTTATTACAAAAAAGCCATCAAAACGGGCGAAAAGGCTTGTCCATTTAACAGTTTGTATTGGAATTTTTACGACAAAAACGAAGACAAATTAAGCAAAAATCCTCGAATCGGAATGATGTACAATGTCTGGAGACGTATGAAACCCGATGATAAAACTGCATTGCTCGAACAAGCCGATTTTTATCTAAAAAATATAAATGAATTATGAAAACCTCACTAGTTTGGTTTAAAACTGATTTACGATTACACGACAACGAAACACTCGTCAAAGCCATTGCACAAAGCGATGCGGTGATTCCTGTATATTGTTTTGACGACTCACACTTTGTCACAACAGCCTACGGATTCCAAAAAACAGGTAGTTTTCGCGCCCAATTTCTACTCGAATCATTGATTGATTTTGACGCTAATTTGCGCGCTTTAGGTTCGGGATTGCTCATACTTAAAGGAAAACCTGAAATCGAAATTCCTAAGATTGTACAGCAATTTAAAGCAACCAAAGTCTTCGCCAAACGAGAAGTTTCCTACGAAGAAAAGCAAACCGAAGCCTTGGTTCAAGCCGAACTATTCAAACTCCAATGCGAATTTCAAACCTGTAGTACCAGTACGTTGTACCATGCCGAAGATTTGCCTTTTTCCATCAAAGATATTCCGGATGTATTTACTAATTTCAGAAAAAAAACCGAGAAAGACTCCATCATCAGAGTCGCATATGAAAAACCAATGCCTATTAATTCACCAGAAATAGAACCATTAAATTTGCCCACATTGGATGAATTAGGCATTTCGGTTGTAACGATGGACAAAAGAGCGGTACTTCAGTTTAAAGGTGGCGAAAACGAAGCTATTGCTCGTTTGAATCACTATTTTTTTGAAACCAAATGCATATCCAATTATAAAGAAACGCGAAACGGATTGGTAGGTGCTGATTATTCGTCTAAATTTTCAGCTTGGTTGGCTTTGGGTTGTTTGTCGCCGCGGTTTATTCATCAAGAATTAAAGAAATATGAATTGCAATTTGGCGCCAATGAATCGACGTATTGGTTGGTGTTCGAGTTGTTGTGGCGCGATTACTTCCGATTTATGATGAAGAAATACAACGCCAAATTTTTCCAGTTAGCCGGAATTCAGAATAAAGGAATTCCCGTTAACAAACACAATACACACCAATTACAACAATGGATGGACGGTCAAACCGGAGTCGATTTTGTCGACGCCAACATGATCGAATTGAAGCTAACCGGATTCATGAGTAACCGCGGCCGACAAAATGTGGCGAGTTATTTGTGCAATGATTTGCATCTCGATTGGCGTTATGGAGCGGCTTATTTTGAGCAACAACTCATCGATTACGACGTGTGCAGCAATTGGGGAAATTGGGCGTATCTAGCCGGAGTCGGAAATGATCCAAGAGGTAATCGGTATTTCAATATTGAAAAACAAGCATCCGATTATGATAAAAATAAAGTATATCGCAATTTATGGTTGGAATGATTGAATATTTAATATTATGAGTTGGATATAAAAATTTGTTCATGCAGCCACGAATTATCGAATCTGTGTTGTTAACATTTGATTTTATTCTAGATAAATTTCATCAAACTTTCATTAAATAAATTATCATGCGAATTCTACTCACAGGTTCTAATGGATATGTAGGAAGACGGTTGCTTCCCGAATTACTCGCGCAAGGTCACGACGTAGTTTGTGCGGTGCGCGATCGCAATCGGTTGGGTTTGGATGCGCACACGCTATCCTTAATTACCATTTGGGAAATTGATTTTTTAGATGATGTACATTTTGAAGATTGTCCAAAAGATATTGATATTGCGTATTTCCTGATTCATTCGATGTCGAATTCTACCGATGTATTCGACCAAATGGAAGCGCAAACGGCGGAGAATTTCAACCGCTATTCCGAATTCATGAACGTTCAGCAAGTGATTTATTTAAGCGGAATTGTCAACGATCCAAACTTGTCCAAACACATGCTTTCTAGGAATAATGTCGAACGAATTTTATCGGAAGGGAAACACCAACTCACCGTATTAAAAGCCGGAATAATTGTAGGTTCGGGCAGTTCGTCTTTTGAAATCATTCGCGATTTGTGTGAAAAATTGCCCGTTATGGTAACGCCAAAATGGGTACTGACCAAAACACAGCCCATTGCCATTCGCGATGTAATTAACTATTTAATCGGAGTTCAAAATCGTCCGGATTGTTTCAACCAATCGTTTGATATTGGCGGTCCGAACATCATTACCTACAAACAGATGATGCAGTTGTATGCCAAAACGCGCGGCATCAAATTGGCCATCATCACTTTGCCTTTTATGACTCCAAAATTATCGTCGTATTGGTTGTATTTTGTCACATCGACATCCTACAAACTAGCCATGAATTTGGTCGATAGCATGAAAGTAGAAGTGATTTGTAAAGATAATCGATTGCAAAAACTATTGAACACCAAGCCCATTTCGTACGTTGATGCCATCAAATTGGCCTTCCAAAAAATTGAACAAAATTTGGTTATTTCAAGTTGGAAAGACAGTTTAGTCAGCAGTCGGATGACGCGCAATGTATCGCATTACATACAGATTCCGAGTTTTGGATGTTTAAAAGACAGCAAGAAAATTAAAGTCACTAATCCTGAGCAAGTGCTCGAAAATATTTGGTCGATTGGCGGCGCAAAAGGGTGGTACTACGGAAATTGGATGTGGAAACTCAGAGGAACAATAGATAAACTTTTTGGTGGAGTGGGATTGCGACGCGGACGTACGAGTCCGACAATTCTCGACAACGGCGATGCGCTCGATTTTTGGCGGGTTTTGTTGGCCGATAAAGAAAACAAACGGTTGCTATTGTATGCCGAAATGCGCGTTCCGGGCGAAGCATGGCTCGAATTCAGAATCGATGAGGAGCAAGTTTTGCATCAAATTGCGACGTTTCGACCCATCGGAATTTTTGGCCGTTTGTACTGGTACAGCATGTTGCCTTTTCATTTTTTCATTTTTAACGGAATGATAAAAAGAATAGCGAATTCGGAATAAAAATTATCAAATTCTAATTATATTTGTGCAAACTTTATACATACTCACTATTTTATCGTTGTAACTGATAATTAGTTAAGTCATTAGCAAACAGATGGATAAAATCTTCAACAACACAGAAGTTGCTTTCTCTTTAAAAAGCGACACCGAACTCGACCGAGCGTATTTTCTTTTCAAAATGATAGCCAGCGAACCGTTAGTCCGAATAGGAACAGCCGTTACCAATTTTGCTCTCAAAGCGCATTTGCCCGTCGACGGACTCATACGAGCCACGGTTTTCGACCATTTTTGCGGTGGAGTAAACGAGCAAGATTGTCTTTCGGTAGTGGATAAAATGTACACCAAAGGCGTTTCGTCGGTGTTGGATTATTCGGTGGAAGGCAAAGAGGAAGAAGTGCAATTTGACGCAGCACTCGAAATGACGCTAAAAACAGTCGAATTTGCCAAAGAACGCCAAGCGATTCCGTTTGCCGTTTTTAAACCAACCGGTTTAGGGCGATTGGATTTGTATGAAAAAGTAGGAGCAAAGGAACCGTTAACTACGGAAGAAGAAATCGAGTGGAATAAAGTAAAAGAGCGTTTTGAAATCATCTGTAAAACGGCGCACGAAAAAAATGTTGCCTTGTTGATTGACGCCGAAGAAAGTTGGATGCAAGATGCCGCCGACGATTTGGTCGAAGACATGATGCGCAAATACAACAAAGAAAAAGTTATCGTTTTCAATACCTTACAAATGTACCGTTGGGATCGTATGGAGTATTTGAAAGGGTTGCACGAACGAGCGAATTCAGAAGGATTTTACATCGGAATGAAATTGGTTCGTGGTGCGTATATGGAAAAAGAAAATAAGCGTGCCGAAGAAAAAGGCTATGCAAGTCCGATTTGTGCTTCCAAACAAGCGACCGACGATAATTACAATGTGGCAGTCGATTACATGATGAAAAACATCAACCGAATGGCCATTTTTGCAGGAACACATAATGAGGAAAGTTCGTATAAATTAATGGAAATGATGACAGCCAACGGCATCGCGAAAAACGATGAGCGTTTGTGGTTTGGCCAGTTATACGGAATGAGCGACAACATCAGTTACAATCTAGCGGCGTATGGTTACAATGTCGCCAAATATTTACCATTCGGACCGGTGCGCGATGTGATGCCCTACTTGATTCGAAGAGCCGAAGAAAATACTTCGGTAGCCGGACAAACGAGTCGGGAATTGAATTTGCTTAAAACCGAGCGTCAACGAAGAAAAAATAAGTAAAAAATTTATTTAGTTTTAAGTGATGACGTCGTTATTTTAAATAATGAGGAAAAAATGGAATTCTTTTTCTCCACGCATCCGTTTTCTTAGAGTTAGGATAGCGTCGGTTTGTTGTTATATTATTGAATAGTAAGGCAACAATTAACAAAATAAGTGAACCCAATAGTACTGGAGCAATAACATACCAATATCCAAGATCTTTAATCGCAGACGATCCAGTTACTGCAATTAGAGCCGTTGCGCCACCTGGCGGATGTAATGTTTTAGTTATCTGCATTCCGACAATCGCAAGTGAAACAGCTAAAGGTGCCGTAATATAAAGTATATCTGGGAAGATTTTTTGAACAGTAACGCCAATCAGTGCTGAAACAAGATGGCCGCCTATTAAATTTCGGGGTTGCGCTAATGGACTTTGAATTACTCCATACACCAACACACTTGATGCACCGAATGAACCAATCAGATATACTACATCTGAATGGGATAAATTTTCAGATTGTAAATAAGCTATAATCCCAATCCCAATAAACGATCCAATAAATGACCAAAAATGTTCTTTAAAATCAATTAAAGTTTCTTTATATAAAATGTATTTTGTTTTCCGATAACTTCTTTTAATTTTTTCAATGGGCATAATCCAGTTATTTAACTAATTGAATAGGGTTTGAATAAACGGTATAGGGGAAAATAAGTTTTGCACTGTATTTTGAAATGAGACACGCTAAAAGTATTGGAATAAATAAAGTATAATCATTGCTACTACCACAGACTATAAATAATGCTGTGAAAGGCGCATGAATGCTAGCGCTCAATGAAGCAGCCATTCCAATCACAATAAAGTTTATTGGAATCACATTGGCATTAAAAAAGGTATTCAAAATGTTTGCTACAAAAAAACCTAAAAATGCTCCAATAACAATGCTGGGTGCGAAAACACCACCGTCACCGCCAGAAGCAAGAGTGACAGAAGTTATGATTGGTTTTACTACTAAAATTCCAATGGTTGAAATTAAAAAAGTTAACGAAAATGAACTATCAGGATGAAGTAACAAATCGTTTACTCCATGATAACTATCACCATACAATACAGGAAAAAAGTAAATGCAAATACCAATTAATAAAGCTCCTATACTTGTTTTGTAAAATGGATTATTAATTTTATTAAACAAGTTTTTAATTGATAAAACGCTTCTAGTTAAAAAAACTGAATTAAATCCGGCTATAACTCCCAAAAGAACGAAATAAGGTAAAGCATGTATGTGCCATGTGGTAATTTTGATTGTAAATAGACTGGGTTCGTCTATAAAATAAATCATTCCAGATGCTACTGTAACCGCAATGATTGTTGTTAGTAAAAAGAGTTTAGTGACTTTTCGTGTGATAACTTCTAAAGCAAATACTATTCCTGCAATCGGACTACAAAATAAAGCTGTTATGCCAGCGGCGACTCCAGCACAAATTAGTGGAGTTTTATGACGATTTAAAAAACCTGCCTTTTGTTGGGCAATGGAACCAATCGCAGCCGATCCAACAACAGTGGAAACTTCAATTCCGGTTGAACCACCAAAAATCACAGTGATCAAACCATTGATAAAATGCGATGGGATTTTGTAAAGAGGTAATTTTTTCGAAGTGGAAGCTAAGCATTCAAAAATCTCTTTAATTCCTTTGTTCTCTTTGTTTTTAAATAAATATTTTCTTAAAAAATAGATAATGATTAGACCAATTAGAGGAAACAAAAAAAAATAGAGAGGAAAATCGGAAGCTTTTGTGAATAAAATGACTTCGAAATGTTCAGTAATTCTTTTTAGTGATAAAGCTAAAAATGATGCCAAAAAACTAATTAGTAATGAAGCTATAATTAATTTTTTTAGAGCGGTCAATTGACTTAAAAATCGAATCATTGAAATTAATTTATTTACAAATTTAAATAAATCGATTCAGTCCGATTGTTAATTAATATATGTTTATGATAAAAGGTTTGGTAATGTATGTGTAATGGGTAAGAAGAAAGAATCGTTAGTTATTTCACTATTAGTACTCGCTAAACTGCAAAGCACTTAAATTTTTATAGATACCATTTTCAATTTTCAATAGTTCTTGATGTGTTCCTTGTTCTGAAATGACGCCTTCATTTAAAACCAAAATGGAGTCTGCATTTCGTATGGTGGATAGACGGTGCGCTATGATGATGCTCGTTCTTCCTTTCATCAAATTTTCTAATGCTTCTTGCACTAATTTTTCACTTTCACTGTCTAAAGAAGATGTAGCCTCGTCCAAAATTAAAATACTCGGATTTTTTAATAAAGCGCGAGCAATGGCAATTCGTTGGCGCTGTCCACCCGATAATTTGATGCCGCGTTCACCAACAATGGTATCAAATTTTTCAGGAAATCCGTTTACAAAATCGAATGCATTGGCCTGTTGAGCTGCAATCATAATTTCACTTTCAGTGGCATTTGGTTTTCCGTAAGCGATGTTTTCTCTGATGCTTCCTCCAAATAAAATCACATCTTGAGGCACAATACTCATGTTTCCTCTCAGGTACTCTAAATCGTACTCATAAATATTTTTATCATCAATGCGAATTTCGCCACTTTCAATGTTATAGAATCGAAGTAGGAGTGAAGAAATCGTTGATTTTCCTGCGCCACTCGGACCAACAATAGCAATTTTTTGTCCGAAATTTGCTGAAAAACTAACACCTTTTAAAACCTGAATTTCTTGTCGCGTTGGATACGAAAAGGTAACATTTTTGAAGGAAACTACTCCTTTTATTCGCTCCGAAATCGGATTGGAATTGGAATTTATTGTTTCAGGTGTTTCGTCTAAAAGTTCAAAAACGCGCTCCGTTGCGCCCACTGCTTTTTGAATTTGAGTATACAATTCGGCTATGCCACCCGATGACGCACCGACGTAGGTAGAATACAAAACAAATGAAATCAAATCACCCACACTCATTTCGCCCGAAATACTCAAGGTCACGCCATACCAAACTACAGTTACCACGGTTCCAAATAAGCAAAAGATAATAAAAGAGGCAAAATAACCACGGTAATTTCCACCTTTAATAGCTGCTTTTACAACATCATCTATTTTATTTCGATAACGTGCTATTTCATACCATTCATTTGCAAATGCTTTTACAACCGTAATTGCTTGAAGCGATTCGACTACAATACCCTGACTTTCGGCTACTTTGTCTTGTAAGTTTTTTGAATATTTTCTAATAAATCGCCCGAAAATCACAGCAATAACCGCAACCAAGGGAACGATTGAAATCATCATCAACGTCAGTTTCAAATTGATGCTCGCCAACAAAATAAAACTTCCAATGATAAGTATGAATTGTCTTAAAAATTCGGCTATTGTTGTCGCCAAGGTATCCGATATTTGGTTGATATCGGTGCTGATTCTACTGTTCAATTCACCGGCGCTTTTTTGAGTAAAAAACGACATCGGTAGCTTGATTAAATTGCTGTACAGCGCAAGTCGTAAATTGGCTAAAGTGTTTTCAGTGTAATTTACAAAAAGTGAAATTCTAAAGAAGGAGAAAAACGATTGCAAAAAAAGGATGCCTACTAATCCCAAGGTAATTCTATTGGCGAGTTGAAGGTCGTTATTTTTGACACAATCGATTAACATTCCCATTAATTTGGGGAAAGCCAAAGCGGTTCCGCCGGTTAATAGTAAAAAAAACAAACCCAAATAAAATTTCCATTTATGCTTTCCCGCATAGTTGAAAATAAGCAAGGCTTTTTTCACTGAACTAGTACTTAACTTAGCTTTTGGTAAATCATTTTCTTTGAATCGGGCCATTTTATTTTTGTGTGAAGAATAAAAAAACTCCAAGAATTTCTGGGAGTTTTACTGTATGATTTATTTTTTTATGATGTTATCCAAAACCGCTTTCTTCTCATAATTGATGACCTGCAATTCTATAGGTTCACCCGTTGAAGTTTGGCCTTCGATGATGTATAATTTGCCGCCGTCTTTTTTGGTATTGCTTTTATCAAAATCCACATCGCCGTGTGTCAGTGTGTTTTTGATGTCTAACGTATCGATCCAATCTTCTTTTAAGCGGTTGGACGCTTCCAGACTGTAGTGAAACGGCTTGTTTCGTAAATTGTTTAAAACTCGCGAATTCGGAAAGTAGTTGCAACGGGTATCTTTTCCCGACCAAATCATCGCCACTACAAATAATCCCATGATAAAACCCACTAAATAGTAGGCCAAACGTTGATAGAATTTCATCAGTTAATTTTTTTGCAAAAGTAACGCAAATTGTATAATTATAGGATTAAAAAACAATCAAATTAATATCGCTATCAGGTAAATTGAACCAATCGCCAATGGCTTTGTTGGTTAAGATTCCGTGGTAGACGTACACGCCGTTTTTCAATCCTTTGTTGATGCGCAGCGCACTTTCAATTCCGCCGTCTTCAGCAATGTGAATCAGTGATGGCGTGATGATATTACTAATGGAAAGTGAAGCCGTTTTAGAATAACGCGAGGGAATATTTGGAACACAATAATGTACAACATCGTTTTTGATGAACGTTGGTTTTTCGTGTGTGGTGATTTCAGAAGTTTCGAAACAACCACCGGTATCAATACTTACATCAACAATTACGGCACCTTTTTTCATGTGTTCGACCATGGTTTCGGTCACTACAACCGGACAACGTTCTTTACCACGCATCGCACCAATCGCGACATCACATCTTCGCAAGGCTTTCAATAACGATTTGGGCTGAATGGTAGAAGTAAAAACACGTTGGTTTAAATTGTTTTGTAGGCGACGCAATTTGGTAATCGAGTTGTCAAATACTTTGACATTCGCACCCAAACCTACGGCCGTTTTTGCGGCAAATTCGCCTACAGTTCCCGCTCCAATAATGACTACATCGGTAGGTGGAACGCCAGTGATATTTCCGAAGAGTAATCCTTTTCCGAATTGATTGTTGATCATCAATTCGGCCGCAATGAGTATCGAAGCCGTACCAGCAATTTCGCTCAGCGATTTTACCGCCGGATACGAACCGTCTTCGTCTTTAATATATTCGAAAGCCAAAGCGGTGATTTTCTTTTTCATCAACGCTTCAAAATATTCTTTCTTTTGGGTTTTAAGCTGAATGGCCGAAATGAGTATGGTATTCGGCTGAATCATTTCGATTTCTTGCAACGTTGGCGGTTCGACTTTAAGCAACATTGGACAACCAAAAACTTTTTTGGTATCGCTCGTAATTTCCGCTCCCGCATCGTTGTATTCTTTGTCGGAATAACTCGAACTCAATCCGGCGCCCGACTCAATCAATACGCGGTGTCCGTGATAGGTCAGCGAATTTACAGCATCTGGAGTCAAGCAAATTCGGCGTTCTTGGTAACTTGTTTCTTTCGGAATTCCGATGAATAACTCGCTTTTATGTCGAGCAATTTCTAGCTTTTCCTCCTGTGGAAGTAGTTGTTGTTTGGTAAAAGGCGTTAACGACATAATCAATTATAAATTACGCACCTAAGGTACGAAAAATCATATAACAAATGATAAATTCTAATTAACAAAAAGCAAAAAACAAATGTCCAAAACGATTATTGTTTTAACCATTAAGTTAATGTTAATTCTCTTCTGCCATCCGAAAGCGTTTTGATTTCAATAACCGAATGTTCGATTGGAATTAGATTCGGGATTTTCTCGGCCCATTCGATGCAACACCAATTTCCAGAATACAAGTATTCGTCAATGCCCATGTCTAATGCTTCGGATTCCGATTTTAATCGGTATACATCAAAATGATACATATACTGGTTATCAGCGGTTTGGTATTCGTTGACTAAAGAAAAAGTCGGACTGCTCGTTGCATCTTTCACGCCCAATTGATGTGCAAATGCTTTGATGAACGTTGTTTTTCCAACGCCCATTTCTCCGTTAAAAAGTATGACTTTATGCGGTTGTGCAGCCAAAACTTGTTGCGCGACTTCGTTGATTTCGTCGAGTGAAAAAGTAACGTTCATAGGTATTCAAAAGACTTTATTTCGGATTAAAAACCAAAAACGGAATGATCATTTCTTCCAAAGAAATTCCACCGTGTTGGTAGGTATTTCGGTAATAACTCACATAATGATTGTAGTTGTTCACGTAGGCCAAAAAGTTATCGTTCTTCGCAAAAATATACGAACTACTCATGTTTATTGCGGGAAGACCAATTTTCTTAGGATCTTTTACAGCATAAACATCTTTGTCTTCATAGGTTAAACTACGACCTGTTTTGTAGCGTAAATTAAGACTCGTTTGTTTGTCGCCAATCACTTTTGAAGGATTTTTTACATTGATGGTTCCGTGGTCGGTGGTAATGATCAATTTGAATCCGAGTTTCTGCGCTTGCTGAATGATTTCCAACAACGGCGAATTTTTAAACCAACTCAACGTCAACGAGCGATACGCTTTGTCATCCGATGCTAATTCTTTCACCACATCCATTTCGGTTTTGGCGTGAGAAAGCATGTCTACAAAATTATACACGACCGTCACTAAATCATTATCTTTCAATCCTTTGAAATTATCGGCTAATTTTCGACCGCTGGTAAGATTGGTTATTTTGAAATAATCTTGCTTGATGTTCAATCCCAATCGTTTTAAATGTGCTTCTAAAAACTCGCCTTCGTAGAGATTTTTTCCGCCATCGTCAATGTCATTTCTCCAGTATTCAGGATGTTTTTTCTCCATGTCAAGCGGCGTTAACCCAGAGAAAATCGCATTTCGTGCGTATTGAGTTGCGGTAGGTAATATCGCAAAATACGGCACTTCTTTTTCTAATTTATAATAATTTCCGACTACGTTTTCCATGGCTTTCCATTGGTCGTAACGCAAATTATCGATGACCACAAAAAGGATTGGTTTTTCTTTTTTTACTAATTCGGGAACGACTAATTCTCTGAACAAGTTGTGCGACTGAATCGGTTTGTCAGCTTTTGGTTCAAACCAATCTTCGTAGTTGCGTTCGATGAATTTTCCGAATTGCGAATTGGCTTCGGCTTTCTGTGATTCTAAGATGTCAATCAACCCAGTATCGTTGATGTTTTCGAGTTCCAATTCCCAGAATAATAATTTTTTATACAATTCAACCCAATCTTCATACGAATTGACCATGGCCAAATCCATTGCGATTTTTCTGAATTCTTTTTGATAGTCTAAGGTTGTTTTTTCGGAAATCAAACGCGAGTGATCGAGATTTTTTTTAAGACTCAATAAAATCTGATTTGGATTTACGGGTTTGATTAAGTAATCGGCAATTTTAGAACCGATGGCTTCTTCCATGATGTATTCTTCCTCACTTTTGGTAATCATGATTACAGGAACAGATGATTTTTTTTCTTTCATCTCTTGAAGCGTTTCCAAGCCGCTCATTCCTGGCATGTTTTCGTCCAAAAATACAATATCAAAACTGTTTTCGGCGAATATATCAATGGCATCACGACCGTTGTTGCACGTCGTTACGTTGTAATTTTTTTTCTCTAAGAATAAGATATGTGGTTTTAACAAATCAATTTCATCATCCACCCAAAGTATTTTGATAGTATCCATGTTGGTATATATATTTCGTGCAATTTAGTAGTTATACAACGGGCATTGTATTAAAATTATTGTAAAATTTTAAAAGTATAAAGAAGCGGAACATCTTCAAAAATGAAACGTAGTTAGTTTACAAAAACAACAGGGACAAAATGGCTACAATAGCGGGAACACTTTGCACATAAAAGATGCGTTTGGAAACCGTTATGGCTCCGTAAATTCCGGCTACAAGTACAGAGCCAGCAAAAAATAACGCCACGTTTTTACTCCACATTGCATCCGAAATCAACAATGACCAAATCAATCCTGCAGCCAAAAATCCATTATATAAACCTTGATTTGCCGCCATAACTTTGGTTTTTTCAAATTGTTCGGGTGGAATGGTTTTGAATACTTTTCGGGCACGAGTGGTCCACGCAAACATTTCTAACCATAAAATATAGAGGTGAATGAAAGCAATACAACCGACGATGATTTGTGAAAATACATTCATAATTATTTTGTTTAAGAATTAATTTTTTCTTCAAAAATATGTTCGATTCGTTTATCGGGAATCAACCACATCAACGCTACGATTATGTATAGGATTCCAGATACTACCGTAAAATGAAGTGATAAAGCGACCGCAATGACGTATAAAATTACCGAAGCTTTTCCTTTTAGATCGTTGCCAATTGCTTTGGAAAGCTCGGATTCTTTGCCGTGCGTTTTCAGAATCAAGTGCTGTAAGATGAAATATGCGATACCGTTCATCAATAAAATTATTCCGTACAACATCATCGGAAAAGGAGCAAAGTGGTGTTCGCCAATCCATGCCGTTGTAAATGGAATTAACGAAAGCCAGAATAACAAATGTAAGTTGGCCCAGAGAATGCTTCCATTAACACGTTTTACGGCGTGCATCAAATGATGGTGGTTGTTCCAATAAATTCCGACATAAATAAAACTCAAAATATAACTTAAAAACTTGTGAAACAACGGAAGAATTGCTTCAAAAGTGGTATCGGACGGCACTTTAAATTCCAATACCATGATGGTGATGATGATGGCTAACACTCCGTCACTAAAGGCTTCAAGTCGGTTTTTATTCATTTTTAGTTGTTTATACTTCCTAATGATTTATGAATTTTCCTTTTATGATGTGTTTGTTTCAACTGTTCATCTCCAGAAATTACACTGATGGTTCCATCAATTTCAAACATAGCCAATTTTACACTTTTATAATGTTCAACACCGTGTTCGCGCATTGCTTCCTGTAATTCATCGGATGTGATTCCTAGTCGAGCTAGCGTTTTAAATTCAATTTTTCCGTTGTGAACTAGAATTTCGGGTTTATCTTGAACTAAATCTTTGATGAATTTAAAATTAAGCAGTACTTTTTTGTAGATAAAATTAATTAGAAATAATGCTAAAGCTGCCACAATTCCACCCCAAAGAGAATCGTCATCTCCAACCATTGCATTTTGCACCGAATTACTGATGAGTAAAACGAGAATAACATCGGCTGTATTTAATTGAGATAATTCCTTTTTACCGAAAATCCGCAAAGCTAAAACTATGAATAAATAAACGGCAACGCTACGTAACGTAATATCTAAATAAGGATTCATAGGCTATGTACTAATCACTTTTTACTACTTACTTTTTCTTGATATTAGTTTCAATCGCTTTGATCATTTCTCCGGCGATGTCTTTGTTGGTCGCGCCTTCGATTCCTTCTAATCCGGGAGACGAATTCACTTCCAATAAAAGTGGTCCTTTCGAAGAACGAATAATATCGACACCCGCCACTCGTAAGTCCATCGCTTTGGCTGCTTTGATGGCAATTCTTTTTTCGTCGGATGTTGGTTTGATGATTGAAGCCGTTCCGCCCATGTGAATGTTGGCTCTGAATTCGCCCGGCGCTGCTTCTCTTTGTATGGATGCAACGACTTTTCCATCTACCACAAATAAGCGCAAGTCTTTTCCGTTGGCTTCTTTGATGAATTCTTGTACTAAAATATTGGCATTCAGGCTTTTAAACGCATTGATTACTGATTCGGCTGCTTTTTTCGTTTCGGCCAAAACAACTCCTTTCCCTTGTGTTCCTTCTAATAATTTTACAATTAACGGAGAACCACCTACCATTTTGATCAAATCGTCGGTGTCTAAAGGCGAATTGGCGAATCCAGTGGTCGGAATATCCACGCCGTTACGCAATAATAATTGCAGTGAAAATAATTTGTCGCGCGATTGGGTAATGGCTGCGGCCGAATTCAAGCAATAGACTTTCATCGCTTCAAATTGGCGTGTCAGTGCACAACCGTAAAAGGTAATGCTCGGTCGAATTCTCGGAATTATTGCATCGAAATTATCCAAAACTTTTCCGCCTCGGTAATGAATTTCGGGTTGGTCGGCATCCAATTTCATATAACATTCTTTGATGTTGAGAAAATGCATTTCGTGGCCGCGTATTTCGCCTGCTTCCATGATGCGTCGGTTGCTGTACAATTCGGGGTTGCTGGCTAATAATCCGATGCGCAATCCCGATTTAACCACAATCGATTGTTGGTATAAATCCTTTAAATTTTCGGTAGTTGTTTGTCCCAAAAGGTATTTTTGTTCGGGGTCGACGAGTATTCTTCCGCTCATGGCTTCACGACCTAATAACATCCGGAAACCCATGGAATCACGGTTGGTCAAGGTCATTTCGATGGGCCAGGTTTCGGTTCCGATGGTCAAATTCGACTGAATCACATAGCGTTGTTCTCTGAATCCGCTCGAGCTTTTTACCACACGTTTATCAATCAATAAGGCTTCACAATGGATGACGGTTTTGAGATTATTCTGAATCGGATTGATGTCGAATTTCACCCAATTGGCGCCGTCTTTTACAAAAGGCGCAATATTTATGGCGTGCAATGCCGAAGTTTTGGCACCCGAATCTACTCGTGCTTTGATGGCAGGAATGCCGAGTTCTGGAAAGGAACACCATTCTTCCGAACCTAATATGATTTTGTCTAGTGGCATATTTTCAATAAAAAAACCACGAATTTTCGAATGTACAGTACGTCAATTATTCGATAATTCGTGGTGGTAAAAATTAGTTGTTTTTTAGTTGGTCGACTTTTTTGCCTTGTGAACTTTTACGGTTAATTCTTCGGCACCGTCTTCGATGTCCATAAAAATCTCATCTCCCGAATTAATTTTGGAAGTGATAATTTCTTCAGCCAACGAATCTTCCACATATTTCTGAATGGCTCTTTTTAACGGACGCGCACCAAATTGTTTGTCAAAACCTTTTTCAGCAATAAACGATTTCGCTTTGTCAGAAAGAGTTAAGTTATAGCCTAAATCAATGATTCGAGCATATAGTTTTTTCAACTCAATTTCGATGATTTTGTCGATGTCGTGTTTTTCTAAAGCGTTGAATACGATTACGTCGTCGATTCTATTTAAGAATTCAGGCGCAAAGGTTTTCTTCAAAGCGTTTTCGATAATACTTTTCGAATTGTCGTCGGCTTGGGATATTTTGGCAGCAGTTCCGAATCCGACACCTTGTCCAAAATCCTTTAATTGACGCGCTCCAACATTCGAAGTCATGATGATAATCGTGTTTTTAAAATCGATTTTGCGACCTAAACTATCGGTTAAATAGCCATCATCCAACACTTGAAGCATCATGTTGAACACATCGGGATGTGCTTTTTCAATTTCATCCAATAAGACAACACAATACGGTTTTCTTCGCACTTTTTCGGTCAATTGTCCGCCTTCTTCATAACCTACATAACCTGGAGGCGCACCGATTAAACGTGAAATGGCGAATTTTTCCATGTATTCACTCATGTCAATTCGGATGAGTGCATCTTCCGAATCGAATAATTCTTTGGCAAGAACTTTAGCCAATTGTGTTTTTCCAACTCCGGTTTGTCCCAAGAAAATAAACGAACCAATCGGACGATTCGGATCTTTTAAACCGGCACGATTACGTTGAATCGAACGTGCGATTTTCATCACCGCTTCGTTTTGACCGATTACTTTTCCTTGTAACAATTCAGGCAAATTAGCCAATTTGTTACTTTCGGTTTGTGCAATTCGGTTAACAGGAATACCCGTCATCATCGAAACTACATCGGCCACATTATCTTCGGTTACGGCAATTCGGTTGCTTTTCGAATCTTCTTCCCATTGTTCTTGGGCAATGGCAAGGTCTTTTTCTAAGCGTTTTTCATCGTCACGCAGTTTGGCTGCTTCTTCGTATTTTTGTCTTTTTACTACTGTGTTTTTCTGTTCACGTACTTCTTCAAGTTGACGTTCTAAGTCCAGTATTTGTTTTGGCACATCAATATTAGTAATGTGAACTCTCGAACCTGCTTCGTCCAATGCATCGATAGCTTTGTCGGGTAAAAAACGTTCCGACATATAACGATCGGTTAATTTTACACACGCTTCAATTGCTTCGTCGGTGTAGGTTACATTATGGTGGTCTTCGTATTTATTTTTGATGTTGTTCAAAATTGTAATTGTTTCTGGAACCGAAGTTGGCTCTACAATCACTTTTTGAAAACGACGTTCCAACGCTCCGTCTTTTTCAATATACTGACGGTATTCGTCCAACGTTGTCGCACCAATACATTGTATTTCTCCACGCGCTAAAGCTGGTTTAAACATATTGGAAGCATCGAGTGAACCGGTTGCTCCGCCCGCACCAACAATCGTGTGAATTTCATCAATAAAAAGAATGATGTCGTCGTTTTTCTCCAATTCGTTCATCACGGCTTTCATACGTTCTTCGAATTGTCCGCGGTATTTAGTTCCCGCAACAAGACTCGCTAAATCCAGCGTAACTACACGTTTTCCAAATAGAATTCGAGATACTTTTTTCTGAATGATGCGCAGCGCTAATCCTTCGGCAATAGCTGATTTACCCACACCAGGCTCACCAATTAGCAACGGATTGTTTTTCTTTCTACGGCTTAGAATTTGCGAAACACGTTCGATTTCTTTCTCACGACCAACAACAGGATCTAATTTTCCTTCTTCGGCCATTTCCGTTAAATCACGACCAAAGTTATCCAAAACGGGTGTTTTAGATTTTTTATTTGATTTATTCGTTGGGTTGTTAAAGTTACCTTCTTTTAAGCTGTCGTCTTGTCCAGGATCATCATTGAACGATTCGTTTTTGGGCAAGTTATCTAAAAAATCATCTTCTTGTGGTGTCATATTTAAATATTGTTCTTTAGCTACTTCGTAATCAATTTTGAGCTTATTAAGTAACTTGGTTGTTGGGTCGTTTTCGTTTCGTAAAATACACAATAATAAATGCGCCGTGCTGATGGATGTACTTTGAAATACTTTGGCTTCTAAAAAAGTAGTTTTCAAAGCACGTTCTGCTTGACGTGTCAGGTGTAGATTTTTCTTTTCAATACTTATTTCGGCATTCGGATTTGGTGGACTTAAGATTTCAACTTTTTTACGAAGGTGTTCTAAATCGATCGATAAATTATTGAGTATCGTAATGGCCTTTCCGTTTCCGTCTCTTAAAATGCCTAGCATAAGATGTTCAGTACCAATAAAATCGTGGCCTAAACGCAAAGCTTCTTCTTTGCTGTATGTGATTACGTCTTTTACTCTAGGGGAAAAATTATCGTCCATCTGGATTTTTTTAATAATGTAAAATTAATGAATAATAAGAAGAAATGCAAAAATCATTCCGTGTCAAAGTCATGTCAGTAAATAGACAAAAAAAAGGAGTAGGTAGAAACTCTTCTCCACTTAATTTATTAACCAAATTTGAAGATAAAATTGTTAATAAATCAACTAAATTTGATAGCCTAATCGCTTTTAAAAATTCTAAAATACCGTATATTGCACGTTTGAATTTTAAATTAATATTATTAATAAATTAAGTATATGTCTGACGGAGAAAAGTTAATTCCTATTAACATAGAAGACGAAATGAAATCAGCCTACATCGATTATTCGATGTCGGTTATTGTATCAAGAGCATTACCTGATGTACGCGATGGTTTAAAACCCGTTCATAGAAGAGTACTTTACGGAATGTATGATTTAGGAGTTTTTTCAAACAAAGCACACAAAAAATCCGCAAGAATTGTCGGGGAAGTTTTAGGAAAGTACCATCCACATGGTGATACTTCGGTTTATGATGCCATGGTTCGTATGGCTCAAGAATGGAGTTTGCGTTATTTGTTAATTGACGGACAAGGGAATTTCGGTTCGGTTGATGGCGATAGTCCAGCGGCGATGCGTTATACCGAAGCTAGAATGAAGAAAATGTCAGAAGACATAATGGCAGACATCGACAAAGAAACAGTTGATTTCAAATTGAACTTTGACGATACGTTGTATGAACCAACGGTGATGCCAACTCGTGTTCCTAATTTATTGATCAACGGTGCATCAGGAATTGCTGTGGGAATGGCTACGAATATGGCTCCACACAACATTACTGAGGTGATTGACGGAACGTTGGCATACATCGACAACGAAGAGATTGAAATAGACGAATTGATGAACCACATCAAAGCGCCCGATTTTCCTACAGGTGGAGTAATTTATGGATACGAAGGTGTTCGTGAAGCATTCAAAACCGGTAGAGGAAGAATCGTGATGCGTGCCAAAGTAGGTTTTGAAGAAGTAGACGGAAGAGAATCGATCATTGTGACCGAGATTCCGTATCAAGTCAACAAAGCTGAAATGATTAAAAAAACAGCTGATTTAGTCAACGATAAAAAGATAGAAGGAATCGCCAACATTCGAGACGAATCAGATCGAAATGGTATGCGTATCGTTTATATTTTAAAACGTGATGCTGTTGCGAATGTAGTGTTGAATACATTATACAAATACACACAATTGCAATCTTCTTTTAGTGTGAATAATATTGCCTTAGTGAAAGGTAGACCACAAATGCTGAATCTAAAAGAATTGATTCATTATTTTGTGGAACACCGTCATGAAGTAGTAGTGCGTAGAGCTCAGTTTGATTTGCGTAAAGCAGAAGAACGCGCACACATCTTAGAAGGATTAATCATTGCTTCAGACAATATTGATGAAGTAATCAAATTGATTCGTGCTTCGAAAGATGGAGATGAAGCGCGTTCAAAATTAATCGAACGATTTAATTTATCTGAAATACAAGCGCGTGCGATTGTAGAAATGCGTTTGAGACAATTAACAGGTCTTGAGCAAGATAAATTGCGTGCTGAGTATGAAGAAATCATGAAGTTAATTCAGTATTTGAAAGATTTATTAGCCAGCAAAGAAATGAGAATGCAGGTGATTAAAGACGAATTAGTTGAGATCAGAGATAAATACGGAGATGCACGTCGTTCTACCATTGAATATTCAGGTGGCGATGTAAGTATCGAAGATTTGATTGCCGACGAAAATGTGGTGATTACAATTTCTCACGCGGGTTACATTAAACGTACCTCATTAACCGAATACAAAACGCAAAATAGAGGCGGAGTCGGTCAGAAAAGTGCAGCAACAAGAGATCAAGATTTCTTAGAGCATTTATTTGTAGCAACAAATCACAATTATTTGTTGATTTTCACTCAGAAAGGAAAATGTTTCTGGATGCGTGTGTATGAAATTCCGGAAGGAACGAAAGCGAGTAAAGGTAGAGCACTTCAAAATCTAATTAACATTGAAAGCGACGATAAAGTGAAAGCTTTTATTTGTTCGCAAGATTTGAAAGATCAAGACTACATTAAGAGTCATTATGTAATAATGGCTACTAAAAAAGGTCAGGTAAAGAAAACATCTCTTGAGAAATATTCTAAACCAAGGGTAAATGGCGTTGCCGCAATTACCATTAAAGACGACGATGAATTATTGGCTGCAGAATTAACAAATGGTAGTAGTCAAGTTTTAATTGCTGTAAAATCCGGGAAATTGGTTCGCTTTGAAGAAGCCAAAACTAGACCAATGGGCAGAACAGCTTCTGGAGTTAGAGGTATTACCTTAAGAGACGCACAAGACGAAGTGATTGGCATGGTTTCTGTTGATGAGAATAATATCAACGACACTCAATTATTAGTAGTTACCGAAAATGGTTATGGTAAGCGAACAAAATTGGAAGATGAAGGAGAGGCGGTTTATAGAATTACCAATCGTGGTGGGAAAGGTGTGAAAACATTAAACATTACGGAAAAAACAGGTGCCTTAGTTTCTATAAATTCAGTTACCGATGCTGATGATTTGATGATCATCAATAAATCGGGCTTGACCATCAGAATGGACGTTTCTACACTACGTGTTATGGGACGTGCTACTCAAGGAGTTCGTTTGATTAATTTGAAAGGAAGCGATTCTATTGCGGCTGTAACCAAAGTAATGAAGGACGATGAGGAAGAAGCAATTGCAGCGGATGGAGAAGAATTAGAAATCGATCCGAATGCAGTTTTAGAAGATGATTCGGAAGACGAAGACGTACTAGAGAACGATGAAGACGTTAACGATGCTGACGATTCAGAAGAATAAATAAAATTATGAAAAGCCATGTTTCTTAAAAGTTTACATGGCTTTTATAAAATAGTAATACTAATTAAAAACAATCATTATGAAAATTAAGCAAATACTAATCGCTGGAACATTATTAGTTTCAGTTGCTTCTTTCTCTCAAAAGGATGAACTAAAAGCGCTAAAAAAAGTCTATACAAAAGACGTTCCGTCTGCAACTGATATAGTCGATTATAAAAGTAATTTAACCAAATTAGAATCATTGGCCACTGAAGAAGCGGATAAAGTGTATTTGAACTTCTACAAAAGTATATTGCCAAAAGTAGAATTTAAAGCTTTAGGAGCGAATCCTCAGGCTGCTCAAATTCAAAAAACATTCGGCTCAAATAAAATTTCAGATGTTGTTTCTGGCTACATCAACACGTTGGACTATGAAAAGAAGTCAGGAAAAAAAGTGCTTACCGATAATATAAATGAAGATCTAGTTGTTCTTAAACCAATCTTATTAACCACTGCAATATCACTTGGTGAAGCAAAAAAGTACAATGAAGCCGCTGAAATATTGTACGGAATATATCTTTTGGATAAAAAAGATCAAGAAAAGTTGTATTATGCAGCAAGTTATGCTGTAAATGCTCGCGATTATGATAAAGCATTGAACTATTACAATGAATTAAAACAATTAAACTATTCTGGTGAAGCCATCGTTTTTTATGCCACCAATAAAAGCACTAAAGAAGAAGAAAGTTTCGGGACAACAAAAGTACAACGTGATTTAATGGTTCAAACGGGTCAGTTTATTAATCCTAGAGAAGAAAAATTGCAATCCAGAAAAGGAGAAATTTTCAAAAATATTGCTCTTATTTTAGTACAACAAGGCAAAGATGCTGAAGCGAAAGCTGCCATTTCTGATGCTAGAAAAGCTAATCCTGATGATACTTCATTGATGATTACTGAAGCAGAATTTTCATTAAAAGATAAAGATTATGCCAATTATAGCCGAATTGTAAATGAAGCTTTAATGAAAGATCCAAACAATGTTCAGTTGGTATTCAATTTGGGGGTTATTAGTGGCGAATCTGGAAAACTTGAAGATGCTGAGAAATATTACAGACGTGCCATGGAAATAGATCCTAAATATTTCGACGCTTATCTTAACTTGGCTGAAATAAAATTAAGAGCTGATAAAACGTTTGTGGAGCAAATGAATAAATTAGGCACATCAGATAGTGATAACAAAAAATTTGATGAAATTAGAGAAAAGCAAAAAGCAAACTATAGAGAGGTATTACCTTTGTTAGAAAAAGCAATGGAATTGAAAGCCGACAATGAAGCGGCAAAAACAACTTTATTAGGTGTTTATCAAGCGCTAGAAATGACAGCTAAATATAAAGAATTGAAAGCAAAACAATAATCTTCAACTAATTTGTTTAAAAAAAGACCTCATTTTTGTGAGGTCTTTTTTTATAAATCTAAATCAAAGGTCTTTTTCAATAACTCCAAATTCGGATTGATTTCATTCAAACGGTTGAATTTATCTTGTGTCGTAAATGCAATCTTACTTTTTACACTTTCATTGACTACGACATCAATTGTAATATCATGATTGTGTAAATGACCTCTTAAATAGCCTAAAAGTTCTGGCTTTTCTTTTTCAAAATCTATTTTAGAACCTTCATTTGGCAGCTCATATAAAATGCGAGTTCCTTCCAATTTCGGGTCACTTATCCGCAACAACGATTCCATAATCATATGACCTTTGTCGTTCAAACGTTGTGCATATTTAAACCAAAACGTCAACATTTCGGTTTCAGTAAATTCTTGTGTTGGTAATTTTTCTTCGACTTTAACAATTCCCTTTTGGGATTCTAATAATTCTTTTTTGGCACGAATACTCGATAACGACAAAGCCGAAACCGATGGGTTTGAGTTTGAAGATGGAGTACTAGTGGTTTTTGGAGTTTCTTTTAGAGGAACTACTTCTGGAGTTTCAATCGGTTTTTGTTCTACTACGATTGTTGCCTCTTTTATTTCTTCAACATTCGTAGGTTCAACCGTTGAAACAACTTCTTTGACTACTTTTTCAACAATAGAATAATTAGCAGTTCTAAAATAGGTAGGTGGAATTATAAAGTCAACTTTTTTTTTTCTCCATCAAAGTTGATAGAGCACAATTGCATTAGAGTTAGTTCTACTAACAACCGCTGATTTTGCGAAACCTTATATTTCAAATCACAATCATTTGCAATTTCGATCGCTTTCAATAAGAACGTTTGCTCACATTTTTGAGCTTGCTGTCCATACAACAGTTGCGCTTGTTCGCCCGCTTCTAATAAAGATAGAGTAGCCGGATTTTTACACACCAACAAATCTCTAAAATGACTCGCTAAACCAGCAATAAAATGATGTCCGTCAAAACCTTTCGACAAAATGTCATTGTATGTAACTAAAATCTGAGGAATATTGTTTTCCAAAATCAAATCAGTTACCGTAATGTAGGTTTCGTAATCTAAAACATTTAAGTTTTCGGTTACCGCTTGTCGCGTTAAATTGGTTCCACAAAAAGAAACTACACGGTCAAAAATGGATAACGCATCACGCATCGCGCCGTCGGCCTTTTGTGCAATAATGTGTAACGCATCGTCTTCGAATTGGATTCCCTGACTCTGAGCAACCTCTGCCAAATGTTCTTTTGCGTCTTTTACAGTAATGCGCTTAAAGTCGAAAATCTGACACCGAGATAATATGGTTGGGATGATTTTATGCTTTTCCGTCGTAGCCAAAATAAAAATGGCGTGTTTTGGTGGTTCTTCCAATGTTTTCAAAAAAGCGTTGAAAGCCGCCGATGATAACATATGAACCTCATCAATAATGTACACTTTGTATTGTCCGGTTTGAGGCGGAATACGAACTTGGTCAATCAAACTTCGGATGTCATCAACCGAGTTGTTCGACGCCGCATCCAATTCAAATACATTGAAAGCAAAATCTTCATTCGGATCATCGTAACCAGGTTGGTTGATTTTTCGTGCTAAAATTCGGGCGCAAGTTGTCTTTCCAACACCACGCGGACCCGTAAATAACAACGCCGATGCCAAGTGATTGGTTTCTATGGCATTCAACAACGTATTAGTAATAGCTTGCTGACCCACAACATCTTTAAATGTTTGCGGACGGTATTTTCGAGCTGATACTACAAATTGTTCCATAGAAATTTAGTGAACACAAATATAGGGGTAGAAATTGCAAAAAGCAAATTACATCCCGAAGTTTCGAACCAAAATTTGTAGTTCTAAAACTTCCATCTTCCAACTCCTAACTTCTAACTCAAAAATCTGTACCTTTGCGCCGCAGACCGCCTTATCGCTCCGATTCTATCGGAGAGGAAAGTCCGGACACCACAGAGTAGCATAGCGGGTAACACCCGTCGTTCCGATTCATCGGAAAAGGACAAGTGCAACAGAAAGTATGTACAGGTTAAGCTGTAGTGAAACCAGGTAAACTCTATGCGGTGAAATTTCAAGTATATCGGCATTTAAGGATTACTCGTCCGTTGTCGAAGGGTAGAAAGATGGATTCCGAGAGTAATTTCGGAACTAGATAAATGATAAGGCTCTGGTGCAAATCAGAGACAGAATCCGGCTTATAGGTCTGCTTTTTTTAGATTATTAGATTATTAGATTATAAGATTATAAGATTATAAGATTTTTTTTATATTACAGTCTTACAGTCTTACAGTCTTACAGTCTTACAATCCTAAAGTCTCATCATCCTTTTCACTTTCTATTTCATAAAACGAAAACACCGAACCACCGTAATTTTTCTGAAACGAAAAATGCATCATGTGGTCTAGTTTGGTGTGTTTGGAATGTTCAACCACCAACATACCTTCGTCGTCGAGCAATTCATTTTTAAAAATCAATTCGATTAGTTTCTCGAATTCTTTCTGTGCCATTCCGTAAGGTGGATCAGCAAAAATTACATCATAACTTGCTTTGTGTTTTTCTAAAAAAGAAAATACATCACTCCGAATAGCTGTGATATTAAAGTCAAATTCGGTTGCCGTTTGCTTGATGAACTTCACACATCCAAAATCGCCATCCACCGCCACAATGGGTTCAGCGCCACGAGAACCAAATTCGTAACTGATGTTTCCCGTGCCTGAAAATAAATCCAATACTTTTAAATCCGAAAAATTAAAGTGATTGTTCAAGACATTAAACAACGCTTCTTTACTCATATCGGTTGTAGGTCGAACCGGAAGGTTTTTGGGTGAAGTAATTCGTCTTCCTTTGAATTTACCCGATATGATTCTCATGATTGTAAAAGTATATAATGCGTGCGATTTTCTGTTTCCGAAAACGAGTTGTGCATCGATGAAACGTCAAACAATTGTACGTTTCTGATGTATTTATAAATGAGTGAATAATACGCATCGTTTTCAAGACAATCGCCTACGATTTCGAGTTTGAAGTTTTCTGGATTTAGTTGCAATTGCTCGGCTGTAAATAAAATGTAGTAAATGAAATCTTCGGGCGTAGTGTAATCAAACGAATTGAAAAACAATAATTTCTGATTCTGAATCACCACAATTTCAAAATGACTTTCACTTTTGTGGATGAACATTTTGCGTTCGTCATTATTTTTAGAAACATCTAATAGTTTTGAAACTAAAACGGTATTGGCGTGTTTGTATTCGAAAGCACCGAATCGGTCGATAAAAAAATTATTCATGTTGACATACGGAATGTACACATTGTTCATTTCATACGTATTCAATTGATCGTACGTGAAGAAATCGGTTTCAAAAACCTTCGTATTGTATTGTAAATAGCTTCCTAAATAATCGGCGTCAAAAAGAGCAGTCGGAACAAACGTCGATAAATTATTACTGTGGATGACTAAAATTTCATCATATTTTTCTAATAATTCCGGATGTTCATTAAAAACCAAGGAAAACAAATCGGTGATGTTGGCACTTTTTTGAAACGTATCAAAATGAATATTCTTCAACGCAATTACTTTTTCAGACAAGGTGTCCACTATGCAAAAACTAAAACCGTTCAACGATACTTGAATGGTCAGTTTTTTATAGGTTTTATTGGTAATTGCAGTATTCAATAGGTTTTGTATTAACGTAAGCTTGCGCCTAATTCAGTTTCCAAATTATGTTTGATTTTGCCCATCGTTTTATCGATTTGGACATCCGTTAAGGTTTTGGTCGCATCTTGCAAGACAAAACTCACGGCGTATGATTTTTTTCCTTCGGGTAAATTGGCTCCTTGATACACATCGAAAAGATTGACTTCTTTCAATAATGATTTTTCAGTTTGAGTAGCAATCGTATAAATCGATTCGAAACTTACACTCGAATCCACCAACAACGCCAAGTCGCGTTTCACATCGGGGTATTTCGGAATGTCTTGAAATTTAATTTTTGTCGATATTAATTTAAGGATTAAATCCCAATTGAAATCGGCAAACAGTACTTCTTGCTTAATATCAAATTCTTTTAGAATTGATTTTTTTAGAATACCGAATTCAACCAAAATATCATTTCCTGAAGCCAAGGCAATTCCTTCTGCAAACACATCCGACTCGACGGATTTATTGACGATTTTTGTCAATCCTAACCGACTTAAAATCGAGTGAATGTATCCTTTAAACAAAAAGAAATCGGTTGGTTTTGTGGGATTCGTCCACGATTCGCCCGAACGATTTCCCGATAGAAATACCGATAAATGTTTCTTCTCGGCATTACCCGACAATAATTTATGATAGCTTTTTCCGAATTCAAACAGTTTTAAATCGGAGTTTTTTCTGTTGATGTTGTAGGCGATGGCTTCCAATCCAGAGAATAAAAGCGACTGTCGCATTACCGATAAATCGCTGCTCAACGGGTTTAAAATGGTTACGTTGTAGTCATCTTTCAACGCCGTTGATAATTTTACGTAATCGGGAGTGGTTAACGAATTCGCCATCATTTCGTGAAATCCGTTTGAATTCAGTTGATTGGCGATGATGTTTTGAAGCTTATAATCTTCGTTACGCGGCGCATTGCTCACCGTTGCGTTTAATTTTTTGGAAAACTCAATGTTGTTGTATCCGTAAACTCTCAGGATTTCTTCAATAACATCAATTTCTCTTTGAACGTCCACACGGTAGGACGGAATAATCAATCCGAGTCCAGCATCGGTAACACTATTCACCTTGATGTCCAACGACGCCAGTATTTTTTTGATGGTTTCTTTGGGTAAATCCTGACCGATGATTCGTTTGGCATTGTCGAAGTTCAAAAAGACAGCAAAATCTTCCATTTTCTTCGGATAGAAATCAATTGGATCGGAAGTGATTTCACCACCAGCCACTTCTTGAATCAACATCGCTGCACGTTTCAAGGCGTAATCGGTAAGGTTGATGTCGATTCCACGTTCAAAACGGAACGAAGCGTCGGTACTTAATCCGTGACGTTTAGCTGTTTTTCGAACACTAATGGGATTGAAATACGCACTTTCTAAAAATATATTCGTCGTAGCCTCCGAAACACCCGAATTTTTTCCTCCGAAAACTCCCGCAATACACATCGGACCATTTTCGTCACAAATCATTAAATCGTCTTCGTGTAAGGTGCGTTCGGTATCGTCGAGTGTGGTAAATTTGGTTCCGCTTGGAAGTGTTTTTACAATTACTTTTCCGTTGATTTTTGCCGCATCAAACGCGTGAAGCGGTTGTCCGAATTCGTGCAACACATAATTCGTTACATCGACTATGTTGTTTTTCGGAGTCAAACCAATCGATTTCAATCGGTTTTGCAACCAATCGGGTGACGGTTTTACTTTTATACCTGAAATGGTTACACCGCAGTAGCGAGGTGCGAGTTTTGAATCGACTACATCAACGTCTATTTTCAGCGTTCGCTTGTCCACTCTAAATCCGGATACAGAAGGCGAAATTAATTCGACATTTTTATTGCTTAATAAAAGGCTCGCTCGTAAGTCGCGCGCCACACCAAAATGCGACATAGCATCCGCACGATTGGGCGTTAAACCAATTTCGAATACTTCGTCGTTTTCGATTTTTAATACTTCGGCTAAAGTCGTTCCGGGTTTGATTTTTTTATCCAAAATCATAATGCCGTCGTGGTTTTCACCTAATCCTAGCTCGTCTTCGGCACAAATCATTCCGTGACTTTCTTGTCCGCGTATTTTTCCCTTTTTAATTTCAAATTCAACACCTGTTTTATCGTACAATTTAGTTCCAATAGTTGCTACTGGAACTTTTTGGCCTACGTTAACGTTGGGTGCGCCGCAAACAATTTGAACAGGATTTCCTGTTCCCAAATTAACGGTGGTTACTTTTAATCGATCGGCATCAGGATGTTTTTCACAGGTTAACACTTCGCCTACAACAATACCAAGCAATCCACCTTTAACCGATTGAAACGGTTCAACTACTTCTACTTCCAAACCTAAATCGGTTAACAAAGAAGCAGTTTCTTCAGAAGGTAATTCTATTTTTAAAAATTGTTTTAGCCAGTTGTATGAAATGCGCATGATGTATAGATTTTTTAAGACCGCAAAGATAACGATAATTCGCTAATCCGCAATTGAGATAGGGTGTATAATGTAAGTTATAAAGCTAATGAATCCGTTATTTTTTTGGTGGTTGCATGTATTTTATCAACTCGGGATCGAAAATCATTGCATAAACTACTAATAAAATAGTCGCGACAATTATGATTCCTATATATCCGAGTGCAAATATGCCAAAAGCAGAGAGCGATCGTAAAACGACGCTTTTTATGGGTTTTTCGCCGTAGAATCCTCTAAAAAACCACACTAAGACGAATGGAACAATGAGAAAAGAAATTGGTGAAATCGTAGTGAAGCTGTCGGGACTATCTTTTAAAAAGAACATGATGGGAAACACTATAACCATACTGAGTAACGTGTAAGTTGCAAGAATGTAGCAATTCATAACAATATGTTCGTAGTAGTTGTTACCCCATTTTCTAAAAGAAAGTTTTGTCGTTATTGCAAAAATAGGAACCATCATCAGCATTAAAATAGCAGTATAATTTGATGTAAAAGACATTAAGTCGCCCAAAAACTTCGAATTACCGTATTTTTGAGCATTGAAATTATTTATAATTTCGCCAAAGCCAAGGACTTTGTACGAGATAAAAGCGGAAATACCGCTTAAAAGAAACACCAATAAAATGGGTTTATAGTGATTGACACGATTACCTTCAATGTACTCTTTTGCTGTTGTACCAGGACTTTTTATTAACTTCTTTAAGGAGTAGAAAAGTCCTTTGTTGGTGTGAAGAAGTGTGTATTGGATTTCGTCTACAACGTATTTTTTATCTATTCTTTTAAACTTTTTTTGTCCGCAATTACTACAAAAATTTTCAACAATAACATGATTACAATTAGGGCAACTATTTTCCATTTCTCTGCTTAAGTTCGGTTTATATTTTTTTTGTTATATAGAATTAAATGTGGTGATCTATAGGAAAGCGGTTACTACTTCGAGTCAGTTATTTTAGACTAACGCGGTAAAATCATAAACGATTTATTGTCGGCGTTGTACACATGAAAATATCCACCTTGCGAGGCATTGGTTATGGAAACTCCGTCAATCGGGAAGGTCGTGCTTTCTGAATTTACCGTTACGGAAGTGTTCTTTTTGACAGATTTAATCGTTAAAAGTCCTTCGTAAGGTTTTTTAAGCATCAAATTGTAAATGTTTTTTTCGGAGTTGAAAAAATAAATTAAAACAGCCGATCGCGAACCATCCGGTTGTTCCAAGATAACAGCAAAATCGTTCAAATTATCATTGTTGAAATCACCGTAAACCACCGATTTGTTATAGCGTCTAAAATCATCTGCCAATCGGAATCCGTCGTCATTAACTAAATAACTTTCTTCGATAGTTGCTTTAATTCCGGCATCAAATTCGATTTTTTCAGGTTTGATGGGCTCCGGCTTGTAGTATTTGAACTGCGATTTCCGTACAAATTCCTCTTTCGCCATATATCCAACAGGCATATCCGAAAAAGTTACCGGTTTACTAGCATACACGGCCACATAATCGTTGCGGGATTCTCGGGCTAAAAGCGCGGGATCGATTTTTATGTTACTGGTCGAATCTACTTCTTTGGTGTAAATTTTAGTTCCGAAGCGAAGCTTATGAATAGTATTGTACGGTGCGAAATTGGGTGTTCTACGCACTTCACCAACTTCTTTAACTACATAATTCTCAACGGCGTGAAAGCCATATTTTTCAAGCGTATCGGTTTTGGTAATTCCTTGTGAATAATCAAATGTATCGGCTTCTTCTTTAATGGAAAAAGTTTCTAAGATGGTTTCCTTTTTAATGAATTTGAAAGCAATAAAAAAGGCAACCAAAACAAGCACTGAAATGATGATGTATTTTTTATACTTATTGAGTAGTTCCATGGGTATTGAAATCGTTAAAAAGAATATTCACTTTCAAAAATAGGATTTAGATCGGAATTAACAAAAATAATCCCAACTAATATTCCTTAGAGAATTTCTTCAATGTGTTTTTTGATGTTACTTGCTATTTTCTCGGTTGGTAAATCATTCGCGTCGCCTCCAAATGGATCTTCAATTTCCTCGGCAATCAATTCCAGACTTGCCAGTACATAAAAGATAAAAATAACAACGGGAACCGTATAATAACCCAAACTAAAAACGTATCCAAACGGTAACGTCATGACGTAGAAGAAAATAAATTTCTTGATGAACGCACTGTACGAATAGGGAATGGGTGTGTTTTTTATACGTTCGCAAGCACCGCAAACATCGGTAAACGATTGTAATTCGGAGTTGATTACGATTAATTGATCTCCTGAAATGGCACCCGATGTGTATAAGTCATTGACTTTGTGGTACATCATTTTTGCCACTTGATTCGGCCGGTGTTTGTGGTGGTCAATTTCTAAATCCAATCCGTCAAATAACACTTTACTGGTTTCCTCGTTTTTTAGGTGTTTGTGTAAAATGGATGCATAACTCGGAATGATTCTTTTGAAAAAGTTACGATCACCTTCATCTTTTAAAATCACCGATAATTTAAGGGCTAAATTTCGGCTGTTGTTGACTAATGAACCCCATAATTTTCGGCCTTCCCACCAACGATCGTAAGCAGTATTGGTTCGGTAAGCTAATAATAACGAAATGACAAAACCCAACATCCCATGCATAATCGTGATATTTTTCACATGACTGTCTTGGGATAATTTCCAGTATTCAATTTCTAAATAACCAAT
The DNA here is from genome assembly GCA_965284675.1 of Flavobacterium sp. Lineage (GTDB taxonomy): Bacteria > Bacteroidota > Bacteroidia > Flavobacteriales > Flavobacteriaceae > Flavobacterium. The sequence goes on from OZ260109.1 coordinate 1,574,447, forward strand.
GATAGCCGTATAAACTCCGATTACAACCATTAAAGGTAATAATTGTCGAAACGTATCCGATTTGTGAAATCTAAAAATAAAAGTAATCCAATCTTTAGGGTTATATTGAATCATAAGTGTGTAAAAAATTAGAGAGCAAATATACTCAATTCTTAAATTCAGTTGAAAATATAAATGGTTTAGGATGCTATTGTCAATATCATTAAAAATTTACTTAATTATTTCGATATGTATAAATAAAGCGCATCAAAATAATCAACTTAACAATTTTGTGCTATTAAATGTCAGTTTTGTGCTATTCTTTCTCTGGAAATGAAGCTACTTTTGGATACAACTAAAAAATTATAATTATGAGTAATAGAGTTCAAAGACCTCAATTAAAAGAAAAGTATGATAATTTCATCAATGGAAAATGGACTGCGCCTTCTACAGGTCAGTATTTCGAAGTAGTTTCTCCAGTGGACGGAAAAATAATGGCAAAAGCCGCACATTCAGCTAAGTTAGATGTTGAAATGGCAGTCGATGCGGCGCACCACGCGTTCCAATCATGGAGTCATACTTCGGCTACCGAACGAAGTATTATGTTGAATAAAATTGCTGACCGAATTGAAGCCAATTTAGAATACATAGCGGCGGTAGAAACGTTAGACAACGGAAAAGCAGTACGCGAAACCATGGCTGCAGATATTCCGCTTGCCATTGATCACTTTCGTTATTTTGCCAGTGTAATTCGTGCTGAAGAAGGCACAATAACCGAACTTGATAAAGACACCGTTTCGATCATTGTAAACGAACCATTGGGAGTTATTGCACAAATTATTCCGTGGAATTTCCCAATTTTAATGGCGACATGGAAATTGGCTCCAGCACTAGCAGCCGGAAATTGCGTAGTTTTAAAACCTGCCGAGAGCACGCCGATTTCGATTATGGTGCTGATGGAATTGATCGAAGATTTGATTCCGGCCGGTGTCATCAATATCGTAAACGGATTTGGAGCTGAATTGGGAAGAACCTTGGTTACCAATCCAAAAGTTTCGAAAGCTGCATTTACGGGTTCAACTGCTACAGGTCGAATGGTGATGCAATATGCAACAGAAAATATAATTCCGGTTACCTTAGAATTAGGAGGAAAATCACCTAACATTTTCTTTCCATCGGTTATGGATGAAGACGACGCATTTTTAGATAAAGCCATCGAAGGCGCGGTTCTTTTTGCCTTAAATCAAGGAGAAGTGTGTACGTGTCCGTCGCGATTATTAATTCACGAATCGATTTATGATGGATTCATCGAACGAGTATTGGAGCGCGTAAAAGCAATAAAAGTAGGTCATCCGTTGGATCCAACAGTGATGATGGGCGCGCAAGCATCACAAATTCAGAAGGATAAAATTCTGTCTTACATTAAATTAGGAAGAGAAGAAGGCGCCGAATTATTGTGCGGTGGCGATGTCAATCATTTAGGCGACGAGTTGGATGGTGGTTATTACATTCAGCCTACCTTGTTCAAAGGTCACAACAAAATGAGAATTTTTCAAGAAGAAATATTCGGACCCGTTTTGGCTGTGACCACGTTTAAAACTACGGAGGAAGCCATAGAGATTGCAAACGATACATTATACGGATTAGGTGCTGGAGTGTGGACACGCGATGCACACGAATTGTATCAAGTGCCACGAGCGATTCAAGCCGGACGTGTTTGGGTAAATCAATACCATGCCTATCCTGCGGGCGCACCGTTTGGAGGTTACAAACAATCGGGAATTGGTAGAGAAAATCACAAAATGATGCTCGATCATTACCGTCAGACGAAAAATATGTTGATTTCGTACGACAAAAATAAATTAGGTTTCTTCTAGACTATACTTTTTTGCCTCTAACTTAAACATCCACGAATTTGAATTGTATTTTGAATGATTCAGTTCGTGGATTTTTTACTAAATTTAATTATGGAAAAAATAAAACGACTCGATGCTACCGAAAAAGCCTTAGCATTGATAGCAATGTTAAGTGAAAAGTTTGGCGATTTGATGTTCTATCAAGCCGGCGGTTGTTGCGAAGGAACGCAGCCACAGTGTTTTGAAAAAGGCGGATTTTACTTGCGATTGGGTGACGTTTGTATCGGAACCATCAAAGGATTTGAGTTTTGGTTGGATAAAGATTTATTCGAATATTGGAGGCACGCTCATTTTACGTTGGACGTCACAGACGGAATAGGAGCAGGAGGTTTTTCGTTGGAAACACCGTACGGAAAAACATTCATCATCAATTATAGAATTTTTTCGGAGGAAGAAAGTACTCATTTGGAAGACGTTCGTCTCAATTCGTAATTACGCTGTAAAATTCATCAATTGGTATTGTTTCGGAGTTACGCCTTCGTGCTTTTTAAACAATCGGATGAAGTAATTCGCATCTTCAAATCCCGATAAATAACACACCTCATTGATTTGAATCGATTGATCTTTTAATAATTTTTTTGCGAATTTTATCTTTTCACTCAATACAAATTCAATCGGACTCATGCCTAATTCGCGTTTGAAAAAACGATAAAACGATGTTGTACTCATACACGCTTTATCACTTAAATGTTTTAAATTAATGTCTTCTTTCAGATTTTTCCGAATGTAATCAATCACTTGCGAAATGGCGTTGTTTGAGTTGCTGAAATCGCCTTCTTCTATCGATTTTACCGTTTGCGTTTGAATGATTCGAATGAGTAATTCTTGCAACGTCAAATCGGCCAACGCATCTTTGGTAATCGACGTGCTCATGCATTCTTTGATGAGTTTATTGATGGTTGTAGCTAAGTCGACGTTGTTGTAAAAGAAATAATTCTGATAATTCAACTGCCAATAGTTATCACTTCCTTCTTTCGGATACCGTTCGTTTAAGAAATGTAAGGTTTCGGTAATTTTAGTTTGATCAATCGCTAAAGCCAAACATTGTGTCGGATTGTTGTGGGAAGCTTCGGGGAAATCGATTTTCATTTCTACATTCGACGGAATCACCACCGTTTCTCCTGGAAGATATTCAAAACCAGGATCGTCAAATAAATGCATGATTTTCTTTCCACGCAACATGCTAGTCACCACTAAATCATTGAATTTTAGCGGAACCAAAGCCGATTCCTGATAGGTTTCAAAAATATTCAGCTCACAATTGTTGAGTGAAAAAATGGTGCGATTTTCCACCAATGTTTTCAACGATTTTTCGTGGGTAAGCGCCGGAGTATGAAGTAACGATTTGAATGACATTCCACTAGTTTAGATGTCACTAAGATAAGCAAAAGAATTTAATTGTTGCGGTTGTTGTTTTAAAAATTGCTTAATTGGTATACACGAAAAATTTACTCTAATTTCAGTGTTCCGCTTAATTCCTTTAAACTAATTTCGAATAATTTAGTTTGAAATTGTGCATTGCTGTAACGAACGATGGATTGTATATAATTCAGCTGCGCCGTTCGGTATTCAATCGGAGTAATGGTGCCGATTTTGAATTTTGCCAACGTAATATCTAAGTTTTGCTTGGCAATATCCCTATTTTTTTCTTCCACCGAAGTCAACTCCATATTGGTTTGATAACTTTGGAAAGCAGCAGCCAATTGCGATTCGAGCATGATCTTTTGTTGATTAATGACCAAATCGGAATTGTCAACTTGAAGTTGTGCCACTTTTTCATTGCGGTTTTGGTTGAATCCGTCAAAAATTGGAACCGATGCGTTGATTCCGTATACAAAACCTCTTCCCGACGATTGAGTAACAAATCCAAGTGATGCTTCCGAACGCGTGAAATTGTACCCCGAATTAATTCGGACGGTTGGATAACGTCCGGCTTTAACTTGCTTCAGTTGTAATTCGGCCACATTTTTGGACAAAACTTGCGCTTGTAACTGCGGATTTTGTTGTTCGGCCAACGATTTTAAATCGGTGAACACCAACGAACCGTCAATATCCAACTCATCAATCACTTTGAAATCGGATGCCGTATCACGAGCCAATAATTCGTTTAGTCGAATTTTCGCATTACGGTACAATTCGAGTTGTTTCAGTCGCGCGCTAGTATCCGTATTCAAATCGACTTGCGCGTTGAGCATTTCTAATTTGGATGCTTTTCCGATTGAAAACCGATTTTGAGCAGTAGTTAATCGTTCGTTAGATATCACAATTGCTGTATCTAAAGCTTTGAGTTGTTGCTGTTGCTGTACCAAATCAAAATAGGTGCTGTATACATCACTGACTTTGGTAATGATCGCCAACTTCAATTCGGCTTCTCCTTGTTGCTGCAACACTTTCAATTGTTCGCGTCGGGCAAACATGCGCATTCCGTCGAAAACCGTCCAATCTAAGCCCACGCCGTACGTTAAATTTAAATTTCGGGCGTTGTCTAATTCTCTTACAGTTCCGTCTGCCTGAGTTTGTTTGGTATTTAAAATACTGTTGTTGTTGACTACGGTTGCACTCACAGTAGGAAGCATTCCAGCATTTCCAGCAGTAGAATTGGTTTCGTCAATCTTTAAATCGTTTTTGGCAATTTTGATTTCGTAATTGTTTTCCAATGCGATTTTTATGGCATCTTCTAAAGTCAGTAACTCTTGTGCACGCGATTGAAGCGCAAGAATAAATACGAATAGGATATATAAATGTTTTGTTTTCATTATATTTTAATTTTTACCACATAGAGACATAGAATTTGATTACCGTAAAGACGCTTCGCTTTGCAAAGTCTATCATAGCTCTATCTACAATTACATACTTTTTTTTCTATGTTTCTATGTGGTTTAATCTTATTTTTCTAAAGCTTCTAAATTATCAAATTCCGGACGGTGTTTTCGGGCTTTCGACCACATTAAATAAATGGCGGGAATTACAAATAATGTCAATAGTAATGAAAATAGGGTTCCGCCTACAATTACAACTCCCATTCCCATTCGACTTGCGGATGCTGAACCGATAGAAAGTGCGATTGGTAATGCTCCGAGTGCGATGGCCAAACTCGTCATTAAAATCGGACGTAAACGTGCTTCCGACGCTTCGATGATGGCATCGTATTTAGATTTTCCTTGTTCTCTGAGTTGGTTTGCAAATTCGACAATCAAAATTCCGTTTTTCGTGACCAGTCCGATTAACATTACTGTTCCAATCTGACTGAAAATATTCCACGATTGTCCAAATAACCACAACGAAAATAACGCTCCTGCCACGGCCATTGGAACCGTTAAAATAATAATAAACGGATCAATAAAACTTTCAAATTGCGCGGCTAGAATTAAATAAATGAGTAGTAGTGCTAAACCAAAAGCGAAAATCGTATTCGAACTACTTTCCACAAAATCTCTAGATTCGCCACCTAAATCGGTGGTAAACGAATCATCTAAAACTTTCTCTTTAATCTCGTTCATCGCGTCGATTCCGTCTACCATACTTTTTCCATCGGCTAAACCTGCTGAAACGGTGGCCGACATATACCGGTTGTTGTGAAACAATTGTGGCGGATTACTTTGTTCCTCCACTTCCACGACGTTGTCTAACTGAATCAGTTGTCCTTGGTTGTTTTTGACAAACATCGACGTTAAATCAAGTGGTGCATCGCGGTCTTTTTCGTCGAATTGGCCTATGACTTGGTACTGTTTTCCGTTTCTCATAAAATAACCAAAACGTTGTCCGCTCAAAGAAAGTTGTAGTGTTTGTGCCACATCCAACACCGAAATACCGAGGTTTTCTGCTTTTTCACGATTGATGGTAACGTTGATTTCCGGTTTGTTGAATTTTAAATTCACGTCCACATTAGAGAAGGTTTCGTTTTTATTGGCTTCATCCATAAAAAGCGGAATTTTCTCTCTAAGTTTCTCGAAATTTTGAGCCTGAATTATATATTGTACGGGCAATCCACCTCTACGATTTACAGAAATGGTAGGTTGTTCGGAGACACTTACTTTAGCATCGGGGTATTTTTTGGTCCATTTGTTCAAATTATCCACAATTTCCTTTTGGGAACGTTCGCGTTCATCCGGATTTTTCAATGCCAAACGCACTCGACCTGCATTGACAGAAGACGATAGAAATCCGGGTGACGTAATCACCAATGCCACTTTTTTCTCCGGAATCGAATCGGTAATCAATTGCGATAGTTCTTGCATGAATCGATCGGTGTATTCATACGTCGAACCTTCAGGAGTTGTTACGCTCACAATTCCGAGGTTTCGATCATCATACGGCGCGGTTTCTTTCGGAAGAATGTTAAAAAACAAGGCAATTAATCCGATACAAACTATAACTATTGGGAAACTCAACCATTTGCGTTTCATGAATTTAGTCAACGAATCCGCGTAGCCTTTGTTCATGCTCACAAAATACGGCTCGGTAAAATCGTAGAATTTGGTTCTTTTTTGTTCGCCACCTTTCATCAAATAAGCGTTCAACATCGGCGTAAGCGAAAGTGATACAAAGGCTGAAATCAGTACCGCCGCACCAATGACGACACCAAATTCACGGAATAATCGTCCCACAAAACCCTCCAAGAAAATAATCGGTAAAAATACCGCGGCCAAGGTGATTGAAATGGATATCACAGCAAAGAAGATTTCGTTCGAACCTTTGATAGCGGCTTCAATGGGCGACATGCCTTCTTCCACTTTTTTGAAGATGTTTTCGGTGACTACAATTCCGTCGTCGACCACTAAACCAGTTGCCAATACAATCGCTAATAGCGTTAAAACGTTGATTGAAAATCCACACAAATACATGATGAAAAACGTCGCAATCAAGGAAACAGGAATATCAATTAACGGGCGGAAGGCGATGGCCCAATTTCTGAAGAATAAGAAGATGATTAATACTACCAGTACGATGGATATCAGCAATGTTTCAGCTACTTCAACTACCGATTTTTTGATGAATAATGTATTATCCAGAGCAATATCCAATTTGATGTCGGAAGGAAGATCTTTTTTGAGTTGGTCGTATTGTTTGTAAAATTCATTGGCGATATCTAAGTAATTGGTTCCAGGTTGCGGAACAATAGCCAAACCGACCATGGGTTTTCCTGATTCGGTAAGTTTGGTTTCGAGATTTTCGGGTGCAAGCGTCGCATAACCGATATCGCTTAGACGGACAATATTGTCGTTGGTGGCCACAATGATGATGTCGTTGAATTCTTTTTCGGTGGATAAATTTCCTAGTGTTTTTACCGTAAGTTCGGTGTTCTTTCCCGTTAATTTCCCCGATGGAAGTTCGACGTTTTGCTTGTCTAAAGCCGCGCGAACATCAGAAACGGTTAAACCATAAGAATTCAGTTTAATCGGATCAATCCAAATCCGCATGGAATACCGTTTTTGTCCCCAAATCTGAACGCCACTCACGCCAGGAATGGTTTGCATACGTTCAGAAATTACATTTTCGGCGTAATCGCTCAGTTCCAAGGTGTTTTTGGTATCACTTTGAACCGTCATGGTGATGATGGCATCCGAATCGGCATCAGCTTTCGAAACTACGGGCGGCGCGTCAATATCTTGGGGTAAACTTCGAACGGCTTGCGATACTTTATCACGTACATCGTTGGCCGCTTCTTCTAAGTTTTTTTCGAGTTTGAATTCGATGGTGATGTTACTCGAACCTTGATTACTCGAAGATGTAATGTTTCGAATTCCGTCAATCGAGTAGATTGCTTTTTCTAATGGTTCGGTAATTTGAGATTCGATGATATCCGAATTCGCTCCGGTATAATTGGTACGAACCGATATCTGCGCGGGATCAATCGACGGAAATTCGCGCACACCCAAATACGTGTAGCCGATGATTCCGAATAAAATAATCGTTAAGTTGACTACAATGGTAAATACAGGTCGCTTGATGCTTAAAGTGGATAGACTCATACCGATTTTTGGTTATACGCTGGTTTTTATTTCCTATTGAAATCGTAGATTATTTTAGTTTTACTTTGATGTCAGCTTCGTTTTTAAGCGACATTACTCCGCTCGTCAACACCGTATCTCCAATTTTAAGGCCGGATATGATGACTACGTCTTTTTCTGTTCGCGTCAGCGTTTCTACTAAAACTTCTTTGGCTTTTCCGTTACTGGCGATGAATACTTTTTTTCCGCCTTGCACCGGAATGATGGCTTCGGTCGGAATGACAATTGCGTCTTTTACAGTATCGAGCGGCAATTCGACGTTGGCAAATGTGCCTGGCAAAAGTTTTCCGTTATTGTTTTGAGCCACGGCGCGAATGCGAAGTGTACGCGTTGTCGTTTCAATTTCAGGTTCAATTGCATAAATTTTGGCTGAATGTTTTTCATCCGAACCATTTACTGTAAATGTGATTTCCGAATTGGCTTTGATGGATGTCGCGTATTTCTCCGGAATGGAAAATGATATTTTAAGTGGATTGGTACTTACTAATTTGGCAACCAATGTAGTAGGAGTGATGTAAGTTCCGGGTGAAATGGATCGCAATCCGATTTTTCCAGAAAAAGGCGCACGAACCGAAGTTTTGGCTATTTGAGCCCGAATGAGTTGCGATTGTGCTTGAGCCGTTCTGAAATCGGCGCTAGCAATGTCGTATTCTTCCTGACTGATGGCTTCTTTTTGTAATAATAGTTTGGCTCGTCTTTCGTTTTCGGATGCTAGAGTTTGCCGTGTTGACGCTTGAGCTAATTGGGCACGAAGTTCGATATCATTCACCTTCAACAGTAATTGTCCTTTACTGACAAAACTACCTTCGTTGAAAGCGATTTTTTCTACCATTCCCGATACTTCGCTTCTAATTTCAACTTGTTCATTCGCCTCGATGGATCCTGAAAGCGTCAACGCATTGGAGAAATTTTCCGTTTTAGCAACAATTCCGTTTACGGTTGTCGGTGGCTTTTTATCGCCTTTGGCTTTTCCTTTATCTTCTTGTTCATTGTTTTTCGAAATGCGATATATGATTAAGCTAGCTAATCCGAGGAGTAAAAGACCAATAACTATATGTTTTATTTTCATGGGATGGATTTGAAAGACGATTCAAGGCAAAATTAGAAGTTGTCAATCAATTTATCGGCTTTGTTAGTTTTTAATTAACAAAGTTTGTTTTCAAATTAACAAACGTTAATCGTTAACTAATGTAGTTCCAAATGTTTTTCTTTTTGCTTAGTTCGAGGAAAACCAGACGCAAAGTAGCGTGTTCAGGAGCTGCCATTGAAGGATCGTTTTTTAGCAATTTCAACGCATGATGTCGCGCCAATTGGAGAATATCGCGGTCTTTGACTAAGTCGGCTATTTGTAAATTCAGCACGCCACTTTGCTGCGTTCCCATAATATCACCTGGGCCGCGTAACTTTAAATCGACTTCTGCGATTTCGAATCCGTCGTTCGTGCGAACCATCGTATCCAAACGGGTTTTGGTATCGTTGTTGAGTTTGAAACTCGTCATGAGAATACAATAACTTTGCTCGGCACCGCGACCGACACGACCGCGTAACTGATGCAATTGCGACAATCCGAATCGTTCTGCACTTTCGATCACCATGACACTCGCATTGGGAACGTTAACGCCGACTTCAATCACAGTGGTGGCGACCATGATATTGGTTTTTCCTTCCGAAAAGCGTTTCATTTCGGCTTCTTTTTCAGCGGGTTTCATTTTGCCATGAACAATGGAAATGCTGTACTGTGGCAATGGAAAATCACGTGAAATACTTTCATATCCATCCATTAAATCTTTGAAATCCATTTTTTCGCTTTCCTGAATTAACGGATAGACAATATAGATTTGTCGGCCTTTGGCGATTTCGTCTTTTAGAAATTTCCACACTTTCAACCGATTGCTGTCGTAGCGATGTAAGGTTTGAATGGGTTTTCTTCCGGGTGGCAATTCGTCGATAACTGAAATATCCAAATCGCCGTATAAGCTCATGGCTAAGGTACGCGGAATCGGAGTGGCGGTCATTACGAGAACGTGTGGCGGAATTTCGTTTTTCTTCCACAGTTTCGAACGTTGTTCTACTCCGAAACGATGTTGTTCATCAATTACGGCCAATCCTAAATTTTGAAATTGTACTTTATCTTCCAACAAAGCATGTGTTCCGATTAGGATGTCTAAACTACCGTTTTCTAAGGCTTCGTGAATGATTTTTCGATCTGCAGTTTTGGTTGAGCCCGTGAGTAGTTTGATGGTGATATTTAGCTGATTAGCTAATTCGGTTAAGCCGTTAAAATGTTGTGTAGCTAGAATTTCTGTCGGCGCCATCAAGCAACTTTGAAATCCGTTGTCTTTCGCCATAAGCATGCACATTAATGCTACGATGGTTTTTCCGGATCCGACATCGCCTTGCAATAATCGGTTCATTTGGGCATTGCTTCCCATGTCGTTTCGAATTTCTTTCAACACTCTTTTTTGAGCGTTGGTCAGTTCAAACGGCAAATGGTTTTGATAAAAATCGTTGAAATTTTCGCCTACTTTTTCAAACGGATGACCTTTTATTTTGTGTTTACGGACTAAGTTTTTGGTGATGAGTTGCAGTTGGATGAAAAACAACTCTTCGAATTTTAAGCGGAATTGTGCTCGCGAAAGCAAGTCCTGACTTTTAGGAAAATGAATGTTGAAAACGGCGGCATTTTTCGGAATGAGCTTCAATTCTTCCAACAAATAAGTAGGTAAGGTTTCCGAAAATTTGGCTTGCGTTTCGATGAACAATTGTTGCATCATTTTATTGATGACTTTGTTGGATATGCCTTTGTTGGCAAGTTTTTCGGTACTTGGATAAACGGGTTGCATCGCACTGCGCAGACTGGCTTTGTGTTCGTCTAGCAATTCCATTTCGGGATGCGCCATGTTGAACGTGGCTCCGAATTGCGCTACTTTCCCGAAAATCACATAGGAAACATTGAGCTTGATACTTTCTTTGATCCACTTCTGACCTTGAAACCATACCAATTCCATCTGACCGGTATCGTCTACAAAAGTGGCTACTAAACGCGTTTTAGCTTTTCCTTGATCGACGGTTTTGATGTGAATGATTTTTCCAATTACTTGGACTTCCGAATTAGTAGTGGATAATTGATTGATCGAATAATATCGAGTGCGATCAATATATCGATTCGGATACAGATTGACTAAATGACTGTATTTGTGGATATTGAGTTCTTTGCGTAACAAATCGCCACGCTGTGGACCAACGCCTTTTAAGTATTCGATGGGTGTGTCGAGAAGTGAATTCATTTTGGCTTATAAGAAGATTTTAATAGTACGAAGATAGGGAATTATGCTGAAAATGATAAAACAAAAAGATCAAAAAGTTATATATTTGTCTTTTACCAAATAGCTATTTTATATGCCTTACTTCCAAAATAAATATAGAATTGATTCCAATCGATTGGAAAATTGGGATTATTCAAATAAAGGAATATACCATATAACTGTTTGCTCGTTTGGGAGAGAAAATATTTTTGGTTCCATAAAAAAATCAAAAATGTTTCTGAATCAAAAAGGAAAAATTCTTCGTGACGAAATCATAAATTCTATTCAAATTCGAGACCAATGGGTTTTTCATAATTGGATAATTATGCCGAATCATATTCACTTGCTAATTGAAATTAAACAAGAAAAGCCTAAATTTAATTATTCTACGATTAGGTTATTACCTCCAAAAGCAAATATAGAATTAGGGAATTTGTTTATAAACTCTAGTTTGTCAGAAGAGACACACTGCAGTGTGTCTTTACCCTTGGATACATCAAACAATTCGTTTCTAATTGATATAGAAGAGACGCATTGCAGTGCGTCTTTACCAATCATAGGTAAATTACACATTGCAAATTCAGAAAATGACATTGAGAAAAATAGTTGTAAATCAGTGCCCGAAAAATTGATAAGAAGGCCAAAATCAATTTCATCTTTTGTGGCACAATTTAAGTCCAAGACAACACAACTAATCAATTCTTTGGACGATAATTCAAAAAATTCTGTTTGGCAAACTAATTATCATGATAGCATCATTAGGGATGAAGAAGAATTTAAATAAGTTTATTATTATATTTCAAATAATCCAAAAAAATGGGAATCGGATAATTTATAATTATTCGGTTTTGTTAACTAGATAAAAGTTATTTTCTCAATTCCTCAATCAATGCTCTCGCCGTATCCGTGTCCATTAATTCCAGTTGTTCAATCATTAATTTTTTGGTGTGATCATCTAAAATTGGGTTGGGTTTTTGGAATTGTTTTTCGGAATGATGTGCAAAGAAAAGCGCATCGGTCCAATCGTTTCGGAATCCATCAATAACCAAATGAATTCGGTCTTCCGTTCCATTGTTGGCAACCGAATGGGTAAAATTAGCATTGATGTACCAACATTCGCCTTCGTTCATAATCAAACGATTGTCATCCAATATAAAAACTACATTTGGATTGGTAATTATCGGAATGTGTAACCGAAAACAGCCGTCTTCATAACCGAGGCAATGATCGCTGTGCGGTTTAATTTGTGCACCAGCAGCCAAATTGAGTAATCGTACAGCCGCTTTTTCAAAGGGAAAAGCATGCAAAATTTCTTTGAAATAGGTGCAGGATTCAAGAACATCCGTGGCTGTAATTTCTTTTGAATCGGCGTTAAAGGCATAAATATTGTCCGATTTTCCGTTGGACGACATCAACGCAATCGACGACCATTTTCCGTCGTAATCATTCTGATTGTAATGGTCAATCCACGGCGTATTCATCACGTTATGCAAATCTTCTTTGAGTTTATATATGTCAAAGTGCAGTGGAAACTGTATATGTCGTACTAATTCATCCATACTATTCTCTCATCCATTTTAGCATTTTCGGAAAAGCAGGTTTATTTTGTTCAAGCGCTTTTTCTTCACTCAGCGCCATTTGGGTCCATTCGAGAAAAGGCAAACCGATGAAGTTTCCAGAACTGAAATTATCCATCAACCAATTCGAACTTCCTTTATAACCGCCAGCATGAAAAACAAACTCCAAAGGCAATTCCAAATGATTGCAAGCGGCAAACGACCATAGCATCGTGGCAATTTCTTCACCTTGACTGGGCCAATCTTTTGCTTGATTTTCGGTTCCGATTTGGTGTCGTTCGAGCGGAGTTGTGACAGCTAAATGTCCGGCTTCATGTAAAATATCACCTGGATATTCTAATTTTTCTACATCGAGGTAAATACAATTCGGGCCTAACCCTAACCCGGGTAGGAATGTAGTTTCATTCATTTCTTTTTCAACGATATCAATTCCAATATCTTTTAGAAAAGTAACGATTTTATTCAATTCAACGGTTGATTTTAATTCTGACATAATGGGAACTATCAAGTCATAAAAATAGTTAAATATTTCCTACAAACTCCAAGTATTTTTACGCATTTCTTGTTGAATACTTATATTTGTGAAAATTACAACTGCAATGCGTTATTTTCTTTTGCTCTTATTGAGTGCGTTTTCTTTTGCACAACAAACTGAACACGTTGATTTTTTAGAATTGAAAGCCATTGTGTCACCCAATGCAGCTACACAATCAATTGCAGGTGGAATTGAGTATGCTTTCAAAGTTAAGTCGGATATCGATACGATTCGGATTGATGCCAAAAACATGGTTTTTGAAGATGTGAAAATTAATGGAAAAGACGTTGCTTTTAAGAAAACAGCGACACATTTACTTGTATTCGAAGGATTTAAAAAAGGTAAAAATAAATTAACCTTTAACTATTCCGCAACACCAAAACAAACACTCTATTTTATTGGAGAAGGCGATGATATACAAATTTGGACACAAGGTCAGGGTAAATATACAAGTCATTGGTTGCCCAGTTTTGACGATGTGAATGAGAAAGTAATCTTTAATTTAACCATTGAATACGATAAAAAATTCCATGTGATTTCGAATGGAGATTTAAAGGAAGAATATTCGCGATTGAACACTAGCATTCGAGGTTGGTCGTATCAAATGCAAAAACCGATGTCTTCGTATTTGGTCATGTTGGCCATTGGAAATTTTGTAAATAAAACAGAAAAAGCCCAATCGGGTGTTCCGTTAGAACTGTATTTGGACCGGATGGATGCCAATAAATTTGAACCTACGTATCGGTATTCTAAAGTGATGTTTGATTTTTTCGAAAGAGAAATCGGAGTAAAATATCCTTGGAAAATTTACCGACAAGTTCCGGTGCGCGATTTTTTATACGCTGGAATGGAGAATACGACTGCGACAATTTTTGCGCAAGATTATGTGGTGGATGCAATCGGGTTTAACGATAGAAACTATGTAAACGTCAACGCACACGAGTTGGCACACCAATGGTTTGGTGATATGATTACGGCCAAATCGGGAAAACACCATTGGTTGCAAGAAGGTTTTGCTACGTATTATGCTTTATTGGCGGAGAAAGAAGTTTTTGGGACGGATTATTTTTACCATCAATTGTACAAAACGGCCAATCAACTCCGAAATGCCGCTAAAACCGATACCATTCCGGTGATGAATGAAAAAGCCAGTTCACTAACTTTTTATCAAAAAGGCGCATGGGTATTGCATGTTTTAAAAGAGTCAATCGGAGAAAAAGCATTTCGAAAAGCAGTGAAGAGCTATTTAAAAAAGTACAAGTTTAAAAACGTTGAAACCGATTATTTTTTGAGGGAAGTGAATAAAGTCAGTGATTTTGACACCGAAAATTTCAAAAAAGTATGGTTGGAACAATCGGGTTTTGAATACCAACAAGCGATTAAATTATTGACGCAAAAGAACTCGTTTATTGCACAATACATCGAAATTAAAAAGCAAAAGGAATTCAACAACACCAATTTTGTATCCTATATTGATGATTACCGAACACTTTTGCAATCGGAAGTCTACTACCCAATCAAGCAAGAAATTATTCTTCAAATTCGGAATCTCGATTTTAAATCGAATAAGGATTTAGTAGAATTAGCAATCAAATCGGATGAGTTTGAGCTTCGACAAACCGTTGCGAGATCATTTCCAAAAGTTCCGTCTTTTTTGAAGTCGGATTATGAAAAATTACTGAGTGACACCTCTTATTTGACAAGAGAAATTGCATTTGTCAATTTATGGAATAGTTTTCCTGATGACCAAACTAAGTATTTGGAACTAGCAAAAAATTGGGTGGGTAACAACGACAAATCGTCCCGTATTTTGTATTTAACATATGTTCAACTTTCTCAAAATCTTCAAGAGGAAGAAAAGCTAAAGCTCTACAATGAACTTGTAACCTACACTTCAGCCAACTTTGAAAGTTCTATACGAGAGAATGCTTTTGATGCATTGCTTCAGTTTCAAACGATGGATGAAATTCTAATTCGGAATTTGATTCAGGCTACGACTCACTTTAAATGGCGATTTAATTCGTATGCCAAAGAAGAACTTAAGAAACTTTTGGCAAAAGAAGAAAACAGAATTCTCATTCAAAATCTACTTCCCACGTTGCCTCCTGCAGAGCAATCAAAAGTTCAAAATTTACTTTCTAACTAGTGTAGATATTCTACTACATAAACGATTGATTTCCATCACTTTTTTTAACAATTGTTTGTTGATAAATGAAGCATGATGTAGTTCATCGAGTTTTGAAGTTGTATAACGAATTTTTTTTTTACTTGAATAACTTGTTGTGTTATTTGCTTCACAAAATACTAATAACCCCAACTTTATTATTATTAAGTTAATTATTAAATTTTTAAAAAGATCATGAAAATCAACAAACTATTTATTTTAGGATTCGCATTTTTATCTTTGTTATTCACAGCTTGTGATACAAGAGACGAACAAGAAGTTGCTTATGAATTCACATTAGGTGAATCTGTAGCTAGAAACTTCAAGGGTACAGTTATAGATGAGAACCACAACCCAGTTGCATACGCAACAATCAAAATGGGAAGTTTTACTACCACTTCAGATTCAAATGGGAAATTTACATTAGCATCAGTTCCAGTTTTAGAACGTTTTGCATATTTAACAGCTGAAAAAGAAGGATTCATTACAGGTTCTAGAGCTACAATGCCTCACGAAGGTGAAAACGAAATGACGATAATGTTATTGCCTAAAAATGTAGTAGCAACTATTCCAACTGGTCAAGCTTCAAATGTTATTTTACCTAACTCGGTAAAACTTTCATTTGATGGTGCATTCATGACTGAAAATGGTGCTGCTTACACAGGAAACGTTAATGTTATTGTAAATCACTTAGCTTCTAACGATCCAGACGTATTCATCAAAATGCCTGGTAGCTTACTTGGAACACGTACAAACGGATTGCTTTCAGGAATGGAAACATACGGAATGATCAATGTTGAATTAGAAGGTACAAGTGGAGAAAAATTACAAATTCAAACAGGTCATGAAGTAGATATGGTTTTACCAATTGCTGAAAACCAATTGGATACTGCACCTCAAACTATACCGTTATGGTACTTTGATGAAACTAGCGGTTTGTGGAAAGAAGAAGGTTTTTCAAGAAAAGTAGGTAACAAATACTATGGTACTGTTTCTCACTTCACATGGTGGAATAATGATGATGCTTATGTAGTGGCTACTTTATATGTTACAGTAAGAAATTCTGACTTATCTCCAGTAAATGGTGTACGAGTAACAATAACAAGACAAGCCGGAAGCACTGGTGATGTTTTGATGGAATTAGGTGTAACTGGAGCTAACGGAACTTTATCTGCTGGTGTACCTAGAAATGAAGTATTAATCTTCAGAGCGTATAACTCATTCGGAGTGTTAATCAACCAACAAGTTTTACCATCTTCACCTGCATTACAACGCTATGTTGATATCATCATCCCAACTGTGGATAGAGTATCAAACACAGCTACAACAAAATAATTCAGATTAAACCCTAATAATGCCAACCGTCTAATTTTATTAGGCGGTTTTTTTTTGGTTATGTTTTTTTGATATATTTATATAAAAATTGATTATGAGAAATGTAAAATTATTATTTAGTGTAGTGCTAGTCATTAGTTTATTTGGTAGTTGTCAATCAGAGGATGAAATCCAACAAGCCGAAGAAAGTGCTTTTGAAGAAAATTTTGGTTCGGTAATTTCGAGAGATTTTATAGGTCGCGTTGTAGATGTAAATGACGGTCCTATTCAAAATGTTACAATCAATATTGGTTCGTCGACCGTTCAAACAGATGAAAATGGAGTTTTTATACTAAATAATGCAGATGTCTTTGAAAAGTTTGCTTACGTAAGTGCAAAAAAAGCAGGATACATTGACGGCTCACGTTCTATGATTCCTACTGATGGAAAAAATAATGTTACCATAATGTTGCTTCCAAATGCACCAGTAGCAACGGTTCAATCTGGGGTAGCAAGTGAAGTGTCTTTTCCCTCTGGTACAAAAGTAGTTTTTGATGGGGCTTTTCAAGAGGAGAACGGAAACGATTATTCTGGTTCTGTTCAAGTTGCGATGTTTCATTTAAAACCAAGTGATGAACACCTTGATAGATTAATGCCAGGAATGTTGTATGCGCAAACTGAAAACAATGAAGAAGCACTTTTAAAAACTTTTGGTATGTTACATGTTGAACTTCGTGGTAATGCTGGTCAAAAGTTAAATATAAAAACAGGTCATGTTGCTGAGATTACTTTTCGAATTGATGACAACCAAATCGCTACCGCACCAACAACAATTCCACTTTGGCATTTTGACGAAGAGCGAGGCTATTGGAAACAAGAAGGAATAGCTACAAAAACAGGTAACAAATACGTCGGTCAAGTTTCGCATTTTTCGTGGTGGAATGCTGATGTATTTTTAGAAGTTGTTAATTTGACCGTTACCATTGTTGATCCTGATGGAAATCCCATTTCAAATGTTGGAGTAGGTTTAGTCGCAAATGGTATAACTTCTACAATAAGTTTAACTAACAATTTGGGTATGGTTTCTGGATTAATACCTCCAAATCAAACGATAACACTAAATGTTTACGCCTTTTGCGGTACTCAAATTTACACAACTACTATAGGGCCATTCAGCACAAACACCATTCTGCCCAATATAATTATTTCCAACCTGAATACTAACTCATCCATTGAGGGAAAATTATTGAAGTGTGATGCAACCAATGTAAGCAATGGGTATGTTTTAATGTTTCAAAATAATCATGTTCTACTAGCTCCAGTAACGAATGGTAATTTCATTTTTAATGAAATTTACTGTCCAGGGATTGTAGACTTTTCACTAGTAGGTTATGATTTTGATAATCTTCAGCGAACAGAATCTATTGAATACCAATTTAGATCTCCCAGAACATTTGTAGGTAATCTTATGACCTGTAACTCGGTAACTGAATTTGTGTCGTACCAAGTTGACAATGGAGTACCTATCTTTTATACTTTAAATGTATATGGAGGTTATGAATTTTTTACAGATATGTCTCCATATGGGATTCTGTTTCGTGATAACATCAGCGGTCCTCCTAACTTTTCATTTTGGATGCGACACCAATTACCTGGAATATACACTAATCCTCCTTTTACGGCAAATAGTAGTCAGACAGGTGCTATTAATTCGGCTGTAAATACAAATGATTTTGAATTTATAATCACCAAATCGGGTCCAATTGGTGATTACATCGATATGACTTTCGATGGCACCTACAATGATGCAAATAACGTTACCCATCGTTTAAGAGCAACGGTTCACGCACGAAGAGATCATTAAAACAAAAATCCCAACCATTCGGTTGGGATTTTTTATAAAAAGTCTTTCACTTCATTCTTCAAATAACTCAAAGCAACCGTGCTCGCTGATTCAGTTTCCAATATGTTACTCAATAATTGTTCGCGCAATTGTTCGGCATTTGCGACAGTAGTTGTCATCGCCGTTTTTCTAATGATTTGTATTACGGTGTTTTTTGCCGTTACAATCATCGTCCAACACTCGTCGGTGATATAAATTTGTTGCGTTAAATTGTGTTCGTATTCTTGCTCAATGTGGTGAATTAACAAATTTTGATAATCCATTTTATCTTCACCAAATGGAGCAACTCGAATCACTAACTTGGTGGGATTGATGCGTTCCAGCAATAAAGCCAAACGCTCATAGGCTTGTAATTTTAAAGGTAAGGATTGTTTCTGATTTTCTTTGAGTAACTGAAACCGTCTCCTGTTTTCCTCATTCTTTGAAAAAGTTTGAAACGAATAATACGCAACACCGCCCGTTATTAACGCGGGTAAAGTGTAAAATGCTAATTCAATAATCTTGTCTGTGTCCATATTGTGTGTTAAAATTGTATTTGTGGTGCTTTTTCAGCAAACCATTGTCGGTCTCTTTCTAGTTGATTTTCTACCGTATATTCTTTTTTCTGAGTGTTGATTTTTAATTCACCAAAATAGGTTGTTTTACCTTTTTCAATCGTGAACTTCATATCTAAAGGAATTTCGATAGTAGACGGATCGTTTCTCATGTTGTTGTAAATTTTCAACTTGAAAAACTTATATTTTCCTTCGGGTTTGGAAATACTGAACAAATAATAGGTGTTCCCTTTACTATTAAAGTCACCATACGAATTTCTATACGTAAATGAATCCTTTTGGTTCGGATAATTATTTATCGCTGGTTTGTCGTCACTGTACATAAACGTAAAAATATTGTACATCTTCTTTTCAATACAAATAGTACCCACTATCATTCCTTCATTCGCTTCTGCGTTGAAAGTAGTTTTAAGATTTTTTGAAGGAGAAGAGCATCCCAAAACGAAAAGGATACAAAGCGAGAAGAAATAGTATTTTGTTTTCATAATCTTCAAATTATTGTTCCCACAAAGTAAAACAATTTTCTAGTGTCAAACAATAAAAAATAGTTGATAATTCGGTTCCAATTAAATTGTATTTCAAGTGTAGTAATCCTATTTTTGTAAATTAAGACACGCTTTATTTCCCATGCAAAAATACATCAGTCAACTCAATGAAGCCCAACAAGCGCCCGTTTATCAAAAAGACGGACCAATGATTATTATTGCCGGTGCCGGTTCGGGTAAAACTCGTGTGTTAACCATGCGCATTGCTTACTTAATGAGTCTTGGTGTCGATGCATTCTCTATTTTGGCACTGACTTTTACCAATAAAGCAGCGCGTGAAATGAAAAAGCGTATTGCTGACATAGTAGGAACCAACGAAGCCAAAAATCTGTGGATGGGAACATTTCACTCTGTTTTTGCCCGCATCTTACGTAGTGAAGCCGATAAATTAGGCTATCCTTCTAATTTTACTATTTATGATACTCAGGATTCGGTGCGACTGATTTCAGCCATCATCAAAGAAATGCAACTCGACCGCGACATCTACAAACCAAAGCAAGTTTTGGGAAGGATTTCGTCCTATAAAAACTCGTTGATTACCGTAAAAGCCTATCAAAACAATCCCGAATTGCAAGAGCAAGATGCGATGTCAAAAAAACCGCGTTTGGGTGAAATTTATTCCAATTATGTAGATCGATGTTTCAAAGCGGGAGCCATGGATTTTGATGATTTACTGTTGAAAACCAACGAATTACTGAATCGTTTTCCGGATGTGCTGGCCAAATACCAAGACCGTTTTCGCTATATTATGGTGGATGAGTACCAAGATACCAATCACTCGCAGTATTTGATTGTTCGTGCGTTATCGGATCGTTTTCAGAATATTTGTGTAGTAGGCGATGATGCGCAGAGTATTTACGCATTTCGTGGTGCCAACATCAATAACATTCTTAATTTTCAAAAGGATTACGAAAACGTAAAAACCTATCGTTTGGAGCAAAATTACCGCTCCACCAAAAACATCGTGGAAGCGGCCAACTCCATCATCGAAAAGAATAAAACCAAACTCGATAAAGTCGTGTGGACGGCTAACGATTTCGGACCTAAGATTAAAGTCCACCGCAGTATCACCGACGGAGAAGAAGGTCGTTTTGTCGCGGGAGAAATATTCGAACAAAAAATGCGCAACCAATTGCATAATGGTCAATTTGCCATTTTATATCGTACCAACGCTCAATCGCGTGCCATGGAAGATGCCTTGCGTAAACGCGATATTCCGTATCGAATTTATGGCGGATTGTCGTTCTACCAACGCAAAGAAATAAAAGACGTTTTGTGTTATTTGCGTTTAGTCATCAATCCAAAAGATGAAGAAGCACTCATTCGGGTTATTAACTATCCCGCCAGAGGAATAGGCGATACGACGATTGAAAAACTCACCGTCGCAGCCAATCATTACAAGCGTTCCATTTTTGAAGTAATGGAACACATTGATAAAATTGATTTGAAATTGAACTCAGGTACCAAACAAAAGCTTAGCGATTTTGTTTTGATGATCAAAAGTTTTCAAGTCATCAACGAAAATCAGGACGCTTTTTACTTAACTGAACACGTGACCAAAAAAACAGGTTTGGTGCAAGAGTTGAAGAAAGACGGAACTCCGGAAGGAATTGCCCGCATTGAAAATATCGAAGAATTACTCAACGGTATCAAAGATTTTACCGAAGGACAAATCGAAATTGATGGTGCACGCGGCGCATTATCTGAGTTTTTGGAAGATGTTGCGCTGGCAACCGATTTGGATAAAGATACGGGCGATGACGATCGGGTGGCATTGATGACGATTCACTTGGCCAAAGGATTGGAGTTTCCGTATGTTTTTGTGGTGGGAATGGAAGAAGATTTATTCCCGAGTGCCATGAGTATGAATACGCGAAGCGAATTGGAAGAAGAACGTCGTTTGTTTTATGTCGCGTTAACTCGTGCCGAACAACAAGCGTATTTG
Source organism: Flavobacterium sp. (assembly GCA_965284675.1). Classification (GTDB taxonomy): domain Bacteria; phylum Bacteroidota; class Bacteroidia; order Flavobacteriales; family Flavobacteriaceae; genus Flavobacterium. The sequence continues at coordinate 1,596,195 of OZ260109.1, forward strand.
ACCTATGCGCAGTCGAGATACCGCTGGGGAAAACTGACCGACAGCGAACCATCCCGATTTATAGAAGAAATAAAAGACGAGTATCTAGAATACATCAATCCGCGTGAAAGCGACAGTTACCGCTATAAACCGATGATGGATTTGGATATTTTTGGCGACATCGACAAATCGAAATTGCGTCTAGCTAAACCAGTAGCAGGAACTCCACCAAAAAAATATGGTGACGAACCTGTTTCTTCATCTACTATTCGTAAATTGAAACCCGTTTCCTCCAACGGTCAAAGCGCTACCAATTTGTTTGATAGTAAATTAACGGTAGGAAATATTGTCATGCACGAGCGATTTGGTAAAGGAGAAATCCTAAATTTGGAAGGCGCGGGCGCGGATAAAAAAGCAGAAATCAAATTTGACGTAGGCGGAATTAAGAAATTACTGTTGCGTTTTGCCAAATTGGATGTGATAGGTTAAGAAAAATTAATTAGTCAATTAGCAAATGTGTCAATTAGTTAACTCATTGACGCATTTTCAAATTGACGCATTTTCAAATTATAAAATGAGTCAATTCATCAAAATATACGAAGACAATCCCAACGAAGCCGCCATTAAAAAAGTGGTAAGCGTGTTGCGTGACGGCGGATTAATCATTTATCCTACCGATACGGTATACGGATTGGGTTGCGACATCACCAATACCAAAGCCTTGGAACGCATTGCTAAAATCAAAGGAATCAAATTAGAGAAAGCTAATTTCTCTTTTATTTGTAGCGATTTAAGTAATCTTTCCGATTATGTGAAGCAAATCAATACGTCGACGTTTAAGATTTTAAAACGTGCGCTACCCGGACCGTACACGTTCATTCTGCCCGGAAACAACGATCTACCCAAAGAATTTAGAAAGAAAAAAACCGTCGGAATTCGGGTTCCCAATAACAACATAACCATCGAAATTGTCAAAATGTTGGGCAATCCCATTGTGTCGACTTCTATCCACGATGAAGATGAGGTGTTAGAATATTCAACCGATCCTGAATTGATTTTTGAAAAATGGCAAAACCTAGTCGATTTAGTCATCAATGGTGGTTATGGCGATAATGTTCCGTCTACGATTATTGACTTATCCGGACCAGAACCTGAAGTAATTCGGGAAGGTAAAGGTGATGTGGATATTATTTAAAAAGAGAATAGAAGAAAGACCGCTGCGCTGAAAGAAGAAAGACGGCAAATATCTTAGAATAGTAATGTCAACCGACAACCGACAACTGATAACTGACAACCGACAACAAAAAAAACGCCTTAATTTCTCAAGGCGTTTTTTATATTTTAAATCCGAATTAATTTTTCGATAAATTCTTCATTTCTTTTTCAATCATTTCGTAGAACTCATCGATTTTTGGTAAAATTACAATACGAGTTCTTCTGTTTTTAGAACGGTTTTCTACCGTGTTGTTTTCCACTAATGGCACAAATTCTCCACGTCCAGCGGCAATGATTTGCTTCGGATTTACACTTAAATCACGAGTTAAAACACGAGTAATAGCAGTGGCTCTTTTGACACTCAAATCCCAGTTGTCTAGTAAAATTGCATTTCCAGTAAACGGAACATTATCGGTATGGCCTTCGACCATACATTCGAACGTTGGCTTGTCGTTGATGATTTTAGCTACTTTAGCCAAAACTTCTTTTGCTCGGTCGGATACCACATAGCTTCCACTTTTGAACAACAATTTATCAGCAATCGAGATAAAAACTACTCCTTTTTCTACGTTTACTTCTATGTCGGGATCCGAAACACCCACCGAACTTTTAATACTCGTTACCAAAGCCAAGGTAACCGAATCTTTTTTGGTCAATGCGTCTTGCAATCTCGAAATTTTAAGATCTTTTTCTTTAATCGATTCTAGTGCTTTTTCAATATTAGACGCACCTTGTTGGGTCAACGTGGTCATGTTACCCATATTGTTAATCAAATCGGAATTGTTTTTCTTTAAAAAGTCGTTTTGTTGTGACAACGCGTCTTTTTCTGATAAACATAAATTCAATTTAACCGTGGTAGAATTCAATAAATCTTGACATTCTTTGTTTTTCAATTCAAGTTCCGCTATTTTCTTTTTAGTCCCGCAAGACGTTAAAGTGAGCGTTACAGCAGTAAGGATTACAATTAATTTTCTCATACTTTTATATTAATTAGGTGGTACAAAATTACACTATTTAAACGTAAAAGTTTTGCTTTTCACCTCTAAAGAAATGTTAAATCACTTTTCAAAAGTGGTTTTTCTTTGAATAAAGTAATCGTAAACAATGCTTTTTACGGTATAATACGTATCTTTTTGTACCAATACTCTTTTTTTGTAGGCATTTTTAAATAAGGAATAGAACGAAAAATGCGCTTGAAGAATAGCCCAAAAGTGTTTCCATTTTCCTTTAAAGAGAAACTGAATTCCAGCCACGCCATCCAAGACAAGTCGGATGAAAAGTATCGGAATCAATTGATGATCAGGAATGTTCTTCACCAACATCAATAAGGAATTTCGGAAATTTAAAAAGGTTTTTCGCGGGTTTCCCTCGTTCAAGGTTGCTCCGCCCACATGGTACACTGCCGATTTTGAAGTATACTTAGCTCGATACCCCAAATTAAACGCGCGCCAACACAAATCGATTTCTTCTTGATGGGCAAAAAAATCAGCGTCAAATCCGTTTAGGGTTTTAAAAAGTTTTTTTCGGATGAACAAACAGGCACCCGAAGCCCAAAAAATCTCACGCTCGTCGTCGTATTGCTGCGCATCTTTCTCTAACGTATCAAAAATCCGACCTCGACAATACGGATAGCCATATTTATCAATAAATCCGCCTGCCGCACCAGCATATTCAAAATACTCTTTGTTTTTAAAATCTAAGATTTTAGGTTGAATGATGCCGATTTCGGGTTCGGTTTCAAAAATAGATAGAATAGGAGCGAGCCAATTTTTAGTCACTTCGATATCTGAATTTACTATGGCGTAATACTCTTCTTCAACGTGTTCTAACGCCACGTTGTAACCTTTCGCAAATCCGTAATTGGAATCGTTGTATATGATTTGTACCGATGGAAATTGTTGTTTGATTACTGTAATCGACGCATCAGTCGACGCATTATCGGCCACATAAATCGTAGCTTCCTCTGAAAATGCAACCACCGAAGGCAAAAACTGTTCTAACAATTTCGCTCCGTTCCAATTCAGAATTACAACCGCTATTTTTTTCAATTTGAATTAATTAATTTCATTTAAATTATGTACAAATTTCACTTGCTAAATGATTTAGCTTACTATGCTGATGAATTTATTTTAGCCACGAATACACGAATTAATATATTGTAAATTTAAAATTAGTTAATCGGAGATGAACATTCGAATAAATCGAATAGTTGTTTTTATAAATTCGACTATTCGTGGCAAAAAAATACTTTCATATACAGTTCAACATTATGTAGGTATAAAATCAGGTAAATCTTTTAAGAAAACGTACTGTTCGTTTTCAAAATCCATTTGGCAAAAGTAATGATTTAGTCCGTTAGTTACCATTAAGAATTCTGCTTTTAAAGTCAGGTTGTACCGTGCAATTTGATCGAAGGTTTCTTGAGTGATTTTAACTTCTGGCGCTTTGCATTCTACCAGCAAAAACAAATCGCCATTAGGCTGAAAAACAACGACATCGTAGCGTTTACTTAACGCATTAACTTTGATTAATTTCTCCACATTGAGATACGATTTTGGGTACTTTTTCTCTTCCAACAAAAACGTAACCACATGCTGACGCACCCATTCTTCGGGTGTTAGAATGATGAATTTTTTCCTTATTTCATCAAAGATAGCAACTTTATTTTCACTATTTTTGAAGCGAAACGAATAGGAAGGAAAATTGAGTTTTTGCAAAATAAAAGGTTTATAGTTTATGGTTAATAGTTTTTAGTTAGTATGGCAAAAATAGAAAAATTTGAAGACTTAGAAATTTGGCATTTATCAAGAGAAATTTGTAGTGACATAGAATATTTATTTGAAGCAACAAATTTAGGGAAAAGGGTTTCAATTAGAGATCAGATGGACAGAAGTTCAGGTTCAATAATGGATAATATTGCTGAGGGTTTTGAACGAAATGGTAATCGAGAGTTTATTAATTTTTTAAGCTATTCTAAAGGTTCTTGTGGGGAATTAAAATCACAATTATATTGATCTTTAGATAAAAAATTGATTTCTCAGAATGATTTTGATACAGTATCGGTTAAGATTGAATTAGTAAAAAATATAATAGGAGCTTTTATGAAATACTTAAACAACACTGAAATCAAAGGATTGAAATTTAATAACCATAAACCATAAACTATCAACATGAGGACAGAACGCACTAGCAGACCAAAGTGTTGTTAGAAAAACAACTATAAACCACAAACCATAAACTATAAATCACAAACACCAAAATGGACGAAGTAGTAAAAATCATCAACGATATAAAAGCCGGAAACATCAAACCTATTTATTTCTTAATGGGTGACGAACCGTATTATATCGACAAGATTACCGAGTTCATTGAAGAATCCATTTTGACCGAAGACGAAAAAGGCTTCAACCAAATGGTGATGTACGGTCGCGATACTACGATCGAAGACATAGTGTCGAACGCCAAACGCTATCCCATGATGGCCGAGCGGCAAGTCGTCGTGGTTCGTGAAGCCCAAGATTTAATACGAACCATTGATAATTTAGAAAGTTACGCCGAGCAACCCCAACCAACGACTGTTTTGGTGATTGCGTACAAATACAAAACGCTCGATAAACGCAAAAAACTGATCAAAGTACTCAGTAAAAACGGAGTCGTTTTTGAAAGTAAAAAGATGTACGACAATCAGGTTGGAACTTGGATTTCACGCGTGTTGCAAGGCCGCGGACTTTCGATTGAGCCCAAAGCCAATGCCATGTTGGTCGAGTTTTTAGGGAATGATTTAAGTAAAATAAGTAATGAGTTGAACAAATTGCAAATTATTTTGCCGAAAGGTCATACCATTACGCCGAACGATATTGAGGTCAACATCGGGTTCAGCAAAGACTTCAACGTGTTCGAATTACAAAATGCGTTAGGTTCGCGGAATCAGCTGAAAGCCTATCAAATCGCCCAGTATTTTGCCGATAATCCCAAAGACAATCCGATGGTGCTTACCACGGGATTGATCTTTACTTTTTTTGTAAAGGTGTTAAAATACCACGGATTGAAAGATAAAAATCCGAAGACGGTCGCGCCGATATTGGGTGTGAGTCCGTTTTTCCTCAAAGATTACGATGTCGCGCTCCGCAATTACCCGATGAAAAAAGTGAGTTCGATTGTGGAAACCTTACGCGATATTGACGCCAAAAGCAAAGGTATTGGCGCCAACTCGTTGTCCAACCACGATTTATTGAAAGAAATGTTGGTGAAGATTTTTAATTAATGTAAGTAGAGTCAAGTAGCTACTAATAGTAGCTGAAATTGTCCTCAATTATTTTATTAAATTGAATGGTTTGCTATTTTTTTACCACGAATTCACGAATTAAAATACTAGTTGATCAAAAATTAGTTCATCTTCGATGAACATTCGAATAAAATCAGATGTTTATAGTGTAAATTCGTGAATTACTTCGTCTGTTCGCTGTGCTCGAGTCGTGGCGAAAAATCTCTATTGCAAGGAATTAAATTTAATTAGAAGCTGTTCGCGCTTTCCATTGCAAGTCCTCATAAAAACGGCTTTTTTCTAAGCAAAAAAGAAAGCTTCCGTTGGGCGCTTTTTTTTTACAAGAAAAAAATGCCTTATTTTATTCCGGGCTTTCCATTACAATCGCGGCTAAGGCACTTGTCTTCGAGGCACTTTTTTAGCCCAGTCCCGAAGCTTCGGGAGAAGAAAGCGCTTTTTGAGGTGGCTTTGTAGTTTTTGTTGCGGCAAAAGAGTGACCAACGGAAACTATTTTGGCGCCGTACAAAAACACAAAGGCAACCAAAAACGCGGAACGTAGGGCTGGATTGGCTTCTAAAAAATAAATTACAGAAAGATTAGTTTTTTTTCTGATGTTTAGCATCCTCAACAACTAAAGAGCAAAATCACACTAATGAAAAACCTATTTTTAAACAAATCCATTCAAAGAGTTCTTTTTTACGGTTTGATTGTTGTTGTTATTTTGAATCGAAACTATATGCTATTGATGTATTCTTTTGTTTTTTATATCTCATTTGAATACCTGAATCAAAACAATAGATATACAGCACTCAGAAAGCACAATCAATACAATTGGATTTTTCTTTTTTTTCTTGTTTTTATTGTTTGGGTTCGAACGCGACTGTATCATTTTTCGCAAGCTGCAGAGTTTCATTTGAATACTATGGAACATATTTTCTTTGCACTAACTATTTGTCTTTTGCTTTCAGTTTATGTACAACTATTTGGAGTTTTCAAAGAAAATAGAACCAAGAACTTAATTTTTGTATGTGTTGCGTTTAATTTGATAGGTCTTTTGAATGAATTCGTTCAAAATTATTTTCGATTAACTCATTTTTTTACTTTGGAACTGAGCAATGTAAAAGACGTACTCGTTAATTTGATAGGATCTTCCCTTTTTTTAATTTTTTCAATTCAGTATAAATTCATAAAAAATAGTTGAAAACGCATCATTTTTACGATATTTGCCTTCCTCAAAATAATTAAAAAGTTAGCATTATGGCAATGAATAAAAACACCGTTTTTGGGTATGCGACGTTAATCATGATCATCATGGGATTGACCTTAATCGGGTTGGGCGTGTTTCGTTACGATGAAACGGCAGGTTGGGGTTTTGGCGCTACGGGCGTAGGTTTTTTAGCTAACGCTTGGGTTTTCAGTTCGTTGAAAGGCAGAGTTTAATTGAAGTTTTCTCTTTTGTGTTTCCAGCGCTTGTGCGTCCACAAATAATATTCGGGCGCTTCGAGAATTTGTTGCGCGACTTTATCCATAAATTGTTCCGATAATTTAAAATCGGGAATCGACTGCACATCGTTGGATAGAATTTCAAACGTGCCTTCGTAATAACCTCTTTTTACTTTTTTTACTTTTAGGTACATTACGTTCATGTCGTTTTTCTTGGCAAAAAGTTCGGCACCCACGTGAATGGGCGTTTCAATTCCCATAAAATGGTACCAATACATGTTTTCGGATGGTCGCGGCGTTTGGTCGCTGGCAAATCCGTAAACACCTAAAATTCCTTTTTTAGCGTTCGCTTCGATTACGTGTTTCGTTTCTTTGGTTGTGATTAAATACGCTTTAAATTTCGAGCGAATGTCTTTGACCAATTTATCAAAATATTTGTTGGAAATGCGTTTGTAAATCGCGTATCCGCTGAAAGTAATGTAGTGATTCATCGAAATTACCCATTCGTAACTGGCGTAATGTCCGATCATCAAAGCAATGCTTTTTCCTTTCTTTTCTTGTTCAAAATACAGTGGAAGATTGGTGAAAACAAAGCGTTTTTCAATCTCTTTTTTTGAAATCGACATGGTTTTGATCATTTCCAAAAACATATCGCACAAATGGCGGAAGGATTTCTTTTCGATAACCAAACGTTCTGCATCGGATAAATGAGGTAAGGCAAGAGCTAAGTTGTTTCGAACGGTTTTTTTTCTGTACCCTAAAACGTAGTAAATCAATACATAAACACAGTCAGAAAAGGCATACAACAATCGGAATGGAAGTATGGATATGAGCCAAAAAATAGGGTATAAGAGTAGAAAAAAAAGAAACTGCATGGGATTTTTTTTGCAAATATACGGCAATTGATTTTTTATTTTTAGCATTTAACAAATCCTAAAGAACTATTACTAAATTTACAAAAAAAATAGTTGTCGTATGGATATGAGCTTGTTTCTGATTGCAATTTTGGCCGCGAATGGGATTGTAAGTTACATCGGATTTTCGGATGTGCATTTTTTTAGAAAGTATGAATTTCACATCGGCAGCATTCGCTCGGGCGAGCAATACCGAATGATTTCTTCGGGTTTTTTGCACGGTGATGTAGCGCATTTGGCGTTCAATATGATTTCGCTGTATTTTTTTGCACATTATGTGTACAATGAGTTGGGGAATTTTTCTTTTTTATTGATTTATTTCGGGAGTTTGATTTTTGGGAGTTTACTCACCTTGGCGATGCACAAGGACGATTACAGTTATAGAGCTATTGGCGCCTCGGGTGCGGTAACCGGAATTATCTATTCGGCTATTTTACTCGAACCGAATTTGTATTTGAACTTTATGTTTATACCCATTGACATTCCGGGTTACTTATTCGGAATCGGTTATTTGTTGTATTCGATCTACGGTATGAAAGCCAAAAACGACAATATTGGTCATACGGCGCATTTTGGTGGCGCGATTGGTGGTTATGTGTTAACTTTGTTGAAACAGCCCGAAATTTTTAGTGAAAATCTATTTTTGGTTGTACTGTTGGCTCTGCCAATTATTGCGCTTTTCGTTTTAGATCGAATGGGAAAGATATAATGGCATGGGATTTGAATAACCAAAAGCATATAAACCAAAATCAGTGTTCATTGCTGAATTAAATAAGAAAATCATGAAAAAAGTAATTTTAGTAGTAACCCTATTAGTAAGTAGTATGTTAGAAGCACAGGAATCAAAGTCCATCCAAACTCCGCAAATTTCGGTTACCGGAGAAGGCAAAATTAAAGTAACACCCGATATTGGTGTAGTTTCATTGGGTGTAGAAAACACTGGAAAAGACGCTGCGGAAGTAAAAAAACTAAATGATGATATTGTAGATAAAGTGATCAAATTCATCAAAAAGAACGGAATTCCGGCTAGTGATTTTCAAACGACGAATGTGAGTTTGTACAAAAATTACGATTACGAAAAAAAGAAATACAATTTTGTAGCGAATCAAACCATTACGGTGACGTTGAAAGATTTGAAAAAGTACAACGAATTCATGATGGGAATTTCAGATACGGGAGTTACGACGATTCACGGAGTTGAATTTAAATCGTCAACGCTACAAATTCAAGAAGCACAAGCGCGTAAATTGGCGATTATGAATGCGAAGCAAAAGGCTGAAGATTATGTGTCGGTGTTGAACCAGAAAGTGGGAAAGGCTTTATTGATTTCGGATAATACGAATGTGTACAGTCCGCCACCCATGTTCAAAGGTGTTAACCGAGCCATGATGGAAAGCGATGCGTCGATGCCAAATGAAACGCTTGCGGTAGGTGAGATTGAAATCATCGCCAACGTTCAGGTTTCTTTTGTATTGGAATAATAGAAGTTTATTTTATAGGAAAAAGCTCAGTTTATACTGGGCTTTTTTTGTTTTGGGATTGTGAAGTTTATCAATTTAAATTAGCGGTTCCGTGCTTGCCGTGTGTTGCTGCTGCCGACACTTACCAAAAAAAATATATAAATTTCTCTGAAAGATATAATTGAAAATATCTGAGTATTTTCCACGAAGAAAGAAACGCAAGCGAAAGCGCAGCAATTGATGCAAACGGTTGTTTTTTAGAATAATGAATATCCAAATAGTATTGAAAGTGTTTTATATTCTGAACTCCAAAATGGGTAGTTTCCAAGAATTTCTCTTTTGGTTTGATATCTTATTTCTAAACTATATCTATCGTTTTGTTTGTAACCAATTCCCATAGCTAAGTTATTTCTTGTCTCAATTTCTAATGAATTTAAATTTGAACCATCATTTCTGGTAAAGTCAATTGATGATTTTAAACTTGAATCAAAGATGTAACAAGCATTTATGAAAAATTTGGAATTATTATTTAGAAAGAAATAATGTCTTAAACCGACAGGGATTTCAATAGAACTATAATCAACATTTGCTATTAATGCTCCTCCAGAAACATCATCTACGTTAGTGGTTTTTTCGGACTTGAAACGTTGATAAGTTGGCTCAATTGTAATTGCCCATTTGTTTTTATTAAAAGGCAAAATAAACTCAGCCTCTAAACCAAACCCAAGCCCTATTTTATTATCGAAATCAATATTTCTAGAATTAGAACCAGCATTTTGTAGTGATAATGAAGAACTATTTACTCGAGGTCTGATTGTCAAATTAAATAAATCTCTTTTTTGTTTTGGTGTAAAATTTATTAATTTTTTATCATAACATTCACTGTATTCCATAAAAAATCGGACTAAATCATTTTTCTTATATTTTAGATTTTCAATTTCACTATTTTTAAAACTTGGACATTTCAAATCAACCCATAACTGCTGCCTAAATCGATTGTTTTTGCCTATATCATTTTCAGAGGTTAGATAACTCTTAAAAATTAATTGTTCAATATTGGAGTTTTCTTTATTGTAAAAGTATCTTCTTAAGTTTCCGTCAACATACTCATATAAATTCGATTTGCCTTCAACTAATACTTTTAAAAAAAGTTCTTCTTCCTGAAATATAGGATTTTTATCATTACTTAAACTATTGATATTCTCACTAGATCTATCTATATTTACAGTGGTTCTGATGTATTTGGAAATATTATCAATACCAAACTCTTTAATTGATTTTATAGTTGTTTTTTTCGATTCACTATTTTCGGATATTTTATATTCAAATTCAGTTGGATTATTTTTCCAATCAATATTTTTGATTAAACAATTAGTTTTTTGATTCATATTATCAATGTAATATCCTTTTTCGAAGGCTATTTGGGAATAGCAACTAGAGCTTAGAATTGCTGTCAAAAGAAATAAAAGATGTTTTTTCATTATTTTTTTAATTTGTTGATATTTGTTTATGAAAATAACATTTCAGTTAACTAGTTAATTTCACGAACCAGGATTGACTGCGTCCATCCTGCAAAGCTACGCTTTGAAAATAGAATACCATAAAAAAAGTGCTCAAGCAGAGCTTGTTTTTCTGCGAAATTACCACGAACCAGGATTGACTACGTCCATCCTGCAAAGCTACGCTTTGAAAATAGGATACCATAAAAAAAGTGCTCAAGCAGAACTTGTTTTTCTACGAAATTACCACGAACCAGGATTGACTGCGTCCATCCTGCAAAGCTACGCTTTGAAAATAGAATACCATAAAAAAAGTGCTCAAGCAGAGCTTGGCACTTTTTTTATGGTATTCTATTTATTCGTGGGGAGAGCAGGATTCGAACCTGCGAAGACGTAGTCAGCAGATTTACAGTCTGCCCTCGTTGGCCGCTTGAGTATCTCCCCAATGCTTAAGAACTCTGCAAATATAAAAACACTTTTAGGGTTTCCAAATTATTTTCACACATTATTTTGTAAATTATTTTAATCCTTTGGATGTGAGAGAAATAAAAAATCCCCTCGAGTGAAGGGATTCATTATATAGTATTGAATGTTCTATTATTGTACGTTCAACATCGATTTTATTTTGCTTTTCAAGGCTTCACCTGTTAAATCACGGGCTACTATATTTCCATTACTATCGAGTAAAAAAGTACTCGGAATTTGATTTACTTCATATAAAGCGGCAATCGGCTCTTTCCAACCTTCAAGGTTTGAAACATGTATCCATGTTAATTTATCTTTTGCAATCGCTTTTTTCCATAATTCAGCATCTTCATCCAAAGAAACACCAATAATTACTAATCCTTTAGAATGTAACTCGTTGTATAACGCCACTACTTTCGGATTTTCCATTCGACACGGTTTACACCACGACGCCCAAAAATCAATTAGTGTAACTTTTCCTAACGATTGGTTTAAAGAAATTGTTTTCCCTTCCGGTGATTGAGCAGAGAAATCAGGTGCTTTTTTTTGGCTTTCGCTTACTTTATCTGAGGAGTTACTTGCGGAGTTGGATTTTTTTTTGCTGTCTCGATTGCGTCAAGTTGCTTTTTAATATTTTTTCCGCCTTTTACATTTTTCAAATCTGAGTCAAGGGCATCATAATATTCTTTTATTTTTTTAGAATCAGCATCCGGTGCGCGGAACATATTTTCGATGATAAGTACAGTAATAAAAGACTTTGGATGGTCTTTTGCATACTTATTCATGGTTTCAGTGTAGGTTTTTTGCTGTCCTTGTTGAATGTTATTAGCCTCACCCATTAGTCTGCGCATAGTTACTGTGTCATTTTTAGTTACCGCTTGATCGTATTCGGTTTTCATTCCTTTCAATTGGTCATCTACTTTTTTACCAATTTTTTTCATTTCCAAATTGAATTTGTAAAATTCGTCATTATGGTACGTTCCAGAAATTTTTGACGATTGAATACTATCTTTATACACTTCCACTTTTACTTCATCATTCTCAACGACAAGCGACAAACCATTGTTCAATTCTGGGAAAACAATAGTGTACATTTTAGGTTCAGTTATTTTTCCTTTAAATTCAAACTTTCCGTCTTTTACTTTTACAGTATCAACAGGAATCATCATCATTCCGTTTTCATCTTGTGTTTGTAAAACAACCGACTTACCATTTTCAATTCCTTTTGCTGTACCGCTGATTAAAAATTCTCCTTTTTTTACTTTACTGCACGAAAGCACAACTAAACTTAGAATAATAACACTGATTATTTTTTTCATTACTTGAAATATTAATTAAATTTTTTTTGCAAAAGTATTTAAAAAATTGATATAGACAATTTACTTTAAGAATATGTTTTGATTTAGTGTTAAGGAATGATTATAATACGTTATAAATGAATGAGCTTAACCAAAAAAAGCTTAATTTTGCATTCTAAATTTATACAGAAAGAATGCTACGAAAAATTGCTTTACTGATTACACTTTTTAATGTGATGTTTGCTTCCAGTCAATTGCTTATCAATGAGTTAGATTGTGATACGCCAAGCACAGACGATAAAGAATTTATTGAATTGAAATCAATCACACCCAATTTTTCACTGAATGATTATGTTCTTGTTTTATTCAACGGAACGGGTTCACAAGCTAATTTGAGTTATTATGTTATTGATTTAGACGGGTTTTCGACTGATGTAAACGGATTATTTGTTGTTGGAAATCAATTGGTTTCTCCTGTTCCTGGGAAAAACTTACCCGATAGTATTTTTCAAAATGGACCCGATGGTGTAGCAATTTATTTAGGAAGTTCATCCGATTTTCCAAATAACACTTTAGCAACTTCTGTTAATTTAATTGACGCCATGGTATATGGCACTGCTGATCCCGATGCAACTGATTTAATGGCTTTACTCGGAGTGACCACTCAACTGAATGAGAGTTTAAATGGTTCGAGCGTCAATCATTCTATTCAACGAAAATCAGACGGAACTTTCGAAATTAAAACTCCAACACCGGGAGCCAATAATGATGGAAGCGGATTTATTTTTAACGGATTAACGATAGCTGTTAATGCAACTCAAATCAACGAAGGCGGTGCATTTAATGTTTCTTTTACTTCTCAAACTCCAGTTGCCTCTGATTTAACATTTACTTTTTCACTCAATAACGGTTCATTCAATACATCGGATTATACAGGTACAACCACGGTTTTTATTCCCATGGGAAGTTCTACCGCAAGTTCTACCATTCAAACCATTGATGATGCTGCTGACGAAGGCGATGAACTACTTAAAGTTCTTTTTGGAACACTTCCACTTGAATACAATCGATTAAATGACAACATCGAAATTCGAGTTATCGATAACGATTTTTATACACTTCCGTTTGGAACTCCGCTGAATCCAACGTATGGAAATGTTTCAGCTACAACTCCTGCCGGTTATTACAGTTCACTAGAAGGTCTAGCGGGCGCTTCACTAAAACAAGCCGTGCAAAATATTATTGCGAATCCAGCAGTAGTCCGAGCACACAATTACGGTGATATAGTTGAAATTTTAAATACAGCTGATCAGAATCCGCTCAACAGTAACCAGGTTTTTTTAATGTATAAAGAAGTTCCGCGTGCTAAATTTGACTATCAGACAACCAGTAATAGTACTGGGAAATGGAATAGAGAGCACATTTATCCACAATCGCGTGGTGGTTTTGCGGATGCGACTTCAGAAGTAGAAGACGGAATTAACATCTGGCTTCCAACAAGCGCCGACGATATTACTGCAGGTCACGCCGATGCACATCACATTCGTGCTGAAGACGGACCAGAAAATAGTTCTCGTGGGAATAAAGATTACGGCCTAACGGGTTATAACGGTCCGGTTGGAACTCTAGGTTCATGGAAAGGCGATGTTGCGCGATCCGTTTTTTATATGGCTGTTCGTTACAATGCCTTAAGTGTTGTCAATGGTGATATACCAGACACTACTGTCGGTCAATTGGGCGATTTGGCTACCTTATTACTATGGAATGCAACTGATCCAAGCGACGATTTCGAAATGAACCGCAACAATTACATTTATACATGGCAAGTTAATCGCAATCCGTTTATTGATTACCCGAATTTGGCCGACTATATTTGGGGTGCAAATGCTGGCCAACAATGGTTTTCAAGCTTGAGCACGACTTCCTTTACCGAAAACGATGTGGTTATTTATCCCAATCCTATTCAATCTTCTTTTACTATATTCGGATTGGAATCTCAAAGTCGGGTAGAGGTGTTTTCGAGTCTAGGCGTATCCGTTTTTACGGCTGATTTCAGTGGAGAGCAACAATTTGATTTGGATGTTGCATCTGGAATTTACTTTGCCAAAATCACCCATAACGGCAAGGTGTTGAATAAAAAAATCATTGTCAATTAAATCATCCATTTCTTACCTTATCATTCAGTTAACTTACGTTAAGTTATTTTTTGTGGTACAGTATTTGACTACCAGAGTTAATTTTAATTTAAGTTTATACTATTATGAAGAAGAGTACTTTTTGTTTTATTTTTTTAATGGTCGTTGGTTTCGCTAACGCCCAGAATTTATCTACCGAAGCAGTCGAATTTCAGTTGCTGCAACAACCCAAAATTTTAATAGAACCTGCCAATAGAACATTGCTGGTTTCTGTGTCATCACCTTACAACATTAAGGCTGAGGATGTAATTACTAAATCTAAAGCAAATCACCAAGACGCGTTAAAAAACTACGACAAAGTAGTGCTCGATAGCGAAAAAGAATTTCAATTGAAATTAAAAGAATACGACGAGGAAACCGTAAAAGCAAAAGAAAAGTTTGCTACCGAAAGTGTGGAATTTAAAAAATTATCATTGCTAGAGCGTTTGTCAATGACCGAACAAAAAAAGAATCCGCAATTAATTTTACCGACTAAACCCGTGTATTACAAACCTGTTCCTCCAGTATATAGAGATCCAAATTTAGACGATTACATCATTGTAGACAATAACGTTTTATCGTCAAAAATCAACATCAACGGATTTTCTAAAGAAGGAAAATACATCGAAGTATTGTTGGATATTCAGTACATGAATTTTCAAGATAACGCCGGACAAACTTACGGTAATCAGCCGACAAAATTGATTGTGAAAGTGAATGGCGAAGAAAAATCGAACGATGTTTTCTTTAAAGAATTCAAGCTTATCGCTTCATCACCAAGTAACAACATCAATAAACCACGTGCCGAGAAAACACATTTGGAAGGTGTAATCACTTTTGTGAATAAATTTCTGAATGATAAATACGGATTTGGTGCCATCAGAAAAACGGTTCAAGTGACCAGCGTGAAGAACAAAGGGAAGTACGATGATTTGGAACGCGCGCACATGTATGTAACGACTAATCTTAAAAAGTTGCAACCTGAAGCTTCCGATGTGAATGATGTGGCTTTTGCAAACATGAAAAAAGGTACTGATATTTGGTTGCAAACACTTGAAAAAGTAGAGTACAAAAATTCAAAAGCCGATTTCAATTCAAAAATTGCAAAATATATTTATTTCAATTTAATGCGTATTAATTTGGCTTTGGAGAATAAAAAAGATGCCGAATTGTATTTGAATCAATTTCAAGAGAACCTGATTTACATTGATTTAAGTTACGATGAAAAGCAAGAATTAGCGCGACTTGAAAAAGAAATTTACGCCATTAAAAAATAATATGAAAAAAATACTGCTCTTGAGTTGGATGCTTTGCATCGGCTCGGTTTTCGGACAAAATAATGATTTTGGGACGAAGTTTGAATTCAGTACCAAATACGAAAAAGATGCCAAATTTGTTTTAAAAGACAACTACAATCATTATTTGTTTTCGGCTTTGAATGTCGAAGGCATGTTGACTAAAAACCAATTATTGTTGCGAAAATTTGACCAAAAGAATGTCTTGGTTGACACCTACATTCATGATTACGGTGTTAAAGATCGTACGACATTGAACAATTATCTTGGATTTTACGAAATCGGGAATGAAAAAATTGTAGCGTTTACTGAAAGTTATTCGGGTAAGCTGAAAAAGAAAGAATTGTTCAAACACGTTTTTGACAAGAAAACTGCCAAATTTGAAACTACATTGTTGGCCACTTTTGAAATTGAATCGTTGATGAAATCGGGAACTACTTTAGTTCGGAAATCAGAGAACGGGAATTTTGTTGGATTGGATTTTATTCCAAAAAAAGAAAAGGAAGCACCCGAAATGAACAAAATCATGGTGTTTGGTGCGAATGGTGAATTGGCTTGGCAAAAAGATGTTGAAGCCGATCCAGCCTTTGCAACGGTGAATTTAACGATAACCAATTCGGGTAAAATGGTATTGCTTCGAAATCCGAAAAGTTGGAAAGTAGGAAATACAATGGTTTTGGTTTCTGCTGAAACTACCGAAGCTAAAAAGTTCAATGAAGAAATCAAACTGAATGAAATGCGTTCGGTTACGATTGGCGAGCAAGAGTATTTAATCGGATTCAATTCGCCGAACAAAGGTATCCGTACAGGAGATTTCGACGACTTGGTTTTCTACGATTTAACTGCGGGCACCATCCTAAAAAACAATAAAGTAAGCGGATTTTCAGCTATTAAAGGAATCAAAAACGTAAACATTAACGGTTTGTTTTACGAAAACGACGAGATTGTTATTTTTGCCGAAGCGCAAGCCGATATTCCAATGACGGCTGCTATTGGCGCACCGGTTTCATTTGATCCGAATTTCAACAATCTAAAACCAAGTGTTTTTGTGTTAGGAAAAGCCGGTAACTTAAAAAGCCAGAATGATTTGTATAGTGAACGTGCTTATAATTTTGCGAATTTCTTTAAATCATTCGGAATCTTAAACGTCAAAGGAAATTATTTTTTAAACTATTCCTATGCCGATAACTACAGTTCGTACGGAAGATTAGCGCGTCTAGATGCGTCCAATCAATATAAAAATTCTGGAGTGGTATACGATTCGTCGCAAATCAAATCTACGAATCGATTGGTTGCTCATTTGTTAGCTTTTTTCCCAGATAGTAATCGGACAGTTTTTTCGATTATGACAAGCGACACCGAAATGCAACTCATCAATGTGTACAACGTAAAGTACTAAGCACATTTTTTTAAATAGAAAAGCCCAAAATTAGTTTTGGGCTTTTTTTATGTTTTTTAGAGAGTTACTTCCCGATACAGAAATTCGCAAAAATATTTCCTAACAATTCGTCGTTTGTGACTTCACCCGTAATTTCACCAAAATAATACAAGGCTTGCTTGATGTCGATGGCCATTAAATCCGACGGTAGGCCAGAGGTTAATCCGAATTTGACTTTCTGAATTTCTTCCAACGCTTTCAATAACGAATCGTAGTGACGTGTGTTCGTTACAATCGTTTCATTATTGCGCAACGCACCCGTGTTGACGAAGGATAGCAGTTGGTTTTTTAATTCGTCGATTCCGGTTTTTTGCTTCGCTGAGATGGTTATCAGTTGTCGGTTGTCGGTTGACGTTTGAAGGTTATCCGTTGTCAGTTGTAGCGTACATTCGGAGATTTGTTCTTTTGTTAAAGTATCTGATTTATTAATGACAATTATCAATGGTTTTAATGGAAACTGATTTCTTATTTTTTCAATTTCAATTTTCACAGGAGCAAAACTGTTAACGGACAACTGAGAACCGTCAACTAAAAGTAAAACCACCTGCGCTTGCTCAATTTTCTCAAACGTCTTCTTAATTCCAATACTTTCCACCACGTCTTTGGTTTCACGGATTCCGGCCGTATCGATGAATCGGAAACCAATTCCGTCGATCACCAATTCGTCTTCAATCGTATCACGCGTAGTTCCGGCGATATCGGAAACGATGGCGCGTTCTTCGTTCAACAAAGCATTCAACAAAGTCGATTTTCCTACGTTGGGTTCACCGACGATGGCAACCGGAATTCCGTTTTTAATGACATTTCCAACTGCAAACGAATCAATCAATCGTTTCAATACAAATTCAATTCTAACTAACAAATCGTTGAATTGCGTTCGGTCGGCAAACTCAACGTCTTCTTCCGCAAAGTCCAATTCGAGTTCGATGAGTGAGGCAAAATTCAGCAATTCCTGACGCAGATGTGCGATTTCGTTACTGAATCCGCCGCGCATTTGTTGCATCGCAATTTGATGCGACGCTTCGTTATCCGACGCAATTAAATCGGCCACCGCTTCGGCTTGCGATAAATCGAGTTTGCCGTTTAAAAAAGCACGCAACGTAAATTCGCCCGCTTGCGCCATTCGGCAACCTTTGCGTAATAAAAGTTGTATGATTTGTTGCTGAATAAAAGTCGAACCGTGACACGAAATTTCAATAACGTCTTCACCAGTATAGGAATTCGGATTTTTAAAAATCGACAACAATACCTGATCGTACACTTTGGTTCCGTCTACAATATGACCCAAATGAATCGTATGTGTTTTTTGTTGGGAAATATTTTTTCCCACCACCGATTGAAACACTTCTGCCGCAATAGTAATGGCTTCTTTCCCCGATAATCTTATTATAGCAACCGCTCCAGCGCCAGAAGGCGTGGCCAAAGCTACGATGGTATCCGTATGAATCATAAACTCAATTTAAGCTGCAAAGATACCATTTTTAAATTCTTTTGATATTGAAATCGTGGGTCGGATTTATTAATTAGGACTGCGTTAAATTAATGTTATTATGACCGTTATCATGTAAAAAGCCTCAAATATGAACTACCTTTAGAATAATAACTTAAAAACAGCACACCATGAAAAAGATTTTAGTGCCCACCGATTTTTCTGAAGTAGCTAACAACGCGTTTGTTCATGCTTTAGAATTAGCCAGCAAAGTAGACGCCGAACTTCTTTTGCTTCACACCTATGAGCTACCGATTGTAGATAATCAGTTTGCTCCGGGGAATTATCAGACCATTTTTGATTCCTTGGAATTGGTCAAATTTGAAAAATTTAAAGAATTTGTCCCGAAATTACACGCTATAGCCGAAGAACGAAAACTAGGTCACGTCAATTTTTCGCACATTATAATGATAGGAGATTTGGTGTACGCGATGAAAGAATGCATCAAAAATGAAGGAATTGATTGGGTTGTGATGGGAACATCGGGCGCAACGGGTTGGAAGGAACTATTTCTCGGTACGAACACTAGCGATGTGATTGCATCTGTTTCGGTTCCGGTTTTGTGTGTACCCGCAAAAGCAAAGTATGTTGCAATTAAAAACATCGGATTTACTACGCGGTTTAGAGAAAAAGACAAAGTAGCATTGGAACAAACCATTGAAATTGCTCGAAAAACAAATTCAAAAGTAAAGTGTTTGTATGTGAAAAGTGATGATTCTGAAGTCATTGATGAAAAAGTGGCCGAATGGAGAAATTATTTTGGTAGTGATTTAGTTCAGTTTTTTGTGGTTCCGGATGACGATGTTTCGACTACCATTGTAGATTTTATAACCAATCAAGAAATTGATGTTTTGGCGATGGTAACCTATAAACGGAACTTTTTTGTGAGTTTATTTGAAACCAGTCTTTCTGAAAAAATGAGTTACGCGAGCACGATTCCGGTTTTGGTGTTACACGAATAATAAACGCAATCGTTTTAAAGTCAGTAGTTTAGTTTACAGACTTAATTATGAAAGTTTAGAGTAATGTGAGTTTGATATAAAAATTATTTTTTGCCACGACTCGAGCGTAGGGAACAGACGAAGTAATTTTCGAATTTACACTATAAACATTTGATTTTATTCGAATGTTAATCGTAGATGAACTAATTTGTGAATTCATGGCTAAACAAATTAAATTTAACTTGTTGATTATTAATAGTTTTTAAAGGAAAACATATTAAAGTCATAGTAGATAACTAATATTCTTTGACAAAAGAACATTTTGTAGAAGCTTAAGCAAAATGAATTGAACGTACATAGTTTTACACTCTATTTTAAATTAATAAAAAAAACCGTCCAGATACAAAATCGGGACGGTTTTCTAGTGAAGTGAAATGGATTATTTTTTTACTAAATCTTCCAATTTAACAGCCACCATAACTCCAGGAAGTTTGATTGGCGATCCTAATTGTGCTAAGAAACTACCTTGAACTTCACCAGTTTTGTAGGTGGTGAATCCGATTCGGTACAATCCCATAACCAATGATTTGGTTGGGTTTGATGTATCACTAGTAATTCTCATTAATGAGTTGTATTTGCTTCCAGACGGTTGAGCAGGCATGTCGCTTGAGTCGTCATTAGATTCGATTTTTGTCCAGTTTGCAGATTTAGCTTTTCCAACATCTTCCAAACGCAAAATTCCGTCAGCACGCTCAAAAGTGATCCATGTGTCAAAGAAATTTTTAGTGTCCGATGAATTTGCGGTGTAATCAGCAGAAACGTAATCGGTTCCAGAAGGTTTAGAGCTATCAGGAACTGGTGAAATCATACGGATACCAATTTCTGGTGCTGCAATCGGAATCCATACGTATAAATAATACATTTTTTTTCCGCCTTTAACTTCGTCAGGAGTTGATCCTGGTTTGATGTATCCGAAATAACTTGTTAAATCGGTGTACGGAACTCTAAGTTCTTTCCCCATAACTGATTTTTTAGCTAAATCAGCTCCGAACTTGTCTAATTTTTGTGCATTTGCCACTGAAAGTGTGCCTAAACACAACAAAATGGCTACTACTTGTTTTTTCATACTATTGGTTAATTTTGCGCTGCGCAACACTATACTTTAATTGCGCCTCGGGTTGTTTGTCCTACTCTTACGGATTTTCGGTTCCTCCTTTAAAGCCTTAAAAATAACCTTTTTTTTCAAATGCACAAAAAAAAACCGCTTGTAAAACAAACGGTTTCTTCAATATAAAGGTTGGTTGGTTAATTATTTAACATCACAGGCATGACTAACATAGTGATGGTTTCGCCTTCGTCCAATCCGTCAACGGGAGTTAAAATTCCGGCGCGATTCGGCATCGACATTTCCAACTGAATATCGTCGGATTGTAAGTTGGTCAACATTTCCAATAAGAAACGTGAGTTGAAGCCAATTTGCATGTCGTCACCTTGGTAATCACAAGTCAAACGCTCTTCTGCTTTGTTCGAGTAATCGATGTCTTCGGCAGAAATATTCAATTCGGCACCTGCAATTTTCAAACGAATTTGGTGCGTAGTTTTATTGGAAAAAATAGCCACACGACGCACCGAGTTAAAAAACTGAGTACGATCGATGATTAATTTATTCGGATTTTCTTTTGGAATAACTGCTTCATAATTGGGGTATTTTCCGTCAATTAATCGGCAGGTTAGGATGTAATTTTCGAAAGAGAAATTAGCATTCGAATCGTTGTATTCGATTTTAACTTCAACATCTGAAGCGCCCAAAATTCCTTTTAAAATGTTTAACGGTTTTTTCGGCATGATGAAATCGGCTACTTGAGAAGCTTTCACATCGGTACGAGCATATTTCACTAATTTATGAGCATCAGTAGCTACAAAAATCAATCCTTCTGGAGAAAACTGAAAAAATACACCCGACATTACCGGACGCAAATCATCGTTTCCTGCAGCAAAAATCGTTTTACTGATGGCAGTCGCCAACACTTCAGCCGGAACCATAGTAGACGACGGATCGTCCAATTGAACCGATTTTGGAAATTCTTCTCCTGGCGCATACGCAATCGCATATTTACCCGAGTTTGAACTGATTTCGATCGTACTGTTTTCTTCAACGGTAAACGTTAAAGGTTGTTCTGGGAATGTTTTTAAAATATCCAACAATAATTTTGCGGGAACAGCAACACTTCCTTTATCTGTAGATTCTATTTCTAAAGTAGCTGACATAGTCGTTTCTAAATCGGATGCCGAAACGGTCAGGGATTTTTTATTTAATTCAAATAAAAAGTTGTCTAGAATTGGTAACGTATTACTGCTATTAATCACACTACCCAATACTTGTAGTTGTTTTAGTAAATACGAACTTGAAACAATAAATTTCATCCTTAATTTTTATTTAATTTTTATTGGAAGATGTAATGCCTTTTAATTCTGCTTCAAAACAGAATAGTTCTTGGGGCATTTCATTTTTCCTTATTTTTTACAAATATATCGTAAAGAAGTCGATTTCAAAAAGATTTTTATTAACATTACTTTCCGTATTTTTTCTTTCTGAAAAATGTGAAGGCAATTCCGAATAGACTTAAAATTAGAATTGGTAGTCCGATAGTTATGATTTGAGTATACGTGTAATTTTCGAAGACTTTCTCTTTGTCCAATAACGGCAGATTTACTTCTTTACTTCTAATGTTGATAAGTCCGTTATCGTCCAACAAATAATTGACGCAATTCATCAAGAATTCTTTGTTGGCGTACATGTTGTTCGTCCATTTATCATACCCTAACTCCAGCGGTTGGTAGTTTTTATCCAATTGATTTTTGATGACATCACCATCAGAAATCACGATCATTTTATTCTTTTTTCCTTTTGGAGAAAAGGTGTTGTCTTCAAAAGGTAACACTCGATTTTCATACACCGAATGAAAGTTTCCTTCCAATAAAACAGCCACAGGGAGATTGCCTTTTTTCTGCGCATATTCTGCTGGATCGGGTTGCTCGCTTACCATGTCCAAACTGACCTCAATCGGCGTTCCGACCGGTTTTGAATTGGTAGATGACTTTAAAAGCACCGTTTTTTGGATGTTGTTGTTTAGCAATTCAATCGGATTGGTAAATTCAAACTTCATCACATCTAAATTGCTCACAATGGGATGTTTGATTTCGGGAAAAACGGCCAGCGAATACAACCACGGAAATTGAGTATATTGCGTTGCGGTGCCTTGTTGTCCGGTTGCTAATGAAATCGGTGCCGCTTGCACGTCTTTGATTAAATCGGGTTTGATTCGGAAGCCGTATTTGAAGAACATATCGTTCAAATTCAAATCTCTTGGATAGGCCAAATTCGAACCGGTTTCAGTGTACAAACTGTCCATTTCCATCACCACTTGATCCATCAACCAGAGCGTTTTTCCACCGTTAATGACAAATTGATCCAATACTTGTTTTTCTTGATCGGTAAATGATTCAGTCGGTTTGGCGATAATGGCTAAATCGTATTTTTTTAAGGCTTTAATGGTGTTTTGCGGACTCACGGCAACCGAATCCAATGTAAACGGACCGATATAGTAATTCTCACGCACCGATTTTAGGAAATCAGCAATCAACAGTTCATGCATTTCTCCGTTGCCTTTGATGATGGCGATTTTTTTCTCCTTCGATTTAGATACGGTGTTGAATCCGTTGGCAAAAGCATATTCTAAATGCTGCACCGAACTCACTACTTTTTCGGCGGTCGATGCGCCCATCATGTTTTTCAACAATGGCACTTTGGTGCTTTTATTTCCGTAGGTTACCACAGCCCATGGAAAAACTACTTCTTGGGTTTGTTTTCCTTTGTCGTCGAGCGTTACGTTTAGAGGCGTTAATCCGCGGTCAACAAATTGCTGCATGATTTCGGTTTCATCACCTTCTTCGAGCGGATTGATAAAATCGAATACAATGTTCGAGTTATATGCTTTAAATTCTTCTAATAACTGACGCGTTTCGGTTTGCAATTTTTTGAATTCACCCGGGAAGTTTCCTTCCAAAAACACATCAATATACAACGGTTCTTTTACCGATTCTACGATGTTCAAAGACGTTTGCGATAAGGTATAACGCTGGTCTTCGGTCAAGTCGACACGTTTAAAAAAGAAATGACTTACTGCGTTTACTGCAATCAAAATCCCAATGATGGTGAGCAGGCTTTTTAGGTTTGCTTTCTTGTTTTCCATTATGATTTTAGGGATTTTAATTTATATACGGTCAATGCTAAAAATAAAAGAGTAATGCTTATGAAATAAATCACATCGCGCGAATCAATTACACCGCGTCCCATACTTTTAAAATGATAATCCATACCGATGGACGCAATCGTATCTTCAAAACTTTTGATGAAGGTGGCAATTCCGTCGAATCCATAATAAAATACAAAACACAAAAACACCGAAAGGATAAACGCTACAATTTGATTTTCGGATAGCGTAGAAGTGAAGATGCCAATTGCGGTGTAGCTTGCGATTAAAAACAGCAATCCGAAATACGAACCCATTGTACTTCCCATATCAATATTACCTTCGGGTAATCCCAATCCGTAAATCGCGTACACATATATAAAAGTAGGAATAATGGCGATGACGATTAAGATAAAAGCGCCGAAGAATTTTCCGCTTACGATTTCCCACATCGAAATGGGTTTGGTAAGTAGTAATTCAATCGTGCCTTGCTTTTTTTCATCCGAAAAACTCCGCATGGTGACAGCCGGAATCAAGAAAATCAAGATCCAAGGCGCGAGGGTAAAGAACGGCGATAAATCGGCGAACCCGCTGTTTAAAACATTAAAATCGCCTTCAAAAACCCACAGGAATAATCCGTTGAGCAACAAAAAAATTGCGATTACTAAATACCCAATCGGCGAACCAAAAAAGGATTTTATTTCTCGTAGTAGTATTGATTTCATAGGTCATTGCGAGGAACGAAGCAATCTCATTCCGGTTATATTGTATGTTTTATTTGTTTTTTTGTTTCAGGTTTCAAGTTTCAGGTTGTTTAACTTGAAACTTGAAACTTTTTAATTTAAAGAAACTAATTTATTTACGCTCCACGCTTCCGGTTTCTCATTAAATAATTTTTTAGTAAACGCCCACACTTCATCAAACAAAGCCGATTTTCGGTAGTTATCCAAATCCTCTTCGGTTTCCCAATAGCTGTACGTGAAAAAGATGTTGGTATTATTTTTATCCTGATACAACTCTAGAAAACGATTTCCGGGAGCATTTCGTATGTGGGTTTTCATCAATTGAAAATTATCCAAAAAAGCTGGGATATTTTCTTCATGGAACGACATTTTGACAATTCGTACAAGCATATTAAGTAAAATGAATGGATAAAACATCTCGGTATCCGAGTCCTAGTAACGTACTAGCCGAACCAACGGTAGCCGAATTACTTCTAAAAATTGCAATTTCTAAAAACCCCGCTTCGTTAAAAACGGCTAATTTTTCGCCTTCGTAGTATTTAATCGGATATTTCTCGGCAGTTGCAACATCGGAATACCGTGAGAGTATGGTTTTAATGGTTTTATTTTTGAATCGGATTTCGTACGGACGGTTTTTCGCCACGTCCAAAAACATTTTTTTAGTGATGTTGGAAACCGCATTTCCGAAACTATCGATGTAAATGATGTTTCCTTTGATGGAATCAACATCGACAATGGCCTGCAATTCGGTAACCGACTTAATTTCACTGATTTCTTTCCCAATCACGTTCAGCAATCCGCCTTTCGCAATATGACACGCGACTTTGATAAAAACATCCATATCGGTAGCATCGGGCAACGCGCGGTCGTGAATGTTAATGGTCACCATTTTCTGCGGAATTTTCTTCTGAATCAGCATGCTCAAAATTCCGTTATCGGCACAAATAAAGAAGTGATCGTCCCATTCGATGGCAAGATGTTGGTTTTCTTTATTGCGTTCGATGTCGACTCCGATAATGTGAACGGTTCCTTTGGGAAAACTGTTATAGGCAGCCGAAAGTAAGTAGCTTGCTTCTGAAATATTAAACGGATCAATGTAGTGTGAAATGTCAATAATTTGAGCGTCAGGATATTCAGTTATAATCTTGCCTTTCAACGCACCCACAAAGTGGTCTTTTAAGCCGTAATCGGTTGTAAGGGTAATTATTGACATAAAATTGTTTATAACTAAATGAGAAACGTATTAGTGTATTTCTTAAATTTGAAATGATTGCAAAGCTAAGAATATTTAGCAAAAAATTAATTAAAAAAACACTGCCATTTGAACGAGCGCATAATTGAATTACACGACATTGCTCCCAAAGAATTTTGGGGTGCGCAAGATACTCATCTTGAAACCATTAAAAAGTACTATCCCAAACTAAAAATTGTTGCTCGCGGAACCACACTCAAAGCATTTGGCGAAAAAGCAGAATTAGACGAGTTCGAAAATCGTTTCGGACGACTCATGGTTCACTTTACACGCTACAATAATATTGATGCGAATGTGATTGATCGTGTGATTCAAAGCAATTCGCACGATGAGCAGCGCATGCCCGATCACGACAAAATTTTGGTTCACGGACTAGGAGGAAAGCTCATCAAAGCGATGACGCCGAATCAACAAAAATTAGTGGATTATGTGTACAAAAATGATATGGTTTTTGCAGTTGGTCCGGCAGGAACGGGTAAAACCTACACCGGCGTGGCTTTAGCCGTAAAAGCATTAAAAGAAAAGCAAGTCAAACGCATCATATTGACACGTCCGGCTGTTGAAGCAGGTGAAAACTTAGGTTTTTTACCCGGCGATATGAAAGAAAAGTTGGATCCGTACATGCAACCGTTATACGATGCGTTGCGCGATATGCTTCCACCACAAACCTTGGAAGACTATATTTTAAAAGGAATTATTCAGATTGCGCCGTTGGCATTCATGCGCGGGCGTACGTTGGATAATGCCTTTGTGATTTTGGATGAAGCGCAAAACACGACACATTCGCAGATGAAAATGTTTCTGACGCGTATGGGTAAAAATGCGAAGTTCATCATTACGGGAGATCCAGGCCAGGTTGATTTACCGCGCCGAACGATATCCGGTCTAAAAGAAGCGCTTCTGATCCTAAAAGACGTGGAAGGCATCGGGATCATCTATTTGGACGACAAAGACATCGTGCGCCATCGATTGGTAAAAAAAGTAATCGATGCGTATAAAAGTATCGAAAATCACGATTGATTTTTTCAGGAGCGGCACGAGCGATAGCGAACTGGCGAAGCAAATGGTTCGGGCATTTTTAATAATGGTCATTCCTGCTTTCCATGCCAATACCTTTATTAATCTGCTGAGGCGATTAATAAAGGTATTTTTTCTGCAATCAGGGCTAGTCAGCAATCGTATTGAATAGAATGCTACTTTTAAAAATTATTTATCTAATTTTTTGTTTATTTGCGCTTTAATTCTGAAAACTACAATTTGAAAACCATTCTCATCACCGGTGCATCAGGCGGATTAGGCAAGGAGATTGCTTTGTATTTTGCCAATAAAAATTGGAACGTGATTGCAACCGTTATTGTCATCAATGAAGCTGAAGTGTTTCAAAATGTACCTAATATTTATTGTTACGAACTCAACGTAACGTCGCAAGAAAGCATAGAAAAAGCCAAAAGTGCTATTGTTGCCAATCATCCCACTATTGATGCGATTGTAAATAACGCCGGAATTGGGTACCGCAGTTTTGTCGAGCTATCGGAAGATCAAAAAATTGATTCGATTGTCGATATTAACTGGCTCGGTGTAGTAAAAATGTGTCGTGCGTTCATTCCGATTTTTAGACAACAACGTTTCGGACAGTTCATCAACATCACTTCCATTGCGGGATTAGTGAATTTACCTTTGGGAAGTTTTTACCATTCGACCAAAAAAGCAGTCGAAAGTTTCTCCGAATGCATGTCGTATGAATTAATGGATTTCAACATCAGTGTGTGTACGGTTCAATTCGGAAATGCACCGACCAATTTTCAGAAAAATGTGGTAAAGTGTGACAAAACCGATATCCAATCCTACAATTCTTTAATGGACAACATCACCGATATTCTGAATAAAAAAACATCCAAAAACAAAAATCTAACGCAGGATATAGTTGAGAAAATCTACGATATTGCGGAACATCCTTCCAAAAAATTCAGACGGTATACTATAGGATTTGATGCGAACTTCATGCACATCTTACGAAAATTATTGGGTTACCGATTGTTCAATGCCGTCATTAGAAGGAAAGTTTTTAAGAATTAAAATAATTGTTTATCAATTCAAAAGCGACTATTTTTGCAGCTCACAACTACACTAAATCTAATGAACACAATAACTACAACCGATTTCCATTTTCCCAATCAAAAATCAGTGTACCGCGGAAAAGTCCGTGAAGTTTATAACATCAACGACGAACTTTTGGTGATGATTGCCACCGACCGACTTTCGGCTTTTGATGTGGTGATGCCACGCGGAATTCCGTATAAAGGTCAGATTCTCAATCAAATTGCGACCAAATTCATGAATTTAACGGAAGATATCGTTCCCAATTGGCTCATCGCAACGCCCGATCCAAACGTAGCCATCGGACATTTATGTGATCCTTTTAAAGTAGAAATGGTCATTCGTGGTTATCTTTCGGGACATGCCGCACGTGAATATGCCAGCGGAAAAAGAACGATTTGCGATGTAACGATGCCCAACGGACTAGAAGAAAACGATCAATTTCCCACACCTATCATTACGCCAACAACTAAAGCTGATAATGGTTCACACGACGAAGATATTTCGCGTGAAGCAATTTTGGAAAAAGGAATTGTTTCGGAAGCTGATTATTTAGTATTAGAGAAATATACACGTGCTTTGTACCAACGCGGAACTGAGATAGCCGCAAGTCGCGGACTAATTTTAGTCGATACAAAATACGAATTCGGAAAAACCAAAGACGGTGAAATTGTTTTAATTGATGAAATTCACACACCCGATTCTTCGCGCTATTTTTATGCAGAAGGCTATCAAGAGCGTCAAGATAGAGGAGAAGAACAAAAACAATTGTCAAAAGAATTTGTCAGACGCTGGTTGATTGAAAACGGATTTCAAGGAAAAGACGGACAGCAAATTCCGAATATGACCGACGAATATATTGAAACGGTATCCGAACGTTACATCGAATTGTATGAAAATATTTTAGGTGATGCTTTTGAAAAAGCCGATATTTCAAACATCACCGATCGGATTGAGCGCAACGTACTTCACTTTCTCAACTCCTAAAACAACTCATTAAAGCCACAAATTCTGTGGCTTTAATTTTTTTTTCAAAATTGCTGTAACATTTTTTGTAACACATCGTCTTACTTGTATAATTGTAATGGATTAATTACCATTAAAATAGTAAAATTTTGAACGAGTACGAATAGCTACTATGTAATGCAAGGTATTTTAGTAAAGATATTACAAGAAAAAAGAATACAAATCATCAATCATCATCAATTAATAAAAAACAAATCATCATGAAAACAACAAATCAAATTCAAGAAAACAACAATTTTAGAAGTGTTACCCAAAAATCAATCGTTTATTTTGGGATGGTATCAATGCTATTTCTAACATCATCATTTGGAAGCATAGTAATTATAGAGGATCAAAATTTTGACACGGAAGTGGTAAGCAGTTCATTGCAATCCGATGCGTCTGTAAGCACAAAAAATTTATCTAAACCAACGGTTGGAGTTGAATCAGAAACCGAACAAAAAGAAGTACTTTCTGTTTTGTCCTCCAACTATGAGAAACCACTTATGGAAGTAATCACAGAAAACGAATCGATCATTGAAAGTAAAGAAGCATTCGATTTTGATTCAATTTTTGGAAGATCAATAGACGAAATCATCCTAGAAAATGAAATGATTATAGAAAGTACCAGAAGTGACGAAGAATTTCCATTAGATTTTGAGTTAATCAACTCGTTCTCCGGAATGAATCGCGAGGCGTTCTTAATCAAAAACAAGAATAGTTATAAATCATAATTATATTTCAGTTGTTGAAAAGTCCCAAGTTTAAGCTCTTGGGACTTTTTTTATGCTTATTTTTTGAAGTATGAAAAATTATGATTGTGTTCTAATTTTAGTACGCTCTCGTAAATAAGTTTAATTACGTTTTCCACATCATCACGGTGTACCATTTCTACAGTAGTGTGCATATAACGCAACGCCAACGAAATCAAAGCAGACGGAACGCCGCCGTTACTGTAAGCAAACGCATCTGTATCCGTTCCAGTTACTCGAGAAGTCGCATGTCGTTGAAAAGGAATTTTGTTTTCCTCGGCAGTGGCAACAATTAATTCACGCAATATGTTTTGAGTTGCGGGTGCGTAAGCAATCACCGGACCTTTCCCCATGTGTAGTTCGCCTTCAATTTTTTTGTCAATCATTGGAGTAGTGGTATCGTGACAAACATCAGTCACAATCGCAACGTTTGGTTTTATAGTTTGGGTAATCATTTCGGCACCACGCAAACCAATTTCTTCCTGAACCGAATTGACAATGTACAACCCAAATGGTAATTTTTTCTTATTCTCTTTTAACAAACGCGCTACTTCAGCAATCATAAATCCACCCATCCGATTGTCAATGGCTCGGCAGACGAACTTATTTTTATTCAAAACCATAAATTCATCGGGATAGGTAATCACACAACCTACATGAACGCCCAATTTTTCAACTTCTTCCTTGGTAGAGCATCCACAATCGATAAAAATATTGCTTAAAGAAGCAGGTTCTTCTTTTCCTCTTCCACGGGTATGAATTGCGGGCCAACCAAAAACACCTTTTACAATGCCGTTTTTAGTGTGAATATTCACGCGTTTAGAAGGCGCAATTTGATGATCAGAACCACCATTTCGAATCACATAAATAAGTCCGTCACTGGTAATGTAGTTCACATACCACGAAATTTCGTCGCTGTGACCTTCAATGACTACTTTGTAATCCGATTCGGGATTTATGATTCCAACTGCGGTTCCGTAAGAATCGGTTATAAAAGTATCTACGTAGGGTTTTAAATACTCCATCCATATTTTTTGTCCTTCCGATTCATATCCGGTTGGAGATGCGTTATTCAAGTATTTTTCTAAAAAGGTGAGTGAAGATTTACCCAGTATTGATTTTGTTGCCATAAATTATTATTTTTCTGCTAAAATATAAATTTGGCATTACAGTTGTTAATCAAATTCTATATTTTTACACTTTATTTATAAGCTATGATGTTCCGAAAAATAATTTTTGCGCTATTTCTTTTGGTATCGATTTGTTCCTTCGGACAAGTCACTACTCAAAACAATAAGGAAGTGAATATCGAAGAGAACGATTCGATCTTAAACGACACTATCTTATTGGAAGAAGTAATTGTGTATAGGGATAAACTCGACCCAGAAGCAAAAAAGCAATTCCTCTTGTTGCAAAACAGAGTCTATAAAGTATATCCGTATGCTAAAATTGCGTCGGAACGACTGACGGCTTTGAATGCTAATATGAATAAATTGAAGTCCAACAAAGACAAAAAGAAGTATTCCAAGATTGTTGAAAATTATATGGAAAACGAATTCAAAGCGCAACTCAAAAAGCTTTCGCGCAAACAAGGACAGGTTTTAGTTAAACTGATACACCGTCAAACGGGTATTTCAACGTTTGATTTAATTAAAGATTACAAAAGCGGATGGAAAGCCTTTTGGTCCAATAATACCGCTCGTCTTTTCGATATCAATCTAAAAACCACCTATGCACCTTATGAAGTAAATGAAGATTATCTGATTGAAACTATTTTGCAGCGCGCCTTTTATAGTGGCCGACTTAAAGAGCAAAAATCGGCAAACCCAGTAGACATCGACGAACTGAACGTACATTGGGTGAATAAAGCCAATCAAGTAAGTAAACCTAAATAATAGTTATTACTAAACCTCCGATTACAGGAGGTTTTTTTATGGGAAGCTATTTCCGGCTGTCCGCTGTATCTGTCATTGCGAGCGAAGCGAAGCAATCTGAAGGAGAGGTTTAGTTTTTTCGCAATGCCAGGATGCCGCTTCCACCTGCCTGCCGGCAGGCAGGTCCGGGCTAGGGCAATTGATTTGTAAAGGAATCTTCATTATTAGGATGAAAAACCTACTAACATATTTAAAAAAGCGCAAAAAGTATCTTTCAAAAAGTTATAATTCAGAGTGTTGAGAAAAAGGTTTAAAAAAGGTTAAAAAAGATTTGGATTGGGTTCAAAAGTTTATTTATATTTGCACCCCGCAAGAGGGAGTTCATTGAGATTTTGTCAGTACAAGTTTTGGAAAAAATAAATTTCAAAATTATTTTCAAAAAAGCTTGTTTGGTAAAAAATAATGACTACTTTTGCACCCGCTTTGAGAGGGAACGCCTTTAAGGATTTCCAGGGAAGAGCAAGGAACCTGAAACAAGGTTCAGGATAAAAGAGAATAGATAAGTTCATAGACATATTGAATTGACAGCCGTTCTAACAGAGATGTTAGGACAAAGAAAAAGAAAGTAAGGCTAATTGATGTAAACAATCGATGTCATCGAAAATATTAAAATATACGATGAAGAGTTTGATCCTGGCTCAGGATGAACGCTAGCGGCAGGCTTAACACATGCAAGTCGAGGGGTAAATAGTTTTCGGATTATTGAGACCGGCGCACGGGTGCGTAACGCGTATGCAATCTACCTTTTACAGAGGGATAGCCCAGAGAAATTTGGATTAATACCTCATAGTATAGTTGAATGGCATCATTTAATTATTAAAGTTCCAACGGTAAAAGATGAGCATGCGTCCCATTAGTTAGTTGGTAAGGTAACGGCTTACCAAGACAATGATGGGTAGGGGTCCTGAGAGGGAGATCCCCCACACTGGTACTGAGACACGGACCAGACTCCTACGGGAGGCAGCAGTGAGGAATATTGGACAATGGGCGCAAGCCTGATCCAGCCATGCCGCGTGCAGGAAGAAGCATCTATGGTGTGTAAACTGCTTTTGTACGGGAAGAAACATCACTACGTGTAGTGACTTGACGGTACCGTAAGAATAAGGATCGGCTAACTCCGTGCCAGCAGCCGCGGTAATACGGAGGATCCAAGCGTTATCCGGAATCATTGGGTTTAAAGGGTCCGTAGGCGGTTTAATAAGTCAGTGGTGAAATCTGGTCGCTCAACGATCAAACGGCCATTGATACTGTTAAACTTGAATTATTGTGAAGTAACTAGAATATGTAGTGTAGCGGTGAAATGCTTAGATATTACATGGAATACCAATTGCGAAGGCAGGTTACTAACAATATATTGACGCTGATGGACGAAAGCGTGGGGAGCGAACAGGATTAGATACCCTGGTAGTCCACGCCGTAAACGATGGATACTAGCTGTTGGGCGCAAGTTCAGTGGCTAAGCGAAAGTGATAAGTATCCCACCTGGGGAGTACGTTCGCAAGAATGAAACTCAAAGGAATTGACGGGGGCCCGCACAAGCGGTGGAGCATGTGGTTTAATTCGATGATACGCGAGGAACCTTACCAAGGCTTAAATGTAGATTGACAGATTTGGAAACAGATTTTTCTTCGGACAATTTACAAGGTGCTGCATGGTTGTCGTCAGCTCGTGCCGTGAGGTGTCAGGTTAAGTCCTATAACGAGCGCAACCCCTGTTGTTAGTTGCCAGCGAGTCATGTCGGGAACTCTAACGAGACTGCCAGTGCAAACTGTGAGGAAGGTGGGGATGACGTCAAATCATCACGGCCCTTACGCCTTGGGCTACACACGTGCTACAATGGACGGTACAGAGAGCAGCCACTACGTGAGTAGGAGCGAATCTACAAAACCGTTCTCAGTTCGGATCGGAGTCTGCAACTCGACTCCGTGAAGCTGGAATCGCTAGTAATCGGATATCAGCCATGATCCGGTGAATACGTTCCCGGGCCTTGTACACACCGCCCGTCAAGCCATGGAAGCTGGGGGTGCCTGAAGTCGGTGACCGCAAGGAGCTGCCTAGGGTAAAACTGGTAACTGGGGCTAAGTCGTAACAAGGTAGCCGTACCGGAAGGTGCGGCTGGAACACCTCCTTTCTAGAGAATGATGATATAGGATATTTATTTAGGTTTGTTTTACTTTCTGCTGTTAATTCAAATAATACAAAAGCAAAAAACAGAGTCTCGTAGCTCAGCTGGTTAGAGTACTACACTGATAATGTAGGGGTCCCCAGTTCGAGTCTGGGCGGGACTACTAATTTTAGATTTAGGATTTTAGATTTTAGATTTATTATTTGTGAAAGTTTTTTTGTTTAAAGGAAATTCTAGAAGTTGGGATTCGCCATAGTTCTTAGATGCAATTCAATCTAAAATCTGAATTCAAAAATCTAAAATTGAAAATGGGGGATTAGCTCAGCTGGCTAGAGCGCCTGCCTTGCACGCAGGAGGTCATCGGTTCGACTCCGATATTCTCCACTATTCGAAGACGAATAGATAAAAGACAGATAGATAGTAGACATTTTAGTCTATCATCTCAAAGTCTATCATCTATTATCTGAGAAAAAAGTTCATTGACATATTGAGATAAAAAATTTAAAAAGTAGAAAGAACACTGTTTTAGGCCGTAAGGTTTAGAACTGAAAGAATACAATAAGCAAAATAAGGGCGTATGGGGGATGCCTAGGCTCTCAGAGGCGAAGAAGGACGTGATAAGCTGCGAAAAGCTACGGGGAGGAGCACATATCCATAATATCCGTAGATATCCGAATGGGGCAACCCACTATGTTGAAGACATAGTACATCGATAGATGGGCAAACCCGCTGAACTGAAACATCTAAGTAGGCGGAGGAGAAGAAAACAAAAGTGATTCCGTAAGTAGTGGCGAGCGAACGCGGATTAGCCCAAACCAAAGTTGTTACGGCAATTTTGGGGTTGTAGGACCACGACATTTCTTGCGGATTGAATTAGAATAACCTGGAAAGGTTAACCAAAGAGGGTGATAGTCCCGTATAAGTAAGAGAAGATAAGAATAGTGGTATCCTGAGTAGGGCGGGGCACGTGAAACCCTGTCTGAATTTGGCGGGACCATCCGCTAAGGCTAAATACTCCTGAGAGACCGATAGTGAACCAGTACCGTGAGGGAAAGGTGAAAAGAACCGTGAATAACGGAGTGAAATAGATCCTGAAACCATACGCTTACAAGCGGTCGGAGCCCTTTCGTGGGGTGACGGCGTGCCTTTTGCATAATGAGCCTACGAGTTAACGTTGCTGGCAAGGTTAAGTGATTAAGTCACGGATCCGTAGCGAAAGCGAGTCTGAATAGGGCGCTTTAGTCAGTAGTGTTAGACGCGAAACCGTGTGATCTACCCATGGGCAGGATGAAGCTGTGGTAACACATAGTGGAGGTCCGAACCGGTTGACGTTGAAAAGTCTTCGGATGACCTGTGGGTAGGGGTGAAAGGCCAATCAAACTCGGAAATAGCTCGTACTCCCCGAAATGCATTTAGGTGCAGCGCTGGTCGCAAAGTTATATAGAGGTAGAGCTACTGATTGGATGCGGGGGCTTCACCGCCTACCAATTCCTGACAAACTCCGAATGCTATATAATGTTTACCAGCAGTGAGGGCATGGGTGCTAAGGTCCATGTCCGAGAGGGAAAGAACCCAGACCATCAGCTAAGGTCCCCAAATATATGCTAAGTTGAAAAAACGAGGTTTGTCTGCCCAGACAGCTAGGATGTTGGCTTGGAAGCAGCCATTCATTTAAAGAGTGCGTAACAGCTCACTAGTCGAGCGGACGAGCATGGATAATAATCGGGCATAAGCATATTACCGAAGCTATGGATTTACAGTTTTACTGTAAGTGGTAGGGGAGCATTCTAACAGGGTTGAAGGTGTATCGTAAGGTATGCTGGACTGGTTAGAAAAGAAAATGTAGGCATAAGTAACGATAATGCGGGCGAGAAACCCGCACACCGAAAGACTAAGGTTTCCTCAGCTATGCTAATCAGCTGAGGGTTAGTCGGGGCCTAAGGCGTACCCGAAGGGGGAAGTCGATGGACAACGGGTTAATATTCCCGTACTAGTTATAATTGTGATGGGGTGACGGAGTAGTGAAAGTACCGCGAACTGACGGAATAGTTCGTTGAAAGTTGTAGCTATATCTCAGATAGGCAAATCCGTTTGAGATGGTAAAGACTGATAGTACTCGGAGTCTTCGGACAAAGAGATAGTGTACCTAAAAGCTTCCAAGAAAAACCTCTAAACTTAGATTATAAGTACCCGTACCGTAAACCGACACAGGTAGTCGAGGAGAGAATCCTAAGGTGCTCGAGAGATTCATGGCTAAGGAATTAGGCAAAATAGACCTGTAACTTCGGGAGAAAGGTCGCCCCCAGCAATGGGGGCCGCAGTGAAAAGGTCCAGGCGACTGTTTATCAAAAACACAGGGCTCTGCCAAATCGTAAGATGAAGTATAGGGCCTGACACCTGCCCGGTGCTGGAAGGTTAAGAGGAGATGTCATGCCGCAAGGTAGAAGCATTGAATTGAAGCCCCAGTAAACGGCGGCCGTAACTATAACGGTCCTAAGGTAGCGAAATTCCTTGTCGGGTAAGTTCCGACCTGCACGAATGGTGTAACGATCTGGACACTGTCTCAGCCATGAGCTCGGTGAAATTGTAGTAACGGTGAAGATGCCGTTTACCCGCAGTGGGACGAAAAGACCCTGTGCACCTTTACTATAGCTTAGTATTGGTCTTGGATAAGTGATGTGTAGGATAGGTGGGAGACTATGAAGTGGCGTCGCTAGGCGTTGTGGAGTCATTGTTGAAATACCACCCTTTGCTTATTTGAGATCTAACCCCGAGTATCGGGGGACATTGCTTGGTGGGTAGTTTGACTGGGGTGGTCGCCTCCAAAAGAGTAACGGAGGCTTCTAAAGGTTCCCTCAGCACGCTTGGTAACCGTGCGTAGAGTGCAATGGCATAAGGGAGCTTGACTGAGAGACATACAGGTCGATCAGGTACGAAAGTAGAGCATAGTGATCCGGTGGTTCCGCATGGAAGGGCCATCGCTCAAAGGATAAAAGGTACGCCGGGGATAACAGGCTGATCTCCCCCAAGAGCTCATATCGACGGGGGGGTTTGGCACCTCGATGTCGGCTCGTCACATCCTGGGGCTGGAGAAGGTCCCAAGGGTTGGGCTGTTCGCCCATTAAAGTGGCACGCGAGCTGGGTTCAGAACGTCGTGAGACAGTTCGGTCTCTATCTACTGTGGGCGTTAGAAATTTGAGTGGATCTGATTCTAGTACGAGAGGACCGAATTGGACAAACCTCTAGTGTATCTGTTGTCTCGCCAGGGGCACCGCAGAGTAGCTACGTTTGGAAGGGATAAGCGCTGAAAGCATATAAGCGCGAAACCCACCACAAGATGAGATTTCTTTAAAGGGTCGTGGAAGATGACCACGTTGATAGGCTATAGATGTAAAGGCAGTAATGTCATAGTCGAGTAGTACTAATAACCCGTAAGCTTATGTATAACGATCCTTGCTCTCTCGTTTTAATAACGAGAGAGCAAAGGACCTCTTTCTCAAGTAAATTTTTATCTCAGTATGTTAAGATATTTGCAGCCAAGCTGCGAGTGAATAGTAAAGAGTAAAAAGTGATTAGTCAAAAGCTAATTACTAATCACTAAGAGCTAATCACTAAAAACTTAAGGTGGTTATTGCGTCGGGGCTCACCTCTTCCCATCTCGAACAGAGAAGTTAAGCCCGATTGCGCAGATGGTACTGCAGTTATGTGGGAGAGTATGTCGCCGCCTTCTTTTTGAAAGACCTTTACAGAAATGTAAAGGTCTTTTTGTTTTATATAGGTTCGGATCGAGTCGCCGCCCCTGCCTACCGACAGGCAGGTTCTTTTAGAAACCCTATCCAAAACGGATAGGTTTTTTGTTTTATACTAATTTTTTAAAAAAATTAATTAAAGTATACATCGAACAGAGAAGTTAAGCCCTAGTGCGTCCCGAGTTTTCGGGAGTACTGTCTCATCTTTTGGGACGAGA
Organism: Flavobacterium sp.; assembly: GCA_965284675.1. Lineage (GTDB taxonomy): Bacteria > Bacteroidota > Bacteroidia > Flavobacteriales > Flavobacteriaceae > Flavobacterium. The sequence goes on from OZ260109.1 coordinate 1,634,197, forward strand.
TGGGAGAGTATGTGCTACGCCAGTTCGCCTTCGGCTCGGGTCGCCGCCCCTGCCTACCGGCAGGCAGGTTCTTTTAAAAACCCTATCCAAACGGATAGGGTTTTTTGTTTTATAAAGGTTTCAAGTTTTATTCCGCTTCGCTCCGATTAATTATTTTTCTTAATATCAAATGCCTCGGGTCAGGTTTCGGGTTGTGTTATGTAGAACATGAAGCCTGAAACTTGAAACTTTTCTTTGCGTGAGGGATTAAGGCTTTGTTTGAGCTCTTTTTTATGAAACGCAGTGGAATAAAAAAAGCGAGTGCCGAAAGCCCGACCCAATTGAACTAAGGTTGATTTTCTACTTACTACAAAAGACCTGTTCAATTGGGGCACGCCCAAATAAAAAACCTGCTCACTTTCGTAAACAGGTCTTTTCTCTTTTTTCTATGTTCTATATTCTTAATAAAAATTACTACTCACCAAATGAAATCTTTTCGATGATGTCTGAATATTGATTGGTTTGAGAATTAAACTTTCGAATATAAATAGCATCGCAATAAAATTCTAGATTTATATCAATTGCCTTAAATAGCTCATAAGCGATTTTCATCTTTTCGCTATCTAATCCTCTTGCAATTGTTAAGTGAGCATTTATATTTTTGGTAGTAAAGCCTAAGTGTTGGTGTAGATTAGTAATTAGATTGTTAAGATAGGACTGTGATGCTGCATCAGGAGCGATAAAAAAGGTTGTATCACCAAATGAACTCCACGAATTGAAAACTACATTTTTTGAGCAACTGTTTTGCAGAATTCTCTGATTTGATCCACAAAAAACAGAAATTGTTCTTCGTTTTCAAAATTTAGTAGTGTAATGTGAGCCGATGCATTAGCACTGCCAAACCAGCCAATTTTACTTTTAAGCAAGTGTTTGTGAGTTTTAATTTGGATCAATTGCTCTTCGGCAGGAAAGAGAACTAATGAAAATAGAGGAATAGGTTTCATCAAATCTATATCGTTTTTAACGGATATTGGCAGCAATCTTGTATCGGGCATTCAGAGCATTTAGGGTTGGTTGGCCGACAAATTTCTCTGCCTAAAAAAGATATTGCCATTCCAATTTCACCCCAAATTTCCTTAGGCAACACTGACATCAACTGTTTTTCTACTTTGTTTCCGTCTTTGGATTCAACAATCAGTCCGATGCGTGGAGCAACCCGAATTACGTGTAAATCGGCTATGATTCCTTCTGCTGGAACTTTGGCTTCGCGCATGATGACGTTGGCCGATTTTCTTCCGATTCCTTTCAATGCAACCAACTCATCCATTTTATGCGGAATAGCATTGTTTGTTTTTAGTGTTTGTGCAATTTCAACTAACCAACTTGCTTTGGTGTTAAAATTTCTAACTTTAGTTACAAACGGAATCACATCTTCTACAGAAACAACCGCTAACGTTTCTAAATTGGGAAAGCGATTAAAGAACTCAGGTGCTATTTTGTTAATATTCGCATCAGAATCCTGCGCCGATAAAACTACGGCAACCATCAATTGATAGGTGTTTTCATAATTGAGTGGATGCTTTTTTCCTTTGTACTTTTCAATCAGTGGAAGCAATTGACTCGACCAGTTATTTTCAAATAATTCCATGTTATTTTGCTGTTATAAATTCGACAATTTTCTGAATGACTTCTGTGTTTCCTAATATTTTTCTGTGTCCCAAACCATGGGTAATCATTAATTCAGATGTTTTTAAATGTTGGTGAATATGATGCGCTGCTTTCACTGGTACGTCGTCATCGTTTTCGTCGTGTAGGATTAGCACCGGAATTTCAACCGATTCCGCCGCTCTGGATGCTGAAAACGAGTTCATTTCTAAACCGTACTTCTTTTCAAAATACTCGCGCAATTTGTTTCCGATTTCAGGTTTCATTTCCAATTTCTGAACAAAATCATCGATAATATCCTGAATGATGTCGCCACTTCCTATAATCGCCACTTTTTTCACTTTAAAATTTTGCTTGACGGCATTCAGAATCGACATGCTGCCCAATGAGTGTCCAATAGCAAATTCAAACGGTCCGAATTGTTTATCTAATTCTAAAATGGAAGCAATGAATTCAGGCATTAAAGTCGTCTTTCCTTCCGATTTTCCATGAGCTGGCGCATCAAAACTAATTGTTGAAAATCCGAGTTTTACTAACTCATCAGCAATTTTCACTAATTGCGTGCCGCGTCCCGACCAACCATGAACCAATAGTATTTTCCGGTCGCTTTCACCATAATGATATACGTTAATTTTTTTGTTGATGGACGGAACCGTAATAAACTCTTGTTTACTGTTGTTCATCATATGAAATTCGCGTTTCGGAATTTTATGTTTTATCGGGCTGGTGAACAATCGCGCAGCAAATAAGACCGCAAGTTTTGTTGATAATACTTGTAAAAGTGTAGCGGTAATCAGAATTACTTTCGGAATTTTCAAAGAATCGGCACGTATCTCATTTTTTTTTGTCATTTCAATAAATTTTTAGGCGGGTTACTTTATGTGTCTTTTTTTTATAAATTTAGACATCATAAAAATACTATTAAAAATGCAAAATCAAACCCGTGTCATTATAGAAAATGTAAAACCACAATTGGATAATGGTACTTTTTTTATCAAACGAATAATAGGTCAATCGGTGACAGTTACTGCCGACATCTTATCCGACGGTCATGATGTCATGGAAGCCGTGGTTTTGTTCCAACACGAAAAGGATAAAAAAGTCTCCGAAATACGCATGAGTGCCTTACCCAATGATGCTTTTGAAGCCACATTCACCGTGGAAAAGCAAGGGTTTTATTCGTATAAAGTCGAATCGTGGATTGATTACGCACTGAATTGGCAGTACGGCATCACCAAAAAAATCAACGATAATCAACACGTTAAATCGGAATTGTTAGAAGGAGTAGAGTACATTAAACCCTTGCTTTCAAAAGTTTCAGCTTCCGATAAAAAATATTTAACTGAACTCTCGAAATTGTTTTCCGATGAAAAAAGTTACGATAAAGCTATTGCAGAAGCAACTTCCGATACGCTAAAAACAATTTTCAAAGAAAACCCGACTAAATTCTTAGCCAATCAATCCGCCGAATTGAAAGTATATGTGGATCGTAAAAAAGCATTATTCAGTACGTGGTATGAATTTTTTCCGCGTTCGGCTTCGAGTGTTCCCGGTCAACACGGAACCTTTAAAGACTGCGAAAAACTCCTTCCGCGTGTGGCCAATATGGGTTTTGATACGCTCTATTTCCCGCCTGTTCATCCAATTGGTGAAGTAAACCGAAAAGGAATCAACAACGCGACCAATGCCAATCCAGACGACGTCGGTTCTCCATGGGGAATTGGTTCACAGTATGGCGGACATAAATCGATTCATCCGCAACTCGGTACATTAGATGATTTTAAATCGTTGGTGAAATCGGCGCAGAAACTCGGAATTGAAGTAGCGATGGATTTTGCTCTTCAAGCCGCACCCGATCATCCTTATGTAAAAGATTTTCCGCAATGGTTCAAATGGCGTCCCGATGGTACCGTTCAATATGCCGAAAATCCACCTAAAAAATACCAAGATATTCTTCCTATTTACTTCGAAAGTGGTGATTGGAAAAACCTTTGGGCTGAGTTGTTAAGTTGTGCCTTATTTTGGGTCGAAGAATGTGGCATTAAAGTATTCAGAGTAGACAACCCGCATACCAAACCTTTTTATTTTTGGGGTTGGCTCATTGCCGAAATCAAGAAAAAACACCCGGATGTATTGTTTTTAGCCGAAGCCTTTACGCGTCCGAAAATTATGCATGAACTCGCTAAGCAAGGATTTACCCAATCGTATTCCTATTATACTTGGCGGAACACCAAGGCCGAATTACAAGAATATCTCACTGAACTTACTACGACCGAACAAAAAGAATTTTTCCGTCCGAATTTCTGGCCAAATACGCCCGATATCAACCCGTTTGCCCTTCAAGGTGCCAACGACAGCATGCACTTACAAAAATACTTTTTAGCGGCTACATTGAGTTCGTCGGTAGGGATATACGGACCCGTATTTGAATTCATGGTTTCAGAAGCGATTCCGGGAAAAGAAGAATATATGGACAGCGAGAAGTACCAAATCCGTCTCTGGGATTGGAACGCGACCAACAAAATGACGTTGCTCATCAGTAAAATAAATCAAATCAGAAAAGAACAAGCTTCATTACAACAAACCAATAATATTACGTTTTGCGACACCAACAACGATCAAGTCATTGCGTACTATAAATACGATGATGCTAGAGAAAACGAAACCTTAATGATTTCCAGTTTGGACGCGTATTACGTCAAACAAGCGATGGTACGTTTGCCATTGGAAGCCTTAGGTCCGAAACACGCACGCGGCATCACGGTAACCGATTTAATCACCGGAAATAGTTACATTTGGGACAAAGAGTGGAATTTCGTCGAATTGCATCCTAGTTTGCCTTTTCACCTCTTCAAAATTCATTAATTCTCATGAAAAACGATAATCAAGATACGTTTACGGCGCCGTTTGAATTCAAAAACGAATGGAAAAATGCTTTTTCAGACGACGAGTTTGTCAAAGTATTCTCCTCCGATATCTTGGAAAATTACATCATCAACAAACGATGGTACGGCGGTAAAGCGAGCACGTTGAAGTACGTTGAAGTGGTCGATCATTTCAAAATTACTTCTAAAAAAAACACGTATTACGGAGTGCTATTAGAAGTCAATTTTAAAGAAGCCTTTTTCCAACATTATTTCATGCCGTTGGCGTTTATGGAGGAATACGAACTCGATACCAACACAACGATTGCTCCAGTAAAATTCGGACACATTAGTGGCCATTTGGTTGACGCATTGCATCAGGAAGATTTCAGAAAATTATTGTTTGATAACATCGCACAATCCACCAATAATGAAAACAATAAATTGGTGTTTCACAAAGGAATTCACTTAGGAGACGCGGCCTATAAATCGTCCAAATTTATGGGTGTGGAACAAAGTAATACCTCAATTATTTACAATGATACCTGCGTGTTAAAGATTTTCCGACGCATCTACGTTAGCACCAATCCGGATTACGAATTAAGTCGCTTTCTCACCGAACGCATGCATTTTAAAAATACACCAGCTTACACTGGAAGCATCAATCTCGCCTTGCCCGAAGGAAATATCACGCTCGGTTTGATGCAAGAATTAGTGCCCAATCAAGGCGATGCGTGGAAGTTCATGCTCGAACAATTGGATAGCGTGTTCGACAACCTCAATCGCAAGAAAATTAAAATTGATAAATTACCCAACGTCGATTTATTCAAACGATTAAAAATCAACGAAATTCCACCCGAAATCATTGATTGGGTGGGTTTAAGCCTTTTTTTACGTATTCAAACTCTAGCTTTGCGAACCGCCGAAATGCACATCGCACTCGGAAGTGACATCCACGAAACGGCTTTCACGCCCACAACGTACAACGGCGATTATACCGTTTGGTTGAAAAATCGTCTGCTGTATCAGTTTCAAAACCGACTGAACATCATTGAAAATAGCTTGCACAAACTCGACGGAATGGCGCTCGATCTCGCACAGCAATTCCTAGAAAACAAAAAACTCATTCGTAAGCATTTTGTCGATTTCGATTGGACCAAAATGAAATCCGAACGCATCCGAATCCACGGCGATTATCACCTCGGACAAGTATTAGTCAACGGTGACGATTTTTATTTGCTCGATTTTGAAGGCGAACCCGAAAGTACCATCCGCGACCGAAAAGTAAAACAACCGCCGTTAAAAGATGTAGCCGGAATGTTTCGTTCGTTTCACTACGCCATTTACGCGACGATTTTCAACAACGCCGACAAATACCCATTCGAACAAGAAGAGTTGTTTAAAGCGGGTGAATTGCTCTTTAAATACATGGTGGGAACGTTCCTAGAAACCTATATCGAAAAAGCACAATCGGGGAATCTAAACATCGGCTACAGTCACGAAATTAATTTTTTACTAAAATATTGCATCCTTGAAAAAGCGGTCTACGAATTGGGCTACGAACTCAACTCACGTCCGCGTTGGGCAGTCATTCCGTTACGAGGCATTCAAACCATTATGGGGTATTAATTGATAATTTTTAATTTATAATTTAAAATATTTAGAGCGAATGGCTTGGGCATTTTAAGTGATCGTAATTCCCGCTTTCCTTCCAAAACTTTGCAAAAAGCAAAGGTTTTTCCCTCCAATCGGGGCTAAATAGTGTACGAATTGAGTAGAAATTTAAATATAAGTAGAACAGATTTTACTGATTTTAAAAATTTCTAAAACCTGTGTTCCAAAAATAAATACTAATGAGGATGAGATTGCTTCGTTCCTCGCAATGATAACAAACAATGAACCAAGTACAACCGCATTCCTTATTCACCGATTTCGACATCGATTTATTCAAAGCAGGAAAACATTTCAGATTATACGAAAAATTAGGCGCGCACATCACCGAACTCAACGGAGTAAAAGGTGTGTATTTTGCCGTTTGGGCGCCGTCAGCACGATCGGTTTCAGTAGTCGGAGATTTCAATTTTTGGATTCAAGGCGAACACCAGCTTAACGTGCGTTGGGATGGCTCCGGAATCTGGGAAGGGTTCATACCCGGAATCGATAAAGGAACAACCTATAAATATAAAATACAATCCAATAACGGCGGCATCATTACCGAAAAAGCCGATCCGTTTGCGTTGTACTGCGAACATCCACCGCACACCGCATCCATCATTTGGGATTTAGAATACAAATGGAAAGACACCAAGTGGATGGAAACGCGTAAAGATAAAAACGGTTTAGACAAACCGTATTCGGTGTATGAAGTCCATTTAGGTTCGTGGAAACGCAACGCCGAAGGCAAGTTTTTAACCTATATTGAACTCGCTGAAGATTTGGTCAACTACGTTAAAGAAACAGGTTTTACACACGTCGAATTCATGCCCATCATGGAATTCCCCTACGATCCGTCGTGGGGTTATCAACTAGTTGGCTATTTTGCACCAACCTCGCGTTTCGGAAAACCTCAAGATTTTATGTTTTTGGTCGATAAATTACACCAAGCCGGAATCGGAGTCATCCTCGACTGGGTGCCATCGCATTTTCCGGATGATGCTCACGGCCTCGGATTTTTCGACGGTTCGAACCTCTATGAACATCCCGACCGCAGAAAAGGATATCATCCCGATTGGAAAAGTCTTGTGTTCAATTACGGTCGTAACGAAGTGCGTTCGTTCTTAATAAGCAATGCGATTTTTTGGTTGCAGCAGTATCATGCAGACGGACTCCGAGTAGACGCTGTAGCTTCGATGTTGTATTTGGATTATTCGAGAAAAGACGGCGAATGGGAACCGAATATTTTTGGTGGAAGAGAAAATCTCGATACCATCAGTTTCTTAAAAGATTTTAACGAAGCGGTGTATTCCAATTTTGAAGGCGTACAAACGATTGCCGAAGAAAGTACGTCGTTCCCCATGGTCTCGCGCCCGACTTTTTTAGGCGGATTAGGATTCGGAATGAAATGGATGATGGGATGGATGCACGATACGTTGCAATATTTCCAAAAAGAAAGTGTGTACCGAAAATACCACCAAAATGATTTAACTTTTTCGATGACGTATGCGTTCAGTGAGAATTTTATGTTACCGCTTTCCCACGATGAAGTAGTATACGGAAAACACTCCATTCAAGGCAGAATGACGGGTGATGAATGGCAACGATTCGCCAACTTGCGATTGTTGTATGGTTACATGTTCACACATCCAGGAACTAAATTATTGTTCATGGGCGCCGAATTCGGGCAGTCGAGTGAGTGGAATTTTGAAGGCAGTTTGGATTGGCATTTACTGCAATTTGGCTACCATTCTGGCATTAAAAAATGCATCACCGATTTGAATGCGCTCTACAAAAATAATCCCGCTTTATACGAAAAGCAATTCACCGCCGAAGGTTTCGAATGGATCAACTATTCCGATCATCAGAACTCGGTGTTGGCCTACATCCGAAAAGGAAATAACGCCAAAGAGAATTTGGTAGTCGTTTGTAATATGACTCCCGTTGTTCACGGAACCTACCGAATCGGATTACCGACAAAAGGTAAACTCACCCAAATTTTCAATTCTGACTCCATCGAATACGGTGGAAGCGGAGTAAGCAACTCAAAAGCCATAAAAATCGACAAAGAACCATGGAATGGTCGCGAATTCTCTGCCGAAATCGTATTGCCACCGTTGGGGATTTGTGTGTTTAAAATAGGGTAGTTTTGCCACGAAGGCACTAAGACGCGAAGATTTTATGTGTTTATTTCTTTGCGACTTCGAGCCTTTGTGGCAATACCCGAGAATTTTAAACGATTTTTGTAAGAAGGTCCGCGTGAGGGATAGAAGCGGAAAGCCCACAGCGATCCCGAAGCTTCGGGAGAGCGCGGACTTGTAGCGAATAGCCCGACCCCGATGGACAAAAACAAGTTGACCAACGTAGTTTTTGCCCATCGGGGACACGCCCAAATAAAAAAAACGATTTTTTACAATTACGGGAATTTAAGCTGCTGCATCTTTGCAAAGTAATTAACGTGAGTTCAATAAAAATTTTTCGGCTACGAATTCACGAATTTAAATTTTATACAGTTGATTTTATTCGAATGTTCATCGAAGATGAACTAATTTTTGATTAACTATTATTATAATTCGTGAATTCGTGGCTAAACAAATTAAGTTTAACGTATTGATTATGAATAGTTTTTTTAAAATAATATTGAACTCGCGTTAATTAGTAATTCAAAAGCTCATTTAACCCTTAAAAATCAAAAAAAATGTTTACGGTAGAACAAATTAAAACCGCTCACGGAAAAGTAAAATCGGGTGCAGATTTTCCGGCGTACATCAGAGAAATCAAGGAATTAGGCGTAACGCATTACGAAGCCTACGTAAGCGACGGACACATTAACTATCACGGTGCCAACGATTATACAGCCCATGTACCTGCTAAATATGAACCCTTGGTAATTGCTGATACTTCGAAAAACGAGGAATTTAAAGCAGAATTAATTGCCCACCAGCAAGGCAAAACCGACTTCTTGACGTTCATCAAAATGTGTGCAATTTTTGGCATCGAAAAATGGGCAATCTGCATGGATAACATGACGTGTACGTATTACGACAAAGCAGGAAACGAAATTTTGGTAGAGGTAATTCCGCACTAAAAATGGCGCAGTTACTTACTTTTACGTTGCGACTTTGTGACTTTGCGGCACATAACCAACAACCGCAAACGTTATAGTTGAAAAATCATTCAACGGCTTGCTAATTAATAGGGTGCAACTTTGTAAATTTGGAGCTTTGTCAAAAACTACACTATGATCATTAATACCGAGCTCGAGTATAAAGGCGATTTATTTCCGTCCAAAATCATTTCCTACAAGCAAGAAGTCGATTCGATTGATTTCCACACCGATAATAAAGTAATCCTACGTGTAACCGTGTTGCGCGACAGTATGATTCGCTTCCGATTTACCGTAAAAGGCTATTTCAGCAACGATTTTTCGTACGCCATTGATAAGTCGCAATCGCACGGCTACAACGCACTCGAAGTAAAAGACGAAGGCGATCACTACCGAATTATTACCAATAAAGTCTATGTAATCGTTCAAAAAAATGATTTGCGCATCGGAATCTACGAATTAGACGGAACAACCATTTTAGAAGATGAAATCGGTTTCCATTGGGAAGAAAGCTACGAATTTGGTGGCAACATCGTCAAAATGAGTAAAATGTCGCGCGATGGTGAATGTTTTTACGGATTAGGCGATAAAGCGACTCATCTAAACCTCAAAGGAAAACGCCTTGAAAATTGGGCAACCGATCAATACGCCTTTCAAAAAGACCAAGAACCTTTGTACAAAGTGGTGCCGTTTTACATCGGTTTACACGATAAAATTGCCTACGGAATCTTCTTCGACAATACGTTCCGTTCCTATTTCGATTTCAGTCACGAACGAAAAGGCGTAACGAGTTTTTGGGCCGACGGAGGTGAAATGAACTATTATTTTATTTATGGTCCGAAGATGAGCGATGTTGTGACAACCTACACGCATTTAACCGGAAAACCCGAGTTGCCGCCATTGTGGACACTAGGTTACCATCAGTGTAAGTGGAGTTATTTTCCCGAAAGCAAAGTAAAAGAAATAGCGGGTAAGTTTCGAGAATTGCAAATTCCGTGCGACGCGATTTACCTCGACATCGATTATATGGAAGGATTTCGATGTTTTACCTGGAGTAAAGAATATTTCCCGGAACCGAAGCGAATGGTCGCCGAATTAGCGAAAGACGGATTCAAAACCGTGGTCATCATCGATCCCGGAATCAAAATTGACGAAGACTATTGGGTATACAAAGAAGCCTTAGAAAAAGATTATTTCTGCAAACGCGCCGACGGTCCGTATATGAAAGGAAAAGTATGGCCGGGCGATTGTAATTTTCCCGATTATACCAATCCGGAAGTCCGCGAATGGTGGGCCGGATTGTTCAAAGAATTGATTGCTGATATTGGTGTTAAAGGCGTGTGGAACGACATGAACGAACCTGCAGTAATGGAAGTTCCGACCAAAACATTTCCGCTAGACGTACGTCATAATTACGACGGAAACAATTGCAGTCACCGAAAAGCACATAATATTTACGGAACACAAATGGCTCGCGCCACGTACGAAGGCGTTAAGCGATTTGCATATCCAAAACGTCCATTCATCATCACGCGTTCGGCCTATTCAGGTGCGCAACGCTATACATCATCTTGGACGGGCGATAACGTAGCTTCATGGGAACATTTATGGATTTGCAACATACAAATGCAACGCATGTCGATTTCGGGCATGGGTTTCACGGGTTCTGATATTGGCGGATTTGCTGAACAACCTTCAGCCGAATTATACGCGCGTTGGATTCAATTAGGCGTTTTCCACCCATTTTGTAGAACCCATTCATCGGGTCATCATGGCGAACAAGAACCGTGGAGTTTTGGTGAAGAAGTGATTGATGTCACTCGGAAATTCGTTGAAATACGCTACCAATTGTTGCCGTATTTGTATACGATGTTTTGGCAGTACATTAACGACGGTGTTCCGATGCTCAAACCTTTGGTGTATTTCGATCAAGAAGATGTGCACACGCATTACCGCACCGATGAATTCATCTTTGGAAATCAAATATTGGTGTGTCCGATTTTAGAACCAAATGCGCAAGGTCGCCGTATGTACATTCCACAAGGAAATTGGTACAACTTCTGGACCAACGAATTGGTAAAAGGCAAAAAAGAATTGTGGGTTGCAACCGATTTTGATCAGATTCCGATTTTTATTAAAGAAGGCGCGATCATTCCGAAATACCCCATTCAGCAGTATGTCGGACAAATTGAATCACCCGAATTATCGTTGGACGTGTACTACAAATTAGGTAAAGAAAAATCGTATGTATATGAAGATGCGCACGATGGCTACGATTATAACAAAGGGCGATACAGCTACAAAACCTTCAGTTTAAACGGGAAAGAAAACGAAATGTTCATCACCCAACACAAAGAAGGTGCGTTTGAAACCAATTATCAAACCATTACCTTGAACATAAAAGGATTGCCTTTTGCCATTAAAGGAATTGAGATTGATAACGAAAAAATAATTTTTGACAAGGATTTATTGGATTTGGAAAACGGTCTGGTTGTTGATAAAGATTTCACTGAAATACACTTTATCGGTATTTAATTTTCTAAATTTGAAGTATAAAAATTAGTAGCATGAAAAAAAGAGTTTTGTTTATTGGATTAGGTGCCGCCTTGTTAATCATGGCCTGTGCAACCAACCCATTTACGGGTAAAAGCACGCTGGCGTTAGTAGGAAATAGTGAGATTTTTCCATCGGCATTCCAACAATACAATCAGTTTTTATCTGAAAGTAAAGTCGTTACCGGAACCGCAGATGCTAAAAAAATTGAGACCATTGGAACCAAAATTAAAGTGGCAGCCGAAAAATGGTTGGGAGCCAACGGGCATTCGAGCTATTTAGATGGGTATCAATGGGAATACAAACTCGTTGAAAGTAAAGACGTAAACGCTTGGTGCATGCCAGGCGGAAAGATAGTTTTTTATACGGGTATTTTGCCGATTTGTAAAACAGATGCTGGAATAGCTTGTGTTATGGGACATGAAGTGTCGCACGCATTGGCCAATCACGGACAACAACGTATGAGTGCGGGTTTACTGCAACAATTAGGTGGAGCAGGAGTAGCGATGGCGACAGGCGGAAAAAGTGCGGAAACGCAACAAATGGCAATGACTGCTTACGGTGCGGCCACTCAATTGGGTGGAATGTTGCCTTTTAGTAGAAACCACGAAACGGAAGCCGATCAAATTGGACTTTTGTTAATGGCCATCGCGGGTTACAATCCAGAAGAATCGATTGCGTTTTGGGAGCGAATGTCGGCTGCGTCAGGTGGAAACAAACCACCAGAATTCATGAGTACACACCCTGCCGACGCAACGCGCATCGCTAATTTAAGAGCGTTGATTCCTCAAGTGAAAGCCGAAGCCGCTAAATTTGGCGTAACGTTTAAATAACAAACACACATAAAATAAAAATAGTATATTTGAAACTGTCTTCCTGATTTTGGTAGGCAGTTTTTTTATTGGTATTTAATTAAAATACTATGCACTTTCAGTGCATAAAGCTTTAGCTTCAAAAAAAAATGACACAAATTGCACGAATCTTCACGAATTAATTTGTGATAATTAGTGTAATTATTGTTTAATAAATGGCTTAGTGTATGAGATTTTCAATCTAGTACTAATGTCTTTAGACATGAAGTCCAAAATGGTGTAATTCTAGTAATCTTAAAAAGTATATCTATGTCACAACTCGAAAAAGGAAATCCTAAATTAATCAACGCATGGGCATTTTACGACTGGGCCAATTCGGTGTACAGTTTAGTCATTGCAACGGCAGTTTTTCCCATTTACTACGAATCCATTACCAGTGATAATGAAGGAATAGTACGCTTTTTAGGAACCGATTTTCACAATTCTACCTTGTTGTCGTATGCGTTATCGTTTTCTTTTTTAATTGTTGCTTTTCTTTCTCCCATTTTATCTGGAATTGCCGATTATACGGGAAATAAGAAGAAATTTCTACAATTTTTTTGCTACTTGGGTTCACTTTCGGTGATGGCGCTGTTCTTCTTTGAAAGTAGGGATACGCTTTGGATCGGAATCACCTTTACCATTTTGGCGAGTATTGGTTTTTGGGGAAGTATCGTATTTTACAATTCGTATTTGCCCGAAATTGCTCCAGTAGAGCAACACGACCGAGTGAGTGCCAAAGGATTTATGTTTGGTTATACGGGTTCGGTTTTATTATTGGCGTTCAATTTAGTAATGGTCATGAAACCCGAATTATTCGGAATTACCGATGAAGCCCTTCCAGCCCGAATCTCTTTTTTAATGGTGGGAATTTGGTGGATGGGTTTTGCACAAGTGACGTTTTATCACCTTCCCAATAATATTTTGCACAAAAAACCTGAAAAAGATTATATTTTCAAAGGATTCAAAGAGTTGTTGGTCGTATTGAAAAGTTTAAAAGCACAAGCCAGTTTAAAACAATTTCTAACGGCTTTCTTTTTGTACAGCATCGGAGTTCAGACCATTATTTTATTAGCGGGCTTGTATGGAAAAAAAGAACTCGGTATCGATACCAATAAATTAATCATCACCATTTTACTCATTCAAGTGGTAGCCATTTTTGGAGCGTTTCTATTTTCGAGAATCTCAGAGAAAATCGGAAATATAAAAGCATTAAAACTAACCATCGCGATTTGGGGATTGATTTGCTTCGCCGCTTATTTGTTAGATGCCAATAATAAATACATCGATCTCCAGTTTTATTCTTTAGGAGCGACAATCGGAATGGTATTGGGTGCGATCCAATCGTTATCGCGTTCAACGTATTCCAAATTATTACCTGAAACCGATGATCACGCCACTTATTTCAGTTTTTTTGATGTGACCGAAAAACTTGCCATTGTTCTCGGAACATTCATATTTGGATTTGTCGGCGCGATTTCAGACAGTTTGAAAAATTCAATATTCATCTTAGCCATATTCTTTTTATTAGGTTACATTGTATTGAGTTTTATGAAAAAAAATGAATTACTGAGTAAATAATAGTGGTGTAGAATTGTAACAATTAAACTAAAATAGTTAGTATGAAAAATCCTTTTACATGGGTAGAGATTTATGTGACCGATATGGCACGAGCCCAAAAATTTTATGAAAATGTATTGCAGATTGAACTGAGTGCAATGCAAACTCCGGGAGATTTTGGAGATTTAGAAATGGTGTCTTTTCCGTGGGTTGAAGGCGGAATGAATATCAGTGGCGCATTGTGTAAAACGAAAGACATGAGTCCGGGTAGCGGTGGTACGTTAGTTTATTTTGCCTGCGATGATTGTTCTAAAGAACTAGCAAGAGTTGCAGAATCAGGAGGGAAAGTCCTACAACACAAGTTTCAAATAGGTGAGCATGGTTTTTGTGGAATAGCTATGGATACCGAGGGAAATACGATTGGTTTTCATTCGATGCACTAATAAATTAATTAGTGAAGAGTCTGTTCAATAACTAAGAAATCACAAAAATTTTAAACTCAACAATTATTTATATATATTTGGAAAAATTTTTATAATGAAAAAACAACACCTACTACACTTATTTTTATTTGTTTTTAGTACAGTATCACTTATTTCTTGTGATAATGAACCCATCGATAGTGCATTGAATTTAGACGATTTTGGAGATGATGTTACTAATCCAACAGAAACATTTTTTAGAGCTGATTTTAGTGGCTCTACTTGGATTGCAGAAACTACGGCTGTTTATATTTCACCTAATTCCATTCGTATTGAGGCCGTTCGTGGCGCTCAAGATGAAGGATTTGCCTTTTTCCTTTTAGACAATACAGTAGGATCATACCTTGGAAATGAAAACTTATTGACTTTTACTCCAGCGGGATCAGAATTCGGATATTGGTCGTACAATCCGGATGATGAGAATGAAAACACAGGTTCCATAACCATTACTAGTATCGACACTGCCAATCAAACTATTTCTGGTTTTTTCAACTTTAAAGGATATTGGTCAAATGAGTTTGTCAATAATATTCTACCAATTGTATTCAACAATGGATCGTTCCAAAATTTACCTTATGTAACTGAAAGTCCGACTAACGATACGTTCTACGCTAAAGTTGGTGGCGTTGAATTTGTTGACACGGATATAACGGCTCTTACTTTAACGGTAGGTACAGTAGATTTAATCTCAATTAATGCGCGCGACATCAATGATGATGCGATTACTATTGCGGTTAATGATAATTTAGGACTCGGAACACATCCCATAACAACTACAAGTACAAACAATACTCAAGCGCGTTATGAAGTTGGAGGCGTGACTAACACAGCTCAGACAGGTTCGATAACTATAATCTCTAAAACACCTTCGAGAATTACAGGTACGTTCAGTTTTGTAACTCCAGGACCAACTTCATATACTATTTCTGAAGGGCAATTCGACGTAGCGTATTAAATAAATACTCCAATAAAATAGTAAAAACCGTCTATATGGCGGTTTTTATTTTTTGGGCATAATCCTTGCACTTGTTTAAAAAGTCATCGATGAACTACATTCCGCCACTATTTAAGGGCTTTTTTAATGCTTTACATCGATTTTAATTTAATTTTACATTCTGTTAAAGTAACTTTGTTTTTTATTTTAATGTCATTTTGACAATTATTTTTATTTGATATGCCAAACCACAAAATTTTATCTTTCGATAATTTAGCGCTGCAAGAATTTGACACGGAAGCGGAATTGATTCCACTTATGACTCCTGAAGATGAGGAAGAAATGTCGAAAGAAAAATTGCCTGCTTCTTTGCCTATTTTACCTTTACGTAATACAGTGTTGTTTCCTGGAGTTGTAATTCCGATTACAGCAGGACGCGATAAATCAATAAAGTTAATCAATGAAGCCAATGCAGGCGATAAAATCATTGGAGTAGTAGCGCAAAAAAATGAAGAAGACGAAGATCCAACTAAGAACGATATTCATCAAATTGGAACAGTTGCCCGAATTCTTCGCGTTTTAAAAATGCCTGATGGAAACGTTACCGTAATTCTTCAAGGGAAAAAACGTTTTGAAATTGATGCCGTATTTCAAGAAAAGCCGTACATCAAAGCATCGATTAAAGAAGTTCAAGAAAAAAGACCCAGCGCTCACGATACCGAATTCAATACCATTGCCGATTCCATTCGTGATTTGGCCGTACAAATTATTAAGGAAAGTCCAAACATTCCTACCGAAGCGACTTTTGCCATTAAAAACATTGAAAGTCAGTCGTTTCTAATCAATTTTGTGTCTTCCAATATGAATCTTTCTGTGGAAGAAAAGCAAAATTTATTAAAAATGAACGTACTCAAAGAGCGCGCTTTGGAAACCCTGCGTTATATGAATGTAGAGTTTCAGAAACTCGAACTTAAAAACGACATCCAGTCGAAAGTGCGTTTCGATTTAGATCAACAACAACGTGAATATTTCTTGCACCAACAGATGAAAACCATTCAAGAAGAATTGGGTGGCGTTTCGAATGAGCAAGAATTTGAAGACATGCGCCTTCGTGCCAAAACCAAAAAATGGAACGAAAAAACGCAAAAATACTTTGAAAAAGAATTCAGCAAATTGCAGCGTATGAATCCGCAAGCGCCTGATTTCGGTATTCAAAGAAATTATTTAGAATTATACCTCGACTTACCGTGGAATGAATTTTCTAAAGACAAATTCGATTTAAAAAACGCACAGAAAATTTTAGATCGCGATCATTTCGGACTCGAAGATGTCAAAAAACGCATGATTGAACATTTGGCTGTTTTGAAATTGCGAAACGACATGAAATCGCCTATTATTTGCTTAACCGGACCTCCAGGAGTCGGAAAAACGTCCATCGGAAAATCGGTTGCCGAAGCATTAGGAAGAGAATATGTTCGAATTTCATTAGGTGGATTACGCGACGAAGCTGAGATTCGCGGTCACAGAAAAACCTACATCGGTGCGATGCCCGGACGAATCATCCAAAGTATTAAAAAAGCAAAAACATCTAATCCGGTTTTTATATTAGATGAAATTGACAAACTGTCGGTAAGCAATCAAGGCGATCCGTCGTCGGCATTGTTGGAAGTTTTAGATCCAGAACAAAACAATGATTTTTATGATAACTTCCTCGAAATGGGGTACGACTTATCAAAAGTAATGTTCATTGCGACGTCGAATAATATGGCGACTATTCAGCCTGCGTTGAAAGACCGTATGGAAGTCATCAAAATGACCGGTTATACTACGGAAGAAAAAGTAGAAATTGCCCGCCAGCACTTATTCCCAAAACAATTAAAAGAGCACGGATTAACCTCTAAAGACTTATCCATTGGTAAAAAACAATTGGAAAAAGTAATTGAAGGCTACACACGTGAATCGGGCGTGAGAAGTTTAGAACAAAAATTAGCTCAGGTAATTCGAAATGCCGCTAAATCGGTGGCAATGGACGAAGAATACAACCAAAAAGTAACCGACGAAGACATTGTTAAAATCCTTGGCGCTCCGAAATTGCAACGCGATAAAGCCGAAGGAAATGATGTAGCAGGTGTTGTTACTGGTTTAGCGTGGACATCAGTGGGTGGCGATATTTTATTTATTGAATCACTGATTTCTAGTGGAAAAGGAATTCTTACCTTAACAGGAAATTTAGGCACGGTTATGAAAGAATCGGCTACCATTGCGTTGGAATACATAAAATCCAATGCTGAAATATTCGGGATCAACCCGGAAATTTTAACCAAATACAATTACCACTTGCATGTACCCGAAGGCGCAACGCCAAAAGACGGTCCGAGTGCGGGAATAGCCATGTTGACTTCTTTAGTCTCGCTTCTTACACAAAGAAAAATTAAGAAAAACATTGCGATGACAGGAGAGATTACGCTCAGAGGAAAAGTGTTACCCGTAGGCGGAATCAAAGAAAAAATCCTAGCAGCCAAAAGGGCTAACATCAAAGAAATCATTTTATGTCACGAAAACAAAAGCGACATCGACGAAATCAAAGCGGAATATCTTGCTGGTTTGACCTTTCATTACGTGAAAGAAATGAGTGAAGTAATTGATGTAGCCATCACCAATCAAAAGGTAAAAAACGCTAAAAATTTATAATATAGTTCCATCATAAGAAAAAGGCATACCCTAAAACGTATGCCTTTTTTTGCTTTTATGGTAACTTTAAAAATAATATCTTCGCAACTCCGTTATTCATAAGGTCGGATTCTAAATTTGCTATGATACAAAAATCAATCATTTACTTTTTTATTCTTTTTTGCGCTGTGAGTTACAGCCAGATAGGAGGTAAGTCGGTGTATCAATTTCTAAATTTAGTTACCTCACCACGCCAAGCTGCTTTGGGAGGAAAAGTGCTTACAATTTACGACAGCGATGTCAATCAGGCGCAATTCAATCCCGCAACCATCAACGCCGAAATGGATAATCATTTGTCGTTGAACTACGGAAATCTGTATGGCGAAATCACTTATGGAACTGCGTCGTATGCCTATACGTATGACCGACATATTCAAACCTTTCACGCGGGTGTAAATTACGTCAACTACGGGAAGTTTGACGGGTACGACGAAATCGGTCAACCTACTGAAAGCTTTACGGGTAGTGATATTTCGCTTTCGTTCGGTTATGCCTATAACGTTCCGTTTACCGAATTGTACTTGGGTGCCAACGCTAAATTAATTAATTCAACTTTAGAAAGTTACAGTTCTTTTGGAGCGGCAGCCGATTTAGGAGCGATTTATATTGACACCAAAAACGACATCAATTGGGCGTTGTCCATTCGGAATATTGGTACGCAAATCACAACATTTGCGGGAACACAAGAGAAATTACCACTCGAAATATTGGCCGGAGTTTCACAAGAAGTAGAAAATGTTCCGATTCGTTGGCACTTAACCTTAGAAAATTTACAGCAGTGGAAGATCGGTTTTTCCAATCCCAATCGAGCTGTAGGAAGTATTGATGGTGAAGTTACCGAAGAGAAAGTCGGATTCATCAACAACGCGCTGCGACACGTAATCATCGGAATTGAATTGTTTCCAAAAAAAGGTTTCAACCTCAGATTGGGCTATAATTTTAGAAGATCGGAAGAACTAAAAATTTTAGAACAACGCAGTTTCTCCGGAATATCAGCAGGCTTCGGATTAAAAATGAGAAAGCTGAAATTCAATTATTCATATTCACGTTATACCTTGGCTGCCAACACCAGTTTATTTGGTTTGACGATCAATTTTGGAGATGAAAGTTATTAGAAACATCACTTTAGGGCATTTTAGTCAGCGTAATTCCTGCTGTCGCTTTTATTTCCAACTCGTTAAAGAAACGAGTCGGAAGATATCAGCTCCATCAGGGTTAAAAAACAATCATTAGGCAAAAAAATATCACTTTGAAAATAATTACTATTGCAATCGACGGATTTTCATCCACGGGAAAAAGCACACTCGCTAAACAATTAGCCAAACATTTGGGTTACGTTTATGTCGATACAGGCGCCATGTACCGTGCCATTACCTTGTTTTCCATGCAAATGGGTTATATTTCTAATGAGTATTTCGACAAAGATTCGTTACTTAACAGCTTGCCGAAGATTACGTTGCATTTCGAATTCAACGCCGACTTAGGTTTTGCCGAAATGTACCTCAACGGCGTGAACGTGGAAAAAGAAATTCGCACCCTTGAAGTGTCGAGCTTTGTAAGCAAAATTGCCGAAGTTTCTGAAGTCCGCAGTAAATTGGTCGAACAGCAACAAGAAATGGGTAAAGGAAAAGGAATTGTAATGGATGGACGCGATATCGGAACGGTTGTTTTTCCGGATGCCGAACTCAAAATCTTTATGACGGCAAGTGCCGAAACACGTGCGCAACGCAGATTTGACGAATTACAAGCCAAAGGCGATTCCGTTACTTACGAAGAAGTGTTGAAAAACGTGCAAGAACGCGATTACATCGATTCCCATCGTGAAGATTCACCTTTAGTGATTGCCGATGATGCTATTGAAATTGACAATTCGTACTTGACTCGAGACGAACAATTTGCAGCCGTTTTGGAGTTGGCCGAAGAAGTAATTAGTTCATAGTTTTCCACACTGTTGTCATTCAACAAAACTGAAATTCCCTCAAATTTGTCATTGCTAGGAACGAGGAATCTTATGATCTTAATTTTTTGATTGAGCTACTCTCAACTTCCGTTTATCCTGCGTCGAAATGACAAACTCATCCATACATTTTTTGCAATTCTCATTTTTAATGTTAGATTTACAATCTATTTACATTAAATACATTTTATTCGTATGAGCATAAAATTCAGATTGACAATAATGAGTTTTCTCCAATTTTTTGTTTGGGGCGCGTGGTTAATTACAGTAGCCAATTATTGGTTTGGAACTAAACAATGGAGTGGTGCTGAATTTGGAGCGATTTTCTCCACATTGGGAATTTCATCCATCATTATGCCGGCGATAACCGGAATCATAGCGGATAAATTTATCAATGCCGAAAAACTATACGGAGTATTACATATTTTAGGTGGATTGGCCTTATTGTACATTCCGCAGGTAGATGATCCAACCACGTTTTACTACGTAATTTTTGCAGCCATGTTGTGCTATATGCCAACGATATCCTTATCGAATTCGGTTGCCTATACTATTTTAAAAAATAATAATTACGATGTAGTTAAAGTATTTCCACCCATAAGAGTTTGGGGAACCATCGGTTTTATTGCCGCCATGTGGATTACTAATTTGACTGGGAATAAAGCGTCATTCAATATGTTTTATTTATCGGCTTTTGCGGCTTTCGTACTCGGAATTTACTCGTTTACGTTGCCTAAATGTCCGCCTCAAAAATTAATTTCAGACGATGCATCGTTTGTGGAGAAGTTCGGATTGAATGCCTTCAAACTCTTCGGAACCTACAAAATGGCGTTGTTTTTTATCTTTTCGATGTTTTTAGGTGGAGCGTTGCAATTGACCAATATGTATGGTGATGTTTATTTGTCGGAGTTTGCCAATGTGCCACAATACAAAGATTCGTTTGTAGTGAAATACTCTACCATCATCATGTCGATTTCTCAAATTTCAGAAACCTTGTTTATTTTAGCTATTCCGTTTTTCTTAAAACGATTCGGAATCAAGCAAGTTATGTTGATTTCGATGATTGCATGGGTGTTGCGTTTCGGATTATTTGCGTACGGAAATCCAGTTGATGGATTGTGGATGATCGTCGTGTCGTGTATTGTCTACGGAATGGCCTTCGATTTTTTCAATATTTCAGGTTCGCTGTTTGTGGAAACTACAACTGATTCAAAAATTCGTTCGTCTGCACAAGGACTATTCATGATGATGTCGAACGGATTTGGTGCTTTCTTTGGTGGAATCATCAGCGGAATTGTTATTGATACTTATTTTACGCACAATGGCGCACGCGACTGGCATGCCATTTGGTTGGCATTTGCGGGGTATGCATTGGTCATTGCTATTTTATTTGCTGTTTTATTCAAACACAAGCACAATCCGAATGATGTAGAACACGTAAATCACTAAAAATTATAACCCTTTCAAATTTAATTGAAAGGGTTTTTTATACTTAAAATAATCCTAAAAATAGTTACTTTATCTCCATGAAAAAACTTTATTTTCTTTTTTTAGCAGTTGTCACGTCAAATGCTCAAGTTGTCACGTTTACGGACGCTAACTTTAAAGCCAAATTATTGCAATCAGACGTATCGAATCAAATTGTGACGGATGAGGCTGGTGACGGATTTAAATTAGACGCAAATAACAATTCTGAAATAGAACTATCTGAAGCACTCAACGTCTATCGGATAGATGTAAATGATTCAGGGATTTCTTCGTTGGGTGGAATTGAAAACTTTACCAATTTGATGTTGTTAGATTGTAGTTTTAACCAATTAACAAGTTTAGACTTAACCTATAGAACCTATATGTTGGGTGTTATATGTAGTAATAATCTCTTATCAGAAGCTCATTTTCCGCCCATTATTGATGAAGGGATAGATATTTCTTTTAATTTAATCGAGACATTGCAATTGGAAGCGTATTTGGGTTTTGGTCCCGGAATTCCCACATTTTTTATATTGGACTGTAGCAATAACCCTAACCTTCAATCACTTTTTATTAAAGATGCGTTTATTGAAACCATTTATTCAAATGATTATTTTGATCCCGTATACTTATCTAACTGTCCTAATCTAACCTACATCTGCGCGAAAGAATCCGATTTTTCAAATATTCAATCAGCATTAGCGGCGAACGGAAACACGACTTGTGAACTAAATAGTTATTGTACTTTCAATCCCGGTGGATCATTTTATGTGATACAAGGAAATGCGAAATTGGACACCAATTTAAATGGTTGCGATGCTGCAGATAGCGGGTTTCCTATTTTGAGTTATACAATTAGTAACGGAACCACGTCGGGAACGTACATCGCAAACCAATCAGGCCAATATTCTATTCCGGTTTCTGCTGGAACGTATACGATAACTCCTGTATTTGAAAATCCGAGTTATTATACTGTAACGCCCGCAACAAGTACGGTAACTTTTCCAAATTCTTCAAGCACATTTATCCAAGATTTTTGTATTTCTCCCTTAGAAATTAATGATTTGGAAGTTTCTATTATTCCCCTTAATCTAGCTATTCCCGGCTTTTTTTCTCAGTATAAAATTATATACAAAAACAAAGGAGACAATCCGCAATCGGGTACAATTTCGTACACTTTTGATGATTCGGTAATGGATATTTCCTCAACTTTTCCGACTGTTACCAGCACATCAACGAACAATTTGAATTGGAATTTTTCAAATCTTCTTCCTATGGAGACTCGAGAAATTTTGCTAATTATAGAACTAAATACATCCGCTGATGTTCCGCCATTGAATTCGGGAACTGTGCTGAATTATAATGCCTCAATTACCGGCACCACCGATATAAATCCTTCAGATAACAGTTTTACTTTAGTTCAAACCGCTGTAAACTCACTTGATCCTAATGACAAAACCTGTTTAGAAGGAGCGACAATTTCTTTGAACCAAGTGGGCGAGTATGTTCATTACCTAATCCGTTTTGAAAATACGGGAACTGCCAATGCCCAAAACGTAGTTATTAAAGACTTAATTGATACTACTAGATTTAACGTTTCTACATTGGTTCCGATGAATGGAAGTCATCCGTTTGTTACTCGCATAATTGAGACCAATAAAGTCGAATTTATCTTTGAAAATATTCAATTACCTTTTGATGATGCCAATAATGATGGCTATGTTGCTTTTAAGATTAAAACAAAGCCAACATTAGTGCTCGGAAATACATTTAGCAATACAGCCAGTATTTATTTTGATTATAATTTCCCAATTGTAACCAATACGTATACAACAACGATTGCAGCTTTGGCTACTAGCGATTTTGAGTTTTCAAATTATTTTGAGTTGGCGCCAAATCCAACAGAAAACGTACTGAACATTCAATTCAAAAGCCCAGTTGAACTTTCGTCCATCAGCATTTACAACACATTAGGACAATTAGTTTTGGTGATTCCCAATGCAAGAGAAACTTCTTCGATTGATGTTACGCAATTGACTTCAGGAACTTATTTTGTCAAAGTGATTTCGGACAAAGGAAGTTCTAATACTAAGTTTATTAAAAAGTAGTTTCTTTATCTAATTAAATATTAAACCCTTTCATAATCAAAGTGAAAGGGTTTTTTATAACTATTAATTTATATATTTGAGCATAAATTTAGCTATATGAAAAAGACCTACTCATTTCTTCTTTTATTTTTTTTAAGTTGGGCAGTAAACGCACAAATTATAAATTTTACGGATGTTAATTTAAAAGCCAAATTATTGGCGGCAAACCCAAGTAATACGATTGCTAAAGGAATTGATTTTTGGACTTACATCAAAATTGACACCAACAATGATGGTGAAATACAAGTGGCTGAAGCTGAGTTAGTGTATTGGCTTAACCTCGACAATACTCCAGCGGGAAATAATGACATCACAAACTTAATTGGATTAGATTTTTTTACGAATTTACAGACACTCAGTTGTACTTATAATTCGATTACTAATTTTACACTTGCCAATTTAGGGAATTTAGAACGTCTCTACTGTGGTAACAATACTATGGCTAACCTTAGTTTGAGCAATTTGAATAGTTTAACGCATTTACAATGTCAAAACAATAATTTAGTAATTCTGAATTTTTCGGGTTATCCCAATTTGAGTGAGATTAATTGCTCGTCAAATAATAACTTGACTTCTGTCAGTTTGTCTAATTTGCCCAATTTTAAAAAATTATTCGCTACTTATTCTCAAATTAGTACTTTAAATCTGTCCAATTTACCTATGCTCGAAGATTTAGATGTGACAAGCAATCTTCTAACCAATTTAAACGTATCAAGTTTTACGACTTTAAAAGATTTGAAATGCTCAATTAATTCGATTTCATCTTTGAATGTTTCAACGTTAACCAATTTATTATCTTTGATTTGCGCCAATAATCAACTGACTCAACTGGACGTTTCTAATTTGTCTAACTTGACTACTTTAAATTGTGGTGGGAATCAAATTACCACACTCGATGTTTCAAACTCGACAAGCATGACCTATTTAGTTTGCGCAGGAAACCAGTTGACTTCACTCGATGTTTCAAATTTACCTTTGTTGACATTTTTCTATTGTCACACGAATCTTTTATCCGAATTATATCTTAAAAACGGAGTGAACTATACGTTACAAATGTCTAATGAAAATATGGGTAATGGATATAAACTATACTCAAACCCAAACCTGGTGTACGTATGTACTGATGATGCAAAAGTAACTAGTATTCAAAATTACTTTACTAATTTGCCCAATTTAGTAGTTAATTCCTACTGTTCTTTTGTGCCAGGAGGAACACTATATGAAGTTCAAGGGAATGTAACTTACGATCAAAACCAAAACGGATGTGATGCTACAGATGTTTTACTACCTAATTTAAATGTGTCTATTTTTAACGGTACGAATTACACGGGTTTTATTAATTCTACTACTTCTGGTTCTTATTCAGTGTCATTAAATGCGGGTTCGTATACAATAACTCCTATTTTAGAAAATACCAATTATTTCAACATTTCACCGTCTAGTTTTACTGCTAATTTCCCCACAAATGCCTCGCCCTTTACTCAAAATTTTTGTTTGACCAGTAACGGAAATCATAATGATTTAGAAGTTTGGGTATTTCCTTTAGGAATTGCTCGTCCGGGTTTTACTAGTACATACAAAATCGTATATAAGAATAAAGGAACTCAAAGTCAATCTGGAACTGTTAACTTAACGTTTGACGATGCTGTTATGAATTTAGTTGTAAGTAGTCCGTTAATTACTAATCAAACTACCAATACTTTAAATTGGACATTTTCTAATTTGCAACCTTTTGAAAGCAGGCAGATTTTAATTGATTTTGATCTTAATTCTCCAGCCGATTTACCTGCGTTAAATAGTGGAGATTCGTTAAGTTATGCTGCAGTAATTTCAGGTGTAACCGATGAAACTCCGTTAGACAATACGGCAACATTATTACAAAGTGTGGTGAATTCATTTGACCCAAATGACAAAATATGTTTGGAAGGAACTTCAGTTCAGCCAACAAGTGTTGGTGAGTATGTGCATTACAGAATTCGTTTTGAAAATACCGGATCTGCCAATGCCCAAAACGTAGTTATTAAAGACTTAATTGATACTACTAGATTTAACGTTTCTACATTGGTTCCGATGAATGGAAGTCATCCGTTTGTTACTCGCATAATTGAGACTAATAAAGTCGAATTTATCTTTGAAAATATTCAATTACCTTTTGATGATGCAAATAATGATGGCTATGTTGCTTTTAAGATTAAAACAAAGCCAACATTAGTGCTCGGAAATACATTTAGTAATACAGCCAGTATTTATTTTGATTATAATTTCCCAATTGTAACCAATACGTATACAACAACGATTGCAGCTTTGGCTACTAGCGATTTTGAGTTTTCAAATTATTTCGAATTGGCTCCAAATCCAACCAAAAACATATTGAATATTCGATCTAAAAACTCAATTGAACTTTCTTCCATTAGTATTTATAACACAGTTGGACAATTGATTTTAGTGATTCCAAACGCAAAAGAAACTTCTTCGATTGATGTTTCACAACTGACTTCAGGAACCTATTTTATAAAAGTAGTTTCCGATCACGGAAGTTCTAATAGCAAGTTTATCAAGGGATAAGCTAATCTAATTGCCTTTCTTTACAAACCATTTACACCATGAAAAAAATATCTTTCGTTTTATTTGCTTTTTGTTTTGGATTTTCCCTAAATGCTCAGGTTATCAGTTTTAGTGACAACGCATTTAAATATGTGATGCTTTCTGCAGATACAAACAATAATATTGCTAGGAATATTAATTTAGAAAATATTAAAATTGATACAAATTCAGATGGTGAAATTGAATTTTCTGAAACTGAACAAGTTTATTATCTTTATGTAGATGGTTTTTTACCATTCATTCCAATCACTCAAATATATGATGTTGGTTGGTTTTCCAACTTAAAAGGATTGGAATTTAACAATCTTTTAGAAATTACTAATTTAGATAATTTAGGTTTGATTGTTAACTCTAATATTGAAAATTTAGGAATTTATAATACTCCAATTACTTCACTAGATTTGATTGAAATGCCTGATCTTAACATTTTAAATTTAAACAATATTTCAATTACATCAATTGATCTTACTATGCAAACTCAGCTTTTAGATTTAGACATAAATCAAGTTCCATTAGTTTCATTAGATTTAAGTAATAATTATAATCTACTTTCTACTACTGTAACCAATAATAGTCAATTAAATTATATTAATTTCAAAAATGGAGGATTAAATACTTTTGAATTTAGTTTTTATAACAACCCAAATCTACAATATATTTGTGCTGATGAAGAAGATTTAGAAGCGGCACAACAATTAATCAATCAATATGGTTATACCAATTGTCATGTAAATAGTTATTGTAGTTTTATTCCTGGAGGTAATTTTTATATCATTGAAGGGGATAATAAGTTTGATGTTAACAGTAACGGTTGCGATGTTTTAGATATGTCTTTGCCTTTTATGAAATATAATTTTACTAATGGTAGCATATCGGGTAATTTAATTAGTAATAATACGGGTAATTATTCTATATCCGTTGAAGCAGGAACACACATTATAAACCCTATTCTTGAAAACCCAAGTTATTTTAGCATTACACCACCATTTGCTACTGTTGAATTTCCCACAACAACAAGTCCATTTATTCAAAATTTTTGTATCATTCCAAATGGCATTCATAATGATTTAGAAGTTTTGCTATTTCCTTTAGGAATTGCTCGTCCGGGTTTTACTAGTACATACAAAATCGTATATAAGAATAAAGGAACTCAAAGCCAATCTGGAACAGTAAACCTAACATTTGAAGATGCTGTTATGAATTTAGTTGTAAGTAATCCGTTAGTTACCAATCAAACCACCAATATTTTAAATTGGACATTTTCCAATTTACAACCTTTTGAAACCAGACAGATTTTAGTTGATTTTGATCTTAATTCCCCATCCGATACACCTGCGCTAAATAGTGGAGATTCGTTAAGTTATGCTGCGGTAATTTCAGGATTAACCGATGAAACCCCGTTAGACAATACGGCAACATTACTGCAAACTGTAGTAAATTCATTTGACCCAAATGACAAAATATGTTTGGAAGGAACTGCAATTCAGCCTACAAGTGTTGGTGAGTATGTGCATTACAGAATTCGTTTTGAAAATACCGGATCTGCCAATGCGCAAAATGTTGTAGTTAAAGATATGATTGACACTACTAAATTTGACGTTTCTACATTGGTTCCAATTGATGGAAGTCATGATTTTGTAACTCGAATTTCAAATACCAATCAAGTCGAATTCATTTTTGAAAACATTCAGTTACCCTTTGATGATGCAAATAACGATGGCTATGTAGTTTTCAAAATCAAAACCAATCCCAATTTAGCTTTAGGAGATACATTTAGCAACACCGCGAGTATTTATTTCGATTATAATTTTCCAATTGTCACCAATACCTATACAACAACAATTGCAGCTTTGGCTTCGGTTGATTTTGAGTTTTCAAATTATTTCGAATTGGCTCCAAATCCAACCAAAAACATATTGAATATTCGATCTAAAAACGCAATTGAACTTTCTTCCGTTAGTATTTATAATACAGTAGGGCAATTGGTTTTGGTGATTCCAAACGCGAAAGAAACTTCTTCGATTGATGTTTCACAACTGACTTCAGGAACGTATTTTCTGCAAGTGCTTTCCGATCAAGGAAGTTCGAATAGCAAGTTTATTAAAGAATAATTATCAATAAAACTATAAAAAAAGCTTCACATTTCGTTGAGGCTTTTTTTATAAATTAATTTTATAAAGTCATCGTTTCATCGAAAAATGCCCTCTTAAATTTCTTCCGTCTTCGCGGATGACTACAAACCAAAAATCGCTCGAAGGTAATTGTCTGCCGTTTAAGTTGCCGTCCCAACCATTGCTGTCCGGAGTAAAACTTGTCATGAGTTTTCCATACCGGTCGTAAATGTAGGTTTTCATATTGGGTTCAAATTCTGAAAATTTCACCCGCCAATAGTCGTTGTAACCATCTCCATTTGGAGTGAAATATTTGGGGTAATTGAGCAATAAAGCACTAGCGTCATCGTCACCACAACTCAAATCTCTCACATAAACCGTATAGTGTCCGAGTGGTAAATTACTAAAAATAGGACTGTCCTGAAAAATGACGTTATCTAATGAATATTCAAAATTTCCAGCACCCGGATTTTGTAAAACCACTTCAATCGAGTTATCGGTATCGGTCCAATCTACTACGTTTAAATAATCAATAACTGGTGCGTTGGCAGTTGTCACAGTATAAACGAATTGTCCGACGCATGTTATCCCAGAAATCGATTGCACCACATCTACGGTATACTGACCACTTTGACTCACTGAAATAGTTTGCGAAGTTTCACCGGTAGACCATAGATAAGATACAAATCCACTACCAGCATCTAAGGTAGCCGATTGATTTTCGCATATAGAAACTAAAGTTGGCTGGCTGCTTAAATACGGATTGACAATCAAATTAAAAGAAGTTACATCATAACAATCGGTGCTGTTGTTGTATTTCAATCGGCAATAAATGGTTGCATTTCCTGAATTGTAAATGGATGGCAACGGATTGCTATTCGTGTCTGCATCAGTAAATGAAAGATGGTAGGTGATGGTATATAATGCTGGATCCTGACTGCCTAAAACCGCTGCGTTTTGATCGGTTAAGGTAAACGTTTCAAGTCCATCGTTAGAAACATCGTCACAGGCCACGATATCATTGGGTTGATTGGCAATGGCTAAGGATGGAAGTTGTGCTACATCGGATATAAAATTGCGAGAATCACCACAAGATTGGTTAACTCTGAAGGTATAAATTGCAGGTTCAAGATTTAAAAATATAGAACTCGTTCCGTTGTTTACTATAAAGGGCAAACCATTTTTTTCGATGATGCTATAGTTTAAAGGCGGAACTCCAACGGCAAATAATTTGACATCCATATACGTACCATTACAATTTACTTTCTCGATTCCGGTAAATTGTATTTGTCCGTCAAATACAAACTCCTGTATGAGTTCCAAGCAAGTTTTAAACGCATAAATATTTCCATCATCAAAGCTTTGAAAACTTTTTATGATTCTAAAAACACCCAAAAAGGTGAGGTTCAGAGTAGGTGTGTTGTTTTGTATTTGATACGAATTTAAACCTGTTGGATTGGTGCCATCAACATACGGCGTGCCGTTTGCCGGATGTCCCCAAGTATTGGAAACCGGATCAAATTTTTGCAACCAAAAAACAGGAAGAACACCATTCGAAATATTTGTCACGTGAAGGTCAAAAGAACCGCAATAGGGAGTAATTGAAAAGTTATTGGCTGTGATGGCATATCCAACCACAGAAATGGTAACCGTATTGGTTTGTCCGCAATCGTCAACAGCCGTAAAGGAATAATTCCCAGGATCTAAGTTTTGCATCGAAAAACCGCCATCCGAGCCAATATAAAAAGAAGCATCAAAAGGCAAATTATGAGCAAATGTAGTAGGAGCATTCGTAATGATGACAGAGGTTAGCAGGGTATTATTTCCTTTGATGCGAACCGAACCTTTTCCGATTTCACACCCAGGACGAGCGGCAAAAGAAACAGAAGTAGTGACGTCTTGTACAAAAAAACTGTAGGTGTACGTATTACCACATTCATCCGTTAAGACAACCGTATAGTTTCCTGTTATTAAATTTTGTAATACAAGTCCATCATTGGTTATTTGATTGGTCACGTCATCTGGAGTTGGACCGTAGGCCACGGGAGCCACAGTTATTACCGCTGCAACAATGGTAAACCTCGGAATTTTAATAGTTACATCACTTATATTCGATTGGCATCCGGGTAACGGTTCTGCTGTGTGATTGGGCATTCCAGGCACTTCAACCAATGTTATTTCCGCAGTAGCGGTGTTTCCACATCCATCAAAGATTTGAACCGCATAGTGTCCGAATGGAACTGGAGAACCATAACTCCCATAATCGGTTATCGGTCCGGGAAATGGTCCGGGATGTTGAGCGTTGAATGTGGTTGGATCAAAACCTACGGGCGCATCCGTGAATATAATTTGAAGATCAGGTCTGTAAATTGCAGCGCCAACGCTTAAAGAATAGGTTCCGCATTGGGCATTGTTTTCGGTTATGGAAGCCGTTAATTTAAGGTCAATTTCGTTATTATTTAAAGTGAAAACGTTCCCGCAATTGTCTACAATAGTTACATCATAGGAATATAATTGGTCATAAAAAAAAGGAATTTCTATTTGAGCTTCGTGATTTGAAGGCAAGCCAGTGTTCAGAACATTCGCAATTGTTTGAGTAGAACCATCGGGAAAATGGACGACATATGTGAGTTGCAAAGGGTAATTTATGGATTGATTGTTGCCGACAGTTAGTAGATTGGAAACGATGATGGAAGTACAAGTTGGCAATTCAGCTGCCGGAAAATCAACTGAACCAATGGTTATATCGGAACCACTGGATAATAATGTATGAGTAATCACAGTCGCATCACCACAATTGTCATAAACTCTAACGCTGTAGACACCAGCTGGTAGTCCTGTAAATAGATTCGAAGATTGAATAGGTCTGGTTGCCGGTCCTGAAATAATTTCATAGAGCGAACCAACTCCGTTAGTTACATTTACAGTGAGTGTTCCGTCGTTGCACAACGCAGGAGTACTCGTAACAAAATAACTTAAGGGAACAATGGAATTGTTTATGGTGATGGTTTCCGATTGAGAATTTTGTAAATTTCCTAGCACTTGAATCGCCGTGACCATATACGTTCCGCTCGTTTGTCCGCCAAGAGAAGTTGAAGTTTGAACGGCGATAGGCGTAGTCTGATTCGGAAGTTGATACACGTAATAAGTCACCGTAGAACCAGCTGTAGTTCCTGTGGTAGCAAATGAAAGCGTTCCATTTCCAAGACAGGTTTCATCTGTTTTCGTTAGGGTAAGCGTAAAAGCAGTTAGTTGTCCCAAAATACTTTGAGGCAAGAATACGATACAATAAAGAAAAAATAGCTTTTTGATCATTACTAACTGAGTTTCTAGGGTGCATTATAACTGAGATGTAAGAGTATAACACTATGATTTGAAAATCATGTACTTACAAAAATAAGAAAAAAATCTTTTAATCTATTTAAAGACCTAAAAACAATTAAATTTTGAAATGAAAGTTTGTTGGTTTGTAAAAAATGATTACTTTTGCAAACCTTTTGGCAGAGTAGAGTTTCCATTAGGTATCAACTATTTATGTAAAACAACTGCTGTAGTTTTCTATCGCTTTCAGAAACTCAAGAAGCACAGCATACAAATTTTTTATCAGCATGTCTGAATTAAACAAAGAACAACAAGCGTTTTTAAACGAATTTAACTGGCACAATTACTCAGAAGGAATTGATGTTGTAGACCAAAAAAACCTACAAGAATTTGAAGATTTAGTATCAAAAACATTTATTGATACCGATCAAGAAGAAGTAGTAGAAGGTGTAGTAGTTCGTATTACAGATAGAGACGCGATTGTTGACATTAATGCAAAATCGGAAGGTGTTATCTCGTTAAACGAATTCCGTTACAACCCTAACTTAAAAGTGGGTGACAAAGTAGAAGTATTAATTGATGTTCGTGAGGACAAAACAGGTCAATTGGTATTGTCTCACAGAAAAGCAAGAACTATTAAATCATGGGATAGAGTTATTTCTGCTAATGAAACAGGTGAAATTGTTACTGGTTTCGTAAAATGTAGAACTAAAGGTGGTATGATTGTAGATGTTTTCGGAATTGAAGCATTCTTACCAGGTTCACAAATTGATGTGAAACCAATCCGTGATTACGACGTATACGTAAACAAAATGATGGAATTCAAAGTGGTGAAAATCAACCACGAATTCAAAAACGTTGTAGTATCGCACAAAGCGCTTATCGAAGCGGATATCGAAGTTCAGAAAAAAGAAATCATCGGTCAATTAGAAAAAGGACAAGTATTAGAAGGAGTGGTTAAAAACATTACTTCTTATGGTGTGTTCATTGATTTAGGTGGTGTTGATGGATTGATTCACATTACCGACCTTTCTTGGTCAAGAATCAATCACCCAAGTGAAGTTCTTGAATTAGATCAAAAATTAAACGTTGTAATCCTTGATTTCGATGATGAGAAAACAAGAATTCAATTAGGTTTAAAACAATTAAACGCTCACCCATGGGATGCTCTTGGAGCTGAACTTAAAGTTGGTGACAAAGTGAAAGGTAAAGTAGTCGTTTTAGCTGACTATGGTGCGTTCATCGAAGTTGCTGAAGGTGTTGAAGGTTTAATCCACGTTTCTGAAATGTCATGGTCTACGCACTTGCGTTCGGCTCAAGATTTCGTAAAAGTGGGTGATGTGGTTGAAGCAGTGGTTTTGACGTTAGATAGAGACGAAAGAAAAATGTCGTTAGGTATCAAACAAATGACGCAAGATCCATGGACAGACATTACAGCTAAATATCCAGTAGGTTCGAAACATACAGGTATCGTTAGAAACTTTACTAACTTCGGAATTTTCGTAGAATTAGAAGAAGGAATCGACGGTTTAGTATACATCTCTGATTTATCTTGGACTAAAAAAATCAAGCATCCATCAGAATTTGTTAACGTAGGTGACAAATTGGATGTAGTTGTTTTGGAATTGGATGTTGATGCACGTAAACTATCGTTAGGTCATAAGCAAACGACTGCAAATCCTTGGGATAAGCATGAAGATGCATATGCTGTAGGAACGGTTCACACCGGAACGATTGCAGAAATTGTTGACAAAGGTGCAACAGTTGATTTCGGAGATGATGTAGTTGCGTTCATTCCAACTCGTCACTTAGAAAAAGAAGACGGTAAAAAATTGAAAAAAGGTGACGAAGCAGAATTCAAAGTAATTGAGTTCAATAAAGAATTCAAAAGAGTTGTAGCTTCTCACACCGCTATCTTCAGAGAAGAAGAGGACAAAAATGTTAAAGCAGCTACAGAAAATACAGCTTCTTCTAACAATGCTCCCGCTTCAACGTTAGGAGATAACAATGATATTTTAGCTGACTTAAAAGCAAAAATGGAGAAAAAAGAGAAAAAATAATTTTCACTTTTAGATAATAGAAAGCCCTTAAGAAATTAAGGGCTTTTTTATTTTCTAGTATTACTACTTTTACACGCAACCATTTCTATTATTTTTACATCTGATTGTAAAAAGCCAACCCATGAAAAGATCTATACTTTTTTTCTTCGCCATTTTAATGCACACTTCCGTTTCTTCGCAGAATATAACTTTTGCAGATGCGAATTTTAAGTCCAAGTTGATTGAGGCAGATGTTACAAATCAGATTGCTAAAGATGTTTTGGGTAATTTTTTCAAAATTGACGCTAATAATGATTCAGAAATTGAACTTAGTGAAGCACTTCAAGTAAGTTATTTGGATGTTTCTGATTCATTCATCAACTCTTTAGACGGTGTTTTAAATTTTACAAATTTAACGGAATTGAGATGCTATCAAAATGAAATTACAACTCTCAACGTCCTAGGATTAACAAATCTGACAAAGTTGTATTGCATGAGCAATCAAATTGCTGTGTTGGATGTTAGCCTACTTAGTAATTTAGAAATTTTATTCTGTTCGAATAATCTTTTAACAATCCTAAATGTAAACGGACTAGCTAATTTACAGAATTGTGAACTTCAAGTTAATCAAATTTCGGCTTTAACTTTTAACGGCCTTACCAATCTAAAATTTCTAAATTGTTCTTCAAATAATTTAACCGTTTTGGATGTAACCTCTTTAACCAATTTGGAGCGTTTGTCGTGTGAGAATAATCAAATCAATCTCTTGAATGTAGCAGGTTTGGATAATTTAGAAAATTTATCATGTGCTACTAACCAACTGACAGCATTAGATTTATCTGGAGTGACCAATCTTGTCAATTTAAATTGTGCCTTTAACCAAATACCTCAATCCAGTTTAATCGGATTAAATACCTCCATTGTATCCTTAAATTACTCGGATAATCAATTGACTACTTTAAATGTGGCTAATTTCACCAATCTTGAAATACTACTATGCTTCACAAATTTATTGACTGTTTTAGACGTAGCTCCTTTAACTAATTTAAAGGAACTGTATTGTGGGAATAATTTACTACCAACGCTTGATGTAACTAACTTAACTAATCTAGAGCAACTCAACTGTTCGAGTAATATGTTGACCGAATTAGATGTAGATAACTGTATTAATTTGGTATCGGTTTTCTGTAGTAATAATCAAATTCAAGTTTTAGATCTAAATAATGCCATTAATCTGTGGAGATTTGTAGCGGATAACAACCAACTCACCACTTTACTGTTTAAAAATGGAACTCCACAAAGTGCAAGTGCTTCTACATTATTTAACAACCCCAATTTGACTTATGTGTGTATTGATAACCAATTTAGTAATGAAATAGCTTTTGGGAATTATATTACTAATTTATATCCTAATTGTACTGTAAACAGTTATTGTTCGTTTGTACCTGGAGGAATTCATTATACTATTGAGGGAACTACTCGGTATGATATGAATACTGATGGTTGTGATGCTTTAGACAGTACGCATCCATTTTTAAAATTATCAGTAACGAATGGTGCCAATTCTCAAAATATAGTTGCTAATGCTTTAGGAAGCTACACTGTTTCGGTTGGTCAAGGAGATTATACCGTAACTCCAGTATTGGAAAATCCATCGTATTTTACTTGTTCTCCGGCATCAACAACGGTTTCATTTCCAACTACAGCAAGTCCGTTTGTTCAAGATTTTTGCATTACACCCAACGGAATCCACAACGATTTAGAAGTAAAAGTGATGCCTTTAATTCCCGCTCGACCGGGTAATGATAGTAGGTACAATCTTGTTCTCAAAAATAATGGAACAAATACGCAATCGGGAACCGTAGATTTAGTGTTTGATGATTCAGTTATGGATTTTGTTTTTTCAAACTCAACAGTGTCAAGTCAAACAACTAATTCGTTAACATGGAATTTTACAGGTCTATTGCCTTTTCAAACCAGCCAAATTATCGTTGAATTTAATTTGAATTCGACTACCGAAACTCCAGCGCTAAATAGTGGAGATGTTTTAAATTTCACAGCGTCAATTAATGGTTTACCCGATGAAACGCCGCAGGATAATGTATCAAACTTACATCAATTAGTAGTGAATTCTTTCGATCCAAATGATAAAACATGTTTAGAAGGCACTACTATTTCTCCTGAAATGATAGGCGAATATGTGCATTATATGATTCGTTTTGAAAACAACGGTACGGCAAACGCTCAAAATATCGTGGTACTCGACCGAATTGATGTTTCTAAATTGGATATCAATACGTTGCTTACCATAAACAGTAGTCATTCGTTCATCACACGAATTACAGACACTAACAAAGTCGAATTCATCTTTGAAAACATCAATCTGCCATTTGACGATGCCAACAACGATGGATATGTGGCTTTTAAAATCAAAACCAATTCTAATTTGGTTGAAGGCGATACGTTTTCCAACAACGCTAGTATTTATTTTGATTATAACTTTCCAATTGATACCAATACGGCTACAACAACTATTCAGGCATTGGCCAATCCCGATTTTGAGTTTATCAACTATTTTACACTAGCGCCCAATCCCGTGAAGGATGTCTTGACAATTCAGAATAAATCAACTACAGAAATTACATCATTGAGTATTTACAATGTTTTAGGTCAGTTGGTATTAACAGTAACCGAACCTAATGCATCCCTAGATGTTTCCCATCTGAAATCGGGTCATTATTATATAAAAGTAATGTCTCCACTAGGAAGTAGTTCCAGTACGTTTATTAAAATATAATTTTCACTTTTAGAAAATAAAAATGCATTACCGAAATGTAGGGCATTTTTATTACCCGTGTTTTTTTAATTTAATTCTTATATTTGGAAAAACAATAAAACGATTAAACATGAAAAAAACACTTAACACCACACTTGTCATTCTTGCTTTTCTATTCGTTTCAACAGTAGCCACTGCGCAATACAAAATGGATAGCGATGGTAAAACACTCCGCAATTCAAGTAATTCATCGGTGGGCAGAATTGATAGCGATGGAAAAACAATACGTAATTCCAGTAACAGTTCAGTGGGTAGAGTGGATAGCGACGGAAAAACAATTCGCAATTCAAGCAATTCTACCGTTTTAATTATAGATGGTTCTACTATTCGAAACTCAAGCAATAGCTCAATTGCCAAAATGAGTGATGTGACTAATGATATTAAAGGAGCCAAAGAGGAGGCAGTTTACGTTGCTCTTTGGTGGTTTTTGGTAGAAGGAAATAAGTAAATCAGTTTGTTACACTATAATTATCACTTTTACAAAACAAAAAAGCCTTACAGAAATGTAGGGCTTTTTTTATTGTTTCAATAGCAAGGATAACTAATTGCTAGCTAGTAAATCTGATTCTTGAGGAGTAAACTCATTTACAATTGCATAAGTGGAAACATTTACAATATTCATTTCATCTAAAATATCAACTAAGTTTCCGTAATTCGACTTTTTACTGGGTTTGATAATTACAATGAGTACGTTATTTCGTCTACTATATTGCAAATCTGAATTCTTAATTGCGTAATTTTTAGCCATTAATTCTTTCCGAATACCATCTTTGCCATAATGTAGTGTTTTTGGTTTTTCACTAGGTACTTCAATCAATCCTAAATAACTAATAATAGTATTATTATCATCTAAAAGTAACGTAATGGTTCTGTCAACAGATCTACCACAAACAATTCCAGTTGGACCGCAACCGCCATCATCGGCCATTCCTAATTCTAAAGTCTTGGGTTTGGACAACTCTACAGTAACCATAAAAAATACAATCAGCAGAAACGAAATACTTACCATCGCAGTTAAATCAATGCGGTGACCCAATTTTTTACTCCGTGGTTTGGCTTTTATGAGTCGGAACTCGTTGTCGTAATCACTCATGATATAAGTTTTAGATGAATAATAAAGTGTTGTTACTCATTTATATAACTCAAAAAAAGTACAATTATTTTAGGACGAATACGAATTGAATGTTCTACGTATTAATTTTCCTTAAACTCCCGATTCCAAATTTCGCTATTAAAGTTCTTTCCCATCATAAAGAAATAATACAACGCTACACCAACAACCGATTTAAAAGCAAATAAAAACACAATCGCAGACGCCATCGGAATTTGTTTGCTTAAATTGGTTTCCGGAGTAAGTATGGCAATTAAAATGCTCACCAACAAACTGAACACCAAAAAATTTTCTATGTTTTTAACGGGTTTGAATTTCCACTTGCGCAACCAACTCACATCATTTCCCCATTGGTGAATCAAATAATAATAACCATTCCCAATCGGAGCAAACAACAATGGATCATCGTAACTCTCTAAGTCAAAGGTCTTACTCGGCGCGACAATTTTAAATCCGCTTACATAAATTCCGTGTTCTTTTTCCAACGCATTGATTTTTGAAATCGCTTCTTCCGGAATCGGATTCTTAAACAAATAGCTGTCTAAAAAACGCAAACGGTAATCGATGCACAACTTCTGAATCTGATTCACATGAAAAATACGATCACTTTCCAACGAATCAAAATGAAAAGTGTTAGCAGTTGTTGAACTTTGAGTACTCAAACTCTGTTTAATCTGCGTTCGCTCGTTTTCATTTTGTTCTAAAATCTGAAATACTTCGTGCAGAAGATCGTTCTCGTTTACAGTCTTTTTTCGGTCTTTCAATAAAATGTCAACCAAAGATTCTTTACCTATCAGCATAATTTAATTTTTAAGATGGAAATGTGTGCGTTTTAAAGTGAATTCTAAATTACTCAATTCGAAAGAAATAGAAAAAAAATACGCCCATTTTTTTCAACTCATCGATTGCTAATCTTATGTTAATTTTCAGCCTGCTAAAACCACAACCGAAGTTCTTGCGTAAATGCCTTTATAACTTAAAAATTTAATTGATATGAAAACAAGTAAAATTATTTCCGCTTTAGTGTTGACTGTAAGCTTTATGACCACCTCAATGACTTTTGCTCAAAAAGAAAAAACGGTAAATGTTGGTGGTGCACCGATGTATCCTTCGAAAAACATTGTGGAGAATGCCGTAAACTCAAAAGACCACACTACTTTGGTAGCAGCAGTAAAAGCAGCTGGATTAGTAGAAACCTTACAATCAAAAGGACCATTCACCGTTTTTGCCCCAACCAATGCCGCGTTTGATAAATTGCCTAAAGGAACCGTAGAAACCTTATTGAAGCCAGAAAATTTAAAAACACTTCAAACCGTATTGACGTATCACGTTGTAGCCGGAAAAATGAATGCTTCTGATTTTGCTAAAGCCATTAAAAAAGGAAATGGTAAAGCCACGTTGAAAACTGTTTCAGGTGGAACCCTGACAGCCTGGATGAAAGGGAATGACTTATATTTAACCGACGAAAACGGTAACAGTTCTAAAGTAACTATCGCCGATGTAAATCAGTCAAATGGTGTCATTCACGTAGTTGATACTGTGGTTTTACCAAAATCATAATCTCCAATAAACCCTAATTAAACAAAAAGTCCTCTTGGTTTTCAAGAGGACTTTTTTATTGGATTCAAATGTGAA
The DNA here is from genome assembly GCA_965284675.1 of Flavobacterium sp. Lineage (GTDB taxonomy): Bacteria > Bacteroidota > Bacteroidia > Flavobacteriales > Flavobacteriaceae > Flavobacterium. The sequence goes on from OZ260109.1 coordinate 1,673,805, forward strand.
TCTGGAACTATGCACTTTCAGTGCATTTAACTTTATTTTCTAAAAAGTTCGACACGAATTCCACCAATTTTCACGAATTAATTTGTGAAAATTGGTGGAATTCGTGTCGAATAAGCGATTTTACATAACAAAATAATTCGTAAAATCAGGTCTATGGACATAAAGTCCATACTCTTTTATTCTAATAATTAAAATCGGTATCTAATTCCCAACGCTAAATCAGGACCGAAACTGTCTTCTCTGTAATCATCCGAATTGAAATACAATTCAGGTCTGAAATCTAATGACAATTGTAATGGAAAATCAAAATTGTACTCAATTCCGATGTCACCTGCAGCAAAAAGGATAGTTCCATTGTCGCTAAAACCATTTGTGTCATAACTCCAAGTACCCAATCCACCACCAACTCCAGCATACCAATTGAATCCGCCATCAATGTTCCAAACCCATTGGTACAATCCTGCTAGTTTGATTGCATCTACATTTTGGCTGTTTCTCCAACCTAAATCTAATTCTAATCGGTTGTTATCCGACAATCCTCTTTGATACGAAACTTCTCCTCCGAATCCGTCGTTATCTCCTAAACGCAAACCTAAAGCGTTTTTCGAAATGTCTTGCGCTTGCGAAGTCATTCCCAATCCAAATAAAAATAAGGCAGTCAAAATTACTTTTTTCATAAAAAAATGTTTTAGTTTTTACTATAACGATTCCACAAATCAACTATTGTACCAAATACTAATTTTTTTGCGTAAAAATTCTACTACAAAACGTTAAGTAATTCGTTTTAAAGATCCTAAAAATTCCACCTCACCTAAAGTTTAGATATGTTTCGACAACTAAACAATAAATACTATATTTGTTTCAAACAATATACGAATGGCAGGAAATAGCTACGGTACACTTTTTAAAATTACAACATTTGGTGAGTCACATGGTGAAGCCTTAGGTGGCATTATTGAAGGTTGTCCGCCCGGAATTGAACTCGATTTAGATGCCATTCAAACTGAAATGCAACGCCGTAAACCCGGTCAGTCGTCCATCGTAACCCAACGCAAAGAAGAAGATGTTGTTCAATTTTTATCTGGAATCTTCGAAGGAAAAACAACCGGAACGCCCATCGGATTCATCATTCCCAATACCAATCAGAAGTCAGACGATTATTCGCACATAAAAGATACGTACCGTCCGAGTCACGCCGATTATGTCTACGAAAAAAAATACGGAATCAGAGATTACCGCGGTGGCGGAAGAAGTTCTGCTCGTGAAACTGCCTGCCGAGTGGTAGGCGGTGCCATTGCCAAACAAGTCATCAACACCATTTCCATCAACGCTTTTGTTTCGTCTGTGGGCGAAATATTTATCGATAAACCGTATCAAGATTTGGATTTTTCATTAACCGAATCCAATGCTGTGCGGTGTCCCGATGCTGCCACGGCAGAAAAAATGGAGAAATATATCAAAGAAATTAAAAAAGAAGGCGATACAATCGGCGGAACCATTACGTGTGTCATTCAAAATGTGCCCATCGGTTTGGGCGAACCGGTTTTCGATAAATTGCACGCCGAACTCGGAAAAGCCATGCTCTCCATCAATGCGGTAAAAGGTTTTGAATTCGGAAGCGGATTCTGTGGCGCGCGCATGAAAGGCAGCGAACACAACGATTTATACAACGAAGACGGCACGACGAAGTCCAATTTGTCGGGCGGAATTCAAGGCGGAATTTCCAACGGAATGGATATTTATTTCAGAGTCGCGTTCAAACCCGTGGCAACTTTAATTCAGAAACAAGACGTGTTAACCAACCAAAATACCATCATCGAACAACAAGGAAAAGGCCGTCACGACCCATGTGTGGTGCCGCGAGCCGTTCCCATTGTTGAAGCGATGGCCGCATTGGTATTGGCCGATTTTTATGTATTGAACAAAATGTATAACAAATAATAGAAGCAATTCCACTGCTACCTGCCTGCCGGCAGGCAGGTCTGGGCTAAAACAAACCTCAATCCTATGAACACTCATCCGAATCAAGAACAAGATCATTCTGTACAAAAAAAATCATTTCTAGGTAATTTGACGGTTCAAATTCTAATCGCCATGACCATTGGCGCCATACTCGGAATCTTCATCCACAACAATTATTCGGTCGAAAGCGCCAAAGCATTCAGCGGTTACATCAAAATGCTGGCTACCGTATTCATTCGTTTGGTGCAAATGATTATTTCGCCTCTGGTATTTACGACCTTGGTAGTCGGAATTGCCAAATTGGGCGATATCAAATCGGTGGGACGAATAGGAGGAAAGGCATTGGGCTGGTTTTTTACGGCTTCGTTCATCTCCTTATTAATAGGTATGTTTTGGGTGAATTTCTTCCAACCCGGAATCGGAATCCAACTCATCGATATCGATCCGTCTACCGCTTCTGAAGTAACCGACAAAACTCAAACTTTTTCGGCGCAAAACTTTATCGAACACATCATTCCGAAAAGTATCGTAGAAGCCATGGCCACCAACGAAATTCTACAAATCGTAATTTTCTCCATCTTCTTCGGACTAGCAGCGGCGTCCATCGGTGATTACACCAAACCCGTAATCAACGCGCTCGACAAAACCTCGCACATCATTTTGAAAATGGTGAATTACGTAATGAAATTCGCGCCACTAGGCGTTTTCGGTGCGATTGCTGGAGTGTTTGCCACACGCGATGTAAGCGATTTATTAGTAACCTATGCCAAATTCTTCGGGTCGTTTTTAGTCGGAATTTCGTCGTTATGGGTGATATTATTGATTGTAGGATACATTTTCTTGAAAGGTCAAATGACAATTTTACTCAAGCGCATCATCAGTCCGCTCATCATCGCCTTCGGAACAACCAGTAGTGAAGCCGTTTTTCCAAAACTAACAGAAGAATTGGAGCGTTTCGGAATCAAAGACCGTATCGTGTCGTTCATGTTACCATTAGGATATTCCTTCAACCTAGACGGAAGTATGATGTACATGACGTTTGCTAGTATTTTCATCGCACAAGCATCCGGAATCGACTTAGACCTCGGAACACAAATGACTATGCTTTTGGTTTTAATGCTTACCAGTAAAGGAATTGCGGGAGTACCACGAGCGAGTTTAGTCGTCGTTGCTGCAACCTGTGGCATGTTTGATATTCCCGTCGAAGGTATTGCTTTAATTTTACCAATCGACCATTTTTGCGATATGTTCCGTAGTGCGACCAATGTATTAGGAAATGCTTTGGCTACGTCGGTGGTTGGGAAATGGGAGAAAGAAGACGAATAATAGTACGAACTTATAAAATATAAACAGAATTATAAATTTAATCAATTATTATCAATGAAAAAAAGTATTGTAGTGGCCGTTGCCTTTTTATTAATGAGTTGTGGAGCAAGTATTAAGTCTAATTTTAATGAACAATTAAAGCCCTTGACAATTGAAGATAAGGTGGCTTTTCTTGACCTTCAAAATCAAGTTCCTGAAGGGGCAAAAAAAATTGGGAATGCTAGATTTGGCGACAGCGGGCTTTCAACGGATTGTAGTTTCAATACAAATCTAATTAGTGCAAGAAAGCTTGCTAGAGCAAATGGAGCAAACATTGTTAAAGTCATAAAAAAATCGACTCCCGATTTATGGAGTACTTGCTATAGAATAACCGTCGAATTTTACTACTTTTCAGGCGATGTAACCAAGTTGTCGCAATATCAATTACAAATTAAATAACCAAAATCAATCCAAAATGAAAAAATCATTTATTTACTGTTCTCTACTTTCTACTTTATTGTTTACAAGCTGTGCAACCGTAATGTCAGGCTCAAAGCAAAATGTAAAATTTGCCAGTAATCCGACTGCTGCAACTATTTTTATTGACGAAGTAGAAGTGGGTAAAACTCCTTTTGAAATGAAACTAGCTAGAAAAAGCGAACATGAAGTAATGCTTAAATTGGAAGGCTATCAAACGTATCAAACCACTTTGACTAAAAAGTTTAATGGCTGGTTTATCGGTAACATTCTAATAGGTGGTTTGATCGGAATAATTGTTGATCCCATTACAGGCGCGATGTACAATTTAACACCCAAAGAAATCAATGCTGAAATGGCAAAAGGAACGGCTTTTAATAATTATAAAAAAGGAGAGGTTTATGTTGGAGTTGCTCTTGAAATAGATCCTAATTGGAAGAAAATTGGTCAACTTGAAAAAGTTGAGATACAACAATAACCCATAAATAAATTATTCCACAAAAAAGACTAGAATTTCTAGTCTTTTTTGTTTTTACTATTCATCATCATCATGATAATGCCTATGAGTCCGAATATGACTAAGGCAAAAACACCTATCATAATAAATGCACCATTATCCCATGAATACAGTGGTAGAGCTAATTTTGTCATGTGTATCAGTTTTTAGTTATCCAAAGGTAATTGGATTAAAATCGGTAACGTATGACAATTATCAGTTTATAAAAATTTAGATTTTAGTTCAGGTGTCGGAATCATACAGCTTTCTTTTTTGCCGTACCATTTGTAACGGTTTTTAGCCACATAATCGTACACCACATCACGCAACGAATTCGGCAAAATCCGAAACAACATTCCGTAATTAAAAAAACCTTGCAATGTTTTGGAAATTTCAATCACGGCACCCGATTTGTAATAATAGGCCACGCCGGGTTCATACAGCACAATGCTATCAATTTTTTGGTTGAAAATCCCAATGTGTTGGAGGATTTTGGTTCCCAAATCGGATTGCAATGGCACAAAACGAAATACATCGTTTTTGTCTTTTTTGATGATGTATTGCACCGATGAATCGCACAAATTGCAAACACCATCAAACAGAATTATTTTTTTTCCTTCAGGTAAATCAGCTACTTCCATAGTTATTTTTCTTGTACGTATTCCAATTCATCAACACTCACTTTCGAAGTAAAGATACCATAATTCACCACGGCTTTATTTTTCTCAATTTTATCAATCGTTCCAATCGATTTTCCATCGGTCATGCGAACGCGGTCACCGACTTTCAGCACCACTTTTGGTTTTTCGGGAACGAGTGTGGCTTTGATTTTTTTCTCCTTTTTCTCTTTTCGGATTTCTTCTACTTTTACAGTCACTTCTTCAACCACTTGCTTCTGAATAACTGCTTTTACTTCTTTTTCTTTGACCGATAGTTTGCGACGTTTGCTGTTTTCAATTTCTACGATTTTCAACAATTCACCCAACAACACTTTTTTGTTTTTGTTGTTGAAATAGGCTTCCGATGCATCGTCTAATTTTTGTCCGATGTAAATCAAACGTTGATTGGCATCGTATAATTCTTGGTAACGCTCTAGTTTTTCTTTTATTTTAGCGTTGGTTAGCTCCATTTTTTTGCTTTCTTCCCGTGCTTTACTTTCTTCTTCTTTTAAATTAATCGAAGTTTTTTCAAGTTTGGAACGCTCTTTTTGCAGCGTGGCGATGGTTTTGTCAAACCGCACTTTTCCCACTTCAATTTTCTTTTTCGCGCGATTGATCAATCCAAACGGAATACCATTTTTTTGTGCGACTTCAAACGTAAATGAACTTCCAGCTTGACCTAAAATCAATTGGTACATCGGTTCCAACGATTTTTCGTCAAACAACATATTGGCATTGGACGCAAACGGCAATTCGTTGGCCAGTATTTTTAAATTCGAATAATGCGTAGTGATGATTCCGAATGCTTCACGATGATAAAATTCCTCTAAAAAAGTTTCCGCCAAAGCGCCACCCAATTCAGGGTCAGAACCCGTTCCGAATTCGTCAATTAAGAACAATGTTTTGGCATTACATTTTTTTAGAAAGTAGTTCATGTTCTTTAATCGGTAACTGTACGTACTCAAATGATTTTCAATGGATTGATTGTCTCCAATGTCGGTCAGAATTCGGTCAAATAGAAAGGTTTCACTGCGTTCGTGAACCGGAATCAATAGGCCACTTTGCAACATCAATTGCAATAATCCAACGGTTTTTAGGGAGATGGTCTTTCCGCCTGCGTTGGGTCCGGATATAACGATAATTCGGTTTTCATTCGTTAATTCAATGGTCTGCGGATATGTTTTTTCTCCTTTTGATTTATTATTCAAATACAAAATAGGATGGAAGGCTTCTCTGAAAAACAAGCGCTTTTCTCCCGAAATTTTGGGCAATACACCACTGATTTTAAAGGCGTATTTTGCTTTGGCTGCAATAACATCTATGTCACTTAGAAAAGCTTGGTATTCTTTTAATAAATCAATATACGGCCGAATATCGTTGGATAATTTCTTTAAAATTCGAGTGATTTCCTCACGCTCTTCGTACTCTAGATTATTCAATTCACGTGAATATTTCAGCGTTGCTTCGGGTTCGATGTACGCAATACTTCCGGTTTTTGAACTTCCCAAAATGGAACCTTTGACCTTGCGTCGGTACATCGCTAAAACAGCTAAAACTCTGCGGTTATCCACAAAACTTTCTTTAATTTCGTCCAAATAACCCAACGAATTATAACTGGATAACGCTTGTCCGAAACTTTGGTTGACTTTGCCACGAACGACACTCATATCACGTCGGATGTTGATTAAATCGGGCGAAGCATTGTCTTTAATGACGCCATATTTATCAACCACTTCATCAATTTTTTGAATGATAAATTTGGTGTATTCTACGGTAATCGCTCGTTCATTCAACTTTGGATAATAATCGTTGAATTTCTTAAAAAAAAGCAACAAAACATTTACCGTTTCTGAAAGTGTGGCGATTTTTCTAAAACTGGAAACTTCCAAAAAGCTGTCTTCGATACCCAACATTTTGATGTCTGTCGTGCTGTTTTCAAATCCGTGATTGGGAATTGCGTTATTGTTTGAAAACGACGAAACATATTCAGAAGTCTGCAACAGCGCATTCATCAGCAATTCTTTATCGGCAAATGGCGTGATGGTGAGCGCTTTTTCTTTCCCGATTTCGGTATTACAAATGGCCGAAATGGTTTCCAAAATGGTGGTAAATTCTAAATCTTGAAGCGTCTTCGCGGTTATCGAAATCATTAGTTTGTTTTAGTTGCTCAAAGTTACGAATGTTGCCCACCATAATGCAATAGATTTTTATATTTTTGATGAAAATTTATGATATGTTAATCGACATCCATCCATCATGGAATAATGCGCTTTCAGAAGAATTTGACAAGTCTTATTTTACTGATTTAGTAGCTTTTGTAAAATCAGAATACGCCATCAAAAGATGCTTTCCCAAAGGCAGTCAGATTTTTTCGGCTTTTGATTGGTGTCCGTTTGACGAAGTTAAAGTTGTGATTATTGGCCAGGATCCCTACCACGGATTGGGACAAGCGAATGGTTTGTGTTTTTCGGTCAACGACGGAATAGCGTTTCCGCCTTCGTTGCAAAATATTTTTAAGGAATTGCAACAAGATTTAGGAATTCCGTTTCCGAGTTCGGGTAATTTAGAACGTTGGGCACAACAAGGAATTCTGTTATTAAACGCCACATTGACGGTCCGTGAAAGTGAAGCGGGTAGTCACCAAAACCAAGGTTGGGAAACGTTTACAGATGCGGTAATTCAGACAATTTCAAATGAAAAAGAAAATGTTGTTTTTTTACTTTGGGGCGGATTTGCCAAGAAAAAAGGAGCCAAAATAGATCGAAATAAACATTGTGTGTTGGAAACGGGTCATCCATCGCCATTGAGTGCTAATCGCGGATTATGGTTTGGAAACAAGCATTTTAGTCGTACTAACGCTTTTTTACTATCCAAAGGCAAAAATGAAATTAATTGGTAATTTATATTCTTTTGTAACATTCCGGTTTTAAGAGCGTTAAACATTTATTGCATTTTGTCTATTCTTTCGATTAAAATTATCTACAATATTCTATTATTTAACAAAAAAAATGCAGTAGTAAAAATATATTTTGTTAATTATTGTAAATAATTGATTTATTATGGTGTTTTTAATCGGTTTTCTTTTAAGTAAATGAGCTAAATGGCTGATTTTGATTCAGTTTGCTTAATAAATAAATTCTCTATTTTCTTTTAACTATTGTTTTTCCGTGGGTTTAAAATTTGCTGTATAATTTTATAACAACTTTAAAACCATTTAATTATGAAAAAACAAACAACATTATCGTGGCTCATTGTATTTTTTACAATGACTTTGGGTTTTGCCCAAAACAGTTCTTTTGTTCCGGTTACTAATCCTATTACACCACCAACTCCTCCTTTTCCCGCAACGACGACAGAGGTATTCCGATTTAGTAGAGGTTTAGTAACTCAACTTGACAGCGGAGTAGGTTTCGATTTTACTCCTTCTAGTCAATGGTTTTCTTTAGGAAAACTAACGCCTAGTGCATTATCACAAACCTTGTATGGTTTTAGAATTCAACGAGCTGGTAGAGGTTTAGTATTTGGCTATTCTGGAGCTAATCAATCTGGAGGAACACCTACTGCGGCAGGGAATCCATTTATTCAATGGGTTGGAAACAATGCAACAGGCACGCCAACTACCACGCAAGGTAACTTAGAATTTAGAACATCTCCCAGTTCTACAAATCCCGCATCAGACCAGGTAGTTTTTACCTTACGTTCTGATTTAACAGCTTTGTTAGGACAGACATCTGCTGTTCCACTAGGTGGAACCATACCAAAACTTGAAATTAATTCACAAAGTTCTGGTTTGCAGGTAGGTTTGCAAGTTGGTGTTTCTGGTGGTAGCGGTGGAGCACAATTAAGAGCAGCCCTCTTTAATGCAAATTCAACTGCTGGAGGCGTTGTAAGTAACACTGCGTTAGAAACTATATCTAATGGTGCTTTTAATAATAATTTTGGAGTAAGAACTTTAACGGGAACAAGTGCTCAATCCAACGTGGGAGTATTGGCTGAATTAACTAATTTAGGTGCTCCCATTTCAACAGCCAATCAAAATTTCGGTTTTCGTGCCAGAGTTACTTCACCAGGATTAACATCGAGTAGTTATGGTGTTTTTTCAGAAGTGTCAAGTAGCGCCGTTGCAGGTAGTATTAATTGCGGAATTTTTGCAACAGCATCAGGAACACAATCTACTGTTGCGGGACCAATTGGTAATTATGCAGGATATTTTGGAGGAACGGTCTATGCCACACAAGGCTTTTTTGGATCGGATAGTAAATTGAAGAAAGACGTAAAAAAAGAAGAGAATTCATTGGATAAATTGGCTCAATTGAATCCAGTTACCTACAACTTTATTGAAAATGATAAAAGTTTAAAATTGGATTTACCAACCAACTTGCAACACGGTTTCATAGCACAAGAATTGGAAAAAGTCTATCCAGAGCTAGTAGCTGATGTTTTGCATCCTACTTTTAATGACAAAAATGAACAAGTAGGAACTCGAACATTAAAAGCTGTAAATTATACAGGTTTGATTTCAGTTTTGACTCAATCATTGAAAGAATTATCTGCTGAAGTTACTATCTTGAAAGATAAATTAGAGTTGGCAGAAAAAACCTATGTTGTTAACAATCAAAAGAATTTTACTGAAAGTGAATTACAAGCGATTCAAGTAAATGGATATTATTTAGGTCAAAATACTCCGAATCCTTTTAAAACTTCAACAGTAATTGAGTATTCGTTACCTGAAGGTGAAACTGAAGCTTCTATATTATTGTTGAATTTGAACGGTCAAACTCTTAGAGAATTCAAACTTACTGCTGTAAAAGGTTCGATTACGATTGAATCTAATACGATGCAAAAAGGAATGTACTTGTACAGTTTGATTGCAAATGGGGAAGAAATCGCTACTAAAAAGATGATTGTGAATTAATTTCTCAAGTCCTTAATCAAGACTCTTCTAATCAATGAACAATTGAATAGGAGAGTTTTTTTAATACAACGTCAATGCTCCTAAAATAACTTCTTTTAAAAACGGTCCACCCGGATATTTAGCAGTATAATCTAAGTTCAGCCAAATTTGGTTGTATTCATCGATGTGATAATGTAAGCTTTGATTGTTGACTTCGTCTTTGAAAAGAACTTCCTGAATGATGAAATTGACTTCTTCAAAATCTTTTCGGCTTCCAATTAAAATTTCAGGATAAATATGTCCGTCGGTGTGAATCAAACGCGGAGTACCACCAATCGATTTAACACAAGCTGCCATCAAAATCGAATGGTCATCGCAATCGCCAGAGAGATAATTCAGTGATTCGGAAGCTGTAGCAATATAGTCTTTTCCTTTCGGGTCGCTGACGTAATTCCACCTCGAATTGATTTCTTTAAATACGGCAAAACACTGAATCAAAGTTGCATAATCATTGTATCCTTTAAGCCCTTTAAAATGCTTGTTGGCCGACATAATAGCAAAGTTACGTACTCTCGGATTTTCAAATTCAATGGCTTTTTCTACCTTGGATTTATTGGGAAACGGTAACAGCTTCGAAATGATAATGTCTTGCGGATTGTTGTTCTCGGCCATAAAATACATCATGTATTTGTAGTCGTCAAAAACACTTTTAAATCCATAGCCGCCCAAAACGGTTCCAAAAAAAAGGATGAGGAGATAAACTCCAATGCTGATTAAGGTAATCCTTCTAAAAACCCTCAAAATCAGTTGAATGGCGGTTAAAATAACGATAAAAATAAAGATGCGATCCAAATGACCAATCCAATTCAAATCGATTAAATTTTGATGTGCAATTATGAATAACGGGATGGTAAGAAGGATGTTTAAAACAAAAATAATTATCATGTCCCATGGTTTTTTTACCGTGAGTTTGTTCTTGAGATACAGATAATACAGTTTTGTTTTTTCTATCATTGATGTCCAACTATAAAAAGCTAAATTGCTTTTACTAGTTCAGCAAAAGTACCTTTTTTATCAGTAATTTTAAGGTCAAAGAGTTGATTTTGAATTTTGTTTAACATATCAACGGTAATTTGCTTTTGAGACCATTCGGTCAATGACAACCATTCTTGAATATCTTCTATTTTTTGATGGTATTTTTCGGCTAAAGTTCGGTCAATACTCGGAATTTCTTTAAATTCTTCGGTCGTAAGATTAATCACTTCCAAAATTTGAGCAATGGTATTGGGATGTTTTTTCAACACTTCATCGCGCACTGCAATTACAAAACACGGCCACGGAGTTGGACAATCGGCTATTTTTCGAAATATTCCTTTATCGACCAACGGTTTTGTCATGAAACGTTCCCACATAAAATAGTCGGCGGTTTCATCGGTTAATGCTTTTGCAGCACCATCAATCGTGTCTACAATTTCAAATTGCATATCGTTTGTTTTCCAACCTTGATTGTTGGCATTGACATACGCCATTAATTGCGAACCAGAACCGATACGAGAAATGGCTGCTTTGGTGTTTTCAAGATCGGATAATGAAGTGTATTTGGATTGGCCAGCGACGTGAATTCCCCATATAAGCGGACTCTCCACATACATTTGAACAATTTTACTCGGATTTCCCGCATTGATGTCTTTGACTATTCCTTCTGTCAGAATAACGGCAATATCGGTTTCACCACTGCGCAGCATCTGACACATTTTTCCCGTTCCTTCGGGAACATCCGTCCAACGTAAATCAATTCCAACGTCTTCAAATTCGCCATTTTCGAGGCACAAATGCCACGGTAAGTTAAAATGTTCAGGAACGCCAGCTATTTTTATTGTTTTCATGAGTTATGTTGAAAGTTGTTGAATGCATTTTTCTCTAATACTCCAAATTTCTTCAAAGGAGTAGGCAATGTTATGTTCTGAAATCCATTTTCGGATGAAATCTTGATGAAAGGTAATCTTATAATCGACAACTTGTTGTGCTTCAAGACCGACTTCCATTAAAATGTGATTTTGCAGTTTTTCAAATTCAGAGTGAGTAGTTGTGACATCAATGGTTTGATGATTACTTCTCAAGTAACAATGCGCTTCTGGAATATAATCGATTTTATTTTCGGTCAAAATCGAACCTATTTTGGTGTTGCTTTCGGTCATTTTGTAGATTCCAATGATTAAATCAATATTGGGAATCGTATTTCTAATCGCAATTTCTTTTAAAAAGGCATGCTTTGAACTACACGTTCCTTTGTTTTCCTTAATAACTAACGAAAAATCTGCTCTATTGGTATTTCTGCCGTACGGAATTTTTCGAATGAAATCTAAGGCGGCATTCCATGTTGTAATTCCGTTTCCACGAAGTAGTTGAGTGTAATCGTCCATTGATTGTAACTGAAAATCCATTTTTATTATTTTGGATTGTTCAATTCATACCAATTGCACAATAAATCTTCCCAATAAAATTGACCGTTTTGTTGCATTCCTATTCGTTGTAGAATAGTATTGGAACCCACATTCTCGATATGAGCAGATGCATACATGGTTGGGATGTTCATTTCGTTGAATCCGTAATCCAACCACGTTTTTGCCGCTTCCAACGCATAACCTTTGCGCCAATGTTTTTCTTGCAAGCGATAGCCTAAATCGTAAAAATTGACGTGATTATTTTCGGGTTCGGTGATGAATTTGATTCCAGCCCAACCAATGACTTCCTGAGTTTCTTTTACAACTAAAGCAAAGCGACCAATACCATTATCGATGTATTGTTGTTGAATACTTTTAATGTAGCCATACACTTCTTCGATAGAAGTTACAGGTTCGTTTCCTAAGTACAAATGCACATTTGGGTTACTATCGAGTTCAAATAATGCCTCAGCATCGGAGATTTCGATGGGACGATAGAGTAGTCGTTCGGATTCTAAGTGTATTTTCATTTTTTTAATTAGTCAATTAGCCAATTGCTCAATTTGTCAATTAATGTGTTAATTGGCTAATTCTTACATTGACACATTGACACATTGACACATTGACACATTGACACATTTTATTACTCAGCTAATTTATCCAAAGCATATTCAATCAAAGCATCAACGGCTTTGTATGGATCTTCGCTAAACGTTCCTGTCGCGCGATTGGCGATGATGGCGTTGAGCGATAAACATTCGTGACCTAATAGTTTTCCTAAGCCATAAATAGCACCGGTTTCCATTTCGAGATTCGTCATTTTGATGCCTTCGAATTCGAATTGATCCATCTTCGAATTCAGTTCCGGATCTTGAATATCCAAACGCAAAACGCGACCTTGTGGACCGTAAAATCCGCCTGCAGTTCCGGTAAAACCTTTGTGGATTGTATCGCTTTCCAAACGTTTTTCGAGTGTTTCACTTCCTTTAATTACATACGGACGACCTTTCTTCATATCCCAATTGGTTTGTAGAATAAAGGCGTCTTCCATCGCGGTTTCAGAGACATCATCAATCAAATAGGAGCGAAGCATGTTGTCTAAACCTAGGCCGTACTGACTCATCACAAAACTATCGCAGGGAATATCAGCTTGCAGTGAGCCTGAAGTTCCGATACGGATGATGTTCAACGACGTCAACTCTTCTTTCACTTCACGTGTGGTCAAATCAATATTTACCAAAGCATCCAATTCGTTCATTACGATATCGATGTTATCCGGACCAATTCCGGTTGACATCACTGTGATGCGTTTTCCTTTATAAATTCCGGTTTGCGTTTTGAACTCACGTTTTTGCTGCGAATATTCAATTGTTGAAAAGTGTTTCGTGATTTTTTCTACCCGATTCTGGTCGCCCACAAAAATAATATCGTGTGCAATATGCTCAGGAAGTAAGTTCAAATGGTAAACACTTCCGTTGGGGTTTAGTATTAATTCTGATGATTGTATCATTAGGTTGTTTTGGTTAAATTGTTTAAAGGTTTAATGTAGTTTAAGGTTTTTTACTAAAAACTGATCACTGAACACTTTTTTATCCGCCCACGCGTTTGGTTTTAAAGCCTTTATCTTGTAATAGTTTCATTATTCGGTCACGATAATCACCTTGAATGATGATTTCACCGTCTTTAAACGTTCCGCCAACAGCCAATTTGTTTTTTAATTCTTTAGCCAGCAGTTTAAAATCTTCATCTTCGCCTTCGTAGCCTGAAATAATAGTAGTTGGTTTTCCCTTTCGTTTTTCAAACTTACAAATCATAGGTTCTTTTTGAACGAATAATTGATGTTCTTTTTCCTCAATAGCTTCGGGTTCGTTCGAAACTTCGTGGTCGGGGAAGAGTTTTTTTAGTTGTTCTTGAATATCCATGAATTTAATTTGTTAGGAACACAGATTATAGAAATTTAAAAAATCTTAAAAATCTACTATCTATTATTTCTTTTTAGATTGTTAGTAAAAATCTTTCTTAAAAATTGAGGATCCTTTCCAAAATTTAATAGCAAACCAACCTCACAATCAGTTGCTTTTAAATAATTTAAAAGTTGACTCTCATGCGATTCAACTATATACTCAACACACTTTAATTCAATTATTACGGAGCTATTTACTATAATGTCTGGAATGTAATCACCGACAATTTCATTCTTGTATGTTACACTTATCTTTTTTTGATTTTCAATAGCGTAACCTCTTGATTTCAATTCGATAATCATTGCGTTTTGGTATACTTTTTCAAGAAAACCATAACCTAATTCATTGTAAACATCATAATAAATTCCAATGATTGATTTTGTCAACTCTTGGTGAGGAAATTTTTGCATATACTATATTTTTTTGGCGTTTAAATTTTTACGATGTGTCAGTAATTTTGGAACACAGATGGGAGAAATTTAAAGAAATTTTAAAAATTATTTAAATTTCTCCCATCTGTGTTCTTTTTTAGACAAAAAAAATATCATTGTCTAGATATGTAAAACATATGTTCAAAACAAAAAAACCAAACCCCAAAGCAAGTTGGAATTTGGATTTTTTTTTTTGAAATTTATTTCTTATTTCTTAATCAATCCCAAATCAACCAGTCGCTCATACAAGAATTCACCTGCTGAGATATCATCGTATAATTTTGGATTTTCAGCATCAACACAATTTTCTAAAACATCCAAACGCATGTCGCTCACAGGATGCATAAAAAAAGGAATCGAATAGCGTGATGTTCCCCACAATTCTCGGGGCGGATTTACCACTTGGTGAATCGTAGATTTTAATTTATTGTTGGTATGACGCGACAACATATCGCCCACATTTATGACTAATTCATCGGGTTCGGCAATAGCATCAATCCATTGTCCATCATGATTTTGCACTTGTAATCCTTTTCCTTGTGCACCCATTAACAACGTAATCAAGTTGATATCGCCGTGAGCTGCCGCACGAATTGCATTTTCTGGCTCTTGCGTAATCGGCGGATAGTGAATCGGACGCAAAATTGAATTTCCTTCTTTGCCGTATTCGTCAAAATAAAATTCGTCCAAACCTAAATGTAAAGCCAAAGCACGTAACACGTAAATACCTGTTTTTTCAAGCATTTGATACGCTTCTTTTCCCACTTCATTAAAACGAGGCAATTCCGTTACTTCCACATTGTCTGGATATTCTGCAGCGTATTTGGAATCTTTAGAAACATACTGTCCAAAGTGCCAAAACTCTTTCAAATCGCCTTCTTTTCTGCCTTTGGCATGTTCTTTTCCGAAAGAAACATAGCCACGCTGACCTCCGATACCCGGAATCTCATAGCTGTATTTGGTCTCCAACGGAAGCGCAAAGAAATTTCTAATCTCTCCATACAACTCGTCTACCAATTTGTCATCTAAAAAATGACCTTTTAATGCTACGAAGCCAATATCTTCGAAAGCTTTTCCGATTTCATTTACAAATTTTTGTTTACGTGCCGGATCGTCCGACAGGAAATCACGTAAGTCAACACTAGGAATGTTTTGCATTGTACATACACTTTTTTGTTAATACCTTATGCCAGAGTAGTTCTGGTTCTAACTACAAATATAAGGATTTTTGATTATCTAAAATCAAAGTTATAGACAAAAAATATGCTATTTGTTTTAAAAAATATACATTTCTAATGGCTTTGAGGAGCATTAGGTCTTGTAAACAAAATTTTTCGCATCAGGTTGGAAGTTTTCCCAATTGATTTGTATGACTCTGGAAATCATGCTCACTAAGTCTTTAAAATTGGTAAACTTGATTACGTAAAAATCAGCTCCCAGATTTCGGCATTGTTCTATACTGTCTATATTAGAGCTTGTAGAATACATTATAACTGGGACTTTTTTGATTTCTGGTTCCTTTTTAATTTCTTCTAATAGCTCCAAACCCGATTTAATAGGCATATTGATGTCGAGGAAAACAATTCCGTTAGCATCTTTTTTTGCTTTGATATTTTCAAGTAAGTGCTCCCCATTTATATGGGTGTGTAAAGCAACTTGATAGTCCAAATCTTCGCTAATTATTTCTATAGCTTCCTGAAAAAACATCAAATCGTCTTCGTCATCGTCGGCATAAAATATATCAATACTACCCATTTCTATTAGTTAAGAATTATGGGTGTAAAATTATAGGTTATGATTGATAATGATTTATACTTTTGGATTTGAAACTTATAAATTTTATTGATTTTTTTTAGCCAATTCCTGTATGGAAAGTTTTCTTATGTTTTTTAAGTTTTTGAAGTGCGTGGGATTAAATCCTGTTATTTTTTTGAATTGTGTAGAAAATGTAGAAAGGTTGTTGAAATGAAGTTTGTCTGCAATTTCAGTAAAATTGTTGTCTTCAAAAAGAATCATCTCTTTGGCGCGTTCCATCTTAATCATATTGATATAATTGACAATCGTGCACGATTCAATTTCGGAAAATGCATTGGAAATGTAATTGTAATCTTTCTTTAATTTTTGGGTAAGGAAATCTGAGATATTGACTTTTATTTCTTTTTCCGAAAAAGCATACTCGTGGCAAAAATGTTTGATTTTTTCAATCAGCACAATGCCTTTGTTCTCTACAATTTCTAAGCCTACTTTTTGAATTTCAGCATTAAGTTTTTCTTTTTTTTCTTCACTGAGATTTCCTTTTACTTCGGCTTCTCCCAATTCTACTCTCACAGGTTCTAGCTTAAGTTCTTCAAGGGCTTCCCTGACAACTACTTTACAGCTTTCGCATGCCATGTTGCGAATATAAATTTTCATGATGCAATTTTTTTAGGTTAAAAAAACACACAATTTCATACCAAATGTACTAAAATTATGAAATGTTGCAAAGTACTTGCGAACGAATGCGAATTACTTTAAATAATCTTGAAAAAGTCGAAAATGTTCACTGTGTCATACTGATTCTTTTCATACTTTTGCACTGCTAAAAAATAGAAGAAATGAACTTTGACAGAAAAGACCTTTCCAACGTACAATTACTAGATTTATACAAACGCCTTTTAAAGCCGCGCTTGATTGAAGAAAAAATGCTGATTCTTCTCCGTCAAGGAAAAGTATCCAAATGGTTTTCAGGCATCGGTCAGGAAGCCATTTCAGTCGGAATTACCGCAGCTTTAGACCAAGACGAATACATCTTGCCGATGCACCGAAACCTCGGCGTTTTTACAGGAAGAGATATTCCGCTTCACCGTTTATTTTCACAATGGCAAGGCAAGAAAACCGGATTCACCAAAGGTCGCGATCGCAGTTTCCACTTTGGAACGCAAGAGTTTAAAATCATCGGAATGATATCGCATTTGGGTCCGCAATTAGGTGTTGCAGACGGAATCGCATTGGCCAACAGGTTAAAGAAAAACGGGAAAGTTACGGCGGTTTTCACTGGAGAAGGTGCCACTTCAGAAGGTGATTTTCACGAAGCGTTGAACATTGCTGCCGTTTGGGATTTACCGGTTTTATTCGTAATTGAAAACAATGGTTATGGTTTATCCACACCAACCAACGAACAATACCGTTGCGAAAATTTGGCGGACAAAGGCATTGGCTACGGAATGGAAAGCCACATCATCGACGGAAATAATATTTTAGAAGTCTACCTTAAAATAGCCGAATTAAAGGCATCATTAGCCGAAAATCCGCGTCCGGTTTTATTGGAATTTAAAACGTTCCGTATGCGCGGACATGAAGAGGCGAGCGGCACCAAATACGTTCCACAAGAATTAATGGACATGTGGGCGATTAAAGATCCGATATCCAATTATAGAGAATATTTGCTTAGAATAAGTGTATTATCCGAAGAACTGGATGCCGAATTTAAATCAGTAATCAAAGCCGAAATCGACGAACATTGGGCGATTACGCAAGCCGAACCTGACATTATCGCCGATTTAACTGAAGAGTTAAACGACATGTTTGAACCGTATGATTTTGAAGAAGTTAATCATTCAAATGAAGTAGAAAATATACGTGTAGTGGATGCCATTACACAAGCGTTAAAACAATCCATGGAACGTCACCCTAATTTGGTGATTATGGGTCAAGATATAGCCGAATACGGTGGTGCATTTAAAATTACCGAAGGTTTTGTAGAGCAATTCGGAAAAGAGCGCGTTCGAAATACACCCATTTGTGAAAGCGCTGTGGTTTCAGCGGCCAATGGTTTGTCCATCAACGGACATAAAGCCATTGTTGAAATGCAGTTTGCCGATTTCGTTTCTACAGGTTTCAATCCGATTGTGAATTTATTGGCCAAGCAGCATTACCGTTGGAATGAAAAAGCTGACGTAGTAGTGCGTATGCCGTGCGGTGGCGGTACACAAGCTGGACCATTTCACTCGCAGACGAACGAAGCTTGGTTTACCAAAACTCCGGGTTTAAAAGTCGTCTATCCCGCGTTTCCTTACGATGTAAAAGGATTGTTGAACACTGCAATTAATGACCCAAATCCGGTTATGTTCTTCGAACACAAACAATTGTATCGTTCGGTGTATCAAGACGTGCCGAAGGATTATTACACCATTCCGTTTGGAAAAGCGGCTGTGCTTAAAGAAGGAACTGATGTGACCATTATTTCGTTTGGAGCAGGCGTGCATTGGGCTTTGGAAACGTTGACCAAACATCCGCAAATAAATGCGGATGTGATTGATTTACGAACGTTACAACCATTAGACACCGCAACTATTTTAGCATCCGTAAAGAAAACAGGAAGATGTATTATTTTACAAGAAGATACTTTGTTTGGCGGAGTTTCCAGTGATATTTCTTCATTGATTATGGAACAAGCATTTGAATATTTAGATGCTCCGGTGAAACGTGTTGGAAGTATAGAAAGTGCTATTCCCTTTGTAAAATCATTGGAAGATCAATATTTACCGAAAGTGCGATTTGAAGAGGCATTGTTAGCTTTGATTGCATATTAAAATGCGTTGATTGAACTATAAAAGGTATAATTTTTGTACTTGTTTTTCTAAAAGGATTATGAAAATAGTACTGTTTGTCGTTTGTTTATTTTTATTGTCGTGTACACAAACCAATTCAACTGCTGACCTTCAATCGAAAGTAGTCGGAATTATTCCCTACGACGGAATTACCAAAGAAGAAGTTACCACATTAGCACAAACCATTGAGGATTTCTATCACCTGAAAACCGTTATACTTCCCAAAAAAGAGCTACCTAAATCGGCTTTTGTAAACATAAAATCACCACGCTATCGAGCCGACAGTATCATCCGAATTCAAAATAGAAATTTCCCCGATTCACTCGATTTTATTATGGGTTTGACCCACAAAGACGTTTCGGTTACCAAAAAAGAAACCGACGGTTTCATTAAAAAACCCGAATGGAAATATGCCGATTTTGGTGTAATGGGATTAGGGTATTGTCCGGGAAATAGTTCTATTATTTCGAACTTCCGACTCAAAAGTAACGACAAATCACTTCAAATGGAACGGTTTAAAAAAGTGGTTATACACGAATTCGGACACAATTTAGGCTTGC
Source organism: Flavobacterium sp. (assembly GCA_965284675.1). Lineage (GTDB taxonomy): Bacteria > Bacteroidota > Bacteroidia > Flavobacteriales > Flavobacteriaceae > Flavobacterium. The sequence goes on from OZ260109.1 coordinate 1,693,586, forward strand.
CCCATTGTCCTAATACGCATTGTGTAATGACAAGTGCCGCTGAAAAAATAAGCACCATTGATGCAGAAAAAATGGAGTTGTGCAATCGCTGTGTCAAGCAATTGAACTAACGGTATTTTTCACTACTTCGTTCCAATATCGTTTTAATCCGTTGCCGTAATTTTTCGGGTTGAATCACTTCCAAACCATCACCAAAACCCAACAGTAATCGTTCCAATTCATAGTTTTCCATAATCAATAAATGAATGATAATACTGCCGTCATCACGCGTTTCAATAAGTCGTTGAGTACTATGCAATGGTTTTGTAATCACATAAGGCGCGTTGATTCGGTCAATCCAAAGTTCCACTTTTTTTGGTTGTACTCCCGAATTTACAGTAACTCCAATACAATTTTTATAGTATTTTTCGGCATCAAATGCGTAGTCCAAATACGGACATTGAAAATCGAAATCAATCGAAATAATTCGGTCCAAAGCTAAATTCGCAACGGGCGAAGTAGCATTTCGTTTTCCAACCATAAACCAACGATTGTTGAATTCTTTTAAAATAAAAGGATGAAAAGGAAACTGTTGTTCATCACGCGAGGTAAACGACTTATACGTGACATTCAACACCACTTTTTTAATGATCGCTTGGTAGATTTCGTCCAAAAAATGCAATCCTTTTAAGTTTTCATTTTTGTCCAAATGAATCACCGGTTGCGTATGCGATTTTTCAGCGTAAATTTTATCTTCCAAACGCTGTAGTATATCCGAAACATCGCTAAACAAAGAGAAATCCTTAAACTGCTTCAACATCGAAACCGTCTCGGTCAGCACGTTAATGTCGGTTTCAGTAAGCGGAATATCAGTAATCGTAAAATCTTCATCCTCATACCGATAATATTTTTTATCATAGACCACAATCGGAGCATTGTACCCTAATTTTTCACTCCGCATCAACTGAATATCCAATTGCAAGGTGCGTTTACTGATCGAATTTTCTCGTCCTTCATATTCGTACAACGCTTCAGAAACCGCTTCAATTAAATCCTCTAACGTCCACTTTCTGTAGCGATTCTGCAAGCATTTATCGATGGTTTTATAGCGGATTAAAGCGTTTTTATTTTGTGACATTTAAGTTCATAGTTTATAGTTTATGGTTGTAGTCTTGATTTTGCTTTCTGCCTTCTGCCTTCTGCTTTCTAAAATAGCGTCTCCTTTCAGGCCGCGCTTTCGGCTTTATCTTTTTTCGTGCCTCAAAAAGGATATCGCCTCAATCGCTGACGCAGCAACTCGATTTTAACTCATAATTTCATCAAAAATACATTTTCCTTTTTACTGCGCAAAATAATTGCGTAGTCGTTTTGAAATCTTTGTTCAACAAAATGACCTTGTAGCTTAAAAGGAAAAGTCTATGGCAAAATTGACTTACCATAGTGTTTACGGATATTCCGGTTAGACCTGCGCGGACTAATGGGTAGAGTTTACAGAAGCACCGAAATAGTTAGGGAAAGTAGGGAAGCGTATTTACAGCCGTAATGCCCGAGAGGGAATGTGAGTTCGAATCTCACCAAGGTTACAAAAAATAAAGGGTACAAAAAACAAAAATCGTCTGCGCAAAATAATTGCGTAGTAGTTTTAAAATCTTTGTAAAGAAAAAATTAACCCACCTGACGGCTTCAGCGGAAATCCGTCAGGTGCACAAAAAGGAAAGCATGAAAACACCCATCAACGGAGAGGAATTAAAAAAAGTAGGCTATGTACAAGGAGTACTCATGGGTATCGCTTTAAAAATAAACAGCAAGCGAACAGGTTTAAATAGAGAGCAAATGATGACTCATTTTAAAGCCATTTTAGAAACGCCTGAACGTTATATCGACGATGCTATTTTTAATAAATTAGCGGTAGCGGTTATCGAAAAAGCCAATGAAAAACCAGAAGATTTCATTGCTTTAAATGAAAATCCAAATGCTTATTCTGCTTATGGATTGGATCAAATTGAAGAAGGAGCAAGAATGCAAATGGAAGTCGCCATGCAATTACCCATTACAGTTGCCGGAGCTTTAATGCCCGATGCGCATCAAGGATACGGTTTACCAATTGGAGGAGTGTTGGCAACTAAAAATGCGATTATTCCTTACGGAGTTGGAGTAGATATTGGGTGTCGAATGGCGTTGTCAGTGTACGATATTTCAGAAGATTTTTATTATCAAAACGAGTCCAAATTCAAAAGAGAATTAATCGCGCATTCGAAATTTGGCGCGGGTCATGGTTTTCATGGCCAACACAAATCAGATCATGAGGTTTTGGAAAGTCCGTTGTTTAAAGAACATGCCTTCATCAAAAATTTAAAAGATAAAGCATGGTCGCAATTGGGTTCGTCAGGCGGTGGTAATCATTTTGTGGAATTCGGAATCATGGAATTTGCTCAAGACGATGCCATCTTAAACATTCCCAAAGGAAAATACGTAGCCTTATTAACGCATTCGGGTTCGAGAGGTTTTGGTGCAACGGTTGCTGGACATTACACTAAAATGGCAAAAGACATGTGTAAATTGCCCGAAGTAGCTAGAAACTTAGCGTATTTGGATTTAAATTCTGATGCAGGTCAGGAATACTGGATTGCCATGAACTTGGCCGGCGATTATGCTTCGGCGTGTCACGAAATCATTCACATCAAAATGCAAAAAGCATTGGGCGCGACGATTTTAGCCAAAGTAGAAAACCACCACAATTTTGCATGGAAAGAAAAGTGGAATGGAGAAGAAGTAATCGTGCACCGTAAAGGCGCCACACCAGCGGGAAAAGGCGTAATGGGAATCATTCCAGGTAGCATGACTGCACCCGGATTTTTAGTTCGTGGAAAAGGAGAAGAAAACGCCATCAACTCGGCTTCTCATGGCGCTGGACGACAAATGAGTAGAACTAAAGCCATTCAGAACATCACCAAAATTGAAATGCAAACTATTTTAAAAGATCACGGAGTTACTTTAATTGGAGCAGGTTTAGACGAAGCACCAATGGCGTACAAAGACATCCATCAAGTTATGGAAGCGCAAAAAGACTTGGTCGATGTCGTGGCAAAGTTCACACCGAAATTAGTGCGTATGGCTGATGATGGAAGCCGTGAGGATTAGTGTTAGTATTCAGTGTTCAGTAATCAGTAATCAGTGTTCAGAAATCAGAAATCAGTGTTCAGAAAACCTACAACCGAGAACCGACAACCACAACAAATTAAATAAATAAATAAAATGAAAACACATATAGATATCGGAATAAACCTAACCAATAGGCAATTCCAACATTACATTGATGAAATAGTGCAAAACGCGCTCGACGCCCAAGTGTCGCAAATGATACTCACCGGAACGAGTGTGCGCAATAGCTATGAATCAGAAAAAATAGCATCCAATTATCCCGGAGTTTTGTATTCAACAGCCGGAATTCATCCTCATGATACCAAACATTTTGAGGCGAATAGTATCAAGCAACTGATGGCATTATTGCAAAAAAAGCACGTGGTTTCGGTAGGTGAGTGCGGACTCGATTTTGACCGAGATTTTTCTCCCCGTGACGTACAAGAAAAATGCTATAGAGCACAACTCGAGTTGGCAATAGAAATTCAAAAACCGCTTTTTCTTCATGAAAGAGCGGCTTTTTCACGTTTTATGGCAATCACTAAAGACTATGTATCACAATTGCCCAAAAGCGTTGTACATTGTTTTACTGGGTCAATAACTGAAGTCAAAACCTATTTGGATCATGGTTTCTACATTGGTTTTACGGGCGCAATTAGTGATGTAAATAGGTTTGCTCATCTAAAAGAAGTAGTTCAATATGTCCCGATGGATCAATTGATGATTGAAACAGACGCACCGTTTATGCTACCTAAAAATGTTCCGAAAACCAACTTAACTAAATACCATGAACGCCGCAATGAACCTGCTTTTTTGCCCTATGTAGCAGCAACAATTGCCCAATTTAAAGGTCTTGAACGTGATGTGATTACACAACGAACTAGTAAAAATGCTAGGGAATTTTTCGGATTGTAGGATGACTTATTCGCAGAAAAATATTTGTTTTCGATTGATGAATACTTCCTAACTTTGTAAACCAATGATTAAAATTCAAACGATCAAAAACAATAAACACATACTATTCACTGCTGTTATTGGTATACTATTAGTAGTACTTTTTAGTGTGGTATTGTTTTCTGATACTGCAAATTACCAACAAAATAAGCAATCCGATTCACAACAACAATCGAATGAGATAAAGTTCAAAAAAGGCGAGCAACTCTATCGCGACAATTGCATTGCGTGTCATGCTTACAATATGAGAGACGCAGGAACAGCGCCAGCTTTGGGAGGAATCACAAAAAAGCGCGACCTAAAATGGCTGTATGATTACACACGGAATCCATTTGCTCCGCGATTCAAAAATGATGCTGTGGTTATCGAAATTAGAAAGAAAGGTTGGGGCGTTATGCCTACAGCTGCCCATCTTAAAAATGAAGATCTTGATGCACTTTATTTTTATGTTGAAGAGCGCTATCAAATGACTTTAAAAGGTATTCCGGTCGAACCTTATTTTAATTTTGATGCATCAGAAAATAAAAATGCTAAATGGTGTATTCATGTTGTTGATGAGAATAAGCCCATACTTTTTGCGCGTCACACCATGTCGAAGCAATGGTTTTTTGGATGTAAAGAAAAACATACATCAAACGAATGGAAATCGACTACTTTGCGTCAGGTTTTTGAAAAGGATAAAACAATCAATGATTTAGATTTATTACCAAAAGGCTTCTACGCCAAAAGGTATTCAAGAGAAACAGAATGGGAATACTTTATGAAATAAAAAAAGTTGCCCTTTTCAGAGCAACTTTTATATTATCCTAGAGTTTCAGCTAAACCCTCAGGAACCAATTGATAGTGCGACAATTTCATGCTGATGCCTGCTCTACCACTCGTAAGTGTTCTCAAATCGGATATGTATCCGAATGTTTTACTCAACGGAACTTTTGCTGTAAACATCTTCCGTAGACCTTTATCATCAATCGATTGAATGACACCTCGTCGCTTGTTAATATCAGTTGTGATTACTCCAGTATACTCATCAATACTTTGAATTTCTACCAGCATAATCGGTTCTAATAATTTCGGTTCACACAAAACGGCAGCATTTTTATAACCGTATCGTGCAGCCAATTCAAAATCGAAAGCATGAGAATCTTGTACGTGAATGGAACCATCCAAAAGCGTTACTTTCATACTTTCTGTTGGATAGCCTTTCAAAACACCAATTTCCATAGCCTCGCGGAACCCTTTTTCAATAGATGGAATAAATTCTTTTGGAACAACTCCGCCTTTGATTTGATTGACAAATTCCAAACCTTCTTCACCGTCATTTCTCGGACCAATGTCAAAGGCAATCTCAGCAAATTGTCCGCTTCCACTATTTTGTTTAGCAAATTTCTCGCGGTGCGTAACGGTTTGAGTGAGTACTTCTTTGTATGCAACCTTTGGCTTTCCTTGGTTGACTTCAATTCCGTGTGTCAATCGAATTTTTTCTAAAGTTACTTCCAAATGTAGTTCGCCCATACCACTCAAAATGGTTTGTCCCGTTTGAACATCTTTCTCTAGAGCAAGCGACGGATCTTCGTCTAAAATTTTAGACAGCACCAATCCAAATACTTTCTCATCATTTTGGGTTTTTGGCTCAATCGCAACCCGAATTACCGGAGTTGGCAATTGAATAGATTCCAATGCAATTGGGAAATCGACGCTCGACAACGAATCGCCTGTTTTAGCATCTTTAATTCCTACAATAGCAACAATATCTCCCGCTTTTCCCACATCAATTTGAAGCGTTTTATCGGACTGCATTTTTAGAATTCGTGTAATACGAAGTTTCTCGTCTGTGCGTACGTTTAGAACAGTGTCTCCTGCTGTAATACTACCCGAATAAATACGAACCATTGATAGTTTACCCATAAATTTGTCACTGATCACTTTAAAAACTAAACCAGAAAACAAATCGTCACTGCTGCGTTTTAAGGTCACTTTTTCCTCAGTTTTAGCATGAATTCCTTCTACGCAAATTTGGTCTTCGGGTGACGGTAAATACAAAGCGATGGCATCTAATAAGGGTTGAACACCTTTGTTTTTAAAGGCAGCTCCACACAGGATAGGCGTTAATAGTCGGTTTACAGTACAATTTCGAATGGCTTGTCTGATGTCGCTTTCAGTGTAAACAAAAGGCGATTCGGTATAGAGTTCGAAAAAAACATCATCGTGTTCTGCTAACGTCTCCAACATCTCATACCTTGCTGTTTCAGCTTCATCTAATAAAGCAACCGGAATTTCTTCTTCGTCCCAAATAGCACCATTTTCATCTTTCCATATAAGAGATTTGTATCGAATCAGATCAATGACTCCGATAAAATCGTCTTCACTTCCAATGGGAAGTTGTAAAGGCAAAGCAATGGTTTGCAACCTCGATTGAATTTCGTTGACTACCGAATCAAAATTAGCTCCTTGTCGATCCATTTTGTTGATGAAACCAATCTTGGGAATACCGTATTTTTCAGCTTGAAACCAAACATTTTCAGTTTGAGGTTCAACTCCCGAACTTGCACAAAAAAGCGCAACAACTCCGTCCAATACACGTAACGAACGTTCAACTTCTACAACAAAATCAATATGTCCCGGAGTGTCAATTAAATTGATGTTGTAATTCGATTCACCCTGTTTCCATTGCGTAGAAATCGCAGCGGACGATATGGTTATTCCACGGTTTTTTTCTTGAATATCCTTATCCATGGTAGTGTTTCCTTCATCAACATTTCCAATTTTATGGATTGATCCAGTGTAATACAACATTCGTTCTGTAACAGTTGTTTTACCTGCATCTACGTGAGCAATGATTCCTATATTTCGAGTGTTATTTATTTTTTTCATTTTAAAATATTTTATAATTATACTACTTTTTTTTGATTATCATTCGTTTGAATGACGAATAGATCAAATTTGGGTAGCAATAAAAAAGCCTCTCTAAATAGAAAGGCTTTCATGTATATTTTAATGAATGCTTACTAGTTAGATATCAATTTTAGAGCTACCACAAAGCACTGCTCTGATGGCACTATTGGAGGCGATAATATGTTTTTTGTTGAATAACATAAAGATTATTTTTTTTAATCGGATGCAAATATAAAGCAATAAATGAAATATACAACTTTTTGTTTTTTTTATAAATTTCAATTGCTTAGTACTTAATTGTATTGCAATTTAGTATTTTAGCTCAATGACAAAACAAAAAAGCAGAGGCAAAGAAGCTAGCGATGATTTTATTTTTGGAAGTATTTCAGAGCAGACAAAAATTAAAAATGCGGTTGCTGATTTGTCGTATTTATTAACCAAAGGCTATCCCGAAAAATCAACGTTAGAATTAGTAGGAAATCGTTATCGATTAACAGCTAGACAACAAAGAGCTGTGATGGGAATGAGTGCATCTGAACAACAAGTTGAATTTCGGCGATTACATCAAATCAAAAGTGACCAATTAAAAAACAAAGAACTCATTATTGATGGTTTTAATGTACTCATTATTCTTGAAAGCTTATTATCAGAAGCCTATATTTTTAAAGGTAAAGATGGTTTTTATAGAGATTTATCAAGCGTTTACGGAACGTATAAGAAAGTGCAACAAACGTCTTTGGCTATTGAACTGATTAAAGTTTTTTATGTGAATGAAGAAATCGCAAAAATACATTGGATATTTGATAAACCCGTTTCCAATAGTGGTCGATTGAAAAAGATGATTGAAGAAATTGCGGCATCTCATAATTTAAATTGGAGTGTTGAATTGGATAATAATCCAGATAAAAAAATAGCGGAAAGTGACGGTATAGCATTAACCGCTGACGCTTGGATTTTAGATCGTGTTTTGCTGAATTTTAACTTGGTTGAATACCTCATAGCCACACACAATTTGAATGCTACAATTTTGAGTTTTTAACATTTAAATTGAATGAAAATGGAAAACGAGTCTCAATATGGGTTCACTAAAATAGAATGGGAAAATTGTCTAAAAGTACTTTCGGTGTTGAAAGAAAATCCATTTGAAAATCCAGATAACGAGAAGTTTGCGGCTTTAATAACCAAGATACACAAAAATGCGAAAAAATCAATTTTCTCAGTTGATAGAACACAAAAAAAAGAGAACGATTTAGAAACCATTTTAAATGCCGAGTTATCAAAAAATGCTATGAATGGAAAATCATTTTTTTGGGATGATGATAAAAAAAGACAGCATTTTACAGAGCTAAATTCACCAAAGATTTGCTATTGCTGCCAAGAATACTTCACTTTAGCACATTCTTTTTACAATAGACTTTGTCCGTCTTGTGCCGATTTGAATTATGAAAAAAGGTTTCAAAGCCACGATCTAAGTAACAGAAATTGCATCATCACAGGAGGAAGAGCTAAAGTAGGGTATGCCACGGTTTTGAAACTTCTGCGAAACAAAGCCAATGTGGTTTTGACAACCCGATTTCCAGCTTTAGCTTTAGAACAATTGACACAAGAAACGGACTACCTTGTTTGGAAAGATCGATTAGTTGTTTACGGACTCGATTTGCGAAATCTCAATGCAATTAACGAATTTATTTTATTTTATAAATCCAGATTCAATAGTTTGGATATTTTGATAAACAATGCGGCACAAACCATCAAATATCCCGATAATTATTATTTGCCATTGATAAAAAAAGAACAGAAATTACTAGATGAATCAAATTCAAATCAAAACTTAATTGCCAACTCTACACCAATCTCTATGGAAGTAAAATCGTTAAAATACGCCAAAAACGAAGAAACGCTTATTCAACTAAATCGATTCGGGCAACCTGTTGATGCAAGAGAAAAAACCAGTTGGAATTCAACTCTTGACGAAATTGAACTGCATGAACTCATCGAAGTAAATTTAATCAATCAAATTGCACCTTATTTTCTAATCAAAGAGCTAAAATCGCACTTCAATCGCACTACTTTTTCTGAAAAATTTATTGTTAATGTGACTTCTTCCGAGGGAATGTTCAGCTACAATAAGAAAACTATTTTTCATCCACACACTAACATGACTAAAGCTGCACTCAACATGATGACGCTAACTTCTTCCAAAGAGTTTGCAAAAAATGCTATTTTTATGACAAGTGTTGATGTAGGGTGGATTTCGACCGGAGCAAAGGAAAGTTTGAGAGAAAAGCAGTTTGAAAATGGTTACATTCCGCCTTTGGATTCGGTTGATGGTGCTAGTAGAATTTTAGACCCAATCATTCGAGGAATGAAAAATAACATACTATATGGAGTTTTATTGAAAAATTATAAAATATCCGAATGGTAATTTATACTTTAACTTAATGGGAAAATTATCAAAAGATTATAAGTTCTAAAAAAGGTAAAGAAAGGCGAAACCGGACTCAAACCAGTATCTGAAATTTTGAGGTAACTGTTTTTTCAATTAAACTATTCGCCTTTCAGTAGCGCAAATATAAAGAATTGATGGACTTTTTTTCAGAATTAAATTTATATTTGTTTTTTGAAAACTATGATAGTAGCGGTAGATGTTCATTACAAGGAAAATTACGCCAAAACGGTGCTTTTTATTTTTGAAGATTGGACCAGTGAAAGTTACATCGAATGCATCGAAATAAAAACGACCGAAATCTCCGATTATATTCCGGGTGAATTTTATAAAAGAGAGCTGCCATGCCTTTTAGAAGGTTTGAAAAAAGTAAATTTAAACATTATAGAAGTTATTATTATTGATGGTTACATCTATGTTGATAATGAAAACAATGTTGGTTTAGGTGGTCATTTATATCATTCATTAGAACAAAAAATACCTGTGGTTGGTGTTGCGAAAACCAAATTTGCCAACAATTCAAAAACTGTTGTTGAGGTTTTTAGGGGTGAAAGTAAAAATCCGCTCTACGTTTCAGCGATCGGGATAAACAAAGAACAAGCAGCTCAACAAGTACAACAAATGTTTGGCGACTACCGTTTGCCTCATTTGTTAAAAGTAATGGATCAAAAAACAAAGGAAGATTGATTATGGACGAGATTAAGCTTCCGTTACTGGAAACAATATACCACTTGCGCACCATTGAGCAGGTTATTTTATATACCAAAGTGTTACAAATTTCGAATAAAGAAGAAATTGATACGCTGGAGTTCTTGCGCGATGAATATGAGAAAGAACGTTTAAATTATCCTTTTCACGTACCAAACTTTGATGAAGAAGCAGCTTTATGGGCAAGTAAAATTGTGTATTTTTCCGTTCAATTGCTTTTGAATAGAGAAGATACAGAAAAACAATTGCCGCTACTTTTGCCTAATTTTAAAGGGACAATCAACGCTTCGAGTTGTCTATCCGCCGATTTGTGTTTGCGTTTTCTACCACAAATTGTTGAAGAAATGAAGCAACTCGATTCGGAAGACAAAGCCATTCGCATACTAGAAGAGTTTTTAGAAATGTTTCATTATTCAAATATTGGATACGAACCTACTTCTAAAAACTTCCATTTTAATTGGTTTGATGACAAATGTTACCAGCAATTATACCTCAATCGTGTCTACTTGCGAAAAGATAAAGTAATCGCTCAACATCCAGAAATAAATTTGCTGTTGCTTTCCAATTTTGGAAATTATAAAAAGGTATTTTGGAAAGAATTAGAAATAATAGAAAAAGAATAATTAGTACACCTATCAATGAGTCATACTACTTTACAGTTAACATTTTTCTTCTTGGGAATCATTACAAGTACACTTTTCTTCTTGTCCGCTATTTTTTATGGATGGTTGATTAGAAAGGCTGGTATGAAGGTGGAAAAAGTGAATTTTATGACTTCTATTGGAAAACCATTGTGGAAAATCCAAAAGGAGGACATCACTTTTGAATTGGGATATTTGCCTTTGTCTTCTTATGTAAAGCCGCAAAATGCCGATGAAGAAGTTGATAAAACCATCTTATTTACACGAAAAGCCGTCATTATACAAATTGCTCTTTTTGTGGTATCGGGATTGTATTTGCATTTCAACACTATTGATTTTTTTGCAGGTTGTACAAGTTTGAAAAAAATGGCTCAGTTTGTAGTAGAATCAATCGATTATAACACGTTTAAATCGTTTTTTGTGTTGCATACAGCATCCAAATTAACCTATTTTTTTTTCCTGTTGAACTCATTTTCTGCATTGATGATGACGTATACTTTATTCCAATTCGTTTTCTATAAGAATAATATAGTCGTAGCAATCTTTGGTTTACTCTATACCTTTTCTATAGTGTATTTTTTTTATAAATTGGAAACACACATATCATTCGTACAAATTGGAGTTCTATGGATGACATGCTTATTTTTTTCAACCGTATATTTTTTATTGTCCACTACATTAATCTCAAATAAATAATGAATTCTTTAGAAAAATTAAACGCCTTATTAGTACACGTTAAAAATACATTCATCGGTAAAGATGATGTTATTGATTTGCTTGGAATAAGTCTATTGGCGAGAGAAAATGCCTTTTTGTTAGGTCCGCCAGGAACGGCCAAAAGTGCTATTGTTCGTGCTTTGTCGAATGGAGTAGAAGACGGAAAGAATTTTGAGTACTTACTAACGCGCTTCACCGAACCTAATGAGATTTTCGGTCCTTTTGATATTCGGAGATTAAAAGACGGTGATTTGGTGACCAATACAGAAGGAATGATGCCCGAAGCGGCTATGATTTTTCTTGATGAGATTTTCAATGCCAACTCCGCTATTTTGAATAGTTTGTTGATGGCGCTCAACGAAAAAATCTTCCGTCGCGGAAAAGAAACTAAAAAATTGCCAGCGCTCATGTTTGTCGGAGCCAGTAATGTTCTTCCCGAGGATGAAGCGCTCAACGCTTTACTCGACCGCTTTCTTATTCGTGTAAAATGTGATTATGTAGATCCCGATTTACTTCCCGAAGTACTTTTAGCGGGTTGGAAACTCGAGAATAATTCGAACGTAAAAACGCCCACCATTGCTTCTGATGAGATTCGAGAATTGCAAAGTCAATCGCGGGCAGTCGATTTAACTCCGATTCGAAAAGAATATGTAGATGTGATTCACAGTTTGCGCAACACGGGTATCAAAGTATCCGACCGACGAGCCGTTAAAATTCAGAATTTAATTGCCGCAAGTGCTTTAATTTGTGGACGAAAGGAAGCCATCATCTCCGATTTATGGGTGTTAAAATTCATTTGGGATACCGAAGAACAAATCGAAGTGCTTGAAGGTATTATCAATCATGTCATCGAAAAAGACGTGAGCCAAAAAGCGCATCCACAAGCGGTTTTCAATAAAGCTCCGAATGCCGAAGAAGTCATGAAAGAAATTCAGTATTTGTCGGAGCGTTGGGACGACACAACGCTTTCTTTCGAAGAGCAAAACGTCATCAAAGATAAATTGCGTTACGTGCAAACCCGTTGTGATTGGATTCGGAATCCAGAACAAAAACAATACATCCAGAAAGAAATAGAAAATTTGTGGCAAAAAATACTTAAAACCATAGCCTAATGTTTTTGTTTGAAATCAGTAAAGAATACAAAGAATTTTTGTCTACCATCCGACAGTGGAGCAATGTAAGAATTGCGTTCACCGAATCGTCTATTTGGATCAAAGACTTCACTGATGAACAAATGAAATCGCCTAATTTATTGCAAATTCCGCATCTCATCCGATATAAAGAAAAGGAAAATTTATTGTTTATAAATGATAGTTTATTGCCATCCAAAAAAGTGCCTTCTGCTTTGTTGTGGTCGCCAATACAAAAGGCCTTACCCGTTGAATTACCCGATTTTAATCATAATTTTTTTGGCATTCAACAGCAAATTGATTTACAAATTGTCCCGTGTGAAATTGAGCGTGAAGCAGTGGCAATGTTGACTTCCATTCAAAATTTACAAGCGTATGTTGAGCAATCTCCCGAAGCGCGTCTCAAACCTTTAAAATGGGTGCTTTTGCAAGAAAAAGCGTTCGTTATAGGCACGCCATTACTGCCAATAAAAGGTGTCGTTTTTTGGAAAATGGGAAATGCATTACTGCCCACAGGTTTCAATTTCGAATTGCCCATTTTAAAAGATGAAGTGGATCAAAAAATCAATCCAAATTCAGATAACTGGATACTTTGGCAGTCCAATCATTCGTACTTATCAGTGCCAAAAGATACTGTTCAACCGCTTAGCATAAGCTCTTTACGACTTACACTATGAAAGTTGCACATCATTATTTTCAGTCGCATCATGACTATTTTTGGGAATTATATTACGCAGATTTCGGCGATACTGATTTTATTTTTGAAATTCCTGAAGGCGGAACCATAGCCTACGTCAAATTAGTTGAAGAAATTATTATCGCCATAGCCGACGAATCGCTGCCGCCATTTGGTTCGCTATTGATGGCCATTGCTGCTACAAATTTTGAGCCTCAAGGAACGCTGCATTCCATCAAACAAATTCTGAAAGCCAAAGAAGTAAAAAGAGCTTTTCCAAATGTTAATTTGTACAACGTCGATTCGGCTTTTGTATTTCTAAATAAATTGGTGCAATTACCAGTGAAATATAAGTCGGATGTGAATCGCAAATTAGTATTTCAAACTATCTTTAAAGATTGTCATAACCGAACTTCTCGCGACGCTGCGAAAAACATTGCCAGAGTATTGCTGAATGGACGCACTGAATTTTATCAGCAATTAGAAAAAAATCCTTTCAACGAATCGGTTTTTCACAAGGACATTAAAACGTTATCGTTGCTGAACAATAGTTTTCCCACGGTGAATTCCATCATTAAAGCTATGGAAGGTTTGCCGGATGAAGAGCTAACGGAAGAACTAGAATCCGAAATGGCAGACCAGGAAATTTTCACTAATGATCCAAAAGATTTTGTAGATCAACTTATTGAGGATAACAAAACCTTTCATGTTGGGAGTTTGATTAAACGTCTGTGGTCGGGTTTGCGAATTCCGCTTCATCATAATTTACCAAGTAATCAACCTTTAGGTGGAATTTCAGACATTACTAATAAAGGCGATTTTGATAAGCTACTGATCTCTGAATTCGCTAACGATGATTTGGTTTTTATGTCGAGAATTGCCAATAATGAAGCATTATACATCGAACGAGAAGTACCACCGGAAGAAGATAAATTTACACGTGATATCATCATCGACAGTTCCTTGAAAAATTGGGGAAATCCAAAAACAATCGCTTTTGCTACGGCGTTGGCCATTGCCAAACATCCGAAAAGTGACATTAATTGCCAGCTTTTTACTATTGGTGAGGAATGCATCGAAGTGGAATATGAAACCGTACATCAAGTCATAGACGGAATTAATTTGTTGAGCGGAAAATTAGATGCATCGCAAGGACTAACAAATTATTTTGAAGATTTCAAAGGCGATTCGGAGAAAGAAGTGTTGTTAATTCTCTCAGAAGACAGCTTTAAGTTGACCGCATTTCAAAAAGTTCTGCATGAAAATTTCGATGCGATACAGTACATTTTTTTAACAACATCAGATGGTGGCATACATTTTTTTAAAATAGCCAATAAAGGAAGAAAGTTAATTCAGAAAATTCAGTTGCCATTGGATGAGTTATGGAATCGAAAAAGTGCGATTAAAACATCAGTAGTAAATTCTAATGAGCAATTACCAATATTATACCCATTTGCTCTGAATAAAAGTGATGTATTTAGCTACGGTACTGGTTTTTATAATTTTTTAAATGGCAGTTTATTTCAGTTTACTTCAAAAAAATTTGAAAAAGGCCTTGAAAAAGTAGCAGGCAATATTCCTTTTAGGAAAGGTAAATATGCTTTAACAATTAATTCTAATGAAGAGAAACTGCTGGTCAACATTTTCAATAAAGAACAAACCATTTCAATCTATAATATTTCTAGGAAAACGTTAGAAGTTAGGGAATTGCCTTTTGATAAACGGGAACAAGACTTGGATCTATTTCCTGTCAAAAACAATGTTTATTTAACGGATAAAATAAAGTATTGGAAAATTTTAGATTCTGGAAAACTTGAAGAGGTTAATGCGAGTAGTGTAAAAGCTGAGTATGAACTTTATACACGTCAACTAATACGATTTTGCGGTAATTATTCAAGGTCAAAGAAAAAACACAGTATTTTAAAAAGGATGAAGGATATGTATATTATATCAAATAAATCCGAAATCGAAATTAACGAATTCAGTCTTTTTTACGATCGTTTCAAGAAGAATACATACGATTCAGAAAACTTTTTTATTTATGTAACTTCACAAGTAAATTTAATATTAAAGCATACTCATACCAATAAAATTGGGGTAATACAATTTTTAAAAGAGGAACTAAAAATCGGCTTAAAAGAAGCTAAAGAAATAGTAGATGGTGATTTATCTATACTTGCCCGTGGAATTACCATCGATCAAGCAGAAGATCTCAAAGAAAGAATCGAAGACCTACAAGCTATTTGTTACATCGAATTTGATCATTTTTTAACCAAAGATGGAAGTATCGTCACCGTCGATAACGGAATGCTGAGATTCATAAGTAGTAGTGCTGCACTACCGAATTTTTATATACCTTTCATTACCAATCAACCGACCGCTTTTGCAACTGATGAGGAATTTGCGGGAAACGAATACTTTTTACCAGCCAACAGCGATTTAAGGATCATCACTGTCGAAGAATTTCATTTAAAATACTATCAACCTTTTATACAACACATACTCAAACATGAAATTGACACTGAAACCACATAATAGGAATCAATATCCAATCGGTGGTGTGTTAATCAAGAGCGCATCTCCCAAAGTTTGGCTTCACGAAATGCAAGCCATGAACCTCTCGTTGCATTCAGTCAATGCTTTTGCTATTCCGAGTTCTACCGCAAATGAGCTGTACGGATGTTTGGTTATAACTCATATAAAACCCGAGTTTATTGGCAAAAATAGTTACGTTCAAGTTATTGATGAGGTACTGTTCATACCCGAGTATGCAACCATTACACCAAGCGTAGCGCCAGAAGAATGGGAATCGATTTTTAAAGGACATTCGTTCATTATGCTGCCTGAAATTGGGTTATTCGAAATGGAAGAACCTATAAATTGGAGTGATTTGTTGAATTCCAATAGTAAAGTAAATGTAAAAATCACAACTCCAGTTAACAGTGTTTTTATACCGAGTAGGATTCAATCGGTGCGTTACGAACTTTCAGTTGAAGATTTACTCAAAGAACTCGAGAATCCGCTTTCGGAAGAAGAAATTTTTGAGCAATTACCTTTCAATATTAAAAAGCTTCTGAATGGCAATCAACGTGAAATGGAAAAGTATCTGGCTTACATTGATAAAAACCCCGAGATGGCTCTTAAACTCGGAATTCCACTCGATACACTCGGAACATCCAGAGGAAATAATTGGGGACAATTTAGCTTTGGCTCCGGTTTTTTTGACAATTTTTTTGGCGGATTGAATTCAAATGGATCTTCAAAGATTCGTAGTATAATTACTTCGAAAGCTGCCGTAATTTTAATGGTTGTAGTCTTTTTGTCGGTGTTCATGTTCAACGTTTTTTCAACTTCTTCAGTACCAACTACAACTCAAAAATCTGATATTCAAAGCAAGGCAGTTTTAGCAACATTTGTTGTAGTTATGACACTATTGATTGTAAAGTTGATTTTTACATCGAGTTTCTCGATCAGCAGACAATTCAATTATAGATCGACTGTCATTTTACTCATTTTATTAGTCATTGCTCTACTTATTTTGTTATATCCTATCTATGAAAAGGATGGATTTGATAGTAAATTTTCAATCCTAATCTTAATTTTAGTGGGAATACTTTTGTACCGAGTTTTCAATGCAAATGCAACAATTTTAAATAATGATGAGAAATAGAAGTCAGTCGTTTTCAGATAAAATTTTTACTGCCATACTGATGATTTTCATTATGAAGGTAATCTATATTTTATTTCAATCGGCTCAACTCGGATTTGGAGGTGTACTAGCCGCATTATTATTCAGTGTAATTGTATTTTTTATTTTGGCTGCAGTAGCACAAAGTCATCAAAACAGTCTTTTTGGTAATTCAGATTCTAATTCAAGTGTATTGGTAGGAGATAGTTTTTTTTCAAGAATACAACAAAAGTACCGCGATTTGGCTCAGAAATATATTGAAGAAAAAGAGTACCGAAAGGCATCACACATTTATTTTAAACTTTTAAAAGATAAATACAGTGCAGCAGAAGCACTTGAACAGGGAAATTTACATAACGAAGCGGCATTAATTCACCTCAAACATTTAAATAATAAAGCAAAGGCGGCCGAATGTTTTGAAAAGGGTAAATCGTATAGTCAGGCTATACAACTCTATACCGAACTTGATTTTCATGAAAAAGTAGGTGACATACATCTCTTGCTAAACAATCAAAATGAAGCAAACAAATGGTTTGTAAAAGTTATTGATAATTATAAAGAAAGTGGTCAGTACGTTAAAGCAGCTCTTATTTATCGCAATAAAATGCATGACACCACAACTGCTCAAAGTCTACTTTTGGACGGTTGGATAACCAATAAAGATGCCTACAATTGTTTGAACAATTATTTTCAAAACATCAACGATTTTGGGCAGTTAGCAGAAGAAATCACTCGCGTGTACACTCATGAAACGGATGAATCCAATCGAGAAGCGTTTCTTCAGGTCTTAAAACACGAATATGATAAAGACGTTTCGCTGAAAGAAGTAACCAAGGACATTGCCTATAAAATCATTGCAGAAAAGCTAGAATCCAATAAATACATAGCCTCCGAATTGATTCATTTTAATAAAGACAATTCCCGAATTATTAAAGATGTGATGCTGTTCAAATCGACACGAAACAAAAAAAGTTGATTTGTAACAAAATTAATTTACTTTTGCCATCAAATAAAATTAAAAATGAAAGCACTGAATAGCCAATTAATAGATCGTTTAGAAGGAAGATTTCCTTCTAGAAGTAACGGACGTTGCCTGTGTTTTCACCTAAAAAAGAATTAATTTTTAGAAAAAAAACGAATTATACGAGCAAAACGTCCTTCAAAAGAGGACGTTTTTTTGTTTACGTTAAGTATATTATCCCGTCAAATGCAAAAAAATCAAACGAATTATAGTGTTCAAGAAAAAAAAGAAAAAAAATGTGTAATGAATAGTACCCATAGCGAAATATAAGCAACAATGAGTAACCAAATGAGAGACAGTCATTTGCAATTAGTTGAACCTCTGCCCACAAAGCGGACCGGAATTTCTATGTCTAAAAATAAACATAACTAATTGATAATCAATAAAATAAATTAAAAATATATTTGGAAGTTACTTTTTTTTGACTTTATCTTTGCGTCAGAAAATTAGAAAGCAGAAAGCAAACAGCTAACAGCTAAAAGAAAAAAACAAGATTATGAAATCACAACATATACATAATTATCTCTCTTTTCAAGATAGCTCGAATACCCTAGAAATGAGCTTTTCATTTGCACCAGCATGCGAACGAAGAGAGGATTTAAAATACTGTACGAATCAGGCGCAACGCTATAAACAATAAATAACTATTGTTATATACCCATTTCAAGCGCCTTAAACAAGGCGCTTTTTTTGTGCCCAATACAAAGATTTTGGAGCTCAACTGGATAGAGCATTGGTTTTCTAAACCAAAGGTTATAGGTTCGAATCCTATTGAAATCACAAATAAAATAAATGATTTTGTGGCGCAATGGTAGCGCGGTGGTTTGTTAAGCCAAGGGTTACAAGTTCGAGTCTTGTCAAAATCGCAAGTTTTCTTAGAAAGGAACTGGCTTATTGGGGTTACTGGCTAACCTTCCCGACTGTCTCTCGGGAGAAACGAGTTCGATCCTCGTATAAGCCGCAATTTTAGTGTTCAGTGATCCGTATTTAGTGATCCGCTTAAAAAAAATAAATTAGAATTAGGAAGTACGCCGAAGTGAGAGAGTCGGGCTTGTCTGTAAAACAAGTGTTTACGTGCTGAGTAAGTGCAAATCTTACTACTTCCACACAATGGGCAACAAATGCAGGAATGGCGGAATGGTATACGCGTCAGATTTAGGATCTGAATTTTGAAGGTTCGAAATGCTTTGCATTCGTGAACACCTTTAAAAATCAATTAAAATGATGTGAACAATCCTTCTTCTTGTACAAAGGAATAGTAGTGTATGTGGTGTGCCGTCTCGTCATTATTGACGAGAAGGTATTCGTTCAACTCGAGTCTGTTCCGCACCTTATTACTATTTGATTAAATGAAGAAAATTAATTTAAAAAGAAAAGACAATGGAATTTAGAAAATACAACTCAATTGAGAATGCTTACCAAACCGAAGTTTTGGAGCAAATCATCAAACATGGTTTTGAAAAAGAAACCTATGTAGTACAAGAAAAAGTGCACGGAGCCAACTTTTCTTTTCACACCAATGGAACCGAAGTTATAATTGCAAAACGTTCCGGATTTATTGAAGAAAATGAAGTTTTTTACAACGCTCAAGCCTTAGCTAAAAACTACCACGAGCGTGTAGTGAATTTGTTTGCTACAGTAAAACAACGTTTTCCTCAAACAGACACAATAACGGTTTTTGGAGAATTGTATGGCGGATCTTATAATCATCCTAATGTGACCATCAATAAGGAAGCAATCAAAGTTCAAAAAGGGATCCATTATAATCCTAATAACGATTTCTATGCTTTTGACATCAAAATCAGTGAGAATGAGTTTTTGGATGTAGAACTGGCAAACGAATTCTTTGAAACCATCGGATTTTTTTATGCTAAAACGCTATTCAAAGGCAGTTTGAAAGAAGCTTTGGACTATCCAAATGAATTCAATTCATTAATTCCGGCTTGGCTAGGATTACCTTTTTTGGAAAACAACCTGACGGAAGGTGTGATCATCCGACCTGAAAAAACACAGTTCTTCGGTAACGGTGCTCGAGTAATCTTGAAGAACAAAAATGAAAAGTGGAGCGAAAAATCGAAAGTTAAAATCGAGCGAAATCCGCAAGAAACTGCAGTATTATCGGAAACAGCGGAAAACGTTTGGAACGAATTGCATCGCTTTCTAACCACCAATCGATTACACAATGTGTTGAGTAAAGAAGGCGAATTCACACCCAAAATCATGGGAAAATTACTCGGATTATTCGCTCAAGATGCGCTAACCGATTTCATGAAAGAACACAGATGTGAATTTGAAGCATTGGAAAAAGAAGAACGAAAACTCATCACCAAACGGTTGAACCATTGGGCGACTCAATTGATTAAAGAAGAGTTTATAACGCTGAAATAACGAGTTTTTTTACATTCATTTTTTTCTACGCAAAATTATTGCGCACTAAGGTTTGAATCTTTGTTTAAGAAAATAAATACGTTCTTAACAGAAGATAATGATACTAAGCAAGTCCTGTTGGGTGTTTCTGTACAGCACTATTGTAGTACTCGTTTCGCTTACGCGGATTACGTTGTACTGTTCAACTTGACTTGGAGGTTTTCGCTGTTTCCCAAATAAATAGCTAATATGTTACGCAGGTTCGAGTCCTGCTACTACGAACGTAGTATGGCGGAGTGGTCAAACGCGAAAGATTTTGGGTCTTTTAACATGGATGTTATGGGTTCGAATCCCATACGCAGTTATTGCGTTAGCTCAATGGTAGAGCACTACACTTTTAATGTAGCTTCAGAGTAGCATAGCTCTTAAAAAAGATGCACAACAAAGAAAACGGTTGTTTTTTGTCGGCAATTGAGAAAAATAGGTGTTCAAATTTTGCACTCACGATACAACCCGAAAAAGGAATTGTTTTTTGAAGAAATGATAGCGTTTGAGGTTCAATTGCAGTGTACGATTGCGTACCATGTACCACTGCATAACGACCAACACCCATCACAGAATCACTAAACCTTCTAATTTCCGTTGGTTTCGGAGGATGAAAATAAACCGTTTTCTTATTTAAAATTAGTTGAATTCAACGAGGATGTTTATAGAAGAAAAACGCAAAAAGACTTTGCGACTTAGCGTCTTCGTGGCAAAAAAAATAGAAATAATGATTAAAAAAATTACAATTCAAGCGTACCAAGTAGGTTTGGTATTTGAAAAAAGAAAATTAGTAGACGTAGTGCAAGAAGGTAGCTTCTGGATTTTTGGCAACAAAGATGTTCAGGTGTTTGAAATGAAACAGGCGTTTGTTGCGCCTATCGAGTTGAATCTTTTGTTGCAAAACGAAGTATTGGCTTCACTATTGGAAGTAGTTGAGGTTGCCGACAATGAAATCGCTTTGTACTTCGTAAACGGAATCTTCAAAGAAGTGTTGGCAACCGGTCGATACGCATTCTGGAAAGGCTACAGCGAAAACAAGTTCATTAAAGCGGATGTGTCTAAAGTGAACATCACCGAGCAAATTCCTTTGACGTTGTTGGAAAACTTGAAATTGCGTGTGTTGGTGCGTAAGTTCCAAGTGTTGAACTACGAAAAAGCCTTGTTGTTTGTCAACGGTGCTTTTGTGAGAGAATTGGCGGCCGGAATGTACTACTTCTGGAACAACGCGATTTCAGTGGAAGTAAAAACCATCGACGTGCGTATGCAACAAATGGAAATCTCAGGTCAGGAGTTATTGACCAAAGACAAAGCCGCTTTGCGTATCAATTTCTTCGTGCGTTACCAAGTACAAGACGTGGTGAAAGCTTTGGTCGACAACAAAGACTTCGACAAGCAATTGTACGTTTTGATGCAATTGGCGTTGCGAGCATTTGTAGGCGGATTTACGTTGGATGAATTGTTGTCACGAAAAGACAGCTTGGCCAAAGAAATTATAGCCGAAGCGACAACTAAAATCAGCGATTTGGGTTTAACGGTTTCAGATGCCGGAATCAGAGATGTAATCTTACCTGGTGATATGAAAGAAATCATGAATCAAGTGTTGGTGGCCGAAAAGAAAGCGCAAGCCAACAGCATCATGAGACGTGAGGAAACTGCTGCCATGAGAAGCATGTTGAACACCGCAAAATTGATGGAAGAAAACGAAATGTTGTGGAAATTGAAAGAGATGGAATACGTAGAAAAAATTGCCGACCGAATTGGTGAAATTACCATCTCCGGCAGCGGAAACGTCATCAGTCAGTTGAAAGAAATTTTCGTTAAATAATAGAAGAGCCACATTCGGAAACGTTTGTGGTTTTTTTTTGGTTGTTGGTTGTCGGTTGTCGGTTTTCGATTTGAAGAAAACCTTTGCGCCTTTGTGCCTTTGCGAGAAATCCCGACTTTGCTGAATTTTCCTCTCCAAGAAATTCCCCTAGCCCGGATAGCAGCGGCATCCTTTTATGCTGAACTTGTTTCAGTATCTTTATATAGTTTATACTGAATTATTAGTCGAGATGATGAAACAAGTTCAGCATAAAAGATAAAGCGAATAGCCGGAAATAGCTTCCAATAAAAAAAAGTCAAAAAAACTACCTCTTCTTCCTCAATCGTCCCAACGACAAAAACGATATAAAAAATAAAGGCACCACAAAAATGACCAACACTTTTAGCAGTTTAATCACTATAATTCCGAAAAGACACGTCAGTACAAAAGCCAAAATCATATAACCGCCACGGCGCATGTTTCGAGCATAGTAGCCGTCCACCCAATAAAATAATAATGGGAGCAGCGCAATGAAAAAGAGAACCGGAATGACAATCATGGGGTATTTTGTTCCTGTCTACAAGATTTTTTTAACCAACCAATACACGATAATAAATACGATAATGGTTCCGAAACACCCAAACTTGGTATTCTTGGCGGCAAAAAAAGCAGCGAAAAAAGCGATGATGTTTTTCATAGTTTTATTTTTTATATAAAGTGGTGATGTGTTCAGCCAGTTGATGGTCTAATGGCGTGATTTCATTTTTGTCGTGACTGAACAAGGTAATTTCGAGTTGAAAAGCCTTGTGTATTTTACAATCGGGATGGTGATTGATCTTGTCGGCGTAATGTGCGACTTTCAATACAAACTCAGCCAATTCGGTTTGCGAGGTAAATTTAAAATTCTGTACTAGTTTCCCGTCGATTTCGTTCCATTCCATAATTAAGTACATTTTGTGATTACATTATTTTATTTTGTCTTTACAATGGTATCAATATCCACAAAATCAATCCCGTCTACGCGACAAGAATAAATATACTGTGTAGCAGAAACTCGTTTAATAATGTCTACTAAATATTTTCTTCCAATGTGTTTTTTAGAGAATTCGGAGGTGGTTTCAAGTAACTCAGATTCATAACTACAATCCGTTTTCCATGTAATTTTATACCGTGAAACACCAAATATACTACTATCTTTTTGAAAACCATCTTGTGTTCTGAACGAATATACAATCACATTCTCTTCTTCAATATTTTGTTCAAATGAACCTGTTTTTAGATTACTGCAATCCACTTCAGGCTTTTTGCATGAAATAGAAATTGATAGTAGTAATACTAAAACAATTATTTTGAATTTCATTTTTTAATATTTTCCGTTTAGCAATTCGCCACCGATAGCCGATTTAGCTTCGATGCCCAGTTTCTTCATCATCTCAAAGGTAGTGCAAACCGCGGCAGAAGTAACCGGAATTCCACATTCTTTCTGAATGATGTCAATTGCCTCCAACGATGGCATTTGTACGCAAGCCGAAACGACCAGCACATCCACGTCGGTTAAATCCAATTGTTTATAGATTTCGATCAAGTTCATCGGGTTTTGCGCCGCCACTTCTAAGTTATCCGGAATCTCCAAAGCAATGCTTTCTTTTACTTTAATGCCCTGATGCTCAATATAATCGACCACCATATTGGTAAGCGGACGCATGTACGGTGTAATAATCGAAATTTGTTTTGCACCCAAAACCTTCAATCCGTTGATCAACGCACCAGCCGAAGTTACAATCGGAGTAGGGAAGTCGTTGGCCACCGTTTCCTGATGTAAATTCACTTCCGAAACGCAATGATAGCCGCGTCCCATACTCATAATCGCAACCAAACAGGCGTAACCCATCACGTCAACGTGCGCGTCGGACAACTCTTGTGCACATTTTAAACTCATCGCATCCATCGCTTCGAGTTCTTCTTTGGTTACTTTTTTCATCCGCATCCGACTGCTGTGAAACGTAAACCGTTCGGGTAAAATGGTTTCGCGAGCGCGAAAAATAGCGGGAATTTCGGTTTCCATCGTCACGTTGGAGGATGGAACTATTTGGCCTATTCTGTATTTCATTTTTATCTGTTTAACCGCAAAGACGCTAAGGTCTTCGCAAAGTTCGCAAAGTCTATTTTCTTTTTTCTATATTCTATTTTCTCAAAACTAAATTTCCTTAATCGTATTCACTATCGTTCCAATTCCTTCAACAGTCGCTTCTACCACATCTCCGTCGTACAACCATTCTTGAGGATTTCGTCCAGCACCAACACCAGCCGGAGTTCCCGTTGCAATGATGTCGCCCGGTTCTAACGTAAAAACGATACTCAAATCTTCAATCAAATCGTTGATGTTGAAGAGTAAGAATTTAGTATTGGAGTTTTGTTTTTCAACGCCGTTTACTTTTAAGGATAAATTCAAGTTGTGCGGATTTTCAATTTCGTCTTTGGTGACTAAAATCGGACCCATCGGTGCAAACGTGTCTTGTCCTTTCGACACAATCCACTGACCTTCGCGACGGCAATCACGCGCCGAAATGTCGTTGATTACCGTATATCCAAACACATAATCCATCGCTTCTTCTTTCGGAACGTATTTTCCTTTTTTGCCAATTACGACCGCCAATTCCACTTCCCAATCCAATTGAGCGGTGAGTTTGGTGTTTTTAATGACTTCCGTATTCGTTGCGGTAACCGTTGTGGGTGGCTTAGAAAAGATGATGGGTTTTTGCGGTAATTTTCCGGTCGTGTCTAAAGTTCGAGCGCTTTCTGCCACGTGTTCGGTGTAGTTCAATCCAATTCCGATGATATTTTTACGCGGTTTAGGAATCGGAGCCAAGAACATCACTTCGTCCATTTCGTAGGCAATTTCGTCAAAGAATGATGGCTCGGTATCGGCAATCATGTCGTTGAGCTCGTCGACGATTTCCATTCCCATGTCAATTAAATCGAGCATGTTATCGGGTAACGGAAAGTTGGATATTTCGCCAAAATCTTCCATGTCGATTATTTGATTGTTGTGGATGAATCCGAGACGTGGTTCTGTTTCAGCTGTTTTGTAGGTAAGTAGTTTCATGTTTATTTCTCGCAAAGGCGCAAAGACGCCAAGTTAAAAGTCTTTTTTCTATTCTCTAATCTCTATTTTCTATGTTCTATTTTCTATGTTCTTTATTCTATTTTTTGATGTCCGTCGTTTTCTTCCAATTCTCTAAATTGAAATAATCCCAATCCTTCAATAACCGGTAAATCATTAAAGTTGAACAAACACGCATCTTCAGTTTCAGAAAGATTGTGGTGTTCGTGCCACGCCCAAGATGGAACACAAAAAATATCACGCTCTTTCCAATCAAAACGTTTCCCGTTGATGATGGAATAGCCTTTTCCTTTGGCGCATTGATACACAAATGAACCCGTGTGTTTGTGCGCTTTTCCTTTAAAACCTGCGGGTAGTAATTGCATCGCCGCACCCATCGTTTGCATCACATGTCCACCTGTTACCGGATTCGAATAATTCATAAATATTCCCTCAATCGGATTGACTTCTTTTACTTTTTGTGCTTCCAATAACGCAGGATAGACTTTGGTCCATGAATATTTAAATAAGGGTGAATACGGTTTGTCCCATGATGTGTCGGCTGGAAGTAATCCGGCGCAACCATACATAATAGGTGAATAATTCAACGGTGCGACCAACGATTGTTTTCCGTCGTACACCGCATAATCATTCGCTTCTAAGGCATTTACAAGCGGAATGTCCAAACCATCTTGCCAAATACAGGTTTTTCCGCCTTCTTCTACGCCGTGTTCGTGCCAAGTAGAATTCGGAGTGATGACAAAATCGTTCACTTCCAACATGATTTTATTGCCATCCACAACCGTGTAGCCTTTATCGCCTTCCATTATAAAACGCAACGCCGACGCGCGGTGACGATGTGCTGATGTACTTTCACCCGGACGCGTCACTTGTATTCCAGTGTACAACCAACCCACAGCAGCCGAAACGTCTTTGCGTTTGTCGTTGACCAAATACACGACGCGTCGACCTGCTTGTTCGGGTGTAACGAGTTCGGATGATTTAAGCACTAATGCACGTAAATCATCGTATTTCCATAACATCGGAACGGAGGAACTTCGCGGTTCCCATGGTTCGATATCGTTCGCAACCGTCCATAATGCGCCGGCTCCGAGTTGTTCTAATTCTTTATAATACGCTTCGAGTTCGGGCGTGTCTTGAACTCGTGCGCGACCAATTACGTCGTCTGAATGTTTTGCTTCCATACTATTGGAATTATTGGTTTAAAATAGTTTGTACATAGTCAACCCATTTGTATTTAGGAATTGCTTTGTCTATGTAATAATCGGGTTGAAGTCCTTTGTCATCAATGGCCATATCTGGAATTCGTAAGCTTTTTGAAAGGCAATAACCGAGCTGAAATTGATTACAGGGTGATGGAACAAAATTCATATTGGAGATGTCTAAAATTCCGGAAGTAGTTGTGCCAAATAATTTTACTTTTTTACTTTGCTTGGCGGCCAACAAAAATTGTTCTGTAGTACTGGCATTTCCTTCATTAATGATTATTCCAACATTTTTTGGATATTCATATACCGTGTCCAACTTTTTTTCGCCGACGGTTTCTTCTTCCAAATTTACAAATTCGCCCAATCGCTTGTTCAATTTTTCATACGATTCCTCTGCCCATTTTTTATCTTCTTGTGACCATTCTGGATCATTCATAAATTTTTTCATTCGGTCGTTGTTTAGAGTAGTTGAATACATTTCTAAACTAACAATACGAATGGGATTGGTATACAAATACGGAATGATTTCTCGGTAACTTACATCACTTCCGCCGCCGTTATTTCGAACGTCAATTACCAAATTTTTAGTTTGTATTATTTTTGAGTGATTGGCGAGAATAACGCTATCAATTGCTTTTTTCTGTGAATGATCAAAACTAGGAATCCTAAAATATAAGGTAGTATCATCGAGTTGGCTTATGAAAGGAGCAGAACTATTTAAGGAAGTAAAATGTTCTTGAATGTACTTGTCTTCTTTAAATTCAGGGCTTTTTCGTACCAAATGTATTGCGCCAATTTGTAAATGATTGTTTCCTATTAATTCAACGATATCCGATTCAACTTTGGAATGATCTCGGTAATAAAAATCACTTTTGAGTTTGTTTCCTTCTTCAAAAATTTTGAATTTGACTTGTTTTTCTCGCCAGTACACACCATCTGCATTGATGATAAAGCCGATGTATTGATTGTTCTTTTTTTGTACTCCAATAGTGTATGATCCTGATATCCAAATTCCTTCCAAGGTGGGTTTTGTAATTTTAGAAAGGTATTTTTGAAAATCCTTCTCATTGTAAGGATAGATTTCCCAATCTTTAAAACGGGCAATTATTTCCTCATCGCTAATTGATTTTACCTCAGATGATGCAGTCGTTTTGTTTTGCGTTAAACGAATTCCGATATGACCTTTTCGAAAGAACGTCATCCATTCGTAAATCAATCCGGTACATTTTTCTAATTCTGTTGTTTCTTTGGCTTTTTCAAAAAAGTTTTTATTGTGTAATTCGTATTGATCTTTTCCTTTTTTAGCGAGTACGAAAGCAAATCCAGCATCATTTTCTTCAAATGTTTTTTTTGCCCAAGACCAATTAGAAGCGCAATCGCATTCTTGAGAAAAACTTGACGTACACGTTAGGATTATCATCCAAAAAGCAGCTATACTTTTTATCATTAATTTATCGTTTATTAAATTCATCGTGATTATCAATAAAGGTAATTTTGCGTGTCGGAGCTGTATTTACCCGTAAATCGAAGATATCAAATCGGTTGTAATGCCCGAGGATATCATGCATTTGTTTGGGTTGGATGCATTTTTCCAGATCGATGTCGGCGTAAATCATGCCTTCTTCATCAATTAAAGAAGTACCGATTACAGCGCCATTCGGACCGATAAATCCAGAAAATGCCGAACTTTTTCGGGTTAGTAATTCGTCTACATTGGGAACATCAGCTCGTAACGCATCTTTAATCTCTTGTGAAATGGTAGAGCACGAAACGATGGTGAATAATTTCCCTTCAAATGAATGTGCTGCAGCGCGAATTTTAATCGCTTCGGCCATATCGTAATCAGGTGGAGCAACGGGTAGTGATATGTAGTTGGCGATGTGAATCAGTTCGCCTTGTGCTAACAACGTAAAACGCGCCAAGGTGTTGGTGTTTTCGCCACACGCAAGCGTTCCGATTGGACCGATTTCGGTGTTGTAGACTTTTAAAGACGAACCGTCACCGCTGGTCCACGTGAGTTTTTCAGCCCAAGTTGGAACGAGTTTTCGGTGTTTGCCGATTATTGTTCCGTGGTTGTCGATGATTAGATTAGTGTTGTAAATTTCACCATATGAATCGCCACGTTCATTGATTCCGATGACGATGTGAATGTCATTGTCTTTAGCGGCTTGATATAAAGGTTGCATTGATTCATCTGAAACTGCTACCGAATTTTTATACAATTGTTCGTACCATTTACTACCTTGAACAGGTGTCATGATCCAATTCCAATACGGATAACCCGAGACAAACACTTCGGGGAAAACGATGAGTTGTGCGCCATTCTGACTGGCTTCTTTGACGAATGAAATGGCTTTTTCAATTGTTTTTTCTACGTTGAGAAAAACAGGTGAAGTTTGAACGGTTGCGGCTTTGAATTTTTTGAATTCCATTTTTATTTTTTTGAACGCGGATGAAACGGATTGCTTTGCAAACGCTGATTCTCGCAGATTTTTTTTGGAACACAGATTGGAGAAATTGGAGAAATCAAAAAATAAATCAGTGTAAATTTTTCTAATTTCTTAAATCTGTGTTGTTTTATATTACTTCGTATTTTTTAATTTTTAATTTTATTTTTTCATTAAAAGGTTCGGCTTTGATGCTATTGCGGTCGTCTTGGATGATTACGTTGACCAAAGTTACTTCGCCTTCGAGACAGGTTGCTCCGTTTTCGTCTTCAAATTGGAATCCGCATAGGATGGAAGAACCACCTAAATGTTTAACCCATAATTTTTTGGTCAGGATTTCTCCCAAACGGGCGGCTTTTTTGAACTGCACTTTTAAATCAACCGTCGGAATTCCGTTGGTTTGATGCATTTTAGAAAACGGTCGGTCGAGTGCTTCTTCAAACCAATCTTCGACTAAGTCGTTGAGCATTTCTAAAAAACGCGGATAGAATACGATTCCGGCGTAGTCAACGTGTTTGAATTTTATTTTTTCGTGTTTGATAAAGGGTTGGTTCATTTTTTATTTTTTTTGCCACAGATTACACTGATTAGCACAGATTATTTTAGTTAATGTGTTTTTTGTTAGAAGGTCTAGCCCCGATAGTAGTGAAAATCCTGACATTGCTAAAGATAATTATGATTTAACTTCTTATTTCAAGCAATGGCAGATTGTAACGAATAGCGGGAAATAGCTTCAAATTACTCGCAATGGCATCTAAAAACTTTCTGCTGTTGCTCTTTTCCAAAACGCAAACATAGTGTTCGGAACTTTGCTGCCGTTGAGCAAACAACCTACTTCTAACTCGGGATACGTTTCTTCAAAAGTACTAATTTTTGTTCGATCTACACGCATACTGACTACGCTTCGGTCGACTTTATCCGGATGATCGATTCCCGCCGAAGCCATCAATTCCATTGCACTTTTAACCGTTTCGTGTTGAAAACGAGCTACGCGTATACTTTTTTCTTCGGGAACCAATCCTTTTGTCAATCGCGGATTTTGCGTGGCGATTCCGGTTGGACACGTATTGGCATGGCATTCGAGCGCTTGAATGCAACCGAGCGCGAACATCATTCCGCGTGCCGAATTACACAAATCGGCTCCAATGGACAGCGTTTTGATGATGTCAAATCCGGTTACAATTTTCCCGCTGCAAATGATTTTGATGTCTTTCTTTAAATCAAATCCGATTAAGCAGTCGTATACAAAGGCCAAGGCATCGCGCAATGGCATTCCCACGTGGTCGGAATATTCTTGTGGTGCGGCGCCCGTTCCGCCTTCGCCACCATCTACCGTGATGAAATCGAAGGTAGTTTTGGTGGCGACCATAGCTTTGCAAATCGCGATAAACTCCGATTTATTTCCTATGCAAATTTTCATCCCGATGGGTTTTCCGCCAGAGCCTTTTCGGAGTAGTTGTACAAAATCCATTAATTCTAAAGGCGTTGAGAAAGCGGAATGTGTGGGCGGCGAAATGATGTCCATTCCTTTGTCAACTAACCGAATTGCAGCGATTTCGTCGGTTACTTTTTCTTTAGGTAAGATTCCACCATGACCTGGTTTTGCGCCTTGAGAGAACTTTATTTCGATCATTTTCACTTGTTCCATCGTGGCTCTTTTGACGTATTCGTCGTAGTTGAATTTACCATCGGGAGTTCGGCAACTGAAATAGCCTGTTCCTATGTTCCACACGACATCGCCGCCTTGCAAATGATACGGCGATAAACCGCCTTCGCCTGTATTGTGGTAGAAACCGCCTTCTTTCGCGCCGTTGTTCAACGCTAAAATGGCATTTTTACTGAGCGAACCAAAACTCATCGCGCTGATGTTGTATAGACTTGCATAATACGGTTGTGTGCATTGAGATGAACCGATTTTTACGCGCGGATTGCTGTTCACTTGTGAAAACGGAATCGCTTTGATGCTGTGATTGATCCATTGATAGCCTACTTCATACAAATCCAATTGCGTTCCGAATGGATTCGAGTCGGTTTCTTTTTTGCTGCGTTGGTAGACCAAACTGCGTTGTAAACGATTGAAAGGTCTTCCGTCGGTGTCGTTTTCGATAAAATATTGACGCGCACCCGGACCAAGCGCTTCGAGTAAGTAGCGCATTCTGCCGAGTAATGGAAAATTACGGCGAATGGTTTTTTTCGACTGGTACATGTCGTATATTCCCATTCCGATTAAGGGTATGAAAATCAATAGGAGGAAAGCGAATTTCCAATTGATATACATTAAAATACCAGTAATTGATAGGATTGTGATGGAGAATATGATGAATGCTTTTCTCATGGTTTAATTTTTACACGAATTACACAAATTTGCACAAATTAAATTTCCTTAAAATGATTACACTAATTTTAACTTAGTGAAATTTTAAATTCGTGCCCATTTGTGAAATTCGTGTTGATTTTATTTGTTAAGACTTTTTCAATTTAAATCGCTGTATTTTTCCGGTTTCAGTTTTGGGTAAGTTTTCAGTAAAAAAAATAACTCTTGGGTATTTATATGGTGCAGCTACTTCCTTGAACCAATGCTGAATACGATTCTTCATTGCGTCGGTAGCTTTAGATTGATCTTTGAGTACGATGTGTGCACAAACCAGCATGCCGCGTTCTTCATCGGGAAGTCCTACAACCGCACATTCGAGAATGTCTTCGTGAGTTAACAATACACTTTCGACTTCAATGGCGGCAATGTTATATCCTGATGATATGATCATGTCGTCGCCACGAGCTACGAACCAAAAATAGCCGTCTTCATCTTGGCGGAAGACATCGCCCGTGATGTTCCAACCATTCTCAACGTATTCTTTTTGTTTGTCGATTCGGTTTAAGTATTTACAACCTGTGATGCCGCGCACTGCTAATCGTCCGGGTTCGTTTCGTGGAAGTTCATTTCCGTGTACATCTACAATCTTGGCTTCATAACCCGTAATAGCTAAGCCAGTTGCGCCCGGTTTCATGTTGGCTTCGTGGGATGAAATAAAGATGTGAAGCATTTCGGTCGCTCCAATTCCGTCTATAATTTTTAATCCGGTTGCATCGTGCCAATCTTGCCAAACCTTTAATGGTAAGGTTTCACCAGCAGAAACGCATTTGCGTAAACTCGATATATCAAATTCGGCCGCCTTGGTTGTAATGATGCGCCAAGCGGTCGGAGCGGTGAAGCAAATGGTAATTTTATGTTCTTGAATGGCTTGTAGGAGTAAATCGGGACTCGGTTTTTCGATTAAAAAGGTGGAAGCGCCAAAATACATGGGGAATAAGACTAATCCGCCGAGGCCGAAGGTAAATCCGAGTGGCGGACTGCCTGTAAAAATATCTTCAGCTGTTGGTTGTAAGGAATATTGGGGAAAAGCTTCACAAATGTTTAAAATATCTTTGTGAAAATGTGATGTCATTTTAGGTAAACCTGTTGTGCCTGAAGTAAAACCTATTAACGCAACCGAATCGGCTTTGGAGTGGTAATTATCAAAGGTTTTAGGCTTTGATTGCATTAAGGTTTCCAATTGCGAATTACCATAATAACTGACTTTTTTAAGAAAATTGGATTTCACCAAGTGTATTTCATCGGCTAATTCACTGTCGCAGAAAGCATGAGAAATTTCAGCACAATCGATGATTGTTGTTAATTCTTTTGAACGCAACAAAGGCATCGTCGCCACTACGATTCCGCCTGCTTTTAAAACCGCAAACCAACACGCGACCATCATTGGGTTATTGGCCGAACGAATGAGAACGCGGTTACCCGATTTTAATCCGAGTTCGTCAACTAAGACATGGGCGATTTGATTGGCTTTATCGTACACATCTTGATACGTCCACGTTTCTTCAAAAGTGCGGATGCAAACGCTTTCTCCACGACCTTCTTTGATGTGATTGTCAAGTAATTTATCGACACAATTTAGCATTTCCGGATGCTGGAATTGTGGCAGTTCAGTACCCACATAATTCGGTTGCAAGTCAAGACTTGGCAGATTGTTGTGAGCAAAATGGTCTTCGTAATGTATCATTTTTAGCGTATGAGTAACTGCTTTAGTTATTTAAAAAATCATAAATTGAATTAAAATATACTTCTTTGGCATCGAGCCATCCATAATGACCGCAATTGTCCATCAAAACCAATTTAGAATTCGGAAAAGCATCGGCTATTTCTTGTGCCGTGTCGGTTGAGATTAGGTCGTTTTTACCTTGCAAAACCAATACTTTTTGATTGAAATTTTTGAAAGACAATTTACAATCAAATTTTATCTTTCGTAAATTTTCAAAAACCAAACTGTTGATGGTGAAATTAGTTTTGGTTAGTCGTTCTGCAATGATTGGAGCTTTCGATTTGTCGTACACATAAGCGTTGGCAAGGTGTTTCGCTCTTTGTTTTAGGGTTTTGTCGGATAGGTCGCCATTACTGACTTTAGTTTGATAATAATTCAAACTATCTCTTTCTATTTTGGTAAGATTGCTGTTCAAACGTTCTTGTACATAGGAAGTAAACTTCATAGAAACGCCACCTGACGAGGAAAAGATTATTTTTTCTATTGTTTGGGGATGTTTGGTGGCGTAATAGGTTGCCATAATTCCGCCAAATGAATGACCAAAGACAATCCACGTATCAATTTGTAAATGTCGACGCAGATTTTCGATATCTTCAACCATTAGATCCATTGTTATCGTTTCCGAATTTACTTTTTCAAGCGTTGATTTTCCGGTTCCGCGTTGGTCGTAAATGATGGTTTTAAAATTCATTTTTGCCAATTCTTGAGCAATTATGGTAAATCCGTCGCTATTCATTCCGGGACCACCATTGATAATTAAAATAGGTTTTCCTGCTCCAAATGTTTTGTAATGTAGTTTTGAATTTCCACTGGTAATCGTTTGCTCGGTTTGAGAATATCCAAGCAGGGTGAAAAAGGTTACTATGAGATAGAGAATTCGCATTATTTTTTATTGCTTTTGGGTTTTAAGGCTTTTTTCATTCCTTCGATTTGTTTTCGTTCTGAGGATTGAAAAGGATATAAATGTGATATTCCCATTTTGTAGGCATTCGGAATATCGTTGGCTTCGAATTGCTCGTAGGCTTGTGCCTTTCGTACGAAATTTGCATCCAACAATAAAGGACGACCAAGCGCCACCAAATCGGCTCTTCCGTTTAAAATGATGGTATTGATTTGATCAATATCTTGAATGTAACCCGCCGTAATAGTAGGGATATGAACTGTGTTTCGAACGGTGTCAGCGAAAGGTGTTTGCCACATTCTTCCTGTTTGAGGCTTTTGATGGGCAACCGTGTTTCCAGTAGAAACGTTGATGATATCAGCACCCGCATCTTTAAAAGATGTTGCGATGGTCAATACATCGGATTCTGAGATTCCGTTTTCAGCCCAATCGGTTGCTGAGATTCTAACCGACATCGGTTTTTCTTTGGGAAACATTTTCCTCATTTCGGTAAACACGCGAAGTGGGAATTTCAACCTATTTTCGATACTTCCACCAAACTCGTCGGTTCTAATGTTGGTGAGCGGAGAAAGGAAAGAGGCGAGTAAAAATCCGTGGTGCGCTTGTAATTCGATCAAGTCAAATCCAGCTTCATTGGCATTGATAGTGGCTTGTACGAATTGATTAACAATTTCATCCATGTCAGCCGAATTCATTTCTCTTGGAATGACAGACTTTTCGTTAAACGGAATGGCTGAAGCCGATAGTAATTCCCAATTATTTCCCGTAAACTTGTCTTCCCAAGGTTTTTTGATAGCGCCTTTTCGACCTGAATGTCCGAGTTGAATTCCGATTTTAGTTTGGGTGTTTTGGTGAATAAAATCAGTTATACGTTTCCATTCAACTGCTTGGTTTTTAGCGTATATTCCAGCACAACCTAAAGTGATGCGTCCGGTTTCGCTAACGGCTGTCATTTCGGTTAGGATTAATCCCAATCCACCTACAGCTCGTGAAGTGTAATGTTGAAAATGCCAATCGTTTGCCACGCCATTTTCGGCAGAATATTGTCCCATTGGCGCCATGACAATTCGGTTTTGCAATTCCAAATCACGCAGTTTAA
This sequence comes from Flavobacterium sp., assembly GCA_965284675.1. Lineage (GTDB taxonomy): Bacteria > Bacteroidota > Bacteroidia > Flavobacteriales > Flavobacteriaceae > Flavobacterium. The sequence goes on from OZ260109.1 coordinate 1,728,671, forward strand.
ATGTTGAAAACGCTGCTGATTGATTTTTGTCAGTAACATTCTGATTGCTATTGAATTCTTCCAAAACCATATCAGTAAAGGACTTATCGCGCAACCGAAGGTTTTCAAACGTTACTTTTTTCGAACGCGTCATGCAGCCAAAAGCAAATTGATAAAATGGATGTTGGTTGTTCCGATCCATGTTTTCAAACCAATCGAGTGAAACTAAGGCCGCGTATTGAATCATTTCAACGGTGTTTCTTCGTGTAGCATCATAGTGTTTGAATGCAGCTTGAACATCATTTGGATTGGCTGCTAGGGCATCAAATAAACCAATAGCTGAATCCATGGCTAATTTAGTTCCCGAACCAATAGAGTAGTGAGCTGTGGCCTTGGCGTCGCCCAATAAAACAATATTGTTGTGGAACCATTTTTCGTTGGTTACGTGTGGGAATTGTCGCCAATGCGATTTGTTGGAAATCAGCGAATGGCCATCCAATTCTTCTTTAAAAATGGCACTTATTTTGTCAATTGTATCAGATTCATTGGTGACTTCAAATCCGAATTTTTCCCAGGTTTCATCGGAACATTCAAAAATCCACGTACTCATTCCGGCTTCATATTGATAGGAATGTGCGACGATGGTTCCGTGTGGTGTAGTTCTGAAAAAATAGGTAAAGGCATCCAAAGGTTTTGTGGAACCTAGCCAAACAAAACGATTTTTTTTGAGGACAATTTTGGTTCCGAATTCGTTTTGAAATTGTGTCCGAATAGCACTTGAAATTCCGTCTGAAGCCAAAATAATATCAGCATCGGCAAACTGATTTAAATCGTCTACATTGTGCTCGAAGTGCAAAGTAACTCCTTCTTCAATACACCGTTGTTGGAGTAATTGCAAAAGAGTTTTTCGGGAACAACCGCAGAATCCGTTTCCGGCAATGCTGACTTCTTCGCCATCACGAGCAATGATAATGTCATCCCAATAGGCAAATTTACTGCGTATGAGTTCGTATGATTGCATGTCGCGTTTTAAGAACTCACCTAAGGTTTCATCGGAAAACACGACTCCAAATCCGAAACTATCGTCGGGTTTATTGCGTTCGTACACATCGATTTGGCAATGCGGCATTGCTTTTTTGGTTAGTATGGAAAAATAAAGTCCGCCTGGACCGCCACCTATAACTGCTATTTTCATAATGTCATTGCGAGGAACGAAGCAATCGCCTCTAGTTTATGTTGTTTTTGAACGCGGATGAAACGGTTGCTTTGCAGCGCGGATTTCCACGGATTTTTTATTTGTTTTTATTTTGAACGCAGATTGAAGAAATTAGAATAATTTTAAAAATTTATATGATTTCTTATATTTTTCAAATCTGTGTTGTTTTTTATAGTGTTACTGTAAATTCAGCTTCGTTTTATCGAAAACAATTCACCTAGTTTTGCATAATTTGAACCAGCCAAACGCGCAATGGGTTTATAGGTTTCTAAATTGATTTTATAATTATCTAATAATACACTTTCATCAAAATGCATCATGACAATGCGGCCAATGAGAATACACGCACCGCCGTTTTTATGGTCTTCTAAAAAATAATGATGTACGAGTTCACATTCGAAAGTCACTTTACTTTCTTTGACGCGCATGGGTTTTATTTTAAGCGATGGTAAGGGCGTGAGGCCAGCCAGTTCAAATTCGTCAATATCTGACGCCACTGCTTGCGAAGTGGTATTCATTTGTTCAGCGAGTTCTTCAGTAACCATATTGACAACAAATTGTTTATTGGCCAATACGTTGTTGAGCGTGTCTTTGTTGGTGTTGTTTCCGCGGACGGTAGAAAACATTACATGAGGCGGATCTTCTCCAACGGCATTAAAATAGGAGAAAGGAGCAAGGTTGTTGATTCCGTTTACATCCACCGAAGAAATCCATCCAATAGGTCTCGGGATGACCGAACCTGTGAGTAATTTATATACGGCCGAATGTTCCAACTCATTTGGGTCGAAATGCATAGTTAGTTTAGTTTGTTGTACACAAATTAACGCTATTTTTTTGAATTTTTTTGGATGTTGTTGAAAATAATTAGTCGTGGTAGTAAGTTGTCTATACAATAAAATGCGAAGTACTGAAATAGTAATAGTATCAGTTTACTTGCCGTTTTAATCGTAGTTCAACCCATAACAAATAACTATAAATAGATAGATCGAGAATGCGACTTGCGATGAATAGATATAAAAAAGTATTAGCATAACTTTCATACCGTTCTAAATTGAATTTTCCATTAACCATGTAATTTGCGGGCACAAAATGCGGTACAACATAAAAAAAGATGTTTATCAAAAAATAACCGACTAGCAGAATTGAATTGACTGACTTTCTGAAGTAAAAGTAGAAATATAATGGCATAGCGACATTGAACACTATAAAAATTAAATAGCGTGCTGTATCCGGAATCAAAGCGGAATTCCAACCTGGAATCACTGATGCAATTAGATCGTAATCAAGAAACGCACACGTAAAAAAGAGTATATATGTAGAAATGAGCGTAATTAAAAGGTACTTCATGAATTTTCTGTTGTTTATCGCACAGGTGACGCCATTTTCTTTAAAATTATATTGTCGGTTTTTTTCCAATTTAGTGAGCCTTTTAGTAACCATGAGTTTCCAAAAAATAATAAACCTGTAGTTTCAAAAATAAAGGTAGAGTAGGTGGTAAACGTGTTGGCTCCGAATTTCATTTCCCAAACAAATCCAATAGCTATCATTACGATGCTGGCTACAATTCCCCATCCACAAGTAGTGTATATTTTATTTCGGATTACCTTTTTTTCGTCAAATTCACTTGGACTCAACCCTTCGTCTGATTCTTGAAAGATTTTAAAACAAAATAGAGCAAAGCAGGCGAAAAGTACAAACGCACTTCCAAAATGAATCCATTTAAACCATTGATGCCACACGGTCGGATTCAAATACTGTTGTCCCATAAAATCGATGAACTCAGTCGGAAATATCGCAACTCCAAATGCAAATGCTCCGGCAAAATTTGAAGTTCTATTTTCAAGTCGACTTTTTCCTTTGTAAGTAACCAAAAAACCTCCTAAAACACACAGAACTCCAACAAATACAATATGTAAATAACTATAATAATAATGACTGATGGAAGGTTGTAGCCAATATTCATTACCCAACAACCGATTTCCTATAATCAATGCAAAAGGCATTAGAATTCCCAATATACCGATAAGTTGACGCAATACTAAATACGAAATGATGTAATCTTCGTCGTTCTGTTTCTTTGCTTTCATAATCTCTTTTTTTTATGTTATACGTGTAAAAGCACTGTAGTTAATTAGATATTAGTTTGTGATTATTTTAAACCTAATAATAGGATTAGATGACTTTCAAAATAGTGTAATTCAGTGATTTGATAATGTAATCCAGACTGTGTTTGTGTCAAATATAAAAATAAATTATTTTAGAGTTGTAGAAGTTATCAGTTTATTCGATTTTGAGTAAGAATATAAATTTGATACCAAAAAAGAATTTTATAGCTTGATTTATAATAAGTTGAGTTGATGCGAATGGTTGATTTAACATCTATCTAAAGTCTTTAAATGCGCCTTTTCCAAAAGTCGTACTCTTCCCAACGTAGTTCTTGGCCGTAAAAAAAACGTTTATGTTGGAGATAGTGTTCCCAAATGTGGTTGATTTGTTCTGTGTATTGACTTTTAAATGGATTATTTTTTTGAAAGTTTAAATTAGTTAAAACTTGATGTTGTTGGATTAAATCAGAAAGTTGTACTGCGTTTGCCATGGCATTAAACATTCCTTGAGATGATAATGGATCAAAACTTATGGCTGCATCACCCAAAGCGACCCATTGTTGTCCTACAACTTGTTTCAATTTAGTTGAGTTGGCCGAAACAATGCCATTGAATTGTATGGGTTGTTTATTTTTAATAAGAATGTTCTTCATCTGTACATTATCTTCTGCTAATTTTAAAAATGAGTCTTTACTCTTCAAATTGGCACGTTCTATCAAATCTGAATCGGTTTGCAATGCCATAATACGTTTGTTATTAGGTAATGGCGCAGTGTACCACCAGCCTAATTCTGTTGCAGAAATAGTGCTTAAAGTAGTAACTTCTTCATTAGTTAAAGTTGCCCAACAGGCGATTAGTTTGTCTTCAACATGTCTTTCAATACCTAGTTTTCTTGCAAAATGTGATTGTCTTCCGCTTGCATCGATTACAAATTTTGACTTAATGACTATATTTTCTGAACCTTTATTCGTAGGCGTAAATGTGAGTGTCCAATGTTTATCGTCATATTTGCATTGAAAAAGTTTGTAGCCCCAAAAGCAATTTGCGCCTCTTTTTTCAGTATGGGTTCGCAGAAATTTTTCGAATTCTTTTCGGTTTAATTGCCAGCCAAAACCGTCGGGATTCCTAAGATGATCGACAATCTGAACTTTATCGTAGCCCCAATAGGATTGCATTCCATTGTTGCGTTGTTGAATTTTCTTGGTAGAAATTTCAATTTCTTTTTCTAATTCATCAAGTAAATTAAGACGCTTTAGTATTCGTCGAGCGGCTGGTGCTAAACATTCACCAATACGATCGATAGGTTCGTCTAGTTTGTCGATAATGGCAACTTTATAGGTAGTTGCTAAAGCGATGGCTGCAGTACAACCTGCAACGCCACCGCCAATAATAGCAATATCAACTAGATTAGATTGCGAAGTTTTCATAACTATACTATTACTTCACTATGGATTATAACGACGGAATCGATTTCCTTTATCGGTCATGGCCAAGTTAATTCGATTGCTTCCCGGATGTTTCGCCCTAACTAAATTATTTGTTTTTGATGATAATAAGTTTATTAATTTTTGAACGCTTGAAGATGATTTGAAATCATCAGTTAATTCATTTTCAACTAGAGTAATGAGCTGATCTTTTGCATTGGTTAGTAAATCTTGCTCAGTAAATAAATCTTTATTTGACAATTGAGTAACAGCTGATTTTAATAGTACTTGTAGTGTTTTGTCTACTGATTTTTTGCTGGTTAGAATGCCTTGTAATTCTTTCATAGCTTCTTTGAGTAATTGAGCTTCTTGTTGCGGAGTAGGAGTTAGCCCTACTTGCATTGTATTAGGAAAATTAGGATCGTTATCAACTCCCTTTTGAGGCTGAACAATGGCTAATTTATCAAAATATTTGACCATACTATTGATTTGATTAGTATAGGTTGGATCTTGACCATCGAGTGGTAAATCGTCCAACCACATTCTTCTGTAGGCAAATGCTTGTTTACGAGTTTCTTTTGGAAGATTGGTATTAATAGCTTCTTTGTAGCGTTCTTCATCCAAAATATTATTGGGAACTCGAGCAGGCCAAAACGTTGGAACATAAGGATCATAAGTAGAAACGTAACCATCTCGGCAACTTGCTGTATCTGTTTGCCACGGAATGGCCATCCATCGTGTAATTCCACCAGGAACTTGGCCACCTAAAAGCGGACCTTTGGCTAAGGTAAAAACATCACTATTCATAGTTGGTCCGTAATATGATGTATTGACTGATGGTGTTTTGGGAGCGTGTAATAATCGAAACGGCGCCATATACATTCCTGCGGTTCGCATCGGCCAAGTCATTTCACAGCCCGGATGAAAAGCATCCGCTAAGCAAAATTCCATTGCTGCACGAGTCATCATATCGGGTTGTTCGGATACCGGTAATTTATCTAATGTAATTGGTTCGGGAATGTGTGGGCATCCAGTCATATCAATATAATCTGCATCAAAATCTCCTTTAACCCATTGATCGATAAATGAAAGTTGCAAGTCACTCAAGGTAGTATGTTGTCTAACAGAACCTTCTGTTGGGATACTTATTGCATCTCCATACAACCATGGCCACAATTGGGGTGCTTCGGCACCAGATACATCAAATCGTCTAAAATTATTAGAAATTGTGCGACGTAATTCCAAATTAGCAGGCGATGGATCATTTAATCTAACTTTCCAGTTGGATGTGGTATAATCAAATTGTCCACCCCAACCAAAAGCGGCTGCAAATCCTGCATTCACCCATTGTAGATTAGTCATTCGTTCAAATATTGGTAGTATGTCTTTGGTGAATGACGGGCGCGCAGGTCGTGTTAACATTCCTGAACTTATAGCAACATCACGCATTAAATCCCACATGGTGCGAACAGATTTTTGCATCGGAGCATAATCAGGTGGCGCACAAATTACCCAAGCTGGATCTACTTTTAGTTGCACACCGTTGTATTCAACTTCTGCAGTAACTGGGCCATCTGAAATGTCATCGTACCAACCTTCATTATTGGCAAAAGTAATTGCAATTTCACCTTTTATGTTTTCCGACAAACCGTGTCCGCCTAACATGATTAATCGGCCTTTTGCATCGGTTTGCATTTCTCCGAGGTATACGGGTTTCTCTTGGAACTTACCTATGAACTCATGGCCACTAGTTATATTTGATTTTGAAATCGATTGTTTACCTCCATCAATTATGAGTGAGTTTCGGTCTTTAACATCAATGTTTCGCAATATTGAAGGTGGAGCAGTTGCAGCATCAGGTATGTCTAAAGCCATTTGGAATTGATACCATGACGCTTTTTGATTGGCAAGTTGTGAATGCCAAATGATTTTTGAGTTCTCTAATGTCAACTCTTTTATCGCTTTGCCAGCAGCATTGAATCCGTAAATTCTAAATTGAGCTGCTTGACGTTTTAAAGCACCAGTATTGTCTCTGTAAGCATTTTCGTCCGACATAGGAACAGGTTCGGATACTAGTGGTCCAATAAAAAATTCTTTTTCACTATTTCCGACACGCATTACGCCAATTGGAGGATAAATACCTGCTTTTACAATACAATCACTATTTTCATCATCATTCCCTTTGAAAGGACGATTAATTTGGTTAGGCTCTTGAGTTGATAAACCATTGGCTTGGTGGCGGACTTCCGAACTTGCGGCATATACTACTTTTCGTGTTGCGGCAATTGATCCAAGAGGTTCGTGTTCGGCTAATGTTCTAAAAATATTGAATGAAAGATTGTTTCCAAATTCTGATTGACCGATGGTGCAGATGTCTTGTTGAGGAAAATGGAGTTCTGCAATACTGATGTACGGACTCTCCTCTGTGCTCCAAACTGCCTGAGCATCGTCTATCGGCATGGTTTTCTCGTTGGTTCGCAATTGAATTTCGAATCTAAATTTAGCCGATTGATTGCGTAAACGTTGTTGTAAATCGAGTGCTAAATAGTTGTTGTCATCTGCTGGCGCACCTTGATAGGTTTCATCTGGAACTAAACGATACTTGACAATTTGTTTTTCGCCTAACTTAAAAGGTAAAATAGCCCAATAACTTGCGCTTAAACAACTTGCTTCCACTTTGGTCATAGCGTTTAAGATTTCGGATACGTCTGGATGTTTGTTAATATAAGTGTCATAATCTCTATCTACTACACCTGCCGTCGTAAAACTGCACATTTGTTGTGCATCACGAGCAAAAAAACGATCGATGTTTTGAAAGATAAAATCTGCATTAGTGCCTTCACCTAATAATTTTGGTCCTTTAACCCCAAATAATTTTAATCCTATTCCAAGTGTAGAATGTAAATCGGGTGATGTAGGAGAAGTATCGCTAGAAAAACGAACTGCACATTCATAGGATGTCTTACTAAAAATGCCAATTTTAAAACTAGGATTAATATCCTTATTTACAACAAATGTTCCGTACGCAATTCCGTGTTGTTTTCTAAATACCGGTCGCTCAGCAGGTTTTTGACCGTTTTCAATTCGGGTTTTTTGTCCCATTTCTACAAACATTTCTTCGAGTCGTTGAGTCACTACTTTCAGATTTCCATCGCTATCCCAACAAGCAACATCGTTTGCAGTTGGTTTTCTTTTTGAGGTTTGATTTGGTTTTATACTATTTGAATTAGTATCTTTTTTGGGGTTGTTAGATTTTTGTGCCATAAGTTTATAAAAATTGATTAGTAAGTAGTTCAAATCTAAAAAATGTGTTGTAAGTGGTATAGCGTATAAATACGTGTTTTGTGATAGAAAAGTTGTTTGATATCTGATACAAGAGTATAGATTGTTAAATTTAAATAAACGTTCTACTTTTTATAAATACACAGAAAATTATACTAAATTCAATTATTTCCTTTTAAAATTGCACACTATGTAATTTTTCAGTAAAAAAAATAGTAAAAACATTTTATATAATTGCTAAATTAATATATTTATGCAAAATTTATATATATGGAGATTTTAGCGTGTCCGAAATGTCAAAGCGATACCATTGTAAAAAGTGGCGTAATCAAAGATAGGCAAAGGTATTTGTGTAAAAAGTGTAATTATTATTTCACGGTTAATAAACTGGGAAAAAAGATTGATAGTTACTATGTCACTAAGGCACTTCAGTTATATTTGGAAGGCTTGAGTTTTAGAGAAATCGAACGTATTATTGGCGTATCGCACGTTACTATAAGCAATTGGGTGAAAGAATACAAAGTCACCAAACCCAATCATACTGATTATCATCCCACGTATAAGATTTACAACCACTTAGAACTGGTAGAATTCCTTAAAAACAAAGATCAATTGAAAGGAGCTGGAATGATTATTACCGAACTTGGTGACAAGTTTATGCTTATTAAATGGGAGCGTTTTAAAGATTAACTATAGCTGTTTACATAAATATATATCATAATTTTTTTCATTCGCAAAATTGTAGAAGTTTGGTCAAGTAAAACCAACACTAACCCAATTTTAACTTTATGAAAAAAATAACTCTTTTAGCTGCCGTTCTCCTATCGGCGCTTTCATTCGGACAAGGTTCTCCCGACTATGGTGGAGGAATGAAGTTCAACATCAATCCAGAAGGAACCAAGTACATGCGATTCATTGCGTGGAATCAAATCTGGATGCGTTCGTCGCAAATGAATCCAGGTACTATGATTGGAGATGAAGGTGTTTCTACCCAAGAAGACATCGGTTTGCGTCGTTTACGTTTATTAGCGTATGCGCAAATTTCTCCTCGTTACATGGTCGTAACTCACATTGGTATCAACAACCAAACCTTCATCAATGGAGGTGCGGCGAGTTCGGCTGGAACTGGTGGTTATGGTGCAGGAAAAAAACCAGGTATCTTTTTTCATGATGCATGGAACGAATATGCAGTAGTACTTCCAAAAGAGTCAAAACCATTCAGTCTTTCTGTCGGTGGCGGTTTGCATTATTATATGGGATTGTCTAGAATGACGATGTCATCAACACTGAACTACATGACCATCGATGCGCCGATTTTCAACTGGCCATTAATCGAAAACTCTGACCAGTTTGCGCGTCAAATCGGAGTTTTCGCTAAAGGAAAATACAATAAATTCGAATATCGTTTTAGTTTAAACAAGCCTTTTGCAACGAATCAAGCGATTATTGATGTTCCTTCAGCAGAAAATGCAGTAGCGGTTGACAATAGCAACAATGCGAAATGGTCGAAAGCTGGATATGTAGAATACCAATTTTTTGACAAAGAATCGAATTTCTTGCCTTTCAAAGTAGGGTCGTACCTCGGAACAAAAAAAATGTTCAACCTTGGAGCCGGATTTTACACAGCACCAAGTGCGACTAAAACATCTGTAAACGGAGTAATTGAAAAACATCCGATAAATCTATTTGCAGCGGATGCTTTTATTGATATGCCGGTTGGAAGCAAAGAGAAAAAAATGGCTGTAACCTCATACACTGTTTTTTATAATTATGATTTCGGACCTAATTACCTTCGTAACCTCGGAATTATGAATGAAGGTGTAGCCGATCCAACTTTTACCGATTCTCGTGCATTAGCAGGTTCAGGAAATCTTCAGCCTATGATTGGAACAGGTTCAATTTTCTACACTCAAGCAGGTTTTCTACTACCTAATAAAGCTGAAAAACCAAAAGTAAGAATTCAACCTTTTGCCGCGTATACGCACAAAAACTTTGATGCTTTAGAGAAAGCGAGTAACCAATTTGATATTGGAACCAATTTCTTTTTAGACGGACATCATGCTAAAATTACCGCTCAATATTCAAATCGTCCAGTGTACCTCGCAAAAGACAACATCGATTCGTACAAAGGTGAATTCTTATTACAACTACAAATTTATCTATAACTAACTTCTTAACTATACAATTATGAGTGATAAAAAAACAACAGGAATTTGGAAAGTGATTTCCGCTTCCTCCATGGGAACGATGATCGAATGGTATGACTTTTACATCTTTGGAAGTTTGGCCGTAGTATTATCCACTAAATTTTTCCCAACTGATAATCCAACTGCTGCCTTCTTATCCACATTAGCAACGTTTGCTGCTGGATTCGTGGTGCGTCCGTTTGGAGCTTTATTCTTCGGACGATTGGGTGACCTTATCGGAAGAAAATACACTTTCATGGTAACCTTAATGTTGATGGGTGGAGCTACGTTTCTTATCGGTTGTATTCCGAGTTATGAAACCATCGGATTTGTCGCGCCAGTTTTAGTATTGGTACTTCGTTTACTGCAAGGCTTGGCTTTGGGTGGCGAATACGGCGGAGCTGCAACCTACGTAGCAGAACACGCACCAAAAGGAGAAAAAGGATATTGGACATCGTGGATTCAAACCACTGCAACCGTTGGTTTGTTCATTTCATTGATGGTCATCTTAATCACAAAAGCATCATTATCTAAAGAAGCATTCGACGATTGGGGTTGGAGAGTTCCATTTTGGGTTTCCATCATCATGGTATACGTTTCGTATTTGATTCGTAAAAACATGAGCGAATCTCCCGTTTTTTCTAAAGCTAAAGCAGAAGGAAAAACTTCAACCAATCCACTTAAAGAAAGTTTCGGAAACAAATACAACTTAAAATTTGTACTCTTAGCGTTGTTCGGAGCTACAATGGGACAAGGAGTTGTTTGGTATACCGGACAATTTTATGCCATGAATTTCTTAAAAACGGTTCAGAGTATTGATTCATCGCAAGTAGACATGTTACTCGGAGTAGCTCTTATTTTAGGAACACCGTTCTTCGTATTCTTTGGTTGGTTGAGTGATAAATGGGGAAGGAAATCAATTATGATGACTGGGATGTTATTGGCTATTTTTCTATATCGACCAATCTATCGTTCCATGTATGAAACCACTGATTTGACTTTTAAAACAGAAATTGCTGCTCAAACTAAAGTAATACCGTCAATTAAAGAAGTTGATGCTACCAAGTTAGATTCAATTTATACGACTACCAAAACGTATACGGATGGCACAACAGTAGAGGAAATAAAAACTAAACATTTTGAAGCCGGAAAACTAATGGTAGATGAAAAAGGCAAAGATAAAATTGAGACCAAAGTCACCAAAATGATTAACAACTCTGATAGAATATGGTTGATTTTAATGGTTTTTATTCAGGTGATTTTTGTAACGATGGTATACGGACCGATAGCCGCGTTCTTAGTAGAAATGTTCCCAGTTAAAATTCGGTATACTTCGATGTCACTGCCATATCACGTGGGTAATGGAATTTTTGGAGGATTGCTTCCTGCGATTTCAACCTACTTTGTATCGAATGCAAAAGAAGCCGGCGATGTAGAGTTTTACCTCGAAGGTTTATGGTATCCAATCGGAATTGCCGCCGTTTGTTTTGTCATTGGAATGATCTATATTGATCGAAAAATTAATACTCTTCACGACTAAAAAATATAGATATGAACACATTAAAAAAATATTTAGGAATAGTTTGGATCGCCTTGGCAATTGCTGTAGCCTATTTTTCCATTGGAATTTTCGGATACAAATTGACTACAGGAAAACAAGACGATTTGGTCTTCGGCATCATTGTCTTTTTCATTCTTTTACCGATGATTGTTACCGGTTTAACCATTTTTGGTTGGTACGCCATCACAGATGAATATGAAGATTAAATGATTTTTATTGGTTAGTTTCAAAAGCTCTTATTTCGATAAGGGCTTTTGAGCATTATAATCGGTTTATGAGTATAGTTTCAAAAGTTTATGTATTTTCGTTCAATCAATAAAAAGTACTGACAAGCTAAAATTTTTTTTTAAAAAAAACTTTGCGCCTTGGCGCCTTTGTGGCAAAAACATGAAAAAAAGACACCAACAAAAATTTGTCATCGTATCCATCGTACTACTCATCGGATTAAATCTTCCGATCGTATTGCTATTCGACTCGGCTCAAAATCTTCTTGGGTTTCCTGTGGTGTACATTTATTTTTTCTCAATTTGGTTGTTTTCAATACTAGTTTCCTTATTAATTGTAAAACGCTACGATGAATAGTTTCGGACTTTTGCTCATTCTTTTAGCCTATTTGGCTATACTTTTTTACATCGCACATTGGGCGGAAAAAAAAGGAAACAGTAAATGGACGAACAATCCGTACATCTATACCTTGTCGTTGTCCGTGTATTGTACGGCATGGACGTACTACGGAAGTATCGGTGTAGCCGCCGATAGCGGATTGAGTTATCTTCCCATTTATCTGGGACCGATAATTATCGCACCGTCGTGGATTTTAATTCTGAAGAAAATCATCCGAATTTCTCGGGTAAATAAAGTGTCAAGCATCGCCGATTTTATATCGCTGCGGTACGGAAATAGTCGGTTTTTGGGCGCTATTGTAACTGTCATTTGTCTCACTGGAATCATTCCGTACATATCGCTTCAACTCAAAGCCATTTCCGAAACCTTCCACGTCGTAACTCAAACCACAACAAGTAAGTATGTTTTTGACGATACAACAACTTTTGTTGCCATAGCATTGGCGCTTTTTGCTTCGTATTACGGAACGCGGTACGTCGATGCTTCCGAAAAACGAAAAGGAATTGTTACCGCCGTCGCCATGGAAAGCATATTAAAATTGGTATTCTTTGTCGTAATTGGTGTCTATGTTACGTTTTTTGTCTTTGATGGTTTTGACGATATTTATCAAAAAGCCAGTTTATTGAACGACTTCCAACAAAAAAATACCATCGGCGGTTTGCCTCAAGCGATCAACTGGTTTTTGCTGTGCATCGTTTCAATGTTTGCGATTTTCCTATTACCGCGTCAGTTTCAAGTTTCGGTCATCGAAAATAATCGCGAAAACCACATCAATACTGCCGTATGGCTTTTTCCACTGTATCTGTTAATCTTCAATTTGTTTGTCTATCCAATCGCATGGGGTGGCAATATTTTGTTTGATGGAAAAGAAGTCAATTCGGATACGTATTCACTGTTGATTCCGCAACTCTTCGATGAAAAGACCTTAACAGTCATGGTGTTTTTAGGCGGATTTTCTGCTGCCATTTCGATGATTGTTGTTTCGTCAATCGGACTTTCCACTATGATTACCAACAACGTTTTGATTCCGTATAACTTACTCGGAAAATTAAAAAGTGCCGACACCATAAGCAGTAAAACTATTTTGAATAGCAGAAAGATTGGTATTTTTTCACTCATCATTCTATCGTATTTCATCTACCGATTCTTTGGTTTGGACTATAATTTGGTTTCCATCGGATTGGTTGCCTTTGTGATTATTGCGCAATTGGCGCCATCGTTCTTCGGTGCTCTATTTTGGAGAAGAGGTTCGCGATTGGGCGCTGTGTATAGTATTTTGGTAGGTTTTGCAATTTGTATTTATACGCTGTTGATTCCGTATTCTGTAGGATTGGCCACAACCGACAGCACTTTTATTTCCGAAGGTTTTATGGGATATCATTTACTCAAGCCTTTTGCATTGTTTGGTTTGGATTATTTGCAACCAGTTCCTCATGCGTTTTTTTGGAGTTTGTTGTTTAATTCGGTTACCTATTTTGCGGTTTCAGTTAGTTTTAAAGGAAACTACCGTGAACGCAATTATGCCGAAATGTTTGTCGACATCAATAAATACAGTTCTAACCACGAGAATGCTTTTATTTGGAAAGGAACAGCCTACCGAAACGACATCGAAAAAGTACTGATTCGGTTTTTAGGTGAAGAACGAACCAAACGCGCCATGACGATTTTCAATGTAAAATACAATGTGGATAAAGACATCGAGTTGGCAGATGCGCGACTCATCAAATTCTCTGAAAATTTATTGACGGGTCATATCGGAACGGCATCGGCACGAATCCTGATATCCAGCGTGGTCAAAGAAGAAAAAATTACCTTACCCGAAGTATTAAAAATTTTAGAAGAATCGAAAGAGAACATCATCATCAATAAAAAACTGACAGAAACGTCCAATGAATTAAAAGAAATCTCAGCCAAACTTCAAGAAGCCAATATTTCTTTAATGTCGAAAGACAAGCAGAAAGACGAATTTTTAGACACAGTTACCCACGAACTCCGAACGCCAATTACCGCGATTCGAGCAGCCAGTGAGATTTTGCACGACGATGATGAAATTCCGGAAGAACTCAAAAAACAGTTTTTGCAAAACATTATTTCTGAATCGGATCGTTTGAATCGTTTGATTGACAAAATTTTGGATTTAGAAAAATTTGAAACAGGTAAGCAGTCCATTCATCCCGATACCAATAATTTGGTCGAAACCATTGAAAAATCGATTGAACCGTTACAACAACTCATTAAAAACAAGCACATTGCTGTTCATATCGAAAGTAAAGACAAGGTTCTTGCATATTATGATGAAGACCGAATTGTGCAAGTGGTAACCAATTTATTATCGAATGCAATCAAATTTTGTCCCGAAGAAGAAGGTTTAATCACCATTCAAATTAAGGAACAAGACGAATTTATTTATACTTTCGTACAAGACAACGGAAAAGGTATCAATCCAAATGATTTTGATACTATATTTGATAAATTTTTCCAGTCAACCAATCAGAACATAAAAAAACCGGTTGGAAGCGGATTAGGATTGGCGATTTGCAAACAAATTATTGAACATCATAAAGGAAAAATATACGCACAAGCGAGTTTAAAAGGCGCTTGTATCGTGTTTACTTTGCCGAAACAGTTGTCAGTTGTCGGTAATCAGTAGTAGGATAGATATTGAAATTTTGATTGATAGTGCAATTGATTTTTGATATTGACATTGAAATAAATTAAAAAAATGAAGAAAATTTTAATAGTTGACGATGAACCCAACATAGTAATGGCGTTGGAGTATACCTTCAAAAAGCAAAACTTCGAGGTATTTATCGCTCGCGATGGGCAAGAAGCATTGGACATCGTTAAAAATAGCTTTCCCGATTTAATCATCTTAGACGTAATGATGCCTATGGTGGACGGTTACGCTACGTTAGAGCAAATTAGAAAAGATGATAATTTAAAACACACTAAAGTCATTTTTCTGTCGGCTAAAAACAAAGAAAGTGACATTGAAAAAGGATTGGCGCTCGGAGCGGATGCGTATCTAACCAAACCATTTTCCATTAAGAAAGTTGTCGATCAGGTTATGGAATTATTGGCGTAAGCAAGTCTTTTTTCGTTCAAAATTCATTCACTTTATATATACCTATTTAGCAAGAATATTTCGTTCAGTATGGTTTATTTCGTTACATTTACTTAGTAAATTAAACAACGACAAACCAAACATTACGAATGAATTACGATGATTTTTATACCAAAAGTATTCAGTTTCCTGAAGTATTTTGGGCAGAGCAAGCCGACCAAATTGATTGGTACAACAAACCCACCACAATTCTGTCAGAAGACGAAAATGATTATCCACTTTGGTTTAAGGATGGAGAACTCAACGCGTGTTATTTAGCGTTAGACAAACACATACAAGACGGTTTTGGAGATCAAACAGCGATTATTTACGATTCTCCCGTTACTCAAACTGTAAAAAAGTATACCTATAACGAAGTCAAAACTGAAGTGGCTAAATTGGCTGGTGGTATGATTTCACTCGGATTAAAAAAAGGCGATACAGCCGTAATTTACATGCCGATGATTCCGCAAGCCGCATTCGCCATGTTGGCGTGTGCCCGAATAGGAGTGACGCATTCGGTGGTTTTCGGTGGATTTGCGCCACACGAATTAGCCATCCGAATCGATGATTGCAAACCGCGATTGGTCATTACCGCGTCATCCGGAATAGAAATCGACCGACTAATTGCTTACAAACCCTTGGTGGATGAAGCCATAGAATTGGCATCGCACAAACCGAAAAAAGTAATCGTTTTAAACAGAAAATTAGGAGCGCGAATTCCGTTTAAAAAATACGATGTCGACTACGATGCACTAGTATATGGCTCGGAAGAAACACCATGTGTACCAGTAAATTCTACACATCCTTTATACGTTTTGTATACATCTGGAACAACTGGAAAGCCAAAAGGAATCATCAGAGATACAGGTGGTTATGCTACAGCACTTAAATTTTCAATGCAGTACATTTACGGAGCAAAACCCGACGAAGTTTTTTGGGCTGCGTCGGATGTCGGCTGGGTTGTTGGTCATAGTTATATTGTATACGGACCATTAATCAATCGGAATACAACTGTCATTTTTGAGGGAAAACCAATTCGAACTCCCGATGCGAGTACGTTTTGGAGAGTAATCGCCGAGCATAAAATCAGCATCATGTTTACAGCGCCAACAGCAATTCGAGCCATCAAAAAAGAAGATCCAAACGGTGAATTCATCAAACAATACGATTTGTCTAGTTTACGTACGCAATTCTTGGCAGGCGAACGCTGCGATATTGCAACCTTAGAATGGTACCGCGAGCACATTCCGGTTCCCGCAATCGATCACTGGTGGCAAACCGAATCAGGTTGGCCGATGATTGCCAATATGATGGGCGTGGAGTATTTACCCATTAAACCAGGTTCTGCAGGAAAAGCCGTTTCGGGTTATGACATTCGGATTTTGGGAGAAAACGGAAATGAATTAGCACCAAATGAAGAAGGTTATGTAGTCATCAAATTGCCTTTGCCACCAGGAACTATGCTTGGTTTATGGAACGATGAAGAACGATTTAAAGCAGGTTATCTGAATAAATTCCCAGGATATTATTTTTCAGGCGATGGCGGGTTTAAGGATGAAAGCGACTATATTTTTATCACGGGTCGAGTAGACGATGTGATTAATGTGGCCGGTCACCGACTCTCAACAGCCGAAATGGAAGAAATTGTGTCGTCCCATCATTCGGTTGCCGAATGTGCCGTAATCGGAATAAACGACGAATTAAAAGGACAAGTTCCTCTTGCTTTGGTTGTAACGAAATCAGGTGAAGCCATAGAACATTTTCAATTACAACACGAAATAGTTCAATTGGTTCGGGAGCAAATTGGAGCGGTGGCATCGTTGCGTGATGTAGTTATCGTTCAACGTTTACCCAAAACACGATCCGGAAAAATATTGAGAAAATTATTGCGAAGCATAGCCGACGGAGATAATTTCCAAATTCCATCCACCATCGACGATGAAGCTATTATTGATGAAGTTAGAGAGGAGTTGGAGAAAGGAAGAATTGGTTCGTTTAGATAGATTTGGAGAGTAAAAAATAGAATATAGAAAATGAAATGTAGTATTTTAGAAATTGCTTTGTCTTTATTCTATTCTCTATTTTCTGTTCTCTTTCAATCAAAAGCATCTATACCTATTTAGCAACAAAAATCGTTAACGCACGACAAGAATCCTTACATTTACAATAACAAAAAAACATATCTATATTATAAATTGATCAACAATGAGTTACTATACAATTAACAACTTAGAACATTATTTTAAAATGTATAAAAAATCGGTTCGTGAGCCCAGAAAATTTTGGGATCGCATAGCCGATGAAAATTTCACCTGGTATCAAAAGTGGGATAAAGTCCTAGAATTTGATTTTCAAGAAGCAAAATTCAAATGGTTTGTCGATGCCAAGGTAAACATTACCAAAAACTGCATCGACCGACATTTGGCGAAACGCGGAGAAAAAACAGCGATCATTTTTGAACCCAACGATCCAAAGGAAGAAGCACAACATATAACGTACAACGAATTGTATGCTCGTGTCGCTAAAATGGCGAATGTACTCCGTGATCAAGGCGTAAAAAAAGGTGATCGCGTTTGTATTTATCTACCAATGATTCCCGAATTGGCTGTTGCTGTTTTGGCGTGTGCCCGAATCGGAGCCGTTCATTCGGTTGTTTTTGCTGGGTTTTCTGCGTCGGCAGTTTCGGCACGAATCAACGACTGCGAATGTAAAATGGTCATCACTTCGGACGGAAGTTACCGTGGTAATAAATCCATCGATTTGAAAGGAATCGTAGATGAAGCATTAGAAAAATCACCTTGTGTAGAAAAAGTGCTCGTGGTAAAACGAACCAACACCGAAGTGAAAATGAAAGAAGGTCGCGATTTGTGGTTGCAACCGCTTTTAGATGAGGCTATTGCAAATAATGTAGCCGAAATTATGGATGCAGAAGATCCGTTATTCATTTTATATACATCCGGTTCAACCGGAAAACCAAAAGGAATGTTGCACACCACGGCGGGTTATATGGTGTATACTGCCTATACGTTTAAAAATATTTTCAATTATCAAGAAAACGATGTGTATTGGTGTACCGCCGATATCGGTTGGATAACAGGACATTCGTATATTTTATACGGACCACTTTTAAACGGCGCCACGACCATAATTTTTGAAGGAGTTCCATCGTACCCTGATTTCAGTCGCTTTTGGGAAGTCATTGAAAAACATAAAGTCAACCAATTCTACACCGCGCCAACAGCCATTCGTGCGTTAGCCAAAGAGAGTTTGGATTATGTACAGCGTTTTCCGCTGAGTTCGTTAAAAGTAATTGGCTCAGTAGGTGAACCCATCAATGAAGAAGCTTGGCATTGGTACAATGATCACGTAGGAGGAAAGCGTTGTCCGCTTGTCGATACGTGGTGGCAAACCGAAACGGGCGGCATCATGATTTCTCCTGTACCGTTTGTAACGCCAACAAAACCGACGTATGCTTCGTTACCGTTACCCGGAATTCAACCTGTTTTAATGGACGAATTGCGCAATGAAATCGAGGGCAATCAAGTCACAGGAAGTTTATGTATTAAATTCCCGTGGCCGTCGATGGCGCGCACCATTTGGGGAGATCACCAACGGTATAAAGAAACATATTTTACCGCTTTTCCAGGGAAATATTTCACGGGAGACGGAGCTTTACGCGATGAAGTAGGTTACTACCGAATTACGGGTAGAGTAGACGATGTAATCATTGTTTCGGGACATAATTTAGGAACTGCGCCGATTGAAGATGCCATCAACGAACATCCGGCTGTAGCGGAAAGTGCGATTGTAGGTTTTCCTCATGATATCAAAGGAAATGCTTTGTACGGATTTGTAATCCTCAAAGAAGCAGGAGAAACAAGAGATCGAACTAATTTGGCCAAAGAAATCAACCAACAAATTTCAGATCAAATCGGTCCGATTGCTAAACTCGATAAAATTCAGTTTGTTAGTGGTTTGCCGAAAACGCGCTCGGGTAAAATCATGCGTAGAATCTTGCGAAAAATTGCAGAAGGCGACTTCTCGAACTTCGGGGATATTTCAACCTTATTAAATCCAGAAATTGTAGAAGAAATAAAAGACGGAAAAATATAATTAAATCTGTTTATTTTGTTAAAAACCGCTCTAGAAATAAGGCGGTTTTTTTATTGATTAGGTACTTTCTTTAGAAAATCACTTTTTCGAATGTGAGCAAAATAATAATAGAACAAACTCAAGTAAGGTAACGTAGAAAGTATGACTTTGTAATTTAAAGAAAACCATCCGACAATAAAAAACAAAAACACCAAAATGCCCAAAAGAATAACCGATAAGGCAGAAACTTTACTTTTTTCATCCAGAAATAACCAACCAATAATTAATAATAGTTGGGCAACAAAACCGGTTAAAATAATGGGATGAAATAAATTCGAAAGTAAATCTTTAGTTGTTGTAAAAAAATCAAACTGAACTTGATATATAAACATGCCATGATCAGGTGGCCATTCTAAAAAGCAAAACTGGAAAGCCAACAATAATAGAAGTAGTATGATTCTTTTATGCATCATAATCTTAAATTCCTACATACAAATTTACAAAAAATTAATAGTCCTTTGGATTTAGACTCCTATAACTTTATCATTTTTTAACATTTCAAAATGAGGTGATTTTATATTTAACGTTTGTTCAACTTACATGTTATTTGTTTTGCTTAATTTTGAAAACAATCTAAATTTCAAATAGTTATGAAAAGTAAAATTACGAAGAGAATGTTGTATGCAGTGGTTATTTTAAGTCTGGTAACTACTAATTTTTCCATTGCTCAATCATCTGATATAAAACTAATTGCTTTCAATTACATTCAAGATCAAGGTACGAATATTGTGAAATGGAATGCGGGTGAAACACAATTTGGCGATACCTATGCAACAAATGTCGAGGGAATTATTGTTGCTTCATCTGCATTTGACTCCAAAAGATCCAATTATTTTGCACGAGTGCTCGATAACTCAACGGGAACTATAGAAACACGAATGATAAAATTCAACACAAACTCGCAAAATATTTCGTTGACACCCGTTGAAAGTATTTTTAACGGAGGCTCAGAAGTTGACATGCAAACAGGTTTTGTCTATACCTACGACGGTGATAACAATAATAACGTTTTCTTAAGTAAATTCGATCCGTTCTCCGGAACTCAAACCAACTTAGGAAATTTTAATTTTGCTGATGGAACTAATTATTTTCCCGATTCGACCTGCTACGATAGCAACTCAAAAAAGTATTATTTTTTAATTTTAGAAGAAGATCAAGTTAAATTAGTTACGGCTTCTGTTGCAGCTCAACCTTTTACCTATACAATTATTCCACTACAAAATGCAGGCAATGCTGGAAATATTGGTTTAGAATTCAGTAATGAAACCAATACCATTGTAACCATGTATTCCGTTTTTGATGAATTCAACAGTTCAAACAATGAAATTATAATCGGAAATTTAAATCCGATTACAGCTGAACTAACCACAATCACTACGTTGCAAAATATTTCCGGATATCTATTTTCAAGCAGAACGTACGATCAAGACTCTGAATCTGTGATTTTTGTGGGTTATGATGCTGTCTTTAATGCTAATTTGTATGTGGTAAATACAGCTACATCAAATGTTGAGGCTTTGTCACTTCCCGTTGGCAATATCAACGAAATCGAATGCGATAATTCGTTGTATGCAGAGGCAAAATATGGAGCTTTAGCAATTAACGAATTTAGTTCCAATACAATACGAATCTATCCAAATCCAGTAAACGATTATTTTCAAGTTAGTTTTGATGGAGGTGTGAGTAATTATACCATTATTGATTTGTTGGGAAAAGTAGTTCAATCAGGAGAAATTACCCCAAATCAGTTGATTGATGTCACTAATTTATCAAACGGAATGTATGTTTTCAACTTGGTAAATGATACAGAAACAATTACTCAAAAAATTAGTGTTGATTAGTTTTCAACTTCTAAATTAATTAACAAATCGGTTCTACTAAAAAATAACTTTATAAATTTTTAACATAATTATACAACACTTTTTTCAGCTATATTTCCTAAATTTACTTGTATATGAATAAAAGTCAAGTAATAATTATAGGTGGAGGTTTAGCTGGATTGACGGCTGCTATTCATCTTTCCAAAAAAGGAATATCAGTAACACTTATTGAAAAAAATGAATTTCCCAAACATAAAGTGTGTGGCGAATACATTTCAAACGAAGTACTTCCTTATTTTGATTGGCTCGACATTCATATATCTGATTTAAAGCCAAATAAACTGTCTGAATTTCAATTTTCTACAGCAAACGGAACAACAGTTTCAGCCCAATTACCTTTAGGTGGATTTGGAATTAGCCGGTATGAATTGGATTTTTTTCTCTACAAAAAAGCCGTTTCCAACGGATGCAACATCATTAAAGATGCGGTAGAAGAAATTGTTTTTAAAGAAGAATTATTTACAATTACAACATCAAATGACACCATTTTTAAAGCCGATTTTGTGATTGGCGCTTTCGGTAAACGATCCAATATCGATGTAAAGCTAAACAGAAATTTTATTCAGAAAAAGTCACCATGGTTGGCTGTAAAAGCCCACTATTCGGGCAACTTTCCCAATAATTTGGTTGGATTACATAATTTTAAAGGTGGATATTGTGGAGTTTCTAAAGTTGAAAACAACACCTTAAATATTTGCTATTTAGTCGAATACGATGCCTTTAAAGAATATAAAAACATCAATGATTTTCAAAATTTAGTGGTGAAACAAAATCCGCACATGCAAGAAATTTTTGAAAATTGTACCTTGCTTTTTGAAAAACCATTGACCATCAGCCAAATTTCATTTGATAAAAGAATTCCCGTTGAAAATCATTTATTAATGGTTGGAGATGCTGCGGGTTTAATTCATCCATTGTGCGGAAACGGTATGGCGATGGCAATTCACAGCGCGAAAATAGCCTGCGATTTAATCACAGATTTTGAAAATAAAATCATCAAATCCCGAAAAGAATTGGAGAAAAAATACGATACAAATTGGAATAGCACGTTCAAGTTTAGAATGAAATTAGGGCGATTATTGTCCTCTGTTTTACTACAACCCAAACTTTCTGAACTCTTGCTACGTATACTAATAAAAAATCCTTTTTTGTTGCGTTCCATCATAAAAAGAACACATGGAAAACCTATAGAAATCTAAAACTATGGCACTAAATACAAAACACCGAACCGAAGAACCAGAACTAATGGATGATTTTACCATGGAAGGCGATCTTCTTCGTGATGCTTTAGACAAAATTGCCAAAATAAATCAGTTTCTTGGAGGAAACCAACTAACTTTACAAGGAGTTCAAAGCCTCATGAATAATGTAACTTTAGACAGAACGTTTACACTTGTTGATGTCGGTTGCGGAAATGGAGACATGCTTCGGAATTTAGCCGATTATGCTGCCAACAACAACATTCATTTCAACTTAATCGGAATTGATGCCAATCCGTGTACGATTCAACATGCCATGGATTTATCGGTACATTATCCGAACATAAGTTACCATTGCGAAAATATTTTTGATCCTAAATTTAAGTTGTTAAAATACGATATCGTATTGTGTACACTGACTTTGCATCATTTTAAAGAGGATGAAATACTCGAATTATTGTCTGTTTTTCATTCCAATTCATCCATCGGAATTGTAGTAAACGATTTGCAAAGAAGTGCGGTTGCCTACAAATTATTTCAGTTGGTTTGTGTTGTTTTCCGATTGAATGAAATGTCGAGAAAAGATGGTTTGGTCTCAATTTTACGTGGATTTAAAAAACAAGAGTTAATCGATTTTTCAAAAAAATTGAATTTCAAAAAGTATTCCTTACAACGAAAATGGGCCTTTCGTTACCAGTGGGTGATCCAAAAAGTCTGATGTTCAGCAAAAAAGTAGTAAATTCAAATTAAATCCGACAAAATGAGTGTGAAGATCTGTACAGTGGCAAAACAATTACCCCGTTATTTTCGGAAAACAGAGGAGATTATTCCGTTTTTGGATGCGTGGCTCATTGATCAGGAACCGCGATTCATCCGTAAAGTAAAAAAGATTTTCGAAGGCGCTTTAGTGCATAAACGCTATTCGATTATGGATCCAATTGAAGTGTTTACCGAAACATCTTTCGAGGAACGAAACAACATTTACATCCGAGAAGTAAAGGATTTGGGAGAAAAAGTTTTGCTCAACGCGCTCGAAAAAGCACAATGGAAATCCACCGATTTAGATTACATCATCACTGTGAGTTGCACAGGAATCATGATTCCGTCACTCGATGCCTATCTCATTAACGCACTACAACTCCGCCAAGATATTGTTCGTTTGCCTGTAACCGAAATGGGTTGTGCCGCGGGTATATCCGGAATCATCTATGCCAAAAATTTCCTTCTCGCGAATCCCGGAAAACGTGCAGCAGTCATCGCTGTAGAAAGTCCGACTGCCACGTTTCAACTCAATGATTTTTCTATGGCCAACATAGTCAGCGCCGCAATTTTTGGTGATGGTGCCGCTTGTGCGTTGCTTTCTTCTCACAATGCAGATGAAGGGCCAAAAATTATAGACGATGGCATGTATCATTTTTACGATTCAACTCATTTGATGGGATTCAATCTCACTAATTCAGGTTTGCAAATGATTTTAGATCCGGATGTGCCAGACGCTATTGCGACCCATTTCCCCGAGATTATTCATCCGTTTTTAGAAAACAATAAGTTGAAAATAGATGATATTGACCATCTGATTTTTCATCCCGGCGGAAAAAAAATTGTGCAAACCGTCGAAGATTTATTTTCAGATTTGGGTAAAAATATTGACGCAACCAAAGAAGTGTTGCGTTTGTACGGAAATATGTCGAGTGCCACGGTTTTATACGTTCTCGAACAAATTATGGACACATCGCCAAAAAGTGGAGAAAAAGGCTTGATGCTTAGTTTTGGACCCGGATTTTCAGCGCAACGTATTTTGTTAGAATTTTAAATTCACTCAATGACTAAAGAAGAAATTGTAAAACAATTGCCTTATTCCACACCATTTTTGTTTGTGGATGAACTCATTCATATCGATGAAAATGGAGTAGAAGGAAACTTCACTTTTGATGCATCATTGGATTTTTACAAAGGTCATTTTAAAGATAATCCAGTCACGCCAGGTGTCATTTTAATTGAAACGATGGCGCAAATTGGTGTCGTATGTTTGGGGATTTTTTTATTAAATGAAACAACTACTTCAAATAGTGTAATTAGCTTAAGTTCAAGTGATATAGGATTTTTAAAACCCGTTTACCCGAATGAAAAAGTAACGGTTATTTCTAAAAAAATATATTTTAGATTTGGGAAACTTAAATGCGATGTTTCGATGAAAAACGAAAAAGGAGAAGAAGTGTGCAACGGAACCATTTCGGGGATGATAAAAACCATAGAAACGTAAATGAAAAATAGAGTTGTGATAACCGGACTTGGAGTAGTGGCGCCAAATGGAGTCGGATTGGACGCGTTTATGCATTCGATACAAAACGGAATTTCGGGTATTCGTCACGATTCGGAGTTGGAACGACTTCAATTTTCGTGTCAGATTGCCGGAAAACCTGAAGTTGATGCGACGTTGGCCTTGAACTATTTTACTGAATTGGAATTGCGTAATTTTAATTCAAGCGGAATATTGTATGGAGTAATCGCAGCAATCGACGCATGGAAAGACGCCGGATTATCAATAGAAACTACTCAATCGCCCGACTGGGATTCAGGAGTAATATTCGGAACCGGAACATCCGGAATCGATAAATTCAGAGAATGCATTTACAAAATAGACGACTTTCAAACCCGAAAATTAGGCAGTACCGCCGTGGCTCAAACCATGAACAGCGGCGTCAGCGCATACATTGGCGGAAAGTTGGGATTGGGAAATCAAGTAACAACGAATTCGTCGGCTTGTACCACAGGAACTGAAAGTATATTAATGGCGTACGACCGAATCCAATCGGGTCAAGCCAAAAGAATGATTGCAGGAAGTACAAGTGATTCGGGTCCGTATATTTGGGGTGGATTTGACGCCATGAAAGTGTGTGCGTTTAAGCACAATGATGCGCCAGAAAAAGGCTCTCGACCGATGAGTGCCACAGCTTCTGGTTTTGTCCCCGGAAGTGGAGCAGGTGCCTTAATTTTAGAAAATTTAGAGGTTGCTTTGGCACGTGGAGCGAAAATTTACGCAGAAGTTATTGGTGGAAATATCAATTCGGGTGGGCAACGTGGCGAAGGAACAATGACGGCACCGAACTCGATTGCGGTTCAGAAATGCATTCAAGATGCGTTACGGAATGCTAACATCACTTCGAGCGAAATTGATGCCATCAACGGACATCTAACGGCGACATCCAAAGACAGTTTGGAAATTAAAAATTGGACCGAAGCATTGCAGCGAAAAGGTACTGATTTTCCGTACATCAATTCGCTTAAATCGATGGTAGGCCATTGTTTATCAGCAGCAGGAAGTATTGAAAGTGTCGCATCGGTGTTGCAAATTCATCATCAATTTATTTTTCGGAATTTGAATTGTGACGACGTGCATCCCGAAATAAAGGAATTAATCGACGCAGCAAGAATTCCTCAAAAATGTATTTCTACTGAGCTTAATACCATCATTAAATCGAGCTTCGGATTTGGCGACGTGAATGGTTGTGTCGTTTTTAAAAAATTTAAATTATGATAAAAGAAGAAATTATTGAACAGTTAAAAAGCATTGTCAAACCCTTTGTGCGGAATCAAGAAGCGTTTGAAAACCTGACCGAAGAAACCGATTTCATCACCGACTTACAAATCAATTCGGCCAATTTGGTTGATATTATTTTGGATGTTGAAGACGCATTCGGCATTGTAATTGACAATCAATCGATGGAGAAAATGCTCAACATTCGGGCAACACTCGACATCATTACTACAAAATTGAACGAAAAATGATTGGCAATGATGTCGTAGATTTAGAGCTAGCCCAACGCGAAAGCAATTGGAAACGCAAAGGTTTTTTAAACAAACTCTTTACCGATGCTGAGCAAATTCGTATTTATGAATCAGACTTACCAGAGCAAATGGTGTGGAATTTGTGGAGTAGGAAAGAAGCCGCGTACAAAATAGTCAATCGTCAAACAAGAATCCGACTTTTTAATCCGATTCAATTGGAATGCGTTGCTACACATCAAAACAATAACTTCGACTACGGAACAGTTCGGTTTCACAATCAATTATTGTATACTAAAACTGCAATTACGTCAGAATTGGTCTATACTGAAGCAGTTTTGCAACTGTCCGATTTCGAATCAATCATTACAATCACTAAACCTCAAAATATTCAAAAGACAAATGGAATTCCGTTTTATTTTGATGAAGAACAATTGGTTTTAAAACCACTATCCATAACGCATCACGGCAGATTCGTAAAAATAATTACCTTCAATTAATTTTTCAGAACTAAGTTGAACACTCGTTAATTATGCAGTCAAAGTAAATTATCTCAACTATTTTTTTACTTTTATGAACTAATTAAATCGTTTACACCCATGTTACGAAACCGTTTTCTAATCCTTCTTTTTATTTTTCTCGGATGTACCGCTCAATCGCAAGAATATTTTCCTAAAAACGACGGAGTCAAACAAAGTTATAAAAGCACTGTCGCACTTACCAACGCTACTATTTTTATTTCTTCCACTCAAAAAATAGAGAAAGCAACCTTACTCATTCATGATTCGAAAATTAGTGAAGTTGGTACTTCTGTAACCATTCCGCCTAGCGCGACCGTCATCGATATGAACGGGAAATTCATTTATCCATCGTTCATCGAATTATTCAGTGAATTTGGTATCACAAAACCGTTACCGCGTCAACCAGGAAATTTTGCTCCACAATACGATTCCAATCGTGAAGGGTATTATTGGAATGATCATATCAAACCCGAATACAAAGCCTACGAAAATGTTACCTATGATGCTAAAATTGCTGCTTCGTACCGAGAAATTGGTTTCGGTACTGTATTGAGTCACCATAACGACGGCATCATCGCCGGAACTGGAGTGTTGTGGACGTTCAATGACAACGTGACCAATGCTTTTCGCGTTTTAGATGCCGAAAATTCGCAGCATCTTACATTCAGAAAAAGCAGTGTGTCGCGACAAGCGTATCCATCTTCATTAATGGGAAGTATGGCGCTGCTGCGTCAGGTTTTTCACGATGCCAAATGGTATTCGAAAAATGCTTCTCCCACAAAAGATTGGTCGCTTGAAGCATTCAATTCGAATGCCAACAAACTTCAAATTTTTAATGCCAACGATAAATTAAATTGTCTGCGAGCCGATAAAATTGCCGATGAATTCGGAGTGAATTTTGTCCTCAAAGGAAAAGGCGATGAGTTCGAACGCATCAACGAAATCAAAAACACCAAAGCAACATTCATCATTCCACTTAATTTTCCAGAACCTTATGACGTTTCAAACGGGTACATGGCGCAGCAAATCAGCGTAAGCGATATGAAATTTTGGAATCAAGCGCCGTATAATCTAAAGATTTTAGCCGAAAACAATGTGCCGTTTGTTATTTCATCATCCGATTTAAAAGAACCCAAACAATTTTTAACGCAGTTGCGAAAAGCGGTCAGCCATGGATTATCCAAAGAAAAAGCATTAGAAGCATTGACTGAACTTCCGGCGAAATTAGCCAATCAAAGTAATTTGCTCGGATCACTTTCAAAAGGAAAATTAGCGAATTTCATTATTGTTTCGGGTGATTTATTCGATGTGAAAAGTATCATTTTAGAAAATTGGGTACAAGGAACTCAAAATACGGTTGAAAAAGCAAACGACACGAATTTAATAGGTTCGTATGATTTAACCATTGATAATGAAAAGTTTGATTTAGTGATTGAAGGAGAACCCACTAAATTAGACGCAAAAGTCAAAAAAGGTGAGTTAAAATACAAAACTAAAATTGAGTTCAAAGAGCCATGGTTGTCTTTAATCATCAAGGATAGCGACACGTTGAAACCCAATTACACCCGACTTTCAGCTACTTTTTTAAATAAAACTTTTCACCAAGGGAAAGCCACACTTCAGGATGGTAGAGAAACCTCTTGGAGTATGACAAAAAAAGACGCTTTAGCAACACCTTCAAAAGATAAAAAAGAAGAAACCATTGTGCCGATGTATCCGGTAACGTTTCCGAATATGGCATATGGCTCAACTACTTTACCTAAAGAAGAAACGATTCTTTTTAAAAATGCAACAGTTTGGACAGGTGAAAAGGAAGGAAACTTGACCGAAACCGATGTGCTGATTGATAAAGGAAAAATCATCAAAATTGGGAAGAATCTATCGTATCCGAATGCCAAAGTAATTGATGCCACCGGAAAACATCTGACGGCCGGAATCATTGACGAACACTCGCATATTGCCATTTCAAACGGAGTGAATGAAGGCGGACAAAATTCGTCTGCAGAAGTTTCCATTAAAGATGTGGTGAATTCGGAAGACATCAATATTTACCGAAATTTAGCGGGCGGCGTAACGACTTCCAATTTATTACACGGTTCGGCCAATCCGATTGGAGGAAGAGCCGCTTTAGTCAAATTGAAATGGGGTTATGCACCCGAAGATATGATTGTGAAAAACGCGCCACAATACATCAAATTTGCTTTGGGCGAAAACGTCAAACAATCGAATGGTAGCGAACTAAATCGGGTTCGTTTTCCGCAATCGAGAATGGGCGTAGAGCAAGTGTATGAAGATTATTTTACACGTGCTAAAGAATATAAAAACGAGTGGAAAAAGTTCAATGCGAGTTCGGCCAAAAACAAAACGGCACCGCGCTACGACATCGAATTGGAAGTGTTGAATAGCATTTTGGAGAAAAACACTTTTATTACGTGTCACTCGTATGTGCAATCGGAAATCAATATGCTGATCAAATTAGCCGAGCGCTACGACTTCAAAATTCAAACCTTCACCCATATTTTAGAAGGTTACAAAGTCGCTGATAAGATGAAAAAACACGGAGTTTCGGGTTCGACGTTTGCCGATTGGTGGGCGTACAAATTCGAAGTGAATGATGCGATTCCGTATAACGCCGCGTTAATGCACAGCCAAGGTGTTTGTGTATCCATTAATTCTGATGATGCTGAAATGTCGCGACGCCTCAATCAAGAAGCCGCTAAAACCATGAAATACGGAACGGTTTCTGAAATCGATGCGTGGAATTTTGTCACATTAAATCCGGCGAAAATACTGCAAATAGATGATCGAGTAGGAAGTATAAAAGTAGGGAAAGACGCCGATGTAGTGTTGTGGTCGGATTATCCAATGTCGATTTACGCCAAAGTAGAAAAGACTGTGGTAGATGGAATTGTATTTTATGATTTGGATAAAGAAGCGCAGCTGGCAGCGGCATTGCAAAAGGAAAAAGCCGAATTGACCAATGCCATGTTGAACGCCAAAAACGAAGGAAAAAAGACTCAAAATCCAGTAAAGAAAAACGCCGGACATTACCATTGCGATACGTTGGAAGATTATTGCAAAGAATCACACTACAAACATTTTTAAGATGAAAAAATATATTCTACTACTCATAGGTGCGTTCGGATTTTGTCAGCAAACTCCCGCACCCAAACAGACCAAGTCAATTATCATTATTGGTGCTACGGCTCATTTGGGCGACGGAACCGTGATTGAAAACAGTTTACTTTCGTTCAAAGACGGAAAGATTCAATTTATAATGAATGGCGATAATGTGAAAATTGCCAAACACGACAGCATCATCAATGCACAGGGGAAGCACATTTACCCCGGATTTATCGCACCCAATTCATCGTTGGGATTGGTAGAAATTGATGCGGTTCGAGCTTCGGATGATGAGAAAGAAATAGGTGAGTTTAATCCGCACATCCGCAGTATTATTGCGTACAACACCGAATCGATTGTAACCGAAAGTGTGCGCCCGAATGGCGTGTTGTTGGCTCAAATTGCACCGCGTGGTGGTCGAATGACGGGAACATCTTCGGTGGTTCAGTTGGATGCATGGAATTGGGAAGATGCGATTGTCAAAGAAAACGACGGCATTCATTTGGTATGGCCGCGTAGTTTTAGTCGTTCAGGTTGGTGGGCCGAACCTGGTTCCATCGAAGCAAATAAATTATACGATCAGCAAACCAAAGCGATTCAGGACTTTTTTGACCTTTCGTTTGCGTATTTGAAAAGCGATAAATCGAAGAAAGATCTTCCGTATGAAGCGATGAACGGATTGCAAAACGGAACCAAACGATTATATATTGTGGCCAATGGCGAAAAAGAAATCATCGATGCAATCTTATTCAAAATCAAAAATAATCTACCCAATTTGACAATTGTCGGCGGATATTATGCGCATAAAGTTACCACGTTGCTAAAAGAAAATAATGTTTCGGTATTGCTCCGACGCGTTCATGATTTGCCTTTTTTAGAAGATGAAGATGCGAATTTGCCATATAAAAATGCAAAGTTATTGTTGGACAGCGGCATTTTAGTCGGATTGGAAAATTCGGGTGGAATGGAACGCATGCAGACACGAAACTTACCTTTTTATGCCGGAACTTGCGTGGCTTGGGGTGTGAACAAAGAAGAAGCGTTGAAGTTAATTACGCTAAATACGGCAAAGATATTGGGCATCGATTCAAGCTACGGAAGTCTACAAGAAGGCAAAAGTGCAACATTCTTTATATCGAATGGCGATGCTCTTGACATGAAAGGAAACCAAGTGATTGATGCGTACATTGACGGTAGAAGAATCAGTTTAGAAAGTCATCAAACCGAGTTGTACGAACGCTACAAAGAGAAATTTAAAAACTAAATCAAGTCGTCGGTCAATCCGAGTCGGGATTTTAATTTTAAAAATAAAAGTGCAATGGTGTACGCATCATCGGAAGCACTAATTCGCTCGGCTTTCGGGATTTTAAACAGCGTGCTCAATTCTTCCAATGTAAAACTTTTATCCGTAATGTCGTTGAGTTTTCGGTACATGACTTCGATGTCGATGGCTTCATTTTTGATTCGGCCGCATTCCATTTTTGACAAGGCTTCGTTGAGCATTTCAACATCAAAATTGATGCGATGTCCAACCAATGTGGCATTGTTAATGTATTCGAGAAGTTTTTCAATAGCCATGGGTTCGGCCAATTTGGGCAAACTACTTTCGATGATGAAATCATTTTTGATTCCGTTATCGTGTAGAAATTTATACTGCGGAATATTGACTTCAAACGTATCGCCAACCACAATGGTGTCCTGAATTACAGCAATAGAGCCAATTGAAAGAATGACGTCTTTTTCTACGTTCAACCCTGTCGTTTCAATACTTAACACCACAAATCGGTTTGATTTTTTCTCAAACGAAGCGACGTATTTTTTATAAAAATCGGGATACGGTTTGTTGATGTTTTTTAACCAATCGAGCATCTTAAGAAAATTGAGTTAATTGAAAACGGTCTTTTATTAATTCCTCCAAATCTTCCATCGGTTGGAAGGCATTTTTTAAGCGTTCTTTATCCGATTTAGATAATTCGTCGATGTTGATGAATTGTCCATCGGAATCATTTTTAATTCCTTCTTGAATTCGGAATTTCGACAACACTAAAAATGCTTCGGCACAATTCAAATACACGTCGGCATGCTTCGGATCGACAATAGCCAATTGCTTAAAACGCAAATACGTATTGTTAATTCCGCGGATATTCAGACTTAACACCATTATCCGAGCGCCATCAATCAAAGGCATTAACGCTCTGTTTTTAATATCGAATTTGCCTTTGTGTGCACCTTCTTCTTCGGTATTGAATTTTTTAAAGAAGTTGAGTGGAGCGGGTTTTTTCAAGGCGTCATTTCCTAAATAATCAAAGAAAAGCACGTTGTTTTTTGCATTTTTAAATATAGTTTCTGTAATGATGTCTTCAATTTGTTGTTCACCAAAAGCCAAATCATAGTCGAAAAACACACTGCTGATGTCATTCGACACTTCGCCAGGCGTATTCATCCAATTGTTGTACTGTTTGATCCAGTCCGAAACCGATTTACACCACATCATATTGCTGGCCATGTGATTATTCGGACAATCAGAATAGCCCACTTTTTCAAGTGTCGACGTAGCTTTTTTGGCCAATTTGACGAAATAATCTTTTACGTCCCTGAATTTATCTTCGGCCACATCTTCAAATACCAAAACGCTGTCCTGATCGGTCATCAGAATTTGTTCTTTTCGACCTTGACTACCAATACTCAACCACGCAAATCGGGCAGGAGGTGAGCCTAAATCTAAAATCGCCAATTCTACCGCACGTTTTACAATCGCTAAAGTAATTTCGCCACTGATGCTGTTGATATGGGTTAGCGGAATATTTTTTTCGAGTGAAGACTGAATGATATCGGTAAGTTTTTCACGGACTTGCTTCAATTCTTTCGAACTCTGAGAACGCTTGATTTCTTTTAATAAAACTCCGGGGTTACTGGCTTGCGCGACTACTAAATCGTGTTCAGAAATAATTCCTTTGATTTCCGATTTGTCCGTTCCGTCAAACGTGACACACAAATGAGTAACACCGTTTTTCAGCATGACCAATTGCGCTTCGGCCACTGAAATATTCTCCGAAACCGTTACAACAGGCGCGGACATTACTGTAGTTACTAAAGCCGAAATTTCTACTTTTCCTGTTGCAACCTTGGTTCTAAAATCGGTATCTGTTAGGATTCCGACTGGAAAATTCTGATCAGATACAATTGCGCTATTCGATTGGTTTTCAGTCATTAAAATGGCCGTATCTTTTATTTTGGTTGAAGTACTGATTTTAACAGGATTCTTATTGTAATTCAACGATTGGAAGAAAAGCGTGTCCGAAATCGTATCCGAAACCACGTTATCCGCAATCAATTTATTGTTGTATTTATCGGCAGGATTCTTCGAATTGGTAGCGAAACTTTCCAATAGAAAATTCAACACCTCTGGATTTACGGCTACAAACGGCTTGAATACTTCGATCGGAATCGCATATACAATGCTTTCTTCACGAGCTTTTGCCGTCATTTGGTAATTATTTTTGGCAAAAAACGGACGCAATCCGAAGATATCACCAGGGTAACATTTGTTCAGAAGCGATTCTTCGGCATCAGAAATAACATTCAAGTGAATCGCACCGGAAGCCACAACATAAAAGGAATCGTGCAACGGATCGTTGATTTGAAATAACGTTTTGTGTTTTTCCAAATTGATGATTCGAATGGAGTTGGTAATCAAAATTAAATCGGTATACGCTAAAAAGGAAAACGGCTCGTATTCTTTTAAAAAATCAGCTACACGTTGTGAAATAGCACTGCTCATATCAAGTTTTTTTTATAAAAATAGGGATATTCAATTAGAATTACAAAGGTAAATAGATAAATTTTGAAAACGAACGGAATTCTGTCGAATTGATGCGACACATTGCTTTTTTGCTTAAATTTACGACACAAAATTATGCTTATGAACACCGTTTTACCCCAAAAATCAATTGCTCTTTTTGCCTTTTTAAGCTGGACAACACTAGTTGTTCAATTTATTTTGTTGATTCAGAATAGGGTAACATCGGTAATCGAAGCAATGCTACGTTATTTTACTTTTTTTACCATTCTTACGAATATTTTAGTTGCGATAGTGTTTACTGTGGTTGCTTTTCAATGGAAGAATAAATGGAGTTTTTTTACCAAATCCAACACACAAACGGCTACCGCAGTATATATTTTTGTCGTCGGATTTGTGTATAATGTAATACTTCGATTTTTGTGGCAACCGCAAGGAGTACAGCGTATTGTAGATGAATCGTTGCATTTAATTATTCCGATTATTTATATTGTATATTGGTATTTTAATGTTAGAACTATTGGCATCAGTTATACATCAATCTGGAATTGGTTGATTTATCCGATGGTGTATTTGGTCGTTGTGATGATTCGGGGGTATTTTTCAGATTATTATCCGTATCCGTTTATAAATGTGGTTGAGTTAGGGTATGAAAAAACATTAATAAATTCTGCTGGACTGACAATATTCTTTGGATTGATTTCTATTATTTTCGTTCGATTAGCCCAATTCAAAAGTGATAGATGGAACAACTAATTTATGTGTGTGGTTTTTTTAATATCGCTTTTGCAGTATTTCATATATTATTTTGGAAGATATTCCGTTGGAAAAAAGATTTAAAACAACTGAGCTTTGCCAATAAGGCAATCATGCAGATTTTGAATATACAGTTGACTTATTTTTTTCTTTTTGTAGCGACAGTATGTTTTATTTTTCCAAATGAATTACTGACAACAAATCTAGGTAGATTTTTTTTGTTGGGGAATTCAGTTTTCTGGTTTATCCGAACGCTGCAACAATTTATATTTTTGAGCGTGAATCATTTTAAAATTCATCTGTTGACTTTTCTGTTTATACTTGGTACGATTTTATTTGCTGTACCCGTTTTTATAAAATAAAGTCACTGAGTAGAATGGTAAGGATTAGTAATTAAGAAGAGATTGAATTCACGATAATTCGCAGTTCTTAAATTATTCTATTTTACATAATATAAATTATAGTGCATAATTATGTCATTTAAAAATGTGCTATAATTCGGCTAAAACCTTTAGACGATAGATTCTACCGATGGCAATGGTTAATTTGAGTGTATAATCTTCTGTAAGCCAGCTTCTGTAGTTTTTGGTTACATTTCCCAAACAGATGCAATATTGTTTGATTCGGTATTCGATGTCGTCGTTTAATTCTTTAGCTAATTTTCGTGCGTCGGATAATTCCTCTGTATTTTCAACGCACATCGTTGCATGTTGCTCGAGCGATTTCTCAATAATCGTTTTGGCTTTTAAATTGTTTTTTACGGTGAATTTGAATTCTTCATGCACATCCATAAAAACATCTTCCGTTTTACTGAATTTTTTACGTAATTCTTCGGGCATCACATATTTGAAATTACTTTCAATCTCGGCATCGTCACGCAAACTTTCTAGGTAATATTCGGGCGATTTAAAAATATGCTGCCAATCGACGGGATTATTCCACAATCCGAATCGCAACGCGTTATTTCCCAAATCTATAACCGTAAAATAATCTTTGTGTGGTAATTTTCTTGAACCACGGCCAATCATTTGAAAATAAAGCGTTAACGACTTCGTAGCGCGGTTTAAAATGATGCTTTCAACGGTCGGTTCGTCAAAACCGGTTGTCAAAATTCCCACAGATGTCAGAATTGCATCGGGCGTTTTCTTAAACCATTGCAGGATGTCTTTACGATCTTCGTTGGATGTCGTGTTGTCTAAATGTCTGATGTTGTATCCAGCGTGTCTAAAACTCTCGTACACGTGCAACGAGGTATTGATTCCGTTGTTGAAAATAAGTGTCTTTTTTCCGAGTGATTTCTCCGTATACGCGTGCAACAATTTCTCTTGCATGACCATATTACTGTACAAATCGTCGGATGATTTTACGGTATAATCGCCGTTGATTCCCACTTTTAGAGATGTTAAACCTACATCATAACTATACGTAGTTGCTTTGGCTAGAAATCCTTTGTCAATCAAATTCTGAATCGTATCGCCTACAATCAATTCGTTGTAGTTTTCATACATCGGTAATTTGATGTTTGAACTCAAAGGTGTTGCTGTTACTCCTAAAATGAATGCATTTTTAAAAGCGCTGAATAATTTCCGAAATGAATTGAAGTGAGCTTCGTCAATAATCACTAAACCAACATCTTGTATTTCTAATTTTTCGTCGTTTAATCGGTTTTTTAAGGTTTCAATCATCGCCACAAAACACGAATATTCGTCTTGATCTGGCAATTCTTTAATAGCACTGTTGATGATTTTATTCTTAACATCAAATCCTTTCAGCATTTTTGAAGTTTGCTTACAGAGTTCGATTCGGTGTGTCAGAACGACTACTTTTTTATTGTGCTGTTCTAAATAGCGTCGAGTAATTTCAGAAAAAATCACGGTTTTTCCGCCGCCAGTCGGCAATTGATACAATAAATGATAGTTGTTGGGTTTGTTGTCCAAACGATCAAATATTTTATCAATGTCGCCTTGTTGGTAACTGTAGAGTTCCTTTTTTTCTTCTATTTCGACCAAAATATCTCTTTTAGACATAGCATTTTTACAATTTTGCAAAAATACTCTAAAAAAGAGTTTCACCCTAAACTTATTTTAATTTTGTGATTGAATTAATAATCGAATCGCTCTACAACGGCGTTGAATTCGTAAAAATTGGGCCATTTCTGGACTTCACTTTCACGTTGAATGGCTACTACTCTACTTTTGAATTCGTATAAAATGCCCTTTTCAATCATAAAACTGACGGCTTGTTCGTATGAATTAATCATACTTTTGTAAAAGGCGTCTTGTTTAATTTCTTTTTCAGAGGAAAGTGATTGCGCGATTTCGATGGAATACAGCATGACATCGGCAATGAGAAACGCATCGACTCCGAGTAAAATAAAGTGTTTGATGAATTTCTGAGCTACTGAACGGCGCATTTTTGGACGTTTGCCGCGAATGGGAAAATACTCGTTGGATATTTTGAGTTTGGCGTCTTTGAGTAGATTGGTTTCATTCGGATTAAAAACAAAATTATAGTACGTTTTGACCTCTTTGAATTTGTCGTACAGCTCTATAATTTGCTCTTCTAATTCCGTTTTTTTTAACTCGGAAACGTATTTTTTTAAGTCGCGTTTGCTCATAATCGTATTTGAAAGTCTACAAAAGTAATCGACTTTTCGTTTAATATAATTTTGAATTGCTTAATTTTGCCGTTCAAATTCATTTTATGACAAAAATTTTTAAGTACACCGCGATTTCAGAAGGAATTTCCTATTTAGTTTTATTAGCCAATATGCTGTTTATCAAACCCAATAATTTCGATTTGTACAAACAATTACTATTCCCTATCGGAATGGCACATGGTGTTTTATTCATTGCGTACGTTATTTTGGCAACACTAATCATGAAAAGTCAAAATTGGTCGTGGAAAGATTTCGGTATCGTTCAATTAGCTTCGTTCATTCCGTTTGGCACGTTTTACATTGAAAAAAAGTATTTAAAAAATGCATAAAATACTAGAGAATATATTTGGTTGGCTCTATCCATTGCTGCAAAAATTGAACTTGGGCGATACGTTGTCTTCGTACATTAGTTTAGTAGTGAATGTCATCCTATTGTGTGTTCTCGCGTATATGATTTATGTCGTTTTCCGACTTGTATTAGTTACTTTAATGGTGATTATCGCCAAAAAAACCAATACTCAATTTGACGATTTATTGGTTTCCAATCAAACGGCCAAATACATTGCACATCTGATTCCGTTTTTATTCATCTACAAATCGGTTCCCGTAATTCTCGATGCCTACGTTTATTGGGAAACCGTATTTGGTAAGTTAGTTGGAATTTACATCATCTTATTGTCGTTGTGGATTGTACGCAGCGTTTTGAAAGCCATACGCGATTATTTGAAATCGAAACCCAAATTCAGCGACAAACCTATTGATAGTTACGTTCAAGTAATCATGATTGTGTTGTGGATTTTGGCTACAGGTGTCATCATTTCGACTATCTTCAACATCAAAACCAGTACGTTGTTAGGAACACTCGGAGCCATTTCTGCGGTAATTATCTTGATTTTTAGAGATACGATTTTGGGATTTGTCGCCAGTGTTCAAGTGTCGTTGAATGATATGGTTCGGATTGGCGATTGGATTACGTTTGACAAGTTTGGTGCTGACGGAGATGTGATTGAGATCAATTTGGCTACGGTAAAAGTGCGCAATTTCGATAATACAACAACGACCATTCCGACCTATAGTTTGATTTCCGATTCGTTTAGAAACTGGCGTGGAATGTTGGATTCAGACGGAAGACGTATCAAACGACATTTATTGATTAAAGCCAAAAGTATTCGGTTTTTGAACGAAGAAGAATTGCAAAAGATGAAACAGATTCAACTGATTTCACATTACATTGATGTACGTCAGGATGAAATAAACAAATACAATAAAACGTATAATGTAGATAAATCACTTTCCGTTAACGGTCGGAATATGACCAATTTTGGTTTGTTTCGAAAGTACATCACCGAGTATTTGGAACGTCATCCTGGAGTGAACCCCAATATGATTTTGTTGTGCAGACAACTGCAACCCACGGCATACGGAATTCCGTTAGAAATTTACGTATTTTCAAAAGACCAACGTTTTGAGCAATACGAATACTTGATGGCCGATATTTTTGACCATATTATTGCATCAACGGTTTACTTTGATTTAGAAATATTTGAACTTCCAACCGATAAAATTTCAGTCGACGCTTAATTTCTTTTTAAGCGATCTTCTACAAATTCCATTTTTGTTTTCCCGTGTGCTTGTGGTTTTCCGTCCAAACCAACGCTGACCATAGTAATGGTGTCAATCGTTATGATGGTTTCTTTGGTCATCATGTTGCGCACTTCACACATTAAGGTAAGCGAAGTCGTTCCGAATTTCACCACATCGATACCAATCTCAATGATATCGCCTTGTTTGGCAGAACTTCTAAAATTAATCTCCGACATGTGTTTGGTGACAATTCGCGGACTTTCCAACTGAATGATAGCATATAAAGCTATTTCTTCATCAATCCACGCTAATAATCTACCACCGAATAAAGTGCTATTCGGATTTAAGTCTTCGGGTTTAACCCATTTTCTGGTATGAAATCTCATGTAAGTATATAATTACGTAAAAGTACGGATTTGTAATTATTACGATGAAAATGCCGCTTTTTTTTTACTTATTTTAACAAAATGGTTGTAATGGGTTGTTTTAAAGATATTAAACACTATATTTGCACGTTGAAAAATTGATTAAACCCAAAACTTTATAATGAAAAAAATTACATTACTATTATTAGCATTGACCTCGTCAAGCTACTTGTTTTCTCAGGAAGAAGCAAAAGAGGAAGCCGTAGATAGTCAAACGTACAATAGATGGACAATTGAAGCTACTGTTGGTCAAGCAAAAGGATTAAGACCTTATCAAAAAGAGTATTTTTCAAGTAAACCAGGAAGTTTTTTCGGTGGAGTTCAAGTAAATAGCTATTCGTTTGCTGCTCGTTATATGTTCAGTCCGGTTATTGGTATACGTGGTAGATTTGGATATGATGATTTACAAAATCAAAATAATTCAGGAAGTAGAGAATTTCAATTACAACAAATTTCTTTCAGACCGGAAGCGGTTATTAATTTAACCCGTTTAGTTAAAGCAGATGAAATATTTGGACGTTTTGGAATTTTAGTTCACGCTGGAATAGATGTTTCTCAAGTTACTTCAAAAACACCTAATGTGGTTGAAAATGACCATAATAATGGTGCAACTGAATATAATGGAGGTTTAGTTATTGGTTTCACTCCTCAATTTAGAGTTGCAAAAAAATTATCGTTCATGTTTGATGTGAGTATGTTGAAAAACTTCAGACAACACTTTAATTGGGATGGTTCGTATTCTGATGAAGACAACAACTTAGGAGGAGAATTTATTTCTGCTAGTGTTGGACTATCTTACTCATTCGGAAGCGATAAAATTCACGGTGACTGGGCAGTAATCATGGATCCAAAATCGGAAGAAATCGAAGCATTAGATCAACGTATCAACGATATGGAAGCGTTGATGAACGATACAGATAAAGATGGTGTTCCTGATTATTTAGATCAAGAAAACAATTCATTGGCTGGTGTTGCTGTAGATACTAGAGGTAGAATGGTTGACTTAAACAAAAATGGTGTGCCAGATGAATTAGAGACGTATTTCAAAAACAACGGAATGTTGCCATCTAGCTCAACAATTACAAATAACAACAATACTTCTTCTGACGAAGCTAGAAACTTGATTAATGGTGGTTATGTTTCAGCGTATTTCGACTTAAACAAAACAAAACCAACAAATGTTTCTTCTCAAGGAATTGATTTCATCTTAAACTACTTAAGAAAAAATCCAAATTCTAAATTAGAAATATTCGGTCACGCAGATGAATTAGGTTCAAATGCTTACAACAACAAACTTTCTAATGATCGTGCAGAAAGCATTAAAAATGTATTAATCAAAGCAGGAATAGATGCTTCAAGAATTTCAATCAGTGCTATTGGAGAAGATACTTCAGTAGATCCGAAATCGGAAGAAGCAAGAAGAGTTGTTAGAAGAGTAACTTTCAAAGTTGACTAATTAACAACCGATTCTTAATAACTTAAAAATAACCCTCGATTTATCGGGGGTTATTTTTTTAATTTTATGTGAACACTAAACCCTATCATTATGAACACTAAAGACGAAGCAATTTTAGAATTAAGAGGTGGAGCAATTGGTATGATTAATGAAAGCTCGAGTGCAGAAGAGCGATTTCAAAACTCCACGCTGCGACCGATATTAAAGTTTCAAAACGATTTGTTTGTAGAAGTATTTAAAAATTATGCCATCAAACAAAAAGGAGTTTTTTTTACACTTTCGCCCGAAAAGAAAATGAGTTACATCGAGAACGTAATTCAACGCGATATCAAATTTAGAAATTCATTAAAAGGCATTGTAATCGGAATGTTTACTTTGAACGAATACCACGATTACATTTTAAATTCGTCAAATCTCAACAAGCGAATGATGAATTTACTAATTGAACGCCTTAAAAGTCAGGTAATACTGTTTGAAGAAGTAGCGTAATTCTATTTCTGAAAATACTTTTTTATCGAATAAAGTATACAAAAGGTTGATTTACACGTATCGAAAGCCATACTACATTTACAAAATATAATTTTAATAAATATAGTATGAGAAAATTACAATTTCTATTCGCTTTCATTTGCGTGGCAATGCTAGTATCGTGTTCGCAAGATGATGATTCCACTCCATCGGTTTTAACAGTTCAAACGGCTAATCCATCCAATCTTACCAATTCTTCAGTAACTTTAGGTGGAGAAGTTGTTTCCGATGGAGGAAAACCCGTCACAGAAAGAGGAATTTGCATTGGAGAAAATGTAAACCCGGTAATCAATGACCCCAATGGTTTTACGGATGTATTAGGAAATGGTTTGGGAATTTTTAGCGACACGTATGACATATCGTCTTTATCACCCAACACCATCGTTCATGTTCGAGCGTATGCTATAAACGCAGACGGAATTGTGTATGGTGAAAACAAAACATTTGTTACTTTAGGATGTACGACCGTCACTATTCCTACTACTGTCATCTCCACTCCTACTACATTTTCAAATGAAAACGTCTACATTATAGATGGAACTTTAACTGTAAATGCCGTTCTAACCATTGAACCAGGAGTAATTTTGAAATTAACCAACAATGGAAATATTGATGTTCAAGGAAGTGGTAAAATAATTGCCAACGGAACTTTAGAGAACAGAATTGTTTTTACTTCAATTGCAGACGATTCGTATTGTGGTGACACTAATGGCGACGGTTCAACGACTTCACCCCAAAAAGGTGATTGGCAGAATGTCTATTTGAATGGTGGAACCGGAAACAGTTTCAGGTTTTGCGATTTTCTGTACGCAGGTGCCAATGATGGCGGATACCGATGTGCGGTTTTAATTTCTGTGGCTGGACCGTCATTTACATTTGATAATTGCACTTTTGCTCACACTCAAACGGCATCCAATTTTACTGCGCAGTTTGCCTTTTATGCAGGTTCTTATATGAGTAATTCTGCCGCATCTGTTTTTACGAATAACGTATTTTACGACAATAACATTCCGATTTATTTGAGTGCAACCTATTCTATCGATGCTAATAATAGTTATAGTAATCCGTTGAATCCATCTCAAAAAAATACTCGGAATTGCATTTGGATGTATCCAGATGCTGGAACTAATATCGCAGTAAGTGTAACCGAAACCGAGGTTCCGTATGTAATGGATGGTTATTTGCAAAAAAGTACGGGTTCGATGACAATCGGCGCGGGTGCGATTTTGAAATTTCCAATGGGTAATACTTTCGGATTAAACATTGCTACTTTGAATTTGCATCCGACTGCTTTTTTAACGTCTTTAAAGGATGATGTTCACGGTGGCGACACTAATGGTGATGGAAACGCAACAGCTCCAGCTAACGGCGATTGGTATGGTTATTACAATTGGACTGCATCCTCATGGGTGAACGGTCCAAATATTTTGTATGCTGCCAATTAGCATATTTAAAAAACGCTAGTATCAAGTTGTACTAGCGTTTTTTTTATGATTTTATTTTTTTAAAAAAAGTATAAATTTCTTTCCAACTTGTAGTTTGCAAGGCAATAACCGAGTCGAGTTCTTCTCGCTTCGAACTGATTTCGTTCGCACCCAATCCTTCATCGGTATCGATAAAAATACCTTTTGCACCTAGGTTTTTAGCAAATTCAACGTCGGTTAATCGATCGCCGATCATGAAAGAATTCGGCAAATCATAATCTGGATTGTTCATATATTCGGTTACCATTGCGATTCCGGGTTTCCGTGTAGGTTTATTTTCATGTGGAAAACTATCATCGATGAAGACTTTAGAGAAAACAATTCCTTCATTTTCAAATGCTTTGATGATGGTTTT
This sequence comes from Flavobacterium sp., assembly GCA_965284675.1. Classification (GTDB taxonomy): domain Bacteria; phylum Bacteroidota; class Bacteroidia; order Flavobacteriales; family Flavobacteriaceae; genus Flavobacterium. The sequence goes on from OZ260109.1 coordinate 1,771,861, forward strand.
TTGAATCTTCCAAAAAATAGCGTCGGGTAATAGATTGGTTCCTAATCCGTCTTGATTGGTCACCATTACGATTTCGTAATCCAATTTTCGAACAATTTTTCCCAAGTATCGAAACACTTCGGGATAAAACTCTAACTCATCCAACGTATTTAGAATATAATCGGGCGGCGCAGCTTCTTTGACGATGGTTCCATCTCGATCGATGAAGAGTATTTTTTTCATGTAGAACTTTTTTCAAAATTAAATAAAAAAACCGCTATATTACGACTAATACAACGGTTTTTAGCGAAAAAAAAATGCGTTTAATCTTCTTCCTCTTCGGCTTCACCAGCATTGGTTGGTTCGCCTCCCGTTGTGGCATTCGCTCTAATTTCGGTATGGCGAATTTCTCCTCCAGTGGTTCCAGTTTGTTGCGCTAAGAAAACGCCCACTGCGGCCACTGTTAGTGCTACAAACGAAACGATATTTGCTTTTGCATTTTGTTTTACGTTCAAATACAATCCAACAATTGAAATTGCTCCTAGGATATACAAAACTAAAGCTAATTTTTCAGCAGCTTCTTCGTGTTCGTGAATGATTTGATCCGTAACATCAGGCAATTTTTCGGCAATTTCCTCTGCTCCTTCTCCAGTATTCATACTTGCGAAAGAAAATAGAGCTGCTACAATAAAAAGGCAGTATGCCGTATTCTTAATCGAATTATTTTTAAAAACTAATCCGCCAATCAAAATTCCTAGTCCAAGAATCGTCCCGATAATTGGAAAGTGGTTTACCACCATATGCAAATGTGCGTCGTTCATAATGTCAAATTTTAGTATTTATATTTATAATTTATCTCTATTCTCTGCTTTCTGCCTTCTTTTTCTATCCGGCTAATGAAACTCCGATAAGTGATCCGATTCCGTAGGTTACTGCTGCCGCAACTAATCCGAAAATCACTTGCCGCATGCCTGAAAAAAAGACCGATTTGCCTGTAAATAAAGTAATTGCCGATCCGATTCCGAATAATCCAATTACACTACTTCCGATGCTCAAATATATGGCATTCATTCCATCTAAAAACATAAAAGGATACAATGGAATAATCGCGCCCATTGCAAACAAAACAAACGATGTAATGGCAGCTTCCCAAGCTGATCCTTCTAATTCTTCTTTGTTGATTCCGAGTTCTTCGGTAATCAAGGTTTCAATGGCAGATTCTTTGGTTTCAAAGGCTTTATCGGCTAATTTTTTAGCTTCCTCTAACGTCATTCCTTTGGCTTGATACAACAAGGCAAGTTCCATTTTCTCTTCTTCGGGCGATGCTTCCAATTCGGCCGTTTCTAAAGCAATTTGGTTTTCGTACAGCTCTTTCGAACTTTGTACCGATAACCACTCGCCCAACGCCATAGATATTGCACCCGCTAATAATCCGGCACAACCGGTTAATAAAATGGTATCATTACTCACTGCGGCACCGGCAACTCCCATGACTAAACTCATGTTAGAAACCAATCCGTCGTTCGCACCCAAAACCGCTGCTCGCAATGCATTTCCTCCAACCGATTTATGTCGGCTTTCAAATTTTGACAAAAATCCACCCGAAACATTCAACGCTTTGTTGTTATTGACGGCTTCAATTATTTTTAGGTGATTGTGTTCAAATCCTGATAATTTTTCACCTGCTTCCAATTTATTTTTAATGGTATTGATAGCGAACTGTTTTTCAACTCCCGATAAACTGCTGATAATTGAACTGTATCCAAATATCTTTCCCAATCGCAGTTGGATTTTGGCTCTCGAGGAAGGCTGAGGAACTATATAATTAGGAATTTCTTTCTGAATTTCTCTCAACATATGTTGTGCATGACCTTCTTCAATTTGTGCTAAGGCTATTAGTACACGATTGAGATTTTCATCCGTTTGAATGGCTGCAATACTTTGGTACAAAAAGGCAGTATCAATTTCGGTTTGCAGTTGCGATTTTAATTTAGCTATTTCCATAATTAGTCAATTACATCAAAAACACCTTTGGTTAATAGTTTGGAAGTGGCGTTGATTTCCTTATTGGGAATGATCTCTATGAATTCTTCGGTACTTTCTCCTTTCACCACATTCACCTTTAGGAAATGAAATCCTTTTGCGTCTTCTGATTGTAATAAAAGTACAAAATTTTTGTCGTTTTCGAAGCCTAATGCATCTTTCGGGATGGCAAATCCTTTTTTGGAGTTGACTACAATGGCCGCTTCAATGAACATTCCAGTTAATAAATTTTGCTTTACATTCTCATCTAAGTGACCGTGCACATTACTCGTTCGGTCGTTTCCTTCAATCGATTTCCCAATCAAATGTACTTTTCCTAAAAATTGCTCTTTCGATGCTTCGGGCACGGTAAATTTGATGATCTGATTTTCTTTGATAGAAAGAATGTCCTTTTCAAACACCTTCATTTCAAGATGTAGCAAATCGGTATTTACAATTTCTAAAATAACATCTGAAGGCATAACCGACATTCCAACATTGGCGTTCACCACAGTTACATCGCCTGAAATCGGCGCAAAAAGTGTTATGGATGTAACTACTTTTCCGCGTTCTACCTGACTCGGATTGATGTTCAGCATCAGTAATTTTTGACGCAAGGATTGGTAGCTGCCTTTAGCACTTCGGTATTCACTTTCGGCTTTTAAATAGTTTTTTTGTGACGTAATTTTTTCGTCGTATAATGTTTTTTGACGCTCAAATTCCGATTTTAAATAAGTAATCTGTTCGGCTACTTCAATATAATCTTTCTGAATATCAACAATTTCTGTACTTTCAATAGTAACTAAAGCTTGTCCTTTGGTCACTTTATCGCCCACTAATAGTCGAGATGATTTAATGAATCCGCCAATGAATGTTGTAATTTTGGCTTTGTTTTGTGGCGGCACATCAATTTTTCCGGAAGCTTTCACGGTAACATCAAAATCGTATTCTTTAGGTACAGCAATTTCCATATTCATGTTTTTGAATTGCGATGCAGTAACCGTAATTAAGCCGTTGTTGCTGTCTTCAACCACTTCTTTTTTATCGTCTTTGCACGAACTCAATACTGTGATTAGTGCGAAAACATAAACTATTTTTTTCATGTTATTTAAGGGATAGAAATTGTAAATCATATTGAATGGTATTGTAATTATAAACACTTTCGAGGTAATCAACTTGAATATTTGTGGCATTTTCTAAGGATGTGATGTACTGAAAAAAGTCGATTTCACCATGCCGATAACTCATATTCGCCACTTTGATGATTTCTTTGGCTAATTTCTCTCCATATTCTGTATAGTAGTTGATGGCTTCATCGTATTTCAACGCTTCTTCTTTTTTCTGTAACAACAGCTGTTGGATGCGCGTCATTTCGTTTTGTTTGCGTTCTTCCCAACTTTGCGATTCCAATCGAGCTACTTTTGTCTTTGCTTTGCTTCCACCGTATAAAATTGGAACCGATACTCCCAATTGAAATCCGTTTAAGCCTTTCGACAAACCACTGTTGTTTCCTTGAAAGTATTCGAGATTGATATCAGGTAAATACTGTTGTTTCTGGAGTTTTTCATTGGAAAGGTTGACGTTACTCACACTTTCGTAATAGGATTTATAAACACTTTCAGTGGCATTTTTTTCAACGGTTGATTTCGTCAATTTTGTGGATGCTATTCGGATTTCCTCTTTCGATTGCACCAACGATTTTAGAACTTCGTAACTCGCTTTTTTGTCGTTATCAATTTGGGCTAATTTGGTTCTGATTTGTCGGAATTTGCTTTGCGCGGTAATTTTCTCTAAATAATTGGTTTCTCCCAATTCAAATCGTCGATCACTCGCTTTAGAAAAGTTTTGATACAAACTATCCAAATACGTGTATAATTTTTCTTGGTGTTGGTAGTACACAATCTGATTATACGTTTGCGCTACGGCATTCGACAAGTCGTTTTTTACCAATTCAAACGCTGCTTTTTCTTTTTCATATTCGGCGGTATACAGTTTTTTTTGTGCGCCGTAAACCGTTGGAAATAAAAAGCGTTGCTGAATTCCGAATACATTAAGTGGCTGATTATTCACCGCCAAGTTATTTTGATCGTAACTGAAGTAAATATTGGTTTTATCAAAAGAAAAAGCCGATTTTATATTCGCATTGTATTTGTCCACTTGTAATTGAGTGGCTTTGATGGCTTTGTTGTTCTGATGTGCGATAGTTAATAAACTATCAAGTTGTGGATTGTTTTTCTCTTGCGTAAACGCCAATGAAGAAGTCAAGAATAGAATCACAATTGTAGCATTGGCATGGATTTTAAACTTCGCTTTTTTACCCTCTTTTTTGTCTAAAATTTTATACAGGACGGGCAACACAATCATGGTCAAAATCGTAGCGGTAAACAAACCACCAATAACTACAGTTGCCAATGGACGCTGTACTTCTGCTCCAGCTGACGAGGAAATTGCCATAGGTAAAAATCCCAATGCAGCCGCAGCTGCAGTCAATAAAACCGGACGCAAACGATCGGTTGTTCCTTTTAAAATCAGTTCGTTGATGTCTTTCATTCCTTGGTGTTTGAGTTCTTTAAAATGTTCGATGAGGACAATTCCGTTGAGTACTGCAATTCCGAATAGCGCAATAAATCCAACGCCTGCCGAAATACTAAATGGCAAATCGCGAATCCATAGAAACAGAATCCCACCCACTGCTGAAAGGGGAATCGCCGAATACACCATAAGCGCTTCTTTGACCGAACCAAAAGCGAAATACAGCAAAATGAAGATTAAAAACAGCGCAATCGGAACCGCAATCATCAAGCGTGCTTTGGCACTCTGAAGATTTTCAAACTGTCCGCCATAGGTTACATAATATCCCGGCGGAAGTTTGATTTTACTTTCAATGGTAGTTCGGATGTCATCCACAACGCTTTGTAAATCGCGGTTTCGAACGTTGATACCGACTACAATTCTCCTACGTGTATTGTCGCGTGAAATTTTTGCTGGACCTTCAGTATATTCGATTTGTGCCAATTCTTGTAGCGGAATCTGTTCACCATTGGGTGTCGGAACGTATAAATTCCGCAAATTATCAATGTCTTGTCGGTTGGTTTTATCGAGACGAATGACCAAATCAAACCGTTTTTCTCCTTCAAATACATTTCCGACCGTTTTTCCAGCAAATGCGAGTGCAATCATTTCGTTTAAATCGGAAATATTCAATCCGTAGCGCGCTATTTTAGAGCGATTGTATTCGACACTCATTTGGGGTAATCCTTCTGTTTTTTCGATGATTACATCCGATGCGCCTTCCACATCTTTGATGACGTATTTGATTTGTTCGGCGCGTTTGGCCAATACATTCAAATCTTCCCCAAAAATTTTAATGGCTACATCCGAGCGCGTTCCCGATATGAGTTCGTTGAAACGCATTTCGATGGGTTGTGTAAATTCGATTTCAATATTGGGAATCTGGCCTTCGATAACTTCTTTTAATTTATCGGCTAATTCGTCTTTAGTATCGGCCGAAACCCACTCTGATTTTGGTTTTAGTTTAACGATGATGTCGCTTTCCTCCATACTCATCGGATCGGTGGGCACTTCAGCAGCTCCAATTCGACTGACTACTTGCTCCACTTCGGGAAAGTTTTTTAGAATGGTTTTCTCTATTTTGGTAGTGATTTCGATGGTTTTAGACAATGAAGTTCCGGTTTTTAAAACGGGTTGAATCACAAAATCACCTTCGTCCAAGGTGGGAATGAATTCGCCGCCCATCGTAGTAAATAGTACAATCGAAAATACCAACAATCCTGCCGCACCATAAATAACTTTTCTAGTATTTCCGATGGCCCAATGAATAACGGGCAAATACCACGAATTCAGTTTAGTGATTAATTTACTTGAAATGGAGTTGGGGTTTTCTTCTTTCGGTTTTAAAAATAATGATGAAACTACGGGAACATACGTAAAACAAAGCAACATCGCTCCTACCAAAGCAAAACTAAATGTCATGGCCATTGGTTTGAACATTTTTCCTTCGACACCCGAAAGTGAGAGAATCGGAATGAATACAATCAAAATGATTAATTGTCCGAATACGGCCGAATTCATCATTTTGGACGCACTTTTATACGTGATTTCATCGATTTGAATTTGCTGATCTTCTTTTGATAAATGACTTAAATGCTTCGATTTATGGGCAATTTGAAACGCAATAAACTCAACGATAATCACGGCGCCATCAATGATGATTCCGAAGTCAATCGCACCTAAACTCATGAGGTTCGCGTCAATTCCGAATATATTCATGAAAGAAATTGCGAACAATAAGCACAGCGGAATTACAGAAGCGACTACTAATCCCGAACGCCAATTTCCAAGTAATAAAACCACAACAAAAATTACGATTAAACATCCTAAAATTAAGTTTTCGGCTACGGTAAATGTTGTTTTTCCGACTAGTTCGCTTCGTTCCAAAAACGGATTGATGAACACGCCTTTGGGTAAGTTTTTCTGGATTTCAACCACTCGTTCTTTAACATCATTAATCACTTGCTTGGAATTCGCGCCTTTGAGCATCATCACTTGTCCGAGTACTTTTTCGCCTTCGCCATTACCCGTTATGGCTCCAAATCGGTTGGCACTTCCAAATTGAACTTGCGCTACATCTTTAATATAAATCGGATAACCATTGGTGTTGGCCACTACAATGTTTTCAATATCTTGAATCGATTTTACTTTTCCTTCGCCTCGAATGAAATAACTCTGATTGACTTTTTCAATATACGCGCCACCAGCAATGCTATTGTTTTTCTCCAAAGCTGAAAAAACATCCGCCATAGCAATGTTCATCGCTTTTAGTTTAGACGAATTGATGGCAACTTCATACTGTTTTAAATAGCCACCCCAGGTATTAATTTCCACGACGCCTTTGATTCCGGATAGTTGACGTTTTACAACCCAATCCTGAATGGTTCGCAAATCGGTTACCGAGTAATTGTCTCGGTATTCGGGTTTAACATCTAAAATGTATTGGTAAATTTCGCCTAAACCTGTAGTAATCGGACCCATTTCGGGCGTTCCGAAGCCTTGCGGAATTTTTTCTGAAGCAGTTTTAATTTTTTCAGCGATGAGTTGACGCGGTAAATACGTTCCGATTTCATCTTCAAAAACGATGGTTACGACCGAAAGTCCGAATTTTGAAATAGAACGAATTTCCTTTACGCTAGGTAAATTGGCCATTTCAATTTCTACGGGATACGTGATGTATTGCTCGATATCTTGAGTAGAAAGATTGCGTGAAGTAGTGATTACCTGCACTTGATTGTTGGTCACATCGGGTACGGCTCCAATAGAAATTTGGAATACCGAGAATAAGCCAAAGGCAAAAATGGTTAAGGTAAACAGTAAAACAATGAGTTTGTTTTTTAAGCTAAAGGCAATAATTTTTTCAAGCATTTTGATTTCATTTTCTACGTACAAAAGTAGAACCGATGAATTCAAATAGGCTTAAGATAGCCTTAAAACAAAATTAGGGAATCCTTAATTTTAAAGTGGTTCCGACGTTTTCTTCGCTCGAAATTTCAATTGTGATGTTGAGAATATCACACAATCTTTTAACGATGGAAAGTCCCAATCCAGTTCCTTTAACGGCTGGATTTTTTATGTTATCCGCTCGGTAGAACGAATTAAAAATTTTGTTTAAATCGTCGGATGGAATTCCGAGTCCGTTGTCGGTAATCGTTAGTAACGTATGATTGTTTTCTTTTTCTAAACTCACGGTAACGGAACCATTTACGTTAGAATATTTCAGTGCGTTGGAAAGTAAATTGCCAATGATAATTGAAATTAAATAGTAATCGGTTTGCACGTAAAATTCCTGTGGCAAGTGTGTGCTGATCGAAATATTCTTAGTATTTATTTTAGTGGAATAACGCGATAATCCGTCTAAAATCAATGCATTCAGGTACACGTTTTCTATCTTATAATGTTGCTTCTGATTTTCAAAACGGGCCAATAAAAGTAATTCATCCACCAAATTATTTAGCCGATTTACTTCGTTGACGCAAAAATTTATTTTTTCTTCATACTCTTGTTTTTCACGAGGTTTACGTACTAATACTTCAAGTGTGCCTTTTATGATGGCAAGCGGAGTTCTGAGTTCGTGAGAAGCATCGGATGTAAATTGTTTTTCACGCTCAACGGCATCTTCCATTCGGTCCAACAAATCGTTTATGGTTTTGGAGAGTACATACAATTCGTCTTTGTTGATAGGCAAATCGATTCGGGTATTCAAATTGTCTTTGGTAATTTTACTCGAAATTTCAGTGATGTTGACCACGGGTTTGATACTTCTTCCAGCAAAAAAACGGGCAATTAGAAAGAGAATAATTAAAATGATTGGAAACGTGATGAGCAAAATATTCTTTAGGATGTAAATAATTTCAAAATCATCTACCGACATTGCGACCACTAAATAACCAATCTCTTTATTGTTGCTGACAATTGCGGTTTGGGTTTGTCGGATGGGAATTCCGTTGAGAAACGAATCGACGTATTGGTCATCTTTCGACGATTCTAGAAGCTGTAAGTTGGATTGTTTTAGATTCGGTGATTTGTCGATTAACCTCTTGTTGTTGTCGTAAAATTGTACAAAAACTGGGTTCACACTGATGGTGTTATGTTCGCGTGCTCGCCATTGGTCTACTCGAATTAAATACGTATCGTTTGTATCGATGGTGACATCATCTAGATGTTTTTGAAGTTCTTCATCAATTCCTTCGTTGATGTGTTCACTCACGCTAAAATGAATGACTTGATATATCACAATAAAAACCAGAGCAATTAATAAAGCTGTGCTTAAAATATAATTGAATGCAATTCGGTTTTTATAGGAAAGTGAAAACATAATTAGTTGCTGTCGTTGGCAATATACCCTACTCCACGTATGGTTTTGATACTTTCGTCTTCCTTACTGAGGTTGAGTTTTTTGCGAATGGAATTCATAAACACATCAATAACTCCGGTATCGTACTCAAAATGAATATTCCACACATCTTCGATGATTTGTGTCCGCGTGCAGACTTTGCCTTTGTTTTTGATCAAATATAGCAATAATTCGTATTCGCGTTGCGTCAAACTAACTTCGGTTTCGTTTATCAACACTTGATATTTCGACTGAATGATTTTAATGGAATTCAATTGCACCACATCATCTTCATTTTGGTTGCGAAAATGGATTTTTATACGTTCCAATAATTCGTCGAAACTGAACGGTTTTTTAATGTAATCATTCGCGCCAGCCCGCAAACCTTCAATAGTTTCCTGAATGGTATCTTTGGCGGTCAAAAACAAAATTGGCGTGGTTGTATTGGTTTTTCGATAGGCTTTACAGACTTCTAATCCCGAAAGTTTCGGCATCATCCAATCCAAAAGAATTAAATCAAACGAATTATTCAAGGCCAAATCCAATCCGTCAGCGCCATTATTAGCTAACGTAATCGTATATCCTTCTTCTTCTAAACCTTGTTTTAGAAAATCGGTTATTCCTTTTTCGTCTTCAACAATCAGTATTTTCATCACTATTGCATTACAAATTTAAATCCGATGGAACCAATTGTGGAACTCAAGCCATCACTTCGATCGTAATGATTGAATCGGAGATCGATATTTTTAAGCCCGAATTTCCATAGTTTTCCCGAAGCAAACACATCGGTATACGAAAATCCAAATCCATATTGATTTGCATCAAAGGTAGACAAATCGTAATCAGAAGTATAAAATTCTTCTGTTGAAAGATGCGTGTCATACGGCGCAAAATACTTCGATTGTGTCTGCGTATAATAGCGGTACAAAGGCGTAATCGTAAACTTATCGGATAATTTGATTGGAATTTCCAACGAAGCAGTATGTGCAGTCAGATCCCAATTATCGGTATAATAGCGGTAATAGGTTCGAATAACAAACACTTCATTTACATAGTAATTCCATCGCACACCAATGGGTAATTTAAATCTCGATTCAGGTAATTTTTCAATCGCATCGGCTAAATGATACGTCGAAGTATTGCTTTCATTTTGATAATTCGGAATACCTAACGGATTGCCCACATAGTAATTCGCTTTATCGGCAAAATACATTCGGTGGTACGGTGTAGAAAGTCGGCCTTCTTGTTGTACCACATCGAAAAATATAGAAAACTGAGTCTTTTTGGTCAACACTTGTGAAAAAGTCACCGACGCAGAATACGAATTCCGATTGGTTGCATCCCATTCTACAAAACTCGGATTGTAAAGTCCCGAAATAGTTCCGCTTTGATCGTAGACCGAGTTCATTCCGAATTGCAATTCTTTTGGATAAATCGGTTGCCAATTGTCTAAATATACGTTTGCTTTGACTGAAATCTCCGAATTTTTATCATTGAATAATTTCGTGATTCCGCCTCCGACACCAATCGAAGAATAATCGTACTCCATGGATACCGCTAGATCAGCATTCCAAATAAAGTTTCGATCGTCACTGCTGTGGCTGTAATTGGCGACTAAGGACACGAGTGCGTCTTGTTCGGAAGCGCCTGAAGAACTTTGCCAAGGCGTTGGATTGGATGAGTCGTACGGATTGATGTTACTTGATGACGCAGACGTATAAGCAGAAATTCCCGCATCGATGGTAAGGACATCATCATCGTTCATCGGAATAGCTACCACAATATTGGACGCTAAGTCGCTTAGTTTTTCAGAGCCAATTCCGCCCGAAACCGACGAATGTATGCCGTCTTGTTTGTAATAACTGGTTAAGAAATCAACTTCTATGGCTTCTAAGACGCGTTTTTTAAATACGATTGTCGTATCGGTTGTGGCTGCATTTTCTTGGGAAAATCCAAGTTGCACCAAAAGAAATAAGGCAAGTACTAGTTTGTTACGCATGAAATATAAATTACTTTTCATAATACATTTTGATTAGTTGCAACCGCAACCTCCACCCGATTTTCCTCCATTCGCTCCAGCCGCGCCTTCACGGTATACTTGAAAAGCAGTTTCATACCGCTCGGTCGTTTTGGCCGTTAATTTCATGTCGGGATCGTTTATTTTTTCCTTTTCGTATTCTTTAACCGAACTACACGATTGCAATCCGATGAAAACGAGCACAATAAAAATGATTTTTTTCATAATTAATCTTTGTTGGATGATGTATAGTTTTGGAGGTCAATTCCTTTTGAGGCGTGGATTTTTCCTTTGTCATCCACGATGATGCATTCGACTCCTTTTATTTGATTGACCAAATCGATGCCTACGTCTACGCCGAGGACGAAAATTCCAGTTGCTAAAGCATCGGCGACTTCGGTTTGTTTGGCAAAAACGGAGACACTAACAATTCCCGTTGCCGGATAACCCGTGCGCGGATCAATGATATGTGAGTACCTGATTCCATTAAATCTCACAAATTTTTCATAACTGCCCGACGTTTCAACCGCACTGTCTTCTATCGGAAAAGTAGCAAATACTTTATTTTTATTCATCGGATTTACAATGCCGATGGTCCACGATTTGCCATCTAATTGTTTTCCCCACGTATTGATATCGCCCGAGACATTAACTATTCCTGAGCTACAACCTTTACTTTGTAACAGTGTTTTTACTTTGTCGGCGATATAACCCTGACCGATTCCGCCCAACCCTAATTTCATTCCTTCATCTTTCAGAAAAATAGTTTTTTCTTTCTCGTCTAAAATGATTTTTTGATATCCAATTTTTGCTACTGATTTTTTGATGGCTTCAGGCGAAGGCATTTCGGTCATGCTTCCGTCGAACTTCCAAATTTTGTCCATTGAAGCGTAGGAAATATCAAAAGCACCGTTGGTTAATTTTGAAATTTTGATGGCGCGTTCTACTAATGCGAATACTTCGTCGTCTACTTGTATGGGCTTGATTCCGGCATTTTTATTGATTTCAGAAATTTGCGTAGTCGGAATCCAATCGGAGATTTGGTTTTCAATGCGTTTGACTTCGGCTACAGCCAAATTGGCAAAATAGTTTCCTTCAACGGTGTCTTTGGCGATGACAGTAATTTCAAACGGACTTCCTAGCATCGACAACTTTTTCTTGTGGACGATTTGCCCAAAAGAAAGAGAGGATACCATTGCAATTACTAATAGAAATTGGCTTTTCATTATTTTACTAATGCGTTTATGATTTTAATATATTCCTCGGCGGCAACGTTTTTGAAACCGGTCATTCCAATTACTTTTCCGGTTTTGTCTAGTGCAACTACTAAAGGAAAACTTCCTCCTTTGTTGTATTTCTCGGCTAGTTTTTTATTGCTTGCTGTCAGTTCAGGTGACAGTTGATTGCCTTTTTTCTTCGGAAAATCAGCACGTAGCAACACCCATTTTTGATCCGCTTCTTGTTTGAATGCTTCGGATTTCCAAACTACTTTTTCCAATTTCATACATGGCGCACACCAATCTGAACCCGAAAATACTAGTAAAATAGTTTTATTTTCTTTAACGGCTTGGTTTTTTGCTTCTTCAATACTAGTCAACCAATTTTGAGAATATCCGAGTGAAGAAAGCAAAAACAATACTACTACGACAATTTTTTTCATAAATTTTTAATTACGATTACTGAAAGATACCAATTAGTATACCCAAATTCTGAGTGTAAAATTAGTTATTAATGGATATAACTTTTCACTCGTCAGTTTATTTTAAGCGAATATTAATCTTAAGCCGATTTTAAGGATAACCTAAGCTAGTTTTAACTGTAATTGGTTTTGGCGAATATACATTTGACCGAATTAATCATTTTATTTATGTTCCGCAAAAATTCTCCTCTGATACATTTAGGACTATTGTATGTCATCTGCTCATTCCTATTGAGGGTTATTTTACTTTTTCATCCGATTACTCAAGCAAAATTTAATGGTTTTGATGTTTTGAAATTATTTGCAATTGGATTCCTTTCAGATCTGCTTGTTTATAGTGTTTGCAGTTTAATTTTAATGGTATACTTACTATTTTTATCCAATTCAAAATATGACAAACCTTGGGGATACATCATCTTCGGACTGTTACTATTACTTTTAGTATATGTTACTTTTTTTGACACGATATTGAATGAATATGGCGGTTCATTACCTGAAATTGGTAATAGTTTTATCGCTTTAAAAACGATCTTATTTGGTGCAATGTTGTTTTTTCCAAAATGGCGATCCACACTTAGACTCATACTTTTTTCAATTACAGTATTCATTTTTTCGTTGGTCATCATTCAGAATGCAATAAGTGAATTCTTTTTTTGGAATGAATTCGGAGTACGTTACAACTTTATTGCGGTAGATTATTTGGTGTATACCAATACGGTTATTGGGAACATTATGGAATCCTATCCAGTGGTTCCTTTATTCATAGGAGTTGGATTAATAACTTCAGGTGTAACTTTTGCAATCGTTAAACGCTCGTTACCATTTTTGAGCAATCTTCCTTCGTTTACGTCAAAGTTAAAAAGTAGTGTAATTTATGTTGTACTCTTCACTTGTTCGTTATTTCTTATTCCGATTGTGTCGCGCATGGAGAATTCGGAAAATCTTTTCACCAATGAACTCCAAGCCAACGGTATGTATCGGTTTTATTTAGCGTTTCAGAATAGTGAACTCGACTATGATACATTTTACACCACGATGCCAGAAAAAGAGGCGTATGCTTTGTTAGGGAAGCAATATCCCATTTCCGATTCAGACTATAATTACCAACAAATTACCAATTTAGGCGAGGAAACTCATAAAAATGTAGTGTTGATTACCATCGAAAGTTATAGTGCTGAATTTTTAGAAGAATACGGAAATAAGCAACACCTGACTCCATTTATCGATTCGTTGGCCACTCAGAGTTTACAATTCTCCAATTTATATGCAGTTGGAAATCGAACCGTACGCGGATTAGAAGCGGTAACCTTGTGTTTGCCACCTACGGCTGGAGAAAGTGTCATCAAACGAGCCGACAACAAAAATAAATTCTCAACCGCCAGTATATTCAAAAAGCGAGGATATCAAGTTAAATATTTATATGGTGGCGATGCCTATTTTGATAATATGGCTGACTTTTTCAGTAATAATGGCTATGATATTGTAGATAAAAATAGCTTTGCACCAAACGAAATCACGTTTTCCAATGTATGGGGAGTTTGTGATGAAGATATGGCTAAAAAGGCAATTCAGGTGATGAACCAAGAAGCAAAAACAGGAAAGCCGTTTTTTAATCATTGGATGACGGTGAGTAACCATCGACCGTTTACGTATCCGGAAGGTAAAATTGCAATTGCACCAACTAATAAATGGCGCGAAGGCGGAGTAATGTATACGGATTATGCTTTAAAGCAATTTTTTGCAATGGCTCAAAAACAAACGTGGTTTAAAAATACTGTGTTTGTGATTGTTGCCGATCATTGCGCTTCGAGTTCTGGACAAACGGAATTACCCGTTGATAAATACCGAATTCCGGCACTGATGTATGCACCTGGATTTATAACTCCAAACAACAATACTACCTTAGTTTCACAAATAGATTTGATGCCTACCCTATTTGGATTGTTGCATTTTAATTATAAAAGCAAATTTTTTGGGCAAGATGTTTTGCAACCAAATTATAAACCAAGGGCTTTTATTGCTACGTATCAAGATTTGGGATTGATTAAAGACCATGTTTTGACGGTCATTTCGCCGGTTCGAAAAGTCAAACAATTTAGTTTAAAACTGCAGCCTGTTAAAGGTTTAGACGATGATTTTGATATCTATTTCGAGCAAAAACCATTGGCAAAAAAGCGACTCGATCTGATTAACGAAACCGTTGCCCATTACCAAACCGCATCACGAATGTTGCAACATAAAAAATATCAGAAGTAAGTGTGATTTATGCTACAGCAAGCCATTATACTTTCTTACAAACCATTCGGTTGCCAATGCCAAAGCAATAAGTATCAATAACCAAATCCAATCGATGATGGGTGTTTTGGTCACAATTTCCTTTTGAACCGACTTATAATCGTTATTATCCAACAACGTTTTGATCAAGTTATCGATCTGATTGGGAACAAAGACAGCTCCTTGTGTTTGCGAGGCCAACTGACGAAGTCGCACTAAATCGGGATTCACAAATTGTTTTTCAATATCAAAATCTAGGATTTCAAATCCGGCCGAATAACTCGAATTAGAGTTGAGTTCTTTAACAGTAAACGTATAATTTCCTGCTGCTAGTCCGTCTAGATTTACTTTAAACGAATTGGAAGCACGTAACAAATCGTAGCGTTTGACTTGTTTGGTTTGCGAATTGGTAACTGTAATGGTCAAACGCGCTTTTTCGTCGAGTTCGTAGTTTTTATTAAAATACTGAGCGGTAATTTCCAACGCATCACCCGAATTGTAAAATCGTTCGTGGTTGACGATTAATGATTTTTTAGAATCATTGGAAGCCAAAAACTGAATAATTTTATCGGTAAACACGTCAAATTTGTCAAACGATTTATGGTCGACATAACTCTGAGCACGCCATTTCCAGATATTTTCTCCGATTAAAAAAGCAGTCCGCACTCCTTGTTGATCCGAAAACGCCAACATGGGTGCGTTGGCATCTAGCGTTCGAATGCGTGATGTCAGCAACACCGAAACATTATCATTAGCTTTAATCGTGCCATAGGCATTTTCTAGCGGTGGAAAATTCTCAAATCCGATGTTATCAGTCGCAAACAAATTGAAATCGGAGTTGAACGACGCCAAATAGTCTTCTTTTTGAGTTGAAACTCTGAACGTCATTTGGTTTTGTTGCTGATTCAACAAGTTATAATCGGTGTTGTTACCGGTTACAATCCACGTGTTGATGCGCAAGTTTTTATTCGCGTCAAATACATTTTTAAACTCAGCGGTTGGCTGGTATAATATGAGTACATTGAATTTATTTAATTCACTGATTTCTTTTGGTTTAACAATGGTTACTTTACGCGATGCATTGGTTTCAATACTGCGTTTTATGGCGCCTAAATCGGGATGATTAATCGACGAAATCAAAGCGACTTCCGAACGTTGATCAATCACTTCTACGGCAAACTTTTTCGTATTATTGTAGGTATTTTTCTCTGATTCTGGAGAAGAAATTTTAGCCGTAAACAATTGCATTCCGATTCGGTCTGCGGGCAATAAAACCGTAACAACTTGGGCTTTTTGAGATGGAGAAAACGTAACGGTTTGTTGGGTCAGTACATTATTTCCCTGAGCAATAGAAAAACTGGCGTTGATGCTTTTGGTGCCGGCGTATTGCAAAAATACTTCAACGGGGAATTTATTCTTATGAAAAGCGTACTTGTTCACATTGATTTGACTGATTTTCAAATCGAGGTAGGTCGTTGTATCGCCCACCACCAAAGGATATACTTTATTATTCGCATCAAAAGTAAATACATAATCTTCGCCCGAAGTTTGGTTTCCATCCGAAATTAAAACGGTTGGAAAAACGATGTTTTTATTGATGCTTTTCAAACTTTTCGCCACTTTATCCACATGCGATTGCTTTCCTTTAAAATCAAGTTCTTTGGCTTCTTCAAAGGCTTCAAATTCGGAGTCAAATCGGTACAATTGTAAATCGAATTTCTCCTTTAAATCGGAGTTGGATGCTAATTTATCAAATACTTCTTTGGATGTAGCATCGGCTTTGAGTTCGGTAATCGATTTTGAATTGTCAACCACAATGGCCAATGGTGTTTTTACGGTTTCATAGGTTTTTCTTGAAATGATAGGATTGATTAAAAGCAATAAGATTCCGAAAATGACTAGAAAACGCAAAAAAGCCAATCCTTTATATAGTTTGGATTGACTTTTGTTTTTATAAAAGTACTGAAAATACGACAAGCCCGCAGCGATGAGTACTGAAAGTAGTAGTAGAGCGATAGTGGAACTTGTCATAGTAAGTGGTCAGTGTTCAGTGGTCAGTGTTCAGTATTCAATCATGTGAAAAATTTGGTGATTAGTTTACACTTTTACTCCGAATTTATGTGGATTGAGCATCATGAAATTTAGTAACTTTCCTACTTCATCACATTCATTAAATAAATTATTAAATATTTCTTTTTCGATATAACCGCATTCTAATGCATATTCCAACCAAACTTGGGTTTCAGAATTTTCTGCATCACAATCGGTCAACTTATTAAAATAACTTTTTTTTATAATTTCTTTTCCGATAGGCTTCAGCTAAATTAGCTGAGACACTCCGTGAAGAACGTCTAATTTGATCCGTTAGTGAAAATAACTCTTCTTTAGGAAAGGATTTAGTGATACTAAAAATTTTCATTGCTAAAGAAAATGATTTTTGATAGGCTAATAATTCTTGAAATCGCATATAACTAAACTAAAGAGAAATGGCTTATAAATTTTATTCGAAACTGTTCACTGATTACTGATTACTGAACACTACGTTAACATTCCACCATCAACATTCAATACTTGTCCGGTTACATAGGCACTCATGTCGGATGCCAAAAATAAACACGCATTGGCTACGTCTTCTGGCGTTCCACCGCGTTTTAACGGAATAGAATCTCTCCAACCTTGTACTACGTCTTCGTTTAATTTAGCAGTCATTTCGGTTTCGATGAATCCCGGTGCGATGGCATTGCAACGAATGTTACGCGAACCTAATTCTAACGCAACCGATTTGGTAAATCCAATCATTCCAGCTTTTGATGCAGCGTAATTGGCTTGTCCGGCGTTGCCCTTCACTCCTACTACACTACTCATATTTACAATCGAACCCTTTCGGTTTTTAAGCATAATTTTCTGTACGGCTTTTGTCATGTTGAACACCGATTTCAGGTTGATTTCAATCACTTTATCAAAATCTTCTTCCGACATACGCATCAACAAATTGTCTTTGGTGATTCCGGCATTATTGATTAAAATATCAATGGTTCCGAATTCGGCCATCACATCATCCGATAATTTTTGAGCTTCCTCAAAATTGGCGGCATTCGATTGATATCCTTTCGATTTTACGCCCATTGCATTCAATTCGTTTTCTAAAGCCAAAGCCGATTCGGCAGACGAACTATAAGTAAAGGCAACATTTGCGCCGTGTTGAGCAAATACTTTTGCAATTCCACTACCAATTCCGCGACTTGCGCCTGTAATTATAGCTACTTTTCCTTCAAGTAATTTCATATTGTATATAATTTTATTTGGAAACAAATATAGAAATTGTTTATTGCTTTTTATAAAAGAGTTTTTGTTAATATTGAATTAAAATTCAACTTTACAAAAAAAAAAGAGGTTTTTAATCAAAACAACTATGTTAATGAAGCAAATGAATCTAAATTTGATTGATTTAGAACTAGTTATCATCAACACAATTCTAGATTGATTTAATAAAAATAAGTGTTAAATAAAAAAGCTTGATAGAAATCATTAAAACATATAAAAGTAATAACTTTACACGAGTAATTCTTATCAAAAACAAAGATAATGAGTTGATTGTAAGGAAGTATTTTTCTAAAAATTCAAAAGAATCAATTACACAATATCAGAAAGAGCTTGATTTTTCTAAAATTATAAAAATACGTCAGATAGTTCAATTATTAAATGTTGGTGAAAGCGATAATGAATTTATATTGGATTATCCGTTTATAGGCACGATTTCGTTTGAAGAATACTCAAACAAAACCCCGCTAAACAAAGCATCATTCATTTATAGGATTAATTGTATGCAGAAAGTTTTGGAAGGTTTAGAAACTTTGCATAGTTTCAATATAGTTCATTATGATATAAAGCCACACAATATTGTTTTGGACCATCATTTGAATGCTATTATTATTGACACTGGAAGCTGGCAAAGAATGTTCAAACCAATTGCAGCTAATGATCGACTGCATTGTTTTACAAGGGCTTTTGGGAGTCCTGAACATTTTTCAAAAGGTGTTCCAATGCCTCAAACGGATTTGTACCAAGTTGGATTAACATTACTCTACACTTTGATAACTAAAGATGACTTTAATATTTTTCAAAACGGAGGTTGTAAAATTAATGATTTGATTAAGAATAGCTATTCACCAGATAAAGCAAGTCATGACCAATTACAATTTATATTAAAGAAGTCGGTTTCAAACTCAATTGACGATCGGTGGACACATGCAAATGAATTTTCAGAAGCTTTGAAAAGACTAAAAGAAAATGTGATTGGTAAATATTAATTTTAACTATTTTAGTTTCTCCAAAAGATTAATTCCATTAGGCGAACCTAAGCCAGTACAAGGATTCCAAATCGGTCCACCAGTATAAGCTCCGTTGCCTCCTTTAATTATTTGATTAAAAGCATCGGTATTATTGAGTTCGTAAAATTTAGGCGTAATGTAGCCTAAACGCTTATTCAACAATTGATTAATTCTACATATTAAACCTGCCCATAACGGAGCAACTGCACTTGTACCACCTTTTTCTGTTTTTTCACCATTAACTAGAATGTAATATCCTGCCCACGCATTTGCACTACCTGCTACATCAGGAACTCCTCTGTAAATTAATGGAGAAACAATTCCATTAGGTATAATCCCTTTTTGAAAATCAGGAATGCAAAGCATATTACTGAATCCGCCTCCAGTAGAGCCTGCCCAGGTTTCCCATACTTCTTCATTTGATATTACTCCTTTTGTAACCGATATTGAGGTTCCACCACAACTAAGTGAATATAAACTAGAAGAAGGATATTGAACATTTAAACCACTTTCTCCATCTGAAGCACCTGAATCTCCTGAAGAAACACAAATAGTAATTCCTAAAATTGAAGCATCTTTTAGTATACTTTCAAAAGAGTCAATATTGCTTTGAGTCCAGTATTTTTCTGCTAGTCCCCAACTAATTGAGATTACTGATGGGCAGTTAACCGTATCATGAATAGCTTCTTGTAAAGCTTGAAAAAAGCCTGCGTGATTATTTTCTGCAAAATAAACTACTAAGGTAGATTTTGGTACAATTGCACCAACAATTTCAACATCAAGCATCACCTCACCATCGTATTTAGAATCACTAACATTTTTTCCATTTCCAACTAATGAAATTATCACTTCAGGACAATCAATACCAATATCATTAAAATAGTTTTCAAAGTCGGTTTCAGAAAACCCTCCTCCTAACTCAATAATTCCAATGGTCTGATTTTTCCCATCTGCTTCGGGAAATGAGTACAAATCAGCTACTTGTGCTCCTGTAAATCCGTCAGGAGTTGGGACAATTTCCCTCATAAGTTCGCCTCTGAAAAGTCCTGTATTACAATCTCTTTTAAGAATGATATTATCATTAGATTCAGGTCGTTTGAATTCTTTTGTGCTCAAACCAATTACATCCTCAATGTATTCAAAAACTTCTTCAGGAAAGTGAACATCTCTGGTTGACATGTAAAAGCTTTCTGTACCTTCTGTAAATTTTTCAATTTGAGTATAAAAAGCGGCCGAAATATTTTGTTTTGAGCCACTTACAACTATCATCCTTTTTTCTAAAGAAGTAGAAACGATAGTTAGCCCAAAGTATTTCAAATAGTCAACTACTGCATCCATGTGGTTTTGCTGAGTTGAAAATTTTTGATGAAATAATTTATAATTCAATTGCCTAGTTGATAAACCAAGTTCTTCATTGCTTGGCTTTTCATATTCTAAATTAGGCTTTAAACAAATTACCAATTCTAAGGTTTCGTCTTCATAACTAAATCTTAGCTTATTGCTTAAGACAAATTTTGATAAATCTACTAGAGAATTATCTTTTCTTTTAAAGTTTGAATAATCTTTCAATGTTAGTGTATTTTTAAATTATTGGATTCGCATTTAAAAAGATATTTTGAGTAAGTCTTCTTGTAGGTTTATCTGTACCAAATTCTCTACTATCAAAATGAATAGAGTGAAATAAATTTGAATCATAAACCACTAAGCGATTGAATTTCATCTCAATTATTTGTAACAATTCCCAGTATGGAGTTGAGTCTTTTAAAAACCCGCTAATTGGATCTACTAACCCTTCAATCATTATCCAGCTTCTGAGTTCTTCAAGGTTAGAAAAATTGTTTTCTTTCATTAACTTTTCCGATACATCATTTAAAACCATGGGAGCTTTTGTGAGTCCGGTTTTCTTGTTTTTCCAAAAGGAAGTTCCTCCTTTAACTTGGTCTGGCGTATTTAGGTATACTAATGCTGCATAATCACCAAATGCGTCATAATGTGGTTGCCTTTGGGCTGGCGACAATTGTTCTAAAGTGATATCAATCATTCCGAAAGACATATCTTGACAATAAATTGGAAATTCAGCTACCCAACCTTCTTTTTTGCCTAATAATTCATTAATTAATATCCGTATTGCATTAGGTTTAATTGTAATTGAAGAGAAAAAGCCTGGGAAATTTCCCCTTGGAATAAAGTAGTCTAATGACAAAGCTAAATTTCTGATTGCATCAGGGTATTTATAAATATTATCAACAATTAGTGCTTTTGTTTCACCAATATCTAAAAAAGTTACTTTGTATTGATCAGGTCCGTTCAAATCAAACATTTCTTTGTTCAATATGCCGTTAGAAATTTCAGTAGTTAATTTCATAATGTTAATTATTTAAAGTTGCAAATAATTCTAATTTTTTCTTAATAGCCAAGAATAGTATACAGTATGTTTTTGTGATAATGAATCCAAAAAATGTTGGTTTACCGAATTAATTAAGTTGTCTAGTATCCATTCATTATCCTCATTTTTTCTTGTTTCCAAAAAATTTTTAAAATTTTCACGGTTCATTTTTATTGCTCTAATCACTCCTTCCGAAACATCTTTCTGATCTTCAATTTTGAATCCGACCATTTCTAAAATCGGAATCATTTCGACAACTCTATTGGCTTTAAGAATATCTGTTAAAAAGAACTTACCGTTTGGTTTTAAAGCAATGTAAACAGATCGCAAGAAACTTAGAATATCTGAATAGCAATGTGCCGATTCCAAATTGATGATGTAATCAAACGCTTCTTTATTGTAAGGTAAATGACAAGCATCTCCAGCAATAAATTGAGTACGTTTGTTATTGCAGTTTATTTTAGAAAATGAAATAGATTCTTTACAACTATCAATTCCAGTTACATGAGAATTACTAAATTTATTAGCCAGATATTCTACATTGCCTCCTCTTCCACTTCCAACTTCTAAAATTGATGCATAATCAAGATTTTTTCGCCAAATGGTTTCCTCCAACAATTCTTTACAATAGTGCCAAACATCGGAGCTTGCTGGGTTAGAAAACTCGTCAGCATAACCTAAATTCATAAATTGAAATTGAGGTTCAGGAAATAACCTTGCAAGTGCAGAGTAATGTCCGGCTTGTGAATTACCTGTAAATTCTGAACGATTAAAGAGTAAATTATCAAACCAAACCATAACTGTTTTATCACCTTCGACTTTTATTTTACCTTTCCAAGCCAGATAATAACTGTGGTAGGAATACTTAAACAAATCAAAAAAATCTGAATGACTCAATGTCATTGTACAGTTGACTGGAACTTGACTTTCTCTAGCAAACTCTATGGTTTTATCTTTTGTGAACAATGTAAAAGAATAATCATTTTTAGACAAATTAGTTAGTTTATAGCAACAAGAAAATTCTTTATCAATAGGAAATACTATGTTTTGTAGATTTTTGATTTCACTACGAATTTTATTTTCAATAGATTCCATTTTTTCAATTTCTTCGGCCTGTTCCATTATGTTAGATTTAAGATAGTGTTCCTAATAAAAATTCCCCGACAGATGACTCTTCAATATAATTTAGACTTGCCATTTTAACAAATAAGTCAGAATCTCCGCCACCAAGCGCACAAGGAGCTAAATTCATACTTGTGGCCACTAAATACATTTGTTGGTACAAGACACCTACATGTTTTAAAATTAAAGCATAAGTTACTGATCGGTATTTATGAGCCAAGCGTTGAAAACGAGCTGTAATAACGAAAGTAACTTGCGGAAGACCTTCCATTGCTACTGTTTTTGCTGATAATCCAATAATGGTTTGTATTTCTGCTCCATATTCTTTTAACAAAGCCAACTGATGGGTGTTTGGATCATAATAATAAAGCCCCTGATCAATACTTTGACATAGGTTAATTATTGGATAGATTTCAAGTTCATACAATCCACCACCTGAAGGATAAATCTTTTTTGAATACTCTATTTGTTCATGTAAAACAACTTCAGATACCCTGTTGGTTCGATATAAGAACTCGCCCAATTGCTCGGCTGTAATCGGATTTGAGCCATGCTCCCGAATGGATTTACGTTGTTCTATAGCTTTTGTTAAAGAAATATCATTACTCATTAACATTTGAATGTCAGGCTTATAAAGATCAATTCGTGTTTTTGATTCAACTTTTTTAAAGGTTGGAGGAATAATGGTTTTTTCACCAAAAGGAAAAGTTCCACCATAAGCATTATTATGCCTTCCTAATCTACTTCGAGAATGAAAGTAAAGGTCATGAAACTCCCAATAAGCTTCAGGATTATTTAAATTATCTTCTTTGAGTTCTTTTTGCTCATCAGTTTGTTGAAGACACTCGGTGTTGTATAAAAACTCAAGTAAGAGATGCATCTCTTCTTTTTTGGACTGATATTGGTTAATCCAATTATTTATGAGAGTTGGTTCAAACAATGATAAGATTAGATTAGCCACAGACGGAGTATTAAATTCTATACGACATTTTGCTAGTGGAGATTCAAAGACAAAAACGGTTCCTTCTTTTCGAATAAGACTCATTTTTGAAAGTCTATAATATTCGTTTTCTTTAGGCAAAAATTTTTGGTATTCGAAATGACTAGATAGTTTTACCAGTTTAATTTGACTATTTTCTTCAAGTGAGAAGTGATAATTGAGAAAACCCAAACTATCAATTGATTTTAATATATAAGTAAACCCCATCAGTCCTTCAAAACCTTCTTTTTCTATCACCTTTTCTAACAATTCATTTTCAGAATCACCGAGAGTTTTTAAATCTTGAAAAATATGGTGAACAAAATCCGTCTGTTTCGAAAAAGTTTTTAATAGAGTGTCTGTTTTAAACCTTAAAGAAGTTTCATCGTTTATTAATTCGACATCGGAACGCAATGAGAGTTTTAATAAATTTTCCATTGTTAAAAGAATATTCCTATAGGATTTAGATTTTCTTCTGCGCAAGGTTCTGTTCTCCAACCCATTTTAACAGGAACATCATATAATCTTCCTTTTCCAAATCTTTTCCAAAAATGACGCATTCCAGGAACCACAACTTTTACTATGCTTAGGCCAATATCTGGTCTTGTTTGGTCAAGGACATAGGTTTTCATACCCAAATCTGCTACAGCTTTAACACAAATATCCATATCATCTTTTAAATCATCAGATGATAAATCTTTAAAGTCACTGCATTTTAATTTAGGTAATTTTGGGTCAGGTAATAGGTAGGGTTGATTTTCAAAAGTAGCTGTTTTCCACCATTTAATAGCTTCAGGATCTTCAAACCAATATTGTGTTTCACCGTTTACATCTTCATTTGAAACACATGGCATGAATTGATTTACTTCTGTTATTGCTCGTAATAAAGCAATTTTAGGATCGAGATGTGCCCCAAAGCCTAATACGATGTCTTCAACCTCTTTATCTGTTCTTTTTGAAATTGCTACGAAAGTATATATACCTGTATCTGATGTGATATCAATTGCTATAAGATCTCTGTGAATTGTTTTAAAATATTCTTTTAACTCAGTTAAATAGCCTATATTAAAACTATCTATATCAATCTCTTGTCTTTTAATTCTGTTGTACCACCAAATAGCAACGGAATCTCTTTCAACAAGTTCTAAGAAACCCTGTACGATAGCTTCTTCCAAAGTATTACCTGCAGCATTTCCGTTTGCATCACAAGCAGTATCAAAATAATCAACAATATCTGGGTGACCAAAATAGCAATAACCAGTTGGGATATATTTAATTTCGCCTGTACCTAATTCAGTAAAAGCTGTCCACTCAATTTTTCGGTTTTCAATAAAAACTTTTGGCACCATATGATAGTCGGAATTATGCTCTTCATTCCACTGATTCCTGTTGGTGTATTGGTATTCGCTAAATAATAAATAAGAATAAGGATGAATTGCTTTGCTTCCTAATTCATCATAAGTTGCCACTATGCAAGGTTCGTCTCCTCTGAAAACACCTGAGTAACGTTCGATTGCTTCGCACATACCGCTTAGTTTTGCCTGCATATCAGTCATTCCTTTACCACCACTTCTACCTCGTAGATTTTTCAACATAAAGTACATTCCTTTATGATTCATCATTGCAAAGTTGTGACCTGCACCATAGGTGTATATTACACTCGATTCTCCAAACTTATCTAATCGTTTAAGAGAGCTCACTACACCTGTAATTGGACTAATATGACGTTTGTATTTTTCAAACAAAACATCTGGAAGTGTCGTTCTATGTCCGCCATCATTTCTATATATTTTCGGGCTAGAATTTATAATTAATTGTGATGGTTCACGGTCTCTTCTATACATTTCTTCATCACCACAATCTTTACATTGAGGTCTTTTTATAATTACATGTTTTTCCATTTCAAGAGATTTTGTATCTAATGAAATTAATGTATTGAATAGTTTGTTTTCAGAAGGTGAAACCAAAAACTTTGCAATTTCAAGTGAAGCTACATTTAAGGCAATGTTAACAGAAGATGGAAACGAAGAAAAAGATGTTACAATTGGATCGGTCGTATTTTTTATATTCTGAATATAAGTTTCCATTTGTCTGTTGGCTCGAATCCTTTGAATAAGACAGCCCCAACAAGCGCATTCTTCATTGCCATTGAATATTGGCCCAATCCATGGAACAACACCAATTGGTTTCATTAAAAGCCATGGTGTTTTAGACTCCATCATTTTTTTATTCCAATTTGCTAGTTCATTCCGATCATAGTCATCGGTAAGAACCAAATAAAAACTTGCTACTTCATCTTCTTCAACCAATACAATACCAGAATCTTTTAAAATTGTTCGAATTTCTTTAGGTTCATTAATATTTCCAAAGGTTTTAATTCCAACTTTTTTTGTAGTAAGTTGTTTTAAAACATCATTTGTTTCAATACTCAGAGCGTTCCAAAAACTCTCAACTGATTTTGACATTCCGTTTTGAAATTCGACTAAATGACCTTGGGCTTTTAATGATTCGATAACAAAAAATATTTCAGGCATTGACAATTCATCTTCGAGCAAATCTAATATTTTGTCAATGTTATTTTCGCCAGTTAAATGTGGCACTACCGCAAAGAATGGTTTGCCTTTCATCCAAAAATATTCGTGTTCTGAGATCAGTACTACGCCTTCGTTTTCTATTATTTCAACTCTGTAACTTTCTTTTAATTTAGGATTTACCATGATATTTCTTTTATTAATTATTGCCTACTAATTCCTTATATTCATCTTTTAATTCAGGGTTTTGCCATTGCCTAAATTTCTGATTCTGACAAACAATCTGATACTCTAACCAGTCCACTAGATTCATTTTTGGGTGCTTTATTTCGAGTTTATGTTTTTCTTCCTTAATTGCTATTTCTACACCACTTACTATCCCGTTAAAGGCATCCAACAAGTTCCATGAAGTTTCAATATTTTTCAAGTCCGAATGATTAGGTTTTATCATCATCTGCTTATTTAATTCACAAGTCTGATGAACAAATTCAGTTTCAAAATCAATATTGTTTGATTTAAGTGTTTCGTTGAATAATAATTCAGCTTCATTATAGAATAAATCTAATTTATCTCCCACAACTAATTCTATATAGGCAATTTGCTCTGTTGTCCAGAATATATTTAAATAATCTGTGCTAGGACAAAACTCGGTTCCACCATTTTGAATATCTATTGCTTTTTCTTTCATAAATGAGATTACAGTATGAAGGATTGGATATTGTTTTTCATTTACAGCTAGAAAAGGCTCTAATAGTTTGCGATATGATATATCATATTTTTTTCTAATCAAAGCAATAGGTAATTTAAGAATGAAATTGAAATAGAGCATTTCAGTAATCCACCAAACGCATTTACTTTTTACCCAGTCCTCTGATTTCATTGTGGAAGTACTCACAACAGTATCTATATATTCGGGATGTTCTTCTATTTCAAACAAATGTGTATGCATATTTTGGATGAGCTGTGGAACAATTTTTAATTCATATTTAGTTTGATAATTCGGATCGCCCATTTCAGCATTGGGTAAAATGGAAAGATTATAAAACAGTATTCGATGATGTTGTCCTTCATCAATAATTGTAGAAATTCCCTCAAAAAAGGAAGAGTATGTTTCTCCTGGCATTCCGAGTATCACGTCAGTATATGTAAGAACTTTGTCTCTTGTAAATCGTCTTTGTAGTTCTCTGAAAGTCTCGAGAGAAATATTTTTACGTTTTATTGCTTCAAGTGTATCATCATTGATAGATTGTACGCTTAATGTAACAACAGGATTTAATTTAGATGTAGCTAATAGTTTTTGAACATTGTAAGATTTTTCTGTTGCATTTTTTGTATTCTGTACAGTAAGTATTCTTGGATGCTTATAAATTTTTTTGATAAGTACGGCAAATTCGGCTAATTCGTAATCCCGTTTAAGCATACCAAAATTTGCATCACAACAGAAAATTATATCGCCTCCAGATTTACCAAACCATTCCAATTCTCTGTATAATCTTTCTTCATCAAACACATTTACTTTTGTTCCAACAGCTGATCCCCAGTCGCAGTATGTACATGAAAAAGGACATCCTCGATTTGTTTCCCATAACATGATCCAACTTGTATTTGGATTAGCTTGGCGTAATGAATCAAATGTACCTTCCAAATAGGGAGAAGGAAACATTTCAAGGGCTTTTGTTCTTGCTATACGAGGATTAGTATTAAATCTATCAGTAGTATTTAAATAACTGATTGATGGAACATTCAACCAATTTTTTGAGTTATAGTTCTCAAGAATTGACAAAAAAACTTGTTCCCCTTCACCGTGACAAACCAGATCAATATAAGGATGTTCGCGTAAAAACTCTTCAGCATTATCAGGCACATGTGGACCGCCCATAACAATTAATACGTTTGGATTGACTATTCTTAATTTTTTTGCCAATTCCATAGACAGATTAAAGTTCCAAACATAAATACTAATTCCAACAATATCAGCATTAGCTAGATGTTCCGACATTTCGGTAACAAGTTGCCTTTTATAAATTGGTACTAGAAACTCTAATTTCTTTTTTCCTGAATAATTTTTTTGAGCATATGCTTGAAGAAGTCCTACAGAATATGGATAAGTCGCAACTTCTTGAATGATTTTGTTTTTACTATCACGTTGGTGTCCTGAGCGTGCCATACCTTCTTTACGTTCATTAATCTGAACAAGTCCAACTATTATTTTATTTTTTTTCATTTATTTACTTTTTTCGCAACAGTTAATAATTCCAAGCAATAGTATGTATGCATTTTCATTCTCAATGAATCGATTATAGGAAGCTATAATGGCTGCATATTCAAATTCTGTTATTATTCCTTTTAGCAATAGTGGTTCGTATCTATCTGGACTGATTTGAGGAAAAAATAAATCTAAGCCTTGTTCATCGCTATCGTAAGAGAAAACATCTGTTCTGATTTTTTCAAAGTTGAATTTTTTGTATTTTGCAACTAACTTACGGATTACGAATCGATCACCACCTTTCTTCTCTTGTTCAAAAGCATATTTATGGTTTATTTCTTCCATTCCTGGCTCATACGGATAAACCCTACCCCATAGTTCTGGATCTATTTCGCTTACTACAAGTTTTCCTCCAGGCTTAAGAACCCTATGAATTTCACTAATAGCAGCATCTAAATTGTTAATATGTTGAAAAACAAAACGAGCAAACACTATGTCTACAGAGTCATTTTCTAATTGAATATCATAAACAGATCCATTTAAAAAGTGAATACTTCCTGGATTTGAGCAATTTTGTTTGGCGTGATTGATCATTTCAGAATCTATTTCTAATGCTGTAAGTTTTGCTAAAGGCCATTTTTGCTGAATTTTATTGGTTACATATCCAGGTCCAGATCCAACCTCCAACAAATGTGCATCATTATTCATTCCATACAATTGAAGAAGATCAGCTTCTTTTGCCCAACTGAGTTGTGTTTGAATTTCCAAGCGTTTTAATTCTTGCTCCGTAGAGGTACACTCATTTTCTACACTATACGAACCGTTAAATTTCATATTATTTATTTTTTGTATTTTACAATCATCTTCATTCCATTTTTTGGGCGAAGAGTTACTAGAGCCTCAGGAATAACCTCAAAATCTTTTTTTAATTCAAACTTAAACTTATTTACCAGCAGTGATAAGACAATAATAACTTCCATGGAAGCAAAATTTTTGCCGACACAATGTCTTGGACCACCACTAAATGGAATGTGAGCGTAAATAGGTCGTATTTTAATATTCTCATCTGAAAATCTCTCAAAATCAAATTTTTCTGGATATTCCCAATATTTTGGATGACGATGAATCATGTATGGACTTACCAATACCAAAGTTCCTTCAGGTATTATTTCATCAGCTAAAACATAGGTTTGCGTAGCTCTTCTTGAAATTATCCATACAGGCGGATTGAGTCGCATTGATTCCTGTAAAATTTTCCATGTTTTAGTTAGATATGGAATGGTTGCTATTGTTGGGATTCCACCTTTTAATACTGTTTCTAATTCATCTTCAAGAGTTTGTAAAACTTGATTGTTTTGCGAGAGTTCATACAGTGTCCAAGTGAGTGATTTTGCAGTAGTTTCATGACCAGCCATTAGGAATGTAAAAACTTGATCAATTAAATCGGTATCTGAAAATCCTTCTTTCCCTTGATTATCTAGTAAATCTGATAAAAAATCGTTATGCTTAACTTCGGAATGTTTCCGCTCATCTATAACTTGACTTACAATTAACCTGAGCCAGCTAAGTGCTTTACCAAAAGCTATTCTGCCTTCATAATCATTGGCATCAAAATGTCCCATTTGCAAATTAATGATGCGCACAGCTTCACTAAATTGTTCTGACACATGTTTTAATGAATTACCAAACAGAGCTTTAGAGACAATACGCAGAGTAAGTTCAGACATCTCAGTCTCAATATCCAATTCCTCTTCTGTTTTCCATTCTTTAATTAGGTCAAGTGTTTCCTCAATCATAATATCTACAAAAGAGAAAATTTTTTCCATTTTAAAAGCAGTATGAGCTACTTTCCTCTGTTCTTTCCATGCTTTAGAAGTACTTGTTAGTAAACCATTACCAAGTATTGGATGAAGCATTAACATTTCTGGAGTTCCATCTTTTACAAAAATTTTGTCCTGTGTTTGAAGAACTGTTTTAATATGTTCTGGATGGTTTACTAAAACTATCTTTTCTCCTTCTACTGTGTAACTAATAATATCCCTCTGGAATTTATCACTAAGTTTTTTTAGAAAATTAAGAGGATCGTGTTGTATCTCCTTAATAGTATATGATATGTTATTTGTTTTATCCATAAATTATTAATTTTAAATTGGGTAGACATTTAGGTCTACCCAATAAATTTGTTCTTAAGTACAAGAACAGCAAGGACAACAGCAACAGCAGTAGCTCGTGTCGTCTGCAACCATTGTAGTCGGATCAACAATGTGCGACTTCGATGGAGGAGCACTTGGCAACGAAAAACTGAAAGAGCCAGTTTTAAGACCAACTTGATACATGTCGTATTGGCTTTCCATACTTCCGTATCCGTCAATTCCATGTAAATCAACATTTGATCCAGCTGCAATGTCAAACCCAGCGCTGTTTAATGCACCAATTGGGTCTGCTTTTGCTAAACTCATGTTTGCCTCACTAGTCCATGCTTTTCCCAAGAAGATGGAATAAGCTTTTTGAAAGGATTTTAAATCGTTTATCATATTGATTAGATTTATTTGTTTTTCCTACTCTTTAATGGTTTTTCGGAATACACCACCCTTTTTTAAGTGGTTTTTGGACTCCACTTTTTTGTGTTATTTCAAAATTTTAGAATTAATAATTATTCATTTGGCATGAAAAATCTAACTTTGAAACAACATCTACCTTTCGATATGAGTGGTTGAATATATTTTATTTAGACTTTTACACAAGGTTTATTATTGGTGTTGAATAAAGAATAAATCAAAATTATACCTTTTATTAGTCTTAAAATCGAGTAGAAGTACCTGTTTTTGTGAATGAAAGTTTGATGATTAATACCCTTTTTAAATAGATAATTTTAAAATTTTATTTCAATTTAATTTGATCGTAGTTAAACCTTTGCAAATAATTGCAGTCTAACTAGTTTTATGTACAAAACAATTCATGTCAGCAACTTCGCCTAATTTTCAACAGCTTTATAATGAGCATAAAACTCTGGTTTATAAAGTTGCATTGAATTATTTACAGAGTATTGAAGATGCAGAAGAAATTACCCAAGATGTATTCGTTCAAGTACACCAATCAATGGATAAATTCAAAAATAATTCATCCATAAAGACATGGATTTACCGAATCACCATCAACAAAAGTCTTGATTTCATCAAATACAAAAAGAGTAAAAAACGATTCTTCATTTTTGGAACTAAATCTGATTCAGAAAAGGAATTGCAAAATAGTTCAACCTTTGAACATCCTGGAATTGTAATCGAACAACAAGAAAATGCCAAAATTTTGTTTGATGTAATCGAAAAACTAACCGAAAATCAACGAACGGCATTCATTCTTTCGAAGTTGGAAGAATTGAGTAATCTTGAAATTTCCGAAATTATGGGAGTCAGTATTTCCTCCGTAGAATCCCTACTTTTCAGGGCTAAAACAAGCCTTAAAGAAAAATTAAGTAAATATTTTGAAGAATACCACAAGAAAAAATAAATAAGCTCGTCTAACACATTATGGAACAAGAAGAATTCATACAGACTATTTTAAACAGTACAAACGGAATGGCTCACGTCAATCCGAGTGATGATTTGCTATCAAAAATTGAATTGCGCATTTCAGAAAAATCGGTTGTGCCGATGAAGACATTGTGGTTAGTTGCCGCGTCAATTTTGGTTTTGATTAGTATTAATGTAGTTGTTTTAGCTACCAAAAATACTACATCTTCATCCACAACATCCGAATTAGAACAATCGATCCACAAAAGTAATCAGCTCTATTAATACTATGGAAAAGTCAAAATTAATTACATTATCGATCATCACATTACTACTGATTAACTTGGTGACATTGGGGTTTTTATTGTTTTCCGGACCTAAAAACGGACCTATTCCTCCGCATGGTGGCCGACCCAAACCGAAAGAAATTATTGTGGAAAAATTACATTTCGATTCAAAACAACAAGCCGACTACGAGCAATTGATTCAACAACACCGAAAAGAAATCACAACAACGGAAGACAACATTAAAGTTGCAAAAAATCAATTGTATCTACTATTGAACGGCGAAACAGTGAATGTTGCTAAAAAAGACAGTTTAATCAGTTTGTTATCCAACTATCAAAAAGAAATTGAAACCATTCATTTTAATCATTTTAGGGATATTAAAAAGTTGTGTAAACCCGAGCAACTGAATGATTTTAATGATTTAACAGAAGAATTATCGAGTCTGTTTTCAAAACCGCATCGTCCTCGAAATGAATAAGTTAAACGTTTTTAGTTGGATGATGAGTTTTCTTTTCTTTTGCGTTGCTTCAGCACAAACAGAAATGGATTCGGTAACGATTCAACTGAATTTACGCTATAAAAATCAACCCTTTCAATTGAATCAATTCTATGTTTCAAAAACCGATACCTTTGAGGTTTCAGTGATGAAATTATACTTGTCATCATTTGAAATTAAATACAAAGACGGAACTTCATCAGTCGAAAAAAATAGCTACCATTTGGTGGATGCTTTCGATACAAAATCGCAACAAATTCGATTGTCAACTCAAGTTAGTAAAGAGATTTCTGCCATCAAATTCAATATAGGAATTGACAGTACAGCGAGTGTTTCTGGAGCGTTGGCGGGCGATTTAGATCCGAGTAACGGTATGTATTGGGCGTGGCAAAGTGGATACATCAACTTCAAATTGGAGGGAAAAAGCAATCGGTGTCCGACTCGAAAAAACAAATTCCAGTTTCATTTAGGTGGTTATGCAGCACCAATGTATGCGATGCGAACGGTTGAATTGCCTTATAATCGCAAAATAAGAAATAATGAAATGGCACTAATTATAGATGTAGCGCCGTTTTTTAGTGCGATTGATTTAGCTCAAACCAATACGATCATGATTCCGTCAGAAAAAGCCATGCGATTATCCGATTTGACCCTGCAACTATTTTCCATTCAATGAAGATAAAAATTCTATATATAATTAGTATAGGAATCCTTATCCTGATTTCATTGGCATTTGTCAACCGAATGACCACTCCTATTTATTTGGATGTTCCGAAAAAATGGCCAAAACCAACTTACGATTTTTCTAAAAATCCGTTAACGGAAGAAGGCTTTCAGTTGGGAAGGAATTTATTTTACGATCCGATTTTGTCACGAGACACTACCATTTCATGTGCAAGTTGTCATTTGCAGGCGACCGGGTTTACACATGTCGATCACGATTTGAGTCACGGAATTGAAGGCCGAATCGGTACTCGGAATTCATTGACCTTACAAAACTTAGCATGGAGTTCTACTTTTATGTGGGATGGCGGCGTCAATCATCTTGAAGTGCAACCGTTGGCTCCGATTACCAGTGAAGTCGAAATGGACGATTCACTCGAAAATGTTGTGGCAAAACTTCAAAAAAGTGACCACTACCAAGAGTTGTTTCAAAAAGCATTCGGCACCAAAAAAATTACGGGACAATTGACGTTAAAAGCCTTATCGCAATTTTTAGTAATGCTCACGACATCCAATTCGAAATACGATAAAGTCATGCGAAAGGAAGAACAATTCGGTGAAAACGAACAAAAAGGATATACTTTGTTTCTCCAACATTGTGCTTCTTGTCATACTGAACCATTATTTTCGTCGGATAGATTCGAAAATAATGGTTTGGAAGTCGACCCAACGTTGAATGATTACGGTCGGATGAAAATCACACAACAATCAGCCGATTCGTTGCGATTTAAAGTCCCGACGTTGCGCAACATACAATTTACCTTTCCATATATGCACGACGGACGATTTTCTACTTTAACGGAAGTAGTCAAACACTATAATTCGGGCATTCATAGCAGCAAAACCTTGTCCAAACAACTGATGCAACCCATGAACCTTTACGATAACGACCGAACCGATTTGGTTGCTTTTTTAAAAACCTTATCTGACCAGAAGTTCTTATTTGATGAGCGATTTTCGTATCCCAAAAAATAATTTCAGAAGTGACGCAAGAATACATAAATAGTTTCGTCTAAACCTATGAACCAATCTTTTCCCATGAAAAAAATACTTTCTTTACTGTTTTTAAGTTGTTCGTTATCGAACGCACAAACCAATCCTGCCATTACTAGTTGGTTGCAAAACACCACCGGAATTACAGGTCGTCATTATGTAGCTGGAAATCCAACTCCAATAGTAGATGCTGTTTTAGCAAACGTGCAAACCGTACAATACAATGCCACGTACTCGTATGTTTCGGCTACTGGAATTCCGGCATACATTACCGGACCTTTTCAAGATGGAAATCCGTCTTTGGCCACGGCTCAAAATAAAATATTTAGATTTCCGCTTACTCCAACTCAAAATACAGGAACTCCAACCGCAACAACCGGTGGAAACATTGGTGTATTTAAAAATGGTGTAGCGTTGTTTGATTACAGAGACGGTGTTGCTTGGAATAATTCGACTAGTGCATTGTGTGGCGGACCAGGAAATCCAACGTGTCCGGGCGGACCAATGGCTACTCAAGCGTGGAATCGCGATGCAATTCCAGCAGAACGACTTGGTTTTGATTGTTCAAAAGCGCATCCCGCGATGGGAAATTACCACCACCATCAAAACCCAAGTGCTTTCAACCTAGATTTGACCGTTTTATCCAATGTTTGTGATACGTATCCTTCGGATGGATTGTATGTCATTAATCCGTCGCAACATTCACCATTACTAGGTTTTGCGTATGACGGCTTTCCGATTTATGGTGCGTATGCGTATACCAACACCAACGGAACTGGAGCCATCACACGGATGAAATCGAGTTATCAATTGCGCACAAATACTACTCGAGCAAATGGTCCGGCTATTAATCAAGTTGTTGGAACGCAAACATTTTTTAACGGATATTTTAGAGAAGATTACGAATACATTTCGCATGCGGGTGATCCGACGTATTTAGACGAACACAACGGTCGCTTTTGTGTAACACCTGAATATCCAAACGGAATTTATTGTTATTTTACAACAGTCGATGCCAATCATAATTCGGCTTATCCGTATGTTGTTGGACCCACTTTCTACGGAACAGTATCGGTAACAACCGTAACTTCAGTACCGGGTGGAACGACTATCTACAATCCGGCTTTAGCCACAAATACATTCGATACTACCGATTTCAAAGTGGTAATTGCTCCCAATCCAGCACAAGAATTCATCGCGATTCAAACGCAAATGGCCGAAAACGACTTAAAAGTTGAATTGATTGATGCGTTGGGAAAAGTGGTAAAAACCAGCACCATTGTTCAAGGAAGTACGTTAACAATTATCGAAACGGACACGGTGTATAATGGAGTGTATTTTGTGACGATTTCAAACGGAAAAGAAACAAAATCGTATAAAGTAATCATTCAAAAATAGTATGAAACAGTCTTTTAAAAAATATAGAAAATTTGTAGTTACACTTGTTTTTTCAGTAGTGTGCATTTCGTGTGGTAGTGATGATGATTCCTATGTAGATGTCAATTCGTATCCCAATGTTTTAGCGACTTTTGGAACTACTATTGATTTGGCAAATTTGGATAATTACGCCAATCAATCTGTGCCAGCGTACATTACTAAAGATAATACTCTAGGAAATGGGATAACCAATAAAGGAGCGACTTTGGGTAGAGTTTTGTTTTATGACAAAAATTTGTCTTCCAATAATACCATTTCGTGTGCTAGTTGCCATCAACAAGCTAATGCTTTTAGTGATGGAGCTGTTGCTAGTTCAGGTGTTAACGGAACTACAGGAAGACATTCGATGCGATTGATTAATTCACGCTTTGCTGTTGAATCCAAATTCTTTTGGGACGAGCGTGCCATCAATTTAGAAACTCAAACTACGATGCCCATAAAAGATCATGGAGAAATGGGTTTTAGTGGTACGAATGGTGATTTGACCTTTTCAGGATTGATTGCAAAACTGAATACTATTGATTATTACAAGGAATTATTCCAATTTGTATATGGAAGTCAAGAAATAACCGAAACAAAAATTCAGTTGGCCTTGGCGCAATTTATTCGCAGTATTCAATCGTTCGACTCGAAATTTGATGTGGGTCGCGCTCAAGTAGCCAACAACAATGTCCCGTTTCCGAATTTTACGGCACAAGAAAACAATGGTAAAAATCTATTTCAAACTCCGCCTGTTTTTGATGCAACTGGAAATAGAACTTCTGGAGGATTAGGTTGTGCAGCTTGTCATGCAGCACCCGAGTTTGATATCGATCCAAACACAAAAAATAATGGAATAATTGGATCTCTTGCTGGCGGTTTGGACATCACAAATACTAGAGCTCCATCTTTACGAGATTTGACCAAACCAGATGGCACACCAAATGGTCCGATGATGCATACTGGAGTGATTACTACTTTACAAGCGGCAATTGGCCATTATGGAGCAATTAATCTTGCACCTGGGAATACGAATCTTGATCCGCGTTTAACACCGGGCGGATTTGGTCAACAGTTGCATTTGAATGCAACGGAGGTAAATGCGGTAATTGCCTTTTTAAAAACCTTGAGCGGAACGAATGTGTATGTTGATTCTAAATGGTCAAGCCCATTTTAACAAAATGTAAATTTGAAATAATTAAATAACAAAAAAGCTCCCAATATAGGAGCTTTTTTGTTATTTAATTTCGATGGGTTTCTTCGAATTGATTTTAATCACTGCATACGGATTGGTAATTGCCATAGTGACATTTCCTCCTTTTTTGGGTTCGATTTCTTTTAAAGTAACGATGATTTTATCTGGTTGTTCCACTACGCTGACTACTTCTACGCTGTATCCGCCATTGTTTTTTTCTCCTAAATTCACTAAAATAAAATTGGATGAGTTGATGTCATCGGCTTTGACAAATTTTCTAATTTCTTCATCGCCCATCAACATTTTAAATTCTTTTTGTTCGGTGATGACTTCATAGAACTTGAAATTTCCACCGCCGTACTCGCTTGAAACTAAAACTTCATACAATTTATTTGTTGAATCCGTTGTGGTTTTTTTAGCCGTAGAACAGGAATAGAGCATTCCTAAAATCAGAATTGGGAGTAATTTTTTCATAATAAATAATCTAAATCAGTTTACTAAACTAGTGATTAATGGCATTTTCGCTCAATGCTTTTTGATACAACTCTTCGTATAACGGAAGAATATTTTTAATGTCAAATTGTTGAGCAACCGCCAATGCGCTTTCTTTAAACGTCTTTAGTGTTTCATTATTGCCTAAAATTTTGATTGCGTTTTCAGCCATTTCATCAATATTACCCACATCACTGAGGTAACCCGATTCACCGTTGAAATTCACTTCGGGCAAACCACCTGAATTACTGGAAATTACAGGAACGCTCCACGCCATAGCTTCTAAAGCTGCTAATCCGAAACTCTCAGTTTCAGAAGGCAACAAAAACAAATCGGAATACGATAAAATTTGGTCAATTTCGTTGCTGTTTCCAAAGAAAATCACTTTGTCTTCAATTCCCAATTCGGCACACATGCGTTCTGCTCGTTCCTTTTCAGGTCCGTCGCCCACCATCATTAATTTAGCTGGAATCTTTTCCTGAATTTTATAGAAAATTTTAATGATATCGGGAATACGTTTTACTTTTCTAAAGTTACTGATGTGCGTAACGATGCGTTCGTCGGTTTTGGCCATAACCGAACGCTGGCAAGAAATCAGACTTTCATTACGGTGTTTGCCCAATTCGATAAAATTGGGAATTACGTGAATGTCTTTTTTGATGTTGAATAAGTTGTAGGTATCGTCTTTTAAACTTTGAGAAACTGAAGTTACTACATCCGATTTATTAATACTAAAACTCACCGCCGTTTTATAAAATGGATGATTTCCAACTAAGGTAATATCGGTTCCGTGCAAAGTTGTAACCATTGGAATGTGAATGCCTTCGTCTTTTAACATTTGCTTCGCCATATAACCGGCATACGCATGCGGAATGGCGTAATGTACGTGAAGCAATTCGATTTTATACAACTTCACCATATCGACCAATTTGCTCGAAAGCGCTAATTCGTACGGTTGGTAATGAAATAATGGATATTCAGGAACGTTAACTTCGTGGTAATGTACATTCTGATTCAGAAGCGCTAAACGTACGGGTTGACGGTAGGTTATAAAGTGAATTTCGTGACCGCGATGGGCTAATTCTAAACCCAATTCGGTTGCCACTACTCCACTTCCACCAAAGGTTGGATAACAAACAATTGCTATTTTCATTGATTAATTTTGATACAACGAAAGTAAGAAATTTTGCTGCGTGGACTTGAAAAATTAAGTTAAATAATTGTGCTATACTTTGCAACAACCATCCAGTTTCTCGTAACCCATTGGATCTGCTTTGATTTCATCAGCATCGTAACCTAATTTTGAAATAGACGTTTTAATGGCTTCTAAGTTGGTTTTCTTGCTGCTGTAAAAAACGGTAATGGTCATTTTTTCAGCGTCCAATTCAATCATTTTCACACCTTTAATTTCGAGTAATTTTTCATGAAATAATTGTCCGCAGGTTTCGCATTCCTTACAATGGTCGCAAGTGATAGTTGTTTTGATTACTGCCTTTTGATTGGTTTTCTGTTTTTGAGCATTTGAACTAGTAAGACCAAAAACGAATATAAGAATGGATAATAAGATTTTCATACCGTATTATTTAATGATAGCTTCCTGAATGATTTTCTGAATGTCTAAACATAAAAATTAAATTCTATATGGTACACGAGACTCGCGTACATCAATATCATTTAGGTTATATTTATTTTTTGATAAAAAACCTGAAATAGATAATTTATTTAGTTCACTGTTTAGAGAAGGTCCAATAATAATTTCCTTAATTGGAAAAAGGTCTAATTCATTTATAATTGTTTCATTGATATAAGGTACAAAAAGATTATTTCTACCACATCTATATGAAATCTCTCTTTTATTATCAATATCATTATCTATCCTAATTTCGAATCTAAACTCCTTTTCCTCATTAAAAGCATCATGTTTAAATTGTCCTATGTATTTTGCAACTTGATTATAAATCTCTGATGAAATAATGTTTTCAAATTCTTCTTTCGTTAAATCTTTAAACAAAATATTTCTATTTTCAATATAAAAGTTAAGTGCAATGTTTAAAACTTCAGTTGCTATTTTTTTTTGATTTTCATCTTTATAAATTATCGAAAAACTTTCAACTCCTTTAAAACTCTTACTTAATTTATTTAAATCAAAACCAATACAAACTCCTTTACCATCATTAGCATATGCTCTCCATTGACTTAATAAGTCGCCTGCTAAAGAAAAACAAGCTACAAATCTATCTGAATTATTTGAGCCTTTAATTTTAGTAAGAATTTTTTTCAGCGTAGCTTCTCTATCTGAAGTAGTTTTATTTTCAATAATCTGATTTATAATTTCTTCAAAAGACTCAGAACCTAAAACAAATTCCTTCTTGTCATTTAGAAAAGCAGAGTTACTGAAATAAAGTGCTTTATTTATTATTATTTTTTGTAAACCCTCAAGGCTTGTATAGTGGTAAAGTGTCTGTTTTGATTGATTTTTAATTAATCCAGATTTGGATAATTCTGTTTTGACTATATCCTCGAGAGAAATCTCAAGTTTATTTAATATTAATGATAATCCCTCCAAAACTAATTCTTTTCAGTAGAAGTTAATGCACTAATTAATAAGGCAGCGGCTCCTATTCCTAAAATTACCTTTAAAACAGAAAAATCTTCATCTTCTGCTAATTTTTTTGCTTTAATGTGATTGTAATTTTCAGTTAACTCATCAATTAAATCTTTACTAAAATTTTCAAGATTATTTAGACTATAGTGGTCAACATACTTAATTGTTGGTTTCAAGTTGTTGAAATCGATTGTTTGTCCATGATGTCTAGAAAAAACAACAATAATTTTTTCTTGTTTAATTTTTCCTTTAGAAAAAGCATATTCAATTTCTTCTCTAACTATGTCTGATAATTCACCGAAACAAAAAACGACAAACCAATCACATTTATCAATAGTTGACTTAGTTAAAAATGACAATTTATTAGAATTATGTCTTTCTGGTATGAACAAATGAAAACCATTTTGTCTACCTTTTCGATACAATCCTTCTGCCAACACTTTCTCATCATTGGAACCAGGATTGTATGATATAAAAATATTGTTATTGTTCATAAAGATAAATTGACTAACAAAGTTAATTTATTTAAAATGATTTATGCTTAAATTTATATTAAACTATTTATTAATAATGGCTTCTTGAATGATTTTCTGAATGTCTTCGCGAATGTTTTCTTTTGAAAGCGTATTCGGTGCATTGGAATCGGGGAACGTTCGATTGGACAAAAAAACGTAGACAATTTCCGTTTCTGGATCGGCCCACGCCATCGTTCCGGTGAAACCTGTATGTCCGAAACTTTCTTTAGAAACACAGCCACATGTCGGACCTTCTTTGCCCAATTGCGGTTTGTCGAATCCGAGTCCGCGACGGTTTCCTTCCAGACAAAAGTGACAATTGTTAAACGTAAGCATCGTTTCGGGTGAAAAATACTGTTGTCCACCGTAATTCCCTTTTTGAAGGAACAATTGCATCATTTTAGCAATGTCCATCGTATTCGAAAAAACGCCTGCATGTCCGCCCACGCCGCCTTGCATTGCTGCCGTCATGTCGTGTACATAACCTTGAATTTTCGTGTGACGGAAATACGTATCGTCTTCTGTTGGCGGAATCACACTCATGTCAAATTTCAGCAATGGATTGTACATCGTATTGTTCATTCCTAAAGGTTTGAAATAATGCTCTGTGGTCATCACATCCAACGATTTACCCGTCATTTTTTCGATATAATCTTTCAAAATAATGAAGGTAAAATCGCTGTATTTGTATTCTTTTTTATCAATCAGTTTACTCGAGATGATTTTACTCATGATGGTGTCTTGATAATCATCACGCATGTATAAATTTTCGGCAACTTGTTTGGTGAATCCTTCGCGGTAGGCCAAACTGTAGTATTGATCAGCCGGACATTTATCGGCGTCTAAGGTTGGTTTGTAAAACGGTTCCCATGCTTGTAATCGACCGTAATGTGATAACAATTCTTTGAAAGTGATGTCTTTTTTATTGGAAGTAGCAAAAGCAGGCAACATTTCACCGAGTTTGGTATCTAGTTTCACCAATCCTTTGTCGTACAAATGCATGACATTAGGCAAAGTCGCCACCATTTTTGTTACCGAAGCTACATCGTAAATATCTGAATTTTGGACTTTAGTTCGTTTCGTGTAGGTATGATATCCAAATGATTTTTGATAAATTACTTTTCCTTTTCGTGCTACCAAAATTTGCATTCCCGGCGCCATTTTTCCGTCGATGGCTTTATTGGCAAATTTTTCAATTTCGTTTAGTTTTGCAGAACTCATGCCTACACTTTCGGGTGTTGCGAATCCTAAGATATTTATTTTTTCCGTTTCCAATCCGTGGTTGACTTGAAACGAAGTTCCAACAGAAACAGGCAATCTTCCTTTGGCTCCAAGTGCTCCAAAAATAATTTCGGCGGAGACGATTTGTGCCACTTCACTATTTTGATAAGAAACTACAATCGATTTAATTTTATCCAACGACGTAATAGTAGAAAGGACGTACGGCTTGGCAAAAATATCTAGAATTACGTTTTTCGACGACGCGATTTTTTCAATAATATCCAAGTCGGATTTTGAAAATTCTTGCGTTTTCCACCAACTGATTTCCGATTTGTGGTATCCGATGATAACGGTGCTAAAAGTGCTAAGTCGCTCTAAAAGCGTTGCTTCGTCAGCAATTGGGATTTCGGTTACTTCGGAATAGTTATTGAGCGTTGACAAAAACGAAGTTCCAGGAAAATCACCCAATTTGACGTACGCAATTTTTGCATTGGTTAAGTCTTTTATAGGAAGAATGTTGTTTTCGTTTTTGATGACGGTTACCGCATTTTCATACAATTCATATAAAAGAGAGTTATTTTCAACCGGATTGATATCCGAATTTATATTTTTAGTGTCAACTGGTTTGTAGTTGTTCAAACCTGCTTTGAACTTGTATTTCAGTATTTTCTTAACCGATTGTTCGATGCGATCGTCAGAAATTAACGTATCGGCATAGGCTTTGGTGAACTTTTCGATGGCTACGGGTACGTTTTCAGCAAACAATAAGATGTCATTTCCTGCTAAAAAAGCTTCCAGATCAATGTCGCCTGGTTTTCGTAAACTGCTCGCACCTTTCATATTCAAGGCATCCGTAAAAATCAATCCTTCAAAACCCATTTTATTCTGAAGTAATTCGGTTACTACAGGATACGAAAGTGAGGTAGGAAGATTTTCTCGTGGTTCTAAATTCGGCACACTTAAATGTGCCACCATTACCGATTCTAAACCTTCATCGAACATACGTTTGTACGGATACAATTCGACGTTTTCAATGCGTTCTTTTGAAAATGTTACGACGGGTAATGTATGATGTGAATCGGTTGATGTATCTCCGTGACCGGGAAAATGTTTCCCCGTTGAAAATACACCTTGGTTTTGAACGCCTGTCATTAGAGCAATGGCGCTTTCGGTTACATTTTTCTTGTCTTCACCAAACGAACGATATCCAATAATCGGATTGAGCGGATTGGTATTGACATCAATTACGGGAGCAAAATTAAAATGAACGCCTATTCGTTTGGATTCTTTACCCATTTGAGCACCTAATTTTTCAATTAGTTTGGTGTCTTTTATAGCACCTAAAGTCATGTTCCACGGAAATCTGTAAGTTGAATCCAAGCGCATACTCAAACCCCAT
This sequence comes from Flavobacterium sp., assembly GCA_965284675.1. Taxonomy (GTDB): domain Bacteria; phylum Bacteroidota; class Bacteroidia; order Flavobacteriales; family Flavobacteriaceae; genus Flavobacterium. The sequence continues at coordinate 1,815,166 of OZ260109.1, forward strand.
TCGGCGTCAATTCCCACAAACAAAGGAATTTTTGACTTCGACTGAAAGCGATTGGTTAGTTTAGCTTGACGACCTGGACCGCCTTGAAAAAAGATAACGCCTCCAATTTTTTGATCGGTGACTAATTTTTCTATGGATTTGAAATGTTCTTCATCTTTATTGGAATAAGCGGCAACCATAAATAATTGTCCAATTTTTTCGTTGAACGAAAGTTGGTTATATACGCTATCGACCCATTTGTCTTCTGCAGCACTTCCTTTAAAAAAAGTTTTGCGATCGGATTTTCGATGCGGAACATAAACTTCAACATCTTCAATTGGAGTTACATCTTTCTGCAATCCAACAGTCGTACCTCCTATTTTATTTTTGGAGGAAGAGCAGTTGACAACCGACACCAATGTGACCAATAGCAGTAAAAGGGAAAGTAATTTTTTCATTAAATGGGTTTAAAAGAAACGACTGTGCCAACTGTCACCAGCGGGAACTTCCCAGTTTTCGTTCCATTCTTCAATAGTATTAACGAGATTGTTGAACACTATAGTATTAGCAGTAACGGCTTTTTCTTTAGCCATTCGTTTAAAATCGATCAGGGTTTTGTGTGCCACGTGTTCTCCATTTTTAAACGTCACGTTCATTTTATCCAACAAATCCACATCGTAGCGTTGTTCCAAATTTTGGATGAATGCCACCGATGAATCAATGGAACAACCCGTCGCTGCTTGCACTTCTGGATTTACAGCAAGTATAATGAAGCGATTGTATTTGATTTGGTACGACGCTTCTAGTGAAGCACCGTGAGCACTCCAATTCGTTATGAATTCGACCAAATCGGTTTCAATTTCTGCGATTTCCTCGTCAGAGAATTTTCGATTGGATTGGTAGATCCATATTTTGGATTCGGCAGGTAAATTTTCGAATGGAATATACATGTTTTTTAATTTTGAAGTTAGAAGTACGAGTTACGAACTTATAAGTCTTGTGCGTTAGCGATGAGTTCTGCAATATCGAGTACCTTGATTTCGCCTTCCTTTTCTTTATTTTTCACTCCGTCGGTCATCATCGTATTGCAAAATGGACAGCCCGCTGCAATGATGTCTGGTTTGGTTTCTAATGCGTCTTCGGTTCGTTCGATGTTGACTTCTTTATTTCCAGGTTCGGCATCTTTAAACATTTGTGCACCACCGGCACCACAACACAATCCGTTGGAACGTGAGCGTTTCATTTCGACTAATTCGGCGTCTAATTTCTGAATTAGTTCTCTTGGTGCTTCGTACACATTATTGGCTCTTCCTAAATAACACGGATCATGGAACGTAATTCGTTTTCCTTTAAACTGTCCGCCTTCAATGGTCAAACGACCTGAATCTAAAAGTGATTTTAAAAATTCGGTATGGTGAACCACTTCGTATTTTCCACCCAATTCAGGGTATTCATTTTTAATGGTATTGAAACAATGCGGACACGCAGTGACGATTTTTTTAACTTCATACGCATTCATGACTTCGATGTTCATCATGGCTTGCATTTGAAATAAAAATTCGTTTCCAGCTCTTTTGGCTGGATCGCCTGTGCAACTTTCTTCAGTTCCGAGTACGGCAAAATCAACCTTCGCGCGATTTAAAATCCGAACAAATGCTTTCGTAATTCGTTTAGCGCGATCATCAAAACTTCCCGAGCAACCTACCCAAAATAATACTTCGGGTTGTTTGCCTTGAGCCATCATTTCGGCCATGGTTGGCACAATTAAACTTTCTGACATAGTTTTATTTTTTGTATTGTACTATCGTATTGACAACTCGTGAATTGTCATTACTCGTGATGTTCATCGTCGAACACTTGAATGGTCACTTCTTTATCGACCAAATCTGTGAATTTTCCACGGTAACGCGTTGCTTTTACCAAGTGATTATCAATCCAATGGTAATTTCCACCGCGCGGTTTTCCCATTACCATTCCGTGGTATTTGAATCCGTGTTTCTTTAACCAAATCTCAGTATATTCTCTGTGCGCTTCCGTTCGTGATGTAAAAAAGAAGATAATATGACCTTCATCGAACCATTTGTTTAACGTAATCAACGCATCAGGATATACTTCTGCGGTTAGCATTCGCTCTGGTTCTTCGTTCGGAATATCATCACAGATGGTTCCGTCGATATCAATTAGATAATTTTTAATTCCTTCTGGCAAAATTGGACTTACTTTTTGTCCGTTTTCGGTGTGCACTTGGAGGCTTTTTTCAATTTCGTCTGCTTTCATTTTGGTTACATTTTGTTGTTTTTACTACTTTAATAACTTCCCAAGCCTCACTTTTATGGGAGATTATTTTTTTTTTATTCATCTAGTGAATGGACTAAAGTCCATTCTTGTTTTAATGCTATTTTTCTCTGAACGGACTAAAGTCCATTCCTATTTAAATGCGCTTCTCTTTCTCTAAACTGACTAAAGTCCGTTCTTATTCAGATGCTTGCGCATCATAGATTATTCGTTTTTCCAATTTAGTCGATCCATTTGATTGTATTGCCATGGCGCGCCGTTGTTTTCGATATTGGTCATCATCGCATTTAGCGATTGCGGAGCAGCACTTTGTTCCATGACCAAATACCTTCTCATATCAATGATAATAGACAGCGGACTGATGTTAACCGGACATTCTTCCACACACGCATTACACGACGTGCACGCCCATAATTCTTCTGCTGTGATATAATCATTCAATAACGAAACATTATCCGGAATGAAAACACCTTTATTTTTGTCGATGTTTCGTCCCACTTCTTCCAAACGATCTCGAGTGTCCATCATAATTTTACGAGGAGACAGTTTTTTACCCGTTTGGTTGGCCGGACATGCAGAAGTACAACGACCACATTCGGTACACGTATACGCATTTAACAATTGTACCCAATTCAAATCCTGTACATCACTGGCACCAAATTTACTTGGAACAGCATCAGCTGGTGGCGCGGCATACGGATCGGCGTTGGGATCCATCATCAATTTTACTTCGTTGGTCACACTTTCTAAATTGTCCAATTGACCTTTTGCGTTTAAGTCGGCGAAATAGGTATTTGGGAAAGCCAATAAAATGTGTAGATGTTTCGAATAATATAAATAGTTTAAGAAAATCAAAATGATGATGATGTGTAACCACCAAAACGTTCGTTCTAGCATATACACTGCTTCATTGCTCATTCCGTCGAAGATGGGCGCTATGAATTGCGAAACCGGAAATGAGCCTGCTTTTTCGTAGTGTCCGAATACTTCACTTAAATTTTGAAGGTGAAAATCGGCTGCATTCATTAATAGGAACAACGACATCAATACGACTTCAAAATATAAAATGTAATTCGCATCATTACGTGGTTTTCCATTCAAATCGGAACTTGCAAAACGTTTTAATTTGATGACGTTTCTTCGAATCCAAAAAACAACTACCGCTGCTAATACAAGCAACGCTAAAATTTCAAAAGAAGCGATCAGAAAATCATAGAATCCGCCCATAAAAGCGAATACACGGTGCGTTTGGAAAAGGCCGTCGATAATGATTTCCAACAACTCAATGTTAATGATGACAAAGCCAACATACACGATGACATGCAGAAATCCGGATACGGGACGTTTTACCATTTTAGATTGACCGAGTGCGATCATCGCCATGTTTTTCCATCGTTCAGAAGGATTATCAGAACGATTTACGTCTTTTCCTAATTTGATGTTTCGGATGAGTTTTTTTACATTTAAAGTAAAATAACCAAATCCGGCTAGTAAAATGAGTGCGAAAAATACGGAAGATAAAATACTCATAATCTCTATTTTATAGTGTCATTTACAGGTGCAACATACGGTTTGTTTTTCTTTCCGAACAGTGAAACGTTTACGTAGCGCGTCGGATTCAAACGCAAATCTTGTAGCAATAATTCGAGTTCTTTTGAAGTTTTAGAAAAGTTATTATACAATGCGTCGTCTTTCATTAGTTTACCCATTGTACCTTTTCCGGCATTCATATCGGCCATTATTTTATCGACACTAGATAGCGTTTTTTCTAAGTTTTTAACGGTTTGTCCGATGTTTGCTTTGGTCAATGAGTCGGAAATTTTTGAAAAATTAGCAGAAGCTTTTTCAACGTTGGTCATTGTACCACTGATTTTAGCTTTGTTATCGGCCAACATCGTATTGACTTCTTTAGAAGCTACTTTAAACTGAACTAATGTTTCGTTTAAATTAGCCAAACTACTTTTTAAATTTTCTTTCGTTTTGGCATCTAAGACATCGTTTGCGCTTTCCAACATAAGATTGGCATTGTCGAGTAACAGGTTAATTTTTTCTTTTAACGGTTCGATTTGTTTGGCTATTTCATCGGTTAAACCTAACTTAACCGAAGATGTCAAAAAATCGCCGTCCACTGCATCTCCACCTTCAGTTCCGGGGAGAATCGCAATTTGTTTTCCTCCAATCGGACTCGGAGCATAAATTTCGGCTTTACTACTCTTTTTTATGGGAAAATCAGAATTGATTTGCAATTCGACTTTTATCTTTCCGGTTTGATTATTAATTACGATGCTGTTCACTTTACCAATTGATAGTCCATTGATGGTAACAGGCGCCGACATCACCAATCCTTCTACATTGGCATATTCGACGTAAAATGTTTTGTAATTGGTAAATAAATCTCTTCCTTTTAAAAAGCTGTAACCCCAAATAAATAATAAAATGGAGGCGATTACGAGTATAGCGGTTTTAATTTCTCTGGATAGTTTCAAAATGTTTTTTTTATAAAAATAATATATTATTTGATAGCGTCTTTGATATTTATGCTTTTTCCGTCTTTGAACGCAATTAAAAATGCTGTTTCATAGCCTTTACTTTTTGCTTCTTGGAGTAATTTTTTGGCCGTTTCGTAATTCGCTGTTTCACCGTACATGTACTTGTATAGATTATTTTCAAACGAACTAGTGATACTATTCAAGCCTTTAAAGTTAGACGGAACTAAGGCAATATTTTTGTTACTTGCTGAAAGCTGTACTTTAAAAACGATTCCTTTTGCGTCGATAATCTCTTTAGAAGAATCTAATATAAGTGGTTCTGTTTTAACCGGAATTTCAACTGGTTTTTCAATTTTTCTAGGAGTTGGTTTTACCATTACAGGTTCGTTCGCGCCTTCACCAAAAAATTCTTTTTTATAAATGACGATGGCGTCTGCGATGCTTTGAGCAACTTCTTGCTGACCTTCCTCTGAATCCAAACGGCCACCTTCTGTAGGATTTGAAATGAATCCCATTTCAATCAACACCCGCGGCATAAAGGCTTTGTGCAATACCATGAATGGCGCTTGTTTTACTCCACGGTCTTTTTGTCCGATGTAATTGGTGAAATTCTCTTGTACTTTTCCGGCTAACGCGATACTATTTTCTAGGTATTCCTCCTGAATTAAAGTCACACCAATCATCGACTCGGGCGAATTCGGGTCGAATCCTTCGTATTTCTGTTTGTAATCTTTTTCTAATGTAATAACCGAGTTTTCCTTTTTAGCGACTTCAAGGTTGGAAGCATTTTTGTTCAATCCCATTACGTAGGTTTCAGAACCTTCTGCGCTATTGTTTTTGCTGGCGTTACAATGAATCGACACAAATACATTGGATTCGGCTCTATTGGCGATGTTGGCACGTTCTACTAAATCAATAAACACATCAGTTTTTCGTGTGTAAATTACATCAATATTGGGATTCTTCTCTAATATTTTGCCGACTTTTAGGGCAACCGCAAGGGCAATATTTTTTTCAATATGTCCATGATATACGGCGCCAAAATCATGTGCTCCATGACCCGCGTCTAAAGTGACTTTGAATTTTTGTTCTTGGGAAAACGCGAGACCGCAAGAAATCACCAACAAAAATAAAAGGAGCTTATTCATTACTATATGTTTTGGTACTATTTTCAATTTTTTGCAAATTTAGTCATTATTGTTGAACCACACCTGCTTCATGTGACTTTTACTTTCCTTGGATTGTTACAATGAATGCATCCGAAAAACCTTTTCTTCGGGCGTATGCTTGTAATTTTTTAGCTTCTTCGAGATCGTTTGTTTCTCCGTACGTGTATTTGTATACCGAATTTTTGTAGGTACTTGATACATTATCCAACCCTTTAAAATTAGAAGCAGTCAATTTTATTTTTTTAGAACTCGCTGAAAGTTGCACCTTATAAACGGTTTGATTGTTATCTACTACATTTTTAATAGGTTTCTCTGAATTTGAGGGTTGATTAACCTCATTGTTAGCGATATCATTTTGTGAATCGCCGTAGTATTCCTTTTTATAATTTAGGATGGCATTGGCAATCTGTAGTGCCATTTTATCTTGACCATCATTCGAATTTAAAAAAGCTCCTTCTTCCTTATTGGATAAAAAACCTAATTCAATTAGGACGCCAGGCATGTAGGCTGCATCCAGAACCCATAATGGTTGTTGTTTTACGCCTCTTGAGCTTCGGTTAGCATTAAACGTAAAATTATTCTGAATTTTGGTTGCTAAATTGATGCTGTTGTTTAAGTTTTCTTCTTGCATCATGGTCAGTCCAATCAATGTTTCGGGTTCTTTCGGGTCGAATCCTTTATAGGTCTCCTTGTAATTTGCTTCCATTAAAATAACAGAGTTTTCTGCTTTAGCCACTTCAAGATTCATATCACTTCGCGATAAACCCATCACAAATGTCTCAGTTCCTTTAGGTCCGAAGTTCTTAACCGAATTGCAATGAATAGAAATAAACAAATTGGCATTGGCTTTGTTAGCAATTTTTGGGCGTTTAGCCAATTCAATAAAAACATCGCTGGTTCGAGTATAAATAATTTTAATGTCTTTGTGCGCTTCTAAATACTTTCCTACTTTTAAGGTAGTTTTGAGTGCAATTTCCTTTTCTTTAAATCCGTGATACGAATTCCCAGGATCTTTTCCTCCATGTCCAGCATCCAATATAATTGTAAACGGTTGTTTACTTTGCGAAAGCGCTGAATTACAGAACACTAAAGCAATAAATTGAAATGTAAGAGATATCGTATTTAGGAATTTCATTTGTAAAAGTTAATTTTAATTAAAACGTTTAACTTATAAAAGTATTATTTACTTATTTTTGGCGCATATTTAAACTAGCTTTGATGGGTCAAAAATCAAGCCATTTTTTACAAAAATAGTATTTAAACCTTTGCGTACAAACTTATTTTATATCGTTTTATCAGCAACTTTCCTAACAATTTGTACTGGAAAAATGCACGCACAAGAGTTGCCCAAAAATTCCACTGCACTACCCGCTATAAATCAGCCAGATACTACCAAGACAAAAGTTGTTGCGGTACAAAAAATTGACACTATTAAGGTTGATTCACTCAAAAAAGGAAAAAATTATTTAGAGGGAAAAGTTAGGTATAAAGCCAAAGAATACGCACGATTCAATCAGAAAAGTAAAATCTTAACGTTAAATGACGAAGCCGAACTATATTATTTAGATTATGAATTGACGGCGGGACGAATTGTTTTCGACAGTAATAAAAATGAAGTATACGCTGGCCGTTTAAAAGATTCAACGGGAACCTACTATCAATATCCGGTGTTTAAACAAGGAACGAATGTGATTGAACCTGATTCAATTCGGTTCAATTTTAAATCTAAAAAGGCATTGGTGTGGAATTCTAGAACCGATCAAGGAGAATTTAAAGTAAAAGCCGCCATTACCAAAAAAGAAAACGATTCGGTTTATTTTATGAAAGGCGCTCGTTTTACAACTTCTATCAACGAAGATGATCCAGAATACTACTTTTTAACTAATAAAGTAAAATTTGTACCGGGTAAGAAAATAGTTGTTGGCTTCACTAATATGTGGATTTACAACGTTCCTACTCCACTTGCCTTGCCTTTTGCGTTCTTTCCAATGACAGAAAAAGCGCGTTCGGGGATTATTATACCGAACTATAATTATTCCGATCAACGAGGTTACACACTGCAAAATGGCGGATATTATTTTGCGCTAAGTGATTATTACGATTTAGCGGTTTTAGGCGATTATTACACCAATGGAAGTTATGGTGTTCGCTTTGAATCGAATTATGCCATTCGGTATAAATTCAATGGACGTTTTAATTTTAGATATGAAAACCTGATTGATGGTGAGCGTGGATTTCCAAATTACTTAAAAAGTAATATTTATAATATTCAATGGTCGCACAGTAAAGACGGCAAGTCGAATCCGAATTCTCGTTTCTCCTCTTCGGTCAATTTAGGAAGTAGTAAATATTTCCGACAATCTCTAAATCAGGTAAATGTAGGTTCAAACTTAAACAATACATTAAACTCCTCCATTTCGTATAATCGAAGTTTTAATTCGGTTCCACAAGTCAATGTTGCACTAACAGCCACCCATTCACAGAATACAAATACCGAAGTCATCAACATGACTTTACCTACATTCACCGCAAATGTCGATCGTGTTTTTCCGTTTGCCTCCGATTCAAAACCCAAAAAAGGAATCATCCAAAACATAAACATACGGTACGATGTTACGGGTAGTAATTCGTATACCACTAAAGATAGTCTATTTTTCAAATCGGAAATGTTTAAAACAGGAACAACTGGTTTTCAGCACAACATTCCGCTGAGCACAAATTTTAAGGTGTTCCGGTATTTTAATGTGAATACCTCCATTAATTATAAAGAAGTTTGGTACTTGCAAACCATCAAAAGAAGAACCGATTTTGAAACCAATCAACCCGTTGACGACCGAGTAAACGGATTTGATTCATTCCGAACCTATTCGTTTGCAAACGGACTTTCTACGACGGTATATGGAACCTACGACTTTGGTGAAGATAAGAAGTTAAAATCGATTCGACATACCGTTTCACCTTCGATTTCGCACGGTTATACACCAAAATTTGATCAGTATTTGGAACAATATGAATTTGATCGGAATTACAATCGCTATACCGGACCCAATACCATCAGTGAGTACCGAGATTACACGCGTTTTGATACTGGAATTTATGGCGCACCCAATTTGATTGATGCCAATAGCGTTGGTGTATCGTTGGGGAATTTATTTGAAGCGAAAGTAACTGATCGCGACTCCACTGCTACTGAAGCTAAAAAGATACAGTTATTGCGTCTGAATTTAGGTTCGAACTATGATTTTAAATTAAAAAAATGGAGCAGTATTAGTTTCAATGGAGGAACAGCTTTTTTTCAGGAGAAAATGTCAGTCAATTTTGGAGGAAGCATTGAACCGTATGAATTTGTCAATACATCAAACAATTACAGTCGGAAAGCATTTACCGTTTCCAATGCTAATTTATCGATGAATTATGCACTGGCTAGTAGTAGTTTTGGTCCTAAAAAAGAAAAGAAAAATAAACAAGGTGAATTGAATGGCGGTCGCGAGGATGATTTATTCGGAACCAACGTCGACTTTAGTGACCGAAGAGAAAGTCAGTTTGAAAATGATGAGGAAGAAGTCAAACAAACCGAATTGTTCAAATCTGAAATTCCGTGGGACGTTACAATGGCATTTACCATTAACTACAATGATACAAATTTCGGAAATAAAATAACGAGTAGCAGTTTGATGATTTCTGCCAATTCTCAAATTACTCCGAAGTGGAAAATGGGTGTTTCTTCAGGGTATGATTTTGTAAATAAAGGAGTTACATTTACTCAAATTCGAATGGAGCGTGATTTATTGAGTTGGAGAATGGATTTCAACTGGTCGCCTTTCGGACAATATGCAAATTGGGGATTTTTCATCGGAATCAAGTCGGGTGTGTTGAGCGATATCAAATGGGATAAACGTTCGTTACCGGATCGAACACTGAGATAAAAGTACGAGGTACGAAGTTTCTAAGTAATACAATTAACATGAAGAAAATAATTTTTACCGATAAAGCTCCTGCGCCAATCGGACCTTACAATCAAGCTGTTTTAATAGGAAATACGCTGTATACTTCGGGTCAAATCGCTTTACATCCTCAAACGATGGAATTGGTTATGGACGATATTGAAACTGAAACCAAACAAGTCATGGAAAACATGAAAGCGGTTTTGGAAGCAGCCGAAATGACGTTTGAAAATGTAGTGAAAACAACAATTTTTATTATGGATATGGGCGACTTCGCTCGGATCAATTCGGTATACGGTAGTTATTTTGATGAACAAACCGCACCTGCTCGCGAAACCGTTCAAGTAGCGGGATTACCTAAAGACGTGAATGTGGAGATTTCGATGATAGCTGTGAAATAGAACGCAGAATGCATACTGCAGAATTCAAAAAAAAGTACTTTACAATCCCACATTTTTATGATGGGATTTTTTTTTAGTTAATCAAATAATTTTCTACTTCCCAACCTTTTTTAATAAATATTCCTCTATATAATTATAAAAAATATATAATTATGGAAAATGTAAACCTATCAATTAAAAATCCTTGTTCAGAGAGATTTTCATCTTTTTCAAAAACTAATGATGGAGGTTTTTGTCAATCTTGTAAAAAAAATGTTGTTGATTTTACAAGCATGAGTGACCAAGAAATTCTATCTTATTTCAATACTAAAAAAAATGGAACTTGTGGATTATTTTTAGAATCTCAACTTAAAACGTATCAAATTCTTGAGAATAAGAAAACCTCAAAAATAGCAACTGCTTTTGCACCTCATTTTTTCAACTTGTCATTACTGTCGTTATTATCTTTTAACTCTGCTTTTTCACAAGAAAAAAAAGTAGTTAACGAAATTGTGAAAATAGATTCACAAAATCAAGCCTCAACTCAGGATTCTACTAAAACTAATAAAAAAATTAGTGTTGAAGGGATTGTTACTGATGAAAAAGGTCCACTTCCTGGAGCAAATGTATATTTAAAAAATACAAGCATAGGTGTTCAATCGGATCTGGATGGGAGATTTAAATTTCCAATTCCTTTAAAAAGTAATGATATTTTAGTGGTTAGTTTTATTGGATATAAAAACCAAGAAGTACTAATGAAGGACAATAAGAATAATGATAAATTAGAAATCGAGATTAAACTTAAATATTCTGATAGCATTATGTTAGGCGAAGTTTCTACAGACAAAGTGTATACCTCGAAAAAAACATTTTTTCAAAAATTGAAATCAATTTTTACTAATGAGTAAAACTCTATTATGCATTATATTTCTGTTTCTTTTTAGTTTTAGTCTTGCACAAGTATCCGATTTTAAAAACATTAATTTTTCAAAATCAACTACTATAGCTAATTCGCATAAAGGCAAAGATTTATATGATTTGCCATTACTTGCCTTTAATCTCACACATGAATTAACTACTGATGTAGAAAAATTTAGAGCCATCTATATTTGGGTTTGCACCAATATTGAAAGTGATTATTATTTTTCTCAAAAAAATATTTCAAAAAGAAAAAAGCATCAAAATGATAGCATCAAATTAATTCAATGGAATGAAACTTTTAAAGAAAATACTTTTGAAAAGTTACTAAAAAAAAGAAAAACAATTTGTACGGGTTATGCTTATTTAATAAAAGAATTAGCAAATTTATCTGATATTGAATGTGAAATAATTAATGGATTTGGAATTACAGAAAACCGTATAAACAGTAAGACACATTTCCCTAATCATTCATGGAATGCTGTAAAACTAAATAATAAATGGTATTTATGTGATGCTACTTGGTCTGCTGGTTCATTCAATTTAGAAACAGAAACATTTGATTTCAAATACAATGATGGGTACTTTTTATCTGAACCAGAATTGTTTTCAAAAAACCACTTTCCATTGGATAAGTCATGGTTTTTATACGATAGTAATGCAACTGTTGAAGATTTTTATAAAGCACCGTTAATTTATAATAATGCCTTTAATGAGAAGGTTTTTCCTGTAGCGCCTGAAACTATGAAGATTGAAACTACAATTAATACTGAAATTAATTTTGTTCTTAAGAAGTCAGACTATGTTTCTGTAAATTCAGTTACTCTACATACTTATTCAGGAAGTGACTTTAAAATAGCAACTCCTAAAGTAGAATGTAGTACGAATGAATTAATTCAGGTTAAGCATTTTTTTGAAAAAAAAGGAACTTATGATGTGCATATTATTGCAAATAATAAAATAATATGTACTTACGTGATTAAAGTTAAAAGTTAGCGACAAGTTTAAAAAAATCGATATTAATGAAAAAACTATCTTTTCTAATTACTATATTATATTTCAATTTTTCACTTGGTCAAGTAGATATTGTCACAAAAGAAAAATTAGTTGCAGCATTTAAAAAAGAAAGAGGAGAATATTCTAAAAATTGGGAAACTTGCAATGATAACGAAACATTCTTTAAAGCTGATACTTTAGTTTTTTTTGAAAATAATATACCACATAAATGTAGAAAATTTATTTCTTGGAGTTTTAGAAATTCAAAATCATTTTGGCAAGGTCAAATTGAGCTTTTAGGCTGTGTAACGAGTTCGAAAATATTAAAAAAAGAAGATGATTATTTCAAAGTTAAAATAGTAGAAAAAGAAAATGAGACTTTACTTAAAATCTATAACGATAAAACTCACTTCACGTTTATTGTTTTGGATCTAATTTATGATGATTTAATTAAAAAGAAAAAGATAAAACTAGTTCGTAAAAAATAAAACCAGTCGCTAACCACCGTTTGCATCAATTGCTTGGCTTGCACTTGAATTTTTGTCTTCGTGGAAAATAATCAGATGCTTTCAAATTTATCTTTCAAATTAATTTATTAGATTTGTTTTGGCCAGTGTTCGCAGCAGCAACTGAATGCAATCCAATACGTTACGTACGTTTATTTTATTCCATCTAATCCAAGTAACAACAATTGCGCAGTTGCTTCATTTGTTGCTAAGGGTACATTGTGTACATCACAAATTCGGATTAACATATTGATATCGACTTCGTGTGCATGACTCGAATTCGGGTCTTTAAAAAACAGTACCATTTTAGTTTTACCTTCAGCTACGCGAGCTGCAATTTGTGCATCGCCGCCTTGCGGACCCGAAAGCATTTTCTTTACTTTAAATCCGGCTGCCTCTGCTTTTCCACCCGTCGTTCCCGTAGCAACAATCTTGATGTTTTCTTTGAGTAAAATCGATTTGTTTTTGTTTAAAAACTGAACCATTTCAGCCTTTTTTCCGTCGTGTGCTATGATGGCTATTTCCATGTAGTAAATTGTTTTAACGCAATCCCGAAGCTTCGGGACGCAATGTTTCAGCAAAGTTCGCAAAGAAAAAGCCTGAAATGTTTTAAACTTCAGGCTTCTTTTTTATTTGTTTAGAATGTGGTATTGTATCAATCCGTCGATTGGTCGGCGCAATACATTACCTACTTTAATATCGTAGGTTTCTAAAGCTTCTTCCAATTCGGCTTTTAGATAGAAAGCTATCGAACCTACAAAATGAACGAGTACGTCGTGACAGTTTTCGAATTGCATGATGTAATTTTCAACAAAATCCTTCATTTCGGCTTTGATGATTTCTTTGCAGAATGGATTGTCTTTGTGTTTAATGAGAAATTTAGCAAACGTTGCTAAATACGCATTCGGATTGGGTTCTTTATATAAATTGTGTTTGATGTAATCGGCGTCTACGTTGTATTCTTCTTCAAATTCTTTGGCCAATTCTTTGGGCATTTTGTTGAAGTAATAGCCACGAAGTAAATGACGACCAAAACGATTACCCGAACAATCGTCCATGGCAATGTAGCCCAGTGATTGCACTTTTTGGTGCAATACTTTTCCGTCGAAGTAACTGCAATTTGAACCGGTTCCTAAAATACAAACAATCGCTTGTTCGTCTTTGGGTGTGGTGGCGTACACTGCGGCATACGTATCTTCATGCACGGAAACGGCTGCATTGGAAAAATATTCTTTGAACACAACGGTTAAAAAATCTTTCATTCGGTCGGTGCCACAACCAGCGCCGTAAAAGAACAAATGAGATGCTTTGTCTCTGTTGTGTGAGATGTCAAATTTATCGTCGAGGCGCGCGATAATTTCTTCTTTATCGAGCACTTCCGGATTTAATCCTAGTGATTGCGTGGTGAAAAGGACTTTTCCTTTGTCGTCTATTGCAATCCAATCGGCTTTGGTTGAACCGCTGTCTACAAGTAATTTCATGGTTTGGTGTTTGGTTTGTTTGTATGCTGTTTGCCTAGCCCCGATTGCAGTGGAAATCCTGGCATTGCGAACAAAATACATCTCGATGAGATTGATTCGTTCCTCGCAATGACAGATTGCAACGAAAAGCGGGAAATGGCTCCTGAAAAATCAGAATTGAATCAAAAATAACACATCCTACCAACATAAAAGTCAATAGGATGTGTAAATGTATGAATTATTTTAGACCTGCAACGTGTACCGATAAATCGATTAATTTGCTTGAGTATCCGTATTCGTTATCGTACCAAGAAACTAATTTGAAGAACGTTGAATTTAAACCAATTCCGGCTTTAGCATCAACAATCGAAGTTCTTGAATCGCCTACAAAATCTTGAGAAACCACGTCGTCTTCTGTATAACCCAAGATTCCTTTTAATTCGTTTTCAGAGGCTTTTTTCAAAACCGCCATGATTTCTTCGTACGAAGTTTCTTTGGCCACTTTTACGGTTAAATCAACCACAGAAACGTCTACTGTTGGTACACGGAACGACATTCCAGTTAGTTTACCGTTCAATTCGGGGATTACTTTTCCGACTGCTTTTGCAGCTCCGGTTGATGAAGGAATAATATTTACGCTCGCAGCACGTCCGCCTCTCCAATCTTTTCTTGATGGTCCGTCGGCTGTCAACTGAGTGGCTGTTGTGGCGTGAACCGTAGTCATTAATCCTTCTACGATTCCGAAGTTATCGTTAATTACTTTGGCCAATGGCGCCAAACAGTTGGTGGTACATGACGCGTTTGAAACGATGGTATCGGCAGCGGTTGCTTTGGTGTGATTTACGCCCATCACAAACATTGGTGCGTCGGCTGAAGGTGCTGAAATTACGACTTTTTTAGCGCCACCATCGATGTGGTATTGGGCTGATTCGAGTGTAGTGAAAATTCCCGTACATTCGGCTACCACTTCAACATCTACGTCTTTGTCGTCCCATTTGATTAATTTGGGATCGCGTTCTGCGGTAACTCGAATAAAGCGATCGTTTACGTATAATTGTCCGTCTTTTACTTCAACTTTTCCGTTGAAACGGCCGTGTACTGAATCGTATTTTAATAAGTACGCTAAATGGTCTACATCTAATAAATCGTTGATGGCAACTACTTCTACATTATCTCTGTTGAACGTTTCTCTGAAGACAATTCGTCCAATTCTACCAAAACCGTTAATTCCTAATTTTACTTTTGACATTGTATTTAATTTATTTTTTTATTGTTTTTTGAAATTGTTATTGAATTATGTGGTCATAATATCGGATACGCGCAATAATTCTCTGTCGATGGCTGCGTGGCCTTTGATGGCTTGTTCGAGCGGAGTTAATGCTACTTTATCGTTGAGCATTCCCACCATAAAATTGGATTTGCCCTCAAGTAGTGATTCAACTGCTTTTACGCCCAAACGACTGGCGAGTACGCGATCAAAGCACGATGGTGAACCACCGCGTTGCATGTGACCTAGTACAGAAACGCGAATATCGTATTCGGGAAAATTTTCTTCGATATAATCCTTTAATTCGAATACATTTTTACCGATTTTATCGCCTTCTGCAATCACAACAATACTTGATGATTTTCCCGATGCTTTGCTTTTTCGCAACGAATCCAACAAACGTTCTAAACCTAAATCTTCTTCTGGGATGAGAATTTCTTCTGCTCCTGCTCCGATTCCGGCATTCAATGCGATATGTCCGGCATCGCGACCCATAACTTCCACTAAAAATAGACGGTTGTGGGAACTGGCTGTATCGCGGATTTTATCGATGCATTCGACCACGGTGTTTAAAGCGGTGTCGAATCCGAGTGTATGACTCGTTCCGAAAATATCATTATCGATGGTTCCAGGTATGCCCATTACTGGGAAATCGTATTCGTTATTAAAGACTTCAGCACCGGTAAACGAACCGTCTCCACCAATCACAACGAGTGCGTCGATTCCGGCTTTTACGACATTTTTATGGGCTTTTTCGCGACCTTCTTTGGTCATGAATTCTTTGGAACGCGCCGATTTAAGAATGGTTCCTCCTTTGTTGATGATATTGTTTACGGAACGCGGACCCATTTCTTTGAAATCGCCTTCTATCATTCCTTGGTATCCTCTGTAAATTCCGATGCATTCAATCGAATGAAACGCACACGTTCGAACAACGGATCGAATAGCGGCGTTCATTCCGGGTGAATCACCACCAGAAGTTAGGACTCCTATTTTTTTTATTGTTTTCGACATTTTTGTTACAATTTTATGTAAAATTAGCAAACAATACCCATACTTACTACGTAATTAATAGTATTGCTTTGAATAGTGGTAAATTCAAACGTTTTCGTTGATAAGTTTCTGTGCGGAGGGAAAATTGTTGATAAAGAGCTGATGAAGTTAGTCGTCTAATGGAATGGCTTCTTTATTATTTTCCGGTTGTGGCTTTTTTTCTTTTTCAGAATCCGGACTTTTAAAGTTGATGTAATCGGGAATCAAATCGGAATCGGGAACTTCTTCTTTAGTTGTTGGTTTTTCAATATCAATTTTATGTTTGGTAAATATTTTGTTGATTAATTCTTTGAAGGTATCAAAATCAACTTCATAATTCAAACCTAAACCTTGTGTATATCCGATTCCCTGACCAATATAATTGATGTCATTTTCGCGATTAAAGACTCTTAAATTGAGTGTTCCATCTTCGTTTACGCGGTACAATAATTCGAAATTACCCACAACGGCTGATTCATTCACTCCTCCAACAGGAACTCCGACTACTCCATTTATCGTAATTCGATCGTTAATTTTAGTGGAGATGTTGGCCACTACTCGCCCATCCGTTTCGAGTCCGGGTGTCCGATCGGCTTGATTGTACGAAAATCCAAACTGGAGTTTATCATCGTTATTCCCAAACAACTGACTGAACATATTTCCAGCAGTTTCAAACAGTGATCCATAGGCCGCATTACTCGCATTTTCAGCGGTGACAAATGAACCTGTTGATAAAAGTGCTAGTGCTTGCGTTTGCCGGATGGATGGATCATCTAGAACGGTTTGAATTTCAGATTTTAAGGTACTGGTAACCGTTGGAAAATTAATAAGGAAATCGGGTTCCGGATTGCTAATCGTTCCTTTTAAATCGATGGTTACTTCAACCGGAACTTTTTTATTTAGTGTAGAATTATTAATCAATACAGCTGGATTGGCCGTTGTTTCGTATACCGCTTGTAAATCCAATACCGCACGATACGGATCGCCTTCCCAAGCGATGTAACCATTCTTTTTAACGGTCAAATTTTTGTCAAATAGTCCACCGTATTTGAAGTTATAGCTTCCTTTTTCCACTACGTAGTCACCATACATCTCGAATTTTCCGAGTGTATTGATTCGGAAGAGTAAACCTCCTTTACCGATACCTTTCATACCGTGTCCGGAAGCTCGATCCAAAATCACTTCAATCGATGCATCGGGTGTAATATCGAATTCGAAATTCAATTCCAAACCTTTATAGCTTCTGCCTCTTTCGATTTCAGCGACTCCTTTATTGTATTTTTCATTTTCGGTAATGAAATGAATATACGCTTTTTGATCAACAGCATCGGCATCGTTAATCGGAATTTTAATATCGGTTCCGGCTTGCGATTTGGCTACTACGTCGATAATCAATCCGTCGGTCGGACCATAAATGGATGCGCTTCCGCTGATAAAAGCTGTTCCGTAATACGCAGCATCTTCGCTATCTTGGGTATTTAATGCTAATAATCGATCGGTTTTGATGTCTAAGTCCAATTCCCAGTCGGCAAAATTATTGTGTTTAATAAAACCTTCAACTGTTGCTTTTGATTTAAATTTGGTGTCGAAAATTCCCGATTTCTGGATGATGAATTTATTCTGAGTGACATCAATGATTGAGTTTTCTTCGAATTGTAAATCGACGTTCAAATACGGAATCGTCAATCCAGCATTTTCAATAAACAATCTACCATTGTAATCGATATTTTTAACATTTCCATCCAAACGCGCGCTACCCGTAACGTCACCTCGAATGTTATTAAAGGCATCGCCTCCTAAATTGCTGAGTACGCCTAAATTGAATTTTTTGAATTTCAGGACTACGTCGAGCATGGCTTCCTCGCCTACTATTTCTAGATTTCCGAGTGCATTAAACGATTCTACGTTTTCATTTTCAATATTGGAATTGATTAAAAACTTTCTAAAATTTTCATCTCCTTCAATCTCAAGCGTCATGTTTCCTAAGAGATTGTCGTTCACTTCCAACTGATTGATTAACAAACTGGATGTTGGCTTGTATACCGATTTGACTTGTTTGATGTTGACTTCTCCATCCACAAAACCTTGAAAATTGAATTTGTCTACGTCGGGCGTTATTTTGTTCAAATCGACGTCGTTAAACACGAGCGTGATGTCTTTGTCGTTGGAGCCGTTGAGCATTCCGGTGAGCGACATCGACTGATTTTCGTGTGAAATAACTATATCTTCAAAATTGAAATTGGTCAGCGTTTTGTCAAAAATAATTCGATTTTTAGCGTCATTTTGTTCGTTGATGTTCCACAGAAAATCCTTAAACATCATCTCCGATTTATTGAATCCGACGACGTTATTTTTGTCCTTATCGATGGTATGATAGACGTTCAAATTGTAGTAATCGTTTCCTAATTTACCACCTTTGAATTCGGTTCTAAAATTCAGTGTATCCTTGGAAGTAACATTAATCAATGAAAAATCCCGAATCGTATATCCTTTCATTTTGATACTATCCATCTGAACATAGGTGTTGTATAATGGATTTTTATTGTCGACTTGGACTAGAATTTTATCAAATTTAGTGTTGAAAGCGGATATTGAATCGGATACAAAATTCACCTTAAAATCGTTGGTGTCGCCGATGATACTTCCACGCAAAACGGCATCTTCTGAAACTATAATATCAGGTCTGAAAATTTCGATGATTTTATTGAATTCAGAAAAATTGAATTTGATGTACTGACCTCTTCCAATCGAATTGGGTTTGTAATTGGTATACAAGCTTCCGAGTGAATTCTGAACAATTTTATAAATTTGATTAAAGTCGTATTTCCCTTTAATTTCACCACGAATTTCATCAGGTGAATACAAAGTAATCGTTCGTTCGTTCGCTGCATCAAAACTAGAACTCACCGTTACACTATCAAAGAAATAGATGTCTTTTTCATTTTGATACGAAGCATTAGTCACTACGACATCTCCACGTAAATTATTGATCGAGCCACCCGATACATTCATCACCACATCGCCTCTAAATATGGAAACTTTAGAATTGATGAAATTTAAATTTTTCAGATTCGCATAATCGACTTTTGCATTAAAATCGTAGATGTTTTCCTTTTTGCTTAAGTCAACTTTCCCTTCAAAATCTAAAAACAAATTGGGATCGTTAATGTTTAATTTACCTTCAAAAATGGGTTTCTTGAATTTTCCGTCGGCAATTATGTTTTTGTAGGTATATCCATTATAGGTGAAACTCGAAATGGTACCCGACATTTTGGTGTCGAGGTATTTCTCTGTAAATCCTTTTCCGTCTACATCTAGATTTAGCGAAACGATGCCAAAATCCTTACTATTGATCACACTTCCTAAATTAAAACGATCCAACTGAACGTTTCCTTTGTATTTCGCGTTATCAATATTATCGATATTGGTCATCAACATTTTTGATTTCACATTGCCCAATTGTGTTTTTAAATCGAAATCGGCGTTGATGAAAGTAGTAGTGATTTCGGCGTCTCCAGTTAAATTGAATTGTCCGAATTTCTTCAACGTAGTTGGGAGTTTTTTTCCTAAAACATTCGGCAATAAAGTAATTAAATCATTGTAATTGGATGAAACACGATCAAAAGAACCTTTCATGTAAAAATCGCCTTTTCCTTGTTTTTGAAATAGGTTTTTGAAGTTTACATCACCGACTATTTGGGTATTTTTATTATCGGTAAGTACTAAATCTTTAGCCACTAAATCATTCAATGTACCTTTGATAGAACCGCTTAGCGCAAATTGTTGGTTTTTCCCAATTCCGTCGTAAAAGTAACGGATGTCATTCGTAGCCAATGAAGCTCGCTCTGTATCAATACTAAAAAGTACTTTATTGTTAAAATCAGAAAAATCCTTTCGTTTATAGGAAAGGATTACGTTGCCTTGAAAAACGGATTCTTCTGTGTTAAGAATCAATTTATCCAATCCTATACTGGTTTTGGTATACGTAAATTTTGATTGTAAGTTTTTTACAGTCAATCCACGGTGGTCTTTAAATGCCATTTTATCTATGGATGTTGTTACGTTTGGACCTAAAATTTTGAAATCACTTACTTCGGCATTGAGTTGTGTAAAATCAACGTTTAATGGCTTTTTGCTGTTGTAATCAATGACAATAAACCGACTATTGACTAACGTAATCTTTTTGGAAGTCATTAAGAATTTTTTTCCAGATGAGGGTTTTCCGTCGTCAAAAGCGGCCACAAATTTGTCAAGATTGGAATCTTTTTCACCTTTGTAGGTCGCGATTCTTAATTTTAAATTGTCAGCTTGTATACTTTTGAACAATAAATCGCCATCCAATAATTTATTGACATCGGAAATAGTTGATTTTATTCGGGTAGAAAAGATTAAAGTATCCTTTTTTTCGTCTAAAATGAGTACTTTTTTAAGATGAACTCCACCGAAAATAGAGATTTCTACTTGTTCAACGTTAATATCTGTTCCATAGTCACTGTTGAGTTGTTCAGTAATGTACTGTGCGATTTTAGTTTGAACTGAGGGAAGTGACAATGCCACACCAAGAAGCAAAATCAACACTATCAACACTATAAGAACTCGAAAAAGTATTTTTCGAATTTTTTTAAAGCGTGTATTTGTTTTTTTTTCTTCCAATTTTTGTTGTGGATTACGAGAAACCTTGAAAAATAGTTACTTTTGTAAACGTAGTAAAATTAACGTTTTATAACGGTTTTCCAAATAGTTTTCAAAAATCATGCCCAATGAATCGAACTGACATTTATATTCTTGCTATCGAGAGTTCGTGTGATGACACTGCCGCAGCTGTATTATTAAACGACAAAGTGCTGTCAAATGTTGTTGCTAGGCAAAGTATTCATGAAGAATATGGTGGTGTGGTACCCGAATTAGCTTCACGTGCGCATCAACAAAATATTGTTCCAGTGGTGGATGTTGCGTTGAAAAAAGCGAGCATTTCTGCGGATCAACTTTCGGCTATTGCATTTACTCAAGGTCCGGGTTTAATGGGCTCATTACTCGTTGGAACCTCATTTGCTAAATCACTTTCGTTGGCGTTGAACATTCCACTTATTGCCATCAATCACATGCATGCACACATTTTGGCTCATTTTATTGATGAAGACGGATTTGAAAAACCCGAGTTTCCCTTTTTGGCGTTGACCATTTCGGGTGGACATACTCAAATTGTCCAAGTGAATAGTTTTTTTGACATGGAGATTATCGGCGAAACTACCGATGACGCCGTGGGTGAAGCTTTTGATAAGTCGGCCAAAATATTAGGTTTCCCTTATCCCGGCGGACCGTTAATTGATCAATTTGCACGAGAAGGAAATCCGAAGCGATTTGCTTTCACCCGACCCAAAGTAGACGGTTTGAATTTTAGTTTTTCGGGATTAAAAACACAGATTTTATATTTTATTCAGAAGAATGTCAAAGAAAACCCCAATTTTATAGAAGAGAATAAAGCTGATATTTGTGCTTCAATTCAGAACATCATCATCGAGATTTTGATGGAAAAAGTAAAAATGGCGGTGGCGCAAACCGGAATCACACAAGTGGCGATTGGCGGTGGCGTTTCGGCTAACTCTGGAATTCGAGCTACTTTGAAAGCAGCCGAATCGAAATACGGATGGAAAACATTCATTCCGAAATTTGAATACACCACCGATAATGCTGCCATGATTGGCATTGTGGGTTATTATAAATTTTTAGAAGAACAATTTAACGATACGTCGATTGTATCCAAAGCACGAATCGAATTTTAATATGCAATTATTTTACAATCCCACTATACAACCAACGGATACGGTATTTCTTTTTGATAAAGAAGAAAGCAAACACATCATTAAAGTACTTCGAAAACAAGAAGGCGATATCTTATTCGTTACTAACGGATTAGGCGATGTGTTTAAAACCGTAATCAAGTTGGCTTCCGATTCGAAATGCACCGTTGAAATCCTATCTTTTGAACACCAACCCGAACCAAATTTTAAATTGCATTTGGCCGTAGCACCGACAAAAATGAACGAGCGTTACGAGTGGTTTTTAGAAAAAGCGACCGAAATTGGTATACACGAAATTACGCCAATTATTTGTGAACATTCGGAACGAAAAGTAATCAAAACCGATCGCTATCAGAAAATTATTGAATCGGCGATGAAACAATCGTTGCATTACTATTTGCCCAAATTAAATGAAGCCGTTTTACTAAAAGATTTCATAGCGAGTGAGCAAATCGGGCAAAAATTCATCGCTCATTGTGAAGAAACAGATAAAAATTCCTTGAAAAAAGTCTTACATCCGGACACCGATTGTACGCTTTTAATTGGTCCAGAAGGAGATTTTTCTGTTAAAGAAATACAATTGGCTTTGGATAATAACTATATTCCTGTATCTTTGGGAAGCACACGATTGCGAACTGAAACCGCAGCCATCGTTGCCTGTCACAGTGTGGTGTTTATAAACGAAACCTAATGAAAAAATATTTAGTTGTACTCGTTTTGTCGAGTTTTTGTGGATTTGCCCAAGAAATTGCGCTGTTGAAATACAACGGTGGAGGCGATTGGTATGCGAATCCGACTTCACTCCCAAATTTAGTTCGATACACCAACCAGAGTATCAATACTAAGATTAGAACAAAGGTTATTAATGTAGAACCGAGTAGTCCGGAGTTGTTTTCGTATCCGTTTGTGCACATGACAGGACACGGAAATGTGGTTTTTAGTGACAGTGACGTTTTAAATTTGAGAAATTACATGCTTTCGGGTGGATTTTTACATATTGACGACAACTACGGAATGGATCAATACATCCGTAAAGAAATTAAGAAGTTGTTTCCCAATTCAAATTTAGTCGAATTGCCTGCGAATCATCCTATATTTCAAAAACCGTATATGTTTGCGAGCGGTTTGCCTAAAATTCATGAACACGAAGGTAAGCGTCCGCAAGCTTTCGGGATTATCGAAAACAATCGTTTGGTGTTGCTGTATACGTTCGAATGTGATTTGGGTGACGGTTGGGAAGATCCAGAAGTACACAACAATCCGAAAGAAGTCCGTGAGAAAGCCCTAAAAATGGGTGCGAATATTTTAAATTACGTTTTTAATAATTAAAATGATTTCCTCTAAAACCATTGCAAACGGAATACTCAGAGCCGTCGGAATACTCGCTGCAGTAGTTCTTTCGCTGTACTTTATCTATTTGGTTCAGACCGTAATTGTATATGTAATTATATCCATTGTTTTTGCGCTGATTGCTAATCCGATTGTTGAGTTTTTGAGACGAAAATTCAAATTTGGCAATACATTGGCCGTAGTCACAACGATGCTAATTTTTGTTTTTTTATTAATCGGATTGTTTTCGTTATTTGTTCCGTTGATTATTTCGCAAAGCGATAATTTATCTTTGCTAGATACCAAAGCCGTTGAAAATCGGAGTGTGGAATTGTATGGAAAAATCAATGCGTATCTGCTGAATCACAACGTCGATTTATCGCGGATTATGAAAGAATCCGATCTGACATCTAAGATAAATTTTAATGTTTTTACGAGTTTTTTCAATTCGATTTTGAGCACGTTATCGGGTATCGGAATTGGATTAGCCACTACATTATTCATCACTTTTTTTCTACTTAAGGATAAAGTTCTTTTTCTGGTTGGAGCGAAACGCATTTTACCCGAATCTCAAGAAGATAAAATTCTAAATTCGGCCGAAAAAATCAAAGAATTATTGTCTCGTTATTTCATCGGATTGCTCGTGCAACTGACCATCATCTGCATATTGTATTTTATCGTTTTATTGATATTCGGAGTTGAAAATGCGTTTGTGATTGCATTTTTGTGCGCAATTTTAAACATTGTTCCGTATGTTGGTCCGCTTATCGGTTCAGTTTTAGCGGGATTATTAACGATGCTGAGCAACATCAACAACGATTTTCAAACGGTAACACTACCCACAACCATTTATGTCACTATTGGATTTTTTGTGGTTCAACTTATTGACAACAACATCTCCTCGCCTATTATTTTTTCTAAAAGTGTCAACTCGCATCCGTTAGAAATTTTCTTAGTAATTTTAATTGCTGGAACTTTATTTGGAATTGTCGGAATGATCATTGCGGTTCCGTTATTTACCATATTTAAAGTGATTGGCAAAGAATTCTTTCCCGACAATAAGATTGTAAAATCGCTTACTCGAAATATTTAATTCAATTGATGAGCGCTTCATCATTCATTTCTAATGCATTTTAACTCGTTACTCCAACCTGAAGTTCAAGATTTTATCCGAGAAAAAACGGGTGAAAATGTATCGAAGTTGGCTTTTCTGAAAAATCCTTTTCCTTCCATTGAATATGCTGAGCTTCTGAATCAGATTGAATGCCGAACCAAATGTCAGAAGAAGTTGACTACTTGGTATACATCCAAAAATGTTATTTATCCTTCAAAGATATCAATTGAACAAACATCTTCTGAAACTACTGCACGCTATAAGTCGGAATTGGTTTCGGGTAACACTTTAATTGATTTAACGGGCGGATTTGGTGTAGACGATTATTACTTTTCAAAAACAATAAAACAGGTAATTCATTGTGAAATCAACGCTGAACTTTCTCAAATTGTAGCGCATAATTTCAAGTCGTTGGAAATAGAAAATGTAGCCTGTATTTCAGGTGATAGTCATGAAACTCTTAAAAATGGGAATCAGAAGTTCGATTGGATATACATTGACCCATCGCGAAGAAATGATGCAAAAGGCAAAGTATTTCTATTGGCCGATTGTTTGCCCAACGTACCCAATTCACTCGATTTTTATTTTGAGTTTACTACTAACATACTCATTAAAACCGCTCCTATTTTAGATATTACAGCTGGATTATCCGAATTGAAAAATGTCAAAGAAATTCATGTAGTTGCCGTTGATAATGAGGTGAAAGAATTATTATGGATTTTATCTAAAAACACTACTGAGGTTGTAAAAATTAAAGCTGTAAATCTCACTAAATCAGGAAATGAGTATTTTGAATTTAGTATGGATTCGGAATCAAAAACAACCTATCATTTACCTCAGAAATTTTTATATGAACCCAATAGTGCGATTATGAAATCGGGCGGATTTGGATACGTTTGCAATCAATTTGACGTATCCAAACTGCATCAACATTCGCATTTGTATACCTCGGACGAATTGATTGAATTTCCAGGACGAATTTTGGAAATTAAATCGTGTTTGGAGTATTCTAAAAATGTAATGAAAGAACATATTGAGAAAACTACTGCTAATGTCACCATCAGAAATTTTCCAGAAACCGTTGACATTATTCGAAAAAAATGGAAAATTCACGATGGTGGATTGAACTATTATTTTTTTACAACCGATATAAACAACCGCAAAATTGTCTTACTTTGCACCAAAATTAATTGATTCATGAAAAAGCATTTGATCATCGTTCTTTTATTCTCTTTTCAATTCTTGAGCGCGCAGAAAGGTTGTGAATACAGTACTAATGTGATTGATAGTATTGGCACTTACAAATCAACCAAAAGTAATTTGATGCACCAGCGGAATTTTGGAGGAAACGAAAAATCAATTTATTTTTCGTTGATTAACAGTGACGGACTTAAATCGTTGAATGTTCAAATTATCCAAAAGAGCAATGACTTTTCTCCCGCAAGTTGTTTTGACGAACGATCAAGAGTTTATTTTCAACTGTCAAGTGGTAAAATTGTGACGTTATTGAGTGTTAACGATTCCAATTGTGGAAGTTCATTAGTGCTTGAAAATAAAAATTGTCGTGTATTAAATGGCTATTTTATTTTTTTGGAAGGCACTATTGAAGAATTAAAAAAAGATCCCATCACGCTGATGCGAATTAATTATGCTACAGAAGTTGTTGATTATGTGGTAAAAGACGAACTTGTTTCTGAATTAGACAAATCGACTCAAAAGCCTTCTACTTATTTCATTGATTATTTACAATGCATTGATTAATTGCAGTTCCATTTGAAATTGGCTAACGGTAACTGACTACCATTACTACTATTATAATGCCACCATTCCGATTCAAAAGCGGTAAATCCGTTGTTGAGCATCACACCTTTTAGCAGTTTTCTGCTTTCAATAACTTCTTTTGAAAATTGTTCATATTGATGACTCGCTTCTGGTCCGAAGTGGTCAAAAGGTGTACCCATATTTACTTCTTCACCTTGGCTATTTACTAAAGTTATATCGACTGCTCCACCTCTATTGTGAATGGAACCTTTCTTTGGATCGGCTACATAAATTGGATTCGATACAATTTGCCACATTTTCTTTTGAATGTCCAATGGTCGATAACAATCATAAATTTTAATACGATAACCCAGCGCAATAAACTCGTGATTGGCCTTGATGAGTTTTTTAACGGTTCCATACCTGAGAAAACATTCGGCACAATCGTAGACTTGCTGTTTCAAAAAATTGTCTGTAGTAGCGTATTTCATGTCAAAAATAAAATCAGAACTGTATTCTTTTATCGAAACAAAAGTGGAATCATGTACTGAAACTTGCGCCGGTACAATCGTAACTTCTGTGATGGTTTTAGTCGTATCGGCTTGCACTTGAGCAATCATATTCTTGGGCTTGCAGGAGCTAAAGAGCACGATTACAATCACTAAAAATTTAAATTTACACATACTTCAACTATACTTTCTGTAAATGTAAAAAAATGATTGGTAACTCTATGATTATATTTTTGCTTTTGAAATACATCCAGAATGATCACTTAAATGTCTCCTGAGCCGTTCTTCAAGGTTTTCAAAAGTATGACCTATATAGAATTTATCTAATTCATCCTTTGCCCGCATGCATTCAGTTGCTGCTGCCGGCACTGGCCAAAATAAATATATAAGATTAGTTTGAAAGATAGAATTAAAAATATCTAAGTATTCTCCACAAAGACAGAAACGCAAGCGCAAGCCCAGCAATACCGGAAAACGGTGGTTGTGTTAAGTTATTTATTTAATTTATATAGATTTTCTAAAAAAAATATTTTTTCATCTTCATTCCAATTATTTGTGTAAACAAGGAGATTTAAAAAATTATTTTTAGATGAACCGAATAAAAAAACATTGTCAAGTTTCTCATCGTTATACTTCCAAATTATATATTCCAATTTAGAATTTTCTTTAATCTTTTCAGTTTTAAATTTATTTTCCTTTCTGTAGTCTGAATCCCAGAGGTAAAATAATTTTACGTTTTCAAAAGCAGATGCATTGCTTTTAAAAAAGGGATATGCTTTCTTCGGATTTTGAGCGATTGCTATAATTACTCCATCTTTATTTTTTAAATAAGTTTGACCAGAGTCATCCATTGTGTTCAATTGTTCCCATTTTCCAGGAATTTTAACGTCACCAGAATTTGTTTTTACTTTAGAGTAGTCAGTATCTTGACAAAAGATACTATTTGGCAAGAAAAAAAACATCATTAACATTAAATTCAATCTATTCATATTTTTGTTTTATAATTACACACAACGGGATGTAAAATGTAGAGGTAATAACATAATCAGACATTTTTAGACACAAAAAAACCTTCTTAAAAAGAAGGCTTTTGTGTGATCTCAGAAGGATTCGAACCTTCGACCTACTGCTTAGAAGGCAGTTGCTCTATCCAGCTGAGCTATGAGACCATTTGGTCGGGGTGGCAGGATTCGAACCTGCGGCCTCCTGCTCCCAAAGCAGGCGCGATAACCGGGCTACGCTACACCCCGAATTTTAGTCATAGATTCTTTATCTGCGATTTTCCCGATATCCAATCGGTACGCGATAACCGGGCTATGTTACACCCATTAAACTAAAAAAGCGGAGAGTAAGGGATTCGAACCCTTGGTACAGTTTCCCATACGCATGTTTAGCAAACATGTCCTTTCGGCCACTCAGGCAACTCTCCAAAATTCAATATATAAAAATAAGAACTTTTCTCTTAAAGCGGTTGCAAATGTAAGGTTTCGTTATAATATTTACAACATTTCAATGTATTTTTTTAATTAAAAATTGATTTTATAATGAAAACCTTAATAATCAAATAAATACAAAAATATTTGTGAATAAATATCTTTTTACATTTTAATATATCCGACTGAAAAAGAAATTTTACACAAAATTGAGTAAATTTGCACAACATTAAAACAAACAAACCTTCAAATATAATTTTATGAGTAAAAAGATAGTAATTGTTTCCGCTGTACGAACTCCGATTGGAAGTTTTATGGGTTCATTATCAACTGTTCCTGCTTCACATTTGGGAGCGGCGGCCATAAAAGGTGCCTTATCTAAAATTAATTTAGATCCGAATTTAGTGGATGAAGTATTTATGGGTAATGTAGTTCAAGCTGGCGTAGGTCAAGCTCCAGCTCGACAAGCGGCTATTCACGCAGGTTTGTCTACCAATGTTGCTTGTACCACGGTTAATAAGGTGTGTGCATCCGGAATGAAATCGATTATGATGGGCGCTCAAGCGATTATGTGTGGAGATGCCGAAATTGTAGTTGCGGGTGGAATGGAAAATATGAGTATGATTCCGCATTACATGCATTTGCGCAATGGTGTGAAATTCGGACCTACTTCGATGATAGACGGAATGCAGAAAGACGGACTTCAAGATGCGTACGACAATAATGCTATGGGCGTTTCTGCCGACTTATGTGCGTCGGAATATAAAATTACACGTGAAGAGCAAGATGCGTTCGCTATTCAATCGTATGAGCGTTCTGCAAAAGCATGGGAAGCTGGAAAATTTGATAGTGAAATTGTACCCGTTGCAGTTCCGCAACGAAAAGGCGATCCGATTATGGTGACTAAAGATGAAGAATATACCAATGTTCGTTTGGACAAGATTCCGACATTGAGTCCGGTTTTTACTAAAGAAGGAACCGTGACTGCTGCGAATGCGTCAACGATTAATGATGGTGCAGCAGCTGTAGTATTAATGAGTGAAGAAAAAGCACAAGCTTTGGGATTACAACCTTTGGCCTACATCAAATCGTATGCTGATGCGGCACAAGAACCAAAATGGTTTACGACTGCACCAGCGAAAGCATTGCCAAAAGCCTTGGATAAAGCCGGAATTTCAATTTCGGATGTGGATTATTTTGAGTTCAACGAAGCTTTTGCAGTAGTTGGATTAGCCAATTGTAAAATCTTAGGATTGACAGATGAAAACGTCAATGTGAATGGCGGAGCGGTTTCATTGGGTCATCCTCTGGGTTGTTCTGGAGCTCGAATTGTAGTAACTTTAATCAATGTCTTGAAACAAAACAATGCCAAAATTGGAGCTGCAGCTATTTGTAATGGTGGCGGTGGAGCATCGGCAATTGTGATTGAAAGAGCGTAAAACTATTAGAAATTATAAATTTTATATTTTAAATGGTTAGTTCATTGTTTTGGTAAAGCCATAGCCCAGATAGAGCCGATATCCTTTTGAGAGGAACGAACAAAAGATAAAGGCGAAAGCTGGAAATAGCTTCTACAACTAATTCAAAATTTATAATTCGAAATTTAAAATAATTAAATGTTTGGCATTTGTAATTTATCGATAATTCCGTTGCGTTTTGAGCCTAGTGATCGAAGCGAAATCGTTTCGCAGGTCTTATTTGGCGAGCATTTCGAGATTATAGATACGTCGAAACAATGGTCGAAAATCAAATTACATTTTGACGAATATGAGGGTTGGGTCGACAGCAAACAGTATCAAATTATTTCAGAGGAAAACTACAAATTGCTTTCGAAAGAGGCAATTATTTTGAATTCGGATTTGGTCGAATACATCTCTACTCCTAGCAATGTTTTGATTCCGATTTCACTTGGCGCGTCGTTATCGTTTTTGAATCATTCGGATTTAAATACCGAAAATTACGAGTTTGAAGGATTGAAAATTAGCGGCGTTAAACCCAAATCGAATTTGGTAGCGACGGCGCATATGTATTTGAATTCACCGTATTTATGGGGTGGAAAAACGCCTTTTGGAATTGATTGTTCGGGTTTTACGCAAATGGTGTATAAACTCAATGGATATAAGTTATTGCGGGATGCATCGCAACAAGCCAATCAAGGAGAAGTGTTGAGTTTTATTGAAGAAAGTGAACCTGGTGATTTGGCGTTTTTTGACAACGAAGAAGGAAAGATTATTCATGTTGGCATCATTTTAGAAAACAATTACATTATTCACGCTAGTGGAAAAGTGAGAATTGATCGTTTGGATCATTTGGGAATTTACAATGCGGAAACCAATAGGCATACGCATCGATTGAGAGTGATAAAGAAAGTGATTTAGAATTTAAACACAGATTTCGCAGATTTGCATAAATTAATTTTATGATTAGTTTAAAGATTAGTGATATAAAAAAAGCCGTCTAATGTGACGGCTTTTTTTATTGTTTGATGAACTTTTCAGTAATTAATTGATTGTCTGAATACACTTTTATCAGATATGTTCCTGCTGTTAAAGTAGATACGTCTATCGAATCGGTATGTATTGAGGTGAGAACCAATTGTCCAATTGAGTTGTAAATATTTATTTCGTTGATAATACTCGGATGTGTCAACTTAATATTCAATGTATTTTTGACCGGATTCGGAAATAAAACTACTTTTTCTATTTCAAAATTCGGACTCGACAATTGACATTCAATTGAAACTTGAACCTGTGTGCTTATACCTAACTCTACCAATCGCTGATTAAAATAATCTTCTTCACCTGAATCAGCGCAAATCAAACTTAAACTACTGCAATTTTGAATATCAATTCTTCCACCTTCAAAAAAATTTGGTCCTGAAAGTAATCCGTTGTTGAGTTTAATCGACTCTAATGCGGTACAATTTGAGAAATAGTAATCAGGCTGACTATGATCCAATTCATACGTAAACATGGGAACATTAGATAAATCAACAACAGTAGCCGTATCACTAGAATAATGCAATTGCATTGGTGTTCTCCATGATCCATTATAAATCAGTGTATCAGAAGGATTGTTTCCGAAAAAGAAATTGGAACCTATCGTTGTAAAAGCTGGAACATTGAAACTATTAAAATTATTATTTCGGATATTTAAGTTTCCAACATAATTAGGTGCGTAGAACTGAGACAAGTTATTGTTTTGAATTTCTATACTATCAGTAAAAGGTAACATAGATAAATCGAGTGTAATCAATTGATTATAAGAGCAGTTAATATCAACTAAAGTAGTGGTAGTAATTAGTAATTCAGTTAATTGATTGTGGTCGCATTTAAGCACTTCTAATGATTGTTGATTTAATCCTTCAAGATTTGTGAGTGAATTATAAGAACAATCGAGACCAATTAAAGAAAAAAAGTTTAATCCTGTTAAATCAGATATGGAAGAATTAGAAATATTTAAAGCTTGGATTTCTTGAACTTCAGACACTTCAATTTCTCCATTATCATTTACGTCAATTTTAAGGTTCGATGCAATTTCATTAGTCACATCAGCTTCTAACAACTTTGCTTTTAGATTAAGATCGGGAAAATTAATCACTTGCGCGTTCAAAGAATGGCATACAAAAACAATAAAAAGAATGTAACGTTTTTTCATACACAGTAAATTAGGACAATCAAATGTAAGAAATAAATAATTCTATTGATAAAAAACCGATTAAAAACAAAAAGCTCAACATAGTGTAGAGCTTTCGATAATAAACGTTTTATTATTGTTTGATGAACTTGCTGTTTGAACTTCCTTTATCAGAAATTACTTTTATAAAATAAGTTCCCGAGGTCAATTGCGATACATCGAAACTTGTTGTTTGTTGTGCGTTTGGAACAACTAGAATTAATTGCCCCAATGTGCTATAAATGCTGATGGAAGAAATTTCAATAGCTTCTTTAACAAAAATATTCAAACGATCACTTATCGGATTTGGCGCCATTTGAAGATAGTCTGAAAATTCAAAATCGGGACTCGATAAGGCTTGAATAGTAGTTGTTGCTGTATTGGTGATGATTGGAAAGTTGTAATCGAAATAGATGCTTGCTGTATTGCTGAACGTGTTTCCTTCAACTAATGTTGGTTTTGTTTTAATCTTAAAAGCTACATAACCATCGTTATTAGCATCATCAAAAGGCAATTGAATATTTTCGAAAATGAATTCGACCTGATTGGTATTGGTAATACGGGTAATAAATTCGTGACTTCCATCCATCGAAATTAAGGTTGATATATCAAATTTCGTAGTATCAATCATGTCTTTTATAACCACATTTTGTGCATTAGCTGTTCCCGTGTTTTCAAAACGAATCACATAATGAACGTACTCACCTACTTTATCTGGAGTTATGGTTGCTCCTTCTAAACACGTTTTATCGTTAGGGTCATAGGAGTTTACAACATCTTGATTTAATATTGCTAAATTATCTAGTGGAGTTTCATCAGTAAAACCAGTAATCGAAATGTTATAATTCAAAACCGAACCTACATTTAAAGCAGGGATTTCTGTTGGAGAATTTAAGTTCATTACCACATTTATTTCTCTACTTTCAAAAGGTTCTAAATTGTTAAAATTCCAAGTTAAAGAATTAACTACTTGACTTGTAGGAGTTGTATTTGCTGAAATAAAATCTAGAACTGCATCATCAAAAGTAACATTTAAATTACCCGATTGTGAATGCGTTCCTTTATTCTTGTATATAATTTTATACTCTGCGTCAAATCCTGGCCTTGCTATACCAATTGGATGTAGCACTATTTCTAAATCATTGTGAGTGCCATTTGGAGTTATACAAAAATCTTGAGTAAATGGACTTGCTGTAGCTGGAAATGTTACTGAAGATGTTAATGGAGATATGTTAAAATATATTGGGTTTTCAAGTTGTGGTGTAATAGTATGTGTTCCTGCTTGAACTGGAACATTATAACTACCTGTTGGATCACCGAAAACAGAACCCAAAACAGTTCCGTTTGTTAGATTGAGTCTTAAATTGGGAAAATTACTATCGTTTAAATCACATCCATTGGAGTTAAAATCATATCGATTATTTCCTTGGATTGTATAAAATATTCCTCCTGGATTGAAAGAACAATACGAATTAACTTGGCAATTATATCCTAAAACATTAACCTGATTTTGAAGCTGATTCACGATTGTATCATTGGCACAGATGTACGATAATGTTGTGTTATTTTGTAATTGTATATAGAAAGAATTGTTGCCATTTTTTAAAAACAATGAGTTCAATTGATTATTATTACAGTTAACGTTGGTTAACAAAGTATTAGCTGTTACATCAAGAGTAGTCAATAAATTATCATAGCAATATATACCCGTTAGTTGAGTTAAATTGCTTAATTCAATATTTGTAAGTTGATTATCACCACATTCTAAAAAATCTAAAGCATTACAATCTAAAAGATCAATACTACTCAATTCATTTCCTGTACAAAAGAAAGTTTCCAAAGCAGGCAGACCATTTAAATCTATTTGCGTTAGATTATTATACCAACAATGCACTTCTCTCAAATAGTTTAGATTGG
This sequence comes from Flavobacterium sp., assembly GCA_965284675.1. Classification (GTDB taxonomy): domain Bacteria; phylum Bacteroidota; class Bacteroidia; order Flavobacteriales; family Flavobacteriaceae; genus Flavobacterium. Next base: position 1,849,140 of record OZ260109.1, read on the forward strand.
AGAGGTTCAAATTAGTCAACTGATTATTGCGACACTCCAAAACCTCAAGATTAGGCAATCCTTGAACATCTAAATTTGTTATCAAGTTATCGTCACAATTAATATATTTAAGATTTACTAAACCTGATAAATTTAATGACGTTAATTGACAATTAGAAATACGTAAATTCACTAAGCTTGTGAGTCCAGTTAGATTTACACTTGTTAAATTATAATTAAAATCATTATTGTAATACGACAACAAAACTAAATTGCTAAGCCCTGATAAATCAAGTGTAGTCAATACAGATGGAGCAATAAAAAGATTTCTGATATTCACAAAAGATTGAATTCCAGTCATGTCCGTAACATATGGCTGAGAGTTATTAAAATATATGACACTGACTTGAAGCGCTTCAGTGAGCTGAATTTCACCATCTTGATTGGCATCAACTAAAATATTATTAAAACTAGCATCCTTAAATTCTCCCAAAGTTGTACTCGTCAGCTTGCTTTTAAATACAGGATCAGGAATGTTAATTATTTGAGCTGATGAAGAATAAACTAAGGATAATAAAACAATTAGGACATACAATTTTCTCATAACTTATTATTTTGTATATGATGCAAATCAGCAAAAAGGTTGCTCAAGATACTAAAAAAGCCTCACAAAAGTGAAGCTTTACATTTAAAATATCGTTATAAGGAAATTATCCCAAAACTTCTTTTACTTTTTCGCCAATTTTTGCAGGAGAATCTACTACGTGAATTCCGTTTTCTCTCATGATGCGTTTTTTAGCTTCTGCTGTATCGTCAGCACCGCCCACAATGGCACCGGCGTGACCCATAGTTCTTCCTTTTGGAGCCGTTTCACCAGCGATGAATCCGACTACAGGTTTGCGATTTCCATCAGCTTTAATCCATTTAGCAGCATCGGCTTCTAATTGTCCACCTATTTCACCGATCATTACGATACAATGCGTTTCTGGATCGTTCATCAACAATTCAACTGCTTCTTTGGTAGTCGTTCCGATGATTGGATCTCCACCAATTCCGATGGCCGTTGTGATTCCCAATCCTTGTTTTACCACTTGATCCGCTGCTTCGTAAGTAAGTGTTCCCGATTTAGAAACGATTCCAACATTTCCTTTTTTGAATACAAATCCAGGCATGATACCTACTTTGGCTTCTTCAGGAGTGATTACTCCTGGGCAATTTGGACCGATTAAACGACAATCTCTATCTTTAATATAAGCGTAAGCTTTAATCATATCTGCAACTGGAATACCTTCTGTAATACAAATGATTACTTTAATTCCGGCATCAGCCGCTTCCATAATTGCATCAGCAGCAAATGCTGGTGGAACAAAAATAATGGTTGTATTGGCTTCAGCCTGTTCCACAGCGTCTTTTACAGTATTGAAAACTGGACGGTTCAAGTGAGTGCTTCCTCCTTTACCCGGAGTAACTCCACCTACTACATTGGTTCCGTATTCAATCATTTGTTCGGCGTGAAAAGTTCCTTCACTACCAGTAAAACCTTGTACAATTATTTTTGAATCTTTATTTACTAAAACGCTCATGGGTTATTTTTTAAAAGTTGTTTCGATTGTGTTGCAAAAGTATAAAATAGTGTTCAGTATTCAGTGTTTAGTGTTCAGTTTTTTTGCTAAATTGGTATCGTTTTTTAGGAAAACTGACTCATTTGAAAACCGCGGTACAATTTGTTGTCTTTTACTTCCCAAATAATTGAAAAATGGGCTAAAAGCATTTCTTCTCTCGGATTTTCTATGGTTTTTACAAAATGAGAAAAACGAAGTGCAACGGTATCGCCTTCGGTTACCACATGACTGATGCGCATTTTGGAACGCACATACGCCCGACTCAATTCTTCCGATAAAGCGATGATATCATCATAATTCATTTGGATAAATCCTTTGCTGCTGTTCCAGTCAATGGTAACTTCTGGATGTAACAATTGAGCAACAGCTTCTTTGTCTAATAAAACATCTGATTTGTACAATTCAAGTACGATATCTTTTGGACTCATTTTTTGTGTATGTTTTGTAACAACTCTGGAATGCGTTTTACATTTGCCAGTTGTTTTAGTTTTTCTCTTGATTCTTCTACAGGCGTTCCAAAATAACTTTTACCGCCTTCAATCGACTTCGTTACTCCAGTTTGTCCGAGTACAACAGCCTTTGCTCCTATCGTGATGCCGCTTGTTGTTCCGACTTGACCCCAAAGTGTTACTTCGTCTTCAATGATTACACAACCCGCGATTCCGGTTTGTGAGGCAATCAAACATTTTTTACCAATCACGGTGTCGTGACCAACATGGACTTGATTATCTATTTTAGTCCCTTCACCAATGGTTGTATCGCCTGTCACTCCTTTATCGATGGTGCACAACGCGCCAATTCCAACATTATTTTCAATGACTACTCGTCCGCCTGAAACCAATTGATCAAATCCTTCAGGACGTTTTTTGTAATAGAAAGCATCTGCGCCTAAAATAGTTCCGGCATGAATGATTACGTTGTCTCCAATTACCGTATTGTCGTAAATGGAAACGTTGGAATGAATCAAACAATTCGTTCCGATAGTAACATTATGTCCCACAAAACAATTGGGTTGAATGATGGTTCCTTCTCCTATTTTTGCAGATGAAGCAATCGAAACCGACGCACTTTGAAACGGTCTGAAATGGTTCGTCAACGTATTGAAATCGCGAAAAGGATCGTCTGAAATTAAAAGTGCTTTTCCTTCAGGGCAATCGACTTCTTTGTTGATTAAAACAATAGTTGCGGCCGATTGAAGCGCTTTGTCATAGTATTTGGGATGATCTACAAAAACAATATCTCCGGGTTCTACGACGTGAATTTCGTTCATACCCAAAACTGGAAAATCATCACTGCCAACGTACGGGCAATTGATGATGGTCGCAATTTCTTTGAGAGAATGTATTCGTGGAAATTTCATAGTTAATGTGGCAATTAGTCAATAAGACAATGTGTCAATTGAAATTGATAATAATTGATTTATTATTCCTTTACGCGTTCCATGTAATTTCCAGTAGCGGTATCGATTTTAATTTTGTCTCCTTCGTTGATGAACAAGGGCACATTAACCGACGCACCAGTTTCTACTTTCGCAGGTTTAGTGGCGTTGGTTGCGGTGTTTCCTTTCACTCCTGGCTCGGCATAAGTCACTTCTAAAACAATAGAAGCTGGCATGTCAACGGATAGAGGTAAATCGGTTTCAGTATTGATTTGCACCATTACAAGTGTTCCTTCTTTTAATAAATCGGGAGCATCCAAGATGTCTTTATTCAACGTGATTTGTTCGTACGATTCAGTGTTCATGAAGTGAAATTCAGTTCCTTCAGCGTATAAATATTGATACGTTTGTGTTTCGACACGCACAACATCTATTTTGTGACCAGCAGAAAACGTATTGTCTAATACTTTTCCGTTCGTCAAACTTTTTAATTTAGTTCTCACAAATGCCGGACCTTTCCCAGGTTTAACGTGGAGAAATTCGATGATTTTATAGATGTCGTGATTGAATTTAATGCATAATCCGTTTCTAATATCTGATGTACTTGCCATTATAAATGTATTGATTAATTTTTAGTTGATTTTTTATACGGTTCCCGTGTAACCTTTCATGATTCCGCGTGATGAATTTCTGATGAAAAGCAAAATTTCGTCACGTTCTGGTGAAGCAGCCATTTCGGCTTCGATGATGCCAACTGCTTGTGAAGTATTATAATTTTTTTGATAAAGGATTCGGTAAATTTCTTGAATCTCTCTAATTTTTTCAGATGAAAAACCGCGTCTTCTCAAACCAACCGAATTGATTCCGACATACGATAGTGGTTCTTTCGCCGCTTTTGTATACGGAGGTACATCTTTACGAAGTAACGATCCACCTGAAATCATTGCATGATCGCCTATACTGATGAATTGATGCACAGCCGATAAACCTCCAATAATGGCATAATTACCAATAGTTACGTGTCCGCCCAAAAGCACACCGTTTACAATGATAACATTATCACCCACATGACAATCATGTGCCACGTGCGCTGTAGCCATGATAAGGCAATTGTCACCAATCTTAGTTTGACCCGAGGCAATCGTACCTCTATTAATCGTAACACACTCTCTTATAGTTACATTATCACCGATTACCGCAAGTGATTCTTCTCCTCCAAATTTTAAATCCTGAGGAACGGCAGCGATAACGGCACCCGGAAAAATATTGCAATTTTTTCCGATTCGTGCACCTTCCATGATGGTTACGTTGGAGCCAATCCAAGTTCCGTCGCCGATTACAACATTGTTGTGAATCGTCGTAAAAGGTTCAATCACAACGTTTTTTGCAATTTTTGCACCGGGATGGACGTAGGCTAAAGGTTGATTCATGCTTTGTTTGTTTATGGTTTATTATTTATAGTTTGTAGTTAAAACCAACCACAAACTACAAACTACGAACTTATTTATTGTTTTCTTGCTATTTGCGCCATTAATTCTGCTTCTGCAACTAATTTTCCATTAGCGTAGGCATTGGCTTGCATGTGGCAAATTCCTCTTCGGATGGGTGAAATCAAATCGCATTTGAACACCAATGTATCGCCGGGAAGTACTTTATGTTTGAATTTAACATTGTCAATTTTCATGAAATATGTCAAATAATTTTCAGGATCTGGAACCGAGCTTAAAATTAAAATCCCACCCGTTTGCGCCATCGCTTCTACAATCAATACGCCAGGCATTACAGGTGCGCCGGGAAAATGACCAATGAAGAAATCTTCGTTCATGGTTACATTTTTCAATCCGACTACATGTTCATCAGACATTTCAAGAATTCGATCTACCAATAAAAACGGCGGACGGTGTGGTAACATGGCCATAATTTTAGTAATGTCCATGAATGGCTCTTTATGTAAATCGTATACCGGAATTTGATTGCGCTGATCGATTTTAATGATCTTAGCTAACTTCTTGGCAAATTGTGTGTTTACAAAATGTCCGGGTTTATTAGCAATAACTTTCCCTTTAATTCGGATTCCAACCAACGCTAAATCACCCACTACATCCAACAATTTGTGACGTGCAGCTTCATTAGGATAATGCAAGGTAAGATTATCTAGGATTCCGTTTGGTTTCACCGAAATGGAGTCTTTTCCGAAAGCCACTTTTAAATTTTCTATTGTGGATGGAGAAATTTCTTTATCCACGTACACAATTGCATTATTTAAATCACCGCCTTTAATTAAACCATTTTCCAACAAGGTTTCTAATTCATGTAAAAAACTGAAGGTTCTTGAATTGGCAATTTCCGATTTGAATTCGGCTATATTTTTCATCGTGGCATTTTGGGTTCCCAGTACTTTGGTTCCAAAATCAACCATGGCAGTAACTTGATACTCATCGGAAGGCATCACAATAATTTCACTTCCCGAAGCTTCATCGGTAAACGAAATGACTTCTTTCACTACATAATACTTGCGTTCCGCTTCTTGCTCCACCACGCCTGCTTCTTCGATGGCTTCCACAAAATATTTTGACGAACCGTCCATAATTGGCGGCTCTGATTCGTTGAGTTCAATAATTACGTTATCCACATCACATCCGACAAACGCTGCCAGAACGTGTTCTGAAGTCTGAATCTTCACACCCAATTTTTCTAAATTGGTACCGCGTTGCGTGTTCACCACATAGTTGGCATCTGCTTCAATAATAGGACTGCCTTCCAGATCTACTCTCACAAAAGTATAACCGTTGTTTACGGGCGCAGGTTTGAAAGTCATTTTTACTTCCTTTCCTGTGTGTAATCCAACGCCGGTTAGCGATATTTCACTATTAATTGTTTTTTGTTTTACCATTTTTTATGTATTCAATTATTCTGATTTCTTTTTTAATTCTTCAAGATCAGCCACTATTTTAGGCAAGTTTCTGAAATGAACGTACGATTTATTCCAATCGCCGTAATTAAAAGCGGGCGAACCTTGAATGGTTTCTCCATCTTTAATATTTTTTCCGATTCCGGATTGCGCCTGAATTCGGACATTATCGCCAATGACTAAATGTCCGGAAAAACCTACTTGGCCACCAATCATGCAATTTTTTCCAATTTTAGTCGAACCCGCAATTCCGGTTTGAGCCGCAATCACTGTATTTTCGCCAATTTCTACATTGTGTGCGATTTGTATTTGATTGTCGAGCTTAACTCCTTTTCGGATGATGGTTGAACCTAAAGTTGCGCGATCAATCGTCGTACACGAACCTACTTCTACGTTGTCTTCCAAAATTACGTTGCCAATTTGCGGAATTTTACTGTACGATCCGTCTTCTGTTGGAGCAAATCCAAATCCGTCCGAACCAATAATCGAACCCGAATGAATCGTACATCTGTTACCAATTTCGGTTTCTGAGTAAATGCGCACGCCGGCAAAGAAAATACAATCATCTCCAATGGTTACATTATCGCCGATAAACGTGTTGGGATATATTTTTACATTATTACCAATGATTACATTTTTTCCGATGTAGCTAAAACTCCCTAAATACAACTGTTCACCATACACTACATTTTCAGAAATGACCGATGGTTGTTCGATACCCGACTTCATCAACTTCACTTGGTTGTAGTATTCCAGTAGTTTAGAAAACGCTTTGTACGCATCTTCCACTTTAATTAAGGTTGTAGTTATGGGTTGTTCGGCTTCAAAAGTGGCGTTAACAATTGTAATAGTTGCTTCTGTAGTGTAGATGAAACTTTGGTATTTTGGATTAGACAAAAAGGTAAGCGAACCTGAAGTGCCTTCTTCAATTTTTGCTAATTTATAGACTTCAGCATTAGGATTACCTACTACTTCGCCTTCTAGAATTCCTGCTATTTGTTCGGCTGTGAATTTCATCTTATAAGTTTATATTAGAAAAAAGGTATAAGATGCCACCTACTACTGATAGAATTCTGTGTGTTGAATTATAAAAAATGGTTCGTTTCATCTTGGCAAAAATATAAAATTTAATTAAATTGCTGCGTATCTAAGAGCACTTTTGGGAAACAAATAAAATATTTCGTCACTTGTTTGGACAATGCTTTCAAATGTAATTGATCGGATGCGTCGACAACGTCTTCAACTGTTTTGTCTTTTTTAACGATTCGGATGGGTTCACTGACTTTGCTATACGCCTGATTTTTAATTTTTCCTTTGAACACAAAATAATCAATGTCTTTGGCTTCAATCGGCATGATTTCCAACAATCGCTGGCCTAAATCGTGCAAATGAAGTTTATCGGGTTTTTCATCCGACATCTGAATTTTTAATAAATCGCGATTGATGATCATTTTACAAAGTGAACTCAACACAAAATCGGCGTTGGATTGCCAGCTTTTCATCGCACTCATAATGTCCACATCGTCGAGTTGTGCGAATGTATGCAAAACCGTTTGATCAAAATCGGTTACCATCACTTTATAATGTAAAAAGTAACTTAAAGCCGAACTGCATTCCAATTGCGTTCCTTTTTCAGTTAAATATTTAGCTCGTTTGAGTATTTTCGTCAGAATGATTTCTGCCACCACACTGGTTTTGTGCAAATACGCTTGCCAGTACATTAATCGGCGTGCCACTAAAAATTTTTCGACAGAATAAATTCCTTTTTCTTCAATCACCAGTTGATCGTCTTGCACGTTCATCATTTGAATGAGTCGGTCGCTGTTGATGTTTCCCTCGGCAACACCGCTGTAAAAACTATCTCGTTTGAGGTAATCCATACGGTCCATGTCTAACTGACTTGAAATCAATTCGTACATGAATTTTCGGTGGTACTCACCTTTAAAAATCTGAATTGCCAAGCCTAATTTCCCCTCAAATTCTTCGTTTAACCGATTCATGAATAAGAGCGAAATTTCTTCGTGGTGCACATCTTCAACGATGCTGTTTTCCATGGCATGCGAAAACGGACCGTGCCCGATGTCGTGCAGTAAAATAGCAATAAGCAATCCGTTTGCTTCGTCATCTGAGATTTCAACACCCTTAAAACGAAGGGTTTCGATGGCTTTTTGCATGATGTGCATGCAACCAATAGCGTGATGAAAACGGGTGTGATGTGCTCCAGGATACACCAAATACGACATGCCCATTTGTGAGATGCGGCGCAGCCGTTGAAAATACGGATGCTGAATTAAATCGTAAATTAATGTATTGGGAATGGTGATGAAACCATAAATCGGATCGTTAAATATTTTAAGCTTGTTGGTAGGATTCACTACGGATAATTTATTTTAACAAATATACACAAATTAGTACGCAAAAAAAACCCCGATTGGAACGGGATTCTTTTCTTAAATTTAACACAGAATGCACAAATTAGCGCAAATTATTTAGTGATCTAAAGTTTACAAAAAGAATTTTTAATTTATGGAAATTTAGAGTATTTACCAGATTACAACGCGTTGATTTTCGGGTAGATACATTTTGTTTTTGGGCGTAACTTTAAAGGTTTCGTAGAATTCCGGAATGTTGCTTAACGGTCCGTTGATTCTGAATTTGGCAGGCGAATGCACGTCGGTCATGACTTGCTGTGCCAAGGCTTCTTTATTAGTGTTGACCATCCAAGCGTAACCATAGGCTAAGAAATACCGCTGATTGGGTGTCAATCCACTGATCAACTGATTGGAGGTAAACTGTTTGGTTTTTTTAAAAGCTTCGTAACCCATGATAACTCCGCCTAAATCGGCTATATTTTCACCTTGAGTGGCATCTCCATTGACGTATTTATCGTCGACTACATTGTATCGATTAAACTGTTCTACAATGAGTTTGGTTTTGGCTTGAAATTTTTTCAAATCTTCGGCCGTCCACCAATTTTTCAAATTTCCTTTATCGTCGTACTGACTGCCTTGATCGTCAAATCCGTGGGTGATTTCGTGTCCGAAAGTCGATCCGCCTATGATTCCGTACAACACGGCATCGTCAGGCATTCTTCCTTCAAAACCAGGAACGATGATGTTGCACGCTGGCACACAAATTTCGTTGTTACTTGGACTATAATAGGCATTGTAGGTTTGAGGAAACATTCCCCATTCGGTGCGATCTACTGGTTTTCCATATTTGCGAATCATCTCAAAATAGCTCCATTTATTGACCGCCATTACATTTTTACAGTAGGAATTTCGTTCGATAACTACCGATGACATGTCTTTCCATTTATCAGGATAGCCTACTTTCATAACCACTTTACTCAATTTATGCAGCGCTTTTACTTTGGTAGCTTCACTCATCCAATCGAGTTTTTTGATGTGTTCGGCGTATACATCGCGTATGTTGTTTCCAATTTCGAGTAGTTTTTCCTTAGAACCTTTGGGTAAATATTCATCAATATAGACTTGTCCGATTAATTCACCTAGCGAACTGTTGGTTTGCTCTACCACTCGTTTCCATCTCGGACGTTGTTCTTTAACGCCGCTCATCACAGTTGAATAAAATTTGAAATTTTGATCTTCAAAATCGGCACTCAAATGACTTGCATACGAATTGATTAAATCCCATTTCAAGTACATTTTCCAATCGTCTATCGAATTGGATTGTATCATTCCGTTTAACGCTTTAAAAAACTCGGGTTGACCAACAACTACACTGTCGCCATTTTTGATTCCGAGTGTCAGTAGCATTTTATCCCAAGGAATATTTGGTGTAGAAGACGAAAATTGTCCCACACTCATTTTATTGTAATTTTTTAACGGATTTCGGAGTGCTTCTAATTTTCGGGAAGACTGAGCCAGCTGGGTTTCAAGTTTCATTATAGAAGAAGCATTTTTGGCCGCAACTTCTGATGATTCACCTGTTAATTCCAATATTTTTTTAATGTGATTTACATATTCTTTACGAATGGTAACAGTGGGTGCATCGGTATTGAAGTAGTAATCGCGTTGACCTAATCCCAATCCGCCTTGATAAAAGAACAAGACGTTTTTAGCACTGTTTTTATCGTCTTGACCTACATAAAATCCGAATCCAGGTCCAGCTCCAATCGTATGTAAATAACCCATAGTCGACAAAAGAGTCGGAACATCTTTGATGGATGCTATTCGATTCAACTCAGCTTTCAAAGGTTCAATTCCAGCTTTATTGATGGTCAGTGAATCCATTCCGGACGCATAAAAATCACCAATTTTTTGCTTATTGCTTCCTTTTAAAGCGTCTTCGTCTTTTGCGGCCGATTCACAAATGTTTTTGACTTGCGCATTAATGGTATCCTGAATCATTCTGAAAATTCCGTTGCTGCGTTCGGAAGACGGAATCGGATTTTGTTTGAACCATCCGCCGTTGGCATACATAAAAAAATCGTCTGCCGGATTAACCGTAGTATCGCGATGGCTAACTAACGGGTCGACAAATGCGGTTTCTTTTTTCGAACAACTCACTATAAAAACTGCGATGAGAACGGTAATTATTGATTTTTGAAGTGATTTCATACACGTGATTTTGATTCATTATGATGAAACAGTAAGTAGCAGTTTCATCGAATTTGTTACCAAAAGTACATATTTTTTTTAGGTTGAATCAGTTAACAATTTAGTAAACTGAATTTCAAGTTAAAAAAAACTCTTTGTAATCCAACAAACATCTATCTGCTACTAGTTTATTATTGATAAAAATGATTTTAAGTAAGGTAAATTTAAAATTAAGATTGTTTTCTAAATGTAAATAGTAAATCGAATTTGTGTCGTTGCACAACAATTAATACATGGTAATTTAAAAATAATTTCAACAATCTTGATTGATGCATAATAGTGGAATAACAATCAAATTGGTACTTTGTCCAAATCAATTAAAACTTTAATTATGTCTAAAAATTACCATGTAAAAGGATTGCTCTTGCTTCTTTTTACAATCGTCCAGAGCTCCTATGGGCAAACGATGATGCATTATTGGAACTTCAACAATAATGCATCCGTGGCTGCGATCACGACACCATCACAAACCATTGGTGGCGCAACTTTAAATGCAATTCCAGGTGGAATTAGTATCATTGATGCAACCGGTGGAACCGGTCAAAATTTCAATGTTCTTAATCTAAATGCACAAAATGGTGATCTTTCCGGAACCCATTTGAGATTCAACGACCCAATTGGTGGAGCTTTAGAATTTGCTTTACCAACCACTGGCTATGAAAATGTTGTGGTGAAATTTGCAACACGTCGTTCGGCTCAGGGAGCTGGAACACAATCGTGGTCGTATTCAATAAATGGTGCTACTTATACTCCATTTACAACAGTTTTACCCAACAATGGGGATCCAGGTTTGGCGACTTTAGATTTCTCTGCTCTTTCTGCAGTGGATAACAATCCGAATTTTAAATTAAAAGTTGAGTTTTCTCAAGCACCAGGCGGAACAGGCGGAAATAATCGTTTTGATAATTTTACTGCGGAAGGAACAACTTTGGGTGGAGGTTCAGATACGACGGCACCTATTGCTAGCTTTCTTCCAGTAGATGGAGCTATTACTATTAATGCTGCAACAAATCAAACAATTACCTTTAATGAAAGTGTACGATTACTTGACAATAGTGCAATTACCAATACAAATATAGATGCAGTTGTTGAGTTGCGTTTGAATAATGCTTCAGGTGCTTTAGTGCCTTTTGATGCTACTTTTGCATCGAATACAATCACTATAAATCCGACTTCAAATTTAACCAATAACCAACTGTATTACGTGGCATTATTACCAAATACAATTGAAGATACTAGCGATAATGCAATCACAACAACCCAGTCGGTTAGTTTTACAACATCAAATCCATCTACTTCAAGCATCGATTTGTCAACATATGTTAGAGTAGGTCGTTATAATTTACCCGAACCATTAACTACAACAGCTCCGACCAATAATTTATTGTGTCAAGAAGCTTCGGCTGTAGCTTATAATTGGGATACAGATACCTTATTTATCACTGCTGATGGTAGTACTTCTGTTACTCAAGTTTCAAAAACAGGAGTATTGATTAATACTATGACAATGGCTCAAGGTGCTAGTCCACAAGGAACTGATTTTTATGATACTGAAGGAATTACTTATATTGGAGGTGGCCAGTTTGTAATGAGCGAGGAGCGCGACAGACAACTAGTTAAATTTACGTACGCTGCGGGTACCACACTTACAAGAGCCAATACACAAACGGTAAAAATAGGCACGTTTGTTTCAAATACTGGAACGGAAGGTCTTTGCTATGATCCAATTACAGGAGGTTTTATTTGCTTGAAAGAAATCGATCCGATTGGAATTTTTCAAACGAATGTTGATTTTGCTGCAGGAACTGCAACCAACGGTTCTCCAACTACTGTAAATTCTGTTAATCTTTTTGATCCGGCTTTGTTGGGTTTTAGCGATGTTGCTGATGTATTTGTATTAGCTAACTTGCCTTCACAGTCAACGTCAGAAAATCTTTTGGTATTGAGTCAAGAAAATGGTCAAATAGTTAATATTGACCGAAACGGAACTATTGCTAGTACACTTACGATTGCTGCCGATCCAGGAGACATTTTAAGTGTAAGTGCGCAGCAACATGAAGGGATTACAATGGATAATGATGGAAACATTTATATCGTAAACGAAAATGGTGGAGGCGATATTAATCATCCAGAATTATGGGTATATGCACCTTCAAACGGAATTAATGAGGCACCTACTGCTATTACATTAAACAATACTGTTGCTTCAATTATTGAAAACTCGATAACTAACCCAGCCTTTAGAGTGGCTGATATTTTGATATCGGATGATGGATTAGGAACCAATACTTTTTCTTTATCAGGAGCAGATGCTAATGATTTCCAAATCACTGGATCAAGTTTGTTCATTAAACCCGGAACAGTACTTGATTTCGAAACTAAATCAACGTATAGTGTTACGGTAAATGTTGACGATGCAACAGTTGGCGCTACACCCGACGCATCAGTAAATTTTGTATTATCCGTTACTGATTTAGTTAACGAAACACCACAACTTCCTACCGTAACTGTTTCTGAAGTAGCTCCTTGGTCAAGTGGTAACAGCCCGGTTGGTGCTGATTGGTTTGAAGTAACTAATAATGGAACAACCGCTCTTGACATAACAGGTTGGAAAGTGGATGATAGTTCCAATTCATTTGCTGCATCTATCGCTTTAACAGGAATTACAAGTATTGCTCCGGGTGAGTCGGTAATATTCTTAGAAAGTTCTACAGGAAATCCTGCAACGACAGTAATTGCCAGTTTTAAATCGACTTGGTTTGGAGCAAATCCTCCAGCGAGTTTACAAGTAGGAACGTATCAAGGTTCTGGAATCGGTTTGAGTACAGGCGGAGATGCCGTGAATTTATATGATGCAGCGGGAGTATTACAAGCTAATGTAGTTTTTGGAGCTTCTCCAACTATAGTATACAAAACATTCAACAATGCGGTTGGACTTACAAATACAACGATATCATTATTGAGTGAAATTGGTGTGAACGATGCCTTTGCTGCCGTAAATGATGCTGCTGAGATTGGTTCGCCAGGTTCTGTAGGCCGTTTATTTGTTTCAGAAGTTGCACCTTGGTCAAGCGGCAACAGCCCAGTGGGTGCCGATTGGTTTGAAGTGACCAATACTAAAGCCGTAGCTGTTGACATTACAGGATGGAAAGTAGATGACAGTTCACAATCGCCTGCTGGTGCTGTCCTATTAAACGGAATTACAAGCATCAATCCAGGAGAATCGGTAATCTTTATAGAATCTAGTAATTTGGCTACTATCACTACTACCTTCTTAAACAATTGGTTCGGAACTAATCCAACAGGAAGTTTACGCATCGGAAATTATTCGGGTAGCGGAATTGGTCTAGGTACTGGCGGTGATCAAGTAAATTTATATAACAGTAGTAGTGTATTGCAAACTAGTGTTGTTTTTGGCACTTCACCAACGGGACCATACACTTCATTTGATAATGCTATTGGACGAAATAGTTTAGTTACACCAATAACTCAATTCAGCGCAGTAGGAACTAATGGTGCCTTTATTGCAGCTAATAGCCCTGCTGAAATTGGTTCACCAGGTACTATCATTACAACACCTTGTCCAACGATTATTGCAATTGCAACACAAGCTTCTCCAATAGCATGTTCTGGCGGAACTACAACGGTTACTGTAACGGCAACTGGAGGAACAACTCCTTACACAGGAACAGGAACATTTACCGTTGGTGCTGGTGCGTATTCGTACACCGTTACTGATGCTAAAGGTTGTACTGCAACAGTAACAGGAACAGCAATTAGCATTCCAGACACAACTTCTCCAACTATCTATTTCGAACCTTCTGAATTAGTACCTGGAGTAACGGGAGCATCAACAACTCAGAGTCCGTATTTATTATCACAATCTATTGGTGGTAAATTTACTTCTATCCTATCGGTAAACGATGTGGTTGGAGGTTATAGAATGGTAGGTATTCCAGACGGATTAGGAGCTTACGATAACAATGATGGTACTTTTACCTTGTTAATGAATCACGAATTAGGAAATACAGCTGGTATTACTCGTGCTCATGGTTCAACAGGTGCGTTTGTATCAAAATGGGTGATTAACAAATCGAATTTGGCAGTACAAAGCGGAAGCGATTTAGTACAAACTGTTTACACATGGAATACAGGTTCAAGTAGTTATGTTCAAGGAACGACTCAATTCAACCGTTTTTGTTCTGCTGATCTTCCTCCAGTTGCGGCTTTCTTTAACCAAGCTACTGGTTTAGGTACACAAGAACGTATTTTTGTTACTGGAGAAGAATCAGGATCGGAAGGTCGTGCTTTCGGACATATTGTAACAGGTACATCAGCAGGAACTAGCTACCAACTTCCTTATTTGGGTAAATTCTCATGGGAAAACGTAGTAGCAAGCACTGCTTCAGGTAATAAAACAGTTGTTGCAGGTACCGATGACGCTACAGTTAACGGTCAAGTTTATTTCTATATTGGTACAAAAACCAATTCAGGAACTGATATCGATAAAGCGGGATTAAACAATGGTAAATTATGGGGAGTAAAAGTTACTGGTTTATCAGATGAAACGTCTGCCAGCGCTCCAGCTCCAAATACACCATTTACCTTACAAGATTTAGGTTTTGTTCAGAATACAACAGGAACAACATTAAATACAAATAGCATAACTGCAGGAGTTACCAATTTCCTTCGCCCAGAAGATGGTTCGTTTGACCCATCCAATCCGAATGATTTTTACTTCGTAACTACCAACTCATTTTCAGCGCCTAGTCGTTTATGGAAATTGAGTTTTAATGACATTGCAAATCCAGAAACAGGCGGAACCATTACTGCTGTCTTAGATGGAACTGAAGGTCAAAGAATGTTAGACAACATGACTATTGATAAATTTGGACACGTTCTTTTGCAAGAAGATCCGGGTGGACAAGCGCATAGTGCTAAAGTGTGGCAATATACCATTGCTACCGATGTTTTAGAATTAGTAGGTAAACATGACCCAGCACGTTTTGGAGATTTAGTGGGTTCGGTTACAACTCCGGCAACTAGTCCGTTTAACAATGATGAAGAATCATCTGGAATTATTGACATGTCTGATATATTAGGTCCAGGAATGTTCTTATTGGATGTTCAAGCTCATTATTCAGCTGGTTTGGCCAATGTAACTGAAGTAGTTCAAGGTGGTCAATTATTGGCTTTCTTCAATCCTGCTTCGATGGGTGCAGCGGCTTCAACTGCAGCGCCACAAACTATTACATCATGCACGGGAACTGGTATTGATTTAGGAACTCCAGCAACAGCAGATAATTGTTCAGTTGCAAGTGTAACCAACGACGCTCCTACTACATTCCCAGTTGGAACTACAATTGTAACATGGACGGTTACCGATTCAAATGGCAATACGTCAACGGCTACACAAACTGTAATCGTATCCGATTTAGCTGCTACTTCAAATGCAGGAACAATCACATGTAATGGTGGAACAACTACTGTAGTGGTTTCAGCTACTGGCGGAACGGCTCCTTATACTGGAACAGGTACTTTTACAGTAAGCGCTGGGGATTATTCATATACTATTACCGATGCTAATGGTTGTACAAGTACAGTTTCAGGAACAATTTCTGAACCAGTACAATTAACCACTACTACTACAATCAATCAGGTTTTACCTTACACTTGGTCATTAAATGGTGTTACGTATTCAGTTACGGGTGTATATACATTTAACACGATTGACGGAAATGGTTGTGCCATAATCAACACCTTAAACTTGACTATTGGAACTAATGTTGCTCCAACGCAATGTGGTTCGACATTAAGTACCATTAATCAACAAATCTATGCCAATTTGGTTCCAAATGCTCAAGCATACCGATTTAGAGTAACCGATTTGACTACCAATCAAGTTCAAACCATTGATAGAGCTTTACGTGTGTTTTCATTGAATCAATTGGCTTCATTCAATTTTGCATGTACCTATTCAGTAGAAGTTGCAGCACGAGTTGGAGGAGTTTGGCAAGCGTATGGTGTTTCTTGTAATGTTACCACTCCTACTGCTACCACTCAAGTTCAAGCTTCGCAGTGCGGAAGCATGTTGACATCAGTAGGTTCAGTTACTTATGCGAACAATGTTCCATTTGCTAATGGATACCGATTTAGAATTACTAATCTAGTAACTTCATCTGCAACAGAAGTTGATCGTCTTACTAGAGAAGTTCGTTTAAATAACATCAGCGGTTTTGTTGTTGACGAAGCTACTACCTACTCAATTGAAGTTGCGGTTATAAACAGAGACGGTAGTTACTTACCGTACGGAACAATCTGTAACGTAACTACTCCTGGTGGAAATTTAAGAGCGGATGCTACACAAGTAAGTTTCAAAGCAATTGCGTATCCAAATCCATTCAATGAAAACTTTATGTTGGATGTTACAACTACTTCTCAAGAATTCATTCAAGTTAGAGTTTATGATATGATAGGTAAATTAATTGAAGACAAAAAAGTAGAAATGGATTCGATAACAAATCTTGAAATAGGATTTGCTTATCCATCCGGAATTTACAATGTGATTGTTTCTCAAGGCGATGCAATTCAGACGCTACGAGTTATTAAACGATAATTGAATTTTATAATAAAACGAAAAGCCTTTCTCAATGAGAAGGGCTTTTTTTATTCGGTTCAGCTCAATTAATAATATATTGATATACATTGATTAATTATTTGATAACAACCGTGACCTACATTTGTGTAGTTATAATAGCGAAGTAAAACATGTAGTTTGTTTGTAATGCCTCTGAAATTTTTGGAGGCATTATTTATTTAATTTGAAATGAATGAATTATGAAAGTCTTCTCGTTTATTATACAATATAAACGCTGATATTTTGCAGACCTTTGAAAAAAAGACATAATGCAAACTCCTACAATTTCATCACCCATCCAAATCGATACCGCGAAAGTATTAAAATCTCATGAACATGTTATCATTGAGATTGTTGACTACATTCCGAGCACGATTGTAAGCAAAACAGTCATCAAAAATAAAGGAGGAAGATTATCGGTCGTCTCTTTTGATTTGAATGAAGAATTCTGTCAAACCATGTCCAAATTTGATACGTATGTTCAAATTATTGAAGGAAAAGCCGAGATAACCATCAACAATGACCACTTCAAGCTTGAATTAGGTGAAAATATTATCATTCCAGCAAATTCAATACATTGCTTTGTAGCTCATACTCCATTTAAAATGATTGTAACAATAATTAAAAACACCCATTCTAGAACAAATTAGTCTTCCAAATCAATCACAAAACTATTTAAAAACGCTACCGAATTTTCAATATCGTAATGTAAAATACGATCTTCTTTTACCAACGGCACTTCAGTTCGGTACGATTTTAAAAACATTTCAATAAAATGACTTGATTCCAACGGTCTTCTGAATTCAATTGCTTGCGAAGCATTCATCAATTCAATGGCCAAAATACGCTCCAGATTTTCCATCACTTTCAAGCATTTAGTTGCCGCATTCGCGCCCATACTCACGTGATCTTCTTGTCCGTTGCTCGAAACAATACTGTCAATACTCGCCGGAGTACACAATTGTTTATTCTGACTGGCGATGCTGGCGGCGGTGTATTGCGGAATCATAAAACCCGAATTCAAACCCGGATTATCAATTAAAAACGCTGGCAAACCTCTTAAACCAGATATTAATTGATACGTTCGGCGTTCAGAAATACTTCCCAATTCGGATAAGGCGATTGCTAAGAAATCCAACGCCAAGGCCAAAGGTTGCCCGTGGAAATTTCCACCCGAAATGATTTGGTCTTCGCCTACAAAAATGTTGGGATTATCGGTAACCGAATTGATTTCGGTCTTAAATACTTTTTTTACATAATCGATGGTATCTTTCGAAGCGCCATGCACTTGAGGAATGCAACGAAACGAATATGGATCTTGAACGTGTTGTTTCTCTTGTGCTATGATTTGGCTTTCTTGCAGTAAATCGGTGATGCGTTTGGCGGTTACAATTTGTCCTTTGTGCGGACGGACGTAATGGATCAATTCGTTGAACGGCTCAATTCGACCATCAAAACCTTCCAACGAAACGGTAGCAATCACATCGGCCAAATACGAATATTTCATCGCTTTTAGAATAACGTAACTTCCATAAGCGCTCATAAATTGCGTGCCATTCAACAACGCTAAACCTTCTTTCGATTGCAAGACAATGGGCTTCCAATTGAATTTCTTCAAAACTTCAGAAGCATGTGCTTTAGTTCCTTCAACATACACTTCTCCTTCTCCTAATAAGGGTAAAGAAAGATGAGCCAACGGTGCTAAATCACCACTCGCGCCCAATGAACCCTGGGTATATATAACCGGCAACACATCATTATTATAAAAATCAATCAACCGTTCTACGGTTTGCAATTGCACACCCGAATGACCGTAACTCAACGACTGAATTTTAAGCAACAACATTAGCTTTACAATCTCCGACGGAACTTCATCTCCGGTTCCACAGGCGTGCGATTTTACTAGGTTTTCTTGTAATTGCGATAAGTTTTCTTTGGAAATTTTTACATTACATAACGACCCAAATCCAGTGTTGATTCCGTAAATTGGTGCGTCTTCTGCGGCCATTTTCTGATCCAAATAGGTTCTACATTTTTGAATATTGAGTTTGGCTTCTTCAGAAAGTGCAATCGGTTTATGTTGGGAAATGATATCGTGTAACGTCTCTAAATTCAGTACTTCTGAACTGATGTAATGCATGTGTTCCATGGAATAGTTGAAATTTGACTTCAAAATTCAGCAAACAATTGTTAAAATCCAACTATTTTAACTTCTATTTTGTTGAGAAATCACTAAAAATAACCGTAAAGAAATAGTTTAATAAAATGATTCCAACTCGATTCGAACTTAAAATTATGATATTCACAAAAATACAACCTACATTTTTTTGATTGACAAAAAATACTATTTTTGAAATGTATGATGATAACCAACGCAAATACTACTTATCCAGCAACCAACTCTTTGGTTGTCTCTTTTGTTGGTAACACATCTACAACAACTACGACCCCGTGTGGGGTATAACTTTCACATATAATCCCGTTTGATTTACTTTCTGTTGAAGGAAGCAAAATCATGCCTACACCACAAAAAAATCCCAAAACATAAATCTTCTTGAGTTCATAAGGAACTTAGAATGTAAAAAATAAAACTATGATTGTATTAAAATTTGGCGGAACTTCAGTAGCCAATGCTCACAATATTCAATTGGCCATCGATATTGTCTCGGATAAAGTTAAAAACAATAAATTAGCCGTAGTCGTTTCTGCCTTAAGTGGCGTCACCGATATGCTTTTAAATGCTTCAAAAAAAGCCGCTTCAAAAGATGAATCGTATAAAACTTTGATTGAAGAAATCAAACAAAAGCATTTCACAACGATTTCTGAATTAATTGATACTGCAAACCAAAATCAATTGCTGATCAAAATCAACAACCAAATCAATCAATTGCAAACCTTATTGGATGGATGTTTTCTATTGGGTGAATTGTCGCCACGAACTTCCGATGCGATTGCCAGTTTCGGTGAATTGCTTTCTTCCCAAATCATCGCCACGGCATTGCAGCAAACCATTCCGAATAGCGCGTTTAAAGACAGTCGGGAATTAATCAAAACCAATTCAAACTTCGGAAAAGCGGTGGTAGATTTTGATAGCACAAACACTCAAATTGCATCCTATTTTAATTCAAATAGTTCGTCTGTGGTGGTTTTACCCGGATTCATAGCAGCCGACGATACTGGAAATACGACAACTCTTGGTCGTGGTGGTTCGGATTATACCGCAGCAATTATGGCCAAAGGTTTGAAAGCGGATTCGTTAGAGATTTGGACTGACGTGAACGGAATGTTTACGGCCAATCCGAAAATAGTTAAACAAGCACAACCTATTGAAACGATTTCGTACCAAGAAGCCATGGAATTGTCGCATTTCGGCGCCAAAGTGTTGTATCCGCCTACGATTCAACCCGTTTTAAAAGCGAACATTCCGATTTGGATTAAAAATACGTTTGAACCAGCCGCATACGGTACCTTAATTTCAAACCAACCCGAATCGGCTTCCAACCCAATCAAAGGTATTTCCCACATCGATCACATTGCTTTGGTGACGTTGGAAGGCTCCGGAATGATAGGCGTTGCAGGTTCGTCAAAACGATTGTTTCAAGTACTTTCACAGCACAACATCAACGTGATTTTCATCACTCAAGCGTCGTCTGAACATTCGATTTGCATCGGAATACAGAATCAAGACGCCGATCTCGCCAAAAAAGCGATTGAAGCAGAATTCCAAATTGAAATTGCACAGAATAAAATTGACCCGTGTATTGTTGAAAAAGACTTGTGCATTGTAGCCTTAGTGGGCGAAAACATGAAAAACCATCAAGGAATTTCTGGGAAAATGTTCAGCACTTTAGGAAAGAACAATGTCAATATTAGAGCCATTGCACAAGGTGCGTCAGAGCGCAATATTTCAGTGGTCATCAATGAAAAAGACGTAAAAAAAGCACTGAATACGTTGCACGAACGTTTCTTCGAAGACAACACCAAACAGCTGAATTTATTCGTGATGGGAGTTGGAAATGTAGGTGAGAAATTCATCGATCAAATCAACCAGCAGCGAAAATTTTTAAAAGAAAATTTAAAGATTAATCTTCGCGTTATTGCTCTTTCCAATTCACGTAAAATGATTTTTGACGAAGAAGGATTGGCGTTAAAAGAATGGAAATCGCTCCTTGAAAGCGGAGAAACTGCCAATCCTAACGAATTCATTCAACGTACCAAAAGCCTGAATCTACGCAACAGTATTTTTGTTGACATTACCGCAAACAGTGACGTAGCTTCAATTTACGATCAGTTTTTGCAACAAAATATAGCTGTAGTTACGTGTAATAAAATTGCGTGTTCTTCTCAATTTGACAATTATAAAAATTTAAAAAGTTTATCCCGAAAATACAATGCCCCGTTTTTATTCGAAACCAATGTCGGCGCCGGATTACCTATCATCGATACACTAAAACACTTAATTGCATCGGGGGATAAAGTAAACCGTATCAACGCCGTTTTATCGGGAAGTTTGAACTTTATTTTTAATAATTTTGGTGAAAAATACAACTTTCATGATGTAGTAAAAGAAGCTGGCGTACAAGGATTTACAGAACCCGACCCGAAAATTGATTTAAGTGGAGTCGATGTAGCCCGAAAGATACTCATCCTCATTCGTGAAAGTGGTTATCAAATGGAAATGGAAGATATTGAAAACAATTCGTTTCTTCCTAAAGAATGCATGGAAACGACCAACAACGACGATTTTTTCAAATCATTAACCCAACATTCCAATCATTTTGAAAATCTCTTAGCCGAAGCTAAAACTAAAAACTGTCGTTTAAAATTTGTAGCTTCGTTTGACAACGGAAAAGCCAGCGTTGGCTTGCAATTCATACCTTCTGACAGTCCGTTTTACAACTTAGAAGGAAAAGACAACATCGTAGAATTTTACACCGACCGATACATCGACCAACCGTTAATTATAAAAGGCGCAGGAGCTGGTGCTGCTGTAACGGCATCTGGAATATTCGCGGATGTGATTCGAATTGGAAATGTATGATTAAACCACGAAGCCACTAAGGCACAAAGCTTTCTTTTGTTTTTTTCTCACAATCTTAAACAAAATTTTGTGTTTCTGTGTCTTTGTGGCAAAAAAATATGTACTTTACTATGAACGAAATAAAACTATTCTGCCCTGCCACCATCGCCAATCTCAATTGCGGATTTGACGTCATGGGTTTGTGCCTCGAAACGATTGGTGACGAGATGATCATCCGAAAATCAGCGGAAAAAGGAATCCGAATTACAAAAATAACAGGTGCTGATTTGCCCATGGAAACCGAGAAAAATGTAGCCGGAGTTGCCGCTTTGGCCATCATTCAAAACTTGAATTTGGACTTCGGATTTGAAATCGAAATCCATAAAAAAATAAAAGCTGGAAGTGGTATTGGCAGTTCGTCTGCCAGTGCCGCCGGAGCCGTTTTTGGCATTAACGAACTACTCGGAAATCCGTTTACTCAACACCAATTGGTCGATTTTGCCATGAAAGGCGAAGCGATTGCCAGTGGTTGTGAACATGCGGATAACGTTGCTCCTTGCCTATTGGGCGGATTCACATTGGTTCGTGGTTACAACCCGTTGGATGTGATTCGGATCGACAGTCCGAGTGAACTCTACGCAGTTGTTTTACATCCACACATTGAAGTCAAAACCTCCGATTCAAGAGCTGTTTTGCAGCCCATGATTCCGATGAAAGACGCCATCACGCAATGGGGAAATTTGGGTGGATTGATAGCCGGATTATACACCAACGATTATGCACTAATTGGACGGTCGCTGCAAGATGTTATTGTAGAACCCGCACGAAAGCATCTGATTCCGAATTTTGAAGCCGTAAAAAATAGCGCGTTGCAAAATGGAGCATTAGGTTCCGGAATTTCGGGTGCTGGACCATCGATTTTTGCCTTGTGTAAAGGAAAAGAAACAGCCAAAAAGGTAGCTTCAGCCATGAGTGAAAGGTATCAGAACACTGGAATTCAATTTGATATGCACGTATCAGCGATCAATCCGAATGGAGTTAGTGTAATTAAAAATTAAAAATTACGAATTAAAAACCCGCAGAAATCCGCATTTGCTTGCATTCGCATCATCCGCGTTCTAAAATCATTAAAATGAACTATTACAGCCTAAATAACAAAACCAATACAGTTTGCTTTCAAGAAGCAGTAATTCAAGGATTGGCTTCGGATAGAGGTTTGTTTTTTCCAGAGAAAATCACACCACTACCGCAATCTTTTTTTGACAACATCGAAAATCTATCCCACGAAGAAATCGCGTTCACCGCCATCCAACAATTTGTAGGTGATGAAATTCCGGATCACGAGCTCAAGCACATCATCTCCGAAACTCTATCTTTTGATTTTCCATTGGTGGAAGTTGAAGATAATATGTTTTCATTAGAATTATTTCACGGACCGACCATGGCGTTTAAAGACGTTGGCGCCCGATTCATGTCGAGATGCCTGGCCTATTTTAACAAAGGGAAAGAAGTGAAAAATACCGTTTTAGTTGCCACTTCGGGCGATACCGGCGGTGCGGTGGCGAGTGGCTTTTTGGGAGTAAAAGGTGTTGATGTGATTATATTGTATCCATCGGGAAAAGTCAGTGATATCCAAGAACGACAGCTGACCACCTTGGGACAAAACATCAAAGCGTTAGAAGTAGACGGAGTGTTTGACGATTGCCAAGACATGGTGAAAAAAGCCTTTTTGGATGCCGATTTGAAATCCAAAAACCTAACATCTGCCAATTCCATCAACATTGCGCGTTGGTTGCCGCAAATGTTTTACTTTTTCTTTGCGTACAAAGCTTTGAAAAAGTACAATAAACCGCTGATTGCATCGTGTCCGAGTGGAAATTTCGGAAACATCTGCGCAGGAATCATGGCTAAAAAACTTGGCTTGCCTCTCGCCCATTTTGTGGCTTCGACCAATGCCAACGATACGGTACCGCGATTTTTAGAAAAAGGCGCGTACGAACCGAAACCTTCTATTGCAACGATTTCTAATGCGATGGACGTAGGAAATCCGAGTAATTTTGTACGGATTCAGGAATTATACAACCATAGTTTAGAAGCTTTTTCAGCCGATTTTTCGTCGTATTCGTTTTCCGATGAGGAAACGCTTTTCGAAATGAAAAACATCTATGCCAACACCAATTATATAGCCGATCCACACGGAGTCGTGGGTTACCTCGGATTGAAGAAAGAATTGCAAAACCACCACAATGCCATCGGATTTTTCCTGGAAACTGCTCATCCCGTAAAATTTTTGGATACGGTTGAACCTGCGTTGAACATCAAATTACCCATTCCGGAGCAAATTGAACACGTAATGAGTAAAGAGAAAATCAGCATCAAAATCAAAAGTTACGACGATTTAAAAAACATCCTTTTGAAATCCTAATTATGAACATTAGCTTATCCAACGAATACTGCTCTGCCTCTATTTTTAATAAAGGAGCTGAACTGAATTCATTCAAAAATATCCAAACCAACACCGAACACATTTGGGAAGGAAACCCCGAGTTTTGGGGAAAACATTCACCCGTTTTGTTTCCGATTGTCGGTGCGTTAGTGGATAATTCGTATGTCTATCACGGAGGAAAATATGAATTATTGCGACACGGATTTGCCCGTGATTTTGAATTTGAACACATCTATTCCCGTCCCGATTGTGCTTCTTTTCTATTGAAAGAAAATGCTGAAACATTGCTGAAATACCCTTTTCAATTTGAACTGCAAATCGATTATACCTTGGTGGAAAAGATGTTAATCATCGGCTATACCGTCCGAAATACATCCATCGAAGAAATGCCTTTTTCTATCGGCGCGCATCCCGCTTTTGCCTTGCCCAAATCGTTCACTGGTTATTGTTTGGCATTTGAAATTGATGAATCTTTGGAAGCACACGAATTAGAAAACAATGTTTTTTCGGGAACGACGAAAACTATTCCGTTACAAAATAAATTGCTGCCCTTAGACTACACTTTATTTGAAAAAGATGCTTTGGTATTCAAAACTATTGCTTCCAAATCCATAACCTTGTTAGAAAATAGCCAACCTATTTTAAAAGTTAATTTTGAGGATTTCAGTAGCTTGGGAATCTGGACGGTTCACAACGCACCTTTCATCTGCATCGAGCCATGGATAGGATTTGCCGACGATGCAACCAGCAAGGGAAACCTTTTTGAAAAAACCAATATTCAAGTCTTACAACCCAATTCGAATTTCAGCGTATCATTTTCAATTGAACTTCTATAAAGTGCATTTACGTAACAAATTCTGAAAATTGTATAAATCTAATACTGCTCTCATCGTTTATTTTTACCAAAAAACTAAACATGAAGTATTCAGCATTAATTTGTATCTGCCTAATCAGTATTCTATTCTTTTCCTGCAAAGGTGAAGCAACCAAAAAACAACGGAAAATCCCTGCTCGAAAACAACCCAAAGAAGTCAAATACACCTTACAGTCGTCGAAAGCGTGGTTGGAGCAAAATGCCAGCAACGCAACCAATCTAGAGATTGTCAGCGCCGTCAACCGAACCGACAAAGCCAATTTAGCAAAAATGGATTCGATTATCATTCCGAGTGACTTTTCAGGTGATGTCGTTTATTATTTGCCTTTCCCATTGGAAGTCGATTACTTGACATATGTGGATAAAATCATCTTCTTCTCCTATCCGTCACAAACATTTGCCGCATACGAAAATGGTGTGCTCGTTTATACCGGACCGACCAATATGGGCAGAAAAAAAGATCAAACGCCAACCGGATTATTTTTTACCAATTGGAAAGCAGAAGAAACCACCAGTACGTTCAACGACGAATGGGATTTAAAATGGAACTTCAACATCGAAAACAAATTGGGAGTTGGTTTTCATCAATACGAATTACCTGGTTATCCGGCGTCGCACTCGTGTTTGCGTTTGCTTGAAAAAGATGCCAAATACTTGTACGAATGGGCCGATCAATGGGTTTTGGAAGATAATGAAAATGTGAAAGTAAAAGGAACTCCGGTAATTGTCTTCGGTAGTTATCCGTTTGACGCACCAAAACCGTGGATGCAATTACTTCAAAATCCGAAAGCATTGGATATAACTGAAAACGATATTGAAACGCAAACAACTCCTTTCCTCAAATCAATTATTGCCAACCAGCAAATCAGATTGAATCAATAATTTCAAACGTTAAAAAAGCTTTTCCTAAATAGCGAATGATGTCGGATGCAATAAAAGAATGTGTCCCCGTTTGGGGTAACGCCAAATCAGCTGTTAATCCGTGAAGGTAAACACCCAACAGCGCCGCATGCAAGGGAACATAACCTTGAGCCACTAAACTGGTGATGATTCCCGTCAATACATCACCACTTCCCGCTGTAGCTAAGGCTGCATTACCCGTAGTGTTTTTATAAATTGCTTCGTCGTCAACAATATGAGTCGGTGCGCCTTTAACAACCATAATTACGTCAAATGCTTTAGAAAACGCAGTCACTTTATTCCACAATTCGTCGTCGGAGTTCCACACTCCAATCAAACGCTCCAATTCTTTTTTATGTGGCGTCAGTATGGTTTTCTTGGGCAAAAGCGACAACCAATCTTTATTTGTAGACAAAATGTTCAACCCATCCGCATCTACGACCAAGTGAGCACTAGTTTTTACCAAAAAAGCATGAAAAGCGTCTTGGGTTTCTTGATGTTGTCCCATTCCCATTCCGATTCCAAACGCATTGGGAACAAAATCACACCCAATTGTAGCAATAAATTCTTCACTTCGATCGGTTACAACCATCACCTCGGGAATGGCTATTTGTACAATTTCATACCCGCATTTGGGAATAAATGTCGTAACCAATCCGCAACCGGATTTAATTGCCGCGGTACTCGACAAACAAACCGAACCCATTTTTCCGTAACTTCCACCAATCAGTAGTGCATGACCTTGTCTACCTTTATGGGTATCTGGCGTAATCGGTTGATATAAATTCTGCACAAACTCGCGACTTAACTCAATTGGTGTTGGCATTACTTTTTCTTTTAAAGTTACTCATTTTGCACGAAATTCCAGTTAAAAACCTACTTAAAACTGCATTTTACCGATGATTTTATTAAACCAATGACTGTAATAAACTCTAAAATCTTACACAAAACAGGGTTTAACGTCCAAAACAACACTCTTTTTTACATACTTATCAAAATTCAATTCATTTAATTGAAAGATTGAAATTAATTAAGGAATAGGTGATTTTTATGAATATTACACCGCTTTTTTTACTATAATTGTTAAAAAGAAAGTTATTTATGAGAGAAGAGTATTTCAAATGGTATTCGCCAAATCTAAGCCGAGAAATTCAAATGTTGGTTTTTGGTCATGCTGGTTATCCGGTCATCCTTTTTCCGACATCCATGGGAAGTTACCACGAAAACAAAGACCAAGGCTTAATTGAAAGCGCGCGTTGGTACATCGAGCAAGGCCTGATCCAAATATTTTGTCCCGACAGCATTGATAAAGATAGTTTTTACAATAAAAAAATCCACCCCGTACACCGCATTCAAAACCATGTATGGTACGATAAAATGATTTGCCACGAAATTGTAGAACGCGTTAAAAACAATACGGGAGCCGGAAAAGTAGCAGTCGCGGGTTGCAGTTTTGGTGGTTATCACGCCGCCAATTTTGCCTTTCGTCATCCTGGTTATGTGAGTCATATGTTTTCGATGGGCGGAGCATTTTCAATCAAAAGCTTTATGGACGGACATTGGGATGACGACGTTTTTTACAACTCGCCCGAAGATTATTTACACGGAATCAACGACCACGAAATCTGGAACATGGACATTATTTTGGGCACATCCAACTGGGATATTTGTTTCGACGCGAATCTGAAATTAAGCAGTGTTTTGGCGCAGCGCGACATTCCGCATTGGCTCGACATTCGCCAAGACAAAGAACACGATTGGCCGGTCTGGAAAGAAATGTTTCCCCATTATTTATCACGCATTAAGTTCTTTTAAATTTTGGGCGTTTCCCTCCGAAAAGGTCGGGTCGGGCTGTACGTTCCACTCTTTTTCGCGGCAAAAAAAGCCGCCAAAAAGGAGTTCCACTGCCATCCCTAACGCGCACCAACCTAAAGAGTAGAAAATAAATCTTAAAAACGAACTATGAACTCTATCCCAAGTGAAACGACTTACACGCCATCAATATCTATGTTTCTATGTGGTAAAAAAATAATAGCAGCATTTCTATACAAACTATAAAAAGTGAAACGACTTAAACACCATCAAAATCTATGTTTCTATGTGGTAAAAAAAATAAAAAATATCATTTCTATGCAAAGAATAAAAAGTGAAACGCATGTTTCTATTTGTTAAAAAACAAACTAAAACTTCTTTGAAGTACAAAATATAATTACGAATCAAACTAAAACACTACCATGAAAAAAATTGGAATTTTATTTGGAATGGAAGATACCTTTCCGCAAGCCTTCATCGACCGCGTCAATTCGAAAAACGAAAAAGGAATCATCGCCGAAGCCGTATCGATTGATAAAGTCGTGCAAAGCAAAGGCGGCGAATATGCCGTAATCATCGACCGAATTTCACAAGACGTTCCGTTTTACCGCGCGTATTTAAAAAATGCAGCCTTAACTGGAACCAACGTAATCAACAACCCGTTTTGGTGGAGTGCCGATGATAAATTTTTCAACAACTGCTTGGCCGACACCTTGGGCGTTCCGTTGCCGAATACCGTGATTTTGCCTTCTGCCGAACATCCTACCGATACCACATCCAAATCGTTTCGTAATCTAAAATATCCAATGGACTGGGACGGAATTTTCGACTACATCGGATTTCCAGCCTATATGAAACCTTATGCTGGCGGAGGATGGAAAAACGTATACCGTTTAGAAAACAAAGAAGAGTTTTGGCAAAAACACCAGGAAACCGGACAATTAGTAATGCTACTGCAAGAAGAAATTGTCTTTACCGAATACTTTAGAGTGTATTGTTTGGGTGGAAAAGACGTGCACATCATGCAATACGAACCGCGCAATCCGCACCATTTGCGTTACGTAATCGACGGTCCGCCGGTATCCAAAGAATTACTAAAAAAAGTAAAAGACTATACGTTGCGACTCTGTAAAGGCTTGGGGTATGATTTTAATACGGTGGAGTTTGCAGTGCGCGACGGAATTCCGTATGCGATCGACTTCGGAAATCCAGCACCAGACGCCGAACTGACTTCGGTTGGAGCCGAAAACTTTGAATGGGTTGTCGAGCACGCCGCTAAAATGGCCATTGCCGCCGCCAAAAAACAAAAACCAGGTCAGATGAACTTGACGTGGGGAACATTTATTAAAGACGCAGCGAAGTAGTTGTCAGTTGTCGGTTCTCGGTTGTCGGTCTGTAACAACGAAATTTTAATTTTAATTGAAAATGTAAATCTAGCAAAAGTGCCCTAGCCCAGATAGAAGTGAAAGCCTTTTGAAATTAAAAACCAATTTTTGTTGTTGTTAAGGAGCGACCAACGGAAGCTTTTTAAAAACGTACAAAAATGGTTTGGAATGAAAAAGCTTGAAACAAATAGCTGGATTAGCTTCTAATAAAAATACAATGAAAAAATTACCCATATTCACCCTCGGTGTAGAAGAAGAATACCAAATTATTGATCCGCAGACGCGTGATTTACGTTCGCACCTGTCTAAAATTGTAGACGGCGCGAAGGTGATTTTAAACGAACAAGTAAAAGCCGAAATGCACCAATCGGTGGTAGAAGTTGGCACCAATATTTGCCAAACCGTTGCTGATGCGAGCAAAGAGATTCGGTATCTGCGCAGTAAAATTGTCGAATTAGCCGATAAACAAGGCTTAGTTGTTGGCGGCGCTGGAACGCATCCGTTTTCGAGATGGCAGGATCAACCGATTACCGACGATCCGCGCTATCATACGATTGTAAACGAATTGCAAGATGCGGCGCGTTCCAATTTGATTTTCGGAATGCATTGCCATGTTGGAATTGAAAACCGCGAAATCGGCTTGCAATTGATGAACCAGGCGTGTTATTTTTTACCGCATATTTTTGCTTTGTCGTCCAATTCGCCTTTTTGGGAAGGTCGGAATACCGGCTATAAATCATTCAGAACCAAAGTTTTTGATAAATTTCCGCGTACGGGTTTGCCCGAATATTTCGATTCGGTTGCGTCGTACGACAATTATTTAGAAACCTTGGTCAAAACCAATTGCATCGATAATCCGAAGAAAATTTGGTGGGATTTACGTTTGCATCCGTTTTATGATACGATTGAATTCAGAATCTGCGACATGAGTTTAACCGTAGACGAAGCGATGTGTATTGTAGCAGTAATTCAGGCGATTGTAGCCAAATTGTACAAATTAAATACGTCGAATACGAGTTTCAACATGTACCGCATTGCGTTGATTAAAGAAAATAAATTCAGAGCCGCGCGCTACGGAATTGAAGGCAACATGATCGATTTCGGTTTGCAGAAAGAAGTCGAAACCAAAGGCTTAATTTTGGAATTACTCGATTTTGTGGATGATGTAGTAGATGAATTAGGAAGCCGAGAACAAATCAATTACGTCCATACAATTTTGCGCGAAGGAACGGGCGCCGATAAGCAGTTGGCTGTTTTTGAACAAACTAATGATTTGACTAAAGTAGTGGATTTGATTACGAGTGAGTTCACGAAAGGACTTTAGTTCAGAAGGCAAAAGGCAGATTTGAAACTTGCTATTAAAATTGAATTTGTTAATATACTTGTTGATAGCGAAATCATAAATTTCGATGCCAATCCAATTGAAAAGTTATCTTTGCATTACCAAATTGTAAAAAATGAGTAACCCAATACGCATAGCGATTTTAGACATGTACAACGGCGAACCGAATCAGGGAATGCGTTGTATCATTGACATCATCAACAGATTCAACCAAATAGTTTCGTTTCAAATTTTTGATATTCGTGGAAAGAATGAATTCCCAAACATCGAAAAATTTGATATTTATATTTCTACTGGCGGACCGGGAAATCCGTTGGAAGGCGACGGCAACTGGGATTTAAAGTACTACGCTTTAATTGACCAATTGAACGAATGGAATACTAAAAATAAGACCAAAAAACATGTATTATTCATTTGTCATTCGTTTCAAATGGCCTGCTATCACTTTGGTCTGGCTCAAATTACGAAGCGAAAATCGACTTCGTTTGGTGTCATGACCATTCACAAAACAGAAGATGGATTAACCGACCCGATTTTAGAAGGATTGAACAATCCGTTTTACGCCATCGACAGTCGTGATTATCAAGTAGTACAACCCAAATTGAGTATCTTTAAAAAGAAAGGCGCACATATTATTGCGTTGGAAAAAATCAGAGATCACCGTGGCGATTACGAACGAGCAATTATGGGTGTTCGTTTTACGGAACATTTCATCGGAGTCCAATTCCACCCCGAAGCTGATGCACTGAGTTTTATCGCTAATTTGAAAAACAAAGAAAAACGCGACAAAATCATCGCCATGAAAGGACGTACAAAGTTCCGAAACATGCTAGAAGATTTGTTGGACGAGGAGAAAATCTTTAAGACCAATGAAACGATTATACCAAATTTCTTGCGCATTGCCATCAACGATTTGATGAAACATAGAAAAGCGTTGTCGAATTAGTAAATAGTAAACAGTAAAGAGTGATTAGCTTTTACTATTGATATCTTTTATAGGATTGATGACTAATTACTTTTCACTAATCACTATTTACTCAAAACACTATGAATCCAAAATACAGAACACAGTTCAACGAAAATTTCACTACTGAAAAATACGCAAAATTAATTGGCGATATTACCTCCGATTTTAATTACGAAGTAACTTTTCGAATTGGTGAAACGCCATTTTTTATTCCCAATGAGTTAAAAAACCAATTACTCGAAGCGTGTAGCGAAGTAATAGCTTTCATTCAGAAGGACGACTTCAACAATTTAACTAACAAAGCATTAGAGTTAAATAGAAAAGTTCCCAATCAAGATGATCACACTACTTTTTTGGCTATTGATTTCGGGATTTGCGAAGAAGACGGACAGATTATTCCAAAGCTCATCGAAGTACAAGGTTTTCCTTCCTTGTATAATTTTCAGTACAATTTAGCGGAGAAATTCCAAACGCATTATCCGTTTTTATCGGAATTGACACCGTTCTTCAACAACCTTTCCAAAGAAGAGTATTTGCAAATTGTGGAAGAAGCCATTTGCAACAACCATCCAAAAGAAAATGTTGTTTTATTAGAAATCGAACCCGAAAAGCAAAATACTAAAATTGATTTTTACTACTGTGAACGTGACTTCGGAGTGCCGACCGTTTGCGTAACCGATATTCTAAAAAAGCAAAATCAATTGTTTTATACCAATTCCAAAGGAAAAGAAATCCAGATTAAACGCATCTACAATCGAGTGATTTTCGACGAATTGGATCTGCGAACTGATTTACAGTTGAACTTCGATTTTTCGGACGAATTGGATGTAGAATGGGCAGGTCATCCGAATTGGTTTTTCCGAATCAGTAAATTCATTTTACCGTATTTGAAAGGAAAATACTTTATCGAAACAACCTTGTTATCTGATTTAAAAGAAATTCCATCCGATTTAGAAAACTACGTTTTAAAACCTTTGTTTTCATTTTCGGGAAGCGGCGTAATTTTTCACGTAACCCGCGAAGATGTGGAAGCAGTGACCGAAAAAGATTTGTACATTTTGCAAAAGAAAGTCAATTATAAACCCATCATTCAATCGCCAGACGGAAAAGTAAAAGCTGAAGTTCGTTTGTTGGCCGTGTGGAAAAAAGATGCGCCGTCTCCTACTCTAGTTACGAATTTAGTGCGATTGAGCCGCGGAGAAATGATTGGCGTAAAATTCAATAAAGACAAAGATTGGGTTGGCGGAACGGTTGGGTTGTTTGAGAACAATAAATAAATTTGAATGTACAACTTTATACAAACTTGGAGTTCAAACTATAAATTGTATGACGAGTCAATTTATTCTCAACAGTCCGATGTCAAACAAATTTTAAATCATAAATGAGAAATATCTTTATTTTCGGTTTACTATTAATTCAGACAACTTTCTACAGTCAGAATTGCAATTGCGATAGTTTATTTGTTCAAACCCAAAAAATTGTAGAAGACAATTACGCCGGTTGGTTTGATAAAGTTACTTCCTACAATCGAACAACTTATAATCAATGGACAGAGAAACACTATTTACTATCCAAAAATAAAACTACTGATAGTGATTGTTCGAAACAACTTCAAGAGTGGATTTCCTTTTTTAAAGACAAACATTTACGCATTAAATTTAAGGCTCCAAAAGTAATTTCGAATGACAAAAAAGAGTCAAAGGAAATTAAAATCATCCGCACTGATTTGTCTGAACTCCAAGTAAATCAGTACGTATCAAAGGCAAAAAAATTGGATCCGATTGAAGGAATCTATGAAAGTCCAAGTTATAGATTGGGAATTACACAAGTTCAGCCTAATTTATTTTATGCAACGGTAATCACTACACAAAACGAAAATTGGAAAGCAGGTGAAGTCAAATTGGTCATTACAAAATCGGACGGTGCATACGAAGGCACTTTTTACGAAGGTGACAAATCGGATGTTTCTACACATAAAGTACAGCTTGTAGACAATATTTTGGATTTTGAGATTCTGTTTTTTGAAAAAATAAGTCCGAATGTAACTGAAAAAAGAGACCTTACGGAATACGAAATGTCGAAAGACAGTTACGCCCCGAGTTTGACGTTTAAAAATGATGTTGCTATATGGAAATTTCCTTCGTTTCAAAATAATGCATACGAACAAACCACGTATCTGTTAAACAAATACAAGGATAAACTAGAAACCACACCATATTGGATCATCGACTTAAGCAACAACAGTGGCGGCGATTATAGCATCGGACTTCAATTGATTGACTACATTTATTCCAAACCGATTGAAATGTATAACACGGAAATGCGTCTGACCAAAAGTAATTATGATATTTGGTACAAGAGTTACATTTCAAATTATTATGAAAGTTTGGATAGTATCAATAAAAGTAAACTAGATGTACGATTGAATAAAATGAAGGCCAATTTTAATACCCTATTTAATGATGATGGTAAAAAAACGGAAAACTTAACACTAGAAAAAACCAAGACTTTTCCATCAAAAATTGCATTATTGATGAATGAAAATACGGTAAGTAGTGGCGAATTATTTACGATGATAGCCCGACAAAGTTCGAAAGTTACAGTTTTTGGAACCAATTCGGGTGGAATGATTGACTACGGGAATGTGGTTCAGTACAAAACCATCTGTCCAACTGTAACTATCCAATTACCCACAAATCGATATCTGTGGTTAAACGAAGGATATTCTGTTGACAAAGAAGGACTTAAGCCAGACGTCTATTTAAAAGATGGAAATTGGACGGAAGAAGCTGTTAAAGTACTTAAGAAATAGCTGAAATTTAGGGATAATAAAAATTCAGCGACCATAGTCAATGTATTACTCTCTATTTCACCGACAGACTCATAGTCAGATTATCATAGTATTTCCCGTTGTGTTTAAAGAAATTTTTAATGATTCCGTTCTCAACGAAATTCATTTTTTTATATAAGTTCATTCCCAAAACATTCTCAGTATATACTTGAAGCCAAAGCAGTTCCAAAATAGGATTCTGTTTTGCCCATTCGATAGAACACTTTAGAAGTTCAGTTCCTAATCCTGAATTTCGCCATTCTGATAACATTCCCATACCAATTACACCTGTATGTTGCATGATTATTCTAGAATTTCCGGTAATATCCAGATTTCCGATAATTTGATTTTCAAATTCAGCCACTAAAAGCAATGAATTCTCCTTTTGAATAAATGAATTGATCCACTCCTCTTCTTGTTGAATCGTAATTTTAATTTCATCGGAACGTTTCGGAATGTATTCACTATCACTAATGTATTCTTTTATGGTTGCTAAAAGTCGCTCAGCATCTGAAATTTCGGCACTTCTGATGAGAACTTTTTTAGAATTTTTTAATTGAACTACAATAGGATTGTATTTCATTTTTAGAAACTTTTAATTTTATACTAAGTTAAACTTAAGAAAACATCCATTTTAATGCAACCTCTTCACCGCTTCTTGTTGCGCGGATGTTGCGTAATCTTTGATCAATCGTTCGGCGTAATTGTCTAATAATTCGCGTACTCGTGCATGATTCTGACTTTTCACAATCAACCCGGCGTGGAAGTCGAGTGGTACTCGAAAACATACTTCTTCATCATTAAACTCCGATAAATCAGGATGTTGAAACTTAGACAGCGTCAACACAATTCCGGCAAAATTATTTCTGATTGTAGGTAATTTGTATTCGTAACCTTTGACCAAAGCGTCTTCGATTTTTGCCCATTCGCCCCATAATTTCAAGTTGGACGCCGCTTCCACCATTTCAGCTAAATGCGCACCACCCACTCTAGAAGCCGTTTCTAAGAAATAAATTTTTCCGTCGTCGTTGCATTTGATGAATTCTGTGTGTGTCGCGCCGTGTTGCATTCCGAAGGCTTTCATCACTTGTTCGTTTACTTTTTTTATGGCTTTATCATCGTCAGAATTGTGTTCAATATTTGCACTTCTAAAAATTCCGCCGCCTTGCGAGATTTCCATCGGTGTCGCTAAATATTGCGAGGTCAAACTAAACAATACTTCGCCGTGCCAATTGATTCCGTCGCAATGAAACACTGCTCCCGGTTTGAATTGCTCGACTAAATATTTGATTCGGTTGTCGCCTAATTCGTGTATTTTTTGCCATAGTTCGTCTTTCGAATGGACTTTCATAATTCCCGAAGCAGACGCTTCCGAACGTGGTTTTAAAACCCATGGAGCCGCAACGGTATCGGCAAACTGATTGATTTCTTCATCATTAAAAAGCGCACTGAAGGCCGGAATCGGAACTCCGCCATCTTTCGCACGCATGCGCATTGCCAATTTATCTCTAAAATACCTTCCGGTGGTTTGTCCCATTCCTGGCATGCGCAGATTTTCACGCAAATAGGCCGCTTTTTCCACATCAAAATCGTCTAAGGCGACAATGGCATCAATTTTTTTATGGCGCATCAATCCTGCAACTCCGTTGAGTAATTCCTCTAAATTCCAATCGACGTCTTGACCCGGCATAAAAAATATTTCATCAATATATTCGACAGCCCAAGGTTTGTCGCGCAATTTTTCAGACGTGATTAAATACACTCGGTTACCTAATTTTTTCAAATTAATCAGAAAATCATTTCCTTTAAAATAATTGGAAATACAGATGTAGTTTTTAATTGGATTTTCCATACGCTAAAGATTTTCAATAAATGTAGTAATTAAATGTACTCCGTAAGCCGTAGCATGTTTGGTTTTGGCGAATTCATCGTCTACAAAAGCCACGCCTGCGATATCTAAATGTGCCCAACTGTTGTGCTCGTCTGTGAAATGTTCTAAAAATTTGGCCGCCGAAATCGCTCCAGCAACAGGTTTTCCTGAATAGTTTTTGACATCGGCAATTTCACTATCAATGTCTGATTTATAGGCATCCCACAACGGTAACGGCCACAATCGCTCGCCAATAGCATCACCAGATGATTGAAGTTTTTGAGATAATTCGGCGTTATTCGTAAACAAAGCGGCACATTCACTTCCGAAAGTAGCTACTGAACTTCCTGTTAGTGTGGCAAGATCAATAACCATTTCAGGCTTATAATTCTGAATCAAATAGGATAAACCGTCGGCTAAAATTAGGCGTCCTTCTGCATCGGTGTCGATGATTTCAATCGAACTTCCTTTGTAACTCTGAATGACATCACTCGGTAGAAACGATTTGGCGTCGACCGAATTTTCGCAAGCCGGAACTATTGCAGTCACACGATACGGCAGTTGCAAATCGGCTATCAATTGCATCGCGCCCAAAACAGCACCACCGCCTGCCATATCGCATTTCATGTGAACCATTCCAGCCGTTTTGATGTTCAATCCTCCCGTGTCGAAAGTGATTCCTTTTCCGACCAAACCAATGTGTTTTTTGGAATTTTGAGGTGCGTAATCCATGATGATGAATTGCGGTTCGCGTTCACTTCCTTGACCGACAGCCAAAAACGAATGCAATCCGATATTGGTTGACTTTTGTAGTCCAAAAACTTCCGTTGAAAACCCATATTTTTTTCCGGTTTCAACCGCCCAATTCGATAAAAACTGAGGTGTAATTTTGTTGGATGGTAAATCGACTAAATCAAAAGTTTCTAATTGTGCATTGGCAATTTTGACCCCTTTTTCAACGGCTTGTTGACAATCTAAATCCGATACAATGCTGAGTATGAAATCCTCTTTTAAAAACGGATGTGGTTCCGATTTTTCTTTATAGTGGCCCAATTTATAAGTTCCTAATTGTAAACCCGACACAGCTGCTTCTATCATATCGACTGAAAAATCAGCTGAAAAAACCACACTAACCGAAGCATCACAAAACGATGTGTTTTTAGATGCAAATCGTCTGAAAACAGTTTTTATGTCTTTATAACTTGGAGATTTTCCAACTCCTAAAAACAAATAGTGCGTTCCGTTTTTTTCTACTAAATAATTGCTGTCTTTCTTTCCTGAGAAAACTTTAGAAGTAAGTGAAATATCTTGAAACTGCATGGAATCTTCCGATTCAAAAACTGGAATTACAACTGCATTTTCACTTGAATTAATCGATTTTATATAATTGATTTTCATTAGTTTGCTGAATTAATTTTATTCTTCTTTTGTGCTAAAAAACAACCATTCAATTGCTTTTGGAAATTCGTCACTCCAAAACAATTCGTTGTGTTTTCCTAGCATATTGATGCTCAATCTAATTTTCATTTTATCAGCTAAAGCATCTTTTTTAAGCAATCGTTTTTTGAAATTTTTTACGTGGTCGATCATCGTGGCGCTTTCGTCTCCGCCTGCGTACAAGTAAATTCGGGTATCTTTCGTTTCTTCTAAGTCTAGAAAAGACAGTTTGATTTTCGGAACTACCCACAATGACGGTGAAAAAATCATCAATTTCCCGAATACTTCTGGATACATAATACCCGAAAAAATGCTGACCAATCCGCCCATCGAACTTCCTCCGATTCCTGTGAATTCGCGTTCTGGTTTCGTTCTAAAGTTGTCATCCACAAAAGGCTTTAAGGTATCGGTTAAAAATCGTATGTATTTTTTTCCTTGTCCGTTGCCAAGTACCGTATTTCCTACATTGTATTCGATGATGCGTTCTTTCTCGGCGTGTTCTACTGCGATAACAATAAGGTTTCCGATGTTGTATTCCGACATTACGGCCAGTTTTTTATCAATTTCCCAGTTTCCGTATTTGGCTTTTTCATTGAATAAATTCTGAGCATCTTGCAAGTATAAAACTGGATAGCGTTGCGTGGATGTTTCGTAATCGTGCGGCAACAAAGCCCAAATTCGGCGGGTTTTATTCAGTTGCGGAATTTCAAATTCTTCTGAAATCAAATGCACTTTCGGAAGAAAATTAGGTTTGAATGGAAGCCAATTTTTTCTCCATTTGGCTACATGTTCTTTGCGAACGCCATTGTGTTGTGTGCACGAGCGATTTTCGGTACGATTGCCGTATTTGTCAATTTCGACTTCACTCCAATCGCCACGAGTAAATTTATAAAGTAACTCGGTTGGATAGTCAAAATCGGCTTCGAATTTAAAATGATACAATCCTTTGCCCACTTTCTCCATCTCAAAAGGCGGGTCTTGAGTCACCCAATTGTTGAAATTACCAGATATAAAGACAGGTCGATCATCGTCTTCATCGGTAGTGAGAATAATATTCAATTGTGGCTCAATTATTTCTGGTGCTTTATCGTTTGGAATGGTTTTAATTTCGGAATTCATGGTAAGCTTTAGTGTAAAATGTAAATATACTTTTTTGAACTTTGGTAAAAAAATATTTTGAAATCATTTTGCACGTTTTATCATAATTTAGATTTTCTGGAACTTTTATTAAAATTTACTCATTTTTGTTAGCTATAAAATCATCAAAATAGTAATACCTTCGTATTTCAATTTACAAATACTATAGTATGGAATCAACTTTTTCTTTTTTACCCTTTAAAAATCTGGAGTCAGACCGATTATTGTTGCGTCGAATTACCAACGACGATGTTCAAGAAGTGTTTGAATTGCGCAGTGATACAGAAATGATGAAGTACATTCCGAGACCACTACTTACCCATCGCGACGAAGCGTTGGCCCATATCAAAATGATTAATGATAAAATTGAGAATAACGAAGGAATCAATTGGGCGGTTACCTTGAAAGGAAGTCCGAAATTGTTAGGCGTTTTTGGGCTTTATCGCATTCAATGGGAGCATTTTCGCGCTGAAATTGGATACATGCTTTTGCCTGAATACCAGGGAAAAGGCATTACGACCGAAGCAATTAGCCTACTGATTGACTACGGATTTAAAGAAATGAAAATGCATTCGTTAGAAGCTGTCATTGATCCTAGAAATACAGCTTCGGCTCGTGTTTTAGAGAAAAGTAAGTTTCGAAAGGAAGCTCATTTTA
The DNA here is from genome assembly GCA_965284675.1 of Flavobacterium sp. Classification (GTDB taxonomy): domain Bacteria; phylum Bacteroidota; class Bacteroidia; order Flavobacteriales; family Flavobacteriaceae; genus Flavobacterium. Next base: position 1,888,966 of record OZ260109.1, read on the forward strand.
TTGAAAATGAATGCTATGACGGCGTATTTAGAGATACAGCAATTTATTCGCTATTGCAGAAGAATTTGCCCTAATTTACTGCATTTTTGGTAAAGTTCTGATGTACAATTCCTCTACTTTTTTTCGCGCCCAATCGGTTTTTCGTAAAAAAGTTAGACTCGATTTGACACTGGGATTTTCGTTGAAACATTTAATGTTGATCAATTCACCCAACGTATCGAATCCGTAAAAATCGACTAATTTTTCTACAATTTTTTGAAGTGTGATGCCGTGTAGCGGATCTTTTGATTTATTCATTTCCATGGTACAAAAGTATCTAATAGAAAACTAACGACATAAAAAATCCACCAAAATTACTCTTGGTGGATTTATATTTTTGATTAGTATTTATTGAACGGCAAGCAAAGCATTGATGTTACCGTAACCATAACTTGAATTCGGTGTTGGATAATAGGTTGCTGATTGCTTCATTTTATTCAACACTTGATCACGTGTCCACGTTGGATTTTTAGCCCAAACCAAGGCCGCAATACCAGCTGTAGTAGCTGTTGCCACAGAAGATCCGCCCACATAATCCGATTGACCTCCGTAATAACTCACAACCGGAACGGTATTTCCTGATGAAGCTCGTTCCATTTGAACTGTAAAATCGATTTCAGAACCCGAATGGCACACATCGCATTTTTGATTGGACGTACCTTCTTTTACTCCGGTTACCGCAACCGTTTGAGGTAACCAAGCCGGAAAAATAACTCCCACAAAATTGGTAAAACTAGTAGAAGTTCCGCCAGCGCATAAAATAAGTTTTCCTCTGTTGTAGGCATAATTCACTCCGTCAGTAATTTTTCCCACTGAAAAAATGTGTCCCATCGACATGGAAATGATTTTTACACTTGCGTTATTTCCCAATCCGGTAAACGCATTTTTCACTCCATTTTGCTCGTGATAGCCATCCAAAACTACATTTGAAGCAGCACGATAGGTCACTAAATTGGCATTGTAAGCCACTCCAACTGGTAGACCAGCATTATTACGTGGTGCTGCAGCTGCAGACGCCATACTGGTTCCGTGTCCGCATTGATCGTTCGGTCCGTCAGTTCCTGTACTCCATGGCCAAATTGAATCAACGTAGGTTCCGAATTTACTAATAGTTCTACCCGATGACAATCCGTTATTAAAACTAGAACCTAAAAGTGTTTGATTTGGAGATGTTCCTGTATCAATTACACCTATGGTGATTCCGGCACCCGTACTGTAATTCCATGCACTCGGAATATTGTGTTGGTAAAAAGCCCATGGCACTTTTGCATTCGGAGTGACGGTGGTATAATCGGCAGCATTTAGGGTAGACGATTCGAATCCGCAACCCGATCCTCCACTCGATTGTGTTTGATATCCTCCACTACTTTGTGGGTTTTGATTGGCAAAATACTTATAATCGGCTGGTTCAAAATAACGAATAGTTTGCATAGCTCGCAAAGCAATAACCGTTTCTTGTTTTTCGATAATAACATCCATTTGATTCAGAAATGCATCAGAAGAAACTAAAATTTGGTCCATTTCTTTTCCTTCATATTGCTGAATCAACGCCAATATGCTGTTTTCAATTTGCCGGTTATTAGGCGACTGACTGCGATCGAAATCATTCGATGACGATCCAAAACCTATGGAAGCAATTTTATTTCCCTGAAATATAGCGCTCCACAATAAATGATTGGATGATTGATTCCAATCGAACGAATTGTTGGTACTAAACGACTCATCAATCTTAGCATTTATTTGAACTGCCGAGAGTGGTTCACGTTGAGTAGGATCAATTACAATAGTGTTTTCGGTAGATTCTTCTCGCGTACACGAAATAAAAACTAAAAACAAGGCAACTAACTGAATGGATTTTTTTGTCATATCGATATAATTTTAAGGTTGGTTTTACGAATATATCAATAATTTAAATGCAATGGTTGGTATACATAAAAAAAAGACGCCTTATTTATTAACAAATAAGACGTTCTTTCTATACCGACACTACTCGGTACTAACCAATAAACTTAAAAAACAAATTTGAAACCAAATGCTAGCGGTGAAGTTAAAGTAGGCATACTTCCACCTAATGCACCTGTGTAAGTTGATTCAACATTTGCTACGTGAGCTAATGAAATATCAGTTATTGTAGTTTTATCTCCCGTTTCTGGGGTTAAGGTTGTTGAACTAAAGTTTATCAAATTATACGAAAACTCTACAGAGAAATTTTTGGTTACAAAATAATCTAAACCACCTGAAGCAGCTAAACCAAACTGACTTACTTTTAAATCGCTTTCTGATTCTTTACCATTAATAATTGGAGCTCCTAATTGACCAAAGAAATAAAAATTACCTGCTACATTCCAATATTTACGCACTAACGGTTCAACCACTAATAAATTAGTTTTTGCATTGGTTACACCAGCGGTTTCATTTTTAATAGTTATTGAACCTGCTGCAACACCAACAGTTACCGAAGGTGACACGAAATATCCAACAATAGGCATAATAGTAGTATTGGTTGATTTGTCATCAGCTGTTTTTGTCTGACTATAACCAACTTGACAAGTAGCCCACCAAGCGCCTTCTAGCCCTTTGTTTTCTTTTTCTTGAGCAAAAGTTGTGATTGATAATAAAGAGATTCCTGCTAATACAATTAATTTTTTCATCTTTTTTAGTTTTTAAATTATAGGACAAATTTATTGGACACTTTTTGTAAAAAAACTGATTTAAATCATTGTTTCAATAATAGTTTCCATGTAAATAATTTCCTTTTTAGATTCGTATTTTTGTTAGTACATTTGCAGCAGATGATAAAAACAGCCAACATACTAAACAAGAGAGCAAAATTTGACTACGAAATAATCGAGTCGTTTACCGCTGGAATTGTTTTAACAGGTACCGAAATAAAATCCATTCGATTGGGCAAAGCTCAAATAGCTGAAAGTTTTTGTGAGTTTAACAATAATGAACTTTTTGCAATCAACACGTATATAGAAGAATATGCTTTTGGGAATCAATTCAATCACAAATCGCGCAGCGAACGTAAATTACTTCTGAATAAAAGAGAATTGAAATCATTGGCTCGTAGTGTTGAGACGAAAGGCTTGACTATTATTCCGCTTCGCCTTTTTACCAATGAAAAAGGAATTGCTAAACTAGAAATCGGACTTTGCAGAGGAAAGAAAACCTATGATAAACGCGAATCGCTTAAGGAACAAGATACTAAACGCGATATAGATCGAATCAAAAAAGCATATTAGAAAAAAATATACATTGTGTTTTTTGTTTAAAAAAATTATGACTAAATTTGTCAAGAAAAATATAGTCAAAACCATGAAAACACTACTCAAAAATGCAAGAGAACAAAAAGGTTTAAAGACCCGTGAAGTGGCTCAACTATTAGGGATTGACCAAGCTTTAATCAGTAAGTTTGAAAATGGTACACGCAAGCCAACCAAAGATCAAGTAAGTAAATTAGCTTCATTATTAGAAATTGACTTTGAAACCTTAATGGTAATGTGGCTCAAAGAACGGATTTTATATGAAATTGGCTATGATGATTTAGCATTAAAAGCGATGACTTTAGCAGAAGAACATATTCGGTATAACGTCAGCTTTAAAAGAAAATCACTTTCAAAAAATCTGCAAAATCTTCTTGATGAGATTGACAGCTTAAAAAAACAGTTGGATTCCTTTCGAGAGTTTGATAGCTATAGAATTGCTCAAGCTTTAGAGTTAGAATATACCTTTGAAAGCAATCGAATTGAAGGCAATACGCTAACACTTCGGGAAACCGATTTAGTCATCAACGAAGGTTTGACTATTTCAGGAAAAAGTATGCGTGAACATTTGGAAGCCATTAATCACGTAGAAGCAATTGCATACATCAAACAATTGATGGAGCGCAATTTTCCACTCAATGAACGTGAAATGCTAGCTGTTCACAATTTGATATTACGAGGTATTATTCCTGAAGACGCGGGTCGTTATCGTCGTGTACAAGTCATGATCAAAGGTAGTAATCACATGCCTTCGCAACCGTTTTTGGTTCCAAAAGAAATGGAAGATTATTTTTTATGGTACGACGAAAACAAGAGTAAATTGCATCCTGTGATTTTAGCCGCAGAAATGCACGAACGATTGGTAACCATTCATCCTTTTATCGATGGAAATGGTAGAACTTCTCGCTTGATCATGAATCTGATTTTACTTCAAAACGGCTATGTAATCGCCAATATAAAAGGAGATTATGAATCGAGAATGAACTATTATCAAGCTCTTGAAACCGCTCAAACATCGGGCAATAAAGAAGATTTTTTATTGCTTATTGCTCAAATAGAGAAAGAATGTTTGGAACGTTATATTTCTATTATTAAAGTATAAATAAATGTGGGAAGTATTACTACTAGTAGTTCCCATTTTTTTCTACAAAATTTTGATACTTAACTTGGATGTAATTATTTATTGCTTAATTATTTTTTTAGTTGTGGTTACTCCATCAGAAATAATTTTTAGAAAATACAATCCTGGCAATACATCTGTAGTGTCGATTTGAGAATCAGAATAATTGTCATTGTAATATATTCTTTTTCCTAGACTATCGTACATTTCAATGGTTGCATTTCGAACATTCTCAATAACTAAAGAATTATGAAACGGATTGGGAAGTATAGCAATTTGACTATTCATAAAATCTTCATCATTCAAATTACAAGCGGGCGGGAAACTTCCTGTGTTTGACAATACACCATTACTAATCGCCCAATTTTCCCATGTTCCACCTGAATTAGTTCCGAATTCCCAATCTGATAAGTCGAAATAGTTATCCCCATTCATAGTTCCGGGTACTTTATATACATTTAATGCCTTACCGTTAGTACCAGTCCAATGTAAAGGTTGTCCGGGTTGACATACACTAACACCTGCATAATTGGTACAATCGGCTTGCAAAAAATAAGCAAATTCTTCATAATTGGGATAATCGCCATAAACATGAGCTTTACCATCACTACCAACGCAAACTGCTACGTATTCGTTACACGCAATACCATAAAAACCATTCAATAGTTGATTACTTCCATTACCATAACCAATTCTAGCCATAAAAACAGCGTGTCTTCCTTTTCTATCAGGATTATCATAATGCGAATCCGTTATTACACTTTGCATAAAAGGAACGTTCAAAAAACTACCTCCTATTGTGATATTAGGATGATACGGATTAGCTAACGCTTGAGCCGAAGTTACGGTTCCGTTTTGAGCTGAAAAATAACTTTGTCCCAAAATAGCCATACCCGCGCTCGTTCCGCCAATAGGAGCATTTTTGACATTCACATGATTGTTTATTAAATCTTCCAAGGCATTGTCTTTAAAATACGACACATAATTGTATTGATCGCCACCGGCAAACCAAATCATTTCGGCGTTCGCGACTTTATTCAAGACATACGGATTTGTCGCTCCAGCCACTGACGTAATCACTAACGTTTCCACCGAATTGACAGTTACACCCAATTCCGAATACAAATAATCATTGTACCCATTACTACCGCTCGAACGCAACACAACCACATCGCCACCATTGGCTTTTTGAAGTAACCAAATCATGGCATTATCGTGCTCGGTTGCTCCACCCATCAAACAAACTCCAAATTCTGGAGTAGTGGTAATATTAAAGGAATTTCCAGTAAAATAACTGGTATAACCTTGAGAAAAACCAATAAAAGGAAATAAACAAAGAAGTAGTATTTTTTTCATATTAATTTTTATTTTCTAATAAAGGTACAAATTTAAAATCGCCAAATTCATGCTTTTCAAATTGGGTTTCGTTTTTGCGAATCAGCAATGTCATTACTTGCTCTTTGTCGCCAACCGGAATCACCAAACGTCCACCCACTTTTAATTGCGCCATTAAGGGTTGCGGAATCGTAGGTGCGCCAGCCGTGACAATTATACTATCAAATGGTGCGTGATTCGGTAATCCTTTATACCCATCGCCAAACGATAAATGCTTGGGTCGGATGCCTAATTTGGGTAATAATAAGGAGGTAGTTTTGAACAATTCGTTTTGACGTTCCACCGAATACACTTTCGCGCCAAGCAAGCACAAAACGGCAGTTTGATAACCACTACCCGTTCCTATTTCTAAAATTTTATGGTCTTTTTTTACCTCCAATAGCTGACTCTGAAAAGCAACCGTATACGGCTGTGAAATGGTTTGACCAGAGCCAATGGGAAAGGCTTTGTCTTGATAGGCAAAATCTTCAAAACTCGAATTCAGGAACAAATGACGCGGAACTTTTTTTATTGCTTCCAACACATTTTTATCCGTAATTCCTTTTTCTTCCAATAGTTTGGCAAGCTGATTTCTGAGGCCTTGATGTTTGTTAGTATCTTTCAATCTGGGGAAATTTTATTCCGTAAAAATAGCGGTAAAAATTCCAAAAAACAAATCTCAAATTCCAAATTAACCCTCTAATTTTTAACCTTTGATTTTAGATTTTCGATATTGGAATTTATTTTATAATTAGTACTTTTGATGAAAATTCATCTTATGCTTAAAGTCGGCGTTTTAGGTGCTGGTCATCTCGGAAAAATACATTTACGATTGTTACAACAATCTTCCCAATACGAACTTGTTGGATTTTATGATGAAAACCAAGAAAACGGCGCCAAGATTGCCGCCGAATTCGGATACAAACAATTCGACACCATTGCAAAATTAATTCATGCCGTGGATGTCATCGATATTGTAACTCCAACTCTTTCTCATTACAAATGTGCAAAGGTTTCCATCAAAAGTGGCAAACATGTTTTCATCGAAAAACCCATTGCAACTACTGTGGAAGAAGCGGAAGAAATCATCGCATTAGCCAAAGAATATAATGTGAAAGGTCAGGTCGGACATGTCGAACGATTCAATCCAGCGTTCATTGCGGTTAAAAACCAAATTGAAAATCCGATGTTTATCGAAACCCACCGATTGGCCGAATTCAATCCGCGTGGTACCGATGTTCCCGTGGTGTTGGATTTGATGATTCACGATATCGACGCGATTTTGAGCGTCGTGAAATCGAAAGTCAAAGCCGTGCACGCTAGTGGAGTTTCCGTTTTGAGTCAGTCGCCCGACATCGCCAATGCCCGAATTGAATTTGAAAACGGCTGTGTGGCCAACATTACATCGAGTCGGATTTCAATGAAAAACATGCGTAAATCGCGGTTCTTCCAAAAAGACGCTTACATTTCTGTCGATTATTTGGATAAAATTTGCGAAGTGGTAAAGATGAAAGAAGCTCCGGAAGTTCCGGGTGATTTTGATATGATTTTGCAAAATGCCGAAGGTGAAAAGAAGCAAATCTATTTTAATAATCCCGATGTTGCTCCTAACAACGCTATTTTAGATGAATTGGAAACGTTTGCCGATGCGATAAATAACGATACAACTCCAATAGTTACTTTAGAAGACGGAACGGAAGCATTACGCGTAGCCTACATGATTATTGACAGCATGGAGAAATAATCTTTACATCTTACAACCTGCCTGTCGGCAGACAGGTCCTAAAATCTTAAAATCACAACATGAAAACAATAGCTGTAATAGGCGCAGGAACAATGGGCAACGGAATTGCTCACACGTTTGCACAAAGCGGTTTTACCGTAAAATTAATTGATGTATCTGAAAAATCCCTCGAAAAAGGAATGGCAACTATTGCGTCCAACCTCGACCGAATGGTGGCAAAAGGAAGCATCACCGAAGACGACAAACACAAAACAATAGGAAACATCATCACCTACACCGACTTGAAAGATGGCGTGGTCGGAACTGATTTAGTCGTTGAAGCGGCAACCGAAAACGTGGGTTTAAAAATGAACATCTTCAAACAATTGAGTGAGGTCTGCGACCATAACGTAATTTTGGCTTCGAATACGTCGTCGATTTCCATTACGCAAATTGCAGCGCAAGTCGTTCATCCTGAGCGCGTCATCGGAATGCATTTTATGAATCCGGTGCCGATTATGAAATTGGTCGAAATCATTCGCGGGTATTCCACTTCTGATGAAGTGACTAAAATCATCATGGATTTATCGATTAAATTGGGAAAAACTCCAACTGAAGTGAATGATTACCCCGGATTTGTAGCCAACCGAATCTTGATGCCGATGATCAACGAATCAATCGAAACATTGTACAACGGCGTGGCGGGTGTTCAAGAAATTGATACCGTGATGAAACTTGGAATGGCGCATCCGATGGGACCGTTACAACTAGCCGATTTTATTGGTTTGGATGTGTGTCTGTCGATTTTAAATGTGATGTACGACGGATTTAAAAATCCAAAATACGCTCCGTGTCCACTTTTAGTCAATATGGTAATGGCCGGAAAACTCGGTGTAAAATCGGGCGAAGGTTTTTATGATTATACTGAAAGTAAAAAAGCAGAAAAAGTTTCATCTCAATTTAGTAAATAGTAAAAAGTGATAAGTGAATAGTTTACGCAAAACAGCTATTTACTATTCACCAGTTACTCATCACTCAAAAATACATGAGCAAAATAATTCCCTTCAAAGCGGTTCGTACCACACCCGATAAAGTGGCGCTGGTCACATGCAGAAATTACGACGATTACTCGGCTGCAGAATTAGCTTCGTGGTTGGATTTTAATCCGTATTCTTTTTTACATGTGATCAATCCGGCCTACGTACATTCGCAAAAAATCACGTTAGACAAGCGTTTTAAAGGCGTCGCACATAAATACCAAGATTTCAAAAATGATGGTATTTTTATTGAAGATGAAAAAGCTGCTTTCTTTGTGTATGAAATTCAGACTAAAACTCAGACGTTTACCGGAATTGTAGCAGGAACTTCCATCGAAGATTATAAAAACAATACCATCAAAAAACACGAAGACACCTTGCAATACCGCGTGGAATTATTCAAAGATTATTTACATCAAACTGGCTTCAATACCGAGCCCGTTTTGATTACGTATCCCGATAATTCAGCCATAAATTCGTGGATTACAGAAAAGAAAAAAGAGCGACCAATTTATCATTTTTCAACCACAAACAAAGAAAAGCACACACTTTGGAAAGTTGATTCGGATAACGAAATTACGTGGTTAACCCAACAATTTGAATCAATACCCGAATTATATATTGCAGACGGTCACCACCGATCGGCTTCGGCTGAATTGTTGCACGATCAATACCAATCGGAAGGCAATGAAAATCTGAATTATTTCATGAGTTTTCTTATCGCGGAAACGAATGTGAAAATCTACGAATTCAACCGAATCATACGCGATTTAAACGGACATTCGAAAGACGATTTTATCCTCAAATTATCTGAACATTTCATCATCAAATTGAAAGAACAAGAATTGTGGAAACCGCAAAGCAAATTTGAATTCGGAATGTACTTAGACGGCGCTTTTTACGCTCTTTTTTATAAGTTAGAGAATACAAAATTGTCGCTCTTAGAAAATCTTGATGCACAAATATTGTACGATAAAGTCTTGCAACCCATCCTCGGAATTGAGGATTTGCGCAACGATGAGCGCATCGAATATATTCCGGGCAAGCAGTCCATTTTAACCATAAAAGAATTGGTAGACGAAGGCGAATTTGAAGTAGGATTTATGTTATTTCCGAGCGATATTTCAGAAATAAAAGCTTTGGCCGATAATAATTTAATTATGCCTCCTAAAAGCACGTACATCGAACCGAAGTTCAGAAGTGGATTGATGGTGTATGAGTTATAATCAATGTGTCAATGTGTCAATTCGACAAAGAATCAATTTAAAAATGTGTTAATTTGAAATTTAAAATGTCTATAAAAGAAAATCTCCTTCACATACAATCCCAACTTCCCAATACTGTTACATTGGTAGCGGTTTCTAAAACAAAACCAGTGCCCGATTTACAAGAAGCGTACGACGCAGGTCAACGTATTTTTGGTGAAAATAAAATTCAGGAGATGTCTGAAAAGTGGCAACAAATGCCCAAAGACATTCAGTGGCACATGATCGGACACGTGCAAACCAATAAAGTCAAATTTATGGCGGAGTACGTGAGTTTGATTCACGGTGTGGATAGTTTGAAATTACTGGAAGAAATTAACAAACAAGCCCAAAAACACAACCGTGTGATTGATTGTTTGCTTCAAATGTATATTGCCGAAGAGGAAAGTAAATTTGGATTGGACGAAGCCGAATTGAATGAAATTTTTCATTCACCCCAATTTGCTCAGTTGAAAAACATCCGAATTGTGGGCTTAATGGGAATGGCCACTTTTACCGAAAATCAAAACCAAATTAAAAAGGAATTTCAACATCTGAAAACTATCTTTGATAAACTTAGAAACATCGGACTAAAGTCCGATGCAATTCAGCTGAACGCTCTTTCCATGGGCATGTCGGGCGATTATAAACTAGCCATTGAATGCGGAAGCACGATGGTTCGAATTGGAAGTAGTATCTTTGGAAATAGAAAATAGAAAAAAGAAGAAAGACCGTTTCACTGAAAGAAAAATCTTTCTGGGAATCTTGCCTCTTGCAGGGAAGCGGTCTTTCAGCAAAGCGATCTAAAAATGTACAGTATACTTGACATAGAAACCACCGGAGGACAATTCAACGAAGAAGGAATTACTGAAATCGCTATCTATAAATTTGACGGCCATGAAGTCATTGATCAATTCATCAGTTTGGTCAATCCCGAGAAAGAAATCCAGCCGTTTGTGGTGAAATTAACCGGAATCAACAATGCCATGTTGCGTTCGGCACCCAAATTTTACGAAGTCGCCAAACGCATCATAGAAATTACAGAAGGCAGCATTTTGGTCGCTCACAATACTTCGTTTGATTACCGCATTTTACGTACCGAATTCAGTCGTCTTGGATATGATTTTATCAAACCTACCTTATGTACTGTAGAACTTTCTAAAAAATTGCTACCCGGAATGGAATCCTACAGTTTAGGGAAATTGGTTCGTGCATTGGGAATTCCGGTTACCGACCGACACCGAGCCAGTGGCGACGCATTAGCGACTGTAAAATTGTTTAAATTGTTGTTGTCGAAAGACACTGAAAAAGAAATTCTAATCAGTTCCATCAAAGCCGAAATCAAAAGCGGCTTAACTCCGAAATTATTAGATATTGTAGAAAGTTTGCCCAATCGAACGGGAATTTATTACATCCACAACGAAAAAGGAGATCTGATTTACATTGGGAAAAGTAAAAACATTAAGAAACGCGTCAACCAACATTTTACGGGTAAAACGAATAAATGCAAGAAGATACAAGTCGAAGTTTTTGCTGTAACCTATGAAGAAACCGGAAGCGAGTTGATTGCACTTTTGAAAGAAAGTGAAGAAATTAAAATCAATAAACCGATTTACAACCGAGCCCAACGCAAAAGTATTTTTCAATGGGCGTTGTATGAAGTTTTAGATGAAAACGGTTATCTGAATTTGAGAGTGCAAAAAGCCGACGGTAGAAAGAAAGAAATCACGTCCTTCACCTCTATTCAGGAAGGCAAAAACATGTTGTTTAAAATTACCGAAAAATACAATTTGTGTCAGAAGTTAAACGGCTTGTACGATACCAAAAATGCCTGCTTTCAATACAAAATTAAAGAATGCAACGGCGCGTGTTTAGGTCAGGAATCACCCGATGAATACAACGCTCGCGTGGAAGAATTCATCAACGAAATGAAGTTTGAAAATAACAACATGATCGTGATTGACCGCGGGAGAAAAATTGAGGAACGCAGTGCAGTGCTAATTGAAAACGGCATTTACAAAGGCTACTGTTTTTACGATTTAAACTACCAAATCACCAATATTGAAGTGTTGAAAAACATCTTGATAACGATGCAAAACAACCGAGATACACGTACCATAATTCAGAGTTATTTGCGAAAAAACCGAGTGATGAAAGTGATTAAATTTTAACTTCTGCATGAGAACATTTAAATCAAAATTTGACATCCTAAGGCAAAAAACCTACATCATTATTTATGGTGCAAATACCTTTGCGGGACGATTATTTGATATCATTTTATTAGCGGTTATTTTATTGAGTGTGCTTTTGGTGATGCTCGAATCGGTGGAACGATTGGATGCCAAATACCACAATTTCATCATCATATCGGAATGGATCATCACTATTTTCTTTACGGTTGAATATGTACTGCGTATTTTTTCCAACCGAAAACCATTCAGCTACATTTTTAGTTTTTACGGAATTGTCGATTTGATTTCGATTTTACCGATGTATTTGTCGTTCTTCATTCCGGGTTCGAAAATGCTATCCGTAATTCGGGCATTGCGATTGCTTCGTTTATTCGGAATCCTGAATTTGGTTCATTTTACGGGACAAGAATCACAGTTCAAATTGGCCATCAAAGCCAGTCGAGCCAAAATCATTGTTTTCGTCTATTTTATATTAATTGTATCCATTTTACTGGGCGCCATCATGTATGTGGTGGAAGGAAAAGAAAGCGGATTTACCAGTATTCCCACCAGTATTTATTGGTGTATTGTAACGTTGACAACAGTTGGTTACGGCGATATTGCTCCGGTAACAACCTTGGGACAAATCATTGCGTCGTTTATTATGATTATGGGATACGGAATCATTGCGGTTCCAACCGGAATTGTAACGGCCGAATTTGCCAATGCCAAACGAATTAAATCGAAAGATATGGAAGCCATAAAATGTCCGTCGTGCACTACATTCATCTACGATAAAGAAGCGCGTTTTTGTCATCATTGCGGAGAAAAAATACGTCATGAATAACTATCTCATCACCATTATCGGTCCGACGGCGATTGGAAAAACAGCCTTGAGCATTGCGTTGGCGCAGCATTTTGGTTGCGATATTATTTCGTGCGACAGTAGGCAGTTTTTTAAAGAAATGCGCATTGGAACGGCGGTTCCAAGTGATGACGAATTAGCGTCGACAACCCATCATTTTATTCAGAATAAATCGGTTTTTGAGGACTATACGGTAGGCGATTTTGAACGCGATGCTGTTGCCAAATTGGACGAATTGTTTCTGAAAAAGAACGTTCAGATTTTAGTCGGCGGTTCCGGATTGTATGTCGATGCCGTTTTAAAAGGATTTGATGATTTTCCGGATATCGAAGCGAATGTGCGGGAAGAAGTTCGATTGAACTATGAAACCAACGGAATCGCATATTTACAAGAAGTTTTAAAAGAACACGATCCAAATTATTATGCATTGTTGTCTGAAACCAATTCGCAGACTTTGTTGAATCCGCAACGCATGATGCGTTTTTGTGAAGTATGTTTGGGAAGTGGAAAACCGTATTCGTCGTTTTTGAATCAGAAGAAAAAAGAACGGAACTTCACTCCTATTGTGATTGGTTTGGAAGCCGAACGCGAAGTCATGTACAACCGAATCAATCAACGTGTCGATTTGATGATGAACGACGGATTATTGGCTGAAGCAGAACAATTACATCCACACAAACACTTGAATGCCTTACAAACGGTAGGTTACCGAGAGTTGTTTTCTTTTTTTGATGGCGAATTTTCTCTAGAATTTGCTACAGAAGAAATTAAGAAAAACACTCGACGATTTGCCAAGCGTCAATTGACTTGGTTCAAACGAACGGAACATGCGGTTTGGTTTGATTATCTTGCAGATAGGAAGGTAATAACTGATTATATTGAAAAACAGTTGTGAGTTGTCGGTTGTCGGTTGTCGGTTGTCGGTTGTCGGTTGTCGGTTGTCGGTTGTCGGTTGTCGGTTGTCGGTTGTCGGTTAATAATAAGTTACCAAAAAAATGTAATGTTACACTTAATTCGTAATTCGTAATTCGTAATTTTTCTATGCCAATTTCGCCCAACTTCACCTCTATTCTAACCAAAATCTGGGAAATCAACTTTTTACAGTGTTATCCGAATCAGCTTTTGAAATACACCGAATTGTGTAATATTCTGCAACTGACGGCGGCGACACATTCGGAGGTTGGTGGCATTAGTTTTAGCGATATGCAGGAATTTCATCAGGCTTGGGTGTTGAGTAAGATGCGCGTGGAAATTAACAGAATGCCGCGATGGAAAGATACGATTACTGTAAAAACTTGGATTCAATCGCTGGAGAATTCGCGTTCTACGCGTTGTTTGGAAGTGTATTTGGGTGATGAAAAACTGATTGGCTGTGAAACGTTTTGGGCAGTTTTGAATACCCAAACGCGCCGACCTGAAGCGTTGGCGTTGCCACACGAGCATTTTGAAAAATACCCGAATCACCGCGCTACAGAACAATTATTTTCTAAAATAGAAATGGGTAGTGATCGACACGTAATCGCAGAGCGAACGGTTCAATTATCGGATTTGGATATTGTGAACCACGCCAACAATGTAAAATATTTAGAATGGTGTTTGGACGGAATTGACGCTGCGAAAATTATGAGTGGAAAGCTCCAATCGTTTGAAATGAATTTTATGAAAGAAGTGGCGTTGGGAGAATCACTTTTGATTGAGAAAAATACAGATGAAAATCAGATGGTTTACAGTATTACGAACGCAGGGAAATCGTGTTTTGCGTTGGAACTCGATTTTTAACTCTAACGTCTTTTATAATCAACTGTCCTAGCCCAGATTGGAACGGCATCCTTTTGCTTTTTGGTCATTGCGAGGCACGAAGCAATCTAAAAAGCAAAAGATAAAGTGGAAAGCTGGAAAAAGCTTCAAAAAAAAAAGCCCTAATTTCTTAGAGCTTTTTTAATTTTATTTGTGAACCACTAAACGGAAACCTTCACCGTGGATGTTGAGGATTTCAACTTTTGGATCTTCTTTTAAATACTTTCTTAATTTGGCGATGTATACGTCCATACTTCGGGATGTGAAGTAGTTATCGTCTCTCCAAATCTTAGTTAGTGCCAATTCACGCGGCATCAAATCGTCTTCGTACAACGCTAACATTTTGAGCAATTCGTTTTCTTTTGGAGAAAGTTTGATTTGATCTTGTCCTGGAAACGTTAGAAAACGCAATTTAGAATTGAGGTGAAACTGACCAATTTGGAATTCAAATTTTACATTTTCAGGCTTGGTTTCAGATGATTTTCTCTGAATAATGGCTTTGATTTTCATCAGTAACACCTCAGAATCAAATGGTTTGTTCAAGTAATCGTCGGCGCCGACTTTGTAGCCTTTCAAGACATCTTCTTTCATGGTTTTCGCCGTGAGGAAAATAATCGGAATTTCCTTGTTTTTTTCTCTAATCTCTTTGGCCAAAGTGTACCCATCTTTGTAAGGCATCATGACGTCTAAAATACACAAATCGTAATTGTCTTTTTTAAACTTTTCAAATCCTTCCATACCGTTTTTAGCCAGAGTAACGTCGAAGTCATTCAACATTAAGTAGTCTTTTAAAATGGCTCCAAAATTTTGGTCGTCTTCTACGAGTAGAATTTTTTTGTTTTCTTTTTCCATGTTATTTTTAATTAATCAACGGCAGTTTAATGGTGAAAGTACTTCCTTTTCCTTTTTCACTTTCAACAAAAACCTCTCCATTGTGATCATCGATGATTCGTTTTACGTAGGCTAATCCTAGTCCGTGACCTTTTACATTGTGAATATCACCCGTGTGTTCTCTATAAAATTTTTCAAAAATTCTTTTTTGAGCGGTTTTACTCATTCCGATTCCTTGGTCAGTAATTTTTATGATGATAAAATCTTTAATGTTTTCCGTTGTTATATCGATAACGGGCGGATTAACAGAATATTTTATCGCATTATCCAATATATTAACAATTACGTTAGTGAAATGAACGTCATTTAACAAAATTGTATTTCTAGTGGCCTGAAAATTAGTGTGTATAGCACCTTGTTTATCTTCAACAATTAAATTCACGTGTTCAACGGCTTCAAGTATAATTTCTTCGATGTTGTGCGACTCTTTGGTAATGTCGAGTTCTTTTTTCTCGAGTTTAGAGATGCGCAGTACATTTTCAACTTGGGCGTGCATGCGTTTATTTTCGTCGCGTATCATTTGCAGATAGCGGTATACTTTTTCTTTATCGTCGATGACTTTCGGGTTTTTGATAGCATCCAAGGCGAGGTTAATCGTGGCGATGGGTGTTTTAAACTCGTGCGTCATGTTGTTGATGAAATCGGTTTTAATTTCCGAAATCTGACGTTGTTTAATCAACTGATTCAGCGCGCTACTGTAGGCGATGATGATGATTAATGTGAATATGATTGACAATAATGTAATTCCGATAATTTCTGTGAATAAAAACTTTTTCTTTTGCGGGAACGTGATTAACAACTGGTATTTTGTATTGTTTTCGTTATCGAGAAAGATAGGAATCGTATACGTGGCATATTTGTCAAATTTGAAATTTTCAGATTTGATTTTGGTGGCCAGTCCATTACTATAAATACTATATTCATATGGAGTGGTAACTCCGTATTCTTTGAGTTCTTTGAGCAATAAATCGTTGATCATGTCTTTCGACACTCGGCTGCTAATAGGCATCGCTGCAGCAATGTCTTTGTAGGCAATTTCAAACTGAGCGTCGTCTAAAACGGGTAATCTTCCTGATTTTTCAACCGTAAGACTAGGTGTTTTACTTTTCTGCATGCCCATATTGTCAAACGGACTGTCGTTGTAAACTTGCGTTTTTCGGTTTGCGGAAAACGATTTTATCGTAGCACTATCGGATTTTTTTTCAAAGAACGCTGATAACACTCCGTAATCGAGAGCGATTATACTGTTGGAATAAATGATGGTTTCGTTGGTTTTGGCGTTTCGCTGGTAATAACCGTATTCGATTAAATCGTTGCGAAGCGGTTCTTTTCCGATACTGTCTTTCAGTTTAGTATACTTTTCGTAGAAGGCATATTCTTCTTTCTTTTGAAGTTTTTCTGCTACGTTTCCTAAAACTTGTTTGACGTGAAATCGGAATTGCTCTTCATTATTTTCTAATGAGGTGTTGAACCAATAGACTTGTACCAAAATGATACCTATTAGTGATAAACTCATTAAGAAAATTAATAACCTAAAAACAAACTTATTCATCAATACAAAATTAGGATTTTAACATTTGTAATGACAATGCATTAACCAAACATTAACATTGCCCGTATTAACTAATTATTTTCTAATAAATTAAGAATTTGATCGGTTTGTTTTTTAGCTTCTTCTAAGGATGAATTTCGAATAATGTAATCGCTTTTGGAGATGCGATCTTCGTCAGAAAGTTGATTGTTAATACGTTGCAGTACTTTTTCTTTGGTGGTATTGTCGCGTTGCATGACGCGTTCGATGCGCAAATCGATTGGAGTAATTACTGAAATGACGGCATCGCAATCTTTATAACTACCACTTTCGAATAAAATAGCAGCTTCTTTAACCACTAGCGCTTGATTTTGGTGCTGTTGAACCCAATGCTCAAAGTGCTTTTTTACTGCGGGATGAACAATTGCGTTGAGTTTTTTAAGTTGTTCGGGATTGTTGAAAACGATTCCGGCTAGTTTTTCTCGATCCAATTGTTGATTGGACGTAATATCTTCTCCGAAACTTTCATTAATTTTTGCTAGTATTTCGGGTAATTCCATTACTTTTTTGGCTTCTACATCGGAGATGTATACCGGAATTCCTTTTGATTGAATGTAGTGTGCGATGGTCGTTTTTCCGCTACCGATTCCGCCTGTCAAACCAATTATTTTTGTTTTTGCAACTGCTTTTTTTGGTGTGGTGGATGTGTGAATATGCTGCACATCCGGTTTTAAGATGGTTTCTACTTTTGGTTGTACAACTTCTTGAACTGTATGTTTAGGTGCTTCTACTCTACTCTTCACGTCCGATTTCAATTCATTTACTGCTGAAACATTTGAGACATTGAAAAAAAGTTCAGGAAAAGCCACTTCAGGTTTTTTCGTGAGTAGTTTGATTTTGACGAACGATTCTAGGAAACCCATTCCGTAGCCTGTAAATTGTTTCCATACGGCTATCATAGAGTAAAAACCAATTAACGGGTTTTTATTTTGGATGGAAGACACTATAAAAACAAGTACAAAATAGAGGAAATAGATTTTCAGCGGCCAATCAAACAACAATAATAGTGAGAGAAAGGAAAGGAATAATCCGATTACAAACAGTGACGGCAACCAGAATGTCAGTTTTGCATATTCGGGATACCATTGGTTAAGAATCGGACGCGCTTTACCAAATTTATTGACTTGCAGACTGAATTTTTCCCAGTTGATTCTTCGTTTGTGATACACGAAAGCGTTCGAAAACAGGCGAGTTTTGAAGCCTAATTTCCACAATCGAATGGACAAATCGGGATCTTCGCCCGGATGGATATTTCCGAATCCGTTGGATTGTTCGAAAGCCGCTTTAGAAATTCCCATATTAAAACTACGCGGTTGGAATTTGGTGAGTTTTTCTGAACCACCGCGAATTCCGCCTGTTGTTAAAAAGGAAGTCATTGCAAAATTAATTGCTTTTTGAATGTTTGAAAAGGAAGGCAGCGCTTTATCCGGTCCACCGAAACAATCTACATAGTTCGTAGTTAGTTCGTTTTCTACTTCGGATAAATAGTTATTGGGAATGATGCAATCGGAGTCGAAAATGATGAAATAATCACCCTTTGCCTTTTTCATACCGAAATTTCTTGAATCACCTGGACCTGAATTTTCTTTATAATAATAGGAAATATCTAATTTGTTCGTGTATTGACTGACGATTTCTTTAGAAGACTCGGTAGAACCATCTTCGACAATAACTACTTCAAAAGGATCCGCGTAGGTTGCAGTCAACAAGCTATCCAATAATTCTTTTATTTCATCGGGGCGATTGTAAACAGGTATAACTATTGAAAATTTCATTCCTTCAAAATTTCAACAAATATACATTAAGAAGTTGTTTAAACTTTTCTTAATTGGCTGCAAAATTGTTTTTTTGCCCCATATTTTAGTTTTTATTTACTCGGTAGCGCTACTATGCAGTTCAAAAAAACTTAAATCTTGAACAAAATTCCTAATTTCTCGCTTCAATCAAAAAAGTTTAAACGACTTCTATAAAAAAATGCCACTCGAAAAACGAGTGGCATTTAGAAAAATAATTTTTAAAATTATTCTTTTATTACTTTGATTGTTTTTACTTGTTCGTTTGAAGTAACTCGAACTAAATAGGTTCCAACGGGTAAGTTAGACATATCGATTTGTCCTTGAGTAGCATTCAACGAATTGGTAATCACTTCTTGTCCGAGTAAATTAACCACTTGAACTTTAGATATATTTTGGCTGTATGACACGTTCAAGATATCTTTCACTGGGTTTGGATACGCTACGAAACTTGCGTCATCAAATGAAGCATTCGAAAGAAGAGACGCATCATAAGCAGAGATCACGAATGAACCGTTTGTACCACCTCCAGCAAAGCTATATCTCCAAACACTTATGTATAGTGTATCGCCTGGAGTTTGTCCTGTTAATGATAATAATGACATGAAGCCTACACCTAAATCATCATCACAACCTACTTGAGTTAATGTTGTACTGCAAGAACCTGAGTAAGCAGTAACAACTGAATCAGTCATTCCGCCTCCATTAGCTTGTGTTTCTATGGTAATACTTCCTGAAGCAGGAACTACTACAGAATACCAAACGTTAGACGCAAAATTAGCCTGACAAGAAGGAACTAATGCATCTGTTGTAGCTCCGGTATTAGTGGTTGTTAATGGATTTGCAGCAAAATCAACTCCAGGCGTAAGCGCAATTGCACCTGTACATTCGTCATTTGCTGGAGCTGGTGGAGGAGTAATTGTTAACACACCACTTGGATTAGTTGTTGCATTCCAGAAACCGTTATTTAAACCACCATACACAAACGGACCACCGTTTAACGTAAAACGAGTAGCATAGTAGTAGGTTCCAACAGGTAAAGTTGCACCAATAGTAGCTTGATACTCGTCGTTATTATTACTATCTACGTTATAGGTTGCAGGAATCCAATTCGTCCATGAATCTGGATTAGAGTTGTCACCTT
This sequence comes from Flavobacterium sp., assembly GCA_965284675.1. GTDB lineage: Bacteria > Bacteroidota > Bacteroidia > Flavobacteriales > Flavobacteriaceae > Flavobacterium. The sequence continues at coordinate 1,909,021 of OZ260109.1, forward strand.
CTGGGCTAATTCCAACCCAAGCAAGAATTCCAGCACCTTGACCTGCGGGTTCTGTTACACCAGGCTCGTATACTTGACCATACACTACGCCACTTCCGCCTTCTGTAACTGTTATAGTCGGAGGAAATTGTAAGTTAACATAATCAGGAGTGTCCACTGGTTGTGCTTCAGTAGTAAACATTAGTACCGGACAACCAACTGCTTCACCCGCTGCGTTTACAGGAAGAACTTGCCAATATCCTACAAATCCATACTGATTAACAGTTCCAGCATTATAGGATGTCGTAGTCACATTTCCAAAAAGATTCAAAGCTGTTGGAGTAACACCTCCATAAACATTATATGATGTTGGCGCATCACCTGTAGTTGGTGCATCCCACGATAAAATAATATCTGCAAAAGCAGGTACAGTTGTGCTTCCGTCTGCTGGTGAATAATTTATTGCACAATTTGGCAAAACAGCAGATGTCGTACATACGACCGATTTAACTCGGTCTAAATTTTCAGTTCCACAAGATGAATCCGTATGAAAATACACTCTGATCACACCGTTTGCTGTTGGTGAATACGAAACACTTCCAGTTCCTACTGCAAGAGCTGTAGTTCCATCAGCAGAAGCGATGGTAATATAATCCGTTGCAACAGAACTTGAGAAAGTATATGAATTAGTTGAAAACACATTCACATTAGAGTACTCACCTGCATAGGCGTTGTCAACAATTTCGTTAACAGTGGTTCCGTCGCACGCACCTGGAGTATAAGTCTCATCTGGATATAGAACTCCATTTAAACAAGGAGTTCCGCAAATTACAGTAGTTGTACGATTCGTATTCTGAGTACCACAGGTAATATTTGTATTGATGTGAACTCTTAAAACGCCTGTTACCGTTGAAACCCAAGTCAGAGGTTGTGTTCCAGAAGCTACAGCAGTTAGTCCATTATCAGTACTTAACGTATAAAAGTCGGTAGCTACAGAACTCGTATATTTATAGGTTTGTCCTGCAGTAACGTTCATATTATAATAATCACCAGCATAGGAATCTGTGGCTATTAGTGTAGGCGTTACTCCATCGCAACTGTTTGTAATTGTCAGTGTTCCTGTTGGGTAATTCGTTCCAGCCAAACAAGGAGTCGGCACTGAAATAATTGTTGGTGAATCGAAGCAAAAACCCCATTCCCAATCCAAATCATCAAATGAAATACGGTATCTAAAACCTGATAATTGTGTAGGTGTAAATGCAGCTACATCCAAATCGGTGGTCGAATAAATTGTTTTTGCTGGCGTACAAAAGTTATTAGCAACCGTTGTATTGTTACCTGCTAAATTTGCACCCCAAGGTTGCCATGCAGCTGCATCAGCATCCCAATACTCAAAACGTAAATAGCCAGCTAAAAGTCTATAGGTGTGTGGAGCACTTACTCGTACTTTTGACTCTCCAGCGGTAACTGCAGCCGTTAAATTGATAACTGGCGATTCCGCTGCGATGTTATCAATACTTGTTTGTCCTGCGTCGTCGTCGTCAAAAGCGAAATTTGCAGTAGTTGTCGGATTAGCTTCAAATGCTAATGGATCAGGGTTGTACGTACCAGTAACCGTCCACTCAAGGTTGGGCCAGTTGGCATTTTGATTCAGTACTTGTGAATTCATTTGCCAGACAGAAAGTAGAGCAAATAGTCCAAAAAAGTAAATTTTTTTCATATTAAAATTGGTTTGTGTTTAAGCACTAAAATTACTAAAAAAAAAATAGTTTGCAAGTTATATTATGCATTTAACTAAAATATCTGTAACAAGCAGCTCTTTTTATGTGGAGTTATGAAATGAAAGACTTTAGAAACTTTTGTATTATTAAGTCTTTGCGTTTATCTATTTACTGTTTCCTCCAAATCAATCTTAAAATCATAAATGCAAAATGTTCAGTATTTTAATAAAAAAATTAAACATTACTTATATAAAAAATTGATTTACAAAATAATATACATCTTTTATGAAAATTAATAATTTTTCTTACATTTACTATCTAACTGTTAATTTATTAATTATGAAAACAAAATTGTATTTACTATCAAGTTTATTTTTATGCGCATTAAACTTTACTGCGTATGGACAAGTTTCACAGAACTCAAACACACTCACACCTGCAGTAGGTCAGCCAACAGTAACCAATAGCTATGTGGGTTCAGCAAATAATTTTGATGTTGCCTTTAAGAGACAAGGTTTCGCTGCTGGATTGCTTTCAACCACAAGAACAAGTTTTGGTGTCAATTCGAATGCCGTTATAAATAGTGTGTCAATTGGAAATAGTGCCGGTCAATACTCTCAATCTTTAACTGGAAATAATGTTTACATTGGATTTAATTCTGGAAAGGGACAAAGTGCTACAACCATCAATCAAGGTACAGGAAATGTTTTAGTTGGAAATAACACAGGACAATTCAACACAGCAGGTAATTCAAATTCCTTCTTCGGTAATGGAGCGGGTAATTATAATCTATCAGGTTCTGGAAACACACTTCTAGGAAGTGGAGCGGGATCAAATAATAATACTGGAAACAATAACACATTTATCGGTTCTGCAACAGGTTTTCAAAATGGCGCATCATCTGGTAATGTTTGTATTGGATATTCAGCGGGACTTTCCCCTGCACAATCAACACAAGCCATCAACAATCAATTGTTTGTTGATAATTCTCAAACACTTACTCCACTAATCTGGGGCGATTTTGCTGCAAATCAAGTAAAATTGAATGGTAAAGTTGGCGTTGGTGACGTAACTACCTTTCCTACCTTAGCAGGAAATGTTAGCGTAACAGGTTACAAATTATTTGTAACGGGTGGGATTTTGACTGATGAAGTCAGAGTGAACGCTAGTTCTGGCGGTACGTGGGCTGATTATGTGTTTCAAAAAGAGTACAATTTAAAGTCGTTGGCAGAAGTTGAGCAATACATTACTGATAACGGTCATTTGCCAAATGTTCCCTCTGCCAAGGAAGTTCAAGAAAATGGAATTGCATTAGGAGAAATGGCGAAAATTCAACAAGAAAAAATTGAGGAGTTAACCTTATACATTATAGAGTTGAATAAAAAACTGGAGCAACAAGGGAAAATGATTCAAGAACTTCAAGTTAAGCGTAATTAATAGTAATCATAATTTAAATATGAAAATTATGAGAAAAACTATATTAATCTATATATTGATGGTTTTTACCGCAAAAGGACAAAACCCAAACCAAGCAATAGACATTAATATGAGTCCGAATGGATTGATGGAAAATGTATTTGATCAAATGGGAAATAAATATAAGCTTTCTGATGTGTTTATAACTCCTACAAAAATTTCAAAAACTGGAGCAACATTGACTACTTCTAGTCCTATTGCAGCAGGTTACTTTAATCTTTTTTTTGAAGTTGGGAGTGGTATGGAAAATGAAACAGTTGACCCACTTTTTGCACGTAGAAATGTAATAATTAAAGTGTTTGAAGATATTTCGGCATTTATTAATTCCCCTTTAGCAACAAATGGTCTAAACAACAAAGTAAATATATGGGTAAGAGCAATAAATGAAATTAATGGGGTGCCTAGTAATGCCTTAGGATTGGCAACTTCATTTAGCAACCTTCCACATAACACCACTAATGGTTTCGGAGGTATTGCAGATAATGAAATTTGGAAAACAATACATACTGGAGTAGATTCTTATACTAATGTAACATCTCCATTAATTACTGCAGGTATTTATACAGGTATTCCTGGTGTGTTTTATCATGGTATGTTGTCCTTTAATTTTAATAATGACCCTTTAACAAATCTGCCGTATTATAATTGGAACACAAATAGAAGTGTATTAGCTAATTCAACTCAATATGATTTGTATACTATTGTTTTACATGAAGTCATACATTCATTAGGCTTTGAAAGTAAAATTAATATTTCAGGTGATTCATTACTTGGTCCTGGATTTAATTACTACAGTAGATACGATAAATTTTTAAAAACAAGTTTTAACCAAGAGTTATTAATAGGTGGGTCTTGTTCTTCAATGTATAATTATACTTTTAATTCATCTTTGGTAAGTAATCTTCACCCTAGTACAACATGTTACGAAAACACAACTGAGTGTGCAACAGCGATAAAGTTTTCAGGCTCCCCTAATACTGCGACTGCAATACCTGTATACACACCAAATTGCTGGGAAAGTGGAAGTAGCTTAAGTCATTTTGAAGACAGCTGTTATACTTCACCATCTGGATATCCTTCCGGAAATGACTTATATTTTACAATGACTAATTATAGTAATTTAGGTATAAATAAAAGATATCCTAAAAACGAAGAACGATTAGCATTAGCTGATTTAGGCTATACGGTTCAACCAACTTTTGGAGTTACTACAACTTTACAAGGAACACCACCTATAGGTCATTATGGTAGTTCTGTTACTAATGGCATAAGTGTTGCGGGAATAAACGACGGATATAGTAGTCTTGATGGAACTTTTAAATATATCGGGACGGCTACTTTAACAAATCCAATTATTATAAATAGTTCAACTAATTCTTTAATTAGAATTCTGTCGAATGACATAGGCGCCGATAGCTTTGAATGCCTTCACGATGTTTATGACACAAATGCAACTTTAAACGGATTAAGCAGTATTTCTGGAAGTAATTTAAGTAATATTGAATATAATAGTACTATATTTGGATTACATTTATTACGGTATGTTCCAGTAAATTCTGTATCAGGGCAAAGGGGAAATATTACTTATATTTTTGTTTATGTGCTTGACCCGACAAATTGTTCAACACCGATACCAATTGATCTAGTTAGAAATGGTGGCTTCGAACAAAGTACCTCGATACCAAATGCCATATCAGAGTTTGTTGCTACGTTTGAGGGAGGCGCAAGAGTATGTGGTTGGAGCAAAGCCAACATTAATACTACTCCTGATTATTTTCATGTTAGCGCTCCAATAAATAGTTTTTCCGCAGCAATTCCCTGTAATCATTTAGGCTTTCAAAATCTTAATACAAACTCTGGATTAGCATATGCTGGGTTGTTTATCATAAGACATTATGGTAATACTCCAAACTCACCTTTACTTTCTGAAGCAATTCAAAATGAATTAGCCTCACCTATAGCTCCTGATATGAATTATCAATTAAGTTTTGATGTTTCGTTAGCAGAATCAGCAAGCGCAACTGCTTATAAATTTCAAGCTTATTTAAGTGACAGTCTAATTGCTAATACAACTTCAGGGAATAATCCAACAATAAATAATAATCCATCAAGACTTTTTCAAAGTGCAACTTTTTCAACAAATACAAATGGTTGGGAAAAAGTTGTAATAAATATTCCAGCAAATCAAGCAACAAATGCACAATATTTGATTTTAGGTGGACTCAATCCTAATACCTTAGAAAGTGAAACAAGAATCCCATCTAATCAAGGAATTAATGGATGCAATTATGAAAATTTTAATGTAAATTTTCCACCTAACAATAATTGGGTTACATTTCAAACAAGTTATTATTATATAGATAATGTTAGTTTAATACCATTAAATGGATCCAGTTTTGATTTACCAATAACTGTTTGCCAAAATTCTATTTTGCCAGATTTAGACTATTATTTAACAGCTATTCAACAAGATGGTGAATTTTTTGGAAATGGGGTAATAAATAATGGAGGCGTATTTTTATTTGATGCAAATTTAGCTGGTTTAGGCACTCATACTATTACTTATACCTATACAAACAGTAGTAATATTTCTATTTCAATTTATAGTGTTATAACTGTAACTCCTCCAACTACTGTACCTTCTTTTGATCCAATTGATCCTATCTGCCCTGGCACCAATTTAATATTACCCTCAACGTCTATAAATGGAATTTCAGGAACTTGGTCACCAATATTTAATAGTGAAGCTACTACAACTTACACTTTTACGCCTTCATCAAATTGGCCTTGTGCTTCAACGTCAACTATAACTATATCCGTTAAAGATGCAAACGACCCAACTTGTAATACTTGCCTAAGTAATTTAATTTTATCAACACCAGAAAATAACTCTTCTTTCATTTATAAAAGTCAAAATTGGATTGAAACAAATAATACATATACTGTTTCAAGTTCAAATGACATTACCATGAAAGCAAATGAATATGTAGTTTTAAAACCAAATACTCATATTCAACTTAATTCAAAATTTCATGCAAAAACTGAAGGATGTATTACATCAAAGGTAATTCAAGAAGATGAAGGACATATTGATAAAATTTACAAAGTAGACGTTTACCCAAATCCTACAGAGAGCATGGTAACTATTAATGGTTATGATCAAATTATCCATAAAGTTGTCCTCTATTCAATTGAAGGCAAATTAATATTTAACTCCTTAAATATAGGTGAAACAACTCTTGTTTTAAATCTCGATAATTATGAAAAAGGGGTTTATTTATTAGTTATTGAAACCGAAATAGGAAATACATATACCAAGAAAGTAATTAAGAAATAATAAAAGTATTTTTTAGAATATTTAAAATATCAAGTTTCATGTAAATTTTGAAACTTGATATTTTTTTTTAATTAATCAATACTCTGTATTCCAACCATCTCATTAGTATCGGCTAAATAATCAACGCCTTCAAATCCGAAACCAAACAAATTTAAAAAGTCTTGTTTGTATCCCGCTAAATCTCCAATTTCAGGCAATGATTCAGTGGTTGATTGCTTCCATAATTCGGCTATTTGCTTTTGAACATCATCTCGCATTTCCCAATCGTCAATTCTAATTCTTCCTGCATCGTCCAACGGAATTTCATTTTCACTGTACAATCGTTGTGCATATAAACGTTGTATTTGTTCGATGCAACCTTCGTGAATTCCTTGCGCTTTCATTATTTTATACAATAAAGAAATGTACAAAGGAATAACAGGAATAGCCGAACTTGCTTGCGTTACCAAAGCTTTATTAACCGAAACATAAGCACTACCGTTGATTTCTTGTAATGATTTGGTAATCTCAAATGCAGTTGCTTCCAAATGATCTTTGGCTCTTCCGATAGTTCCTTTTCTATATACTGCTTCAGTAACTTCAGGTCCGATGTACGAATACGCAATAGTCGTAGCTCCATCGGCTAAAACATCGGCTTTTTTAAGTTCGTCCATCCACATCGACCAATCTTCTCCGCCCATCACAACTACTGTATTATCAATATCTTCTTGATTTGCAGGTTCAATCGTTACTTGTGAAACAGTACCGGTATGGAAATCAACTGTTTTATTTGAAAACGTTGCTCCTATTGGTTTTAATGTTGAACGGTGAAGCACACCCGTTGTAGGATGCAAACGAACCGGTGAAGCTAAACTGTAGATTACTAAATCAATTTGTCCTAAATCGGCTTTGATTAAGTCGATGGTTTGCTTTTTTATTTCGTTCGAAAAAGCGTCACCATTGATACTTTTAGCATACAAACCCGCCGCATGTGCTTCGTTTTCAAAAGCGGCCGAATTGTACCAACCTGGAGAAGCGGTTTTGCCTTCCGAAGCAGGTTTTTCAAAGAATACGCCTATCGTTGCTGCATTGCATCCGAAAGCACTTGTAATTCTAGAAGCCATTCCAAAACCAGTTGAAGCGCCGATGACCAATACTTTTTTAGCTCCGTCAATGGCGCCTTTTGATCGCACATAAGCAATTTGATTTTTTACATTCTGCTCACACCCTTTTGGATGGGCTGTCAAACAGATAAAACCTCTCATTCTTGGTTCGATAATCATAATACTATAAGTCGTTTGAAGTTATTTTTACTAGTAACAAATATAAGTGTTTTTATTTTAAAAGTTCTTTGGCGTTGCTAAAAGCCGATTCGGTTACCACAGAACCCGACAGCATTTGAGCAATTTCGGTAAGACGTTCTTCATAATCCAACTTACTGATTTGAGTCACAGTCTGATGCTCTTGCTCTGTTTTGAATACTTTAAAATGCTCTTTTCCTTTGGAAGCAATTTGAGGTAAATGGGTAATGCTTATGACTTGCATACTTTGACTCATTGCCTTCATTATTTCCCCCATTTTATCGGCAATTTCGCCTGAAACTCCGGTATCAATTTCATCAAATACTATCGTTGGCAATTTTGAATACTGCGCTAAAATCGATTTTACGGCCAACATGATTCGGGATAACTCGCCACCCGAAGCCACTTTTTTCAACAATCCGAAATCGGAACCTTTATTGGCTGAAAACAAAAATTCAATTTCATCTGAACCATTGCTGTAAAAAGAATTCGTTGGATGTAACTCAATTTTAAAGCGTGCATTGGGCATGCCTAACTGAACTAAAATAGATTCTATTTTTTGGATTAAAAGTGGAATCGACTGCAAACGTTTTTCTCGAAGTTTTGAAGCTATTTCTTTCAAGCTAATTTCGAGTTCAACTGCTTTGGCTTCTAATACAGCAATTTCGTTTTCCAAATGGGTAACCGAAAACACTTTTTCTTCCAAATCTTTCTGAATTTCAAGTAATTCATCAACCGAAGTAACTTGGTGTTTTTTCTGAAGAGCATACAACAATTGCAGTTTCTGATTGATGAGCTCCAATTGCTCGGGATCGGAAACTAGCGACTCAATTTCGGTGGCTAATTCCTTATCTATGTCGTCGAACTCAATTAACACGCTATTTAATCGTTCAAACAACGATTCAAAATTCTTTGAAAAAGCACTTATTTTTTGAAAAGACGCTTTTATTTCCTTTAAGTTGTGCAGTACTCCTATTTGTTCTTCATTCGAAATCAAATTGATTTTTTGAAGATGTTCCTTAATGAACTCGACGTTGTTTAATTTTTCGTATTCTGATTCGAGTTCAGATTGATCTACGTTTTCTAATTTGGCCTGCAGTAATTCTTCCAACAAAAAAGAATTGAAATCTTGTTCTTTTAAAACGGAACTCAACACTATTTTTTTCTCCTGAATCGCAACATGTGAATCTTTGTATTCCTTCAACAGAATTTTGTAGTTGGACAGTAACTCCGAATTAGAAGCAACCGAATCAATGATTAAAAATTGTTGTGTATTTTCAGAAAGCTCTTGAGTTTGATTTTGCGAATGGATATCCACCAAAAAAGTGCCTAATTCTTGAAGTTCTTGAAGATTTACTGGCGTATCGTTGATGAAGGCTCGTGATTTTCCCGAAGGAAGAATCTCACGTCGAATGATGGTTTCGTCTTCGTAGTCCAAATCATTCTGAGTAAAAAAGGAAGACAAATTGTACTCTTTTATATAGAAGGAAGCCTCAACCACACATTTCTCTTCTTTATTTTTAAGGGAAGATAATTCGGCTCTTTTTCCTAAAACTAATCCTAAAGCACCTAAAAGAATAGATTTACCTGCGCCCGTTTCACCGGTAATGGTTGAAAATCCATTTGAAAATTGGATTGATAATTTTTCAATCAATGCAAAATTTTCAATTGAAATTGAGGTAATCATTAGGGTTACTCGTGTTAATTAATTGGAACTATCGAATTTTGGTCCATTTACTGCTGTTCGTAGGCGACATACGATTGAGCATGTCAACTAAATCGGCCGATGGCATTGAAGGTCCACCAGAAAAAATGGATACGATTTCATCTGATTTGGCATCAAAAAAAGTACGTGTCATGTAGGCATTTGGCCTTGTTGAATGTACTTCATTTAAAGTAGCCAAGGATGTTTTTATAATTTCTTTGGCTTTCATAGCATCTTTCTCCATCGAATCCAAACCATCAAAATGATAGGTATACATGGCTTGTCGGAACGCTTTAAAAGTAGGTGATAAAATATCGTTAATCAAAAAGTAACGGTTTTGTCTGTTGCTTTCCGATTGGTTCCAACCTTTAATTTGGGTTGGCGCCGCAAGGCCAATAATATCTTGAGCTATTTCAAAATACGGCTCGCCTCCATTAGCTGCAAATGTTTCTGAATCCATCCCGATGATGTAATTGCAATAAAATGCCAAAACCGACATTAAATTAGAATCGAAAGAGTTGGGATTGTAGCTTAAATTTTCAAATTCAACATAATTAAAAACAAAATCTTTATCGTTGATGTTTACAACTGGTGAAGAATAACTTGAATTAAAAATGGTTCGTGACGATTGCACTTGAATCGATGTATCAAACGTATTTCCTTCATAGGAGTTAATGGTGATGAACATCGAACAATTAATTTTCTCGTTGGCTTTGTAGTCCACTTCTGTCCATTTATTGTTGTTAACGAATTCATTTAATGCACGTTCCAAACTTTTAAATATCTGAACGTTTGCATTAGTTACCTTATCATAATTAATTGTAACTGTACAATTTAACTCCTGACTATTTACTGTGCAAAAAGCAAGTAAAAACGAAACTACTAAAAATTTATACATTAATTTTCTGAATTATTTTATTAATAATATCGACAGCAACTTCTTCTTTTGATTTCAATTCCATTGGTTCAATGGCGAACTGAGCATCGATGAATGTTATTTTATTGGTAGGTTTTCCAAAACCTGCACCTTCATCGTTCAACGAATTTAAAACAATCAAATCTAAGTTTTTTTTCTGGATTTTCAACTTCGCATTTTCAATTTCGTTTTCAGTTTCTAAAGCAAAGCCGATTAAATATTGATTTTTCTTAGCTAATCCAAGCGAAGCCAGAATATCTTTTGTTTTTTCTAATTCTAAAGATAACGCAGAATCATTCTTTTTTATTTTTTGAATCGCTACATTTTTTGGTTTGTAATCGGCAACTGCTGCTGCACAAATCGCAACTTCACACGTTTCATAAAACTGATGACAGGCGTTATACATTTCTTCAGCAGAAGTAACTCGGTGCAACGTGATGTTGGAATGACTGGTTTTTAAATGAGTTGGCCCAGAAACTAAAATGACTTGAGCACCTTGATTGGCGGCTTCTTTCGCAATATCAAATCCCATTTTACCCGTAGAATGATTCCCTATAAAACGTACGGGATCAATTGCTTCGTAGGTTGGACCTGCCGTAATCAAAATCGTTCTATTTCGCAAAGGCAATTGATTTTCGATGTCTTTTTCTAAAAAAGCAATAATATTTTCAGGTTCAGCCATTCGGCCTTCGCCTGAAAGTCCGCTTGCCAATTCACCGCTTTCAGCCGGAATAATGGTATTCCCAAATTTCTTCAAAGTTGAAAAGCTAGAAACGGTCGATGGATGTTTGTACATATCTAAATCCATTGCAGGTGCAAAGTAGACCGGACATTTAGCAGATAAATACGTCGCAATTAACAAATTATCACAATTGCCATTCACCATTTTGGATAAGGTATTGGCCGTTGCGGGTGCAATCAACATAAAATCCGCCCATAAGGCAATTTCTACATGATTGTTCCATTGAGCGTCTTGTTTGTGAGGATTTTCGTCCGTGGTGAGTTCTGGTTCATCGTTGTAGAAACTAGAATACACTGGGCGTTTGGAAAGAGTCGATAACGTTAACGGAGTAACAAAATCTTTAGAAGCAGGAGTCATGATAACTTGTACTTGCGCTCCTGCTTTTATAAAAAGTCTAACTAATGATGCTGTTTTATACGCGGCAATTCCACCAGAAACACCTAGTACTATTTTTTTTCCGCTTAAAACCGACATACTTTAGATATTATTGTTCAGTATTTCTGTGATAAATTTTACCGTCCAACCATTCTTGCACTGCTAAAGCGTGAGATTTTGGTAGTTTTTCATAAAATTTAGACACTTCGATTTGTTCTTTGTTTTCAAAAACTTCTTCTAAACTGTCGTTGTAGGTTGCAAACTCATCCAATTTATCAATTAATTCTTTCTTGATTTCAGCATTAATTTGATTGGCTCTTTTTGCGATAATAGTAATGGCTTCATACACATTTCCAGTTGGCTCTTCAATAATATTTTTATTGTAAGTGATCGTGTTAACTGGAGCATTCGTCTTTTTTAAATCCATTTGTAATTTATTTTGAGTATTGTTGTAAATCCGTTTCTATTCGAGTAAGCATTTGATCGGCTTTCGATTTATATTTTGAATCAGCTTTGAATTTCATTAAACTCATATAAGCTGCTTTGGCATTATTCAAACGTTCTTCTTTTTTTTGAGGAACACTGTTGATGGCCAAACTATACGAAGCGTCAAATTTGTAAAACAAGGCGTCTTCTTTTAGCGGTGTACCTGGGAAATCGGACAAAAAGTTTTCAAATGCTGCAATTGATGCTTTATAATCGGTAACAGAATTGTACTGTTTTGCCACTTCATAGGCTTTCTTCTCTAATTTGTTTTTCAAATCATTTACAATAGAATTTGCCTCTTGTAAATATTGTGATTCAGGGTATAAATCGATAAAATTTTGTAATTTATCCAATGCTTTATTGGTATCCGTTTGATCCAAACTGTACACTGGAGATAATTTTGAAAAACATTTGGCTCCCAAAAAAGCAGCTTCTTCTCGTTTTTCACTTTTGGGATAACTCGAAGCAAAACTTTCAAACTGATAGGCTGCTAAATAATACTGTTTGGTGTTATAATACGATTGTGAAAACATATAAAACAACTTTTCGGCTTGAGGCTTTCCTTTGTATGATGGTGCAATTTGTTCAAAAAGACGAATCGCTTTTGCGTATTTTTTAGCATCGTACTTTAACGTGGCCTGATCAAATTTCAAAGCAACATCTTCTGAATTTATCGCTTTCTGGTATTGACTGCAAGAGGAAAAAACTAAGGCAATTGCAAGTAAGTATATAAATTTCTTCATTTAAATGTTTATGTAAGCTGATTTTAAAAGGACTTTGCACCCGAAAAAATCAACTGCAAAATTAATCAATTATTAGTTAGTATAAAAATATTTTTTTTAGCTGATTTTTTTTGTGAATTGATGCAGTCGATTTGCCAAATCTTCATTCACATTGACCAAAGGCAATCGAACCATGTTTTCTGACAATCCCAATGATTTAAACACTTCTTTGATTCCAGCCGGATTTCCTTGTTCGAAAATCATGTCAATACTTTCAGCTAGAAGATAGTGCAATTGATACGCTTCGTCAACTTTTCGTTGCAAGCCTAAGCGCACCATTTCTGAAAATTGCTTCGGAAAACCTTCTCCAATAACCGAAATAACTCCGCTTCCACCCGCAAGAACCATGGGTAAGGTAATCATGTCATCACCCGAAATTACTAAAAATCCCTCAGGTTTGTTTTTGATCAATTGCATTGCCTGAACGATATCGCCCGCGGCTTCCTTAATTGCAACAATATTTTTAAAATCGTTTGCCAATCGAATCACCGTAGAAGGCAACATGTTACTGGCTGTTCTTCCGGGAACGTTATATAAGATAACTGGAATCGGTGACGCACTGGCAACCGCTTTAAAATGCTGATAAATTCCTTCTTGCGTAGGCTTGTTGTAATACGGTGAAACCGATAAAATAGCCGTGAATTTCGACAAATCTCTTGTCTTCAATTCTTCCACTACTTCCATAGTATTGTTTCCTCCAACGCCTAAAACGAGCGGCAATCTATTTTTATTGGCTTGGATAATTGTATCAATAACTACTTGTTTTTCTTGCGCACTCAGCGTGGCACTTTCTGCGGTGGTTCCGAGTACAACTAAATACTCTACTCCTCCATCAGTAACAAAATCAACGATGCGTTGAAGTGCTTCGGTATCGACTGAAAAATCTTTTTTAAACGGAGTAACTAATGCTACACCCGTACCAATTAATGATTGCATGCTATATTTTTTTTAGTATTTTTAAATATTTGAATAATTCTTCTGCAAAAACTGAGCACAATTTGGGATCTTCCTGTATCATAAAATGATGCAACCGATTGTCAACTTCTGAAAAACCGACTTTAAAACTAGCGTTTGACCAATGTGTTGCTAAAACTAACGCTGTTTTTTCATCCGTATAATAACTAATCAGCAAGTCAAATTTCTTCGCACAAAAATCAGCTACTTGAGAAGGCAAAAACGTCGCGCCCCAATTGATGTCTTTGTAACTATAAACCGGATAATCAAATGTTTCGTCTTTTTTAATTCGGTCTTTGAACACCAAGTATTCAATTTGATTACTGTTGAAGCCAAACTTTTTAATTTCGTCAATCAATCCTTTCCCTTCCTTCAAAAAACGTTCATCAATAATAATTCCGATCGATTGTATGCATTCATTTGAAGCCGTATGTTTTACGTTAGATAACCTTTTTTTAACATTATTTTTAATGAAAAAATCCTTTAACTTGTTTGAAAACATACTACTTTTACTGAATTACAAATTTAAATAAATTACTTGCATAATCGATGGTAAAACTAAAAAACTCTGCAGTTGTTTTAAAATGTTTTGGTTTATTATTAACATTTATTTTATTATTTTCATGTGGACAACAAAAAAACGTTGTCACCAAAATTGAAGGCAAAAAAATAAGCATCACCGAAACGCAATCGGAAGCCACTGCAATTGAAAACTTTATCAAACCGTATCGCGAAAATATAGATAAAGATTTGAGTCAGGTTCTCGCCTATAATCCCGAAAATTTAGAAAAATCGAAAGGCGAATGGCAAACCAACATTGGTAACTTTTTGGCCGACATCACGCTAACCAAAAGCAACATCGTATTTCAATCGCGCGAAAATAAATCCATTGATATTTGCTTGTTAAATCACGGCGGAATTCGAACTATAATTCCGAAAGGAAATGTAACCGCGCGCAATGCCTATGAAGTCATGCCATTTGAAAATGCAGCAGTAGTCATTGCTTTAAAAGGAACTCAAATCGCAGAAATGGTCAACTATATTATTGCAGAAAAAAAACCACATCCGCTTAAAGGATTGACTTTTACGATTGATGCCAACAATGTGCCTAAAAATATTTTGATCAACAATAAACCGCTCAATATTGAAACCGTCTATCACGTCGTAACCTCCGATTATTTAGCCAATGGCGGAGACAATATGACGTTTTTTAAATTAGGATTGAACCGTTACGACATCGATTACAAATTGCGCAACATCATGATTGATTACTTTAAGGAAGTCGATACGTTGAGCTATGACAACTCGGTTCGAATTACAAAAGAATAAAAACGAAACCATTGTTCAGTGCAAGTTCTGAACTAAATTGATAACAAAATATAGTAAGCATCGGTTAGATGCTGCACTAAATTAAGCATATATGAAAAGAAGAGATTTTATAAAAAATACAGCGGCATCATCCGCATTTTTAACACTTGGCGGATTATCACTGAGTAGTTTTACGACTTCGGATGTAAAAAAAATAACGATTCTTCACACCAATGATGTGCACAGTTATATTGATCCGTTTCCGAAAGATCATCCTCGAAATCCAAATATGGGTGGAGTTGCCCGTAGAGCGGCACTAATTGAAAACATCCGTAAAGAAAATCCGAATGTATTGCTTTTGGATGCTGGAGATATTTTTCAAGGTACGCCCTATTTTAATTATTACGGCGGCGAATTGGAGTTCAAATTGATGAGCATGATGAAATACGATGTCGCAACCATGGGCAACCACGATTTTGATAATGGTATTGATGGATTTTTAGCGCAACTACCCCATGCAAAATTCGAATTTGTTTCGTCTAATTATGATTTTAAAAATACGGCTCTGAATGGATTGGTGAAACCCTACACCATTTTAAACGTAGACGGAATCAAAGTAGGTATTTTCGGATTAGGTGTTGAATTGGACGGATTGGTTGATAAAAAGAACTACAAAGAAACCGTATACAACAATCCGATTGAAGTTGCAGCCGATATGGCGCACCAACTGCGTCACGAACAAAAATGTGATTTAGTTATTTGTCTTTCACACCTCGGATTTAAATACAAAGAAGATCCAAACAAAATATGCGACATCATTTTGGCTCAAAAAACAAAAGACATCGATTTGATTATTGGTGGCCATTCGCACACATTTTTAGACAAACCCGTTATTGAAAAAAATAGCGATGGAAAAGAAGTGTTGATCAATCAAGTTGGTTGTTACGGACTCAATTTAGGACGCATCGATTTTTACCTAACTTCGGATAAAAAAGTTGCTTCGCAAGGAAAATCAATTATTGTTTAGTCGCTTGTTTATATGGATTTCTCTTGCAATAAAATAGCGCACTACAAAGTAATACCCAAACAACTGAAGGATGAAATTCATCATCATCAATAGTTTGAATTTAAAATAGTATTCGGTGATTAAGTACGAAACATCGGTAAATACAAAGGAAGTAGCACAGAAAAAGAAAAACAAATCGTGCACTCTATTTCTAAAATTCAAATTATAGGCTCCAATCAATGCGTTTAATGATAAAACAATGCCGTACACAATAATAAACGCTTGGTACGAACCCAATTCCAACAAAGCAAGATCAATCACGCTATAACACAAGAAAACGATAAACGAAAAAATAATCATGAACGAAAGTACATTGGATAAAGACAAACGAAACTTTACCATATCCAATAATCCGTGAAACATCAAAATCGAATAACTGCAAATCCCTAAAATCAAGAGAACGGTAAATTCATCTTCCAAACACAAACTGTAAAAATCGGTAAACCAAAAAAGTGTAAAAATAAGTGTGGGAGCAAGTTGTACGTTTTTTATTCTATAACAATAGTAGCTATACATCAAAAAAGGAAAAATCAATCGGGTTATTTTAACGAAAGTCATCCATTCCAAATAATACGCTATTGCTGAAAAAAATCCAACAATTGCCGTCACTAAAAGAATGATGTGTTCCTTTTTCATTGTAATAATTCTAAAAATTGCGTTTCCGATAGAATCGGAATTTTGAGTTGATTGGCTTTTTCTAATTTAGCCGGACCCATGTTTTCTCCTGCAACGACATAATCGGTTTTCGCCGAAATCGAGCTGCCTACTTTACCACCGTTGTCTTCAATGGCTTTTTTCAACTCATCACGAGAAAATTTTGCAAAAACTCCAGATACGACAAAGGTTTTGCCAACTAATTTATCGGTTGCATCGGGATTGAAATGTTCTACGATTTCAAATTGAACACCAAAATGCTGCAATCGGGTAATGATAATCTGATTGCTTTCATTTTCAAAAAATTCAATAACACTTTGTGCGATGCGTTCGCCGATTTCATCCACTAAAATCAAATCCATCAACGAAGCACTTTGCAAGGCTTCAATAGTTTTATAATGTTTGGCTAGTTTCTTGGCAACGGTTTCACCTACATAACGAATTCCGAGTGCAAACAAAACGCGTTCAAACGGAACTTCTTTCGATTTTTCAATGCCGTTTACCAAATTTTCGGCACTTTTTTGCGCCATTCGTTCCAACGGAATCACTTGATCTACGGTTAATTCATACAAATCGGAGTAATCTTTTACCAATCCGTTGGTAAACAATAACGCCACTGTTTCTCCACCCAAACCTTCGATATCCATCGCTTTGCGCGAAATATAATGCTGAATCCTACCGATAATTTGCGGCGGACAACCATAAAAATTCGGACAATAATGTTGTGCCTCGCCTTCTTTTCGAACCAATTCGGTTTGACATTCAGGACAATGAGTAATGTATTTGGTGTGCTCGGTTTCGCTTCCTCTTTGAGCCACGGCTATGATTTTCGGAATAATTTCGCCTCCTTTTTCAACAAAAACTTCATCGTCTACGCGCACATCGAGTTTTTCAATTTGGTCGGCGTTGTGCAACGAAGCGCGTTTGACAATGGTTCCGGCCAATTGCACGGGTTCTAAATTCGCAACGGGCGTAATCGCACCGGTTCGCCCTACTTGGTAGGAAATCGAATTCAGTTTTGTGGTTACTTGCTCCGATTTGAATTTGTAGGCAATGGCCCAACGCGGCGACTTGGCGGTATAACCCAATTCGTTTTGGTAATCGAAATTATTGACTTTAATCACCACGCCGTCGGTTTCATACGGTAATTGGTGCCGATGAACATCCCAATAATCAATGAATTCAAAAACTTCATCGAGGTTGTGAGCTAGTTTTGATTCGTTTGGTACTTTGAATCCCCAATTTCGGGCGGCTTCTAATCCGTCGAACTGCGAATTAAACGGTAAATTTTGCCCTGTAATAAAATATAATAAACAATCCAACGGACGCTTGGCAACTTCAGCACTGTCTTGTAATTTTAAACTTCCTGAAGCAGTGTTTCTCGGATTGGAATAGGGCGTTTCCCCAATTTCAATCAACTCTTGATTCATTTTTTGAAAGCCGTCAAGCGGAAGGATAATCTCACCACGAATGTCAAATTTTGGCGGATAATTACCTTTTAATTCTAAGGGAATCGAACGGATGGTTTTGATGTTGTTGGTCACGTCATCGCCTTGAAATCCGTCGCCACGTGTCACCGCACGCTGGAGTTTTCCGTTTTCATACGTGATTGAAATCGACGCGCCATCGTATTTTAATTCACACGTATAATCCAACGAAACATTGCCCAGCATTTTCTGAATTTTGACTTCCCAATCGAGTAAATCTTCTCTCGAATACGAATTATCCAACGAATACATTCGGTTTTCGTGGACAACCGTTTCAAAATTTTTAGTTATGGTTCCGCCTACCCGTTGCGAAGGTGAATTAGCATCAAAAAATTCGGGATGTTGTGCTTCTAAGTCTTGAAGTTGTTTTAGTTTTTGGTCGAATTCAAAATCACTAATGGTCGGTTGATCCAACACATAATAGCTGTGGTTGTGCTGATTGAGTTCGTTGCGTAAGGTTTGTATCTGATTATAGCTATCCATAAAAGTAACTTGACTGTTCAATATTCGTGTACTAAATTAACTAAAAAACAGCACGAAAAAAATTACTTTTGAATAATCGTATTGATTTGAATGTACAATTGGCCGTCACTTAAAATGGCACCTTGTATAATCAGGTTAAAAATAGCCGCATTGCGCTCTTCATCGTATTCTTTTTTACCAATATGCATTTCTACTTGATCCGTAAATAGGTTGTCGCTAAGCCATTGCAATCCGGGTTTGGTTAGAAAATCAACCGACGTATCCAACGCTTTTAGCACAATGGATTGCACCAACAATTCCTGACAATGGAATAAAAAAATATAGTTTTTAGAGAAATGTTCTAAAAATTTAGCGTTAGTCAACACACCTTCCCAAATCAAATCGGAGAACACATCGAGTTCTTGTTCCGCTACTTCGGGTTTAGACGCTTTAATTTCGTCCCATTCGTTTTTATCAATGGATTGTGAAGCCAAGAAATTGGCAAATTCCTGGTGCAAGGCTTCAAATTGTTCTTTGGTGAGTCGTTTATATTTCATGTCATTGCGAGGAACGAAGATACTCGAGCGCAGCGAACTGAGCGTAAGCTAATCTGTTCCTAGTTTTAATTTGTAGAATTCTTTTTTTTGATGAGATTGCTTCGTTCCTCGCAATGACCATCAAAAAAAAATCCCAAGCTCGCTTTCACAAGTTGGGATTTTATACTAGAATAGCGAGCGATTAAACTTCAGCTATAATTTCGTAAGGCAATTCAACCACAACATCTCTGTGTAAACGAACCGATGCAGTATATTTACCAGTACGTTTTACAACTCCACTTGTGATGAATTTTCTGTCGATGGATTGACCTGCTTTGTTTAAAGCTTCTGCAATATCGATGTTGGTTACTGAACCAAACAATTTTTCACCACCTGCTTTTGAAGTGATTTTAATTTCTAATGCTTTCAAAGCATCTGCAACTTTCTTAGCATCATCTACAACTTTAGCCTCTTTGTGAGCTTTTTGTTTTAAGTTTTCTGCTAATACTTTCTTTGCTGAAGGTGTTGCTAATGAAGCAAAACCTTGTGGTATTAAGAAGTTACGACCATAACCTGGTTTTACAGATACAACATCGTCTTTAAATCCTAAATTCTGTACGTCTTGTTTTAATATAATTTCCATAATCTTGCTTCTTTATTATTTTAGTAAATCAGCCACATATGGCATTAATGCTAAGTGACGCGCTCTTTTCACAGCAACAGACACTTTTCTTTGGTACTTTAATGAAGTTCCTGTTAAACGACGTGGAAGAATTTTTCCTTGCTCGTTAACAAATTTCAATAAGAAATCGGCATCTTTATAGTCGATGTATTTGATTCCTGATTTTTTGAAACGACAGTATTTTTTAATTTTGTTCGTTTCAATGTTCAAAGGCGTTAAATATCTGATATCTCCGTCTTTTTTTCCTTTTGCTGATTGTTCGATTGTAGACATAATACTTACGCTTTAATTTTTAGTTTTTCTCTTCTTCTTTCTGCCCAAGAAATCGCGTGTTTGTCTAAACTTACAGTCAAGAAACGCATAACTCTCTCGTCACGTCTGAATTCAGTTTCAAAAGCGATCAACACCTCTGGAGCAACTTGGAATTCGAATAAATGGTAAAAACCACTTTTTTTGTTTTGGATTTCGTAAGCTAATTTTTTCAAGCCCCAATCCTCTTTGGATACCATCTTTGCACCGCGCGAAGTAAGAAAATCTTCAAATTTGCTTACTGTTTCCTTTACCTGAACATCAGATAAAACGGGATTTAAGATGAAAACAGTTTCATAATGATTCATAAAATAAGTATTTAATTATATAAAATTGGGTGCAAAAGTAACGATATAAAATCGATTTACAACTATCAAATGTTAAAAATCGCCGAAATGCAAAAAAATACTGCTTAAAGGCAAAAAAATCCGATTAAAATTAGTTTTGTTCAAAAATAGTGTTATCTTTGACTCACCAAATCTTAAATAAAATACATTATGAAACTAAATTGTGTAGTTGTTGATGACAGTACGTTACAACGTATGGTGATCACAAAGTTAGTAAATAATCACCCCAATTTACATTTAGTAGGTGATTTTTCTAACGCAATTGAAGCTAAGAATTGCATGACGGTACATACGGTCGATTTAATCTTCCTTGATGTCGAAATGCCAATTATTAGTGGTTTTGATTTTATTGATGGCTTGCAAGTTAAACCTCAAATCATTTTTATCACTTCTAAAGCAGATTACGCTTTAAAAGCGTTTGATTATGATGCAACCGACTATTTACAAAAACCGATTATTCTAGAGCGTTTCAACGCTTCTGTTAAACGCGCATTAGACCTACATATGCTGCGTCAGGACAATCACGATTTAGAAGGCGAGCACATTTTCATTAAAAGTAATTTGAAAAAACTGAAAGTCTACACCAATAGAATCAAATGGATTGAAGCGTACGGCGATTATGTTAAAGTAGTTACCGAAGAAGACACCAACTTGGTTCTTTCAACCATGAAATCGTTCGAAAAAGACCTTTCTAAAGAGAAATTCATTAGAGTGCACAAGTCGTACATCATTAATATTGATAAAGTCGAGCGTTTTAACAGCAAATTTGCAGAAATCGGCGTGACTAAAATTCCACTTAGTCGAAACAAAAAAGAAGATTTAGTAAAAGCGTTAGCTATTGCTTAATAAAAATCAACGTTTACAGTAACTTTTATCGTTCTGTATTGCGGAATCACATCAAAACTATTCAGTATTTTCTGGATAGTTTTTTTTGTGCTGGTCAGCGAATGATTCACCGGAATTTTTATAATAATTGTCCGAATGTACTCATTCCGAATTCGGTTTACGCCCGGTTCTTCCGGACCTAAAACGGGCACGTTCAAACTCTGTGAAGTCGCTTGATACAACCACATTGCCCCTTCTTTTAGTTTTTCGTAATCTCTGTTTTTTACCGTCAAGCGGATGAGTTTACAAAACGGCGGATAGTTGTATATTTTACGTTCGTACAACTGCTCTTTGTACATTTCTTCGTACTGATTCAGCGTCACTTGTTGGATAATCGAATGCAACGGATTGTACGTCTGAATGATTACTTTTCCGCGTTTATCTGATCGGCCGGCGCGACCCGAAACTTGTGTCATCATCTGAAAACTGCGTTCAAACGCTCTAAAATCAGGATAGTACAACATATTATCGGCGTTCATGATTCCGACCAACGAAACGTTGTCAAAATCCAAACCTTTCGCCAGCATTTGTGTCCCGACTAAAATATCAATCTCTCTGTTTTTAAACGCGTCGATGATGCGCTCAAAACTATATTTCCCACGTGTGGTATCTTGATCCATTCGTTTGATATTGGCTTGCGGCAGCAATTCGGCCAATTCCAATTCGATTTGCTCGGTTCCGAATCCTTTGGTCGATAAATCGATGCTGGAACATGAATGACAATGCGTGGGTTTTGCAATCGAGTGACCGCAATAGTGGCATCGTAACTGATTTTTGAATTTATGATACGTCAGACTCACGTCGCAATTCGGACATTCCGGCACGTGACCACACGTCATACATTCCATTATCGGTGAAAATCCGCGGCGGTTTTGAAACAAAATGATTTGCTCGCCCAACGAAAGTGCTTCTGTCATCGCTTCGACCAAAGCAAAACTAAAATGCCCTTTCATTTTTTTACGGAAGTAGTTATCTTTTAAATCGACCAATTCGATTTCGGGCAATGGCGCTTTTCCAAATCGTTCGGTCAGCTCTACTAATCCGTATTTCTCGGATTGTGCGTTGTAGTAGGTTTCAATACTGGGCGTTGCCGAACCCAAAAGCACTTTCGCTTTATGATAATTTGCCAAAACTATAGCAGCATCACGTGCATGATAACGCGGCGCTGGATCTTGCTGTTTAAAGGTTTGTTCGTGTTCTTCATCAACGATGATCAATCCGATGGACGCATATGGCAAAAATAAAGCCGAGCGCGCTCCAATTACAATTTTTGCTTTATCCGATTGTTCCAAGACTTGATTCCAAACTTCTACCCGTTCGTTGTTCGAATACTTCGAATGAAAAACAGCTACTTGATTTCCGAAATACGCCGTCAAGCGGGAAACCAACTGAGTTGTCAACGCAATTTCGGGTAGCAAATACACAATCTGCTTGTCCAGTTGTAAAAAGTGCTCGATTTGTTTGATGTAAATCTCTGTTTTTCCGGCCGATGTTACGCCGTGTAACAAACACACGTCTTTGGTTTGAAACGATTCATTGATTTGATTAAAGGCCAATTCTTGCGCCGTACTCAAATTTAGATTTTGCTCTTTTTTATTCGCATCAAAATTCACGCGGTCTTCCTGAATGTAAAATTCTTCAAAAATAGATTTGTCTGTTAAAGCCTTAACTATCGCAGTAGTAGAACTCGATACTTCAATCAATTGTTTTACTGATATTGGCTTTTTCAGTTGTGCATTCAGTTGAAAATAATGAAGCAACAACTCTTTTTGTTTGGCGCTTTTCAGTTGATCCAATAGCGAAGCCAAACCTTCGTCGGTCGTATAGTTTTCGTGTAATCGAACGTATTTAACGAGTTTGGGTTTGTATTCGTCTTGCACTTCTTCTTGCAGCGATAATACGTTTTTAGCAATCAATTTGTGAATGACGGGGAAAACGTTTTTCTTGTTTAAAATCGAAACGACATCGGCGATTTTAAGTGAGCTCTGATGTTGCAAGGCTTCGTAAATCAGAAACTCATCGTCGGTCAACTCAGTTTCGTCGTCGGTATCGTTGCGTTTCGTAATAATCGTTTCACTTTCCAAAATCAATCCGCTTGGCATCGCGCCGCGGTATACATCGCCAATATTACACATATAATACGACGCAATCCAGTTCCAATGCTGAATTTGAAGTTCGGTTACAACCGGTTGTTCGTCGAGAATTTGATGGATTTCTTTCGCTTCGTATAAGGTTGGCGCATTTTGATGCAAATCGACCACCAAAGCCGTGTACATTTTACTTTTCCCAAAAGGAACGATGACGCGCATTCCTTTTTTGACGAATTGGTATTCGGCTTCAGAAACGGCATACGTAAAGGTTTTGGGTAATGCTAGCGGTAAGATGACTTCGAGGAAATACATGGCGTGTTAAAGATGGAAGTTAGAAGCTGGAAGATGGAAGAACTTTGTTGGGAACTATTTTTTTACTCGGTACCAGTATTGCGTGCGACCAAAAATCGAAACACCTAAATAACCTCTGACTTTCAACTTATCTTTTTCTTCCAATTTGATGTAGCATTTGTAGTGTTTTCCGTTTTTGGGATCGAGAACGTTACCGCCGTTGTATTCGTCGTCGTCTTTTTTTAATCCTTTTATGATGACTAAGCCCAGTAATGGCTCATCTTTTTGTTCGCAACAACACAAGGAACATTTTTGTTTTTTGAATTGGGGTTCGAATATTTCCACAATGCGTGCATATATGAGTCCGCCTTTCTCGTAAATCTCCACTACTCCTTTTTCAACACCTGTTTCATCATCAATGGTTTTCCACTTTCCGAGGATGGATTGAGATAACGTTACTTGCGACACAAACAACAGAAGGATTAGAAATGAAAATTTACGCATAAAATATATTTTGAAAGTTACCTATCGTTCGCACGCTACCTGTTTGCTACTGCTAACGGTACAGGACAAAACAAATATATGAATTTCTAAGAAAGAAGTAGATGAAAATATCTGAGTATTTTCCACGATTCCAAAAAAAAGCAAGCACAAGCCCAGCAATAGCAGCAAACGGCGTTGGCAGTTCGGGCTTTTTGGAGTAGAAAAACGTTTAACTTTTGTTTTCTAATTTTGTAGTGTCAATACCTTTTATGAGCAACCATAAACAAAGACTTAATTCGCCTATTAAAATTGGAATTGCGAGGTAAATGAATAGCGGATTAGTAAATCCTTTTGAGAGAAACATTGTAAAACTATTTAGTAAGTAGCATAGTCCCGCAAATGCATAAGCCATTCCTATAATTTTAGGTATTGCATTCGTTTTGAAAATTACATATCCAATTAAAATACAATAAAATCCAAAAAACACCAAACCAATTCCATAACCTTGTGATTGAATATTTAAGGACAAAAGAGAAAGCGTTGCTAATTGGTTTGGCTGAAAAGAAGTTAAGTAAGTGTCATTACCTAATAGTAACAACGGTGTAATTTGATTTAATAGATTGACTGCAATAATTGCCGTTTGAATAATAACGAATGCTAAAGCAATTTGCAGTATAATCGCATTTGATTTTTTGAAAAAGTTATATAGTATCACTATTGTGGGTATGCCAACTACAAAATTGATTAGGTCAGCCACAAAACCCCAACGAAAAAGCATTTCATTAGTTTGAATGGTTTGGGCAGTTGCTAAAGCGTCATTTGAAACTCTTAGTGCCTGTCTGACGAAAACCTCTGAAAATAGTCCTGTAGCTATTACAATTAAATAGCAAAAGCCTGCTATTCGTGCTAATTTTTTATCTGAAATCATTTTATTATCGGTTTGATCTGGTTGATTTTTGTCATTGGTCGTTTTCTAAATTAATAACATATTTTTTTAGTTATCTTAAATTGAGATGGCTTATTTTGTCTGACTTCTAACACAAATATAGATTTAATTTTTTAGAATTTTGAATTGGTGTAAGAAAGCGAACCACGTCTGAACTAACCCTGATTGCAGCGGAAATCCTGCTATTGCAAAATTAGGAACGTCTTTAATTTTGGAAATTAAAAAAGGGTTACTAAAGATTGCTTCGTGCCTCGCAATGGCAGATTGCAGCGGAAAGCAGGACTGGTGTTGAATGAACTACAACACTTCTGTTTCTAATTCTCGTAACTCTTTTTCTTTGTCGCGTTTGAGCTTTTGGATGAGTGCGTTGAGTTCGAATCCGAGTAGCAAAATCATGCAGTTGATCCAAATGTAAAACATGACGATGAGCAGCGTTCCGATGGAACCGTAGAGTTCGTTATACTTTGAAAATTTGACTACCCAGATTCCGAAAAAGTACGAAGAAAACACGATTAGAATGGTAGTGAAAACCGATCCGATAGAAATAAATGCCCGCTTTCCGTCGCGTTTGATTCCGAATTTAAACAACAACGATGTCGTAATCAAAATCATGATTAACAAGAAGATATACCGACTCATTTGAATCAGAGGAATATCTTCTGAAAGTACGTCTTGGATTTTAGTTCGTTGGATGAATACCTCAAAAATTACGATGGCCGCTACAGTAACAATCAAAATCATCGAAAGCAAAATAGACATGCCGAGTGATACAAAATACTGTCGGAAGAACTTGCGTTTTAGGGTAATGTGGGCCGAAGTTTCGAATCCGCCTAAAATGGCATTCACGCCATTGGTCATCAGCAAAATGGCCATAAAGAATCCGGTTGAGATCAAGCCACTGTTACTATTGTGCAAAATATCATCGATGATTTTCGAAATCGCATCGAAGGTTGTGGGTGGAACTCCTTCTTGCACAAATCCGAGGAAATCTTGTTGAAATCCTTGTATCGGAATATACGGAATAAGGTTTAAAATGAACAGCGCAAACGGAAACAGCGCCATAAAGAAACTGAACGCAATGGCGGCGGCACGGTACGATAGCGCGCCTTCTATGATTCCGGCAATGTACAACTCGAGCAATTCATACAACGACAATCCGTACAACCAAGGCAGTTTAATGCGGTAACCCAATGCGATGAGTTGCCTGATGACGGGAAGACTTTTTATGCGTTGTTCGAGGGTCATTGGTAGACTTCTTAGAAGGTTAGAATTTTAGATTGTTAGATTATAAGATTATAAGATTATAAGATTAATAAAGTGTAATTTACTTTTGATTTTTGACTTTTGACTTTCGACTTTTGACTTTCAACTTTTGACTTTCAACTTCCTCATATTGCTTTTAAACTCAAATCCATATTGTACACCGAATGCGTTAAGGCGCCGGATGAAATATAATTCACGCCACATTCAGCATATTGGCGAATGGTGTTTTCGTTGATGTTTCCCGATGATTCGGTCAGGCATTTATTTCCGATGAGTTCTACGGCTTTTTTGGTGTCTTCAAAATTAAAATTATCAATAAGTATACGATACACGCCATCTGACTGTAGGATTTCTTCAATTTCGTTTAAGTTTCTTGCTTCCACGATGATTTTCAACTCTTTATTATTTGCCTTCAAATATTCCTTGGTTTTGTTGATGGCATGGGTGATTCCGCCTGCAAAGTCATTGTGGTTGTCTTTGAGCATGATCATGTCATACAATGCAAATCGATGGTTTTCACCACCGCCGATTTTTACGGCCCATTTTTCACACGCTCTGAATCCGGGTGTAGTTTTACGTGTATCGAGAACTTTAGTAGTTGTATCTTTCAGTAAATCAACGTATTTCTTGGTTTTTGTGGCGATGGCGCTCATTCGTTGCATAGAATTTAGGACCAATCGTTCGGCTTTTAAAATCGACTGCGAACTTCCTGAAACGTGAAAAACGACGTCGCCGTACTTTACTTCGCTCCCATCTTCAATAAAGACTTCCATTTTCATGTTGGGATCAACCGCTTGGAATACCATTTTGGCAAATTCTACACCAGCGATTATTCCGTTGTCCTTGACCAAAAGTTTGGCTTTGCCCATTGCATCGGCTGGAATACAAGCTAACGACGAATGATCGCCATCACCAATATCTTCACGTAAAGCATTTGTAATGATGAGTTGGAGTTCGTTTTGAAATTGTTCTTCTGTGATCATACGAGTAAAATTGTGTGGCTAAAGTAGTGAAAAATGATTTTATTTTTATGGCATTAACATAAAATTGAAATGGTTAATAAATCGCTCAAATTTTTCCCTCTTTTCCCTTGTCAACTTCTCTTTTTTTCTTAACTTAGCTTTATCATTTATACGCCTATGTCTATTAGTATCAAGAAAATATTCCACCGGAATGCCTATCGGATTGGCATTACATTTGACTACAATGAGGAAATTAAGTCCACTTTAAAGTCGATTGGCGCTTTGTACAGTAAATCACACAATTGTTGGTACATTAATTATGATACCGCTTCGTATGCCGAACTGAAAAAGCATTTTAGTTCTTTTGAAATCGAAAAAACACCTGAATCTTCAGTTGTTGTAACGCAATCGGTGACCGACAAAAGTCGTGACCTTTCACCCATAGCTACTAGCGAATTGCAGTTAGGCTCATCCCAATTGAGCAACCCTGTACATAAAACAGAAGTCCTGTTTGCCCAAAACCTGCGTTTACAATTATTAGAAAACATCGGTAAATACTGGGTTTTTACCATGCGCTACCACGATGAAATCAGCAAGCAATTGTTATCTGTGAAAGGTGTGTATTGGAATTCCAATTACCGTGCGTACATGGCACTTCGCAATTTAAATGTAAAGACTAAAGTGGAAGAAATTCTTCAAACTTCTCCCTTTTTCGGTGAGGATTACATTTCCAAAGACGTTCATTTTAATGGAGAGAAAATCCGAATTACGCCACATTTAGAAGACAAAGCTTGGATGGAAGTGTACGTTCCGAGGCAAGTTGCGGTGCATGAAAAGCTAAAACGATTTTCGATGTCGCGGTTCAGTACCCTTAAAAACTGCTATTTGCTTCCCGCAGCGCCATTGGTTTTGGAAAGCATTCAGTTGCAAATGGAATCGCATTCGGTTTTGATTGAAAACGAATTGCCAAAAGGATATTTACACAAGAAAAACTTGCCCAACCGCAAGCAATTGGATTTAACACGAACCAAAAACAGTATTTTCGAACTAGTTCCGGAAAAAGGAAAGCCGTATGTCACCGAAATGGTCAATGCCTTGTTAGCACTGAATTACAGCAGTTCGACATTACGAACCTATTGCGGATCATTCATCCAATTTTTGCGTCACATTGAGTACCGAAATCCGGAAACCGTAACCCAAAAAGACATCATTCAGTTTTTAGGATCGTTGATGGAACGTGGATTATCCGCCACAACCGGGCACAGTATGGTAAATGGGTTGCAGTTTTACTTTCACACCGTCTTGGGAAAACTCGAATATGAGTTCCGATTGCCACGGCCCAAAAAGGAGAAGAAATTACCGACCGTTTTAACGATGGAAGAATGTTTACGAATCTTTCAAGTAGTTGACAATCCTAAGCATAAATTACTTTTATTAATTGGGTATGGTGCAGGATTGCGAGTAAGTGAAATAGTTCAATTACAATGGAAAGATATTTTATTTAGAGAGCATAAAATACACATTTCGAATGCCAAAGGAAAAAAAGATCGAATGGTGATGTTGCCCTTCTCCATAGTAGAATCGTTGGAAATCTACCGACAATTGTACAACGGCAAGCACTATGTTTTTGAAGGACAATTTGCAAGTGAACCTTACAGCACAGGAAGCGTACAGCAAGTTATGCGAGAAGCATTAAAAAAATCGGGATTAGAAAAAAAGGCCACGGTTCACACTTTGCGCCACAGTTTTGCTACCCATTTATTAGAAAGCGGAACCGACATACGTTACATTCAGCAGTTCTTAGGCCACTCGAGCATCAAAACCACCACGATCTACACCCATCTCACTCAAAACGCAGTGAACAAGATCCAAAGTCCACTTGACCGCCTAGTTGACGAAAACAACAAGAAAAAACTGGAAGAGTAAAAATTTACAAAATGTTGTATATATTTGATGATATTTACTAGTTAGCAGAAAGCTTATGAATAACGCGTAAAGAACAAACCCATGAAACTAAAATCCAATATTTTGCTTTTGCTTGTTTCACTTATTATTTTCTTTGTAACATTATTTAATTATTCATGGTTTCTTGAAATTATTCGTCACGAACCATACACAGATATGGAACAACAATTTTATGAGGCCTTAATACTTGCAACTATATTAGCAGTTTTACCTTGGATTATTTTTATTTTTTGGAATAGAAATAAAAAACATCTATAAAGCCTTCCGCTAACCGTGGTTTTCGCCTATTGCTGGGCTTGCGCTTGCGTTTTTGTCTTCGTGGAAAATACTCAGATATTTTCAATTTTATCTTTCAAATTAATTCAGTAGATTTGTTTGGTCAGTGCCGGCAGCAGCAACAGAGCGAAAGCCACATACGTTAGCAGAAAGTTTATCAAATCAGATTATGGAAGACGATTATATTAAATACTATGTAAATCCGAAAATTGATTTTTTTTTACCTTTTATTTAGGAGAAGAATTTGTACCCGCAAAACAAGATGGCTACAAACCTGTAGAAATGATCCAAACAGATGAAAATGGTGAAGAAAAAATAAATAGGGATTTTTACATACGAAAAGACGATACTGACTTAATTGCAAGTTTTAAACCAAAAATTCAAGAATATGCAAAAAGTATTTTCAATGAATCTAACATAATCTTAAAACCTAACGAAGTTGAAGTAATTTTGTCAATTTCAATAACTGAAAAACGATATAAAACTGTTGATGTCGACAATCTCGCAAAAACAGTTTTGGATTCACTAAATACTATTGCCTATGAAGATGATTCACAAGTTTCAAGTTTAATTGTTAATAAGCATATTCATCCTATGAAAACAAATGGCCTTTTAATTGGTATAACTAAATTAACAAAAGATAGAAAAGGATTTGGTGGAGATATTATCTTATTTACCAACAGTAAACCTAAATAAAACCTTCTGCTAACCACAGTTTTCCGCTATTGCTGGGCTTGCGCTTGCGTTTTTGTCTTCGTGGAAAATACTCAGATGTTTTCAATTATTTCTTTCTAAGAAATTCCTATATTTGTTTTGGTCAGTTCTGGCAGCAGCAACAGACGGAAAGCTGTATACGTTGTATAAAAGTTTATGGCAATTTCTAAAACTTGAAATTCAGTTATTTCAAGTCAATTTTTTAACTGAAACTCCTACTCTATTTCTTAAAAGAATTTACTCTGAAAATTAAACTTGAAACACGGACGGAAATTGCAAAAAAGACGTGACGTAGATTGTCGGATGTTGCGCGGAAAATTTCACGGAAAAATGAATTGGAAAATCTGTCGCGGAAATTCTGTCACGCAAAAAAGTGAAGCGAAATTACTTTAAAATTGATATTCTCGGAAAATTAAAACCTTTATACAACAACGGTTTTCGCCTATTGCTGGGCTTGCGCTTACGTTTCTGTCTTCGTGGAAAATACTCAGATATTTTCAATTATTTCTTTCAAATTAATTTCGTAGATTTGTTTTGGTCAGTGTTCGCAGCAGCAACAGAGCGAAAGCCGCGATACGTTGTAGCACATTTATAAAAATCGTATGGATTCACTTTTGATTTATATTTTAACCCTTTTTTTGCTAATATTTTTAATACTGTCAATTAAACTTTTTCTAATTCCTTTATTTTTTAAACCCAAACTTACTTTCAATGAATCAATTGAATTAATGAAAAAGCAAAAACTGAAATTTATCGATAAAAGAGAATTAAATAAAAATGAAAAAAAATTAAATCCTTTTAATAATAAAAAAGGTATTTCTTTTAAAAATATGTATTCAATGAGAACTCAATATATTATTATTGGTTATTCAGAATCTAAAAAAGAATACATTTATTTCTGGCTAGAGTTAACAAAATGGTATGTGTTTTATATGAAATTCATTTTTGAATTTTTAAGTAGTCAAAAAATAGGAAAAAGTAAAAATATTATTTTAAAAGAGATAAATGAAGTCAATGTATTAAATGATTTAAATGAAGTTTATAAAAATAAAACAGTCTTAATTAAAGACAAATGTCCTGCATGCAATAATTCAATTTCTGAAAATACCTCAGAATGTACGAATTGTGGCTTAAATTTGGAGAAATAAAACGTGCTACAACCATGGTTTTCGCCTATTGCTGGGCTTGCGCTTGCGTTTTTGTCTTCGTGGAAAATACTCAGATATTTTCAATTATTTCTTTCTAAGAAATTCATATATTTGTTTTGGTCAGTGCTGGCAGCAGTAACAGAGCGAAAGCCATATACGTTGGCAATAAGAATATGACAAAACTTAAACAATTACGTTTTTTCTTCAAATTGATATTATTCGTAATTTCAATTTCCAGCTATTCTCAAAAAAATATTAATTATTCTCAAGTTGCATTCAATAAATTCAAAGAATCAATTTTGAAAAAGAGTGAAATAATTTATGTCCAAAAAAAGCTAGAAGAATCTGATCCTGCTAATATTGATTCTGCTTGTTTCAAAAATTTTGATCCAAGCAAAAAACTCAAAATTGTTAAAAAAAATAAATCTCTGATTGATATGAATGAGAAGAACGTCATTTTTACAACTGAATACATTGGACTTCCAATTGTCAGTGTATCTCTGCCGTATAAAAATAAATCAAATCAATATTTCGTAATTATAGATTATAAATACTTAAATTCTTCAGGAATATTATATTTATTCGAGATTGATGAGAATGGAACAATTCAAGAAAAATGCGAATTGAAATATATTGAATAATTCCTATTGCCAACACCAGTTTTCGCCTATTGCTGGGCTTGCGCTTGCTATTTTGTCTTCGTGGAAAATAATCTGGTGACTACAATTCTATCTTTCAAAGAAATTCAGTAGATTTGTTTTGGTCAGTGTTCGCAGCAGCAACAGAGCGAAAGCTGGGGAACGTTATCAGCAAGCTTAAAACAAAATACAAAAATGTCAATATTTGAATCTATTTTTGGAAAAAGTCAGAGACCAGTTTGGGAAGAGTTTGTCAAACAACAAAATGGAATTCTTAAATCTGAAAGCGGCGACTTATTCGTAGAATATGAATATTCAAATTTCATTTTTAAAGTTAAAAATTATAATTATAATGTTGCGGGAAGCGGTCGTATTGAAAGTTTTATGGTTGGAATAGCTGAATTTTTCCACCCTACTGAACTCGAGCTTCAAATTACTAAAGAAGATTGGTTTACTGGTATTGTGAAAATTTTTAAAAACAAAGAATTTAAAGTTAGCAATAATGCTTTTGACAAACGCTTTTATATAACAAGCAACAAAGAGTCAAAAGCAATAACTCTTTTAAGAAATAAATCACTTTTAGAACAAATTATTTCGTTCAATCCTACTCGAATAGAAATAACAAACACAAGTGATTTTGGAGAAGTTCCAAGCAAAGGAAAATATATGCTTTATTGTGCTAAACATGAAAAATTTACAGATTTAAATCAACTAAATGATATACATTCAATATTAGTTTCATTTACAGAAAATTTGAAAGAGATTTGCCAAATCCAATAAAAGCCAGCTGATAACCATGGTTTTCGCCTATTGCTGGACTTGCGCTTGCGTTTTTGTCTTCGTGGAAAATACTCAGATATTTTCAATTATTTCTTTCTAAGAAATTCCTATATTTGTTTTGGTCAGTGCCGGCAGCAGCAACAGAGCGAAAGCCATATACGTTAGCAATAACATATTTTTTTCCGCGAGCGGAAAAAAAGTGAATGTTAAAAGGTTCTGGCAAAGCTTCAAAAATGTCACACGGAATTGTTACTTGTTCATTCTATAACAAATTTTTCTTGCTTCTCTTTGTGAATGTTTTGCGGATTATTTTTTCATATTGTGCTAACATTTTTTTTGCTTTTAGAAAATGCTATTGCTAACAGCGGTTTGCAAAAATTGCGAATCTTTAGCAAGTCGGACGTATTTCTTCCGCAAGATTTATTACTTTAGCGGAAAGTAATCGGTTCCGAAGCTCGCAACTTATGCAAGCCGCGGACGTTAGCTGCAATTGTTCGAAATCGCTTAATCTTCCAAATTATGAATATTCGACCTGTACTTTTTCGGGATTGAATCGATTATGATTGCCTTATTTTTGAAATGAAATTGATGATATTGCTCATTAAACTTCAAACTCAATAAGGTCAAGTAGCACGATGTCAATTTTATCAGTAAATCAGCGACAGAATTAGCTTCATCATCATCAAAGCTAGGGAAATAATTTAAAGCAGAAATATTTGCCATGTTAATTGCCGAAGCAGTATGTACGTCTAAACAAAGCTGTTTATATATACCATGTATAATATTGATGAGTTGTTTTTGGGGATTAAGATTATTATATGGCAATGCTTTTACATTTTGAAAAATTTTAAAAACACTTGTTTCCTCATCAATATCTGAAATAAAATTTTTATAAAATCCCTTAACGAATGTTTCTATCGAGCTTCTCAAAATCAATTTAGACCCTTTATAACTTCCATGAAGTGATATGAAAAGAGTATTTCCAATATCAGAACATGACTCTTTCAAAAAATTAAATTCTTTTTCCGAGAGAGTGTATGTGTAACCGGGTATATCTGCATATGCTTGAAGTTCTGCAATAAATGTTAAATAAGAAAAATATTTTTTGTGAGATTTACTAATAAATTTAAGAAAATCAGAATCTGAAACTAAATGCTTTAGATTGTAAGTTTCAATAAATGTAACTAAGTGTACAAAATCTTGTTTTACTTCTCTAGACATTATAATTCTCCTATATTTTTAATGGTTTCATTCCATGTAAAGTTTGGAAGCTTCTTAGCTGCTTTAATCATATTTATCTTCTTCTCGTTTCCAACAATCTCTTGTATTGCGTGAACAAACGATGATGTTGTCTCATCTTTCGAGTTCGTTAACTCACAAACTATAAATCCGATGTATTCATTTCTAGATCTTTTAGAGCTACGACTTATCGA
The DNA here is from genome assembly GCA_965284675.1 of Flavobacterium sp. GTDB lineage: Bacteria > Bacteroidota > Bacteroidia > Flavobacteriales > Flavobacteriaceae > Flavobacterium. The sequence continues at coordinate 1,943,499 of OZ260109.1, forward strand.
TAAATTCAAAACCGCCTCTGCAAAATCTAGTAATTCCGCTGTACTTCCAAATAAATCGGTATTTTGAAGAAGCTCAGGGAGACAGCCTACAAGTATTTGCTTATTTTGACGAGAAGAATCTCCAAATTTTATTAAACCATGCCTGCTGTAATTAGCATTTTGATTAAAAGAATTTTCATTTATTAATTCAGTAAGAAACTTTGAAGAATCTTTAAAAGAAACAGTTTTTTTATTTTTCTCAAGTAACCATGAAAGTTCCTCAAGCAAATTTATTGTTTGTTGTATCTTATTTATTTTACTTTTTTCCATTTTCAATTCTGTCTATTAATTCGTCAACTATTCCTGTGAGTGAGCTTTTTACCGCTCCATCATTCAAATCCATAATAAAAACATTATTTAATTGATATTTAGGGATATCCGCTCTTTTTTGAATATGTTTTTTATAAAGATATTTTGACCACTCGGTCTTTGCAATTTGCTTCTTAACTTCAGTAAACACTACGGAATCATCTCTTTCAACCATTGTAATAACTAATCCGATACACTCAATTGTGAGAGCTAAATCATCTCTTTTGTCTTCAATAATGTTTTTCAACAAATCAATTCCAGTAAAAGATATTGGATCAGGTTTTACAGGTATTAAATAATAATCACTTGCTACCAATGCACTTGTCATCCAAATTGATGGTGTTGGAGGAGTATCAATAATTATATAATCATACTCTTCCTCTTTTTGAATTTCGGCAATATATCGCTTCAATCTATTTTCTTTCCCCGACCCTGATGCCATTTCAATTCTATACAAATCTAGATTTCCTGGCAGGAAATGAAAATCTCTACGAAATACCAAAGGCTTTATATCTCCTAACGGCTTTGCAGTTTTTGTACTTGGACCAAGTACAGTTGACGCAACAGCACGATTTTTGTCTTCAAAAATAGAAGTTATAGTATCATTTTCCTTCTCAAGATGATTAATATAGGACTTTCCATCCATTAAACATTGCGTAGAATTAAATTGTGGATCTATATCAATTAGTAAAACTTTTTTTCCAAGTCTTCGATTAAGTACGTCACAAATATTTGTTGCTAGCGTCGTTTTTCCGACACCACCTTTCATGTTTATTAAGCTTATTACTTTCATCTATCTACAATTTTAGCCAAAGATAATTTATTTGAATTATCTCTCAAATTAATATGATGTAAATATTAAAAAAATACAACTGCAGATAATAACAACTGCAGCTAACCGTGGTTTTCGCCTATTGCTGGGCTTGGGCTTGCGTTTCTGTCTTCGTGGAAAGTACTCAGATATTTTCAATTTTATCTTTCAAATTAATTCAGTAGATTTGTTTGGTCAGTACCGGCAGCAGCAACAGAGCGAAAGCCACATACGTTAGCAACCATATTAAAAAAATTCTTTAAGAATGAACTTCAGTATTAAAAAGGTAATAATATTAGGAATAATAATAGTTAATTTACTCGGAGCATGGTCATTTTACTATATGTTTTATGGCAAAGAAAATTCCTTTGATCTTGGAAAAAAAGTATCGATTAATCCTTCAAAGATTATGAAAATAGAAACTGATTTAGGAACTTGGAAATGGAATGATACAGTTTACGATTTTTATCATAATTATAAATTATTATTGAAAGATAAAAATGACATTATTTCTTTTTGTAGAATTATGGAAAATTCAAAAGCAAAATTTATAGATAGTCGAACTTCATATTGGATTGATATTTATCTAAACAAAATTGATTTAGAAGCAGAAATAAAATTACAAAAAACTATTTCAAACGAAATTTATTTTGAGTATGACAATCATACTTATGAAGGTAAGGAATTGGCAGAATTTGTAGAAAAGAAAAAACAAAAGATAAAGTAAATACGGTTGCTAACCTCGGTTTTCGCCTATTGCTGGGCTTGGGCTTGCGTTTTTGTCTTCGTGGAAAGTACTCAGATATTTTCAATTTTATCTTTCAAATTAATTCAGTAGATTTGTTTGGTCAGTGCCGGCAGCAGCAACAGAGCGAAAGCCGCATTACGTTAGCAGCAACCATAAAAAAAATCTTCATAAAATTTGACAATATACCAAAACTTGGTATATTTGTTTTTTAAATTAATTTGTCATGGCAAAAAACACATCAATTTTATTAGGAGATTATTTTGATGATTTTATCAATCAGCAGTTAAAAAGTGGTCGGTTTTCTTCAGCAAGTGAAGTTGTGAGAACCGCATTAAGAATGTTTGAGCAAGAAGAATCAAAAAAGGCAGAACTAATCAAGGAGCTTAAAAAAGGAGAAAAATCTGGATTTGTAAAAGATTTTAATAAAGATACTTTTTTAAAAGATTTGCACAATAAACATTTGAGTAAATGATTTACAAAATAAGTAAAGAAGCATCGAATGATCTCGAGAAGATCTGGCTTTATACAATTGAAACTTGGTCTGTAGAACAAGCAGACAGGTATTTGAGCTTACTTTTTGACGAGATTGAATATTTATGTTTAAAACCAAATTCAGGATCCGATTTTGGTCACGTCAGAAAAGGATACTTTCGTTCGAGGGTTAAATCACATTTCATTTTCTATATAATCAACGAGAAAAAAAACGAAATAGAAATTATCAGAATTCTCCATCAACAAATGGATATTGAGAATCGATTGAATGAATAAATGGCAGCTGCTAACCGTGGTTTTGCAAAATTGCGAATCTTTTGCAAGCCGGACGTTTCTCTTTCGCTAGAATTATTATCTTAGCGGAAAGTAAACGGTTCCGAAGCTCGCAACTTAGCAAAGCCACATACGTTATCAGCAATAAGCCGCCGTCGCGTCAGACTGCTGATAACAGCGGTTTTCACCTATTGCTGGGCTTGCGCTTTTCGTCTCTGTCTTCGTGGAAAATAATCAGATGACTTCACTCCTATCTTTCTAATAAATTTTGTAGATTTGTTTTGGTCAGTGCCGGCAGCAGCAACAGAGTGAAAGCCGCAGACGTTAGCAAACAGTTTAGTTTTACTTATGAAAAACTCTATAAAACAAGTAATTAAGGATTTTTTAAACTACATTGGCGGAACATTGCGGTTTGTTTTCGGAACAATATATCGCATGTTTTTCAAAATGGAAATTCATAGTTTAAAAGAATATTTGAATGGTTACCAACAAACCCAAATTGAAAAATATGAACATCAAAAAGATAATGAATTTATTGCGGTAATCTTTTTAGCATTCATATCTTTCTTATACATCGTCGTTTTTTAAAACCGATTTGCTAACCGCCGTTTGCATCAATTGCTGGGCTTGCGCTTGCGTTTCTGTCTTCGTGGAAAATACTCAGATGTCTTTACTCCTATCTTTCAAATTAATTTTGTAGATTTGTTTTGGCCAGTGCCGGCAGCAGCAACTGAATGCAAGCGCCATTACGTTAGCAACCATATTAAAAAAATTCTTAAAGAATGAACTTCAGTATTAAAAAGGTAATAATATTAGGAGTAATATTAGTTAATTTACTCGGAGCTTGGTCATTTTACTATATGTTTTATGGCAAAGAAAATTCATTTGATCTTGGAAAAAAAGTATCGATTAATGCTTCAAAGATTTTGAAAATAGAAACTGATCTAGGAACTTGGAAATGGAATGATACAGTTTACGATTTTTATCATGATTATAAATTAGTATTGAAAGATAAAAATGATATAATTTCTTTTTGTAGAATTATGGAAAATTCAAAAGCAAAATTTATAGATAATCGAACTTCTGATTGGATTGATATTTATCTAAACAAGATTGATTTGGAAGCAGAAATAAAATTACAAAAAACCATTTCAAACGAAATTTATTTTGAGTATGACAATCATACGTATGAAGGTAAGGAATTGGCAGAATTTGTAGAAAAGAAAAAACAAAAGATAAAATAAATACGGTTGCTAACCGCCGTTTGCATCAATTGCTGGGCTTGCGCTTGCGTTTTTGTCTTCGTGGAAAATACTAAGATGTTTTCACTTTTATCTTTCTAATAAATTCCTATATTTGTTTTGGCCAGTGTTCGCAGCAGCAACTGAATGCAAGCGGCATACGTTAACGGCAAGCATAGATCGACAGAAAATATAATTTGCAGCAAGAAAAAAAATCATTACTTTTGAACTTATGAAAACATTGACAGTAAACATACCTGACAGTATAGATTTAACCAACCGTGAGTTGGTTATGCTTCTAGCCTCTAAATTATATGAACAAGGAAAACTTTCTCTTGGTCAAGCCGCAGAACTTGCTGGTTTAACTAAACGTACTTTTGCTGAATTATTGAATCAATATAATGTTTCAATATTCAATTTCCCTTCAACAGATTTATCTAGCGACGTAAAAAATGCATAAGACAATTATTTCAGACACAAGCTGTTTTATTATATTATCAAAGATTGAAGAGCTTGATTTACTGAAAAAAGTTTACGGCCAAATTATAACTACATCAGATATAGTTGAGGAATTTGGTGAAGCATTACCAGAATGGATTATTATTGAAAATGTTACTGATAAAGCAAGACAAAGAATTCTAGAACTACAAATTGACCGAGGAGAATCTAGCGCGATTGCTTTGGCTTTAGAAATAACAAACAGTACACTAATATTGGACGATTTCAAAGCTCGAAAAATTGCGCAACAGCTAGGGATTTCTGTAACTGGAACAATTGGAGTTATTATTAAAGCAAAATTAAATGGAATAATTCCATCTATCAAACCCTATCTTTCAAAAATCAAAGAAACTAATTTTAGAATTTCTGCTGAAATAGAATTACAAGCTCTAAAAGAAGCAAACGAATATTAAAGAATGCCAGCCGTTAACCACAGTTTTCCGCTATTGCTGGGCTTGCGCTTGCGTTTCAGTCTTCGTGGAAAATACTCAGATGTTTTCAATTATTTCTTTCTAAGAAATTCATATATTTGTTTTGGTCAGTTCCGGCAGCAGCAACAGACGGAAAGCTGTATACGTTAACAAAAAGCGTAGTTTTGACGCTCAAAAACTTCGTAAAAATTTACATTACTTCTACTCTATTAAATTTTTTACGCTGAAAAAAAGCGAAAAGTTCTTAATGTATCTTTCGTGGAAAATACTCTCTCGGAATTGAATCTTTCGTGGAAAATATTCGGTTGAATTGCCGCGGAATTTTTCGCGGAAATAACTCAGACGAATTTGAACTGAAAAAAATAATAAACGCCTATTTGTTAACCGCCGTTTGCATCAATTGCTGGGCTTGCGCTTGCGTTTTTGTCTTCGTGGAAAATACTCAGATGTTTTCACTTTTATCTTTCTAATAAATTCCTATATTTGTTTTGGCCAGTGTTCGCAGCAGCAACTGAATGCAAGCGGCATACGTTAACAAACATAGGCTTTTGGCTAACCGCCAAACTAGACGCCAACGTTTGTTAACAGCGGTTTTCACCTATTGCTGGGCTTGCGCTTTTCGTTTCTGTCTTCGTGGAAAATATTCAGGTAACTTCACTCCTATCTTTCTAATAAATTTGTAGATTTGTTGTGGTCAGTGCCGGCAGCAGCAACAGAGTGAAAGCCGCAGACGTTGTATAAAAGTTTATGGCAATTTCTAAAATTTGACATTCAGTTATTTAAAGTCATTTTTTTTAATTGAAACTCCTACTCCATTTCTCCAAAGAATTTACTCTGAAAATTAAATTTGAAACGGACGAAAATTGAAAAAAAAGACGTGATGCAGATTGTCGAATGTTGCGCGGAAAATTTGGCGGAAAACTGAATCGGAAAATCTACCGCTGAAAAAAAAGTGTTCCGAAATACTTTAAAAAAGAAATTCTCGGAAAATTAAAACCTTTATACAACAGCGGTTTGCAAAAATTGCGAAACTTTAGCAAGTCGGACGTATTTCTTTCGCAAGATTTATTACTTTAGCGGAAAGTAATCGGTCACGAAGCTCGCAACTTATGCAAGCCGCGACACGTTAGCAATAACATATTTTTTTCCGCGAGCGGAAAAAAGTAAAGGTTAAAAGCGAATGGCAAAGCTTCAAAAATGTCAAACGGAAACGTTACTTATTCATTTCATAACAAATTTTTCTTGCTTCTCTTTGTGAATGTTTTGCGGATTATTTTTCCGTAACGTGCATACATTTTTTTTGCTTTTACAAAATGCTATTGCTAACAATGGTTTGCATCAATTGCTGGGCTTGCGCTTGCGTTTCTGTCTTCGTGGAAAATACTCTGATGTCTTCACTCCTATCTTTCAAATTAATTTTGTAGATTTGTTTTGGTCAGTGTCCGCAGCAGCAACTGAATGCAAGCCACGGACGTTAGCAATAACATATTTTTTTCCGCGAGCGGAAAAAAAGTAAATGTTAAAAGGTTCTGGCAAAGCTTCAAAAATGTCACACGGAAATGTTACTTGTTCATTCCATAACAAATTTTTCTTGCTTCTCTTTGTGAATGTTTTGCGGAATATTTTTTCATATTGTGCTAACATTTTTTTGCTTTTACAAAATGCTATTGCTAACAACCGTTTGCATCAATTGCTGGGCTTGCGCTTACGTTTTTGTCTTCGTGGAAAGTACTCAGATATTTTCAATTTTATCTTTCAAATTAATTTAGTAGATTTGTTTTGGCCAGTGTTCGCAGCAGCAACTGAATGCAAGCGGGTGGACGTTAACAGCAACATATTTTTTTCCGCGAGCGGAAAAAAAGAGAGGTTATAATTGACTGGCAAAGCTCAAAAATGTCACACGGAATTGTTACTTGTTCATTCCATAACAAATTTTTCTTGCTTCTCTTTGTGAATGTTTTGCGGATTATTTTCTCATCTTGTGCAAACATTTTTTTCGCTTTTACAAAATGCTGCTGTTAACAACGGTTTGCATCAATTGCTGGGCTTGCGCTTACGTTTCTGTCTTCGTGGAAAATACTCAGATATTTTCAATCTTATCTTTCAAATTAATTTTGTAGATTTGTTTTGGTCAGTGCCGGTAGCAGCAACTGAATGCAAGCCGTGGACGTTAACAAAAAGCGTAGTTTTGACGCTCAAAAACTTCGTAAAAATTTACATTACTTCTACTCTATTAAATTTTTTACGCTGAAAAAAAGCGGTAAGTTCTTAATGTATCTTTCGTGGAAAATACTCTCTCGGAATTGAATCTTTCGTGAAAATATTCGGTTGAATTGCCGCGGAATTTTTCGCGGAAATAACTCAGACGAATTTGAACTGAAAAAAAATAAACGCCTATTTGTTAACAACCGTTTGCATCAATTGCTGGGCTTGCGCTTGCGTTTTTGTCTTCGTGGAAAATACTCAGATGTCTTCACTCCTATCTTTCAAAGAAATTTTGTAGATTTGTTTTGGCCAGTGTTCGCAGCAGCAACTGAATGCAAGCGGGTGGACGTTAACAAAAAGCGTAGTTTTGACGCTCAAAAACTTCGTAAAATTTACATTACTTCTACTCTATTAAATTTTTTACGCTGAAAAAAAGCGAAAAGTTCTTAATGTATCTTTCGTGGAAAATACTCTCTCGGAATTGAATCTTTCGTGGAAAATATTCGGTTGAATTGCCGACGAATTTTTCGCGGAAATAACTCAGACGAATTTGAACTGAAAAAAATAATAAACGCCTATTTGTTAACCGCCGTTTGCATCAATTGCTGGGCTTGCGCTTGCGTTTTTGTCTTCGTGGAAAATACTCAGATGTTTTCACTTTTATCTTTCTAATAAATTCCTATATTTGTTTTGGCCAGTGTTCGCAGCAGCAACTGAATGCAAGCGGGCGAACGTTAACAGCAACATATTTTTTTCCGCGAGCGGAAAAAAAGTAGAGGTTAAAAGCGAATGGCAAAGCTTCAAAAATGTCACACGGAAATGTTACTTGTTCCTTCCATAACAAATTTTTCTTGCTTCTCTTTGTGAATGTTTTGCGGATTATTTTCTCATCTTGTGCTAACATTTTTTTTGCTTTTACAAAATGCTGCTGTTAACACCGGTTTTCGCCTATTGCTGGGCTTGGGCTTGCGTTTTTGTCTTCGTGGAAAATACTCAGATATTTTCAATTATTTCTTTCTAAGAAATTCCTATATTTGTTTTGGTCAGTGTCGGCAGCAGCAACAGAGCGAAAGCCGTGGACGTTGTGCGAAACCTTGGTAAAACGGATAAAAAAATCATGAAACTATCAAAAATTTTAATAAGTACTATATTCTTTATTCAATTTTCATTTTTATACTCTCAAGAAAATAGTGAGATCACTCAAAATTGGAATCAACTAAATCAGAAATTAATATATAGAACGGAAATTACTTTAGAACTAGTAAATGAGATAAAAAACTCAAAAAAAATTGACAAAGCTACTCTACACAAAACAATATCTAGCGCAAAGGAACTAAAGACAATATGTGAAAATAAAACTCTAAACAAATCAGAAGTCAAAATTATCAATAAGAAAAATAATGAATTAAGTACATATTTAGTTCGTACAATGGTAAATATAGAACAAGATGCGAAACTAAAAAGTAAAGAAGAATTATTAATTTTATTTGATCAATTATATGCTCTTGAAAATCAAATCTATGCAGAAATTAAAAAATACAATGAAAGTTGCGTGAAATATGAAAAAGAAGAATTGATTTTTGAGATTAATGAAGAAAAAAAAGTTCCAAAAGTAGAATTTAAATAAAGGCTATCGCACAACCTCGGTTTTCGCCTATTGCTGGGCTTGGGCTTGCGTTTTTGTCTTCGTGGAAAATACTCAAATATTTTCAATTTTATCTTTCAAAGAAATGTTGTAGATTTGTTTTGGTCAGTGTCGGCAGCAGCAACAGAGCGAAAGCCGCATTACGTTATGCAACAGCTTAAAAACTCACGTTAACATGAGAATACATACATCGAAATTTCCAGTAATATTATTAATAATTTTTACTATTAGCTGTAACAACAAGTCAGAAGTAGTAGAAAAGGAGAAAAAATATAGAAGAACTTCATTACTCAAAATTTTTACATTAGATTCAATAGTTAACAATCAAGTTGCAATTTATAAATATGGAGTGTATATAGAACTACCAAAAGATACAAGTGGAGTATCTAAATCGGTATTATTACATTTAAAAGATATAGAAAAAGACCATCACAAAGAAAATGATGCAATTCATATGTGGATTTTTACTGACAGTACTGTAATTCCAAAGCATTTTTTTGGAGATTGGACGACAAAAGAAATTGAGTCAAAATGTTTCGCTCATGCAGCTAAATATGTCAAAGGTTATTATCGGTATCATTTTAATTTATTGGAAGGTTATAAATCAGAATAAAGCCGTTGCATAACAACCGTTTGCATCAATTGCTGGGCTTGCGCTTGCGTTTTTGTCTTCGTGGAAAATACTCAGATGTTTTCAATCATTTCTTTCAAATTAATTTTGTAGATTTGTTTTGGTCAGTGCCGGCAGCAGCAACTGAATGCAAGCGGGCGAACGTTATGCAACATTTTATGTATTCACTATAAACAAAGACATTTAATCTTTCTTACAAACTATTTTGAGTAGAGAAAAGTACATACAATTTAGACTTGAAAATGGATTTAGTTACAATTCTATTGTATCTTCATATTTTATATATGATTATTTAAATCTCAATATAAATTCTAAAATGAAAACCTACATTACTGAAAATGTTTCTCAAAATAAAAACTTTGAAATAAATTACTTTGAGTTAGAAGAAGTAGTTTCTGCTCTTCAAAATAGAATGAATAATTTATTTATTCATCCGGAATTTGATCCTTTTAAAGAGAATTTAAGAAAACGATTTCCTGAACAATATGGAAGTATGCCGAAAGTACATAATGGAATAACTTATTATTTATATCCAAAAGGATTTGAAGTTGATAGTTTGATAATAAATGTAGAAAGTTTTCTGAGCATTGTAAACGAATACATAAAAGCCAAAAAAAAAATACAATTTACATATCAAGAAATTATTTAAAAACGTTGCATAACCACCGTTTGCATCAATTGCTAGGCTTGCGCTTGCGTTTTTGTCTTCGTGGAAAATACTCAGATGTTTTCAATTATTTCTTCCTTAGAAATTCATATATTTGTTTTGGCCAGTGTTCGCAGCAGCAACTGAATGCAAGCGGGCGAACGTTATATGCAATCTTTCTAAAACGGCGTAATTTTTAAACTTACAAAAATGAAAAAAATCTTTCTCTTAATTTTCTTGACTATCATCTTATTATATTCTTGTGAAGGTTCTGATTCGTATCAAGGAAAATGGAAAGCAATGAATTATAGAGGCGAAAAATTTGAAATAGTTTTTTCTCCAAAATCATTCTCCTTAAAAGATAGTTCGGGTAAATCTCAAGAATATAATTACACGCAAAATTCAATTAAATCGGAAAACTCAATTGAAAGCTATGGAATTTTATTAGAAGATGGTCGCGGTTATTTAATTTATTTCCCATTGAAAGATGAAAGTGTTGGAATCATAAAAGATGAAAATGGTGAACAATTGTTTACTATCAGCAGAAAGAAATATATAACTTATGAAGAAATTTATAAGTTGAATTAAGACTGCATATAACCGCCGTTTGCATCAATTGCTGGGCTTGCGCTTGCGTTTTTGTCTTCGTGGAAAATACTCAGATGTTTTCACTTTTATCTTTCTAATAAATTCCTATATTTGTTTTGGCCAGTGTTCGCAGCAGCAACTGAATGCAAGCGGCATACGTTAACAGCAACATATTTTTTTCCGCGAGCGGAAAAAAAGTAGAGGTTAAAAGCGAATGGCAAAGCTTCAAAAATGTCACACGGAAATGTTACTTGTTCATTCCATAACAAATTTTTCTTGCTTCTCTTTGTGAATGTTTTGCGGATTATTTTCTCATCTTGTGCTAACATTTTTTTTGCTTTTACAAAATGCTGCTGTTAACACCGGTTTTCGCCTATTGCTGGGCTTGGGCTTGCGTTTTTGTCTTCGTGGAAAATACTCAGATATTTTCAATTATTTCTTTCTAAGAAATTCCTATATTTGTTTTGGTCAGTGTCGGCAGCAGCAACAGAGCGAAAGCCGTGGACGTTGTATAAAAGTTTAAGGCAATTTCTAAAACTTGACATTCAGTTATTTCAAGTCATTTTTTTAATTGAAACTCCTACTCTATTTCTTTAAAGAATTTACTCTGAAAATTAAATTTGAAACGGACGAAAATTGCAAAAAAGACGTGAAGCAGATAGTGGAATGTTTCGCGGAAAATTTCGCGGAAAAATAACTTGGAAAATCTGTCGCGGAAAGAAGTGAAGCGAAAATACTTTAAAAAAGAAATTCTCGGAAAATTAAAACCTTTATACAACAGCGGTTTTCAACTATTGCTGCGCTTGCGCTTGCGTTTCTGTCTTCGTGGAATATACTCAGATATTTTCAATTTTATCTTTCATAGAAATGTTGTAAATTTGTTTTGGTCAGAGCTGGCAGCAGCAACAGCTTGAAAGCCGCGACACGTTAGCGTTCATTGTAGCATAAATCTCAAGAATCAAGTACAATTTTCAAATCAGATATGAAATTTAAGTCTGTTTCACTTAAAAGTTTACAAAAATGAAAGAAGAGAAAATCCAAACACTTCATCCCGATTCCAGAAAAACAAACAAACTTATTTCATTAAAAAAATATAACTTAATTAAAGAAAATATTTTGTCGATTTTAAAAGATTGTGAACCTACTCATACAGAACTTATGGAAAAATTATACACTAATGTAAAAGATAATTTTGAAGGCGGTGTTCAATGGTATGGAGAAACAGTTAAACTTGATCTTGAAGCTCGAGAAATGATTGAACGAACCACGAGTAAACCTGAAAAATACAAATTAACAACGAAACGCTAACCATGGTTTGCACCAATTGCTGGGCTTGCGCTTGCTATTTTCGTCTTCGTGGAAAATAATCTGGTTGCTACAACTCTAACTTTCTAAGAAATTCCGTAGTTTTGTTTTGGTCAGTGATTGCAGCAGCAACTGGTGCAAGCCACATACGTTAGCAACAATGTTAGAAAAATACTTATGAAAAAGACACTTTTATTAATTATTCTATTTGTTTTTATTAGTTGTAAAAAAGAATATGAATATTGGAATATTGATAAATTTAAACTTGAAAAAGATGCGCTTAAAGACAACGAAGAAATAAAACTTTTATATGCTTCAAATGGTCCTGATGAAAATAAAGATCGAGACTATTATTATCATTTAATTGTAATTTCACAAGTAACTGGAGATACTATAAATGTTTTGACAGCTTCACAAAATGGTTTCAATAAAAATTCCGGAAAGAACGTTTTCAATTTTTACAACGAAAAAAATATTATCACGATTATTAGTCATAATAAAATAAACATGAACACACTGAACGGAAAAAATGTTAATGAAACAGAAAAACTGAAATTAAAAAAAATTAGCAAAGTTGCTCGAGATAAAAAATTTGACAATCTTACTAACAACAATTTTCCAACAGTAATAGGTTCTATTGGGAAGACATCTGATAATTAAACACTGTTGCTAACCACGGTTTTCGCCTATTGCTGGGCTTGCGCTTGCGTTTTTATCTTCGTGGAAAATACTCAGATATTTTCAATTATTTCTTTCTAAGAAATTCCTATATTTGTTTTGGTCAGTGTCGGCAGCAGCAACAGAGCGAAAGCCGTATACGTTAGCGAAAATGCTAAAAAAATAGTGGAAAATAGAAATCTGGTTTTTTTTATGTAATTTTGAAATTGAAAATATATAAAATGAATTTAATAGAAAATCATAATAAAGACATATTAAACTTGTGCAAAACGCACAAAGTTAAATCTTTGTATGCATTTGGTTCCGTTTTAAATGACAATTTTAATAGTGAAAGTGATATAGATTTAATCGTAGATTTTGAACAGTTAGATGTACTTGATTATGGAGATAATTATTACAACCTTAAATTCTCTCTAGAAAATATTTTTAAAAGAAGTGTTGACTTATTAGAGGAAAAAGCGCTAAAAAATCCTTACTTCATAAAAGCTGTAAATCAAAGTAAAAAATTGATTTATGGATAACAATATTAAAGCTTGGTTATTTGATATTTTAAGCTCAATAAACGAAATTGAGAGCTACTTTATTGACACTCCAAAAATGTTTGAGATTTATCAAAATGATCTTAGAACAAAAAGAGCCGTAGAACGAAACATTGAAATTATTGGAGAAGCAATGAGTAGAATTTTAAAGGAACACAGTGAAATTCAAATCTCAAATTCTAGAAAAATTGTGGATGTCAGAAATAGAATAATTCATGGTTATGATTCTGTTTCAGATGATGTTGTTTGGGGAATTGTAGTTAAAAATTTGCCTGTCTTGCAAAAAGAAGTTGAAATCTTATTAGGTGAATAAAAGCACTTTCGCTAACACGTGTTTGCCGCTATTGCTGGGCTTGCGCTTGCGTTTCTGTCTTCGTGGAAAGTACTCAGATATTTTCAATCTTATCTTTCTAAGAAATTCATATATTTGTTTTGGTCAGTTCCGGCAGCAGCAACAGGCGGCAAGCACGGAACCGTTAAGTGCAATTCTAAAAAAAACGCCTTTTAAATGGAGATTTTGTTTTCAATCATTTCTTTCCTCCTATTGATTTTATTAATAGTTTCTCCTATAGTGATTTTTAAAAAACTTAAACAATCAAACTTTAAGTTTCTTAAATACTTAACTTTGGGATCAATAATTACATTTATTATTATTTTAATTATGGCTTGGTGGTCAAGCGAATCAACAGAAATACTTTTGTCGCAAAATGGTTATAATTTTGACGCAATGAATTATGAAGAGCGATTTGCAAATGTTGCGAAAGAAAATCTTGAAAAAGTAAAAAATCTTGAAATAAGTAAAAATGGAATTGGTTGGCCAGCAAAAATTATGTTTATTTATCCTTTCTATTTTGTTTACATGTTGTTAGTTTTTTTGGTTATGAATTTTATCAGTAAACGAAAATAAAAGAACTGCACTTAACCAAAGTTTTCCGCAATTGCTGGGCTTGGGCTTGCGTTTTGTGCTTGTGGAAAATACTCAGATGTTTTCAATAATATCTTTCTAAGAAATTCATATATTTGTTTTGGCCAGTGCCGGCAGCAGCAACTGACGGAAAGCTTTATACGTTAGCGGCTATTTTCGAGAAACGCACGTAATTAAAGAACTATTAAAATGGATAATTCAAAATATAATCCTTATGTATTAACATCGTTTGAAAATCAAAACGAAAATAATTACATCCTTGGGATTATACCCAATAATTATGATGAAGATTATTATTACGAAATTCATATTGAAACTGAATTTCCTTACATAAATAATATCAAAGACTCAATTGGCGATTATATTTTCATTGATTTAATTTCAAATAACCTTTTGGAAATATATGAAGGTGAATTTTATGAAGAAAGTGGTAGTGATGGCGAATTTGAATACATATCTTGCGAATTCAAAAAAATTGAGAAAGAAAAAAAAACAATTTGGAAACCTAAATACCTATCCTTAAAATCTGATTTTAAAAAACTATTTGATACTAAAATATTACCATACGAATTAAACAGAAGGAAGGTTATCGATAATTATAGACGTATTTATCTTGAAGAAATTAAAAAATACAACAAAGAGGAAATAGAAAAATTAAGCATCGGCGGATTGTTCAATACTCTTTATCAACTTTTTGAAGATAATCCTTCTTGGGATAGTTTTAATAAACTTATAGATAGTAACTTTCAGTATTTTTCACCAACCAAAAAAGATTGGGCAATTGAATATGAAAGTATGGAAAAGCTTTATAACAATTTAAAAACTATAGATGTTGAAAATTACTCTACCATCAAATCACATATGATTGAATTATATAAAAAAACATTCAACTATATGTTGCCTAACAAAAAATATAATTATAAAGATTTTGACGAAAAAGCTGTTGAAGATTTTTTTAATATAATACTCGACAAACTTAAACTAACGGAAAAATAAAAACAGCCGCTAACAGCGGTTTCACGCTATTGCTGGGCTTGCGCTTGCCATTTTTGCTTCGGTGGACATTTGGCTTGTTTTCAATAATTTAGTTCGATAGAATTTCTGTATATTTGTTTGGTCAGTGTTCGCAGCAGCAACAGACGTGAAGCCGCGAAACGTTAGCAGCAAGTTTAAAAAAACGTCTATAAATGACAACTGAAGAAATAATTAGCAAAATAACCTCAAGAAATACCTATAACGTATGGGAATCTTCATGCAAAATTATTGAATTAGGTCAAAACAGTGAAAAAATCATTGAACTAATACCTTTTTTATCTTTAATTAAAGAAAAAACAATGAATCTGGATATGGGAGGAATGTTTGCTTCAAATCAAAGATTTATTGATTTTGCTGTAAAAACTATTGAGTTTCATAAGCTAAATAATCAATGCAACTGTCATTTGTATATCGAAAAATTTAAAATGACGAACGATATTGTTGATAGACAATTAACACATGATGGTTTTAATCCTAAAAAAGAATCTGAAAGAGGAAATATCAAAATTTTAGACACAATTTATATTGAAAATAAATGGATTGACTTTTATATAGTGGAATGTGAAAAGTGCAAAACAAAATATAAAGTTGAAGAAAGAGATGGACATTATATGTTTTGGAATTGGGAAAAATATGATTGAATTTAAAAAAACCTGCTGCTAACCACAGTTTTCCGCTATTGCTGGGCTTGCGCTTGCGTTTTTGTCTTCGTGGAAAATACTCAGATATTTTCAATTATTTCTTTCTAAGAAATTCCTATATTTGTTTTGGTCAGTTCCGGCAGCAGCAACAGACGGAAAGCTGTATACGTTAGCAGCAAACGTAAAAAAATCGTAGAATGAGAAAATTCAACCTTACAATTATTCTAAGTTTAATATTTATATTTTTCTTCTATTTTGCATTGTGGATTGAAGGTTTTTCAGCGGTTTATTTAATGCTTTTTACCGGAATAATAGGATTGGTATTGTTTGGCTCATTATCATATGATGTATTTGTTAAAAAGAATTATTTGGCTTCAGGAATCGGAATAGTTGCGTTGTGCATAGTTATATTCAGACCAATTGAATATATCATTGAATCTTTAAAAAGTCCAATTGTAGTTTCTGGTTATTGCGAACATACAGTGACTTCATTAAGCATCAATCTTAGAAAAGACAAAACATTCGAATATAATGCTGGAGGATTTTTAGAAAAGATTGAATATTTCGGGACTTATGACATAAAAAATGATACTTTAATATTAAATTTTGATAAACCATTTCCTAAAGATTTAAAACATACCTTAATATATAATGATAATTGGATAACTGAACTTGGAAAAGCAAAACAAAATGGACATAATCATAATTTTAAATTAACAACAAATTCTATTTTTAAATAACGTCAGCTGCTAACAACCGTTTGCATCAATTGCTGGGCTTGCGCTTGCGTTTCTGTCTTCGTGGAAAATACTCAGATATTTTCAATTCTATCTTTCAAATTAATTTAGTAGATTTGTTTTGGCCAGTGCCGGCAGCAGCAACTGAATGCAAGCGGGCGAACGTTGTGCGAAACCTTGGTAAAACGGATAAAAAAATCATGAAACTATCAAAAATTTTAATAAGTACTATATTCTTTATTCAATTTTCATTTTTATACTCTCAAGAAAATAGTGAGATCACTCAAAATTGGAATCAACTAAATCAGAAATTAATATATAGAACGGAAATTACTTTAGAACTAGTAAATGAGATAAAAAACTCAAAAAAAATTGACAAAGCTACTCTACACAAAACAATATCTAGCGCAAAGGAACTAAAGACAATATGTGAAAATAAAACTCTAAACAAATCAGAAGTCAAAATTATCAATAAGAAAAATAATGAATTAAGTACATATTTAGTTCGTACAATGGTAAATATAGAACAAGATGCGAAACTAAAAAGTAAAGAAGAATTATTAATTTTATTTGATCAATTATATGCTCTTGAAAATCAAATCTATGCAGAAATTAAAAAATACAATGAAAGTTGCGTGAAATATGAAAAAGAAGAATTGATTTTTGAGATTAATGAAGAAAAAAAAGTTCCAAAAGTAGAATTTAAATAAAGGCTATCGCACAACCTCGGTTTTCGCCTATTGCTGGGCTTGGGCTTGCGTTTTTGTCTTCGTGGAAAATACTCAAATATTTTCAATTTTATCTTTCAAAGAAATGTTGTAGATTTGTTTTGGTCAGTGTCGGCAGCAGCAACAGAGCGAAAGCCGCATTACGTTAGCGGTAAGCTTATGACGATTTGAGTAAACAAGAAAAGTTGAATCAAAAACCAACGGAAATGGAGCTTAAACCAATTGAATTAAATATTGATAAATCGGAAGAGATTTACGCTTCTGAAAATTGCCAACTTTTATTGAATGTATATAATGATTACTATAAAATTATTGGCTACAATTTTCCATGGGTTGGATACTTTGTATGTAGAGGAAATGAAATTGTTGGTACTTGTGGTTTCAAAGGACAACCAAAAGACGGAAAAGTTGAAATTGCATATTGGACATTCAAAGAATACGAAAGACAAGGAATCGCAACATTTTCATGTAAAGAACTTATCTTAATTTCTCAACAATTCGACTCTTCGATAATAATAACAGCTACAACAGCGCCTGAAAATAATGCTTCAACAAAAATTTTACAGAATAATGATTTTGAATTTACTAAAATCGTACAAGATCATGAAATTGGAGATGCGTGGTTATGGATATTAAAAGTTGCTAATTAAAAGTAAAGCCTACCGCTAACATCGGTTTCACGCTATTGCTGGGCTTGCGCTTGCTATTTAGTCTTCGTGGAAAATAATCTGGTGGCTACAATTCTATCTTTCTAAGAAAAGTCGTAGTTTTGTTTTGGTCAGTCTTCGCAGCAGCAACAGACGTGAAGCCGAGAACCGTTAGCAAACAGTTTAGTTTTACTTATGAAAAACTCTATAAAACAAGTAATTAAGGATTTTTTAAACTACATTGGCGGAACATTGCGGTTTGTTTTCGGAACAATATATCGCATGTTTTTCAAAATGGAAATTCATAGTTTAAAAGAATATTTGAATGGTTACCAACAAACCCAAATTGAAAAATATGAACATCAAAAAGATAATGAATTTATTGCGGTAATCTTTTTAGCATTCATATCTTTCTTATACATCGTCGTTTTTTAAAACCGATTTGCTAACCGCCGTTTGCATCAATTGCTGGGCTTGCGCTTGCGTTTCTGTCTTCGTGGAAAATACTCAGATGTCTTTACTCCTATCTTTCAAATTAATTTTGTAGATTTGTTTTGGCCAGTGCCGGCAGCAGCAACTGAATGCAAGCGCCATTACGTTAACGGCAAGCATAGATCGACAGAAAATATAATTTGCAGCAAGAAAAAAAATCATTACTTTTGAACTTATGAAAACATTGACAGTAAACATACCTGACAGTATAGATTTAACCAACCGTGAGTTGGTTATGCTTCTAGCCTCTAAATTATATGAACAAGGAAAACTTTCTCTTGGTCAAGCCGCAGAACTTGCTGGTTTAACTAAACGTACTTTTGCTGAATTATTGAATCAATATAATGTTTCAATATTCAATTTCCCTTCAACAGATTTATCTAGCGACGTAAAAAATGCATAAGACAATTATTTCAGACACAAGCTGTTTTATTATATTATCAAAGATTGAAGAGCTTGATTTACTGAAAAAAGTTTACGGCCAAATTATAACTACATCAGATATAGTTGAGGAATTTGGTGAAGCATTACCAGAATGGATTATTATTGAAAATGTTACTGATAAAGCAAGACAAAGAATTCTAGAACTACAAATTGACCGAGGAGAATCTAGCGCGATTGCTTTGGCTTTAGAAATAACAAACAGTACACTAATATTGGACGATTTCAAAGCTCGAAAAATTGCGCAACAGCTAGGGATTTCTGTAACTGGAACAATTGGAGTTATTATTAAAGCAAAATTAAATGGAATAATTCCATCTATCAAACCCTATCTTTCAAAAATCAAAGAAACTAATTTTAGAATTTCTGCTGAAATAGAATTACAAGCTCTAAAAGAAGCAAACGAATATTAAAGAATGCCAGCCGTTAACCACAGTTTTCCGCTATTGCTGGGCTTGCGCTTGCGTTTCAGTCTTCGTGGAAAATACTCAGATGTTTTCAATTATTTCTTTCTAAGAAATTCATATATTTGTTTTGGTCAGTTCCGGCAGCAGCAACAGACGGAAAGCTGTATACGTTGTATAAAAGTTTATGGCAATTTCTAAAATTTGACATTCAGTTATTTAAAGTCATTTTTTTTAATTGAAACTCCTACTCCATTTCTCCAAAGAATTTACTCTGAAAATTAAATTTGAAACGGACGAAAATTGAAAAAAAAGACGTGATGCAGATTGTCGAATGTTGCGCGGAAAATTTGGCGGAAAACTGAATCGGAAAATCTACCGCTGAAAAAAAAGTGTTCCGAAATACTTTAAAAAAGAAATTCTCGGAAAATTAAAACCTTTATACAACAGCGGTTTGCAAAAATTGCGAAACTTTAGCAAGTCGGACGTATTTCTTTCGCAAGATTTATTACTTTAGCGGAAAGTAATCGGTCACGAAGCTCGCAACTTATGCAAGCCGCGACACGTTAGCAGAAATTTTAGGCAAATCGAGTAAATTCAATAACTTAATACAACAACTTTAAAAATAGAATATGTTAGAAAAATTTTATGCAGGCAAAACAGAAAAGGAATTAAAATCGATGTTGAATTTATATTCTGCACTTCTGATTCTATCAATTGTTTTGCCGATTTTATTTAATTTAGTGAGTTACTATATTAATGGAAAAACATACTTGAAAGTGTCAATCATTTTTATTCTATTGATTATTTGGAGTTTTATAAACGTTGAGTACTTGAAAAATAGACTTAAAAATAAGCATTTGTAACGGAAAATTAAGTTAGTAGTATCTGATTAAAAACTTCTGCTAACCATGGTTTTCGCCTATTGCTGGGCTTGCGCTTGCGTTTCTGTCTTCGTGGAAAATACTCAGATATTTTCAATTCTATCTTTCAAATTAATTTAGTAGATTTGTTTGGTCAGTGCTGGCAGCAGCAACAGAGCGAAAGCCACATACGTTAGCAGTAAGTTTATGAAGAACAAGATCAATAAAAAAACACTAACATTAATTATCTTTTTAGCGTCTACATTTTATTGCGTAGCGCAATCCAATAGACCATTTTTGGAACAAATTGCTTTTGATTTTTACAGAACAGAGATTCTTCCAAAATCACCAATAAAGAAAAGAATAAAAATCAATAAAGAATTAAATTCCATTTATTACTTAGATGCGGATTGTCTTAAAAATAAAATCCAAAATGAAAAAAACATTCACAATTATCGAAACTCAAAATCTTTTGACGGTTATCGATTAGACTTAAAAACAATTGACAAAAAACAATTCCGAATAGTAAAAAAAATTAACAAGTCATCAAATAGCGAAGTTTTTGTCGAAGTGTCATTAGCGTACGAATTTAATGATAGAATTTTTGTTATTATTCATGAATTTGTTGCGAGTCGAGGAAAAAAATTTACTTTCGAATTTGATAAAAATGGAAATATAATTGATTGGTGTAAATCATCAGAGTATATACAATTACAATTTGAGTAATAAAACCTACTGCTAACCAAAGTTTTCCGCAATTGCTGGGCTTGCGCTTGCGTTTTTGTCTTCGTGGAAAATACTCAGATATTTTCAATCTTATCTTTCTAAGAAATTCATATATTTGTTTTGGTCAGTGCCAGCAGCAGCAACTGACGGAAAGCTTTATACGTTAACAAAAAGCGTAGTTTTGACGCTCAAAAACTTCGTAAAAATTTACATTACTTCTACTCTATTAAATTTTTTACGCTGAAAAAAAGCGGAAAGTTCTTAATGTATCTTTCGTGGAAAATACTCTCTCGGAATTGAATCTTTCGTGGAAAATATTCGGTTGAATTGCCGCGGAATTTTTCGCGGAAATAACTCAGACGAATTTGAACTGAAAAAAATAATAAACGCCTATTTGTTAACCGTGGTTTTCGCCTATTGCTGGGCTTGCGCTTGCGTTTTTGTCTTCGTGGAAAATACTCAGATATTTTCAATTTCATCTTTCAAATTAATTTAGTAGATTTGTTTTGGCTAGTGCCGGCAGCAGCAACAGAGCGAAAGCCACATACGTTAGCAACAATTTTAGAAAAAATGGGAAATAAACGAAAAGGTCAGTTGACAACTGATTCTGAATGGCATAAACATCTGAGAAAAATTGGAAAACGCTTTTTTTGGAAAAGTGAACGACTAGCTGAAAAGAAAATGATTGAACAAAATTTAATGGAATTTAAATCACAAACTTTAACAGAAACTGAAATAGATAGTTATGAAAAGCTTTATGATTTTCTGAATCATAAATTACAAAAACCAGTTAATTATGACGAGTTGAATAACTTATGTTTTTCTTTATTTTGCACTTTAAGTATTCTTCCTGAAAACTTACAATCATCAAAAATTACAAAAAATGTTTTGGCTTTAATTTTTACAAAATTTTTAAATGAAGATCAAAATGAAAACAGTAATTTGGATAATATTATAAATGAAAGTCATTGGATTGAACAAATTGACAAATCAATGAAAGATAACATTTGGCCGAATATAGAAAAAGCGAAAATATTACTCGACACGAATTAAGAAAAACTGTTGCTAACAACCGTTTGCATCAATTGCTGGGCTTGCGCTTGCGTTTCTGTCTTCGTGGAAAATACTCAGATGTTTTCAATTATTTCTTTCAAATTAATTTTGTAGATTTGTTTTGGCCAGTGCCGGCAGCAGCAACTGAATGCAAGCGGGCGAACGTTGTATGCAAGTTTATGCGAAAAATTGTGCTAAATTGAAATATAAATATTTATCAAAATATGAATACTAAGTCTAATTTAACTTCAAGATTGGGTGAAATTTTTGTCTATGTAATATATATAATAGGAATTGGATTTTTAGGTTTCCTTTTTTACAGTTTGTTTATCAACGAAACGAACGCAATTTTGACTACATTACTATTAAATTTATTCTTGTGCTTTATATTAATCAGCAAAATATTGCGATTCAAGAAAGTTAGTTTTGACCACGAATCAATTTATTTACAAAATGAAAGAATTCCATTCTCAGAAGTTAAAAGTATTAAAAAAGGTGAAATAATTATTTTGAAAGATAGAAAAGAAGAGAAAATAAAATACAATTATTTTTTCGATGAAAATTTTAAAATACTCAAAGACTTTTACGAAAGAAAAAATGTTTGAAAACCAGCATACAACAACGGTTTGCATCAATTGCTGGGCTTGCGCTTGCGTTTTTGTCTTCGTGGAAAATACTCAGATATTTTCAATTACATCTTTCAAATTAATTTTGTAGATTTGTTTTGGCCAGTGCCGGCAGCAGCAACTGAATGCAAGCCGTGGACGTTGTATAAAAGTTTATGGCAATTTCTAAAATTTGACATTCAGTTATTTAAAGTCATTTTTTTTAATTGAAACTCCTACTCCATTTCTCCAAAGAATTTACTCTGAAAATTAAATTTGAAACGGACGAAAATTGAAAAAAAAGACGTGATGCAGATTGTCGAATGTTGCGCGGAAAATTTGGCGGAAAACTGAATCGGAAAATCTACCGCTGAAAAAAAAGTGTTCCGAAATACTTTAAAAAAGAAATTCTCGGAAAATTAAAACCTTTATACAACAGCGGTTTGCAAAAATTGCGAAACTTTAGCAAGTCGGACGTATTTCTTTCGCAAGATTTATTACTTTAGCGGAAAGTAATCGGTCACGAAGCTCGCAACTTATGCAAGCCGCGACACGTTAGCAAACATTATATCACACCACCATTTATTATGACTTTAATTGTAGCGAGAATTTCTCAAAATTTTTTAAGAATAGATAGTGATTCCAAAATTACTGATCCTTCAATTGTTTCAAACAGAAACAATATATTTTCAAGTTTGCTAAAGACAATAATATTAAATCCAAAAATATCAGTTTCGTATGCTGGTGGAGTTGAAACTGCTCAAAAAGCGATTGAAAAATTATACGAAATAAATGATTTCAATATTAATACTGTAAAATCAGAATTACTCAAGATTAACATAAATTCTGAACATGAAACTGATTTTCTTATTGCTTCAATAGAGAATCAGCCATTGTTGTATAAAATCTCAAAAGGTGAGATTAATGTCTCTAATCAAAGTCAATGGATTGGCGATATTGACGGTTTCAATTTATTTCAAAGAAATTTTATCCCTAATATAAAAGGCACTGATGCTAAACACATTCTTTCTGTTCAAAATGATGCTTTTGAAGAAGTTATCTCAAGCGGAAAAATTGAAACTATTGGAGGATTCCATATAACGGTTCATAGCACTGCATATGGACTTGAATATAAGTTTAAAGTGTTAATGAGTATAGGTAATACAAATGTTCAACTAAAAAATAATGAAGTTTTCCACTTGTTAGGAGGAAATGTTGAAAATGGTTCATATGCAACGAGTTATTTGATATCTGATAATCCATTTAATCCAGCAATCGCAATACATTTTCCGTTTGGAAATTTTGGAACATTATACTATCCAAAATTGACACGAGAAATCATCTTAATAAAAAATGTAAATCCACTAGAATTTGTTGACACAATTTTAAAAAGTTACAAAATAAAGTTGACAGGAATGCTTAAGAATGAAAATTATGTGACTTACATATAAAATAACGTTTGCTAACCATGGTTTTCGCCTATTGCTGGGCTTGGGCTTGCGTTTTTGTCTTCGTGGAAAATACTCAGATATTTTCAATTATATCTTTCTAAGAAATTCCTATATTTGTTTTGGTCAGTTCTGGCAGCAGCAACAGAGCGAAAGCCATATACGTTAACAGCAACATATTTTTTTCCGCGAGCGGAAAAAAAGTAGAGGTTAAAAGCGAATGGCAAAGCTTCAAAAATGTCACACGGAAATGTTACTCATCAATTCCACAACAAATTTTTTTTGCTTCTCTTTGTGAATGTTTTGCGGATTATTTTTCGTCTTCTGCAAACATTTTTTTGCTTTTATAAAATGCTGCTGTTAACACCGGTTTTCGCCTATTGCTGGGCTTGGGCTTGCGTTTTTGCCTTCGTGGAAAATACTCAGATATTTTCAATTTTATCTTTCAAATTAATTCAGTAGATTTGTTTGGTCAGTGTCGGCAGCAGCAACAGAGCGAAAGCCGTGGACGTTGTACACAAGCATATTACGAATTTCTAAAAGTTTCACGTTCAGTTATTTGAAAGAGTTTATTTAACTTCACTTCTACTCTATTACGTAAAAGAATTTCGTCTGAAAACTTGATTTGAAACGGACGAAAATTACAAAAAAGACGTGACTCAGATTGTCGAATGTTTCGCGGAAAATTTAGCAGAAAACTGAATCGGAAAATCTACCGCTGAAAATAAGCTGTGAAAAAACTCTTTAAAAAGAAAAGAATGCCTGTGTACAACAACGGTTTGCATCAATTGCTGGGCTTGCGCTTGCGTTTCTGTCTTCGTGGAAAATTCTCAGATATTTTCAATCTTATCTTTCAAATTAATTTTGTAGCTTTGTTTTGGTCAGTGCCGGCAGCAGCAACTGAATGCAAGCCGTGGACGTTGTACAAAAGTTTATGGCAATTTCTAAAAATTGACGTTTTGTTATTTGAAGAAATTTTTAACTGAACTTCTACTCTATTTCTTAAAAAAAAGTTACTCAAAAAAAATAATTTGAAACGGACGAAAATTGCAAAAAAGACATGATGCAGATCGTGGAATGTTTTGAGGAATTTTTCGCGGAAAACTGAATCGGAAAATCTATCGCTAAAAAACTTGTTTTGAAAATACTTTAAAAAGAAATTCACGGAAAAATTAAAACCTTTGTACAACAGCGGTTTTCGCCTATTGCTGGGCTTGCGCTTTTCGTTTCTGTCTTCGTGGAAAATACTCAGATGTTTTCAATTTTATCTTTCAAATTAATTCAGTAGATTTGTTTGGTCAGTGTTCGCAGTAGCAACAGAGCGAAAGCCGCGACACGTTAACAAACATAGGCTTTTGGCTAACCGCCAAACTAGACGCCAACGTTTGTTAACCGCAGTTTCACGCAATTGCTGGGCTTGCGCTTTTAGTTTTTGTCTTCGTGGAAAATACTCAGATGTTTTCACTTTTATCTTTCAAAGAAATTCCTATATTTGTTTTGGCCAGTGCCGGCAGCAGCAACTGACGTAAAGCTGCATACGTTAGCGGTAATACTAAACGAGCAAAATCGATAGAAATAATTTTACAATTTGGAAAATAATAAGCAAATATTAGACGGTTGGAAACTAAATGTTGAAGAAGTTTCAAATTGTGTATATAAGATTGAATTTATTAACAGTTCAGGTAAAGTTGTTGGATGCACAGACCATGATTATGAAAGAGGAATTGAAACTTGTGTAAATTATGCTTTTGACATTCAAAAAAATAAAAATAAAAACTGGAATAAATTTCTTTACGACGTGCTTAAATACAAGTTTGAGAAAAAGGAACTTGACGAAGAAATCTTTAATGAAGATTTTTTTGGTTCGTTTGTATTCAGACAAAACGATAAGCGAATAATATTGGATGGGAAAGACGCATTAATTGAATTTCAAAAAAAGTCAATACTTACAATATGGACAACGAAAAAGCAAATCTTCTTAAAGAATTTGGAATATAAAGACTTGATAAATATTTGTGGAGAATTTGAGTAAAAATAAGTACTACCGCTAACAACCGTTTGCATCAATTGCTGGGCTTGCGCTTGCGTTTCTGTCTTCGTGGAAAGTACTCAGATATTTTCAATTTTATCTTTCAAATTAATTTAGTAGATTTGTTTGGTCAGTGTTCGCAGCAGCAACTGAATGCAAGCGGGCGAACGTTAACAAACATAGGCTTTCGGCTAACCGCCGAACTAGACGCCAACGTTTGTTAACCGCAGTTTCACGCAATTGCTGGGCTTGCGCTTTTAGTTTTTGTCTTCGTGGAAAATACTCAGATATTTTCAATTATTTCTTTCAAAGAAATTCCTATATTTGTTTTGGCCAGTGCCGGCAGCAGCAACTGACGTAAAGCTGCATACGTTAGCAACAACCTTATTTTAGAATATCATAAATATGTTATCTATTTTTTTTCATCAAAACTTGAAATTAAACTATGTGAAATTTGGAAATACACTCGAAGAAATTTTGTTTATTTCTCTACTGTTTTTTGTTGTCGCTTATTTTTTATGGAAAGTAACTCCGAATTTGCCTGTTAAAATAACAGATTATGAAAAGAAAATAATTACAACCGTTTCAAAGAACAGAATTATCGATGAAAGCTTTTTTCATGGTCTTAATACAAACGATTTAAAATCAGCAATTCGTCAAGAAATACAAAGATTGAATAGTCTGCACGAATTAAAAATTGATATTGACAAGATGAATGTATTAATGGAGAATTTAGAATTTGAAAATCTTAAAAAATTATATCAATGGTTTTTTTATAAAGGCAGTTGCTAACACCGGTTTGCATCAATTGCTGGGCTTGCGCTTGCGTTTTTGTCTTCGTGGAAAATACTCAGATATTTTCAACTTTATCTTTCAAATTAATTCAGTAGATTTGTTTGGTCAGTGTCGGCAGCAGCAACTGAATGCAAGCCGTGGACGTTAACAGCAACATATTTTTTTCCGCGAGCGGAAAAAAAGTAGAGGTTAAAAGCGAATGGCAAAGCTTCAAAAATGTCACACGGAAATGTTACTTGTTCATTCCATAACAAATTTTTCTTGCTTCTCTTTGTGAATGTTTTGCGGATTATTTTCTCATCTTGTGCTAACATTTTTTTTGCTTTTACAAAATGCTGCTGTTAACACCGGTTTTCGCCTATTGCTGGGCTTGGGCTTGCGTTTTTGTCTTCGTGGAAAATACTCAGATATTTTCAATTATTTCTTTCTAAGAAATTCCTATATTTGTTTTGGTCAGTGTCGGCAGCAGCAACAGAGCGAAAGCCGTGGACGTTAGCGGTAATACATAGATTGCAAAACATAAATTCAACAAAATGGGTAATTTGGAAAACAGTCCTGAAAAATGGAAGCAATTTCGAGATGAAAAAGTTGACCTTGGAATCATGGGAAAAGGATTTCTAAGTTTGTATTACAAAGAAGAAATTTTAAATTATGACATCGATTTACTCAAAAAGAAAAAATATAAAATCATAGAATTTGACTGCGAAGAAATAAGCAACGATATCGAGTTGCATTTTGCTTTACAAGCCAAACAATGCTTTCTTGACTATGTCGGTGAAAGTTTTTCTGCTTTGGATGACTGCCTTATAGATTATGAAATAGATGAAAATGGAGTCGTTATTGTTTTCAGACACTTAAATAAGTTAGACATAGAATCTGTAAATATTTTACTTGATATTTTGGCAACACATGCCAGAAGAAAATTTGTCAGTGGTCAAAAGCTTTTAACTTTAATTCAAGTTGACAATCCTAAATTTAAGATAACCAAACCGATCGGCGCAGTGAATTTTTTTCTTTGGAATGATAAAGAATGTTTTGAAGGAGAAAGATTATAATGTACTACCGCTAACAACGGTTTGCATCAATTGCTGGGCTTGCGCTTGCGTTTCTGTCTTCGTGGAAAATACTCAGATATTTTCACTTTTATCTTTCAAAGAAATTCCTATATTTGTTTTGGCCAGTGCCGGCAGCAGCAACTGAATGCAAGCCGTGGACGTTAACTGTAATTTTACATCCACAAAAAATACAAAATTTTCTTTGATTGTTACCAAATTTTGGTAACTTTACGAAAAATAATAAAATTATGGGACGTAATACATCAGTTTCACTAGGAAACTATTTTGAAAATTTTGTCGATAGCAGAGTTTCGGAAGGTAGATTCAAAAATGCAAGTGAAGTCATTCGAGCTGGATTAAGATTATTGGAAGAAGAAGAGAGTAAAATTATTGCTCTGAAAAATGCTATAAACGAAGGAATTGAAAGCGGAATAGCAAAAGATTTTGATCCTAAAAAACATCTTGAATCTCTAAAAGCCAAAAAAAGAAATGGCTAAATATATCATAACCAACAAAGCTGTTGACGATTTAACCAAGATTTGGGATTACACATATGAAGTTTGGTCCGAAAATCAAGCTGACAAATACTATAATGAACTTCTAGAAGTTTGTCAAACATTAGCTGAGAATCAAGACTACGGAAAAAACTATGACGAGATTAGTTTAGAAATCTTTGGTTATAAATCTGGCCAACATATAATTTTTTACAGAAAGCTTAACGAGAAAGAAATTGAAATCACGAGATTTTTGCATTCTCGTATGGATTTGAAAAATAGAATTCAAGAATAAAAACTACAGTTAACACCAGTTTTCGCCTATTGCTGGGCTTGCGCTTGCGTTTTTGTCTTCGTGGAAAGTACTCAGATATTTTCAATTTTATCTTTCAAATTAATTCAGTAGATTTGTTTGGTCAGTGTTCGAAGCAGCAACAGAGCGAAAGCTGGGGAACGTTGTGTGCTATATTATCACTCAATTCTGCCCAACCACTAGTTTTTTGGTAATTGTTTCTCCAGAAGAAATTAAAGTAACTAAATAAACACCAGAAATGGGTAAATAGATATCAATATTGTCTTTTCCAGATGCATTTTCAGATAAAACGATTTGACCTAATAAATCAAAAACTTTAATTTCGTCAACTAATTGAGGGAAGTAGATAGTAGTTATTCCATTTACGGTAGGATTAGGAGCAAGTTGTATATCATCTTCACTTACTGTGAAATCTTCATTTGACAACACATTAGTTACTCTACGAATTCTATAATTAAAATTATCGGTAATATACATACTGCCACTTGAATCAAATATTATATCGGAAGGTCTATCAAACATCGCTGACAAAGCATTTCCGCCGTCGCCAAAATAACCCTGAAGCCCACTTCCAGCTACAGTTGTAATTACACCATTTGTATTAATTTTTCGTATTCTATTGTTGTACTCATCACCAAAATAAAGATTTCCTTGAACATCAAATCTCATCCCACTAGGTCTATTGATTTGTGCGGTAGTGGCTTGTATATTAGTCCCATTGAATCCCGCTATTCCCGTGCCCGCTATCGTTGTAATGATTCCATTCGTATCAATTTTACGAATCCGCTGTCCAAAAACCTCAGCTATAAATACATTCCCTTGAGGGTCAACAGCAAGCCCAAGAGGAAAATTAATTCGAGCGTTAGTCGCTAATATGTTATCACCATTATAACCACCAATATATGTACCAGCAATTCTAGTAATAATTCCTGACGTATCAATTTTACGAACTGTATGAAATTGTGATTCACTGAAATAAAGATTTCCTTGTGAGTCAATTGTTAAATATTGTGGTCCTCTTATTTTAGCTAGGGTCGCAGGGCCATTGTCACCAGTTGAAGAACATTCGCCGTTACCCGCAATTGTAGTAATAATCCCGTTAGTGTCAATTTTTCTGATTCTACAATTAGTGGTTTCACAAAAGATTATATTGCCCATACTATCTATTACTACACCTGCTGGATAATTTAGAGATGTAGTTGTGGCCAAAACATTTTCACCTTGATAGCCTGCGGAAAGATTTCCAGCAATTATTGTCATTACGCCATTTATGTCAATTTTTCTCAACAAATGACTCGTCACGTCTACAAATATTAACTCGCCACTATTGTTTAAAGTCATCCGACCGCCGTTCCCAATATTGGTAGCTGTTGCAAGCAAACCATTTCCATTATATGTAGAAACACCTGTTCCTGCAATGGTCGTTATGGTTTGTGACAACAATAGGGTTGGTATAACTGTAAAAAGTACAAATAAATAATTTCTCATTAGGTTAATTTTTATTATTTCGTAAAAGTAAAAGTATTTCATATATAAATTTTAATCTAAATAATAATTTATTATCGAAATTAAAATTCGAAAAAGAAATACAGCACACAACAACCGTTTGCATCAATTGCTGGGCTTGCGCTTGCGTTTTTGTCTTCGTGGAAAGTACTCAGATGTTTTCAATTTTATCTTTCAAATTAATTCAGTAGATTTGTTTGGTCAGTTTTCGCAGCAGCAACTGAATGCAAGCGGGCGAACGTTAACAAACATAGGCTTTTGGCTAACCGCCAAACTAGACGCCAACGTTTGTTAACAGCGGTTTTCACCTATTGCTGGGCTTGCGCTTTTCGTTTCTGTCTTCGTGGAAAATATTCAGGTAACTTCACTCCTATCTTTCTAATAAATTTGTAGATTTGTTGTGGTCAGTGCCGGCAGCAGCAACAGAGTGAAAGCCGCAGACGTTAGCAACCATATTAAAAAAATTCTTAAAGAATGAACTTCAGTATTAAAAAGGTAATAATATTAGGAGTAATATTAGTTAATTTACTCGGAGCTTGGTCATTTTACTATATGTTTTATGGCAAAGAAAATTCATTTGATCTTGGAAAAAAAGTATCGATTAATGCTTCAAAGATTTTGAAAATAGAAACTGATCTAGGAACTTGGAAATGGAATGATACAGTTTACGATTTTTATCATGATTATAAATTAGTATTGAAAGATAAAAATGATATAATTTCTTTTTGTAGAATTATGGAAAATTCAAAAGCAAAATTTATAGATAATCGAACTTCTGATTGGATTGATATTTATCTAAACAAGATTGATTTGGAAGCAGAAATAAAATTACAAAAAACCATTTCAAACGAAATTTATTTTGAGTATGACAATCATACGTATGAAGGTAAGGAATTGGCAGAATTTGTAGAAAAGAAAAAACAAAAGATAAAATAAATACGGTTGCTAACCGCCGTTTGCATCAATTGCTGGGCTTGCGCTTGCGTTTTTGTCTTCGTGGAAAATACTAAGATGTTTTCACTTTTATCTTTCTAATAAATTCCTATATTTGTTTTGGCCAGTGTTCGCAGCAGCAACTGAATGCAAGCGGCATACGTTAACAAAAAGCGTAGTTTTGACGCTCAAAAACTTCGTAAAAATTTACATTACTTCTACTCTATTAAATTTTTTACGCTGAAAAAAAGCGAAAAGTTCTTAATGTATCTTTCGTGGAAAATACTCTCTCGGAATTGAATCTTTCGTGGAAAATATTCGGTTGAATTGCCGACGAATTTTTCGCGGAAATAACTCAGACGAATTTGAACTGAAAAAAATAATAAACGCCTATTTGTTAACCGCCGTTTGCATCAATTGCTGGGCTTGCGCTTGCGTTTTTGTCTTCGTGGAAAATACTCAGATGTTTTCACTTTTATCTTTCTAATAAATTCCTATATTTGTTTTGGCCAGTGTTCGCAGCAGCAACTGAATGCAAGCGGCATACGTTAGCTGCAATTGTTCGAAATCGCTTAATCTTCCAAATTATGAATATTCGACCTGTACTTTTTCGGGATTGAATCGATTATGATTGCCTTATTTTTGAAATGAAATTGATGATATTGCTCATTAAACTTCAAACTCAATAAGGTCAAGTAGCACGATGTCAATTTTATCAGTAAATCAGCGACAGAATTAGCTTCATCATCATCAAAGCTAGGGAAATAATTTAAAGCAGAAATATTTGCCATGTTAATTGCCGAAGCAGTATGTACGTCTAAACAAAGCTGTTTATATATACCATGTATAATATTGATGAGTTGTTTTTGGGGATTAAGATTATTATATGGCAATGCTTTTACATTTTGAAAAATTTTAAAAACACTTGTTTCCTCATCAATATCTGAAATAAAATTTTTATAAAATCCCTTAACGAATGTTTCTATCGAGCTTCTCAAAATCAATTTAGACCCTTTATAACTTCCATGAAGTGATATGAAAAGAGTATTTCCAATATCAGAACATGACTCTTTCAAAAAATTAAATTCTTTTTCCGAGAGAGTGTATGTGTAACCGGGTATATCTGCATATGCTTGAAGTTCTGCAATAAATGTTAAATAAGAAAAATATTTTTTGTGAGATTTACTAATAAATTTAAGAAAATCAGAATCTGAAACTAAATGCTTTAGATTGTAAGTTTCAATAAATGTAACTAAGTGTACAAAATCTTGTTTTACTTCTCTAGACATTATAATTCTCCTATATTTTTAATGGTTTCATTCCATGTAAAGTTTGGAAGCTTCTTAGCTGCTTTAATCATATTTATCTTCTTCTCGTTTCCAACAATCTCTTGTATTGCGTGAACAAACGATGATGTTGTCTCATCTTTCGAGTTCGTTAACTCACAAACTATAAATCCGATGTATTCATTTCTAGATCTTTTAGAGCTACGACTTATCGATAAATTCAAAACCGCCTCTGCAAAATCTAGTAATTCCGCTGTACTTCCAAATAAATCGGTATTTTGAAGAAGCTCAGGGAGACAGCCTACAAGTATTTGCTTATTTTGACGAGAAGAATCTCCAAATTTTATTAAACCATGCCTGCTGTAATTAGCATTTTGATTAAAAGAATTTTCATTTATTAATTCAGTAAGAAACTTTGAAGAATCTTTAAAAGAAACAGTTTTTTTATTTTTCTCAAGTAACCATGAAAGTTCCTCAAGCAAATTTATTGTTTGTTGTATCTTATTTATTTTACTTTTTTCCATTTTCAATTCTGTCTATTAATTCGTCAACTATTCCTGTGAGTGAGCTTTTTACCGCTCCATCATTCAAATCCATAATAAAAACATTATTTAATTGATATTTAGGGATATCCGCTCTTTTTTGAATATGTTTTTTATAAAGATATTTTGACCACTCGGTCTTTGCAATTTGCTTCTTAACTTCAGTAAACACTACGGAATCATCTCTTTCAACCATTGTAATAACTAATCCGATACACTCAATTGTGAGAGCTAAATCATCTCTTTTGTCTTCAATAATGTTTTTCAACAAATCAATTCCAGTAAAAGATATTGGATCAGGTTTTACAGGTATTAAATAATAATCACTTGCTACCAATGCACTTGTCATCCAAATTGATGGTGTTGGAGGAGTATCAATAATTATATAATCATACTCTTCCTCTTTTTGAATTTCGGCAATATATCGCTTCAATCTATTTTCTTTCCCCGACCCTGATGCCATTTCAATTCTATACAAATCTAGATTTCCTGGCAGGAAATGAAAATCTCTACGAAATACCAAAGGCTTTATATCTCCTAACGGCTTTGCAGTTTTTGTACTTGGACCAAGTACAGTTGACGCAACAGCACGATTTTTGTCTTCAAAAATAGAAGTTATAGTATCATTTTCCTTCTCAAGATGATTAATATAGGACTTTCCATCCATTAAACATTGCGTAGAATTAAATTGTGGATCTATATCAATTAGTAAAACTTTTTTTCCAAGTCTTCGATTAAGTACGTCACAAATATTTGTTGCTAGCGTCGTTTTTCCGACACCACCTTTCATGTTTATTAAGCTTATTACTTTCATCTATCTACAATTTTAGCCAAAGATAATTTATTTGAATTATCTCTCAAATTAATATGATGTAAATATTAAAAAAATACAACTGCAGATAATAACAACTGCAGCTAACCGTGGTTTTCGCCTATTGCTGGGCTTGGGCTTGCGTTTCTGTCTTCGTGGAAAGTACTCAGATATTTTCAATTTTATCTTTCAAATTAATTCAGTAGATTTGTTTGGTCAGTACCGGCAGCAGCAACAGAGCGAAAGCCACATACGTTGTATAAAAGTTTATGGCAATTTCTAAAAGCTTCACGTTCATTTATTTGAAAGTGTTTAATTAACTTAACTTCTACTCTATTTCTCAAAAAAATATCGTCTGAAAACTTGATTTGAAACGGACGAAAATTGCAAAAAAGACGTGACGCAGATTGTCGAATGTTGCACGGAAAATTTGGCGGAATCTGAATCGGAAAATCTACCGCTGAAAAAAATATGCTACGAAAAAACTCTTGAAAAGAAATTCACTGAAAATTAAAACCTTTATACAACAACGGTTTGCATCAATTGCTGGGCTTGCGCTTGCGTTTTTGCCTTCGTGGAAAATACTCAGATATTTTCAATTATTTCTTTCTAAGAAATTCATATATTTGTTTTGGTCAGTGTCGGCAGCAGCAACTGAATGCAAGCCGTGGACGTTAGCGATAATTATGAAAAAAATAATTTTAATCATACTTTTCTTTTCATTACCAAACATTATGTTTGGGCAAAAATATGTGACAATAAATTTTGAGCGTTGCCAAAATGATTTTGAAATTTTCTGGAGATTTGGAGCATTTAATATATATAAAAATGATACTCTTTACAAAAAAGGCAAAATTGATGATTATGGTTTTTTTGAAGTACTAAGCCCTGGAAACTATTACATCATTTATGATAATTTATTTGGCGAAAAAATTACACGAGTTTTCGCCGTTGACCATGGAGATAAATACAGAGATCTTGAAATGAATTTATGCATCGATAAATTACAAGAGAATACTAAGAAAAAAATGTTTTTTGAATCTATGCAAACTGGTGATACTATTTCAATAAATTTTCGATTTACAGGATGTTATGCAAAAGGATCTGAGTCTATTACTATAATTAAGAGAGAAAAATATTACTCATTAATTCATAACAGGAAGAAACGAAAATTAAAGCCTTCTGAAATTAATTATTTACTAGATTATGAAAATGAATTAAAGCATTTAAAGGAAACTAATATCATTAGTACGCTAAATGCTGAAAATGAAATCATTTATAAATCTGAAAAATATTACTATCTTGAGCCTTCCATTTATTGGCTAGGTTATAATAGTTTAAAGAGAAAACTCAAGATTAAATAACTATCGCTAACCACAGTTTTCCGCTATTGCTGGGCTTGCGCTCGCGTTTCTGTCTTCGTGGAAAGTGCTCAGATGTTTTCAATTCTATCTTTCAAATTAATTTTGTAGATTTGTTTTGGCCAGTTCCGGCAGCAGCAGCAGACGGAAAGCTGTATACGTTGTATAAAAGTTTATGGCAATTTCTAAAATTTGACATTCAGTTATTTAAAGTCATTTTTTTTAATTGAAACTCCTACTCCATTTCTCCAAAGAATTTACTCTGAAAATTAAATTTGAAACGGACGAAAATTGAAAAAAAAGACGTGATGCAGATTGTCGAATGTTGCGCGGAAAATTTGGCGGAAAACTGAATCGGAAAATCTACCGCTGAAAAAAAAGTGTTCCGAAATACTTTAAAAAAGAAATTCTCGGAAAATTAAAACCTTTATACAACAGCGGTTTGCAAAAATTGCGAAACTTTAGCAAGTCGGACGTATTTCTTTCGCAAGATTTATTACTTTAGCGGAAAGTAATCGGTCACGAAGCTCGCAACTTATGCAAGCCGCGACACGTTACCAGCAATAATATCGCAGAATCGATTTTCTAAGAGAAATTCTACAACACAAAAAATTTAAAATTAAATGTGGGAAAAAGATAATAAATCTCAAATAACTTGGCTAATAAGAATAATGGCTGAAAATGGATTTAATCTTGATTCAACAATTCATAGTGTTATCGAAATTGATAAATTTTTTCAACTAAATTATAGAAATGGAAGATTATTACGTCACAGTAATTTCAGGAAACATATATTTAGTGATTATGTTATTTGTCATTCAATGACACTTTATATTGAAGAAATCTTGCAAAAGATACCCAATACGAAAGTAATTTCAGATCATGACGAAGAATATAATCATACAGTCTATGGTTTAAAAATTGGAAATATTGAAATATATACTGAACAAAAACTTTTGGAAAGAGCTCAGTATGGATTTTCACATTCTTTATATCCTTATTATTATGAAGTAACTAAAGAATATTTTAACGAAGATTTCCAAGAATCATTTTACGAAATCGAAAATTTAAACACTTTAAAAGCTTGGTGGAAAATATGGTAATTATTACTGCTGGTAACACCGGTTTTCGCCTATTGCTGGGCTTGGGCTTGTGTTTTTGCCTTTGTGGAAAATACTCAGATATTTTCAATTTTATCTTTCAAATTAATTCATTAGATTTGTTTGGTCAGTGTCGGCAGCAGCAACAGAGCGAAAGCCGTGGACGTTAAATGAAAGTTTAAACCACTTATACTTTTAATTTTATTTAATCGTTTTAGTTTGATGAAATCAAAATATTGGAAAATTGTTTTTTATGGTGCGGGATTCTTTCCTTTGACTTTTATCATTACTATTTTTACTTTTTATTTTCATACTGCCGCAATTCTTAATCATTTACCGATTCCAAGTTTGAATGATCCTAAAAATTTAGAAATATATTCATTTTACTCTCCTATAATTTACTTTTTCTTTTTTATTACTGGATATTTAATTCCTGTCTGGATTTTAGTTTCAATAATTTATCTTATTAAACATTTTAGAGAACCTTTCTGGAGACCATGGGTTGTAGCTTCTCTAATTTACTTGTTTGCAATTGGACTTATATTTACTGATGTAATATCTTGGTTTCTTGATTAAAATTTTAAAAACCTTCATTTAACAACGGTTTGCATCAATTGCTGGGCTTGCGCTTGCGTTTTTGTCTTCGTGGAAAATACTCAGATATTTTCAATTTTATCTTTCAAATTAATTCAGTAGATTTGTTTGGTCAGTGTCGGCAGCAGCAACTGAATGCAAGCCGTGGACGTTAACAAACATAGGCTTTTGGCTAACCGCCAAACTAGACGCCAACGTTTGTTAACCGCAGTTTTGCGCTATTGCTGGGCTTGCGCTTTTCGTTTCTGTCTTCGTGGAAAATACTCAGATGTTTTCAATTATATCTTTCAAATTAATTTTGTAGATTTGTTTGGTCAGTGTTCGCAGCAGCAACAGTCGCAAAGCTGCATACGTTATATGCAATAGTAAAAGATAACCTTATGAAATATTACATCTTACTTTATTTAATGACTTCTATTTCTTTTGCTCAAGAAAAAAGAGATGAACTAAAAGTTGACATTGTCTATGATTTGGAAAATAATTATTCGACAACGATACCTGAATCTCCATATTTTGTCAAAGAAAAAGTACTTCAAATTTATCCAGGCGAGGAAATTAATGTGGAAACTGAAATAAAAAATGACACCATATTCTCAATGAAAGTTGTAAAAGTCATTGAACATCCAGAACGCACTATCAATATTCGATTTTTCCAAGATGCAAAAGATCGTAGCCAAACTCAGATGATGCTTGTTGTAAAAAATCCATTTAAACAAAA
This sequence comes from Flavobacterium sp., assembly GCA_965284675.1. Taxonomy (GTDB): domain Bacteria; phylum Bacteroidota; class Bacteroidia; order Flavobacteriales; family Flavobacteriaceae; genus Flavobacterium. Next base: position 1,980,860 of record OZ260109.1, read on the forward strand.
GTTATTATATGATGCATTTATTTTTATACCAAAACATAATGATTGGTCAAAAACAAGCATAATTCCAATTCAGCCATATTTGGTTAGCTACGAAATGTGGCCAGATGTTATAGCAACAATAGCGTTGGAAAACTGGAGATTTGTAAATTAACTACTGCATATAACCTCGGTTTTCGCCTATTGCTGGGCTTGGGCTTGCGTTTTTGTCTTCGTGGAAAGTACTCAGATATTTTCAATTTTATCTTTCAAAATAATTCATTAGATTTGTTTGGTCAGTGCTGGCAGCAGCAGCAGAGCGAAAGCCGCATTACGTTAGCAGCAAGTTTAAAAAAAAAGTCTATAAATGACAACTGAAGAAATAATTAGCAAAATAACCTCAAGAAATACCTATAAAGTATGGGAATCTTCATGCAAAATTATTGAATTTGGTCAAAACAGTGAAAAAATCATTGAACTAATACCTTTTTTATCTTTAATTAAAGAAAAAACAATGAATCTGGATATGGGAGGAATGTTTGCTTCAAATCAAAGATTTATTGATTTTGCTGTAAAAACTATTGAGTTTCATAAGCTAAATAATCAATGCAACTGTCAATTGTATATCGAAAAATTTAAAATGACGAACGATATTGTTGATAGACAATTAACACATGATGGTTTTAATCCTAGAAAAGAATCTGAAAGAGGAAATATCAAAATTTTAGACACAATTTATATTGAAAATAAATGGATTGACTTTTATATAGTGGAATGTGAAAAGTGCAAAACAAAATATAAAGTTGAAGAAAGAGATGGACATTATATGTTTTGGAATTGGGAAAAATATGATTGAATATAAAAAAACCTGCTGCTAACCTCGGTTTTCGCCTATTGCTGGGCTTGGGCTTGCGTTTCTGTCTTCGTGGAAAGTACTCAGATATTTTCAATTTTATCTTTCAAATTAATTCAGTAGATTTGTTTGGTCAGTGCCGGCAGCAGCAACAGAGCGAAAGCCGCATTACGTTAGCAGAAAGCTTATGAATAACGCGTAAAGAACAAACCCATGAAACTAAAATCCAATATTTTGCTTTTGCTTGTTTCACTTATTATTTTCTTTGTAACATTATTTAATTATTCATGGTTTCTTGAAATTATTCGTCACGAACCATACACAGATATGGAACAACAATTTTATGAGGCCTTAATACTTGCAACTATATTAGCAGTTTTACCTTGGATTATTTTTATTTTTTGGAATAGAAATAAAAAACATCTATAAAGCCTTCCGCTAACCGTGGTTTTCGCCTATTGCTGGGCTTGCGCTTGCGTTTTTGTCTTCGTGGAAAATACTCAGATATTTTCAATTTTATCTTTCAAATTAATTCAGTAGATTTGTTTGGTCAGTGCCGGCAGCAGCAACAGAGCGAAAGCCACATACGTTAGCAAACAGTTTAGTTTTACTTATGAAAAACTCTATAAAACAAGTAATTAAGGATTTTTTAAACTACATTGGCGGAACATTGCGGTTTGTTTTCGGAACAATATATCGCAAGTTTTTCAAAATGGAAATTCATAGTTTAAAAGAATATTTGAATGGTTACCAACAAACCCAAATTGAAAAATATGAACATCAAAAAGATAATGAATTTATTGCGGTAATCTTTTTAGCATTCATATCTTTCTTATACATCGTCGTTTTTTAAAACCGATTTGCTAACCGCCGTTTGCATCAATTGCTGGGCTTGCGCTTGCGTTTCTGTCTTCGTGGAAAATACTCAGATGTTTTCAATTATTTCTTTCAAATTAATTTTGTAGATTTGTTTTGGCCAGTGTTCGCAGCAGCAACTGAATGCAAGCGCCATTACGTTGTATAAAAGTTTATGGCAATTTCTAAAAGCTTCACGTTCATTTATTTGAAAGTGTTTAATTAACTTAACTTCTACTCTATTTCTCAAAAAAATATCGTCTGAAAACTTGATTTGAAACGGACGAAAATTGCAAAAAAGACGTGACGCAGATTGTCGAATGTTGCACGGAAAATTTGGCGGAATCTGAATCGGAAAATCTACCGCTGAAAAAAATATGCTACGAAAAAACTCTTGAAAAGAAATTCACTGAAAATTAAAACCTTTATACAACAACGGTTTGCATCAATTGCTGGGCTTGCGCTTGCGTTTTTGCCTTCGTGGAAAATACTCAGATATTTTCAATTATTTCTTTCTAAGAAATTCATATATTTGTTTTGGTCAGTGTCGGCAGCAGCAACTGAATGCAAGCCGTGGACGTTAGCAAAAAGCTTATGGCAATCTTACAAAATAGAAACCATGAATTTAGAACATGATTTTATTGCAAAACTTAAATATAAAACTGCTGGAGAAGGTGGACGCTCAACATTTGCTTATTCTGGTTACAGACCAGATATAAAATTTCCTTTTGCAGAAATGAGAACATGCGGAATACAAACCTTTATTGATAAAGAAAAAGTATTTCCTGGAGAAACTGTTGAAGCGAAAATAAAAATCTTGGCTACAGAATATTTCAAAGGAAAACTTTATGAAAATTTGGAGTTTGACTTTCGTGAAGGTCCAAACATAATTGGAACTGGAAAAATTATTTCAATCACTAATCCGATTTTAAAAGCCATTTGCTAACATCGGTTTCACGCTATTGCTGGGCTTGCGCTTGCTATTTAGTCTTCGTGGAAAATAAGCTGGTTGCTACTACTCTATCTTTCTAGGAAATTTTGTAGATTTGTTTTGGTCAGTCTTCGCAGCAGCAACAGACGTGAAGCCGAGAACCGTTAGCAAATATTTTAAAAATCCTGCATGAAACAAACATTTTTTATAACAATTTTACTTTTAGTAATTTCAAATACATTTAGTCAAACTCATAAAGACACAATGAAAGTTGAAAAGAAGTTTAAAGTAAATCCTTGGGAAAATGTTAATGGATTTAGAGTTGCTCCTAGTTACTATAAAAATTTTGAACTTGAAATCTCATATTTGATTACTTCATATCCAAAAAAAGATCCGGGTTTTGGAGGATTTATTAATTTAGTTCATTACATCGGAGCTGGAATCGAATATGTAAATGTCGGAAATCAAAATGCAATTGGGGCTAAACTTTCATATGAGGCTAACTTTTCTATTCTTTCAGCTCAGATTGGCGGAGATATTATAACTTCAAATAAAGATATACAATATAGAATTATGCCACGCATAGGATTATCTGCCTTTGGAATAGTGACAATATATTATGGTTGGAATTATAATTTAATTAAAAATAGTGAACTATTACCGTCAGAACATCTACTGACTTTGCAAATAAATATTTTGAAGCATTAAAAAACATTTGCTAACCGCCGTTTGCATCAATTGCTGGGCTTGCGCTTGCGTTTTTGTCTTCGTGGAAAATACTCAGATATTTTCAATTTTATCTTTCAAATTAATTTAGTAAATTTGTTTTGGCCGGTGCCGGCAACAGCAACTGAATGCAAGCGGCATACGTTAACAGCAACATATTTTTTTCCGCGAGCGGAAAAAAAGTAGAGGTTAAAAGCGAATGGCAAAGCTTCAAAAATGTCACACGGAAATGTTACTCATCAATTCCACAACAAATTTTTTTTGCTTCTCTTTGTGAATGTTTTGCGGATTATTTTTCGTCTTCTGCAAACATTTTTTTGCTTTTATAAAATGCTGCTGTTAACACCGGTTTTCGCCTATTGCTGGGCTTGGGCTTGCGTTTTTGCCTTCGTGGAAAATACTCAGATATTTTCAATTTTATCTTTCAAATTAATTCAGTACATTTGTTTGGTCAGTGTCGGCAGCAGCAACAGAGCGAAAGCCGTGGACGTTAACAGCAACATATTTTTTTCCGCGAGCGGAAAAAAAGAGAGGTTATAATTGACTGGCAAAGCTCAAAAATGTCACACGGAATTGTTACTTGTCGTTTTCATAACAAATTTTTCTTGCTTCTCTTTGTGAATGTTTTGCGGATTATTTTCTCATTTTGTGCAAACATTTTTTTCGCTTTTACAAAATGCTGCTGTTAACAGCGGTTTGCAAAAATTGCGAATCTTTAGCAAGTCGGACGTATTTCTTCCGCAAGATTTATTACTTTAGCGGAAAGTAATCGGTTCCGAAGCTCGCAACTTATGCAAGCCGCGGACGTTAACAGCAACATATTTTTTTCCGCGAGCGGAAAAAAAGAGAGGTTATAATTGACTGGCAAAGCTCAAAAATGTCAAACGGAATTGTTACTTGTCGTTTTCATAACAAATTTTTCTTGCTTCTCTTTGTGAATGTTTTGCGGATTATTTTCTCATTTTGTGCAAACATTTTTTTCGCTTTTACAAAATGCTGCTGTTAACAGCGGTTTGCAAAAATTGCGAATCTTTAGCAAGTCGGACGTATTTCTTCCGCAAGATTTATTACTTTAGCGGAAAGTAATCGGTTCCGAAGCTCGCAACTTATGCAAGCCGCGGACGTTGTGCGAAATTTTAAAAAGACGAAACAATTATGAAAAGATATTATTTGCTACTAATTTTAATTTATTCTTCAAGTTGGGGGCAAAATTGGCCTACTGAAGAATTCGCGAAAAAGAATAATTATCTTGAAGTTGTAGGAGATACAATTGGAACTAATCAAAAACTTTCGAAAGCTAAATTTGCTATGTATCCTAACGGTAAAGAAGGAATCAACTCACTAATAATAAACAAGATTAGATTCCCAAATACAAAGGAATTACCGAAAAATAATGGAAGAGTTCTTTTAGAATATATTGTTGAAGTAAATGGTCGAGTAGTTGAAATCAAAATATTACAAAGTGCCGGAAAACCTTACGATGATGAAGCAATTAGTGTTTTGAAAAGAATGGAAAGGTGGATTCCTGCAATTAAAGACGGTGAAGCTGTAAGGGTTTCATATAAACAACCATTCACATTTAAATAAAAACTTCGCACAACCACAGTTTGCACCAATTGCTGGGCTTGCGCTTGCTATTTTGTGCTTCGTGGAAAATAATCTGGTGTCTACAACTCTAACTTTCTAAGAAAAATTGTAGATTTGTTTTGGTCAGTGATTGCAGCAGCAACTGGTGCAAGCTGTATACGTTAGCGAAAAGCCTAAAACGAAATTCTTAAATGACAAAATTTATCGAAAAAGAACAATTTGAACTTTTAAAATTTCATTTCGAAAAAGATTTAGATTTTGAACAAATTATCGAAATCAGAACTGTCCGAGTTTTGAAAGCTAATAAACTCAAATATTTTAAAAATAGAAATTATTGGTTTCTAATTTTTTATGGAAATGATTTTATTGGTTTTGATCAGAAAGGAACGAAAGAAAGTCATATTATTTTTTTTACAATCAGTTTGAAAAATTCAAAACAATATTTTCTTGCTGGTATTCAAATTGATTTTTTAAATAATGGAACAAAAAAAGAAACTGAATTTTGTCTCAAACCAATAAATTCAATTTTGAAAAATTTATTAAGTACAAAATATGATATTGTAACAAATCTTGATAATTAAGGCCATTCGCTAACCTCGGTTTTCGCCTATTGCTGGGCTTGGGCTTGCGTTTTTGTCTTCGTGGAAAATACTCAGATATTTTCAATTTTATCTTTCAAATTAATTCAGTAGATTTGTTTGGTCATTGCTGGCAGCAGCAACAGAGCGAAAGCCGCATTACGTTACCTGAAATTGTTTGAAAATCCTGCAATCCAACAACTAATATGCAATTAGAAAACACTAAACTAACTCTAATCCGATTAAAAAAACGTCATGGCAGCTATGTTAAGGGTATGCCAAAAGATCTTAAACCAGATTATTCTGAAAAAGGTTTGCAACCTGGCTATAGTTATAAAGGTTACGATGATAAAGATAGAGATTTTATATATTACAAAACGAGAGAATTAGATGACTTATTTCATGATAGTGATAGTGTTATAAATTTTGACATTGACAACGTATTCATTACCGAAAAAAAAGCTGTAGAAGAACTAATTTTTACTAAAAAATATGTAGCCGAAGTACTTCAAGAACTTAAAGCAATTGAGATTAGAAATACTGGTAGAACATATTCCAAATATCCTTTGACATGTTGCTATAATATGTTCAACATCACGAATGAAATTTTGGAAGAAATTTTGGAATCAGAGGAAATGCTCAATTTTCTTAGTCCGAATAAATTTCAAAGTCTTAATGAAGAAAACTTAAAACTAAAATTTGAAAATCATTGGAGAACAAAAAAAATGAAATATATCGTGCATTTGATTGCCTTTATACCATTTCTTGCTGGATGTTTTTATGTAATTCTAAGTAAAGATGATGAAACTATCATTGGCACTTCAAAAATCATTATCATATGTATTGCGGGCGTTTTAACAATATTATTTAATATTTTTTTTAATAATCATAACTCTTTTAAGGATTCATTTAAACTAATTTTCACGAACTCCCGAAAAAAACTTAAAGAAAAAGAATGGGAAACTTTTAAAAAGTGATTACAACTTCAGGTAACACCAGTTTTCGCCTATTGCTGGGCTTGGGCTTGCTATTTTGTTCTTCGTGGAAAATAATCTGGTAACTACAATTCTATCTTTCAAAGAAAATTCGTAGGTTTGTTTTGGTCAGTGTTCGCAGCAGCAACAGAGCGAAAGCTGGGGAACGTTGTATAAAAGTTTAAGGCAATTTCTAAAACTTGACATTCAGTTATTTCAAGTCATTTTTTTAATTGAAACTCCTACTCTATTTCTTTAAAGAATTTACTCTGAAAATTAAATTTGAAACGGACGAAAATTGCAAAAAAGACGTGAAGCAGATAGTGGAATGTTTCGCGGAAAATTTCGCGGAAAAATAACTTGGAAAATCTGTCGCGGAAAGAAGTGAAGCGAAAATACTTTAAAAAAGAAATTCTCGGAAAATTAAAACCTTTATACAACAGCGGTTTTCAACTATTGCTGCGCTTGCGCTTGCGTTTCTGTCTTCGTGGAATATACTCAGATATTTTCAATTTTATCTTTCATAGAAATGTTGTAAATTTGTTTTGGTCAGAGCTGGCAGCAGCAACAGCTTGAAAGCCGCGACACGTTAGCGGTAATTTTCTACAACATTAATCCTATAAATATGAAACAAAATGATCCAGTAGTTTTTTTAAAAGCTAAAGACTTCAAATTTATTGAGGAAATTGGTCAAGGAGGAACAGGGAGAACAATTCTCATGAGAGACGAAACCATTGACGAAATTTTTGTTTGTAAAAAATACTCGCCATATAATGAGGATGACAAAGAAATTTACTACAATTATTTTAAAGATGAGATAAAAATTCTATATAAAACAAATCATCCAAACATTGTCCGAGTATTTAATTATTATCTATATCCTGAAGAAACAACCGGATATATAATAATGGAACATATAAACGGAGAAAATATCGATGATTATTTAAATAAAAACCCAGATCAGCTAGACGATATATTTAGACAAACAATCGAAGGCTTCAAACATCTTGAAGAAAAAGAAATTTTGCATAGAGACATACGACCAAACAACATTCTTGTAGCTGAAAATGGTATTGCAAAAATTATTGACTTTGGGTTTGGAAAACATGTCCATTCCGACTCTGTTGGAAAAAGTATTACTTTAAATTGGAGATACACAACACCAAAAGAGTTTGAACAAGAAATTTATAATCATAAAACTGATATATATTTCATTGGTAAATTATTTGAAGAAATTATAATAAGTATTGGTAATGTAAATTTTAAATATTCTGATATACTTTCCAAAATGATTAATCCCAATGAACAAAAAAGGATTAATTCGTTCTTTGACATCCATCGCGGAATGTTAAACGAACAATCTCCAAAAGTAAACTTTACCTTGTCTGAAAAGAGAATTTATCAAAATTTCGCTGATGAGTTCACAAAAATATTTGTCGATATTGAAGCAAGTACTTTATATGAAAACAACATTAATCAAATTATACGAGACCTTGACGAAATTAATCGAAATTCCATGCTAGAAAATGTTCTCCAATCCAATGTGAAATTGGCTAGAGTTTTCATAAGAGGTGAATATCATTACTACCATCGTCAAGATATAAAAACAGAAATAATTACTGCGTTTTTAGATTTTTTAAAATCTTCCTCTGAAGACAAAAGGAAAATAATTTTAAATAATTTGTGGATTAGACTTGATTCCATAAAACGATATGTAAATGATGATTTGCCATTTTAAAACTACCGCTAACAATGGTTTGCACCAATTGCTGGGCTTGCGCTTGCTATTTTCGTCTTCGTGGAAAATAATCTGGTTGCACAACTCTAACTTTCTAAGAAATTCCGTAGTTTTGTTTTAGTCAGTGATTGCAGCAGCAACTGGTGCAAGCCACATACGTTACCAGCAACTTTTAAACAACTACATCCATAATAAATGACAAATCTTATAAAAAATATTGCTTCTATCGTATTGATATTCAGTCTTAATTTAGCTTATTGTCAAAACAAAGAAGTAGATTCTCTTATTCTCAAAATAGACAATAAAGATGCTTATATAGTTTTAACTAAAACAATTTCACCAAGGGTAAAAGGAAATGACGCTGAAAGAATTATCAAAATTGGAAAAACTGCTTCGCCCGAATTGATTAAAATTTTGAACAATCAAAATAAAGGAATTATTGCACATTTTATACTTTCTGAGATTTGGAAAAATACTTGGGAAGAAGAAATTTGTTGTAATTTCAGAAGCGTTGGCGTCATTGAAATTTTGACTATTAATGGCCTAGAAATAAAAATTGAAAATAACACCTTATATTCAACTAGCGAAAACCTCAAAATAAATCAGCAGATTTGGAAAAAGAAATGTCAAGTATAAAGCAGCTGGTAACAACCGTTTGCATCAATTGCTGGGCTTGCGCTTGCGTTTTTGTCTTCGTGGAAAATACTCAGATATTTTCAATCTTGTCTTTCAAATTAATTTTGTAGATTTATTTTGGCCAGTGCCGGCAGCAGCAACTGAATGCAAGCGGGCGAACGTTAACAAAAAGCGTAGTTTTGACGCTCAAAAACTTCGTAAAAATTTACATTACTTCTACTCTATTAAATTTTTTACGCTGAAAAAAAGCGGTAAGTTCTTAATGTATCTTTCGTGGAAAATACTCTCTCGGAATTGAATCTTTCGTGAAAATATTCGGTTGAATTGCCGCGGAATTTTTCGCGGAAATAACTCAGACGAATTTGAACTGAAAAAAAATAAACGCCTATTTGTTAACAACCGTTTGCATCAATTGCTGGGCTTGCGCTTGCGTTTTTGTCTTCGTGGAAAATACTCAGATGTCTTCACTCCTATCTTTCAAAGAAATTTTGTAGATTTGTTTTGGCCAGTGTTCGCAGCAGCAACTGAATGCAAGCGGGTGGACGTTAGCAAACATGCTAAAAAACGTAAACGAACTCAATAACTTAATTATATATAAAATAATGGAAATTTACTTTGTAAAAATCAGTCGTGTAAACAAAGAGGATATAGATGAGAAAATAAAAGCAGATTCAAAAGAAAAAGCAATAGTATTAGCTCAAGAGAAATATCCTGATGGAAAAATAATGTCAGTAAAGCAACTTTTAAATGATTAATCTTATGGAACCAATATTTAATATCGACGATAAAGTTCAACTTCAAAATGATGATGTAGTTTATATCATAAAAGAAATAAAAATTGAAAAATATAAAATTCAATATAAAATTCATTCAGAAGAAGATCAGGAATATAGACTTTGGGCTGACGAAATTAATTTAAAGAAAATTTAATAAGCACGATTTGCTAACCACAGTTTTCCGCTATTGCTGGGCTTGCGCTTGCGTTTTTGTCTTCGTGGAAAATACTCAGATGTTTTCAATTATTTCTTTCAAATTAATTTTGTAGATTTGTTTTGGCCAGTGCCGGCAGCAGCAACAGACGGAAAGCTGTATACGTTAACAGCAACATATTTTTTTCCGCGAGCGGAAAAAAAGTAGAGGTTAAGAGCGAATGGCAAAGCTTCAAAAATGTCACACGGAAATGTTACTCATCAATTCCACAACAAATTTTTCTTGCTTCTCTTTGTGAATGTTTTGCGGATTATTTTTCGTCTTCTGCAAACATTTTTTTGCTTTTATAAAATGCTGCTGTTAACACCGGTTTTCGCCTATTGCTGGGCTTGGGCTTGCGTTTTTGCCTTCGTGGAAAATACTCAGATATTTTCAATTATTTCTTTCTAAGAAATTCCTATATTTGTTTTGGCCAGTTCCGGCAGCAGCAACAGAGCGAAAGCCGTGGACGTTAGCAGCTATTCTTTAAAATCTTCGTAAATTCAATAACTCAATGTTTAAAAATATTTGTATTATTCCAAACGAGCAATCATTTCCTACTGATATCGGATTCATTGCTGAAAACTTACTTTATTACGAAAATGTAAATGTTATTGCAGAAAGCAATACACTTCCTGTTTTGATAAATAACTGTGGCGTTGACGTGTTAATTGAATTATTGACTAATAGAAATTTAAAAATATTTGTTCGTGACAGTTTATTAGCAATTGAATCGCACCAACATCCTTATGGTAATCTAAATGATGTGGCCTTGGTCTCTTCTCCTACTTTAACAAAAGAAGAACATATTTTCCGAGGGCTTTTTGCTTCAACTGGAAGACGAGGTTACAGCAAAAGAACAGCGCAAAGAATTCTTCCATTTATTGAATCTATTAATTATGAAAACAGTATTCCTGAGTTAGTAAGAACTGACCTCAAAGACAAAGATTACATAAAACAAGTAATAATAGATACTATAAAATATTATAATCCTGAAATAACAATTAGAGCAGAAGAATTTGATTACAAGTTTGAGAAAATTGAAAATAAATATCTTTTTTACTCAAATTTGGATTATGCAGAAATTAATAAAAGAATTCCAAACAATCCTGACGGAAAAATAATAAATCCCACAAGCTTAATGCTTAATATTACTGAAACTCGGGGTGATATGCATTTAAGCAGTTTGTTGAATGCTGAGATTGCTACTACAGCAATTCACAGTGAATTGATGAAAATAAAATTTCATGAAATTTATAAAAAAACGTCTAAAAGCACTTCAGATTTATTCCAATTTAATGATTTCACCTTGGCTAATGGTCATGCGATACGAGAAACAATAAATGATGGGGATAAAAATTTTGAAGATTTTTTTAAGGTTCTTGATAAAGCCGAAAAGTTTAAAGATTGGTTAAAAAATATTGATGATGATAAAAATATTGTCAGAGAATATTATGAAGCTGTATCTAAAGAAACATGGATTGATAAACTCCCAGGAAAAAGTTTTAGATGGTCTTTTTTTACTGGTGCTGGATTATTATTAGACGCTCTTGCCACTGGTGGAATTGGTACTGCAGTAGGCTTAGGTTTAAGTGCTGGAGATGCCTTTTTATTAGATAAGGTAGCTAAAGGCTGGAAACCTAGTGTATTTATAGATAAAAATTTGAAACCATTTATAGAAAAATAGAACAGCTGCTAACCGCCGTTTGCATCAATTGCTGGGCTTGCGCTTGCGTTTTTGTCTTCGTGGAAAATACTCAGATGTTTTCACTTTTATCTTTCTAATAAATTCCTATATTTGTTTTGGCCAGTGTTCGCAGCAGCAACTGAATGCAAGCGGCATACGTTAACAGCAAACTTACACCAAAATTCGTACTAAAATTATTTTCAAAATATGCAACTGAAAGATTTTGAATTATTCAAACAAAAATATAGCGAAAATTGTAAAACAAAAAGTGAAAATAGTTCTGTTCTAAATCTATACGCGTTTATTTTACAGCATGAGAATTCAGATAGCGATTTTTGGAATGTATCAGCAGGAAATGGATTTGGTAATATAGATTACATGCTGAAAAATTTCAATGAAAGTGATTGGATTGAGTTAACAAAAGATTTAACTAATTGGACAAATAATCAAAAAGAAATATTTACAGAAGGATTATTGAATGTTGATTATTATAAAGATAAATTTAGTCAATTAGAAATCATGAATATAGAAAAGCGTTTTGAATTAATTCCATTGCTATTAAAAATTGCTGATACAAACAACGAAATTTATGACAACATTGGAGATTTTATAAAAATTTATTTCCCACAAATTGATAATCAAAATTCAAAAGTTGTTGAATCAATTAGAGAAATTAAAAAATGGGATGACCAAATTTGTTTGAGAATAAAAAATGAAAAAGGTGCAATAACTCAAAATACTGAAATCATAAACATAGCATATATTAAAGTCTGCTGTTAACCACCGTTTGCATCAATTGCTGGGCTTGCGCTTGCGTTTCTGTCTTCGTGGAAAATACTCTGATGTCTTCACTCCTATCTTTCAAATTAATTTAGTAGATTTGTTTGGCCAGTGCCGGCAGCAGCAACTGAATGCAAGCGGGCGAACGTTAACAGCAACATATTTTTTTCCGCTCGCGGAAAAAAAGTAAATGTTATAAGCGAATGGCAAAGCTTCAAAAATGTCACACGGAAATGTTACTTGTTCATTCCATAACAAATTTTTCTTGCTTCTCTTTGTGAATGTTTTGCGGAATATTTTTCGTCTTCTGCAAACATTTTTTTGCTTTTACAAAATGCTGCTGTTAACACCGGTTTTCGCCTATTGCTGGGCTTGGGCTTGCGTTTTTGCCTTCGTGGAAAATACGCAGATATTTTCAATTATTTCTTTCTAATAAATTCATATATTTGTTTTGGTCAGTGTCGGCAGCAGCAACAGAGCGAAAGCCGTGGACGTTGTGTGCAAGGCTAAACGACCTATTCATCCAAACTTTAGCAAACAATTTTTGAAATAGAAATGTAATATATTTACAATTCCAAAATGTTTTTTAAAACAACACTATTATGGACATTACAAATTTTCCAGAAGATTTATTTGAAAATAACTACACGGACACTTCAGACCTGCAAATTGCTAATTACGAAGTATATAAACATGTTTCCAAAAATAAGATTAACCTAAACAAAAATGTATTCAGTTTTTTGTTGGATGGACAAAAGGACATTCACTTTTCTAATGACATCGTTTCGATAAATCCTGCACAATCCTTACTTCTTGCATCGGGGAATTTTTTAACAACAGAAATTGTAGGGGCAAATAGTTATAGTTGCCTACTCTTTTTCTTTTCTCAAAAAAACATTAATGATTTTTTATTGAAATATGGGCATTTATTTAACCCAAAAGACTTAAATAAAACAACGAACAATAGTCCCTATTTCCTTATCAAAAAAGACAATTTTATTATCCATTTTATTAATTCTATTCAACAAATTTATGGCTTGAATCAAACAATCTCACAAAAGATTCTGGAATTGAAATTTGAAGAAATTATGCTATATCTGGCTGATAAGTATGGGCAAAGTTTTTTTGTTTATCTACATTCATTATTAATCAATGAAAGAGAATTATCTTTTAAAATGGTCATTGAAAAAAATCTGTACACGAGTTTGAATATTGACGAGGTTGCTTTTCTATGCAACATGAGCCTGTCTACTTTTAAGCGGAAATTTTTACAATTATATCAAGAGTCTCCAGGAAAATGGTTTCAACTAAAACGGCTCAACAAAGCCAAAAAATTATTGCTTAATAATGAAGCAACCCCATCAGAAATCTATATGGACTTTGGTTATGATAGCTTATCAAATTTTAGCACAGCCTTTAAAAATGAATTTGGTTACAGTCCAAAAAACATGATGAAAACTTGACCTTTTTTCATAAGTTTTTGAACTAAATAAAAAAGCACCACAAGTTTAAAGGTGCTACATTTGTTAAAACAAAATTGGTTTAATTTAAAAATAAAAAGACATGAAAAAATTAGGATTATTAGTTCGACTAGAAGCAAAAGCAGGAAAAGAAAAAGATGTTGAAGCCTTTATCACAAGTGCATTGCCACTTGCTAATGAAGAAACGGGTACTATTACATGGTATGCGTTCCGTATTGACGCTTCTACATTTGGCATTTTTGACACTTTTTCAGATGAAGAGGGCAGAGAAGCACATCTTGGTGGTAAGATTGCAAAGGCGTTAATGGAAAATGCACCTGAATTGTTGGCTACTGCACCATCTATTGAGAAATTGGATGTTTTAGCGGCTAAATAAATACACCACAATTATTATAAAATGGCTGCCTGTCAAAGTTCTGTAAAGGAATTTGGACAGGTTGCCTTTGTTTACAAAACAGCTTGATAATAAATTAAGCGTAGAATGACGAAGAAGCCCAGCACACAACACATGTTTGCCGCTATTGCTGGGCTTGCGCTTGCTATTTAGTCTTTGTGGAAAATAATCTGGTAGCTACAATTCTATCTTTCTAAGAAATGTTGTAGTTTTGTTTTGGTTCGTGCTTGCAGCAGCAACAGACGGCAAGCATGGGAACGTTAACAGCAACATATTTTTTTCCGCGAGCGGAAAAAAAGAGAGGTTATAATTGACTGGCAAAGCTCAAAAATGTCACACGGAATTGTTACTTGTCGTTTTCATAACAAATTTTTCTTGCTTCTCTTTGTGAATGTTTTGCGGATTATTTTCTCATTTTGTGCAAACATTTTTTTCGCTTTTACAAAATGCTGCTGTTAACAGCGGTTTGCAAAAATTGCGAATCTTTAGCAAGTCGGACGTATTTCTTCCGCAAGATTTATTACTTTAGCGGAAAGTAATCGGTTCCGAAGCTCGCAACTTATGCAAGCCGCGGACGTTAACAGCAACATATTTTTTTCCGCGAGCGGAAAAAAAGAGAGGTTAAAATTGACTGGCAAAGCGTCAAAAATGTCACACGGAATTGTTACTTGTTCATTCCATAACAAATTTTTCTTGCTTCTCTTTGTGAATGTTTTGCGGATTATTTTCTCATCTTGTGCAAACATTTTTTTTGCTTTTAGAAAATGCTGCTGTTAACCGCCGTTTGCATCAATTGCTGGGCTTGCGCTTGCGTTTTTGTCTTCGTGGAAAATACTCAGATGTTTTCACTTTTATCTTTCTAATAAATTCCTATATTTGTTTTGGCCAGTGTTTGCAGCAGCAACTGAATGCAAGCGGCATACGTTGGCAAAAATGCTACCCTATCAAATAACGAATTACATGAAAAAGAGTACTTTAATTTTAGATTTAGATTATACTATTTTTCAAACAAATACCATTGATAGAAGTGTTATTGACCCATTTTTTGAAAATCTTTTATCTAATTTAAAATCATTGTTTGACCATAAGATAATTGAAAATATTGAAAATGACTTATGGAAAGATTCATGGGATGTAGTTATTGATAGATATAATATTCCAAAAGAAATTTTCTCTAAGTCTGTAAAAATCCTTGAAAGTTTGCCATTAAAATTAGATATCTCAACATATACTGATTATGATTTTATAAAGAATTATTCTATTGACAAATTTCTTGTGACAACAGGTTTAACTTCTTTACAAAAAGCAAAAATAGAAGCGTTGAAAATAGAGAATGACTTCAAAAAAATAATTATTAATGATAGACTCATAGTATCTACATCAAAACTTGATATATTTCGAGAACTTATTGAAATTTATAATCTTATTCCTGAAAAAACTTATGTCATCGGAGACAATCCACATTCAGAAATTCAAGCAGGAAATATATTAAATCTTAATACTATTCAAATATTGCGTGAAAATGTAGTAAGAGGAGATAATGCAAAATATTACATAAACTCATTCGAAGAACTTAAGAATATTATAGAACAATAATAAGCACTATTTGCCAACAACCGTTTTGCGCTATTGCTGGGCTTGCGCTTGCTATTTTGTCTTCGTGGAAAATAATCTGGTGGCTACAATTCTATCTTTCTAAGAAATGTTGTAATTTTGTTTTGGTCAGTGTTCGCAGCAGCAACAGACGCAAAGCGGCCGAACGTTAGCAACAACCTTATAAAAATTGTGCTGAAAAAGATATGAAATTTATAAAACTACTTTTTCTAATTGTTTTACTTAAGACAATTCAATCTTGTAAAAAAGAAAATGAATGTATAACTGAAATAAAATTCGACAAGAATTTATGGGCAAAAAATCAAGTAAGTGATTGTTACAGAGATCGAGAAAAAATGGTAAATAATTTATTAGATAGTCATAAAATTAAAGGACTTAAATATTCTGAAATTGCAAAATTGTTAGGAGAAACGGAAATTGAAAGTACATCACATACGAAGTCCATAACTTATATTATCACAACAAAAAATGATTCTACGATTGAATCAAAATATTATAAAAACCTAATAATATCTTTGGATAAAGATAGTATTGCTCAAAGTATTATGCTAACCAAAATGGAAAAATAAAGGCAGTTGCTAACCACAGTTTTCCGCTATTGCTGGGCTTGCGCTTGCGTTTTTGTCTCCGTGGAAAATACTCAGATATTTTCAATTATTTCTTTCTAAGAAATTCCTATATTTGTTTTGGTCAGTGCCGGCAGCAGCAACAGACGGAAAGCTGTATACGTTATACCTAATGCTAATGAAAAATATTGCATTTTACATATTTTTTGGATTAATCAAAATTCAAAGTTTTGGTCAAATCACCATACCTTCGTATTTCGTGGAAACTCCATTACCAAAATACAATACCAAAGAAATGCACAACCTCAATTATTCACGAGATGAATTTGAAGTTAAAATTGAGAACAATGATTTAAAAGTTTCAAAAACAAAGGAAATAAATGAACGTGAACTTAAAATCAATGATGGGAAATTAATTGCACGAAATTTTGGAGAGTTTGGCGGAAAATTAGTGTACAAGTCTGACGAAAATAAATTCAAAGAAAAGACAATCTTTGAAGGCAACGTTAGTTTTGTATTCGAGTTTCAAAACAAACTCTATTTCATTAGTAGTTATCAACATGGAGATTCGGATTTTGGAAATCTATATGAGTTAGTAAGAATAAAAAAAAAGTTTCGATATAGTAAGATTCTTGAACTTGAAAGCGCTCCACAAGCTTACTACATTTTCAATAATAAAATTTATATTGTTGCTTCTGAGAAGTTTTTTATTATTAACAATTTTAAAAAAGAAATCTTGCCAATCGACTCATTTTGGGCAATAACTTACCCTAACTCTCTTGTGGTATTTGATGAAAAAAATATATTTTTTGGAATGAGAGGTGGTATTGTAAAAATAGATTCAATCGAAAAAACTGCTATACTATACAAAGCAATTAAGCACTAGGTATAACCACAGTTTTCCGCTATTGCTGGGCTTGCGCTTGCGTTTTTGTCTTCGTGGAAAATACTCAGATGTCTTCACTCCTATCTTTTAAAGAAATTTTGTAGATTTGTTTTGGCCAGTGTTCGCAGCAGCAACTGAATGCAAGCCGTGGACGTTAACAGCAACATATTTTTTTCCGCGAGCGGAAAAAAAGAGAGGTTAAAATTGACTGGCAAAGCGTCAAAAATGTCACACGGAATTGTTACTTGTTCATTCCATAACAAATTTTTCTTGCTTCTCTTTGTGAATGTTTTGCGGATTATTTTCTCATCTTGTGCAAACATTTTTTTTGCTTTTAGAAAATGCTGCTGTTAACCGCCGTTTGCATCAATTGCTGGGCTTGCGCTTGCGTTTTTGTCTTCGTGGAAAATACTCAGATGTTTTCACTTTTATCTTTCTAATAAATTCCTATATTTGTTTTGGCCAGTGTTCGCAGCAGCAACTGAATGCAAGCGGCATACGTTAGCGGTAATGTTAAGTTGAAAATAGAAATACTATAGAAAAACAGATAATTAAGAATGTGGTATTATTTAGATTACAATCCTGAACCTAAAATTTTTAAAGTAACGGATCAAACAAAAGATTTGTTCGGTAAAGCTCTAGAAGTGAAAGAAAGATTTTTTGATTTACATTATGATGAACATTTAGAAAAAGATGATATAATTTTAGATTATGTAGAAATAAAAGCTAGTTCTATATTTTCGGATATTTTATGGGATTATCTATATCAGGGTGAAATAAAAATAATTTCAGAGAAAAGCTGGGAAGTCATTAAAGAATTTAACTTTTTTAATGTAAAGAATTATATAACCATAGTAAAAAGAAAAGATGTCTCAAAAAAATACTATTCTTTGAGAGGCTTCGGTGAAATTCATCAATTTATTGATTTTAATAAATCAAGTTTTTCTTGGTATAAATCGAAAATTAAACATTCTGAAAGAATAAATTTTGATAATGAAAAACATTACAGAGAATTTAGCAAAAATGTTGGACCTATTGATAGTATTAATCCATTAGAAATCTTTTTCACTTCTGAATTTATAAATAAACAATACGACCTAATTCCAATGGGATACATAAAACCGTGTTCTTTTTTAGTTAGTGAAAGATTAAAAGTAAAATTAGAGTCTGAAAGATTAATAGGTTTCGAGTTCAAAAAATGTGAGTACATTAAGAACTAATAATCTAAAAAACACTACCGCTAACCGCCGTTTGCATCAATTGCTGGGCTTGCGCTTGCGTTTCAGTCTTCGTGGAAAATACTCAGGTGTTTTCAATTATATCTTTCAATTTAATTTTGTAGATTTGTTTTGGTCAGTGCCGGCAGCAGCAACTGAATGCAAGCGGCCGAACGTTAGAGCCAATTTTAACAAAAAATGCTATGAAAACAAAATTCTCAATTTTAATAAAGTTTTTAATAATCTTAACTATGATAACAGGATGTAAATCTGGAAATTCCGAATATGAAAAAATGGTGGAATTTGGTCAAAAATACACAGATGCTTGGAATAGTAAACAACCGGAAAAAATGGCGTCATTTTATGCTGAGGATGGAATACTAACTGTAAACAATGGAAAACCAGCAGTTGGAAGAAAACAATTAGCAGAAACCGCTCAATCGTATATGGAGGCATTCCCTGATATCGAATTATCAATGGACAGTTTAACCGTGGAGAAAGGAAATTATAAATATTATTGGACTTTTAAAGGGACAAATACTGGACCTGGCGGAACTGGAAATAAAGTTGATTTCAGTGGTTTTGAAGAATGGACAATGAATGACCAAGGACTAGTGCAAAAATCAATTGGAACATATGATGCAGAGAAATACCAAAGACAAGTAGAAGGAAAATAAAAAACTGGCTCTAACAGCGGTTTGCAAAAATTGCGAAACTTTAGCAAGTCGGACGTATTTCTTTCGCAAGATTTATTACTTTAGCGGAAAGTAATCGGTTCCGAAGCTCGCAACTTATGCAAGCCGCGACACGTTATACGAAAGCTTAAACAAAATTGTAACTAAAATGAACTATAAAATTGAAGATATTAATTTTGATGAAATTAGTCCTCGGGAATTCGAAAACTTATGTTATGATTTAGTAGTACAATACAACTTCAAAAATTTAGTTTGGAGGGAAGGCGGTGCTGATAGTGGTCGTGATATTGAAGCAGTTTATACGTTTAGCAATTCTGTTAATGATTTTAAAACTAAGTGGTTTTTTGAATGTAAACGATATGCAAAAGGAGTGCCTCCTGATGAGTTAACTTCAAAAATAGCATGGGCTGACGCTGAGCGACCAAAATACCTTGTATTTTTTATTAGTTCCTATTTAAGTAATCCTTCGAGAGATTGGTTAGCAAAAATACAAGAACAGAGAGATTACCAAATATTAGTAATTGAAGGGGAAGATTTAAAAAATCGAATTGTAAAATATCCTGATATAGTAGAAAGATATTTTTCTCATAATAAGCATGAAAACTTATTTAAATCCATCAAAGATTTTAAAGCCAAGTTCAATATTGACCCTAGTTATGAAATTCTAAAAGAAATAATTGCAAATATTGATTTGTCGAAGCTTGACGATGAGGATTTTGGTTTTTTATTATTGAGTTTTTATAATCAATACATGATATTTGAAAGTAGAAACGAAAAGATTGGTGATTTTGACAGCAATATAGTTAACAAAGTCTTAGGTTATTTAAAAGCAACCATCACCAATGAAAACTTGGAATCATTTGATAAATACAAAGATGACTTCGACGATCTATCAGGAACTGGATTCATAGATGAAATTTTTAATATGTATAGCGATTATTATGATGAAGAAATAAAACGTTATGATTTTCAATATTATATTTTGCATCTTAACTCCAAAAAATCTCAAGAGCATTGGAAAATTGGCTATTATGCATTTATAATTTTCGAAGATATAGCCATCGAATTATTTAAAGAAACCGAAACAGAGATTAGGATTATAAAAGACTTCTCACCTTCAAAAATTACCCTAATGTCAGTTCATGCAAATAGATTTGAAGTAGATGATTATGAAAAGTATCTTGAGAAAGCCTTCGTATAACCGTGGTTTGCATCAATTGCTGGGCTTGCGCTTGCGTTTCTGTCTTCGTGGAAAGTACTCAGATATTTTCAATTCTATCTTTCAAATTAATTTTGTAGATTTGTTTTGGCCAGTGCCGGCAGCAGCAACTGAATGCAAGCCACATACGTTATATGCCATATTCTCCAACCTTAGAACCAAAAGTTTGAAAAACATGTTTTACACATTAAGGAAATTTATCAGCCAAATCTTTGGTAACAGAAAACCTGAAATTCATCAAGAAAAATCAGAATACGAAAAGGTTTGGGATGAAATAAATTCCAGTTATGAAAGGGCGAAGAAAAATAACAGAATAATCGACTTTTACTTAGGAAGGGGCGATTATTTGCAATACGATAGAGAATGGAACAACCATAATCCATCTGTTAGCTTTTTCGGTTTAAAGGAATATTCAAATAAGTATGGTAATAAAGCGATGCTTGATTCTTTCAAAAATGATTTAATAAAAATTTTAAAGGAGAATTTAACAGCTAGAGAATTTAATTGCCTCAAAACCTACATTTGGATTTATCTTCAAAAATATTATGAAGAAAAAAGCTTTGAAATTGAATGGCGTGTTGAAGAAAATATTCGACAACTTATAAAAAATCATGTTGATAAATTTAGCGCAGAATTTCCTGCTACTATTGAATATAAATGGCCAAGTGAAGGATTCGAATTTAAAAATATATTGAGATCATTTGAAATAACTAAAGATAGATTTGATATAGACCTTTTAGATATTAAAGGAAAATAATGAATATGAGATTAAAAATACGGCATATAACACCAGTTTTCAACTATTGCTGGGCTTGCGCTTGCGTTTCTGTATTCGTGGAAAGTACTCAGGTGTTTTCAATTTTATCTTTCAAATTAATTTACTAGATTTGTTTGGCCAGTGTTCGCAGCAGCAACAGATTGAAAGCTGGGGAACGTTAGCAGCAAGTTTAAAAAAAAAGTCTATAAATGACAACTGAAGAAATAATTAGCAAAATAACCTCAAGAAATACCTATAAAGTATGGGAATCTTCATGCAAAATTATTGAATTTGGTCAAAACAGTGAAAAAATCATTGAACTAATACCTTTTTTATCTTTAATTAAAGAAAAAACAATGAATCTGGATATGGGAGGAATGTTTGCTTCAAATCAAAGATTTATTGATTTTGCTGTAAAAACTATTGAGTTTCATAAGCTAAATAATCAATGCAACTGTCAATTGTATATCGAAAAATTTAAAATGACGAACGATATTGTTGATAGACAATTAACACATGATGGTTTTAATCCTAGAAAAGAATCTGAAAGAGGAAATATCAAAATTTTAGACACAATTTATATTGAAAATAAATGGATTGACTTTTATATAGTGGAATGTGAAAAGTCCAAAACAAAATATAAAGTTGAAGAAAGAGATGGACATTATATGTTTTGGAATTGGGAAAAATATGATTGAATATAAAAAAACCTGCTGCTAACCTCGGTTTTCGCCTATTGCTGGGCTTGGGCTTGCGTTTTTGTCTTCGTGGAAAATACTCAGATGTTTTCAATTCTATCTTTCTAAGAAATTCATATATTTGTTTGGTCAGTGCCGGCAGCAGCAACAGAGCGAAAGCCGCATTACGTTAACAAAAAGCGTAGTTTTGACGCTCAAAAACATCGTGAAAATTTACATTACTTCTACTCTATTAAATTTTTTACGCTGAAAAAAAGCGGAAAGTTCTTAATGTATCTTTCGTGGAAAATACTCTCTCGGAATTAAATTTTTCGTGGAAAATATTCGGTTGAACTGCCGTGGAATTTTTCGCGGAAATCACTCAGACGAATTTGAACTGAAAAAAAATAAACGCCTATTTGTTAACCGCCGTTTGCATCAATTGCTGGGCTTGCGCTTGCGTTTTTGTCTTCGTGGAAAATACTCAGATGTTTTCACTTTTATCTTTCTAATAAATTCCTATATTTGTTTTGGCCAGTGTTCGCAGCAGCAACTGAATGCAAGCGGCATACGTTGTGCGAAATTTTAAGAACTTTATCTAAACGATGGACGAATCTGATTTACATAGAAGAGATTGGTATAAAAATACTTGTTGGGTTGCTTTTCTGCATCCATTTACTTTCGTTGTACCTGACGATGAAAAACCTTGGAAAGTAAAATTGGAAGATATCAACAACGTTAGCTACAGCAGTGGAAATTTGACACGTATTGTTTCAAGATTCAAAATAAACGAAATAGATCTTGATGGCGTAATCTGTTATGATGGAGCTATAGCCATTCCAAGAAAAGGCAAATTATCACAAAAAGAAGATGCTGTGAATTTTTTTAATAAACTATTTACCCAATTATTATTTTGTGATTTCAAAGTTGAAGGTGTAGACTTGCGTGATATTGTTACTGGTAAACTTTACGATAATTATGCAATTACTACATATGATTTTGGGAATAGCGCAAATTCTCATCTTCACACAAAAATACGCCATAATTATGTTAACAATATTGACTCAATTTATTTAGATAGTCCAAGAATAATTAAAGTTGGTAAATTATTAAAAATCATCAATGACGGAGAAGAAATTATAAAAAAAATACCAAATCTAAGTCCAAAATTTCTAATGAAGGGAATAACAGAAATTCGATACAAAAATTGGGATTTGGTTTTATCAAATTTGTGGATTACAGCTGAACAAATTATAGATTTCTTGTGGCATAATGTGTTCTTGAAAACTCAAAAATTTCATCCAAACAAGAACATAGATGGTAGGATAACTTCTCTTAAAGATGATACAAGAACATGGAGTACTGCAATTAAACAAGAAATTCTATTCCAGAATAAAATTATAACTGACGAAATATTCAATGAACTATTTAATGCACGAAAAATCAGAAACAAATTAGTTCATGAAGGAAAATCAGTAGATAGAACCGTTGCGGTAGGTCTTTTTTCAGCAGTTACAGAATTATTAAAAATAGCTACATTAAATAAAACAATTTTATCAAAATTTGAAATAGATGAAAAGTTTTTCTCTGATGAAAGAAAGATTTTAGACAACTCCTTTTTTGAAGAATGGAGGAATTTACCAGAAAATAACTTTACTGAAGCTAGATTTGGTCCGGAAATTTTAAAGAAGGTAAAAATAAAGCCTAAAAGAAAATAAAACTTCGCACAACCACAGTTTTCCGCTATTGCTGGGCTTGCGCTTGCGTTTTTGTCTTCGTGGAAAATACTCAGATGTTTTCAATTATTTCTTTCTAAGAAATTCCTATATTTGTTTTGGTCAGTTCCGGCAGCAGCAACAGACGGAAAGCTGTATACGTTGGCAGTAATTGTAGCCCAAAAACAAATTTATTAATGAGAAAACAAATATTTGGTTTTATAATTATTATTTTTCTTTACTCTTGCAAAAACGAAAAAGTAGAATACTATTCTGATGGAAACATCCAGAAGAAATATTTTATTCAAAATAATAAACTCCATGGAGAATATGAAGAATATTATAAAAATGGTAAACTCAAATTAAAGCATATTTACCAAAATGGAGAACTAAAAGACTCATCAATTTACTACGACGAAAATGGTAAGATAAGTCAATTATATTATCATAGAAAGAAAGGATTTGATTTTATCAAAGTTTACAATAAAGATAAAATCTCTCATCAAGGCACTTTTTACAATAACCAAAAATATGGTAGATGGAAATATTTTGATAGTAATGGCAAACTAAAAAAGGTTATTGAATATATTGATTCCTGTGGTACTCAATATACTAATCAAGGCTGGAGCTACGATTCGAATGAAAAATTCATTGAAAAAGGTAGCAACTATTATTCTGTAAAAACTGAGAAAAACAAGTTTAAAATAAACGAAACAATTGATTTGAAAATTAAATACGCTCCTCTGTTCGACAAAAAGTCTATTTCGTTTATTTGTATCAGTCCCAAAATTGAAAGAAATTATTGTAATTTGAAGGAAGAAAAATTAGATACAATATTCTCTGACGATCAAAATTTTGATATAAAACTATCTTTTTCTAAAAAAGGAAATAAAACTATAAGAGGCTTCATAAGAGAAGTATATTTTGATAAAAATAAAGGAATGACAGGAGTAAGAAGTGTTTTTGTTAGTATTCCATTTCTAATTGAAGAATAAAACAATTTAAATGAAACAACTACTGCCAACAACCGTTTGCATCAATTGCTGGGCTTGCGCTTGCGTTTCTGTCTTCGTGGAAAATACTCAGATGTCTTCACTCCTATCTTTCAAATTAATTTTGTAGATTTGTTTTGGCCAGTGCCGGCAGCAGCAACTGAATGCAAGCGGGTGGACGTTGTGACGCTATTTTAAAAACCATCTTTAATCATGAACAATAGTTTTATTGAAGTTCCAAAAGTAGAATTTGTTAATGAACAGCTTTTTGCTAATGAGTTAGCTGAGATTATAAATATTGATTATGACTTATGGACTCTGAGAGTTACAATTTCTTTTAATAAAATTGAAAAACCAGTATTTTATGTGCAATTTAAAAATATCGTTGGATTCAGGGTACTTGATGAAGGAAACTTATTAGAGTTTTGGAATCCAGAAGTGAGAGTTTCTGGCTGGATATGGAGAGTGAAAAATGGCGGTTGGTATGACTTGGAAAAATCACGTAAAGGATTTGTTGAAGGATATATTGAAAATGATTTAAGAAATGAATATTTAATTCTAGGAGAAGATAAATGTCTAAGTGTGATTACTTATTCGGAGCCAGAATTTATTGACCCAGAGTAAAAACAGCGCACAACCGCCGTTTGCATCAATTGCTGGGCTTGCGCTTGCGTTTCTGTCTTCGTGGAAAATACTCAGGTATTTTCAATTACATCTTTCTAATTAATTCCTATATTTGTTTTGGCCAGTGCCGGCAGCAGCAACTGAATGCAAGCGCCATTACGTTAACAGCAACATATTTTTTTCCGCGAGCGGAAAAAAAGAGAGGTTAAAATTGACTGGCAAAGCGTCAAAAATGTCACACGGAATTGTTACTTATTCATTCCATAACAAATTTTTCTTGCTTCTCTTTGTGAATGTTTTGCGGATTATTTTCCCATATTGTGCTAACATTTTTTTTGCTTTTAGAAAATGCTGCTGTTAACAACGGTTTGCATCAATTGCTGGGCTTGCGCTTGCGTTTTTGTCTTCGTGGAAAATACTCAGATATTTTCAATTTTATCTTTCAAATTAATTCAGTAGATTTGTTTGGTCAGTGTCGGCAGCAGCAACTGAATGCAAGCCGTGGACGTTAACAGCAACATATTTTTTTCCGCGAGCGGAAAAAAAGAGAGGTTAAAATTGACTGGCAAAGCGTCAAAAATGTCACACGGAATTGTTACTTATTCATTCCATAACAAATTTTTCTTGCTTCTCTTTGTGAATGTTTTGCGGATTATTTTCCCATATTGTGCTAACATTTTTTTTGCTTTTAGAAAATGCTGCTGTTAACAACGGTTTGCATCAATTGCTGGGCTTGCGCTTGCGTTTTTGTCTTCGTGGAAAATACTCAGATATTTTCAATTTTATCTTTCAAATTAATTCAGTAGATTTGTTTGGTCAGTGTCGGCAGCAGCAACTGAATGCAAGCCGTGGACGTTAACAGCAACATATTTTTTTCCGCGAGCGGAAAAAAAGTAGAGGTTAAAAGCGAATGGCAAAGCTTCAAAAATGTCACACGGAAATGTTACTTGTTCATTCCATAACAAATTTTTCTTGCTTCTCTTTGTGAATGTTTTGCGGATTATTTTCTCATCTTGTGCTAACATTTTTTTTGCTTTTACAAAATGCTGCTGTTAACACCGGTTTTCGCCTATTGCTGGGCTTGGGCTTGCGTTTTTGTCTTCGTGGAAAATACTCAGATATTTTCAATTATTTCTTTCTAAGAAATTCCTATATTTGTTTTGGTCAGTGTCGGCAGCAGCAACAGAGCGAAAGCCGTGGACGTTGTATAAAAGTTTAAGGCAATTTCTAAAACTTGACATTCAGTTATTTCAAGTCATTTTTTTAATTGAAACTCCTACTCTATTTCTTTAAAGAATTTACTCTGAAAATTAAATTTGAAACGGACGAAAATTGCAAAAAAGACGTGAAGCAGATAGTGGAATGTTTCGCGGAAAATTTCGCGGAAAAATAACTTGGAAAATCTGTCGCGGAAAGAAGTGAAGCGAAAATACTTTAAAAAAGAAATTCTCGGAAAATTAAAACCTTTATACAACAGCGGTTTTCAACTATTGCTGCGCTTGCGCTTGCGTTTCTGTCTTCGTGGAATATACTCAGATATTTTCAATTTTATCTTTCATAGAAATGTTGTAAATTTGTTTTGGTCAGAGCTGGCAGCAGCAACAGCTTGAAAGCCGCGACACGTTAGCAGTAATTTTATGACATATTCAGAACAAATACAACGAATTAAAGAAAAGCTTGAAATTGTAAAAAGCTTAGATACTCAATTCGAAATATTTGGAGCTAATAGTCATAAATATTATTTAGACAAACCAGCATCGCAATCTGAGATAGCTGAATTTGAATCAAAGTATAATATTGAACTTCCATCTTGTTTTAAAACTTTCATTTCAGAGGTTGGTAATGGAGGAATTGAATATCCAGAAAATGTAATTGGAAATTCAGCTGCTGGACCGCATTTCGGAATCTACAAATTAGGAAATCATATTGATGTTTTATTTGATTCTGAATCTGGATGCTTACAAAGAATTGCTTTCGTAGATTCTAATATGATTGAATCTGAATGGAGAAATAAATATGATGAACTTGAAGAAAATATTAGTGATGAAGATTTTGATAAGCACGTTGAGAAAGTATTCTCTGGAATACTCATAATTGGATTTTGTGGCTGTAGTGGATATCAAGGAATAATTTTAAATGGAAAAGACAAAGGAAGAATCGTTTATTTATATGAAGAGGTTGAATATTGCCCTGAGTTTACTAAGGAAATAAATTTTTTAGATTGGTACGAAAATTGGCTAAATGAGATAATAAATAATAAAAAGTTTGCAAAAAAGCCAATAAAATCTTGGTGGAAAATATGGTGAAAAACTACTGCTAACAACGGTTTTCGCCTATTGCTGGGCTTGCGCTTGCGTTTTTGTCTCCGTGGAAAATACTCAGATATTTTCAATTATTTCTTTCAAATTAATTTCGTAGATTTGTTTTGGTCAGTGTCGGCAGCAGCAACAGAGCGAAAGCCGTGGACGTTGTGCGTCAGTTTAAACCTCGGAAAATCTAAGATAAATAAACTAAAATATGGCAATTAACATTTCAATAATAAATATAAACGCTCCTATTCAGAATGTATGGAATGCTGTAACTAAACCTGAGATGGTGAAGTTGTGGCAATTTGGAAGCGATTTAAGCACTACATGGGAAATTGGAAGTGAAATTAGATTCGTGACAAAATGGGGTGAACAAGTTTTTGAACAATGGGGAAAAATTTTAGAGTTTAACGAAAATGTTTTTTTAAAATATTCTTTGTTTGCACCAAGACCAGATTTAGAGGATAGACCGGAAAACTACTTCATAATGAGTTATACATTATCAGAAGAGAACGGAATTACAAAACTTGAAATTATTCAAGAAGATAATCGACCAAATGCAGTTCAAGAGGAACAACAAGGTGAAGAAAATCCAATATTAAAACTACTGAAAGAAATCGCTGAATCAAACTAACAATAAAACCGAACGCACAACACCAGTTTTCGCCTATTGCTGGGCTTGCGCTTGCGTTTCCGTCTTCGTGGAAAATACTCAGATGTTTTCAATTTTATCTTTCAAATTAATTTAGTAGATTTGTTTGGCCAGTGTTCGCAGCAGCAACAGAGCGAAAGCTGGGGAACGTTAGCAAACAGTTATGGAAAATCGTATTTACATACTACTATTAATTCTAATTACGACTTTTACATTTGGTCAGAAAAGAAAGGAATCATTTTGGAATCCTTACATAGAATCTGACCGAATTGGAATTGAATTAAAACATTATGACAGTTTGAATTTTAAAAAAGCTTACAGAATTTGGACGGATTATCAAGTTGTGGAATTAATTAAATTAACTGATTCGACATATAGCGGAAGTTTGACAAACTTCGTGACTCAAAGAAAAAGCAAGAAGAAAAATGAAATTGTTTTTCAGAAAATAAAAATTCAAGACAAAACTGTCGAAAAGCTAATCAAAACTTTGCAGTCGCAAAATATTGAAACGTTAAAAGATAGTGATGAAATAGAAGGTTATCCAAAAGGATTTGATGGAAAAACCTATATTTTTGAAATTGGAAATGAAAAAAACAGACGTGTTTATTCATATTGGGAACCTGAAAATGAGCAATATCAAAATCCAGAAATGCCCGAAATTAAAAATGTTCGAAGCATATTAACTTCTATCAATTCTGAATTTAATCTTTGGGATTATTTTGTTAAATTCCGTGACAGACTTCCAAACGGAAAATATTCATATGGAATGATTAATATGGTTAGGAAATAAAACCGTTTGCTAACAACCGTTTGCATCAATTGCTGGGCTTGCGCTTGTGTTTTTGTCTTCGTGGAAAATACTCAGATGTTTTCAATTTTATCTTTCAAATTAATTCAGTAGATTTGTTTGGTCAGTGTTCGCAGCAGCAACTGAATGCAAGCGGGCGAACGTTAGCAACAAGCTTATAAGCAAACTTTCTATGAAAAACATATTTCTACTATTCCTGATTGCAATTTTACTTTCTGCTTGCTCTTCAGAAAGTAACATTTATAAAAACACTCAAAATTACAAGCCAGATGATCAAGAATTATATAATACAATTATAAGATTAGATAGTATTTTCTTTAACGCATACAATACATGCGATTCAAATCTTGAAAAATACAGTTCATTTTATGCTGAAGATGTAGAATTTTATCATGATAAGAGCGGTTTGTCAAATTCAAAAAAAGAAATTGTCGAAGGAACAAAGAACAATGTTTGTGGAAAAGTAACAAGAGAACTTGTGAAAGGAAGTATTGAAGTTTACCCTATTAATAATTATGGGGCAATTGAGATTGGCCTGCATAAATTTCATAATAAGCTTGAACCCAACAATATTCCAAAACCAGCTCGATTTACAATCATATGGAAAAAAGAAGGAAATGATTGGAAAATAAAAAAGGTTATTAGCCTACATTAAAGCCAGTTGCTAACCGTGGTTTTCGCCTATTGCTGGGCTTGCGCTTGCGTTTTTGTCTTCGTGGAAAGTACTCAGATATTTTCAATTTTATCTTTCAAATTAATTCAGTAGATTTGTTTGGTCAGTGTCGGCAGCAGCAACAGAGCGAAAGCCACATACGTTGTATAAAAGTTTATGGCAATTTCTAAAAATTGACGTTTTGTTATTTGAAGAAATTTTTAACTGAACTTCTACTCTATTTGTTAAAAGAATTTACTCTGAAAATTAAAATTGAAACGGTCGGAAATTGCAAAAAAGACGTCACGCAGATTGTCGAATGTTGCGCTGAAAATTTCATGGAAAATGAATTGGAAAATCTGTCGCGGAAATTCTGTCGCGGAAAAAAGTGAAGCGAAATTACTTTAAAATTGATATTCACGGAAAATTAAAACCTTTATACAACAACGGTTTGCATCAATTGCTGGGCTTGCGCTTGCGTTTTTGTCTTCGTGGAAAATACTCAGATATTTTCAATTTTATCTTTCAAATTAATTTAGTAGATTTGTTTTGGTCAGTGCTGGCAGCAGCAACTGAATGCAAGCCGTGGACGTTAACAGCAACATATTTTTTTCCGCGAGCGGAAAAAAAGTAGAGGTTAAAAGCGAATGGCAAAGCTTCAAAAATGTCACACGGAAATGTTACTCATCAATTCCATAACAAATTTTTCTTGCTTCTCTTTGTGAATGTTTTGCGGATTATTTTTCGTCTTCTGCAAACATTTTTTTGCTTTTATAAAATGCTGCTGTTAACACCGGTTTTCGCCTATTGCTGGGCTTGGGCTTGCGTTTTTACCTTCGTGGAAAATACTCAGATATTTTCAATTATTTCTTTCTAATAAATTCCTATATTTGTTTTGGTCAGTGTCGGCAGCAGCAACAGAGCGAAAGCCGTGGACGTTAACAGCAACATATTTTTTTCCGCGAGCGGAAAAAAAGAGAGGTTAAAATTGACTGGCAAAGCGTCAAAAATGTCACACGAAATTGTTACTTGTTCATTCCATAACAAATTTTTCTTGCTTCTCTTTGTGAATGTTTTGCGGATTATTTTCTCATCTTGTGCAAACATTTTTTTTGCTTTTAGAAAATGCTGCTGTTAACCGCCGTTTGCATCAATTGCTGGGCTTGCGCTTGCGTTTTTGTCTTCGTGGAAAATACTCAGATGTTTTCACTTTTATCTTTCTAATAAATTCCTATATTTGTTTTGGCCAGTGTTCGCAGCAGCAACTGAATGCAAGCGGCATACGTTGTAGTAAACCCTAGGGCACCTGAATTCTATGGAAATTAATCTTTAAATTTTAAAAACTCTAATGAACTTTTAGAAAACTAGCGTGTGAATTCAGAAAACTCCTAACCGCTAAAAGAAATCTCGCGTGCGCATTTAGAAAACTCCTAACCGCCAAAAGAAATCTCGCGTGCGCATTTAGAAAACTCCTAACCGCCAAAGGAAATCTCGCGTGCGCATTTAGAAAACTCCTAACCGCCGAAAGAAAACTCGCATGCGCATTTAGAAAACTCCTAACCGCCAAAAGAAAACTATCAAGAACCTTAAATACATATTCGACCATTCTAAGAAAGGGCTTACTACAACCGCCGTTTGCATCAATTGCTGGGCTTGCGCTTACGTTTCTGTCTTCGTGGAAAGTACTCAGATATTTTCAATTATTTCTTTCAAATTAATTTTGTAGATTTGTTTGGCCAGTGCCGGCAGCAGCAACTGAATGCAAGCGCCATTACGTTAACAGCAACATATTTTTTTCCGCGAGCGGAAAAAAAAGAGAGGTTATAACTGACTGGCAAAGCTCAAAAATGTCACACGGAATTGTTACTTGTCGTTTTCATAACAAATTTTTCTTGCTTCTCTTTGTGAATGTTTTGCGGATTATTTTCTCATCTTGTGCTAACATTTTTTTTGCTTTTAGAAAATGCTGCTGTTAACCACCGTTTGCATCAATTGCTGGGCTTGCGCTTGCGTTTCTGTCTTCGTGGAAAATACTCAGATATTTTCAATTATATCTTTCAATTTAATTTTGTAGATTTGTTTTGGCCAGTGCCGGTAGCAGCAACTGAATGCAAGCGGGCGAACGTTAGCCAACAGTTTAGGATTGCGTTAAAACTTCAATATGATAAATAGTATAAATAGAGATTCCGATTATTGGTTTAATGTAATTTGGGGAGGAATTTTAACATTTCTATTTATGTTTTTGGTCGGTACTTTAATATTTTCGCACTTTGGAATAGATTCTTTAAATGTCTATTATTTTATTTTTTGCTTAATTATTGTCGTTTTCTTTCAGTGGTATGATGATTATTTTCAGGTATTTGAAACTGGCCTTTCTCAAAGCAAAAATATTGAATTGACAAAAAATGTTTTAAACAGATTAGATTGGCACATCGAAGAACAATCAACTTTGATAAGATTAACTTATAATAAATTCTTTTTGAACTTCCTCGACATAACAATAATTCCAATAAGCGAAAAAATTTATTTTAATTTTAAGTATCAATCAAGAGTTCCAACTGGAAGACTTCCCTTCTACTTTGGAATTAGCACTTTTCTAAAATGGAAATTTTTAAGAAGTTTACGATCTGAACTACATAAAAAACCGATTGGCTAACAACCGTTTGCATCAATTGCTGGGCTTGCGCTTACGCTTTTGTCTTCGTGGAAAGTACTCAGATATTTTCAATTTTATCTTTCAAATTAATTTAGTAGATTTGTTTGGTCAGTGTTCGCAGCAGCAACTGAATGCAAGCGGGCGAACGTTAACAGCCATATATTTTTTTCCGCAAGCGGAAAAAAAGCTCAACTTTAAACGCAGGAAATACGGCTGTTAACCACAGTTTTCCGCTATTGCTGGGCTTGGGCTTGCGTTTCTGTCTTCGTGGAAAATACTCAGATGTTTTCAATTTTATCTTTCATATTAATTTTGTAGATTTGTTTTGGCCAGTTCCGGCAGCAGCAACAGACGGAAAGCTGTATACGTTAGCGGTAATATTAACACGACTTACCTGGAAACCAATATGAAGAAAAAAATTGTTATCTATTTATTTGTTGCTGTATTTTTGGTAATTTGTTTGTCGTATTACAATAGCCTGAGTTCTGGAAATAACAAATATGACATTTCTCAATCTGGAACGTCAAAAAGTACTGGACAATTTATTCCGGAACAAAGCACTGACTATATTTTCGCAACTGTAGAAATGGAAACCAAGGTTTATGGAATTATGATTTTTGGTTTATTAATTAGTATATTTAGTTTCATAATGATTCGAAAAAGATTAAGAAAAAATAAGAGCCTGAATTAAAAATTAAAAATACTACCGCTAACAACGGTTTGCATCAATTGCTGGGCTTGCGCTTGCGTTTCTATCTTCGTGGAAAATACTCAGATGTTTTCAATCTTATCTTTCAAATTAATTTTGTAGATTTGTTTTGGTCAGTGTTCGCAGCAGCAACTGAATGCAAGCCGTGGACGTTAGCAACAATATTATGAAAAAAAATATCTTAATTTTCTTTACATTAATTGCAATGATTAGTTGCAATGAAAAACCAAAACGAACAGAAGAATTACAAAAGCAAATTTCTGAACTGAAAAAAGAAAATAAACAACTCAAATATTCTTTATCTCAAGTGGAAGAACAGGATTTGTATTACAGAGTTATGATTGGAGTTCCTGACGGAGATTTTAAGGTCGGCGAAAAAAATAGAATTGTTCTCTTATTTCATGAGTTTAAAGATATCCCAAAATACGAAGTCTTCAAGATTGAAGGTAATAAAGAAATAAGTATTGGAACTGGAAACAAAACCAATTTTGAATATTTTTTCACCCCAAAATCAAAAGCAGATAATAAACTTAAACTAAAAGCTAAAATTCCTTATAAAGGAAAACTTATTGAAATTCCTGGCGAAATGATATTCCCAATAAAATAAATACTGTTGCTAACCGCCGTTTGCATCAATTGCTGGGCTTGCGCTTACGTTTTTGTCTTCGTGGAAAATACTCAGATGTTTTCACTTTTATCTTTCTAATAAATTACTATATTTGTTTTGGCCAGTGTTCGCAGCAGCAACTGAATGCAAGCGGCATACGTTAGCAGAAATTTTAGGCAAATCGAGTAAATTCAATAACTTAATACAACAACTTTAAAAATAGAATATGTTAGAAAAATTTTATGCAGGCAAAACAGAAAAGGAATTAAAATCGATGTTGAATTTATATTCTGCACTTCTGATTCTATCAATTGTTTTGCCGATTTTATTTAATTTAGTGAGTTACTATATTAATGGAAAAACATACTTGAAAGTGTCAATCATTTTTATTCTATTGATTATTTGGAGTTTTATAAACGTTGAGTACTTGAAAAATAGACTTAAAAATAAGCATTTGTAACGGAAAATTAAGTTAGTAGTATCTGATTAAAAACTTCTGCTAACCATGGTTTTCGCCTATTGCTGGGCTTGCGCTTGCGTTTCTGTCTTCGTGGAAAATACTCAGATATTTTCAATTCTATCTTTCAAATTAATTTAGTAGATTTGTTTGGTCAGTGCTGGCAGCAGCAACAGAGCGAAAGCCACATACGTTAGCAAAAAGCTTAAAAAAATCCTGCAAAAAAGAATATCTTGTTTCAAGATAATTTGTAAATTTGAAAAAAATAATTAAAATGGATTTACAAACTAGAAAAATAGAATTTATACAAGAGTTTCTTAAACTTCAAAGTGAAGAAGTTATTTCTCAGTTTGAAAACTTAATGAAAAAGAGAAACAGTAAAGATTTATTCAAACCAATGTCAATAGAAGAATTCAACCAAGGCATTGATAAATCTGAAGATGATTTTAAAAATGGTCGCTATAAAACTAGTTCTGAACTTTTAGCCAAATACAAATAAATGAAGTTCAAAATTATTTGGTCAGATCATGCAGAAACTCAACTTGACAAAATCTTTGAGTATTATTTAGAAAATGCTAGTTATAGAGTTGCCAAAAATTTAATTCAAAAAATAATTGCTGAACCAAATCGGCTAATTGAGAATCCTAATATTAGTCAGGTCGAAAATCTTTTACTTGACAGAGAAAATGTGTATAGATATTTAATTTGTAAAAACTATAAAATCATTTATAGTGTTGACGAAAAAAAGCATTTTATACAAATTGCAGATGTCTTTGATACTAGACAAAATCCACAAAAAATAAAAAGAACAAAATAATAAAAGCCATTTGCTAACCACAGTTTTCCGCTATTGCTGGGCTTGCGCTTGCGTTTCTGTCTTCGTGGAAAAGACTCAGATGTTTTCAATTATTTCTTTCTAAGAAATTCCTATATTTGTTTTGGTCAGTTCCGGCAGCAGCAACAGACGGAAAGCTGTATACGTTGGCAACAATATTAGAAATTCAGAGACTAAAATCATGAATAAACTGTTTATTTTTTTAACTTGCTTAACGCTGATTAGTTGCGGAAATAATAACTACGAAGGAATCTATAAAAATCAGTTTAATCATACGCTAACAATTAAAGATTCTACATTTGAATATGTTACTTTTGATGGAATGCAAGGTATTTATTATAGCTATGGAAAAGTTTCTGAAAAAAAGAATTCTATAATATTAACTAACGACAGTATTAAAAATGCTTGTTGTTACAATTCAGTGCAGATGAAAACAATCATACTTAAAAAAAAATCATACAGAAAATTGATAAATTCTGATTACATTTTTCGAAAATAAATACTGTTGCCAACAACCGTTTGCATCAATTGCTGGGCTTGCGCTTGCGTTTTTGTCTTCGTGGAAAATACTCAGATGTTTTCAATTCTATCTTTCAAATTAATTTTGTAGATTTGTTTTGGCCAGTGCCGGCAGCAGCAACTAATGCAAGCGGGTGAACGTTGGCAGTAATTTTAGAAATCACAGTAAATATCAAAAATCTTGTAAATAGTTACACTTCAATCAATGCTTCAAAAAATCACAAATATGAAAAATTTAAATCTTTTGCTTCTGTCTACTTTTTTAATCTTATTGTCTTGTAATAACTCGCAAAAAAATGATGATTTGATTGAGAAAGAGAATGAATTATTAAAGCGTGAACTTGAGATAACTAAAAAAGAAAATGAACAAAATAATGTTCAAAACAAAAAAGTTGTAAGGGAAATTTATAACGCTGAATCAGGAGTTTCAATGAATTTAATTTTATGTAAGAACGAAAAATTTACTATTAGAATTGATAGACTTGACAATGAAGATTTGAGATATTTGACATGGAATAAACCTAATAAAACTGATTCAAAACCTGACCTAGTTTTATACAATGGAACAATAGAAAAACAAGGGACAATGGGCGGTTATCATTATACTTTTAAAAATAACGAATGGACTTATACGATTGAAGATAATCAAATGGGCGAAACAATGGAGTCGATGGGTATATTTCTAAAATTGACTCAAAACAACAGACAACATTTATACACAAAGATGAAATCTATCAAAGATTAAAAACTACTGCCAACAACCGTTTGCATCAATTGCTGGGCTTGCGCTTGCGTTTCTGTCTTCGTGGAAAATACTCTGATATTTTCAATTATATCTTTCAAATTAATTTAGTAGATTTGTTTTGGCCAGTGTTCGCAGCAGCAACTGAATGCAAGCGGGCGAACGTTAACAGCAATTTTTTGTGCTAATTATGAATGAATTAATTATTAACGACAAAATTTCAATTCTAAAGCAATTGAATAAAGAAGCAAACCTTTATGAGTTCACGTCAAAAATGCAGCCTGAAGAAATTAAAAAATTTGAAGAAAAATATAATATTATACTTCCACTTGAGTACAAATATTTTTTGTTGAACATTGCATCAGGTATTTTATATAAAAGTGATTCTATATGGAACGTAATTTCCGAAGTTCCATTTTGGGATTATTATACTGAAGAAAATAATTATAATCCTTCAATAGAATTTCCTCTAACTACTCGAATTTATGATTCAAATCCAGAAAATAATAATGATTATGATGCAAATCGATATCCATATGAAACAAAATATTGTCGATTTGAATTTGAAGAGTTTACAAATGGTATATTACCAATACTAGATATTGGATGTGGATCTTATTATTTTATTGTTGTAAATGGTGAAGAATATGGAAATATATGGTGCGATAACTATATGTCAAACTCAGAAATATATCCAGAATTTTCTGAAGAAAAACAACTGACAAGGCTAAATTTTGAACAATGGTTAGATATTCAATTAGATCGAGCTATAAATACACTCAAGTATAGATTAAAAATTGTTGACGAATAAACCGAAAAGAATTATAAAACTGCTGTTAACCGCGATTTTGCGCTATTGCTGGGCTTGCGCTTGCTATTTTGTCTTCGTGGAAAATAAGCTGGTTACCACTACTCTATCTTTCTTAGAAATTTTGTAGATTTGTTTTGGTCAGTGTTTGCAGCAGCAACAGACGCAAAGCCGCATACGTTAACAGCAACATATTTTTTTCCGCGAGCGGAAAAAAAGTAGAGGTTAAAAGCGAATGGCAAAGCTTCAAAAATGTCACACGGAAATGTTACTTGTTCATTCCATAACAAATTTTTCTTGCTTCTCTTTGTGAATGTTTTGCGGATTATTTTCTCATCTTGTGCTAACATTTTTTTTGCTTTTACAAAATGCTGCTGTTAACACCGGTTTTCGCCTATTGCTGGGCTTGGGCTTGCGTTTTTGTCTTCGTGGAAAATACTCAGATATTTTCAATTATTTCTTTCTAAGAAATTCCTATATTTGTTTTGGTCAGTGTCGGCAGCAGCAACAGAGCGAAAGCCGTGGACGTTAGCGATAATGTTATTCTGAAAAATTACTTTAAATGAGAAAAATTAATTTATTACAAATAGTTTTACATTTTTTAGCAACTTGTTTTTTTGCATATTCCGCAATAGTCTTTTCGAGATTTTACAATTTAAAACTCTTAAATGCTACGTGGGAAAATGGTGTGAAAAATGTAAGTGAAAATCCTGAAAAATTTGGATTAACAATTAACGATCTTTGGAACTTTACTTTTTCACAAAACATAGCAAATCTAATTGGAATATTGGTAGCTTTCATTATTTCAATAACAATCTCATTAAAAATGAAATGGCCTGTAATTAATAGTATAATTGTTTTAATTGTAGCTATTCTTTTTAATAAATTTTGTTTTCAAAATATGGGCTGGAATAATTTTAGCCAATATCTCACTCCAGGAAGATTTTTTGATAATCTAGTAATGAATATTTTAACATCTGGCATATTCTTGTTAAGTCTTGGAATTGCACTCTTTTTAACAAAATTCTTGAATAAAAAAATTTCAACACAATACGGCGACTAAACACTATCGCTAACAACCGTTTGCATCAATTGCTGGGCTTGCGCTTGCGCTTCTGTCTTCGTGGAAAATACTCAGATGTTTTCAATTATTTCTTTCTAAGAAATTCCTATATTTGTTTTGGCCAGTGTTCGCAGCAGCAACTGAATGCAAGCGGGCGAACGTTAGCAGCAAAATTTTCACATAAAAATTTAACCATGAAACATTCTTTTTTAATCACGATTTTTCTTTTAATTTCTATTAATTCAATTGGACAAACACCAGAAGAGTATACTAAAAAATTTTTCATGGATTTTGCATCAAACTCAGATAAGGCAATTGACGACATTTATAAAACCAGTCCATTCACTAATGAAATGATTGATGCAATTAAAGAAATGAAAGAAGTTGCAAATAATTACCCTAACTCATTAGGAAAATACTATGGATATGAAATTATTGCTCAAGAAAAATTGACGAATAATTTTGTTTTATTGTCATACTTTGTTCGCTTTGATCGTCAGCCAATGAGATTTACATTTATATTCTACAAACCAAATGAGAAATGGAATCTATATTCTTTAAATTTTTCTGCTCATATAGATGAGGAATTAGAACAAGCTGCTAAAATTATTGAAACCAAGAATTAATTCTGCTGCTAACCTCGGTTTTCGCCTATTGCTGGGCTTGCGCTTGCGTTTTTGTCTTCGTGGAATATACTCAGATGTTTTCAATTTTATCTTTCAAATTAATTCAGTAGATTTGTTTGGTCAGTGCCGGCAGCAGCAACAGAGCGAAAGCCGCATTACGTTATAGCGCATATTATGAAAAAATTGCTAATAATTATATTTTTCTTTTTTCATGGAATAACATTCTGTCAAGAGTCTAAAAATTATCCTGAATATTATCAGCCAATATCACTTGACGATGCTTTTGAATATATGGAATATATTTGGAGTCAAGATGATAAACAAGTCTTCAAAAATCTATCAGAATCCAATGCATTTCAATTTCGACCGCAGCAACAAAAAAATGAAAAAGTTGGATGGATAATGTCTCCAAGTGAAAAATTATTGAATTACTTGAATTCAATTGGACTTTCTTCTCCCGATGATTATAATTATTTTATTTTAAAGGCTTTCCACAGAAAATTGAACAGCAAAGAAATTGATTTAAAACAAATAGCTAAACCTATAAAAAAACATAACGAAAAATTAAGTAAACTTAAACTTAAAGAAAACAAAATGTCATTCAAAAAATATAAAGTTGGAGATACATTAACTTTTAAATATTTAAGAACTTTTGTAGATGAAGAACAAGAAAAAATATTCGGTCAAGGAGAATGTAAAGCTAAAGGAATATTAATTGAAAAAAGAAATCTTGATTTTAATTTAAAAATTAGACTTGTAAAAATTTGTGACGACAAAGGTATTTACACAATTGATTTTAGTAAACCTTATAATGAACACCGAGACTTTGAATTAAAAAATATTGGCGATGTATTTTGGAATTTCTTCAATGATTGGGAGCCAAAAATTAAATAAAATACGCGCTATAACCACCGTTTGCATCAATTGCTAGGCTTGCGCTTGCGTTTTTGTCTTCGTGGAAAATACTCAGATGTTTTCAATTATTTCTTCCTTAGAAATTCATATATTTGTTTTGGCCAGTGTTCGCAGCAGCAACTGAATGCAAGCGGGCGAACGTTGTACACAAGCATATTGCGAATTCCTAAAAGTTTCACGTTCAGTTATTTGAAAGAGTTTATTTAACTTCACTTCTACTCTATTTCGTGAAAGAATTTCGGCTGAAAACTTGATTTGAAACGGACGATAATTGCGAAACAGACGTGACGCAGATTGTCGAATGTTGCGCGGAAAATTTAGCGGAAAACTGAATCGGAAAATCTACCGCTGAAAATAAGCTAAGAAAAAACTCTTTAAACAGAAAAGAATGCCTGTGTACAACCGTGGTTTTCGCCTATTGCTGGGCTTGGGCTTGCGTTTTTGTCTTCGTGGAAAATACTCAGATATTTTCAATTATTTCTTTCTTAGAAATTCATATATTTGTTTTGGTAAGTGCTGGCAGCAGCAACAGAGCGAAAGCCACATACGTTGTATAAAAGTTTATGGCAATTTCTAAAATTTGACATTCAGCTATTTCAACTCAATTTTTTTGACTGAAACTCCTACTCTATTTCTTCAAAGAATTTACTCTGAAATTAAATTTGAATCGGACGGAAATTGCAAAAAAGACGTGAAGCAGATTGCGGAATGTTTCGCGGAAAAATGAATTGGAAAATCTGTCGCGGAAATTCTGTCGCGAAAAAAAGTAAAGCGAAATACCTTAAAAATGATATTCTCGGAAAATTAAAACCTTTATACAACAACCGTTTGCATCAATTGCTGGGCTTGCGCTTGCGTTTTTGTCTTCGTGGAAAGTACTCAGATATTTTCAATTTTATCTTTCAAATTAATTCAGTAGATTTGTTTTGGCAAGTGTTCGCAGCAGCAACTGAATGCAAGCGGGCGAACGTTGTATGCCATTTTAAGAGACAGACTACAAAATAAGATGAGTGAAATACTTAGACAACAAATAGAAAAAATCACACCTTTGACGGACAAGGAGTTTGATTACATTCTTTCCCACTTTACTACAAAAAAATTAAAAAAGCATCAATTCCTAATCCAAGAAAGTGATTTAGTTCAAAATGACTATTTCGTAATCAAAGGTCTTTTGAAAGCATACTATGTAAATGAGGAGGGCAAAGAGCATATAATGCAATTTGCAATGGAGGATTGGTGGATAACAGATTATCAAGCCTATTTTAATGAAACAAAGGCATTGTTGAATATTGACTGCATTGAAACAACTGAGGTACTCTGCTTATCTTTGTACAATCGGGAGAAACTTTGTGCAGATTTGCATAAGATAGAGCACTTTTTTAGAAAGAAATCTAATTCTGGTTATGTAGCGTTACA
Organism: Flavobacterium sp.; assembly: GCA_965284675.1. Classification (GTDB taxonomy): domain Bacteria; phylum Bacteroidota; class Bacteroidia; order Flavobacteriales; family Flavobacteriaceae; genus Flavobacterium. The sequence goes on from OZ260109.1 coordinate 2,021,758, forward strand.
ACGAAGAATTCTTTCATTACTCAATAGCAATGCAAAAGAACGATATGAGCAACTTCTTCAACAATATCCAACGCTTTTTCAAAGAGTTCCCAAAACATTAATAGCCTCTTATTTAGGTGTTTCAAGAGAAACACTAAGCCGACTTTCTAAGTAGTGTGATGTACATCACATTAAACTTGTGATTTACCTCCTGTGTCAAGATTAATAATGTTCCGAATTTTGCATCATCAAATTAAATGAATGAAGCAATGAACAAAGTATTTAAAAACATCTTGGCAGGAATTATGGTAATTGCAGGTTGCACCATTTTTCTTGGATTAAATCAAGCAACTGCACAAACTTTAAATTCAAAAAAAATGAGTAAAAAAATCTTATTTGTGGTAACAAGCCACGACAAATTGGGAGAAACAGGTGAAGCAACGGGTTATTATCTGGGTGAAGTAACGCATCCTTGGGCTGTATTGGTTGATGCTGGTTATGAAATTGATTTTGTGAGTCCTAAAGGAGGTAATCCACCCTATTATGGTGCAAACAATGAAGACCTGATTAATCAACGGTTTTTAGCAGATAAAAAATATCAAGCTAAAATTCAAAACACAATGAAACCTTCAGAAGTTAATCCATCTAACTATACAGCTATTTTATATGCAGGAGGACATGGTACAATGTGGGATTTTGCAGATAACTCTGAACTGGCATTAATCGCACAAAAGATCTATGAAAATAATGGTATTGTAAGTGCTGTTTGTCACGGACCTGCTGGCTTGGTAAACATTAAATTAAGTAATGGTAATTATTTAGTTGACGGCAAAAAAATCAATGCCTTTACGAATGAAGAGGAAATTGCGGTAAAATTGGAAAACGTTGTTCCATTTAGTTTGGAAACAAAACTAATTGAACGTGGTGCGAAATTTGAAAAATCTGGATTATGGCAAACTCATATAACAGTTGACCAAAGAGTAGTTACAGGGCAAAATCCACAATCAGCTCACGGTGTTGGTGAAGCAGTTCTAAAAGAACTTCAGAACCTTAAATAAGTTCAAAAAAACCATTTGAGGCAACACACTAAGTTGCCTCATTTTTTATTTAAAAAAGTTATGTTAAAAAATATTCATCACATCGCCATCATTTGTTCTGACTATCAAAAGTCGAAATATTTTTACACAGAAATTTTAGGGATGCAAATCATCAAAGAAGTTTATAGAAAGGAAAGACAGTCTTACAAACTTGATTTAGCGTTAAACGAAGTTTATGTTATTGAATTGTTTTCGTTTCCCAATCCACCAGCAAGAGTTTCAAGACCTGAAGCTTGTGGAATGAGACATTTAGCTTTTGAAGTATCAAGTTTAGAAACAGTAATAAAAAGACTTGAAACTTACCATATAAAGACTGAAGCAATACGAATAGACGAGTTTACCCAAAAACGCTTTACTTTTTTTGAAGACCCAGATAAATTGCCAATTGAATTATATGAAATATAAAAAACGGCATACAACCACCGTTTGCATCAATTGCTGGGCTTGCGCTTGCGTTTTTGTCTTCGTGGAAAATACTCAGATATTTTCAATTACATCTTTCAAAGAAATTCCTATATTTGTTTTGGCCAGTGTCGGCAGCAGCAACTGAATGCAAGCGGGCGAACGTTAGCAACAATATTATCACCTAAAATTAGATGCAATATTTAGAATTTGAACATAAGATTATAAACTTTCTCAAACAACAAGGTTGGATTAAAAGTTATACTTCAGACAGACAAGATACTTACATCGAGTGGTCAGATCTCGGGAAATCTAAATTTACTAACTTTTTAAATGAAGTAAAAAGCATTTATGATTTAGACACTCACGAAAATAAGTTATTACGAAGCTTTTGCATTTATCACAATATAATCCAACCAACCAAAAAAGAGTATATAATTTCAACGATTAAAAGCAACACTGCAATTGGTGGAGAATTTATGGTAATAATTTGTTCTAAAAGCGGAGAAAAAACATCTAAAAATTTTCAGTCAATCAACGACGAAAGTCTTTACTCGTTTATCGAGATGGCTTATGATAATGATGATGAGATTATTTTTATTGAATTGAGTAACATGTCTACAAAATTTACTCCATTTGGTACAAAAGGATTTTATTAAATACTGTTGCTAACCGCCGTTTGCATCAATTGCTGGGCTTGCGCTTGCGTTTTTGTCTTCGTGGAAAATACTCAGATGTTTTCAATTTTATCTTTCAAATTAATTTTGTAGATTTGTTTTGGCCAGTGCTGGCAGCAGCAACTGAATGCAAGCGGCATACGTTAACAAACATAGGCTTTTGGCTAACCGCCAAACTAGACGCCAACGTTTGTTAACCGCAGTTTCACGCAATTGCTGGGCTTGCGCTTTTAGTTTTTGTCTTCGTGGAAAATACTCAGATATTTTCAATTACATCTTTCAAAGAAATTCATATATTTGTTTTGGCCAGTGTTCGCAGCAGCAACTGACGTAAAGCTGCATACGTTAACAAACATAGGCTTTTGGCTAACCGCCAAACTAGACGCCAACGTTTGTTAACAGCGGTTTTCACCTATTGCTGGGCTTGCGCTTTTCGTTTCTGTCTTCGTGGAAAATATTCAGGTAACTTCACTCCTATCTTTCTAATAAATTTGTAGATTTGTTGTGGTCAGTGCCGGCAGCAGCAACAGAGTGAAAGCCGCAGACGTTAGCAGAAATTTTATACCACCAATGATTTTAAAAGACAATTATAGAAAAAAATTAGTTGAAAAAGGTCTAACATTACTTGAATCTTCAAAAAGATGCATATTTGTAAAAAAGAAAGGTATTGCTGGAAACTTTATTCCAAATTGGGAAGGAATACCGATAACAAAAGCTGATGAAAACGGAGAAGATATAAATTATGACTGCCCAATATTAACAGCATGGCTTATCGATGATGAATATGAACTAATTTGTTGGGAATGGACTCCTGGTCCAGGACCTGGAGATTTTCGCATTAAATATAAAGATCAGGAATCCTTGATAGAATTTGTTGAATCATATTTTTTCGGTGACAATAAATATTTTGAAGAAAAAAAAGCTTACCACAAAGAAAACAATTAAAAACTTCTGCTAACAACCGTTTGCATCAATTGCTGGGCTTGCGCTTGCGTTTTTGTCTTCGTGGAAAATACTCAGATATTTTCAATTTTATCTTTCAAATTAATTTACTAGATTTGTTTGGTCAGTGTTCGCAGCAGCAACAGAGCGAAAGCCACATACGTTAGCAGATATTTTAAAACACCACACATGAAATACAAAATTCTAGAAAATGAAGATGGCGGTCTGAGTGTTTATCTTCGTTATAGCAATCTTTTCGATGAAACTTATAACCCTGATGGTTATGAAAAGTTTCCTGATATTGAAATTGCTTTCAAAGATACAGAAGACAAAGATAAACCTTCAACTGAACAAATTAAAGCGTTAGAATATTTACTACAGCATTCATTTGAGTTAAGTAATTTTATTTCAGAATACATTTTTAATGAGCGTGAAGTACTTTTAGAAAAGGGATTTCAAATAGAAGAGATAAAAGAACCAAAAAAACATTACAGGTTTTCAACTATCTATATTGATGATGATTATAGAGATGACCTTTCTTACATTGGCATGACTGGTGTTTGTTCATGGGATGAGGAGCATGGATTTGGTGTTGTATTATTCAAAAAGGAAATTATAGATTTTGGTGATTGGAATTGTGGCTATACAATGTACAGCAGAAACAAAGAAGAAAATTTTTCTTTGGCAGAAGATAATTCACTTGAATCATTAACTGAACGCAAAAAGAAACTAACCGATTTAAGTGAAAATATCGAAATAAATAATGCTGATAATTATATTTCACTTTTAAAATGGTTAATTGATTTGAAAGCCATTTATGGTTATAGGAATACAAAATTGGATTTAAATAATAATGAAGTAATCGCTTTGATACAATCTTTGGAAAAACTTGATTTGTCGAATAAATCATTAGAATTCTTACATGAAAATTTCGATTTACTTACTAACTTAAAAGAACTCGACTTAAGTAATAATAGTCTGAAAGAGTTGTCTGTAAGTCTTTGTAATTTAGACCTTCAAGTTCTTTATATATCTTACAACCAAATAGCTGAGTTACCGAATTGGTTTAATGCTTTTAAAAATCTTACTCGTCTGAATTTAAACAATAATAAGATTTATCAAGTACCTGAATTTGTAGGTAATTTTGAAGAGTTAACCTTTCTTGATTTATCACACAATAATCTTTCAAGTTTACCAAACTCCTATAAAAATTTAACTAACCTTACCTATTTTTCAATTGGTACCAATAAATTTGATTTGGTTCCAGAAGTGATAAAATATTTTAAACATCTTCAATTACTTTATTTAGACAATAATAATTTAAAAATTATTCCAGAATGGATTGGTGAATTTCCTATCTTAAGAAATTTAGGTTTATCAAATAATAAAATTATCAAACTACCATTATCAATTGGAAATTTAAAAAATCTTGGCGAATTAAGCCTTTCAAACAATGAACTTGAAAAATTACCCGAAGAAATTTGCAATCTTAAAGAAAATTGTAAGTTATATTTGAAAAACAACAAACTTTCATACTTACCTATAAATGTTCAAAAAAGAAAAGGCATTTATATTTTGAACAATAATATTTCAGAAGAAAAATTGGAAGAATATCTAAATTGGAAAGAGCATTATGAAAATATGAGCGATAATGATTTTAATACTGAAATCAGTAGAATAAGAGAAGAAAAACGAAATGGAACTTATGTAGAACACAAAACAAGCAAATCGGGTTGTTTGGGATTAATAACATTTTGTTTTATTCTATGTTTTTACTTATTTATCATAAAGAACTAAAAAAAACATCTGCTAACCGCAGTTTGCACCAATTGCTGGGCTTGCGCTTGCTGTTTTTGTCTTCGTGGAAAATAATCTGGTGACAACAACTTTATCTTTCAAAGAAAATCCGTAGTTTTGTTTTGGTCAGTGTTCGCAGCAGCAACATGTGCAAGCTGCATACGTTAGCAACAATTATATGAAAAAACTCTTTTTTATATCGTTTATTTCTTTTACAATATATTCATTTGGCATACATAAAGACCAATATATTTACAATAAATTTGGTAATATCAAAACATTAGTTAAAACTTCATATTTAAATTATGGAGAAACAAAAAACGTAGAAATATTTGGAAAACTTGCACAAATTCTCTCGGAAAGATTAAAATATAATGATACTATTACTATCGAATTTCAACATGACACTTCAAATTATTATCCTCAATTATTAATCGTAGAAAATGGAGATGTTAGATGGGATAGATTAATTATAGGAAGTGGCGAAGAAATAAAAGAACGACAAGAAGAGATTTACGCAGGGGAGAATTTTCGGCCTGGAATATGCGTAAGAGTTTCAGACTCTCAGTTTGATATTAATAAGCATTTGAAAATTCTTGAATATTGCATAATTAATAAAATCAATAACACACTTAATAAACTATATTTCAAACCTAAGCATTTTGATAACGAACCAATGCCAGAAATAAAGGAAATATTATATTATGGATTAACTAACAGCCAAATCCAAAATATCTTGAACGTTCAAAATTCAGACATTTTCAATGAAGTATCTAAATTAAAAGTGGTTTTTACAAATAAGGAATCGTCTGTAAAAGGTGTGTATGAAAATGGTTTATATACTTTTTATTACAAAACATTAATATACGAAATAAACAAATTAGTTTATCTAATAGAAAAAAATGAATATGCTTTTATTTTTGATTCTATTGACTCATTTGTTTGTTTGGGCCAAGGTATCGAAAAGATAAAACACATAAATATTAAAAATAACGGAAGTGGACCTTTCTATATCGGTAAATTTAATCATCTTGACACTTCATCGCCAATAACCGATGGAAATATTTTATTATTTAGAAATTTTTCACGTGAATGGAGTATATTCTCATTTGAGAAAAATAAAATTATAAGAAGAAAAAAATAACTGTTGCTAACCGCCGTTTGCATCAATTGCTGGGCTTGCGCTTGCGTTTCTGTCTTCGTGGAAAATACTCAGATGTTTTCAATTTTATCTTTCAAATTAATTTTGTAGATTTGTTTTGGCCAGTGCCGGCAGCAGCAACTGAATGCAAGCGCCATTACGTTACCAGCAACTTTTAAACAACTACATCCATAATAAATGACAAATCTTATAAAAAATATTGCTTCTATCGTATTGATATTCAGTCTTAATTTAGCTTATTGTCAAAACAAAGAAGTAGATTCTCTTATTCTCAAAATAGACAATAAAGATGCTTATATAGTTTTAACTAAAACAATTTCACCAAGGGTAAAAGGAAATGACGCTGAAAGAATTATCAAAATTGGAAAAACTGCTTCGCCCGAATTGATTAAAATTTTGAACAATCAAAATAAAGGAATTATTGCACATTTTATACTTTCTGAGATTTGGAAAAATACTTGGGAAGAAGAAATTTGTTGTAATTTCAGAAGCGTTGGCGTCATTGAAATTTTGACTATTAATGGCCTAGAAATAAAAATTGAAAATAACACCTTATATTCAACTAGCGAAAACCTCAAAATAAATCAGCAGATTTGGAAAAAGAAATGTCAAGTATAAAGCAGCTGGTAACAACCGTTTGCATCAATTGCTAGGCTTGCGCTTGCGTTTTTGTCTTCGTGGAAAATACTCAGATATTTTCAATCTTGTCTTTCAAATTAATTTTGTAGATTTGTTTTGGCCAGTGCCGGCAGCAGCAACTGAATGCAAGCGGGCGAACGTTAGCAGAAATATTATGACATACGATAAAATTGGCATAGCAATTATTCAATCACTTTTAGATAATGAAAGGCAAACGGGAAAAGAGTTGTTTGATACAACAATAAAGTATATTCAATACTCAAAGCCTTTTTTAGAAAGTGATTTCTTTGATGTCAGTAATAAGGAAGATTTCTTTGATGTTTTGCAGAAAATTATACAAGTTGCAAAAACAGAAAACAAGTTTTACTTTCTACATTTCGAAGCACATGGAAATGATGAAGGAATTAGTATGAAAAATGGAGAACAAATAACTTGGCCTGAGTTATTACCAAAAATTCAAGAATTAAATATCTTTTATAAAAATAATCTTAGTGTGCATTTAGCAGTTTGCAACGGAAATAGTTTTTTAAGGGCAATTAATCCAATTGAAAGATCTCCTTTTGCTTTTATTATTGGTAGTTTTGAGACAATTTACAATAATGATATATTAACAGCCTTTGAAGTTTTTTATACTAATTTTTTTAGTGATTTTAATATAGTTAACGCATTTGAAAAAATGCGGAAAATTTCTGAAAAGAGTGATTTTTCAATTATTAGTGCTTGGCATATAATTGATTTAGTAATAGAGTTACAAAACAATTCAAATGATAAACAAAAAATGTTGGATTTAATTGATGAATCATTTATTAATGGAGAACAAAGGGAAATAATTAAATCACTAGGAAATAAATTTAAAGCTGAAGTAATAAAGATTCACGAAGAGTTTACAATAAAACGAGATTATTATTTAATGGAAGATTTTTAATACTTCTGCTAACAACGGTTTGCATCAATTGCTGGGCTTGCGCTTACGTTTTTGTCTTCGTGGAAAATACTCAGATATTTTCAATCTTATCTTTCAAATTAATTTTGTAGATTTGTTTTGGTCAGTGCCGGCAGCAGCAACTGAATGCAAGCCGCAGACGTTAGCGACAATGTTAAAAATTAAGATAAAATTTCATGTCATTCTTTTCTAAATTATTTAAGGGATTAAAACCAAAAGATTCAGAACCTCAAAAATCATTCGAAGAAATTTATAATGACTTAGGAATATTTGAATATTTTGATAATGGTTTCAAAATTCAGTTAAAAGATTCTTCTAAAACTATTAATTGGTCAGAAATTAATCAAATTAATGCATACAAAAAAGATGTTTATGCATATGATTTAGTTGTTATGGAGATTGTTTTCGGAGAAAATGCTTTGTCCATAAATGAAGAAACACCAGGATGGTTTCAGTTAGTTATTAAATTGAAAGAAGTTTTTGAATCTATACCAAAAGATTGGCAAATTATCATTACTCAGCCACCATTTGCAACAAATTATACAACAATTTATAAACGAGAATAAACACTGTCGCTAACAACCGTTTGCATCAATTGCTGGGCTTGCGCTTGCGTTTCTGTCTTCGTGGAAAATACTCAGATGTTTTCAATTTTATCTTTCAAATTAATTTAGTAGATTTGTTTTGGCCAGTGTCGGCAGCAGCAACTGAATGCAAGCGGGCGAACGTTAGCAATAAGCTTAGGAAATCGTAGTGAAAAACAAATACTTTTTTAATGAGGAAAAAAATATATTTATTAATAATTTCTGTAATCTTATTTAGTAGTGGATTTGTAAATTATTACGTTATTCAGAGTTTAATTGTTGATCATTTTTCTAAGGTTTCTTTTGCTTATGAAAAAGTTGGAACACAGTTTTTTGATTCATTAGTTTTTGGAATTATTTGCGGAATAATACCAATTGTCTTAACTATTTTGTGGTCAAAAACATTCACTGAAAAAAAATCTTTAAAATTTATTTCTTTACTAGTTTTAATAATAGTAATTGCATTATATAATATTGCTAGAATAGAAGTTTTAAAATCTAAATATGATTCGAATACAAACTCAAAAATTACTTCATCGATTAGTTTTGAAAATATAAATATTCCACTTCATATATTTTTAGGAGAATTATTAGGATTTTTAATAATTTACATTGTTTTAAAAAGAATAAAATTGAAATAAAAAGCCAATTGCTAACCACGGTTTTCGCCTATTGCTGGGCTTGCGCTTGCGTTTTTGTCTTCGTGGAAAGTACTCAGATATTTTCAATTTCATCTTTCAAATTAATTCAGTAGATTTGTTTGGTCAGTGCCGGCAGCAGCAACAGAGCGAAAGCCGTATACGTTAGCAAACAGTTTAGTTCCGCGCATCGAAATTCATTAAAATAATACTTAAATTTGAAAATTTTAAAAATAGTAATTAGAATTGGATTGGTAATTTTGATATTACTTTCTGCTTTTTTGTGGTTGATAGTTAATGCATCGAGTCATAATATCAAAACGGAAATGAAAATTACTCCTTTTATATTTCTTGGAGTTTTCTTGCTTTTATTTCTCCTAACATTTATAAAACGGAAAGAATAAATATATTTTTTGAGTTCACAGGAATAAGAAAACCGATTTGCTAACAACCGTTTGCATCAATTGCTGGGCTTGCGCTTGCGTTTCTGTCTTCGTGGAAAATACTCAGATGTTTTCAATTCTATCTTTCAAATTAATTTTGTAGATTTGTTTTGGTCAGTGCTGGCAGCAGCAACTGAATGCAAGCGGGCGAACGTTAGCAACAATAGTAAAACTACTCAAGAAAAAATCTCTAACCAATGAAAATGTTCCTTCTAACCTATCACGCAAAACCAAACAAAACTTTTGAAGATTACAATGAAATTGGTGGAGCATGGGTAAATTGTTGGATTGAACATGAATCGCCTGAAGAAGCAGAAAAGATTGCCAAAAAAGAGATAGAAGATTATGATTGGCAAATAAAAAAGTTAGACGAAATTATTGAAGTTGATGAAAATTATTACTCGGAAAATGAAGATAAAAAAGAATATTTTGAACAAGCTTTAATTGATAAAATAGTTTTACTTTTTCATACTTATCCAAAAAAAGCTAAATAAACTACTGTTGCTAACAACCGTTTGCATCAATTGCTGGGCTTGCGCTTGCGTTTTGTCTTCTTGGAAAATACTCAGATATTTTCAATTTTATCTTTCAAATAAATATTGTAGATTTGTTTTGGCCAGTGCCGGCAGCAGCAACTGAATGCAAGCGGGCGAACGTTAGCAATAAGCTTAGGAAATCGTAGTGAAAAACAAATACTTTTTTAATGAGGAAAAAAATATATTTATTAATAATTTCTGTAATCTTATTTAGTAGTGGATTTGTAAATTATTACGTTATTCAGAGTTTAATTGTTGATCATTTTTCTAAGGTTTCTTTTGCTTATGAAAAAGTTGGAACACAGTTTTTTGATTCATTAGTTTTTGGAATTATTTGCGGAATAATACCAATTGTCTTAACTATTTTGTGGTCAAAAACATTCACTGAAAAAAAATCTTTAAAATTTATTTCTTTACTAGTTTTAATAATAGTAATTGCATTATATAATATTGCTAGAATAGAAGTTTTAAAATCTAAATTTGATTCGAATACAAACTCAAAAATTACTTCATCGATTAGTTTTGAAAATATAAATATTCCACTTCATATATTTTTAGGAGAATTATTAGGATTTTTAATAATTTACATTGTTTTAAAAAGAATAAAATTGAAATAAAAAGCCAATTGCTAACCATGGTTTTCGCCTATTGCTGGGCTTGCGCTTGCGTTTTTGTCTTCGTGGAAAATACTCAGATATTTTCAATTATTTCTTTCTAAGAAATTCCTATATTTGTTTTGGCCAGTGCCGGCAGCAGCAGCAGAGCGAAAGCCATATACGTTAGCAACAATTATGAAAAAGAAAACTGAAATATCAATATTAATTGGTGCTGGTTTTTCTGCAGAAGCTGGAATTCCAACTAGAAAAGAGATCAATACAAGGTTAAAGAATTTGAAAGCCAATGACTTTCTGATTGAAAGTGAAGGAACAACTCATTTTTTAAATCAACCTGATGTAAATGCGCATTGGTTAAATGTGATTGAAAGAAATTTTATAGAAGCAATGATTAGCTTTTATAATTCTTCAATTTCAAACGAATTCGATTATGAAGAATTTTATGATTATTGTTTTAATCTTTCATACGGAGCTGATGACAAAAAATTTGATGCTTTCTTCCAAAGTTATGTAGATGAGAAAAAAAATAATTTGGATAGAAATGGAGCATTAGATATAATTATTCGAACTTTAGATTATCTTGTAAATGATTTACTTACATTTAATAAAGATCTTTTTAAAACAAAAATTATTGACAATTATCAACCCTTTTTAAATCTTTTAAGAAGTTTGCAAAAACAATTTGATATAGTTAACATCTTCTCTTTAAATCACGATTTACTTTTAGAAAATATATTTAATTCAGAATTAAATTTTGAATTTTGCGATGGTTTTCAATTTAATGGTTCTAGATATTTTATAAAGAAAAAAGACCGCGAAATTCGTATCAAGCGTTTCAATAATAAATTTGACAAGCAAGTAAGATTGTTCAAACTACATGGTAGTATTGATAACTATATATATAATTTTAGTCTACCGTTTCAAATGGTTAAAATCCCTAAAGATTTATATGCTCCAAGTTTATACAGAGAAACTAGAAAAGGTAGCAAATGGATTGAAGAACAATGCTGGACACTATATCAACCAAACTTTCTTTCAGGAACCACTACAAAAATTTTTAAATATGATAAACATGAGTTTCACATCATTCAATTTAAACATTTTCAAAAATCACTTAAAAATTCTAGACTTTTAATAAGTATTGGTTATGGTCTTCAAGATGATAAAATCAATGAATTTATTGAATCGGAACTATCAAAAAAATTGAAAATGTTGATTGTAAAAAGGTCAAAAACTCCAGTACACATTTTTGAAAAAGAAAATGTCTTTCATTATGGCAATGGTTTAGGTATTGCTGATGTTAAATTCAATGATATTGAAAAATATTTATAACTGTTGCTAACCACCGTTTGCATCAATTGCTGGGCTTGCGCTTGCGTTTTTGTCTTCGTGGAAAATACTCAGATATTTTCAATTTTACCTTTCAAATTAATTTACTAGATTTGTTTGGTCAGTGTTCGCAGCAGCAACTGAATGCAAGCGGGCGAACGTTAGCAGATATTTTAGACAACAACAATGAAAAGACATATTATCATAATAATAGTAATTCTCAGTTTGTTTACTCAATGTAAAAAAAAGAACGCTGAAAGCAAAGAAAGCAAAAAGACTATAAAGATTTTTGCGGAAAACATTTATGATCTAGGCATGGAAATGAAGTTTGAAATGTATTCAGATAGCAGTTATAATTTTACAACATTTTTAAAAAGTCCACATTACGAGAGAACTGAAAAATTTAATGGCTTTTGTTATTTAAATAATGACACACTGATTTTTAAACCTTTTGAATTTGAATATAGTGATAGTGAAAAAGCAGTGATTAAAAATAACTTTATAGAGTTCATAAGTGCTGAAAAAAACTTCAGAATCGAAATTAAAAAGAACAATTTTGCAATAAAAAACAAGTTAGACTTTACCAAATTTAAAGATTACGCAGTTTTCACATACATAGCTGAAAATGAAAAATCAAAACGTAAAGCCTATGATTTAATTCAAGAAGATTTAGAAAGCATCGACAAAATCATTAATAAATGTTTTGTTGAAAATAAAAATAAACTTAAAGATAAAAATGAATACGTATTCCAATGCGTAGCTTTTATAAATGAAAAAAATGAAAAAGAAATTAAAGTAAATTTTTATTGCAAAAATGAATATGATAAATCAGGATTTAAATACAATTTAATAGAAATGAATGACGGAGGAAACTGTAATGTTTCATTGAAAATAAATTTAACACAAAAGATGTATACAGATTTACATATTGCGGGTTTAGCTTAAAAAACATCTGCTAACCGTGGTTTTCGCCTATTGCTGGGCTTGCGCTTGCGTTTCTGTCTTCGTGGAAAGTACTCAGATATTTTCAATTTTATCTTTCAAATTAATTCACTAGATTTGTTTGGTCAGTGCCGGCAGCAGCAACAGAGCGAAAGCCACATACGTTAGCCGTTATGCTAGCGAAACAGTAGAAAAACAACGAAATAATCTTAAACCAATGAAAAAAATAAAAAAAATAGTAAAGATTATTTTACTTTCTATTGGAGGTTTAGCAACAATATTCTTTATAACATTTCTAATACGTAAATTAAGAGTTGAAAGCGATAGCAAAAAAGTAAACTCAACAAATTTTGTAGTGAATTATACTGGAATTCTTGAAAACGAAGCCGAAGATATTTCTAAAGCATTAGAATTGAATTACGAAAGAATTAGAACCGAATTGAAAGACCCGAAACACGAAAAAATTTCAGTTTTTATTTATCCAAACCAAAATGATTTTAATAAAGCAACAGGTTTAATTAACAGTAACGCAAGTGGAACAAGTCGTGGACCTTTAGCATTTCATTTAAAATATGAAACTTGGTACAATAGTATTTTTCCACAGAAAATGGAGAAAGTAGCGGTTCACGAATTTACTCATTGTGTTCAACTTAATATTTTAATTCAAGATGCTCTTTCGAAATCCAAAAATGAAAAAGTTGTTGATTTTGATAAAAACTTTGAAAAAGAATTTGAGAAAAATTATCCGCAATGGTTTTGGGAAGCAATTTGCGATTATGAAGCAGGAATTGTAAATAATTTAAGCGTTAAATACGGAATGAAAAATAATCCGACACTAAAAGAATTGAATAACAGCAATCAAATTTATAATGTTGGTTACACAATAGTTGAATATTTTGTCTCAAAATACGGAAAAGAAAAACTGCCAGAATTTATAAGATCGTATGGTAATTTTGAAAAAGTAATTGGAGTTACAGAAAAGCAATTTGAAACTGAATGGCAGAAATTTGTAAAAGAAAAATATTAATAAATAAAAGCACAAACGGCTAACAACCGTTTGCATCAATTGCTGGGCTTGCGCTTGCGTTTTTGTCTTCGTGGAAAGTACTCAGATGTTTTCAATTTTATCTTTCAAATTAATTTAGTAGATTTGTTTGGCCAGTGTTCGCAGCAGCAACTGAATGCAAGCGGGCGAACGTTATCTGCAATTTTACAACGAATTCGTAAATTCAATAACTTAATGCAACAAATTATATTTTTTAAATTTGTTGTATATGAGACCAAAACGTAATCGCTTGACATTATCTGAACGTGTAGTTATTCAGACATTACTAGAAGAAAACAAATCTATATCTTATATTGCTTTGCAGCTTAACAGAGACAGATCTTCTATTCATAGAGAAGTTAAAAAATGGGTTATTAAACCTACTGATAAATACAACGCAGAACAGTCTTATTTCTGTGCTAAAGAAGAGTATTTAAACAAAAGAAATTTAGATAAAATAAATACATATTATAAGCTAAAACTCTTTGTCTATAAAGGATTATTAAACGACTTTTCACCTGAGCAAATAGCTGGATTTATAAAAGACTTATATCCTAACGATCCTATAATGTCAATATCACACGAAGCTATTTATCAGCATATTTATAGACATAGACAATCCAAATTAGGTAGAAAATTAATAGCTCTTCTTCCTTATAATCTTTCCAAAAGAAGAAAACGCAGAAAGTATGGAACCAAAAGAGTTCGTATTCCTGATGCTGTTTCAATTGACCAAAGACCAGCTCACGTGGAAAACAGATTAGAAATTGGACATTGGGAAGGTGATACAATCGTTGGCTTAGGACACAAAAGCGCTATCGCAACTATGGTTGAAAGAAAGACTAGATATACTTTTATTATATACTTAGAAGACAGAAAATCAGAAACAGTTACACTAGCAATTGCAAAACATTTAAACAACTTATTCGCTGAATTAAGAAAGTCGATGACTTACGATAATGGGATGGAAATGACTAATCACAAATGGCTTACTCTACATACAGGAATGGACATCTATTTTGCTCATCCCTACTCGCCTTGGGAAAGGGGAACTAATGAAAATACAAACGGACTAATTAGACGCTATTTCCCGAAGAAAACTGACTTTAACAACATAACTGAACAACAACTCAAAATGGTCCAAGAAAAGCTTAATAATAGACCTAGAAAGGTGCTTAAATACAAAACGCCAGCATACATGCTAGAACTTGAAATAAATAAAATAAAACATCAAAATTATAAACTAAATTAGTAATTTTGAGCATAACCAAAAAGACCAGTTGTTGCATTAAGGTCTTGAATCCACCATTTAGCGTTTTGAGAGTGACTTACAGAAAAATAAACATGAAAAAGTACATTCTCATATATTTTATTTTATTTTCTTTAAAAACATTTGCTTGTTTAAACGGAGAAACTAAAGTCTTAAAAAATGGAGCATTTATTTATGAAGATCAAAAAGGAATTTATCCTTATGGTCACAGATTTCATGTTAAAAATTTTGAAAAACTTATATCCGAACTTGACAGTTTATATTCGAAAACTAAAGATCTTGAATATCTTTCTGACAAAGGATATGTTTTAGTAATACAAAAAAAGTATACAGATGCACTGAAAATATACTTAAACATAGAAAAAATAAAGCCAAATAGATACTCAACTGCATCAAATATTGGCACAATTTACGAATTGATTGGTGAGAATCAAAAAGCATTTGAATGGATAAAAAAAGTAATTAAAATTAATTCAAAATCCCACAATGAATCAGAGTGGCTTCATCTTAACATACTTGAAGCTAAATTGAAAGGTGAAAATTATATAAATTCTGATTTCTTGATAAAAACTAATTTTGGAAATGATACAATTCCGAAAACCAAGCTTAATAAAAACGAATTAGTAAAGTTAAGTAAAGCTTTGTATTATCAACTAAATGAAAGAGTTACTTTCATAAAACCAAAAGAAAAAATTATAGCCTTACTCCTATTCGAATTGGGAAACATTGCATACTTACAAGGAAGTATTTCTTATTCAAAATTACTTTACAAAAAAGCAATTGAATACGGGTATACTGAACAAGTAATTTTCTCGAGGTTGGAATTATGCTACATAGCTATAATTAAAATAAAAGCTGAAGAAAACAATAAACAATTTGAAAAGATTCGAGTATTAAATACACAACGGAGAATGTTCTTTGGAAAAAACTCTTATTGGATATTAATCGTTGTAAGCGTAATAATAACGCAGTTAATTTTAATCATATCTTTATACATAAAATTTAAAAGAAAGATAAAATAAAAACTGCAGATAACAACGGTTTGCATCAATTGCTGGGCTTGCGCTTGCGTTTTTGTCTTCGTGGAAAATACTCAGATATTTTCAATTATTTCTTTCCAAGAAATTCCTATATTTGTTTTGGTCAGTGTCGGCAGCAGCAACTGAATGCAAGCCGTGGACGTTATATGCAATTTTACCTAAACAAAAAAAAATATGACAACAATTGACATTTTTTTAAGCCACAATGGGGCAGACAAAGCTTGGACTGAAAAACTTGCTTATGACATTGAAAACAATACTGACGGAAAACCCATTACTGTTTTCTTCGACGAGTGGGATATAAAACCTGGTGCTGCAATTCCTCAAGAGTTAGAAAAAGGTTTAACTAACAGTAGGTTTATTGGTCTAGTAATGACACAAGATGCTTTTAATTCTGACTGGGTAACATTAGAACATTCAACTGCAATAATGAAAGACCCAGCAGCAAAGAATGGTACAATTATTCCAATTTTAAGGAGACATTGTGAGATGCCTTCAATATTTAAACGACTAAATTATATTGACTTTACAGACGACAAAAAATACGAAGAAAGTCTTAATAAGTTACTAAATGTGTTAAGAGACAAACCTTTTCTAAGAGGAGAAGAAAAGTCTTTTGAAACAGTATATCTTCAGGAAGACCAAAGACTATTGGAGAAATACTTACAAGTTTTTCAAAGACCTGCATTCAGAACCCCTTGTATTTGGGAACTTTTTTTAAGAGAATTAATTGAAGCTATTGACGACACACAAGCAGCACTGAATACAGGAAAATTGTATAGTCGTAGTAAAAATCTTTTAGATGAATTCCCAAATTCTAATCAATTCAAGACAAAAGAATTTAAAGACGTTTTCAAAAAAATACCATTAGTAATGACTCAACTGAAAGGTGAGGTAATTTTTTTTGGTGACACTTTTTATAAAGACAATCCTCAGTATAGCCATCACGAAAATTTTTATGCAATGCTTATGGACTTAGGCAGACAAGACAACGGACAAATAATTAAGTCAACGGTTGAAAGAATGGACAGTATTGATAAAAAACGAAATGAAATCATCAACCTCTTAAATCAACTGTTGGTCGACAATGACAAGCACCTTGAACAAATTGAGTTATCTAGTATTATTCTCAAAAGCCAATCTATAGGTGGTGCAAACTTAATTGCAAAACATCTTGACAAATGAAATACTTAATTGAAGAAAAAACTGCATATAACCATGGTTTTCGCCTATTGCTGGGCTTGGGCTTGCGTTTTTGTCTTCGTGGAAAATACTCAGATATTTTCAATTATTTCTTTCTGAGAAATTCCTATATTTGTTTTGGTCAGTTCTGGCAGCAGCAACAGAGCGAAAGCCATATACGTTGTGCGCAATTAATAGGAACTCTATCTTAAATAAAAACTAATGTCAGAATTAACGGTTAAATTGATAATTTTACTTCTACCAGGTGCGGTTTCAACTTTGATATTTGGCAAACTTATTCTTCATAAAGAATGGGATAGTTTTAAATTCGTTCTTCATTCTATATTATTTGGAGCATTTTCATTTCTAATTTTACAAATTGTTCTCAATTTATTAAATCTTATATCCGATTCATTCATTAAAACCCTCTCAATTTGGAGCACAATCACAGATTCTCAAAAAATACCTTATGCCGAAATTGGATATTCAACTTTAATTTCTATCATTCTAGCTTTTGTAGTAAGCAAAATAGAAAATAAGAAAATCGTCTCTAAAGTAGCGAAAAGATTTGGAATTTCTAATAAGTATGGTGACGAAAATCTATTCTCAAGATTTCTAAATTCATCAAGTACAGATTATGTTTATGTGAGAGATATAAAGAATAATCTAACTTACCACGGTTGGGTAAAGTCGTTTTCTGAATCTGAAAATGTTTCAGAAGTGAGATTATGTGATGTAATTGTTTATAGTTATTATAATTGTGAGTATATTTATGAAGTTCCTGAAGTATATTTATCCTTCAGTAAACATGATATTATTATTGAAAAAGCAAATGTTGAATTAAAACCAGAAAATGATGGACAAGAACAAATCTAATCAGGAGCAAAGCAAAGGTCAAGGTCAAAATCAAGGTGGTGAAAGATCCCATAAAGGTACGTTTAGCTCAGACAAACCTAAACCAACACTTCCGAGAAATGAAAGCAAACCACCAAGTGGACCGAAAAAGTAAATTAACTGCGCACAACAACCGTTTTGCGCTATTGCTGGGCTTGCGCCTGCTATTTAGTCTTCGTGGAAAATAATCTGGTTGCTACAATTCTGTCTTTAAAAGAAATTCAGTAGATTTGTTTGGTCAGTCTTCGCAGCAGCAACAGACGCAAAGCGGCCGAACGTTGTACACAAGCATATTGCGAATTTCTAAAAATTTCACGTTCAGTTATTTGAAAGAGTTTATTTAACTTCACTTCTACTCTATTTCTTGAAAGAATTTTGTCTGAAAACTTGATTTGAAACGGACGAAAATTGCAAAAAAGACGTGACTAAGATTGTCGAATGTTTCGCGGAATATTTAGCGGAAAACTGAATCGGAAAATCTACCGCTGAAATTAAGTAGTGAAAAAAATCTTTAAAAAGAAAAGAATGCCTGTGTACAACAGCGGTTTTCAACTATTGCTGGGCTTGCGCTTGCGTTTTCGTCGTTGTGGAAAATACTCAGGTGTTTTCAATTATATCTTTCAATTTAATTTTGTAAATTTGTTTTGGTCAGTGCCGGCAGCAGCAACAGCTTGAAAGCCGCGACACGTTAGCAGCAACCTTAAAAAAAATGAAACCTAAGACAAACCTTATTTTTATACTTTTATTTTTAGTAATAATTGTATTTTTAATTGATCCTTTTTCATTTGATTATGCAGTTTCAGTTGTTCCTGGTTGGCATACAACAATTCTTCCTCCATATTTTATCGCAGGAATTATTGTAACAATAACTTTAATAACGGATCTTTTTATTTTTATGAAATTGACTAAAATCAATTCTATCACTCCAAAAAAAATTGTTATTACACATTTCATAATTACTACCACTTTGGCTATTTTTCTTAAGTATCCACAATTATACTTTCATTATATAAATACTGAACATTCAGTAACTGAGATTTTAAGTATAATGGAAAATATCGATTACGCAATTCTGTTAATTATTGCTTTACAAATTTTTTACTATTTTTATATAACGAGAATTTTCTTGAAAAAATAAAGGCAGCTGCTAACCACCGTTTGCATCAATTGCTGGGCTTGCGCTTGCGTTTCTGTCTTCGTGGAAAATACTAAGATGTCTTCACTCCTATCTTTCAAATTAATTTTGTAGATTTGTTTTGGCCAGAGCCGGCAGCAGCAACTGAATGCAAGCGGGTGAACGTTATGCAAAATACTAAATTCTTGTTTAAAATTTAGACAAATATTAAAAAAAATGCTATTTTCGTATCTAATAAAATTTAATTCAGTGTGTATTAAATGATAAATAATTTATGCAAGACCAAAATTCAAATACTATAACATTTAAAGAAAAACTTGAAAATACTGAGTTGTTCAACAAAATCGTGCTTGAAAGTAGCCCTGATTGTCTGAAACTTTTAGATGTTAATGGAAGAATACAATTTATGAATTTTAATGGTCTGTGTCAAATGGAAATAGACGATTTTACTTTATTTAAAGGTCAATTATGGTGGGATTTGTGGGGTAAAGAAAATGAAGAATTAGTAAAACAAGCGGTTCAAGTTGCATTAAAAGGTGAAGCAACTGAATTTTCAGCATTCTGTGCAACAACCAAAGGAACTCCTAAATGGTGGCATGTTACAATAACTCCAGTAGGTTCTGCTACTCAAGGTATATATCAATTAATTTCCGTTTCAAGAGACATTACTGCCCAAAAAAATGCTGAAAACGAATTAAAAGCATTGAATAATTTGCTAGAGCAAAAAGTAAGAATTCGTACCGAAGAATTATTAGAAAAGAATATTCAGCTCGAAAAAAAAGTTCAAGAGCTTGCTCTTTTCAACTACATTGCAAGTCATGATTTACAAGAACCTTTGAGAAAAATCCAAATGTTTAGCAAATTAATTCTTGAATCTGATAAAAAAATATCTGAAACAAATCACAATTTCACGCGCATCATTTCTGCCACTGAAAGAATGCGCAACCTCATAGAAGCTTTATCCAAATTTACTGTTTCAAAAAATTTAGCAATGATATTTGAAACATGCGATTTAAATGAAATATTAGTAAATGTGATTGACCAAAATCAAACTATTATTGACAAAAAAGAAGCAATCATTAAAGTAAATAAATTGCCTATTATCCGAGGTTCGAATGTGCTGCTGTTTCAACTATTCAATAACCTTTTGACAAATTCATTAAAGTACAGCAAAACTGAGGTGAGATCTTCAATAGAATTCAATTGCGAGGAAATTTCTGCAAATCTAATTGCCGACATTCCAATACAAAGTAAGAGTAATACGTTTTATGCTATAAAAATCACAGATAATGGTATTGGCTTTCAAAATGAATACAAACATATAATATTTGAAGCTTTTAAACGACTACATAATAAGGATGAATTTTCAGGAGTAGGTATTGGATTAGCAATTTGTAAAATAATTGTGGAAAAGCACAATGGTTGGATTGTTGCACAAAGCACAGTAAACATTGGCTCATCATTTACAATTTATTTTCCAAAAGACTAAAAAAGCACTTTGCATAACCACAGTTTTCCGCTATTGCTGGGCTTGCGCTTGCATTTTTGTCTTCGTGGAAAATACTCAGATATTTTCAATTATTTCTTTTTAAGAAATTCCTATATTTGTTTTGGTCAGTTCCAGCAGCAGCAACAGACGGAAAGCTGTATACGTTAGCGATTATTTTTGAAAATCGTAGAAAAATTGAACTATTTTATTGACAAGAAATATTTTTTATATTTGTAAATGCAAAATGACTTAAAAAATGAATTACACAATATCCTTTCAGGAAAGAGCGAAGTTAGGTTTGGAACAGTTATCCAAGCAATTGCCTGTTACCTTAACAATGGCTCGCAAACAAGCACAACAACTGCAAACGAAAAGTCTTTCAAAAAACAAGAAGCAAAGATCTTAGAAGATTATATTACAGAGAAAAATCTTTGGATTAGAGATATTGATTTTTCTCAATACGTTAGTGAAGGTGCTGAACAAAAAGTCTATTTAAAAGATAGTGAACATGTGCTAAAACTCAACGACTCTATTTATTATAATTCTTGGAAAGATTATCTGTATAATTTGTTACTCCACAATTATTTCTTCTCTGACACAGCATATGAACTAAAAGGTTTTACAAAAGACAATGATATTTTGTTTGCTGTTGTTCAACAAAATTATGTTTCAATTACTTCAAGTACAAATTTAGATAAAGTAAAAGAATTCCTTTCCGTTAATGGTTTCAAAAATAATCGCAACAATGATTATATAAATGAAGAACTAGGAATTATTTTAGAAGACTTACATGATGAAAATGTATTGACACAAAATGAGATTTTATATTTCATTGACACTGTATTTTACTTAACCGAGAAATTTTGGTTAGATTAAAACAATCGCTAACAACCGTTTGCATCAATTGCTGGGCTTGCGCTTGCGTTTTCGTCGTTGTGGAAAGTACTCAGATGTTTTCAATTTTATCTTTCAAATTAATTTTGTAGATTTGTTTTGGTCAGTGTTCGCAGCAGCAACTGAATGCAAGCGGGCGAACGTTAGCGTAAATGCTAAAAAAATTCGTAAAAAATCACGTTATATTTTTTTATTAAAAATAATTCCCGTTTTGGGAATTATTTATATCTTTGTAAAAAAAGTTGAGAGTAATCGCAAAAAAAATATTGAGAGAATTTTGGGAAGTTCATGCAGATTGTGAACAACAGCTCAAATCTTGGTATAAAGAAACTAGTCAAGCGGAATGGAAGAATCCAAACGAAATAAAAGAGGAATATCCAAGCGCAAGTATTTTAAATAACAATCGCGTCGTATTTAATATTAAAGGAAATAATTATAGATTAATTGTAAAAATAAACTTTGACTACGAAATGGTTTGGATTAGATTCATAGGAACTCATGCTGAATATGACAAAATTAATGCTAATACAATATAAAAGATTATGAACATAAATCTTATAAAAACAGAAAGTGATTATAATCAAGCCTTAGAAAGACTTGAAGTAATTTTTGATGCAAAAAAAGGAACTCAAGAAGGTGACGAATTAGAGCTTTTGGGAATTCTAATCGATCAATATGAAAATGAACATTTTCCAATAGATTTACCCGATCCAATTGAAGCAATTAAATTCAGAATGGAACAAATGGGTTATACTCAAAATGACCTTGCGAGAATTATTGGATTTAAAAGTAGAGCAAGTGAAATTTTAAATAGAAAAAGAAAACTATCACTTGAAATGATTAGACAATTACATACAAGTCTAAATATTCCGACTGATGTTTTAATTCAAACATACTAGAATTAAGAAAGCACATACGCTAACCGCCGTTTGCATCAATTGCTGGGCTTGCGCTTGCGTTTTTGTCTTCGTGGAAAATACTCAGATGTTTTCACTTTTATCTTTCTAATAAATTCCTATATTTGTTTTGGCCAGTGTTCGCAGCAGCAACTGAATGCAAGCGGCATACGTTGTATGCTATTTTAGCACAAAAATCTAGATATGAAATCTACTTTACTTTTGTTAATTTTATTTTTAAGTATAAATTCTAATTCACAAAATGGAGCTTATAAAGATTCCCGCTTTGGAATTTATAGTGACAGCATTAATGGTTTAAATACTCAAAAAGTAACAAGATATTTAGATGAATTCATCATAATCAAAGATTACAAAGACATAAAAGTTGGCGTTGAAATCAATGAGAATGAAGAACAAACTATTGAAAAAACAGTAGAATCTGCAACAAGAGATTATCAAGAATTTATTAAATACTTATTTTACCAAAAAAATAGCAAATTGTTTGTGAAAAAATTCGATAATTTCGGTGAATACAATCCCATTGAAATTAAAAACGATTCTATCTTTCCATTCTTAAATAAAAATATTAGAAAGATTAAAAAGGAAAAGCTAAAAAACTACTTTGTAAAAACAGTTTCAATTGACAATAAAACAACATATGAGCAACTAATCGTTCCTGCTCCAATTTACACAGAAATTTATCTGAGAGCGAAAAATATAAATTCCATAACAAAATATCATTTTTTTGATATGGAAAATGAAAATAATGAGAACATAAACTTTGAAGAAAACATGAAACTGAAAGTCATAAATCTTGAAATCATGTGTAAAAATGAAATCGAAAAATTAGAGAAAAGTAAACGTTTTGTTCGTATTTAAAAACAGCATACAACAACGGTTTGCATCAATTGCTGGGCTTGCGCTTACGTTTTTGTCTTCGTGGAAAATACTCAGATATTTTCAATTTTATCTTTCAAATTAATTCAGTAGATTTGTTTGGTCAGTGTCGGCAGCAGCAACTGAATGCAAGCCGTGGACGTTAGCAGAAAGTTTCTGAAAACTGTAAAAAACAACAAAATTAGAAATGAAATCAGTCTCAATAATTATACTTTCTCTTTTAGTTTTTTTAAGTTGTGATAATAGAAATCATATTGAAAAATATAACATAAACTTAGCAGAGTTAAAAACGTTACCTCAAAATTTTTACGGATACAGAAGTGGAAGCGTATATATAGAAGATATAGAACTGAAAAAGTATAGACTTTGGTTTCATCTTGACGAAAATGGAAATGCAAAAAACATCTATAGAATTGATAATTTTCAAAACCCAAAAGATAGTTTAAAAGCTCTAGAAACATTTAAGATAGATACGATAAAAGAAAAGAAAAATATACAACATTTTATCGAGTTAAGCAGAAAATTCAAGTTTGGGCATATAGGAATTGATACAATTAACAAATGTTTCTTTTCTTCCATTCAAGGAATACCAGAAGAGTTTGTAAAAACATTCAATGATAGCTTAACCAAAATATACGTAAAAAATAAAGATTTCAAATTATTGAAAAATGGTTGGTTTGAGAAAATTGAAAAATAAAATATGGTTTACAAATTTGAAAAGCAAAATATAAAAACCTTCTGCTAACAACGGTTTGCATCAATTGCTGGGCTTGCGCTTGCGTTTTTGCCTTCGTGGAAAATACTCAGATATTTTCAATTATTTCTTTCTAAGAAATTCATATATTTGTTTTGGTCAGTGTCGGCAGCAGCAACTGAATGCAAGCCGTGGACGTTAGCAGCAACCTTATATCTCCAATTTTCAAAAAAATATATCATGAAATATCAACTTACAAGTATCGAAACACATTTGGATTTTGGATTTGGAATTACTGGAGAATCTTATTTTGAGTCTGCTGATTTATTATCTAAAAAGAAAAAAGAAATTCAAACATTTCAACAAGCTGAAATGCCTATCGGTTTTCTTTACAGACATTCAATAGAATTATTTTTAAAGTCATTAATAATTATTTTTCATCAAAAATTAGAACTTCCGTATGACGATCAACCATTTGATTCTAAAAAACCAAAAATCTTAATTGGTGGAAATTGGTCTGACTTATTTAATTGTCATCTAATTGATGAACTATATAATTATTGGGTTTATGAACTTCTTATTAAACATCACACACAACTTAAAAAGATTGGACCTAAAGGAGATTGGAATGAAAATAATGATGTTAGCAAATTAATCCCAATAATTGCTGGTTACGACAGAGACAGTTTATATTTCCGTTATCCATTAACAAAAAACACAAGCGTTGATGGAAAAAAATTTACGATGAAAAAGTTAAATTTAAAAAATCTAGAACAAAAACTCGCTTCACCGAAAGAAGGGAGAAATAAAGATTCAAAATTATTTATGGTTTTAAAAAACAATAATGAAGAAATTGTAGAGGCATTTCAAAGAGATGAAAATGTTTTAGAAAATGTTACTAAAGCTTTGAAAGAAACATCAAGATACTTAATGAACATGCATATTATGTCAAGAGTTACATTGTGCGATGTTCATTAATAAAGGCAGCTGCTAACAACCGTTTGCATCAATTGCTGGGCTTGCGCTTGCGTTTCTGTCTTCGTGGAAAATACTCAGATGTTTTCAATTTTATCTTTCAAATTAATTTAGTAGATTTGTTTTGGCTAGTGCCGGCAGCAGCAACTGAATGCAAGCGGGCGAACGTTAGCAACAATTTTATATGAAAAATATCTTTAAATACATAATCATTTTATCTTATCTCGGGACTTTCGGTCAAGAGCAGAAAAATATTGGTGTTTATGATCCAGATAAACTTGAACTGAAAGAAAACATTTCTTTTATTGGTAAAGACACATTGGTCATTAATAAATATGAAAATGGGCAAATACTATCTAAAGGAAAATATGCTTTAAATAAAAGTGGCGAAATGACTTATCTAAAAATAGGTAATTGGATTCAGTATTATAGAAATGGAAATGTCCAATCTGAAGGAAATTATCAGATAAGTTCTTACTTAGATTGTGGACCGGGCGGATTACAAAGAATTTATTATAATTACAAATTCGGTAGTTGGAAATACTTTAGTGAGCATAGTATTCTTGAAGCTCATGGAAATTATATAATCTTCAAAAGCCATATTGATACTTCATGTGAAGGTGGCGATGATTTGATATTTATGAAACCAAATAGTAAATGGATTTTTCCAAAAGTACTAGATGATGATTTAAGCATTAGAATAAATTCTGTTATCTTTAGTGATGGATTTAATGATTATCAATACCAATTAAAAGATGGAAATAAAGTTATATGGACTATGAAAAATTAAAAAACTGTTGCTAACAACCGTTTGCATCAATTGCTGGGCTTGCGCTTGCGTTTTTGTCTTCGTGGAAAATACTCAGATATCTTCACTCCTATCTTTCAAATTAATTTTGTAGATTTGTTTTGGTCAGAGCCGGCAGCAGCAACTGAATGCAAGCGGGCGAACGTTAGCATTAATGTTAAAAAAATAAAATTCTAATGAAAATTATTATTCAGCTTTTAATTCTTAGTTTTTACATAAACTCTTATGCTTCAGAAAATCAATTACCTGGATTTCGATTTTCCAACTTTGAAAAAACAGAACTTGAAGAATTAGCTAAAGCTGTCAAAGATGATAACGGTGGAAAAGTAAAAGAATTAATAATTCAAAACAAATTAAATGTAGACTTCAAAGAGCCTAAATATCAACAGACGTTGCTTACATTATCAATAGTGAATCAAAAGAAAAATGCATTTATAGAATTATTAAATGCGGGAGCAAATCCAAATGAACTTTTAGGCGAATCAAAAGATTCAACACCTTTTATGACAGCAATTGAATATCAGGAGAATTGTGAATTATTTTATATAGAATCCTTACTGAAATTTAAAGCTGATGTAAATAAAGAAATAGTTTTAGAAGATCCAAATATGCTTAATCTTTATAATTTCCCTTTATTGGCGGCAATATTAAACTCAGATGATAATGGTAATGAATGTGTAGATACAGTAAAATTTCTTGTAGATAATGGTGCAAACATAAATTATTGTTCTACAATATATTTAAGTTATTGTGAAGGAGTCATTGCTAGATGTTTAACTCATACTTCTTTGGAAAATTTAAAATACTTTGTTATTGAAAAAAAAATATCATTGCCAAAAAAGGTTTATGCAACTGGTCAAATCAATCCAAAAACAATGAAAGTATATAGTCTAAGTGAAGCTCTAAATTCTGAAGATTTTCAATATCAAGATTTTACTGATGAGCAAATAGGATTTATTGACAAATCTAAATCAAGAAAATTAAAAAAAGAGATTTTGGATTATTTGAAAAAAACTGGCCAAAAATAAAAACACTAATGCTAACCACAGTTTTCCGCTATTGCTGGGCTTGCGCTTGCGTTTCTGTCTTCGTGGAAAAGACTCAGATGTTTTCAATTATTTCTTTCTAAGAAATTCCTATATTTGTTTTGGTCAGTTCCGGCAGCAGCAACAGACGGAAAGCTGTATACGTTAACTGCAATATTAAAACAAATGCGTAAATTCAATAACTTAATGCAACAAATTATATTTTTTAAATTTGTTGTATATGAGACCAAAACGTAATCGCTTGACATTATCTGAACGTGTAGTTATTCAGACATTACTAGAAGAAAACAAATCTATATCTTATATTGCTTTGCAGCTTAACAGAGACAGATCTTCTATTCATAGAGAAGTTAAAAAATGGGTTATTAAACCTACTGATAAATACAACGCAGAACAGTCTTATTTCTGTGCTAAAGAAGAGTATTTAAACAAAAGAAATTTAGATAAAATAAATACATATTATAAGCTAAAACTCTTTGTCTATAAAGGATTATTAAACGACTTTTCACCTGAGCAAATAGCTGGATTTATAAAAGACTTATATCCTAACGATCCTATAATGTCAATATCACACGAAGCTATTTATCAGCATATTTATAGACATAGACAATCCAAATTAGGTAGAAAATTAATAGCTCTTCTTCCTTATAATCTTTCCAAAAGAAGAAAACGCAGAAAGTATGGAACCAAAAGAGTTCGTATTCCTGATGCTGTTTCAATTGACCAAAGACCAGCTCACGTGGAAAACAGATTAGAAATTGGACATTGGGAAGGTGATACAATCGTTGGCTTAGGACACAAAAGCGCTATCGCAACTATGGTTGAAAGAAAGACTAGATATACTTTTATTATATACTTAGAAGACAGAAAATCAGAAACAGTTACACTAGCAATTGCAAAACATTTAAACAACTTATTCGCTGAATTAAGAAAGTCGATGACTTACGATAATGGGATGGAAATGACTAATCACAAATGGCTTACTCTACATACAGGAATGGACATCTATTTTGCTCATCCCTACTCGCCTTGGGAAAGGGGAACTAATGAAAATACAAACGGACTAATTAGACGCTATTTCCCGAAGAAAACTGACTTTAACAACATAACTGGACAACAACTCAAAATGGTCCAAGAAAAGCTTAATAATAGACCTAGAAAGGTGCTTAAATACAAAACGCCAGCATACATGCTAGAACTTGAAATAAATAAAATAAAACATCAAAATTATAAACTAAATTAGTAATTTTGAGCATAACCAAAAAGACCAGTTGTTGCATTAAGGTCTTGAATCCACCAACGACGAATTAAGAACATGAGCATAATTGATTTGGTTATTGATGAAAATGTAAAAGTTGAGATTATACAATTGTACCAAGATTTTACCTATGAAGGTTTAATTGAAGGACGTCCAAGTAAATTGGTTAATGGAATGGTCCTGAGGAATAAAGAAAGACGGGCAAAAAGTATTCTTGAAATTGATGAAATTTTTATTCTTAATCAAGAAAAGGAAAATGAATTGCCACATATAACCTGTATAGCTTTACTTAAAAGTAATGATGTTTTTAAAAACAGTCAATTGGATTTTTCTTGTTTAGGATTAATTTGGTTTCAAAATGAATTAGCTTTGCCAATAGATAATGAAATTCTCAAACAGATAAAAACAATTCCATTCAAAAAATTATGTACCGAGTATGAGTATTAAAAACTGCATATAACAACCGTTTGCATCAATTGCTGGGCTTGCGCTTGCGTTTTTGTCTTTGTGGAAAATACTCAGATATTTTCAATTATTTCTTTCTTAGAAATTCATATATTTGTTTTGGCCAGTGTTCGCAGCAGCAACTGAATGCAAGCGGGCGAACGTTACCAGCAAGCTTTTTCAGAAATTTCTGTTTATTTAGATATATTATTTTATATTTGTTGTATGAATTTGAAAGAGTCTATACAAAGAAAATTAAATGAATTCTTAACATTGTGTAAAAATCATAATGTAGAGTCTATATATGCCTTTGGTTCATCTGTTAACAACAACTTCAATGATGAAACAAGTGACTTTGATTTACTTATTGAAATTGACTCTGAAGATCCAATAATACGTGGTGAAAAGCTAATGAGTATTTGGGACAAACTTGAAGAATTATTTCAAAGAAAAGTAGATTTACTTACTAGTTCTTCTATTCGAAATCCAATATTAAAAAAGAGTATTGATTCAACGAAAATTTTAATTTATGATGGAAAAAAGCAAGAAATATCTTTCTGATATTTTAATGGCAATCGAATTAATTGAAGAATTTACGTTTGGAATCAATGATTTTAATGTTTACGAAAAAGACCGTAAAACTCAAAGCGCTGTTGAAAGACAATTAGCTATTATTGGAGAAGCTTTAAATCAATTGAGAAAAATTGAACCAAATATCAAGATTGAAAATGATGGACAAATTATTGGTTTCAGAAATAGACTTATTCATGCTTACGACAGTTTAGATAATTCAATCATTTGGGCAATAATAAATAGACACATAAAAAATCTAAAAATTGAAGTAGAGAATCTTTCAAAACAATAAGCCAGCTGGTAACAACGGTTTGCCGCAATTGCTGGGCTTGGGCTTGCTATTTTCGTCTTCGTGGAACATAATCTGGTGACTACAATTCTGTCTTTCAAAGAAATTTAGTAGATTTGTTTGGTTCGAGTTTGCAGCAGCAACTGACGGCAAGCCGCAAACGTTAACTGAAATGTTATTTTGTAGTTCAAAGAAATTTTTCTTTCAATTTAGTTATATTTGCAATTATGGAAGAAAAGAATTTATACATAATTGCAGGATGTAACGGAGCTGGAAAAACAACAGCTTCTTTCACTATTTTACCTGAAATTTTGGATTGCAAAGAGTTCGTTAATGCTGACGAAATTGCAAAAGGTCTTTCTCCTTTTCAACCAGAAAAAGTATCTTTTGAAGCTGGTAGAATAATGCTTCATCGAATTAATGAACTATTATCTCAAAATGAAAATTTTGCTTTTGAGACAACACTTTCAACAAGGAGTTACAAGCATAAAATTCTTCAAGCTACAGAGAGGAATTACAACGTTACTCTTCTTTTCTTTTGGCTTAAAAATCCGGAATTAGCAAAAGAAAGAGTGAAAACTAGAGTTATTGAAGGTGGACACAATATTCCTGAAGATGTAATAGAAAGACGTTACTACAAAGGAATTAAAAACTTATTTGAAATTTATCTTTCAATCGTTGATCAAGTATTAATTTTTGACAACTCAGAAGGGAAACATAATTTGATTGCAGAAATGTCAATAAGCGAAGAATTAAATATTCTCAATGAAACTAAATTTAACGAATTAAAAAGCTACTTATGACTTCAGAAACTAAAATAGAAAACAGAAATAAAATTTTGAAAGGTCTTGAAAAAGCTTATGAAAAAATGATTGCTTTTAAAAAAGAGCGAAAAAGTGAACTTGTCATAATTCAAGATAATAAAATAGTCAAAATAAAACTGTAAACACATCAGTTAACCACAGTTTTCCGCTATTGCTGGGCTTGCGCTTGCGTTTTTGTCTTCGTGGAAAATACTCAGATGTTTTCAATTTTATCTTTCAAATTAATTCAGTAGATTTGTTAGGTCAGTGCCAGCAGCAGCAGCAGCAGAGCGAAAGCCGCATTACGTTGTGGCTAATCTAAAAACAAAATTACTTACAAAGATTGTTGTGATGTAAAAAATAACTACTTTTAAAAAATTAATTATCATTAAAAAATTTTACTCTTTACGAAATAACAATTTAACTACATAATAATGAAAGTATTTACTTTTACAGCTCTAATCTTTTTTTTTATTACTACTGTTTTTGCTCAAGCACCATCAATTGCATGGCAAAAATCTCTTGGTGGCACAAATCAAGAATATGGATATTGTATAAAACAAACTAATGATGGTGGCTACATAGTAGTAGGTGAATCTGTATCTCCTGTGGGCGGTATGATAACTAATAATTATGGGAATTATGATTGTTGGGTAGTAAAACTAAACAATGTCGGTGCGGTACAATGGCAAAAATCATTAGGAGGATCAGATTACGATAGAGCAAATTCTGTTCAACTAACTGCTGATGGAGGCTATGTAGTGGTTGGAATAACTAATTCAAATAATTTTGATGTAACAGGTCATTATGGTAGTAGTGATGTTTGGGCAGTGAAATTAAGTAGTTTAGGAATTATAGAATGGCAAAAAGCATTGGGTGGTTCTAGTGTCGAAGAAGGATTTAGTATTCAACAAACTGCTGATGGAGGTTATATTTTATGTGGATATACCTTTTCAACAAATGGAGCTGTTACAACTGGTCCTGGAGGCTGGATTGTAAAAATAAACAGTACCGGTACAATTCAATGGCAAAAAAGTATTGGCAATTTTATGAATTGTATTCAACAGACAACTGATGGAGGATATATTGCGGCTGGATATTCTAATGGTCCATTAGGAAATACAGATTATCATATAGTAAAACTTGACAATTTAGGAACTATACAATGGCAAAATTACTATGGCGGTACTTCGAGCGATGCTGCTTATTACATTCAACAAACTACAGATGGTGGTTATATTGTTGCTGGTGAATCAAATTCGAGTAACACTGATGTAACTCAAAATAATGGAAGTTATGATTATTGGGTTTTAAAATTAAACAGTTTGGGAGACTTACAATGGCAAAAAGCATTAGGTGGTTCAAGTTTTGATTATGGAAAAAGTATTCAACAAACTACAGATGGAGGTTTTATTGTTTGTGGCAAAATTAATTCAAATAATGGATTAGTTACAGGTAATCATGGTGATGAAGATTATTGGGTAGTAAAGTTAGATAACTCAGGAAGTGTAGTGTGGCAAAAAGCTTTAGGTGGTCTCGGAACAGACTGGGCGCAAAGTATTCAGCAAACTACTGATGGTGGATATATCGTTGCAGGAACCACAGGTTCATCTTCTGGCGATGTCACAATACAATATGGTGATCGAGACTTTTGGGTTGTAAAACTTAATCCTGACAATCTAAGTTCTACAGATTTTTCAAATGCAAATCGGGTAACTATTTTTCCAAATCCAACAAAAGATTTTTTTAAATTATCAAATTATGAAAACATTAAAAAGATTGAAATATATGATTTAAATGGAAAAAAACTACTATTTAAAAATGATTTTGAAGACGAGAAAATATCAATACAAAATTTCTCAAAAGGTATATATTCAATAAAAATTTATTTCGATAACGGAGATATTACATCAGACAAAATCATTAAGGAATAATTTTTAGTTTTAATATAATTTTTAAAAGATGTAATAAAGAACACTAGCCACAACAACCGTTTTGCGCTATTGCTGGGCTTGCGCTTGCGTTTCTGTCTTCGTGGAAAATACTCAGATGTTTTCAATTATATCTTTCAAATTAATTTTGTAGATTTGTTTTGGTCAGTGTTCGCAGCAGCAACTGAATGCAAGCGGGCGAACGTTAGCAGCAAGGTTATTACGCAACAATTAATAAACAAAAACACAATAATGACAAATCAATTTAAAGACATAATCAAGAAAGCATACTTAGCTTTTAATGAAAGAAATATTGACAACGCATTATCAACTATGCAATCAGATGTCCAATGGTCGAAAGCATGGGAAGGTGGTTATATTAGTGGGCATAATGAAATCAAAGAATATTGGACAAGACAATGGACTGAAATAAATCCAAATGTTAAGCCAATTGGATTTGATGAAAGAGAAAATGGCAGTTTAGAAGTTAGCGTTCATCAAAATGTAAAAGACTTACAAGGTAATATAATGTTTGATGGATTAGTGAAACACATTTACACATTTCAAGATGGATTGATTAAAACGATGGACATTGAATTAATTGAAAATAAGAATTAAACCCAGCTGCTAACCGCCGTTTGCATCAATTGCTGGGCTTGCGCTTGCGTTTTTGTCTTCGTGGAAAATACTCAGATGTTTTCACTTTTATCTTTCTAATAAATTCCTATATTTGTTTTGGCCAGTGTTCGCAGCAGCAACTGAATGCAAGCGGCATACGTTGGCAATAAGAATATGACAAAACCGTAAATTCAATAACTTAATGCAACAAATTATATTTTTTAAATTTGTTGTATATGAGACCAAAACGTAATCGCTTGACATTATCTGAACGTGTAGTTATTCAGACATTACTAGAAGAAAACAAATCTATATCTTATATTGCTTTGCAGCTTAACAGAGACAGATCTTCTATTCATAGAGAAGTTAAAAAATGGGTTATTAAACCTACTGATAAATACAACGCTGAACAGTCTTATTTCTGTGCTAAAGAAGAGTATTTAAACAAAAGAAATTTAGATAAAATAAATACATATTATAAGCTAAAACTCTTTGTCTATAAAGGATTATTAAACGACTTTTCACCTGAGCAAATAGCTGGATTTATAAAAGACTTATATCCTAACGATCCTATAATGTCAATATCACACGAAGCTATTTATCAGCATATTTATAGACATAGACAATCCAAATTAGGTAGAAAATTAATAGCTCTTCTTCCTTATAATCTTTCCAAAAGAAGAAAACGCAGAAAGTATGGAACCAAAAGAGTTCGTATTCCTGATGCTGTTTCAATTGACCAAAGACCAGCTCACGTGGAAAACAGATTAGAAATTGGACATTGGGAAGGTGATACAATCGTTGGCTTAGGACACAAAAGCGCTATCGCAACTATGGTTGAAAGAAAGACTAGATATACTTTTATTATATACTTAGAAGACAGAAAATCAGAAACAGTTACACTAGCAATTGCAAAACATTTAAACAACTTATTCGCTGAATTAAGAAAGTCGATGACTTACGATAATGGGATGGAAATGACTAATCACAAATGGCTTACTCTACATACAGGAATGGACATCTATTTTGCTCATCCCTACTCGCCTTGGGAAAGGGGAACTAATGAAAATACAAACGGACTAATTAGACGCTATTTCCCGAAGAAAACTGACTTTAACAACATAACTGAACAACAACTCAAAATGGTCCAAGAAAAGCTTAATAATAGACCTAGAAAGGTGCTTAAATACAAAACGCCAGCATACATGCTAGAACTTGAAATAAATAAAATAAAACATCAAAATTATAAACTAAATTAGTAATTTTGAGCATAACCAAAAAGACCATTTGTTGCATTAAGGTCTTGAATCCACCCAATTAACTAAACCCTTAAAATACAAAATATGACACTAAATGAAAAATTAGAATCAATTGTTGGACTTCCAATTGAAAATATTTGTAAAAATAAGTTTCATGACCACAACGAAAATCATTGCGCACATTTTGTAAGCCATATTATAGAATTTGAAAAAAGCTATAATTGTAAGCAATATAAAGGAGGTAACAATAAAGGAGCAAACATTAGAGTGCATGAAGTGTTTGAAAGTTGCCCTTTAGTTGGAAATATTGGAGATGCACCGAATGGTGTTGATTATTTAGTGTTTGTTACAGAAGAAAATAATGTTGACGTACCAAATAAAAAAATGGGCAACATTCCCCAAAAACATATTGGTATATTTTCAAGTGGTTTCATTTATCACTACTCAAACACAGAAGAAAAAGTTTGCAAATGGACAAAAACTAAATTCTTAGATACGTTTCAAAAATTGTATAAAGGAAATCAAAAATTATTTTTTGGTTTAATTCCAGGTAGTGATTTGTTGTTGAGAGTATATGATAATGGATTTAATAATAGTAATCAATACACATTTGAATTAATAAAAAATGACTCAAATGATTGGTCTGCGAAATGTATAAACGATGATTCTTCATTTTACATTGGTAAAGAAATTAAAGATGATAAAAATAAGTTTTATGGTTTATACATGCCAAGCAATAAATATTATGGGAAAAAGTATAATGGATTAGATTATGTTGGAATGATTGACCATTGGGCATTTTTACTTCATGCTACATCATACTGCGAAAGTAACCATTATTTTAACTTACATAATACATACGATAGAGCTAAATTTACTTTTGGTTTTTATCAGTTAGCTGCACATACGCCAAATGATAATTTAATTTTATTTTTTAAAGAAATTTATAAATTATCCGATTTCAAAAAATATTTTCCAGAATTAACTATTTTGAATGGCAAATTAACTAGAAAAAATGAAAATGGCTCGACAACTAATTTAGAAGAAGTAGTTAACAACGGACAATTACAATGGTTTATGGATTTTTTAAATCCAAATAGAACTTTAGTTGATAAACAAGAAATATTATTTGCAGCTCGACTAATACATTGGTCAAATAACGATCAAAATTTTAGAGATATACAAGTAAAAATAGCTAACTCCATATTGCAAAAAAAATTTACAGAACGATATAGTAAATGGTATAACTTAGATGGGATATCGGACACAATTTGTGCAATTATAGCGGATATTCATCATCACGGTAGAGCAAAAAAAGTAGACGTCCAAGCATGTTTAAACAGTTCAAAACCAGAGGAAAAACTATTAAACATAAACGATGATAAATATAAAAATAGAAATAGTAATCTAAAAATTATTATCTCAGAATTAAAAGCAAAAAATAAATTAGGTATCAAAAAGTATCGTTCTGGAACGAATGAATTTATATGAAAATAAAATATTTTTTGTAATTTATATAATAAACTGGGCTTGCGCTCGCGTTTCTGTCTCCGTGGAAAATACTCCGATGTTTTCAATTTTATCTTTCAAATTAATTTAGTAGATTTGTTTGGCCAGTGCCGGCAGCAGCAACTGAATGCAAGCGGGCGAACGTTAGCTGTAATCTTAAAAATTTCTAAGCAAATAAAATGAAAATCATTAAACTTCTACCAATCATAATATTTAATATTTATTGCTCCGCTCAAACGAATTCAGATAAATACATTATTGATGAAGATGGAATTGCAACAGAGATGCCAGACACTACAAAACAATACAATGAAGTTTATAATTCAAATAATGTAATATACAGGATTGGGAAAAAATTTATTTTCTCCTATTTTTATCAAAATACTAAAGGAGAAAAATTTTTAATAAAAAGAGGTAATCCAATTTTACAACCAGAAGGCTATAGCATATTTGATTGGGAATTTGTAAAACTTGAAAAAAAAGATGATGAAACTGTTAGCCACATAATTTTAAAACCGAGTTCTGGAAACCCATTTGGTAAAGATTTTCCAGATTATAACCAAACTGCAATCAGTTATGAATATTTAATGATTAATGGTCAATCTTATACAAAGGAGGTAACCGGAGCAATTGAAAATGAAAAGAATTTATGGATACATCCACCAAGAAGTAATTTTTTCGAAATATTAGAGCTAAATCCTTTTCCATACATAATTGCTCCTTATAAAACTGGAACAAAATGGAATTGGAACCTTAAAATTGGTGATCATTGGTCGGACAAAAGATGGTTAGAATGGAAAGGTGGAATTGAAAATAATTACAAATATGAAATCAAAAAAAAGAAAAAGATTTTAACCAAACTTGGAAAATTACAATGTTATATCGTCCACTCAAAAGCAAAAAGCAGAATTGGAGAAACTGAACTAATATCATATTTCAATCCTAAATTTGGTTTTGTAAAACTTGAATACAAAAACATTGACGGTACAAAAACTGTTCTTGAATTAGAAACTGTAGAATAAAAAGACTACACTAACGACCGTTTGAATCAATTGCTGGGCTTGCGCTTGTATCTTTGTCTTCGTGGAAAATACCCAGATATTTTCAATTACATCTTTCTTAGAAATTCATATATTTGTTTTGGCCAGTGTCGGCAGCAGCAACAGACAGCAAGCGTCATTACATTGGCAGAAATTTTATGACATTATACAACTCAAAAAGAACTTAAACAACTTCTAAAAAATGAAAAATATAGCCTACTTATTCATTCTTTTTATCCAATTTACTTATTCTCAGTCAGAATATTTTGATGGTTATTATACTATTTGCCCTAAACCCTCAGATAAGCAATCACAAGAAAATTACAAATTAGGTTTAGATTGTATAAAGGCAAATAAATTCATTGGTGGAGCAAATAGACTATTTTTAGATTTGATCAAAAAAGATAGCACTTTTTGTGATGCCTATTTTTTAGCAGGTTATACATATCGTCTTTCTAATATGGATGAAGCTGCTTTAACTTATTATTATGTAGCAGATAGTTTAAGCAATAATAAGTCTTTGATTTTTAAACAAAGCTTAGCATTCATGGCTTCTAAAATGGGTTCTTTTAAACTTGCTAGAAAAAAATATGATGAAATGAAACAATTTTTCCCAGAAAGTCCCGAAGGATTTTACGGTATAGCATCTACTTCAATCTTCATTGGTGATTCTGAAAATGGCTTAGAAAACTTAAATATTGCAATAAGAAAATATAGTGAAAAAGGTATTTCAACAGGAGATGAAATTTATTTAGTTCAAGGAATATTGCTTACTAGAAATGGGAAATATGTTCAAAGTGTAGAAGTATTCGAAAAGCTGAGTGGAAAGCTAACAAAAAATGATGAATACAGGGCAAATTATGCTTACAGCTTAATTAAAAATGGAAAGGCTAACAATGACGAAAAGTTAATTAAAAAGGCAAAAAAAGTATATGAGAAGATTGAGGACAAAACAAATATTTCTGAGATCATGTTATC
Source organism: Flavobacterium sp. (assembly GCA_965284675.1). Lineage (GTDB taxonomy): Bacteria > Bacteroidota > Bacteroidia > Flavobacteriales > Flavobacteriaceae > Flavobacterium. The sequence continues at coordinate 2,059,449 of OZ260109.1, forward strand.
CGAATTTAAATAAAAACTGCACACAACCGCCTTTTGCTGCTATAGCTGAGCTTGCGCTTGAGTTTCTGTCTTCGTGGAAAATACTCAGATATTTTCAAGAAATGTTGTAAATTTGTTTTGGCAAGTGCTAGCAACAGCAACAGACGGAAAGCTGTATATGTTGGCGGTAATACAAGAGAATCAAACTTCTAACAAAATATTATAATAAATGAATAAAAACAGACTTATTTTATTTTTCACTACACAATTTATCTTTTTAATTGGACTTAATTGTTATGTAAATGCTCAAACAATTTCTGCTGGATTTAATCATTCTCTTTTTAATTGTGTAAGCGGAGTACCTAAAGGTGTAGGATCAAATGCTAGCGGGCAACTTGGTCTTGGAAATTATGCTAGTCATACTCTACCAGTTCAAGTTTCAGGACTTAACGGAATCATAGCTGTTGATGCATCTTATTCACATTCACTTTTCCTTAAAAATGATGGAACAGTTTGGGCAGTTGGAAGTAATGGTCAAGGGCAACTAGGTGATGGATCCACAACTAGTAAAATAACTCCTGTTCAAGTAGTAGGGCTCACAGGAATTACAGCCATTTCAGCCAGTATCGACTTTTCAGTATTCTTGAAAAATGATGGGACAGTTTGGACAGTTGGTAATAATTCAGGAGGGCAACTTGGTGATGGTACTAATGAAAGTAAAAGTACACCTATTCAGGCAATTGGACTTACAGGAATTACCGCAATTAGTTCCGGATTATATCATTCCCTTTTTCTTAAAAATGATGGGACTGTATGGGCTACAGGAGGTAATTACTATGGACAAATAGGAAATCAACCTTTATTTGGTTCATCAACACCTGTACAAATTTCAGGATTAGTAGATATAATAAAGGTTGCTGCAGGCGGAACACATTCGCTATTTCTGAAGAATGACCAAACAGTTTGGGGTGTTGGATCTAATTACTATGGTCAACTTGGTAATTCAAATGTAGGTAGTTATAATTATAATTCGTTTCAAATAGCTGGTCTTAGCCAAATTGTAAATCTATCAGCTGGGTATCTTCATTCTCTTTTCCTCAAGAATAATGGCACGGTTTGGGCATCGGGAGCGAATACTTATGGTCAGCTTGGAGATAATACAACAATTGATAAAAGTATACCATTTGCAATACCGAACTTGAATGGTGTTACCTCTATTGATGCTGGTGTGCATTTCTCGATTTTCTTGAAAAGCGATAATACTATTAGATCGGTAGGCAACAATAACTCTGGCCAACTTAGTGATGGAACAACAATTCAAAGACTTATTCCTGTGCTGGTTAATGGTGCATGTTCTGTTACTTTAGAATCACATGAAAACTCTATTGAAAACTCTGTTTCTATTTATCCAAATCCTTGTCATGAATTGTTATTTATAGAATTTGGTGACACTTATCCAGACTACACTAACATCTTAGTTGAAATATATAATTTACAAGGTCAATTATTACAAACTACAACATTAAAAGAAAATAATTCAAAAATCCAGATTAATCATCTTACAAACGGGGTTTATTTACTTCATATAAAAAGCTCTGAAGGAATGAAAGTAGAAAAAATAATTAAGAATTAAGATTGAAAGATAATGTAAAGAAAAACTGACCATAACCATCGTTTACCGCTATTGCTGAGCCTTCACTTGCGTTTATGTCTTCGTGGAAAATACTCTGATGTCTTCACTCCTATCTTTCAAATTAATTTAGTAGATTTGTTTTGGTCAGTGTTCGCAGTAGCAGACGTCAAACACGGAACCATTGGTAATAATTTAAAACCAAAATAATGGGTAATTGTAGTCCATGGAATAGTTTAGAATTGGCTAAATTAATTATATCAATAGCTACACCAGTTATTGGAGGAATAATTGCTTGGAGACTTGCGAAAGTTGGAAAAGACTTAGAAAAAAAGCAATGGTCTAGCCGAAAAATAATTGAAAAAAGGCTTGATTTTTATGATAAAGTAATTCCCGAATTAAATGATTTATACTGTTATTATCATAGGGTTGGTAATTGGAAAACCTTGACTCCGAGAGAAATTATTGATAAGAAGAGATTTTTAGACAAAGAATTCCATGTATATTCCCATATTTTCAAAAAAGATATTATAAAAAAGTATGAATCATTCATTCATAATTGCTTTGAAACATTTACAGGCTGGGGAAACGATGCAAAAATAAAAATGAACTTGACAAAAAGAGTTGATTTGCCTGATTGGAAAAATGAATGGAATGATTTATTTTTAGAAAACAAAATGGAATCAGAAGACAAATTCAACAGTTCTTATGCTGACTTAATGAACGTGATTAAAGCTGAACTAGAAATATAAACTACAGCCAACCGACGTTTGACACTATTGCAGGGCTTGCGCTTGCTATTTTGTCTTCGTGGAAAATATGCTGGTTGCAACTACTCTATCTTTCATAGAAATTTTGTAGATTTGTTTTAGTTAATCTTCGAAGCAGCAACTGACGTAAATACGGGGAACGTTGGCAAAAATGCTGCAAAAAATTCGTAAATTCAATAACTTAATGCAACAAATTATATTTTTTAAATTTGTTGTATATGAGACCAAAACGTAATCGCTTGACATTATCTGAACGTGTAGTTATTCAGACATTACTAGAAGAAAACAAATCTATATCTTATATTGCTTTGCAGCTTAACAGAGACAGATCTTCTATTCATAGAGAAGTTAAAAAATGGGTTATTAAACCTACTGATAAATACAACGCAGAACAGTCTTATTTCTGTGCTAAAGAAGAGTATTTAAACAAAAGAAATTTAGATAAAATAAATACATATTATAAGCTAAAACTCTTTGTCTATAAAGGATTATTAAACGACTTTTCACCTGAGCAAATAGCTGGATTTATAAAAGACTTATATCCTAACGATCCTATAATGTCAATATCACACGAAGCTATTTATCAGCATATTTATAGACATAGACAATCCAAATTAGGTAGAAAATTAATAGCTCTTCTTCCTTATAATCTTTCCAAAAGAAGAAAACGCAGAAAGTATGGAACCAAAAGAGTTCGTATTCCTGATGCTGTTTCAATTGACCAAAGACCAGCTCACGTGGAAAACAGATTAGAAATTGGACATTGGGAAGGTGATACAATCGTTGGCTTAGGACACAAAAGCGCTATCGCAACTATGGTTGAAAGAAAGACTAGATATACTTTTATTATATACTTAGAAGACAGAAAATCAGAAACAGTTACACTAGCAATTGCAAAACATTTAAACAACTTATTCGCTGAATTAAGAAAGTCGATGACTTACGATAATGGGATGGAAATGACTAATCACAAATGGCTTACTCTACATACAGGAATGGACATCTATTTTGCTCATCCCTACTCGCCTTGGGAAAGGGGAACTAATGAAAATACAAACGGACTAATTAGACGCTATTTCCCGAAGAAAACTGACTTTAACAACATAACTGAACAACAACTCAAAATGGTCCAAGAAAAGCTTAATAATAGACCTAGAAAGGTGCTTAAATACAAAACGCCAGCATACATGCTAGAACTTGAAATAAATAAAATAAAACATCAAAATTATAAACTAAATTAGTAATTTTGAGCATAACCAAAAAGACCAGTTGTTGCATTAAGGTCTTGAATCCACCATTCGTAAATTTAATAACCTACATATGAAAACAAAATTACTTTTTACACTTGTCTTTTTAACCCTATTAGTTGAAAAATCATTTTCACAAACTTATATTCCAATGTTAAACAATTCTACTTGGAATGTTGTAAGTGCCAACTTTGGTGGTAGTCAAAATTTAGTTATTAATCCTGGTATTGATATTGTTATTGGTTCCTACACCTATAAAAAATTTATTGATCCAACAACTTCTTTAAATGTTTTCCTACGCGAAGATATTTCTACTAAAAAAGTATATAGAAATGTAGGTGGAGTTGACCAATTATTATATGATTTTAGCCTTCAAGTTTCTAATTCTATTACTTTAGGTAATGGAAGTACGTATACAGTAATTTCAATTACAAATGTTGATGTAAATGGAGGTACAAGAAGACGGTTTTCATTAGATAATGGCTTTTTTAGTGAAACTTGGATAGAAGGAGTTGGAAGCAGTCAAAATCCTTTCAGACCGTCATACGAAATGCCATCAGATCCTTACATTTATTTAACGTGTAGTGCCCAAAATGGAATTAATATTTACAATCATGGTATTGCAAATGGTCAGCCAACTCCAACTGATTGTTCTATGCTTTTAAATGTTGAAGATATAAACTATTTAAGCCAAGAAATAAATGTTTCGCCTAACCCATTCAAAACTGAACTTTTAATATCCGCAAAATTTAATTTTGAAAATTCAACATTAAAAATATATAATTCAATTGGACAGTTAGTAAAAGAAATAAACAACATAAATGGACAAAATATAATTATTAAAAGAGAAAACTTAAATAACGGAATTTATTTTGCTCAATTAACTCAAAACGGTAAACTAATTTCAAATCATAAAATAATAGTAACAGACTAAATAGAAGCACTATCTGTAAGCAAAGTTTTCCGCAATTGCTGGGCTTACGATTGCTATTTATTCTTCGTGGAAAACAATCTAGTTGCAACAACTCAATCTTTCAAAGAAATGTCGTAGTTTTGTTTAGTGTTCATAGCAACGGATGCAAAGCCCCGTACTTTGGGTGATGTGCTAAAATAACAACATCATAATTTTAAATTAATTATTTGAATGACAAAAAAAATACTTTTCCTATCTCTACTATCAGCAACTTTTAATCTATTATTTTCTCAAACAAATTGGGAGTTATTAAACCCTAAACCAACTGTAAATATTGGAAAAAATATTGAATTTGTTTCAAGCAATATTGGCTATATAATAACATCTAATGAGTTACTTGAAACCTTAGATTCTGGTACAACATGGCTGAAAAAACAAAATATAATCAGTGGTAACGATATTAGTCTTAAAAATGGAGTTGGCTATATTGTTGGAAATAACGGATATGTTTTAAAAACAGTTGATAACGGAACCAGTTGGCAACAAATTTCTACAGGATTTAATACTTCTTTTAATACTGTTACTATTATAGATACTAATACGATTATTTTATCTAGTGCCAATAGCCTTGTTAAAACCATTGATGGAGGAGCTTCATGGTCAAATAGTTTTATTTCAAATGTAACTATTGTCAAAACAGCCTTCACAAGTTCTTTAGTTGGACATGCTGTATGTGCCAATGGAAAAATACAAAAAACAATTGATGGAGGATTAAACTGGTACAACACCTATACTACTAATATATTTCCTTCCAGTTTTTTAACCGTTCATTTTATAAATCAAAATGTTGGTTTTGCTTCAAGAGAACATAGTACTATATTTAAAACCAGTAATGGAGGTGAAACATGGACTGAAATTTCAAGCTCTTTACAAGCTATTTATGATTTTCACTTTTTAAACGAGAATAATGGTTTTGCAACTGGTGATCATGGAGCAACGTATAAAACAACGAATGGTGGAGCTACATGGAGTCAAATATTTTTCCAAAATGGATATATCTATAATACCGCCATGTATGGAATTTTCTTTCAAGATAACAATATAGGTTTTGCTACTGGTGCTCGTGGACGAATTATCAAAACTATAGATGGAGGAAACACATGGACACAAAATTCTCCAACCTATGATGACTTTCAACAATTGCAAATAGTAAACAATAGTATAGGATTTGCTCAAACAGGTAGCCATTTTTATAAAACAAGTAATTTTGGTGACACATGGTCATTGGTTGGTTCTATAAATATAGGAACTTCTGTTTCAAGTAGTGATTTTACATTTGTAAATGAAACATTAGGTTATGCAACAACTGGTGGACCATATGGTGGACATGTTTTCAAAACAAATGATGGTGGTGCAACCTGGACAGTTTTAAATAATGGTGTAGACATAATTGATGAAGGTATAACTTCTATTTGTTTTTTAAATAGTAACATTGGTTTTATTTCGGGTGGCTACAATCAAAAAAAAGTTATGAAAACCACTAATGGAGGTACTACTTGGACCCAAGTATCAAATCAAACTTTTGGAACTATTCAATTTGTTAATTCGCTTATTGGTTATGCAAATCGAATTGGAAATTATTACGGTGCAATGTATAAAACTATTGATGGTGGCAATACATGGAATTTGAATATTGAATTAGAGGGAGAAGATATAAATTCTTTCCATTTTGTTGATGAAAACAATGGTTACTTTGTTGGCGATGATTCTTTATTCTACAAAACAACTGATGGTGGTACAACTTGGCAACAGCTTACAGTTCCATATGGCTACTATACTTTGACCAAATTTTATTCAACCACTATTGGATACATTATAGACGAATATGGCGTCATGTACAAAACTGAAAATGGAGGAGTAAATTGGACGCAAATTGCAAACCAAAACTCAATAAATTCTGTTGAACTTGTTAATAATTATATTTTTACAGCAGGAACAAATGGTAAGATATACAGAAGTTACACAGGAATTCCAGTTTTAAATATAACTGATTTACAAATGGAGCAACAAATTTCAGTATACCCAAATCCTACTTTTGATTATTTGAATGTTAATCTTGATGAAAGCAATCAATTAGAATCTTTTGAGTTATTTGATTTAAATGGAAGAGTTTTTTATCCCAAAATTATAGTAAAGACTAATGAAAGTATAAAAATAGATGTATCCGATTTTTCAACAGGCTTGTATTTTCTAAAATTAAATTTTACCAACAAAAAATCTTCAACACAAAAAATACTTATAAAACAATAAAATACGATCACCAAACCAAACATCAGTTTTCAACTATTACTGGACACTTGCGTTTTGTCTTCGTTGAAAATACTCAGCTGTTTTCAATTTTATCTTTCAAATTAATTTTGTGAATTTAATTTTGGCCAGTGCCGGAAGCAGCACCTGAAGTGAAGTTGTTTACGTTAGTCCTAACTCTGGATGCTTATCCTTCATAGCGCACCCGAGCCAGCAAGGCGAACGGAGTGAAGCTAAACCGTCGAAACCTTCAAAGAATCGACAGTTTCTTTAAGAATAAGTATTCAATTTCAAGATTAGTTATTAGCTGTCCTTTATTTTCGTAAACAAAAACTTGGTCTTCAACATTGAAACCAAGTATGCGTATTCATTAGCCGTATAATAAAATTACAGGGATTGTTTCAGTAAATACTATTTACAATGTATTTACAAAATTTACATTTTTATTTACAATCCAAAATACTCAGTCAGAAAAATATCAAACTAAATTTGCAGTATCAATTTAAAAGGATATGAAACACATGAAAAAAACCATCTATCTACTGATCTTATCGCTGGTTGTGGTAAGCGGACTAGTATTTAGCTTCGCTTCGTTCGCCGACGGATCGGGTGCTAATCGTGAAATTAAAAATGACACTAAGCCATCCCCAAAGACCTTGTCCATTGCCGACAAGAAAGCCAACCTGGATAAGAGGAAAAAATGGGAGGCTTCTCCCGATGGCATAAAGTACAAAGAATGGGAGGTTTCTCCAGAAGGTAAAAAAGTGCACGCCAGTTATGATAAAATTAAGAAGGACATAAAGGCTTTCAACAATATGGAGGCCATTGTAACCTCTCTTACTTTTCAGCGTGCAAATGCGAAATCATCAGGACCAAAATGGCTTATAGTCAGGATTAATGGCGAACAATACATGATGCAATTTATACCTAAGGATTTTCAACAATTAAATAGCCTAAAAGTTAACGACAAAATAATTGTACGAAGTCGCAGCGCAGGATTTTCAAACAATCATCCCTATTTGATTCTATCGAGCGACTACATTGCGCGAAATAATAAGATACTTTTTAAACGTGACATTAGCAAAAATAACCGTTGCTGAGGATTAGTTCCAGTAAAGCTATTAGTAACACCAGCAAAGACCATTATAAAAACTACTGTTATCACGTTTTTACAGCTATTATTGGGTTTGCGCTTGAGTCTCTGACTTAGCGGAAAATAACTTAGCAGCCACAACTTCATCTTTCTTATAAATTTTGTAGATTTGTTTTGGTCAGTGTTCGCCATTGCAACAGAGCAAAAGGTGCGACACATTGTAAGCAATGCTAACGCAGAATCAAGTTTCAAACGCAATTTTACAACACTAAAATGGATAGTAACATTTTTTCTAATTTAATTCTTTGGTTATTATTCTTGACTTTACCAGAAATGGTATTTTCTCAATCAGACGACTTTACCATTCAAGATATAAAGTTTGAAAGTCAAGGCATTACTCTTGCAGGTTCAATTTTAACACCTAAAAAATCATTTGCAGCAGTTGTAATTGTTCATGGCTCTGACCCTGTAAAAAGAGAAATGGAATTTGCTAAACGTCTTGCCAAAGAAGGTATTGCTGTATTGACCTATGATAAACGAGGAGTTGGAGAATCGGGTGGTGTGTATGTAGGACCATCAGTTGGTACGAATAATATTGACACAACAAATCTTAATTTATTATCTGAAGATGCAAATGCATCAGTAACTATATTTCGAACACACTTGAAAGATAAGAAAATACCAATTGGATTAGTTGGCTTTAGTCAAGCAGGATGGATAATCCCAATTGCGGCAAGCAAAAATTCACAAATAGAATTTATGGTTTTATTCAGTTGCCCTACAATTACAACTCTAGAACAACTTCGGTTTCAGTTTTATACAAATGGAAATAATGATTTTTGGGAAAATCATACAGAATCAGATGCTCGTAAACATACTAAAAATGACCCAGACAGGTATCAATTCGTGGCAACTGACCCAAAGATTTTTCTAAATACACTTTCAATTCCAGGACTTTGGCTTTTTGGTGAAAAAGACATACAGATTCCAGTAAAGTTGTGTATGGAACAATTAAACATATTGAAAGCTCATGGCAAACCTTTCGAATATACTTTATTTACCGAATTAGGACACAACACTGCTTTTGACAATGACTCAGCACCTTTTGATATTTCAATTCAATGGATAAAACAGAAAACCATTGACATTAAGAAGTCTAAAGTATCAAAATAAAGCACTGCCTGCAACAGCCATTTGCAACAATTTCCGGACTTCCGCTTGTTATTTTTGTCTTCATAGAAAACCTAGATGCTTTCAATTATATCTTTAAAAGAAATTCATATATTTGTTTTGGCCAGTGCCAGCAGCGGGAGCTTAGTTTTGTTAACAGTAATGCTAGCGATTTATAGTTTCTAAAGCTTTTTTAAATCAAAAAAGGATTGCTATTCAAAAAAAAAATGTAATTTTATTCTCAGGTTTTGAAATCTAATCTTTCAAATTTTATGCAAAAAAATACAAGAAACTAAAGGTAAATCTATCGAACTAAAAATTGCGCTAAAATAGTGAAAGCATCAAGCTGACCGTTCACAAAAACAAGTAACGACAGAAAAATAAACAATGACAAAAATTAAGACCTGCATCATTTTCATATTAATCTTATTAATAAATTCAATCACTATAAACGCACAAGTAAAATCAACTCAGAATCAAAAAGTCTCTGACAAAGTTGACAAATTAATCGCAAAATATGCTAAACCAAATGAACCTGGAATTGCAATTTCGATTATAAAAAATGGCTCTATTGTTTATAAAAAAGGCGTTGGAACTGCGAACTTGGAATATGGAATTCCAATTACAACTTCAACAGTTTTTCACATTGCATCGGTATCAAAACAATTTACAGTTTTTTCAATTTTGCTCTTAGAACAAGAAGGTAAATTATCTATGGATGATGACATTAGAAAATATCTTACCGAACTACCCGATTATGGACACAAAATCACTTTGCGAAATTTAGCAAATCATACCAGCGGAATCAGAGATATATTTGACTTGACCAATTTAATTGGAATAAGAGACGATGATATGATAAGTAATGAACAAGTAATCAAATTAATAACAAACCAAAAAGGCTTGAATTTTGTTCCAGGAGACGAATTTGAATATTGTAATTCGGGTTATATTTTGTTAGCTGAAATTGTAAAAAGAGTTTCAGGACAATCTTTCTCTGAATTTACAAAAGCGAGAATATTCAAGCCATTAAAAATGAAAAACTCAGTGTTTTTAGATAATCCCCAAATGATTATTAAAAACAAAGCATACTCCTATTTCAAACAAGACAGTACTTATTATAAAAGCTTGTTAAACTTTTCATTCGTCGGCTCAACAAGTTTAAATACTACCATAGAAGATCTAAGTTTATGGACGTTGAATTTTGAAAAAAAGACCATCGGAAATAATGAAATTTTCAACAAAATGAAAGAAAAAAGCCGACTTAATAACGGCGAAATCATACCTTATGCATTAGGACAAGAAATTAAAACATACAAAGGCTTAAATGTAGTATTTCACGGTGGTGGTGATGCTGGTTATCGTTCCTATTTGTTACGAATTCCTGAGCAAAATTTTTCTGTTATTATTACGGGGAATTCACAGTCATTCAATCCTTTAGATGTAGCGTACGAAATTGTAGATTATTATTTATACGACAAACAAACCTTACCGTTAAAACCAAAATTAGATCAAAGCAAATTACAAAATTTTATTGGCGATTATGAAGTTTTTCCAGGATTTGTAGTTTCAATCACTAAAAACAAAGACTCTTTATTTCATCAAATAAGAGGCGAAAATAAATTAGTGAAAATTCTGCAAACAGATAACTACGAATATAACTATCCAAACTTTCCACACAGTAAAATAACCTTTGATGTAAAAAAAGGAGAACCCGTAAATCAACTGAAATGGCATTTTTCGGACTTTGCCTATAAAGCAAACCGAATTGAATTAACAGAAATAAATGAAACAAAAATAAATCTAAACGAAATTGTCGGTAAGTATTTCAATTCCGAAGTTAACACAACCTATGAAATAGTAATCAAAGAAAAAAAATTGGTTGCAACTCACGACCGAAATAAAAACATTGAATTAACACCATTTCAAAAAGACGTTTTTGTTAGCAATAGAGGTTTTTTTGGCAAAATAGAACTCATAAGAAATGAGCAGAATAAAGTAATTGGTTTTTATGTTTCAGGACAAAAATCAAAGAGAATAAAATTTGAAAAAAGTGAAGACAAATAATTACTAATAACCGTGGTTTGCCCCTATTTCTAGGCTTTGGTAATAGTAAAGAATACCAATCACATTTTTCATTAAAAAGATACTATAATGGGATTTATTAAAGATATACTATACAACATTTCAAACAAAAAAATGCTATCCACGTTTAGTGACCAAACCATTTTTCCTTACTATCATATTGTTAGAGATGACCAAGTTGCTCATATTGAAAATTTATATCCGTATAAAAATCGTAATCAGTTTTCAAACGATATAGATCTTTTAATTAAGAACTACAAACCTTTACATCCTGAAGATATAGTTAAAAACACAACTTCTAAAAATGGATTTTTACTCTCTTTTGACGATGGTTTAGAAGAAGTATATTCTGTAATCTATCCCATCTTAAAAAAATATAATATCAAAGCCATTTTTTTATTAATCCCAATTTCGTTGATAACAACGAAGGGTTATATAAACATTACATTAGTGTAATTATTTCGCATCTAAAAAAGGAAAACTTTGAAAAATCAACTTTAGATCAAATAAGTCAAATACTATCTTTTAACTATACTACTGTTGATGAATTCAAGCAAAAATTCATACGTATTAAATATGCTGAAAGAAACAAAGTTCAGGATGTTTTGGATCACTTAAATATTGATGTAAAAAAATATTTGAGTGAGAATAAATTCTACTTATCAAAGGAGCAAATTAAAGAAATGATGGATGATGGTCATTACTTTGGTGGGCATACCATGTCGCATCCACCTTTAATTCAATTATCTCATGAACAACAAAAAAAGGAAATTATCGATTCTATTGAATGGTTGAAAAATAACTTCGGCATAAATTATTCGCTTTTTGCCTTTCCTTTTTCTGATAAATCGATGTCTAAAAAATTACTCAATGAGTTGTTTGATTATGATTCGTCTCTCAAACTATTTGGAAATTCTGGAATAAAAATGGATTTTGATCGTAGAATTATACAGCGATTCTCTTTAGAAAATCCAAAAAAGGAAACAGAAAAACAAATTGTTACTGAAAACCTTTACAAATACTTCAATAAAGCAATTGGCGCCTATAACATCAAAAGAACATGATTGAAATAAAAAAAATAGTAAAAAAAGATATTCCAGAACTACTTTCAGATGCTGCATTCTGGAATTTTTCTTTCTTGAGTATCAGTAAACATCGTCTTTTTGCTCATTACAAAAACCCTATCATTGAAGAGGATGATATTGTATTACTATTGGCCTATTTAAACAATGAATTAGTAGGTTATATGGGGTTGTATATGGATAGAGTTACTATTGAGAATCGTACTGAAAAAATTGGTTGGCTTTCCACGTGGTGGGTTCACCCAAAAACCAAAGGCACAGGAATCGGACGTGAAATCCTAAATACAATGTATACTGAAAATAAAGGACAAATAGGCATTTCACAATTTACACCAAGCGCCAAAAGAGTGTATGATAAATCGGGTTACTTTACCCTGTTAAAGGAAAGTAAAGGCATCAAAGCAGTGTTGAGAAGTAACTTACAATTTGTACTTCCGACTGTTTTTCCAAAAACAAAGAAACTAACATGGATAGTACAGCAAATGGATCATTTTTTTAATTTCTTTATCAATCTAAAACTGCAGTTCCAGAAACTACTTTTGTCAAAAAAATTAAAAAATATAACCCTTGAATACGTAAACACTATCGATGACGACACATTAAAGTGCATCAATACATTCAATACCCATGATATTTCAAACAAAGGAAAAGATTTTTTTGAATGGCTAAAAGCATATAATTGGGTTCAAAAAGCGCCTTTGCTGAATTTAACCAATAAAAACAACTATGAATTCTCAATTTATGACAAAGAATTTGAGTACTCATTACTTAAAATAATTAAAGAACATGAGTGTATTGGTTTTGTAGTGCTACAAAAAAGGAATTATGTATGCAAAGTACTATTCACCTATTTTGATCCTTTAAAATACGCGCAAGATGTTTCAACGATTATCAAACTTCAAGCAATAACCCAAAACACAAGAGAGATTATTTGTTATGATGAAGCCATTTGTTCCAACTTAAAAAAATCGTGGCTGTTTTTGTATACGACAAAAAAAACAAAACAATCCATAATTTCAAAAGCATTCAACGCCACAGATTTTGACAAAAACAGAGTCAATTTTGGCGATGGCGACTGTAGTTTTGCGTAATTACAAATTTGTAGACTTTATCATATATTAAATTCAGTAAAGACACAAACACCTGCAGTTACTATTTTACAAACAACTGAATTTGAAATGCACAAAAAAAGGCGGCTTGTTTCCAAACCACCTCTTTTTTATTTATTTATGAATTTACGCTACATCAAAACGATCTAAGTTCATTACTTTCGTCCATGCCGCTACAAAGTCTTTTACAAACTTATCTTGACCATCACCACAACCGTATACTTCGGCGATAGCGCGCAACTCCGAATTAGATCCGAAAATCAAATCTACACGCGTTCCGGTCCATTTTAGCATACCTGTTGCTCGATCGCGTCCTTCAAATACATCATCCGAATTCGAAGTGGCTTTCCACGTAGTTCCCAAGTCTAGTAAATTAACAAAGAAATCATTGGTCAACGTTTCTGGTCGTCTTGTAAACACACCTAAAGTAGAACGATCAAAATTAGTATTCAAAACACGCATGCCGCCTACAAGTGCTGTCATTTCTGGAGCCGTAAGTGTCATTAATTGTGCTTTATCCACCAATAGTTCTTCCGCTGAAACAGTGTATTTAGTTTTAGAATAATTTCTAAATCCATCCGCTTGTGGTTCTAAAACTGCAAACGATTCTACATCCGTTTGATCTTGTGAAGCATCGGTTCTTCCCGGTGTGAAAGGAACCGCTATGTTTTGACCTGCATTGTTTGCCGCTTTTTCAACTCCTACATTTCCACCGAGAACAATTAAATCAGCCAATGAAACTTGTTTTCCGTCGTTTTGAGCTGTGTTAAATGACTCTTGAATAGAAGCAAGCTTGTCAATCACTAATGATAATTCATACGGATTATTTACATCCCAATTTTTCTGTGGCGCTAAGCGAACACGTGCTCCATTGGCACCACCACGTTTATCAGAACCTCTAAAAGTAGAAGCCGATGCCCACGCTGCAGAAACCAATTGTGAAACAGACAATCCTGATTCGTTGATTCTTGCTTTTAATGTTGCAACATCTGTTGCGTCAATTTGCTTGTAATTGGCAGTTGGAACTGGATCTTGCCAAATCAACTCTTCGGATGGAACTTCTGGTCCTAAATAACGGGCAATTGGTCCCATATCACGGTGTGTCAATTTGAACCAAGCTCTGGCAAACGCATCGTTGAATTCATCTGGGTTTTCAAAGAAACGTCTAGAAATTTTTTCGTAAATCGGATCAAAGCGTAACGAAAGATCGGTTGTCAACATAATCGGAGTGTGACTTTTCGACGGATCATGTGCATCCGGAACTGTTCCTGCTCCTGCTCCATCTTTGGGTTTCCATTGATGAGCTCCAGCCGGACTTTTCGTCAATTCCCATTCGAAACCAAATAAGTTTTCAAAGAAATTATTACTCCATGTCGTTGGTGTTGTCGTCCACGTTCCTTCCAAACCACTGGTGATGGTATCGCCACCTTTTCCGGTTCTGAATGAATTCTTCCATCCCAAACCTTGCTCTTCGATTCCGGCTGCTGCTGGTTCTGGACCAACATACTGACTCGGATCTGCGGCGCCATGCGTTTTACCTAAAGTATGTCCTCCAGCAATTAACGCCACGGTTTCTTCGTCATTCATTGCCATACGAGCAAACGTTTCGCGGATGTCTTTGGCAGCTAAGACTGGATCTGGATTTCCATTTGGTCCTTCCGGATTTACATAGATAAGTCCCATTTGTACAGCAGCCAACGGATTTTCCAAATCACGGTCGCCCGAGTAACGTTGGTCTTCTAACCACTTACCTTCCGAACCCCAATAAATATCTTCTGCTGGTTCCCATACATCTTCTCTTCCACCTGCAAAACCAAATGTTTTAAATCCAGCCGATTCTAACGCACAATTTCCTGCCAAAATCATCAAATCTGCCCAAGAAATCTTTCTTCCATATTTTTGTTTGATAGGCCAAAGTAGTAATCTAGCCTTGTCTAAGTTTCCGTTATCTGGCCAACTATTTAAAGGAGCAAAACGTTGCGTTCCAAAACCTGCACCACCGCGTCCATCTGCAATTCGGTATGTTCCAGCACTATGCCATGCCATACGAATAAAAAACGGTCCGTAATGACCAAAATCGGCTGGCCACCATTCTTGTGAATTGGTCATCACTTCTTCAATATCTCTTTTTACAGCCGCTAAATCCAATGAATTGAATTCTTCTGCATAATTAAAATCGTCACCCATCGGGTTCGACAAAGATGAATGTTGACGAAGAATACTTAAATTAAGTTGGTTAGGCCACCAATCTTTGTTTCGGGTTCCGCCACCAGCAACTGGTTTAGGAGCAGCTCCGGAAAACGGACATTTACCTGCTGTGTTTTCGTTTACATTGTAACTATTAGCATTCGATGAAGAATGATTATTACTGTTATCCATAATGAAAAATTTAGTTGTTTAATTTTTATAGTGCTAAGGTACTAAACTATTTATTTATTGAAATTGTTTTTCGATAGAAATTACTTATAGAGTATTCTAAAACCCGATATAGAGCGCTACTTCACGCACTATCAAACACATTACAAAATAGAGCTGTTTTTAGAAAATACGCAAACTAAATAGAGAATTATATAAAATGATTCGCTCCTTTCAAATCATAAAAAATTGGCTCACATTTCAGTTGGTTTTGTATATTTGGCCCACTCAAGTAAAATTAAAACCCATCCATGTCAAAAGGTACAACCCGACAGCAACAAGCCAAATTAATCCGAATTTTTAGAAAAATTCACCGCACCATGGGCGCATTTTTATTTGTGTTTTTCTTTATCATTTCGATATCGGGATTGTTATTGGGTTGGAAGAAAAATAGTAACGGATTACTTTTAGCCCAATCCTACCAAGGAACATCCACCGAATTGAGCGAATGGCTGAGCATGGACAGTTTGCACAAAAGAGCTTGTGCCATTGTTATGGATTCGGTTTCGAAGGAAAGTTCGCTTGAATTGGATCGAATTGACATTCGCAAAGACAAAGGAATGGTAAAGTTTGTGTTTTCAGAAGATTTTATCGGTGTTCAATTGGATGGTGCCACAGGAAATTTGTTACACTTAGAAACCCGACGTGCTGATTTTGTTGAAAAAATTCATGATGGTTCGATTTTGGATTACTATTTTAACACTTCAAACGGAATCATCAAACTCATCTACACATCCATTATGGGAACTGCGTTGTTACTTTTTACCATTACTGGATTTTGGCTTTGGTACGGACCGAAACGCATGCGAAGTCAATCCCATTAGGGTAAAGACTAAAGAAGATTACAATTCCATTGCAAATCGCTTCTGTACCACAATTGACCCTGCGATACTTCCAATGGGCAATCAAAATTATTGGTATACAATCCACCCGTTCCTAATCCTTGTGGCATTGAATTGTTTTGCATGAAGGTAAATTGAGCAATAGCATTCAAACCGATATTACTTTCTAACGCCGAGGTAATCCACCAACCAATGGATAGTCGGTTTGCCAATTCAATCCATTCCGTCGTTCCTCTAAATCCGCCCACCAAACTGGGTTTTAAAATGATGTACTGCGGACGAATTTTTAGCAACAATTGTTCTTTTTCTTCCAAAGAAAATACACCTATCAGTTCTTCATCCAACGCAATGGGAATCGGAGTGGTTTTACACAGTTCTGACATACTGTCATGCTGGTTAATTTGAATAGGTTGTTCAATACTATGTAATTTAAAACCAGCTAATTGATTTAGTTTAACTAAAGCTTCGTTTGCAGTGAATCCGCCGTTCGCATCCACCCGAATCTCGATGGTTTTTTCATCAAAATTACGCCGAATAAACGTCAATAATCCGAGTTCTTTTTGAAAATCGATGGCTCCAATTTTGAGCTTGATGCAGTTAAAACCTTGTGCTAATTTTTCAGTAATTTGGTGCTTCATAAACGCTTCTTCTCCCATCCAAACCAAACCATTTATAAGCATGGATTGATTGCCATTTGTGAAATTTGAAGGAAATAAAACATACGGATTTTCGCTTTCCAACGATAAAAACGCCATTTCTACTCCGAATTGAATCGACGGGAATTCGACCAATTGCTCCCATAATGCGTCTTTTCCCAAGTCAATGTTATCGCATGTCCATTGTAATTTTTGCTCGTAATCGGGTCGGTCATCGACGCTTAAAGTTCTTAAAATACCGCACTCGCCTATTCCTTTCTTTCCTTCGTCTTCAAGGACGATAAACCAAGTTTCCTTCTCCGTCATGATTCCACGCGAAGTTCCTGATGCTTGTTTGAATTGAAGAATATATTTCTGATAACTAGCTTTCATAGACGTTGGGTTAATCCATCGAACGAATGATTTTTCTATAATTTTGTTTTGGAAAATTCAGTTTTTCAAACCTTTTGAAATCGGTTCTTGCCTGTTCCGTCCAACTTATTCCGTTAGAAAGCGTTTGATTGGCGTATTTCTTGTAGATTTCCTGCGCCTCAGACGAACGATCCGTAAATAAATATACGTGTGCTAGATTGAGTTGAAAATGAATCTCAGACGGATTTAATTTCAATCCGGTTTGGTACGCATCTTCTGCTTTTGTGAATTGTTTGGACAACAAATAGTAATCGCCTAAAATTCCGTAATCTTTATAACTTGCTCTTTTCTTAGCGATCATTTCGGTGGTAATCACTTCAATGGCTTCGTTGGTTTTTCCGCGTTGGAATAAATCGTACGAGCGATCGCGTATGAGGTTGTAGAATTTTTCAACTTCGCCTGATTTTTTCAAGCTTTCTTCGGAAATGATTTCTAATACATTATCACGTTCTACTTGGAGTAATTGTTTGAATTCTTTTGTGGTGTATTTCTGAGTAACCGCATCCAAAAACAAGGCATAATACTCGTCTTTTTTCTTCAAAAACGGCACTACTTTTTGCTTTTCTATAACGGATAACAGTTCTTTTTTGGCGTCCGAATTCCAACCGCGACTGAGTTTGTTATTGACCCACGGCACAACTTCCACAGTAATTTTCTGTCTCATTACCCAGTTTTTGCTGTCGAATACAAACCATAAATTGGAACCCGAAACCGCTTGTAATTTGGCGTCTTTGTTGGTTGGTGTATTTTGAACGTAAACGCTTTTGGTAGTTTTGTCGGATTGGATAAAGTGTTGCGCTTCTGCTTCCGAAGAAAATACGGCAAATGTACATTTGTCATCGCCCGCGATTTTAGACGCTAAAAACAACGCTCCGGCCGAACCTTGACTGATTCCGGTTGGATCGGGAATCGCCTTTAAAAGCGAAACCAAACTGCTTGAGAGTTGTTGGTTATCGTCGAGAACGGTTATTCTAAAAACAACTTCTGTAGTTCCTTCCGGAAAACTAGCGGTTTTAAGTAATTTCTTTTCGTTTGATTTTACTAGAATGGTTTCGTTGGTGGTGCGAATATTGTCCCAATAACCTTCTTTGGATTGGGAAAAAGATACAATCGGAAGTAAAAACAATAGAATTTTGAATGCTTTCATGTCTTTTTTTAGGATGATGAACAATTTAAGTGCCACATTTTAGAAGTACTGCTTTTTAGTAGATTGCCCTAGCCCAGATTAAAGCCGGCATCCTTTTTATCTCGTTCTCAAAACGAGATAAAAAGATAAAGGCGGAAAGCTGGAGATTGCTTCACATAATCGCATGAATTACGGTAGATTGCTTCGCCTTTGGCTCGCAATGACAATTTGCAATGTCAACTATAAAACAATGCTCTCGCCTATTTCGAGTAACATCAAATCTTTACCCGCATCAAAGAATTTCTTTTTGGCCGCGTCGTGGTTGATTTCAATGTAACCAAAGGTATCGAAATGATAACCCAAGACTTTATCACAATCGACAAAATCGGATGCAATGATGGCATCTTCCACATCCATGGTAAAGTTGCTACCAATCGGCAAAATCGCCAAATCGAGTTTGGTACGCAACGGAATAAGTTTCATATCCATAGTCAAAGCCGTGTCGCCCGCAATGTATATGTTTTTGTGTTCGCCTTCGATGACAAAACCGCCTGGCTGACCGCCATAACTACCGTCTGGAAATGAACTCGTGTGGTGTGCGATGACGTATTTTACGTTGCCAAAATCAAAGATCCAACTTCCGCCGTGGTTCATCGGATGGTAATTGAAGCCTTTAGCGCCGTAATGCGATGCGATTTCGTAGTTCGAGACAATCACAGCTCCGGTTCGGCTTGCGATCGCTTCAACGTCGAGTGTGTGGTCTTGGTGCGCGTGTGTGAGCAGAATGTAATCCACAGGAATTGAAGTGCTGTCGATGTGCGAGGCTTTTGGATTTCCCGTAATAAACGGATCAACTAAAATGTGTTTTCCTTTGATTTCAATGCCTAAACAAGCATGTCCGTAAAATGTAATTTTCATAGTTGTATTTTTTATTGGAATAGCGCTACAAGTCGGTTGACATAATAAATCATCATATCGGATACAAAAAAGATCAGCGCTAAGGAAAGTAAAACGGAGAGTAAAAATGTGCTGATGGCCAATTTCTTCAATTCGGGATCGAGGAATTTCGGGTGTTTATTTCGATACACTGTTAGCAGATGACTGGCAATTGGAAAATACGCCACGACAAAAATATACTGATCAAAATTGAATCGATTTAATATAGCAAAAACAACCACCAAAACCATGGCTGAAATCACTAGGAAAAAATGATATTTTTTGGCCCAAGCGCCACCCATTTTCACTACCAAGGTGTTTTTATTGGCTTTGCGGTCCGATTCTTCGTCGCGCATGTTGTTGAGATTCAGCACGCCCACGCTCAAAAATCCGATGGCCGTAGCGGGCAAAACCAATAACCCATCCAATTGTTTGGAGTACATGAAATAAATTCCCATGGTACTGACCATTCCGAAAAACGTAAATACAAATACGTCTCCCAAACCACGATAACCATAAGGATTTTTCCCCACCGTATAGCGAATCGCAGAAGCAATGGCTAGTATTCCTAGAACAAAAAAGATCAACGAATAGATTAAATATTTTCCTTTGAATGAAAAGTAAATCAACAACATCGCCGAAACAAACGTAAGAAATCCGGTGATAAAAATAGCGTATCGCATGGCTCCAGGTGTAATCGCACCGCTTTGAATGGCGCGTTTGGGCCCAACTCTATCTTCGTTATCGGTACCTTTCATTCCGTCTCCGTAATCGTTTGCAAAATTGGATAAAATTTGTAAACCCAAAGTTGTTGAAAGCGCAAAAATGACAATTTTCCAATTGAAAATTCCTTGCGACATAGCGTAGAAACATCCGACCAAAATACCTGAAACGGATAATGGTAGTGTTCGTACTCGTGCGGCTTCAATCCAGTGTCTCATAACGTATCGTTGAATTCGTAATTAGTAATTTATATTCTTCAAAACTACATCCAATTACTGTTTGATGTTTCAATTTTGTACAACCAATTATTAACATAGTTGTTAATAACGGCGTAATTTCCGAGTTGAAAGGTAACATTTCCTGCTGCAGTATGCACCGTCAACGTACCAATATTTAGTCCTTTATGCCAAAACAATTGCGATGTAGAAACCGCTTGTATTTTATCAATTTTAATAATTTCGTGATCAATATCCCACGCGCCACTTTTCTTAATAACGGTATCTTCATTGACAAATAGGCGGTAATTTCGGAACCCGAAGACCAAAATCATCAAAAAGAACAGCACGTAAACGATTACAAAACTCGAATAATCTAGTAGTTTAGGTTGAATGTTCATTCCGAATAGAAAAAAACCAGTCACCGGTAGTACTATGATTAAAAAAATTGAAAAGACCAATTTACGGAAATTCGGCGTAATCATTTCTCCTTTTTGAGGCAATTGTTTAAAAATAAGTTGTAGGATTTCGTCTTTTTCAATTTCGTTACAACCCGGAACTTCGATTTGCGATTTGCTGTGCTGATTTTCATCGCGCACCGCTTGTTTGATTTTTACTTCTAAAACATTCAGTTTTTTCTGAAAATAATTGCGCGATACGGTTACGATTTGGACTTTTTCGGGTTTAACGATGGTACTTTTAGTGCTGATTAATCCGTACGACAACAACAACGACCCATTTTGTTTGGTGATGGTATAATTAAAATACTTCACTAAAGTTCGAACGATGTTGATGATGAAAACCACACTAAACAATAACAAAATGAAGACGAGAATAGAATAAACCGCTGAGTTGTTCGCCACAAATCCATCGATTGCTTCTTCATTGATCAAATTGTCTTTGCCTATGTTTTTAAGATTTTCAAGAATCGTAAAAAAGAACGTCAAGATCAAACCGATGCTTTTAACATAGTTGGATGTAATTCCGACTTTAATCAAACTCAGTATATTGATTTTCAAAAACGATTGTTTCTCTGATTCTTCGGCTATTGATTCTGTTTCTGTATCAAGAACAACTGCCTTTTTGGAGTTTTCTAACAATCGGGCTTTTAAAGCAAGAGCAGTCGCATGCGAAACGGCTTTAATGTTACCTTCTTTGTTATCGCTTCCTGCCGTATCAACATCGACGGCATATACATTGACCAATCGCTGAAAAAATGATTGGTTGATGTTTACTTGCTGAATTTTATTGAGTTGAATGGTCGTAATCGATTTATTGATTACACCTTCGTTGATGATGAATTCGTCGTTTTCATCATCGATATAAAACGTAAAATTGATGAATTTCAAATAAGCGATTACCACGGTAATAAGAAAAACAGCAAGTATAGAAAGCACGATGTAAAGCTTACTCAGATTTTCCGTTTTGAAAAACAATACCAAAAGAATTGGAAAAAAAGCGCGACCCAACTTCTGCAGTGAATCGGCAAACAAAACCAAAATTCCGATTGTCGATTGACGCTGTGGCGTATTGAAATTGGCTTCCATTACAACTGCTTTTGAATTTTGCCCATCAGAAGTTGTTTGATGTTTTCGGCTTCTTCTTTTGCTATTCCTGGGATTTCGATATCGCTTGAACTTCCACCTGCTGTAAAAATCTCTACTTTTGCCAATCCGAAATAACGTGAAATGAATCCTTCATGTAGCGCCACATGCTGTACTCTATTGTAGGGAATTACCATTGTATTTGTGGCGATGATTCCGCTTCTGTAAATCACATCATGATTTCGAAAAGCAAATCCTTTTTTCTTAAATCCAATTCTCGTGAGATAAAAAACAAACAACAAAACAATACCAAATCCAATTAATATATAAGGTATCAAAGAGTTTAATTGTTCTACTTTATAGAGGACAAATGTCAGAACCAAAGCCAGCAGTACAAAAAAAACACTTGTATTCAAAACCACTACATTCCAGTATTTAGGATGTAAGGAACTCAGTTCAACTTCTTCAAAACGAGGAAGCTGTTTGGTATCGATGGTTTCATTGGTAAAGTTTTCCATATCTAATTCAATGCGATTTATTTAAACTGCTTTCTGACCACTGTTAACTGAAAACTGACCACTACTTTAAGGCAGCCATTTTTTATCAAAATTTGGTTTTCTTTTTTCTAAAAACGCATCTCTACCTTCTTTGGCTTCGTCAGTCATATAGGCCAAACGAGTGGCTTCACCCGCAAAAACTTGTTGTCCGACCATGCCATCATCGGTTAAATTCATGGCAAATTTGAGCATTTTAATCGAGGTTGGCGATTTAGCTAATATTTCTTGCGCCCATTCAAAAGCGGTATCTTCTAATTCGTCGTGCGGAATTACCGCATTGACCATTCCCATGTCAAAAGCTTCTTGAGCCGAGTAATTGCGACCCAAAAAGAATATTTCTCTGGCTTTTTTCTGCCCGACCATTTTGGCTAAATACGCTGAACCGTAACCGCCGTCAAAACTGGTCACGTCGGCATCGGTTTGTTTAAAAATGGCGTGTTCTTTACTGGCAAGCGTTAAATCGCATACGACATGTAAACTGTGTCCGCCGCCAACAGCCCAACCCGGAACTACGCAAATTACGGCTTTCGGCATAAAGCGAATGAGTCGCTGCACATCGAGTATGTTCAATCGGTGGTATCCATCATCGCCCACATAACCTTGATGTCCGCGTGCTTTTTGATCTCCGCCAGAGCAAAACGACCAAATGCCGTCTTTGGAACTCGGACCTTCAGCAGAAAGCAAAACAACACCAATAGAAGTATCCTCTTGTGCATCGTGGAATGCTTGTAGTAACTCAGCCGTCGTTTTCGGACGAAAGGCATTTCGAACATCGGGACGATTGAATGCGATTCGAGCCACGCCATCGCATTTTTTATAGGTAATATCTTCAAACTCTTTTACGGTCTTCCAATTAATAGTGCTCATAGTTTTAAATTATAATGGTAAAAATAGTATATTTAACCCCAATTATTTTATAAAAAAAATGAAAAATTCGATTTTATTCCTGAAAAAAATAGCTGTGGTAGTCATCGTTTTAGCAGCGAACTACGGCGTTTCGCAAACCTATGAATTTCAAACCGTTAAAGAAATTAATTGCACACCTGTCGTTTCGCAAGGTAAAACTGGTACGTGTTGGAGTTTTTCCTCTACTTCTTTTTTGGAGTCGGAAATCATGCGGATTACAGGTAAAACAATAGATTTATCGGAGATGTATTCGGTTCGACAAACCTATCCAAAGAAAGCATTTAATTACGTGATGCGTCAAGGAAAAGCGCAATTTGGTGAAGGCGGATTGAATCATGATGTCATCAATAGTGCTTTGGAATTCGGATTGGTTCCGGAAAGTGTGTATTCGGGCAAAGGCAGTTCGAACGAAATTGATCACACTAAAATGGTGGTTGAATTAGAGAAAATTGTGAAAACAACAGTCGAAACACCAACTCCATTCAATACCAATTGGAAAGCGAGTTTTGAGGCGGTTTTGGATCAATACATGGGGAAAAATGTTACCGAGTTTACCTACGACGGAAAAAAATATACTCCGAAGCAATTTTTGGAATTCACCGGACTCAAATTAGATAACTATGTGACCATAACATCGTTTATGCATGAACCGTATCATACGAAATTCATACTCAACATTCCAGATAATTTTGCCAATGGAGCTATGTATAACTTGCCATTAGACGAGTTTATATCCAGTATTGACAACTCAATAGAAAAAGGTTTTACCGTTGCATTGGATGCGGATGTGAGTGAAAAATCATTTTCAGGTCAAAGAGGAATTGCAGTCGTTCCGTTCAACGATACTGATATTCCAGCTGTTTTTAAAGAAATCAAGAAAGAAAAAACGATTACACCTGAGCTCCGACAAGCTGAATTTGAAAATTTAAACACTACCGATGACCATTTGATGCACATTGTAGGAAAAGTAAAAGACCAAAACGGCACTATTTATTATAAGGTAAAAAATTCGTGGGGAAAAGATTCTGGGAAAGATGGATATGTTTATATGAGTGTTTCCTACATGCGATTGAAAGCCATTTCAGTGCTCATTCACAAAGATGCTTTAAACAAAAAAACAAGAAGTATTTTAGGGATTTTATACTAACACATTGACTATAATTTTTATAACTTTGTAAAAAGAATTTTATGAATCGGTTTTTGTCTACAAAAAATGGTCTGATCCAAGTTATACTTTGGAGTTTGGTTGCGGTACTTAGTGGATTGCTCATTACTTCCATTATGACCAGTACGCCGATTCCGTTTGTACCAAAACTTATTCTTGGTTTGGTAATTGGATTGATTATTTGGGTATTATTGGATACGCGTTATGTGATCAAAACCAAATTTTTATTGTACCGTTCTGGACCTTTCAGAGGACGAATTGACATCACCAAGATTAAAAAAATAAAACTACACTCCGGTTTATTCGTTCCTGTATCCATGAAGCCCGCATTGGACATCAATGGATTCATCATCACTTACAACCAATTTGATGATGTATTTGTTTCGCCCAACAACAGTTCAATTTTTTTAGAAGAATTGAAGAAAATTAATCCGTCGATAGAAATCAACCATTAATTACCCAATTTTTACGGAAGTCATCGTCAACGAACCGCCAACGGCTTTATCGTTGAAAAATTCGATGGAATCATTGGAAGTTTGCAAGGCCAACGCATACAACATCGGATAATAATGATCGGGAGACGGAATGGCCAAAAGTGCAGCCTTGTTGAGTTGCTCGTAGTTGATCAACGCTTGATGATCAGCGGCTGAAATCTTCTCTTTAAAAACCGTATTCATCTCTTGCGCCCAATCAAATCCGTAGTTATCGGTGTTTAATTTATCCCAAGCTACCATTCGTAAATTGTGCACCATATTTCCGCTTCCGATAATCAAAACGCCTTTTTTACGGAGTTCAAAAAGCTCTTTCGCCAGATTATAATGGTACGAAGCTGGTTTTCGATAATCGATACTCAATTGCAACACCGGAATATCGGCATTCGGATACATGTGTCGCACTACACTCCACGTTCCGTGATCCAAACCCCAATCATGATCCAATTCAACGTGTGTAGAAGTTACAATACGTTGCGTTTCTTCGGCAACACTCAAACTTCCTTTGGCAGGATATTGAACAGCAAATAACTCTTTAGGAAATCCGCCAAAATCATGAATGGTTTTCGGTTCTTCCATCGCCGTAACAAATGTGCCGTTGGTGAGCCAATGCGCAGAAATCACCAAAACTGCTTTGGGTTGGGGAATTTCGGTACCGTATTTCGACCAATTTCTAGAAAATTCATTATCTTCAATTCCGTTCATAGGCGAACCATGACCGATGAATAAAACAGGCATCAACTGATCATTGGTTTTGAGTTGTTTCGACCAATTAAAAAAAGGATCTAACGAAGTTATAGCCATTGCTCCTAGTAGTGTTTGTATGAAATGTTTCCGTTCCAAATCTAATATTTGTATATACAAATGTACTGATTTGAAATGAATGTAGGATGTGAATAAAGAAAATTTTAACGGAACGAAGTTTTACTTAATCAAATACACGCCGTCGTCTTTGATTTCGATGAGTTTTTCTTTGTAGAGTAAACCGATGGCTTTTTTGAATGTTTTTTTACTCATTTGCAAAATCGATTTGATGTCTTCGGGATCGCTGTTGTCATTCAGACGCAAGAAACCTCTACTGGCTTTCAGTTCGCTCAGTATTTTTTCGGCGTTGGGTTCAATGCTTTGATACCCTAATTTTTGCAAACTCACATCAATTTTACCATCGGGGCGAATACTTTTGATGTAGCCTTTATGCCGTTGTCCTGGTTTTACTTCGATGAAAGCTTCGTCTTTGTAGACCAAACCTTTGTATTGTTCGTTGATGATTACGTTAATTCCGATGTCGGTTATGTGAGAAATAATGATGTCGACTTCCTCATTTTTTTCCAACGTAATGTCTTCATTCTTTAAAAACTGATTGGTTTTACTAGACGCTACTAATCGGTTGGTTTTTTCATCCATATACAAATAAACCAAATATCGTTTGCCTTGTTCCATCGGACGCGCTTGTTCTTTAAAAGGGACAAACAAATCTTTTTCCAATCCCCAATCCAAAAAAGCACCAAATTCATTGATGTAATTCACGCGCAACCAACCAAATTCATTCAATTTGATGTACGGTTCTAACGTAGTGGCAACCGGACGTTCTTCTTGATCGAGGTAGACAAAAACAATAAGCTCTTCCCCTATTTCGTATTCATGCGGAATATATTTATTGGGTAACAAGACATCTTCTTTACCATTGGTAAGAAATAAACCTACTTTGGTTTCTCTGTCGATTGTGAGCGTATTGTATTGTCCGATGTTCATGGGTAACTAATTTGTGGCAAAGGTACGAAATCAATTACGAACTTAGAATTACGAAGTAGAGATTGCTGCAAATAGATTACATTTGAATTCTTATAACCAACCCATGCTCGAAACCGATCCCAATATAATTCAAGTTCCAGAAGAAGATTATTTATATATAAAAACTTCACAACTTTCTAACTCAGGCAAAGGATTGTTTACTGCTATTGATATTTATAAGGACGAAATCATTTCGATTTTTAAAGGCGAAATTTTATCAGATGTAGAAGCTGCATCAAGAGCAAAAAATAATACCGATAATTATTTTATGAATCTGTTAGATGGTCGCATTTTAGATTGTAGAAACACGAATGGTTTTGCAAAATATGCCAACGATGCTAACGGTTTTTCCAAATCGGAATATAAAAACAATGCCAAAATTACGTTAGACGAGAATAAAAACGTCTGTTTAATGGCCACTCGGAAAATTAAATCTGGAGAAGAAATTTTCTGTGATTATGGAAAACGGTATTGGAAAACGCACCAATTTTCAGATTAAACCAATTCCTTAAAATAATCCAACAGAATTTTATCGTTGTGTAAGGTTGGCGTAAAAACTTCCAATAAAAAAGGCTTATCGTTGTGCTGAAAAAGTTGATTCAAACCCGATTGTAAACTGTTCTCATCACTAGCAATGTTGTAATCAAATCCGTACATTTTTGCCAAATGCTCCGCGGTTAAACAGTGCGATGTTTCAAAAAAAGTATGAAAGACCTCGTTTTCTTCGTGTCCGGGTAAAATTCTAAAAATTCCGCCACCGCCATTATTGATCAGGATAATTTTGAAGTTTTTCGGAATGTAATTGTTCCACAACGCATTGCTGTCGTATAAAAATCCGATGTCGCCCGAAATACAAACCGTCGGAAGATTCGAACCTACCGCAGCACCAACTGCCGTGGAAGTACTTCCGTCGATTCCGCTTGTTCCACGGTTGCAAAACACGGTGATGTTGGGATGAATGGAAAACAATTGCGCGTAGCGAATCGGAGAACTGTTGCTGATTTGCAGACTACAATTATTCGGAAGTGCAGACAAAATCGCATCAAACGCCTTTAAATCTGAAAACGGAATTTTTTCTAAATAGACATCGTGTTTAGTGGCTCGATACTGACGAACTTGTAAAGCATCTTTTAAATAGGTACTTTCTACGGGTTGCGTTTGTTGGAATAATTCAGAAAAAAAACGATTGGGCGAAGAAGAAATCGTATGCGTCAAACACCCGAATGTATCGTACGCTCTAAGTTCGTCAACATGCCAATGCTGTTTGGGTTGGTAGGTTCGTAAAAAAGTTTTGATGCGTTTGGAAACAATCATTCCGCCTATTGTAATCAAAACATCAGGTTGAAACTGTTCGAAATCGGCAGCCGAAAACGGCGTAATTAACGCGTCAATATTGGTAATAAAATTAGGATGATGCACGTTCGACGTTACTTCAGTCATCACAACCACTGATGAATCTGTTCCCAATCGGTTGAGAATGGATTGCTCGATATCATTCGGATGTAAACCTCCAATCAGAATTAATTTCTTTGGCACTATGTTCCACGAGTTGACGAAAAAATCCAAATCGGTTATCGGCATTTCAGTTGCTGTTGCAGTAATCACTTTTGGATGACGAGAAAGTTCGTTTACAACTTCATACAATGGTTCTTCAAACGGTGCGTTGATGTGCGTCGGACCTTTCTGTAATACCGCTATATTAATGGCTTCGTTGATTAATAAATCATTTTCATCGGAAGCCAATTCGGTTAAATTGGCATTGAACAAACTGTGATTGGCAAATACATTTTCTTGGCGAATGGTTTGTCCGTCGCCGATATCAATTTTACTCGATGGACGATCGGCAGAAACCACGATAAACGGAATCTGACTGTAAAAAGCCTCAGCAAAAGCGGGATAATAATTCAAAAGTGCCGAGCCCGAAGTACATACTACGGCCGTTGGTTTTTGCGTTTGTTGGGCAATTCCGAGGGCGAAAAACGCAGCCGAACGTTCATCGGCAATACTGTAACAATTAAAATACTCGTGATTGGAAAAGCCAATGGTTAACGGAGCGTTTCTAGAACCGGGAGAAATTATTATATTTTGTATTCCTTTAGCGCGAAAAATTTCAATTATCGATTGTGCTAAAGGTATTTTGGGATGAATCATTGAGGTAGAATTGCTAAGTGACAAAGTTACTAACTTGGTTGGTTTTTTACTACATTTGAACTGTTTTTTTAAGACTAATTTATAGAATGGAAATCAAAATCAGACCTTATCATACCAATGATGCACACGTCATTTTGGACATCATCAATTATAACATTCTTCATTCAACCGCTTTGTACGATTACGCACCTCGGACGATAGAAAATCAAATCACTATTTTTGAAGAAAAACTACAAAAAGGATTTCCAATTATTGTAGCGATAATCGATACTAAAGTCGTAGGTTTTGGATATTTCAGTGAATTTCGTTTTAGAGAAGCGTATAAATTTACGGTAGAACATTCGGTGTATACGCATCCCAATCATCAAGGAAAAGGAATTGGAAAATTAATCTTAACCGAACTAATTGCGTTAGCCAAAGCGCAACAACTCCATACGATGATTGGCGTAATCGATTCGGAGAACACGTCGAGTATTGAGTTTCATAAAAAATTTGGCTTTGAAAGCGTCGGATTCATCAAAGAAAGTGGCTTCAAATTTGACCGTTGGTTGCATTCGGTTTTTATGCAAAAAATGCTATAAAAAAAACGACTTCCATTAAGAAAGTCGTTTGTAGTATAATCTATTGAATATTATCTGCTAATCCAGTCTAAAATGGCTGGACTAGTAGGCTCAACATCGGAAAGCAATACTTCTTCCAATTCTCCGTATTCATTGATTAAGTATTTTTGAAAGTTCCATTCCACCTTACTATCAACCACTCCGTTTTTACTTTTCTGTGTTAAAAACTGATACAATTCACACATGGTCTCGCCTTTAACACTCACTTTACTCATCATAGGAAAAGTTACTCCGTATGTTTTGGAACAGAACGTAACAATTTCTGCATTAGATCCTGGTTCTTGCTGACCAAAATCATTAGAAGGAAAACCCAAAATGATGAAATTACTGTCTTTGTATTTATCGTATACCGCTTGTAAATCAGCATATTGAGATGTATACCCGCATCGTGAAGCCGTATTGACAATGAGTACTTTTTTTCCGGCTAAACTTTTAAAAGAAAAATCTTCTCCGTTGATGTCTTTTACAACAATTTTATAAAATGGGTTGGTTTCCACGCTGTTCTTGATTTTTTGCTTTTTTTGTTTTTTTTGTGCTTCGTTTGGTGGTGTTTGATTTGAAGTTGATGTTACTCCTTCTGGTTCCGATTGAGAAAACGTTTGACAACTCATCAAAATGAAGCAAAAAGTAATTGCACTTGCTATTTTTTTCATAATTTACGTACTATTTTTAATCAAATTAATTTCTGAGAAAACAAAAATAATGTATTAATGTTAATTATTTACAATTGTTTCAAAATATCTATTTTTTGTAATATTTTTTATATTTAAAGTAAGACACCACACCAATTAGAGTAATTGCAATCAAAGTAAAGTAAATCCAACTCAACGATTTAGGTTCACCGCTAGCGTACGAATGCAGTCCAACTAAGTGAAAGTTAACTCCGTAGTACGTAAACAAAATCGATACAAACGCAAACATACTCATCAGGTTAAACACCCACAATCCTCTGAATAAAGGAACAAAACGCGCGTGAATCACAAACGCATACACCATAATACTAATTAACGCCCAGGTTTCTTTCGGATCCCAACCCCAATATCTTCCCCAACTTTCATTCGCCCATTGTCCGCCTAAAAAGTTACCAATGGTCAACATCACTAATCCAATGGTCAATGCCATTTCGTTGATGTAGGTAATTTCTTTGATGTTGAGTTCCATTTTTTCTTTGTTCTTCGCATTGGTGAAGAATATCAATAACAAAGAAACAAATCCCAAAATCATTCCGAGTGCAAACGGACCGTAACTAGCAACAATGACCGCTACGTGAATCATCAACCAATACGAATTCAACACGGGTTGTAAATTCGCGATGGCTGGGTCAATCCAATTCGCATAAGCCGCGGCCAAAATCATCGCCGTTACAAATGCAGACGAAGCTACCGTTAGTTTCGATTTTCGGTCGAATGCGAGGCCGAAAAACATCGTCGCCCAAGCCACATAAATGATACTTTCGTAGGCATCACTCCACGGAGCGTGACCAGAAATGTACCAGCGTGCCACTAAAGCCGAGGTATGAAGAACAAATAATAATCCGATGATGATGTGAAAAATGTTGATGGTAATGTGCAACCACTTTCTATCTTTAAAAATTTGAATGATGGTAAATACTAACATCAGAATCGCCATCGTCAAATACAGGTAAGGCAATTTCTGAAACACATCGTATTTATTGTACAATACCTCTGAGTTGATTTTGTCGTCCGACGGACGAACCGCTGCGCCAAATTTCTTTTGGTAATTTTCCATTCCGACTAAAAACGTATTCGCCATGGTATAATCGCCATTTTGAGTCGCTTTCATCACTGCGTCAAAATAAACTGGAAGTACGTTTTTGATGGTATCTAAAGCCGTTCCAGTAGAATGATTGATTTCTAAAAACGAAACCCATTTATTGTTTTTATCTTTTGGGATGGGGAAAATACGTACTATCTTTCCACTCAAGGCATCGTTAAGTAAGTTGACTTTCTTATCTGTTTCGATGAAATCTTTTTCAAATTTATTCGGATTTGGAGTTTTGTATGCCTTATCCAAATACGGTGCTAATTTGTAGTTTCCTTTATCATCAAAAAAAGATCGAAAATTAGCGTATTGATCTTCGCTTTTCACTCCGATGATTTTCCGAATACTGTCGTTACCCGACTTTAAATAAATAATGGGCACTTCGAACCAAACGGTCGGAAACTGAGTCATTGACATAAAGACCTGATCGGAGTTCATACCTTTGTAGGTATCACTTCTACTGACTTTTCGCAACAATTCGGATGAAAATGTATTGATCGGTTTCATTCGGCCGCCATCGTCTTGAATCACCAATCGACCAAACTGATTGGCATGTTTCGGAAGCACTTTGTACTTGGTGATGATGGAGTCAATTTGTTGAATCGTAGGAATGGTTGCCGTATGATTCTGACTGAAACCAACTAGTGAAAAAAGTAAAATCAATGTTGTAAGAAACTTCGCCTTTTTCTTTTTGATGACTTCTAATTTGCGTTTGATGTCGGCAAAACGAGAATGTTTGGTAAACAAAATAGCCATCATCGCAAAATAGAGTAAAAAGTAGCCGATATAAGTAATTGTGGTTCCCCAAAAATCGTGATTTACGGATAAAATAGTTCCTTTTTCATCATCATCAAACGAGGCTTGAAAAAATCGAAATCCTTTATAATCCAATATGTTATTCATGAAAATGTGTGCATCAAATTTTTTATCGGTATCCAAAACAGTCACTTTACTCTCGTAAGAAGAATAACTTTTTTCAGTTCCAGGATACTTTTTCGCAATGAAATCGTTGAGTTGAATTCGGAATGGCAATTCGTATACTTTGCTACCAAAAGCCAGCGTAAAATCGAGTTTCCCCACTTTTACTATTAGGGGTTGTCCTTGTTTTCCTTTGGTTCCCAAAAGTGTAACTGTTTTTTCTTGACCGTCCGATTT
The DNA here is from genome assembly GCA_965284675.1 of Flavobacterium sp. Lineage (GTDB taxonomy): Bacteria > Bacteroidota > Bacteroidia > Flavobacteriales > Flavobacteriaceae > Flavobacterium. Next base: position 2,092,320 of record OZ260109.1, read on the forward strand.
GATACTCAACACCAAAGCGTTTTCTGGATTTTTTGCTTTATAATCGCCACTTGACACAAAATCCTTTACTCCTTTTACGGGTTGATCCGGAATCACGAATTGCGTTGCTCCTAAATTGTATAGCGATCGAAACATCAAATCTTGCACCGAATCTTTGGCTACAGTTCCCTGAAATTTGTCGGCCATTCGCATGAACTGTCCATTAAACGGAGTAGAAATAGTGGTTTTAGTTCCTGTAGTGTTGATGTTGATGGCGCCTTTGGTTTCTTTGTTTAAGGCGAATAAAATATTGTGGATGTTTTGTACTTCACCTTCCACCAAATAATGTTCATGACGCGTTCCTTCGCTGGATTCAACCAATTTCAAAAATAATTTCCCATCGGAAGTTGGTTTCACCGATTCTTTAGCGTCCATAACGAAATCTTTTACTTCAATTTCGAACGGTGTGGTATCGAACTTATCCGAGATAGAATAGTTATTGGACGTTGCTGCTGAAAGCAATAATGGCTTTTCAAAAGCTCTTCGTTTCAATTCGCCTTTGTAATCACCATCCACAAAAACACTCAAGAAATTTTTGTCTGAATACACAAAATTAGACGATTCGGTTTCGCGTATCGGCATCATACCTTCATAACTGATGTATCGTGTGATGAACGCACCTACAATGATGAAAATGAAGGATAAGTGCAAAATCAAGGTCGCCCATTTTTCCTTTTTATACAATTGATACCGTTGGATATTTCCGAAAAAGTTGATTACAAAGAACACGTGTATTGCTTCAAACCACCACGCATTATAGACTAAAATTCGGGCTGTATCGGTATTGTATTTACTTTCTATAAAGGTTCCACACGCCATTGCAACGGCATACGTAATGAATAAAAAAGCCATTAAACGTGTTGAGAAAAGTAGTGATTTTAGTTTTTCCATAATCGGGATTGGACTGTTTTTTGAGTGACGCAAAAGTAATTTAAAAAAGTGGATTTATAGAATTAATTGCTTCCGTTTTAAGTGTTTTTTAAGACATGTTTTTATGTTTCCTTGGGTAAAAAACCAATTGCCAATTTGAATGGTAAATGATAAAATCGTATTTTTATACAAAATCAACCTTTTGTATTATTGACAAGTTGGTTGAAGTTGCTTTTATTTGCTTTTAAATTTGAATCTAATGATTACCATTTGCATCATCGAAGACATTTTAGAAATTCAGAACGGATTGAAATCAATCATCCAAAGCGACGCTAAATTTGAACTACTGAAGTGCTTTGACAATGCCGAAGATGCCATCACCGAATTACCTCAACTTCAACCCAATATCGTCATCACCGACATCAATTTACCTGCTAAAAGCGGCATCGAATGTGTGGGAGAAATCAACCACAATCATCCTGAAATTCAGTTTATTATGTTCACCATTTATGAAGACAATGATCAGGTTTTTGAAGCGCTAAAAGCTGGAGCAAGCGGATATATCCTAAAAAACACTTCTCCCGAAAAAATAATCGAATCACTTTTAGAATTACACGATGGCGGAAGTCCGATGTCGCCCAAAATTGCCCGAAAAGTACTCAACACCTTCAACAACCAGACCAGTTCGGTAGACGAATTGATTTCTCCGCGTGAAAAAGAAGTGTTAGAATTACTTAGCAAAGGTTTCTTATATAAAGAGATTGCAGACAAACTCAATATATCGATGAGTACGGTCAAACGCCATTTGAATCACATTTACCAAAAACTACAAGTTCAAAACAAAACCGAGGCCATCAACAAAATGTTGGGACGAAACTGATGCTTAAGAAAATCACTTTGTTTATAGTTATTCAGCTGATTGTCATTGAACTAAATGGTCAATCGAAGGAGTTTATATTTAAAAATTATGACATTCAAGACGGCTTGTGCGACAACAACGTCAACGCCATAATGGAAGACCAAAAAGGATTCATTTGGATTGGAACGCGAGAAGGTTTGAGTCGGTTTGATGGAGCCGAATTCAAGAATTTCTATTTTTCGGATGCTTCTAACGCCATTGGAAATTACTACACTTCGTTCTTCAAAATTGAACCGGATAAAATCTTGATGCTCAACAATTCCAAATTGGCGGTACTCAATACATCCACTAATTCGCTACAATTAATCGAAAAATTTAAAAAATATACGATTTCGACTATAACCGACATTGCCGATTCGATGTATGCCTTGCACGTTAAAAATTACATTTTGGTCATCAACAAAAAGTTTGAAATCATCGGTTCAATCCAATTTGATAAAGTCAAAACTGCCTATCTAACCACCCGAAAAATTTCAAAAGGAAAGATACTCATTTGCAATTTTTATGATTTTTATGTGTACGATGTCACGACTAAAAAGACATCTCCGTTTCCGCTTAATTTCAAACAATTTTACAATCCGCCTTTCAATACCTTTCGGATTGAATTCATTGATGAAACGGAACAACTCATTTACATCTCCGATTTTTTTAGCGGACTATATGTCTTTGATTTCAACGGACAATTGGTAACCAAATACAGTCAAAATGATCCCGAAAAACACATCGTTTCATCCAACGTTCTGAATTCAATTAAAACCAAGACCAACCAACTTTGGGTTGCAACCGATAAAGGAATTACAATTATTAGCAAGGATAAAACAACATCCATTCAACACAACGAAGGAAATAATTTATCCCTAAAAAGTAACATTGCAGTGGCGCTACACAGTGATAAAAACAACAACATTTGGATTGGCACCAATCAAGGAATCAGCGTATTTAAAAATAGCTTAAACAAAAAAGTAGAGCGAAAAACATACACTGGTGATACCGGACAAAACGTAGCAAACATTGCGTTTGAAAACAATGATATGTATGTAGCGTCGTACCTTGATAAAACCTACAAAATTAATTTGCAAAACGATGTACAACAACCGCTTATTGATACACCTGGAGCATGGAGTGTTAAAAATATTGATGGAAAAATTTACAGCTACGGTTCGGGTAAAGAGGTTGTTGTGTACAACCCCAAAACCGATCACTACACGCGAAATGATTTTCTAAAAAATTACTTCACACAATCGGATATCGTGACGTTGGTATTCAAACATTCGAGTGGTGATATGTGGTACAGCGGTAATTCGGGTGGAGGATTTGTTCGAGTTCAAGCACATTCCAACCAAATTGAACATTACAAAAGAATTCAAAAGAACCAGCCTATTTTTACATCTTCCTATTATCATGAAGCTGCGGAAGATGCCGAAAAAAACATTTGGTTTGGTGTGAATAAATCGAATTTACTTTTGAAATGGAATCACGAAAACAAAACGTTTAAAGAGTATGATTTTAATAATCGAAAGAATGGTGTTACAACTATTTTTGGCGGAATTGTTACCATTAAACCAGATACTGAAAAGAATTTGTGGATTGCTTTTGAAGGCGGAGGCATTATCAAATTTGACCCTATAAAAAACAAAATCGAACATTATTCTATTGAAAACGGATTGAACACTAGTTTCATCAACAACATCGAATTTGATACCAAAAAACGTCTTTGGATTCTCACCAATAAAGGGGTAAGTTGCTTAAACACCCTTACTAAAACGATTTACCATATGGATGTTTGGGACGGATTTACTGCCAATCCGTTCACCTACAACGTACTAAAAATGGATACTTCACATAACACAATGTGGATAGGTAGCACCAATTGCTTGTATTCGTTTAATCCGGATAAAATCATCAAAAATAAATTGAGTACCACAAAAATTTATTTGGACGGAGTGAAAGTCAATAACACAACCCAAATAAATGCTACTTCCTCTACTTTTAACTTTAAACCCAACGAAAATAATTTAGAATTTGAAATTGTGGCCGTAGATATTGAAAATGGAGAAAATCTAGAATACAGTTATAAATTAGACGGTTTTAATAATCAGTGGATTAATTTACGTAAAAACCGAAGTATTCTTTTTCCGAAGTTAAATGCAGGATATTACACATTTAATGCGCGAGTTCGCCCCAAGGGAAATACCAATTGGATTTACCTCAGCGAACCGTTTTCATTTTCCATTGATGAGTATTGGTACGAAACGCTGTGGTTCAAAACACTGTTGGTTCTTAGCGTTTTAGGATTTGTTTTTTTCATTATCTCGTTATACTTTAAACGGAAATTAGAAAAACACAAAGTCGAACTCGAAAAACAAAAGGCCATTGAAGACGAACGAAAACGAATTGCCAAAGACATGCACGACGACTTAGGAAGTGGATTGACTAAAATTACGTATTTAAGTCAGATGGCGATGCTGAACAAAAGTTCCGATGATAACTTGGTACATATCAATAAAACTTCGACAGAACTTGTGGAAAGCATGAGTGAAATCATTTGGGTGATGAAAGACGAAAACAACAGTTGGGAGGAACTGCTGTTGTTCATCAAAAAATACGCGGTTGAATACTGTAGCAACAACAATTTATCGGTTCACTTTGATTATCCTGAAATCCTTATACAATCTGAAGTAAGTGGCGAAAAAAGACGCAATATCTTTTTATCCATCAAAGAAGTATTACACAATATTGTCAAACACGCTGAAGCAACCGATGTAACCATCAAAGTGGTTCAAAACAACACAATTCACATCATGATTGCCGATAATGGCATCGGAATTACGGCATCAAAAGGCACCAAAACTTCAAGTGGAAACGGTCAGAAAAATATTTCCGAACGCATGAAATCGGTCAAGGCAACTTTTACTATCGAAGAAAATAACGGCACTCAAATCCACTTCATCATTCCCATTTAAAGTCTAAAATGGTACAAAAGGTTGATTGACTGATTTACAACCTACATCTATTTTTGTAGTAGTTCTACACTATTTGTAGTTCAGTACATTACTATGAAAAAAGTATACCTTCTAACTGTCATTTTTTTAGTGCAATGGAATTCCTTTTCACAAGTCGGAATTGGCACTACAACACCCAATGCTTCATCAAGTTTAGACATATCGTCAACTTCTACTGGATTGCTGATTCCCCGAGTTAGTTTAATCGACATTTCCAATGGAACTGCGCCTGTTTCTGCTCCAGCAACCAGCCTTTTAGTATACAATACTAATGCCGCGGTTACTGGAGGAAATGGTGCTGGATATTATTTTTGGAATGGTTCGATTTGGACGAAACTATTTGTAGCAATCGATCAAAATTGGACGCGCAATGGTTCTGGACAAATGTATCCAACAACATTGACTGACCTTATCGGAATTGGCACCAGTAATCCGTCAACTAATTTGCATATTGATTCTAACAATTCCAATCCTGTCATTTTTGATGGAGGAAGCAGTTTATATATTTCTTTTGCTGAAAATGGTTTGTTCCGAGGTTACTTTGGTAGTTATGCCGGAAATGCGGAAGACATAGAATTCGGAACCTACGCTGGAAATTTAGGTGCCGTACATTTAACGACAAATAATACTCCGAAACTGACCGTAATTAACAATGGAAATGTAGGAATAGGAACCACACAACCCAATGCTTTACTGCAATTTTCTAATACAGTAACCAACCGAAAAATGGTTTTGTACGACACAAATAATAACGATCATCAATATTATGGTTTGGGAATAAATGGCGCGACTTTTAGGTATCAAACCGATTCTACGCTTGCCGACCATGTATTTTTTGCTGGAGTAAACGCAACGACTTCAAATGAATTAATGCGCGTGAAAGGAAATGGAAATGTGGGCATCGGAATCAACCCTGCGCACCGATTGGATGTTGTGGGAAGTGGCGGAAGCAGTATTGATTTTAGAACATCGGGCAGAATATGGACCAACAGTACCGATGGTGGAATCTGGCTCAACAATTTACAAGACGCTTTTATGGGAAACATCAGCACTACTCAGTTTGGATTTTGGTCAAGTAGCGTAGGTTGGACAGCTTTTAACATTACAAAAAGCAACGGTTTTATCGGAATAGGAACTGCTACACCAACTCAAAAAGTGGACATTATCGGGAAAATAAAAATCACCGACGGTACACAAGGTGTTGGAAGAGTACTTTCTTCTGATGCCAATGGTGTGGGAACTTGGGTAAATAACACCGCCATCACGCCGGCTGTAATCGGAGTTTTTCCGGGTGGCGGCGCTAATATTGGCAACGGAACGCCTGTGGGAACACAATCGGCTATGACCTATTGTAACGTATACATTGATTTACCCGTTGGAAAATGGATTGTTTTTGGTACGTATTTACTTGCGGGAACCACTTCACTTGCAGCAGGACAAAGCGTTTTCGTTCGCACCACGCTTTCAATAAGCAATGTCGTTGCTACCAATCCCGATTTAATTTCGGGCGCATTGGTATCTGGAACTTTAGCTGGACCGAGTGATTTTGGTTTAGCCAACGGACAAACCATCATCAACAACACAAGTGGCGCAACCCGCCGTTATTATTTGTGGGCAAATGTTCAAAAATTCGGAACCACTACTACTGCTTTTACGATGGCTGGTGTAGGAAGCAATTTTTGGTCAGAAAACCAACTTTCGGCGATTCCAACCAACTAATTGGGTAAAATAGTAGCTTTTTTTACTACTTTTGCTCTATGGTTTCAATCAGCATTATTGGCTCAGGAAATGTAGCGCAACATCTTATCAAAGCAATTATACAATCAGACAATTTAGAACTGGTTCAGGTCGTGGCTCGTACTACAGAAGCAGTTTCGCATTTGATTTCTTCGGATAAAATTACATCTGACTTTAGTGCTTTACAAGAAGCTCATTTGTTTATCATTGCGGTTTCGGATGATGCCATCCAAAGTGTATCCAACTCCTTCCCTTTTACAGACCAACTCGTTGCGCACACTTCTGGTAGTGTTGCCATGGATGATTTGAGCGATTCCAATCGAAAAGCGGTTTTATATCCGTTACAAACTCTATCCAAGAAAAAAGAAATCGATTTTTCCTCAGTTCCTCTTTGCATCGAAACACAGAACGAAGCCGATTTTCATCTACTATCGGAAGTGGCAAATAGTCTTTCTAAACATGTGTATGACGTAAATTCGGATCAACGCAAATCATTGCATGTAGCCGCTGTATTTGTGAGTAATTTTACCAATCATTTGTACAAAATTGGAAACGATATTTGTACGGAGCACAACGTTCCTTTCGAAATTTTAAAACCTTTAATTTCAGAAACCGCTCACAAAATACAAACCCTTCATCCCGCCGATGCACAAACGGGTCCAGCGAAAAGAAATGATTCGACAACCATCAATAAACATTTGGCCATCTTAACGGATGAGCATCAGAAAGAAATTTATAAAATCCTCACAAAATCTATTATTGATAATGGCAAAAAGTTATAAAGAAATCCTCAACCACATCACTACCTTCATTCTGGATGTCGATGGCGTTCTAACCGACGGAACCGTTCATGTGGCTCCAAATGGAGAAATGCTAAGAGAAATGCACATCCGCGACGGATTTGCCATGAAAGCAGCCATCGAAAGTGGATACCACGTGTGTATTATTTCGGGTGGAAGCAATGAAGGCGTTCGCATCCGACTGAGAAACCTCGGAATTACTGATATTCATTTGGGTTCACCTAATAAAGTGGAAACGTTTAATGAATACATCGAGTTGTACAACATCAAACCCGAAAATGTGGCGTATATGGGCGATGATATTCCCGATTATCACGTTATGAAATTAGTGGGTTTACCATCGTGTCCGCAAGATGCGAGTCCTGAAATCAAAGCCATCTCCAACTACATTTCGCACAAAAATGGAGGAAAAGGTGCTGTACGCGATTTGATTGAGCAAGTGATGAAAGTCCAAGGAAAATGGCACACCTATTATGACGGAAAACACGATTAATATAGTACTGAATACTGACCAATAAACTATGAACTACTTAAAACTCTTCCGATTCCAAAATCTGTTGTTATTGTCATTGATGCAATTGATCTTCAGATTCGGTTACTTAGAATTAATCAACATTCCGCTTTCGTTGTTTTACTGGCAATATGCGCTGTTGATTGCTGCAACCGTATTCATCGCCGCTGGAGGTTACGTGATTAACGATATTTTCGACCAAGAAACCGATCAGGAGAACAATCCGAGTAAACGAATTATCGGTACCATTATTTCCGAATCGAAAGCCTACACTATTTATGTAACAGTAACTATTATTGGAGTTGCTTGCGGATTTTTATTAGCCAATTCGGTGGCTCGTCCTAATTTTGCCGTGATTTTTGTGTTGATTGCAACGCTGCTCTATTTCTACGCCAGCACTTTAAAACAAATTGCTATCGTAGGAAACATTGTGGTAGCGGCTTTATTGGCGTTCAGTGTCATCATCATTGGAGTTTTTGATATTATTCCGAATACCTTTGAAGTCAACCGCATGCAAATGGCATTGGCGTTTTCGATTCTAATTGACTATGCAAAGTTTGCGTTCATCATCAATTTAGTACGCGAAATCATCAAAGACATAGAAGATATTGAAGGCGATCGAATTCAGGAAATGAAAACCTTACCCATTTGGATTGGCGTGCCGATAACAAATAAGATTGCATTGGTGCTTTTGTTGGCGCCCGTTATTTATTTGCTGTACTACGCCAACAATTATTTGTTCAACAACCACTTATATTATGGTTTAGCGTACATGGTGACGTTGGTGATTGCGCCACTTATTTTTTGTTTGATTCTGATTTGGAATGCAAAAGAAAAAAAGGATTATTCGCAGATCAGTCGGTTATTGAAATGGATTATTTTCTTCGGAATACTATCGGTTGCAGTAGTTACCTTAAACATAAAACACCATGGATAAATCGTATAAAATCATCTTGGCATCGGGTTCACCAAGGCGACAGCACTTCTTTAAAGAATTTGGCTTCGATTTTGAAATCCGATTAAAAGAAGTAGAAGAAGTATATCCGAATCATTTACAAGCAGAAGAAATCACCAATTTTTTAGCCGAACTCAAAGCAGCTGCATTCAACGGAGAATTGGCAGAAAACGAATTACTCGTTACCAGTGATACGATTGTTTGGTTGGATGGAAAAGCATTGGGAAAACCAAAAGATTACGAGGATGCATTTGCCATACTGAAATTATTATCCAATGCCACACACGAAGTGATTACGTCGGTTTGTTTTAAAACAACTACTCAAACGGATACCATTCATGAGGTTACAAAGGTTACGTTCTCGCATTTATCGGATGAAGCCATCGACTATTACTTAAAGAAATATGCACCGTATGACAAAGCGGGTGCGTACGGTATTCAGGAATGGATTGGACTCATCGGTATTTCAAAAATTGAAGGTTCGTACACGAATGTAGTGGGATTGCCGACGGAAAAAGTTTATCATTATTTAACAAAACATATTACATTTATTAATTAATTTTACGCCACATTACTTAATACGACTACTCAATGGAAACGGAAGAAGAAATCAATGCGAAAATTCTAAAATTGACGATGGTCATTCACGATAATTACCCTGAATTATCGAAGTATTTGAACGAAATGCCCATCACTGTTCCGATTGACAGCAACCCAAAAGTCAATGCCAAAAATCTTCAGAAGTATTACGATACACTTTTGACGTTGTTTCGTAATTACGTGGCTGAACATCAGTTGAATTACATCAATCAACGCACTAAATCGGGACATCTTTAGCGATCCAAACTCCTACTTTACTGGCTTACAAGTAAATTATATAACTTTTTCAAAAAATCTTGTAATCCGTAAAGCCTATTGAATACTGATCTTTACATAATTAAAATTCACAATTATGAAAGCATCATTATTTATCCTATCCATCACTTTTTCTCTTATCTGTCAAAGTGCATTTGCCCAAGATAACCAAGAAGTGCAATTCGATCATTTAACTATCTCAACAGAGAATAGTGAATCCAACTCCACTTCTAAAGCTAAGTTCCATTACTACCCAAATTTACGGGCGTATTTCAATACTGAAACTTCAGAATATGTGTATGAAGTAAATAAAACGTGGATAACCAGTAAAGAAATTCCATCGGGTTACAGAGGATATTCGATTTACAATAATCACCGAGTGGAGCTTATCGGATATCACGGAGACAAACCGTATGAAAACATAAGCGAACACACTCAACAATATCCATTCTATTCGAATGATAGAAAAGGAAAATTAGCCGCTTTAAAAGCCAAAAGAATGGCCAATGATAAAGCAATGGCTTCAAATTAATCCTAAAAAATACAACATCATGAAAGCAAGAACCTATTCAATTTTAGTTGTTTTACTGACGAGTTTATTCAGTTTTTCACAAGTTTCTGTGAATGTAAATTTGGGAACTCCACCCGTTTGGGCACCTGCAGACCGAGTAGAAACGCAGTATTACTATCTTCCTGATATTGACACCTATTACGATGTTCCAACTTCTAATTTTATTTACATAAACAGAGGCGTTTGGGTGCGTTCTAAAAACTTACCTGCTCGTTACAAAGCTTATAATTTAAGAGGCGGAAGAGTGGTATATATAACCGATTACAGAGGAAATGCTCCGTACAAGTTTCATAAAAATCACAAGGTGAAATACTACAAAAGTGAAAACCGTTACAAAGGATACAATAATGGAAAAGGGAAAAAAGGCGGAAACGGTAAAGGAAAGAAAGACCGTGATTAACGATATGGGGAAAAAACAGTAATTTAGTTTTTACTGTTTTTATAGGGTTAGAACATTCGTGTTCTAACCCTTTTTTTGTTAAAGAAATTCCAATTTTTAATAAATTTATTTTTGTCTACATTATTATTGCTACTTTTGAAACTATTGCCATCCTAAATAGACAAAAATGCAAAAGTTGGTGTTCAAATATATACTACTTCTCTCGTTTTCTTTCTCGACGCTTCAGGCTCAAGAACCCAAAAAACTCAACTCAGTTGAAATTTATAACCAAATCCAAAAGCTAAATTTTCTAGGAACTGTGCTGTATGTTGCAGCTCATCCCGATGATGAAAATACGCGATTAATCTCCTATTTCTCCAACGAAGTAAAAGCTAGAACCGGATATTTATCGCTCACTCGCGGCGATGGCGGACAAAATTTAATCGGACCTGAATTACGCGAATTGTTAGGTGTTATTCGTACACAAGAACTCATCGAAGCTCGTAAAATTGACGGTGGCGAACAACTTTTTTCACGGGCCAACGACTTCGGGTTTTCTAAAACTCCGACTGAAACCTTACAGATTTGGGATAAAGACCAAGTGTTGAGCGATGTAGTTTGGGCCATTCGTACCTTTAAACCCGATGTAATTGTCAATCGTTTTGACCATCGCTCACCCGGAACTACACATGGTCATCATACAGCTTCGGCCATGTTAGGTCTCGAAGCATTTGATTTGACCAACAATCCAAAAGTCTATCCATCACAATTAGCACTAACAAGTGTTTGGCAGCCGAAACGAATCTATTTCAATACGTCATGGTGGTTTTACGGAAGTCGAGAAAAATTTGAAAAAGCCGATAAATCCAATTTAGCGAACTTAAAAACGGGCGTGTACTACGAATCGGTTGGGAAATCCAATCAAGAAATTGCAGCTTTGAGTCGAAGTTGCCATCAATCGCAAGGATTCGGAAATACCGGAACGCGCGGTGATGAAGAAGAATTTTTAGAATTTTTAAAAGGCGATGTACCCAAAGACAAAAACAATATTTTTGAAGGAATTGATACATCTTGGAACCGAGTTGTGGGTGGAAAAGAAATTGGAATCATCCTCCAAAATGTAGAAAAAAACTTCGATTTTAAGAATCCGCATCTCAGCATTCCCGAACTTGTAAAAGCCTACAATTTAGTACAAAACCTTCAAGATCAGCACTGGAAACCCATCAAATTAGAAGAACTTAAGAAAATTATTGCGGCTTGTTCAGGTTTGTATTTGGAAGCCGTGGCCGAACAACAAGAAATAGCCAACGGAAGTAACGTGAAAGTAAAATTGGAAGCGATCAACCGAAGTCCGGTTAAAATGAACTGGAATTCGTTAACAACGATTCCTAATTCGAACACCACTTTTGCACTAAAAGAATTAGAAAATAACAAACTAATCAATCAAACAGTAGAAGTTACCATTGATAATTCTATGGATTATACAGCGCCGTATTACTTGAAAGAAGCGGGTACAATCGGAATGTACACCGTCAATCAACAAGAAAATATTGGCAAACCCGATGTAATCCGTCAGGCGAAAGTAACCTTCGGAATCGAAATCAACGGTGTCGTGATTCCGTTTGAAAAAGACATCGTATACAAATACAACGACGATGTTAAAGGTGAAGTCTACCAACCGTTAAACATCGTTCCAGCGATAACTTCAACCATTACAGAAAAAGTAGTCATCTTCAATTCCAATAAACCCAAAAATATTACTGTAAAAGTAAAAGCTGGTAAAGAAGCGGTTTCAGGAACAATTCAATTGGAAGTGCCGAAAAACTGGACGGTGAATCCGAATTCGATTCCGTTTTCACTCACCAAAAACAATGAAGAGCAATTCGTTACCTTTAGTGTTACTCCGTCAAAAGAAGCGTCAGATGTTACGATTAAAAGCAAAATCACTGTAAACGGAATTCCGTTCGAAAACGAAAAAATAGACATCAATTATCCGCACATCTACAAACAAATGGTGTTGCAACCCGCGACAACGAAAGCCATTAAATTGGACATCAAAACGGGTGGAGAAAAAATCGGATACATCATGGGCGCAGGCGACGAAATACCCAAAAGTCTTCAACAAATGGGTTATGAAGTTACCTTGTTAAAACCACAAGATATTACAGCTGAAAAATTACTCAACTTTGATGTAGTCATCACTGGAATTCGAGCGTACAACGTGTTAACCGATTTAACTTTCAAACAAGATCTGTTACTCGATTTTGTAAAAAACGGAAAGACGATGATTGTACAATACAACACCTTGGACGATTTAGTTGCCAAAAACATGGCTCCTTTTCCGCTGAAACTTTCACGCGATCGAGTAACTGAAGAAAACGCTGAAGTACGATTTTTGCAACCCAATCATACGATTTTAAATTCACCTAATAAAATAACTGCGGACGATTTTAAAGGATGGAAACAAGAGCAAGGTTTGTATTATCCGAACGAATGGGATGCCAACTTCACTCCTATTTTGTCTTCGAACGATACCAGTGAAAAAGAAAAAAACGGCGCACTATTAGTCGCTAAATACGGAAAAGGAACATACATTTATACAGGATTGAGCTTTTTTAGAGAATTACCCGAAGGCGTACCCGGAGCATTTCGTTTATTTGCAAATATGATTTCAATCGGAAACTAATGAATACACCTAAACACAATAATTGGAATTCAAATTACGTCTGGCTTTTGGTCATCAATGCGATCTATATCATCATTTTTTTTATTCTAATGCAAACTTTTTCGTAATATGCAACAACTCGACTGGATCATTCTTACGATAACACTCTTATTCATAGTTGTTTACGGAGTTTACAAAACCAAAGGCAGCAAGAATGTTCAAGAATATATTTTAGGAAACAAAGAAACCAATTGGTGGACCGTTGGTCTTTCAGTAATGGCCACACAAGCCAGTGCGATTACGTTTTTATCCACTCCAGGTCAGGCGTATCACGACGGAATGGGATTTGTGCAATTTTATTTCGGATTGCCTTTGGCGATGGTCGTAATTTGTTATACGTTCATTCCGATTTTCCACCGTCTCAAAGTCTTCACCGCCTACGAATACCTCGAACAACGTTTTGATTTAAAAACGCGTTCATTTGCTTCGGTGATTTTTCTAATTCAACGCGGATTGGGAACGGGATTCACCATTTACGCGCCAGCAATTATTCTTTCTACTATTTTGGGATGGAACTTAAATCTGCTCATCATCATCATCGGAATATTGGTAATTATTTATACGACTTCGGGCGGAACCAAAGCCGTAAACGTAACGCAAAAGCAACAAATGTTTGTGATTATGAGCGGAATGTTCATTACGTTTTACCTCATTTTGCATTACTTACCCAACGAAATGACCTTAAGCAACGCCATGCATATTGCGGGCGCAAACGATAAAATGAAAATATTGGATTTTTCATTCGACCCAGAAACGCGTTATACGTTTTGGAGCGGAATTGCCGGTGGATTCTTTTTGTTTTTGGCGTATTTCGGAACCGATCAATCGCAAGTAGGTCGTTATTTATCAGGGAAATCAGATCGCGAAAGTCAGATGGGATTAATCATGAACGGATTTCTAAAAGTGCCTATGCAATTTTTTATTCTGCTGACAGGTGTGATGGTATTTGTGTTTTTTCAGTTCAATCCGGTGCCGTTGCATTTCAATCCGAATAACAAATCGATTGTAGAAAATTCGAAATATGCGAGTCAGTACCACGATTTAGAACGACAATTGGACGAACTTTCCGAAGAGAAAAAAGAGTATAATTTGCTGTACATCGACCATTTGAATCAGAATTACGACAATCCGATTTTGCGCAGTGAATTAGTTGCTTTGGCCGGAAAAGAAAAAGATTTACGAGATCAAGCAAAAGATTTAATCAACAAAGCCGATTCAAAAGCCGAAACCAATGATAAAGATTACGTGTTCATTCATTTTATTCTTAATTATTTACCGCATGGTTTAGTGGGATTGTTGTTGGCTGTGATCATTTCAGCGGCGATGTCGTCGTCAGCATCTGGATTGACCGCTTTGGCTTCTACTACGGCAATCGATATTTACAGAAGAAACATTCGTGGCGAACGATCAGAAAAACACTTTGTAAATGCCACGCAGTATTTTACGATTTTATGGGGAATCATCGCCATCCTTTTTGCATGTGTGAGTGCGTTGTTTGAAAATTTAATTCAGCTGGTCAACATCATTGGATCGGTATTCTACGGAACCGTTTTGGGAATATTTCTGGTCGGATTTTACATCAAATACATCAAGGCCAATGCGATGTTTTGGAGTGCTGTATTGAGTCAGATTACGGTAATTATGATTTACTACTTTGCGATACATATCCAACCTTCAGGCGAAGAAAAGTTAGGTTATTTATGGTTGAATTTTATCGGTGCCATTTTAACCATCTTGTTGGGAACACTATTTCAACTCTTTTCTAAAAAAGAAATTACTGTATAAAAAAACCGCGAAATCGTAAAGAAATCGCGGTTAGATAGTTGAAAGAAGTACTTATTTTTTACTCCATTCTTTGATGCTGTCGTTATTCATTTTAACGTAGTCATCATTCTTTTCTTTAGTAGCGCCAGCTAACGATAATTTAGCCGTTTCAATAGCACCCGTTTTATCACCCAATTTTGCTTGGATTAACGATTTTTGTCTCAAATACCAAAACGGAACATCAGTTCCCGGCTTGTTCATTGCAACTGCTTTGTTAATGTATTCTAAGGCTTTGTTTAAATCACCATTCGATTGTAAGAAATACTGTGCTGATGAAAAATAATCACCTGCAGTTGGTCCGGCCAACGTTTTTTCTATACTTGCCATCGCCATTTTTTGAGAAGGCACATCAAACTTAACCGATACCATCGTTTTCTCCCAAGAAATGTCTAAAGTTGCACTATCATTTGTTAAATTGTTGATAGCAATAGTCAAAGTTTCCACATTGTTTCCTAACATAATTGGATCTACCATAACACTCAACGCTACTTTATTTTCGTCCCAGTTTTCTGGCGTTCCCCAATTATCGGTTGTAGAATAAAAATCAACTTCCCAAACATCGGCTTTTGGAATAGTAAAAATAGCATACTTACCTTTTTTTAATGGCTTTCCACCAATAGTCACATCATCGCTAAAAGAAACAGTTGAATTTGCATTTGCTCCCGTTCTCCAAAGTTTTCCAAAAGGAACCAAATCACCAAAAACGGTTCTGCCTTTTGCACTTGGTCGAGAATATTCAACTACAACATCGGTCAATCCAACTACCTGATTTAAAGTAGATTTCGGACTCGGCTGAGGCGTTTTTACTTGCGCTTCAATGGTAAAATTAGCAACGATAACTGCTAGAATAAAAATAATTTTTTTCATAATGTATAATTTTAGAGTTCCAAAATTACAAATTGTAAATTTTTGAAATGTTAATTTAAACATAAATCATCTACTTTTTGTTTAACAAAAATGAATAATAATTAAACATTTACTACTTTTACATCAAATTAAAGAAAATGAAAATCTATCGTTTGCATAAAAAACAAAATTTACCGATAACCATCGATCAAGCATGGGAATTGCTTTCGGATCCTAAAAATTTACAAAAGATAACGCCCGAATACATGGGTTTTAAAATACTTTCGGGAGCCGACCGTCCAATGTTTCCAGGTCAAATCATTCAATACATAGTGACTCCAGTTTTGGGAATTCCCGCCAAATGGGTTACCGAAATTACACATGTAGTGGACAAACAATATTTTGTTGACGAACAACGCTTCGGACCTTATGCACTTTGGCACCACAAGCATTTCATTAAAGAAATTCCAGGTGGCGTTGAAATGGAGGACATTGTGGATTATAAAGTTCCGATGGGAATTTTGGGTCAATTGGTACATCCATTCTTAGTCAAACCCAAACTTGAAGAAATCTTTGAATACCGCAAAAAAAAGTTAATCGAGATGTTTGGAGAATACACAGAGAAAAATTCAAATAGTTAGTAATTAATTAGCATCGAAAGATGCTGAAAAAAATTCAGCATAAAATGAAAAACATACTACTTATTGGTGGTTCATACGGAATCGGATTGGCCATTGCCAAAGAACTTCAGTACGAAAACAAAGTATTTATCGCATCAAGAACGAATGAAAACATTAGTGATATGCACGTCACGCATATACCTTTTGATGCCACAACCGATACGTTAGATACGTCGCAATTACCTGAAGTCATCGACGGTTTAGTGTATTGTCCGGGAAGTATCAATTTACGGCCATTTCGCGGATTAAAACCCGAGAGTTTCGAACTCGACCTACAAGTAAATTTCATTAGTTTGGTGAAAGTAATCCAATCGGTTTTACCAAACTTAACGGCTTCCAATCAGTCGAGTATTGTGCTTTTTAGCAGTGTGGCCGCAAGTATGGGAATGCCGTTCCACACCAGTGTGGCCGCCGCCAAAGGTGCGATTGAAGGATTTGCAAAAGCATTGGCAGCCGAATATGCTCCGAAAATCAGAGTCAACGTGATTGCGCCTTCGTTAACTGATACGCCCTTGGCAGAGAAATTTTTAAGCTCTGATGACAAAAAGGAAAAATCGGCACAACGTCATCCACTGAAAAGAGTCGGAACTCCTGAAGACATGGGTCAAATGGCGAGTTTCTTACTGTCGGAAAAAAGCAGTTGGATTTCGGGTCAGATTTTTCACGTTGATGGAGGAATGTCCACTTTACTCGTGAATGGATAATCGTTTAAATGTTTAATTTTGTTGAAATGGTAAACCCTTAAAAAATCTTAAACAACGTTAAACTAAATTTAAAAAAAATGAATCTATTCTGGTTTCGACGCGATTTACGATTGGACGATAATGTCGGGCTTTTTCATGCTTTAACGAGTGGCGAAGATGTACTTCCTATTTTTATTTTTGATGATTCGATTCTTTCGCAATTACCCAAAGACGATGCACGGGTTACTTTCATTCATCAGCAATTGGAAAAAATTCAGGTTCAATTGCAATCGATTGGAAAATCTTTGGCAGTATTTTACGGAAAACCGTTCGATGTGTATCAGAAATTGATTTCAGAAAACACGATACAATCGGTGTACACCAACCACGATTACGAACCGTATGCACGCAAACGCGACTTGGAGTTGTTTCATTTGTTTAAAGAGCATAACGTCGAATTCAAAACTAGTAAAGATCAGGTTATTTTTGAAAAAAGTGAAGTCGTAAAAGACGACGGAACGCCTTATGTAGTCTACACTCCGTATTCCAATAAATGGAAAGAAAACTTTAAAAAGATTCAGCTTGTTCATTATCCTTCTGAAGAAAATCTAGACAAAATTGCTCTTCACTCCTATCCATTTTTGAGTTTGTACGATATTGGATTTGAAGTGTCGCCCATTACAATTTCCAATTACGATGTTTCTACTTCTTTAATTGATAATTACGAAGCCACGCGGAATTTTCCCGCACTCAATAAAACGTCTTATCTGGGAATTTACCTCCGCTTTGGAGCCGTTTCCATTCGGAAAATAATCGCCAAAGCCATTGAAAGCAAAAACGAAACCTTCTTTAAAGAATTGATTTGGCGCGAGTTTTTTATGCAAATTCTGTGGCACTTTCCACATACCCATCGCAGTAGTTTCCGACCGAAATACGATGCCGTTCAGTGGGAAAATAACGAAGAACTATTTCAGAAATGGTGCGAAGGAAAAACGGGTTATCCCTTTGTAGATGCGGGTATGCGTGAACTCAACGCAACCGGTCACATGCACAACCGCGTGCGAATGATTACGGCCAGTTTTTTATGCAAACACTTATTAATCGATTGGCGTTGGGGCGAAACCTATTTTGCTCAAAAACTCTTAGATTATGAACAAGCGAGCAACGTTGGTAATTGGCAATGGGCAGCAGGAAGTGGCGTTGACGCGGCACCCTATTTTAGAATCTTCAATCCGACGGAACAAATTAAAAAGTTTGATAAGGAATTAAAATACATCAAAAAATGGATTCCCGAATTAGAGTCGTTTGACTATCCAAAACCCATTGTAGACCATAAAGAAGCACGGGAACGATGTTTGAAGGTGTATAAGGAAGCGGTTGGGTGATAACAGTTATCGGTTGTCAGTTATCGGTTGTCGGTTGTCCTAAGCAATTTTAGGAAAAAATAGTCGCTGAATTATTGATAACAAAAACACCTTTAAATCGTTAAAAATTATCTTTTTCCTTGTAAATTAATGAGTTAAATGCAAATAGAATAGCTTTAACCGCATATTTAATGTATATTTACCAATAACTAAAAAAATATAATTATGAAATTTACAAAATTAGCGGTGTTACTTTTTGCAATAGTGGCTTTTGTATCGTGTAAAAAAGAAGAAGAAAAACCAGCAGAAGTAATTGAAAATACGACAGTGATCGAAGAAACAGTTATCGTTCAGGATACCGTTAAAGAAACTGAAAAAGATGGTACTTCGGTGAAAGTGAGCGGCGAAGGTGTTGAAGTAGACAGCAAAAATCTTGATGTTGAAATAAAAAAATAATTACTATCTCAAGTAATGTAAAAAGCCATCGCAAGTGGCTTTTTTTTATGCCTTGATGTTGCGTATATTCTCAAAATTCAATTCCGAAAAGTGTCGAATTACTTGATCGGCTTCGGAATAATCTTGCATTTTCGAATGAAAGCTGTCGTAACCCACACAATAAATTCCGGCGGCTTTGGCAGCTAAAATGCCGTTCGTACTATCTTCAATCACTATGCAATTTTCAACAGGTGTTTGCGCTAATTCGGCTGCTTTTAAGAAAATAGCAGGATGTGGTTTCGACTTGGGAAAATCTTCTCCTGAAACTTTATGGGTAAAATAATCGTGCAATCCGAAGCGGTTGAAAATGCGTTGAATCGTAACATTCGCCGACGACGAAGCCAACACCAATTGCATTCCGTTCTGGTGCAAATCGAGTATCAACTCTTCTACTCCATCCAACAAATACAAATCTTCTTTGCTATCAAACGCATCGTTGAACAAATTCCGTTTGGTTTCGACCAAGGTTTGCACCTCGTGTTCCAATCCGTAAATTCCCTTTAACCGTTCGTAAATATTCTTAGTAGAATTTCCGGTAAACGACGCATACATTTCAGGCGAAACCTCAATATTGAGTTGTTTAAAATGCTGATTGTACGCAAAATGATGCACCGGCTCGGTATCTACAATTACGCCATCCATATCGAAAATCACGGTTTGTATCATAGAGAAGTTGTAGGATTATACTTTTTACTTTTTACTTTTTACTTTTTACTTTTTACTTTTTACTTTTTACTTTTTACTTTTTACTTTTTACTATTCACTCTTATTAACCAAATACCGAATCACCGTTTCCGCCGCATACAAGCCAAAAAGTCCCGGCATATAACTGTTGGTTCCGTAAAACGACTTTTTATAGTTTGAACCGTCAGTCATTTTTAGGCTGGTTTCGTCCTGAATTTCGGATGAAAAAACGACTTTCAACTTGTCGATTTTGTGCTCTTTCAACCGTCGACGGATGGTTTTCGCAAACATACAATTGATGGTATTCGTGATGTCGGCTACTTTTACTTTTGAAGCTTCCATTTTTCCGCCCGCGCCCATAGACGAGATGATTTTTACGCGTTTGCGTTTGGCGCCGATGATCAAATTCAGTTTAGGAGTTACACTGTCGATGCAATCCAATACATAATCGTATTTTTCTTCCACAATGTCAAACGCGCGTTCAGGAGAAAGAAATTCTTGTACTTTGGTTAAATTTAGTTCCGGATTAATATCCATCAATCGATCGCCTACCACATCAATTTTACTCATTCCGACAGTAGAATGCAAAGCCGGTAATTGCCGATTAATATTGGTGATGTCCACCACATCGCCGTCGACAATCGTAAGATTTCCGACGCCAGCGCGTGCTAGGAATTCGGCTGCAAACGAACCTACTCCGCCGACGCCGACGATTAATACATTCGCATTTTTTAATCGATTTAACCCTTCTTCTTTGAATAATAATTCAGCTCGTTCTTGCCATTTTGCCATAATTCAGACTACTTAGATGGTTAGATTTTTAGATTATTTTGCTTCCAAAAACCAATGTATAATTATTTGATACTATATTTTGTAATGTGCTTACTTCTATGTTTTTATACTTTGCCGCCAATTCGTATACTTCTTTCAGCGATTCTTCGATCATGTCGGTTTCGAGAAAAAATCGGTCGTTGGGAATGGATTGGAACACCGACTTTAATTCGGGATTGCGTAATAGATATTTTCCAAACGAAAGGTAGAAGCCGTTGGAGAGTAATTGTTGGGCGAGTTGCTCACTTTTTGAAAATCCGTGGATAATAATCGGCACTTGAATGTTTAATCGTTTTTTGATTTCAATCAACTCATCGAACGCAGCGATCAAATGCAATACTAATGGTTTGTTGTACTTTTCGGCGAGTGCAATTTGCTGTTCAAACACCGAAATTTGTACATTCATTGGAATTTCAATTCGTTTGTCCAATCCGCATTCACCCAAAGCCAAACATTCGGGTAGTTGCAACTTTTCTTCTATAATTGCTAAATCTGATTCCAAGCGGTTTTCGTCAATGTGCCACGGATGAATTCCGATGGAATAGTTCGGAATCGTCGCGTCAAACTCCCATGGATATTGATTGACCAATTCTAAAACTTCTGTATTATTGGTGAAATGATGTGTATGTAAGTTGAAGTACTGCATCAATCGTGGAATTTTTTTACTCCGGCCAAAATAGCAACTTCCAAATCGTTTTCCAACGGAACAATCGGACACGAATATTTATAATTGTAGGCGCAATACGGATTGTAGGCTTTATTGAAATCGATAATCCATGTCTTTCCTTCTTGGATTTCCAAATCAATGTAGCGTCCGCCAATGTAGCTTTCTTTGCCACAAGTCGTATCGGAAAACGGTAAAAACAAATGGTTTTTGTATTCGGGTATTTTGATTAAATCGATGCTTTGATATACGTTCAATGTGTAGTTTTGACCATCGATTTTAAAATGCAATTCTCCGTATTTTTTATATTTGGGAAGTCGTGCTGTCGACGTTTTCATTCCAAACACCTTTTCTTTTTTAGTTCGGATGAAGTGCGCTTCGACGATGAATTTTTCGTTGATGGGAAAGAACTCCAACGATTGGAACGTTTTTAAATCGGATTCGGTAAGCGGACTTTTGGTTGCATCAGCGTAGTCACGGTTGAGTTGGTCTTGAAACTCTTTCGAAGTTTGGTTAGCGCTATTTTCTTGTGCGTGAAGCAAAGCGAAACTGAGTACCAGTAAAAAGGTGAACCACTTTTTCATTGTTTTTTTTACAAAAATAGTTTAAAAGTTGGAATGCCGCAAAGACACAAAGTTCTTTACTTATGTTAAACTTTTTATTTTTCTTGCTTTACTTCAAAATTGGTATAGAAAAGAGCTAGCCCTAGCCCAGATTGAAGCGAAAAGCCCGCAAGTATAAAAAGTAGTTTTTTAGTTTGGTGGAAGCGACTCCCGAAACTTCGGGAGAAGCTGACAGCAAACGTACAAAAACACTTTTTAGACTGAGGACTTGTAGCGAAAAGCTGGAACTAGCTTCAAATAATGAAAATTATGAAACAAATAGCTTCAAAAAAAGCAAATGAAATTCATCGTAAACATTTAACTTTGCGAACTTAGTACCTTCGCTAATGTTAAAAACCGCTTTTCGCAAATACATCGATAATTTTAGAGGATTTTCACGAGAAATCTGGATACTTACGTTGGTTACGTTCATCAATCGGGCGGGAACGATGGTATTGCCTTTTTTGTCGAAGTATTTACACGACGATTTGCATTTCTCTTTATTAGAAATAGGTAACATTTTGACGTGTTTCGGATTGGGTTCGATGGCCGGTTCGTGGTTGGGCGGAAAATTATCCGACAAAATAGGATTTTATAAAATCATGATTTTCAGCTTGTTTACGAGCGGATTGATGTTTTTTGGACTGCAGTATGTTACCAGTTATATCGGATTGTGCATTGCGATGTTTTTGATTATGGTGGTGGCCGATATGTTTCGACCTGCGATGTTTGTATCGTTGGGCGCGTATGCCAAACCCGAAAACCGAACGCGAGCACTGACTTTAGTGCGATTGGCGATTAATTTAGGATTTGGCGCCGGACCAGCATTGGGCGGATTGATCATCATGGGGATTGGTTACAAAGGTCTGTTTTGGGCCGATGGCGGAACCTGTATTTTAGCTATTTTGGTTTTTGCTTTGTTGGTGAAAGAAAAGAAAAAACCGGTCGAATCGAAAGAAGCGAAACTGATTTTGGAAGCCAACAGAGCATCGGTTTTTAGCGACAAACCGTTTTGGGTGTTTTTGACTACGTGTGTGATTACGGGGATTTTATTCTTTCAGTTATTCAATACGATTCCACTCTATCACAAAGAACAATTTAACCTGACCGAATTACAAACAGGGTTGCTTTTAACGATGAATGGCGTGCTGATTTTCTTTTTAGAAATGCCGATTGTAAGTTATATCGAGCGGAAAAATCTGGATAAAGTACGCGTGGTTTCGATTGGCTGTTTGTTCATGGCCATCAGTATGTTATTGATGTTGGTTAATATGTGGGCCGGAATTTTAATTGTTATGATGGTGTTCATGACGTTTGCCGAAATGTTTGCGTTTCCGTTTTCGAATTCGTTTGCTATGAGTCGTGCGCCAAAAGGTCACGAAGGTCGTTACATGGCCATTTTTACGATGAGTTTTAGTGCGGCACAAATACTGAGCGCTAAATTGGGTATGGGCATCGTGGATGAATTTGGCTATCAGATGAATTGGTTGTTTATGGGGATTTTGGGGATAATTGGAACGTATTTGGGCTTTTGGGTGATTCGATTGGTGGCGTTGGAAAAACAAACACAACTTTAATTTATTAGCTAAAAAACTATCACGCAAAGTCGCAGAGTCACAAAGCAATTATTTTTTTGCGTCTTGGTGTCTTTGCGAGAATTATTCTTTTGGAAATATGTTTATTAAATAAACCGTCTTCGAATTTCTTGGAACGATTGATGGGTATGAATTAACTCCTCTATAATTTGCTTCCTCATTTCTTCAATATCATCAAATACAAGGTGTTTTGCCCAGGCCGTTTCTTCGAATAAGGTTCGAATTTGCTTGATTAATTTGGTGGTTTCTGATGCCGTGCGCAGTACTTTATCTGAAGTATAATTTGAACTTAACTTGTGATGGTACTCAACCGTTTGCCTCAAGTAATCGGCTTGTAAAAAATAGAGTTTTTCGTAATCGTTATCGGGATAAAAATCAGTCCATTTTGCAAAACCTAGTTTAGTACGAGAATAATTTGGCACTTCTCCCGAAACTTCGGGAGCGCTCAGTGTGACATTTTTGACATTAACATTTAATCTCCACTTGCAATTTGCGGCTCTTCCCCAATGGTTGGACAAACGATATACACCACTATCCACAAAATAATAAGTACTACCCGATTTGCTTTTGAAGTTCACTTTTAACTCATTCACTTCATCGAATGCCACTTCTTTAAACACGCAAAACGTATACTTGTGAAAATTGGTTTTGTTGTAGGTTTTGATTGTCATTTATAATTCGGTTGAGTTGCAACAAAAATAGTATAATAAATGTTTTTGCCACAGATTAAATGGATTTTGCAGATTTTCACCCATTCTATGCCTTCTAAAACAAAGCGAAGCTTCTGAAATACATTACAATAATCTATGTTTCTATGTGTTAAAAAAAATTAATAGACTTTATTAATTATCACTTCTCATAAGAAGCAAACGTTAAATTTAGTTAAATAACTATAAAAATAGTTGTGTAACTAAAAATATAGTTATACGTTTGTGAGTATAAAATAATCATCATGCAAAAACTAACGAACAAAGAAGAAGAGATCATGCACATTTTATGGAAGTTGAAAAAAGCTTTTGTAAAAGATGTGATGGCAGAAATTACGGAAGATCAACCGCATTACAACACACTTTCAACCATCATTAGAAATTTGGAAGAAAAAGGTTTTGTGAGTCATAATGCCTATGGAAACACGCATCAGTACTTCCCGATTGTGACCATGGAAGATTACCGAAAACGGTTTATGAATGTGGCGATTGAGAATTATTTCAATAATTCGTATAAAAGTATGGTATCCTTTTTTGCTCAAGAAGATAAAATTTCGGCAGAAGAGTTGCGCGAGATATTAGAAATCATCGAAAAAAAGAAATAGCATGGAAACGATTTTCATCTACTTTATAAAATCAAGCGCATTAATCGCCTTATTCTTTTTGGTGCATTATTTGTTTTTGCGAAAAGAAACCTTTTTTGCATTCAATCGATGGTATTTGCTAATTGGCTTGGTCATTTCGGCTTCATTACCCTTCTATTTTATCAAAAAAATTGTTTATGTTGAACCTATACTTGTAGACGTAGAAAATAGTGTTCAGGCTTCGGATGCAATTTCAATGGTACAAAGCATTCCACAAACATCCGAAATAGATTGGTTTCAAATCGGATTTTGGGTATACGGAATTGTAGCACTGGGCATTGTTGCAAAAGTGTTGTACGACTTATTCTCGCTGTATAGAATTCTTACCCATCGAAAAGCCTACCAACAAGAAGACTGCTTATTTATTGATATTGAAGAAGATATTGCTCCTTTTTCCTTCTTTCAATATATTGTATTTAATTCGAAATTGTACACGGATTCAGAATTGGAGAGCATCATTACCCATGAAAAAATTCACAGCACAGAAAAGCATTCCTATGATGTTTTGGTAGCTAAATTATTCACGGTTGTTTTTTGGTTCAATCCGTTCATTTACTTGTATAAAAAAGCCATTTTACAAAACTTAGAATACATCGCCGATGAAAAAGCGATCGCAATCCTCAACGATAAAAAATCGTATCAAATGACCTTACTTAAGGTAGTTTCTAATCAAAACTGCTTATCTATTACGAATAATTTTAATCAATCATTAATCAAAAAACGAATCATCATGTTAAACAAAAATCAATCCCATCGCAACAACTTGTGGAAGTTTGCACTCGTAATTCCGGCTCTAATTGCGTTTGTCTTTTTATTTCAAGTAAAAACCATTGCTCAAGAAAAGTTTGAAAAATTTGAAGAGCCAACTTCTGGTGTTTCAACAAGCTATTCCTCCATCCTTACTAAAGATATTTCTAATGAGGACATCAAAGAATTAGAAAAAACATTTTCTAATGAAAACCAAAAATTGTTTATTTCCGATGTAAAGCGAAATAGTAAAGGAGAAATCATTGAAATTAAACTTGTGTTTGATACAGGTAAACCCTACGTCCAAGTTCTTGCAAGAAAATCAAATGATCCCATTAGTGATATAAAAATTTATGTTGATACCGACAAAAACAATAATACAGTTTGCGGATTTGTCGAAAACGATCTCATAGCAACTGAAGCCATTGTAGTTGAAGACAGTGCTGAAGAAAGCACATCAGATGAAAAGTACTGGAGCATGGATAATATGAAGAAAAAAGGCAAAGAGGTTGTTTTAATCATTAATGGAAAAATAAAAGGTCCAACTGAGAAAGTCAAACTGGCTGTAAACGAAGAGTTGGGCGAAATGAAGGAAATAACTCCGTCTGAATTTGAAAAAAAATACAATCAAAAAGGAGAAGCAAACAAGTATTATTTTGAGGCAAGTACTGTCAAAACACCTACAAAAGGAGTAACTTACAATGAGGCCGTTAATTCGACTACTTTAAAAAATCTTGATGCCAAAAAGGATAAAAACAGACTGTACATCATTAATGGAAAAGAGTATTTTAGTAATTCTTTAAAAAATTATACGCTAAAATGTTCCGGATCAATAAAGGAAATGGGCGAAAAAGAAGCCTTAGAAACGTACGGTGAAAAAGGAAAAGATGGCGTTTGGATTTTTAATGGAACGACTACATTTGAGGAAAAAACTCCAACTTCCCAAGAGAATCAAAAGCCGAAAGTAATTGTTTTCTCCAATGATAATGGAGATGATATTGTAATAACCGATAATTACAAACTATTTAAAGTTCCTGGAAATCCTGCTGCCCGACTTACCGACTCGTCACTTCTATTGATTGTTGACGGAAAAGTGCAAAGTAATCCGAAAGCAACTATTGAAACGATGGACGTTACCCAAATCAAATCGGTTCGAATTTATGATGAAAATGATAAAGAAACGAAAGGCACTCCCGTTAAAAAAATTGTGATTACAACCAAATAGTGAAAGTTACAACATCTTTTAAAGTATAGTTCTATGGAAACGATTTTCATCTATCTGATTAAATCAAGTGCACTAATTGGCATGTTCTTTTTAGTACATCATTTTTTATTGCGCAAGGAAACATTTTTCACTACCAATCGATGGTTTCTACTTATTGGGTTAGTTATTTCAGTAGTAGCTCCGTTATTGTTCATCAAGAAAATCGTTTACGTAGAACCAGTGGTAGTTGATATAGAAGAACTCGTTGCATCATCTCAGACGATGTCAAATGTTCCTCAAAAAACTGCAGAACTACTAGAAATCAATTGGTTTGAGATTGGCTTTTGGGTATATGGAATCGTTGTCCTACTATTACTTTTAAAAGTGATGCACAACAGTTTTTCATTATACAAAACGTTGAAAAACAAACCGATACTCAAACAAGAGCAATTTCTTTTAGTGGATGTAGAGGATGATGTGGCGCCGTTTTCATTTTTCAATTTCATCGTATACAATTCGAAATTGTATTCGGATTCGGAGTTGAATAGCATTCTCACCCACGAAAAAATCCACAGCGCACAAAAACATTCCGTTGATGTGTTAATCACAAAATTGTTTTCAATTATTTTTTGGTTCAATCCGTTTATGCAATGGTACAAAAAAGCGATTGTCCAGAATTTAGAATACATCGCCGATCAAAAAGCAATTGAATGTATACAAGACAAAAAATCATATCAATTAACTCTTTTAAAGGTAGTTTCTCATCAGAACTGCTTACCCATTACCAATCATTTTTATCAATCATTAATCAAAAAACGAATCGTTATGTTAAACACAAATCAGTCCCACAAAAGAAATGCATGGAAATACGCAGTTGTACTTCCGCTTTTGATTGCTTTTGTATTTCTATTTCAAGTGAAAACTGTTGCTCAAGAAATACGAACCACCACAACCACTAAATCTTCTCAAGAAAAAGTGTACATCACCACCGATAAAAACACCTCGGATGCCGAAATGAAAAGAGACGCACAATTGGCAAAAGAGAAATACGGTGTAACTTTAAAATATTCTAAGGTTAAACGAAATGCACAAGGAGAAATCACGGGTATAAAAGTTACCTTTAAAGACAAAGACGGAAACACCGGAACCACTGAGTATGATGGAAAAGAGCCTATTAAACCGATCCATTTCTACAAAACGCCTACTAAAATTGGATTTGGAAACAACAACAACGTGGTAGTGTATTCCAAACACAATAACGAGGAGGAAATTGCTGAAGAAGAAATTGAAATAGAAATGAATGGTACTATTGATTTAGACTTAGATCTTGAAATTGATACCGACGTTGATGTAGTAAAATCAGGAAGCAACGAATCGAAAATTGTGATTCAGAAAGACGGAAAAAAACCATTGATCATTATTAATGGAGAAGTGATTGAAGGCGGTGAAGGTTATTCTGAAAACGAAATTAAAGAATTCAAAAAAGGATATACGTATCAATTTGACGGCGATAAACTGAAAATGTTGGCCAACATAGATGTTGATAAAATAAGCGCTGAAGCCAATGCTGATGCTTTAGCACAACTAAAAAAATTACGCCCTGAGATCATGTTGCAAGTCCGTGAACAAATGAAAAACTCGCGCGAACAAATGCAACAAGCGCGTCAAGAAATGATTCAATCTAGATCAAAATTAGAGCTAAGCAAACCCGACTTAGAAAAAGCGAGAGCCGACATGGAGCTAGCACGAGAAGAAATGATGAGAGCGAAAGCCGATATGGAACGCGCGAAAGCCGAACTCGAAAAAGCCAAAGAAGAATTGAAACGTTAAAAAATTGCAAATCTGTATTTATCGAAATCATCAACTTTATACATTTGTTCTGTAATTTAATTATTAATACCTTATACAATTATGAAAACACATTTTAAAAATCTTGCTTTTGTAATTCCGACTTTAATCGCGTTGACATTTATTCAACCCGTTTTCGCTCAAGAAAAAAAATCATTTACATTGAATGAAGATGCGAACAACGACAACATTTACATGACGTGGAACAAAAACACGCCAGAAAGTGAAATGAAAGACGACATCAAAGCGTTGGCCGAAAAAGGCATTACAATTAAATATTCGGATGTTAAGCGCAATGCTAAAAATGAAATTACATCGATAAAAGTAGACTATTCCGACCGAAAAGGAAACAAAGGTTCGATGAATTTGAACAATCAAAATCCGATCAACACCATTCAGTTTTTTAAGCAAAACGACGAAATTGGTTTTGGTGAACCATCGAACTCAAACGGATTTATGGTGAGCCCATTCAACGGATTAGCGGGTGGCGATAGTTTTATGAAACAATTCAATTTTGAGACCATTCCTGGTTTTTTTGAATTTCCTGAAGGAGATGGTTCAATTACATCAAAATCTAAGACACAAATCAGGATTCAAAAAGACGGCAAAAAACCGTTGGTAATTCAAGATGGCGAAGTGATTGAAGGTGCTGAAGATTACACTCCGGAGGAAATTGAAGAAATCAAAAAGAGTCATAAAGTAGAATCATTTGGTGGAAATGGCAACAGTTATAATTTCAATTTCAATTCTGAATCCGACGAGAACATCAAAAAGAAATTTGAAAAAATGCGCGAAGAGATGAGCAAAATGAATGGTTCATCAAGAGAAAAATCGAATGATGTAGAGGAATTAGAAAAAACGAAAGACGAAATGATCAAAGCCAAAGAGGAAATGATCAAGGCCAAAGAAGAAATGGAAAAAGCAAAAACCGATTTGGAGAAAGCCAAGTCTACGTTGAAAACTAGAAAAGCATAAACTTCAAACACCGCAAACTCAAAGTTGCGGTGTTTTTTTATATACATTGTTTCAGTATCTTTGAATAAACATATTGAGTCATGTATACAATTCTAGCCAAAATAAACAAGCTCATTTTACCTAGTTTCACCAAACAACAATTGGACTTAGCCAAAGCCAAAAAATGGCAAATGGCCATCATTGGTTGGCGTTATTATGTGACGACTCGTGCGTTGGGAAAATAGAATTATCGGTTGGCAGTTATCGGTTGTCGGTTTTGTTCTTATGTGGCTCGATTGTAAAAAGATGTGTTTTTAGGTTTTATTCCGCTTCGCTCCATACAATTCGGCTTCGCCTCGGGTAAAGTTTCAAAATCTACATCTTGTCTATTCTCTATATTCTATGTTCTATTTTCTCTGCCTTCTGCATTCTGCAATCTAATAAATCATAGCCGCAAAAATCGGATGTGTTCCCAATTTTTCTCTACCGTTTAAAAAAGTCAATTCCATTAAAAAATTACATTGTACGATTTCTCCGCCCAAGCGTTCGACCAATTCGCATACTGCACGTGCGGTTCCTCCTGTGGCCAAGACATCGTCATGAATGAGTACGCGATCGCCTTTCTGAATGGCGTCTGTGTGGATTTCTAACGTATCAGTTCCGTATTCTAAATCATACGAAGCCGAAATGGTTTCATACGGTAATTTATTGGGTTTTCTGACTGGGACAAATCCGACGTTTAGAGCTTCTGCCAAAAGCATTCCGAAAAAGAAACCCCGACTTTCCACACCAATCACTTTGTCGATTTTTTGGTCTTTTACCGTAGAAAGTAAACTGTCTAGTGTTTCTTTTCGTGCTATGGGGTCGATTAATAGTGGAGTGATGTCTTTGAATCCGATTCCGGGTTTCGGAAAATCCTGAATATCACGGATGTACTTTTTAAGTGGCATATTTTTTAATTTTATCGTAATTTTGATTTGCAAGTTACACAATTATCCCTATATTTGCACCCACAAAAAAGGCCTCGTGGCGCAACTGAATAGCGCACTTGATTACGGCTCAAGAGGTTACTGGTTTGAATCCAGTCGAGGTCACGAATGAATAGCATATAAAAGAAAAAAAAACGCCAAGTTTACTTGAGCGTTTTTTTTCTTTTATATGCTATTATCAAAGCGAAGCTTTGATGGATGTTGCGCAGCAAAATCCAGTCGAGGTCACTACTAACAATCCCGAAAACACTTACTACATAAGGTTTCGGGATTTTTTATTATCTTCGTGTGTCCATTTTGTATCCATCATCATAACTTTCAATAAGATAACAAAAAACTCATCAAATACGCACGATTCACCGAAGTTCGAAAATTTTTTCAACGAACTCCAGAATTCAGATAGGAAAAATTGCAAAAAGGCATGAAAATACTTGAATTATCGTTTGAAAATTTGTGTGATTTTTATTTAAAAAAATCGACTTCCAAAACGACTAGTATCTCTCCTTCACAAAATTACACACACAGATAGATCAGAAATTATAAGTGATTTAGTAGATAGTCGTTTACTAAATATTGGTTGCATTTGAAATGGGATTTTTTAACCCGTCTCTACTTTAAATCGCCAAATCCCTAAACTGATACAACAAACGTTCAATCAATCGTAAGTCTTCAGTAATGATATCGGCTGTGCCAGACATATCCTGTTGGAAAATAATTTTCTTTTCATACAAGGTGTGTAAACCATTAGGTAAAGCCACATCAATAAGCAAATTACCATCTTTATCTGGAGTTAACGAAATGGCTTTAATGGTTCCTTTTACAACCCCAAATTCACGGTCGGGGTAATTGGCTAATCGAATGTTTACTAGCTGTCCAACTTTTATTTTCCCTGAGTTAGGTGCTGGAGCTTTAGCCTTACCAATCAATTGGGTTTGCTGGATCGGAATAACTACAAATACATGATCTCCAGAATTGACCGTTTGATTTTCAGCCCAAAGCTGTAAAAAAGAAACTTTACCTTCGATGGATGAACGCAGCACATAATTCAACTCCCAATCTTTAATCGCTTTTTTCAGTTGGTAAAAAGCTTGAACCACGTTACGTTCCAAATTCACATCATCTTTACGTTCGTTGATAACGTTGGTTTTACTACTCCTATTCAGTTCATTCAATGACGACTTTAACTGTGAAATACTACTCAATACACTTTTATAATTCTTTTGGGCTTGTAAATAAATTAGTCTTTGCTTTTCAAATTCCTGTGTAGAAATAATGCCTTTCTTATAAAGTGTTTCGTAGCGCTCCAAATCGTTTTTCTGCAACTCCAATTCATTTTGGTTTAGTGTACTTTGCGATTCCAACAGACTTAATCGTTCTCTTAATTGTGTAGCTTCATAACTTTGGGCACTGCCTTCTACTCGATAAGGTTGCAATTTTGAATTGAGTTCATCTGCAATGTATTCTTTTTGAAATAGAGCAAATGAGCTTTCTATTTCTCCCAATTGTAGCGAATGTAACTTCTCAAAAGGGAATTTAGAATTTTCAATATTTACCGAATCTACAATACTTTTCAATAAAAAAACATCTTTATAATTAGCAGTATTTTCAATTACAGCTAATGGAGTGTTTAAACCTACAATTTCTTTATCGTTAACTAGTAATGTTTCAATTCTCCCCGATGTTTTAGCAACCAATTTCTGAGGCGGAACAGCGGTTGTAATCACTATCTGACTAGAAACAATATCAGGGTATTTGACAAGCCAGGAAATAAAGAAAAGCATTGCCAACAAAACAAAAATCACAACAGAACCCCAACGGATTATCCAATGCGGTACACGAGTTAAAATATCTTGTACCTCTTCGCTTCGAAGTTCTATTTCTTTATTTTCTTTCATTTTAAATAAACTAATTATTTTCCAAGTTGCAACTGATTCTTCACTAATTCAAAATAACTTCCTTTTATTGCCACTAATTCATCATGATTTCCAATTTCAACAATCTTTCCCTTTTCCAATACCACAATTTGATCGGCGTTCATAACAGTACTCAACCTATGAGCTATTACAATCACCGTTTTATTAGTAAAGAATTGGTTTAGTTTTTCCATGATTTGCTTTTCATTGTTGGTATCTAAAGCTGAAGTAGCTTCATCAAAAAACAACATATCTGGATTTTTATATACGGCTCTGGCTATCAATAACCTCTGCTTTTGTCCTGTACTCATTCCTGTTCCTTCCATTCCAATCTTGGTATTGTAACCCAATGGATAATCTGAAATGAAATCATTACAATTCGCAACCTCAGAAGCATAAACCAATCGATCTTTGTCAATGATATCAACACCAACCGCAATGTTGTTGGCTATCGTATCGCTAAAAATATATCCTTCTTGCATCACGGCACCTACATGGTCTCGCCACGCTTTTTGAGAAATAGTTTTTAAATTTGTCGTTCTGACGTTAGAAGAAATGGCATCATTTTTTCTATTAAGTCCTATCTCTCCTGAATCAGGCTCATAAAACTTCAACAACAACTTCATTAAAGTAGTTTTTCCGCTGCCGCTTGTGCCAACAATGGCGGTAATTTTGTGCGCTGGAATAGTTAAATTCAAGTTTTCTAAAACGAAAATATCAGAACCTTTGTATCGAAACGAAACATCCCTCAACTCAATAGCACTATTTTCAGGAATATCTTGCGTTTGATTTCCTTCTTTTTGAGTTTCATCTTCTTTTTCGTGTATTTCCGATAATCGCGCTAACGATATTTTGGCATCTTGTGCTTCTCGAATAAAACCTATCAACTGTAAAATCGGACCATTTAAACTGCCTACAATACTAGTTATCGCCATCATCATTCCCAAAGTAATTTGCCCATCGATAACCAATTTGGCAGAAAGAAAAATGATGATAATATTTTTCAATTCATTAATAAAGTTTGAACCTATGGTCTGAGTTTGCTCTAATACCAAACCTTTCATTGATATTTTAAATAAACGTGCCTGAATGTATTCCCAACCCCAGCGTTTCTGTTTTTCGGCATTATGCAACTTAATTTCTTGCATGCCATTGACAAGTTCTATGACCTTACTTTGTTCATGGGACACTTCCGAAAATCGTTTATAATCCAGTTCCTCTCTTCGTTTTAAAAACAAAACAACCCACACAAAATAAACTAAACTACCAACACCAAAAACAGCAAATAGTTGAAAATTATAGTAGGCTAACACGCCTCCCAAAATGAAAATATTTATTATCGAAAAAAGCACGCTTAAAGAAGAAGTAGTTAAAAACCGTTCAATTCGATGATGATCGTTGATACGCTGCATAATATCACCTGTCATTCGAACATCAAAAAACGAAATGGGTAGATTCATTAGCTTAATAAAGAAATCCGAAATCAACGAAATGTTAATTCGAGTAGAAAGATGCAATAATATCCAACTTCGTATAAATTCTAATAGTGTTCGTCCAACAAACAAAAATAGTTGGGCAAACAACACTAAATAAATAAAATGTATGTTTTGATTTTGAATACCAACATCAACAATACTCTGGGTTAAAAAAGGGAAAATAAGTTGAATCAAACTCCCTGCAAGCAAACCAACAATCAATTGTATAATAAATGCTTTGTATGGAAACAAATACTTGAAAAGTAAAGAAAACCCAAACTGATTCCCCTTTTCGTTATCAAATTCCGATGCATAAAAAGTAGGTGTTGGCTCTACCAATAAAGCAATACCTTCCTCAGTTATATCTGTAGCATTTTGGCCAATCCAGTGTTTTAAAAACTCATCCTCTGCATATTCCAATAACCCAAAAGCAGGATCTGCTATTTTATATACACTTTTACCCGACGTTGTATTTCTCACTTTATAGAGAACAACAAAGTGCATTTTATCCCAATGCAAAACACAAGGTAGCGGTGCTTCTTTTAGTTTTTTTAAATCGGTTTTTATTCCCAACGAACGGAACCCAATTTTTTCAGCAGCATCACTCAAATAATACAAATTGCTGCCTTCGCGATTGGTTTCAGAATAATCGCGTAACGTTTGAATAGCAATCGTTTTGCCATAATATTTGGCAATCATTTTTAAGCAAGTGGGTCCACAATCTTTGCTATCAGCTTGTTTGTAATTAGGAAATACTTTCAATAGAATTCTCTTTTTTTAGATTCATTTCTTTGAAATGAGTCGATTTATAATACCGATGCAAATGATCATAAATCAAACATTCGTAATCCCGTTGTTTTGAGGTATACTGTCGGTTGATTATCATATGAATGTGACTGGCCAAAAAATCGAACAAATCAATTTGTAATTTGGGTTTAATTAATTTAGCTAATAAAGCACTTTTTTGTTGTTTTTCTTCAATTAATAGATAAATTTCCTCAAAATCATTATTTGCTTCACCGGAAAGAAACAATTCAATGTCGTGCTGAAGTGTTCTGTAGTGTTTGTCAAACTGCTTTTTCAAATTCTTATCAGCATTAAACTCTTTTTTAAAAGCCTGTTGCAATCCATCCATCAACTGCAATTTAGCAGTACTATCCAAGTCAAAAGCATTTAAAAATTGATCTATAGCTAAAAAACTAAAATGAAGCTGGGTTTCTTCCTTTTCAAAATAGGTCTTTAAAGAAATGTAATCTAGCATCATTTTACTATCAGCATAAAACAGTGCTTCCGATTCCAACATAGTAGCTTGGCCGTAGCGCTCCAATTCACGATGATAGGTGTTGGTTTGCACTTTCCAAACAACATCATGCTCTAATAACTCGTTCAAAATTGGATAAAATAAAGAGATGACTAAACTCGTTTTTTCGGCCGTATTACATTTAAACCGAATTCTCAAGTGATTGTCAGGGTCATTGTAGCGAATAAAAAACCACTGCTCGATAGTATCATTAGTTTCCAATTCAGCAATTATAGGAGCCAGTTTTTCACTCAATAGAATGTCAGCAGATTTCGCACCCGTGTACAACTTATAATACAACCATTCGCTACCCAAACAAAAACTTCTTTTCACCTTAATTCATTTTTTCTTTATAAAACGAAAGTATTACCTGATTGGCAAATCGATTTCCATCAACATCTTTAACAATCCCTTCATCAGTAAACAAAAACTCTTCCAATACAATGGTATCTAAATTTTTAACTGAATCTAAAAACAGTTTTACACCTATTTCTTTTTCTAAATCCAATAATAAAGTATTGTCAAATATAACCCAATTAACATACTGAGGCAATTTTCTACTGGTTTTCCATTCTGAAAAAGCGTTCTGCAACTTTTCGGAATGAATGGTATAAAACAGCTCGATTTCCGATTTTTTAATTATCCATTTTGCTTTGGATAGGATAATATCCTTATAAATTACTTGCGGAAAGTAAAAATAGTGATTTTCCAACACTCCCCAATGAAATCCATTAATTGGTTTTAATCCTTGTGCTTGCAAATCGGCTAGAAAATGATAAACGGGCAGTGAATTAGCACTATAATTATGAGCATTAGAAAGAAACGGAACGACTTCTTTGTCATGCTTTTTTGAACGAAGTACAACTCGATCATTTTTTACAGAAACCATCAAATCACTGATGTCAATTTGAAATTCTTTTCCAACTACTGAATTACATAAATACGGAATTTCATACTCTCGTAAAATAGGTCTTCGTAAAATATTGCCCGTTCTTGATTCAGGAAGATGTACGATTTCTGCGCAAATTTTATCTTTATAATAATCATTTTCCTTGGCTACAATTTCTTTAGCCAGGTCAAGCATGGCTTCATTACCATTACAAAATCGACCTAATAACCTTGCGGCGCTAACACCGCCAGTAGATTCAATTGAGATTTTTTCTGTATTATTATCTTTGTAAACCTCAACCATTACTGAAAAAGTAGCTGGCGCTTTATCAAAATTAGATTCAAAATCAACAAAATCTTTTTCTGAAAGTTCAATAGATGAAAATTTTGTTGAAAAAGCCGATTGTAATTTATTTTCTAATATAACGTCCAATTGGGACCAACTTTCTGTTGTTTTATTGGTACTATTGTTGCGATCAAAAGAAAATGTGTCAAGCAAGTTATGTCTATCATTCATTTTCACGCTTTGCAGATAACCAATACCTATTTCAGTATCCAAAACAGTGGTCAATGGCACCTCTCTTTCTTCATAACGCTTTTTAAATGCCTGAATAAAGTTTTGCAAATTGTAAAAAGGACTATAATTTCGAATTCCATTTAAAAACCGAAGTGCTTGAACGACTTTCTTTTCAATGTTGTGATCCAAACTATTTGCATAGCATGAAGTATTTAAATCGGTTTGAAAAAGATATTTTTCTTCGTAGTCTACAGACAACTCATCCAACACTACTTTAATATCAGAGTAAATTTGGACATTGGGTACAACATTAACATCCAACTGCTTAAAATAATTTTTTAATTTTTCCAATAGCTGCTTTTCTCTTTCCAGTTCAGGCAAAGATCTTAAAAAGTTTGCTATTCTTCCCCATTCATCAGAACCAGTTACGGTAGCCTCGAAGGAACTAATCAAAAATTGACAATCAATAAGTTCATGTACAAAATTTTTAGCCTCTTCAATTTCTGAATTATCATCAATTATAAGTTCAACCATTTGATCAATACTTAACCCGTTTTGGCAATGCAAAACAATTTTCTCTAAAAGTTCTGATTTTCTCAATGCCGTAATAGTATGTTCACGCTTACTTTTTATGTACTTATACTCTACATAACGATAAAAGTCGCCAACATCATACATTGAATTGTTAGGGTAATAAATCAAAAAAAACCTGACTTCTTTTCGTGATACAAAATTTTGAAGCAATGACACCCAATAGTGCATGTCAAACTGAGTAACACGTTTAAATTGATTATTGGGAAGAAGAGTAATAACACTTTCACTACTCAATTCACCTACGCTACATCCTGAAAATAATCCAAAAGGAGTACAACGAGAAGATACTCTCGCTATATATTTTAAAAGTGTAAGCTCTAAAGCTTCTTTTTTTTCGCTAGAAAATTGATTTGGTTCATCAATCCACTTATCTAAAGTAGTTTTCAATTCTGGTGAAGCAATAAATAAAGCTTCCTTTAAAAAGGGATTTTGATAATAAACGACAAGTTGATCTGAGGAAAAATTCTCAAGTAAATCAAAATAAAACTGAATAGGAAATGACGAAGTACGTAAAACGTAATTAGAAAATGATTGAAGTCTATAAATACTTTTCATTATTTATTCTTGACTTTAAAAAAAAATGGAATCATTTCTTAATAGAAGTACTTTAAAAGGTTGATTAGTGATTATTAATCTTTTAATGTTTGGGTTGGTTTTATCTTTAGTTCTCCTTCTGGTGGAATTCGCTTTTTCAAAAACAAAATCTGACCCAAATGACTCGATTGATGTTCCATCACATGAAACCAGCAGAAATAATTATTATAATCATATTTTTTTTGTACCTCTTGCAACCATGCATCATCACGCTTTTTTAATTCTGCAATAGTCTTAGCTCGTACTTCATTAAAAATATCCAAATAGTACTGAGCATTGTGGCCATTTATAAAATCTCGACCATCTTGGTCTAAATTTAATGCAACTTCCCATTTTTTCTTCTCTTCTTCATTAAAATCCCTATTCTCAAACGTCAATACCTGATAATAAGCTTCTGCGGCTGCTAAGTGCATAATTAATGCTCCTATTCTATTGGCTTTATCGTCATACAAATAATCCAATTCATATTGGCTCATATTCTTAACCTGATTTTCAACCCTATCTTTTAGGTCTTCAAGCATGGAAATCAAAGTTCCTATTTGTGGTGAAGCTCCTTCAACGGGTAAAATCTTTCCTTCATCTTTCGATTTTATTCCTTTTCCTTCAACCAATAAACAATACTTACCATCAACTTTATCTTCAATTCTCGAAAAGGTAAACTCTTTTATTTTAAGGGTTTTGTCAGAGGTAATTCCAAGATTCCACCTAGGGATAAATCCATCTTTAACCGTTTCTTCAAAACTTCCATTTAAAATTTTGAACAACTCAAGTACTCCATTTTTATTTTCAATGTAGAGTTTAAAATCATCAAAATAAAACTTCCCATTATATTCGCAAATTCCACCAAAATTCAATGATTCAGTGTTAGAGTCAATCGTTCCTTCTACCGAATAGGTTTGCCAAACATTAGATTTTATAGGTCGGTCTCCCATATTATCAAAAAAACCATCTTCATCATTCTTTGTGTCTACCCTTGCCCAAACCCCAGCCCAAGCAAACTTATCCTCAGTAACCAATTTTACCGAAGCTTCAATCTTAAATTTCTTTTTAGTATCTGATTGTATTGAAATAGTTTGAACAAATGAACTCCAATCTCTTGAAATTTCTTTGATGCTTTGAGAATGAACTGAAGTAATTATAAATAACAATAATAAACTGAATTTTTTCATTTGACTTGTAATTTTTGAGGTTTAAATTTGCTGAATTGATTAGGCTATTTCTTCTTTTTACTAACCTCTTCAGCCATGTTCATAGCATTATACACATTCAATACTTTCCCCGATTTTGATAATTCTTTAAAAAGGACTTTTTTACCCTCTCCACCAGGTACTACTACTTCAATATCATAAGAGGTTCCTGATTCCACTATAATTTGTTTGACTTCCTGAGCACTCAAATTGGGGTAATACAACCAAATCAAGGCCGCAGTTCCTGATACCATTGGGGTTGAATACGATGTCCCACTTTCAGTTTCATACGAATTAACAGCTCCTGTTAAATAAATAGCTGTACCAGGAGCAAAAATATCCACATTATTTTTTCCGTAGTTAGAATAGTTTGCTACTAATTTTTCAGTAGCTTTATTTGTAGTTGCGCCTACATTTATATAGTTTTTACAAATTTCATTATCCCCATCTTCGTAACTTATATCATTGGGATATTTTTGGACTTTATCAATATCATAACCATTATTACCTGCACTGTTTACTACCAATACATTTTTGCTTTCTGCATATTTCAATGCTTCAAACACCCATTCTTTATTGACTGAAAACTCCTTGCTGAAAGACATGTTTATTATTTTTGCGCCATTGTCGACAGCATAATAAATCGCTGTAGCAATATCCTTATCATGCTTATCACCCATGGGTGAAATATTTAGGGGCATAATTTTTATTTGGTTTGAAAACCCTAAAACCCCAGTTTCATTATTTCTATTTCCAGCAATAATACCAGCAATCCTCGTACTATGATGCATAATTTTTCTATAACTTGAAGTATAATTACTAATGTTATTATTGCCATATCCTTTTTGTAGGATTTTCTCGTCATCACCTATCTTTATTCGATCATAATAATCTGTATTTATGCTTTTATTAAGTATCGAATCTACTCTCATCTCTTGGTCAACGAGAATAGCATAATTTTGTTTCAACTCTAGCGCACTAATCATGTATTCTATAAGTGCACCAATGTCTCTATCATTATCTCTTTTTCTTTCCCAAAATGTTTTGTCGTTAATCTTTTTTAATTTATACAAACTGTCAAGCTTGTCAATAGTATAATCCTCGTTTTTAAAATATATTTTCAATGAATCCTTAGAAATTGGATAAACATTCTTCATAAATAGGAGTGAATTATGCCAGTTCTCATAATAATCCCTTTTCTCAGTTTGCACTTTTTTTGCTCTTATATATTCTTTAAAAAGCAATCTTCTTTCTGGAACAATTTCATTTTCCTTTTTATTGTCAAACTCTTCTTTATTTAACCTTATTAACCTAGTATATTCATGGTTTGACCAAACCACATATCCACCGTCTTGTGTACCTGTAAAACTCCATCCTTCGACATCATCAACATATCCATTATTGTCGTCATCTATATGGTTATTTGGTCTCTCTCCTTCATTGACCCACAATTGACCTCTTAAATCTTCATGATTTTTATCAATCTGCGTGTCGAGTACGGCAACAATAATACTTTTATTTTTAGGCAGTTTCAATGTATTTTTGGAATACCATTTTTCAAGGGAAATCCCTGGAATTTTATTTAATGCATAATCTTTATGATACCAAAATTTAATGGAATCAAGCGGTAAACTAGTGTTGACCGCTTGGTTATAGTTCTTTGTTGAACCACATCCAATAAGAAAAAGTAAACTCAAAAAAAATATAATTGAATTTTTAAGCATTGTCTTAGTGGAATTAATTGCCAATAACAACAGAGGTGTCTTTTTGACAAGGAGGATTGTGATTTCTACTATTTGCACACAATCTACTTGAGTTAGCGGCATCGTCATTTGTATCACCCGTGTCATCACCTCCTTTTATCAGCGAAGGGTTGTTTAATCGTGCTACTTCAAATTTTTCCAAATTAAATTTTGTTTGTTTTGCTTCTTTTTTCATTTTTAAATGATTTTTAAATTATAATCAAATGTATTTTATAGATTTTTATTTTAAATAAAAAATATTGAATGTATTACTAAATTCGCGAATTTAGATGTTTTAAAAATTTATTAATCATAATTTCAATACTTTATAAATTTTGCTTAATTAATTCCTGAACAAAGAATACGGGTTTTATTCCAGTTTTTTTATAAAAAGCATTAGAAAAGGAATCTTTAGAATTAAATCCAAACTCTTTTGCTAAGGCCTCAACAGTATACTTTCGCAAGAATTTGTTCTCTTGTAGCCTAAGAATAGCGTATTCAATCCTTAAATCATTTACATATTGGATAAAAGCTTTTCCTTTATAATAATTTATAATTTTTGATAAGTATTTAACATTTGTACCATATTCCTTTGCCAAATTTTGAATAGTAATTCCAGGTCTTAAATAATGATCCTCAGACTCAAAATTGCTTAACTTTTCCAATAGATCATCGATTAATTCTTTCGAAATAGTTAAATCAAAATTTGAATTTATAGTGTATTCAATATCAATTTCATTGGAGTCATAATCATTTTCATTTGCTTTCATATCATTTAATAGGTCCGCAGTCATCAATCTTTCTTTTTTTATTTATTAATTCAAACACTAGAAAATGCGGCAAAATATAATTCGTCGGGTATGACCATTGGTGTAAGAACAAAATTATTCAAAAAACTAAATGCTAATTTGAATACTGGTTTTGATTATAATGTTTACGAAGATAAAAGCTTTAATGCTTTGATTCCAAAAACTAAAGGATATACGTTTAGAGGTAGCCTTAGCTTAAGCACGAAAGTAGTTAAAGATAAACTTTTTCTATCTTTTTCAGGAAGTCAGAATGGCCCTCAATATTCGTTACTTTTTAAATCGGTTAATAATCCATATTTTGATTTACGTGCTTCAACAAACATACTTAAAGATAAGTTAAACATAAGTTTATATGCTGGAAACATATTTGGAACTGCTGCAAACTTTGATCAAATTAGTAGCTACACAAATTTTTATCAAAAGTCATCCATTAGAAATAACACTACAAATCTATCCCTTTCAGTAACATATAACTTTGGCAAAAAATTTAATGACACTATTGACAACAATAATATAGAGAATAATGACATTCGTAATTAATTAGATCATGTCTTTCGCAGGCTTTTTAAATATTAATTCGCATGTCAATTATAAATTTTAACTCAACTTGTGCATTCTCTTAAAACAATGCTTTTGACTATTAGTTGTAAAACTATCGGCAGATAGGTTGGAGCAAGTACCTGTCATTACCAAACATTTTTTGCTTCGTGCCTCGCAATGACAGATACTGAAGAAAGCAAGAATAGAGATGGTAAAAAATACCTTATCGTCCTGAAAGGCGAGATCGCTTAAAAAAAAACTCCGCACTGTCAAAAGACGAGCGCAGAGTTCTGTATCAAACTTTATTTTCAATAGCCTAAAGCTTACTGATAAAACTTCCATATAAATCTTTAAACTGATAGCCTTCTTCTACTCGATCTTTACTGAGTTTTTGGTATTCCACCAAACCCCACAACACAAATTCTTTTAGAAAATAAACATCTTCCTTTGGAAATTCAGGTTGGTATTTTTTGATTAAATCATCTAAAGGTTTAACGGCGTCCAATTGCTTTTTGTACTCGTCATCAGTAGCATCATCCAGCAATTCGAAACCGGTTTCGGCAAAAAACCATTCGAGTAATTTGGCATACGGACTCGCATCGGCATCGCGCTCTAATTTTTCAATTTTCGGAAAATACGCCGGGAAAAAAGTATGAATCGCATCGCCAATTAAATGTTGTGCCACCACGGCCGCGCCTTCTTGCTCGCCTTCATAGACCAATTCTACTTTTCCGGTAATAGCGGGAATAATTCCGAGAAAATCGGACAATCGCACCACTGTTTGATCACTTCCTGAAATAAGCGCTCTGCGTTCGGCAGTACTGACTAAATTTTCGA
This sequence comes from Flavobacterium sp., assembly GCA_965284675.1. Taxonomy (GTDB): domain Bacteria; phylum Bacteroidota; class Bacteroidia; order Flavobacteriales; family Flavobacteriaceae; genus Flavobacterium. Next base: position 2,135,440 of record OZ260109.1, read on the forward strand.
ATGCCGTAATACTCATACGCGCGCTCACGCCACTTTTAGAATCCACGAATTCACTTTCGCGCGCTTCAAAACTAATTTGCTCCAATAAATCTTTCGCCAAAGATGGCACGTACACCGATTCGGATTGTTGCTCATTCAGTTTAGCTTCTTGATGAGTAATCGTTCTCGCAATGGCAATAGTCTCGGGATAATGCGTTAAAATTTGCGAGCCGATTCGGTCTTTTAATGGCGTTACAATACTGCCTCGATTGGTGTAATCTTCGGGATTTGCCGTAAAAATAAATTGCATATCCAACGGCATGCGCAATTTAAAGCCACGAATTTGCACGTCGCCTTCTTGCAAAATATTGAATAATGCGACTTGAATGCGTGCTTGCAAATCGGGTAATTCGTTGATGACAAAAATGCAGCGGTTGGCACGCGGAATCATTCCGAAGTGTATCACGCGATCATCGGCATACGACAGCTTTAAATTGGCGGCTTTGATTGGATCGACATCGCCAATTAAATCGGCCACCGTTACATCGGGTGTGGCCAATTTTTCTGAAAAACGTTCGCTGCGGTGAATCCATTGTATCGGAGTCGCATCGCCTTTTTCTGCGAGAAGATCTTTCGCAAATCGCGAAATGGGTTGAAACGGATCATCATTGATTTCGGAACCCGCAACTATGGGCATATACTCGTCCAACAATTCGATCATTTTTCGGGCTAAACGCGTTTTCGCCTGACCTCGGAGTCCGAGTAAATTGATGTTATGTCGTGATAAAATGGCCCGTTCTAGCTCGGGAATTACGGTATATTCGAATCCGTGCACGCCTTCAAAAACGGGTTTTCCCGATTTTATTTTTTCGCGTAAATTCTCCCGCAATTCATCTTTAATACTGCGTGAAACGTAACCTGATTGTTTTAATTCGCCGAATGTGTGTATGTTTTCTATTTTCATATTTTTTATAAGTTGTCGGTTGTCAGTTGTCGGTTACCTAATTATTTGTTATCCGTTTTCCTTTCTATGTTCTATGTTCTATGTTCTATTTTCTCTGCCTTCTGCCCTCTCACTTAATCTTCTTCTTCCGATTCGTCTCGTAATCCTCAAAAATCATTTCTCCCAATCCTTTTAAACCGGTATAGAATGCTTTTCCTTGATTGGCTTCGGTAAACTGGTTGACAAATTGCTGTAAATACGGATCGTTGGCAATCATAAAGGTCGTAATCGGAATGTGTAATTTTCGCGCTTGTGCCGCCTGATTATAGCATTGTTCTACGATGTACGAATCCAAGCCATTGGAATTCATGTAGTATGTGCCGTCTTTTTCACGAACGCAACTGGGTTTTCCGTCGGTAATCATGAAAATTTGTTTGTTGGTGTTGCGTTTTCTTCGCAGCATGTCCATCGCCAATTGCAATCCGGCCACAGTATTGGTATGATACGGTCCGACTTTCAAATACGGTAAATCTTTGATTTGAATCGACCACGCGTCGTTTCCAAAAACCAGAATATCGATGGTATCTTTGGGATAGCGCGTCGTGATTAATTCGGCCAGTGCCATCGCCACTTTTTTGGCGGGTGTAATTCGGTCTTCACCGTATAAAATCATACTGTGACTGATGTCGATCATCAAAACCGTACTCATTTGAGCTTTGAATTTTGCCTCTTCTACTACGAGATCATTCTCGGTCAACCGAAATTCATCGGCTCCATTATTGATTTGAGCATTTTTCAAACTCTCTGTCAACGAAATACTTTCAAGCGCATCACCAAAGTGATATTCGCGAAACTCACCCGTTTGTTCGTCGCCGTTGCCCGAATATTTGGTTTTATGATTTCCCGTTCCTGAGCGTTTAAGATTCCCAAAAATTTGATCCAAAGCTTGTTGTCGGATGGCACGCTCGGTTTTGGCTGTAATTCCAATTCCAGAAGTTCCATCGTCTTTTAATTCCTCTCGGATGTATCCTTTTTTCTTTAAATCTTCGATAAAATCATCGACGGTATAGTTTTCGTCGGTAAGTTTGTATTCGACATCCAACTGACGCAACCAATCGATTGCCTCGTCAAAATCGCCCGAAGTATGCGTGATTAACTCCTTGAAAATCTCAAAAAGCCGATCAAATGGCGATAGGTTTGGCGCTTCGTAGGTTTTGAAGTAAAATCCTTTATTTTTATTCGTTTCCATAGACTTTAAAATTACTACTTAAAGTGTAATTGGATTCGAAAACGAGTATTAATTTTTAGTTAAAGTGCATAGTGTTCACCAATCACTTTACGGATCGAAACAAAACCGATTTTATCAATCTCAATTTCAGAACGTTTGACCCAAATGAGTTCTTTGATTTCGTCTTTGGCGGTGATGTGTATAGCGTTCGAATCCAATTCACATTCAAAAAAGATGTCCATCGTGCGGTACGGAACATTTTTGTAGAAATAATTGTTGGGCGATGTGGTAATGAATTTTAAATCGGCTGGTTTCAAATGTAAACCCAATTCCTCTTTTATTTCTCTACACGCGGCTTCTTGCGCATTTTCATTCGGATCGATGAATCCGCCCGGTAAATCCCACTTTCCTTTGTCGGGATCAACATTGCGTACGGCAAACAGTATCGCATCCTCAAATTTCAACACCACAGCTACAGCTGCTGCAATGTTGTGGTAGTAGATGAATCCGCAATCATGACAATGGAATTTTACTACATTCTCAAAATCAAAATGTTGCGATGTACAATTCGGGCAATATCTAAAGAAAGAATTTGAATACATACTAGTTATAAATAGTAATCGTAAATATAAGTAATTCGACGCTTCACAGCAGTGTTAAAAACCTCTTTTTGTTAACATCGTTTCTCGTTTGTATTGTTTATTTTTGAAAAAAAATAACCTGAGAATGAATTTTACGTACGATAAAGAATACCAACATCATACCTTTACTTCGGAAGAAATACGCGACACCGAATTTGAAAATTGCACGTTCACCCACTGCGATTTCAGAAGTTGTTTCTTTCAAGCCGCCATGTTTTCCGATTGTACTTTTATCGAATGTAACTTTCAAAACACCAAAATAAATCATGTTTCATTGCGAGGTGTTTGGTTTACGAAATGCAATTTTACCAGCGTTAATTTTGCGATGACCGATCAAGTGATTTACGAATTTCACTTCAAAGATTGTTTATTAGATTACGCGCAGTTTTATAAATTAAAGTTGAAGAAAATCCAGTTCATCAATTGTAGCATGGTTTCGGTCGATTTTATGGCGAGTGATTTAACCGAAGCGTTATTTGATAATTGCAACTTGCGTTTGGCTGTTTTTAGTGAAACTACCATTACTAAAGCCGATTTTTACACCAGTTACAATTTCTCCATCGATCCCGAAAAGAACAAAATGAAACGCGCGATTTTTTCAGCGTATAACATCAAAGGATTGTTGGACAAGTATGATTTGATTGTTAAAGATTAGTCGGAGTTTATGAAAGAAAAACCACTTTTATATTTTAAAAATGCACAAGAATGGCGCGAATGGTTGCATGAAAATCATCAAACACATTTATCTGTTGAACTGATTTTTTATCGAGTGGACAGCGCATTTGAAAGCATGCGTTGGGAAGAAGCCGTAAAAGTTGCCATCTGTTATGGTTGGATTGATTCGACGGTGAGAAAAATAGACGACGAACAACGCAAACAATTGTTTACACCGCGCAAGGACAAAAGTGTATGGAGTAAACTCAATAAAACCTATATAGAGGAATTAATTCGTGAAAATTTACTACACGAAAGTGGATTGAAAAAAATCGAAACAGCAAAGAAAAACGGTTCGTGGGAATCGCTGGATGATGTTGAAAATTTGATTGTTCCCGCCGATTTACAATTGGCTTTTAACAACAATACGCTTGCCTTCGAAAACTATTCTAATTTCAGTCCGTCGTACCGAAAAAGCTATTTGTACTGGTTGAATCAAGCCAAACGTGAGGAAACTCGAACAGTTCGCATTGCTGAAATCATACGTCTGTGTGAATCGAATATAAAAGCGCGCGTTTAAATTAAGATTCATCAGAAGAAAAAACAAAAACTTAACTTCAATTCGGTTTCGCTTCCTGAAAAATAATTAGCTTTGCAGCATAAATTTGAGTTATGGTTAACCCATCGGCAAACGGCTGGATCGATAAGTTTTTTAGTGAAAACGGAGTGCAATTACAGACTTCGTTTGCTTCGGATGCGGCGTTGTACTTAAACGTACGTCAAACCGGATTCATCTATGGCCATGTGGTTGAAATTTTCCCAACACTTACCCTCGATATTTCGCAACTCAAACCCGATGAAGTTTCAAAAGTAGCGCTCATTACGCATTTGTATTCGATGTATTCGTATACTCTCAAAAGTGATGACCGCGAACTTTTCATTGCCAAAACCATTGCGTTTTACAACGAACTGAACCCGAAAGGATTTGCCATTTTTGACAAAATCATATCGCAATCGCACAGTTCCAAGCTGGAAGCCATCATCCGCGATCGCATTCAAACGAATAAAGACATCATTAGCAAAAACTTTTCGCACATCGTGACGAATGCCTTGCTGTTTGTGGATGTTTTGGCGTTTCGCGAATATTTGGTGCACGATACCATTTCGAATAAATACATCAAAAACATCGAAGAAATTATTTTGAGCGTTGTAACCTTGACGTTAAAAGTAAAAACTAAAAAATCACAACACGATGATTTGCTCATCAAATTGTTTGAATCGTCGGTGCGGTACAGCAAGTTTTCGGTTGACAGCGAAAAATCAAAAAACAAAGTATTGGATTCGTTAGTTTTTGATTCACTAAAGAACGATTTAGAACGCTATTATATTTTGGATTTAGGTGGATTAACGCTGTGGAATGATGCGATAGTTGAAAAAGACGAATTGTATTTCTTGCATAAATTAGCCGAAAAATTTGAGGTTCCCGATGCTTTTGTCAGTGAAAGCGTTCGTGCTACTCATGATTTTATATCCACGTACAAAGAAGAAATTCAGTACTTCAACTACTCGAATCCAGTAAAACATTTTTACGATCAAACCACAACAGGTGTACAAGTTTTAATTACGCGAAACAAAAAGCGTCTAACCAAAGAACTTTCTCAAAGCAAAGAACTTATGCAGCTTTTGGCCAAATCCACAAGTAAAGATTTGAGTCCGGAGGAAAAGAAGAAAGTCAAAAAACAACTGCTCGACGTGTGTAAATCAATTCCGTCTTTGGCAATTTTTTTACTTCCTGGTGGTGGATTATTATTACCGATTCTCATCAAGTTCATTCCTCAATTACTGCCCTCGGCCTTTAACGAAAATTTAGACGATTAAGAAGAACGGTATGCAATAGGGTGATTTTGCTTCTTATTCGGACCTAAAAATAATCGTGCGTAAATGCGCAATACCGAAATTTCTACGAAAAAAAAGCTGATCGCCGTGATGGCTGTGAGCAGATATTCATCTTTATCGATGTGGTTAAACATCAAATCGACGCCAATAAACGTTGGAGTAAAAGGCAATCCGACGAAAGCCAAACACGAAATTAAAAACAATAATCCGTATTTCGGATGGTCGTGATTGTAGCCGTAAAAATCATTTAAATCAATGTTTTTCTCCATCGAATTCACTTGATACAAACTGTAAAAACCAGTACAAGCGGCGAGCAACAATCCGCTTACGTACAGTAAAATCTCAATAAATTCGTATTGATCGTTTAAAAAGGCAATCGACAATAAAATGTAAAACTGACTGGCAATTATCATCAGCCAGACTCTAATTGCGTTGGTTCGTTTGGCGAATGATTTCAATAAAAGCAACATTCCGATGAGTCCGAAAAACAAATGCAAACGATCGCTCAATAATTTCGGTAATTGGTCTTCATTGATGAATAAAACAATTCCGGCCACAAACATAATCAGCAAGGCAATCAAAACGGTGGTATTGCTGAGAAAGTTCAATTTTCGTCCAATCCATTTAAAAGGCGACCATAAAAATTTGAATTGAAACGCATCCATATTCCACTCTTTTACACTTAAAAGATAGATGCTGTTGGATAATTTATTGAGAAGAGAATCCTTTTTACCGTATTGTTTTGGGATGTAACTAAAAAACTGATCGTGAATTAAATACCCCAAAACGGATGGCGACACTAGTAATTGATACGTTCGTAAAAATGCATTTCCTGCAAAATGAATCAGAACTAAGGTATGCCAACCCATTGCTATTTCGATGAACATGATTCCGATTTGAGCGATTGAACTGTACGCAATTTGGGTTTTTACAGTCGATTGAACGCACGCAATCGAAGTGGCAACTAAAGCTGTAATTACTCCGATGGAGATAATCAAAACCTTAGCACTCAACAATGTTTCCCAATACGGATACGTTCGCAATAATAAAAATACGCCAATATGTGCCGATAACGAGCCATAAAAAATAGCGCTGGATGTAGTCGGACCTTCCATCGCACGTGGCAACCACGAAGAAAAAGGAAATTGAGCCGATTTAATGGCGGCCGCTAAAATCAGCATGACAATAATGAACAAAGCGTAGTATTGATGTTCTTCAATGTGAGCAACGACCAAATCCAAATCATTTAATTGAACAAACGTGATGTTTTCATGCCACAAATGGTGACTCATCCATAAGGCCAACATTAAAAAAACGTCGCTTAGGCGATAGATAGAAATTGTTTTCAATCCGTTTTTGACGGGTAAATACCGATCTCGGTAAAATATGATGAGTAAAAACGAAGTAATTCCTAAAAACTCCCATCCGATAAAAAGCGTTTCAAAATTTCCTGAAAAGACAATCAGCGAATAGGCGAAGAAAAAGAGTAATAACGTATTGAAAAAACGTTTGTAACCGCTGTCACGGTGCAAATAAAACCGACTAAAAATAGCGACCAAAAAGGTAATCAACGAACCGATGAGTGCAAAAACTGCCGTGATTTTATCGAAAAATAAATTGATGAAAATTTCTACATTTCCTTCTTTATAAAAGGTAAAATGTCGGATGTCTAACATTTCCGAACCGTTTACCATCCACACAAAAATAAAAACGAGTAACCCAAAAAACTGAAGTCCAACCGTAGCAATAGCGGTGGTAGCAATTGCATTTTCGTTTCGGTTTCTAAACAGCAAACTGATGACAAATCCCAATAACGGTACGAGTGAGAAAAATTGTAGTAACTGTTCCATATTATTCGTAAAAGTAAATGGGTAAATTTTCTTGTGTTGCGTGAACAATATGATTGGTTTCCATTTCTTTAGCGTCTTCCAAAAGTGTGTGGACGTCTTTGAAGAAATGAATTTGATTCGTCATGGGTTTATACGAAACGAATTGCTCGTTTTTAAAGTAAAACACTTCGTCGGTTTCGGGATTGATGACCGACAAATGAACCCATTCATTTTGAAACCACTGATACATTTCGGGAACCGATTGGATGACATTTAACACTACTTCTGGAAAATGTTCGACAATAATCATCAACCGAACTGGATCGTGCACTTCGATCATTTGCCAAGGTAATCCCGGACGCAAATCGCCGTCGCTGCTGTTGGCCACACCAAAAAGTCCCATTACGTTATGAGGCAATTTGGTTCCGGCACCTAATTTATAATTATCAACGCGTGAGAAATAATATTCGAGGTTAATTCCGCCACAAACGGGTCCAAGTGGTTTCATAATTCCGGTTAAAAACGTCCCGTCTAAATCGGTTTTATAATCGTAGGAATTTAGAAATGCCCTACGATCGAGGAAAATTCCTTTGGTTAAATTCCGTTTTCCAACGATGCAAAGCGTGTTGGTTCCGTGTCCAAGTTCAGGCCGAGGTTCAAACAACGAAACTGAACGTTCTTTAATAGCTTTTCGGACTTTTTTAATCGGACTTTTGGTGTCGATGGAAGCAAATCGTCGAGAGCGTTCTTTGGCATTTAAATCCAATGCATCTTCGAAGGTTTGTGCATTTTTGATGTGGCGTTTGCCGTTGAGTTCGTTCAAAAGTGCTACATCGTAAAACTCAATTTCATCGGCGGCCGTATCATGCAAAGCTCCAACAAATTGCGTTGTATCGGGAATAACGATTCCAGTATTTCTGAGCAACTCACGCACTTTTTTATTATTGGCCATCGTGGCAAAAACACGGGCGTTTACCGAACCAGGACGACCGCTGCACGCTCCACAATCGTGTGCACCGTGGTGCGGATTATTGGCGCTGCTACTTCCGTGAGCCACAACATAAACTATGGGTGCAAAGTTTTGAGTGAGGGCAATTCCGTTTAACAAACTCGCCACTCGCGTGGCCATTTCATCCACGGTAAAACCAATTTGTAAGTTGTTTTCGATGTTTTTTACATCGGTATTTTCGACGGTAAGTTTTCCCTCCGGATTCATGTGCAAAAATGCATTGGAAATGGCTGGACTTTTATGTGGGAAGAATAGGTTTTTCACCAATCGGAACGCCGACCAAAATCCGAATACAATCGAACTTAAAAATCCCGTTGTTAATTGATGCGTTTTATTTGTATACAGCAAATCATGCTTGCGCTTTTCGTTAACATTGTATTCTTTAATGAGGTATTTCGGAGTTACGGGCGCGGGACATAATTTATCGTAAAACTTTGCTCCAAAAGCTTGAAAGTAAAATTCAACACTAAAAAAACCCGGAGTTCCAAAAGTTTCTGAACGCTCGTCGATGCTTTCTACGTGACGTCTGATGCTGTCTTCACGTTCATCGATGCAAAAAAGTGCTTGAAAAGTAGGTGAATTTGGAGTGGATTCGATTCCTTTTTTAGATGCGCTCAATTGCTGAATTCCGGCCAACACTTCGTCGTAATAACTCCACTCAAACGCGTCTTGCCACAAGCGCAACACTTCGTGTAATTCAGAGTGTGGCACATCATCCAAAAGATTTATCGGTGGATTTGTAGTGATTTCGGAGATGGGTTTCCAACGCGTTCCCAACTCAGCATCCAAGTTGTCAATTTCGAGTAGTAATTCGAAAAGAATTAAATCATGCAAGGAAATTTTCCTCGGACTCAAAAGTGTCTCCGGTTGTTTTTCGACCGAAGCAACTAATCCGCTCCAACCACGGTGACTGAATTGTTGATCGAAAAGATACTGTTCAAAATACGCTTCATTTCCCACAACAATTGTAAGAAGACTTTTGATAGAAAGATTGCTCTCAAAAAGCAATGTACGCGCTCTTTTGGTTTTAAAAATACTGGCAAACGATGTTTTCTCGAGTTCTTGTATCGATTCTAAAAAGCCTTTTTCTCCGATGGGAAAATCCCAAATGGAAATACCTTGATCGAGGTAGCTACATAAAAATCGGAAGAGAAACGGCTGTACTAAATTATCGAGATGAATATGGTATTCTTGCTTCCAATTTGAACGCAATTTTCCAATACGTTGGTCGATGTGGTCATCGTAGGCTTTGGAAAGTAAATTAGTTTTCCAAAGTTCAATTTCTGGTTCTGCTTTCGCATCATAAAGGATTTTGGCGAGAACATCGGGGCGAATTCTACCAATTTTATAGAGTTTGCGATAATCCGCCAAGGCCATTGTTGGCTGATGACCAAACACTTTTGATGATTTAAAAATGGCCTCGTAGAACTTCATATCTTGAAAGGCATGAAGCGAATTGTGATGAATAAAATCCTTCAACGGTGTTTGCGTTGGAAGAAAATGTTTCAACTCATATAGTACGTGGTCTTCATCAAAAGTGTTTCCAGTCATATTTTTTTAATATCTTAAATCAGCTACCGAAAATTCGGGATTGTGTTCATCTCTAATGAACATTACATCGTCATAAAAAGTAACCTTTCCTGTTTCAATATCGTGCATCGCACCAACTACTCCTATTTCACCATTTTCAACCATTTGCTCCAAAATAAAACTGCGTTCGATGATGTTTTTCACGTTTCGTTTTACATTTATTTTGGCTACATTTTCAACAAAAGGCGCATTCGAAGAAGTTCTATTTTCTGACGTCTTTTTTTCTTGATAGACAGCAGGTTGTAATTTAGACAGTAATTCGGTTAAGTTGCCCATTTCTACATGATCACATGCACCTTTGACAGCACCGCATTTGCTATGTCCGAGAACAACGATTAGTTTAGAACCAGCTACTTTGCACGCAAATTCCATACTTCCTAAAATATCGGTGTTTACAATATTTCCGGCAATTCGCACTGAAAAAATATCTCCCAAACCTTGGTCAAAAATCAATTCCGCCGAAGTTCTACTGTCGATGCAACTCAAAATTGTTGCAAAAGGCCATTGTCCGTCACTCGTTTCATTGACTTGTTCTAATAAATTTCTATGCGCTTTTAGGTTATTGATGAACCTTTTATTACCATCTTTTAATATTTCTAGTGCTTTTCTAGGGTTTATTTGTGCTTGTAATTCTTTATTTAATGTTTTCATTTTTCTTTATTTTTTTTGATTGAACTCGGTTCAATGTATTAGTTGTTTTTAATAAATACGTGTTTCTCGGCAGTACTCGTGTTTTCAATATCATATTCTTTTTTGAAACCGATCAACATGACTTTAATATTATCTTCTTTAGCTCTGATTTTCTTAAATTCTTTGATTAAATCCTGAACATCATGAGCAATATATACGGTGTTGGATGCGTCAATTACCACTTTTGAATTTTCTGGAATAGAAGAAAGCGTACTCTTAATTGCTGCTTTGTTCAAAAACGAAACTTCTTGAGCTAAATCGATGTGAATGACATCACCATCTTTGTATTCTTCTTTTCTAAACTCGTAGGCACGTTTCATGTTTCCTCTTAAAATACCGATGATACTGATGAAAATTCCCAATGCCACACCTTTCAGTAAATCCATAAAAACTACACCCGCAAAAGTGGCTATAAAAGGTACGAATTGGTATTTTCCTTTGTGCCAAAAATGTTTGAAAACGGATGGTTTTGCTAATTTATAACCTACCATAAGTAAAACAGCCGCCAAAGTAGCCAGCGGAATTTTGTTCAATAAAAACGGAATACTAAGCACACTAATCAAAAGCATTGACCCATGAATAATGGTCGACATTTTTGATTTTGCACCTGCCTCGTTGTTGGCTGATGTACGAACCACTACGGATGTCATCGGTAGTCCACCTAAAAGAGAACTGACGATATTACCAATTCCTTGTGCTTTTAACTCGATATTGGTATCGGTGTAGCGTTTTAATTTGTCCATTCGGTCGGACGCTTCAATACACAACAGTGTTTCGATGGATGCAACTATGGCAATCGTAATAGCAACTACCCAAACTTTCGAATTGGTTACTGCAGTAAAATCGGGTAACACGATGATGTTTTTGAATTCGTCTAAAGAAGAAGGAACGGGTAAGTTCACTAAATGTTCTTTACCAATGGCTAGACTGCTTCCAGTTTGAATAAAATACTCATTCAATACTATACTTACAATAACGGCAACTAAGGCAGCTGGAACCAATTTTAACTTTTTGAGCACATCGACTTTATTCCATAAAATCAGTATCGAAAGTGAAATTACAGCAATAACCACTGCGCCAAGTGTCACTTTATCTACAATATTGAACAATTCCGAAAAGGTATTTTGCCCGTCTGCTTGCATGAACGATTCATCGCCTTCATAGTCGGCATCATAACCAAATGCATGTGGAATTTGTTTCAGGATGATGATTACCCCAATTCCCGCTAACATTCCTTCAATTACGTTGGTTGGAAAATAATTGGAGATGGAACCCGCTTTTATGAATCCCAAGCCTAGCTGAATAATTCCAGCTAGTAATACCGCAGTAAGAAAGATGTTGAATGCTCCAAGATCAGAAATAGCGGTCAAAACGATGGCTGTTAATCCGGCTGCTGGACCCGAAACACTCAAGTGCGACTGACTCAAATAGCCGACTACAATTCCGCCAACAATTCCTGAAATAATACCCGAAAATAGCGGTGCGCCGCTGGCTAATGCGATTCCTAAACATAATGGAAGCGCCACTAGAAAAACCACCAAACCTGATGCAAAATCAGATTTTAGGTTTGCAAAAAGATTGATTTTTTTTGTCATTACCTTAAATTAATTATGTACGTAAACAGTTTTCGCTACAGCGAAAGAACAATTGCGATATAATTAAATTAACTCGGGCGGCGGAATGAAGATTTCTTCCGCTATTTTATCATGACGAAGTAAATTGTTAGAAATAATTTTAGAATTGGGACGAAGTACCATACCAATCAACGGATATTCAAAACCTAAATTCAAACTGGCTTTGACTTCTTTAATTTCTTTGTGGTTTTCTTCTTCTGCGAAGCTGTAGAACATGGATACGTCTGCATTCTTCTCAATCAACGTAACAATAGTTGGCGTTGCAAGAAAAGAAACGAAAATAAACAGTATACAACTTGCTATTAGCTTCATTTGACAAAAGTAGCTTTTCAATATTAAAAACAATAACCTATTGTAAATTTTTTAACAAAAATTATCTTGTTATTATTACAATGTATTTTCTACTCTATATTCTTAAACAATCATCAGAGAACAAAAGTTTTTACGGTAAATAATGAATAAATTTATACAAATAAATAATTTACATTGTGTATTTTCCATAAATTAAATTGATAGTTTTTATATTTGCATCATATTTTACTATTTATATGACAATTACACAACTTCAGTATGTTTTGGCTGTAGCCGAACATAAAAATTTTACGCTAGCCGCCGAAAAATGTTTTGTTACACAACCTACGTTGAGTATGCAAATTCAAAAAGTGGAAGAAGAATTAGGGATTCAAATTTTTGATCGTACGAAGAAACCGATTCAACTGACTGAAATTGGGCAAAAAATTGTGAATCAGGCGAAAAATATTGTCATCGAAGCCGATCGAATTCAGGATATCGTGCACCAACAAAAAGGTTTTATTGGTGGTGAATTTCGATTGGGAATCATTCCGACCGTAATGCCGACCTTATTGCCGATGTTTCTCACTAATTTCATAAAAAAATACCCCAAAGTAAAACTGATTATTGAGGAATTACATACCGACGACATCATCTTTAAACTGAATAATGGTCATTTAGATGCGGCTATTGCTGCCACTCCGTTGATGGAAAAAAAGATCAAAGAAATTGTATTGTACTATGAGCCGTTTGTGGCATATATTCCGGAAAATCACAATCATTTTAGCAAAAAAGAAATTACGATTGATGATTTGAATGTGGACGAATTGTTGTTGTTGCAAGACGGACATTGTTTTAGAGACAACATACTCAATTTGTGTAAGAACACTGCTAACTCGGAGAATACGCATTTTCAATTGGAAAGTGGTAGTTTTGAAACATTGATAAAGCTAGCCGATGAAGGTCTAGGAACGACGCTTCTTCCCTATTTACATACCTTGGATTTAAAGGAAAAAGACCAACTCAAATTGCGTCATTTCGCCGAACCCAAACCCGCACGAGAAGTGAGTTTGATTTACCCTAAAAGCGAATTGAAAATTCACATGATTGATGCGCTTCGAACGACTATTGCAGGAGTTATAAAAGGCGCTATTGTTTTCAACAACGTTCAAATAATAAGTCCGAAACCCGTAAAATAAAAAAAGGATTCACTTACGCGAATCCTTTTGCATCAAAATCGGAACTAAACTCACTCAAACAATTCTTTAAATCGGGTCGGTTCGAGGTGTAAAACATCAACCACCTTCCCAATAATTCTATTTCATATGGCATTAGATTTTTTATTCCTTTTCGCAACTCTTTCTTGAAAAGGTTTGGGTCAAAGCTTACGTTTTCCAACGTCGACTTTGTGTAATCATAAATCATTCTTGGCATAGGTTTTAAGATTTAGGGTTATCTTTTGTTAAGAACGTAAGTAAAACTACTATTAAAATTTTGTATCTCAAAAATAAATTTCGATAAAAAGCAATAATAATCGTTTAAAAACATCTTTTATAAATATTTATAGGATTATACTTATTATTATAGTGGTTTTGTACTTCACTACTTTCTCTAGTAGTATAACAATTAGGATGCCAAAAACCCTACATAAAAGCATAAAAAAAAGGAGCCGTTTAAACTCCTTTTAGTTTTATGCATTGATACTCCTTAAACAGTGCTTCAACTCGGGCTTTTCTGCCGTGAAATTCAACAACCATTCTTTTAGTTGTTCGACTTCGTACGGTAAAAGCACTTTGATTGCTTTTTCTAATTCTTTACGAAAAAGTTTGGCATCGAAACTAACTCTTTCAAGAACCGACTTAGTGTAGTCATAAATTAATCTTGACATAGATTCTGTGCTAAAATTGGTTAGACTGTAGTAGAACTTTAGTAGTTAACGTAAAGTTCGTTTGTTTAGTATAACAAACTTAAAAAATATTTTTCTGGACGGTATTAAAACTACGTTAAAGTTTTTTTGTTGCCCGCAACATTTCTCGTTTTCCAGGTGCTCCAGGAAGTTTTTCAACGGTAAACCCCGATTCTTTCATTGCGTTTTTGATGGATGTTCTACAGGCATACGTCACCAAAACACCTTCTTTTTTCATGGCAGTAGACATCAAAGTAAATAGTTCTTTCGACCACAATTCGGGTTGAACCCTAAAGCCAAACGCATCGAAATAAATCAAGTCAAACTGATTTACATAATCAATCTCCTGAAACTTCTTTTTTACTTTAGTTAATGAAAAAGTATCGGAAATTACTTGTTTCTTTTCCCATTCCATCGAATGAAAACGACTAAATTCTGTTGCTAAATTGACCTCTAATTCATCTACATAATTCATTTGCCTTGCTACATCGATTGAAACTGGATAGGCTTCTACTCCGACATAATCAATCGTTTGCTCGAATGTTTGCGATTCTTTTAATGTAATTAACGCATTCAAACCCGTTCCAAAACCAATTTCTAAAACAGAAACGGACCTTCCTTTAAATAAGGAAAGTCCGTTTTTTATAAACACATGATACGCTTCTTGTATCGCGCCATGCTTCGAATGATAACTCTCGTTCCACTCTTCTAAATGAATAGAAGTCGAACCATCACTCGTAATGATAATTTTTTGCTCCAACATTAAAACACAAAGATGGCGCGTTCGCTCATCATTTCGTTTACTTCATCGGCTACTTGCTCTATAATTTCTTCGTTGGTGTGGTTCATCAAAACGCGATCGATTAAATCCACCACCGTTTCCATATCGCTTTCCACCAACCCACGTGTCGTAATAGCTGGCGTTCCTACCCGAATACCGGAAGTCACAAAAGGTGATTTGTCATCAAATGGAACCATATTCTTATTCACTGTAATTTCAGCTTTCACCAAAGCATTTTCAGCGTCTTTACCTGAAATATTTTTATTTCTCAAATCAATCAACATCATGTGATTGTCGGTTCCGCCCGAAATAATGTTGTAACCTCTTTTTACAAAAGCATCAGCCATAGCGGTAGCATTTTTTTGAACTTGCATCGCATATCGGAAGAATTCATCCGATAAACATTCACCAAACGCAACAGCTTTTGCTGCGATGATGTGCATCAACGGTCCGCCTTGATTTCCAGGGAAAACCGACATGTCCAACACGTGCGACATCATTCGGATTTCTCCTTTTGGAGTTGTCAATCCCCACGGATTTTCAAAATCTTTCCCCATCATAATCATTCCACCTCGTGGTCCACGCAATGTTTTGTGAGTAGTTGTCGTTACGATGTGACAATGCGGAATCGGATCATTCATCAATCCTTTGGCAATTAAACCTGCTGGATGCGAAATATCGGCCAGTAATAAAGCGCCAACTGAATCGGCTATCGCTCTAAAACGTGCAAAATCCATATCACGAGAATAGGCAGAAGCACCGGCAATGATCATTTTGGGTTGCTCTTTTGTAGCGATTTCCTGAATTTTATCGTAATTTAAAACTCCAGTATCAGGTTCTACTCCATAAAAAGAAGGTGTGTATAATTTACCTGAAAAATTAACAGGTGAACCGTGGGTTAAATGTCCGCCATGCGATAAATCAAAACCTAAAATTTTGTCTCCAGGTTTTAAACAAGCTGCAAAAACAGCTGTGTTGGCTTGCGATCCACTGTGTGGTTGTACATTTACGTATTCGGCTCCAAAAAGCTCTTTGGCGCGGTCAATCGCGATTTGCTCCACAACATCCACTACTTCACATCCACCATAATAGCGCTTTCCGGGATAACCTTCAGCATATTTATTGGTCAACACCGATCCAGCCGCTTCCATCACTTCATCGCTTACAAAATTTTCTGAGGCGATCAGCTCAATTCCATGTATTTGTCGGTCTTGTTCTTCTAAAATTAAATCAAAAATTTGTTCGTCGCGTTGCATTTGTATAGATTTTCGTTAAAACTTTCCAAAATTACGAAATAAGTTTGTCAAATAAATTCTTAATGATATATTTGATTACAAATTTTTCAACAACAAATCAACAGCCCAAATATGCCAAACATAGCCAACGACCCAAGCAGAAAATCATGGATTGAAGTTCCAGAAAACAGTGATTTCCCCATTCAAAATATTCCTTTCGGAGTCTTTTTAACCAAAGAAGATGTCGTAACGATTGGAACTCGAATTGGTGACAATGCCATTGATATGGGCGCTTTGCAGCAATTGGGGTATTTTGAGGGAATCGAATTAACCGACGACATGTTCATGCAAGATACCTTGAATGATTTTATTTCGGATGGGAAGAAAACCTGGCGCTTGGTGCGGAATCGTTTGGCGTTGTTATTCGACGTTAACAATCCGGAATTGAGAGACAATGAAGAACACCGCAGCATTGTTATTTTTAAAATTAAGGATATTGAAATGCTTTTACCGGTTCAAATTGGAGATTATACCGATTTTTATTCGAGTAAAGAACACGCTACCAATGTTGGAAAAATGTTTCGTGATCCCGAAAATGCGTTGTTACCGAATTGGCTTCACCTTCCGGTGGGTTATCATGGAAGAAGTTCAACGATTGTTCCATCTGGAATTCCAGTGCACCGACCGATGGGACAAATTTTACCCAATGGTGAAACATCGCCTGTATTCGGTCCGTCTAGTTTAGTGGATTTCGAATTGGAAACAGCTTTTATTACGACCGATGCCAACATTATGGGTGAAAATATTCCCGTTAGTGAAGCAGAAGAATATATTTTCGGAATGGTATTATTGAACGATTGGAGTGCGCGTGACATTCAGAAATGGGAATATGTGCCACTCGGACCGTTCTTAGCCAAAAATTTTGCCAGTTCTATTTCTCCATGGATTGTAACAATGGACGCTTTAGAACCGTTTAGAATTAAAGGTCCAAAACAAGATCCGACGCCACTTCCCTATTTGCAACAACGCGGAAAAAATGCGTTTGATATTAATTTAGAAGTGTACATTAAACCTGAAAAAGCAGAAGCTACTTTAGTTTCAAAATCGAATTTCAAGTACATGTATTGGTCGATGGCGCAACAATTGACGCATCACACATCGAATGGTTGCCGCGTGAATTCGGGTGACATGATGGGTTCGGGAACCATTTCGGGTCCGACTCCAGATAGTTATGGCTCAATGTTGGAATTGACGTGGAGCGGAAAAAATCCAATCAAAATGAGCGATGGAACCGAACGAAAATTCATCAATAACAACGATACGGTAACGATTAAAGGCTATTGTGAAAACAGTTCTGTACGCATTGGTTTTGGTGAAGTTTCAAGTAAATTATTACCACCTTTTGTAAGAAAGTAAGCTATGTCACTCAATAAGATACTTCTACCATTATTTCTATTATTGTCGACAATTGTTCTTTCTCAAAAAAAGCATCCCATAAAATTAGGGGTAAACGCTGGTACAAATTACAATAGCATTAGAGGAAGTAATTTAACAAAAGATACAAAAGACAGTTTTGGATATTGTATTGGAGGTTCATTTGAAATTCAGATTAACGCTAATTTTTCATTTCTAACGAACATTAATTACGACCGTAAATCAATTGTAAAGAACTATCGTGGTGCAATTTACCCTCAAAACATTGTTATAACCGATCCTGCTATTTATCCCGTTGTTGATGTCAAAGAAGTAACCAAATTTGATTATCTCTCTATTCCGCTTTTGGCAAAATTGTATTTTGATGGGTATCATGAGTCATTTATTAATGCTGGTGTTTCAATCAATATTCCTATTGAAGTCAGAAATTACAGTAATGACATCCAAAACAATATTGATTATACACAACTGTATGGTCAAAATTATTTTGGGCTTCAAATTGGAATTGGTCACGATTTTGAACTGACTGAAAAAACACAATTGACACTTGAACTTAGAGATAATTTTGGTGTAACTGAAATTGAAAGTAAAAGTTTCTACGGAGAAAGCACCAAGATGAACTCCATTAATTTAATAGCAACTTGGAATATTTCTTTGTAATTATTTTGGCTTACTATTTGAATGGTTTACAATAGAACTTTAAATCTAAACACCATGAAGAAAATTACTTTATTACTTACCTTTTTTGTTCTCATCACTTCATGTGGTGTGAAGCAAACCAGATCGGCTTTGACTTCGGGCGATTATGATGCGGCAGTTCAAAATGCAGTCGAATCGTTGCGCAACCGAAAAGATGCCAAAGGCAAACAAGATTATGTGTATTTACTCGAAGAAGCCTTTGCCAAAGCGAAAGAACGCGACGAGCGAAACATTGCCGCGTGGTTCAAAGATGCCAATCCGAATAACTTAGAAAAAATATTCAATACGTATCAGCAATTGAACAACCGTCAGGAGTTGATTCGGCCACTATTGCCATTAAAATTGCTTAAAGAAGGTCGCAATGCGATTTTTCCTTTTGACGACTACACCGACCAAATCATCAGCAGTAAAAATGCGTTGGCAAAACATTTGTACAACAACTCAAAAGCCTTGTTGGCCGCCAAAGATAAGTTGAGTTTTCGCCGTGCATACGACGATTTAGCGTATTTGAATCAGTTGAGTCCGGGTTACAAAGACGTCGCCAAATTAATGGACGAAGCCCAATTCAAAGGAACCGATTTTGTGAGCGTATACAGCAAAAACGAAACCAATATGGTAATTCCGGTCCGCTTGGAAAACGACTTATTGGATTTCAGCACGTTCGGATTGAACGATAAATGGACGGCCTACCACAGCAACCGCCAAAAAGATATTTCGTACGATTACGGCATCATCATCAATTTCCGACAAATCAACATCTCGCCCGAGCAAGTCAAAGAGAAAGAATTCATCAAAGAAAAACAAATCAAAGACGGCGTAAAAACGTTAATTGACGCCAACGGCAACGTGGTAAAAGACAGTTTAGGAAATCCCATAAAAGTGGATAATTTCAAAACTATTCGCGTAAACATCTACGAATTCCGCCAATTTAAATCCGCTCAAGTAACGGCCAAAGTCGATTATATTGACTTCAAAACCAATCAATTAATCGATACATTTCCGCTGGCAAGTGAATTCGTTTTCGAACACATTTATTCGAAATATACGGGCGACCGACGGGCGTGCGACGACAATTATCTGGCGTATTTCGACCGACGCGCCGTTCCGTTTCCAACCAACGAGCAAATGGTGTACGATTCGGGAGAAGATTTAAAACTCAAACTCAAAGACATCATCAACCGACATAAAATCAGACGATAAACCACAAAAAAAGCATTCCGTTTTGGAGTGCTTTTTTTTGGGGGCGTTACCCGACTAGCAAAAACTACGTTTTGCAAACTTGTTTTTGTCTAGCGGGTCAGGCTATTCGCTCTATCTTTTTCTTTTTCGATTGGCTTCGTGCCTTACCAACCGAAAAAGAAAAAGGATGCCGCTGCTATCCTTAACGCGTCAGACGAATTGTTTCAAATCAGACGCATCGATGCTTTCGTGCGACGCATCAAAAATCGACTTTCCTTCTTTAATCACAAGCAGTTGTGGCGATTGATGATACACTCCAAATTGATTCGCGATTTCATTCGATACATCTCTGTGATTGAGTAAATCCAAAAAGTATGGCGTAAGGTATTCTTCAACATCAAATTCGCTTTCAAATTGCTTCAACACCATACGACTGATGCTGCAGCGAGTACTGTGTTTGAATATTAGAACGGTTTTTTCATTCGATTCGGCAATCAGTGCGTCCAAATCACTAACATTAGTTAAATAGAGCCAATTCACTTTTGATGGCGTTGGTTGTTCATCAGAACTTCCAAATAGATTTTTAAACACACTCATACTAGATTATTTAATGACGTTGTATTGCTTTTGCAAAAGTAGCGCATCTGCTTTTAATTGATGCTTTGTGCAGAACGAAATTAACTTTTCAAACCGTTGATGGTTGTCAAATTCCAAATTCCAGCTCAATTTTGCCAAACAAACCGAGCACAAGGCATTGGGTCGCGAGTCGAGTTCTACAATATGATTAGAACCGTTCATCAAACACGAAGCGTGCGTACAATGTGCAATGGTAAACATATGACCAATTTCATGGGTAGACGTTTTGATCAATCGGCTCAAACACAAGGAATAATTTTCATCCGAAAAAGTAGGATCTGCAAATCGAAACATCGAAGTTACGGCAGTTCGTTGGACATAACTGGCCAATCCGAAGACATAATTCCATTCGGGTTTGGGATATAAATCTTGTGCAGTCAAGCCCATAATTACAATTCCGTCACTCGGAATTTCATCGGGCAACACGTTCCGAATGATGTAACTGGCATCCAATTGTTGGGTTTCAAACTGAATGCGTTTGTGTTGATCCGGAATCACATCGGCCGATATCGGTTCCAACATAACGGTGCGCAAACCAAAGAAATAGCCCACATAGTCGGCGGTATAATCCAACATTTTTTGTTCAAGTGGCGTAAATGATCCAATGGGTTGCAAATAAATTGTAGTGCGTTTATTGGAAATGGTAACCGGCTTTTTAGCAAGATATTGCTCAAAAGTTTGTCCCACTTCCAAATGCTGTTTCAACCAATCGCCATCCATGGGTTCGGCCAACGCAACGTCCAATTTTGCTAACTCTTCATAATTCGGTAAATTTATAATTGTGCCTTTTTTCTTAACGTGCTCTTGACACGAAACTAAAACCACTACCATCAGTCCTAAAATGAAAAATCTCATACGCGTCTATTTTTGTTGTTACACTATTATCTTTCTTCTTCCTTCTTCCTTCTTCCCTCTTCCTTCTTCCTTCTTCCTTCTAATTTAAAAACACCAACTTTCCTACTTTAGTATGCAATCAACTGAATTTTTGACATCTACAGCGCCAGTTTGTCTTGTGTTTACTTGTATTTTCGGCTGCAATCAGCCATTTTGACTTGTTTTTAATAGTGGAACGCATATTGACGAATCCATTACAACACAACAACTTTAAACAATAGTAAAAAACACATATGAATATTAACAAATTTACCATCAAATCGCAAGAAGCGTTGCAACAAGCACAGCAAATTGCACAAAGTAACGGACAACAACAGGTTGAAAACGAACACATTTTCAAAGGAATTTTGGAAGTCGATGAAAACGTAACGCCGTTCATTTTGAAAAAACTCAACGTAACGGTTGATTTATTCAAAAAAATACTCGACAGCACGATTCAAAGTTTTCCAAAAGTTTCAGGTGGCGATATTATGTTTTCACGCGAAGCAGGAACAGCCATGAACGAAGCCGAAATCATCGCCAAAAAAATGAACGATGAATACGTTTCCATCGAACATTTGCTGCTCGCCATTTTCAAATCGAAAAGCAAAGTTGCACAAATTTTAAAAGACCAAGGCGTAACCGAAAAAGACCTTGAAGCAGCCATAACCGAATTGCGAAAAGGCGAACGCGTCACATCCGCCTCAGCCGAAGAAACCTATAATTCGCTCAACAAATACGCCAAAAACCTCAACGAATTGGCTAAAAACGGTAAACTCGATCCCGTTATTGGTCGCGACGAAGAAATTCGCCGTGTACTACAAATCTTAACGCGCCGAACTAAAAACAATCCGATGTTGGTGGGTGAACCTGGTGTCGGAAAAACTGCTATTGCGGAAGGATTGGCGCACCGAATTGTAGATGGCGACGTACCCGAAAATCTTAAAGATAAAATCGTGTATTCGCTCGACATGGGTGCGTTAATCGCTGGAGCCAAATACAAAGGCGAATTTGAAGAACGTTTAAAAGCCGTAGTGAAAGAAGTTACTTCTGCCGAAGGCGACATCGTCTTGTTCATCGATGAAATTCATACCCTAGTTGGTGCCGGCGGTGGCGAAGGTGCCATGGATGCCGCAAACATTTTAAAACCCGCATTAGCTCGAGGTGAATTACGCGCCATTGGTGCTACAACCTTAGATGAATATCAAAAATACTTCGAAAAAGACAAAGCATTGGAACGTCGTTTTCAAAAAATAATGGTCGACGAACCCGATACCGAAAGTGCGATTTCTATTTTACGTGGCATCAAAGAAAAGTACGAATCGCATCATAAAGTCCGTATTAAAGACGACGCCATAATTGCCGCCGTTGAACTATCGCAACGCTACATCACCAATCGGTTTTTGCCCGATAAAGCCATCGATTTGATGGACGAAGCCGCTTCAAAACTGCGTATGGAAATCAATTCGAAACCCGAAGAATTGGATGTTTTGGATCGAAAAATCATGCAATTGGAAATTGAAATGGAAGCGATCAAACGCGAAAATGACGATGTTAAATTGAAAGGTTTAGGTTTGGATTTAGCGAACTTGAAAGACGAACGCAACGAAATTTTCTCCAAATGGAAATCAGAAAAAGATGTAGTCGATACCATTCAGGCTGTAAAACTCGAAATTGAAGATTTCAAAACCGAGGCCGAACAAGCCGAACGCAATGGAGATTACGGAAAAGTTGCTGAAATCCGCTACGGAAAAATTAAAGAAGCACAAGAACGTTTGGATGCGTTACAACTTCAATTGATAGAAAACCAATCGGGAACTTCGTTGATCAAAGAAGAAGTAACGCGAGAAGATATTGCAGAAGTGGTAGCCAAATGGACCGGAATTCCGGTGATGAAAATGCTACAAGGCGAACGCGAAAAATTACTCAAACTCGAAGAAGAATTACACCGAAGAGTAGTCGGACAAGAAGAAGCCATCGAAGCCGTTTCGGATGCTGTGCGCAGAAGTCGTGCCGGTTTACAAGATATGAAAAAACCAATCGGAACTTTTCTGTTTCTCGGTACAACTGGAGTTGGAAAAACCGAATTGGCCAAGGCGTTAGCAGAATATTTATTCGACGATGAAAATGCGATGACGCGTATTGATATGAGCGAATACCAAGAACGCCACAGTGTAAGTCGTTTAGTCGGTGCGCCTCCAGGTTATGTAGGTTACGACGAAGGCGGACAATTGACCGAAGCCGTGCGCAGAAAACCGTATTCGGTGGTATTGCTCGACGAAATTGAAAAAGCACATCCCGATACGTTTAATATATTGTTGCAAGTGTTGGATGAAGGACGTTTGACGGATAATAAAGGCCGTGTAGCCGATTTCAAAAACACCATCATCATCATGACGTCGAACATCGGAAGTGCCATCATACAAGAAAAATTTGAGAACTTGAAAGGAAGTGTGGAAGCCGCAACCGAAGCTGCCAAATTGGAAGTGTTGGGCTTGTTAAAACAAAGCGTTCGTCCCGAATTCATCAACCGAATTGACGAAATCGTAATGTTCACGCCACTAACCAACGCCAACATTCGAGAAATTGTAGGCTTACAATTGAAAAGCGTGACCAAAATGCTCGCGCAACAAAACATCACTATGGATGCTACGCCACAAGCGATCGATTATTTGGCACAAAAAGGATATGATCCGCAATACGGCGCCCGACCGGTAAAAAGAGTCATTCAAAAAGAAGTGCTCAACCAATTATCCAAAGAGATTTTGGCGGGAAAAGTCGCTACAGACAGTATCATTTTACTGGATAGTTTTGACGGGGAATTGGTTTTTCGAAATGGATTGAAAGATTGAAAGATTGAAAGATTGAAAGATTGTAAGATTGTAAGATTGTAAGATTGTAAGATTGTAAGATTGAAAGATTGAAAGATTGAAAGATTGTAAGATTGTAAGATTGTAAGATTGTAAGATTGTAAGATTAAAAATTGGTTGGTTTTAGTTTGATTGTCCTAACAGGTATTTTTTTCCTGTTAGGACTTTTTGTTTGAGATTCTGAAGTAATCTCGTCTTAAGTACATGCATAAAAAAAAGCCCTGAATCAGCAGAGCTTTTTGTATTATTCGATTTTAATACATCCATCTTTTATACTGACTTTGGCTCCGTCTTTCACTTTTACCCAACCGCACGAAGTTTTAATTTCAACTTCCGACGCAGAAGTTTGAATCGATGTGCTTCCCGAAGTAGAACTTGTAAATTCTACTTTTTGCGTTGAACCGTTAGAACGAACTTCCATCGTATGGTTTTTAGAATCATTGTTGTAATACTTGATGGTAAAAGCACTCGCAAGGTTCACAACTAAGAGCAATGCAGCTGTTAAAAATAATGTTTTGAATTTCATGTAAAGTTTATTTTGGTTAAATTAAGATTCCAAACTTACAAAAGTTTTCGCTTTGTGGCTAACAAAACTACTTGTTTTATGTTCCATTACTCCGGATTTGAAGCTGCTTCATATTCCTTAATTTGCAATTCATTTGCGATAATTTTCACCTCTTTATCGATGTAGAGAATATTCATTTTTAATTTAGTATTTCTCGTGATATCAAGACTTTTTATTGAGTTATTATTCAGTACAATTTGGCTTAATTCCAAATTCTTAGAAATATCAATACTCTCAAATTTATTGTGACTAATTGTCAATTGTTTTAATTTGTTGAAAGGTTTAAAATCAAAAGATGTAATTTGATTATCTGTCATGTTCAACGATACTATATTGGGACAATTGGTGATTTTAACTCCTTTCAATTTATTGATCCCAAAAGCAACTTCAGTCAATTCGGGTAAATTGCTTAGTTCTAATTTGTTCAATTCATTTCGTGCGCAATACAACTGCGTCAACTTTTTTAACCTGTTCAGTTGAAGAACTTGTATCGTATTGCCTGTTAACGACAAGTATTCGACATTGGTAAAATAGTTCAAATCGCGAACATCTGTTAGGTTTTGCTTCATCAAATCCAATCGTCTCACCTGTTCTGCTTCGTCTTTCTGAATTTTCAAATCTTTATTCAAATCGATTTCAGGATGTTTTTTTAGAATAATTCCCTCTAGTTCGCGATTCTTAAAATCTAGATTTTGCGAATATCCAATTGTACTCAACACCAGAGTGAGAATCAATGAAATTTTGTACGCTGTGTTCATATTATTTTTTTTTAAGTTCTGTTTTTTTTATCACATAACACTCAGAACCTTTATTTACAGATAGCTAAGATAGTAATTATAATAAAAAGAAGTGATTGTACGCTACATACTTTAATTGTTGTTAACGCTTTCCATGATTTTTTCTCTTGGATCGACTAAATCCTTGTTTTTCATTCTTAAGTTTCTCTTCGCGTTCTTTCGCTAACTGAAAATAGGCTTTTCGGGAATAAAAACTAAATATCAGACAACTTACACCAAGAAGAAGACTGCCATTTGCATTCAGTTCTCCACTAGAAATAGATCCATGTTTGCCAAATACTAATCCAGTGGCAGAAATATCTAACGTCTTTTGTATTGCTCCAACAATTAAGAGTAACAAACCCGTTATTAATGATAATTTATAAAGGATTTTTTGTAGTATCATTTTGTTAGATTAATGGGTCTTTTTTTGGTGGCTTACAAATCTAATTCGTCGTCATTTCAATTTTCCAATAGTTCCATTCATCCAAAAAGTAATCCAAGATAATCGGACTGTCTAAGGTATTGATTTTAGTCGATTGAATCTTCAAATCTTTGGGCAATCGAAACGAATTGGCAAACTCACTCTGAGTTAGAAATTTCAAATTCTCATTCACTTTTCGGTGTTTATGTATATCGATGGGATAATTCGAGGCCAATGTAAATCCCCAATCACCAAACGAAGGAACAACAGTATGATACGTTTTTACATGATCGAAAACCGAGCCGACTGTGTTTTTAATACAACTGAACGTTTTATTCGAGTAATAGATTTCACCCGATTGCGTCACAAAAATTCCGTTTTTTTTTAGATTCATTTTCACCAAAGAAAAAAACTGTTTGCTGTACAAACGTGCCAACGCATCATTCGACGGATCAGGTAAATCGGCGATGATGATGTCGTAGGGTTTAAAATTATTTTTTAGGTAAATGAACGCGTCGTCAACCACTAAATTCACTTTGCTATTCAAGGCAGCAGCATCATTGATTTTTACAAAAAGTTTGTTGGTGCGCGACAAATGAAACATCATACTGTCGATATCCACAACATCGACCGAGGTAACTCCCAAATGTTTGAGCACTTCCCGACTCGCCAAATTTTCGCCTCCGCCTAAAATCAAAATGTTTTTGGGATTTTCGTGCAACAACATCGGAATGTGAATCAGCATTTCGTGGTAGCGGTATTCATCGGTGGAACTGAATTGTATCGAGCGATTCAAATACAACCTAACATCGTCATTATTTTTCGTCACAACAATTTTTTGATACTGTGTTTGGATATTCTCTACAATCGGTCGTTTGTATATATTCTCTTCCCAAACCTTTAAAATCTGACCGGTAAAACTCATAATTACCACTAATACCACTAGAAAAAGTAACCCAATGTAAAATGTCAAATTGCGCTTTTTATAACTGATGAAATGCAACCACAATCCCAAAATAATATTCACAATTCCGAACAACAGCGACGAATAGAATAATCCCACAAATGGGAGTAACACAAACGGAAAAAGAATCGTTGCGAGTAAACCTCCAATATAATCCAACGAAAGTATGTTCGATAAATTGTCATTATTTTCATCTTTGTTGTTATTGACAAACGTCAGCAATGGCACTTCCATTCCGGTTAGCAAACCAATGACAAACATGATTCCCAGACAATAAAACTGCAAGGCTGATGTACCTACATTGACAAATAAAAAGTATAAAATGGGCACCGAAAGTCCGCCTACCAATCCCAATACAAACTCGACTCGGATGAAAAAATCAAACGAATTCTTCTGAAAAAATTTAGAGAAATAAGCGCCTAATCCCATTGAAAACAGGTACACGCCGATAAGAATGGAAAACTGTCGAACTCCGTCACCCAAAAAGTAAGTGGCCGTTGCACTGATCAGGAGTTCATAAACGATTGAGCACAAACCTGCTATAAAAACAGAAAATGCAATTATTTTTTTTGAGTTCAACTTTAATTTGTTATGTTTGTTTTATACATAAAAAACAAAGATGAGAAAAAATACGTTATCCGTGTATTCGTTACATAAAAAAATTGTGGTATTCGGAATTGCTGCTGTTTTTACCACATTACAAAGTTGTGGTGGTGATGGAAGTCCAAAACTAAAAGACTCTGAACAAAAGACAATTCTTGAAGCTTCCAAAGGTGTCATCACCGAAGTGGAAGAAATCGCACCAGGTAATGATTACAAAATCATTGATGAGCGCATTATTGATGAAAAAGAAAAGTCGGTTGCCATTGTACACAAACTCGATGGAAAAATCGATACTTTAAGTTTACAAAAATTAAAATCAGAAGGACATTCAACCGGTCACAGTGCATTAACCGGTGTACTCGCTTACTCGTTAGCTTCTTCGTATTTCAATCGAAACTTAGCCAATACGACGCCCAATTCAAGTTATTATAAAAATCCGGAAGCCTTTTCAAAATCAACCGGATTAAAAAATGATTTGACCAAATCGGCAACTTCCAGAAGAATCAGCGTACCCGGAAAAGGATCAACGGGTTATGGTTCAGGTAAATCATTCCGTTCGCATGGAGGATAGTCGTTTCAAAGAAATAAAGACTTTAAAAAAAAGGGATGTACCCCATAAGTTACACTGGTTTATAAGCGAAGATTATTTCTCAGAAGAATTAATCGGAATTTATTCGTCAGAAGTATCTACGTTCTATCACATAGCGAAAGAAACTTTCGAACTGTTTGAAAAAGCAACACAAAAAATCATTGCAGACCGAAGACTAGATTATTTAGGCATTCCGTCTTTTTTCCATAAAGCCATCGAAAACTCGTGGAATAATAGAAAAGACAATCCGTTTTTTTGTGGTCGATTTGACATCAATGGCGGATTTGACTTTAAAGAAGCCAAAGTAATCGAATTCAACGCCGACACGTTCAGTACGCTTCCCGAAACCATCGAATGGCAAAAATTGCAGCTCAAAGAACTGACTGGAATGAAGAGTCAGTTTAATACCTTGGAAGAGGATTTACTGAGTCAGATGATGGAGATGAAATCTAAGATTCAGTTTGACGATGCGTGTTTTATGGCTTCGTCATTCGGACATCAAGAAGACATTGCCAATTGTGATGTGATTTTAGACATCGCACACAAAGCTGGATTCAACAGTTATTACGCCGATTTGAAAGATGTAACTTTTTCGGAAGACGACGGAATTCTGTACCAAATTGGAAACGAATACCAACCGGTCGACGTGTGGTTTAAAGTGATTCCGTGGGATTGGATGTTTACCGAAGAACCAAATTTGGCGCAAAGTTTAGCTGTAATTATCGAGAAAAAATTAGCGTTAGTTCTTAATCCGCCTTACACCGCGGTGTGGCAAAACAAAAAGTTCTTGGCATACATTACCGAACATTTCCCGAATCAGTATGTAGCCGAAACTTATTTACAACCTCAAAGTGGTGAATATGTAGAAAAGCCTGTGTATGGTCGAATGGGAGAAAATATCAAAGTGATGACAAAAGAAGCTGCGAGTTCAAAAGGCGACTTTTCGAATCAAGAAAAAATATACCAAAAATACTATCCATTGGTCACCGACCGAGAGAACTATTTTTACCAACTCGGAATGTTTTATACCAACAAACCTAGTGCGATTAATTTTAGAACACAACCCACAAAAATAATAACAGACGACTGCGAGTTCATGTCGCATTACATCATTTAAACACAATAACCATGAAAAAAATACTCTTATCCCTTGCTGCGTTGAGCCTATTTTCGTGCTCCAACAATGTAGATTTAGCTATAGATAATCCATCTAGTAATCCCATTGTAGTAAAAATTGATACGCTGACTGTTGAAGTCGGGCCGCGTGATGTGGCTTGGGTAGAAATGGGAAAAGGCGAACACCAAATTACATTGGAAAACGACAGCATCGTTAAATTCAACTTTACCGAAGAAATGTACATGCTCAATCCAACGTTAACCGAATATTTAATGACGGAAGAATTCTACGGAGATGAAATGGCACAAATGACGTTTCAAAGCAGTATACCTAAAAAAACAATCACGTTCCTCGGAACTGAAATTGACGGGAATTACGATGTCATCAAAGGATTAATCAATCCTGTGAAATGGGATGTTGGTCCGCGTGAAGAATTACCAGAAATGGTCGAAATGGACGCCGACGAATCGTTTACCACTTTGTTGAAAATTTACGATTCGGTTGAATTCATCAATTTGATTCAGAGTTCGTATTCGGCCGAAGAAGCCGCGACAACTGAAGAACCGCCAGTTACTCAAACACCTGAATAAGTCAGAAACTGTTAATCCTACCCCATTATGATAGGTCACCATGTAACTTGGGATGTATACCATTGCAATGCAGAAACGTTAAAATACACTGATAGCATTCAGCGTATTTTAAACGAACTCGTCGATGCCTTGTCGTTGTCCAAAATCGACGAAGCGTACAATCAATTCGAGCCGTTTGGAGCAACAGGATTTATTTTGTTGGAAGAAAGCCACATCAGCATACATACGTGGCCCGAATTCAATTACGCCGCCATCGATGTGTTTTCGTGCAAAGCGTTTGACGTACAAAAAATCAACCTCTTAATCAAACAACTCTTCGAATCCGATCATGTGATGACGCAATCATTCATCCGCGGAACCGAAATTCCTAAGTTAAAAAATACAACTGTTTAAAAATAAATAGTACCCATAAAAAAAAGCCAATTGAACTTCAATTGGCTTCATCTTTTCACTGTGATAACATATCAATGTTCACGCATTTTTTCATACGTGGTATCCAATACTTTTTTTGCTTTTTCTAAGGCGGCGTAAAACGATTTTTCGACAGTGTCTGCAAACGCGGTTACGGCCAGTGGTTGTTTTTTGGCTAAACGAACTTCAATCAGGCAGCGTTTGTCGTTAACGCTGAACTTTTCGCTATTTTCATCTCCAAAGTGGACTTCAATTCGGGTGATTTTGTCGTCAAAACGAGCCAATTCAGTTTGTAATTCGGTCGAGTAAAATTGCACTAAACGATCACTTCCTTCTACATTTTTGTCGGTGTTGATTTGAATTTGCATGGTATAATTTTTTTTAGATTTCCATAAAGTTACCCACTTTATCCGAACTTACAAAGCCATTACCACAAGTTTAGCAAAACAATATCATTTCTTTAACAATTTTAGTTTTGAGGTTTTTTAGTATATTTGTTTGACCAACAAAAAACAATCGCAATGCACCACAATGCCAAATCCATTCGCCCGTTTATCGGAGCTAACAATTTTGAAGTATCACGGCAATTTTACCGCGATTTAGGTTTTGAGGAAGTAGTTTTATTTCCAAACATGTCGTTGTTTCAAAACGAAACCATTGGATTTTACCTGCAAGATGCGTACGTAAAAGATTGGGTAGATAACACGATGGTTTTTATGGAAGTGGAAGATGTAAATCAGTTGTACAGCGAACTGCAACAACTCAATTTGCCCTTAAAATATCCCAGCGTTCGACTCATTCCTGTCAAAAATCACACATGGGGAAGCGAATGTTTTTTACACGATCCATCGGGAATTTTATGGCATTTCGGACAATTTACTAAATAATGTGAGTTCGATGTAATTTTTCTATAAAAAAACTAAAAAACACTACTAATCAGAAGATTATATTTAATATTGGAGTTGATTTGTTTTGCCACTAATTCACAAATTAATATACAGTAGAATAAAAATTAGTTCATCAATGATGAACATTCGAATAAAATCAAATGCTTACACTATAAATTCGATAATTACTTCGTCTGTTCGCTGCGCTCGAGTCGTGGCTGAAAAAATTAATTTTATATCGAAATTCAGTTAAATAAAATATCATGGCTAAAACTCTTTCACAACAAACCGCTTTACGCTTCCGCGAAGTCATCCTTAACGGAACTTGGATTGCCAATACCAATTTTAAACATCAATTGGAGCAGTTAGATTATAAAGTCGCTACCACCAAAGTCGATGGGTTGAATACAATAGCTATTTTAGCACAACACATTCATTATTATATTGCCGGTGTCAAAAACGTATTTAATGGCGGAAAACTCGAAATTAAAGACAGCTATAGCTTCGATTTTGAACCCATCAAATCGCAAGAACAATGGGAAACTTTTTTAGCACAATTTTGGAACGATGCCGAGGAATTTGCTGCCTACGTCGAACGCTTATCCGACGAAGAACTTCATCAGTACTTTGTAGATGAAAAATACGGAACCTATTTGCGTAACATCGATGGTATGATTGAACACAGTTACTATCATTTGGGTCAAATTGCGTTACTCAAGAAAATGATTTCCTCTCAGCAATAATGTGGATGGATTGCAAGTTGAATTTTTATAAAATCTATGATATCACATTTAAAGTTTAAACTTTCAAAAGTACTCCTAAAACATTACTAATAAATTACTTAAACATTTACAAATCAATAAGTATTGCATCAAAAAAGAATAATTTTTAACGATTAGATAATTAAAAAAAGATGCCAAAATCAACGCTTCAATCTACCTTTGAAGTGTTGTTAATCTTAAAACATTTTAATCATGAAAAAAATTATTCTTTATGCGTTTACGCTAAGTGTGTTTGTGCTGGGTCAATCGGTCGCTCAATCGGTTGCTGAACAAAATTTGAATTCGGCCATTCAATCGGCAGAAAATGTACAACAAGAAGTTACTGTGGCTCGTAAAGCCGTAAATCAATTGGTGAAACAATTAACGGTTTTACACAATCCGAATGCGCCTTTATTTGAAGCAAAAATGAATTATCATGTGAATTCGGTTCTGAACAATTCAGATGATGTACAGTATTTTGTAGGTTTGGCCCAAAGTAATTCAGCTACGCCTTTCTCTTCTACTTTTATTGTGAATGCGTGCAACGAATTGGTGAACCAAAACGACATCATCATCGCATTAACTTCCCAAATGACCGCTGCAATTAACGCTAATAACACGTCTTTAGCAATAAGTTTAGTGCAACCGATTCGCTCAGCTTTAACCAAACAATTCAATAAATCAAACGCGATTATTGCTGATATTGAGAACATTAAAAATTCTATACGTACCTATAATGTATGTCTCTATCTTACCGATGCTCAAGGCAATACAGCTATTGATGGTGGTTTTGGAGCACAAAACACAACTACTGGAGAAATTTTTTATCCGGGTGATCCGAACGCGCAAGATTATGGATACGGAAATTGTTTTGTGAATTTACCTCCTGGAACGTATGAGTTTTTCTCTTTTCCATCGCAAGGAAGTCTGTGTGGAACAGGTAGTCAAACCGTAACACTTACTCCGAGTTTGGTGAATTCAAATGGAATTGTAGAAATTACAATGATTACTTGGTGTGAATAGTTGAGTTGGTTATCGTTTTTCTAAACAGAGATTGCTTCGGTAGTCTCTGTTTTTTTTTTACATTTACCTTTCAATTTTTAAAAATGCCGTACAACGAATCTACAGCCATTCGCATTCGAAATTACTTTTATCAGCAGAACATTGCTTTTACAGAAAAGAAAATGTTCAGCGGCATTTGCTTTATGGTCGATGATAAAATGTGTTGCGGAACTCACATTGATAAAAACACCAACGAAGATGTTGTATTATGCCGAATTGGTATTTCTGAATACGAAAATGCCCTTGAAAACGAACACTGTATTCCGATGGAATTTACCGGAAAGCCCATGAAAGGTTATATTTATGTACTTGAAAAAGGAATCAAAAATCCCAAAGATTTAGCCTATTGGCTGCAGTTGTGTCTCGATTTTAATCCGTTGGCAAAAAAAAGTAAAAAATGACCTTCGAAGTACTCACCACAGAACGACTCATCCTTCGCAAGCTTTCTCCAGAAACGTTTGCTTTCATTTATGCAAATTATTCAGATGACGAACTTATGGCTTTCTTGGGATTATCCAATACCGAACAATTAGCCGTTGAAAAAAACAAGTTCCAAAACGGATTGACCACATTCAATAAATCGTTTTTGTATTTCCAATTATTGGATAAAACGACCGAACAAATTATCGGTTGGTGTGGTTATCATACGTGGTATTTGGATCACCGCAGAGCTGAAATTGGGTATGGTTTGTTTGTTGAAAACTACAAAAACTCGGGGATAATGACCGAAGCTATGAAAGCAATTCTAGCCTATGGATTTAACCAGATGAAGTTACATCGCGTGGAAGCTATGATTGGTTCCAATAATATTCCGTCGCTCAAATTGGTCGAAAAATTCGGATTCACACAAGAAGGCGTTTTACGCAGTCATTACTTCACCAATAACCGAATGGAAGATTCGGTTGTATTTTCATTGCTTGAAGAAGAATGGAATTCAAACACCCATTATTCGCCCATCAAATGATACATGATGAACGAATAAAAATCGGCTCTTTCCTTTAGATAGCTGGCATAATTAGATCTTTTTCCGTAATGTCCAGCATCGTGTTCTGTTTTCAAATAAATTGGGTTTTGTTGTCCAACGTTATTTTGAAGTTTCGCAGCAAATTTATACGAATGAAAAGGCATCACACGGTCGTCATTTTCTCCAGTAATAATCAATGTAATCGGATAATTCACATTCGGTTTGATGTTATGATATGGTGAGTACGAAAGCAAGTACTTAAAATCTTCTTCTCGTTCCACCGATCCATATTCGTCAATCCAATATTTTCCGGCCGTAAAATCACCAAACTTAACCATATCAAAAACGCCTACGTTGGGCACGGCTACTTTAAACAAATCTGGGCGTTCAACCATCGCAACGCCCACCATCAATCCGCCATTCGAACCGCCAGTAATGGCTAATTTTGAAGGCGAAGTGTAGTTTTCTTTAATTAAAAATTCGGCTGCATCGATAAAATCGTTGAATGAATTTCTCTTTTTTAACCCTTTCCCATCTCTGTGCCATTTCAAGCCTTTCTCGCCACCACCTCTAATTTCGGCATACGCAAACACGCCACCTTTGTCTAAAAAACATAGTAAACCTGCATTGAAACTAGGTGCAGCGATGTTTCCATAGCCGCCATAAGCAGAAAGCAAGGTTGGATTGTTACCGTCCAATTCCATTCCTCTTTTGTGAACAATTGTAATGGGAACGTCTTTATTATCCCGACTTTTATAGGTAATCACTTTGGTTTCAAAATAATCCAATGGGAAAATGGTTGGCTTTGGAATTATGAAGTCATTGTAGTACAAATTGATGTCGCCCGTTTTGATGTTGAGTTTAAAATTTTGATACGAAATCACGTACGAATAGAAACTCACAAACAAATCTTCAGTTTCTGAATTGTAAAATTTAATACTAAAGTCACAGCCTTGTGGTGCATCGAATTTTCGAACAAATTTTCCTGTGTAATCATAAATAGAAATGTAATTTTTCCCCAAAGTTCGGTAATGACAAACGATGTATTTATCATAAAATCGAGCATTCAATAACAAGTGATTGTAAATTTGAGGAATGAGCGCTTTGGATTCCGAGTTAGTACCCATATCTCTATACCGTACTTCTCCCCAATCATAGTCTTTTGAGGAATAATACAACCTGTTTTCTTTATAAAAATGAAAATCAAAATCGGTGGTATCGTCTACAATCAAATCAACAATGGTATGAGAATCAGAATTTAAATCAATGGTTCGATACGTTGTTCCCTTTACATTCTTTTCAACGATAAACATTTTATCGTCTGCATGGAAAAAATCTACATTGCCATTGGTTTGCGTCGCATCATAAATAAGTGGATCGCTTTGCTGCGTGTCTCCAATTTTGTGGTAATAAATTTGATAGGTAGAATCTCTTGCGCTGATATTTTTATTTGTATTGCGTTTGTAATAAACTCCGCGATCACCTTTCCACACTATATTTGAAAACTTTATTTCCTTTAAAACATCGGAAGTTAGATTCAGCGAATTCATATCCGTAAAACGCATTTCTCGTTTATCACTTCCATCCAAACTAACCGCAACTGCAACATATTTGGAATTGTTTGAAGGATAATAACCTGCCATCGAAGTAGCAGTATTTTTATAAATTTTAAACGGATTAAAAACTTCTACCGACAGCGCTTTTAAATCTTTTCTGTAAAAAAGTACCCCAGGACGATCTTTTTCTTTTCGGTACATCGAATAAAAGTATTTTCCTTTTTTTGTTGGTAAACCATTGGTAGACAAATCGTCGTATGTCCTGATTTTATTTTCTAAGGAATATTTCTTTTTTATGGTTTGAAAGTAGTTTTCAGTATAGGCGTTTTGCGCGTTAACCCAATGGGAGACTTCTTCACTATTAGGTTGTTCCAACCACGAATAATCGTCGGATATAGTAGTTTGATGGCGTACTTCTGAACTAGGAATAACGGGAGTTACAGGCTGTGTTTGAGCAGAAAAAAAAGTCGACATACAAACAGCAACTAACACTAAAAATTTCTTCATAAAGGAATATATTTCGACGCAAATATAATGGAAGGTGTTTTAAAAATAATAGTGTATCCACATAAATATAGTTCTTTTTTTAGCAAACGAAGTAGAAAAGTAAATAGTATAATTCGTACAAATAAAAAATTTAGTGCAGTTGTACTGATTTTGATATCTTTACTTTTCAAACAGTACTTATGTCAACCGAAATTCAACAACATCTCGATTCAATCACTCATCCGTTAAAAAATGAAATTGTAGCGTTGCGTACCATTATTTGTGAGCACTTTCCTCATCTTCACGAACACATCAAATGGAATGCGTTCAGCTACCAAATAAACGATTACGATTTTCTTACGTTTAATTATTCGAGTGCTAAAGAAATCCGACTTATTTTTCACCGAGGCGCGAAAAAGAAAGAACAACCTACTGAAAAATTGATAACCGATACGTCAACGCTTTTAAAATGGGCGGCGAACGATCGGGCGATTGCGTCTTTTACTTCTTTGGAACACATTCAAAATTCGAACGATAATTTGATTGAAATCATCACTAAATGGTTGGAAAAACTTGTCTAAGAACAACGTTACTCCTTCAGTGTTTTTCTGCTGAAAAGAATTTTTTCATTGAAGATAATGATTGAAATTAGTATCAATGAATACGAGATAATTTGCGGGAGATTCACTTCTTCCTTAAAATAAAAAACCGCGAGAAAAAAGTGTATGAGCGGATTGGTATACATCAAAATTCCGACGGCAGACGAGTTCATTCCTTTCAACGCATACAAATTGAGGAACAGCGGAATGATGGTAAATACGACTACGACAATAAGTAATAAAAAATAAAAAACCGGTGTCGTCGGAATGGCTCCGCTGTATGCTGGAAAAAAAGGAACAATGACCAATGAGGCAATGAGCATTTGAACGGTTAAGATGTTAAAACGATCAAATAAACTGTTTTTCCGCTGACTGATGAGATACAATGCAAACGAAAAAGCAATGGTTAAACTGTAGACCAGTTCGACTAAATGCCCGTACGACAATACCGCACAACTGATTACACATAATAAAACCGAAAGCCACTGCCACTTTGAAAGGTGTTCTTTTAAAATTAAATACGCTAAAATGGTAGTCACTATGGGGCAAATCATGTACGCAAACGAAGCCGATTGCAAACTCACGTGATTGATGGCATAAATGAATAAAAACCAATTCACGACGAGTAAAAATCCGCCTACAACCGTTAAAGAAACGGCTTTAATTCGTTCGTTAGGAGACAATCGATTAAACGCTTGTTGGTCGTTTACAATGGATTTTCTTCGGAAGAACATCGTGAGAAAAAGCAACAAAACCGTAGCGAAGAAAATCCGGTAAAACAAAATATCCAGCGACGGATAGTCTTTTAGCGGTTTTAATGCCAAACTAAAAAATCCCCAAATGATAAAGGAAGTTAATGCCGAAAGGAAGTATTTATTGATTTGCACACGAATAATTTGCTGCAAAAATACAGAAATACCATGTGAAGTTTTAGAAATTCTAACAATTAATTAGAAAATTCTATCTGTGTTTTTTTCTGCTACAATTGACTATCAATCCTTTAATTTTGAATAATCAACAAAAAAACTCAGTTTTCATTATCAGATAACCATTTTTTAAATCCAAATGTAAACATGCATCAAATGTTTGACTTATATTTGTGTTTCAGTCTAAACGATTCAGTATGGAAGAATGCATTTCGGTTTTTGATATGTTAAAAATTGGTGTCGGACCATCGAGTTCGCATACACTCGGACCGTGGCGTGCCGCCGAACGTTTTTTATCCGAATTGAATCAAGAGCAATTGCTTGATAAAGTCGTTCGAGTTCAAGTCGATTTATATGGTTCACTTTCCTTAACGGGAAAAGGACATGCCACCGATTTTGCCGTAATTTTAGGTTTGAGTGGTCAAGATCCCGAATACATTCCGATTGAACACATCGACAAAATCATTTCCTCAGTAAAAAAGAATGCTGAAATAAATTTAGGAAATCAATTTTTGATTCCGTTTCATTTTGAAAAAGACATTATTTTCAACAGAAACTTCTTGCCGTTTCATGCCAATGGCTTGACTTTTACGGCTTTTACTACGAACAGCGAATATACCTCTACCTTCTACTCGATTGGTGGCGGATTTGTGGTCAAAGAAGAACGTGTAAATGCCAAAAAGAAACTTCAAATCAAATGTGCCTTTCCGTTTCCAATTCAGAATGCAGAAGAACTTTTGAATTACTGCACATCCGAAAATAAATCCATTTCAGAAATCGTCTTTGAAAACGAAAAATCCATGCGTTCAGAAGACGAAATTCACACCGAACTCATGCGTATTTGGAACACGATGCTCGAATGTATGTACATTGGTTGTCATAGCGAAGGTATACTTCCTGGCGGATTGAACGTGCGTCGTAGAGCATTCGACATGCACCAAGGATTAATCGGATTGGCCAATTACGAATCGCCTCAAGAATGGTTGGAATGCATTCGGAAAACCGAAGTGAAATTCCGTCAAATCTTAAAATGGGTTTCGTGTTTTGCTTTGGCTGTAAACGAAGTCAACGCCGCTTTAGGTCGCGTCGTTACAGCGCCAACCAACGGAAGCGCTGGTGTAATTCCGGCTGTTTTGATGTATTACCTAGTCATTGAAAACCACGATGCAGGCGAAAAAGAAATTAAACAATTTTTGATGGTTGCGGGCGAAATTGGAAGTATCTTCAAAAAAGGATCTACCATTTCTGCCGCGATGGGCGGATGTCAAGCCGAAATAGGCGTTTCTTCAGCAATGGCCGCAGCGGCTTTGTGCGAAGTCATGGGCGGAACACCCGAGCAAGTCCAAATGGCCGCCGAAATTGCAATGGAACATCACCTTGGGTTAACCTGCGATCCGATTGGTGGTTTGGTTCAAATTCCGTGTATTGAACGCAACACCATGGGCGCCATTAAAGCGATAAATGCAGCCGAATTAGCCATGGAAACCGACGCTAAAAATGCAAAAGTTCCTTTGGACAAAGTCATCAATACCATGTGGCAAACTGCCAAAGACATGAATTCTAAATACAAAGAAACTTCTGAAGGCGGACTAGCAATTGCCGTAAATATGGCCGATTGTTAGAACACTATTTATGATTTTCAGGGTGTGAATTGGGAAGGCGATGCGGAGTAATATCTGAATTTGCATCACGGTTTTCAGTCATTTTTTTTCCAACTTCTTCGGGAGCGGTACTCGGTTTAGAACTCAGTCGTTTGTCGACTATCCGTTGAATTGATTCCTAGTGCGGAGCAGTATTTCTCGCTCGTTCTACTATTCTTTTTACTCCGTTTTTATCGACTTCTATTTCCGATTTCAACGTTACATCAGGTTGATTTTCCGGATGTGACACATTCCCATCACTATTCACTTGCTTGTTGTTCATTTTTTTTGAACCTAAATCTTGATTTTCCATACTTTCCATTTTAAAGACAGTTATAAAATTAAGTCCAAAAGCAACCCGAAACGTTATACTATTATTCGTTTCAATTATACAATTACAGCACTCATTTATCAAGTATACTAAATCGCAAATTGCTAAAACATATAACTTTTTACGATAATTATATAAAGGCTTTAGGTAATAAAAATCCACCTTTGGTACAAACACTTTTAAACTAATTTTATCTCATTTGAAAAAGTATTTTAGAAAAGGGCTGAAAATAATCCTTTGGATAATTGCATCACTTTTAGGAGTAATCCTATTGCTTATTATTGCGCTTCAGATTCCTCCCATACAACGCTATACCAAAGACAAAGTTGTATCGTATTTGCAAAACAAAATCAACACAACGGTTACAATTGAAAAGGTTCAAATTGGCTTTCCTAAAGACGTTATTTTGGAAGGTGTTTATTTTGAAGACCAAAAAAACGACACCCTTTTAGCAGCTAAAAAAATTGCGGTCAACCTTAATTTGTTTGAATTGATGAACAATAAAGTTCAAATTAATTCGGTTGATTTAGATGGTGTAATTGTGAATATCAATCGAAATACTCAATCACAATTCAATTTTGATTATATTATTGAGGCATTCAAATCTCCCGAAAAACAAGATGATACTTCTCCTCCAATGGAATTTTCCATGGACAAGATTATGTTGGAAAATATAAAATTTCGCTATACAGACGCCGTTTCAAAAAATGATGTAAAACTAAAGCTGAATCATTTGGATACTCGAATCAAAATCTTTGATTTAAATCAAATGAATTTCGAAATTCCGAACTTCAAGATCGATGGAATGCAGCTGGTGTACAAACAAGAAATAGCAGGTAACATTCCCATTTCAACAGCTGAACAATCGAAAAGTCCCGATTTAAAACTTAAGCTAGGCATCATCGATTTGTCGAAAATAAAAGTCGATTATCAAGACGAGAATTCTAAAGTATACACAGATATTACTCTCAACAAGATTTTGGTAAAAGTCAATAATTTAGATCTGAAAAATAATATAATCGATCTTGACAACCTCGAATTGGCTGATGCTGATGGCCGCTTACAATTGGGTAAAATTACTAATCTTGGTGTAGGAAAAGCTAAAGCATCACCATCAAACTGGAAAGTGAATCTAAACCAAGTAGCCTTCAAAAAAGTTAATTTTAGTTTTGATGATGATAATGGAATTGCAGTTCAAAAAGGTATTGATTACAGACATTTGAACGTACAAAATTTCAATCTAAACGCTGAAAAAATTGCTTATACTTCCCAACAAATTTCTGGAAAAATCAATGCCATGGAAGTGGAAGAAAAAAGCGGTCTAAAAGTAGAATCGTTCAAAACCACTTTCTTCTACAGTCAACAATCAGCATATGTAAAAGATCTATACCTCAAAACACCTCAGACACTACTGCGAAACGAGATAGTTGTTGGGTATCCATCTATAGAAACCCTTTCAAAAAATCTCGACGCTCTAACAATTAAAGCCAATTTAAATCAAAGCCGAATTGGTTTTAAAGACGTTCTCATTTTTGCGCCCGAACTGTCTCAAACCGTTCCGTTTAAAGATAATCCGAATGCGATTGTTTCGCTCAACACTACTATTTCAGGAACGTTGAGCAATCTTTCTATTCCGAATTTTCAGATTAGCGGCATCGGAACTACCCAATTGGACGCAAGCGGATCGATTGTTGGTTTGCCCGATACCAAAAAAGCCTATTTTAATCTGAACGTCAAAAATTTACAAACAACGGCTAGCGATGTGTACAGTTTTATTCCAACCAATACGATTCCAAATACCATTCAACTTCCTGCAGAATTCAGTGCCAAAGGAACATTTAAAGGAACAATTCAAAATTTCAACACTAACTTAAGTCTGGCAACAAGTTCCGGAAATGGAACAATTCAAGGTTCGTTAGACCAAAGAACAAAAGACAAAGAAA
The DNA here is from genome assembly GCA_965284675.1 of Flavobacterium sp. Lineage (GTDB taxonomy): Bacteria > Bacteroidota > Bacteroidia > Flavobacteriales > Flavobacteriaceae > Flavobacterium. The sequence continues at coordinate 2,176,631 of OZ260109.1, forward strand.
AATACAGTTTTGACACAGCATTTGATGATTTCGATTTAGGAAGACTTATCAAAAACGATTCTATTGGAAAAATATCGCTGAATGCAAACATCACTGGAACGGGTTTCAACATGAAAACGGCCAATGCGATTGTTAAAGCAAGAGTAGCTAAAGCGAATTTCAATCGGTATACCTATCAAAATTTAGTTGTAGATGGCTCAACAAACAATGGTTTTTTCAAGGCAATGGCGTTTATAAAGGATCCAAATTTAAAGTTTGACATGGTTTCAAGCGGGAGTTTTAACGATAAATATCCATCAGGGAAAATTCATTTGAATGTGGACATTGCCGATTTGAACAAACTCAATTTGCATGCTGGACCTTTAAAAATGCGTGGTGTTTTAGATGCCGACATACAATCTGCAAATTTGGATTATTTGAACGGAAAAGCGAGTATTAACAACTTAATCATTGCCAATGACAAAGATCAATTTGTAACCGATTCAATTAATCTTGTGGCCATTTCAACCTCAGAAAAAAACTCCATTATGCTGCGTTCCCAATTTATGGATGCCGATTTTGAAGGAAAATATAAACTTTCAACCCTTGCCAATTCAGTTAAAAATAGCATTTCTAGCTATTACAATTTAAAAACAAGTTCAAAAAATGTGTTGTACAACCAACAACAAGTAACATTTAAAGCAAATGTAAAAAGCACTCCTGTCTTACTTAAATTGATTCCGGAATTGAAAAACTTAGAACCAATATCACTAAATGGCAGATACAATTCGGTCAATGATTCGATAGTGTTGAATGGTTCGATTCCGAAGTTAGTGTATGGTCCGAATACAATTGCCAACGGAACTATAAAAGTAGAGACAAAAGATAATTCTTTAGTGTATAGTTTGAATGTAGACCAAATCAAAAATGCAACCCTCGAAATTCCTAAAACAAGTATTAGTGGACAAGTTGCCAACAATGTTATCGACTATACAGTATTAGTAAAAGATGTAAAAAATACCGACCGATATCAAATTGCTGGAACATTAAAATCGGTTACTGATGGTACTGAAATTTCACTCGATTCTGAAAACCTTTTATTGAATTATGAATCTTGGACCTTGACAAATGACAATCGAATTCGATTGACGAATAACGGAATCTATGTCACAAATTTTGATTTAAGCAAAGACGGAAACAGGCTCACATTGCAATCGCTATCTCAAGGAACTAATCCTCCTTTAACTGTTGATTTTAAAAATTTTGAAATCAAGACCATTACCGATATCGTTCAGATGAAAAACATTGAAATGGATGGAATGATGAATGGAACGGTTGAATTAAAAAACGTCACCTCAAAAGCCCTTTTCACAGCGGCTTTAACGATTGATGATTTTAGTTTCAAAAAAGAGGTTTTGGGAAAAATAACGATAAACGTTGACAATTATACTGCCAATACCTACACTGCCAAAGTAGAAATTTCCGGGCAAGACAATCAGGTTAATTTGGACGGAACCTATAAAGCTACCGATAGTAATCTGACTATGGATTTAGACATCCAAAAGCTCAATGTAAAAAGTATTCAAGGATTTTCAATGGACAATATTACGGATGGAACGGGCTATTTGACTGGAAAATTCAAAATTTCAGGCAACACCAGCAATCCAAAGCTAATTGGAGCATTGAAATTTAATGAAGTAGGATTCAAAGCCACAAAATTGAATGCAACATTCAAATCGATTAACGATACAATGGTTTTTACGGATACTGCAATCCTTCTTGATAATTTCACCATAAAAGATGAGAAAAACAACGATTTGATCATCAATGGGAAACTCAATAATCAAGACTATGCCAATTTGGGATTTGATGTAGTGGTAGATGCCAATAATTTCAACGCTGTTAATTCAAAAGCCAAAGACAATGATACTTTTTATGGCGAATTATATTTAGACAATCATTTGATCGTTAAAGGAAACATGAACAATCCCGTGGTTGAAGGAACCATCAAGATTAACAAAGACACCAAATTCACAGTTGTTTTACCACAAGATGATCCATCCATTGCTGATAGAGAAGGAATTGTGGAATTTATTGATCAGGATCAACCCAGATTAATTGCGTTAACTACCGATCAAACCATCACTGAAACTCAAGTTAAAGGTATCGATGCTTCGGTAACTATTGAAATTGACAAAGAGGCTGAACTCTCCATGATTATTGATAAAGCCAATGGAGATTTCTTACGATTAAAAGGTGAAGGACAACTTACTGGCGGCATCGATCCATCAGGAAAAACAACACTTACCGGACGCTATGAATTGGCTGAGGGAAGTTACGAGATGAATTTTAATCTGATCAAAAGGAAATTTGACATTAAAAAAGGAAGCTATATTCTATGGACAGGCTCACCCACTATGGCAGATATCAATATCACAGCCATATATAAAACAGAAACTGCGCCTATCGATTTACTGGACAATCAATTAACCGGACTTACTCCTGAAGAAAGAAATACCTACAAACAAAAAATACCTTTTGAAACCGAATTGAAAATGAAGGGCGAATTGTTGAAACCAACCATTTCTTTTGACATTATTTTACCCGAGGGAAACAGCTCCGTTTCGAGCGATATCATTGCGAAAACAGAAGCAAAATTAGCACAATTACGACAAGAACCTGACGAATTGAATAAACAAGTATTTGCATTGCTTTTGTTGAATAGATTCGTAGGTGAAAATCCTTTTTCGAGCGAAAGTGGCGGAACAACTGCTTCGGGTTTAGCACGAGAAAGTGCCAGCAAAATACTTTCGCAACAGCTAAATAATCTAGCTAGTGATTTAGTAAAAGGATTTGACTTGAACTTTGATTTAGCCTCTTCCGAAGATTATACAACGGGACAAAAAGAAAACAGAACCGATTTAAATGTTGGCCTTTCCAAAAGATTGCTAAATGACCGATTGAAAGTTACCGTTGGAAGCACGTTTGGTATTGAAGGTCCGGAGCAAAAAAACAGAGAGACTAATACGATTGCGGGAGATATTTCGGCCGAGTATGAACTTTCAAAAGACGGTCGCTATAAACTTCGCGCGTATCGAAAAAACTTATATCAGGTGGCCTTACAAGGACAAGTAATTGAAACTGGAGTTGGATTTATCATTACGTTGGATTATGATACATTCAAAGAATTATTTCAGTCAAAAAAAGAACCCATCAAACCAAAAGAAAAAGCAAAATTAAATGATTAAAAGAATATTCTATATCATCTCTTTGATGCTATTTGTAGCAGCTTGCAGTAGTACAAAAAATTTGCCCGATGGCGATCTGCTTTACGTTGGCGGAAAAGTCAAAGTAAAAGACAGCCTGCTTTCCCGAAAGGAACGCAAGGAGTTAGAATCTAATTTGAATGAAAAAATACGTCCCATTCCGAATAAAAAATTTTTAGGTCTGCGTCCAAAATTATTCTTCTATAATCTAGCAGGCGATGTAAAAAAAGAAAAAGGATTCCGTCATTGGTTAAAATTCACGCTGGGTGAAGCTCCCGTTTTATTCAGCCAAGTTGATTTGGAATACAACAAAAGTATACTACAAAATTTTTCCGAGAATAGTGGTTATTTCAATACAACAACAAGTGCCGATTCTACCCGAAATGGAAAAAAAGCAACCGCTGAATACATTGTAAATCCGGGACAACAATACAAAATTAAATCTGTAGAATTCCCTGCTGATTCGACCGCAATTGGTTCAGCCGTGCGAAAGACAGCACGCAGAAGTTTGTTAAAAGTTGGAGATGCTTATAATCTGGAAGTTATCAAAGCCGAAAGAGAACGAATTGATTCACGCTTAAAAGAAAAAGGTTTTTATTATTTTAATGCTGACTACTTAAAAGTTCAAGTAGATAGTACCGTTGGGAAATACGATGTAGATTTAAAAGTACGGGTGAAAGACGAAACTCCAGCCACAGCAAAAACAGAATACAAAATCAATAACATCATTGTTTATCCTAATTATTCGATTAATGTAGATACACTAGCGACATCAGAAAAGCACAACGATTTTACCATTATCGGTAATAACGGATTATTTGAACCCCGCATATTTGACCGCACATTACTCTTCAAAAAATACGATCTATACAATAGAACGAACCATAATTTATCGCTGAATAGATTAGTGAGCATGGGAAACTTTAAATTTGTAAAAAATCAATTTAAAGTAGCGGATACTACCGGGAATTATTTAGATGCGTATTATTATCTCACACCATTACCCCAAAAATCGATACGTGTTGAAGCGGTAGCAAAAGTAAATTCTGCCAATTATACAGGTACTGAGCTGAAAATAAATTGGAGTAACCGCAATACCTTTCATGGAGCCGAATTGTTGAGTATTGCCGCTTTTGGTGGTATTGAAATTCAACTTGGTGGCAAAAACAACGGATTTAATGTATACCGCTTTGGTGGTGAAGCAAGCTTGACTTGGCCTAGATTTATTGCGCCATTCAAGATTAAATCTGCCAGTGGTTTTGTTCCCAGAACGAATACAACTATTGGTTATGAGTTTCAAAATAGATTACAACTGTATTCGTTGCAAACGTTTAAAGCCTCATTTGGTTATGCTTGGAAAGAAAACCTACGCAAAGAACATGCACTAAACATTACCGAAATTACCTATGCACGACCCGCAAACGTGACCAGTTTGTATCAAGAACAAATGGACCTAAACCCATCGTTAAAAAATATAATTGCAAAACAATTAATTTTTGGTCCAACCTACGCCTACACCTATTCCAACGAAATGAACAGGAGAACGAAAAATACCTTCTATAACAAAGCTGGAATTGATTTTTCGGGAAATATAGCAGGATTAGCAACAGGAGCCAACATCAAAAAAGGAGATACGATCAAAGTTTTTGATATTGCGTTTAGTCAATTTGTAAAAATTCAAAATGAGTTCAAACACACCTATAAATTCAGCAAAAATGCAATGTTAAAAAGCCGAATCATTGTCGGAGCTGCTTTTGCCTATGGTAATTCAGATGAAATTCCGTTTAGTAAACAATTCTTTATTGGAGGAACCAACAGTTTGCGTGCCTTTAGATCACGATCATTAGGACCTGGAACATACAATGGTTCGAACGAAATCAGCACTTTTATACCCGATCAATCGGGTGATGTTAAATTAGAATTCAACACCGAATATAGAGGCAAAATTTACCGTTTCATAAATGGCGCATTATTTATGGATGCGGGAAATATTTGGCTTTTAAACGAAGACGAAAACAAACCCGGATCTCAATTTACCAAAGATTTTATGAATCAAATAGCCGTTGGTATTGGCGCTGGTTTGCGATTTGATTTTAGCTTTTTAGTATTGCGAACCGACTTAGCTTTTCCAATCCGAAAACCTTACTTGGCTGATGGACAACGCTGGGTAATCGACGAAATTAACTTTGGAAGCGGTTCGTGGCGAAGCGAAAACCTGATCTTCAATTTGGCCATTGGCTATCCATTTTAACTGAATTTGTGCTCACAAGCTATGCCATTCCCAATTTAAAGTAAAAAGTGCTTCCCAATCCCAATTCACTGACCAAACCAATGGTTCCGTTTTGGGCTTCGATGAATTCTTTTGAAATGGCTAAACCCAATCCGGTTCCCGATTTGTGGCTGCCCGGAATTTGGAAATACTTATCAAAAATTTTCGATTGGTAGCGTTTATCTATGCCTTTTCCTTTATCAACTACTTGAAAAATAATATGGTTTGTATCGTGTTTTAATTGAACGGAAATGGCACTATCTTCAGATGAATACCGAATCGCATTGGTCAAAAAATTGATCAATACCCATGAGGTTTTTTCACTATCCGCTTTTACATTGGGCAAATTAGGTTCCGCTTCCAAAGCCAGTTCAATGTGCTTTTGTTCGGCTTGAGTTTTGACGGCTTCTACGGCATATTTTACAATGTCGTACGGATTGCTTTTCTCGATATTTAACTGAATGTTTCCGGTTTCTAATTGCGACAATTCTAACAATTCACCCGTGATTTTCAACAAGCGCCGAATGTCGTCTTTGATGCTTTCAATCAGTTGCTTTTGATCCTCATTGATGGATTCTGATTGTTCCAATAATTGCAAACTCATTTTAATGGATGAAATGGGTGTTTTCAATTCGTGCGAAACGGTAGCAATAAAATTGGTTTTAGCAAAATCGAGTTCTTTAAAAATGGTGATGTTCCGTAAAATAATCACGTTTCCAATTTCAATAAGTTGGTCTTCACCCGTTGGTTTTATGGTGATAGTTACATTTTCCTTTTCAAAATAGCTTTCCTTTCCATCGGCAAAAATCTTCATAGGATGCGATTTCGGACTTTCCAATTCATTGATAATTAAAGACCGCATTAGATCGTTTTTCAAGGCCAAAGTGGAGGCCAATTGTCCGATTACATCTTTTTGTTTCAATCCAATAATCTTCAGCGCTTCATCGTTGACAAACAAAATAACACCTTGATTATCCAATCCAATAATGGGATCGTGCATGTTGTTGATGAGCGTCTCCAATCGCTTCTTTTCAAACGATAATTTGTGCAAACTACTATTTGAATATTCCTCCAATTTTTCGGCCATGGTGTTGAACGATTTAGCCAAATCACCATATTCATTATGATTTTGAAAATGAACGCGCTCAGAATAATTTCGGTTGGCAATTTGTTTAATACTGGCCGTCAATTCCGTAATCGGATTGGCAATGTTATTGGGTAAATTCACCAACAAATTAAAAGCGATTAAAAAACACAACGTTCCGACAATGGCTATCCATAAATTCGCTGTTTCAGCGGTTTCTTTGGCAATATCACTTTTGACTTTTATCGCATTCATATTGAGTTTCATGATCTCAAATATATCCTGCCGAATTTGAGCTTTGAGCGTTTCATCGGTTCGATTTTGTTCTAATAACTGAAAGTTTTTTTGCAGATTATAAGTAACTTTATCTTCGCCAACTTCAGTAATATTCGTTAATTGCTTCTTCAAATTGGTCTCAAATAAGGCTATTGCTTTGGGTTCATCTGTAGCAATTTCATCCAAAGCCAAAAGCATATTTCTTGAATACTCCAACGTTATATAATTGGCTTTCAATATGTTTTGAGTGTCTTTTTTGATGGAAAAAATATAAAAAGCACTCACCAATGATAGAATTATTATTAAGATGAATAATAATCCTACGCCGAGATTTAATTTGGTTTTAATTTTCATAAGTCATTGCGAGGAACGAAGCAATCTCATTCCTATTTAAATTAATTTTTTTCTTTTGAACCATGTAAGGCATTTAAGAAAATATAAGATTTTTTATTCTCAACTTCAATGGCCTTATATGCCTTATATGGTTTATATAATTTAAGACAAAATCACTAAATCAACATTCGATTTCGACAAATTATTCAGCAATTTTCTAAAAATAGTGGTAGACAAAATTACTTTAAATAAATTAAAATGCGGTTTCCCAATACAAACGGTTGTAATTTGTTTTTGATCCACTACACTCAAAATAGCATCGGTTATATTGGCACTTTCCAACTTAATCACTTCAGCACCTAATTCGGTTGCCAACTTAAAATTGTTGATCAAATGGCGCTGTTTGTCGAGGGCAATTTTATTCGGACTTTCACTTGGCGTTTCTACATACAAAACATACCAAATTCCGTTGTAATAACTAGATAATCGCGCTGCTTTCCGAATTACACTTTTGGCCGTTTTATCATTGCTACTGATGCATGCCAACAGTTTTTCATGACGTAAAGCTACATTTTTTGGAACTTCATTTTCAACTTTTCGAACCACTTGACTGGCCACTTCCTTCAAAGCCAATTCACGCAGTTGTAAAATTTGATCCGCTTTGAAGAAGTTATTCAACGCTGATTGAATTTTGTCTTCAGTATATATTTTTCCTTCCTTCAAACGCGTAATCAAATCTTCAGAAGTCAAATCGATGTTTACGACTTCATCGGCCATTCGGAGCACATTATCAGGAATACGCTCTTGAACGTCAATACCTGTAATCTGCTTTACATCCTGATTCAAACTTTCAATATGCTGAATGTTTACAGCCGAAATCACATTAATTCCGGCTTCCAAAATCTCCAAAACATCCTGCCAACGCTTTTCGTTTTTGCTACCTTCGATGTTCGTATGCGCCAATTCATCTACAATAACTACTTCCGGTCGCAAATTGATAATCGCCTGAACATCCATTTCTTCCAGTTGCTTTCCTTTGTAGAAAATGGTTCGACGCGGAATGACAGGCAAACCGTCCAACAATTCATGGGTTTCTTTTCGGAAGTGCGTTTCGATGTAGCCAATTTTTACATCAATGCCGTTTTTCAACAACGTGTGCGCTTCTTGAAGCATACGAAACGTCTTGCCCACACCCGCACTCATGCCAATGTAAACTTTAAACTTTCCTCTTCTCGATTTCTGAATGAGATTGAGGAAGTGTTGGGCGTTATTTTGTTTTTCTTGTTCCATGTTTTGCCACTAAGACGCTAAGACACAAAGTTTTTAAAAATTAAATACAAAGACGCAAAAAACTATAAAAGAACTTTGCGTCTTTGCGCCTTCGTGGCAGATATTAAAATGAAATCGCCAATGAAGTCGTCAAAAAGGTATTCGAACTCGTTGGATTTCCGTCTTTTAAAAAGATGTCGTCTTTACTTGATAAATTTCGAGCTTCAATTCTAAATAGTACATTATCACGAACTAAATAATCAAAATTCGCCGAAAATCCGTAAGTTTTGAATCCGTTTTCAGTTCCCGTTGCAATGATTACACCTTTTTCATCCTGATAATATTCACCACGCACAGCGATTTGGGTTTTTGCTGTTGGTTTGTGTTGCAGAATTAAAACAGGTGAAAACCAAACATCTGAACCACTTTCATCACCACCAATTTCTTGCGCTCCAATATCAAATCCGGCAGTCAAATTGGTTTTATCCGAAAATTTAAATTGTCCGTAAAAGTTATTGAAATAGCGCCATTTTCGATCTGCATCGGGTTGGTCGTTACCCATATACGTACTCCAATTCAACGTTATTTTTCCGCTAGGTTTGTACGTAATTTGCGTTCCAAAAGCAGGCGTTTGATTGCCGTCTATTTTCTGAATACGTTGCCAACCGTTCAAATACATCGCTGCCAAATACCATTTTTCGGATGCTGATGTATATCCAATTTTGGCTCCCGCTTCATAATACGGCGAATTATCGGCCAAAATACTTCGTGTCAAATTCTGGCAATCTTTTCCAATCGCGCTTTCAAAACCTATGTGCGAAGGCATAATTCCTGCGTCAATCCACAAATTGTGTTTCGACGAAATTTTAACTCCTACATTTGCCTCAAACACATTGCGCAGTAAATCCTGTTCGGCTGCCAGATTATATTCAGCATACGTTCCGGCCATAATGGCTAAATTTCCGCGAACATTGTCTTTCGAATAATTCACTTTTGCTAAACCTAAATTCAGGTTCAATTCGTTATGTTTATTGTGACTGTAGACAAATCCTGGTCGCAAATGATTTTCCGGATTCCCAAAATCATAACTGTAATACGTTTCAATATAACCTGAAAAGGTCAACGGACTTTTCTCTTTTTCTGCTTCTTGAGCATTAATTGTTGTAAATCCGAAAGCTACAAGAGCTGTAAATAGTATTTTTTTCATTGTATTTAATTATTTTTATTTGAAGCTAATCCAGCTTTCATTCCAATCTGTCATTGCGAGGAACGAAGCAATCTCATATTGCACGATTGTCTTTCGCAATGCCAGGATTTTCCCTTCAATCTGGGCTAGGGCATTCCGTTTTTAAAGAACTTTTATTTTAATTGATCCAATTCAATATTCAATCGCAATACATTTATTTTTTCAGTACCTAAAAATCCTAAAAGAGGTTTTTCAGTGTTTTTCTCTATTAAATCTACTACTTTTTGTTTGTCAATGTTTCTGGTTTTAGCAATTCGGTCGACTTGAACTTTGGCTCCTTGAATTGAAATATCCGGATCCAATCCGCTACCCGAAGCCGTTACCAATTCCGATGGAACTTCTTCCTTATTAACCGAAGGATTTTTCAATAAAAAAGTATCAATTCGGGTCTGAACTTCGGCTAAATAATCGGGATTATTCGGTCCTTTATTACTTCCACCTGAACCCGCCGCATTGTAATCTACTGCCGATGGTCTAGACCAAAAGTACTTATTTTCTGTAAATTTTTGAGCCACATGGATGTGATGATTTTTTCCATTCACAGTAACTACTTCACCTTTCCCCTGATTGGGAGCCAATTGTGCTATTCCGAGAATACTCATCGTATAAATTCCGGAGAAAAACAACGCACAAAACAGTGTTAATCGGATAGCTGGGATTATATTTTCTTTCATAATTATTATTTTTTTGCCACAAACCTGCCTGCCGGCAGGCAGGGGCACTAGGGCACAAAGTTTTATTGTCTATTTTCTTTATTCTATTATCTATTTGTCTATCGTCTATTCGTCTACCTAAACAAACACCGACACAGCCAAATCAATCAACTTAATCCCAACAAACGGAATAATCACGCCTCCAATTCCGTAAATAAATAAATTTCTACGCAACAACGCAGAAGCGCCTATTGGTTTGTAAGCTACACCGCGCAAGGCAAGCGGAATCAAGAACGGAATAATAATCGCATTGAAAATTACCGCCGATAAAATCGCACTTTCCGGACTGTGTAATCCCATAATATTCAAACCTTGCAACGCCGGAATTGCAGTAATAAACAACGCCGGAATAATGGCAAAATACTTCGCAACATCATTCGCAATAGAGAAAGTTGTTAGTGTTCCTCTTGTCATTAACAGTTGTTTTCCAATTTCTACAATCTCAATTAACTTAGTCGGATCGTTATCTAAATCGACCATGTTTCCGGCTTCTTTGGCGGCTTGAGTTCCGCTGTTCATGGCAACTCCTACATTCGCTTGAGCTAAAGCTGGAGCATCGTTGGTTCCGTCGCCCATCATTGCTACCAATCTGCCTTCGGCTTGTTCTTTTTTGATATAATTCATCTTATCTTCGGGTTTGGCCTCTGCGATAAAATCATCGACACCCGCTTTTTCTGCAATAAACTTCGCCGTAAGCGGATTATCACCCGTAACCATAACGGTTTTGATTCCCATTTTGCGCAAGCGCTCAAAACGTTCTTTCATTCCGGTTTTGATGATGTCTTGCAACTCAATCACTCCTTGAACTTCGTTGTTTTTTATAACTACCAACGGAGTTCCGCCATTTGAAGAAATAGCAATCACTTGCTGAGCCGTATCATCTGGAAACGAATTACCTGCTTGAATGGCAATATTTTTCGCAGCATCTTGAGCGCCTTTTCTGATGTTCGTTCCATCCTTCAAAACCACACCCGAAGTTCGGGTTTCGGCCGTAAATTTGATTAAAGCGGCGCCATCAATGGATAATTTATTGGCTACATCAACTCCTGCTAATTCTACTATACTTTTTCCTTCAGGCGTATCATCCGCTAGCGAACTCATCACTGCCGATTGTATAAAATCGTCTTTAGAAACTCCCTGACTTGGATAAAAAGCCGTTGCTTTTCGGTTACCAATCGTGATGGTTCCGGTTTTATCCAAAAGTAATACATCAATATCGCCGGCTGTTTCTACCGCTTTTCCCGATTTGGTAATTACGTTAGCACGCAAGGCTCGGTCCATTCCAGCGATTCCGATAGCTGATAATAATCCGCCAATGGTTGTTGGAATTAAACACACAAACAACGAGATGAATGCGGCAATGGTTATTGGCGTATTGGCATACTTTGCAAATGGTGCTAGTGTTACCGTAACAATGATAAACACTAAGGTAAACCCAGCCAATAAAATAGTCAATGCAATTTCGTTGGGTGTTTTTTGACGACTGGCGCCTTCCACTAAGGCAATCATTTTATCGAGGAAACTCTCGCCAGGTTCCGAAGTTACCATCACTTTTATTTGATCGGAAAGTACTTTTGTTCCGCCAGTAACCGACGATTTATCGCCGCCCGCTTCTCGAATGACGGGAGCACTTTCTCCTGTAATGGCACTTTCGTCTATCGTGGCTAACCCTTCGATAATTTCTCCATCAGTTGCAATAATATCGCCCGCTTCACACACAAAAACGTCTCCTTTTTTCAGTTGCGCAGAAGAAACAATTTGACCATTTTCTAATTTGGCCGGCGTTTCTTCACGAGTTTTTCGCAAACTATCCGCTTGTGCTTTTCCGCGTGCTTCGGCTATCGCTTCTGCAAAATTGGCGAAAAGTAATGTAATAAATAACACCAAAAATATAGCGAAATTATAAGCAAAACTTCCTTGTGAACCTTCTCCAGATAAAATCCAAAGACAAACGAAAAACATTACTATGGTTCCGATTTCGACGGTAAACATAACCGGATTTTTGAACAGTATTTTAGGGTTGAGTTTCACGAACGACTGTTTGAAGGCTTCGCTAACTAACTCTTTTTGAAATAAATTATTTTGAGATGTACTCATGGTAGTAAAATTTATATTTTGAAAATCAAATTATTTTTGAACCACATAGAAACATAGATTTTTTTTTATATGAATAAGAAAGCTTTGCTTCTTTTAAAAATAACATAGTGATGTGAAAAATGAAATTTCTAAAAAACTTTGATTTCCTTATTCTATGTTTCTATGTGGTTAAAATTTTTAATATTTATTGAGCTGAAAAATATTCAGCGATTGGACCTAATGTCAAAGCGGGAAAGAACGACAACGCTGCAACAATGAAAATGACAGCAAAGACCATCAATCCGAAAGTGGAAGTATCTGTTTTTAGGGTTCCGTTACTTTCTGGGATGTATTGTTTTTGAGCCAACATTCCAGCAATGGCAACAGGTCCGATGATGGGTAAATAACGTGCCAATAACATCACAATTCCTGTAGCAATATTCCAAAACGAGGTATTATCGCCTAAACCTTCAAATCCGCTTCCGTTATTGGCAGAAGATGATGTGAACTCGTACAACATTTCACTAAATCCGTGATAACCCGGATTGGCCAACCATCCTGACATTGCTTCTGAATCGGAAGCATACAAATGACTGGCTAAAGCCGTTCCCACCAAAATTAAAAAGGGATGCAACAAAGCAATAATCATCGCGATTTTCATCTCTTTGGCTTCGATTTTTTTACCTAGAAATTCTGGAGTTCTTCCGACCATCAATCCGCTAATGAAAACTCCAAGAATGATAAAAATGTAGAAGTTCAAAAATCCAACTCCAACTCCACCGTAGAAACAATTGATCATCATTCCGAGTAACGTTGTCATTCCGGCAATCGGCGTCATACTATCGTGCATCGCATTCACCGAACCATTACTGGTACAGGTTGTATACGTTGCCCAATTGGCAGAAGCAGCCGAACCAAATCTGACTTCTTTTCCTTCCATACTTCCCATATCTTGGGCAATTCCCATGTTAGAAATAGCCTGATTTCCGTTCATTTCACTAATTACAGACGGAATCAGTAATATCAAAAAACCAAGAGTCATTACGCTGTAAATCGTCCATGATAATTTTTTGCGTTTCAATACAAATCCAAGGGCAAAAACCATCGCAATCGGAATTAAAAAAATGGAACCATTTTCAACGATATTGGTCAGGTAATTTGGATTTTCCATTGGGTTAGCCGAATTCGGACCGTAAAATCCACCGCCATTCGTTCCCAATTGTTTGATGGCCACAAAAGCGGCGACTGGACCACGACTTACATTTTGTTCGTTTCCTTCCAAAGTAGTGATGGTATCTTTTCCTTCCAAAGTCATTGGAGTACCGTTCATTACCAAAATTACCGCCACTATAAAGGATAAAGGCAATAAAACTCGGGTACATGAACGCACGAAAAAGCTGTAGAAATTCCCGATGGTTTCTGATGTTTTTTCTTTCATTGCCATAAAAACAGCGGCACAAATTGCCATTCCGCAACCCGCACTGATGAATTGCCATAGCATCAAAGTTAGTTGTCCAAAATACGACAATCCGCTTTCTCCAGAATAGTGTTGCAAATTGGTATTGGTAATAAAACTTACCGTTGTATTAAAGGCTAAATCGCCACTCATAGATGGATTTCCATCCGGATTTAACGGCAACCAAGCCATATTGGTTAGTACCAACATCGATATAATAAACCAAACTACATTGATGGATAAAAGTGCTACCAAATGTTGCTTCCAGTTCATTTCTTTGGTTGGATTGATTCCGCCTATTTTGAAAAATAATGTGTCGATAGGATTGAAAATTTTGTCCAACCACGTTCTTTCATAATTGAAAATTTTGCCGATGTAACGACCAAGCGGAATGGCCAAAAGTAGCACCAATCCGTACATAACGATAATTCCTAGTAATTCAGAATTCATGTTTTTATATTTATTTTGTTTAGATTCTTAATCGAACTAATTGTCTAATTGTCTAATTGTCTAATTAAAAATTTTCAGGTTTAATTAAAACATAGCAGATGTATATAAATACGGCTATGGCGAGAATAAAAAGTAGTGTCATATCTTAAATTTTTTCGAAGAATGAAATCATTTTAAAGAAGGCTAGAAACAGTACTAACCCAACTGCAAATAAAGTAATGGTCATCATACTCCAGAGGTGTTAATTTGTTTAATGTATTCTGCTTTCAACGATTGTGGGAATAGATTGGAAATACTACAATGACGCATTTCCATAAAAGTGGAAACCGAAAAAACATAGACATTCGTGATGGCATTTTTGGTTTCGGAACTTCCCGTAATTAATAATTGTTCGGCCAGCGCTAAACATTTTTTGGCTCTGACAATATTATCGGTAAGAATGGCTGATTTTGTAATTTCAGCAAATCGTTCGGCTTGATTGTAGATGGTAGTAACTTGATTTTTCATTAGTATGAATTTTTATGTTCATTCGCCTAATGCCAAAAGTTGTTCCAATAAAAATAAAATTATGTAAGATATTGTTAATGTTGACTTTGTAACTTGAGTACCATAAATTAGTCATAAAAAAACCTATCAAAATGATAGGCTTTTATTAAAATGATACGTTTCTATTTCAGTTTTTTGAGTTCAGCTTTGAGTTCATCGAGTTGCTTTTGCAACACTTGAATTTCCGATCGGTTATTGATTGCCTTTATAGTTTGAAATACTTTTACTTTTGTATCGGATAAATTGTGCTTTTTAAGTCGTGATTCGATTGATTGTACTAGATTTTCTTCATATTCATCAACCACAACGTCGATAGTAATCGTTTTAGTCTCTGTATCGATTGTGGTATGAATTACATGATGTGTTTTTTCAATTTCATTCGCCACAAAATACTTGATTTTGTCATTGTATACATTTACAATCCAGAGGTTATACGCTAAATACAGCGCTGGAATAATAGCAATAAAAGCCAATACTCCGAAATAGCTGTTAACGTGCTTGATGTTACTATCAGAAAATTTGGCGAATTTTAGATAACGGGTAATCATGTAACATCCCAAACAAATAAAAAGTGCATTGATAAAATAGGTGTACAATCCGCCCAAAACATATCCCCATTGCAAGGTTGCAATCCCGAATCCAGCGGTACAAAGCGGTGGAATACAAGCTGTAGCTACCGCAATTCCGACTAAAACCCGATTGCCATCGTGACGTGAAATAGCTATCATTCCCGCCATTCCGCCAATAAAAGCAAGAAAGATGTCGAAAATTGTTGGTTTAGAAAACGATAATAATTCGTCGGTTGCGATGTGATACGGTGAAAGTACGTAATATAAAGTTGAACATAAAATCGAAATGATTACGATTCTAAGCACATTTCGCACACTCAATTTCAGCAAACTACTATTGGACGTTCCGAGTGAAAATCCAATTCCAAAAATCGGACCCATCAACGGAGATATAATCATAGCGCCAATTACCGCTGCTTTCGAATTGATGTTCAATCCGATGCAAGCAATAAAAATCGCAAACGCCATAATCCAAAAATTGGTGCCTTTAAAAATAGCTCCCGATTTTATTTCATCATGGGTTACGTGCTCGGCTTCCTGATCGGTTTTTAAGTTTAAAATCGATCGAAGATATCTTTTTATGACGGCTAAATTACTAGTCATGATAGCATTCTGTTCAGCTTACAATCCATATTCATCAATTTTTCGGTACAAGGTCGCGATACCGATTTCAAGTAACCGTGCGGTTTCTGCTTTGTTTCCTTTGGTATAATTCAGCACTTTTTGAATGTGCAATTTTTCGATGCTTTGTAGAGAAAAAGCCGACAAGGTTTTGGATGTTGTGGGCTGCTGATGTTGAATTTCATAGGGTAAAACATCTTGCGTGAGCGTTTCATCATTGGCTAAAATCACCGATCGCTCGATGATATTTTTCAATTCACGCACATTTCCAGGCCACTGATAGCCTTCTAGTTTTTGCAGGAAATCGGGTGTGATTTGTAATTCTTTTTTATTTGTTTTGTCCGAAAATTGCTTTACAAAATAAGTAGTCAAGGGTCCAATATCTTTAACCCGTTCACGCAAAGGCGGAATGTTAATTTCAAAAATGTTCAATCGAAAATACAAATCCGAACGAAATCGGTGTTCGTCACTTTCTGTTTTTAAATTTCTATTAGTAGCAGCAATCAATCGGAAGTTCGATTTTTTTGGAGTAGAATCACCTACCGGAATGTACTCGTTGGTTTCCAGTACGCGTAATAATTTGGCTTGCAAATCGATAGGCATTTCTCCAATTTCATCCAAAAACAACGTACCGCCATTGGCTTCTTCGATAAAGCCCTTTTTGTCTTTTAAAGCGCCAGTAAACGCGCCTTGCTTGTGTCCGAATAGTTCGCTTTCTAAAATTTCTTTACTGAACGTACTACAATTTAACGCCACAAACGATTTTCCAACACGAGTACTGTTTTCATGAATCGCTTGGGCGAAAACTTCTTTTCCAGTTCCGGTCTCTCCCGTCAATAAAACAGTAGAATCGGTTTTGGCTACTTTTTTGGCCAAGTCAATGACTTGTTCTAAAGCTTTTGATTTTCCAATTATGGTATCAAACGAATATTTGTCAGCAATTCGTTTTTCGAGTTGTTTGACTTTTCGCTGCAGTTGATTTTTTTCAATGGCTTTGTACAGAAGTGGAATGATTTTATCGTTATCATCGCCTTTTACAATATAATCGAAAGCTCCGTTTTTCATGGCTTTTACTCCATCCGAAATTTTCCCGAATGCCGTCAGTAAAATAACTTCAACAAGGGGAAAACTAGCTTTAATCTTCTCTAAAAAATCAACGCCATTTCCGTCAGGAAGTTTTACATCACACAAAACCACATCAATCGAATGCGTTTCTAGCTTTTTGAAACCCGATTTCAAATCGCCTGCTTCAATCACATCAAAGCCTTCCGATTGTATAATCCGAGCTAGAAGTCCGCGAAGTTTTTCTTCGTCATCTATGATAAGAATATTTTTCAAAGGAAAAGAATTTGGATACAAAATTACATATTTACTTCCGTCTCGTATCAATTAAGTAAATAATCTTCCACACATCCTTTTCTTTAAACAGTGTAAACGCGTTCACACCAGAATGGCTAAATGCACCATTAATGTAGAATTCATAAGGTGTCCAGACGTGAGCCATAGTGCCGTCTACTTGAATAGAATAACTCAAAATCTTCTCTTGAAACTTCATTTCAACTGGAATAGTAGCAATCGATCTATAGAATTCTGATGGCTTTTCATTATTCAATTTCGTTCCTTTTTTTCCTTCGGATATGGATTGCAACAGCATCTTTTCGTCGCAAACTGATTTCATTTTTAGGGAATCTTTTTGATGGAATCCTTCAAAGAATGTTTCGATGGTGCGTTGAACTTCCTGATTTTGTGCGTGACTGAAAATCGTTACAAACAATGCAAGGATAAAAATGTAGTATTTCATGGCTGGAAATTATTTTACCAAATTAGTATAATTTTTAATCTATTTATTACAAAGCTAATCGATTTTAGTACTTTTACAGTCTTAAAATATAACATTCTAAATATCCAACTATGTCAGTTGCCAAAAAAGATTACAAGCGAATTACAACCAAGTCATTGATTGAAATGAAAGCCAATGGCGAAAAGATATCGATGTTGACAGCCTACGATTTTACGATGGCCAAAATTGTGGACACCGCGGGCGTTGACGTAATATTAGTGGGCGATTCGGCGAGTAATGTGATGGCGGGTCACGAAACGACTTTACCGATTACGTTGGATCAAATGATTTACCATGCCAGTGGAGTAGTTCGTGCGATTGAACGTGCTTTGGTGGTGGTGGATTTACCGTTTGGAAGTTACCAATCCGATTCGAAAGAAGCGCTGCGTTCAGCCATCCGAATCATGAAAGAAAGTGGCGGACATGCTGTAAAATTGGAAGGTGGAAGCGAAATTAAAGATTCGATTAAAAAGATATTAAACGCTGGAATTCCGGTTATGGGACATTTGGGATTAACACCACAATCCATCTATAAATTCGGAACCTACACGGTGCGCGCCAAAGAAGATGCCGAAGCCGAAAAACTTGTTGAAGACGCTAAAATGCTCGAACGAATTGGCTGTTTTGCCATTGTATTGGAAAAAATTCCTGCAGCATTGGCAGAAAAAGTAGCCCAAAGTATTTCAATCCCTGTCATCGGAATTGGCGCTGGCGGCGGAGTAGACGGACAAGTCTTGGTCATCCACGATATGTTAGGCATGAATAATGAGTTCAGTCCACGTTTCTTAAGACGTTATCTAGATCTTTACGACCAAATGACCACCGCTATTGGAAAATATGTGAGCGATGTGAAAAGTAAGGACTTTCCGAACGCGAATGAACAGTATTAGTTTTAAATTTGAAAATGTGACAATTTGAAAATTTGAAAATGAAAATTCTTACCAACAAAAGTAATCTTCAAATCCTCCACGAAGACAACCACATCATTGTGGTCAACAAACGTGTAGGCGATATTGTACAAGGCGATAAAACCGGAGACCAACCGCTTTCTGAAATCGTAAAAGAATACCTTAAAGAGAAGTACGAAAAACCAGGAGAAGTGTTTTTGGGTGTGGTGCATCGTCTTGACCGACCGACAACCGGAATTGTAGTTTTTGCCCGAACATCAAAGGCATTGACGCGATTAAACGAACTCTTCAGCAATCGGGAAACCCAAAAAACCTATTGGGCAATCGTAAAAAATAAACCCTCCAAAAACTCGGATACACTCATTCATTTTCTCAAACGAAACGAAAAAAACAATACGTCTAAAGCGCATCTCAAAGAAGTGCCTGAAAGCAAAAAAGCAAGCCTGGATTATACCATTATTAAGGAATTGAATAATTATTTTGCACTCGAAATCAATCTGCATACCGGTAGACATCATCAAATTAGAGCACAATTATCAGCGATGGGTTGTCCGATAAAAGGCGATTTAAAATACGGTTTCGACCGCAGTAATCCCGATGGTGGCATACATCTTCATGCCCGAAAATTGATGTTTATTCATCCAGTTACTAAAGTCAAATTGGAACTCATCGCACCTACTCCATCAGATGCCATTTGGAATTCAATTTAAATACTGTACATTTACTTCAATAATAGCATAGGGTTTTCACCATTAAAACTGTTATAATCCCAAATCTAATTAAAAAAAGTATGAAAAAACTAATTGTATGTGCGCTTACCTTACTTTCTACGGTCGCGTTGAGTCAGGAACATTTTGCAGGGTTGAATACGTCGAGTCGGGTTGGAATTCTTACCGCCGGAATGAATCCAGCCGAACTAGCCAATATGTCGGAAACCTTCGAAATTAACGCCATTGGATTTAGTTTTAACATCGCTAACAATAAAATTGGTTTCAGTGATTTAACTTCCGATGCCGACATTGCCGATTTAATTTTTACGGGCTCAGAACCGGTAAACATGCGAATTGATGCCGAAGTGTATGGTCCGGGTTTAGCCATGAAATACAAAAATTGGGCATTCGGATTTGTAACCAAAGCCAACGGAAAATTAGACGTGGTTGATGTTGATACGCAATTGGGTGATGCCATTAACAATCCGGGAAATCCGATTTTGTCGCTGACTGCCATCAACACCGATTACAATCAACGTGTCATCGGAACTACATGGGGTGAATTGGATTTCTTCGTTTCTAAAACCTTGGTAAACACGCTCAATCATAAAATAAACGGTGGAATTACGTTCAAGTTATTATTCCCAGGTTCGTATGCCAACATGGGCGCCGATGCCTTTAGAGGAACTGTGGTTCAAACACCCGGACAAGCGTCACTGACCGACACCTATGCAAGTTTAAACTTTTCCTATTCGGGCAGTTTAGCCAATAGTTTTTCAAATTTTGATGATTATACTAAATCGATATTTGGCGGACTTAATGGCTTTGCAGGCGATATCGGAATTAACTACCAATGGAAAGATCAACAAGCGTTAGACACCGCAATTACAAAGAATAAATCAAACAAAAACAAATACAAATTGAACGCTGGTTTGTCCATTAGAAATATTGGTGCGATGACCTTCAAAGACGATAACAACAATTCGACCAATTATACTTTATCGATTCAAGGTAGCGAAAGTTTGGATTTGAATCAGTTTGAAAATGTCGATAGTTTGCAAGAAGTGGAGAATATTTTAATCAACAGTGGCTACCTAACCAAAGAATCGTCTAACCGAGATTTTAAAGTCAATTTACCGACTACCTTAACGTTATATGCTGATGTGAAAATCATTCCGATTCTATATGTATCGGGTTATTTACAACAAAAAATGAAAGACGATAATGAAAACGATCAAATTACCGTTCAAAATATTTTTACTGTGACTCCACGCATTAATTTAGGCTTTTTTGAAACCTATGTTCCGATTTCAAACAGCGAAGTTTCTGGGTTTAACACTGGACTCGGATTCAGAGTAGGCGGATTTTATGTAGGCTCAGGTTCGGCGATTACCGCGTTGATCAACGACAGTAAACAAGCCGATATTTACACCGGATTTCGATGGGCTTTTTAAGCAATTTATGAACGATCTATCTAACATATCGTATCGGAAAGAGAAACTCAAACAACTTTTGCGTGTTGTGATTCAACACGAAAAAGAAATTACTGGAGCATTGTACCTCGATTTTAAAAAATCGGAATTTGAAGCCGTGGTGACCGAAACAAGTTATGTGGTTTCTGAACTGCAACATACCATCGCAAACCTACGAAAATGGGCACGACCCAAGAAAGTTTTTCCATCATTACTAAATTTTCCTTCCACTGATTACATTCTGAGCGAATCGTATGGAAAAGTCTTAATCATTGCTCCTTGGAATTACCCGTATCAATTGGCATTGTGTCCATTAATTGCTGCGGTTTCAGCTGGTAATACAGTAGTTCTAAAACCTTCCGAACTGACGCATAACACCTCGAAAATTATCGCCAAAATTATAGCCGAAGTTTTTGACAAAGACGAAGTTAATGTGGTTGAAGGCGATGCTGAAGTGGCCAAAGAATTATTATCCCAACGTTGGGATTATATTTTCTTTACAGGAAGTGTGCCAGTCGGAAAAAGTGTAGCGCAAGCCGCAGCGGTTCATCTCACACCCATTACCTTGGAATTGGGCGGAAAAAATCCGTGCATCATAGATTATGATTGTCCGATTTCGTTGACGGCACGACGCATTGTTTGGGGAAAATTCTTAAACGCCGGACAGACATGCATTGCTCCCGATTATCTTTTAGTTCATGCTTCGGTTAAAACCAAATTGGTGGAAGCGTTGAAAGAAGAAATTAAAAAAGCCTATGGTGAAAATCCAGAAATCTCACCGGATTATCCGCGAATTGTAAACGAAAAAAATTGGTCGCGTTTGGTTCAAATGTTAGAAAATGAGGTAATTCTTGCCGGCGGAAGTCATTCTAAGTCGGATTACTTCCTTGCTCCAACCCTACTCGACGAGCCAAAATTAAATAGTTCGGTCATGAAAGACGAAATTTTCGGACCGATTTTACCCATCATCAGTTACCAAAATGAGACCGAAATAGAAGATATAATTCGTTCCTACGAAAAACCGTTGTCGTTGTATGTATTTTCCAATCGCTCAAACTGGGCTAAAAAAATAATGGCAACCTATTCATTTGGTGGTGGTTGCATTAACGATACCATCATTCATTTTTCGAACAACCGAATGCCTTTTGGAGGCGTTGGTCATAGCGGAATGGGTGCCTATCATGGGAAATTAAGTTTTGATGCATTTTCTCATCAAAAATCGATTGTAAAAAAAGCAAATTGGTTAGATTTGCCCATGAGGTATGCTCCTTATAAAAATAAAGTAAGCCTATTAAAAAAAATACTGAATTGGTTATAAATTAAAAAAACTAACATGATGAACAACTACGAAAAACTAGAAAAAATTGCCCAAGAAGGATACGAATTAGAATTTGGAACTGTTTTTGACAACGCCATTAATAATTACAAACAAATTTTTGGTGTGGCCGGAATTTCGATGCTTATCTTAATGATGGTTATATTTGCTCTTTTATTTGGTGTGATTGGTGTTGCGTTCGGGTTTAGTGCTTTTGGCTCAACTATGACTGATTTCAATCCCGCAATGCTCAGTGGAACATTCATTGTTATTTATTTTATAGCTGTCGTAGTTTTCTCGGGAATCATGGCAAACATCAACGCTGGATTTTATAAAATGTGCTTCCTATCAGATACCAATCAGGATTTTAGTGTAGGAACCATGTTTGACTATTTTAAGAGTAAGCATTTTAAAGAATTATTCATTTCTGGAGTTTTGATATCCGGATTGACAACAGCGGTTAGTCTTTTATTTGAATACATAAATCTGCAGTATATTGGAATTTTGTTGACCTACATTATTTCATATTTGACCTTTTTAACGGTGGCTTTGATTGCTTTTTCAGATTTAAAAGTGATGGAAGCGATAACGATAAGCATTAAATTATCTCTAAAAAAACCTTTAATACTTATTGGACTCCTGCTTGTTGCAGGTATTTTAGCCATGCTCGGACTCATCGCATTATGCATCGGAATATTTTTTACGCTTCCTTTTATTTATTCGATGGTATATTGCATTTATAGTGAAATTGTGCCTATTGAAGAAGTAAATATTTTGGACGAAATTGGCACTAACCAATCAGAATAATGTATGAAATCTCTCAAATAGTAGTATCGAGCTTGGGATTTTTAACCACAAAAATCCTAGGTTCTTTTAATTTGAGAACCAATGAATTCCTAGAAATAAGTTTTTCGTTACTGAATGCTAATTTTCTAATCATTCTAATACTGATTGTATTTCTGATTATTTTGTATCTATTCTTATACAAATTTTCGGATGCAAAACTCAAACTAAAAACCAATTTCTCCGAATTTGAGCCCAAAGAAAGTCAGTTTAAATTGTATTTACTTTTCATGGGAATCATCATTCCGATTATGGAAGTGGTGTATGAAATAAATCAAATACGAAATTACAGTTTACTGGTCGTCAACTTTTGTGTAGGTCTTTTTTTAATCACAGTCTACTTTTTAACACTAAAAGTAAAGTGGTTCGACCGAAACATCAATGCAATCTTCCTGACTATTTTCATCGGTTACTTCCAGTTCATATTGTACAACATCGCATTCAAACCCTTTGAATTGGTGTCGTATGTGAGTTTAATCATTGCTTTCTTCCTATCTTATTTTGTATTTAAAAAGTTTTTTCATTATTTATTTTTCTTAGTGTATGTCTTAGCGATTTGTTTTGTGTTGTTCATTACGAATTCATTGACCAAAGATTTGTCCATCATTCTGTTCAATTCCATTATTGTAACTGCTGCCATTCATTTAGCGAGGCATTTTGCATTAATTGAAACCAAAAACAAATTTCATTTTGCCAACGAAATTGTAAACAAAGGAAATTCGCTCACCATTGCCACCAATAAAAAAGGTGAACTATCCTATTGTAGTGATCAAATCACCGAGTTTTTAGGCTATCAACCCGATGAAGTATTGGGAATGAAATTTTGGGAACTCACTCAGGATGCAGAATTCATTGGAGAAGACTATCATAAAGACTATACTGATAACCGACTCTACGTTCGACGCTTAAAAACCAAAGACGGAAAATACAAATACATTCAGTGGAAAGATAAAAAGTTTTCAGACGAATTAATCATCGGAATTGGTCAAGACGTCACCGAACAAATTCACATTCAAAATCAGCACCGCAACTTAATTGAAAACGCCAACGATTTAATCTACGAAACCGATAACGAAGGTAAATTTACATTCATCAACAAATACACTGAAAAAATTCTAGGGTATTCGTTAGACGAAATCTATACGCTTCATTTTAGTCATTTCATCCGGAAAGATTTTAAAAAGAAAGTAGTCGATTTCTATTCGCAACCGCTTAAATCTTCGGAAGACTTTTCCACGTTGGTATTTCCGATACTGACTAAAAATAATGACACTGTTTGGGTTTCGCAAAATGTTTCAATGAAACGAAATGAAACGAGCAAAAAAGTAATCGGATTCACTGCCATTGCTCGCGACATCACATTGGTTAAAACACTTGAAATTGAAGCTTCACGTAGAGAAAAGAAAATTAGAAAATACAACGAAGTCATCAAACAACTCACCATAAAAAGCTTCTCCAAACAAGAGAGTTTTGAAGAATTTTTGAGTTATCTAATCAAACTAGTCGCTGAAAAAGTAGACATCAATAGAGTCAGTTTTTGGAATTATTATGACAATAAAATTGTATGCGCCAAATTGTATCTCGCCAACAAAGATTACTTTGAAAAAGGATTTGTGCTTTACAAAAAAGACTATCCTGCCTATTTTGAAGCCATCGAAAAGGAAACTCAAATCATTGCAACGGACGTATACAAGAACAACGATACGCGTGAATTCTGGTCGGATTATTTTCCGAAGAATTCTATTCATTCGATGTTGGATTCACCCATTTATTCTAATGGTGAACTCATCGGAATTCTGTGTTTTGAATCGACCACAAAAATTAAAGATTGGGATACCGAAGACATCAACTTCTCGAGATCGATTTGCGATTTTATCGCCATATCCATCGAAACTCAGAAAAGAATCGAAGTCGAACAACGATTGGCGTATAAAAATGAATTGCTTACGGTAATCACTCGAATTACCGATAAAGTCCTCATCAGTAAAAACAACACCGACATTTTTGACGGAATTCTTGACGCCATCGGAAAGGTAACCAAAACCGACCGAATGTCTTTTTTCATCAATAACGAAGAGGAAAAAACCGTCGAACAAAAACACCGCTGGACACGCGAAAGCAATTCGATCACACCGATAAACAAAGCATTGCAATCGGTTCAACACAGTGATATTCCATTTATTATCAACACATTAAAAGAAAATAAATCGTATGCTTCCTTAATTAAAGACATCAAAGATGAAACATCACGCAAATTTTTAGATAAGTTACAGTCAAAATCAATTCTGTTCCTACCTATAGTGGTAAAAGACGATTTTTACGGATTCATCGTATTCGACGAACGTGATGAAGAACGCGAATGGTCGGAAGATGAAATTACGACACTGCTGACCTTAGCTAACAACATTTCATCGGCCATCGAACGCAACATCAACGAAGCCATAATACACGAAAGTGAAGAAAAATTCCGATTGCTCGCCAATAATATTCCGGGAACCGTTCACCTCAGTAGATTTGACGAATCATGGACAAAAGTATATCTGAACGATGAAATCGAAAAACTAACCGGTTATCCGAAAAATGATTTTCTAGAAAACAAAATTACCTACCTATCGATTATACATAAAGATGATCTATACATCATCGACAGTAAATCCAAAGAGTTAATTAAAGAAAAGAAAAAGTTCCATCTCATCTACCGAATCGTATGTAAAAACGGATTGTCCAAATGGATTGAAGAATTTGGCGAACCGATTTTAAAAGACGGGAAAATTGAATTCATCGTTGGAATTTTCATCGACATCACGCAGCGAATTGAAGCCGAAGAAGCCATCAAAGCGAAAAACTACGCCGAAGCCGCCAACAAAGCGAAATCGGAATTTTTGGCCAATATGAGTCACGAAATTCGAACGCCATTGAACGGAATCATCGGATTTACCGACTTGCTCAAAAACACGCATTTGGAAGAAATCCAATCCAAATACATGAATACCATCAACCAGTCGGCCAAAACTTTGATGGAAATCATCAACGACATCCTCGACTTTTCTAAAATTGAATCCGGAAAATTAGAATTGGAAATTAAAAAATACGAACTCCACAGTTTGGCCAAAGAAGTACTCGATCTGTTCTCCTATTCAACCGATTCTAAACATTTGGATTTACGTCTGACCATCGAAAAAAACATTCCGAAATACATTTGGGTCGATGCGTTGCGACTGAAACAAATCCTCGTAAACCTCATGAGCAACGCGGTTAAGTTTACCGAAAACGGTAGCGTTGAACTGAATATTTCCCTAAAAGAAACCAACGACGAACTGACAACATTGCAATTTTCGGTCATCGATACCGGAATCGGAATTGAGGAAAATTACCAGCAAAAAATATTTGAAGCGTTTTCGCAAGGCGATTCATCAACCACTCGAAAATTTGGTGGAACAGGTTTGGGATTATCGATTTCCAACGATTTGCTCAAATTAATGAACAGTCGTCTCAATCTGAAAAGCAAACCCAACGAAGGAAGTACGTTTTACTTCGAAATTGAAGTCAAAGTATGTGAAGAACTTTCACTCGCGCCAATTTTAGAAGAAACTGAAACCACAAAAGTCAACACCGAACAACCCACAGTCATTTCTACAAGTCTTAAAAACTACAAAATCTTCATCATCGAAGACAATAAAATAAACATGCTTTTGGCAAAAACGTTGATCAAGCAAATCATTCCAAATGCTACGATTTATGAGGCTGAAAACGGAAAAAAAGCCGTAGAAAAATTCGATATTATTGAACCCGATATTGTTTTAATGGACGTTCAAATGCCAATAATGAATGGCTACGAAGCCGCTATCGAAATTCGCAAAAAACCTAAAGGAAAAGTCGTTCCGATCATTGCGCTTACCGCCGGAACCATAGTAGGTGAACGCGAAAAATGTTTGGAAGTCGGAATGAACGATTACATTTCAAAACCCATCATCAAAGAAATTCTACAAACAAAAGTCATTCAATGGCTCAATCATTACGAAAAAATAATTTAATTTGTATCAATCTTAAAATCAAAACATATGAAATGGAGAGGTAATCGTCAAAGTGACAACGTAGAAGACCGCAGAGGAATGTCGGGCGGCGGAAAAGCAGTTGTGGGTGGTGGACTCATCGGAATTGTAATCCTACTTTTAAACCTTTTTGGAGGTGAAAACGCTAAAATGCTGACTCCGGTTCTCGAACAAATGAATCAAGGTCAAGCTACCGAGCAATCGGGTGAAGCACGTCCTTTGACTCCAGAAGAAGAGGAAATCGGTGCTTTTGCTAAAACAATTTTCGCGTATACGGAAGATACATTCGGACAAATATTTCAAGAAAATAACCTCCAATACGAGCAACCCAAAATGGTATTGTTTTCCGATGCTGTAGAAACCGCTTGTGGTAGCGCAACTTCGGCATCTGGACCATTTTACTGCCCAGGCGATAAAAAAGTATACATGGATTTACGCTTTTTCGAGGAACTAAAAACACGCTTCGGAGCCAAAGGTGGCGATTTTGCTATCGCGTATGTCATCGCACACGAAGTCGGACACCACATCCAAACCATCACGGGGACATCGGGAAAAGTGCGTCAATTGCAACAAAATAAAAGCCAAGCCGAAGCCAATAAACTGTCGGTGTGTTTAGAGTTACAAGCCGATTTTTACGCCGGAGTTTGGGCACATTACAACAAAGAATATTTGGAAGAAGGCGATATCGAAGAAGCGTTAAGTGCCGCGCATGCCGTGGGTGACGACGCGATTCAAAGCAAAATGCAAGGTCACGTGCAACCCGATACGTTTACGCACGGAACGTCTGAACAGCGTATTTATTGGTTCAAAAAAGGATTCCAATCGGGCGACATCAATCAAGGCGATACATTTTCTGCAATTTTAGATTAGTAGCTATTCCTGCTATCCATTTCAAAAAAGCGTTGTACATCACCATTTTGCACTATAAAAAAAAGGAGCTTCTTAACAGTCGCTCTTTTTTTTATGCAAAATTGGCGCCCTACACCGCTTTGTTTTCCATTCCTATCAGGGCTAAACCTTCTCCAACGTATATTTTTAAATTTTCACGACTTCAATTTTCACGACGCAGTCTAAATTCCCTCCAGCTTCAGCTGGAGGAAGGCACAAAACAACATAAAACCACAAAATACAATCCCAAAATCTAAAAAAATCCAAAAAAACGACTTCAATTTTATCACATTCGTAAATCGATTATAACCCGCAAAAATTTACCAATTGTTGAATAAAAAATATACTCACAACTACTAATTTTGTCCAAAAATTAACCCATGAAAGTCGGAATTGACAGCCTAACCTTCGATGTACCCAAACTACATCTTCCCATAAAAACCCTTGCCGAAAACCGCAACATCGAACCCGAAAAACTCATCAAAGGTTTGGGATTACTCAAAATGACGTTTCCAGACGTACATCAAGATGTAGTCACTTTTGCAGCCAATGCGGTGTATAAACTCTTTCAACAAGAACAACTCAATCCGAGTGAAATTGCCCGAATCTACGTCGGAACCGAAAGTGGCGTTGACGCGTCAAAACCCGTTGCGTCGTATGTTGCCGCACTTATAGAACAACAACTCGGCCACGGAGCTTTAAAGCATTGCGACACGCTCGACATGACTTTTGCGTGTATTGGTGCTGTCGATGCGTTGCAAACTTCACTCGATTTCATCCGACTCAATCCTACTAAAAAAGCGATTGTTGTAGCAACAGACACCGCCAAATACGATTTAAATTCAACCGGCGAATACACGCAAGGTGCGGGCGCGATTGCTATGTTGATTACTGCAGATCCGAGAGTTATTTCGTTTTCAAATGAAGTGGGAATTTCATCGCAAGGAGTTTTTGATTTTTTCAAACCACGTCGCTATGTTTCCAAAAATGATTTGCTGAACGCAACCGACAATCCTGAATGGAACGGAATCTTAGAAAATGAAGTTGCTTTTTATAAGGAACAACCGGTTTTCGACGGACAGTATTCAAATCAGTGCTACATCAACCGAATCACAGAGGCATACGCTCATTACAAAGAAATTACCCAACAAAACGAAATCCTCTTCCATAGATGGGAAAACATTTTAATGCATCTACCCTATTGTTTTCAAGCAAGACGCACGTTCATCGAAATTTATGCCTGCGAATTACAGTTGCAAGAAGACACCAAAATCCTTTCCAAATCGGCTGACTATTTGGAATTAGTCAACCAAAAAATTAGGCCTTCGGAACGCGCATCGGGACAAGTGGGTAATATTTACACAGGTTCTATTTTCCTCGGATTGCTGTCTACGTTGTGTCATCACTTTCAAAATCAAACGGATATTATTGGCAAAAAACTCGGATTCATCGCCTACGGCAGTGGTTCCAAATCCAAAGTCTTTGAAGGACACATCGAACCACAATGGAAATCGGTCATCCAAAATATATCTCTCTTTGAAACACTAGACGCAAGCCACGAAATTGATTTTGAAACGTATGTAGCACTCCACAAAAAAGAGCAAAAATCATCGGTTGTAACTCCGAAAAATGAGTTTGTTTTACAATCGATAGAACGTGAAAATCCAGTTTTATTGGGCGCGCGGTATTATGAGTTTAGAAAATAGTGATTAGTGATTAGTGAAAAGTAATAAAGTCATATCAATTGAGTAAATTATGTATTATACACTCTGAACACTGAATACTGAACACTGACCACTAAAAACTACCCCAACCAACCATCCCGATCCAAACTTCGATACTGAATCGCTTCCGCAATGTGATTCGATTGTACTATTTCGGCTGCTTCTAAATCGGCTATCGTTCGAGCTACTTTTAAAATGCGGTCGTACGCTCTTGCCGACAAATTCAGTCGTTCCATGGCTGTTTTTAATAATTGCAACGACGCTTCGTCTAAGGCACAAAACTGCCGAATTAATTTTGTTCCCATTTGTGCGTTGTAATGAATGTGTTCGTACGATTCAAATCGCGCCGACTGAATATCACGAGCTCGAATTACGCGTTGCCGAATCACCACACTCGGTTCGGCATTTCGGGTTTCGGTTAATTTTTCAAAAGGAACAGGTGTCACTTCAATGTGAATGTCGATGCGATCTAATAATGGTCCAGATATTTTGCTCAAATACCGCTGCATTTCGGATGGAGACGATGTAACTGGTGAATTCGGATCGTTGAAATAGCCGCCCGGACTCGGATTCATACTCGCCACCAACATAAAAGATGAAGGATACGTGATAGTGAATTTAGCCCGTGAAATCGTTACCTCGCGATCTTCTAGCGGTTGGCGCATGACTTCCAACACCTCGCGTTTGAATTCGGGTAATTCGTCCAAAAAAAGTACGCCATTGTGCGAAAGTGAAATTTCACCCGGTTGTGGATAACTTCCACCGCCGACCAATGAAACCGATGAAGCTGTGTGATGTGGTGCTCTAAACGGCCGCTGACTCATCAATCCGGCGTCTTTAATTTTTCCGGCTACACTGTGAATTTTAGTGGTTTCCAACGCTTCTTTTAAAGTCATAGGCGGCAAAATACTCGGTAATCGTTTGGCCAACATCGTTTTTCCGGAACCCGGCGGACCGATTAAAATAATATTATGTCCGCCCGCAGCGGCTATTTCCATACAACGCTTGATGCTTTCTTGTCCTTTCACATCTGAAAAGTCGAATTCGGGAAAATCGAGGGTTTTGTTGAACTCTTCTTTCGTATCAATAATGGTAGGTTCTAACGTTGCTTTTCCACTAAAAAAGTCAATCACTTCGGTAACATTGCTTATTCCGTATACATCCAAACCTTCCACAATAGCCGCTTCTTTTACGTTTTGAATCGGAAGAAAAAAGCCTTTAAAACCTTCTTCTTTTGCTTTAATGGCAATAGATAACGCGCCTTTTATGGGTTGCAAACCGCCGTCCAACGACAGTTCGCCCATAATCACGTAGCAATCCACTTCATCGGCTGTAATCTGTCCGGATGCAATGAGAATTCCGATGGCCAACGTTACATCGTAGGCTGAACCTTCTTTTCGCAAATCGGCCGGAGCCATGTTAATCGTGATTTTTTTAACGGGAAGTTGGTATCCGTTGTTTTTGAGTGCGGCTGCGATTCGGTAGCTACTTTCCTTAATCGCATTATCGGGTAAACCGACTAAATGATATCCAACACCTTTATCAATATTTACTTCTACCGTAATGGTGGTAGCTTCAACGCCAAAGACGGCGCTTCCAAAGACTTTTACTAACATGGCATGTATTTTAAATTAAATGGCTTGTACGGATACAAATATAAAAAGTTTTTTGAAAAATGTTGGAAAACATCCAAAAACTAAAGTAAATACTAACGATGTACTCAACTAATCAATGCTTTAAAAAACCAAAAGACACAAAAATCCGTAAATAGGTGAAACAAAAAAACAAAAAAACAAAAAAATGATAAGTGAAGACAAACGCATTGAACTTCTGCAGCAGTATGATCTTTTAGATACAGAACCCGAAGCAGAATTTGACAACATTACCTTTATTGCATCCACACTTTGTGATACGCCCATTTCAACTATTACTATCGTTGATCGGTACCGACAATGGTTTAAATCGAAAATCGGATTGACCAATAACGAAAGTTCCAGAGAAAGTTCGTTTTGCTCGCTGGCTATTGATAGATCGGATGAAACGATCGTCATTGAAAAGATTATGGAAGATGATGATTTTAGGAAAGTCGGACTCTTAAACGGACTAACCGATTCTGGTTTTTATGCAGGAGTTCCGATAAAAGACAAAAATACAGGTGCCGTTTTAGGTACGCTTTGTGTGATTGACTATGTAAACAAATCATTGACCGACAAGCAAATTAAATCGCTAGAAATATTAGCCGAACAAACTTCAAAGTTATTTGAATTGCGTAAAAAATTCAAATCACTGACGGAAAACAATGAGTATTTACATTTAAAATATTCTGAACTAGAAAAGTTTGCCGGAGTGATTTCGCACGATATGAAATCGCCGTTGAACAACATCATTTCGCTCATTGGATTGATTAAAGAAAATTCTGAATCGGCGTTAAAAAACGATGATTTGGCGTATTTGAATCTAATTGAAGAATGCTCACTACAATTGAAAGAATACATCGACGGAATACTGAATTACTACAAACTTGATAGCATCGACCTAAGCGTAAAAGAAGAAATTGTGATTCACGAATTGGTAGAGGAAATCAAATCGATGTTTTCGATGAATTCGAATATTTCCATTTATTTTTCAAGTGAATTCACCTCGGTAAAAATCAGTAAATACGCCTTCTATCAAATTTTAATTAATTTAGTAGGCAACGGAATAAAGTATAACGACAAGGAAGAAGTGATCGTTACCATTGATTTTCGATCGGTAAATAATCAGTATATTATTTCGGTTTCTGACAATGGAATCGGAATGAAATCGGAGAATTTTGATGAAATATACGAATCGTTTAAAAACTTAAATGTGAAAGACCGATTTGGAAATTACGGGTCAGGCATGGGATTGTCTTCGGTAAAGAAAATTGTAGACCGCATGAACGGTCGAATTTCAATCGAATCCGAACTCAAAAAAGGAACCACTTTCACATTGTATCTTGCTAAGTAATTCCATTTATTACAGTAAAAAAGCCACCTAAAATTGGTGGCTTTTCTTTATTTTTTAAATTGTGCTATTCCATTTTCGAGCCATTTTTTGTACTCATTTACATCGGGTGTATAACCAACGGGTGAATTCAAGTCGTTTCCTTCCGAATCCAAAACGATATAATACGGTTGTGCATTATTTTGATAACGGGTAATTTGCAAATCGCTCCACTTATTACCCACCGTTACAATTTCTTTACCGGTTTCTTTTGAAACATATTGTTGTTCTTTGGGCAAATCAATTTTTCGGTCTACATATAACGAAATCAATACTACTTTATCTTTTAAAGTCGGCAGAATTGAATTGGACGACCAAACGTAATCCTCCATCTTTCTACAATTAACGCATGCATCACCTGTAAAATCCAACAATATAGGCTTTCCAACTTTTTTGGCATACGCTACTCCGTAATCATAATCGTCAAAAGCGATGATACCATGCGGACCCATATGTGCGTGTTCAGGTAATTCGCTTTTTAACGAACCGCCACTTGAATTTCCGACGCCATACGGACTTTCACTGTACGTCATCGGTGGTGGAAATCCAGAAATTAATTTCAACGGCGCGCCCCAAAGTCCGGGTATCAAATACACCGTAAAAATCGAAACCGTAATGGCCATAAATAATCTTCCCACTGAAATATGGCTCAGCGGACTATCATGCGGTAAGGTCAATTTTCCAAATAAATAAATCGCCCATGCTCCGAATACTGCAATCCAAATAGCCAAAAATAATTCTCTTTCTAAATAATGGGTTTGCGAAACCAAATCGGCATTCGATAAAAACTTAAACGCTAATGCCAATTCAAGAAATCCAAGAGAAACCTTCACGGTGTTCAACCATCCGCCTGATTTAGGCAACGAATTCATCCAACCCGGAAACATCGCAAATAACATAAAAGGCAACGCTAAAGCGGATGAAAATCCCAACATTCCAATTAATGGTGCTAAACCGCCTTTTGAAGCCGATTCTACCAATAAGGTTCCCACAATCGGACCCGTGCATGAAAAGGAAACAATAGCCAAAGCTAAGGCCATAAATAAAATACCTATAAATCCGCCTCTATCCGCTTGACGGTCTACTTTATTAGCCCAAGAATGGGGTAAAACGATTTCGAAAGCTCCCAAAAAGGAAGCGGCAAAGACTACCAATAAAACGAAAAACAAAATATTAAACCATACATTGGTCGAAAGAGCATTCAGCGCATCGGCACCAAAGATTCCGGTTACTAATGAACCCAAAACCACATAAATCAAAATGATGGAAACTCCATATAAAATCGCATTTCGCTTTCCTTCTGCTTTGTTTTTACTTTGTTTGGTAAAAAACGAAACGGTCATCGGAATCATTGGGAAAACGCACGGTGTGAGCAAAGCTGCAAATCCGCCTAAAAACGCCAAAAAGAAAATCGTCCACAAGCCTTTTTTCTCATCTTTTTTGATGGGAGCAACCGCTGATTTTTGTACTTCTTTTTCGGGTGCGACTTGAGCCGAAGTAGAATCTACGGCAGTAGTAGTCGTGTCAACAGTTGCCACTGCAGTTTCAACCGTTTTTATTTCAGGCAATGTAAACGTAAAATTCTCTTCTTCTTGTATGCATTTTCCATCGATACAGGTTTGTCCTTCGAGGAACACTTTGATGGTTTTTAACTTCGGATTCAACACCTTAATCGTTTGCTTGAATTGTGCCGATTTGGTGAAATAGTATTCGTCTACTTCGAAAATATCGTTGAATTCTTTTTCATATTTGCTTTCAATTGTTTTACCAATTAATTGATAATTTCCTTTGGCATCTTTATAATTGAAAATAGCCGGCAATGCACCGCCATCAGGAGTAAATTGCGAATACAAATGCCATCCTGCATCAATTTTAGCGTCCATAATCAACACCAATTCTGTGTCCGATTTTTGTTCCACACGACTACTCCATTTTACAGGATCTAAAATTTGTGCACTCAAATTCGTAAGTACTAAAAAGGCAACTAAGGTGAAAAGAATTTTCTTCATTTATTCAATTGTTATTTTTATGATTGTTTTTGTGGAATTCGTAACTTTAAATCGCTCGTCCAATCGGTGATCTACCAACCAAACTACTTTATGATCCGAGCACAACACCCAAACTTCGGCTTTGTCTTTCAACGAAATCTTTTCGTCTTTTAAATATTTACTGATGAGTTTCTTCTTTCCGTTCATCCCAAAAGGATAAAAATAATCGCCAACCACACATTTACGGAGTGTTAGCGGAAATTGCAACTGATCTTCATCGACAAATATACAATTCCTCTCAGAAACTGAAATGTCACTTACGTTACAAATCGACAATTTTAAGGGAATATTAACTTGCTGGTTTTCTTTGTGAATTAAAAACGAATCGGTTGTGGGCATTTCCTTACGGTACAAAATCAGAAAATCGCGGTCTTTCAACAACACAAAATCACCCGAAATGACTTGCTTTCCCGATTGCGCATTTACCAAATCGTAAATATCGTTCCATGCCGTGAACTCAAAACCTTTCAACCATTGGTATAAATACGCGCGGTAATTGGGTAATTTTAGTAAGTTTTTTAAATCAAATTTGTAGGTTCCATCGACTTTTTCGGATACTATTTCATGAAAAACAATCGATTCAGCGTCGCTCACCAAGGTTTGTGCGTCAGTCAAGTACGATTGTGTTTTTTGAAAAGATTCGAGAAAACTCGGATTCAGTTCTTTCAACAAGGGAACAATATGATGGCGGATTTTATTGCGTACGTATTTATCCGATTCGTTGCTGCTGTCTTCACGCCATTGTATGTTATTTTCACGAGCGTAATTCTCGATTTCCTCACGGGAAAAAGGCAAAAGAGGCCGAATGATGCGCTCATTTTGCTGCGGAATTCCGGTTAAACCTTCCAAACCCGTGCCGCGACTCAAATTGATGAGAAAGGTTTCTAGATTGTCGTCGGCATGATGCGCAGTCGCCACAAAATCAAAATCCTTTTCATCGAGCTGTTCATCAAACCAATCGTACCTTAAGTTGCGCGCAGTAACCTGAATGGATGTTTTAGTAGCCTTGGCTATTTGTTCGGTTTCGAAAAAACCTATACGTAAATGAAGGCTATTTTCGTCGGCATAATCGTGAATGAATCGCATATCGGTGTCACTTTCGTCACCACGTAATTTAAAATTACAATGGAGCAATCCGAATTCGTATTTGAAATGCTGAAACAAATGCACCAACACCATGCTGTCAATTCCGCCGCTCACCGCGATGTAAAATCGGCTGTATTGTAAAAACGGAAATTGTTTTTCGATGTGTTCGGTGAATTTTTGTAGCATGTTCAAAAGTAACTATTTTAGGTCAAAACTTCAAACATTGCTTTGGCCTTGAGCAGACATTCGTCGTATTCGCTTTCGGGAATCGACTTCGAAGTTATCGCACTTCCTACAGAAAACGAAAGATAGTGGTTTTTGGCGTTGTACAAAATACTTCGGATGACTACGTTGAAATCGAAATCGCCGTTGGGCATAAAATAACCTATTGAACCACTGTACAAGCCACGTTGGGTTTCTTCTAAATTTTCGATGATGTTCATGGCCGAAATTTTGGGTGCGCCCGTCATGCTTCCCATGGGGAAAGTAGTTTTGATGATTTCGATGGGCGACGTTGACGGTTCTACTTCAGAAACCACCGTAGAAATCATTTGATGGACTTGCTTAAACGTGTAGATTTCGCACAATTCTTCTACATTAACCGAACCTTTTGCAGCGGTTTTGGATAAATCATTGCGCACTAAATCGACAATCATAATGTTTTCGGAACGTTCTTTTGGATTGGAGGAAAGTTCGCGTTTGGCTTGCGCGTCTAATTCATCGTCAAAAAAGCGTTGCGCCGTTCCTTTTATGGGTTGCGAAAGTATTTTGTTGCCTTCTTTTTTGAGATAGCGCTCAGGCGATGCACACATCAAATAGTGCTCTTTATTTTTAAAATACGAGGCAAATGGAGGTTCTGAGATGGCATTTAGCTTTTGATAGGTTTCCAACGGATGGATGATTGCATTTTCAGCGTAAAATTCCATGCAAAAATTGGCTTCATAAATATCTCCGAGATGAATGTGTTCAAGCATTTTGGATACTTTTTCGAGATAGTTTTCTCTGGGAATTCGTTGTTGGATAGTTATTTCTCGCGAAGGCGCAAAGTCGCCAAGTTGTACTTGTTGAATTTCTTCAAAATCAGATTCTATTTCATCATCGCACACATGCAAATACTGCATTTCAAGTTGGTTTCCTTTGAGTAAAAAGAGTTTCTTGGGTTGAAAGAAGAATACATCGGGGAACGACAATCCATCGAAATTGTTGGACTTCAAATCTTCCTCACTATTTTTTACATCGTAAGTCAAATAGCCAAAAATCCAATCTTTTGCGTGAATTTGGTATTGATGCAGTTCTTCGAAAGCGGATTTATAATCGGTTTTTATGGAAGTAAACGCATCGACAGCCAACAAACAATCGAAGTTGGAATACTTTTGATGGTACGCATTCGAATCTAAAAAAAGGACTTCTCTGAATGAATTAGACCACAACAAAAGGCGCGATTTAAATTCGGTTGGATTTGCAATAGGTTTTACAACGGTGGTTCTCAAGTGGTGCAATTTTACTTCTCAAAAGTACGATAAAAAAATAATTGTATTGAAAGTGAAAAAATCAAATTTTTGGCACGGTTTTTAGAGTTCAGGAAAAGGACCTATTCACTCACTTAAATCATTTTAGTTATTGGTTATAAAACTACTTACATACAGTATTTTGAATTCTATTACATAAACCTTAACTTTAAAATGATTAATCATGAAAACAAACACCAAAACCATCTTTGCTCTTCTTGCATTAGGGCTATTTTTTTCTTGTAAACAAAGCGAAGCGGAAGAAGCTTCAGATTACAAATCGGATACTTCCGTTGCCAGTGAATCCGAAGTAATTTCTTCATCAGCTGCCGTTGAACCGAAAAACAGTGATCGAAAATTTGTGCGCACCGCCGACGTCCGATTTAAAGTCAAAAATGTCGCACTATCCACCACAAAAATTGAAGATGCAACGACGAAATTTGGCGGATTTGTTACGTTCACCGATTTAGAAAGCCACATATCCGACGTTGAAAAAACAACTATTAGTCGGGATAGCATTGTAGAAACTACTAAATACACCGTAGACAATAGCATTACGATTCGCGTACCCAACACACAATTGGATACCGTATTAAAATTAATCGGAAAAGAAGTGGATTTTTTGAATTCGAGAAAAATCAGTGCCAACGATGTGACGCTTCAAATGTTGAGCAATAAACTGGCGCAGAAAAGAAGCGCTTCGACTGAAAAGCGTATAGAAAAAGCCATCGATGAGAAAGGAAAAAAACTCAATCAGGTGATCGATGCGGAGGAAAATTTGGCTATTAAAAAAGAACAAAACGACGACAAGACACTTCAAAACTTATCGCTGGAAGACCAGGTTAATTTCAGTACCATTACGTTAGAAATTTATCAAAATCAAACCGTAAAACACGAAGTATTGGCCAACGAAAAAAGCATCAATGCTTACCGACCTAATATTGGATGGCAAGTATGGGACAGTGTACAATCGGGTTGGTATATTTTAGAAAAAATTATTTCGTTTGTAGTTGTTTTGTGGCCGTTTGCGCTGTTGGGATTTCTTTCATGGTTAGGCTATAAAAAATTCATCAAAAAATAATATTTAATAAGTGTGTTGATAAACCACCGAAATTCGGTGGTTTTTTTTATGATTCTGTTTTAACTTTGAAATACTAACCAATAAAAATTAACTATTATGAAAATCGCAACTATTATTGTGAGGATTCTCCTGGGTGGAATGATGCTGTTTGCATCGATTGCCTACTTCTTTAATTTGGCTGGAGAACAACCGCCACCAACTGGCGATATGGCTACCGTTATGGGTGGTTTTATGGCTATGAAATACTTGTTCCCATTAGCAAAATCAATCGAGCTAATTTGTGGTCTGGCAATCGTTTCTGGAAAATTTATGCGATTGGCATTACTAGTATTGTTGCCTATTTCGGTAAATATTTTTTTAATCCATGCCGTAGTTTCGAAAACAGACATTCCGATGGCAGCAGCAATTTTGGCTGCAAATCTGTTTTTAATTTATGCCAATTGGGCGAGTTATAAACATTTGTTCACGCCTTGATAGGTTTTAACAGGAACAAAAAAAACCGTCCCATTTAATCAAATAGGACGGTTTTTTATATTTTAAATTTCTATTATACGTGCAACGCTCTGTTATCGGTTGCTGCTAATGCTGCTTCTTTAATGGCTTCGGCAAACGTTGGATGTGCGTGACTCATTCTTGAAATGTCTTCGGCTGAAGCTCTGAATTCCATTGCCGTTACGGCTTCGGCGATTAAATCGGCACAACGTGCGCCAATCATGTGAACGCCTAATACTTCATCCGTTTTGGCATCCGCTAAGATTTTTACAAAACCATCGGTATCGCCACCCGCACGTGCTCTTCCTAATGCTTTGAAAGGGAAACTTCCTGCTTTATAATTCACGCCAGCTTCTTTTAATTGCTCTTCGGTTTTACCTACAGCAGCAACTTCAGGCCATGTATACACCACACCTGGAATCAAATTATAATCGATGTGTGGTTTTTGTCCGGCTAAAATTTCAGCTACCATAACGCCTTCTTCTTCCGCTTTGTGTGCTAACATCGCTCCACGAACCACATCACCAATAGCGTAAATATTCGAAACATTCGTTTGCAAATGATCGTTTACTTCCACCATTCCTCTTTCGGTTAGCTTCACTCCTGCTTTATCGGCGTTTAAACCGTCTGTATACGGACGACGACCTACCGAAACCAATGCGTAATCACCTTCCAATGAAATGATTTCTCCTTTAGCATTTTCGGCTTTTACGGTTACCGCTTTTCCTTTACGATCGACCGATTGAACTTTATGCGACGTATAAAATTTCATTCCTTGTTTTTTCAACACTTTCGTCAATTCTTTTGACAACGCAGCGTCCATTCCGGGAATGATGCGATCCATGTATTCCACTACAGAAACTTCTGCTCCTAATCGCAAATACACTTGCCCTAATTCAATTCCGATTACACCTCCGCCAATAATTACTAAATGTTTTGGAACTTCCGGCAATTTTAACGCTTCTGTAGAAGTGATGATGCGTTCTTTATCCAAGGTAATAAAAGGTAAATTAGAGGGTTTTGAACCCGTTGCAATGATGATATTTTTCGCTTCAATCGTTTCTGAAGATCCATCCGCTTTTGCAATGGCCACGTGAGTAGCATCAACAAACGAACCTAAACCTTCGAAAACGGTTACTTTATTTTTGTCCATCAAAAACTTAACGCCACCCGAAGTTTGATCTACAACGGCTTGTTTACGTTCAACCATTTTGGTTAAATTGACTTTTACTTTTCCCGAAACTTCAATTCCGTGATCAGCAAAATGTTGTAATTCTTCATAATGATGGGAAGAAGCCAACATGGCTTTGGAAGGAATACAACCTACGTTAAGACAAGTTCCGCCTAATGTTGAATATTTTTCGATGATTGCGGTTTTGAAACCCAATTGGGCACAACGAATTGCCGAAACATATCCGCCCGGACCCGAACCTATAATGACTACGTCAAATGAACTCATGGTATATAGTTTATGTGTGTTTTTATAAAAGTTGCACAAATTTACAAATTAAATTGCAATGGCAATGGTAAAATTCAATAGCAATTTCAAAAATCAATTTCAATTTATTTACAATTTAAAAACAATAAATTTCATTTTCTATTTAGTAAAGACGAATACTCATAAAATCCTCTTCAAACCCTTACCAATCAAAGAAATCGATTTCGTAGATTTATTTTTTTACTGATAATTATCAGTTTATTTAGCGGCCTAAAATTGGAACTTTGACCTGTAGAAATTATACATCAAATCATAAAAATAGGTATCATGAAAAACATCAAAGTCATACAAGAATTACACAATTTAGGCATAACGGGCTATCATGAAGTAGTGTACAATCCGACTTACGAAGAATTGTTCCAAGCCGAAACATCACATTTCAGAAAAGGGTTTGAAAAAGGCGCGGTAACCGATTCTGGTGCTGTGGCGGTAAAAACCGGGATTTTCACAGGACGTTCGCCCAAAGATCGGTACATTGTGAAAGACGACGTTACTAAAGACACTATTTATTGGGACGATAAAGTGAATTTTCCAACGACGCAGCAAGTTTGGAGCGAATTGAAAAGTTTGGTTTTAAAACAACTTTCGACTTCTAAAAAATTATACGTAGTGGATGCTTTTTGTGGCACCAACGCCGATACACGTTTGAAAGTTCGTTTTGTTATGGAAGTTGCTTGGCAAGCGCATTTTGTGACCAATATGTTCATCCGACCTTCTATTTATGAACTGGAAAACTTTGGCGAACCTGATTTTATCGTGATGAACGGTTCAAAAACAACCAATCCGAATTGGGAAGCACAAGGTTTGAATTCTGAGAATTTTGTATTGTTTAATCTGACTGAGAAAATTCAAATTATTGGCGGCACGTGGTACGGTGGCGAAATGAAAAAAGGTATGTTCTCGATGATGAATT
This sequence comes from Flavobacterium sp., assembly GCA_965284675.1. Classification (GTDB taxonomy): domain Bacteria; phylum Bacteroidota; class Bacteroidia; order Flavobacteriales; family Flavobacteriaceae; genus Flavobacterium. Next base: position 2,218,186 of record OZ260109.1, read on the forward strand.
ATTACCTTCCGCTAAAAGGAATGGCATCCATGCATTGCTCTGCAAATGTAGGCGAAGCGGGCGACGTGGCGATCTTCTTCGGACTTTCAGGAACGGGGAAAACGACGCTTTCTGCCGATCCAAAACGCTATTTAATTGGTGATGACGAACACGGTTGGGACAATAACGGAGTATTCAATTACGAAGGCGGATGCTATGCTAAAGTCATCGATTTATCGGAAGAAAACGAACCTGATATTTGGCGTGCCATCAAACGGGATGCTCTTTTGGAAAATGTGGTGGTGAATGAATACGGCGAAGTGGATTATTACGATCATTCCATTACTGAGAATTCTCGTGTTTCGTATCCGATTTATCACATCAATAAAATTGTTCTTCCTTCTAAAGCTGGACACGCAAGTAAAATTATTTATCTTTCTGCCGATGCCTTTGGAGTTTTGCCTCCGGTTTCAATTTTGGATGACGATCAAGCGCAATACCATTTTTTATGCGGATTTACTTCAAAACTTGCGGGAACAGAACGTGGAATCACCGAACCGCAACCTTCTTTTTCTCCGGCATTTGGAGAAGCCTTTTTAACATTGCATCCCACCATGTATTCTAAAACCCTGGTTGCCAAAATGAAAGAGCACAATGCTAAAGCCTATTTGGTAAATACAGGATGGAATGGAACAGGAAAACGAATTTCTCTAAAAAATACGCGTGCCATCATTGATGCTATTATTGATGGTTCTATCGAAAAAGCCGAAACCGTAAAAGTGCCGTTTTTGAATTTGACCGCACCAAAAACATTGCCTCTTGTGGATGATATTTTAGACCCACGAACCACCTACAGCGATGTGTCTGAATGGGAAACTAAAACCAAGAAACTAGTCGCTTTGTACAACAAAAACTTCGAGCAATACACCGATACCGACGAAGGAAAACGTTTAATTGCTGCTGGTCCGAGTTTATAATTTCATCTAAAAAAATACCAATGGAAAATTCACTACCTTTCCATTGGTATTAAAAATCATATACATGAACTGGATCACTGAGTTACTCACCCAACAATCTTTCGCCCAAACGATCATCGTTTTTGGCTTAGTGATTGCTTTCGGAATTTGGTTCGGAAAAATAAAAATCTTCGGTGTATCACTTGGCGTTACTTGGGTGCTTTTTGTGGGATTGTTTTTCTCGTTTATGGGAATTGTGGTCCATCCAGAATTGCAAGATTTCCTCAAAGAATTCGGACTCGTTTTATTTGTATACACACTCGGATTACAAGTCGGACCTGGTTTTTTTGCTTCTTTAAATAAAAATGCTTTGGTGACCAATATGCTCGCTGGATTCATTGTTTTGTTTGGTGTAATTACCACTTTGATATTGTATTACTTATCTAATAATTCCATTTCAATTATGACCGGAATTATGAGTGGCGCAGTTACCAATACACCAGGTTTAGGTGCGGCGCAAACCACTATGACCAATTTACATCAGGCTTCTGAAGAGACCTCTATGGTTACTTTAGCCTACGCTGTTGCTTATCCATTTGGAGTGTTTGGAATTATCATTTCGATGTTATTGCTGAAAAAAATCTTCAAAGTCAATATCGAACACGAAACTGAACTTCAACATAAATTAGCCAATCTCAGAGAAGACCGAGTAATTTCTAAACATTTACAATTAGAAAATCATCAATTAGTAGGGAAACCCATTAGTGCCATTTTTGAAATGATCAAGACACCTATTGTTGTATCACGAATGTTTCACAACGGAAGTATCATCACTCCTACTCCAAAAGAAATTCTCTCCGAAAATGACGTCTTATTAATTGTGGCATCCAAAACCACTTTCGAACTATTGCATTTATTGATTGGTCCGGAAAGCGACATGGATTTGAAAACCGCATTGGATAGTAATTTGGTTTCCAATCACGTGGTGGTAACCAACAAAAACATAACTCACAAACGCATTGGCGATATTCCTGAGTTTAATCAACATGATTTTACATTTACCCGTTTGTACCGCGCAGGAACTCAAATGGTACCCAACGGAAACATCATGCTGCAACTAGGCGATACGGTAAAAGTAGTCGGAACCAAAGAAAGTTTGGAACGTATTAGTTCGGTTTTAGGAAATTCGTTAAAACGATTGGAAGTGCCCGATATTGCTCCGATTTTTATTGGAATTGTACTCGGAATCATCGTTGGAAGTATTCCGTTTCAAATTCCCAATATTCCGGTTCCAGTTAAAATTGGTTTGGCTGGCGGACCTTTGATTATTGCTTTATTATTGAGCCGATTTGGGAATCAATTTTACCTTAATAATTACACCACGAACAGTGCTAATTTGATGATACGCGAACTCGGAATTACCTTATTCCTTGCTAGTGTTGGATTGAGTAGCGGTTCAAAATTAGTAGCTGCTTTTGCAGGTGGAAACGGATTTTATTGGATTGGGTTGGGAATTATTATTACGATTGTCCCGCTATTGATTGCTGGCATTATCGCCAAACATTTCTTTAAGAAAAACTTTTTTGAAATCTGCGGATTATTAGCTGGAGCGTCTACTGATCCGCCAGCTTTGGCATTTGCCCTAAAAATATCAGGAAACGATATTCCGTCGGCAACTTATGCAACAGTATATCCACTAACAATGATACTGCGAATTATAGCTGCGCAATTGTTAATCTTATTTTTTGTGTAGAAAGTCAATAAAAAATAGCCTTAATAAAGGCTATTCTTTTTAACTGGGAAGCACTATTGAATAGTTTCAAAAATATCAACTAACTAATGTAAACAAGCAGAAACAACTACAAATTCTCACCACTAAAAGATGAGTCACTTAGTATGTTGGTTGTGATTGTCCAATTAATAATTGCTAAAATTCATTCGAAAAGTCAAACCTCTTAATGAGTTCATCCTTTTATAAAACTAACTATTTAATCAGTACAATTGTAACCTTGTGTACAAGCAATCAACGATGCACAATAAGCAGGACCAGTTACAGCACCACTACACGAACAACCGCATTTTCTAGGATCAGGTTGAGCTGAACCTACAATTAACTTTAGACTTTCTCTTGAAAGTACTTCTACTCCTTTTGTGTTCAAAAATTTAGCTTTCATAAATAATTTATATTAAAATTAATAACAAACTAATTTAATAATTTTACATTAAAATCAATAACTTTTTTCGACATAATCAACATAATGACTTAATTGTTATATAAAATCTTACGTTTTAATCATTTTAATACCATACTGATATAACGTTAACTATTTTAACTTCTAGCCAAATTATAAAATCATTATGCTAAGCTTGAATGACAAGTACCTTAAAGAAATCAAATGATTGCTGAAAAAACTAATCCCAATCTTGTGCTACAAACGACAACATTAAACCATTCTCGGCTTTCAATGTCAGTTTGTGACCATCAACAACATAATTTTTGATTGAAGTAATCGATTTAGAAAACTCCGTTTCAAGTTTCATGTCTTCGCAATACATTTTGGTTGCTATTCCATCGGAAAAACTAATTTCAGTATCATTTTTAATTTGGTACGGAAATGACATCTGATTACAACCCATTTTAGAAGAGGCATTTTGAAGTTGCGTTAAATCCAAATACGCTCCTTTTTGGGTCAAGTATTCTTTATCAAAGGAACTGAACTGTACAAGCATCCAAACCCGATTTAGATTCTGACCGTTGGTGTTGTCTTTCTTGACCGTATTACATGCCATGATGTAAATAAACACTAAAAACAAAGTAAAAATTCGATTCATATATTACAGTTTAAATGCGGTTGTATTTTTAACTTCTCCAATCATAAACGTACTGTGTGTACTGCCAATATGCTGAAGTGTTGTGAGTTTGGTGACCATAAATTCGCGGTATTCTTCCATGTCTTTGACGAGGATTTTTAAGATGTAATCGTAATCGCCACTGACGTGGAAACATTCCAGAACTTCATCCAATTGTATGACTTCACTCTCGAATTTAGTGAGGAATTCCCTCGAATGTTGCACCAGTTTAATGTGGCAAAAAACCACAAAACTTTTATCAATTTTAGTGCGATTCAGAAGCGCCACATAATTGGAAATAACACCTTCGCGCTCCATTTTTTTGATGCGTTCGTATACGGCAGTAACCGACAGATTGAGCTTCAAAGAAAGCTCTTTCGTGGTTTTTTTGGTATCGGTCTGTAATAAAAACAGTAATTTTTTATCTACTTGATCCAACGTCATAAGCGAACTATTTTCTATACATCTTTAAAATAATGAACAAATATAGTTTTATAATCTATAAAAACAAATTTTTATAGTTTTATAATCTATATTTTAATAATACTATTGATTATTAATCTATTATTTATCAATTTTGATTAAAAATAATCTATACTTATGTCCGAGTTTAATCCCGCCGATACCATACAAGATTTACAATATTTTGGAGAATTTGGAGGTGTCAATCCTTCCATTTCCGACAGTTCTACCTACACCTTTCTTTCTGCGAAAACCATGTTTGATACATTTGAAGGCAACGCCGATGGTTGCTATCTGTATTCGCGTCATTCCTCGCCCATGAATTTGTACCTGAGTAAAGCATTGGCCGCTATGGAAGGAACCGAAAGCGCAAATGTAGCGGCATCTGGAATGGGAGCTATCACTTCGGTATTGATGCAATTGTGTGCTTCGGGCGACGAAATCGTTTCCAGCCGAACCATTTACGGCGGAACGTATGCTTTTATGAAAAACATGCTTCCTAAATGGGGAATCCAAACGCAATTTGTAGACGGCACAAAACTCGCCGCAGTTGAGGCCGCGATCAATTCAAAAACCAAAGTGTTGTATTGCGAAACCGTGAGTAATCCGTTGTTAGAAGTGTGCGATATCCAACGATGGGCAAAATTGGCAAAAAAATACAAGTTAAAGTTAGTGGTCGACAATACGTTTTCACCCTTATCAGTTGCGCCCGCTAAATTAGGCGCCGATGTGGTGATTCACAGTTTAACCAAATTCATCAACGGTAGTAGCGATACAGTTGGCGGCGTCGTTTGTGCGTCGCAAGAATTCATCAACGATTTAAAAAATGTCAATAACGGAGCGATGATGCTATTAGGACCGACGATGGACAGTTTCCGCGCAGCCAGTATTTTAAAGAATTTACGTACACTTCACATTCGGATGAAACAACACAGTCACAACGCCATGTATTTGGCAACCCGATTTGAAAACGATGGATTAAAAGTAGTTTATCCCGGTTTGAAAAGTCATCCAAGTCATAGTTTATACGCCTCGATGATTAATGAAGAATACGGATTTGGTGGTATGATGACCGTTGATGTGGGAACTTTAGACAAAGCCAACCAATTGATGGAATTGATGCAAAATCGAAATTTAGGGTATTTAGCCGTGAGTCTCGGATTTTACAAAACCTTGTTCAGCGCACCGGGCACATCCACCTCGAGTGAGATTCCGCTGGAAGAACAAATAGAAATGGGTCTATCGGATGGTTTGATTCGGTTTTCAATCGGATTGGACAATAACATCGAACGCACGTACCAAATGATGAAATCGTGCATGACCGAATTGAATGTTTTTTAGTTTTTTATAGTTAGGTTTTTTAAGTCCGCTTTCGATTTTCGTCAGCGGATTTTTTATACATTTGAATAAAATCCAACGACTTATGAAAAAATGTACTTTTTTTCTTCTATTGTTCTCACTCGCAAGTTATTCTCAAACCATCACTTTTGCTGACCCAAATTTTAAAAATGCCTTGGTAAATACACTATGTGTGGATACGGACAACAACTACATTAATGATAGTGATGCAGACAGCAACAACAATGGTGAAATTGAACTGAGTGAAGCTTTAGCAGTTACTAAACTAGACATTCAAAGTCAATCGATTAGCAACTTATCTGGAATTGAACAATTTTCCAACTTAACGGACTTGAATTGTAATTCCAATCCATTAGTTACTTTAATTCTCACAAATTTCCCAAATTTAACTACTTTACAATGTGACAATTGTCAATTAACCTCGTTAGTTTTAGATAACATGTCTAATTTAAGTTTTGTATATGCAGGTACTAATTTTTTCTATTCATTAGATTTAAGCACCACTGGTTTTGTTGACGGTATTTTTGGACCCAATCCCAATTTAGAATACTTAAACCTAAAAAACGGTCAGGATTCGTTATGCGTTATGCTGCTTATGGGTAGTAACACGTGTACTATTTTTGACTATTGCCCTGCCCTTACTAATATATGCTTAGACGAAACTGAGTACCCAAATTTTTTGTATGCTCCGTTGTTAAACCCATACACTGTTTTAAGCACATATTGTTCCACTGTTCCCGGTGGCGGATATAACTCGGTTGTTGGAAATGTAACTTTCGATTGCGGAAATCAAAATATAAATGTAGCTAATGCACGCATCAACATTACAAATGGTGCAATTTCAGGATATACTTATACTAATATCTCAGGGAATTACAGTACATATATGGGATTGGGCACACATACAATTACGCCACAATTAGAAAATTCTACTTATTTTCAATTCGCTCCGCCAACTGTTGATTTTACGTTTTCGGCGACAGGAACTACACAAACAGCTAACTTTTGTTTGATTCCAAATGGTGTGCATTCCGATGTAGAAATAACGATTTTACCGCTTTCCAATGCACGACCTGGTTTTGATAGTCACTATAAAATTGTGTATAAAAATGTGGGAAATCAAATTCATTCTGGAACTATTTCTTTTGATTTTGATGATGCAATTTTTGATGTTGTGACAACTTCTCCCACTGTACTTTCGCAGAATGGAAACACCTTAAATTGGATGTTCTCCAATTTGAATCCTTTTGAGTCCAGAGAAATCATGATTACACTCAATTTAAATGGTCCGATGGAAACACCCGCTGTAAATAATGGAGACCTTGTTTATTTTTCAGCAAACGCAACGCCAGATCAAAACGATGAAACGCCCGAAAACAATACGTATCAATTCAATCAAATCGTTATTGGCTCATTTGATCCCAACGACAAAACGTGTGTTGAAGGCTATGAAATAGCTTTATCAGACATCAACAAACCGTTGCATTATATTGTTCGTTTTCAAAACACTGGAACAGCTGCTACAGAAAATGTAGTGATAAAAGATCTTTTGAATTCAAAACTCGATTGGAATTCTGTGCAAATCATATCCTCTAGTCATCCGTTTAGAAGTACTTTAACGCAAGGTAATAACTTAGAGTTTTTCTTCGAAAACATTAACTTACCAGCATCTTCTGTTGATGAACCCGGAAGTAACGGTTACATTGCATTTTCCATTAAACCCAAAAACATAGTAGTTGTCGATGATGTAATCACAAATACCGCGAGTATTTATTTTGACTTTAATTTTCCAATCATAACCAATACGACTGCTACGACAGTTCGATTACTATCGACAACAGAATCCGAATTACAGCAATTGTTTACTGTGTATCCAAATCCGACCAAAGGAATTTTAAATCTACAACTCAACCAAAATCTGGTAATTGATACAATTGAATTGTACAATTCGGTGGGACAATTGATTAAAAGTACCGAATCAAATACATCTATTGATGTACAAAATCTTCCTGCAGGAACGTATTTTATAAGTGTGTATTCTGATAAAGGAAAGGGAATTCAAAAATTCATCAAACTATAAATTTACAAGTAGTAATTTCATCCGCTTTCGATTTTCGTTAGCGGATTTTTTTTATCTTTGAAAGAAAAGACAATGAAAAAAATAGTATTTCTTTCTCTATTTTTCCAGTTCAGTTTTGCTCAAACCGACGCCCGATTGTACGACATCATTCAATCGGTTTCTACTCAACGCATCGAAGCCGACATCAAAACCTTAGCCAATTTTGGCACTCGAAATACGTTCAGCGATACGATTTCAAACAAAAGAGGAATTGGAGCAGCGCGCCGTTGGATCAAATCGGAGTTCGATAAAGCATCCAAAGAATGCAACAATTGCCTCGATGTTTTTTACCAAAAGGATTTCGTGACGACTAATGATGGCGAACGCGTTCCGAAAGATACGTGGATTGTCAACGTGGCTGCGGTTCAAAAAGGAACTAAATTTCCGAATCGGTACATCATCATGACGGGTGATATTGACAGCCGAAATTCGGATGCCATGGATTTTACTACCGATGCGCCCGGAGCCAACGACAACGCTACCGGTATGGCCGGAACGATTGAAGCCGCGCGTGTTTTGAGCAAATACAACTTTGAAAATAGTATTGTTTATTTAGGTCTTTCCGGTGAAGAACAGGGTTTATTTGGCGGAAAAGGTTTTGCCGAATTTGCTAAGAAAAACAACTGGGAAATCATCGGCGTGCTCAACAACGACATGATTGGAAACATTGAAGGTGTCGACGGAGTGATTGATAACCGTACGTTCCGAATTTTCTCAGAACCCACTCCGGTTACAGAAACCGAAAAAGAACGAAAAAATCGTCGTTTTTATGGTGGTGAAGTCGACGGAATTTCAAGGCAATTGGCGCGTTACATTCACAAAACTGTATCAACTTATATGCCCGAAATGAATCCGATGATGGTCTATCGATTGGATCGTTTTGGTCGAGGTGGACATCACCGTCCGTTTAATGATTTGGGTTATGCCGGAGTACGCATCATGGAAGCACATGAGAATTATAACCGTCAGCATCAAAATTTGCGCACCGAAAACGGCATTCAATATGGCGATGTAATTGAAGGTGTAAATTTTGAGTACGCGAACAAACTCACTGCTGTAAATGCGATCACCTTGGCGAGTTTAGCATCGGCACCAGCTGAACCCAAAAATGTATTGATTGGCGGAATCGTTGAAGCCAACACTAAATTGAAGTGGGAAAAACCCAACGACGATTCGATTATTGGATATAAAATTTACTGGCGATTGACCACGTCACCGCAATGGGAAAACAGTCGGTTTGTGGGCAACGTTGATTTTTATGAATTGAAAGGAATTGTGATTGACAACTTTTATTTCGGAGTGGCTGCTGTGTCTAAAAACGGACATGAAAGTGTGGTTGTTTTTCCAAATGATATTATTCGAACTACATTCAAAAGAAATTGATATATTTGTTTTAAATTCAGTGTTTTATGAAAAAAAATCTACTCCTATTTGTTGTTCTTTTTGGAAGTTATTGGGCAACGGCGCAAATCATCACCATTCCCGATGTTAATTTTAAAGCCAAACTTGTAAATGCCTCCCCAGCCACTTTTACAGCACGAGATAACGCGGGAAATATAATACGAATAGATACTAATTTTAATAATGAAATTGAATATGCTGAAGCGTTGACGGTCTATGAATTATACATTTCCAACTCGAATATTGGTTCTATAGAAGGTATTCAGAATTTCATAAATCTCAGAACTTTAGTTTGTCAGTATAACAATTTAACCCAATTACCTGTTTCCAATCTAACGCAGCTAAGGAACTTAAGTATAGAATCCAACCAATTGAGTTCGGTCGCAGAAATTGAAAATTTAGTCCATTTAAATTATGTAGCAGTAAGCAATAACCCTTTACTTACACTACCACTGCACAATTTAATTAATTTACTAAATTTATATTGCTCACAAACCTTACTCTCAGAAATCGACCTTTGCGGATCGGGTGTTAATATCCTTTGGTGCGAATCCAACCCGAATTTACATACTTTAAAATTAAAAAACAACGTAATTACACCTGCGATGTTTGGTAGAAGTTCAAACGACGATGAAACATCTATGGTTCCGCCTCCACTTTTCTTTTTTATGTTTTCCAACTGTCCGTCTTTAACTTCTGTTTGTTATGACGAAGGAGAATATCCAGCAGTGGTTGAAACGTTGGACACTATCAATTCAATTACATTTAGCACCTTGTGTAGTTCATGCCCACCGTCATCTTTGGTGGAACTAAAACTCAATGTACAAGGTTTTTACGATACTACCGCAAACAGAATGAAATCGGTGACCAACAACCAATTGAATACCAATGACTACTCGAAAGTTACTGATGTTTCGGTTGAATTACGCGATGCAACCGGAACCTTAATCGCTTCAACAACGACTGATTTAAAAACAGATGGAACTGCAACGTGCGTTTTCCCAAACCAACCTACTGGCTCATTTTACATTGGAGTAAAAACTGAAAATTCGGTTCAAACGTGGAGTGCAACGCCACAATTAATTGGAAACACACCTTTGAATTACGATTTTACTACTGCTGCAAACAAAGCTTTTGGTGGTAATTTGACCGAATTGAATACGGGTGTTTTCGGATTGTATTCGGGCGACATCAACAACGATGGAAATGTTGACAACAGTGATTATACAGCTTGGGAAATTGATTCGAATAATTTTGCATTCGGACCTTTCTCGACCGATTTAAACGGCGACGGAAACGTAGACAATTCCGATTATACTGTTTGGGAAACCAATAGTAATGTCTTTATTTATGCAATTTCCCCGTTTTAAAAACTAAAAGAAAAAATCCCGTCTTGTGTACAACTCGACGGGATTTTTTTTATGCTTTATTCAATTTACTATTCTTGTATCCGTACGCAAAGTAAAAAACCAATCCAATGAGCAACCAAACGCCAAACCATTTCCAGTTTGACACGGCCATTCCGGTAAGTAGATAACAACACGAAATCAATCCCAATAACGGAATCAGCGATAAGTTTTTCACAAAAGCCAAGACCGACATCACGATACAAAGAATAAAAAACACTACCATCGAAATATTGGTCGCAAAATTATCTCCGTCAAAATTAAAGGTGTCAGGGAAAAAAGTTGGAAATAAATTGTGCACCAAAACCCCTGAAGCTATCACAAGAAGTGGAAAAATAAATTTCGAATTGATGTACGGAATTCTGAACTTGCCTTTAGTTGCACGTTCGGCCAACTCTTCTTCACTTTGTGGAGAAAGCATCAAAACGCCGCCACACACCAACACAAAAGCAAACAAGGTTCCGATACTCGTGAAGTCTAAAACGAAATTCTCGTCCGTAAAGAAAATCGGAATTCCCACTACCAAGCCAGTAATTATCGTAGCAAATCCGGGTGTTTTATGTTTCGGGTGAATTTCAGCAAATTTCTTAGGCATGAGTCCGTCGCGCGCCATCGTCATCCAAATTCGGGGTTGTCCCATTTGGAATACCAACATTACACTCGTCATTGCAACCACAGCTGCAATCGACACGATAAACAACATCCATTTCACACCTTTCAGGGCAAAAATTTCGGCCAATGGATCGCTTACTCCTAATAAGGTGTACGAAACCATTCCAGTAATTACCAAGGCCAATATGATGTAAACAACGGTACAAATAATCAATGAATAAATCATTCCACGAGGTAAATCACGCTGCGGATTTTTACTTTCTTCGGCCAAAGTCGAAACGGCATCAAAACCAATATAAGCAAAGAAAACAGCCGAAACACCGCCCATTACTCCGGTAAAACCATTAGGCATAAAAGGCGTCCAATTATTAATATCAATATAAAAAGCGCCTACAATAATAACCAAAAGAATAATCGCTAACTTAATGTATACCATCGCATTACTAATATTTTTCGACTCTTTGGTTCCTTTGTACACCAAATACGTAATCAAAATATTAATCAATACGGCGGGTAAATCGAAAATTACTTTCAAACTTCCAATCGTCGGAGCATTTTGCCAAGCCAGCAATCCTTCTCCACTTTTACTTTCGAGAAAAGCCGCGTGAGCCGATTTGTAATTAATCGTCAGCCATTCGGGTAAATGGATGTGAAAACTCTCGAGTAAATTGGTGAAATATCCACTCCACGAAAAGGCGATGTAAATATTTCCAATGGAATATTCCATCAACAATGCCCAACCGATGATCCACGCAAATACTTCTCCAAACGAAACGTACGCATACGTGTACGCACTACCTGAAACGGGAACGCGCGACGCAAATTCGGCGTAACACATCGCAGTAAATCCGCACGCAATGGCGCAGATGATGTATAAAATCACTACACCTGGACCGCCCGAAAAACAGGCATTTCCAATCGCGCTAAACGTTCCACCGCCAATGATGGCTGCAATTCCGAAGAACGTTAAATCCTTAACCGTTAATACTTTATTCAAGCCAGAATGTTCTCCGTCGCCGCCTTGCTGTAAAATGGTTGAAGTAGGTTTTCTCCTGAATAAATTGGATAATGACATAACAATTCGTTTAAAATTTAGTAAAAACAAATATAGTATAATATTGATTGATTTGACATAGGTCAAAAAGTTCACGTGTTCTACTGTTTCATTTTTTACTATTTTTGATAAAAAAACATGGAAATCATTCTCATCTCGATTGTAGCATTTTTGGTCGCCATCCTTACCTTTTTTTCGGGCTTCGGATTGGGAACGATTTTAACGCCCGTGATGATGATTTTCTTTCCTGTCGAAGTGGCGATTGCGTTGACGGGCGTTGTACATTTTTCTAACAACATCTTCAAATTGGTGTTGGTTGGGAAGAATGTCAACAAAGAAGTGGCACTGCGATTCGGAATTCCAGCCGTGATTTTTGCCTTTATTGGCGCATTGCTTTTGGTAAAAATTCCGAATATGGAACCTATTTATTCCTACGAATTCATCGGGAAAACCTTCGAAATATTCCCGATCAAACTCATCGTCGCACTATTCATGTTATTTTTTGCCGTGGTCGATTTGATTCCGTATTTCAACAACCTGCAATTCGACAAAAGCAAACTCCCAATTGGCGGCGCATTGAGTGGGTTTTTTGGTGGATTAACCGGAGCTCAAGGTGCGTTGCGAAGTGCTTTTTTAATTCGAGCCGGATTGTCCAAAGAAGCGTTCATCGGAACCACGGTGGTGATTTCGTCGTTTGTTGATATTACAAGACTTAGCGTGTATTCAACCCGAATTCTGAATTTAGATTTGAAAGAAAACTTACCATTACTGGTTTGCGCGACACTTTCGGCGATGACGGGCGCATTCATTGGAAATAAATTGCTGAAGAAAGTCACGCTTCACTTTCTACAAATTACCGTGGCAGTTTTGTTGATTCTTTTATCGGTTGGATTGGGATTGGGCTGGATTTAAAAATGCATTTTTTTTAAACACATAGAAACATAGAATGTATTTCGTCTACAGTCGCTTTGCTCGTTGTAAGATTTCATAGCTTGCTAAAGACTATACTGCGTTCTGCCTTCTGCCTTCTGAAATCTAACTTCCATAATAGCGTGCCGGCTTCCCCGCATCACCCAACGCAAGCCGTCGGTCTACGGTTGCAATTCCTCCGCTTTTCTGCACGTTTTGTGTAGGTCATAAAAGTAGCTTCTATGGTCGCTCTTTTATTCCCTCAAAAACGGCACAACGCGATCGTCATTTTCACCTTCGCCCTCACGCAAGCGTTACGCAGAAGTAATCACATCAATTGAAATATTTCTTCCGCAACCAAAACGCCACATTTACTAAGATTATTAACGCGGGAACTTCGACGAGCGGACCGATTACACCAGCAAATGCCTGACCACTATTGATGCCAAAAACTCCAATCGAAACGGCGATCGCTAGTTCAAAATTATTTCCTGCAGCCGTGAAGGATAACGCGGTGGCATCACGGTAATTAGCGCCGATTTTCTTCGCCACAAAAAACATCAAGAAAAACATAATCGCAAAGAAAATGACTAATGGAATCGCAATTCGAATCACATCCAAAGGTAAATCGACAATCATCTCACCTTTTAAACTGAACATAACTACGATGGTAAACAGCAATGCAATCAACGTAATCGGTGAAACAAACGGAATGAATTTTTGGTTGAAGAATTTATCTCCGATGTATTTTTTAATCGCAAACCGACTCACAACAGCCAGCGCAAAGGGAATTCCGAGGTAGATTCCGACGGTTTTCGCGATTTCAGCAATGGTAATATTTAATTCCAAACCTTTAATTCCGAACAACGGCAACATCACTTCCAAATAAAAATAGGCATACAAACTGAAGAAGAATACCTGCAACAAACTGTTGATTCCAATTAAACCTGCGGTGAGTTCGCGGTTGCCTTCGGCCAATTCGTTCCATACGATGACCATCGCAATACACGGCGCAATTCCGATGATAATCAATCCGGTCATGTATTCGGGATAGTCTTTGAGGAAAAATGTTGCGAGTATAAACATCAAAAACGGACCGACAATCCAGGTTATGAAAAACGAAGCCGTCAGTAATTTGGGCTTTTCGAACATTTGTGGCACTTTCGAAAAATCGATTTTGGTCAGCGGCGGATACATCATCAAAATCAACCCAATCGCCAAAGGAACATTAGTCGTTCCCGACGAAAACGAGTTGATAAAATCATCCGAATTCGGGATGAAATAGCCAATAGATACGCCAACTAACATGGCGAGAAATATCCAAAGGGTTAGGAATCGGTCTAGAAAATTGAGTCGTTTTTTCATAGTTTTTTACCGCAAACCTGCCTGCCGGCAGGCAGGGGCGCAAAGAATTCGCAACGTTCGCAAAGATTTTAGTTATTGTTTAATTTGAGAGAAAACAAAATACATTTCAGAAGCGATTTGCATACTGCGTTCAGTGTATTTTTCATTCATAAGTTCGGTTCCGTCAAACGCTTTTGGATCGTCGTATTTGATTGGGAATCGCGCTTCCGCTCCGAATACCATCGGACAACCTTCGTCGGCGTTGTTGCACGTCATGATGGCTCCGAATTGCGTTTTCGGATTGAAATCGTCAAAATATGTTTTCGAAAAACAGATGATGGGATGTTTGTTTTCATCAAATTTTACTGCATACACTGGATTTTCTGTTTCACTCAATTTTTGGATTTCAAAACCTTGATTGGCTAATGTTTCACCTACTTTCGGAAACATCGCCGTAGCTTCGGTGCCGCCTGAATAGCAAAAAACATTATGAACCTTGAAATGAAACGCCATGGTTTGTGCCCAAATTTGCGACAAATGACTGCGGCGGGAATTGTGTGTGCAGATAAAATTCAGGCGGATTTCTTGGTTAGAGTTGATTTTATTTTGAATGTAATCAATCAAGGGTTGTAAAATTTCTTTTCGTTCGTTGGAAACTGAAATTTCAGTTATGGATTGGATGGTTTGGGATAGATTTTCAAACATAATTGCTTTTTTTACTGCTAAGGCGCGAAGAAGGCGCGAAGTTCGCAAGGTCTCTAAAATTAGTCTGGATTAAATATTAACAACAACCTGAATCAGGTGTACAACACGAGGTTTCTTTTGGTTTCCACTCGCCTATTTTGACTTTCAATTTATCGGCTGGAATGCCACAATTGTCTTTGGCCAAGCAATCGGTTAGTTTGGATTGTAGGAGGAAATTCGTTCCGTCGAAACCCAAACTGAATTTACCGATGGTGTCTTTCATTTGGTATTCGACTTCGATTTCTAAATCGGGAATCTGCAATTTGGCTTCCGACAATTCGATAATGTGCACTAATTTTTCGGGATGTAAACGGTGATCGTAATCGTTGGCTTCCCAGAGTTGAAAATTGGCTACTTCTTCGGTACGGACTGTGCCGCCGCAATCGATGAAATGTTTGGTGATTTTTCCCACTTCGGTAACGTGAAAATGGGTTGGTACTAAGTCGCCGTTGGGCAATTGAAAAGCAATGGTGGTGAGCTTTTGGAGTTCGGATTTAATTTGTGATAGTTTCATAGTTTTTGCGAGGAACGAAGCAATCTCCTCAATTTTAAGTTAAACATTTTAATAAAAGCCCTTCGACTGCGCTCAGGGTGACAATACGTAATTTAGCAACATTTGTTCTTTAACTTATGCCTAATCATCCCAAAATGATTTTCGATCTTATCAATCGTGTCGGGGTTAATGCAATAGCAAATCGCGGTTCCTTCTATGGTTCCTTTGATGATATTGGCGTTTTTTAATTCTTTTAAATGCTGCGAAATAGTGGGTTGCGCCAAAGGCAATTCGTTTACTATATCGCCGCAAATACACGTGTCGACTGTCAATAGATAATCAACTATGGCAATTCGAGCCGGATGTGACAAGGCTTTGAACAAGTTGGCTATCTCATTTTGTTCGAGTGAAAAGGATTCTGATTTTGATGCGCCCATATTTTAGGTTGTTTGGTTGTTTGGTTGTCGGTTGTCGGTTGTCGGTTGTCGGTTGTCGTCTATAGTAAGCAACTGATAACTGATAACTGATAACTGATAACTGATAACTGACAATTATTATATTGCAATATTACGATAAAACAATATTGTAAACATACTAATTTATGTTAAATTTTTAAGCTAAATTCGTTCTTCCCTATTCCGAAATAATTTCATACTTTTGAACTCTTAAAATCATACAAAATGGCAACCATAACTCTAGGAGGAAATCCGATTCACACCAATGGTGAATTACCCAAAACAGGTTCAAAAGCACCTGAATTTCAATTAGTAAAAACCGATCTATCTACCGCTACTCTAGCCGATTATGCAGGTTCAAAATTGGTTCTAAATATTTTTCCGAGTGTGGATACTGGAACT
This sequence comes from Flavobacterium sp., assembly GCA_965284675.1. Taxonomy (GTDB): domain Bacteria; phylum Bacteroidota; class Bacteroidia; order Flavobacteriales; family Flavobacteriaceae; genus Flavobacterium. Next base: position 2,234,731 of record OZ260109.1, read on the forward strand.
TGTGCCGCTTCGGTGAGACATTTTAACCAAAGTGCCAGTGCATTAGAAAACACAAAAGTACTTTGTATTTCAAGAGATTTACCTTTTGCTCAAAAGCGTTTTTGTGGTGCGGAAGGATTGGAAAATGTTGAAAATCTTTCTGACTTCAAATCGGGTAGTTTCGGAAAAGACTACGGATTGGAAATGACTGATGGCGCTTTAGCCGGATTACATTCGAGAGTCGTTTTGGTTATCGATGAAAACGGAATCGTAGTCTATTCAGAACAAGTTCCTGAAATTGCAGACGAACCCAATTACGATGCGGCATTAGCTGCTTTATAATCCATGGAGTTTCAAAGGGATAAATCATTTCTTTCGGGTCGTTTCAAAAGTTTAGGTTTTGCTTTAAAAGGAGCAATCAAACTCGCCACAACCGAACACAGTGTGATGGTACAAAGTACGATTGCAGTGCTGTTGATTGGTGCTGGATTCTATTACGATATTTCGAGAGAAGAATGGATGTTCCAAACGCTTGCCATCGGATTGGTCTTGAGTATTGAAGGCTTGAATACGGCCGTTGAAAAAGTAGCCGATTTTATTCACCCTGAATTCCATGAAAAAATAGGTTTTATAAAAGACATCGCAGCAGGTGCCGTTTTCTTTGCAGCAATCACTGCAATTGTAATCGGTTGCTTCATTTACATACCGAAATTTTAATTCAATAGTATACAAAAACTGACGTAAAGAATGGCTAAAACGGAAAAAAAAGGTACTCCAAAAAACGATTCGCTTCCCGAAGAAAAATTACCGTGGAAATTAAAACTGCAGTACCGCGTACTGATAGGTAGTTTCCTCATTCTCTTTTCGTTGGGCTTGCTGTTGTCGTTTATTTCCTTTTTTATTCACGGCCATCAAGATCAAAATGTAGTCAACGAACTTTCCAACCGAAACGAAACCGCCTACAATTGGCTGGGGAAAATCGGAGCCTATATGGCCGATTTGTTTATTTATAAAGGTTTTGGCGCGGCATCGTTCTTATTCGTGAAATTGTTTTTTATCACAGGAACGTATTTGGTATTGGATTTAAGTCTGAAAAAACTACGCAACATCTGGTTTTGGGATTTATTCGTCATGATTATTCTTTCCATGTTGTTTGGCTTTTTTGCCACTGCATTACCCGAATTAGGCGGAACCATTGGTTATGAAATGAATTTGTTTTTCCAAGATTTTGTGGGGAAAACAGGAACCATTCTCCTTTTAGTAGCGGGATTAATCGTGTATTTATTGTTCAAGATTAAAATGTCGCCCGAATCAATTAAAACGTTTTTCGAAAAAAAGAAGAAGGAAATTACCGACGACATCAACGAAATGAAATCGAAATCTTCTGACGGCGCTTACAACCTTGAAGAATATGCCATTGACGAAAAAGAAGAAGAACCGGTGGCCGATTTTGATTTGGGTGAAGTGTTAAAACCTACGTCGCAATTCGAAATCAACAAAGAAGCATTAAAACCAACTATTTCGAGTTATTCTGAAATCGAATTAGAACCTTCGTTAAAAACCGAACCAAAACATGCACACGTCGCTCCAACTCTTTCGGTTACTCCATCAGAACCTGAACTCATCAAAACCAATGATGATGCGTTTGTGATTGAAAAAGCGCAAGATGAAGACATCATCGAAGAAAACCTAGCCGCAAAAATAGTAGCCGATTTTGGCGAATTTGACCCTACGTTGGAATTATCCAACTACAAATTCCCAACCATTGATTTATTAAAAGAATACGCCTCGGTGGGAATTACCATCAATCAGGCTGAATTAGAAGAAAATAAAAACAAAATTGTAGAAACACTTCGCAACTACAAAATTGACATCGCTCAAATCAAAGCTACGGTCGGTCCATCGGTTACCTTATATGAAATTGTACCCGAAGCCGGAATTCGTATTTCTAAAATCAAAAGTTTAGAAGACGATATTGCGCTTTCATTGGCCGCATTGGGAATTCGTATCATCGCTCCTATTCCAGGAAAAGGCACGATCGGTATAGAAGTTCCAAACAAAAACCCAACTATGGTTCCAATGAAAACGGTGATTGCCTCGGCTAAATTTCAAGAAGCTGAAATGGAATTGCCGATTGCTTTGGGAAAAACCATTTCGAACGAAACCTTTGTAGTCGACTTAGCTAAAATGCCTCACTTGTTGATGGCCGGAGCAACGGGACAAGGAAAATCGGTTGGATTGAACGCTGTGTTGACTTCCTTACTGTATAAAAAACATCCTGCGGAAGTCAAGTTTGTATTGGTCGATCCGAAGAAAGTAGAACTTACCCTTTTCAATAAAATTGAGCGTCATTATTTGGCGAAATTGCCCGATACTGAAGATGCGATCATCACGGATAACAATAAAGTAATCAACACCTTGAATTCGCTTTGCATCGAAATGGACAATCGGTATTCGCTGTTGAAAGACGCGATGGTGCGCAACATTAAAGAATACAACGATAAATTCAAACAGCGTAAATTAAATCCGGAAAACGGCCACCGATTCTTACCGTACATCATTTTGGTGGTGGACGAGTTCGCCGATTTAATCATGACGGCCGGAAAAGAAGTAGAAACACCGATTGCTCGTTTGGCTCAGTTGGCGCGTGCGATTGGAATTCACTTGATTATTGCCACGCAACGTCCGTCGGTGAATGTAATTACCGGAATGATCAAAGCCAATTTCCCCGCGCGAATTGCGTTTAGAGTAACTTCGAAAATTGATTCAAGAACCATTTTAGATACAGGCGGCGCCGATCAATTGATTGGACGTGGAGATTTATTATTCTCCAACGGAAATGATTTAGTGCGGGTTCAATGTGCGTTTGTCGACACACCCGAAGTAGAAAAAATTGTCGATTTTATCGGTTCGCAGAAAGCCTATGCAACGGCCTATTTATTGCCAGAATATGTTGGTGAAGATGGTTCGAGCGTGAATTTAGAGTATGATATTTCAGAACGAGATTCATTATTTAGAGATGCAGCAGAGATTATTGTAACGGCGCAGCAAGGTTCGGCATCATTATTGCAAAGAAAGTTAAAACTAGGCTACAACAGAGCCGGAAGATTAATCGATCAGCTGGAAGCGGCTGGAATTGTGGGTCCGTTTGAAGGAAGTAAAGCCCGCAGTGTTAATATACCCGACCTGGTAGCGTTAGAACATTTTTTTAACAATGAACAAAATAACGATTAAAATGAATAAATTATTTTCTATTGCTTTTTTGATTTTAGCAACGTTAACCTCTACTGCTCAAGATAAGAAAGCAAAAGAGCTTTTAGACGATGTGACGGCAAAAATCAAAAGTTATAAAAACATAACTATTGATTTCAAATATACACTTACCAACACCAAAGAAAACATCAACCAAGAAAGTAAGGGGAATGTAACTTTGGAAGGCAACAAATACATCCTAAATTTTATGGGTGCTACCAAAATGTACGATGGTAAAAAATCATATACCGTAGTTCCAGAGGATGAGGAAATTACGATTTCATCTGAAAAAGAAAACGACGAGAAATCGATTACTCCAGCTAAAATGTTGACGTTTTTCAACAGCGGTTATAAGTATTCGATGGACATCTTACAAAACGTAAAAGGAAGAAAAATTCAGTACATCAAATTAATCCCTACCAGCGGAAAAGACCAACGAAAAGAGGTGCTTTTGGGAATTGACACGCAAACAAAACACATCTACAACCTGATTGAAATCGGTAAAAACGGAACAAAAACCACTCTTACTGTTAATTCTTTTAAAACCAATCAGCCATTGTCAAAAAATCAATTTATCTTTGTAGCCAGTAAGTATCCAAACTACTACATCAATAAATTAGATTAGCCTTTGTGAAACTATTAGATAAGTATTTACTTAAAACCTTCTTGATTACATTTGCCACGGTATTTGTAATCTTGTTTTTTATATTTATTCTGCAAACGGTTTGGCTGTTCATCTCTGAATTAGCTGGAAAAGACCTCGACTTTTTTATGGTCATCAAGTTCTTGGTGTTTTCGATGCCTCGGATTGTTCCCTTAGTTTTACCGCTTTCTGTATTGCTAGCTTCGATTATGACTTTCGGAAGTTTATCTGAAAACTACGAGTTTGCCGCGATGAAATCTTCTGGAATTTCGCTGCAACGTGCCATGCGAAGTCTTACGGTTTTCATTTTATTATTGAGCGTTGTGGCCTTTGTTTTTGCAAACAATGTGATTCCGTATGCCGAATACAAATTCATCAATTTCAGACGAAACATTGCCCAAGCCAAACCCGCTATGGCCATCGCCGAAGGACAGTTTAGTGAAATTGGCAATTACACCATTAAAGTACAGAAGAAATCGGGCGAAAACGGAAATCTGTTATCCGATGTCATCATACACATTAAATCAAATACCGGCGAAGGAAATAAAACCGTCATCAAAGCCAACCGAGGCGAATTGGTGAGTAGTGAAGATTCCAACACCTTAAAATTGTTGCTTTTTGATGGATATTTTTATGAAGATGTTTATCCGAAAAAATACGAAGAACGCAACCGATTGCCGTTCGCCAAAGCGACGTTCAAGCAAGACGTCATCAACATCGATTTATCCAAATTAAATACCGATGCTGACACGGGTGAAATCACCAATACCAATACGATGCTCAACATCAGTGAACTAAAATATACGTTAGATTCGCTGAATACCAACTACAAAAAGGACATCAAATCGTATGCTGAAAATGTTTACCAGCGTATTAGTACGAATCCGTATACGCCCAACATCACAACTACGTCAAACCTACCATTTGAACTGAACCAACAACTCAATTTGATTGATCGAGAACGTAAAATTCAGGTGTTTAACGTAGCTAAAAACAATGTGGAAGGAACGGTTTTTTCCATCGATAGTTCAAAACTTGAAATGGATGAAAAACAAAAAAACATCAATTCGCATTGGATTGCACTCTACGATAAATTTGTCATTGCATTTGCTTGTATCTTAATGTTCTTTATAGGTGCTCCTTTGGGTGCAATCATCCGAAAAGGCGGACTAGGTTTACCAATCGTTTTTGCTGTGGCGATTTTTATCATCTTTCACTTCATCAATACCTTCGGAAAAAAAGTGGCACAAGAAAACGGTATCACTCCGTTTTTAGGAACTTGGATGTCAACGATGGTGTTGAGTCCGCTTGCCATCATACTCACCTACCGAGCTACAAATGACATTGGTGGAATGTTCAATTTTGATGCAGTTTTCGCTCCTTTTCAGAAGTTTTTTCAAAAGTTAAAACCGAAATTGAAAGCTGAAATTACTGAAACAGAATCTAAATCCATTTCAAAAGAACAACTCGAAGTCATCCTAAGTAGCTATTCAAAAAATGCTCTAATTGCTTTAGCACTGAATCCGCTTGCCATTGTGATGTTTTTTGTAGTTAAGAACAATATAAATCAGAGTATACTCATCATTGTTTTTGTTGTAATGATTGCAGCATTGAGTTATTTCATTTACACCTCACAAAAGAAAATAGGTAAAGTAGCTCAAATTACCAATAAAAATCTGGAACCCGGAATTGCAGTTGCTGTCGTTGTTGGATTTCCGTTTTACTTTCTAGTATTTCTGTACAATTCGAAATTCATTACAGAAGTACGTTCCCATCTTAAATAAACATTCTTACAAATGTCAACACACACCCAACTCAACACTATTGAAGAAGCTATAGAAGACATCCGACAAGGTAAAATTATTATTGTAGTCGATGATGAAGATCGCGAAAATGAAGGCGATTTTTTGGCTGCAGCCGAAAAGGTAACGCCCGAAATGATCAACTTTATGGCTACACATGGTAGAGGATTGATTTGTGTACCCTTGACTGAAAGTCGTTGTAAAGAACTCGAATTGAATGCAATGGTGACGAATAATACCGACATCATGCAGACGGCTTTTACCGTTTCGGTTGATTTACGTGGCGACGGCGTGACAACCGGAATCTCGGCATCCGACCGATCCAAAACGGTTCAAGCATTAGTCAACCCCGATACCAAACCGCATGAGTTAGGTCGCCCCGGACATATTTTCCCTTTAATTGCCAAGCAAGGTGGCGTTTTGCGCAGAACAGGTCATACTGAAGCTGCCATAGATTTTGCTCGGTTAGCCGGATTCAAATCGGCCGGAATTATTGTCGAAATCATGAACGAAGACGGAACCATGGCGCGCTTACCGCAATTAATGGAAGTAGCTAAAAAATTCGATTTGAAAATTGTTTCGATTGAAGCTTTGGTTGCCTACCGCATGCAACACGACAGTTTGATTGTAAAGAAAGAAGATTTTGAAATTGAGACGCGTTTTGGAAACTTCCGATTGAGAGCGTATCTTCAAACAACTAATAAACAAGTTCATATCGCGTTAACCAAAGGAAGTTGGAGTGCTGGAGAAGCCATCCTCACCCGAATCAACTCAACGCAAATCAATAATGATATTTTAGGAACCTTAACCAATAATGCCGATAAGAAATTGGACGATATGTTTCAATTGATCAATCAGGAAGGAAAAGGAGCTGTCGTATTCATCAATCAAGAAATTCAATCGTTGGATTTACTCAATCGCTTGAAAGAGTTAAAGTCACTACAAGAACAAGGCATTCAAAAAGCGCCAAGCATCAAAATGGACGTCAAAGACTTCGGAATTGGAGCTCAAATCTTGCACGACATCGACATTTCCAAAATCAAATTGATATCCAATACCGAGCAAACTAAACGGGTGGGAATGATTGGATACGGATTGGAAATTACAGAATACGTTTCATATTAAAATAAAGTTGATGCTGCAAAGCACTTCCATTGCAAAAATATAATTCATTTTTGACCGTACCATTTTAGTTGAAGCATAACTCCACGTCCATCAATATGTAGGTTGTTGGCAAGCTTTTCGTTAGATTTTCAACAGCGGTCTACTTCTCTGCTATAACCATTTAAGATATTCACAGTATGCGTACCGAAATTAATAAAGTTGAATTGCGTAACCTGCGCATCGAAGATTATAAAGAATTAAAAAACTCTATGGTCGAAGCCTACAGTGAAATGGAAGGCTCGTATTGGAAAGAACACCACATTAAAAAACTACTTGAAATCTTTCCAGAAGGACAATTGGTAATTTTAGTTGATGATAAAGTGGTTGGCTCGGCCTTGTCGCTGATTGTGAACACCGAAAAAGTGCTAAAAAATCATAACTACGCCGACATCACAGGAAACTATACCTTCTCTACACACGAACCCAACGGCGATGTATTGTATGGTATTGATGTTTTTATACATCCCGATTTCAGAGGTTTGCGATTGGGTAGAAGATTGTATGATACACGCAAAGAATTGTGTGAACAACTGAATCTGACGGCCATTGTTTTCGCCGGACGTATTCCTAATTTCACGAAGTACGCATCGGAAATGACACCCAAACAATACATTGATAAAGTCCGTCAAAAAGAATTATACGATCCCGTGCTTTCGTTTCAATTGAGTAATGATTTTCACGTAATTAAATTGATGAAGAATTATTTGATTGGCGATACCAGTTCACAAGATTATGCCGTGCTTTTGGAATGGAATAACATCTATTACGATAAAAGTCCACAACTAATCAACGTACGAAAAAGTGTCATTCGCCTCGGATTGGTGCAATGGCAAATGCGACCTTTAGCGAATCTCGACGCTTTATTCCAGCAATGTGAATTCTTTGTCGACGTAGTTTCGGGTTATGGAAGCGATTTTGCTTTGTTTCCAGAATTATTCATTGCGCCTTTGATGGCCGACTTCAATCACTTGTCAGAAGCTGATGCGATTCGGGAAATCGCTCAATATTGCGAGCCCATCCGCAAACGATTCCAAGAATTGGCAATCTCCTATAACATCAATATTATCACCGGAAGTCTGCCTTATATGGACGGCGTTGATTTATATAACGTAGGTTTTCTATGCAAGCGCGACGGAACTTCGGAAATGTACACTAAAATCCATATTACGCCCAATGAAGCGCAGTATTGGGGAATGAAAGGCGGTTCGGAAATAAAAACATTCGACACCGACTGCGGAAAAATTGGAATTATGATTTGCTACGATGTGGAGTTTCCAGAATTATCCCGATTGATGGCTGATGAAGGAATGGACATTTTGTTCGTGCCGTTCTTAACCGATACACAAAACGGATATACCCGAGTGAAACATTGTGCTCAGGCGCGAGCCATCGAAAACGAATGTTACGTTGCCATTGCAGGTTGTGTAGGCAATTTGCCTGGAGTCAACAACATGGACATCCAATACGCTCAAACGGCGGTTTTCACGCCTTCCGATTTTGCTTTCCCAAGTAACGGAATTAAAGCAGAAGCCACTCCGAATACCGAAATGACGCTGATTGTTGATGTTGACATCGATTTACTTAAGAAACTTCACGAGCACGGAAGTGTCAGAATCATGAAAGACAGAAGGCATGATCTCTATCGAATTACCAAGCTAAAATAGCGGTAGAGTTGTAAAAAATCAACTTTAGCATTGCCCAACCTAAGATTTTGAATATTTTTGAGTGGAATTCAAACTAGTTGTGATGGCGCAAAATCTCAGTACACTCAGGCATTTTTTTCAATTAATCAAACAATCCCTCAAAGGAGAAAACCACGATTACACGCAAGGAAGTGTAAAAACAGCTATTGTTTTATTGGCCATTCCGATGATATTGGAATTGAGTCTCGAGTCGATCTTTGCCGTCGTGGATATTTATTTTGTTGGTCATTTAGACAATGCCGATGTAGCGGTGGCAACCGTCGGTTTAACCGAAGCGGTAATTTCATTAGTGTACACACTCGGCATCGGATTAAGCACCGGAGTTACAGCCATTGTTGCCCGACGTGTGGGTGAAAAGAATTTTACCGAAGCATCGAAAGCAGGTGCACAAGCCATGGTCGTTTCGCTCATCATCGCACTTTTTGTAGCTTTTTTGGGATACTTTTTTGCTGCCGATATTCTTGGATTAATGGGTGCCAAACAAGAAGTAATCGATGCCGGAACGCCGTTTGCACAAATCATTTTTGCTAGTAGTCCGTCTATTATTTTGCTCTTTTTAATCAACGGAATTTTCAGAGGTGCGGGCGATGCTGCGATGGCCATGAGAAGTTTGTGGATTGCGAGTATATTAAACATTATTTTGTGTCCCATGTTGATTTATGGATTAGGTCCGTTTCCCGAATTAGGTCTAACCGGAGCCGCAGTAGCAACAGCCATTGGACGTACATCAGGTGTAGTGTACCAATGCTATCATTTGTTCCGATTGAACCGAACCATCCAAATTCTACAACGTTATTTCAAGCCTAATTTCGAAATCATTCGTTCGCTTTTGAGCATCTCAACACCTGCTATGTTTCAGTTTTTTATTCAGAGTGGAAGTTGGATTATTTTAACGTACATCGTTTCCATAACCGGTAGCACCGACGCCAGTGCTGGTTATCAAATTGCCATTCGAAATGTAGTATTCTTTATATTGCCCGCATGGGGATTGAGTAATGCGGCAGCTACGCTAGTCGGACAAAATTTAGGCGCCAAACAACCTGAAAGAGCCGAACAAAGTGTGTTGCTGACCACAAAATACAACGTTATTTTTATGGGATTGGTTACACTCTTATTTGTTGCTTTCTCCAAAACGATTATTGGATTGTATACCGAAGACCAAGTGATATTGGCTTATGGAAGTCAGGCGCTACAAATCATCGGATTGGGTTATATTTTCTACGGAATCGGGATGGTAATGATTCAGTCGCTGAACGGAGCTGGCGATACGAAAACGCCCACGTGGATTAACATACTCTGTTTTTGGATCATTCAAGTTCCACTCGCTTGGCTGTTGGCAGTTTATTTTGAATTGGGTCCGTTGGGTGCATTTATTGCGATTCCATCAGCGGAGACGGTTCTTGCTGTGTTGGCGTATTACTACTTCAAAAAAGGAAAGTGGAAGACTATTGCAGTGTAACAAATACAATATAAAAAAACCTTACCATTTTAGTGATAAGGTTTTTTTGTGGATGATTATAATCCAAATTAAATATGAACGCCGCCCGCTACTTCAATACGTTGTGCATTAATCCATTTTGCATCTTCACTGCATAAAAAAGCAACCACCGAACCAATGTCGTCGGGCTGACCTACTCTACCCAAGGCTGTACTTGACGCAATCAAATCGTTGAGATCTTTGTTATCGCGCACTGCTCCACCACCAAAATCGGTTGCTATGGCTCCAGGCGCCACCGAGTTTACTCTAATTTTTCTACTTCCTACTTCTAATGCTAAATAACGACTGAACGAATCAATAGCCGCTTTCATGATTGCGTAAGCTGCATAACCATTATAGCTGAATCGAGTCAATCCCGATGAAATGTTGACGATACTTCCACCATCGTGCAACAAAGGCAACAATTTTTGAGTAAGGAAAAAGGGGGCTTTCAAATGAATATTGACCATGTTATCAAATTGTTCCATTGAAGTTTCAGCAATAGAAACATAGGTTCCTACTCCGGCATTATTGACCAAAGCTGAGATTGTATCCGATTGAAAATCAGTTTTTAATACAGAATTTAGTTGCGTCACAAAAGGGTCAAATGAACCAGCATCGGCAACATCCAACTGCAATGCTTTTGCTTTTTTACCGATACTTTTGATTTCGTTTACGACTTCTTCTGCTGATGAACTCTGACTTTGATACGTAATAATTACATCAAACCCTTTTTTTGCTAATTGTAAGGCCATGTCTTTCCCAAGTCCACGACTACCACCTGTTACCAAGGCAATTTTGTTTACTGACTGTGTCATTTTTTTACTGTTTAATTGTACAGTACAAAATTGCAACGTTTACGAGTATCAGAAGTTGCGAGAATCAAAGTGTTATTTGCAAAAATCAAATAATTATAATTCTCTAAAGTTGAGCGGTGAAAGCTGCGTTTGCTTTTTGAAGAAATTGGAAAAGTGAGCTACTTCGTCAAATCCTAAACTAAAAGCAATTTCAGATACATTCCAATCGGTTTGTTTGAGTAGAATTTTGGCCTCCTGAGTAATGCGACTGGATATGATTTCGGTTGTTGTTTTTCCAGTGACCTCTTTCAACACTTTATTGAGGTGATTGACATGGACACGAAGTGTTTCAGAAAATTCTTTTGCGGTTTTAAGTTGAAGGATTTGATTAGTTGATTCAATGGGGAATTGTCGTTCAAGTAATTCGATAAAGAGTGTTGAAATTCGCGATGCCGCATTATGACTTTGCTCTTTTCCTTCAATCGGACTGAGTTTCTGCCCAGTATGAATTAATTCGGATACATAATTGCGAATCAAATCGTACTTAAACGCGTAATCCGATTGTATTTCGCTCGTCATTTTGATGAATATCTGCTCAATTTCAGCGTATTGCTGGTCGTTGATTTGATAGATGAAATCGCCTTTCGAATTAAATATCGGAAGCGAATTAATGCTAAACGCTGTTTTTGATTTATCCATAAAATCGGCCGTAAACACACAAAAGAATCCCGATTGATTAGTGTCTTGTGGAGTGTACCGATACGGAATTTTAGGCGAAGCAAACAACACCCCTTTTTGAGTTATTTCTATTTCTTTATCCGCAAATTCAACGATGTTATGTCCGTTGATTAAACTTATTTTATAGTAGGTTCTACGATTGTAAGGCATCAAAGGTTTTGCTTTAGAGGTACAATACATATCGCCAATCGAAAACACATTAAAATGTCCAATATCGTTGTTGTTTTGTTCGTTGAGAAATTGATCTATGAGCGGACATTTATCTCCTAATATTTCTTTGTAGAAATCTTTTACCGATATAGCATTCATTGTATATTATTTGTAAAATTCAAATATAATGAAAAGAAATGAATGTGGCACTACTTTGAGCTAGAAGTAGTAATTTCAAAGATGACATCCAAAACAGAAAAAAACGTATTGTACTTCATTTCTTATTGAGTTCTTTTTACTTTCCCAGGATACTTCTCTGCAAAATCGTTGATGAGATGCATCATGTATTGATTACTGCTGTAAGGTGTTACATAATCCCGAACTTCGGAAGTTTCTGTGAATCCTACGTCAGAAGTAATATAGCCCATGCCATAGAAATGACCCTTTTCGACCCAAATGCAACTCTGTTCTTCAGTAGTTCTACCTTTGTCTATTATTGCAAAACTAGCTCTACTTCTCAATAAGAAATCCAAGGCCTTTTCAACTTGTTGGTTGTGTAGGCTTACATCGGGCAAATCTGAAGCGTCAGGAGTAGCAAACAATTCTCCTGAAACTTGATGACCATAAATGCAATACCTAGTATCAATAGAAAACTGTTGCGCAAGACTGCGTAGTAGGTTAATTCCGTCATAGAGGCTATTGAATGATTCAATACAAGTTTGGTGTTTCGCGACCTTGCCAATTGCTAAGTATTTGTAACCGTTTCGAGCTTCATATTCATACAAACCAAATTTAGGTTCAAAGCGTTTTAACGCCCGATTGTAGGTCGGCCACAACTTCTTAATTTCGGCGCACTCTAAAAGCAACGCCATTAATTCGGTCGCGCATTCTTCGAAGGAAATGGCGAAGATATCTTTTAAAAAGTTTTGCCTTTGTTGGTTTATATTATGCCCCGTAAAATGGGAAGCTACGCGCTTTTTTAAGTTGATTGCTTTACCCACATAGATTACTTTTTTCGCCTGATTGTAAAAATAGTAAACGCCCGGTTTTTCGGGTAATTGCTCAAAATCATGTGGCGGTAAATTAGGAGGTAATCGCTGGTCTTGCGAAGTATTTTTAATCATTTTTGAAATAATTCCATCGGTATCAGACTCTAGCAACAACGAAAATAATTTTGCCGTGGCATCGGCATCGCCGCCCGCTCGGTGTGCATTTATAAGCGGAATACCTAATGCTTTGCAAAGCTTGCCTAAACTATAGGAAGTATGTCCAGGTCTTATTTTACGCGCAGCACGAACGGTACAAAGTTTTCTAGCAGTCCACTTGAAGCCACTTTCCTCTAATTGGTGGCGAACAAAGGAGTAATCAAAATTAACGTTGTGCGCTACGAAAACACGGTCTGTGAGCATTACTAGTACTTTCTCCGATATGTCATCAAAGATGGGTGCGTTTTTGACCATTTCATTATTTATCCCTGTGAGTGCAAATATGGGAAGTGGTATTTCTTTTTGGGGATTGACTAGGGTTTCCCAACGGTCTACTATTTCTGTTCCGTTGTGAATGATTATGGCGATTTCGGTAATGCGGCTGTAATTAGCATTGCCGCCTGTTGTTTCGATATCGACGATTGCGTATTCTGTTTTTTTCATTTTACACTCTTTTTTTAGAAACTTTTTACTTTTTGTAGCTCACAACAATTTTATTTTTTGTTGTGTTCGCTGAATCTCGTTCCTCGATTTCTTGACACAAAAAGTAACAAAAAAGTCAAGGCTCGCAAATTAAAAGCTTGAAAACTACCTCGAAGCTACGTTCCGCGCCCCAAGCCGTTCGCCTTTCAGGCTCAACTCGTGGAGCGCTGCCACTGCGCCTCTTCGTTGTTTTCGTACGCTTTTTATTTGATGCCTTTCGAGCGGAACAGTGTTTGCACTTTCCTCCGTTGCACTACGGAAAGGGTTCTAAGACGATTTTTGCTTGTCATGGTGTTTTGATCATTTTTTGTCTAGGTAGGTTAATTTCGTGTTCCTGTGGGTACGGAGCTCGATGAGTCATGCTAACGTCTTCGCGGATTTGTTGTTGTGTTTGAAAACGTTTTTCATCAGTTGCAGAATACCTTGGATCGGGAATGAAAGGCATCTTCTCCATTTTTGAAATGGTGATGGTTGGAAAATGGTAATCTACCTCAACTTGACCCAACAAAAGATAACATCCTCCACCTTTGAATGGGTATTTTTGCAAGCAATCTGCAAAATGCGCTGTGTCGAAAAATTCCCCTTCGGCATCGATCCAAGTTCCGAAATACATATCACCTCTTTTGGTGGGAACGTGTTTTCGAGAAATTAAATAGGCCAACATTCTTACGGTTTTCTTATGATGTTTAGTCAAATCGCGAGCCATCACATCGCCTCGAAATTTTGTTTGCAATAAATTAAATGGAGTGACTGATACGGGAAAATCAAGCAATTCAATTTCGTCGAATGCATCTTCAAACGGTGAACGCTCCAAATCGGGCAATTTATATTCTTTAATGGGTTCCTGAAGCAACATCAGATTCCGATTTTCGGGTTTAAAATTGATTAGAATCAATCGTGCTTTTATTAATATATCGTTTTTTGGTTTACCTGTAAATCGGAATGCGCCAATGAAAATCAAAATTTGAATACTTTCAATTCCGATGGGAACACGGTTAATAAAATCCTCAAGCGAAAGGTACAAACCGTTGGCATCCCGTTCCTTTACTATGAACTCAGCTGTTTTGTATTCCAAACTTTTTAAATGTTGAAATCCGAGATAAATATTCTTCCCAAATACATTAGTTTGATGATTGCTTTTGTTCACACAAGGATTGTGAATTTTCGCTCCTGACATTTTAGCTTCATGTATGTACACCTCAGTGCGATAAAAGCCACCAAAATTGTTAATTACTGCGGTCATGAATTCAATGGGATAATACGTTTTCAAATAGAGACTTTGGTAACTTTCCACTGCATAAGAAGCGGAGTGTGCTTTGCAAAAGGAATATCCAGCAAAGGATTCTATCTGTCGGTAAATTTCCTGACTTAATTGCATAGGATGCCCTTGGTTTTCGCATGAAGTAAAAAAGTTATCTTTCACTTTTTGCAACGCGGCTTTAGAACGTCCTTTTCCACTCATGGCCCGACGCAGTATATCGCCATCGGCTGCTGGTAGTCCGCCATAATGCAACGCAATTTTAATAACGTCTTCCTGATATACCATAATGCCATACGTTTCGCCCAACTGTTCCTTAAAGACATCATGAAAATACTCAAAACGATCAGGATAATTATGTCGAAAAATATATTCCTTCATCATTCCAGATTGTGCCACACCGGGACGGATGATAGAAGAAGCGGCCACAAGAACTTTATACGTATCACATTTTAATCTTCTGAGTAAACCACGCATAGCAGGACTTTCAATATAAAAGCATCCAATCGTTTTTCCCTGACTTAATAGTTCGTTGCATTTTGCCTCATTTTTTGAAAGCGAAGTATCTCGAATATCGACATCGATACCTTGATTTTGTTTGATTAATTTTACAGTATCATCGATATGACCAATTCCGCGCTGACTCAAAATATCGAATTTGTCAAAACCAATTTCTTCTGCCACGTGCATATCAAACTGTACAATTGGAAAACCTTTTGGTGGCATTTCGAGAGCCGTGAAATTGGTTATTGGCTCTTCGGATATGAGTATACCGCAGGAATGCATGCTTCGTTGATTGGGGTATTTTTCTAACAATATACCATATTCTTGAACCATTTTAACTACCGCATTTTTCTGATGCGTAGCCATGGGATTTTTTGCCAGCACATCCAATTCCTCTTTCGGCAAACCAAACACTTTCCCAACTTCCCGAAAAATGGAACGGTATTTAAATTCAACATTGGTTCCGCAAAAAGCGACATGATCTTTGCCGTACTTAGTGAAAATGTATTCCAAAATGGTGTCGCGTTCCCGCCACGACCAATCAATATCAAAGTCGGGTGGTGTTTTTCGGTTGACGTTTAAAAAGCGTTCGAAATACAAATCCAATTCTAACGGACATATGTCGGTAATATCCAAACAATACGCAATAATACTATTGGCACCACTGCCTCGACCAATATGCAAAAATCCTTGACTTATACTATATCTCACTATATCCCAAGTAATCAGAAAGTAGCCACTAAATTCCAATTCGTTAATTACTTTAAGTTCCTTTGCTACTCGCGCTTTCGCTAGTTCATTATTTGAACCATACCGACGTATCATTCCTTCATAGGATAGTTTTGTGAGCAATTCAATATCATCGTTTTTGTTTGAGGTATAGTGTTTCTTATTTTTAGGCGTATGGAAATCGTATTCAAAATTACATTCATCTACTAGGGTTTGAGTGTTGTGAATGATCTGCGGATAGTCCACAAATTTTTCCATGAGTTTTTCTACTGAAATCATCACTTCGTTTAACTTACAGTAATCGGTGTCAGTCAATTTTGATCCAAGAATATTTAGGTCAATTGCCCTAAGTATTTTGTGAAGGTTGAATTCTTTTTTCGTCCTATACGTAACGGATTGTAGTACCACCATTTTATGAATTCTTCTCTTCCAAACATAATTATAAAGCTTGGTTAATTGATCTGCATTAATACCTATAAATTCATTTTCTTTAAGCTCATCGGGAACATTATCGAGCGGATAAATGACGAATACATTATCAAAATCGGGGGATGCTATGGGCAGTGGTGTATTTTCGAAATTATGTTTAGTTAACATGCGATTCATTTCTCCAATACCCGATCTATTCTTTGCCAAACCAATATAAAGTTGTTTGCCATTGTTACGGAAGTCAATTCCGGCTATAGGTTTTATATTTACGATTGTACACTCTTTTATGAAATCATAAATGCCCGTAACGGTGTTGATGTCGGTTAACGCCATTGCCTTGACACCATATAAAACAGCCTGTTCGACTAATTCATGTAGTGGAATAGTTCCGTAGCGGAGCGAATGAAAAGAATGGCAATTCAAATACATTATTCAGGATTTTTTGGGTTTAGATATTGAGCTTTGGGATTGGTAATGATGTTTCCTGCTTTTGAGGTGATGGTTCTTCCGCCACAGCGGGTAACCGCATCATACCCAAATCGGTTTTTGATTTTGTCCATCGCTTGGTATAATGCAATCATTTCTTCAGTGTCTTCAAACATATTAATCTGATAGGTTCCGCGAACTAAACCGGTAAATGATACACCGACTAATCGAATGCGCATGCGGCGGTTGTAGAGTTTGTGGAACAATTCTATTGCGGTTTTGGCTAAGATATGGTCGCAGGCCGTGTATGCGATTTTTCGTTGTACACTTTCGGTATCAAAATTGGCGTATCTGATTTTTACTACTACCGTTGCTACAAGCCATTGTTCCCGTCTTGCTTGATAGGCTAATTTTTCGACCATGCCTAAAATCAATGATTCTACTTTTTTAATGTCAATCGTATCTTGTAAGTACGTATGTTCTGTTGAAAGAGACTTTCTTTCGGTATAAGGTTCTACAGGTGTGTTGTCAATTCCGTTAGCTCGCTTCCATAATTCGAGTCCGTTTTTGCCTATCATACTTTGCAAAACCTCAGCGGGTGTTTCGGATAACTTTTCGATGTTTCGAATTCCTAGTCGGGAAAGCAAGTTGAAAGTAACTTCACCCACCATCGGAATCTTACGGATGGATAACGGATTTAGGAATGGCTGTACCCTATTTTGCGGAATTTCGAGATTGCCTTTTGGTTTGCCTTCCCCTGTAGCAATTTTGGAAACTGTTTTATTTACGGACAAGGCAAAACTTATGGGCAGTCCGGTTTCTTTGGTGATGGTGTGTATTAATTCGTTAGTCCACTTATAGCAACCATAAAACTTATCCATACCGGTAATGTCGAGATAGAATTCATCAATACTCGCTTTTTCAACCAGCGGCGAATTCTCCTCGATAATTTGGGTTACTTCATGGGATTTTTTTGAAAATAATTCCATGTCGCCTTTCACAATTTTAGCTTGCGGACAAAGCTGCATAGCCATTCGTATCGGCATCGCTGAACGCACTCCAAAATACCTTGCTTCATACGAACACGATGCAACGACGCCTCTTTCTCCACCGCCTACGATTAGAGGAATCCCTTTTAATTGAGGGTTTTCTAATCTAACGCAAGAGACAAAAAAGGTGTCTAAATCCATGTGTACGATGGCACGTGACATACTGTATTGAAATTTATAGGTGAAAAATATTTTACAAAATTAGAATCATATTACCAAAAAATAGTATATTTGTTGGGAATTATATTACCATTAACATATGTCTATATTTTCAGATAATCTTAGATACTTGCGTGTCAAAAACAATTTGACACAGCAAAAAATTGCGGATGCTTTGTTGATTCCGCGTGAGCGTTACTCTAAATATGAAGGCACGACTGATCCTCCACTCGATTGCCTTCAAAAGATTTCGCGTTACTTCCATGTAAGTATTGATTTGTTGTTGTCTTTTGATATTCGACGGGTTCCGTATGAGAATCTGATACAATTAGAGGAAAACCGAATACTACTTCCAATAACCGTTGACAGCGATGGAGAAAACAAGATTGAGATTATTCCTGAAAAGGCACAAGCAGGATATCTTTCAGGTTACAGCGATCCTGAATTTATAGAAACGCTACAGCACATTTCCCTGCCATTTTTAAGAAACGGAAAGTACAGAGCGTTTCCTGTGACGGGTGATTCCATGCCTCCTCATAAAGAAGGTTCGTTTGTAGTGGGAGAATATACAGAACGTTTAAGCGATGTTGTGGATAATAAGACGTACGTATTGGTTACCAAAAGCAATGGAATTGTATATAAACGCCTTTATAAAAAAGGAACTACTTCACTTATCGCGGCGTCCGACAACACCATCTATGAGCCTTATGAAGTTAACGCTTCTGAAATAATTGAGATATGGCGTTACGCTTGCAGTATAGCCACGAAAGAATTTGAACAAGACGATTTGGGAGTGTTAAGTGTAAAGGATGTCTTGCAAGGAATTAGACAAGATTTTTCAGCCTTGAGGACGGAGTTTAGTCAAAGAAAGTCTTAAATATATGTTTTTCTTGAAGCCGTCATTGCGAGCGTAGCGAAGCAATCTCCAGCTGTCCGTTTCAACCTGCCTGCCGGTAGGCCGGGTCCTCAGTCTAAAAAGTGTTTTTGTACCTCGTTTTCAAGCTTCTCCCGAAGCTTCGGGAGTCGCTTTCACAAGCCAACAAAAACTACTTTTTAGCCTTGTGGGCTTTACATTTCACACGAGCGAAGCGAACTAGCGAAGCAATCTGGCCTGCCTGCCGGTAGGCAGGGCTAGGGCAACTGATTTACAATGGATAACTGACTGTACTACTAAAAATTCCCAAAAGTAACTTCAAATCTTAACATCAAAGCAAGGGATTAACTGCGTTCATACCAAAGGTGAACCTACAAGAAAAACCTTCAAAAAGCTCCTGCGTCGCTTTTTTGGTTTTTTAATTCCCAAAAGTAACTTCAAAGCGGAGCTTGAAATAGTTCCATTGAAAAGGGATTAACTACGTTGATCCCAGTGGGGTGAACCTGCAAGAAAAACCCTAAAAAGCTCCTGCGTCGCTTTTTTGGTTTTTTAATTCCCAAAAGTAACTTCAAAGCTACGCTTTGGTTACTTTTGGGAATTAAAAAACCCCAAAATCATAGATTTTGGGGTTTTCCTTGCGGAGAAAGAGGCTCCGCAACCATTGTGTTTTTATCAGTGTTTACAAGGCTTGAGCAATATTGAATCTTCGTAGGTACACCTATAGGTACACTAGATTTGCTTATTATGAGATAAGCAAGGTAAAAATACGAAAATTAATAATACCATGAATCATTTTTTTCTGATATTTTTAATAAAAATTATTATAAATAATATTTTAAAAAAAACTAAAATTACATTTACAAATCCTCTTGTCAAAGTCTCCTCGTTAGATTTTAAATTAAATATAAAAGTGCTTTATATTAAGTCGAAAATTGCACAACCTTTTCAATCAAATATTACTGCGGTCATATAGAATAAATTCATAAGAAAAACCCTCCAAACTCATTTCTTTTACCTCAAAAAGGTAAGTTCTATGTTAAAAAAAACTTAAGTGAAGTCTACTCCATTTATTTTTAATAATTTTGTTAACCAAATGGTTAAACTATATGATTAAACAATATGGATAAAATAAAAACAGAAAATACGGAAACGGAAATATTGATTGCTGCTAAAGAGATTTTTCAACAGAAAGGAATGGCTGGTGCACGAATGCAAGAAATAGCAGATAAAGCTCAGATTAATAAGGCTTTATTACATTATTACTATAGAAGCAAACAACTTTTGTTTGAAGCCGTTTTTAAAAGTGCTTTTTCGCTACTTGCACCTCAATTAAATAAGGTTTTAAATGATGACAGTGATTTATTTGAAAAAATTCGAAAATTTACTGAAAGCTATATTTCGTTTGTAATCAAGCATCCCTATTTGCCAAATTTTGTAATTCAAGAATTAAATAAAAATCCAGAGTTTGTACTAAACCTTCAATCCGAAAAACATTTTCCATCTATTGATAAATTTAAACTTCAAGTGAGCGATGCTATAAAACAAGGAGTGATTAGACCTATTGAAGCGGAACAATTATTTATTAACATAATCTCCTTAAATATTTTTCCATTTATTGGACAACCTCTCCTAATGGCTTTGGTAAATGTTGATAAGGAAAGATACAGTAAAATAGTAGAAAATAGAAAAACGGAAGTGGCTGAATTTATCATTAATTCGATAAAAAAATAAAACAAATGAAACCTAAGTTCCTCTTACTTTTACTACTTATTTTATCCATAAACACCAATGCACAGCAAACTTTGACTTTGGAAGATTGCTATTCATTAGCCTCTAAAAATTATCCCATATCAAAACAATCCGAATTAATACAGCAAAAATCAAATTATGAAATTGAAACATTAAACAAAGGAAAGCTACCAAAAATCGATCTCAACGCACAAGCAACGTATCAATCTGATGTAATAGGATTTCCTTCAACATTGCCCGGCGTGCAACCATTAAATAAGGATCAATATAGAACAACTTTAGACATAAATCAATTACTCTACAATGGCGGAACAATTGATGCAACTGTTAAATTAAAAGAAGCACAGACCAAAACACAACAGAAACAAATCGACGTTAGTTTGTACCAATTAAAAAGTCGGATCAATCACTATTTTTTTTCGATTTTGTTACTTCAAGAAAAGAAAGCATTATTGATATCGAAGAAAGATTTGCTTACCTCAAAAATTAAAGAAGTGCAGTCTGGCGTGAAATTTGGCGCTATTCTTCCATCATCCGAACAAGTGTTAGAAGCAGAAATCATTAAAATTAATCAACAATTAGTTGAAATTAATTTTGAGAATATCAAATTACTAAACAACCTATCTGAATTAACATTTACAAAAATTGATGCAGAAACAACTTTAATTCAACCTCTTACATTCTCAAAGAATACAATGGTCACACGACCTGAAATCGCTTTTTACGACTTACAAAATGAACAACTAGAGTTTTCGAAAAGTGTCATCTCTACATCCAATTTTCCAAAAATAAATGCCTTTGGCCAAGCAGGTTACGGAAATCCTGGGTTAAATATGTTAAACAATTCTTTCCAACCCTTTTATGTTGTTGGCTTAAAAGCAAACTGGAATGTTTTTGATTGGGGTAAAACCAAAACAGACAAAAAAGTAGTGGATATTTCTAAAGATATTGTGACCTCCGAGAAAGAAACATTTGAATTGAATATTAAAATGCAATTAGAAGAGCAAGATTTTGAAATTAAAAAACTAGAACAACTGTTGCTTTCTGATGCTGAAATAATTCAAATCCTTGAAAAAGTCATTAAATCTTCGGATGCACAATTGAAAAATGGTGTAATCACTTCATCCGAATATCTTGTTGAATTAACGCATTTATTTGAAGCAAAAAACAGTTTGAAAGCACATGAAGTTCAATTAGTCGCAGCTAAAGCAAATTACGAAACAATCCAAGGAAAATAAAATTTATATCAGAAAAAATGAAAAAAATAAGTATCCTAATTTTAGCATCAATAGCATTAATTTCATGTAACAAAAATAACGACAAAGCAGATGGTTACGGAAATTTTGAAGCAACAGAAATAACGGTTTCATCAGAAGCAAACGGAAAAATTGATTTCCTAAAAGTAGAAGAAGGTGATGAACTAAAATCCAACTCACAAGTCGGATTGGTTGACACGTTACAATTACATTTTGCTAAACAACAATTAATTGCGTCTAAAAGTACCATTTCCTCCAAATCAGCGAATGTAATTTCACAAAAAAGTGTACTGCAGGAACAATTAAAAACTGCCCAATTAGAGAAAATTAGAATCCGTAATATGTATGCGGAAAATGCGGCAACCAAGCGCCAAGTAGATGAAATTGAAGGAAAAGTAAAAGTTATTGAAGCGCAAATAAAAAGCGTTGGAACTCAAAATGCCCCGATTTTGAATGACTTAAAATCGATTGATGTTCAAATTGCTAAAATCAATGATCAAATTGCCAAAAGCAAAATTATGAATCCAATTAATGGAACTGTTTTGACCAAATACGCCGAACCGGGAGAAATAACCGCATTTGGAAAACCACTCTACAAAATTGCCGACATTTCAGAAATGACCTTGCGAATCTATGTCAGTGAAAAGCAGTTGTCAACTATAAAAGTAGGACAAAATGTGACGGTAAAAATTGATGCCGAAAAAGACATGAAATCGTATCAAGGAACTATAACATGGATAGCTTCTGCAGCAGAGTTTACTCCCAAAATAATTCAAACCAAAGAAGAACGTGTAAATCTGGTTTATGCAGTAAAAGTGAAAGTAAAAAACGATGGTAGTCTAAAAATCGGAATGCCTGCTGAAATGTGGGTACAATAACAAATTTAAAAATCTAAAACATGAAAATGATTATCACAATGGCATCTCTGTTTTTTTTAATCGGATGCAAAACAGTTCCAATCAACTCAAAATCAACAACTATGAATTTAAAAAATCTGCACACCGAAAATAAAGCGGTTCAAACTTCTGTATTGTTTCAACCTACCGATGGAAAAGTAATTTCGTTGCAAATTGCAAAAAATGAGCAATTAGCAGAACACATGACTAAAGTTCCAGCTTTATTAGTTTGTGTTTCTGGAAATGCAACGTACAAAGATGAAAACGGAATTAGTATTACATTACAATCAGGTGACTATTTCAACATTCCGGTAAACGTAAAACATTGGGTAGATGCTCACGAAGAAAGCAATTTCTTGTTGATAAAATAATGAGTATTGTCGTAAACAACATATCAAAATCGTATAAAAAAACAAAAGCAGTCGAAAACATTACTTTTGATGTAAATGACGGAGAATTATTCGGTTTAATTGGTCCAGATGGTGCCGGAAAAACAACTATTTTCAGAATACTGACAACGCTATTAGTCGCTAATGAAGGAAATGCTGAGGTAGGTGGTTTTGATGTAATCAAACAACTCAAAGAAATCAGAAACTCTGTTGGTTACATGCCCGGTAAATTCTCACTGTATCAAGATTTAACTGTTGAAGAAAATCTACATTTTTTTGCCACTATTTTCGGAACCACAATTGAGGAAAATTATGATTTAATTAAAGACATATACATTCAAATTGAACCATTCAAAGACCGAAGAGCTGGAGCGCTTTCTGGTGGAATGAAACAAAAATTAGCATTATGTTGTGCCTTAATTCATGCTCCTAAAGTTTTATTTCTTGACGAACCAACCACCGGAGTTGATCCCGTTTCTCGTAAAGAGTTTTGGATTATGCTCAAGCGATTGCAACAAAAAGGGATTACAATATTAGTTTCCACGCCGTACATGGATGAAGCGTCGTTGTGCGATAGAATTGCATTGATACAAAAAGGTAAAATTCTAAAAATAGACACACCAGCAAACATCATTAGTAAATACGAAAAAGTAATTTATGATGTGCAAGCAAAAAACACACACGGACTGATACACGATCTAAAAAATTACCCCAATCAATACAGTGTGTATGCTTTTGGTGAATACGTGCATTACATAGATAAAAATGCAATGTTCAATCCAAACGATTTAGAAACCTATTTGAAAAATAAAAATCATAACGATATCATTATAAAACCAGCAATAATAACCATTGAAGATGTTTTTATGGATTTGTAAATCAATTTTTAGATTTCAAGTCTTTGAAGTGTCCAAAACCTTTGAGATGCACGCTAAATAAAAAATCGTTGCGACTTCGTTGCATATAATTATGGAAAAAGAAAAAATTATATCTGTAAAAAACCTAACCAAAAAATTTGGCAACTTCACGGCTGTCAAAGGCATTTCGTTTGATGTGTATAAAGGAGAGATTTTCGGTTTTTTAGGTGCCAATGGAGCAGGAAAAACAACAGCGATGAAAATGTTGATTGGCATTTCAAATCCCACTTCAGGCGAGTCCAATGTCGCAGGTTTTGATGTACATACACAAGCCGATTTGGTAAAAAAAAGTATCGGATACATGAGCCAAAAATTCTCCATGTATGATGATTTAACCATTAAAGAAAACATCACTTTTTTTGGTGGAATTTATGGATTATCAAGAGTACAAATCAAACAAAAAATCGCCCAACTACTCGAAGAATTAGAGCTTCAAGAAGTAGCAAATAATTTAGTCGGTTCGTTGCCATTGGGTTGGAAACAAAAATTGTCGTTTTCAGTCGCCTTACTGCATGAACCTAAAATTGTTTTTTTAGACGAGCCAACAGGCGGTGTTGACCCAATAACCCGAAGACAATTTTGGGAAATGATTTATACACAAGCCTATAAAGGAATAACCATTTTTGTAACTACCCATTACATGGATGAAGCTGAATATTGTGACCGAGTTTCCATTATGGTTGACGGTACAATTGAAGCACTTGATACACCCAAAAATTTAAAACAACAATTCAATGTTGATTCTATGAACGATGTGTTTTTAAAATTGGCACGGAATATTGAATAACTAATTAAAAAAGAGGAAAAGATTTTATCCTACCTCGCACTGACAAAATGAAACGATTCATCGGATTTGTAAAAAAAGAGTTCTATCATATTTTCAGAGACAAACGCTCCTTGTTTATTCTGTTTGGTATGCCAATTGCACAGATTTTACTTTTTGGATTTGCTATTACAAATGAGATTAACAATGTCGACATTGCTATTTTAGACCAATCAAATGATGTAGAAACACAAAAAATTATTAATAAAATAAAAGCATCACCCTATTTTAATGTAGAAAATCAAATTGAAAAAGAGCGCGATATAGAATCGGAATTTAAAAAAGGAAAAATCAAAGCAGTCTTAATTTTTGAACCCAATTTCAGTAAAAATTTAGAAACAAAAAACGTAGCCGTTATACAAACCATTACCGATGCAACGGAACCCAATGTTGCCAACACGATAGCCAATTACACCTCAGCGATAATTCAAAATTATCAAGCTCAAAAAAAGCAGCCCAATACCAATCAAATCAGGATGGAAGTGCATTCGCGAATGGTATACAATCCCGAACTTAAAAGCGTTTTTAATTTTGTTCCGGGCGTAATGACCGTTATTTTGATGCTCGTTTCAGCCATGATGACCTCTATTTCTATCACGCGAGAAAAAGAATTAGGAACGATGGAAATCCTTTTAGTTTCTCCATTAAAACCCTTTCAGGTAATTATCGGTAAAGTATTTCCTTATATTTTTCTTTCCATTATCAATGCAATCGTAATATTAACATTAGGCTATTTTGTTTTCAAAATGCCCATCAACGGCAGTATCTTTTTGCTGGCATTTGAAAGTATTTTATTCATCATTTCAGCCCTTTCATTAGGCATATTAATTTCCACCATTTCTAATTCGCAACAAACGGCAATGATGCTGTCGCTAATGGGTTTGATGCTACCAGTAATTATTCTATCAGGATTTATATTTCCTATAAATAGTATGCCTTTACCCATGCAAGTAATCAGCAACATCATACCCGCCAAATGGTTTATTATTATTGTAAAAGCTATTATGCTCAAAGGAGTCGGAATTCAATACATATGGAAAGAAACACTTATTCTAATTGGAATGACCGTGTTTTTTATATCGGTGAGTATTAGAAAATATAAAATTAGATTAGAATAACTTTTAGGAGCTATTCCTGCTTTACGCTCCAATCTTTTCTTTTTTAAAGAAAAAAAGAAAAGGATTTCCTCTGCAATCAGGGCTAAAAATCATACAATGAAAACAATACTATTCATCATACAAAAGGAATTCAAGCAAATTTTTAGAGATAAAAGTATGTTGCAACTGATATTTATTCTACCCATTTTGCAATTATTGATTTTGTCTAATGCAGCTACTTTTGACGTTAAAAATATCAGTATTACCTTTGTCGATAATGATCAAAGTCGGGATTCAAGAGATTTAATAAATGCTTTTAAAGCATCAACTTATTTTAAAGTTACAGAACCTTTTTATTCTGAAAATGAAGCCGTTGAAGAAATGCAAAAAGGGAAAACCGACATTATTGTTACTATTCCTATTCATTTCAATCGTTATCTGCAAAAAGAACAAAAAGCAAGTGTTTCAGTAAGTATTAATGCCATTGATGCAGCAACGGCTGGTGTTGAAAATGTGTATGTAACACAGATTATAAATACGTATAATCAAAATATTCAAATGCAGTCAAAATACTTCTCTGAAAACAAAGAAGTTGCTCAAAACATAATGGTTATTCCCTCTTTTTGGTATAATAACACCTTAAATTACAAAACCTTTATGGTTCCAGGCATATTGGTTTTATTAGTTACTATGCTTACATTATTTTTATCATCGATGAATATTGTTAGAGAAAAAGAACTAGGCACTTTAGAGCAAATCAATGTTACACCTATCAAGAAATATCAATTTATTATCGGAAAATTATTTCCGTTTTGGATACTAGGTTTAGTGATTTTGACAGTTGGTTTACTAATAGCCAAACTTGTTTTTAATGTGCCCATGTTAGGCAGTATTTTTCTTGTTTATGGATTTACATCAGTGTATTTGCTATTAATTTTAGGATTCGGTTTATACATTTCCAATCATACAGAAACGCAACAGCAAGCCATGTTTATTGCTTGGTTTTTTATGGTCATTTTTATTTTAATGAGTGGCTTGTTTACGCCCATCGAAAGCATGCCAAAATGGGCTCAAAATCTAACTTTGTTGAATCCTATTCGGTATTTTGTAGAGTTTATTAGAATGGTTCTTTTAAAAGGCTCAGGAATTTCAGAAGTGCTACCAAACCTTTTAATTGTTAGCGGATTTGCAGTTTTTGTAAATGGCATGGCGGTTTGGAGTTATAAAAAATCAAATTAGAAAACTAGCTGAAACCTAAGATTTAATCAAAAAGCAATTGATTAATTGTAATCTTCATTCAAAGTAAAATAGTTTAAAGCATTAATGCAGTAAAGACTTATATTAGCTCAATGTTTATAAAATGGTTTAACCGAAATACATTGTTGTAAAGCATAACAATATGGAAAATAATAAATCACACTGGGAAAATGTATTTGCGACTAAAAACCCAAACGAAGTAAGTTGGACACAAAAATATCCCAAAACGTCTATGAAATATTTAGAAAATTTGGGACTTCCTAAAACCGCTAAAATCATTGATGTTGGTGGTGGCGATAGTAATTTAGTAGATGCTTTAGTAGAAAACGGATATGAAAATATTTGGGTTTTAGACATATCTGAATTCGCATTAGAAAAAGCTAAGAAACGCTTAGGAGAAAATGCAGCTAAAGTCCATTGGCTTGTCTCCGACATTACAGAATTCGCCACCGACCTTAAATTTGATTTTTGGCATGATCGAGCTGTTTTCCATTTCCTAACAAACCAAGAAAGCATAGATAAATATGTAGCACTAATTACAAAAGCTATAGCTGATAACGGCAATTTTCTATTGGGTACATTTTCAGAAAACGGTCCTTTAAAATGCAGTGGTTTAGAAATAAAACAATATTCAGAAAGTTCAATGAAAAAAGCGTTCAGTTCAAATTTTGAAGCTGTAAACTGTTTTACAGAAAACCACACAACTCCTTTTGACACCGTACAGAATTTTCAATTTTGTGGTTTTATAAAACGATAGATACAATACAAGAATCAACTTAAAGATGTTTACTAAAATTAGTAAACATCTTTTTTTTGCAATTATATCATTAAACTATTTATAAACTGTCTTTTAGCAAATAGCGCATCATTTAATTCTAAAAACCAACAACTTAACAAGTTTTCAAAATAATTATATAACAAAAAATTTATAGTATAATATACTTTTGAAGTATGACTTAAATAAAAATACTATGAAAAATTACCACACGTACAAAAGTTGCATTGAAGCTTGTTTAAAATGTGTAGCACTTTGCAATCATTGTGCATCCTCATGTACAAAAGAGGAAAACATCAGAATGATGTCCTTATGCATACAACTTGATTTAGAATGCGCCGCGATTTGCTCAGCTGCAGCACAATTAATGAGTCTCGGTAGTGAAAGAGCTATCGAAATGTGTAAAATTTGTGCAGACATCTGCGATACTTGTGGCGAGGAATGCGGAAGTCACGACAATACGCATTGTCAAGAATGTTCAGAAGCATGTAAAAATTGCGCTATCGAGTGCAGAAAAATGGCGGCTTAATTCCCCGCAACTATTTCCTTTTTGAAACTTTCACACGAGATCTTGACATGTATTAATTGTAAAGCGCATTCCAATAAAAATTATATGCTTTATGATTCCAATCATAAAATCTAACCCTATTCAATTCAGACCTTTGAACTATTATTTTAAACTAAAACATATTATGAAAAAACTAGTATTAGTAATGACCACAGCAATTATAATGTTTTCTTGTGGCAAAAAAGAAAAAACAGGCGGCGACTATTCTCCACAACCTGAAGAAACGGTTACAGAAGAAACTGTTGCCGCAGATGCCTCAACGTACGATCCTAAAAGAGGTGAAGGAAAGTATTCCACGGTTGAACTTGGCGCTTCCTTAGATCAAGCCATGGCCTCCAAAGGCGAAGAAGCGGCAGGAGTAAAATGTACCTCATGCCACAAACTTACAGATGAAAAACTGGTTGGTCCAGGTTGGAAAGGTGTAACTGAAAGAAGAAGACCTGAATGGATTATGAACTTTATTACCAATCCAGATCCAATGATCGACAAAGATCCAGAAGTTCAAGCTCAACTCGAAATTTGTCTTGTTCGTATGCCAAATCAAGGTTTGGTCGACAATGAAGCAAGAAATATTTTAGAGTTCATGCGTAAAAATGATGGTGTAAAATAAAACTAACAGGCTATCTTATTGAGTGAAAGCAATAAGACGGTTTTTAATTTCAAAAAGATGAAATCAAAGATTCACGAATTCCCAACTAAAAATATTAAATCATGAGTAAAAATAGATTTGTAAAAGCAATTGTAGTTCTCGTTTTAGGAGGTGCATTATTCACTTCTTGTAAACCCAAAAATTCGGGCGATGTAGTTAGCGGAGATGCGGCGCAAAGAGTATATGTTGCTCCTGGAAAATATGATGAGTTTTATAACTTCGTTTCAGGAGGTTTTAGCGGTCAAATGAGTGTTTATGGTCTTCCAAGTGGAAGAATGTTGAAAGTTGTTCCTATTTTTTCGGTGGATCCGGAAAGCGGATGGGGTTTTAGCGAAGAAACCAAACCCATGTTGAATACGTCAGAAGGTTTTATTCCATGGGATGATCAACATCACTTGGAGTTATCTCAAACGAACGGTGAAGTTGATGGCCGATGGATTTTTGCGAACGCAAACAATACGCCACGTATTGCACGTGTGGATTTAAAACGATTCAAAACATCAGAAATAATTGAATTACCCAATTCTGCCGGAAATCACTCCTCACCTTTTATTACTGAAAATACCGAATATGTAGTGGCAGGAACACGTTTCGGAATTCCGAGTGACTACGAAGATGGAGATGTTCCTATCAATACCTACAAACAAAATTTTAAAGCACACATCAGTTTTATCAAAGTCGACAAAGAATCAGGTAAAATGGATTTATCGTTCCAATTGCGTTTACCTGGAGTAAATTTCGACCTTTCGCATGCAGGTAAAGGTAAATCGCACGGTTGGTTTTTCTTCACGTGTTACAATACCGAACAAGCCAATACACTTTTAGAAGTAAATGCTTCTCAAAATGATAAAGATTTTATCATGGCAGTGAACTGGAAAAAAGCCGAAGAGTACATCAAAGCGGGTAAAGGAAAAATTGAAAAAACGAAATATGCGCACAACACGTGGAACGATGAAACGCATACAGGAACTTCGGTAATCAAAGATGAAGTTTTAGTTCTGGATGCCATGGCCATGAAAGACATATGTTATTTAATGCCTTGTCCAAAATCTCCTCATGGTTGCGACGTAGATCCAACTGGAGAATACATTGTTGGTTCAGGGAAATTAGCGGCTTTAATTCCGGTTTTTAGCTTTGATAAAATGACAAAAGCAATTGCGAAAAAAGATTATGAAGGAGATTATGAAGGAATTCCAGTTCTAAAATACAACTCGGTTCTGTATGGTGAAGTTCAAAAACCCGGACTTGGCCCTTTGCACACCGAATTTGACGGAAAAGGAAATGCCTACACCACGTTCTTTGTATCTTCTGAAGTAGTGAAATGGGATATTAAAACGTTGAAAGTTTTAGATCGAGTTCCAACCTATTATTCGGTAGGTCACTTATGTATTCCTGGCGGTGATTCTAAAAAACCATTCGGAAAATATCTTATTGCTTACAACAAAATTACGAAAGATAGATATTTACCAACCGGTCCAGAGCTGACACAATCGGCTCAATTGTATGACATTAGCGGTGATAAAATGAAGTTATTGTTAGATTTTCCAACTATTGGAGAACCGCACTATGCTCAAGCAGCACCAGCCGATTTAATTCGAAATAACGGACAATTGAAATTTTACGATATTAAGAAAAATAACCACCCACGAGTTGCCAAAGGCGAAAAAGAAACTAAAGTGGTTCGAGAAGGAAATAAAGTACACGTTTACATGACCATGATTCGTTCACACTTTTCTCCAGATAACATCGAAGGAATTAAAGTTGGTGATGATGTGTATTTCCATATTACTAACCTAGAACAAGATTGGGATGTACCACACGGATTCTCCATTAGAAGAGCTCAAACGGCAGAATTACTCATCATGCCGGGAGAAACCGCTACTTTAAATTGGAAGCCTACCAAAGTAGGAATGGTTCCGTTCTATTGCACCGATTTCTGTAGTGCGTTACACCAAGAAATGTCAGGATACATTAGAGTTTCTCCTGTCGGTTCCAATGTGCCCATTAGTTATAGTTTAGGTACCAATTTGCCTGCTTCTTCCACAAAATAATTCATAAACGGGAGCGAGTCAAATCGCTCCCTTTTTTACATCTCAAAAAATGAAAATTTCAAATTTAACAGTGTTGTCAAAAGTGATGCTTTTGATTGCAGGATTGCTTTTTATAGGTTCATTATTTGTTCCGATGTGGCGCATTGAACTCGAAGCACCTCAATATCCAGAAGGTCTTGTTTTACAATTGCACGCCAACAAAATTGGCGGAGATGTTGACATCATCAACGGATTGAATCATTACATCGGAATGGCAACGTTACACTCCAAAAACTTTATTGAATTCACCATTTTACCTTTTATTTTTGGTGCTTTTGCACTTATTTCATTAGCGCTTATCTTTATAAATAACAGAAAAGCAGTTCTAGGATTTCTGAGTTTATTTGTTCTTTTTGTCATTCTTGCTGCACTAGATTTTTACAGATGGAATTACGAATACGGACACAATCTCGATCCAAATGCTGCGATAAAAGTCCCCGGAATGGCCTATCAACCGCCATTAGTCGGTTACAAACAACTATTGAACTTTGGAGCGTATTCTATCCCTGACACCGGTGGATGGATGCTTGCCAGTGCAGGCGTTTTATTGCTGGCAATAGTAGTAAGAGAGTTCAAATTTAAAAAAGCAATCTAAATGAAACGAATATTCTATTTTTTACTACTGCTTTTAACCATTTCCTGCGGAGATAAAGCTGCTGATCCGATTAATTTAAATACGGATGGATGTGATTATTGTAAAATGAAAATTGCCGATGGCAAGTTTGGCGCCGAATTGATTACAGCAAAAGGCAGAATCTACAAATTTGATGATATGCACTGCATGGTCAACTACCGCAAAGAAAATTCAGCAGTGCAGATTAAGTCGTTTTACATTCATGATTTCAATCAAAATAATGTTTTAATTCCGGCCGAAACGGCTCATTACATAAAAGGTGGCGACATTAATAGTCCGATGCACGGAAACATCATCGCGGTTAAAACCAACAACGAAGCACTGGTTTTAGCTAAAAAATTTAACGCCAATCCAATTTCGTGGAAAGAAATAATTAATTAACATGAAATACCTACTATATATTCTTCTTTGCTCATTTTCACTTCATGCAACAACGATTCATGTTGGAAAAAGACATGAAATACAATCCGTAAAAAAAGCTATTGCATTAGCTAAAGCTGGAGATACTGTTATAGTTCATGGTGGACATTATAAAGAAGGCACTATCACAATTGATAAACGACTTGTTTTTATAGGCAAAGGTTTACCCACTTTAGATGGCCAAAAAAAACATGAAGTTGTATCTATTCATGCAGATAGTGTCGTCATAGATGGATTCAAAATAATCAAATCTGCTTATGCCACAATCACCGATCCATGTGGGATAAAGGTATACAACAGAAGTCATGTGCTTATTCAAAACAATGTATTAGATGATAATTTTTTCGGTATCTACTTACAAAATTGTCAAAAATGTACCATAAAAAATAATTATCTTAAAGCATACGGAACTGAAGAACAGCAACTCGGTAACGGAATTCACTGTTGGAAATCGAACGATATTTTAATTATTGCCAATCGAATTGACGGCCACCGAGACGGAATTTACTTTGAATTCGTTTACGACTCATTAATTTGGCGCAACATAAGCACCAATAACATTCGATATGGACTGCATTTTATGTTTTCACATAGTGATACGTATGTCTCCAATGTGTTCAAAAAAAATGGTGCTGGAGTTGCCGTCATGTACACCAAAAATGTAAAAATGTTCAATAACTATTTTGCGGAAAATTGGGGCGATTCTGCTTACGGTTTGCTACTCAAAGATATTTCAGACAGTTATATTTTTAACAACCGATTCGCGCGAAACACATCGGGTATTTACATGGAAGGAACTTCGAGAATCAAGGTTGAAAAAAATGTTTTTGAATCCAATGGTTGGGGAATGAAAATTCAAGCCAGTTGCATGGACAACGAAATTGTGAACAATAATTACCTAAAAAATACATTCGACATTAGCACCAACGGTAGTTTGGTTTTAAACACTTTTAATGCCAATTATTGGGATAAATATGAAGGCTATGATTTAGATAAAAACGGAATTGGTGACGTGCCTTATCATCCCTTAAGTTTGTTTGCGGTTTTAACCGAAAAAACACCTTCTGCCATGCTGTTATATCGAAGCTTTATGATTACACTTTTAGACAAATCTGAAAAAGTGTTACCCAGTATCACACCGGATAATTTTGTAGATAAAACGCCATTAATGAAATCGCTGCCACTATGATAGAAATTAAGAACATAAGCAAGAAATTCGGCAAACTAGAGGTGTTAAAAGACGTAACGCTTTCGTGTAAAAGTGGAGAATGTATCGCGCTGATTGGACCAAATGGTTGCGGAAAAACAACCTTGATAAAATCAATTTTAGGAATGGTTTTACCCAGTAGCGGTTCGATTGAGTTCAACGGTAAATCGGTTTTAGGCGAATACATCTACCGCGAAAAAATTGGCTATATGCCACAAATTGGACGCTATCCCGATAATATGACGATTGGACAAATCATTGATATGATTAAAAAAATCAGAAATTCAAATCACGAATTGGATGAGGAGTTACTCAAAGCCTTTGAACTAGAAAAAATGTTCGATAAACAAATGCGAACACTCTCAGGCGGAACAACGCAAAAAGTAAGTGCCGTATTGGCGTTTTTATTCAATCCGGAAGTATTGATTTTAGACGAACCAACGGCAGGTTTAGATCCATTGGCCTCTGAAACTTTGAAAGAAAAAATTATAAAAGAAAAAGAAAAAGGAAAGCTCATTTTTATAACCTCACATCTTTTGAGCGAGTTAGACGACTTAATCACCGAAATCATTTTCATGCAGGATGGTGAAGTTCATTTTCATAAAAAAGTAGAAGATTTAAAATCCGAAACCAACGAGACTAAAATTTCAAAAGCCATAGCAAGTATTCTAAAACAAAAGCAACCCAAAACTCGCAATCCGAAACTCGCCATTGTATCATGAACCGTATCATAAAAATCATATTACTCGATATTCTCAAGAGCAAAATAGTGTTGGCCTACACCATCATTTTGGCCATTTTGTCATGGAGTTCGTTCGCATTGGAAGACAATTCGGCTAAAGGAATTTTGACAATTTTGAACGTAATTTTATTCACCGTTCCTTTAGTATCGATACTTTTTGCAACAATTTATGTGTACAACAGTTCCGAATTTATTGAGCTTTTGTTAAGTCAACCTATTAAACGAAGAAAAATTTGGATCAGTTTATTTCTCGGACTAACCTTTTCTATGATTCTGGCTTTTTTTGTAGGTGCCGGAATTCCATTATTAGTCAATTCGCCGGATAGTATCGGAGTAATGATGTTACTTAACGGCTGTCTGATTACCGTAATTTTTACAGCTTTAGCTTTTCTGAGTTCCATTCTAACCCGAGATAAGGCGAAAGGAATCGGAATTGCGATCATGACTTGGTTGTTTTTTGCATTGCTTTTTGACGGATTGGTTCTGTTTTTATTATTCCAATTTCAAGAATACCCAATCGAAAATGCAATGGTCGGAATTACAGCGTTTAGTCCGATTGATTTGGCTCGAATTCAAATTCTATTACACCTTGATGTTTCTGCCATGATGGGGTATTCGGGTGCTATTTTTAAAGATTTTTTTGGGACATCAACGGGATTAGTAATTTCATTTTTATTGTTGAGTTTATGGGCGATTGTTCCGTTTTATATTTCGTTGCGAAAATTCAATAAGAAAGACTTATAAAATCTTTAGTTGTAATCTAGGGCGTAATTTCAGATACATTTAATTAGTAACAGAATAGATGAAAACAGATATTAGAAATCGAAAAGACATCGAAAAGCTAGTAAATGCTTTTTACGAAAAGGTAAAAACCGATGACGTTATTGGTTACTTATTTACCGATGTCGCTAAAGTCAATTGGGAATTACATCTTCCAAAAATGTACAACTTCTGGGAAAACATATTGTTCTATTCTGCCAACTACAGCGGCAGTCCAATGGCCGTTCACAAAGAACTGCATCAAAAGAGCACCATGAATCAAGAACATTTTCACCATTGGAACCAACTCTTTAATCAAACGGTCGACAAACTGTTTGAAGGCGCAAAAGCAGAGGAAATCAAAAACCGAGCGATGAACATTTCCGCCGTAATGATGCATAAAACCTTGTCTTAAGTCTATTTGAATTTTTTATGATGTATGATTTCGTTTACATTGAAGTTACGCGCGTTCCGATAAAAAACCATAGGTTACTATACTAATTCATAGAAATAAAATCCGTTATGATTGCACTCATATTTTTAAATTTTGTTTGAAACTACCTTTGAATAAAATATAAAAATCATGGATACATTACAAAAAAACACCATTGGCGCTTATGTTGCACTAGACTTTAGAACGGCAGCCCTATTTTCAAAATATAAAATTGATTTTTGCTGCAAAGGAGATAAAACATTGGAAGAAGTGTGCCAGACAAAAGGTTTGGATGTTAATACAATTGAAAGCGAAATTAATGCAGTTCTGAATTCTCATTCATCATCTGAAATCGATTTTAAATCTTTTTCACCCAATTTACTCATCGAATATATTGTAGAAACTCATCACGAATACATTCGGGAAAAAACTCCAGTTTTATCAGCGTACCTCGATAAATTATGCAAAGTACATGGCGATCGACATCCGGAACTTTTTGAAATAAACTACTTGTTCAGCGTCAGTGCAACTGATTTGTTGCAACATCTTCAAAAAGAAGAATCCATTTTATTTCCCTATATCAAAATCATGACCAATGCTATCAAGAACAACGAAAACATTCAACAACCAGGTTTCGGATCTGTCGAAAACCCAATTGAAATGCTTAAACAAGAACACGAAACCGAAGGCGATTTGTTTGTTGAAATTGCTAAATTAACAAATGGATATACTCCGCCAAATGATGCTTGTGAAACGTATAAGGTAACTTTTGCCATGCTGAAAGAATACGAAGAAGATTTACACAAACACATTCATTTAGAGAATAATATACTCTTTGAAAAAGCAAAGGAAATGGAGCAAAAATTAGTGTTTTAAGTAACAAAATTTATAGCAAATTTTATGGAGAAATATGTAATAAAAAGAAATGGGGATTATAAACCGTTCGAATCCTATAAAATAAAAGACGCAATTAAGAAATGTTTTGAAAGCGTTTTTATCCCATTTGACCAAAACGTTTTTGACAGTGTTATATCTTCAATTAAAAGAAAGGATACTTGGGCTGTTGAAGAGGTTCAAGATATAATTGAAAAAGTCCTCTTCCAAAAAGAATATTTCACAGTCATGCGTTCGTTTATGTTATATCGCCATACTCGAAAACTACAACGTGAGCATGTTGAAGGACTAAACGATGATACCAGTTATGTTGACAGCACACAAACCATCGAAGAATATATTTCGCAAACCGATTGGAGAATAAATGCCAATGCCAATACTTCTTATTCTAATGCAGGATTGGTCAATAATGTTGCTGGTAAAATCATAGCCAATTATTGGTTGGACAAAGTCTATTCAAAAGAAGAAGGTTACGCCCATCGAAATGGAGATATACATATTCATGATTTAGATTGCTTAACAGGATATTGTGCAGGTTGGAGTTTGCGAGTTTTACTCAATGATGGCTTTAATGGAGTTCGTGGTAGAGTTGAAAGTAAACCTCCATCCCACTTCAGGGAAGCATTGGGTCAGATGGCAAATTTTCTCGGTATATTGCAAAGCGAATGGGCAGGTGCGCAAGCATTTAGTTCGTTTGACACCTATTTGGCACCTTATGTTTTCAAGGGTAATTTGTCTTTCGATGATGTGTTGAAAGCCATTCGCAGTTTTGTTTACAACTTGAATGTTCCAGCACGTTGGGGACAATCGCCATTTACCAATATTACGTTAGATTGGATTGTTCCAGATGACTTGAAAACTCAAATTCCAACTAAAAATAATCATCATTTCTTTGAAGGTAATTTCAATCATGATTTATTAGTTAAAGCTAATCGTCGTGGTGTGGATAAACCAACGGATTTGCGTTACGAGCATTTTCAAGAAGAAATGAATTTGATAAACAAAGCGTATTATACAGTAATGACGGAAGGAGATGCCAATGGACAACCATTTACATTTCCAATTCCAACTGTTAATATCACAGAAGATTTTGATTGGAATGGAGAAAATACCGAAATTCTTTTTGAAAACGCAGCGAAAATTGGGTCTTCTTATTTTCAAAATTTTATTGGAAGCCAATACAAATTGGATGAAAACGGAAATAAAGTTGAAAATGAAAGTGCGTATAAACCCAACGCTGTTCGCAGTATGTGCTGTCGTTTGCAACTCGATTTAAGAGAATTGCTAAAAAGAGGAAACGGTCTTTTTGGAAGTGCTGAAATGACTGGAAGTATTGGAGTTGTAACTATAAATATGGCTCGATTGGGTTATTTATACGAAGGCGATAAAGACGCGCTCTTTACAAAATTAGATAAACTGATGGAGATTTCTAAATCTACATTAGAGAAAAAAAGAGTCTTTATTCAAGACATGTATGATAGAGGATTGTTTCCTTATACGAAGCGATATTTACCTCATTTTAAAAACCATTTTTCAACAATTGGAGTAAACGGAATGAACGAAATGGTTCGTAATTTTACTAATGGCAAAGATGATATTACCACCATTTTCGGAAATGATTTTTGTATAGAAGTTTTAGATTACATCCGGCATCGAATGAAAGAATATCAAGAGGAAACAGGAAATCTATATAATCTTGAAGCAACTCCTGCTGAGGGAACTACTTATCGTTTTGCCAAGGAAGATAAAAAGCGGTATCCAAATATTCTTCAAGCAGGAATGGGAGAAAATATTTATTATACCAATAGTTCGCAAATTCCAGTAGATTTTACTCAAGATCCTTTTGAAGCTTTATTGATGCAAGATGAACTGCAATGCAAATACACTGGTGGAACGGTTTTGCATTTGTATATGAATGAAAGAATTAGCTCGCCAGAAGCGTGTAAGAACTTTGTAAAAACAGTTTTAACCAAGTTCAGATTACCTTATATTACAGTCACTCCTGTATTTAGTGTTTGCCCAATTCATGGATATTTGAACGGTGAACATGAATATTGTCCAAAATGTGACGAACAAATTATTGAAAATCAAAACCACCCAAATTATGAAAACAAAGACTAACGTAGTTTTAGAACAAAATCAGCATTTGCGAATTAAATGCTTGGTTTACACCAGAGTAATGGGTTATCACAGACCTGTTGAAAGTTTTAATATTGGAAAAAAAGGCGAACACAAACAGCGTGTGCATTTTAAAGAAAGTCAGTGTTAGCGAAACCTATTCACAGTATAACACCTTTTACATTATTAGATTATCCTAATAAATCGGCGTGCATTATTTGGTATGCGGGCTGTAATATGCGGTGTTTGTATTGTTATAATCCCGAAATTGTTTTAGGAAAAGGAACCTTTACTTTTTCTGAAACAATTTCTTTCTTAAAATCTAGACAAGGCTTGCTCGATGCCGTTGTTTTAAGCGGTGGCGAATGTTTGATGCATAAAAATATTTTGCAGCAAATACAAGAAATAAAAACTATGGGGTTTTTGGTAAAAATTGACACCAATGGTTCTAATCCAAAAGTTTTGGAACAGTTAATAATCGAAAACCTAATTGATTATGTAGCGTTAGATTTTAAAGCCCCAAAAGAGAAGTTCAAGGAAATTACAAAATCAGATTTGTTTCAACCTTTTGAAAAATCATTTGAATTTCTTTTGAAGAATACTATTCAATTTGAAATAAGAACCACTTATCATTCTGAATTAATCTCAAATTCAGAAATGAACGAAATGATCCGTTATCTTGATGCGAAAAAATATACCGGGAATTATTATGTGCAATCATTTAAAAACAATGTAGCAACACTTGGAAATTTAAACTCATCAGTAAGAATTAAAGAAACTGAATTTTCTAGTGCATCAAATTTCAATGTTATTTTTAGAAATTAATTTCAATCTTTTCAGAAATTTAAAAATAACAACATACAATCCTACCAAAATTCCAATTCCAAAAAAGGTGAATACTACATACATCCAATGCAATGAATCCTGAAATTTACCGAAAGAAATGTGTTGACTAAAAAATGTCCAATATCCTTTTTTTACTCCCAAAATGAGAAGCGTTATCCAAAATAACACAAACGAAATATGAAATATTTTAATTCCCAAAGTAAGCTTTTTTAGTGAAGATTTTGTAAACGGATTTTCAGTTTCTATAATATAAGCAATTGACGATAAAAGAATTAAAGTGTTAATTCCGATAGTTGTTCCCATAGAATGGGCCACCGTAATATGCGTTCCGTGAGTGAATAAATTGATTGACGGAATTGATATTAATAAAGCTAAAATGATATTCAAAAACACCCAAAAATCAGCCATAAGCATCAATTTGTAAGCGAATGAGAATTCGATTTTCTTTTCTTCGGATAAACTTTTTTTCCAATCATAAATAATCGAAAATAGAATAATCCATTCGGTCATGCTTATTGCATATGCTAAATATCTAATCCATGGCGCGGTTGGAATTATATAAATATGATGTGCCCAGCCAAACATTAAATTGGTCAGTCCAAGAAAATAAAAGAAAAATGCTTTTTTAGATTGGGCATAACTTCCATCGTTACTTATTTTGGACATTACAAATAGAGCCGTTCCATACACCAATAAATTCCATGAACCAACATACGAACCACCCGATTTCCATTGCATTGCTATATTTTGAATAAAATTATCTCTAAAATACGGCAACATCCACAAATGCGCTTCGGTAAAATGATAGATCATAAAAACAATTCCTGTTGCCCACATCCAGTAATAAACTGGCCAATTTTTAAAGTTTGGCAACATTGTTTTATAAAAGGTAACGCCAAATAATATCCAACCTAAAACAATTGGGAAATAGAAATAGCTCGGAAATTCTAAATATTCCTTTCCTGCAAAATTCATTGATAAATACGAAAAAATAATTCCAATTCCAGTTACAATAAACAACCAAAAATGGACTTTTATAAGGTTTTGATTGACTGGTTTGATGTAATAATAAATGCCTCCAATGGCTGATAGTAAAATCCAAGAAACCACAAAAAACGTGTGCAAAGGACGGATTGCATTAAAAGGCAACATTCCTTTTATA
Source organism: Flavobacterium sp. (assembly GCA_965284675.1). Taxonomy (GTDB): domain Bacteria; phylum Bacteroidota; class Bacteroidia; order Flavobacteriales; family Flavobacteriaceae; genus Flavobacterium. The sequence continues at coordinate 2,275,233 of OZ260109.1, forward strand.
AAACTAGGAACAACATACTGAAAGCCAGATAATAATCCGCAAAGTAATCCAAGCATTAATGAAATTAAGCCAACAGCAATAAAGTAAAAAGGATATTTATTATTTGCCATGGTTTTCATTTTTATATTTTATGACAACCCAACCATTAGGCTTTATTTCTACGGGGGTATTTGGATAGTAACCTGTCCTATCTACTTCTTTTAAAAATTGGATTAAAGCTTCTTGATCAGTGTTATTAAACTGAAATTTCGGCATTGATTTCACACCGCTGTTTAACATAGCCTTTAAGTAATATTCGTTTTTATTTTTATTGGAATACACATTAGTCAAATCAGGACCAAGATAACCGCCAAGACCATAAAGTTGATGACAAGAATTGCAGTTGTTTTGTAGCCAAATATTTTCGCCTTGAATGGCTTTTTTAGAAAGATGAATTGTGCCATAATCAGTTATTGAAGTATATATGCTAAAATTATAAATTGAAAATATACTAATAAGAAGTAGTAAAATGAAAAGACGTTTTTTATAAGGTTTCATAATTAAGTATGCATACGCTCTGCAAATTGAGTAAAATTCTCTGACTATAAATATGATTTAAATCACAAAAAGCGTGAACTACGACAATTCACGCTTTTCTCTTTAATAAAAAAAACACTATTTGAATTAATAATTCTTCTATTTCGGTAAAAGCACATCGCCAATAACATGAATGATTCCGTTTCCAGTTGGAATTGATGCAACTATTTCCGAGCCATTTACAAAAGTTTTTTCACCTTTTTTAGTGATTTTTACTTTTCCACCATACACCATATCAAACTCTTGTCCGTCGTTCATGTATTCGATTTTAAGCGTTCCAACATACGTGTGATACCCTAAAATGTTTTCTAAATCTCCTTTTTTCTCTGGTTCTAATAAACCTTCAACTGTTCCAGCAGGCAATTTATCGAACGCAGCGTTTGTGGGTGCAAAAACCGTGAATGGTCCGGCATTGCTCAACGATGTTACTAATCCGGCAGCTTTCACTGCTGTGACTAATGTTGTGTGATCTTTACTTCCAACTGCAGTTTGAACAATGTTGGGTACCGAAGTTTCGTCCACTACATTTTCTTGTCCGCCTGAGGTAACTTCAGTAGTTTCTGATGTAGATTCATTAGCAGCTTGATCACTTTGTTTGCAACCCATAGCCATAAATAAACTCGCCAATAACAATGATTTAATTGATTTTTTCATAATATATACTTTCAAATTATACGTACAAAGTACCTAATTAGAAAACAGTTATTTTATGAGTGTAATCATAATACAGGAGGATTTTTAACTTTTATTATAGAATAAAAAGCGGTAATTCCGATGCCGAGAACTAATACCAATGCTGCTCCAAAAAGCATTTCGTTTACAAACGGAACCAAAGTATACGAAAACGCTGCAACACCTTGAATGGCTAGAATTATTTCGTTTAGCACTACTCCAATTGAGAATATAATTACACCTATTTTTATGGGTTTATTAAAGTGAATCAGGTGCGTGGCATACATATAAAAAAGCAAAAACAACGTAATTACAGCCAGTAAAACCAAATGTAAATAGGCGATTACTATCGGTCTAAATCCGTACGCAAGCTGACTTAATACCGGTATCGTTGAACCCAATTGAAGTATGAATTTTATGCTCAAAGCAAAACCAACAAAAAGCAACACATAGCGTAAAAAGAATGGGAAATTTTGAAGGTATTCGCGTCGTGTTTTTACAATGATAATCAAATATCTGAACCAAGCATAAACTTGTACAAAAGCGGAAATTACCGTTACTATATAAACCCATGTCGGTAAATCCAACCAAAGTGTCGAAAGAAAATAAGCAGGAATACACGCGGTAAAAAACAACCAAAAAGTTCTGTTGAAAAATACGTTTTCAGACGATTTCAAATTAAGAAAGGCTGTCAATAATCCCATGCAAGCAAAGAAAAACCACCCATTATATTGAAAATGCAAATAGTAATAGATGGATGCTAAATATTCGTTTTGATGAATATTCTTAGTCACCATCATATAGGCCAATGCAAACGTACCCAAAGATGAAAATAAATTAAAAAAAAGCGCAGCTTTAAACCAATTTTTAGACAAATCATCGTCGGCTATTTGCCTTAAATCTTTGAAATAAAATAAAGCAAAAACACCCGCAACGACGATAGATGATGATGAGAAGAAAATAGAAATCATTCCGTAACCTTGGATGATAAAGAAAATCAACATTCCGTATGCGCAAATTAAATTAGCTATTAAAACCAAACTATACTTTCTACTTAGTCTATGCTCCGTATTCTTGTCTCTTTTTTCAATTCTCTTTTCTAAAAATCCAACCATCAATACCATTAAAGTATGAGATATCCAGCCCGCAAAAGCAAAGTGTGAATGCGAATGCTGCAAATGCTTTTGGTCTAAAAAAGGGAATTCGAAACCTATTTTATAACGCATTAAAAGTCCGATAAGAGCAACAATGAAGAGATTTAGTAGCGAAAATTTCAACCAAAACTTACTGTTTAATGGCATTAGTAATAGATTTTATGATTATTGATTTCAATTTTGTTTGCGGTTTTCATTTTTGCAAAAGCTCGGATGACGGTTTCTACCCGCAAGCCCGTAAAATTTGCAATTTCTTGTCGTGTAAACGGAACTAATTCTTTGTGGTCACCATGACCTTTTTTATGCGCATTTAAAAAGGCTAAAATTCTAAATTCAGGTTTCTGGTTGATGATGTCTTTTGATGTTTTGGTCTTGCCGTGAATGCGTCTTGCCATCAAAATCAGAAATTGCTTTTGAATGGAAGGATATTCATCTAAAATCTTCAAAAACTTATCTTTCGAGAGTTTTACAATTTTACAATCTTGAAAAGCCACAGCGGTCGCAGGATATTTTTCATCAATAAATAACGGTGGTTCTCCAAAACTTTGGCCATTGCAAAAATATCCTTGTGTAAATTCTTTTCCTTCATCGTTGGAATTAAACATTCGCACACAACCTTCAACAACCTGAAAATAGTAATGAGCTACTTCATCTTCGCTGATAATAATATCATTTTTCTTATATTCTTTGGCAATTGCACCCCAAGTATAGAGTAAATCTAAATCTATTTGCATGATGGACGATCTGTGATTTAAGTTGTAAACACCTTTGTTTATTGATGATTTCAACTTATGGTTACAAAATTACTTTTTATAAATTTACTAAAAATATGACCATAATCATATAATAGGGCCTTTTATTCGTTGTAAATTTGCCTTGTGAAGAAAATTATCATCATAGTAATCCTTGCCCTTGTCTTAAAACCGATTCTTCCGGTTGTAGATTACCTAGTGAACTACGATTATATTTCAACTGTACTCTGCGAAAACAAAGCCAAACCAGAGCTAAAATGTAATGGTAAATGCCATTTAATGAAGGAATTAGCCAAAGCATCAGATATTGAACCTTTGGGAGAAAAACCTACTAATTCTGATAAAAAAATCAGATACAGCCAAAAAATCGAACTTTTATTCTGCAACGAAGTAACCGAAATATCTTTTAGACAAATTTATTTTCATACTAAAACTTCTATTGGAGATAACTATGCCAACCTATACTTTCACTCGGTAAGTTGCTCCGTTTTTCATCCACCAACCACTATTTCTTAAAATCTTAGCAAGCAACTATCCGATTACTTGGACGAAAATAATCTCGTCGTTTAATCATTGCTATATTTTCAATTCAATTACCGAATTGACAGGATTTCTATATCCAAAATCGTTTAAAAAGAATTCTTTTTAGACACACTATAGTATACACTTTATTTAAAAAAAATGAAAACACTTTTAAAAAATATCTTGGTCATTTTTGTGATGACAATTGCATTCACCTCTTGTTCAAGCGACGATGATGCCACAACTCCAACTGTTAACGAATTAGATGGTTTAACAAAATTCAAAGAAATTATAAATACTACACATACCATCGAATTGTATTCGCATACCGGGACAACGGTTCAAGGGTATAACGAAATCAAATTACGAATTAAAAGTAATGCCAACAATCAATATGTTAAAAATGCAGAAGTTTCTTGGCTACCAATGATGCACATGGCAATGATGAATCATTCTTGTCCGAATTCAGCAGTTGAAAAAGTTACTGCTGACGGTACGTTATATGAAGGATACATCATGTTCCAAATGGCGCAAAATGCTACAGAATATTGGGATTTAAAAATTGATTACACGATAGATAATGTGGCGTATTCGATGACATCTGTGATTGATGTTCCTGCATCGATAAAAAGAACTGTAAACACATTTATGGGCTCAGACGGTGTACGGTATTTGGTAGCTTACGTTGATCCACATCATCCTAAAGTTGCTGTTAATGACTTGGTTGTCGGCGTTTGGAGAATGCAGGACATGATGACTTTCCCTATAGTTGATGGTTACACGGTAAAAATTGATCCGCGAATGCCAAGTATGGGAAATCACAGTTCACCAAATAATGTTCATGCAACTCAGACTACTACAGGCGATCTATACAACGGAAAATTATCGTTAACAATGACAGGTTATTGGAAAATAAATCTTCAGTTAGCACAACCTGATGGAACAATCGTAAAAGGCGAAGAGATTACCAGCACGGTTACCGATAGCAGTATTTATTTTGAAATAGAATTCTAATTTAATTCTTAAAAAGGTCATCTGACACTATTGTCTTTTGACCTTTTTAAACCTTTATTATGAAAAAATATATTGCCTACAGCTTTCTATTTTCAGTTCTATTTTCATTTTCGCAGGAGACAACTCAAGATTCATTACTTCCGCAAATTTTAAATGAGGTACTAATCATTGGAAAAAAAATAGAGCTTTCAGAAAAGCAAACGAAACCTCTAACCTCAATTGATGAGTATCTGCAAAAATCGGCTAAAGTAGATATGATCAAACGCGGTGCGTATGCTTGGGAACCCATTATCAATTCAATGCCCACCGAACGGACATTGATCACAATCGACGGAATGAGGATTTTTGGTGCTTGTACCGACAAAATGGACCCAATAACATCTTATGTCGAAGTTTCCAATTTATCAGAAGCTACGATTTCTTCGGGTCAAGAAGGCGCTTGTCACGGTAGTATTATTGGTGGTTCGATCGATTTAAAAAGGAACAAAAACAACTTTGGTGATAGAAAATGGAATTTCAATGTAAACTCAGGTTTTGAAACCAATAATCAACAAAAAATAATCGGAACGTCAGTAAATTACGCCGATAGTTTGTACTATGTTGACGCCGATTTTATGTTGCGCGATGCCGAAAATTACAAAGCTGGAGACGATGTAGAAGTACTGTTTTCTCAATTCAAAAAAATGAATTGTTCTGCCACTTCAGGGTTTAAAGTTGGCATAAACAAAGTAATTGAGGGTTCACTAATTTACGACAAGGCAACCGATGTTGGATATCCAGCATTGCCCATGGATGTTTCGATCGCTGAGGCAATTATAACCTCATTGAAGTACGAGTTCGCGCCAGTACATTCGATCGTTTCCAATTGGGAAACTAAATTCTATTTCAACACCATCATGCACAAAATGGATGACACCAAACGACCGTTTGTTCCCGTTCACATGGATATGCCTGGATGGAGCAAAACGTATGGATATTATTCAAAAGTTAAAGCGCAATATGGAAATCACAAGCTACTTTTGAATTTGAATTCGTTTTACAATAAATCGTTGGCAGAAATGACCATGTATCCAGCAGATCCAAATGAAAATATCATGTTTATGTTGACTTGGCCCGATGTGACCACATTTTACAACGGAGTATTTTTAGAAGACACCTACACTTTAAATTGTCATTCTACGGTTAAATTTTCTGCGGCAATGGGTAATCATCAAAACACAATAAAAAGCGAATTTGGCTTAAACAGTTTGCAAATTTTCTACCCAGAGATGAACGCAAAAAAAAGTCGGTTTTTAAAAAGCTTTTCGTCTAATTACAGTTCGTCTAAAAACGGATTTGAATACGGATTTGGTGCAGCTTATGGCGAAAGAGCGCCTTCAATAACTGAAGCATACGGATTTTATTTATTCAATAGTTTTGAAAATTATGACAACATTGGAAATCCAAATTTACAAAATGAAACAGCAGAAGAAGGCAGCGCATTTGTTGGTTTGAAAAAAGAAAAAGTCCGCGTTAAAGTTGCATCGTCCTATTTTCATATTTCTAATTATATTGTTGGGAAACCCGATACAAGTTTAGTTCCGATGACGATAGGCGCAACAGGTGTAAAAATGTATACAGCACTTGATTATGCCACAATTTTTAATGTAAGCCTAACATCCGAAGTAAAATTGTCACAACAACTACAATGGAATTCACAATTGGTGTACAGTCGAGGAAAAGATTTCGAAAATGTGAATCTACCCTTTATTAGTCCATTTAGTTATTCAACTTCATTGGCTTTTGCAAAAAATCGATTTTCATCAGAAATGGCAGTTTTAGGAAATGCAAAACACACCAATTTCGGAGCTATTTATGGGGAAGACAAAACACCAGATTATGCCATAGTTAATGCAAATTTTGGTTACAAATTCAAAATCAGTAAAAGTAAATTTGTAGTAAAAACAGGAATTGAAAATATCATAGACACTTATTACTCAACTTATTCTGATTGGAATAACTTTCCACGGCAAGGACGAAACTTCTTTATGAATCTTTTGATAAATTTTTAATGACTCTTGAACCTAGGCATTTTTTATAGTGTTAAATTAAATATCTAATAGATACAATTTCACAATATCAACAAGTTTAGTAATACTAAATTTAAGTTTTTATTAATATTGTTTTTTTTGCATTAATAAACAAATTTGTTTATTTTTGTTATATGGAAACTTTAATATCAATATTAAAAGGAATTCATCCTGGCTTTGTTTTGGAGCGCGAACTAAAAAAACGTCATTGGCGTAAAAACAGTTTTGCATTGCTACTTCACGAACATCCACAAACGTTAACAGCTATTACAAAAGGGAAGAGAGCGATGAATACAGCTTTGTCATTAAAAATCGAAAAAGAACTGGGTTTAGAAGAAGGTTTTTTTATGATATTACAGACTTATTTTGATATTGAAATAGAGAAAAAAAAACAAAATAACCATCCTGAAATTTCATTACTTAGGCCAGTATTGTTTTGGGACACCAAAATGGAAAATATAGATTGGCAAAAACAAAGAAGAGCTGTAATCCAAAGAGTTTGGGAAAGGGGTAATGAAATAGAAAAGCAGGAAATCCTTCGTTTTTATGGACCAGCAACCATTGAGAAAATCATAAGTAAATTAAAGGGAAATGCTACACTATAACACAGTATCTCCTCTACTTAAAAATGTTTTAGAAACCTTGATGGCTGCTGAAGAGTTATCGCAATTTAGACTTGTTGGAGGCACTGCGCTAAGTCTATATTATGGACACAGAATATCTGTCGACATAGACCTTTTTACTGATGCTGATTATGGAACTATAGATTTTGAAATAATAGATAGTTTTTTACGAAATACATATCCATATGTGCAAACTAGTAACCATGATATTATTGGAATGGGTAAATCGTATTACATAGGAGAAAATGATACTAATGCTGTCAAATTGGATATATATTACACAGATACATTTATAGAAGAAGCGAATGTTATTGATCGTATTAGAGTGGCTAGTGTAAAAGAAATTGTTGCAATGAAACTAGATGTTGTATTAAGAACCGGAAGAAAAAAAGACTTTTGGGATATAAACCAACTCAATGAAGATTATAGCTTAGAGGAAATGTTTAGATTTCATGAAGAGCGTTATCCTTATACTCACAATAGGAAAATGCTCATAGAAAACTGTAGTAATTTCGAGACAGCTGATGAGGATTTTGACCCAATATGTCTAAAAGGAAAACACTGGGAATTAATAAAACTAGATATGATTAATCTGATAAATGAATTAGAAAAGTAACCATCTAATGACTCTTGAACCTTTAGAGAAATATTTTTAAATTTGTATTCTTTGCAACTAACGTTTCTTTTTTTAGGTAGAAAAATGGCTTTTACCATAGGCAAATCTACTACACAATTAAGCCATTTTTCTACTTACAAAAGCAATGCAAACACTACCGATTTATGCGCAAAGTTGCTAAAAACAGTTACCGTAAAAGTTCTTAAAAGCAATAATAACCGTAAAGTTTCTGATAGAATGGAGTACGTTGTTAAAGACAGTGGCGAAGGACGGTGTTTTTTGTAGCTGGGTGATGCGATGGGAGCTGCAAGAAATGTTGTCCTAGAGCCACTGGCAAGTGCGTTGGGTGGAGCGGCTGTTTTACATAAATGATATTATAACTTCATTGCAAAAACCAATAAACAATAAACTCGCTTTGTGATGAATTATAATACTCAATTATGTAACACAGCTTGGGGAAAAAAATTTGCTCACGGCGTTTTTATTTGTTTTTTAAAGGAGTTCGCCGTTGCCATGGGCAGGTCTGGCGCAAGTTGCGAAGCGTACGTGTTTTTTCTAAAAACTGTGCCAGTAATTTTTTTTGGAGCGTTGGCAAAGGAGTGGCAACTGAAAACCTAAAACTTCAATTTAAAACTAAACGAAAAAGTAAGTGCCGTCATTTAGAAATGAAATTATTGAAATGAAGCAAACAGATAATTGATGCTAGGAATACTTGGACTAGGAGCAATTTTTGTGCAACTGAATGAAATAATGATTTAAAAAAAGATACTTCTCTTTAACAAAAAGTATCTTTTAAAATTAATAGTAAACATTAAAACGTTTTTATGAAGCCTACACCTAATTGCTTACCATTATAAAAAGGTGCAATAGCTGACATACTATTTTTTTCTTTGGATTTGAATATTTTTTCCTGAATCCATGGATTAATCCAATAGGCAACTTTTGTGCTTAAAATTCCAATTCCAGCACCTGCGACTACATCGGTTAGCCAATGTTTGTCGTTGTAAATTCTGAATGCTCCTGTACCAGTAGCTATAATATAACCCGAAATACCATACCAAATGGAAACATCTTTATATTCTTGCCAAAGGAATTCTGCACCTGCAAAAGCGGTAGCTGTATGCCCTGATGGAAAGGAATTGAAACTAGAGCCATCGGGTCTTTCGACTTTTGTAATTGATTTTAAACTTAAAACTGATGCTGACATAATTAAATAAGAAGTACCGAGTATTATGGTTCTGTCTTTAAAATTATGCTTCCCTTTTATGCCTACAGCATTTAAGCCGTAAACTGATAAAGCTGGTGCATATTGCGAGAAATCGTCAATGGTTATTTTTTCATCAATGTCTTCATTTACTTCTTCCTTTATTTGAGTATTGAAGAGTTTTAATTGATCACTTTCAATACCAATTACACCATATCCAATCAAAACGGATGGAATGATTAATTGTTTGAATTTGAATTTATGCGTGCTGTCGTTTTTCGGAATAGTATCTGTATCAATTTTCTTCTCTTGCGCACTTTCAATGTGGTTCTGTGCATGTAATGTAGCTATACTTAAAAATGAAAATAAAATGGTTTTAAACATGGTAAATAATTTAAAGGGTTACGCGTAGTTTTATACCATTATGATTTCATTGTTAAGATTAGTATTCCCCCAATAATCATCAGTCCACCCAAAGCTATGCGCCAAGTAAATTGCTCATTTAGAAATATAAAAGAAAGTACTAGTGTGATAATTATACTACCTTTATCGATTAATGCCACTTCGGAGACTGTGCCTATTTTTATTGCTCTATAATAAAAGACCCAAGAAATTGCCGTTGTTAGAGCCGAAACACCTAACAACAAAACATCTTTTTTGGTAAGATTAGAGAAATCTTTATAATTATTAAAAACTATGATGTTAAACCAAATAAAAATAAATACGAATGAAGTCCGAATTGCCAAGCCTGTATCGGAAGCTACATTCTTTAAACCTGCTTTAGCAACTACCGATGTCAAACCAGCGAAGAACATCGATATTAGAGCAAAAATTTGATACTGTTTCATGAGTTACTTACTTTAAATTTTATTCTGTCAAAACTTCTAATCCGCTTTTTATTATACTAACTTCTATTTTATTGGTCTTTAAATTATGAAATTCTCCATCAATTTGTATATCTACGAAAATTTTCTCAGGCATTTCTATGTAGATATTTTCGATTAATGTGTGTTGCGCTTTTTTGAATTTTTCTATTTTATTTGATACAACACACATGCCTAAAATTAGTTTATCAATAAAATTTAGCTTAGAAACTACAACTAGATCTAACTTACCATCATTTAAATTCGCTTTTGGTGTTAGACTCATACCATAACCCATTTCATTTGAATTGGAAATGAAAAGCATGAAAGCCTTTGTATTGATAATTTGATTATTAAAAGAAAGTATCGTTTGCATCGGTTTAAATTGAATACTTGAGGCTATTGACGCCCGAACATAAGACATCAAAGTTCTCTTACTGTAACTTTCATATTTTTTTATAATCAGTGCATCAATACCAACTCCCACATTGCTGAAAAAATAATGGTCATTTACTTTACCAACATCAATGAATTGTGTTTTTCCCTTGCGTATAATTTCTGTTGCCTTCTCTAATGCTTTTGGTATACTTAGATTAGAAGCTAAACCATTTCCTGAACCAACAGGAATAATTCCTAATTTTATTTTGGTATTAATTAAACATGATGCTACTTCATTTATGGTTCCATCACCACCACATGCAACGATACAGTAAGGATTATTAACAATTGCATTTTGAGTAAGTGTAATTGCGTGTGTTTTATAGTTTGAATACTCAACTTCAATCTTATAAATGTCCTTTGGAAAATACTTTTCTAATTCGGTTTTGCCAATATTATGTTTCCCAGAACCTGATATTGGATTAACAATAAAATGAATGTAAATCATTAATTAAGTAATTTTTTCGTGAATAAATAATCGGCTGTTTGATACCATGATATTGTTTCATCGAGAAATGTCTTGTTCATTGGTAATGGTTTCAAACTATTATCGGCTTTATTCCATTTGTAAAAAGCTTGTTTTTTTTGGTCTGATAAAATCATTACTTGATTTTTTTTCATTAGGACTAATTTTCTATAAGTTCCTAACAAAGCTCGTTCTTCGAAGTTTGATTGTAATACATCTTTTCCAAAGAAATCACTTTGATAACTCCAATTCATTAATGAGAAAAATGTTGGAAAAACGTCTATTTGAGAACATAGTTTACTTATTTTTTGGTTACTATGTTCGGGAAAATTTACTATAAATGCCGGGATGTGATAATTGGCAACATCTATTTCATCTTTTCCAGCACTACTAGCGCAATGGTCAGCAATAATAATAAAAACAGTATTTTTGAACCAAGGTTTGTTTTTGGCTTTTTCAAACATTTTCTTGATGGCATAATCAGTATATTTTACTGCACCTTCACGACCAGTTCCTGATGGAATATCTATAGCATTGTCAGGATATGTATAAGGACGGTGGTTGGAAGTTGTCATTACAAAGTTGAAAAATGGTTTGTTTTTGCCGTAATGTTCATCAGCCACGTTTAACATTTTAGAGTATATGTCTTCATCACAGATTCCCCAGGCATTTTCTAAGGTTACTTCGTTATCATTAATATTATTTCTGACTGTTTTAATTTTATCACTCAAGACACTACCGCGACCCCGATCATAAATGTTAAAACCGTTTCCTCCAAAAAATGCGTTCATATTATCGAAATAACCATCGCCACCATAAAAGAAATTAGAGTTATATCCTTTGCTTTTGAAAACATTGGAAACGGTGTACAGGTTTTGATTTTCGGGACGTTTTACAATACTTTGTCCGGGTGTTGGTGGAATACAAAGTGTCATTGCTTCCATGCCTCGAACCGTTCTAGTTCCTGTCGCATATAGGTTATCAAAGAAGATGCTTTTTTGAGCTAAACTGTCTAAAAATGGTGTTATGTTTTCTTTATTACCAAACTCTTTCATAAAGCTACCACTTAAACTTTCAACCAAAATAAACACTACGTTCTTCTTGGTTGGTTCTTGGCTAGTTGTATCTGTTATTGTCCTGTGAATGGAGAAACCTTCTGATTTGTATTTACTGTTTTTATCGTTTAATTTATCTCTGATAATATCAAAAGCTGCTTTGTTATTTATAGAAGTGTAAAACTCATTGTAAGCCATTTGATTGTTTCTGAACGCTGCAAAAAATGAATAGATTCCCGATTTTGATATTTCAGTATTGTATCTGTTTTTAGACCATTCTGCTTGATTGTTTGTAATAAAAAAACTAAAAAACAATGCAATCACGATTGTAGTTGCTAGCATAATTGTTCTGTCTTTTACAGTTGGTTTGGAATGGAAGGTGTTTTTAATAATTTTAAGTTTATAGAAAACAAGAAGTATCATTGCGGTTATGACTAAAACTCCAAAAATTAGTACTGGTAAAGGGTATGATTCCTGGATATTGGATACTACCTCATGTGTGTATATTAAATAATCTACTGCGATGAAGTTAAACCTTGTTTTGAATTCGTCCCAAAACGTAATTTCTGCAAAAAATGTAAAAACTAATATAAAAATGGTTAACGATGTGAAAAACCAAACCAAGGTTTTATCAAGCAAAGAGCCAATCCATTTATTGGGAAAAACAAAGTAATACAGTACTGAAGGAATGGCAATAAAACTTAGTGTACCAATGTCATAAAATAGTCCTGTAAGCAATGTACCAAGGATTGTAAATAGATTGAATGAAACTTCATCATATTGCCAAATGATAAAGATTATTCGTAAAATGAATGAGAATGTTAGAAACCATGATATGAATGCTAAAAGCAAGCTGTAGCGTTTAGAAATATTGATTTTTTTGAACATAATGTATTGGTTAAGTTTGGTTAAAGCAAATGAGCACTCACACTAAAGTGTAAATGCTCAAAACATGAAAATTTTAATTAAGTTTTTTTGATTTTGATATTAATATTGATTTTGTCATTAGGACTATTTTTTAAATTATAGTCAAAGGTGAAAACCAATTTTGTAGAAATTTTGAATTAGTAGGTTACTTTGTAAATAATGTTTTTTAGAATTTATAATTGTAACCTAATCTAATTACTTGTGTTTCGTAATAATCGTTACTAGTATAACTAAAATCTTGTCCTTGAATTTCTTTTTTAATTACCAAAGTATTTAATAGGTCAGTAGCATTTATAAAAAATTCTCCTTTACCATTTTGAACTGATTTTTTCAATCCTAAATCAATAGAAAATCTAGATTTAATTTTGCCTTGCGGAATAATATCTGGTGCTAAATAAATAGCGGTTACTTGTGCATCCACTTTTTTAGCTAAGTGCAATGTGTTGTTCCACTTTATATTTCCAGAGAAAACATCTTGTTTTGATGCCGAAAAAGTATTTGGCTGTGGATATAAATTTTGAACTGTAAACGCACCGATTTGATTGTAATAGGCATTAAGATTTAGATTGGAAGAATACCAACTTGCAATATCTTGTGAAATGACCATTTCAACACCAGTGTTAGCGCTTTTATTTACGTTTTGAAAGATAGCATAAATCAGATTACTACTAGGAACTGTAGAAGCTATTCTTGTTATAGTTGCATTGGCAAAGCGATGATAGATAGCGGAATATAAATAGCCTTTTTTCAAATTTCTTTTGAAACCTAATTCCAATAAATTTGTGAATTGTGGACGTAAACCTGGATTACCGACTTTGATAATTTCTGCATCGTCGTACTTTGGAAATATTCGAATATCAACTTCGTTTGGTCTGTCAATTCTGCGATTGTAAAATAATGATATTTTGTTATCATCATTGATTTTATAGGCAAAACGGAAGTTTGGAAATGGTTCAAAATACGAATATCCATCAGTCCTATAGGTTGGATGATTTGGATTTACCTCGTATTCTAAATCTAAGTATTCTAAACGTAAACCAATTTCGGCTTCGATTTTATTGGTTTCATAAATGTAGTTTCCATAAACGGCAGGAATGATTTCTTCATAGGTTGCTTCACCGCCTGCGCTTACGTCTAAAGGCGAATTAGTTCCTGGAAAGAATTGCATGTTGGTTGGAATAATTCGGTTACGAAATTTGAACCCTGTTTCGATACGTCCATATTTTAATGGCTTTATGTAATCGATATTTACATCTACTACACTTTCATCTGATAATAATTTGAAGGCATCTTTACTCGAAGAGCTTGGCAAAATGTTATCGAAGAAATATTTTTCATCTTCTCTGTGAAACGTATAATTGAAACCTATATTCAATAAATGTCCGGCTTGCTTGAATTTATGTTGATAGGCAGCAGTTCCCATCACGGTTGTTTTTAATTCATCCTCTAAAAATTGCCAAAGTCGCAATCGTTCGGAATAGTCTGCATTAAAAAAAGGTTGGTCGCCGTTATCAATAATTTTTTCTGAACCAAATAAACCCGAAACGGTTAGCATATTGTAATCATCAATATTCCAATCAATTCCCGATTTAATTGTTGTAAAATGGGTGTCTCGGTTTCTTTTTAATTGTTGGTTAATTATTGTTCCATCATTGTATGTTCGTGTTACAAATTCATTTTTATTTAACGTTTCTGTATATAGATAATCGCCTTGAAAGAACGCATTAATTTTGTTTTTACGGTAATTGAGCGATACGGTAGGATTTACTTTTGGTGTTAGTGAATATTGTGGTCTTATTGTAGGCAAATTTTCTTTTCTTTCCCACAAAGCACCTAAACCCGAAGTAAAACCCACTTTACCATTGAAGCCTTCTTTTTTGTTTTTCTTATAGATAATATTGATAATTCCTGCATTACCATTGGCATCGTATTTTGCTGATGGATTGTTAATGATTTCGATTTTATCTATTGCTGAGGCAGGAATATTATCTAAACCCGATTGATTTCCGAAGCCTGTTAAAGCAGTTTGCTTACCGTCAATCAATACGGTCACTTTATCATTGCCTCTAATTTGTACTTTTCCGTCTTGGACAGTAACACCAGGTAAATTTTGCATTGATTGTAAAACAGAGCCACCACTTTGACTAATATTGTCAGCCATAGAAAACGTTTTTTTATCCATTTTATCGCTGACGGTATTTGTTTTAGATACTACCACCACTTCTTGTAAGGTAGTAGCATCTTCTTCCAATTCAATAGTTCCTTGATCTAAAAACTCGGAAAGTGAACCAACATAAATTGATTGTATCTTGGTTTTATAACCAATAAAGGAGAATTCTAAAATGTAATTTCCCGATTTTATATTGGCCAATGAAAAGCGACCCTCCTCATTTGTTATTGTTCCTGTGATTAATGCAGCGTCTTTTTCAGTTTTTAATGCCACATTTACAAAAGGCAATGGCAGTTTTGTTGTTTTGTCTTTAATACTACCCGATACAGTTACTGGCTTGTTTTGTGCCCTTAAATTTGCCACCGATAACAGTAGCATTGTTACTAATAGAAAGTTTTTAATTCGCATGTTATTTTTTCCTTTTAATTTTTTTGAACAAAGGTCTGCATGGAATTTGAAGAAATTTTGAATTTTAGAAAACTATTTCAAAAGTGTGCATTTTGTTTATGAAATTGTAATTAATAGTCCAGTGGTTCGTGTCAACAATTTTTTTAATGATTGATAAACCTAAACCATTACCTTGCGAGGATGGATTGGACTTAGAAAAACGCTCAAACATTTTTTCAGTCTGTAAAGGTAAAAGTGCACCTGTATTTGAGAATAGTAACCTATCATTAGTCAGTTTTATATTAATCTGACCATTGAGAACATTGTGATTTATAGTGTTTAAAAATAAGTTACTGATTAGCATTTCTGCAAGGAAATGATTTGAACTGACTACAACATTTTCCCCTAGTTCGGGAGTAATACTTATTTTTTTTGAAAGTGCTTGTTCACTAAAAAAGGTTAGTTGATTATTGATGATTTCGTGGAGATTTATTTTTTCAATCTCATAGTATGAATTGCTATCAATTTTTGATAGTACTAACAAATTTTTATTAAGCTTTACCAGTCTTGTAGTAGTATTGTTTAGGTCATCAATTAATTTGAACTGCTCAGAGTTTAAGTCTTTTCGTTGTAGTATATTTTCTAATTTTCCTTTAAAAATAGCAATTGGTGTTTGTAATTCGTGTGCTGCATTTTCTATGAACTCTCTTTGACTTTGATAGATACTGCTGTTTTTATGGATTAAGCTATCGATGGCATTATTTAATCGGTTGAACTCTTCGGTTGTGCTTTCAATTAATTTACCAGAAGTGGATTTGTCAATTTCAAATTGTTCCATTTTGTCTAAAGCTGCATAAAATGGTTGCCATAATTTTTTTGAAATTATTTTTGTGATAATGAAAAAGCCTATGATTAAAAGTATTAACAGTGAAATGAAAAGAAATACAGTACTTCCAAGAAGATTTTCTTTTTCGACCATATTTATTTTAGCGGAAAAAGTAAACCATTTGTTTTCAATTTTTATTGGTGAATTGAGAACTCTAAATGGTTCATTGTCTTTATTAAGTGCATCATAATAGCTGTGGTCGAATATGCTATCCTTTTGATTGCCATTGAATTTTTCGATAGTAACATTTCGATTGAACTTGTTCCAGAGTGTTATATCCTTTATTGTTAAGTCTTCTTTAGTGAAGTTATCAAACTGCTTTTTTATGGCATACAAATCCTCATTGGCATCATCTTCATATAATATATTGGAAACAATATAGAATGCCGGACCAACTGTGATCAGTATTATTATAGCATAGATGAAATAATAATTAAGTGTTTTTTGAAGTAGTTTTTTATTCATCTTCCCATTTATATCCTGTTCCGTATACTGATTTTAGGTAATCGGCCGCACCCATTTCTTTGAGCTTTTTCTTCATGTTTTTTATATGTGCATATACAAAATCATGGTTGTCTAACATATCTGCCATATCACCCGATAAATGCTCTGCAATTACACTTTTGGATAAAACCTTATTTTTATTACCAATCAAAAATAATAATAAATCCATTTCTTTTTTGGTAAACTCAATTTTATTTCCTTTGATTTTGACCGACTTGCTTATCGTATCTATTTCTATTTCATTAAAGGAAAGTATATTGTTCCCATTGAATTGTTTTCGTCTGACTAATGCTTGAATGCGAACTAATAATTCTGATAAATGAAATGGTTTTGTTAGGTAATCATCTGCACCAAGTGTTAGCCCTTCAATCTTAGTTTCTAGAGTGTCTTTAGCAGAAATTATAATGACTCCATCTGTTTTGTTTTGCTTTTTTAATGCTTCTAAAACTTTAAATCCATTACCATCCGTCAACATCAAATCTAAAAGAATACAATCATAGGAATATAAATCGATCTTTTCTATTGCTATTTTTAGTGTGCTTGCCGATTCACATACAAAATCATTACTACTCAAGTAGCTTTTGATACTTGTGGCAATTTCGATTTCGTCTTCTATTATTAAAATTTTCATATTGCAAAGAAACTAATCAATTTTGAATGAATGTTGAATTATGGAAATAATTCGAATTTGTCCCTAAATAGAAAATTAATTTAAGCTTTGTGATGAATTATAATACTCAATTATGTAACACAGCTTTGGGGAAAAAATTTGCTCACGGCTTTTTTATTGGTTTTTTAAAGGAGTTCGCCGTTGCCGTGGTCAGGTCTGGCGCAAGTCACGAAGTGTAAGTGTTTTTCCTAAAAACTGTGCCAGTAATTTTTTTTGAGCGTTGGCAAAGGAGCGGCAACTGAAAACCTAAAACGTCAATTTATCACTAAACGAAATAGTAAGTTCGGTTATTTAGAAATGAAATTAGTGAAATGAAGCAAACAAATAATTGATGCTAGCAATACTTGGACTAGGAGCAATTTTTGTGCAGATGAATGAGATAATTAATTAATAAAAAAAATGTTTGCCTATTAAAGCAAACATCTTTTCTGAATATAACGAACTTTAAAACTTCATTCGCTGTATTCTAACCGCATTAAGTATAGCTAATAAAGCTACACCAACATCGGCAAAAACAGCTTCCCACATTGTGGCCAAACCACCTGCACCTAAAATTAGGACAATTGCTTTTACAGTAAATGCTAGAATGATATTTTGCCAAACAATTTTCTTTGTTTGTTTACCAATGTTTATCGCCATAGGGATTTTTGAAGGCATATCGTCTTGAATTACTACATCGGCAGTTTCTATGGTGGCATCGCTTCCTAAACCACCCATTGCTATTCCAACGTTACTTAAAGCAACTACAGGTGCATCGTTAACACCATCACCAACAAAAGCAACTGTTTCATTTTTTGCAATTATTTCTTTTACTTTATTTACTTTGTCTTCGGGTAATAAATCACCATAAGCATTAGTAATTCCGAGTTTTTGTGCTACAAATTGAACTACATTGTCTTTATCTCCACTTAACATTGTGGTTTTTATACCTAATGCTTTTAGTTTGTGGATTGTGATTTGTGCGTCTTCTTTTATGCTATCAGCTATTGTAAGATAACCAACGAATTTTTTATCATAAGCAACTGCAATTAACGTGTAAACAATACTTTTTGGATCAATATCATAAGCAATCGAGAATTTATCCATTAGTTTGAAATTACCAACTAACAATTCTTTTCCGTCAACTTCAGCTTTTAAACCATGTCCTGAAATTTCTTCTACATTTTTTAGTTCAATTGTACTGTCAATTTTTCCAACAAACTGATGAATAGCAGTTGCCACTGGATGTGTGCTTTGACTTTCTAAAGCATTTACCAATTGTAACAAATTCTCTTTGTTAAAATCAGTATTAAAAACAACTTCCTGCACTTTGAAGACGCCTTCGGTCATTGTACCTGTTTTGTCCATTACCACGTTTTGAATAGTGGACATTACATCAAGAAAATTACTTCCTTTGAAAAGGATTCCGTTTTTAGAAGCTGCTCCAATTCCGCCAAAATAACCTAAAGGAATACTTATAACTAATGCACAAGGACACGAAATAACCAAGAAAACTAAAGCTCGATACAACCAATCTCTAAACTGGTAATTTTCTACAAATAACATCGGTACAACACATATTGCAATGGCTAAAACAACTACAATTGGTGTATATATTTTGGCAAACTTTCTGATAAATAATTCTGTTGGTGCTTTTTTGGCTGTAGCATCTTGCACCATTTCGAGAATTTTTGACAGTTTACTATCTGTATAAGCAACCGTTACTTTTACTTGACAAACCGAATTTAAGTTTATCATTCCTGCTAAAACAGTTTCTCCTTTTGCTTTGGTGTCTGGCTTACTTTCTCCTGTTAATGCTGCTGTATTAAAAGAAGCAGTATCTGAAAGTAATTCTCCATCTAATCCTAACTTTTCTCCTGCTTTTAGTTGAATAATATCTCCAATTTTAGCAGTTGATGCTTTGATTGTTTTGGCAACATTGTTTTCGAGAATAGTTACTTCGTCTGGTCTTTGGTCGAGTAAGGATTTGATGTTAGCTTTTGCTCTTTGAACCGCCAATGTTTGGAATATTTCGCCAATGGCATAAAATAACATTACGGCAACACCTTCAGGAAATTCGCCTATAGCAAACGCTCCAATAGTTGCAATACTCATTAAAAGAAATTCTGAAAATATATCGCCTTTGCGAATACTTTCAAAAGCTTCTTTGAGTACAGGAAAACCTACTGGAATGTATCCGACAATATACCATCCTATTCTAACATAACCTGCAAACCACGATTGTTTAAAATAATTATCAAAACCAATGGCAACCAATAATAAAATAAAACTTATGATTGCTGGTAAAAACATTTGAAACGTAGATTTTTCTTCGCTGGAATGCTCGTGATCGTGTCCGTCATCATCAGAATGATTTTCGGTTTTTTTATTTATTTTTTCTTCGAGAGTGCAACAAAGCTGATTGCCTTTTGCATCATACTTGTGTTTATGTTCCATTTCTATTTTTTTTAAATCCACAAAATTGAAAGTTCTGGATGGTATCAAATGGTGTAGTATGGTTTTCTGTAAAACATTTTATTGCTTCAAAATTTTCTATAAAAGTTTGTTTCATCGAATTTTCTGAATATTGTTTTATTTCCAATCCACTACATTTTAAAGGACCGTTTTCTGAAAAAGTACCTAATAGAAAATTTCCATTTTGAGCTATAGCATTACTAACGATTGTAACATATTTCCTTATACTTTCTTCTTCTGTTAGAAAATGAAAAACAGCCCTGTCGTGCCAAAAATCAAACTTGACTTCGGGATTAAATTCTGTGATATCAGAAACAATCCAATGTATTAAATCGGCTTTATCTCCTAAACGTTTTTTGGCTCTTTCTAAAGCAAATTCAGAGATGTCCAATACCCAAATATTTTGATATCCTTTTTCTAATAAGGCATCCACAAAATTGCTATCGCCACCGCCAATATCAATGATATTGGCAGTTTTTGATAGGTTTACATTTTCTAAATACTCCATTGAAGTTTTTGGATATTTTTGTGTCCAACTTACTTCATTAGGATTTTTGGTTGCAAAAACATTTTCCCAATGTGATTTTTTGTTTTCCATTTGGATTACGCTTTACAACATCCATCTAAATTTTCATACGCTTTTGGATCGGCTTTTACTTCATCTGCATCGTATCCTAATTTAGAAATACCTTCTTTAATTGTCTGTAAGGTTGTTTTCTTTGCATTATAATACACTGTAAATGTCATTGCTTTATCGTCAAGCTCATACATTTTTAAACCTTTAATTTTGAGCATCTCAGTTTTGAATTTTAAACCACAAGTTTCACATTCTTTACAATGATCACAATGTAAAAAAGTTTTGATTATAGCTTTTTGATTGGCTTTTTGAGCAGAAGCAGTATTGCTTGTAAAAAATAATAGTGTTAAAAAAAAGATTGATTTTAAAATTGAATTTTTCATTTGAATTTATTTAATGATTAATAATTTATTTTTAATGTTCGTGTTCTCCGCCACCTTTTGAAGTTGCTAGTAAGTAAAAAGCACCTTTGATAACAATTTTCGCATCGGTAGGAATTTCTTCGACTAATTTTATTTCGGTGTAACCTAAATCAGTAGTTCCAGGAACCACTTCGATTGCTTTGAAGTGCACTTCATTGTGTCCTTCTTCTTTGCCTTCAGCGTGTTCTGAATGTTCTTCTCCTTCTTTATGTTGATGCTCTTCTTCTTTTACTTTTGGAGCTTGTTTTTGGTGTTCTTCTTGAATGTAAATGTAATATTTATCGCCATTTCTAACAATTGCATCTTTTGGAAGTGCCTGAACTGTTTGATTGGTGATATTGATATTGGCAGCTACATACATTCCGGAAATTAAATCTTTGGCATCGCTTGGATTGATTTTGGCATGAACCGCAACTGTTTTGCTTTCGTTGGAAAATGATTTATTGATGCCAAATATTTTTCCTTTAATGGATTTATTAGACTGATTGGTTAATACAAAATCGACTTCTTGACCTACGGAAATTTTTCCCAAATCTTTTTCAAACACATTTAAATCCAAGTGCATTTGGCTGTTATCAACTACTTCAAAAAGTGTTACGCCTGTTTCTGCAAATGCTCCTTTTGTTATACTAATTTTACCTACATAACCGCTTATTGGCGAAACAATTGGAATTAACGAAGTGTTTCCGCTTAAACTAACATTTAACGCTTGCAGCTTGTTTTTTGCGGCTTGTGCTTTAGCTTTTTCTACTGCTAATTTTGATTTTACTTCTTGAAATGTTTTGCGAGGATTTACATTTTCATCGCTCAATGTTTTTTGACGATTATATTCCAATTGCAAGTATTCAATGTTGGCAATAGCGGAATTGTAATCTTCCTGCATTTCGGTAACTTCGAGGTTTTGGATGGTTGCCAATGTTTTACCTTTTGCAACGTAAGTTCCTTCTAACACATAAATATCTTTAACAACTCCACCAATTAAGGTGGAAATATTAGCCATGTTTTGTGGTGGAACTGCTGTATAACCATTGGCTTTGATTACCGTATTTAGGTTTTTCATTTCGATACCGCCTGTTTCGATACCAATAGTTTTAAATTGCGCTTCTGTCAAGGCAACTTCGGTTTCTGATTTTTCTTCTTCGTGCGCTTCTTCGGTTTTCTTTTCTCCACAGGAATTTAGAGTAAAGAGAATAGAAAATAGAATAAAGAGGTTGAAGAATGAACTTCGATTACAATTTGGTTTTAAAAATATATTTTTCATATAATGGAATATTAATTGTTGTTGAAAGATGGAAATTGCAATTGAATAGCACTTTGATTGTAAGTATTAACGGCTTCGGCATTTTGCTTTTTGATGTCAATGGCTTGGTTTAAAAAACTAATGTATGACCAGTAACTCATATCACCATTGGCATAGCTTTTTTGAGCCGTTGTAATAATTTGTTCGGCATATTGCAATCCTTCGTTTTGGTAATATAAAAGTGCTTTTTTCTGTTTTTCAAACTCATTTTGTAGTTCTTCTTTCTGTAATTTCAAAGTCAATTTGCTTTTATCTAATTCTAATTGCGATTGCGAAATACTAATTTCTGATGCTTTGGCTTTTGCTGTATTTGCACCACCAAATAAAGGAATTTGCAATCCGGCAGTAAAACCCTGAAAATAGGATTTGGTATCGATGGTTTGACCAAAATAACCCAAACCTAATTTAGGAGTTCGCATTGCTTTGAACGTATTGGCTTCCTTTTGATATACTGAAATTTGCTGTGTATAATAATCGCTTACTAATCCTTGTATTTTGTCATCTTTACTCGTTGTTGGATTAGCATATTGCAATGGTGTATTGGCATCAGGAACTATGTTTTCATCTGTTCGAATGAAGTATTGCAATTGCTTTTGATAGATTACCAAATCATATTCTAACTGTGCTTTTTGGGTTTCTATTTCTTTTGATTTGGCTTTAGCACTGATTACTTCAATGTTGCCACTTTCTCCGGTTTGAAAACGAAGCTCTGCATTTTTAAGGAATTTAGCATAAATCTCGAACAACTCATTATTTAACTTTTGAATAGAAATTCCATATAAATATTGATAGTATGCTAATGATACGGCTTTTTCAATTTCATACTCCGTTAATGCTTTTCGTTTTTCAGCTAATTTTGCCAGTTCTTCTTGCAACTGACGGTTGGCTTTTGTGATTTTACCAATAGGAAAATATTGTTGAATAGAAACATTGTGGTCATAATCAACACTATTAAACTGTCCGCCTTGGTACTGCACTTGTAAAGCATCTACTTGAAACGCCGTTTTCTTGAGAACGGTTTGCTTTTCGATTTCCTTATCCGCAATTTTTAGATCGATGTTGTTTGCTTTCGCTTTTTCAATGGCTTTTTCTAAAGTAATTGTTTGGCTGTTTTGAGCAAACGAAAAGCTACTAATTAATAAAACGAGTATTGTTACAATTGGATTTGACATTTTTTTTCTTCTTTTAATTCCCTTTTCAAATAATAAATAAAGTATTGGTAAAACGATTAAGGTTAGTAATGTTGCCGAAACTAATCCGCCAATAACTACCGTTGCTAATGGTTTTTGTACTTCGGCACCACCACTAGTTGATAATGCCATTGGCAAAAATCCTAATGAAGCAACCGCAGCAGTCATTAATACTGGTCTAAGTCTGGTTTTTGTACCGATTAAAACCCGTTGTAATGGGTCAGTTATTCCTTCGGATTTGAGTTGATTGAAATAGGATATTAATACAATTCCGTTTAATACAGCTATTCCAAACAAAGCAATAAATCCAATACCTGCCGAAATGCTAAAAGGCATTCCTCGTAACCAAAGTGCAAAAACACCACCGATTGCCGATAATGGAATGGCTGTAAAGATTAAAGCCGCTTGTTTCATACTATTGAAAGTAAAAAATAACAACACCATAATTAATCCTAAAGCGATTGGTAATGCTACAGATAGTCGTTTGTTGGCTTCAACCAAATTTTCAAACTGACCACCATACGTAACATAATACCCTGCCGGAAGTTTAAAGCTTGTTTCTAATTTTTGTTGAATTTCTTCGACAACACTTTTTACATCACGACCACGAACATTTAAACCTATTGTAATTCTACGTTTACCATTTTCACGAGAAACTTGAACCGGACCTTGTTCGTAATTGATTGAAGCTACTTGCGAAAGAGGTACTTGTTGCCCATTTGGTAATGGAATAAACAGATTACTAACATCTGTAATGTCGCTACGATTGTCTTTGTTTAAACGAACGACTACATCAAAACGTTTGCTTTCTTCGTAAATTTTACCTGCACTTTCACCTGCAAAAGAAGAACGGATAATTTGATTGATGTCTGCAATATTTAAACCATACAAAGCAATTTTATTGTAATCGTATTTGACTGTGATTTGTGGAAGTCCGGTTACTTTATCGGCTTTTAAATCGCCAATACCTTCAATACTATTTACATTAGAAATTAATTCTTTGGCTTTTGTATCTAAAACTTCTAAATCATCGCCAAAAATTTTAATGGCAATATCGCTTCGACTTCCTGTCATTAATTCGTTGAATCGCATTTGAATGGGTTGCGAAATTTCGATGTTTGCACCAGGAATAGCTTCCATTTCTTCTTTCATTAAGTTGGCTAAATCTTCCCAATTGTCAGCAGATGTCCATTCGTCTTTATCTTTTAAAACAATAATCAAATCGCCACTTTCTATTGGCATTGGGTCGGTTGGGATTTCGCCACTTCCAATTTTTGTAACAATAGTTTTGATTTCAGGGAATTTTGCTTTTAGGATTTTTTCGTATTTGGTTGTGGTTTCTACCATTTGGGATAGCGAACTTCCAGTCATAATAGTAGCATTAATGGCTAAATCTCCTTCTTCGATAGTTGGAATGAATTCGCCACCCATATTTTGAAAAACGATAATAGCAAAGACAAACATCGCTAATGAAATGGCTAGAACTGCTTTTTTAAATCGTAACGCTCGGTCTAAAAATGGTGTGTAGATTTTTTCAAACCACGCCATCATTTTATCACTAAAATTAGTTTTGTGTTCTGTATTTTTTGATAAGAACATGGCACTCATCATTGGCACATAAGTCAACGACAAAATGAATGCCCCAATAACCGCAAAACCTACGGTCATTGCCATTGGTTTGAACATTTTGCCTTCTGTTCCTACTAATGCAAGGATTGGCAAATAAACAATCAAAATAATTATTTCTCCGAATGCTGCACTATTACGAATTTTTGAAGCCGATTTATATACTTCAGTATCCATTTCTGTTTGGGTTAAATTCTTTTGTCGTTTGAGTTTTTGTAAATGATGCATTGTTGCTTCTACAATAATTACCGCTCCATCGACTATAATTCCGAAGTCGATTGCTCCTAAACTCATTAAGTTTCCGCTTACGCCAAAATGGTTCATTAAGATTACTGCAAAAAGCATTGAAAGCGGAATTACTGATGCAACAATTAATCCGGCTCGAAGATTACCTAGAAATAGTATCAATACAAATATTACTATTAATGCACCTTCCAAAAGGTTTTTAGTAACTGTTCCTATTGCGTTATCCACTAATTTACCTCTGTCAATGAATGCTTCGGCAACCACTCCTTCGGGTAAGGTTTTATTGATTTGCGCCATTTTTTCTTTCACTCTTTCTACAACGGCACTAGAGTTTTCGCCTTTTAACATTAAAGCCAAACCGCAAACAATTTCGCCTTTACCGTCTTTGGTCGAAGCACCATATCTTAATGCAATTCCCTCACGAACAGTAGCTACATCGCGAACTAAAACTGGTGCACCATTTCTGTTTTTGACTACTACATTTTCTAAATCTTTAATGCCTGTTGCCATACCAACACCGCGAATAAAGTAAGCGTATTGGTCTTTTTCGATATAAGCTCCACCTGTATTTTGATTGTTTTTCTCTAACGCTTCAAAAATTTCTGTAATGGTTACTCCCAAACTATTTAATGTATTTGGATTAACTGCGATTTCATATTGTTTTAGTTTTCCACCCCAAGTACTGACTTCGGCAACGCCTTCGATACCTTGTAATTGTGGAATAATAATCCAATCTTGAATGGTTCGTAATTTTACAGCATCGTATTTGTCTTCATATCCTTTTTTGGCATAGACATCATACTGATAAATCTCGCCTAATCCTGTTGATATTGGTGCTAACTCTGGAGAACCAGCATAAGCAGGAATATTTTCTTTGGCTTGACTAAGGCGTTGAAATATTTGTTCTCTAGCCCAGTAAATATCTACATCGTCTTTGAAAACAACG
This sequence comes from Flavobacterium sp., assembly GCA_965284675.1. GTDB lineage: Bacteria > Bacteroidota > Bacteroidia > Flavobacteriales > Flavobacteriaceae > Flavobacterium. The sequence goes on from OZ260109.1 coordinate 2,301,562, forward strand.
GTTACTACAGAAAGTCCGAAACGAGAAATACTTCGTAACTCGATAACTTTTGGGATTGTTTTAAAAGATTGTTCTAAAGGATAAGTGATTAATTGCTCGACTTCCTGACTGGCTAAAGTTGGAGCAGTAGTAATTATTTGTACTTGGTTGTTGGTTACATCGGGTAACGCATCGAGTGGTAACTGTTTTATAGAATAGCTACCAAACGCTATTAGAACTAAAGTAAATAATAGTATTATAAACTTGTTCTTGATACTGAACTGTATGATTTTGTCTAACATTGAAATTGTATAATGAATTAGAAATTAGCAAAACTAGTTTTGCTATTATTTGTGATAGGCTCACAAGTTTCTAACCCGAAACTACTCGGGCATCATTATACTATTTGAGGCGGTTGCCATATACTTCCGAAGAAATTGGAAGTAACTATAGAGGTATAGGACGGTAATTGCGTTTTTATACTCTTTGTAATCGGTGTAAAACTAAAAGTTGTAATTTTAAAATAACTCACTATTTGTGAGCCACAACAGTTGCAGTTGCAAAAAGGCGAACATAAATCATTTTCTTTATCGTGATTATGAGATTTTTCATCATGATTATCTGAAATCTCAACAGCTTTGTGTGCTGCACTACTTACTTCCATATCTGCACAAGGCAAACATGATAGTACCACTAGATAGATTGATAATATGTAGTTTAAGAGTTTCACGAGTGTAAAAATAGGATTTTTTATTTATAAATAAATTAAGAGTATTAAAAGTTTGTGTTATTTTACGATTGCGATGGTTTTTTAATAATTCAAATTTACTCCAATACCAAATCCCATATCACTGTCATAATGAGTCCTTGCACTAAAATTTCTTTTAATAATATATCGAAGTCCTGCCATGTATTCTTTATCAGTATTCCACATTAAATCCATACGAACTCTTTTGGAAACAGGAATGTCCATTCGTTCTAATTGAAATCTAAAATTACCATCTGTAAAGACCTCTGCTTGTGCCTTTATCAGCATTGGCAAAGTGTATTCTACTCCTGCACTAAATACGGAACGATTGTCTTTGGTATTGGATTGGTTGAATAGGTTTCTTTCCATTTCGCCGTCTTCCATTTCTCTGTAACGCCAATCGAAACCTATAAACGGCATCAACCATTGCATTTTTCCAATGTATCGACCAATGTGTGTTTCTGTTTCATAACCGTGATGATCGTTGTAGCCTAATCGCCATTCTGTTCCTATGCTCCATCGTGTATTACTAAACATTGCCATCCCATCGTTTCCGTTAGTTGCAAAGTCATTCTCTGCCATAAGGTGAAATTTACGGTCTTCGCCAAATAGTTTTCGTTGTGCTAATTTTGGATTTGGAATTAATGGGTTTGGTGCTTGATTTTCATACGTAAAAACTCGTCCCATGCCAGCCATCATGTGGTACAAAATATGACAATGAAAGAACCAATCGCCTTCTACATTCGCATTGAATTCGATTACATCAGTTTCCATTGGCATGATGTCTATTATATTTTTAAGTGGTGCATAGTCGCCTTGACCGTTTAAAATTCTAAAATCGTGACCGTGCAGGTGCATTGGATGGCGCATCATAGAACCGTTGTATAATGTAATCCTAACATTCTCGCCTTTTTTAATCAAAATTTTATCGGTTTCAGAAACTACTTTATTGTCTAAACTCCATACATAGCGGTTCATGTTTCCTGATAATTCAAAACGCAATTCTTTTATTGGTGCATCTTTTGGCAGTGCTGTATTTGTAGGCGACTTTAACATGGCATAATTTAAAGTGGTAATATCTGAAAGTTCGTTACTGTTATAGTCGCTTTCATTCATCTTCATGTTTCCCATTTTATCATCTTTTTTTGACGCTGCTTTTCCAGTGATTTCTGGGTACATTACTACGTTCATGTCCATTTGATTGTACGACATCTGCATTCCCATATCGTCTAAATCTCCGTTCATTTTCATCATACCATTCATCATTTTCATTCCGTCAAAATATTTTAGTTTGGGTAATGGTGCGATTAATTGTTTGATACCATCGCCAATATATAGTGATGCTGATTTGGTTCTGTCTTCTGGGGTTACAAGGAATTCATACGAAGTTTTGTCTGCTGGAATGGTAACAATTACATCGTAGGTTTCTGAAACTGCAATTAGTAATCGATCGACTTCAACAGGCTCAACATCGTTACCATCATTAGCGACGACAGTTATTTTTCCGCCTGCATACGTCATCCAAAAATAAGTTGATGCACCACCATTTGAAATGCGTAATCGTACTTTATCGCCACCTTTGAATTGGGATAATTGACTATTACTTTTACCATTGATTAAAAACTTATCATAATACACATCGCTTACATCCATGGCATTCATTCGTTTCCATTCGTTTGCTATTTTTGTTTTGAAATGACCTTGCTTAATTGCTTCTGCATAACTTTGGGTAGTTCCTTTTTGTATGGCGAACCAATCGGTTGCATTGTGAAGCATTCTGTGTACGTTATTTGGATTTAAATCGGTCCATTCGCTTAAAATTACCGGAATGGTTGGCAAATCGTCAATACCTTTTCTAAAGGTTTCGTCTTCTGGTTTTTTGTTTAAAATCATTGAACCGTACATTCCGATTTGTTCTTGCAAACCAGAATGACTGTGGTACCAATGGGTTCCATGTTGTATAATTGGAAAGGTATATTTATGTGTTGTACCTGGTTCAATTGGCATCTGAGTTAGATAAGGTACACCATCTTCCTTATTAGGTAAAAATAAGCCGTGCCAATGCAATGAAGTGCTTTCTTTTAGTTCGTTGTGCACATAAATTTCGGCAGTATCGCCTTCGGTAAACGTTAGCGTAGGCATCGGAATTTGACCGTTTACTGCTATTGCTCTTGTAGGTTTGTTTCCTATATTTACAATAGTATCACGAACGTATAAATCGTATCTCACTGTTTTAGCTATTGTCTTAACTATAGGTTTGCTTTCAGAAATAGGAATATCTTTTGGAACTTCAACAATTTTTGGAGTTTCTTTTATTGGTTTTGAAGCTTCTTTTTTTGTTTCAGAAATTACTTTTTTTGTAGCGACTGGTTTTTTTACAACTGCTTTTTTAATTGGTTTAGCTTTTTCTTTCACTAATGCCATCCCACATTTTGGGCATTTTCCGGGTTTGGGTGAATGAATTTCGGGATGCATCACACATGTATAAAATGTTTGAGGTGCATTATTTTGTGCTGTAACAAAATGATTTATAAAAAAAAGAAAAACTATAATTGACAATTTGATTTTCATGACTTTAATTTTTTGATATTATTTCCCAATCGGCTATTCTTTTATTTAGTATCTCGATTGTACTTTTCATTTTTTCCTTATCGGCCAATGTAATTGCTATTTTTGCTGCTGCAATTGCATTAGAATAATCTTTTAATTCGGATGCTATTTTTTGCCTCAAATTTGGGTAATAGAAATTTTTAGGATTTAATTTTTCCGCTTCTAAGAGCCATATTATTGCTTGTTTATAATCTCTATTTGTACTAAAATAATAATTAGCTGCCTGAAATAATAGGGTGTCGTCTTGCGTTTTCCCTTTAATGATATGTTGCTCTATCAATGCTAATATAGTATCATCTTCTATGCTCTTTACCGGTATTTTAACCATTGTGTTTTCCCAAAGTATTTTTAGAAATGCTTCGCTTTTGCTATTGATGTCATTTAAGTCAATAGTAAAAGTTTCATAAAAATTGTGGCTTTTTTCTAAAGGGACTTTGAAACGCATTATATCTTTTTTTTCATCATAGCCCGTTTCTCCATGCAAGGTAGTATCTGAGTTAACAATTATAGTCCAGTCATTTATTGAAGGAATTGAGAATATTGAATAGCTTCCTGCTTTTAATACATTGTTACCAAAAGAAATATCTTCGGAAGTGGTTATGACGGTACAATCACTTGCGCCAGTTCGCCAAAGCTTATCAAAAGGTACTAACTCACCAAATATTTTACGCCCTCTGACCAACGGTCTGCTGTACGTTATTTTGATTTTTGCACTACCTACTTCTTGCTCAAATGAAGCTGCCGGACTGGCAGAAGTAATTCTTATCTGGACTTTGTTTTGTGCAGAAATAAATACTGATTGTAAAATAATTAGGGGAAATAGGAATATTTTTTTCATTGTTTTGAATTATTGGTTACTGTATTTTTATACTTTATGTTATATTGATTTTGTGATTTCTAACAGCAATTATCTCCGGCTTGTATTGGTGGACACTTTACAGTTCCGTAACTACAATAAACGCAACAATCGCCTTGTTTAGGTCTTAAAACTGTTTTGCATTTTTCACACTCATAAAAAAACTGACAAGCATCGGTTGGCATTATTTCGTCTTTACTATACCCACAATTTGGACATGTTAATGTAGATTTTAATTCTACTGATTTTCCATTGTAGATAGTGCAAGTATCACAATTTCCGTGTAATTTGTTTCGATAATAATTTACTATCGTAGCTATAAAAAGCCCAAGCATACCAGCATAAATTAAATAAACTGCATTTTCTGATTTGCTAAAATAATAGGCAAATAATATTGTTATTCCACTCGGGATTGCTATTAATAAAGGATACAGGCAACGATGTTTACGATAGGAAATGATTAAGCCAACAATGGAAATTAAAACCATCGCTTGAAAAATCCACATCGTCCATCCTCCAAATAATTCAAAGCTTCCAAGTCCAAGAGCTGATGCTGCAAATGCAAAAAGAGGAAAACAGCAAGGCGAAAACAGTGCTGTGAAAAAAAGCCCCAGAGTGCCTAATTTATCTACATTATTAATTAATTTCATTTTGTTGTTTTTGTTATTATTTAAAGTTTTAAATTTCGTAATCTCAATGCATTTACAATTACAGATACAGAGCTAAATGACATTGCTAAAGCGGCGATCATAGGAGATAATAAAATTCCAAAAACTGGATATAAAACTCCAGCTGCGATTGGTACACCTAATACGTTATAGAAAAAGGCAAAAAATAAATTTTGCTTGATGTTTTTCATCACAGCATGGCTTAAATTTTTGGCTTTTACGATGCCTTGTAAATCTCCTTTTACTAAAGTGATTTTGGCACTTTCAATGGCTACGTCCGTTCCGGTTCCCATAGCAATTCCAATATCGGCTTGTGCTAATGCTGGAGCATCATTTATACCATCGCCAGCCATGGCCACAATTTTGCCTTCGGCTTGTAATTTTTTAATTTCTTTTAGTTTGTCTTCTGGTAAGCATCCTGCTTTATATGACGCTAACCCTAATTCATCTGCAACTGCTTTGGCGGTGTTTTCATTGTCTCCAGTGAGCATAATTACTTCGACACCTTGACGCATTAATTCTTTAATGGCTGCCGCACTTGATTCTTTAATGGCATCGAAAATGGACACAAACCCAACAGCAATACCATCAAAAGCTATATATGAAACTGTTTTTCCTAACTTTTGTTCTGCACTAATTCTGTTTTCTAAATCATCAGAAACTGTTGCTTTGACTTGTTCCATTAATTTTTTATTGCCTAATGCCACTTTTTTGTTGGTTACTGTTCCTGTAACTCCTTTTCCGGCAACAGCTTCAAAATCTTTTACTTCGATTAAAGAAATAGATTTTGTTTTCGCATAATTCACAACAGCTTGCGCCAATGGATGCTCACTGTATTGGTTTAGTGAAGCTATACTTTTTAGTAAATCAGTATCGTTGTTATTGGCAGCGTAAATTTTTTCGACAGATGGTTTTCCTTCGGTGATGGTTCCTGTTTTATCCGTAATTAAAACATTAACCTTATTCATATTTTCAAGAGCTTCAGCATTTTTTATCAAAACTCCGGATTGTGCGCCTTTTCCAACACCAACCATTACCGACATTGGCGTTGCCAAACCTAATGCACAAGGACACGCAATAATTAATACTGCGATGGCATTTATAAATCCGTACACTAATGCAGGTTCAGGACCAAACTTAGCCCAAATGAAAAAGGTAATTACCGAAATAATCACCACAATAGGCACAAAATATTTGGAAATGCTATCGGCTAATTTTTGGATTGGCGCTCTCGAACGGGAAGCATCGTTGACCATTTGAACGATTTGAGAGAGTAGTGTTTCTGAACCCACTTTTTCTGCAACCATTATAAATGACTTGTTCCCATTGATTGTTCCGGCAATTACATTGTCGCCTTTCTTTTTGTCAACGGGTATTGGTTCGCCTGTAATCATGGCTTCATCGATACTGCTTTCACCATCGGTAATTTTCCCATCAACAGGAATTTTGTCTCCGGGTTTTACCCGTAATAAATCTCCTTTTTTGATGTCGTGGATTGAGATTATTTTGTCGCCTCCTTCTATTACTAAAGTAGCTTCTGTAGGTGCTAGTTTTAATAATTCTTTTATTGCTCCACTGGTTTGACTGTGCGCTCTTGCTTCAAGTAATTGTCCTAACAAAACTAAAGTCAAGATTACTGTCGTGGCTTCAAAATAGAGCAACACTGTTCCGTGTTCGGTTTTGAATTCGCTTGGGAAAATATCAGGAAAAAACATTCCGACTAAGCTAAAAAGAAAAGCTACTCCTGTACCAATTCCTATAAGGGTAAACATATTTAGATTCCATGTAATGATGGATTTCCATGCCCGAACAAAGAATATCCAACAAGCATAAAAAGCTACAGGCAGCGACAATAGTAATTGTACCCAATTCCATTTAGGAGCATCCATTATTTTAAATAATGGATTATTGTGAGCCATTTCTATCATTGCAATGGCGAAAATGGGAACTGTAAATACAACCGCAATTTTCATCTTCTTTACAAGATCCTTATACGTTTTTTGGTCTTCGGTATCGCTTGGATTCATTGGCACTAAATCCATTCCACAAATAGGACATGAACCCGGAGTTTCTTGAATAACTTCGGGGTGCATAGGACACGTATATAATGTCTTGTTTGCAGTTAGTTCAGGTGCTTTGACTAAATCCATGCCACACACAGGACAGTCACCTGCTTTGTCGTAAACTTTTTCGCCTTCGCAATGCATTGGACAATAATACTTTCCTGGCGCATTGGTTTGGACAACAGTTTCTTTTTTATGATTGTGGGAATTCATGGAGCAACATGATTTTTCAGCAACATCTTTCGTTAAAGTGTGCTCCTTGGTTTTAGCGCTGCTCATTTCTATGGTGTATTTTCCAACAGCAGTTAATGCTTCTTGCAATTGTGTTGTTGGAATGTGCTTTTCCATAGTTATAGTGGCTATGGGTGGCTTTAATGAAACTTTAGCTTCAACGCCATCAATAGCATTCAATGTTTTTTCGACTTTAGCGCGACAACCATCGCAAGTCATTCCGGTAATGTTGTAAGTATGTATCATCTTTTATATTATTTTAATACAAATTTCCTTCTTAACTGTTTTTTAGAGTTGCACAATTTTGGGTTTGATTTGCAAGATTTATAAATCTTCTATTTGTTTTCTTTTAATCGATTTTAAATTCTTGAAGTATGTTGGTGAAAAACCGGTTACTTTTTTGAATTGGTTACTTAAATGCGAAACGCTACTGTAATTTAATGAATAGGCAATTTGACTAAGCGATAATTCATCATACACAATCAACTCCTTTACTTTTTCAATTTTTTGATTGATGAAGTATTTTTCAATTGTTGTGTTTTCTACTTCGGAAAAGAGATTGCTCAAAGTATTATAGTCTTGGTTTAGCTCTTGATATAAATATTCTGAAAGGTTTGTTTTTAAATCATTGTTTTTATTTTGGACTAAATCAATAATCAATGTTTTAATCTTGTCAATCGTTTTACTTTTCCTATCATCGATTAAATCAAAGCCAAAAGCACGAAGATTTTTTAGTAATTCGTTTTTTTGATTTTCGGGAATGTTATTTTTTAATTCGACTTCACCCAACTCAACTGAAATAGTATTAATTTCCATTCTTTCAAATACAGATTTCACTACCATCTTGCAACGGCTGCACACCATATTCTTGATATAGAGTTTGATATGTTTACTCATTTATTCGTTTCATTTTTCTTTCTTTTCCAAGAAATTTTATTCCATGATATCCTAAAATTATGGCTTCGTTCTTGTTACTCATTTTAATTTGACAGTCAACACTATGCTTCATATCGGGTAACTGTAGTTTTCCATTTTCCCATATTTTTTTGTCAGGATTGAACTTTAAATCCCAAATATTATTTTTTTTCTTCTCTACTATTTTACCTTTAATAGAATAGATAGTAGCTTGATATTGATTATTTTCTTTAAAAATTTTGATCAGATAAATTTTATCATTTGTTTGCCAATTCCCAATCAAATCATTCCCCTCGTTTTGTGTAAATCCAAAAAGATTAGTTAGAAGAAACACTATTAATATTATTCTCTTTTTCATTTTGCTATTTAATTATTGGTTTTTATTAAACTGATTTTGAGATTTTATCCATTATAGAATGATCTGAACCAAATTTGCAAATAGCGTCACAATTGGTTCTCAATTCTGAAAACAGTATATATTTGATAATCATTTTTGAATTTTTTATGACAGGTCTATTTAGTTGTTGAATCACATCTTTTTCACGACTGTCGGGGATAATAATATAGAATACTTCATCGCCGTCAGAAATACTAAAATAAAGGTCGGAAAGACGTAAAATACCCGAATAAATGCTGGTGCTTTTTTCTACTTCAAATGCGCCAATAATGTTGTTTGTTCCTTTTTCAAACCATAGCACATCAATAAGTTTAATAGTATTTTGTGTGTCTTTATCGCAAGGCAATTCAGGAAATTTATTCATAGAGATAAAAGAAAAACTTTGCCCGTTGAAAGCTTTGCTTTTGTCATTACTAGCAGGCGTGACATCAAAACCTAACGAAGCTCCGATTTTTAATAAATGGTATTGCATTTCGCTATGTAAGTTCTCTTCTTGCTTTTCTTCTTGAATTTCCTTTTGTCGTTTCACTATGTTTTTTTCAAACTTATTGCGCTCCTCTTCACTCAAGTATTCATCATTACCAATCAACATTTTTTGTGTTCCAATTTCAAAACACAATCCTGAAATTGCTCCCAAATCATTAGATAATTCGGATTTATGTGAGCTGTTAGTTTCGAGAAGTGTTTCTCTAATTTTTAGGTATTCTGTCCAACTCCCGAGCTTCTTTTTGTCTTTGTATAAAAAATTAAATCCGTTGAGAATAGCAGTATTGAACGGAGGAAACCAAGTAGGATGTATGAAGTATAAAATACTGGCAACAGCCGGACCAAGTCCTTTTATTTTTAGCGTGTCTAATTTTACAATCTCTTTTACAACTTGTTCTTCAGTTTTAGCATTAATGCAATTTTCGAGGAACTGACCAAAAGCGATTTTGTTGTTTTGATTTTCGTAAATATCAGGAATACGCAACTTGGGTTTCCAATAAAAAGGATGTGAAACACCAACAAACACTTGCTTTTGCTCTGCAATGCAACTCAATACAAACTCTAAACTACTGTTCTTGAAATCGTTTGGGAATGATTTGTTTTTTATATCTTCGATAACCTGCAAAACACCCCGCCTTATAGTTCGGAATGCTTTTAGTCTTTGATCATTGTCAACAAACCAGGTATTATAAACACTTTCGTTGTCTTTTTTGTATTGTTGTATTATTTGATTTAAATTGTTCATCCTTACTATTTTAAATTACATTTTCATGCCTTCCATCGGGTCGCTGCCTTTACGGAATTTATATTCACTATTGATAGCATAGGCTCCTGTTATCACAACTTTTTGACCATTGGCAATTTTTGTTTTTATTTCTATGAGTCCGTTAGTTTCGATTCCTGTTTCTACCATTAGATTTTCATAAACACCAGGCTTCTTTTCTATCCAAATGTATGATGCGCTTTCTTCTCTAATTACCGCATCGGTTGGAATATAGATTCCTTTACCTCCGTTAATCCTCAACTTTGCGATAGCCTGCATCCCGGGTTTTAAGATTTGAGTTTGATTTGGTATTTCAAATCGAATCAAAAGTAAACGGGTTTCCGGATTTATTTCTGGATTTATAAATGATACTGTGGCACTTATTGATTTCTCGGGGAAATCGGCAAATGTTATTGTAGCAATTTGGCCGATTTTGAGGCTTTTGAAGTAGTTGATATTAACTTGTGTTTCAAGCCAGAGTTTACTTAAATCAGTTATCTTGATAATTGGAGCACCTTCCATGATATAACTACCTTCAGCAGCACTTATTTCTGAAATTGTACCACTAACAGTACTGTAAAATGTGGTATAGGGTGAAACATCTTTATTACTTTTAATATTCTCAATTTGACTATTCGACAGTCCATAGAAGAGGAGTTTTTGTTTGGCCGAATTCAATATTTTTTTTGCGTTTTTACCAAAATCACCAGGCATTTCAAGTTGTTTAAATGCTGTATAATAGTCTTGTTTTGCTATTGCAATATCTTCACTATATAATTGATATATTGGTTGGTTTAAAGTTATATAATCACCGGTAGATTTGAAATATAGTTTTTCAATTCTACCCATTGCTTTTGATGAAAAAGTTTTGGATTTTTCTTGATTGAATGTTAAAACACCGGTATAATTTTGTTCTACATTATTTTGTGTTTGCTCGATAACTTGGGTTGTAATATTGCCAAGTTGTATTTGTTGCTTACTCAAACTTATTTGGTTTACCTCATTTTCATCACGTTTTACAGGTGTTAACTCCATATGGCAAATAGGACACTTGCCCGGTTTGTCTTCTTTCACCTGGGGATCCATAGAACATGTATAAAAAGTTGCTTCTTTATTTTCATCATGTTGGGAATGATCTTTTTTATCAGTAATTGAATGGTCTTGTTTTTCTTTAGAATTGCAAGCCATAAGTACCAACACAAATAATAAAAGGATGCCTATTTTATTTGATTTTTTCATATTTACTCCGTTTTAATAAAGCTTTCGCTATCAATTAAATATTGTGCGTTTTTTGCAATGGTATCTTTTACTGAAATACCAGTAATGATTTGAATATACTCTTTCATTTCAAATCCTGTTTTTACCGGTGTTGCCTTAAAACCATTCTGAAATTTGATAAAAGCGATTTTTTTATTTCCGGTACTTACCAATGCATTTTTTTGCACCCAAATACCGCTTATTGATGTCGTTTTTATGATACCCTGCAATCTCAATCCTATTGGCAGATTGAGTGTGTTATTGTTTAAATAAACCCTAATTCTATTGGTTCTGTCGGCAGCATTAAATTGAGTTTCAATAAAATTAATTTTGGCTTCTATCGATTGTTCACCATTGAGTTCAGACGTTATTTTAATGGCTTGATTTACTTTAATAAGACTACTGCTTTCTTGTGTAATATTGAATATTCCCCAAACTTTAGCTGTATTTACTAATCTAAAAACAACCTCTCCCTTTTTCACATAGTTTCCTTCTTTTAATTCCAGTCTTTCTGTACTGTTGTTCATGTTTTGCATCGCGGAATTTGATGGAGTAACCATTGTTTCTGTTCCCATCACTATTCCATTTGAAGGGCTGTAAATAGCTATTTTAGGATTAGCCTTTTTGGAATTAGCTAAAGTGCTTATTTGATTTTGAGTCATGCCATAAAGCAATAGTTTTTGTTTAGATGCCTCAATGATTGAATGGTTTTCGCTATCATTTGAAAGTATATAAATAAAGTTTTCCTGTTCAGTTAAAAGTTCAGGACTGTATAAATCAAATAATTTTTGTCCTTTATTAATACGTTGGTATTTGAAATTCACATACATTTTTTCTATTCGGCCACTTATTTTGGCTGCAATATTTATGGCTGAATTTGGGTCATAAGCGATAATACCCGGAAGATTGATTTCACTGCTCAATGTTGAGTCTATTGCTGTTGTGGTTTGAAATTTACCTACTATAAAGTTATCTGTAGGCTTAATGACATTTTCGAGATTATGGTCTTCATTAGCATGATTGTCGGTTACTTTTTTTACTAAAGTCATTCCGCAAATAGGGCAGTTTCCCGGTTTATCTCTAATGATTTGCGGATGCATTGAGCAAGTATAGACAACAGGTTGATGAGAGCCTTCTACATGCTCTTTGGGTTTTACTATAATGAAATAGATGATAGAGCCGATTATGGCTATTGCGCTTAAAATCAAACCATATTTGATGTACTTATTCATAATTACTTAATTTCCAATTGTTTTTCGATTTCTACCTGAGTGTTTAGTATGGACAACAATTTGTCTAGTGCATCCATTTGAGCCATATTCAAAGCTTCCCAAGCATCTAAGACAACAAATAAATCCCCCGTGTTATTTTGCCAAGCTAATACTGCGGTGTCATAATTTTTACGCAATGATGGAATAATGCTCTTTTCGGAGATAGTGTATTGCTTTTTGAGGTTTGATAGTTCAGTATTCATGCCCGAAATCATACCAACGGTTTCATTTAAAATCATTTGTTTTTGCCAATTAAGACTTTCGTTTTTAATTTGAAAACTACTAATGTTGGCTTTGTTCATTTTGGTTGACCAAGGCATAGGAATAGTTATCATACCCATCAGTGAGAATTGTTGTGGCTGCTGTCCAAAAGCAAACATGTGGTCATATTTTATTCCAAACTCGGGCAATAGTTTTGACTTTTCAGCTTCGACTCTTAGTTGATTTATTTCTATGGCTCTTGTTATAGCATTTATATCGCTTCTGTTTTTAGAAATTAAAGTAGTGTCTAATAATTGTGTGTTGTATTCTTTTAGTTCGAATGTTTCTTCAATTTCAAACACGGTATTTTTATCTCTTGACATTAGTGTGTTGAGCATAATTCTTTTTTGTGAGATATCATTCTGAAGCATTATAATCATACTTTCCAATTCATTGTATTGAGATTTTGCTTTATAATAGGTTGAGAGTTTATCCATATTGTACTGATACCTTATTTCCATGCTTTTTATCATGTAGTTTAATAGTAGTAAATTATCATTGGCCACCTTGGCTTTTTTATTTAGTATAAGCCATTGATAGTAATTTGTTTTGGCTAAGGCATAAAGCTGATTTAAAGTGTAATTTTTGTTTTCTTTTTCAACAGACGACATGGCACTCATATACTTGTATTCGGCATTTTGTTTTTTTGCATTGGGAATCATTTGTGAAACTCCAATCATGTAATTACCCATGCCTGGACTCATCTCGTCTGCTTTCCACATTTTAGTATTATATGGTGTCATAAAAAAACCTGTTTCTACTTGAGGTGCCATCCAGCTTTTAGCACCTTTTGCAGCGGCATCCATGCTTTGAATATCAGCATCGTACATTTTTAACTGTGGATTATCAGTTTTGATTGTACTTAAAATATTTTCTAACGAAAGTATTTGTGCATTAGCAGTTGTGAAGCTTAAAATCAAAAAGCTTATAACGATATTATATTTATTCTTTAACATCTATAAGTTCTATTTTGCCTTTAGTTTTTAATTCGTGAAGTTTCACCATTTCAAAAACAATAGGAGTTACTAATAATACATAAATTGTAGAAGTAATTGTCCCTCCGATAAGAGGAACTGTTATAGGCAACATCACATCGGCACCTGTGCCTGTTGCCCAAAGTATCGGAATAAGACCAAATAAAGAAACAGATACTGTCATTAATTTTGGTCTCAATCTTTTTGCTGAGCCATCGATAATGTATTTTTTTAATATTTCTTCTGTAATTGTTTGTGAACTATTGCCATGTTTTTCGACCATTTTGTTCATAGATTCATTTAAATAGATTGTCATTAACATGGCTGTCTCTATGGCCATTCCGAAAAGTGCAATAAACCCGACTGCAACCGCGACAGACAGATTTATACCATAAAAATAGACCATAAAAACACCTCCTATTAAAGCAAAAGGTACTGTTATCATTGTTATCAGTGCTTCCTTCATTGAGTGATAGGTAAAATACAATATAAGGAAGATAATTATTACTACTATTGGTAGTATCATACTTAGCGTTTTATTTGCTCTTAACTGATTTTCCCACTGACCACTCCATTCAATGTAATATCCTTTAGGCATTTTAGATATCATTGAATTTAATTTTTGCTGGGCCTCTTTTACGGTACTTCCCAAGTCTCGGTCACGAACATTAAACAGCACACTTCCTCTTAGCATAGCGTTTTCACTATTTATCATGGGAGGTCCATCACTTATTTTTACCTCTGCAACTGTTTCTAGAGGGATTGGACCATATTGCATCGTTTGGACTTGCAATTTTTTTAGTGCCTCAATACTGTTTCGATACTCTTGGGCATATCTGGCATTTACTGAAAAGCGTTGTCGTCCTTCAATAGTAGTTGTTAGTTTCATTCCTCCGATAGCGCCTTCTACTAGGGCATTAATATCATCAATTGAAAGACCATATCTTCCCAACATTTCCCTTTTTGCCTCAATATCAATATATCTTCCGCCTGTAATTGGCTCTGCATATAAATCTTTTACACCCGAAGTGCCCTCAAGAGCTTTCTTAATTTTTTGAGATAGTGCATTAATGGTATCCAAACTTTCCCCGTACACTTTAATCCCAACATCAGTTCTAATACCGGTTGAAAGCATGTTTATTCTATTAATTATAGGCTGTGTAAAACCGTTGGTCACTCCCGGGATTTGTAGTTTGTTATTTATTTCGGTAATGATGTCATTCTTTGTTTTACCCTCTCTCCATTCCTTTTGAGGTTTTAATAAAATGATGGTTTCAATCATACTAATAGGGCTATTATCAGTAGCAGTATTGGCTCTACCGGCTTTTCCTAAAACATGATCAACTTCGGGAATTGATTTTATTAGTTTGTCCTGAACCTGCAATATTCTTTTTACCTCAGAGTTAGAAACATCAGGTAAAGTAACCGGCATGAAAAGTACTGAACCTTCATCTAAAGGAGGCATAAATTCAGAGCCTAAGCGAGTAAACATTACAATGCCAATTATTAAAGCGACTATGTTAAATCCTAACACTGTTTTTCTCCATTTCAAGCAAAAAACCAAAATAGGAGTGTATACACTTTCCAGTTTTTTATTGATTGGGTTTTTATTCTCTGGACGAAGTTTACCTTTTAATAAAAAGCTTATAAGGACCGGCGTAAGGGTGATGGCTAAAAAAGCATCAACAATTAGAATGAATGATTTTGTCCAAGCCAATGGGCTAAATAACTTTCCTTCCATACCTGTAAGTAAAAAAACAGGCAGAAAAGAAGCAATTACGATTAGTGTTGAGTAAAAAACACCTGGACCCACTAATTTTGATGAATTCTCAATTAGTTGTAGTTTCTCGTCAGAGGATAAAGGGTCATGCTCCTTTTTAAATAAATTTTTAATTTTTTCTATCATAATACCAGCTTATTTGTTATCATCCATTTCTTCCTGCTTCTCCGAGATTGTCCTGTAAGCGTTTTCTACCATTACAATACCATCATCGACTACAACACCAATAGCGAGTGCAATACCGGTTAGTGACATAATATTAGAAGAAATTCCAAATGCTTCAAGCAATATGAAGCCAATTGCTACCGATATAGGAAGTTGAATTAAGATTATAAGCGCACTTCTCCAATGGAATAAAAAGATTAAAATGACTAGTGAAACAGCTATCATTTCTTCTATAAGTGTTCCTTTGACAGATTCAATAGCTTTTTCGATTAACTCACTTCTATCGTACGAAGTTTTGAATTTCACCCCTTCGGGCAATCCTTTTTCAACTTCTTTCATCTTTGTTTTGACAGCTTTGATGACTTCATCTGCATTTTCGCCGTAACGCATTACTACTATACCACCCACTACTTCTCCGTTTCCGTTTTGGTCAAAAATCCCGAGACGTAAATCACCACCCATTTGCACTGAACCTATGTCTTTTACCTTAACCGGAATAGAATTGTAATTTTTAATTGAAATATCCTCTATATCTTTAGTGTTCTTTAAGTAACCTAAACCTCTGATGATATATGACATATTGCTCATTTCAAACTTTCGCCCACCAACATCATTGTTATTAGCTTTGACAGCATTCATTACTTCCATCATGCTTACATTATAATATTGCATTTTTAATGGATCTAAAACCAATTGGTATTGTTTTTCAAAACCACCAAATGAAGCCACTTCTGCTACACCAGGTACAGTTTGTAGTGCAAATTTCACATACCAATCCTGTAACGCTCTTTGTTCGCCTAAGTCCATACCGTTAGCTTCCAAATGGTACCAAAAAATATGACCAACACCAGTGCCATCTGGTCCTAAGGAAGGCACTACATTTTGAGGTAATAATCGTTGGGCATAGTTAAGTCTTTCTAAAACCCGAGTTCTTGCCCAATAGACATCAACATCATCTTCAAAAATTATGTAGACAAAACTCATCCCAAACATAGATGCTCCACGAATGTTTTTTACTTTTGGAATTCCCTGTAGGTTGGAAACTAAAGGATAGGTTACTTGTGCTTCGATTACCTGTGGACTTCTTCCCATCCATTCCGTAAAAACAATAACTTGATTTTCTGATAAATCTGGGATTGCATCAATAGGATTTTGCTGAACACTGTATATTCCCCAACCAAACAAAACGGCTGCCACAAGCAACACAACATATCGGTTTCTAAGAGAGAATGCAATTAGTTTTTCTACCATAATTAATAATTTTCTGAAGTATTATCTTCTTCATTGATTGACTCAATCCATTGGATTATAGCTTGTTTTTGCGTTTCAGTAAGTACTGCATCATGATGTAACAAAGTATAAGAACTTAAAGGCATCTCTCCCGATTTAATTTGTTTACTTATTGCTTCTAACTTACTTTGCTGTTTTCGATTGGAATAGCTACCAAATTCATTGAAATTTAACTCTTTTTTACCGTCATTAATATGTGCTTCTACAAACATTCTGGCTGGTTGAACATAATCGTACCACAAATACTTGGTATTATTGCTATGGCAATCATAACAAGCCTTTTGCAATGAACTAAGTACTGTTGGAGGCACTTTGTAATTGTTTGCAAAGTTTTTTCCAATGTCGAATGAACTACTTACATTTTGTTTTGGTTGGTAGAATTGAATAGCTATAAAGACTAAAAAAAATGTTATTGCAATCTTTTTTATCCTTTTCATCTTAAAGAGTTTTTTTCAAACTACCACAAGTCAACATTTGAGAACCATAAAATGGATTTTTAATTTCTTTGGTTTCACTAATCCAAATAGCACCTTTTCCATCGTTGTACATTGGGCAGTAATCTTGATATAATTTTTGTTTCGTTCCAAACATTTTAATTAAATCATTAATGTCTTTACTAAGTGTAGCAAAATGTTCTCTTTGGTGATCAATTTTCCCTGCATTATCACTAATGTGTTTTGCATGTTCTTTTGCATCGTCTGCAATATCTAAATACTCTTTTTTTTGAGTAGTAGTTAAACTATTTGAGTTGATTGTATTAAAATCGTTGAATAATGATTTACCTGCAATAGCAGCTGCTTTGGCATCGTCTTTTGTTAGTGCATTTTTTATTTTTAAATAGTTTGCAACTATTGCATTAATTGAAAAAGGAGTTTTTGTTTCAATTACTTTTTCTTTAACGTCATTAGTTGGTAGTTTTGTGGTGTCTTTGAGTTCTTGAGTTTTTTCATTTTCTTCATGGATTGGCTCAACTTGTGCAACTGGTTCGGTTAATTCCATACCACATTTGGAACATTCTTCTCCTTTTTTTCCTGTAATCTCTGGGTGCATGGAACACGCATATATTTCATTTGAATTTGTTGAAGTTTCTGTGGTCTTGTTTTCTGTCTCTTTGTTTTTTTGATTACAAGAAACTAAAGTGATAGCTATAATAGCTGATAGAATAAGTGCTTTCATGACATGTTATTATTTAGATTTTTATTGTTTTTTTAAATTGAAAAAAGTGTAATATAAATTGAAGTAAAACCCATTTGGAGCAGAACGTATCATTGAACTTACTAACTCTTGACGGTAGGCAAGATCTAATCGTGCTTGACTGTTAAAAATGAATTGTACAGCCGGCACAACGTCTAAGTAGGATTTACCATTTTCGTTGATGGTTTGACCTACAAATTCAACCATTAAATTGATGTTGGTTTGCTTGAAACTCGTATATTTTTTAGGGTACATCAATTTTCCAAAAGACAAAGTATAGTTCGTTGCATTATCACCAATAGTATCCGGAAAAGGATATTTTGGTTTGTTATCCAATGCTTTTTCAAAACTAAGCGATGAACTTATGGCTACCTTTTTGACCAACTTTGTTGCGATTATCCCGGTTTCAAAACCAGTATTGTGTCCTACTATTTCAATTTGCTCTTGATGAATATCAGCACGATTGAAGCTAAATCTTCCATAAGTTGCTAAGCGAAAGTGACTGTTTAAATCATCTGTAGAATAAAACCTGTACTTAGCCATAAAACCACCACCTTCTGCATACAATGCATTAGTTCTTGTGCTGATAAAAGCGGAACCACGAACCATTAAATTTTTATTTATACCATAAGTTACCTCGGGCATTAAATGATAGTTATAACCTGGCTCAAATTTTTCTTTAAAAGCAGATTGCATCACATTTACGGCTAATGAATTAGCAGGAACATTACTTGCAGGATCTGTTACTACAAATAATTCTTGACTAAAAATAGTTTGGCAACTGATGGCTGCAAAAAATAAAATTGCCTTTCTCATTAGTTTATCATTTTAATGTGAAAATCATCTTCATTATTCGAAGCATACGTATCAATATTCTTATAGGACTTTGATAATTTTTTAAATTCTTTCTCGGTTACATATCCTTTATCAACCACTTGAAACTGTATTTCAGAAGCATTACTTTTTTTATCATTAACCATTATGTATGAACTTTGAGTTATGGCATTTGATTTTGCGGTAACTACTAATGAACCGATAAAAAAACCTGCTTTTTCTACTTTTTCTTTAAATATTTTAGGGCTTAATTCGTTTCCTTCTTTTAGCGTTACTGTAAAGGTATTGGAGTTTAAATCGATTTCAACGTTAACCACTTCGGGCACTGTTTTTAGCTGTTTATTTATAGCATTTGAACACATAGAACAGGTTAAACCAGTGGCTCTAATTTCGGCTTTTACTATTTGGGCATTACTATTAAGTGAAAACATCAAAACCATTGATGTAATCAGAATATATATTGTTTTCATTTTATTCTTTTATTAATTTAATTATTTCTTCTTCTGAGGGATTTTTTGCTATTAGAATACCTTGGGGATTAAATAGGTATTTTGATGGTAATTCATCAACACCAAATTTTATTGCTGTATTGGCATCAAAACCTTCAGGATCTATTAACTGTGTAAATTTGATTTTATCTTTTTCAATAGCTTTAAGCCACTTACTTATGTCTGTATCGATTGATATTCCTATTATTTCAATTTTGGCTGTATCTATGTCATTATGGAGTTTTACTAACTTCTTATTGCCTAATCTACACGGCGCACACCAAGATGCCCAAAAATCGATAAGTACATATTTGCCTTTAAAGGATGTGATATTAACCTCATTACTGGTATTACTTTTTAATGTAATTGATGGTATAGCTTCTCCTATTTTTATTTGAGCTTTAGTAGTTGAGAAAATACCAATTAAAAAAAGTAGCATTACAATTTTTTTCATTTTGTTTATTTAATTGTTTCTACTGTTTTACCACAGTTCAACATCATTGAACCATAATAAGGATTTTTAACTGCATTTTCTTTACTTAACCAATTAGCTCCTTTACCATCGTTGAACATTGGACAGAATTGATAGTATACCGGAGTTTCATACTTAGAAACCTTGATTAATGTATATATGTCTTTGGATAATGTAGTAAAGTGATCGCGTTGGATTTTTATATCTTTTGTATTGCCGATGTTTTCTGCATCTTTTTTTATCGTATTTACAACTTTCATCCAAACCATGTGAACATCCATTTCAAGCTTGTCCATTTTGACATTATTGATGGCCGTTACCAATTCTTTTGAAGCTGATGCCGTGCTATTCCCATTAGAAGTGATTAATGCATCTTTTACTAAAAAATAGTTATCGAATACAACCTTTAATTGATTTTCACCCTGAATTACTGTAGTACTTGTTTCAGAATGATTACTATGATTGGAATGGTCTCCGTTGCTAGCAATCGATGTTGTTTCTTCTTTTACAGGAACTTTTGCTACACGGTCATATTGGCAACATCCGTGAAGATTGTTATATACATCATCTGGAGCAAGAAATTTATCACTATCGTAACCAACTAATGCAATTCTCTTGAGAATTTCATCTGGATTTGTTTTTTTAGCATCATAGGTTAGTGTTGCCATTTGGGTTTCTTGGTTCCAATCGACATTGGCTATTTTTTTGATGTTTCCTGCTTTTTCGATTTTGGTTTCGCACATGCCGCAATTGCCATAAATCTTAACCGTCTCGGTTTTGGCATTTTTTATTTGTGCATTACTTGTAGTTGATAACAATACACAAATTGCTATCATTATTTTCATAAATGAATTTTTCATTTTAAATAAAATTGTAATCAAAGTAAACTACCTTGATTGGTTGATAAAAATAAATTTGGATAAATAACAGTTGCGAAAGAATGTTATTGCAATACCAATATTGGTATAAAAAACAATACTAAAACTGTTGAATTGGATAGCACAACGCTATGAATTTGACACACTTATGGCTGTCAAAAATGGATTTAGCTTATTTTAGGAATGAGCCAAATAGAATGAAAACCATCTGAGATTGATGGTATTGTGTATGAAAATTTAACTTTCTCGATTGAAGAATAGCTAAACATGTAATTTTTAAAAATGATTTCAGATAAAAAACTTACTGAAGAGGTTGGACAGGTTGAAGAACAACCACATTTTGAGTGGCCGCAATTGCCTTTACAACCTTTGTGATCTTTATCTTTCGAATTATCATTGTCACAACAACTCTTTTTTTCTGATTTAGTAGAGGAAATTTCTTTTTTGCAAGAACTCTTGTCTGAACCTTTACCACAAGCCATAGTAGCATTAGGCAAAAGAAACATGCCTAAAAAAACTAATAGTATAAAGTGGTATTTTTTCATATATCTATTAAAACAGTACAAAAGTAATTAAAAATTATTTATTTATGTTAAAATTGTTGTTAAACTGATTAAGTTAATTATAATGACTCTCGAACCTAGGCATTTTTTATAGTGTTAAATTAAATATCTAATAGATACAATTTCACAATATCAACAAGTTTAGTAATACTAAATTTAAGCTTTTATTAATATTGTTTTTTTGCATTAATAAACAAATTTGTTTATTTTTGTTATATGGAAACTTTAATATCAATATTAAAAGGAATTCATCCTGGCTTTGTTTTGGAGCGCGAACTAAAAAAACGTCATTGGCGTAAAAACAGTTTTGCATTGCTACTTCACGAACATCCACAAACGTTAACAGCTATTACAAAAGGGAAGAGAGCGATGAATACAGCTTTGTCATTAAAAATCGAAAAAGAACTGGGTTTAGAAGAAGGTTTTTTTATGATATTACAGACTTATTTTGATATTGAAATAGAGAAAAAAAAACAAAATAACCATCCTGAAATTTCATTACTTAGGCCAGTATTGTTTTGGGACACCAAAATGGAAAATATAGATTGGCAAAAACAAAGAAGAGCTGTAATCCAAAGAGTTTGGGAAAGGGGTAATGAAATAGAAAAGCAGGAAATCCTTCGTTTTTATGGACCAGCAACCATTGAGAAAATCATAAGTAAATTAAAGGGAAATGCTACACTATAACACAGTATCTCCTCTACTTAAAAATGTTTTAGAAACCTTGATGGCTGCTGAAGAGTTATCGCAATTTAGACTTGTTGGAGGCACTGCGCTAAGTCTATATTATGGACACAGAATATCTGTCGACATAGACCTTTTTACTGATGCTGATTATGGAACTATCGATTTTGAAATAATAGATAGTTTTTTACGAAATAAATATCCTTATGTGCAAACTAGTAACCATGATATCATTGGAATGGGTAAATCGTATTACATAGGAGAAAATGATACTAATGCTGTCAAATTGGATATATATTACACAGATACATTTATAGAAGAAGCGAATGTTATTGATCGTATTAGAATGGCTAGTGTAAAAGAAATTGTTGCAATGAAACTAGATGTTGTATTAATAACCGGAAGAAAAAAAGACTTTTGGGATATAAACCAACTCAATGAAGATTATAGCTTAGAGAAAATGTTTAGATTTCATGAAGAGCGTTATCCTTATACTCACAATAGGAAAATGCTCATAGAAAACTGTAGTAATTTCGAGACAGCTGATGAGGATTTTGACCCAATATGTCTAAAAGGAAAACACTGGGAATTAATAAAACTAGATATGATTAATCTGATAAATGAATTAGAAAAGTAACCATCTAATGACTCTCGAACCTAATGAATTTTCTGAGTGTTTGTTAGGTTTGGCAATGGTGGGTTTTGAGGGGTGTACTTATAGGGTAACTACAAGACAAGCAGCATCTTTTATGTTAAATCCTCTATTGAAACAAGTAAACTTATGAAACAACTTTTCATCTAATAGCCTAGCCTCTATAACGATTTCATTAGTCTTCAATAAAAAAAGCCAATCCCTAGGATTGGCTTTTGATATACGCTGGTAAAATAAATCTTAGATAACGTTTACATTAGTTGCTGTCGGCCCTTTCTGGCCGTCCGTTACATCGTAAGACACTTTGTCGTTCTCCTGCACTGGGCCATTCAAACCTGTTGCGTGTACAAATAAGTCTGCTCCGCCATTGCTTGGCGTAATAAAACCGAAGCCTTTTGCTTCATTGAAAAATTTAATTGTTCCTTCGTTCATAAAAATAATTATTAAGCGATAAAGGTATCCTTTATTATTGATTTTTAAGCATATACTCAAAATTATTAATCTATTGCAATGATTTATTTAAATCTATGTTTTTTTTAAAAAACAGTTATCGGTGCTACCTCATTTTCCCTATCTTCGTCCTACCACAATTAATTTTTATGAATCTTCCTTATTCTGAAAACCTTTCGGTATCTAAACTAGCAGCTTCTTTTGGCAATACCTCGGCGACTTATAAGTTTTATTGGTTATTGGCTCTATTGGAATTGGTGGAGGAAGGACAGCAAACGATACCGAAGCGGCATTTGTTTTCGCGGATGATTGGCAATGCGTGGTATACCGTGAATTATTTTCATGTATCGTTTGGAAAACAGGATTTGATACAGCAAGCAGTGCAGTCTATATTGGAGCAGGAACGATTGACTGTAGATACTAAGAAACCTCTATTATTGTCTGTTTTAGAAAACTCTGAACTCAAGACCACACAACAAACCCTTTACCATTTTAATAAAAATGTCCCACATTGGTTTTTGTCTCCATGGTTTAGTAAAGTTACGGGTGAGAATGATGTGGCGCACCGGAAACGGATTTATGCTTCTTCGCAAGTTTTTGAAAATGATTGTTTGTACGCCTTATATGATGATCACGTTGTAATAAACCCGAATTGGGTTGCTTACCTAAAGGCCAATGCCAGAATACTAAAGGATTTTATTTATTGGAACCTGACTTTGTTTTTGCAGACCCGCAACCCGAATGTGCCGGATATTGCCAATAAGTTAATACGACCGCCTTTTAGAGGCTCCCTTACCAACCAACGTAAGAATTATTGGGATATTGTTTTTAGAGAATTGGGGACTTTGGATTGTATTTTTACTAATACCGCTTTGGCAATAGACCGTTATGCCCTTGACCATTTTATACCGCATGCTTTTGTATCACATGATTTGATTTGGAATTTGGTGCCGATTGATACCAGTTTTAACTCTACCAAGAGTGATAAGCTTCCCAATATGGAAACTCATTTTGATGGCTTTTTTAATCTCCAAAAAGCAGCTTTTGAAATTATACAACAATATAGCCCCAACAGTAGATTGCTGGAAGAGTACTTGACTATTTACCCGGATTTTAACAGTGGTTTTGACTATAAAAAATATAAAGAGAGCATTCAGCCATTAGTTTCTATTGCGCATAATAATGGGTTTGTGTATGTTTTTTAATAAAGCATCAACTATAAGTTCGCGTAATTGTAGTTTTTTAAGAATTGACCTTGTATTTACTCTTCCCACACAACACTTAATACTGTGTTATATCTTTTGTTAACAATGCAGTATTCAAAAAATTCATACCTGTTTTCATCTTCTCCTTCTTTGATGTCAAACCAAGTTGATTTCCAGATAGGTCGTTTTGAGAAATTGCTAGGATAAATTTTACCTTTGTCGAAAAATTCAGCAGCAACTGAATCTTCCGGCGGTGCTAATCGTGTATGGTCAATAATAAAATAGGGATACCCCTCTGGTCGTTTCCAATATTTTACCGTATTATTATGCGTGTAAAAAATGCATATGTCGTGATTTCCTAATTCAAAAAATCGAAATATAACTGATGTAATACTGGTCTTGAAAAATTGCGATAAAGTTCGCAGGAGCTCGGGTGAAAATAACTTACCCTTTGATTTTTCAATAAATAGATTTGTGGGCATCAGTAATTCAGATGCAAATTCATTAGCTTCATTCTCCTGTTTACCTGCTTTTGCCTGTGACTCCTTATTGCTGAACCAAGTGGTTGTACCTTCGTTATCATTATGTATTTCAATATTTTTATGTAATATGAAATGTCCAATTTCATGAGCAAGTGTAAAACGCTTTTTTTCTTCGAATTCTATTTCACTATTTAGTTCTACTAGGGTTTTGGTTTTGCCAAAAATAATTCGACCGTCGCAATTTTCGAGTGGTTTTTCTACGAGTGTAATTCCAAGACCGCTTGCTAGTAAATCAAGGGGGAAATCAATTACATCGTCTAATCCACATGATTCTAGCAGTGTGGAAGCTGCAATTGCACTTTTACTCAGCTGTTTGGTTCTCATCATTATTTTCCAGTTCTTCTAAAATATTGAGCAAATTGTGGCCTTTTATTATTTCCTTAATTTCTGTTTCACTTAGTCGATCTAGGTTTCTAAATTGAAATGAAAGTCCATTATTTACTATTAAATTTTTTATTATTGAAATCGGTTTTTCGATACCTTTTTCAATTCCTTCTTTTAATGTCAAAGCTACTTGTAGTAGTTTTTCATCATGTATTTTAGTTGCTTTTGCTTTAGCCAAAAAAAGGATTTTCTTAACATTTTTCTCGCTTATAGCATCTAATTTTTCAAGGTCGAAGCCTTCATCGCTAAGGATATCATTTATGTAGGCACTATCACCTTCCTTAATGGAATCGAGTAATGCTTCATCGATATTTTTTATATATTTTCTATTCATGACCAAGTACTTTCTAATTGTTTGCGTAAAAGATTTATTTTCCTGTCGAGCCTCTTCCTAATAAACGTTACATTTTCGGGCGGAATTTTTAATTCCTCTGCTATTTCTCGTCGAAGTAATCCTTTGGATATACATTCAAAAACTAATAATTCATCAATATCCGCTCCTGATTTTTCCAGTTGTTCGATGCAATGATTATATAATTCGGTATACTCACCGCAATCAAAATCTAGTAAAGAATTTTCATCTTCAATCTCAATATTCTCAGTTTTTACAAATTGTCCGGTAACAATATTTGATATTTCGCTATCCAGTGAGCTATAAATCTGCTTAGTAAAATTTGGATGCTTTGTTTTATACCAATTTCGTCCCCCGTCATCTAAAAACGAGATAAATAGGTTTGCCACAATATCTTCAGCTAAATGGCCCTTAAAACCTTTAATTGGGTCGTAAACTATCTGAAATTTTGTTAATAGCCTCTTGATTGTGTAGGCTACTAATTTTTTATAAAATTCAGGGGTCATTACATTTGAAATGGCAGCACTAATCTCTTCGGTGGATGCTATGTCTTTTTTTTCTTCTTTTTTCATTTATTTCTTAATGCTGTAATTGTTAAAAAAAAATCCATTGAGCGGAAATTTATGATTTTTTTTTAGCATTAAGAAGTATAAAAAAGAAAAATTGAATATTAACAACACAAAAACTCAAAAAAATGAATGAAAAATTAGAAAATGTGAAATTTATTATTAACCGATACGATGCTTACATAGAAAGCAGTCAAACTAAAAGCAACTTGTATCTGGCGTTAAACACCGCTATCTTGGGAGGTACGATAACGTTATTAACGGCATTAAAGCAGGAAGACCTAACTTTTTTGGTCATATTGCTTCTAGGACTAGCAGCGTTATTAGCGTTACTAAGCAGTACCATTACACTTTTGGCCATTACTCCTTATCTTAAGAGTGCTTCTGAGAAAAGTAATTCTGTTGTTTTCTTCCAAGATGTCGGTCGCTCTTTTTATGATGAATATCATGAAAAAATTGAAAAAATTGCGGATGGTAAACTACTAAAAGATTTAACCTGTCAGGCTTTTAGTTTAGCTACCGGCTTAAATGACAAATATACTAAATTAAGATATGCTGGATGGATGCTCATAGCTGAGTTTGCGTTCTTATTTGCTTGTGTACTATTATTTATAACCAAATCTATATAAACATGGAACCATTTTTTGAATACCAGAAAATTATTGAAAAAGCACTAAATAGGAATGAAATCCGCCAAAGTGTAAATCTTAGCGAAAGCAGGTCTTATTCCGGATTGAACGGGCCTGCATCAACATTAGGAAAATATACGATGAGCGATTATGTTTCTAATCGCTCTCAATTATCTCTCTCAACGGACTTGGTTTTCCTTGCGAATCAAATGGGTGTATGTCCTTTGACCAATCAGATAATTGGTCATCATCCTCATTTTAGTCATTTGAAAGGAACTACCAATACCGAAAAGCATTATATTATATCTGCATTTATTGATATTAAAGGTTCAACAAACCTTTTCAGAAAATATGATGAGGAAACGAATATGATTATTACAAATACCATTCAATTAGCCGCAATAAATGTTTGCCAGCTTTTTGGTGGGTTTATACAAAGGATTCAAGGTGATGGACTATTTGTATATTTTGGAGGTAAAAATATTGATAGAAGTAAAGCAACGCAACACTGCCTAACAGCATTAAGCCTTTTTAGTTATTTTGTAAAAAATGATTTAAAAAGAGCATTTGAACAACATGGTATTGAAAAAATATTTACGAAGATCGGTATTGATTTTGGTGATGATGACAAAGTATTGTGGGGAGTTGCAGGAAAAGAGAACACTAGTGAAATTGCTACCTTTAGTTTACATACCAGTTTAGCAGCAAAAATGCAAGCTTTTGCAGGAAGCAATGAAATTGTTGTTGGACAAAATGTAAAAGATAAAGCAAATTTTGATGCCATACTATACAATGTTGTTGAAGGGAAGCGTTATATTTTTTCGGACCCGGACAATGGATTTTATTATACACAATATGTGTTTGACTGGCTCAAATATTTAAAATCATCGCAATATATTGCGACATCTATTACAGGAGATATAACCATTAAACCACAAATTGCAACTATTCCAAATGTTACCGCCCTTAAAGAAGCCGCGGGAGATAATCGACCTTATGCAAAAGTTGAGTTTAAATAGTGATCTGTTGGAAGTCTTGGAAATGTTCCCAAAAATTAAACTGGTTGACGACAAAAAAAAGAAGTCGTTAATTGGTGAGGTTGATGTATTCGACACTTTAGGTAATTATGTAGATAGCTACGGAATCAAAGTTTTAATTCCTATAAATTATCCTTATGGCTTCCCATCGCTTTTTGAAACCAGCAATAAGTTTGAGCATATCGATGACCGGCATATTAGTGATGACGGAAGTTGTTGCGTTTGCTCTTTACAAGAAGCAGACGTACAGAGGCAAAGAGGTATTACAATCAAAACTTTCTTTTTAAAATATGTGATACCATATTTAGCTAATCAACTTTATTTTGATAGTAAAGAAGAGTGGGCAAATGGTGATTTTGAACATGGATTTGATGGTGTATTTCAGTTTTATAAGGAAGTTCTTAAAACTGATGATATCGACAAAGTGCTTTCGCTTTTGGTACTATTTAACAGCGGAAAACTAAATAGGAACAGCAGGTGTTTTTGTGGAGAAGAAAAAAAATTAAAGCGTTGTCACCTGAGTGAATACAATAAAATTAAGGATTTATCAAAGGTTAGAATCAATTGTGATATTCTCGTACTAAAACAAATAATAAAAGACATGAACAAACTTTAGATTTTATGATGTAAGTACCTGATAATAATTTAAATCGTGTAATTTAGTACACCGCTTTTTATAACTACATGGAACGACAACAAGAAGACCAAAATGAATACGCTAAAAATATCAAAGGTGAAATAAAATTCATTTTAGATGTTGAGAGTGGCCGTAAAGGATACTGGTGCCTAGGGTGTAATGAAGAAATGCAGGCTGTACGATTTAAAGTTGAACACTATAAATCCTATTTCCGTCACGATCCAAAAAATGTAAAAATTGACCGGAAATGTAGCTTTAGCAATCAGGATTACAGACATCGTCTTGCTATGGACGTCTTGGCTAGAACAAAAAGAATCAAAATTCCAAATCTTTATAAATATGCCTCTGATGGCAATTCTAAAATTTTAATTCAGGAATCAAAATTTGTCGAAGCCCATTCAGTCAAAGCTGAATTGACATTCTACGAGAATGATGATGGCATTGTAATGTGGGGAAAAAAACCACAGATTGATGAAAAATATTTACTGGTTAGACCGGATATCACTTTTTTTGATATTCACGAACAACCAATACTTTTAGTTGAAATCGTCGTCACCCATAAAATAAATGATGAAAAACGGGTTAAACTGAAGCGTCTCGGGATTGACACAATACAAATTACAATACCTAAGGATTCACCTGAAAATATTGCAAAAAGTCTAGAAATCACTCAACATACTAAATGGGTATATAGCCATGTCGAACAAAACACCAATTACTTACAGCTTTCCCAAAGAGATGGAGAGGGAATTTCACCATCTGATGCAATCGAGATCGGATTTTTCAGAGAAACTTTCGCCTGCAGAGAAAGCCAAATTAAAAATCTTATACGATCGATTACAAGGTGCCTGGAATCTCAACACTACCGCAGAATTGAACAAGAGTTTAAATCTGAGTTATCAAGAGTTGAGAGAAATACAAGCCGAGATCTCGCAAGACTGGAAGGATTACGAAATGAAAGTCGAGCAAGAGTTGAAGGAAGATATTCAGGAAAGATTGCAGCGATTACAGAAGACGAAAGACAATTCGACGTTGACTTTGGAGCAACAGAAGCAGAAGTTACACGAAAAGACAAAGAACTGGAGCAAAGATATCTTGCAGAGAAAAGACGACTTGAAGATCGAAGAGCAGAAATTGAAGAGCTTGTCAGACAGTGCGGAAATGTTGAAGGAACACAAAGAGCGCTTGATGCAGAGTCGAAAGCTATTGGAGAGAAAATCAGAGCAATGGAAGATAGAATCGAAGTCGCTAGCGGAGACAGAGGAAAAGTACCAGTCAGATTTGAACGACTGCATATCGAAGAACAATCAAGATTTGAAGATCTTGCAGCAGGGTTTAGAAAAGCAGAAGAAAGTATCCCAAATGACATTATCGAAGGAAAGCGAACGCTTGAATCAAAGTTTGAAGCAGATCGAGAAAGAGCAATTGAAATTATTAAGAACAGAGATAGCCGAGGAGATACCGAATTGTCCCAAGGAATTAAAAGAATATTTGGTGCAAGGGGAATTATCCTTAATTACAATGAAAGAGAAAACGCTTATAAGAGAAACAGAACAGCTTATGAATGCTTTATGGACGGGACTTACAAGAGTTGGTTTGGACATTAATTTGTATTATGAAAAGATGGATGAATCTTTATGAGAAATGAGTTTATAATTAAATATTATGTTATTTAACCCGATAGTGCATTCTATAATAAAAAAACAACTTTAAGTAAAATTAAGATGCAAATTTATAAGTATCTGTAAACGGAGTTGGTCTGTTAAGTAAAGAGAAAATTCTGCTTAAACATTTATTTTGTTTACAATGCTGTAATCATTTACTATAATTTATTTTTGATTTAATAGTGTTAAAACATCGATTCAACCTACCGTTGTTATAGCTAGTTGCTTCACATCAACTTAAACACGCAAACTGTACCAGTTTCCATTTTTCGACATGTCACTTTAGTTTTATTTATGGACACAATTATGAGCTAAATCAATATATGTTAATGTTTCAAACTAACAAGATATTTTAATGGGATTAAAGAAAAGTATTATTAAGATATAAAAATATAGACTACTTTTGTAATATCGAATCATTTATTAATAATGGCAAAACTAAGAGTTCAAAATTTAGGACCAATTGTAGATAGCGGTTGGTTTACAATAAAAAAGGTTACAGTTTTTACTGGAGATCAAGGGAGTGGTAAAAGTACCATTGCAAAAGTGTACTCAACTTTTAGCTGGATTGAGAAAGCTTTATTTAGTGATTTACTAAGTAAAAAGTTTGTTGAACGGAAATCAAGACTAAAAAATACATTTATTAATTACCATAGATTAGAAAATTATTTTCAATCTGATACTAAAATCGAATATTTAGGACTTGCTTATACACTTATTTACGAAAATGATGAGATAAGGGTTACCCCCAATGACTCCAATTATAAATTGCCACAAATAATGTATGTTCCAGCAGAAAGGAATTTTTTGGCATATTTTAAAACAAAAGAATTAAAAATTTCATCACCATCGTTAACTGATTTTGATCAAGAATTTTCTATTTCTAAAAATAGTCTTAAAGGCAAAAAAAAATTGCCAATTAATGATATCGAAGTTGAGTATGATAAATTAAATGATGTTGTAAATTTAATTGGAGAATCATATAAATTACAACTTACCGAAGCCTCAAGCGGTTATCAATCTTTTGTTCCTCTTTTTTTGGTTTCAGATTCTATAGTTAGTAGAATTAAACAGCAAAATAACTTAAATGGGATGACAAGATTTCAAAAAGCGGAGTTTTCAAATTTGTTTCTGCAAATTATTGACGACCCAAATATGACTGAACAGCAGAAAAGATTGGCTACTTCTGCTTTATCATCGCGATTTATAAAAGAAAGGTTTATTAATATAGTTGAAGAGCCAGAACAGAATTTATTTCCTACTTCTCAAAGAAAAATGTTGTTTAATTTGTTAACATTAAATAATGCATTAGATGATAATATCTTACTAATTACTACCCACAGTCCCTACATCGTAAATGAATTGACATTAATTATAAAAGCTCATGAAGTAGCTAGGAAAATTGGAGAGTCAGACATTTCAAAAATTGGCAAAATTATTCCTATTGGTGCTCTAGTTGGATATAAAGATGTAGCTATATACGAAGTAAGCGCTAATAATGGAAATGTTAAGGGGTTAAAAAATGTCAATGGATTGCCATCTGATAAAAATTTTTTAAATGAAAGTTTAAATAAACTAAATGAATCATTTGATTCATTGATAAAAATATCACTGGATAGTAATGGTTGATTTTTTTATAAATAATTGTCAAAGTGTAACTTCGGCTAAAGAATTTGGATTATGTAAAAATAGTTCTCGACCACATGTTTATCTTGATGAACAAAATAAATTAACTTGGGTTGCAACAGTAGAAAATGATGATGAAACTGAGATTCGATTTGTTGCCGTTGATAATTGTATAAATTTAAATTTTGAAAATGGTGATACCGCAAAAGGATGTGATGCAATTTTAATTTACCCTGAAAATATTTTATTTATTGAATTAAATTGTGGTTCTGCAACAAGAAATGAATGGATTACTTCTAGTGTAATTCAAATAAAACATACTATTGAAATATTTAATATTAGTTACAATATTGATAACTATCCATTAAGGACTGCATATCTTTTAGAAAAAAACAAACCATTATTTGCTGTTCCACAATTTAACCAAAAGGATATTTTCGCCAATGAAACAGGCATACAACTTTTGATTAGTTCTAATATCTCTATTTAAAGGATATTATGAAAACTGAATGGTATTTTCCCTCTTATCGACTGTATATTTCCTAAAATAATTTTCTGAGTAAATTTGGACAAGCAATTAGCTTTAACGTAATGCGGCTTTCATATGTTGCGAGGTTCAGAACCGATTACTTTCCGTTAAAGTAATAAATCTTCCGAGAGAAATAAGTCCGGCTTGCTAAAGTTTCGCGATTTTTGCAAACCGTCTTTTGGTAATAAAATAAGCTTCCTCAGAAGTTGTGGCTAATAGTTAAAGTTTCTTCAATGAAAAATTAAAAAGAAAAAACATTATTGCAAGTTTCAATTCAAACTTTTTTTTAGATGTTTTTAAAAGCAAAGAAATGTTCTTAAAGCAATTGCTAGTGATGATGGATTTACATACTCTTTTATATTTATGCGGTGATTGTGTTATATATTTACCGCGAAAATGCGGTGATAAAGTAAAATAATTACCGCAAAATGGTTTGTATGCGGTAAATAAGACTTATATTTACCGCAAAAATGCGGTAATTATGTATATATATCAGAGAAAAGATTGGCCTCTATTTACTTGGAATGCTGAGGTAATTACCCCATTGCTTGGAGAAGTTAGGCACAGACAAGGTAAAATACTTGGCGTAATGCAAGGGCTTGGATTTCGACTGCAAGAGGAAACAGTTCTTAAGACATTGACTTTGGATGTAGTGAAGTCGAGTGAAATTGAAGGAGAGCAATTGAATCCTGAGCAAGTTCGTTCATCTATTGCACGACGATTGGGCATTGAAATTGCAGGTGCTGTTCCTGCGGAACGCGATGTTGAAGGTGTTGTAGAAATGCTATTGGATGCTACGCAGCGCTATGATGCACCTTTAAGTGATCAACGCTTGTTTGGCTGGCATGCTGCGCTTTTTCCTATTGGGCGCAGTGGTATGTATAAAATCAAGACGGCCGCTTGGCGCGACGATGCGATGCAATTGACGTCGGGTCCTATGGGAAAAGAAACTGTACATTTTGAAGCACCGAGTGCGGATAAAGTACCAACAGAAATGATTGCATTTTTAGACTGGTTTAATGCTGGCCAAGATATTGATCCTGTGCTTAAAGCTGCTTTTGCGCATTTGTGGTTTGTTACGATACATCCTTTTGAAGATGGTAACGGCCGTATCGCTCGTGCTATCACCGATATGCAATTGGCTCGTGCTGACCAAAGCAAACAACGATTTTATTCGATGTCGGCACAAATACAGGCAGACCGAAACCACTATTATGATATACTGGAAAGCACTCAAAATGGGGATTTAGATATAACTCCATGGCTTGAATGGTTTTTGAACTGTTTGTTGCATTCTATGGAGCAGACGGATGAAACTATATCCTTAACCTTAAAACGTGCTCAATTTTGGGAGGCACAACGTACTACCGACTTTAATTCACGTCAACAAAAAGTACTTCAATTGTTACTTGATGACTTTTTTGGCAAATTGACTGTTTCCAAATATGCCAAAATAACTAAAGTATCCACTGATACTTCTCTAAGGGATATTCAAGATCTAATAGCTAAGGGTATTCTTAAACAAGAAGGAAGCGGCAGAAGTACTTCGTACTTAATTGTTGTATTTTAAAATAGGCTTTTAATAAGCCTTTTTACTTTATGGTTAAGCAAATTACGACATGGTCGCTTAGTAGTTTATCATGATTCCAAGTTTTAATTGCTAATTTCGACTATTTTGACCAGTCAATTTCAATTTGTGTGATTTGCAGTATTATTTAAATGATCTTAATAGTGAGAAATTATAAGCAAAATAAAATATGTAGCGATATTTTTATACATTTGATTTCAAACAACTTAAAAGCCAAAACATTATGAGAAATTTATCCTTGTTTATTTTTTGCATCGGTTATTCTATACATTTTTTTGGGCAGGATACTACTCCAATTCCAATTGATCAAGTGGAGATACGTACGACCTATAATGATTATCAAATTGCAGAATTTTTACAACGTAAGTTCAACCTTAAGTTAGATACCTACTGTGAAGGTATAGAAGGAACCAATTCGGTCCAATTGTTTGGAAATAGTTTCTTTCAAAAACGATTTAAAGAAATTTTTAGCACTGTAGTAATTGGGAATTCCAATGTTGTTAGTAATGGATCGGCATTTGCTTATATCAAAGACAAAGATAATAGCACCTTTAGTATCAATGGAACCTTTGTTCGCTACAATTGGTTATTGGATATTGGTGCAGCAGTAAAAAACCAAACTACAAATTATAATTTTTACAGTAGTGAAGCTTGGTCGTCGGATGTTACAGGTTCACTTGGAATAAGTCGTAAAATTCACGGTTCTTTATTTTCAAATTTTGATGGAGATTATCTTTCACCTTGCGAAAATCTTAAAGAAAAGCGTCAAGCATTTTGCGATACGATTGCCGCCAAATATCAAAAAGTGGTGAACTTCCAGTACATTGATTCTGACTTTTTACAAGCTTCGGACAAGTCTGACGATGAATTATTGACTAAATACAATGCTGTTTGCGGCAGGATAACACAACTTATTGCCCTAAAGCGTGCTGAAAATAAGATAAAGTTACCGGTAGGTACAGAAGCAAGTGGCACCAAACAAACTACTGCACATGTTATTAACTCAAAAAAAGTGACTAAAAAATCAAATGTTGAATCAGACATTGAAATTAGTAATCAAAGTACCATAAATGGATTAACCAAGACCGAAAAATCATCGCTAAATGAAAAGACCCATGTAGATATTAATTCCAAAACACTCACGGCAACTGGCACAGTCGAAACAACCGAGCAAATCGCACCTGTTAAAAGAGATTATCAAAAGGAAATTAATGAATTAATAGGTATTCGGAGCACTTTAATAGAATTACTCACTTTAAGGGATAAATCAGCTAGGGATAATGAACGTGTTGACAACTTCGTAGAGGAGCAATTGGGGAAGTTTGATGAAAAGAATGATTATGCGTCGGGTTATTCCATTGGTTGGGTAAGTCTGAAGTCTAGTTTTACAAATCAATCTATTAAGTTAGTCAACGAATCGATCATTAATGACGAGATTCTAAAGAAAATAAGTAATTTATTTAAGATGTCGTTAGAACTATCTTACAATTATACCAAATCCAATTATCATATATTATTTCTAAAAGCATATACCAAAGTAAATAGAAGCAGTTTTATCGATGTTCAAAATTTGAAGGACGGTGGATTTAATGTAGCACCAGTTATCGATAATTTGACCTTAGAGACAACTAACTATACCATAAATAATGATCAGAATGAATTTGTAAATTTATATTCGGAACTAAAACATCCGGTATTGAATATGGATATTGGCGGGTATTTGGGATGGTTGCCCTTCTTTAAAAAAACTTTGGGACTTAATGCGAGTGTAAATTTTAACTTTCCTGTTGAGGTTAAAGAAGTAGAATATAAACCAAATTATTCTGTATTGGCTGGATTATTTTTGAGGGTTGTTAGTGAGTCAAAATGGACTGCGGCTACATTTACCATTAATGGAGGTTTTGAAAATAATTATCATGATGTAAATGCATGGGATAATTTTGTTCTTAAAGCAGCAGTGGGTGTTCCGTTTAGTATTTTTGAGAAAGCGAAACCGGAAGCCAAATAATTATTTTACTTTTATTTTTTTGCATGTATGTTATTTATAGCAAGTTCTTCAGTCTAGCGGTATAACTAGTCCCTATTGGTGTTATTTGATCCAAGCAATTTGAAGCAGCCTTTAAAAAACGTTTTGCTCCTGTTCTCATTATTGTCTAAAGTTTTTCAAATTCTTGAAGAAAATTTTTATACGGTTCACCATGCTGAAAAAACTTTATTACCATTTTAATATTAATAATTGAAGTATTAAAAATAAAACCTTTAAAATTTAAATTTTATCAATCTTGTACTGATTGATAACTTGTTTCCATTTTTTGGTTACATCTAGTCTAATTAATAAGGTTTCTTCATTAGCTACTTTTTGACCTTCATTTTTATTGAATGATAAAAAATTGAAGCTGCCATGAATGTAATATTCATTGTCTTTTATCACTAATTTTTTATGTGATCCAACCATATTTTTATTTTCTGTATTCTCAAAGTGTGTTGGTAAATGAATTAATTTGAAATTCTTAAAGTTTTGTTCCAAACGTTTCATTTCTTTTATTGCTTTTTCATCATGTTCTTCATTTCCTTCAATACCATAGAGCACCATAATATTCACTTTTCTTTTTAATGCTGCTTCTAGTTCTGGAATGTAATTTAAAGCTGCTCTTTTAATCCAAGGACTTTCTATTAAAAGTTTATCTTTTGAATTTTGAATTGCTTCAATAAATTTTGCCTTGGTCTCCCAAATTGATAAGGTTTCTATTTGAGCTTTGTTTTCAAGTATTGGAGTTTTCTCAAATGTTATATCACTATTTTTTATTTCTAACTCGATATTTGCAACGATCGCTCTTTCAGAATCGGTAAAATCATAGACAATATTTGGATATTCTTGTGAGAGGATTTTGGTCAGTCTTTTGTTTAGTGAACATTCTTTATTTTTATTTCTGATTTCAATTCTTGGTTCTAATTCATTTTCTTTTTCTCTTGTCGGAATATACTCAATTAAATAGTAATCGTTAAACACTTCTTTATCAAACTTGATTTCATTTTCATTGTAATCTACTAAAAATGCTTTTCCAGCATTCTCTTTTTTGTAGATATCACCTAATTGTTCACTCTTCCCTTTTAATAATTCTGGACTCTTAATTTTTAAATTAATTTTGGGTTGTACTTTATTTTGGACGCTATTGTCATTATAAAATGAAAAATCATTCTGTAGAACTTCATCAGTATAGGCATCTAAATAAAATTCAAACTCTTCTTCTGATAAAATTTTAAGAATACTATTGTCTTTAATGAATTCTTCCCCTGACTCCGTAATCATCCATTTGCTGGATATAAAATCTAAATAACCTCTTTCTCGCAGGAAATAAAGTTCTCTTAAAATAAAATCGTCTTTGTCTAACCCTAAAAAATGTGTTAACTCGTTTTCGGTACTAATTCCAGATTTAATTGCTTTGATAAAAATTGCATATATCTGTTGAATAGATTCTTCAGGTGATTTATTGACTGTTGCATTAATTATAATTTTTCTATAGGGATATGCTATAGGAATTATTTCATTGATACGGTAATTACTTGGACACTGGTCCTCAAGTTTTTTATATATTTCTTTTATATCCATTAGAAAATTTGTTCAATATTAGTAACTATCCATTCTTTTTTAATTTCTTTTAAATACCTTCTTAATGCAGGTATTTCTCCTTTGAGATGAGGCGCTTCCGCAGACAATAACCAATTGTAATTTCCAATAATTATTAATAATTTTTTTTGACGAGAAAGTGCCACATTAATACGATTAGCATTTGCTAGAAAACCTAATGTGTTTTGGCGACTTCTCACTAAATCAAAAATTATAATATCTTTTTCTAGACCTTGAAATTTATCTACTACAGATATTGTTACATTTTCTGATTTAAGGCTTTTACATTTTCTGTAATCAAAATTTTTAGAAAGCACACTTTTAATTTCATTTACTTGAGCCGAATATCCTGTAATAATTCCTATGGAATATTTTTTGACAATTGGATGATGGTCTAAGCGTTTTAAAATTTCTGGAATTAATTTTGCGCTTTCTTTATTTTTAGAAGACCCTGTACCATTAGTTTCGCTTTTGTAATCATTACCAACATCCAGAAAAATGATGGAACTGTTTACTTTTAAATCTAAATTATGCTCTTTTTCAACTGGCCTTTCGGCTGGTAAAATTGGTTCATCACCATACGGTTCGTAAAAGCATTTGGAAGTTAATGTAACTTGGTCGTGTGCGCTTCTTCGACATACTTCTAATTGGCTTTTGAAATCATCGTCTATATTGGTGATAATTTGTTCAAATAGACTGGCTCTATTGAAATATTCATCAAAGCTATCAAACTCCTCATCGGGTTTAAAAGTTTTTCTGAGCCATTCTTCTACTTCTCTTGTGCCTGTTAGCATTGGTCTTAGTTGTCTGTGGTCACCAACTAAAATTGCTTTATTTGCTAAAACTAACGGAATTAGTGATTCTGCTGTGGTTGCTTTACCACTTTCATCCATAATTACGTAATCGAACTCGAAATTGTATTTTGCATATTTTTTTGAAGCAATATGATTTGTAGTTGCTCCAATTACTCGAATGCTGTCAATTAACTTTTGATTTAGATTACTCTTTTCATCTAAAGAGCTTATCGTCGCTAGCCAATCTTTGTATAGATTTTGTTTAATGAAATATTCTTCAAAATTAACTTTTGTTTTATTCGACAGCCCCTTAATTAGCTCACTTTCAGAATTTAAAAAATCTTTTAAATAACTGATTTCATTCTTGTTAGTAATCTCTATTTTTAAGTCATTTACTTTATGATCCCAACTTTTATTGTATGATATAATTTCAATTATTTGGTCTAGATTGGAATTGGACTTTTTAACCGCTGCTAAAAAACTTTCTTTAACTGGTCGCCAGTTTTCTTTCGTAGTTTTTCTAATTTTCTCTTTCCAACCTTCAATTTTTCTCTCTAACGTATGCTTAGCTAGACTTGGTTTTGGTTGTCTCACACCACTTAATCTAACAAACGGAATGTCTTTTTCTAAAAGATTATCTAATACATTGTCGACCGCATCGTTGGTTTGAGAAGTAATTAAAATTTTTGCGTTTGGTTGTTTATTTAAAATTTGAAACACTATTTCAGTAATTACAGTCGTTTTCCCTGTTCCTGGTGGACCTTGAATAATTGTTAACGGTTCTCTATTTAATGCATTAATAACAGCTTTCTGTTGGTTGTCGCTATAAACAAATGGATTTCCTTTATCGTCTGTTTGATAAATATCATCAAGAGTATATATGTCTAAAAACTTACTTTGTAACTCATTTGGGTTGAATAAATAATGAATTAAATCTCTGTTTTGAACATCATTGAATTCTACTTTTTTAATAGCTTCTAGCTGACGTTTTTTTTCTTCTTCTTGTTTGCTTACATTTTGAAATAAATATCCCTTTGATGGAATTGCATCAAAAGATAAATTTTCACAATCTTTAAATTTTATGATTCTTAGGTTAGCATCAAAATCGTAGGCAATACCCGAAAACTTTAGTGGCTTTTTTATTTGTTTTTTATCGGCAGTTTCGCTTAAAATGTATTCAAACTCTTCTGGATGTGGCGGTAACGATTGATCAATATGGCTATAGATTAATCCCGGTTTGCTGTATTTTTCATTATCCGCCACTTTAAACCAAACTTCATCTTCGCTTTTCTTTTCAAAACTAGTGTAAACCAAACGAAGCGAGTTTTCTTCAATTACTTCGAGTTCTTTTGATATCAAATCTTTATAAAACTTCAGTTCTTTATTGGTTTCTTGCTTACCCTTTCGATAACTACCTTCTTTTTCCTTTTCTTTTAGTATTTTTTTTAGTGTAGCCGTTAAATTGAAAGTTGTGTAACTATAGCTGTCAAATTTAACTGGTACTCCAATTTTTTGTGCATATTTTTCAGCCATTTTTTTGTTGTCGTCTATGCTTTCTTTTTTGGAATGGTTTCTAATAACTAATTGTTTGTCATTCACCACCCAAAGACAATGCAAGTAATAGTTTTTTGTATAGATATCAAGTAAATAGTTTTCCTTATTGCTGTTTTGTCCTTTTGGTAAAACGTTTATTCTAGGTAACTCTTTTCCATCATCTACACCATTTAGCTCTTTAATTATTTCGTTAGTAAATTCTCCTTTAACTTCAATACTATTGTTTTTTTCAAATGGACTACTAAATAATATTGCACTAATATCTCCTTTTAAGTTGGAATAGTTTATTCGTTGGTCTGGTGCAATTTCACAGCATTTATCAATAAGTTCTTTGATAGATGAAAACTCTGTAAGTTCTCTTTTTTCAAAAAACCATTCTATGATTTTACCAATAGAAAAAATATCTGATTGGTGCGGAAATCCTTTACTGACTTTTCTATTCCATTTTTCTGGAGCAGCAAAATCTCTTGCAAAAATTTCTAATTCTTTTTCTTGACTTAAAGTAGTAGCAATATCTGCAATACCAAAATCGATTAGAAAGAAATCTTCATTTTCATCAATTAAAATATTGGCAGGATTAATATCACCATGGGTAATTCTATAGTTTTGATTAAGTTCTTTTAAGCATGCTACACCATTTTCAATTCCCTTTAAAAAAACCGTTGTTTTAAGTGAAAACAATTCATTTTCTAATGTTCTTGCATGAATGAATTGAAAAATTATACAATATGCCTGTTCGTTATCATCCCAATCGTATTCAATGATTTTTGCTAAATTTTTGTGAGTAGCTTTTTTTAAGTTTCGTAATTTATCGAACAAAATTTTACTTGCTTGAGAGTTTTGCTCAATACCTTTGATCCATTTTGCAAAATAATTATTTTCAAATTCGTCTTGAACAATTGCTGTTATAGAATACCCTCTCTCTTCTTTTTTACGGCTTATTTGGTATTTTCCTAGAATCATATATTGGATTATATTTTTATATTTTTTTGTCGAAGTCGCTACAGCTTTTAAAAAAGTCCAAAATATTAAAATTATTTATAACTATATTGTTTTTTTTTAAATAATAAAGTATTTTCATCTCTATTTTTTTACTTTCCTAAAGAACAGTAAATGAAGATCATCACATCAATTATTCTCTAAACGAAAAATTACGAGTACATTATTAGAGATGAAATTAGTGAAATGATGAAATTAAAGAATTGATGCAGGAATAATTGGACTAGGAGCGATTTTTGTGAAGCTGAATGAGATAATGAAATTTAAGAAAATACTCTCAAAACAATATATACACCTAACAATCAGTTGCTTATATTTTTCCTATAAAAAATATTGATAAGTTTTAGTAAATGGATGAATTCACCCATAGGAAATTTATTAACTTGCGTCATTAAATTTTTTATATGAATGATTTTAAATTTTCAGGTCATGATACTTTTCATTGTAGACAACAATGGCTATCAAAAGGAATTAAAATAATTGATAATGAGGGATATACCGTTTTTAACAAGCCTGAAGTTGCAATTTCAAAATTAGGAGTTGGTAAAAATATGGTGCAATCAATTCAACATTGGTTGAAGGCCTTTGGGTTAATTGATGACAAACATGAAATCTTAGAAATATCAAAAAAAATATTTTTAAAAAATGGTGAATTTGATCCCTATTTAGAAGATGAAGGAACATTATGGTTATTACAATACAAAATATGTAAAACTAATTATGCTAGCATTTTCAATCTCATATTTTCTGAGTATTTTAATGACAAGGTAAGTTTAGAATTTTCTGAAAGTCAAATTATTCAGTTTATAGAAAAAAAGCTTCGCGATAATAATATAAGAGAAGTAAGTGCCAATACCTTGAATTCAGATTTTAAAGTATTTGTAAAATCTTATGCTACTCCAACAAAATCATTAAAAACTATTGAAGATGATTTTAATTCTCCTTTATTGGAATTGAATCTTATTTCTCAACTGTCAAGTAAAAATAGCAAAGGAGAAACCATATTCAGAATAAACAAAGAAGCTCGAAACAATATTCCTGTTGCTATTTTTGGATTTTGTCTATTGGATTATTTAGATGATAGAAAAGACATTAGTCATGATGAAATTAGAAATACTTTAGGTTCATATTTCTGTCTTTCAAATGACGGTTTAGATAATCTGATAGAACTATTATGTTTAACCTATCCTGAATTCATTTATAAAAATGATGCTGGAATAAGACAAATCCAAATTAAAGGAATTACAAAAAATTATCAGAATAATTTATTAGAATCGTATTATGGAATACAATAATATATCGACCAACATTTTAAGAGACGAGTCAAAAGACTTAAATTATGTTGTTACTCCAAATGCGATTCAAATCTATGAACGTATCGTTAGTAGTGTTTCAAAAAATAATAAATCATTTACATTAATTGGTAATTATGGCACAGGTAAGTCAACTTTTTTGTGGGCATTAGAAAAAAATCTACTCAAAGAAAAAATCTATTTCAGTAATACCCTTGATTCTAAAGTAAGTTCTTTTGATTTCATCAAGTTAGTAGGAGATAATGCATCATTAACTGATACGTTATTGAAAACATTGAAATTGAAAGGAGGTTCTTCAAAAGAAATAATTGAAGAGCTTGAAAAGAGAAGAAATACTGCCGCTAAAAAAAATAAAGGTCTAGTTCTAATCATTGATGAATTTGGTAAGTTTTTAGAATTTATAGGAAAAAACAAGCAGAGTAATGATTTGTATTTGTTGCAATTGATTTCTGAGTGGGCAAATGATGATACCAAGAATGTATTTTTCATTAATTCATTACATCAAAGCTTTATATCTTATTCTACTTCTTTGAACTTATCAGAAAAACAAGAATGGGAAAAAATTAAAGGTCGTTTTATAGAATTACTTTTTAATGAACCTGTAGAACAATTGTTGTTTTTTGCTTCAAAAAATTTAGAGCGTT
Organism: Flavobacterium sp.; assembly: GCA_965284675.1. Classification (GTDB taxonomy): domain Bacteria; phylum Bacteroidota; class Bacteroidia; order Flavobacteriales; family Flavobacteriaceae; genus Flavobacterium. The sequence goes on from OZ260109.1 coordinate 2,344,182, forward strand.
TCGAATTACCAAAGAAAAACGAAGACAGTTTTAACTTATTGAACAAAGCAATAAAAAATAGTAATCTTGTTAGTTTTGATAAAATTGGCGCAGCTGAATTATCTAAATCATTATATCCTTTGGATTGGTTGTCGGCAAATATTTTAGTTAATGCTTTGCAACGTTATGGGCAAAATGAACGTTCATTATTTACTTTTTTGAATGATAATACTAAATTTTCCATTAATTCATTTAAGGGGAAGTTTTATTCTATTTCAAACGTTTTTGATTACATAATTAATACTTTAGGAAGTGAGATTTATAGTTTTAATAATCCTCACAGACCACAATGGCAAACATGTTTTAGAGCATTAGAGCGTGCTGAATTAATTGAAGATACAGATTATAAATTAGTTTCTGAAGTAATCAAGACCATCTGCTTAGCCAATATTTTCACAAAGGCAGGAAGTCTATTCGATAAAAAGTTTATATCACAATATATTCATCACACTAGTGATTTCAAGGATGATACTATTGAAAAAACTATCGAAAAACTAGATAAATTTGGTATTATTCGTTTTTACAAACACAGCAACAAAATAAATTTCTTAGAAGGTACTGATTTAGATATTGAACAAGAATTGGCCGATGTCTCAAAAGAAATAAATCATGATTTTTCAGTTACTGATGCTATTTCAGATTTGGTTGATTTTCCAGTAATATTAGTTAAGAAGAATTCCTTTGAAAAAGGGACACCTCGTTTCTTTGAATTTAAAATAATGAATAATTTAAATGCTGTCAGTAAAGCAGAAGGAGCTTTGGATGGTTATATCAATTTAATTTTTGATAGTAATTTAAAGGAAAAAGAAATAAAAGTCTCATCAATTAATGCTGGAAGTAATCTTTTTGTTATCTATAAAAACTCAAAAGAAATACACAATGAAATTTTCACAATCAATAAACTTAAATATTTAATCAATAAGCATAAAGAGGATATTAACGCTATTAAGCTATTATATAAAGAACTTGAATTTCACAAACAACAATTAGAAAAATTTGTATTAGACAACTTATTCATTTCTAATGACCAAAACATTTGGTTTTATAATGGTAAAATCGAAAATATTAAATCAAAAAGAGCTTTAAATGAAACGTTATCGAAAATATGCGATACCGAATTTAAAAAAGCACCTCATTATAAAAGTGAATTAGTTAATAAGGAATTTCTAAGCCCTCAAATTAGTAGTGCAAGAAAAGCTTTTATTCGTAATTTATTAAATAATGAAAGTGAAGAAAACTTAGGATTTCCAAATGATAAATTCCCACCTGAAAAGTCAATTTACATCACCTTAGTAAAAGATACAGGAATACATTCTAAGAACAACAAGCTAAAGCATTTTACCTTTTCATCTCCAACTGATGAAACTTTCATACCCCTTTGGGAAGAATGTGACGCCTTTATTAAATCTGCTAATTCATCCAGAAGAAATTTAGGTGAATTGAATGAGATTCTTAGTAGAGCGCCTTTTAAATTGAAAAAAGGTTTTACTGAATTCTGGGTACCATTATTTTTGATTATCAACAAAGAAGACTTTGCGTTATTCCACGAAACTAATGGTTTCATACCTTACTTAACCGATGATGTTTTAGATTTAATTCATAAAACACCAACAAATTATTCCATAAAAAGTTACGATGTTTCCGGTTTAAAGGTTAACCTTTTAGAAAGTTATAAGGAGCTAGTTCAAGTTGGTGATAACGAGTTAGGAACAAAAAGCACTTTTCTATCCATTTTTGGAAATTTCTTGCGTTTTTTTAGAGGTTTGAATGACTATACAATAAACACTAAAAGACTTTCTCCGAAAGCTATAAGTTTGAGAGAAGCTATTAAAAATGCTAAAGACCCTGAAGATGCTTTATTTAATCAATTTCCAAATGCTTTAGGGTTTCATTCTATTACCATAAATGATGATGAAGAAATATTAAAATCATACACTTATCATATTCAAGATGCTATTAGAGAAATTCGTTCCGCTTATGATGCTTTACTTGACAGAATTGAAGAAAAAATAATTCACTCTTTTTATTGTGAAACTAATGATTTTGAAAGCTACAAAATTGAAATTCAAAACAGATTAAATAATATTAATTTAAGCTTGTTAGGCACTGAACAATCTATTTTTTACAAACGATTGATTTCTCCTTTAGATGATAGAGCTTCTTGGTTAAAATCTGTTGCAGATGCTGCACTAGGTAAATCAATTGATAAAATGATTGATGAGGAAGAAGTTTTATTGGTTACTAATTTAGAAGAATTTCTATTAGGGTTAATCAAAGCATCAGAACTTCACGAATTCAAATCTAACGATAACAGAAAAATGGTGTCCATTCAAATGATAGACTCATCTGGAACTATTTTGGATCATAAAATTATTGTTTCAAGTGAATACAACAAAGAATTTGAAAGTGTAAGAATGCAATTAAAAGAAAAATTGGTTACTTTAGACATTCATAAGCGTAAGCAATTACTTATGGAGCTATTGTCCACAGAACTCAATCAAGATTTAGTATTATGAGTGAAATAAAACATGTATTAGGAATTTCTGGTGGAAAAGACAGTGCTGCTTTGGCTATTTATATGAGTCGAAAACATCCTGATGTAAATGTTGAATATTACACTTGTGATACTGGAAAAGAGTTAAATGAAACCTACGATTTGATTAATAAATTGAATTCCGTTTTAGGAAAAAACATTCGTCTTTATAAATCTATTGATGAGTTAAATTCTCCTGAAAAAAATCCATTTGACCATTTCTTAGCTATGTACGGTGGTTATTTACCTTCTGCAACTGCTCGTTGGTGTACTGGAAAAATGAAATTAGAACCTTTTGAAAATGAAATTGGTACAACTCCAACTATTTCTTATGTTGGCATTCGTGGTGATGAAAACAGAGAAGGTTATATTTCTAAAAAAGAAAACATTCAATCTATTTTTCCATTTAGAAAAAATATTTGGAGTGAAGATGTAATCAAAAAATTCCTTGCTAATTCTAATATCGATTTTGTTAAAAAGCATTATGAATTAATAGCACCAAAAGGAAAGTTAGAAATGATTTTACAATATGTCGAGCAACCTATTTCTTTGCGTTTTACACAAAAACAAAAAGTAAATGCGCTATTGGATACTGATGTAAAACTATTCAATAAAGTAGTTTTTGAATTTTTAAAAACTACAGATTATCCTGTTGGTAAACTGGAAAGTTTCTCATTAATTGAAAATGATGATGTCTTAGGTATCGATGATATTTTTAAAATTTTAGATGATTCTGGTGTTGGAATACCGGCTTATTATTTACCGCTAGGATATGAAGTTGAAATTAATGGAGAGCTGAAAAAAGGAACTTACTCAAGAAGTCGTTCTGGATGTTTCTTTTGCTTTTTTCAACAGAAAATTGAATGGGTTTGGTTGTTGGAACAACACCCAACACTTTATGAAAAAGCCATTGAATACGAAAAAGAAGGTTACACATGGACTATTGAACCATTGCAAGAATTAAAAAAACCAGAGCGTGTAAATGCGATAAAAAAAGAACACTATTTACGAATGCATAAAAACAAAACTAACGCAAAAACTACTACAAGCTGGCAAGATGAAATTTTGGAAGCTGAAGGAGAAGGTTGTGCAAGTTGTTTTATCTAGAATATGAATAAATCAGAAATTGAATTTATAAAAAGTTTTAGTGACTATTATTTCGATGATATTCATAATAGTATTTTTATTAAAGACCAAAACTTCTTATTACGATTTCATTTGGATTTAATGAAAGATGAAAAAATTAAAAACATACTCAATAAAAATCCTGAAGAATTTTATGCAGAAGTAAATACTGTTGTAATTTCAGAATTCACTAACCGCAACGAATTCATGCAAATAAACAATAGTTTGACCACAAAACTTTACAATGCTTTAAATGTTTACTATTCTTTATATACCCAAATTCCTTTTTATACTATTAGAGTTTCTGATGATGAAAATCAATCAGAACTCTTATATGAAATTATTTTAAATAAATCTGAAAGTATAAACATACAAGGATTTTACACAACATTAAATTCAAGTCAAATTACTTTAGAAAGTACCTCAGACATTTCAACAAAATCAATAAACAAGTGGTCGCAAATTAAATACAGCAATCAAATTTTAATTATTCAAACTAATACAAAAGCTAGAAGGATTGGATACTTGAAATTTATAATGAATTTATTTGAGCAATCATCTTATTTTCCTATTAGTTATTTAGCAAAAAAAATAGAGTTAGAAGCAAGTGTTGTACAAGAGTCACTTATTGAATATAAAGAAAATTTTAAAGGAGATGATAAAGGATTAATTAAGAAAACACAGAGCGGAATATCTGCTCAACCATATATTGATTTGCTTCGAGAATTAAATATTATTACACAAATCAATACATCTTACATTTTAACTAAACAAGCTAAAATATATTTAGTTCTCAATAAAGAAAGGCATCATTTTGAATCTGAATATAATATTTTCAAATTGGATATTATAGACAAATTGTTTTTTTTAAAACAATTTTTAATTAGAGACCCTCTTTATTTATGGTCGATCTTGGATATAATTTTAATTTGTAATAAGCCACTAGATTCTTCTACTATTAAAAAACTGTTTGTAAACTATATACTTAACGAGTTAGAAAGAAATAATTTATTTACAAATAATAATCAACTAAAGAGAAGCATTTCAGAGTTAAAAAAAAGAATCAAATCATGGAATAAACCAATAGTATATTTAGAACACATAATTGAACCTAGAATTAATTGGTTATTGGACTTAGGTTTATTAGAGCAAACTATTGAAAATACAAATGTGAAAAAATATGTTCTTACATGCTCCGGAAACAAATTTATGACAGTGCTTTTAGGAGTTTATGAATCAACATTAACGAAACAACAATCAATTAATTCTTATTTAGATAAAAATTATTTTGAAGTTTTTAATTATATTTTTGAATTAGATAAAAGAAAAGATATATTAAATATCAAAAAAATAGAGGAATACTTATTAGACGCTTTCAAATTGTTTAAAACTGAAGCTCCCAATCGAATAGCAGCAACTCAAGCCATAGAATATGTTTGCTATAAAAGTTTCATTGAGGATGGAGTTATTGTAGAATTTGATGAGCTAAAAAATTATTTAATCAAAGAAAATAATATATTTACCCTAGATTGGTTTAATACAGAGAACGACGGTGCTCTTTATGTAAAAAAGAAAACAAATTAATTATGGAATTAACAGATTTAAATTTAAAAGAAAACCCATTTAGAACAGGCCCATCTCTAAAACCAGAAGACCTACTTTGGGCAGGTTTCCCAGAATTAAAAGAAAAGATAGAGCAACGAATTAAATTTTCAATTAAAACCAGTCCATCAAGAATTGTTTTAAATTGGGGAAGATACGGAAGTGGGAAAACACATGCAGCGAACTTTTACACTAAAACTTCTCGTATAACTGATTTAAGTACCGAAATCGGTTGTAGTGAAACCAAAAGGATTAAAATAAATTTACCTAGAACATCTAGAGATCCTGTCCAATCTTTTTTGAGGAGTTTTCTTGGTCAAATTAGTTTGCAAAACATTCAAGCTGATTTTGCTGCACTAAAAGAATTAGAAAATGAAGAATTTGTAAATCAAATTCTAACTGCTAGTTCAAATGATAGTGTTATAACAGAACTTTATAAATTAATCATAGAAAATGATGATCCCGCAGAGTTTTCATCATTAGAAGCTTATCTATTTGGCGACAGTACAAAAGGCACCCTTGGAAAATTAGGGCTACCATCCGGTCTCAGGGATGATGAGCAAATTGTGAATTTCATCAGTACTTACATTAATTGCATAACCTATGAAAAAAAGTTGTATCCTGCATTTATTCTATGGCTAGATGAGTTTGAAGACATTGACACACTAAATAAAGCAAGTCAAGACAGAGTTACGACTTTTTTAAGGCAACTCTTTGACAAAACACCTAATAATTTTTTACTGTTTTTAAATTTTACCCCAAAAACCTTTTACAATATTGAAGATTTATCAATAACTCTAGGCGAAGCTTTAACAACTCGAGCAAAGCTGAGAATAAGTTTTGATCAACCAACTTCAGATGAAGCAAGAAATTATATTAAAGAACTCATTAATTCTTTTTTAATTACTCAAAATAGTGAATTCGGACCATTCTCTAGCGAAGCTGTTAATTTTATTTTAAGTCACATTGGAAGTTTATCTGTGAGAAAAATAAATGAAGTCTTTTCATTTATTATAGAAATGGCAATGATAAATGAAATTGCTTCGATTACTCCAGAATTTGTTCAATCAATTAGGGATGAAATAGTTTATTACGAAGATTAATTATGATTGCAATTATTGATACTTGTACCATTTTGCATCTTCTTCAAATCAATTATGATGATAAATATATCAATCTTTTAGAAAAGACATTTGAAGAAGTTAAAATTGTACCTATTGTTTATGTTGAGATTTGTAAAAATAAATATGAAAACATAATTGACGTTAAAAACAAAGAACTGATAGACAGTATAATTTTTAAACAAATTAAGAATTTTATTGCCAATGAGAATTTTGAAAAAGCAGATAACTTTACTAAAAAGTCAAATAACGGAAAATATAAATATAATGGAGAGTCACTTTCCGTTAGTTATGCTCTTGCAAGAAGTCGTATAGGTGAAAATGATTTTGGAGAAAATTTATTAAAGACGCATTTTATTTCAGATGATTCTCCAGCAAAAAATGACTTTGAATATTTTTTTAAGATTAACGTTTTAGGACAAATTATAGACAGCATTGATTTAATGACAATTTTCTGTTTGAAAGGATTTATAAGCAAGAATGAAGTGCTTAATTATTGTAATTCTCTTAAACAATTGTATAATAAAGAATTATCTATACTTCTCAGCATGTTAAAGATTTATTCTTATAATCAATCTGAAAATATTGATAGCAAAGAGAAAATGGTAATAACAAAACTTATAGAGATCTTAAGTGCAGTTGATGATGATTTAATTGAAAAACTAAATGCTTTAAAAGAGAATTCATCTTATAAATCAATAATTAAAAGGAAATTTGATTGGGATAACCAACTTACTAAAATTATTGAAAGTAATTTCAGAGAAAAAATACCAAATATAAATAAACGAATTACTGATTTTTCGAAAGTATGGGAGATAGACTATAATTAATATGTTATACTCTCAGAGAATACAAGAAAGCTCTACCCTCTTTTTTAAATTCAATTTTCCCTTCTAAACGTAAGTGCATTAATTTACAATCACTTATTTTTAAAAGGGATTTAGTTTCTTTAGAAGTTAACCATTTATTATCAGGCTGTTTGTTCATGTTTTGATTTTACAATCATATCTAAAAAAGAAGTTGGGTTTAAAAAATAACTTGAATTATCTTCTAACTTTTCTTTTATCAAGGTTAATCCACCATGTGTATATGCTTCCATTGTAGCTATTAATTCTTTCACTACTTCATCTTCTGTAATTTCTCCTTTATCAAGAGCTATAAAATCAATTTTTGATTTAGCAATTAAAGCTGCAAAAATATACTCTTGCAATTTTGTAAAATCTTTTCTAACAGATACTGTTGTTTTACTTCCCCAATATTGAATATGGTGGCTAAAATCAACTTTCTTTACATTACTTGGTATTGGACTATATTCATTATTATAAAGCCCTAAAAAGAACGCATAAGTATATAATTCATAATTGGTACTAAAATGTTTTCCTAAACTCACTTTTTTATCTCCTTCAGCTCCAAATTTTTCAGATAAAGATTTAAATAAAGTATCCTTGAATTCCTCACTATATTTAGGAATTTTGGTTTTCCATTTGTCAAATAAATTTTCCATAATTATAGTTCTATTCTTTCTGTATTAATAGTCTTTAAATTTTTCTCATCAAAAGGTCTTACTAATCTAACCCAAAAAGCTTTATTACGTTTTACTTTTTCAAACTCTGGTTTAATGTAAAGGTTTTTGTTTTCGTCTTTTGCAATGTAATCCTTAATTAATATGATAGTTTGATTTTCAGTTTCATAAATTAAATTTAAGAACTCTGTCATTTTACTTTCACCAAAGGAAGATGTAGGAGCATCAAATAATATTGGATATCTTTCTTCTTTTACTTCATTTGTAAGTTCTGCAATTGCAAGTAAAACAGAAATATGCATAGATGTTAGCAATGATTGATTTGGAGAATAGAATATACTCCCATTTTCTTCTTGTAATTGAATTTTAACTTTTAAACGTTCTCCAGTTTTAATTAGCCTAAAATCAATTACACCAGTAAAAGCATCAATGTTTATTCTTGATAATATTTCGTTTGACTTTTTAGATAGTAAACTAATGAATTCATCAAATTTTCTATCTTTCGTGTCTTTAAAAATTTTATCAATATCTCTTAATATATTTCGCGTATTTATTAGAAAATTATTGGCATTCGATAAATCAATCTTCTCTTTTTGAGCTTTTAAATCATTAAGTTGTATTGTAATTTTATCAATATCTGATTGTAAACCATTAATGTCTTGATTCAATCTTTTTATATCTCTTTGCCAGCTATTATAGTCTTTAAGAACTACACTTAATTTTTCTGAGCCAATTGCAGAATTTCCAATAATCCTATCTCTTTCTTGAAGCTCTTTTTCTAATTTATTTCTTAGTTCTACTAAATCTGTTTTTCTTGCTTGATTGAAGTTAAACAAATCTTCAATTTCTTGGTTTATATTTCTAAGCTTTGAAAGTCCGTCTTCCTGATTTGTACTGATATTAACAAGTCGATTTATGTAATTAAATTCAAAAACTTTTTTTGGATCTTCTTCTTTCTCAATTGATTCTTTTTGTGAATCAAGATATTCTTTTAATCTATCCGTCATAAATTTTAAAGCTTCTGAACCTTCTTCGGCAGGACGATTACAAACTTTACAGAATTTATCCTTAATCATTTCTTCCATTATTGCCTTTGAAGGTGTACCGATTGGAAGCGGAACTAAATCTTTTAATAAAGCTAATTTTGCTCTTTTTTCTCCTTCTTTTATACCTAATTCTTTATCATAATCTGATTGAATTTTTCTTCTTTCAATACTTAAATTAGCAACTTTTGCAGCAAACTCTTTATGTATATTTTCAAAGTTCATTAATATCCAACTTTCATCAAATAATGAGGTGGTATAATTTTCAGAAATAAGAGACTCTGCCTTAGAAATATCAGATTCAATTTTATGAATTCTAATATTAATAGTTTCTAATGCCTCTGCATTATTAATATATTTTTCAACTTCTTGAATATTTTTAGCTGTTTTTTCAATATTACTATTTGCCTCTTCAAAAAAAGTTAATTTATCACTTTTTTGTCTTTGCAAGTAATTTATATCATTTTCAATTTTGTTATATTCTGATTGGTTTTTGGTATTGTTTTTTGAAGCAAGTTCAACTGCTTTTTCAGAAGCAATTTTTAGACTCTCTCCTCTTAATTCATATTTGTCATAATGTTTTGCTTCAGAAAACAAATTAATAAGTTTAATTAAGGCATCTTCATTATCGAAAATGTTTAATTCTTCTTCACCCTTAAACATTGAATATCTCCTGATTTGCGAAGGAAATATTTGTTCTAACAATTCTTTACCATCAACAGGGTTTCTTTCTCCATTACTAGACTCTTCAATGCCTGATAACACACTATTTCCAACATTACATTTATTATCATCAATTTTCTTAACTGTAAATTGTTTTGATAATATTTTCGTTTGTTGATATTGTTCGACAGTAATTTCGACTCTTACTCTGAAAGAATCATCAGTGTCTTTTTCAGCTAACGCTTTCTTTGATACTAACTTATCTAAGTTATCATTATCACCATTTAATAACCACTCTAGAGCTTCAAAGAATTTAGTTTTGCCTTCTCCATTTTCTCCAAGTATTATATTAAGACCTTTAGATAAACTAAACTTTTTAATGCCATAGTAGCATAAATAATTTTCGATTAATACTTCTTTAATTATCATATCGTAGCCTCGTTTAAAAATTGTGTGATTTGACCATAAAGTGCCTTATCTGACAAAGGATTTAATACTTCAGTATTTTCTACAACTAAAGCAATAGCCTTTATAATTGTGTGTTCTGATTTTAAACCATCCTTTAAATTGTGAGGTAAATCAGTTTCAGTTAATTTATATTTTTCGTTTATAAGTTCATGCTTAATAAAACTAATGAATATGTCGTCTTTTCTAGCCATTTGAATATAATTAATCGTTTTGTGTATCGTATAAATTCAAATTATAATGATTAAGAATCGGTCTTAATTCATTATAAGTATCTATTTTATTAATTGCTAAATTAGAAAAATCAACTACTCTTTCTAATTCTTTTTTAATCATGTTTTTTTCCATTTCAAAAGTAGATTCATCATCAATGTTGGGAACTACTACTAAATCATGTATTACTGCAAAAGTTTTATCAGGATGAGTTCTTAAAACTCTTCCTCTTCTTTGAATGAATTGACGAGGATTACCTGTGCTTGCGCAAAATATTGCTAATTCAGATCTAGGAACATCAACACCTTCGTCTAAACATTTCATAGACGTTAATACATCTATTTTTCCTTGCTGAAACCCTTTAATAACTTCATTTCTATTGCTCGTACTTGAAGTATATTGCTTAACCATAACTGAACTATCTGTGCTGCTTACTGCTCTAGTATACTCATTTATTAAACTAATATCTTCTATGTCTTCAATAAAATCATCAACATCATCATAATTAGGTTCAATACCTTCAGGTACATAAACCAATGTGTATTTTAAATTTCCTCTCTCACTGAATTCTTCTTCAAGTATTTTTTTAAAAACTGCTAATTTATTATGTGCTTTATGAATTATTCTTTTTCTTTCAAGCAATAAAATTTCAACCTCTTTACAATCTTTATAACGTTTAGTTTGATTGTCAAAAAATTTAATTAATTGTTTAGACTTTTTGACATATTCAGCTAATTCAATATCTGTTAATTTAACTATATGTGGATAATATTTATATTTACACAACCACCCTTTATCCATTGCCTGTTGCATCGTATAACTATAAACAAATGGAGGTTTGTCATTAAAAAAATCTTCTATACTCTTATTACCAATTTCATCAAATTTTCTATCAGGTGTTGCTGAAAGACCAATTCGATGATTAAGATGTATTTTAGGTAATACTTTAGAAATATTTGTCGATCCTAAATTATGAGCTTCATCAGCTATTAATAATGTTTCTTTGGGTAAGTTTTTAAAATGGCTTTGGAAGTTAGTTCTATAGAAAGAAGCGTAAGTAACGATGACTACAAATGAAACATCTATAAAATTACTGGCTGAATTCAGAAAAGAAATATTTTGAGGCCATTTTTCTTGTGAGCTAACCGTAATAACATTATTAAAATTGAATTTTCTACATTCATCTTTCCATTGATTAACTAATGCAACAGTCGGAACTAAAATTACAGCTTTATAGGAATTATTTTCTTTATATTGATTTAGTAAACAATTTAATGATGTTAGGGTCTTACCTGTTCCCGTTGCCATTGCAAACAGACCTTTTTTACCATTTTCCACCCACTTATTGTAAGCTTCAATTTGATAAGGTCTTGGTCCTTCCAGATAAGGAAACTTTGGTGCTTTCTCAATTTTATCAAACTCATTAATTTGTTCTGTTGCTGACTTAATTGATTTTTGTATTTTCGAATTATTAAAAATTTTATCTCGCTTGCTAAGTAACTCTTTTTCTTGAATTAATAATTCATGAATGTTTTTATCTCCAAAATCATTTTTAATTGCTGCTTTTACATCATCAATATTTAAGTATTCAACAAAATCAGCTTTCTCTGAAAAAATCTCATCAAAATATTGATTTTGTCTTGTTATAAACTTATTTGATCTACCATTTTCCCAAGATAGAAAACAATCTAATTCCTCTAAATTTTCTAAAAGTCCATAAGCAGTAAAATTGCATGAAGATTTAAAACCTATTGTATTTTCTCCATCATTAAAAACACCCGATTTATAATGTGAAATTCCTTTGCCCTCTTTTGGTTTTATAATTTTAATTTCAATTCTATCATTCGCTATCAACCAAGCAAAACACTCAAAAAAGTGCCTTCCATATTCATCTAATGATTGCTTTAATTCTTTTACATTATAGAAGTTATAAACCGTTGAAAAAGTTTCTCTTTCTTGACCTTTTGAAATAGCTTTTTTGTCTTCTTCTGATAAAACGTTATTAATAACGGCTCTCATTTTACCTCCAGAATAAATAAAATTTGCAAACCCTAATGATAAAACATTAAGTGCAGAAGAGCTAAAATATCCTAGTAATAAATCAAACGATTTACTGTTGCATAAAGCATCTAAATAAAACTGCAATGGTTCATCTTCACTGCCAGTTTTATAATCTCTATCTTCTGCCCAACTAACGTTCTTTAACATACTATATCTATTTTATTTCGGCTTTTAAAGACTTAATTAACTCGTTTATTTGAAATTCTGTAGTTTCATTATTTATTGAAATTCGGATAGCTTGATTACATTTCGAATCACTAAATCCCATTGCTTTTAATACATGAGAACTTTCTATAATTTGGGAAGTACAAGCTGAACCATTACTTAGAGCAAAATTTTTAGTTTTAGAAATGAATACATTAGAATCTATACCCGGTATTATAACATCTATAATATTTGGAACTCTATAATTTTCGTTTCCAATAATTATATATCCTTTTATACTGCTTATCTCTTGAATTAAGTAATCACTTTTGCTTTTAATTATATCTATATTCTCTTCTAATTCATTTATTGCAATTTCGCAAGCTTTTCCTATACCAACAATCAATGGTGTGTTATAAGTTCCTGCTCTTAAACCATTTTCTTGACCACCACCATGAAACAATGGAGTCAATTCAATTTTTTTATTTTTATACAAAATCCCAATACCTTTAGAAGCATCTAATTTATGACCGCTAAAACATAACAAATCAATATTATTCTCACTAACATCAACCTTAATTTTACCTATTGCTTGAGTTGCATCACAAAAAAAAGTAATGTTATTCGCCTTTGCAATTGAACCAATTTCTTTAATAGGTTGAATTATTCCAGTTTCATTATTTACATACATAATGCAAATCAAAAATGTATCATTTCGGATTGCTTCTTTCAAATCATTTATTGAAATTAAACCATCTTTATCAACATCTAAGTAAGTAACTTCAACACCTTTTGTTTCTAAATATTCACAAGTTGCCAAGACTGCTTTATGTTCAGTTTTAACAGTAATTATATGATTACCTTTTTCAAAATTTGATTCTACAAAACCTTTAATAGCAAAATTAATAGATTCGGTAGCACCAGATGTAAAAATAATTTCACCTTCATTACAGTTAATTAATTTCGAAACTTGTTTCCTAGATAACTCAATTGCTTGTTTTGATTCTTTGCCAAAATCATGATTGCTTGAAGCATTACCATAAATCTCTGAGAAATAGGGTAACATTGCTTCAAGAACTCTTGAATCGACTTTAGTTGTACTTGCGTTATCGAAATAGTTGTTTGCCATTAAATTAGTTTGAGATACAATATTACAAAAAAGCTATCGATATAAAAATGAGGAAAACCGTAAAACGAGGGAAATGAAAGAAAATTAGTGCAATAATATTTTAGAGCATTTTTTGAAAAAAGCTGGTTAGATTTAAAAAACAAAATAACACGGATTGATTTAATTCATTGAATTACAAAAAATCCGTGTTTTAAAGTAATAAATTCATTAGTTGTTAGCCCACTCTATAATTTTATCAAATGGATTCTTTTTATTTCCAATACCTAAAATTTCAATGTCAAGTGTATTGTTTCGATTGATTCCTAAATTGTACCTGAACTGTTGGTTATATACTTGAAAAATAGGATTTGAATTGGGAAAATATTGACAACCGTCTATTCCTTTAGTATATACTGACTTATAACCGGGCTCTTTTGTTAACCATCCAAAATTCACGTTACCATTTTTGAAGAATGAATAGAAATTACCATTATAGATTCTTTTGTGAATGATGTAATAAATGTAAAGCTGTGTTTTTACACTTCTTATTTCCTCAAAATTAGTATAAATTAATTCGATATCTTTTATAAATTGTTTTTGAATCAATTCGATATAATCATTAAGTGATTTACTTTTAGAAACATTTGTATACTTTTTGGCAAATAAAACAATCGCAGGATGTTTTTGGTAATTTACAGCAGCATCTAATCTAGAATAATCCGTTTGATAATAAAGTTCAGTATTTATTAGATTACCCCAAACTTCTGTGAAATCATTTTTTGAAATACGATGATATGCTTCATAAACATTTTTTAATTCTATAAAATCAAAATGCTCAATATCAATATCAGAGAATTTTACATTATTTAAATCAGAAACTGTATTCGCTTTTATACTAAAAATAAAATTTGAAATGTTTCCTTCAATTAATGCATTGTCTTCGATTTGGTGAATTAGCTCTTTTTGATTCGGATGCCTAGAAATAAGTTTTGCTTTAAATATTTCTTCATCTCTTTGATCATTATCAAAACCAATTATCTTTTTTATATCAGTAACATTATTCAAATATTCGTATACATTTTCTCCAAAAAGTAAAGATTCGATTGTAGGAATCATTTTTGGCCATTCACGAGCTGATTTATCCTTAGTATTTTGAACTAAATTCCTAACTACTATTTGATAATCATTAAGGTTGGTTTCATTTTTATCATTGAATAAAAATGAAATTGATGCATAAAGAATAAACAATTCAATAGTATCTCCTTTAGCTTTAATTATTTCAGCTAAAGTATCTGCTAAAGTCGAATTATCCTTCCATAATAAGTTGACTTTATTATAGCTTTTAATTTTTGGAATAGCATCTAGTGAGAAAATTAAAAATAATAGATTTCCTTCATTTGAATAAATATCATGAAGTACTTTTAAATTCAAAAAATCACTTTTATCTTTTCTTTCTCTAGAATCAGCTTGTTTGTAATAAAGCATTTCCGTAATAAATCGCAAGAAATTCATAAAAGGAATATCGGTAACATAAATATCTTTTTCTCTGTAATCCCATAGATTTTCTACCCAAGCATATTCTATTTTATCTTTTACCTGTTCTAATAATTCTTGATTGTAATTAATAATTTTGAAAAATTCTGATTTAAAATTTTCAAAGTCAGTTAACATTTTACCGCGAGCATTCATTCGGATATATAGGTTTTCTGTTAATCCGAATTTATCCAAATCTGTAAAATAAAATGATATTACCATTGAATTACTGTTAAACAATTTATCGAATAAATCGTCTTTAGATTGTGTCAATTTAATATTTTCAGAAAATGAATTTAATACTTGAACCATTCCTGAAATTGTAGGATCATTTTTCCAAGAATCACTGAACCATTGTGAATTTTCTATTTCATATTTCAAATTAGAGATATTTTCTACTTCTTCCATTTGAAGCATCTTTTCGCAAAAATCATGTGCTGAAGGTCTTGTTTCATATGTAAATCTCTTAAGAATTTCACTTACTTCATTTAAACGTTTTTCTTTTAAAGCTACAAAAAAGTGCAGTAAAAACAAAGTTGTTAAGCGTTGTTGTCCATCTAAAGGGATAAATATTTTACGTTTTTTATCACCACCTCCTTCTTCTATGATGGAACCATAAACAAAGTCCAACTCAACATTGGAATCTTGGATTAAAGAATTAACTAAAACTTCATTAATGAACTTTTTTCTAATTCTTTTTGCATCAAAAGTTTCTCTTCCTTGAGCATAATCTCTTTGAATAATTGGTACTTCAATTTTATCGTATTTATTTATTAAAGACCAAAATGTATGTTTGTTTTCCATTATTATAATTCTTTTGTAATGAATGGTTTTAATGTTTCTTCAATATTTGCAAAATAATTTTGCTTATCAGATTTACTCCAATAAAAAGGTTGGATATCTTTTTCACTATAATATTTTAAAAAAGCATTACGCGTTGTAAGTGGAATATATTTACCTTCTTTTTCCATTTTAATTATTTTATTTCTTTTTACAGGAAAAATGGAATTATTTAATGCCGAATTATCTGATTTTGCCAACAATGCAAGATTATCTAAGACATGAACTGATTCTGATTCGAATAAACGCGTAACTCTAATTCGCAAATCATTAAAATCATTATAATTTAGTTTTTCATCTTGAATCATTTCTTTAATCTCATCTCTCAAAGCATCGTCTATTTTTACTACATTATGAATTAATAATTCTTTTTCATCTTTATCAAAAGTTCTAGACTCTGTTTCAATCTCATTAATATTTTCTAAAGCTTTTAATGTATCTGACAACCATTGCTTAATAGCTTTTGGTTCTTTTATTTCTTTTGATTGTTGAGCATGAATATGTTCTATACTCCAACCTTTATCATTTTTTATTTTCTTGTAAAGATTGAAAGGAAAAACATTTTTTTGAGCAGAATTTAAATTATCTGTTGTAATAATATTGTGTAATAAGAAAACTTTATGTAGGTCTGATTTGTTTTTCTCGTAATCTAAATTATCTAGTTTTATATTTTTTATTGATTCGACAGTTTGATCAAAAACCCATTTTTCGAATATATCTTTTTTTACATTAGAATTAGATATAATATTTTTCAGTACATTAAAGTTATTATCCTGAATAGCTAATAAATAGCCAATGTGATGATACAATTTGGGCTTGTTATACCAATAAAACAAACGATTAAAATAGTCTTTGGTTTTCGTCCAAAGATTATCTGCATTCACTTTTTCATCCAATTCATTTTCAGAACGAATTTGTTTTTCAAACCATAAGTAGGTAGAGTATTTCTGTTTGCTATCATCTGCAATAAGATTAAATATTAATTCAATAGCAGACGAAGTTTGTTCTATAGAATTGTTATTCAGAAAATACCAAAATTCTTCATTTCTTAAAGTGGTTTCTATGTAATGCCATTCATTTGATATTTCTGCTTGACGCATTAATGCTTCTCTTTCTGATGATCCAATTTTGATTTTAGATAGTAATAATGCTCTAATTAATTCAGCATCTGTTAAAGGAATTTTCCCAATATTTAATCTGTTGAAAATATCAATCTTAGTATTCTCTATTGTATTGTCTCCTTCTTCTTCCTCTATTTTTTCTAACTCATTGATTTGATACCAAATTACTTGTACATCCTTAGTTAACCTTGCAACAAAACTAAAAACATATCCCATATCGTTTTTAGTTTTATTTTCAAACCATTCCTTGACGCATTTGTATGCTTCACTCATAAAATGGAAATCTGGATTTGAATGATTATCAGTTTCATGATTTAGATTTTTTAGAAAATCATTACTGAGTGCTCTTTCTTCAAACAGAATAGTATATTTTGGAATACCTAAATACTTGAATATTATATATAATGTTGTAAGTCTTTGTTGTCCATCAATTACTTCCCAAATTCTATCATTGTTTTCATCAAAATTTGGTACAACTACAATTGGTTGCAAACAATAGAATTCTTCTTTTGAATTAATAAAATTATGAATATCATCTAATAAAGCTTTAACATTCTCAACTTCCCATCTGTATCCACGTTGATAGTAAGGTATTAAATAATGTTCAAATCTTTGTTCTCTTTCAGGTGTATTTTCATTTAAAATGATTTTACTAATGGATTTGGTTTCGATTATATTCATTAAGTTATTTTTTATGATAAAAATGTAAAAAGACAAATCTAAGCAAAGGAAGTGAAACAAAAATGTGGAAAACCGTAAATAGAAAGAATTAATAAAATAATCACTTTCTCAGGCTCTTCCCTTCAATATGAATAAAATTGAATGACTCAAAAAAACGATCATATACTCGATTTCCATAACGAGCAAAACTTTCTATTGCTTGACACATGTCATTTGGAGAAACTGAATCATAGTTTGTCAATAAAATGGTGCGGTAATTTTTATTTTCGGCTCGCTTGTATATTATTTCTTTGAAGAGATCGACTTTGCCAAAATTAGTGGATGGTTTTATAACTGTGCTCACTGCACAAAACGAATGTCCATTTTGACTACCATTTCGCCCGCTAATCTTCAAGCATAATATACGGCTTCTACTACAAAACTTTTTTCAAATTAGTCAACAATGTAAAAAAATATTATATCTAATAATAATCACTATCTTATTATTACAAATATTATTAGATATAATAATAAAATAAAAACATCCCCGATTTAAATCAAAAAAGAACTTGAAAACAAAATTTATAGAAATTATTACTGTTTTCAATACTAATTAAACTCCAAATACATTCACATTGATCTACAATGATTTATAATTACCTATATTGATTTTCATCTATGTTCATTAATTTAAATTTATAGCAATTGAATTACTCGATTTTTTGAGCAAATTTTTTTCGTCGATTTTTTTCATTTGATAGCTGATAAGCATAAACTATGATTCCACCGAGAATAATTGAGACTGTAATCACCCTCCAATGATTTTTGAGATAAGTCCAAATGTAAGAATGCTTTGGTTTTGAATCAATAATAAGCGGAGTAGTACTCTGCTCTATTACTAACTCAGGTGGTAAATCTCGTTCGATATTCTGCTGAGCAATCCCTTCAAATATATTGTTGATGTACTGAACTGACTGTTTTGCCGTTAGATCTTGTTGTATCGCATGCGGAAACATTTCTTGTATTGTAGGTTTTCTAAATTCCATGGAGTTGTATATTTATGATTTTATAATATTGTTTTTCTGAATCTGACAGCATAATTCCGTAGTCATAACAAACTTTTAATTCACGATTTGTGCTACTGTGGATCGGTGAACTATGATAGACTGTGAAATCAAAGCCTTCATAGTCCAGAATAGAATAATGTATCATGCTATTTTTTTTATATTCTTTACTGTTGAATATTTTTATGAGAATGGCTCTGTTTTTCTTCGCTTGCCTGGTAAATGTACTTTCAATCTTATCGACAACTTTTCGCCGGTCGTTGTTTTGATCAATTTGATGCTGTTTACTGCAGTAAAGCTGTCGGGAGTCAGTAGGAATAAACGTTGTATCGCAGTCAGCTTTTTGACATTTGCGAGCAGGATAACGTCTGTTTGAAACACGAGTGCTTGGTACTTTTTTGCGTTTGAATTTGGGACTAGGTTGCCGAACTATAGGTAAAGGCTTTTGAACAATCATAGGCGCAGTTACTTGCTGATGATTCTCAGCAGGTACTATAATTTTTTGAGTTTCCATATTATACCTGATTTGAAATTAAGATGGCGTCAATTACATTGATATCATACAAATAAACATCACCAAGCCTAGTGAAAGGCAGAATACCTGTCTCACGGTACTTAATGATGGTGTTGTTGGAAAGTCCGAAAATCAATTTTAAATCCTGATTTCGGTAAAACTTTTTCTTTTCAGGTCTAGCTACCTGATTCTTGATAGAGGTCTCAATATTTTCAAGACGTGTATGTATGGGCTCTAAGAGCTTTCTAATGCTTCCTAGGGTTGGAAGCGTGATTTCTTCGTTGCTGTTCATATCTATTAATTTAAGATTGAACTGCAAAAATCAAGAGATTTTTCTATCTCACAAAAGAAAACGAGCGAACCTTTAGCGAATTTATTTTTCGATTCTGCCTTTTCTCAATTGAAGTATTGAGATTAACTCATCAATAAATTCTAATTGGTTGACTTCTTTGGGAATAATTATATCACTGAATGACTGTTTAATATTCTTTATAGGGGTTCTGGAATCTTTTTCACCACGGTAACTAAAATTATTTTCTATGAATTTTTGCATGGCTACCTTATTCTTCATTTCATTTTTATCAAACTCAAAAATCTTTTCATCCATTAATATCATAAAAAGGACGGCAGTATCTTTTTTATTGAGATTTACATGGCATAGCCTTTTTAAATGCATATTTTTCTTCTCTTCAATAAATCCTGTTTTCGCTAATTGGTATTCAAACTGATATTCAGAAAAATTAATTGATTCAAAATTTATGAGCAGGTTATCAAAATAGCGATATATCTTAATCAAATATTCATAATACAGCTTTAAGACATAATTAAGCTTCACGCCTTCCATAAAGATTGATTGTTCATAATTATTGAAATAAGTTGCATGTTGGCGAAGATGAAAATAATAATTATCTTCAAAGATCAGCGCTCTTTCAACTTCTAAATCATCAGATAATATGAATTCAATATCGTATTTTTCTCTCCTCGGCGCTTGCAGTTTAGTAGTATTTGATTTAATTGTTTTTATAAATTCAGCTATCTTCAGTATATTATTGATATCATTGCTTTCGAACCAATTAATTTTACAATCAAGTAAGGCAATTAAGTCGTGTAAAAACTCTTTGTTTTTAAGTCCAACGTTTAAATGGTTATTTACTTTTAGAAGAATGTCTAACGCTTCCGCTTTAAATTTATCTTCGGTGATATCGATTAGCCATTCCTCATTAAAAGTAAATTGGTTATAATTTGTGTTGAATTCAATCTTATGTTTTAAAAATCGAATTAATTGATTTTCAATTTCGGTTGGTAAAGCCATTTCTAATTATTTTTTAATTACAATTAATATTAAAAGTAATTAAAAATATTATTTATAATAAAAATTATTATTTATTTATATTTTTTCATCAGTTTGTTCATGTCTTCCATAACGTTCGCATCCAGAACTTTTGCATAGTGCTGGGTTTGCTTAATGTTGGAATGTCCCATCATCGAGGAAACGTTCTCGATTTTTATTCCATTTCCTAAAGTTACCGTTGTAGCAAAGGTGTGTCTTGAAACATACCATGTCAGGTATTTATTTATACCGCACAAATCAGCAAGTTCCTTTAGATAGGAATTCATTTTTTGATTCGATAGCTTCGGCAATAATGTAGACTGTCGACCTTCATATTTATCAATTATCTTTTTGCAAGATGGTAGCACTGGTACATTAGCTTTTATATTTGTCTTTGCTCTTTCGGTCTTAATCCAAAGGTTCTCATAACCATCTTTGATAATATTCTCTCGGGTTAATTTACATGCATCAACGGGAGCATAACCTGTGTAACAACTAAAAAGAAAAATGTCGCGAACCCTGTCTAATCTATCCACTGATAACTGAATATTTTCAATAGAATTCAATTCCTCTTGTGTCAAGAATACTGCTTCTTTAGTCTTTATTTTCCCATCATATTTGTCAAAAGGATTCTTTTGGATCAATTCTAGTTTAATTCCATAGTTACAAATCGTTTTAAAATTTTTGAAATACTTAACCACTGAGTTATTGTCAATACCAACTTTTTCCTTGTATACACTTTCGTACTTTAAGAACGATTCTAGATTGTATATGAATGCGCTGTTGACTTTGTCGATGTCGATATCCTCTACTCCATACTTGCTTTTTAAAAAGGATTTTACGAGGTCTTTGGAACGATTATACTTTTGAAGAGACGCGGGAGTACGCTCATTTCCCTCAACACGCTTTTTGAAATCAGCATTGTGTTTGTCAAAAATGGTGAGAAGATAAACCGTTGGATCATCGGTTACTACATTTCCATTTAAAGCATTTTTAATTTCTTCGAGTCGCACCTCGGGATTGAATTTTAAAAATTCATTGTACGTGCGTTCAATTTTTAAGTGCAATACATCTAAAGTTTGTTTGGCCACTTTTTCTTTTTCAGATCGCAGTGACGCTCTGAGTTTACTTGTGGCATCCCATCGTTCTTTGGTAATGTTTTTACCTGTACTAAGTACAGTGGTTTCTCTGCCCAATGAGAGTTTGCAGTAAATAGGGCACTCACCGGTCAACTTAACTTTGGCGGTTTTCAAAAAAAAGATCACTTTAATCATGTTTTTAAGTGTTAGAAATTAAACTTCAAATTTTGCTTAAAACATAGACAAACCCAAGTAAAACAAGCGAACCTTTAGCGAATCTTTTCAATTCAGTGTACCTATAAATGGTCCAAATCAATGGGTACACTCATAGGTACACTGTACTTTGCGACTTTATGTGCTTTTTAGAAAAGCACTAAAAATCAAAAAACCCTTTAAACACTGATGTTTAAAGGGTTTTGAACTTTTATGTTTCTTTTGAAACACGTATTCAGCGGAGAAAGAGGGATTCGAACCCCCGGACCTGTTACAGTCAACAGTTTTCAAGACTGCCGCAATCGACCACTCTGCCATTTCTCCAATAAGTCGAGCATTCTTTGGGAATGCGGATGCAAATATAGTAACCTTTTTTGGTTTTCCAAATACAATGGATACAAAAAATAATATATTTTTCTATTTTAAAACTAACCCATTCATTTTCTAGATTTTATGAGGATTATTTTGTTTTTTTAACCTCCATTTTGCATTTAAAAAAAGAATAATACATTTGTAAACGCTGTAATCAGTCGGAATTTATGAAGAAAAAATATACTTCTCTTTTACTTTTATATACAGCTATGCTTCTGATTCCTATTTCAGACTATGGACAAACGATATTAGATTACGCCTACTTAAATTATTCTCTGATTCCACAAGCCGACTTTAAACAGACTGATCAAAAGGCAAGTTTATCGCATTTGGACGCTAATCTGGTTACTCCTACCCTAAAATTATCCGAGAAGACTAAAGTCAACTCCATCATTTATTACCGACTATCATCCTACAATTATGATGTTGAAACCCAAAATTTTCCTTCCCAACTGCATGAAATTAAATATACGTTTTTAACTCGGCATACGTTTAACTCAAAATGGGAATTGCTAGTTGTACCTCGATGCAACATCCGAAGTGATTTTAAACAATCCCTAAACCTCAACGATGTATTTCCTGCTGTATCGGCTATTGTGATGAAAACCTCCGAAGAAAACGCATCTTTCAAATGGGGTTTGGGCATCAATTACAACAACGATTTGGATAAAAACTCTATTCTTCCGATACTTGCTCTCAATTATACCACGGCTGCCATCCGGTGTACTGCATTTCTTCCCAACAATGCTAGTATAGCGTTTTTATCTACTAAAAAAATAGAATACGGACTCGCATTTCAGTCGGATCCAGTTATCGTTCATATTCAGTCGACCGATTCGATATCGTATTTAAAAACGCTGAATGTACATTGTAGCGCGACTTTTTCATACAACATCGCCTCCAATCTATGGTTGAATAGCAAAGCAGGTTGGGTTGGATTTAGAAATTATGATGGACTAGACGCTTCGTTTCAAACTCCGAATGATTCGTTCGACAACGAATTGCGCTCGTCTGCTTTTATACAGTTGGGTTTGAGTTTGCGATCGAAGGAATGAATGGACAGAAGGCAGAAGGCAGAAATAAGGAATAAGAAAGCTAAAAGCTGATGACAATTTTAACACTCCACGGTTGTAACAAACTGTTTTTTTTACAGACTAGTTAAAGAAAACGAAAACATGGATACGAACAGAAGGCTTTGGCTGAAAAAAATTGGAATTGGAGTAGCTGGTATTGGACTTACAAACTTCAATTCATTTGCTTCTCCTCTTGTATCAGAAAATTTAATTACTCGTTTTGAGAATGATGCAAACTTAATTTTTTTACGCTCAAATGAAAACCCCTATGGTCCATCTCCATTAGCAAGGAAAGCATTTGTAGACAATGCAACTATTAGTAACCGCTATAATTGGGATGTGGCAACACAACTGATTTCTGACCTTGCAAAAAGAAATAATGTTACAGACGAAAACATTTTGTTGGGTGCTGGTTCAACTGAAATTTTAGATTTGGTTGCAAAATTTGCATCACTAGACAAAGGACACGAACCGAAGGTGACTGGCAGCGCAAATTATGTGATCGCAGACCCAAGCTATGATTATTGGACCGTTACATTAGATAATTTAGGTTTAACGAAAAATAAAGTACCTCTTACACCCGACAAAAAAATTAATTTGAACGCTATGTTGGAAGCGGTGAACCACGATACAAAACTTGTTTATATCTGTAATCCAAACAACCCAACAGGAACAATTTGTGAAAGAGAAGCATTGGTAGAATTTGTAACCAAAATTTCAAAAAATACAATTGTATTAATTGATGAGGCCTATTTAGACTTTACTAAACAACAATCACTTAGCAACCTTATACATGAACACAAAAATAGTATTATCGTCAAAACATTTTCCAAAATATATGGTTTGGCTGGAGCACGCATTGGGTATGCAATTGCGAACAAAACAATAATTGATGATTTGGCAAATTTGCAATCCAATACAAATAACAGCGTGAGCGTTGTATCAAAACTTGCTGCTATAGCTTCGTTGAAAGACGATAAATTTGTTTCAAATTGCTACTTGCTAAATGAAAATGTAAGACAATATACCATCAGCGAACTCAAAAAATTAAATTGTGAGTGTATTTCTTCCCATACAAATTTCATCTATTTTTCACTTGCAAACTACAACAAAGACTATTTCAAGCAATTAGAAAACAATACCATTCAAGGAGGAAGAATATATGAAGAGCAAGGTAAATGGACAAGAATTACTGTGGGTAAAATGGACGAAATGAAAAAATTTATTGACGCATTACAATAAAAATTTTCCACCAACGCTATTACTAGGCTTACGCGTGCGTTTGTGTCTTCGAGGAAAGAAGAAAGATAATAGATAATAGATGATAGATAATAGATGATAGATAATAGATGATAGATAATAGATGATAGATAATAGATAATAGATGATAGATAATAGATAATAGATGATAGATAATAGATAATAGATAATAGATAATAGATGATAGATGATAGATGATAGATGATAGATGATAGATGATAGATAATAGATGATAGATAATAGATAATAGATGATAGATAACAGCCAACAGCTAAAAAAACAAAACGGAAACAACCACAAGAGTCATTTCCGTTTTTTAACGCTAAATCTAAAATAGATTCAGAGCTTAATTAAGTTTATCTAGTATATACTTCTATGGCACCACTAGCATCTCTTAATTTTAATTCGTTCAACGTAAGGTTTACGATGTCTTGCACTCTAGTTACTCCATCAATAACGGTAGTTAAATCGTTATGTGATCTTGAGTAAATTCCGGTGTCTGTAAACAACGTACACGGTGCAATAGTTGAATCGTAATCACCTTCATTCAACGAATTATCCGTTTTAAGTTCTAAAAAGTCTCTATCACAACCTGCCTGATTTTGTGGTGCATCCACTAAAACCTCTTGTCCGTTAACAGTTGATCCTACTTTAGAAATACTCCATTTTCCAGCCAAAGGAACGATTGTTTCTCCTTCGTTATCGTCATCGCTACATGAAGTAGCAAATAATCCAAAGGTTAAGGCTAACGCTACTATTATACTTCGATTTTTCATAATTCAATTTTTTAATTAGTATTACTTTAATTGTTAGGTACAAAGTTAGGCGCAACACTCTTTCTAGGTGTTATATTATTTTTTGAATCGTTTGTATAATTAACTTGTGTTGAAGAAAATCCAATTAACAATAAACGATTAACACGAAGTAAACAAACGATTTAGAAAATAAAAAGTCACAACAACAATCCCAAACAATCGTAAACGACTGTTAAGGAAAAACCCGAAATTTTAAAGAAAAAATAGCATTGGCTTCCGTTGAATGCTGTTTTAAATGCGTAATTTTATCAGAATTAATTTTAAAACACACAACCATGGCAACAACAACGGTTAAAGCATACGGCACTGAAGCTCCAGATGCCAATTTAAAACCCATGCAGATCGAACGCAGAACAGTCGGAACCAAAGACATCGAAATTGAAATTATGTACTGTGGCGTGTGCCACTCCGATTTACATACCGCCCGAAACGATTGGGGTTTTACCTCCTATCCTGCCGTTCCCGGACACGAAATTGTGGGTAAAGTCACGCGCATCGGCAGTGAAGTAACCAAACTTAAAGTAGGCGATTTTGCCGCAGTGGGTTGTTTAGTCGATTCGTGTCGCAGCTGCAGTAGTTGTGAACAAGACTTAGAACAATACTGCCTCAACGGTTGGGTTGGAACCTACAACAGCGAAGACAAATATTTAGGCGGAATGACCTATGGCGGGTATGCCGAAAGCGTGGTCGTTGAAGAACATTTTGTACTGAAAGTACCTGCTAATTTAGATTTGGCGGCTACCGCTCCGTTACTATGTGCAGGAATCACAACTTGGTCGCCGTTGCGCCACTGGAACGTAACTAAAGGCAGCAAAGTGGCTGTAGTTGGTTTAGGCGGACTCGGACATATGGCCATCAAACTCGCTAAAGGATTGGGTGCCGAAGTAACGCTCTTTTCGCGCACACCTGATAAAGAAAAAGATGCCAAAGATTTGGGTGCTGATGCCGTAGTGATTTCGACTGATGAAGAGCAAATGAAATCGGTGGCCGGAACTTTTGATGTCATCATCGATACCGTACCGTATGTACATGATGTGAATCCGTATATCGGAACTTTAAACATTAATGGTACGCTAGTTCTTGTAGGTTATTTAGGCGGATTAGAACCTATTCTACACACCGTTCCGATGATTATGGGACGCAAAGCAGTCGCCGGTTCGCTCATTGGCGGAATAGCCGAAACACAAGAAATGCTCGACTTTTGTGGCAAACATAATATTGTTTCCGAAATTGAAATCATCAAAATGCAAGACATCAACGAAGCGTATGAACGCATGATTAAAAGCGACGTGCGCTATCGTTTTGTGATTGATATGACTTCGATGAAAGAGTAATTTTCTCTAACAACTTCAACTATTTAAAAAACCAATTCGTTTAACGGGTTGGTTTTTTTTATTGGAATCCTTATACCTTAGTGTTTTCTCGCAAACCTGCCTGCCGGCAGGAAGGGTCGCAAAGGCACAAAGTTTATCAATTATTCTAGTTTATTGAGATTCTTGGCTCTAATTAGTGTACTTAAAAACACTCATTTGTAGGATGAGACAATTTCTTTTCTGACTAATTTTACTAGCTTAGCATTAGGTAGGCTACACTTTAAAAGTGTACTAAAAAAAGGTGTTTTTCCTCTTGTTTTTACTAATTTGCAATGGTATTTTTGGTAAAAACTAATTCACTTTATCAATTAAAATTATGAGAAAAATTTATCGTTACGAGAAACTGAGTTACGCTGGCGAAGAAAATGAAGCCATTGTTTTAAAAATAAAATTTATATCGGATGGGAATACTTCGCATACCACCATCAACATACCCAATGACAACTACAAAGAAATAGAAAACTCGGGGCAGAAAAAATTAGGAACACTCGAAGAACTCCTTAGTGATCGAACGTTATTGGTTTCCGATATTGCCAATCCAGTACCCGAAGTTGACACCATAATCATTGAGTATTACATCAATGCTACGCTACTGGTTCGACATGAAAATCCAAAGTCAGAAACCGACCAACCTTATGTA
This sequence comes from Flavobacterium sp., assembly GCA_965284675.1. Taxonomy (GTDB): domain Bacteria; phylum Bacteroidota; class Bacteroidia; order Flavobacteriales; family Flavobacteriaceae; genus Flavobacterium. The sequence goes on from OZ260109.1 coordinate 2,371,708, forward strand.
TTCATCAAAATTAAATTCACCAAAAAATGAGAGCATTCGTATTGATTCCATTGCTGTTGATCAACGTTACTTTGGTAGCTCAAGAAAAGTTAACCACTTTAACGGTTCCTTCTTCTCCGGCGGCTTCTATATTGGGAATACAACCCAGTTCCAATTTAAAACCCAAATCCTTTCGAGCTCTTGAAACTGCCTTATATTCAAATTTTATTGGTGAAGACGGAAACGGAATTATCCCCAACGACTTTGGATTGGAATTTATGCCGTATTGGGCCAAACCACACGGAATAAGCCTGGAAGAGTATTTATATCCCAAACAAAATCTGAGTCAGTTGGCACGGAATTCATCGATTTCGTTGGCTTCTACTCAAAAGTTTTTACTTCAAGACAGCACCGAAACCAAAAGTATCGCATTGGGTTACCGAACGTCACTGTTTTTTCCCAATCAAGAAGATGTCAAAAAAATAAAGGCTTTCCAAACAGATTTATCGGAAAACCAAAAAATTGGATCTTTTCTTCAGTTGCAATTCTTGATGATGGAAGGAAGTAATTACACCAAAAAAGACGAGTACCTAACCGCCGTAAAAACTCCGTTAACGAACAAACTAAAGCAAATACTGACTACGAAAAGTCCACCAGAAATTGAGGCTGTTATAACCGCTATTTACGATAAAGCAAAAGCGTTACCTTTTAGTACCGACAATTTAGACGAATTTTATCTAGCCTTTGGTTCTTTAGTTTCTGCAGAAGTGGGCGACTCGTATGAAGAGTTTAAAAAGTACCTCAAAGCACGCCAGGGATTATCCATAGAATTTGCTTGTGCCGTTCACCTCAACTTTCCGGATAATAACTTCAACTTTTCTGAAGTACCCAAATATTCGTTTTGGCTGAATCCTTCCTATACTTTTTCCAATGAGTTGCAGTTTTTAAATGCACGAGCTACGCTACGCTATGAGCGGTTTTATACCGATTATTTTAAAAAATATTTTCCTGGCACCCAAGTATTTGAAAACAATATCGATTATGGCGTATCGGTAACGGGTAATTTTGAGAAATTCAGCATCGAATTTGAATTGACGGGTCGCAAAAGCAGCACCTTGCTCGATGCCGGATTTGACACCGATGGTACTGCCTTGTATAAAAAAGACAGTTCCAACGAAACCCAATACATCGGAACTTTTAGTTATCGATTGACCGAGCAAATAGCCTTGTCGTATCAAATTGGAAGCGCCTTTTCTCCCGTTTTTAATGTAGATGGTGGCACACTCATTTCGCTATTGTCTCTAAATTTAGGATTTGGCGGTCCTGATAAAAAAGATGTGATTAAATAAGTAGGAAGTACGAGGTTTAAAAAGAACTCTTCACTTTGTGGGGAGTTTTTTTTGTTTTCACCGCAAACCGGCAGGCAGGCAGGGGCGCGAGGGTGACGCAAAGGTCGCAAAGTTTTCCTCTTGTTTTGTCATTTCGACGCAGGAGAAATCTCATGAAGTGTTGTTGGTTGTCAGTTTTCAGTGATCAGTTGGCAGAACAACAGATTTAAACTTGAAACGAAAAAGAAGGCAGTGGTCAGTGGTCAGTGTTCAGTATTCAGTGTTCAGTATTCAGTGTTCAGTATTCAGTTTGCACCAACTTGAAACGAAAAAGAAGGCAGTGTTCAGTGTTCAGTGTTCAGTATTCAGTATTCAGTTTGCACCAACTTGAAACGAAAAAGAAGGCATAACGCAGGAGCAAAAGGCAGAGTTCTAAGAAAACAACCGACAACTGACAACTGACAACCGAAAACCAACAACCCGACCGTCATTCGACCATCGGGTTGGGTACTTAAAATAATCCGGTGTACGCGCTATACGACCGTTACGGCACCCATATAGATGCTGGTGGCGTATTTTTTAGTATCGGCGCTGGCAAACGTAATCCAGCTGTGCACTTCGAGACCCGAAAAATAAGAGGGCAATGCAATCGTGGCAGAAGTGGCCGAACGGAGTCCGCCTGTCAACGTATAAAAATGCAAACCTCCCACAGGAGCATATACGACCACCACCAACTGGTCGGTGGCACTCGCCTCCCCTTGTCCCGTGTTGTCTTCCCACACCAAATCCAGTGCGTTCGTTCCCGCGGTAACCGTCGGATTTTGAACTCCCGTTAAATCGCCCTTCGCAATTTGCACCTTGTTAAAAACCATTTCAAAATTGGGATCCACATAGTTGAGCGCCTCTTTGATGTGGTAGGACAGCGCCTGATTGCTTCGAGACAATTCCCCGGTGTTGCTACCAAAGAATTTTCTCAGCACCGGACTGATGGGCGTTAAAAATTCGGTTACCGTTAAAAAACGCTGCCGCTGCAACAATTGCGATGCGGTGGCTGTGCGGTTGCCTTTTTTGGGTAATGAGCGCATGTAATCGATACCGCGCCAACTTGAACCGACTACGGTTCCAATTTTTCCTGAAAATGGGCCTAAAACCCCTTTGTTGTACGTTCCCATAATTATTTAATTTATAGGGTTACTGATACCCGGCGCTTCCCTTTGAAGGCCATCGTCGGGACAAAAGTAGCACGGCCATCGCGCAGTTTCAGAGGGATGTCCGCATTTGTCCACATTTGTCCGCTTTTGTCCGCCTTTGTCCGGGGTGTCCATAAATGTCCGGACACACCCCTTTTTGAGGGGGTTTTGTTCGTACTTTGTTCGTACCTTGTTCGAGTGCGCTTCGGCTACCCAATCGGTTCCCCGAACAAGGTCAAAACCAGGGTGCTATCAGTTGGCTTTTTGGTGCGGTTTAATGTGAATGGGATCGTATTTGTTGTCCAGGCGTTGTTGCAAGATGGCCAACACGGCCTGCTTCGGATAGATGTGCTTTCCACCCAAATTGGTAAACGGAACGGTGCCGTTTTTGCGCCAGCGGTACAAGGTTTTATCGCTAATATTGAACAATTGCTTCATATCGGCATTGTCGAGGTATTTTTTATCGGCGTCAAAAGTAGCCAGTTTGTTGATAATCGTGGTGGCCAACTCTTCCTCTAACGCTGCAGGGCTTGTTGGAGCGGTAGATTGAGACGGCCTACCGCCACTGGTAACATGTGCTTGTCGACGCGCAATTATTGTATAGGCCGTAAACAGCAGCACAGCGGCAAGGGCCAATGCAAAAAGAAGCAACTCCAGTGGCCCCACACTCATCAGGGCAATACGGGTAAACGGCGCACCCGCGCTGGTATTGGGCAATAAGGCCAACACAACCACCCCAATGCGTGGGATGGCAAAAGGTATACGTTTGGTAGTCATGGTTTTGTATTTTTAGTTAAAAATAATAAATTTATGTTTACCGTGTAGGTGTTGGTGGAAATTTTGGTGGGCTTGCTATGTTTTTCGGGCGATGATGGTTTTTAGATGTACTTTACTCGAGAAGGTGAGGTTGCTTCGCTGCGCTCGCAATGACTGTTGTGAAACTTTTTGAAAATGCGGGAAACCGTAAAATAATTCATTTTGCAGTTTTTATATTTGTGAAATCAGGTAGAAGTACGTGCGAATTAAAATTGGTATAGTGGGTTTTATTTGATAAGTTTGAAAGTTACAACAACCTTTAAAAAATATATGAATCAATCCGTACACAATAAATTAGTTTCTTTTATTTGGTCTATTGCAGACGACTGTTTGCGAGACGTTTACGTTCGCGGAAAATACCGTGATGTAATTTTACCTATGGTGGTTTTGCGTCGTTTGGATGCGTTGCTTGAACCCACCAAAGATGCCGTAATGGAAGAATTGGCTTTTCAGCGCGATGAAGCTGGATTTACTGAATGGGATGAAAACGGATTACGAGAAGCTTCGGGTTATGTGTTCTATAATGTTAGTGAATGGACGTTACAACGTTTACACGATACCGCTACCAACAGCCAACAGTTATTACAAGCTAATTTTGAAGATTATCTGAATGGCTTTAGTGGTAATGTGAAAGAAATTATAGACAAGTTCAAATTGAAAAGTCAAATACGACACATGGCAAATAAAGATGTATTGTTGGATGTCTTAGAAAAATTTACATCGCCTGATATCAACCTCACGCCATTTGAAAAATTAGATAGCAATGGCAGAAAACTGCATGCTCTTTCCAATTTGGGAATGGGCTATGTTTTTGAGGAATTAATTCGAAAGTTTAACGAAGACAATAACGAAGAAGCTGGTGAACACTTTACACCTCGTGAAGTTATTGATTTAATGACGCACATTATTTTTGACCCCATCAAAAATAACTTGCCGCCCGTAATGACTATATATGATCCGGCGTGTGGTAGTGGCGGAATGTTGACCGAAGCTCAAAATTTCATAAAAGATGAAGACGGAGAAATACGTGCCATAAACTCGGATGTGTATTTATATGGTAAGGAAATCAACGACGAAACCTATGCGATTTGTAAATCGGATATGATGATTAAAGGAAATAATCCCGAGAATATTCGCGTGGGTTCTACTCTATCTACCGATGAATTTTCAGGAACAACGTTCGACTTTATGCTTTCCAATCCGCCCTACGGAAAATCATGGGCTAGTGAGCAAAAATACATTAAAGACGGAAAAGACGTTATCGATACCCGTTTTCAAATTCGTTTAAAAAACTATTGGGGAATTGAAGAAGATGCCGACGCTATTCCGCGTTCGTCCGACGGGCAATTGCTCTTTTTAATGGAAATGGTTTCTAAAATGAAACCCCTTTCACAAAGCACAACTGGAACCCGAATTGCATCAGTTCATAACGGAAGTAGTTTGTTTACGGGTGATGCTGGCGGAGGCGAAAGCAACATTCGTCGGTATATTATTGAAAACGATTGGTTGGAAGCCATAGTACAAATGCCCAACAACTTGTTTTACAACACCGGAATCACCACTTACATTTGGATACTAAGCAACAACAAAACTGCCAACCGAAAAGGAAAAGTACAATTGATTGATGCCGGACAATTATACCGAAAATTGCGCAAGAATTTAGGAAACAAAAACTGCGAGTTTGCACCCGAGCACATTACCGAAATTGTAACAACCTATACCGATTTAAAAGCCATTGAACGCACTACTGATGATGGTATTGCTTCTAAAGTTTTTGAAAATAGCGATTTTGGGTATCACAAAGTTACTATTGAACGACCTAAACGTTTGAAAGCTCAGTTTACCAAAGAGCGTTTAGAAGAGTTGCGTTATGATAAATCGCTGAAAGAAGCGATGGTGTATGCTTATGAAACGTATGGAGATTCGGTTTATGATGGCATTGAAATCTATTCAAAGCCTTTATTAGAGTGGACAGAAAAGCAAGAACTAAACCTTAACGCTAAACAAAGCAAATCGTTAGTTACTACTGCTGTTTGGGAAAAGCAACATAATTTATTACTGATGGGATTGTTATTACATTCTAATATGGGTGAAACCGTTTATACTGATTTCAATGTATTTACTGAAAAAGTGGATGCTGTTTTGAAATACCAAAAAATTAAACTTTCTGCTTCCGAGAAGAACGCCATTTTAAATGCGGTGAGTTGGTACGATACGGAAGCCGAAAAAGTGGTGAAAGGAATCGTAAAACTAACGGGAGACAAACTTGAAAAATTGTTAGCCCATTTGGATTGCACCGAAACGGAACTAGCCAATTACGGCTATTACACAACCGGTAAAAAAGGCGAGTTTATTACCTACGAAACCGAGAGCGATTTGCGTGATACCGAAAACGTACCTTTAAAAGAAGACATTCATACCTACTTTTTACGTGAAGTACAACCCCATGTAGATGAAGCTTGGATAAACCTTGATGCCACCAAAATTGGTTATGAAATTAGCTTTAACAAATACTTTTACCAACATAAACCCTTGCGAAGCATTGAAGATGTTACTGCTGATGTTTTAGCTTTAGAAAAAGAAAGTGATGGTTTAATTGCTGAAATTTTAAATTGGTAAAATGAAAAAGTACGACCAATACAAAAACAGCGGTGTGGAATGGTTGGGTGAAATTCCTTCGCATTGGGAAGTAATGAAATTGAAATATGTATTAACCGAAATAAATGAACGTTCTGTTACCGGTGAAGAAGAATTACTTTCATTAAGTAAGTCTAAAGGAGTAATCCCAAAATCATCTCTAAATGAAAGAAGTGGTCAAGCAAACACTCTTGTAGGATATAAAAAAGTATATTCTGAAACAATTGTAATTAATAAAATGCAAGCGGTGAACGGACTGCTCGCTGTTTCAAAAATTAATGGAATAACAAGTCCTGATTATTCTATTTATAGAATAAAAGAAGACATTGGTAATGACATAAATTACTTCGGCTATTTGTTAAACCAACCCGACTACATAAACGAATTCAAAAAAGTTGTTACGGGTGTAATGGATGGTTTTATACGTTTATATACGGATGATTTATTTAATATAAAAGCTCATATTCCACCTTCAAAAGAGCAAGTTAAAATTGTTCAATTTTTAGAAGAGAAAACTACCAAAATAGACCAAGCCATTGCGATAAAACAAAAACAAATAGAACTTCTTAAGGAACGTAGACAAATACTAGTTCATAAAGCGGTTACTAGAGGTTTAAATGATAACGTGAAGTTGAAAAACAGCGGTGTCGAATGGATTGGGGAGATTCCGGAGCATTGGGATATTAGGAGATTTAAATTTTTATGTCATATTACAACTGGATCAAAAAACACTGAAGATAAAGTTGATAATGGAAAATTTCCTTTTTTTGTCAGGTCTCAAAAACCTGAGAGAATTAATTCATATACTTTTGATGGAGAAGCAATATTAACTGCTGGTGATGGTGCTGGAGTTGGAAAGGTATTTCATTATTTAAATGAAAAATTTGATTTTCATCAAAGAGTATATAAGTTTAGTAATTTTAAAAATATCAAAGGTAAATTATTGTATTACTACATAAAAAACAATTTTCATAATGTTGCTTTAAATGGGGAGGCCAAATCAACAGTTGACAGTTTAAGGTTACCCTTAATTCAAAATTTCTTGGTAACTATTCCTCCAACAGAAGAACAGATTGAAATTATTAGTAGAATTGAAACAACTAATAAAAAAATTGCCACCGCCATTTCCTTAAAAGAGCAAGAGATTGAGAAATTGAAGGAGTATAAAATGAGTTTGATTGATGCTGTAGTGACTGGGAAGGTAAAGATTTGTTAAATATTAAGATAATAAGGAATGAGCATATTAAGTAAATCAGCGAGGTGTAAACTTTTTGAAGATATTGCCGAAAAGGTTTGGAAAAGAATTAGTGAAGCTCATGAGGTAAACGTAAACTTATCTGAAATAGGAATTACTGCTGATATAATGGTGGAGATTCTACAATATAATAAGGGTTTGACAAACTTTGATGTTTATGTAAAGAGAGCCGATAGTGAAAAATTGTATGGTAATGATATCGATATTTTTGTCGAAACAAATATTAATCAATACCGATGGTTTGCTTTACAATCCAAAATTCTTAAAACTAGTGGTCAATATGATAAGTTAAGATATAAAAGTGGCGGAATTTTGCAATGGGATAAACTTTTATTGCTAGAAGCAGTTTCTGGTTGCGAAAGTTATTATTTGCTTTATAATGGAGATGCGACAAGTTCTTATAATTATACAGGAAATGACAAGTGCGGAAGAACTTTTTCAGAGTCACAATATGGATGTTCCCTAGTTAAAACGAGTGATGTCAAAAGAATTGGAAGTAGAACTAATGTCACAGGGCAATTTATTAAGGCAACTTTTAATAATTTTCATCATAATTTAGCTGAACCATGGAGAATATTGACTTGTTGTTATCATGAAACTGATGGGATAGAACTTTATTCTATAGAAGAAATTAAAGAATCTGATATCAATTTTAAATTAATTACAGAACTTACTATTGATAAAGATAAAGAAGATTCAGAAAATTATATTGAAAAAGATGAGATGAATAATGAAAATATAAATCCTGAAAATCCAATATCAAAAGCCTCTCAAGAGGCAAAATGGAATCCCAATTTGAGATTAGTAATTCGTAGAACAAATAATATACAAACATAAAAAATAATGAGCTAGTTTATTTATCAATAATTGAGATGTTTATAAAACCGTTATTTAAAAATAGTAAGAAATAGAAAATTGAGGGAGTATAAAATGAGTTTGATAGATGGGGTTGTAACTGGGAAGGTAAAGGTTTGTTAAGAAAACAAAAAAATAAAATATGATACCACAAAATATATTAGACGAGTTATACAACTGCATAGATTATGCGGATTTGAAAGGCTTTGAAAAACAAGTAAAAGAGTATTTGAAAATTACAGATGAAAGTACAGCAAGTCAAGGTTTAGCAACTTTTATAGTGACAGAATACCGTGCTGAAAGAGCAGATACAATGGCGAAATTGATGGAGATAATAATTAGATGTAATCCCAATTTGGCATTAATCAACTATCCTGAAAATCATTTTTTTAGAACTATAATGATTTCTGGCTCTTTGGATTTATTTGAATGTTACACTGAAGAAGCTATAGAACCTCATTTAGCAAATTTAAGTCAAGAAGAATATAAAGAATACTATAATAAATTATTACACTTGGGAGCAAAATTGAATACAGTTTTCACAGACCAATATGAGCCACAAATAAAAGGTATTCACTTCAATGGAAGTTTTGGGACTGATGATGTAAATTCAAACATAGCTTTAATCAATCTAGAAGATTACGAAATAATGAGTGATATTGTTGATAAATTCAACACTATCATTGGTAGAAGAGATGTCATAAAAGCATTAATGACAAAAGTTGGGATGAAGTTTTAGTAATAAAAATGAGTTTGACCGATAGAGTTGTTAAGGGGAAGATAAAGGTTTTTTAGTTAAGTTTGTACTGAATAATAATATTTTAAATTACAAAATAATGGCAATAGAGTTAAAAATAAATAATGATGATGTTTTATTAATGCCGATAAAAAAATCTGAGATTGGAGATTCAAAAAATATCTATGAACTAATTGATGAAAACAACATTAGTTGGATGGTTTTAGAATTAAAAAATAATTCATTTGAAATCACAAGTAGAGATTACCAAATATCGGATTCTGAGGATGTATTAAAGATAAAGCTTGACAATCTTGTTTTAGAAGTTATAGAAGCAGAACAATCTGGCACAGAAAATACTGAATCAAGTGTTGTTGAAGAAGCTAGCCCTTATGATCCAGACAAAATCAAGGTCCACTCTAAGCAATTTAATGTAAAATTAATTGCCGAAATGATAGATAACGAGGATATTGATTTTACTCCAGATTTTCAAAGAAACTTTGTATGGGATAGTCAACAAAAATCGAGATTAATAGAATCAATACTATTAAGAATCCCTTTACCAATGTTTTATTTAGCAGAAGATGAGGAAGGAAGAATTACAGTTGTAGATGGTTTACAAAGATTAACTACTATAAAAGATTTTATGGATAACAAATTTCCATTAAAAGGATTGCAATATTTAGGTGATTCGTGTAATGGTAAATATTATTCAGAAAAAAATAAAGATGGAAGTCCAAATGGAAAGATAGGTATAGATGCTAAATACTTCAGATGGTTTAATATGACGCAATTTTCTGTAAATGTTATAGACCCAACCTCTCCGCCAAAAGTAAAATACGATATTTTTAGAAGAATTAATACTGGTGGGAAACCTCTAAATAATCAAGAAATTAGAAATTGTTTAGCAACTAAACCGTTGAGAGAAACTCTTAATAAGATGGTAAATTTAGCTGAATTTAAATCGGCAACGGATGGAAGCATTAAATCCACGCGCATGGATGATCAAGAAATAGCATTACGTTTTATACTATTTTCCAAGTTACATAATGGGGATAGATTTTTGGCTAACTATAGCGGTTATATGGATACATCATTAGATGATATAACTGAAAATTTGAGTAAAATAACGGAAAATGAACAAGATTACTGGGTAACTACTTTTTCGTATGGAATGCAAAATGCAGAGTATGTTTTTGGCAGAAAACACGCATTTAGAAAAATTATGATAAAAGACCTTGAGCCTAACGCTTATAAACAATTATTAAATAAGGCTCTATTTGTTTGTTGTTCTGTGTTACTTTCAAAATATGACCCAAGTGTAATTCAAGCAAAAAATCCTCACTTATCACTTCTCTATCCTTTAGCAAAAAAAATTGGTGATGATTTTAGATTGTTAAATTATTTGTCATATGGGACAAATGGAAAAGCTAATTTGCAATATGCTTTTGGTGAGATTGAGAAATTAATAGAAGAACATTTAAATTATTAATTATGCTAAATCTAGAAATTGAAAATTTTAAATGTTTCACTCACAAAACTATTCCAATAAACGGATTAACAATACTTGCAGGAGCTAATGGGAATGGTAAAAGTACAGTTATACAGGCACTATTGTTTCTAAGAAGAACAATTGAACATTGTGCTAAATGGGAAGGTGGTGACATCAATAAGTATCAATATAATGAAACTAATGGATTAAATGTTGAATTAAATGGTTCCTATTGTTTAGCATTAGGTAATAGCTTTCTAATTACTCCCAGAAATACTTCTCCTGAATTCGTGTCAATAACTTTCAATTATCCAAAAGAATACTTTCAAATAGTATACGAAATAGATGACAACATAAACTTACACTTAAAACCGATTGAAGTAATTAATACTATTGAAAAATTTGATTCAATTTTTATTCAGGAGTTTTATTATTTGAATGCTGAAAGAATGGGGCCTAGAATCAATCAAGGAATAAAGTTTTATGATTTCCCTAATGCAGGATTCCAAGGTGAATTTGTTGCACAATTAATTTCGGATACTAACTCAAATTATACATTTGAAATTGAAGATAGCAGAAAAAACAACAATTCTAAAAGCCCACGATTAGAACAACAAGTAAATGCTTGGTTAAATGAATTAATGCCAGGAGTATCAGTAACAGCTTCATACAGTCCAGACACACATTCTGCTCAAATAAAAGTAGATAATTATTACACAAAAGGTGACTCAACTATTGCTACTAATATTGGTTTTGGTATAAGTTATGTTTTACCAATATTGGTAACAGGATTGATTGCAAAAAAAGGCAGTTTTATGATTGTTGAAAATCCAGAAGCACATTTGCATCCTTCAGCACAATCAAAAATTGGACGATTCCTTGCAATGGTTGCTAATTCTGGAGTTAATGTAATTGTAGAAACACATAGTGATCATTTTGTTAATGGAATTCAAATAGCCACCGCTTTAAAAGAAGTAGACAAAGACTTGGTCACTATTAATTATTTTAGTCAAGAAGAATTCAGTGAACAACCTAATGTTGATTCTATTTCTATAAATGAAAAAGGTGAGCTTTCAAGCTGGCCAAAAGGGTTCTTCGACCAAACTCAAATTGATTTTGCCCAACTCTTTAAAATTAGAAAAGGATGAGTAATTTTTTTCTTTTAAATGAAGCTATACAAGTCCAAGACTATGAAAGTTTTAAAGATGGATTCAAAGAGTTTGTTATTATTGATAAAGAAGCAGAGGATGTTTTTTTAAGACATGATTCTTTTTGGCAAATAGATTTTTTGGTAGAATTATATAATAATAATTATCAATTACAAGATGAGACGGCAATATGTAAATTTATTGAACAATTAACTCCTTCAGAAAATTATTTTAGTAATTCTATTCAAATCGATAATCAATTTCAAGAGGAACACAATGCATTCTTAGGTATTAATTTTAATAATACTACAATAGAAACTGAGAGACAAATTAGATCTAATACTGAATATTTGACATTCAACCACAATAATCTTTGGAATGTTAACTATAGAAATTACTGGAATAAAAGAGTAAAGTTATTTCCTAATTTAATTATGTGTGGTCAAGTACAAGCTCAAATTAACGCAATAGGCACTTCAAATTACTTCAATCAAATTATTGAAAAACTTAAAATCTTTAATGAAGCAATTGGGAATTGGAAAACTGGAAATTTTAATCACAGAGAAATTAATAGTAAATATGCTTTAATAATATCTCCTGAATCATCAGGAACTATGAATAGATATGGAAATGAAAGAATTTTTTCTCTACCAAATGGAGGTACTGAATATTTTGAATTTCATATAAAAACTGGTGATTTAAGATTTCATTTTTATCCCAATAATGCTACCAAAGAGGTCTATGTAGGTTATATAGGACCACATTTATCAACTATTTCTAATTAACAATATGCCTAGCCAAACCAACGAAGCCGCACTAGAATCCGCCATAGAAAAAAGACTTAGTGGTTCCTGTCTTGAAGATTTTAAAAATCAAGGCGTCACTATTGAAACAGCAAACTTGTATCGTAGTGGTAACGGATATTACATTGGTGCTGCCGATGATTTCAATGCAAAATACGCCATTGATGAAGTTCGTTTTTGGCATTTTCTAGAAACTACACAAGCAGAAGAGTTAGCTAAAATCCAAAAGCAAAACGACTGGAAGTTAAAAATTCTAGAGCGTTTGGATCGAATGATTAAGAAGTATGGTGTACTCAAGTTGCTTCGCAAAGGCCTAGAAGTTGATGATGCTCATTTTACGTTGTTTTATGTGTTGCCTTTGGCGAGCAGTAGTCAATCGGTAAAAGATAACTTTACTAACAATGAATTCAGTGTAACACGACAAGTGCGTTACTCGGTAACCAATCAGAGAGAAGAAATCGACATGGTTATGTTCATCAATGGTTTGCCGTTTGCTACTATGGAACTCAAAAACCACTGGACCTATCAAAACGCCAAAGTACACGGTCAAAATCAATATAAATTCAAGCGGGATATTACCCAACCTTTACTACACTTCGGACGTTGCATAGTCCACTTTGCTGTTGATACCGATGAAGTATATATGACGACTAAATTAGATGGTGGTGGTACTTTCTTTTTACCTTTCAACTTAGGTTATAATCATGGGAAAGGCAATCCAGTAAATCCATTTGGTCACAAAACTTCTTATTTGTGGGAAGAAGTTTTAACTCGTGAAAGTGTGGCCAATATCGTTCAACATTTTGTTCGATTTGATGGTGCTGAAAAAGACGGTTTGAGCAAACGTAATTTATTCTTTCCGCGGTATCATCAAATGAATGTAGTACGCAAAATTATTGCAGATGCCAGTAAAAAAGGCGTTGGACAAAACTATTTAATTCAGCACTCAGCTGGTTCAGGCAAATCGAATTCAATTACGTGGGCTGCGTATCAATTGATAGAAACATATCCCGAGAGCGACACAATTCCCGGAAGTAAAGGAGTTTTAAATCCATTATTCGATTCGGTTATTGTAGTAACTGATCGAAGATTATTAGACAAACAATTACGAGAGAATATTAAAGAATTTTCGGAAGTAAAAAACATTGTTGCTCCCGCCTACTCTTCCAAAGAGTTAAAAGAAAGTTTAGAAAGTGGTAAACGAATTATTGTTACCACCATTCAAAAGTTTCCTTTCATTATTGATGGAATTGCCGATTTAAGTGACAAACGTTTTGCAGTGATTATTGATGAAGCGCACAGTAGTCAAGGTGGTTCGGCTGCCGATAATATGAATCGTGCAATGGGTAAAGTAAATACAGATGAAGATGAGGATGACCCACAAGATAAGATAATTGAAGCCATGCGCTCCAGAAAAATGCGTGGTAACGCCTCCTATTTGGCTTTTACAGCTACTCCTAAACCAATCACAATAGAAAAATTTGGTGTGCCTCAAGAAGATGGTTCTTTTAAACCATTCGATTTGTATTCGATGAAACAAGCGATTGAAGAAGGATTTATTTTGGATGTATTGGCTAATTATACTACTTATAAAAGTTACTATGAAATAGAAAAGTCGATAGAAGACAATCCGTTATTTGATACTGCCAAAGCACAAAAAAAATTACGCGCTTATGTAGAACGCGATAAACAAACCATAGCTACCAAAGCCGAAATCATGTTTGACCATTTTATCGGTAACATTGTAAACAAAAAGAAGCTAAAAGGGAAAGCCAAAGCAATGGTAGTTACCCAAAGTATTGAATCAGCTATTAAATACTATTTTGCATTGCAAAATATAGTAAAAGACAAAGGAAATCCGTTTCAAATAGCGATTGCTTTTTCTGGTAAGAAAACTATCGATGGAATTGAATATACAGAAGATAGTTTAAATAATTTCCCACCACATTTAGATACAGCAAAACCAAGTGACCCTGGATACATTAGTGATAAGATTGCTCGCTATTTTAATATGGATGAATATAAAATATTAGTTGTTGCTAATAAGTACCTTACAGGGTTTGACCAACCAAAATTAACCGCCATGTATGTTGACAAAAAATTACAAGGTGTTTTGGCGGTTCAAGCCTTATCACGATTAAATCGCGCTGCTGATAAACTGGGTAAGAAAACGGAAGATTTATTTGTGTTGGATTTCTTTAATTCAGTTGAAGATATAAAACAATCGTTCGATCCTTTTTACACAGCGACATCATTGAATAGTGCTACCGACGTAAATGTATTGCACGAAATAAAAGGTGTTTTAGATGAAGTTGGCGTTTATGAATGGTTTGAAGTGGAGGATTTTGTAACTAAATATTTCAACAAAGTAAACGCACAAGAACTTAGTCCAATTATTGATGTTGCAGCAGACCGATTTAATAAACAATTGGAATTAGAAGATACTGAGAAAGCCGATTTTAAAATCAAAGCCAAACAGTTTGTAAAAATCTATGGTCAAATGGCTGCGATACTTCCGTATGAAGTTTTGAATTGGGAGAAGTTATTTTGGTTTTTAAAGTTTTTAATTCCAAAGTTAATAATCACAGATGGTGCTATTGATCGATTAGATGAGCTATTAAATTCGGTCGATTTATCCACGTATGGATTAGAACGCGTAAAACTAAATGAATCTATTGTTTTAGATGAAAGTGAAACAGAATTAGACCCGCAAAATCCTAATCCACGCGGAGCTCATGGTGGTGATGAGGAAATTGACCCATTAGATTTAATTATAAATAGTTTCAATGAACGTTGGTTTCAAGGTTGGGAAGCCACACCAGAAGACCAAAGAATTAAGTTTGTTACATTAGCTCGCAAAATTAGAGAACACGCTGATTATAAAGCAAAATATGAAAACAATTCTGATATTCAAAACAGAGATATTGCCTTCAATAAAATTTTTGACGATGTTATGGCACAACAACGTAAAATTGAACTTGATTTATACAAATTGATTTCTACAGATAGTTCCTCAAAAATAGCATTAATTGAAACAATGAAACGAATGGTTGGGGCTAACTTATAGAATTTAATTATGCGCTACGTCTTAGCTTTCTTAAGCTTATTTTTGCTGATTGACTTTCCTAGTTATCTACTTTTTGTTTAATTATTAATTTAATAGATTATGAACTTAACATTACTTTTTTTACTAATTACTTTTTTTGCATCAGTGGCCGGATTGATAGGAAAATCATGGGATGATACAAAACAGTCGAGAATTAAATTTACTCCTAGAGGATGGATTTCCCTTTTGATTATTGTATGTGGTTTAGGATTGAGTACCTATAAAGCCATTCAAGATAAAAAAGAAAATGATAGGGCCACAATTGAAAACAATAAATTGCGTGCTTTTGTGTATAACAAGATCAGCGATGACTGCACTAGATTGATACATCCGATTGTAAGTGTTTATTTTCAGAATGTAACGAAGGTAGATTATAATCTAACAACGGATAGTAATAAAACAGGGTTGTTTTTTTGTAAAAAAATCACCAGTGAAAACGCAATGAATGTTTTTGAGAGTAGTGATTTTTTGGAAGAAGTGAAAGAAGGCACCGCTTTTGAAGAATGGGATGTATCTTTTGCCAATTATTATAATGGTTATTACAGCCAAGATGTTGAAAAAGACCTAGAAAAAACACTTACTACATGGTCGTTTTATATTGATAAAGAAGATTTGGCACTCATAGATTCTATTGTGAATGACGGCTTTATTACGACCCTAAAGTGCGTTAGTAAAGATGCTGAGTATCGCAAAAATTTTAAAAGTTTTTATTGGTATGAGGATGATGATATTTTAAATAAACAAAATGAATTTATCAATAAAATAGCTCAACTATATCAAAAAGCTATTGATGTTAATGAAAAGGTTGAGTAGGTCGAAAGCAGTAGTAAAGTTATTGACCGACAGCCATAAAAGTCTCCCGCTTTTGTCCCGTTTTAAATAACAATGACAACCACTAATTAAATAATTTTATACCCTATGCACACTCTCAAAGCCGCCCTACTCGACGACAACCCCGAACAACTCCAAAAAAACCAACAATTTTTAGAGAACGCTGGTTGGGTTACTGTGGTAACGGCGTGTGTTTCGGCGGAGGCTTTTTTGCAAGAAGTCAAGCAATCGCAACCCGATGTATTGTTTTTAGACTTGAACTTGGGCGATTCATATATGACGGGAATGGAAGTGGCGTTTGAGTTAAAGTTGCCTGTGTTGTTTGCCAGTAGTAATACGGCGCAGTATATCAAAGAAATAGAAAAACTCAAACGCGATTATAATGTGTGCGTCGACCATATTACCAAGCCTTTTACTGGTGAAGAGTTTGTAAAAACCGCGGAACGTTTTCTAAAAGAAGTGCGCTTTTTTACCCAAGAAGAACACGTGTATTTGGATTTTGGAGCAAGTAAACGCAATAAAATTGCATTGAATTCTATAGTGTATCTAGAAGCAGATAAAGCACATGGTTCGCAGTCCAACAATAAAACGATTTACTTTACACATCGAAAGGTGGAGAAATTAATCGATTTTTCGTTTACCAAGATGGAAGAAAAAGGCTTGTTTAAATCGCAGTTTGTGACCATTCATAAGTCGATTCGAGTAAACAAGCAACACATTAAATGGTTTGATAAAATTAAAGAAGAAATAGAAGTTGATTTCTTTCATACTTCTGGAAAAATAGAGACCAAACGATTGCCTGTTTCTGAAAATTACAGTGCTGAAGTTAGAGCGTTTAAAAAGTAGTTTTTTGGTTAGATGTGGTTGTTGGTTGTTGGTTGATGGTTGATGGTTGATGGTTAATGGTTCTTTAATAAGACACCTTTCCTCAGCTTATGAATTTAGTCTATCATCTATTATCTATTTTCTCCGTTGACGGTTGTCAGAGTTCATATTAGACATCTGTGTTCTGTCTATTTTCTATGTTCTATTTTCTATGTTCTATGACTTCTGCGTTCTGCTACTGCGTTCTGTACTCTGCCAATAAATTCCGCTTTCATTACTCCATTTTTACCCTTTTATTCTTCTTTACAGGATAATATTATCCTACATTATTTTCTGAGGTGTTATCTGCTGAGATTTGGTGTATCAAACTTAAAAAACCAATATGATACCAGCAGTCAATTTTCATTTGTGGGAGCCATGCAATATGCGTTGCCATTTCTGTTTCGCAACTTTTCAAGATGTGAAAAAAAGTATTTTACCTAAAGGACATCTCCCTAAAGATGAGGCTATTGAAGTAGTTAGAAATCTCGCAAAATCAGGATTTACAAAAATCACTTTTGCAGGCGGAGAACCCACATTATGTCCTTGGATCAATGAGCTAATTTATGAAGCTAAAGTGAATGGATTGACAACAATGATTGTAACCAATGGAAGTCGTCTAACCGATCAATTTTTAACTGATAATCAAAGTCAGTTAGATTGGATAACATTGAGTATCGACAGTTTGAATGATGAAACTAATATACTAACAGGTAGAGCTATTACAGGTAAAAATCCCATTACCAAAGAAGGCTATATACAACTTGTTAAAAAAATAGAATCGTATGGTTACGGACTAAAAATCAACACCGTTATTACGAGCCGTAATGCAACGGAAACCATGATTGATTTTATGGAACAAGCACAACCTAAGCGATGGAAGCTTTTTCAAGTGTTGCCCATTTCAGGCCAAAATGATACAAAAGTTGATTCTTTGTTGATTACTGATGAACAATTTGAGTCATTTATTCAGAGAAATAAATCCATAAATAACACCATAGATATTATACCTGAAAGTAATAATCAAATGAAAGGAAGCTATGTTATGGTTGATCCCGCAGGGCGTTTCTTTGATAATAGTTCAGGAACTTATGTATATAGTAAACCTATTAATGAAGTGGGTTGCAAAATCGCATTACAAGGAATGAATTATAATCTAGGCAAATTTATTGATCGTAAAGGAAAATACAATTGGATTCGAACTATCAATAAAGTTGCTTAAGTAAAAAAAATGCGGAAACCGAAAAGCAAACGAGTAGGTACAAAACAATTAATTTTTAATAGTATGTCAAAAGGTAAAATGTCAGGTGCGGCAGCAGCACGAATTCAATCTGCAACAGCTAAAAGCAATGTCGGAAGTGTTCCAAAAGGAAGTTTTGCAGCAAGAGCAACAAGTGCTGCGGCTAAAAGCTCAAAAAAATAATTTTTTAAAATGTATTTTCTCCCTAATCACAAGTTAGGGAGTTTTTTGTAGCTATAGATACAGAAAAGAAACACATTGCTTGATTATGTAATGGGATTCCTCGTGCCTCGGAATGACAAGATGGTGGGGAAATTTAGTTATAGTAGCGTTGTCGATTGTCAGTTCACTTCTATTGCATCTGCCTTCTGCCCTCTAACATCTACCTCGGCACTCGATTTCTACTTTCCTCTCTTCTTTTTTGCTTTGCCAATTTTTTTTTCTTGTTTTTTAGCTGCTTTTTCATTTTCGATACGTTGCGCCTCTATCCTAGTTCTGCGTTCCATATCAATTTGAGCCTCACGTTGTGGTTCTTGTTGGATTTTGTCTTGAACTTCTTCCTGACGGTCATCTCCTTTTTCTCCCTGTGCCAATGCTAAAGTGGTTCCTGCAAAAAACAGAACCGATAAAAATAACTTTTTCATGATGTTGTGGTTTTAGTGATTGCGATATACCACAAAGTTAAATTATCATCAGTAAAGACTGTTATAGTATTTTTAGTAAAGTTTATAGGATTGAGGGGTTGTCGGGATTGTTCTTTAGTGACTACGTAGTTTAAAGAAAAGTTTCAGGTTTCAGGTTTCAAGTTTCTTGTTTTTGGCATCTGCGTTCTGCTACTGCATTCTGCTTCATGAAAACTCACTAAACCATTTTCGTCAATTCAACCTCCAATTTATCAAAATTCTCTTCATTTTTATCTACGACGAATTTTTTAATTTTCTCACACTCATAAGCCGAGTTGAAAAGCATTTTAAAAACAAGTTGGGTTTGGTTCGGATTAACTTCTTCAAAGGTGGCCAGCACTTGAAAAATGGGTTGCGAAAACCGTTTCCAGGCAATGAGTGCCGGTGGGTCTATTTTTATGAATTCACATTCATTGACATAGTTTCCTTTTTCGGGTCCGTGCATGATAAAACTCCACTTTCCTCCTACTCGAAAATCAAACTCGGTAAACGTATTGGTAAAACCAGCTGGACCCCACCAATTTTTTAGATGATTCGGATCGGCCCAAGCTTTGAAAACAAGTTCTCTTGAGGCTGGTATCAGGCGAGTTGTAACAATTTCACAGTCGGGAGTTGTGCTCAGTATGGGTGTTGTCATTTCATTGGTTGTTGGTTGTCGGTTTTATTTTAAAGTATATTCGTTCTGCTCTCGATTGGTCATTCCTATTTCTAAAACATCTGCATTTTTGCAATATTCTGTCTATTCTCTATGCTCTATTTTCTATGTTCTATAATCGGTTGTTAGTTGTTGATTCTATTTTAAGGCATCTGCGTTCTGCTACTGCATTCTGCTTTATCTTTTCAGCGAAAAATGTCCTTTATGAATCCGGCCGTCTTGCCGGTACACCACAAACCAATAATCGGTCGCAAACATGGGTTGATTGTTATACGTTCCATCCCAACCTTCGCTGTTGGAGTCGAACGAAGCCATAGCTTTTCCGTAACGATCGTAAACAATTACTTTTAGTTCGGGTTCGAAACTAGCGTTTTCAATGGTCCAACGCTCGTTATATCCATCACCATTGGGTGTAAAATATTTTACGTAATACAGCAACCAAACCTCTTGGGTAGCAATCCCGCATCCATTGATGTCTTGCACAAAAACGGTATATAAACCCGGACTCAAACCGGTAAACGTTGGACTGGCTTGATAGGTTATTCCGTCTAACGAATACTCTACTGCCGGACTCGTGCTAAAAACCGTAATGCTGTTTTCGTTCGCCGTCCAGTCGACTGTTTCGATGTATTCAATGACAGGCGGAGCTGAAATAGTAACTGAACTAGTGAATGAAGCCGTACACGTCATATCCATGTTAACTCCATACGTATTAGTCGCCGTCACCGTAACCTCCGTTGTTCCCAATTGCGAAATGGTAATTTGTGGTGTTGTGGCACCGTTTGACCACGAATACGTGGTATTTGGCAAATTTAAAACGCCTGCATCCAAAGTAACTGGACTGGCCGTACAATTCACATAATTGGGTTGTAGGTTAAACTGCGGAATCTGTCCGACAATCACATCAAAAGAACGCACTTCATAACAGGTAGACAAGGCATTGAATACCAGTCGTGCATAGAGCGTTTGCGGATTGCTAGTCGGATTAAAATTAGTGATGTTGGTAATGGAATTAGTGGCCGATTGCGCGTCGACTAAACTAGTGTAATACGTTAGGGTATAATCGGCGGGCGACTGAGTTCCCATAATAATCGGAGTTTGCACACTGATGTCAAAGGTTTCATTACCCGTAATAACGTCTTGACATTGCACCATATCGCTAGGTTGCGTAATGTTGACCAACGATTGTAAAGTCGACACATCAATGATCGTTGGCGCTTGGTTGCCACAAAAATCTTCGACTAAAAACTCGTACAATCCTGGACCCAAATTGGAGAATATATTGGAAGTTCCGTTGTTAAGGACAAAAGGAAGTCCGTCTTTTTCAGTAATGGAATACGTCAGTGGTGGCGTTCCAACGGCTGTTATCACCACAGCGAGATCTCCGTTGGGCGAACACGGTAGTCGGCCAGGTTCTAAAATTTCCAAGGTTTGGTTGAACGACAGCGTCGGACTCAAAAATTCTATACACTGTTTATTGGCTGGCGCACCCGCGTTAATGGCTATTCCATTGTTGAACGAAATGAATTCCCTTACAATTCGGAACGTTCCGTTAAACGATAAATTAAAATTAGTGACTCCGTTTTGCAACGGTATGGCATTGGCGTTTCCGGGTACATTTCCTTCTACATATGCCACGTTGGTTATCGGATGTCCCCATGTGTTGGTTGCACTGTTAATTAATTTTTGCAACCAAAACGACTGACTTTGGGTGGCATTACTCACAAAATTGAGCGGAATATCAAACGAACCACAATTGGGTTGTAACGAAAAGTTACTCGTTGTGATTTCGTAACCTGGCGCGACTATCGTAATGGTATTGGGGAAATTACACTCGTCGACCGCATCAAAAGTATAGGTTCCACCGGGTAAATCATCGAGGTACAAAAAGCCCGAAGTTGTAATCTGATTGGTTACGTTGAAAGGCAACGTTTGTGGAAACGTACTCGGAGCAGCCGTCATTACAACTGAAATCAGTTTTCCGTTGGCGCTACCTATTTCTATTGATGTTTTCTGTAATTCACACCCCGGACGCACACGATGGGTCAATCCTAAATCGACGTAAATCGGAACGTTAACATCCAAAGGAGAAAAAACACTATTGCAATCGTCGGTGAGTGTAATAGTGTAATCACCCAGTGGAACCGGAGTTAACGTCAATATCCCATTGGCGTCAATAAACGCAGTAACATCATGTGGAAGTGGATTGGGATAGGTTGCAGGCGCCGCGGTTACCGTAGCAGTTGCAATACTAAACGACGGAATTGTAACCACAATAGTACCCGAGTTAGTCAAACAACCGTTATTGGTTCCATCGCCTTGCGGTGTGGGCATGATAAAAACGATGCTGAACGTATGAGTGGCAGTCCTTCCGCAACTGTCGGTAATTTGTGCCGTATATTGACCTAAAGGAGTGATTAAAGACGGACTTCCAAAAGCAACGGTACCTTGAAAAAAAGGTCCGGGATAACTGATGTTAAAAGTGGCTGGGTCAAATCCGGCAGGAAAAGTTGTAAAATTGATGGAATACGGTGGTGTGAAATTGGTAGTAATGAGTTCGAAATAATTGGTATTGCAATCCATTACAATGATATTACTCGACAAACTGGCTACATTATTAATGACAAAATTTTGGGTGAAAACACTTCCACAAGCATCGACAATCGTCATGTCGTAATCGTAGACTTCATTGATGAAATTCGGAATTGTTATCGACGCATTTTGTAAGGTAGGGTTACCATTGTTAATAACCGAATTAATTGTTATAGTTGCGCCACCATTGGGCGGATGCACAGCATAGGTGATGCTTAACGGATAACCAATTACGGTTCCCTCAAAAGGTGTCAAGGTATTAGTGGCAATTATGAAGTTACAGGATGGCGGCGTGGTATTGGTTAATACTGGATCTGTAATGGTTATTCCTACGGTATTCTGATTGACGGTAAAGGTTTGTACTACTCCTATTCCGCATGCATCAAAAACTCTGACTTTGTACACTCCAACTGGTAAACCTGTAAAGGTATTACTGGTTTGAACGGGAAATAAAACCGGACCCGTAAAAATTTCATAGTTTACGGCAGTTCCGGTAATAGTGGTAATAGAAATAGTACTGGTATCGGAACACGCCTGATTGACACTTTGGACTGAATAGGTTAAGGGAATGATGGCTTCGTTGACCACAACATCAATTTGCTGCGTGGTTGTAACAGAACCGACGGTTTCTCTAGCAATAATTCGGTACGTTCCTGCAGATAATCCGCCTAAACTAGTTCCAGAAATAGTAGCATACGGAGTAATGGTATCGGGTAATTTATATACCACATAAACGAGTGTTCCGCTGGGATCGGTGTTGAAAGCTGAAAAGGTGATGGAGCCGTTCCCAGAACAAGTCTCATGGGTTGGAGTCGCTGTAAAAGTAAATCCAAAAGAAGTAAAAACTGATACCAATATCAGTAGAAGGGCATAAATTCCTTTTGTTTTCATAAAAGTAGGTAGTTGCTATTGCTAGAAACTGAAAATGAGGCTGTTTGTAATCAAAATTAGATAAACAAACCCGATTACACTAAAGTATTAACTTTACTTATTAACAATTTATTGCACAAATACCCTACTTATACCTAAAAAAAAGTGCCCGATTACTCGAGCACTTTAATAGGTTAAGAAAATACTTACCTTATGATTTAGCTTCTTCCTTTTTAGCTGAACAACATGCTTTTTTTCCTGATCCTTCAGAACAAGATTTTTTTTCTGCTGCCGCTGGTGCAGTTGATGCATCTGCTGTAGTTGAATATTTTTCAGTACTTGCTTTTGCTTTTTTCGCTTTTTTAGGCTCTTGTGCGTTAACGTTCATTGCAAATAAAAATGCTACTACGGCCAACATTGATGCTACTTTTTTCATATTTTTTATGTGTTAATTATTTAATTTTTCATTATTATAAATCAAATGTATAAAAAAAATTCAACGAAAGGCGGTTGACCACAAAAATTTAACATTCCTTTTCTAAACTCACATTAAATTCTCAGACAATCAGTCATTTAACGTGCTTTTTCAGAAGCTGTTTGGTTCATTATTTGATATATACAATTAACACCTAACAATAATTTTATTTTAAAAATAAATAAATATTTATTGTTTATCAATAAATATTTATTATGTTTGTACTGTAATTTTAACTTTAGTAATTATGTCAAAAACAAACAACTTCGTATTTTGGGTCTTACATATTGTGGCATGGCTCATCTTTGTTGGCTTATCCATTGAAGCCGGAGGACTAATAGTAAATTTTATTTTCAGTCTGTGTAATCCTGAGTTTATCCCAAATCTTTATCAAAAGCTGGACTTAATTCAAATGTATAAAAGTAATAGTATGGCTTTCTTTGGCGTCTATAGCTTTATTCTCATCATCTCAATTTTAAAAGCTGTTTTATTTTACACGGTTATCATCTTAATGCTCAAAATGGATTTATCAAAACCTTTCAGCACTTTTGTTGCGAGACAAATTTCACAAATTAGTTACTATACCCTTTCAATAGGACTGTTTAGTTACATTGCAAGACAGTTAGTTAAAAATTTAACGCATTACGGCTATGCCATCGACAACTTAAACCAATTTTGGGTAGACAGTGAAGCCTTTATTGTCATGGGAGCTGTGGTTTATATTATTGCCATTATTTTTAAAAAAGGTGTAGAAATTCAAACTGAAAACGAACTAACTGTTTAAGCTATGCCTATAATCGTAAATTTAGATGTGATGATGGCGAAGCGCAAAATGTCACTCAACGAACTCTCCGAAAAAGTTGATTTAACGCTTTCCAATCTTTCTATTTTAAAAACTGGGAAAGCAAAGGCTATTCGTTTCAGTACACTTGAAGCCGTATGTAAAGCCTTAGATTGTGAACCTGGAGATATTTTGGAATATGTGAGTGAGGAAAGAAAAAACAAGTAAATAGCAACACTAAAACATAGGCATTCATTACTTTTAGCGAAGCATCATTTCTTCTCTTTAACAAACAAATTAAACAGTAATCCGCCCATTAAACTTCCGTACAACGTGCTGTTCAATGGTTTGGAAGTAATTGCGCAACTTCCATCGGCACAACCTACATAATAGTAATAGGCATATCCCGCAATGGCGCCAAACACGACTCCGATTGAAGTCAATAGAATCGCTTTCTTACTCATTTTAATTCGATGCTGTCATTCGGCCAATGGCACAATTCACATACGATTTGGCTTTTTTGGTAAACGAATTATTGCCTTTTTCAGGATAACCCAAATCGTTTAGTTTGGATACAATTACTTCTCTAACGGTGTTTCCTTCTACAGTAACCGTGTCCGTTTCTTGATCAATGGAAACCGACTCAACGCCGTCCAGTTTTAGAAGTGCTGTTTTGATGCTGTTCATACAGCCACCACATTTTATGTTTTCGACTTCAAATTGTGTTTCCATGTTGTTGTTAATTGCTTTTTTCTAAAATAATCTGAATGATTTCTTCTTTGGATAATACGCCCGATTGACGCCATTTTTGCTGTCCGTTTTGAAACAACATCATCGTTGGTACTCCACGAACTTGCTGCATTGCCGCCAATTCCTGATTCTTATCGACATCTACTTTGATGATCGAAACTCGGTCGCCTAAACTATCCTTCACCTGTTTTAAAATCGGCCCAAGTGTTTGACACGGTCCGCACCACGTAGCATAAAAATCGATTAAAACCGGTTTATCTGAATTGATGATATCTTGAAATGTGTTATTCATAATTAGTTCTTTTTAGTGTAATCTACTCCACATCCACTAGGTCCGCATCCCAAATTAAAAATAGCTTGGAATAAGAAAAATAGTCCAAAAGCGATAAAAAACCACTCGTGCGTAAAATACACTTGTACACATAAAAACACGCCAAATCCCAATCGCAAAAAGCGCATCAAATGCCAATGGTTGAAAAGTAGTTGTTTCATTATTTTAGGGTTGAAGGACACACGTAATTCGTTCTTTTAATATTTGTTTCTTTCAAAGCAGCATATCCGCCTTTGACATCAATCACGTTATGAAATCCGCGTGCTTTTAAAATAGACGCCGCGATAACCGAACGATAACCGCCCGCACAATGAATGTAAAATGTGTCTTCTTTGGGAAATTCAGCGATGTGATCGTTTAAGAAATCCAACGGAGTAGAAGTTACATTTTCAACATGTTCCGATTGGTATTCACCGGGTTTCCGGACATCAAAAAGTGGTACTTCACTTTCTTTCATTTTAGTTTCAAGTTCGCTTGCCGTTATTCCGAGTAAAGTGTCGTATTCCAAGCCCGCTTTTTTCCATGCTTCAAATCCGCCTTCTAAATAACCCAATGTGTTATCATACCCGACACGCGATAAACGCGTAATCGCTTCTTTTTCTCTACCCTCTGGAGTTACCAACAAAATAGGCTGTTTGTGGTCTAAAATTAACGCGCCTACCCACGGAGCAAATTGCCCGTCGATTCCGATAAAAATAGATTTCGGAATGTGACCTTTCGAATAGTCGTCTTGGTGACGTACATCCAAAATCAACGCTTCGGTTTCGTTAGCAATCAATTCAAATGTATTCGGATCGTATGATTTCGCTTCAGAAATAATGGTTTCTACATTTTCATAACCTTCTTTATTCAGCTTTACATTCATAGGAAAATAAGCTGGTGGCGGCAATAAACCATCGGTCACTTCTGCGATAAATTCGTCGCGCGTCATATCGGCACGCAAAGCATAATTGGTCGCTTTTTGATCGCCTATACTTCCGACCGTTTCTTTGCTTAAATTTTTTCCGCACGCACTTCCGGCACCGTGAGCTGGATACACAATTACGTCATCCGCTAAGGTCATTACTTTGGTGCGCAAACTGTCAAAAAGAGTTCCGGCCAATTGCTCTTGCGTCATATCTGCTGCTTTTTGGGCTAAATCGGGACGGCCGACATCTCCTAAAAATAACGTATCTCCACTGAACAAAGCGTAATCTTTTCCGTCTTTATCTTTTAACAAATAACACGAGCTTTCCATGGTATGACCAGGTGTGTGCAAACACGTAATCGTAATGTCTCCCAATTGAAATACTTCGCCATCGGTGGCAATATGCGCTTCAAATGTTGGGTTAGCATTGGGTCCAAATATGATGGGCGCACCCGTTTTTTGAGCTAAGGTTACGTGACCGCTTACAAAATCGGCATGAAAATGCGTTTCAAAAATGTATTTGATTTTGGCGTTGTTAGCGTTGGCTTTGTCGACATACGGTTGTACTTCCCGCAACGGATCGATGATGGCCACTTCGCCGTTACTTTCTATATAATACGCGCCTTGCGCTAAACATCCGGTATATATTTGTTCTATCTTCATCTTGTGTACTATTAATTGATGTAAAAATAATCAGTATTGCGAAAAGAACGAGTAACTTTTGTTACAATTTAACAAATAAAAAAAGCACTCATTAGGGGAACAAGTGCTTTTCCAAATCAATATAAACATCGTATCTTATAATAATGTAGTTGGGCAAACGTAATCGGTTTTGGGCAGTGACGTAGTTTTAATAGCCGCGAATCCGCCGATGACATCTACAAAATTGTCAAATCCTTTTTGTTTTAATAGCGATGCCGCAATCATACTTCGATAACCACCCGCGCAATGCAAAATAAAAGGGATTTCTTTGGGAAACTCAGCCAGATGATTATTTAATTCATTCAACGGAATATTGACGGCATCCGTTACATGTTCAGACTGAAACTCGCTTACCTTTCGAACGTCAATGATGACTAATTTATCTTCCTGGTAATGTTTTTCCAGTTGCTCAGCGGTGATTCGATGTACGACATCAATTTCTTTTCTGGCTTTTTTCCACGCTTCAAATCCGCCTTCCAAATAACCAATGGCATAATCATACCCTACTCGTGATAAACGAATGATGGCTTCTTTTACCTTTTCTTCGTTTTCGGCAACAATCAGAATTTCTTGTTTAATATCCAGAATCAATTCGCCCACCCACATCGCAAAGTTACTGTCCAAACCAATATTGATGCTGTTGGGAATAAATCCTTTGGCGAAAACTTCGGGCGTTCTTGTGTCTAAAATCAGTGCCTTAGTGATCTTGGCTGTCGCTTCAAAATCACTTACTTTATAGGATCTTTGTCCGTTTGCTAAAATCGAATCCAAACTCTCATACCCTTGAATATTCATCAATACATTTTTGGGAAAATACTGTGGTGGCGCAGTCAAACCCGTAAGGATGGCTTCGACAAATTGATCTTCGGTCATTTCTTGCAAAGCATAATTGGTTTTCTTTTGATTGCCCAACGTATCCGTAGTTTCTTTGCTCATGTTTTTTCCGCAGGCACTTCCAGCTCCGTGATTTGGGTAAATTATCAAATCGTCTGATAAAGGCTTGATTTTAGTCCGCAGCGAATGATACAAATGACGGGCTAATTTATCTTGCGTCAAATCGGCTGCAACGTGTTGCGCTAAATCGGGGCGACCGACATCTCCAATAAACAACGTATCTCCCGTGATGATTCCGTGTTCGTTTCCGTCTTCATCGGTAATTAAAAAGCAGGAACTTTCCATGGTATGTCCGGGTGTGTGAATCAATTTAATTTGAATTCCACCCACGTTGAATACTTCACCATCCGTTCCCACATACATATCAAACCCGGTTTTCATAGACGTCGGACCGTACACGATTGTTGCACCTGTTTTTTGAGCTAAATCGATGTGACCCGACACAAAATCGGCGTGAAAATGCGTTTCAAAAATGTATTTCAGTTGTACGTTATCGCGTTCCAATCGATCGAGATATGGTTGCGTTTCACGTAATGGATCAACAATGGCAGCTTCACCGTTGCTTTCGATAAAATAGGCCGCATGAGCCAAACATTGCGTGTAGATTTGTTCGATTTTCATTGGAATTAGTTTTCGTCAAAAATACCAATGATGAATCAGCTAAACTATGATATTTATCAGATGAAAAGTTCTTTTATGATGATGTAAATTCCCATCACCAATACAAACCATCCGAATCCAGTTTTGAGGTTTTCGCCGTTTATTTTTTTAGAAAGGTAGCCACCAATAAATACGCCGATGATGGAACACATAGTAAATAATCCGATGAGTTTCCAATCGAGGATTTGATCGGCTCGGATATCACCCAAAAATCCGATAAGCGATTGTACGGAAACGATGAAAAGTGAAGTTCCCACTGCCATTTTCATGGGAGTTTTGGCGAGAAATACCAAGGCGGGAATGATTAAAAATCCGCCGCCAGCACCTACAAATCCGGCTACTAATCCGATGAATACTCCTTGTGCAATTATGGCTAGGTAATTCAGTTTGTCGCTTGTAATTTCTTTTTCTTTGGATGGACGAATCATTCGGTAGGATGCGGCAATCATCACAACGGCAAAAACCGTCATAATCAAAACCGATTTTTTTACCGAAAAAGTAGATGTGATTGAAATTAGTTCAGGAAGTTTCGGCACGATGAATTTGCGCGTTAAAAAAACGGCAAGTACAGTGGGAATTCCGAATAGCAGTACTTTTTTAAAATCGACTAATTGCTGCTGTGCTTTTTTGATTCCGCCAATCAAAGCCGTCGTTCCCACAACAAAAAGAGAATACGCAGTGGCCAAAACCGGTTCGATTCCCATGATATAGGCCAAAATCGGAACCGACAAAATAGAACCACCACTGCCGATTAATCCGAGTGTGATTCCCACAAATACCGCTAAAATATATCCTATGAGGTGATTGATTTCCATGTACTAATTTTGATACTACAAAACTATCGGTTTGCTATTTGTCGCTCTGCTACTTTTGTTACTTTACCAGCAATTCGATGGAAGCGCGATGCAATCGGATTCTACCTTCGTTTTCTAATGCTTTTAGCAATCGGGAAATTACGACACGCGACGTATGTAAATCGTATGCAATGTCTTGGTGCGTGGTATTGATTTCTCGTGATTTATTGATCTTCGACTTGTCGTACAAATAATTCAACAAGCGTTCGTCCATGTTCATAAAGGCAAGGTTATCGATGGCCGTCAGCATTTCTTTCAACCGGTCGTTGTAACTGTTAAAAACATAATTGCGCCAACTTTTGTATTTTCCGAGCCATTCTTCCATTTTAGAAACCGGAATCATGACCAATTGTCCTTTAGTTTCGGCCACTGCTCTGATTTCGCTTTTTGTTTCGCCCATGCAACACGCCAACGTCATGGCGCAGGTATCGCCTTTTTCAAGAAAGTACAACAACAGTTCGCCTTCGTCAAAATCTTCACGTAAAATTTTGATGGCGCCGTTCAGCAATAGAGGCATTTTTTTAATGTAATCGCCAAAATCAATTAAGATATCACCTTCTTCAAAGTCACGCAGTGCAGC
Source organism: Flavobacterium sp. (assembly GCA_965284675.1). Classification (GTDB taxonomy): domain Bacteria; phylum Bacteroidota; class Bacteroidia; order Flavobacteriales; family Flavobacteriaceae; genus Flavobacterium. Next base: position 2,401,722 of record OZ260109.1, read on the forward strand.
AACTTGGGCGATTTCTTCTAAGAGTTTCTCTTCAAATATAGATCCGTAACTGGCTTTTAAAAGTGCTATCATTTTATTTTCGTGTGAAACTGGTTTCGTACAATTCAATCCATTCCTCCACCGTCATTTTTGTGATCAATTCACCAATTAAATCGTACGGAATATCATCTAACTTTTTAAAACGAATGCAACTTTTTCCCATATCCAACTTCGACTTACAATGTTTTGGATATTCGGATACAAACCAATCGTACAACTTTTGATCGGCGTAGATTCCCATGTGGTAAATATTGACCGTGTTTTTTTGCGAAGCCATTCCGAAAAAAGGCAACGGATCTTTCGGATTGCAGTGGTATCCTTTCGGATAAATTGAGTGTGGAACCGAATAACCTAACATTCCGTATCCCATTACTTCTTCGAATCCAGGTGGGATGTTATCGATTACAATAGTACGTAATTTCTGAATTACAGCCTTTCGATCATCGGGTAATTCGGCTGTATACTGATCGGGAGTTAAAGCGGAAGATTGCATAATTAATTCTTTTTTTGTTGTCTAGTAATGTGAAACAAATGTAATACTAATTTTTTTTAATAGATTTACATCATAAAATTTACTTTTTTACATGGCGCACAAATCTCCATTACGTAGCGATAAAACCTGTTTGAACTGCAATCATGTTGTGAGTCAGCGCTTTTGCCCAAATTGTGGTCAAGAAAATACCGATACACGCAAAACGTTTCATCATTTATTTGTTCATTTCTTTGAAGATTTGACGCATTATGAAAATGCATTTTGGAAAACCATCAAAAATTTATTGCTAAAACCTGCATCGTTAACTAAGGAATACCTTTCGGGAAAACGCTTGTCGTATTTGGCACCGATTCGATTGTACATTTTTATCAGTTTTGTGACTTTTTTCATCATCGCAATCATGCCTGAGGATAAAGAAGACAATAGTAATTTTAACGTAGTTGGCAAAGAAGATAAAACTACAAAGCCTAATAAAAATAAGTATTTCAGTTACAATGATTCCGTAAAAAAACAAGTTGAAACAGATGTAAAAACAGCCGATACATTGGCTCAAGACACGTTGAGCGAAGAAGTAATGCGTATCGAAGAACTCAAAAAACAAGGTGTTTTGCAACCCAACGAAGCCGATACCATCAAAAAATTAATTCAATTGGGTAAAAAAGAAAAAGATACCCTTAAAAACAATGATCGCCTTTTTAGTTCTGAATATGAAACGGTAGCCCAATTGGATTCGGTTCGAAAAGCTGATCCCGAATCAATGCCATATATTAAATATTGGTTAGAAAAAAAATCTATTCAAGTAAGTGAAGGAAAAACCAGCAAAGAAGTAAAGGAAAAATTTTTAGAGTCATTTTTTAAAAACATACCCAAAGCCTTATTCATTTACATGCCTTTATTTGCCTTTGTGTTATGGATTTTTCAGGACAAAAAAAGGTGGTACTATTTTGATCACGGCATTTTTACCTTGCATTATTTTTCATTCTTATTATTAGCCTCATTGATAATGGAGTTATACAGCTTTTTCTTGGGATTAATTGGAGATTACTGGCCCATCGAAGCCTTAATTGGCGTACTCGATTTTGCCATTGTTTGCTATATGTTGTATTATTTTTTTCCAGCTCATCACCGATTTTACGAAGAATCGAGAGCTACTACAATTGTAAAAGGCATCATCATCTTTTTCATCAATATGTTCATCTTGAGTTTCATACTAATAGGTATTGCCTTATTTTCATTTGTTAATATTCACTAAATCATGATTAAAAAAATCTTTATTTTATCGACTTTCTCACTTTTCATCAGTTGCTCTTCTTCCAAAAAAGTAGTGGACCATGAAAAAGTGGTAGCGCAATACATCGGCACCATCACTGCAGAAGAACTGCGAACGCATCTTACCATCGTTGCTTCCGATGAAATGGAAGGAAGAAATACGGGTTCGGAAGGACAAAAAAAAGCAGGTCGGTATTTAATCGACCAACACAAAAGTAACGGATTATCGTATCCGAAAGGCGCCACCAATTTTTATCAAAAAGTACCATCAGAATACATGAAAAAAGGCTTTAGTCCGAAGTTGAATGATTCTGAAAACATCTGGACATTTATAGAAGGAAGTGAATTTCCAGACGAAATTGTAGTGGTTTCGGCGCATTACGATCACGTGGGTGTTAAAAACGACGAAGTCTATAACGGCGCCGATGATGATGGCTCTGGAACCGTAGCATTATTGGAAATTGCTCAAGCATTTCAACTCGCTAAAAAAGAAGGAAACGGTCCGAAGCGCTCTATTTTAATTTTACACGTAACGGGTGAAGAATACGGATTACACGGGTCGCGTTATTATTCTGAAAATCCGCTTTTCCCTCTAAAAAATACGGTAGCCGATGTCAACATTGACATGATTGGACGTCGTGATGACTTGCACAAAGACACCAATAATTTTGTGTACATCATTGGCTCGGATTATTTATCGACTGATTTGTACAAATTATGTGAAGATGTAAACAAAAAGCACATCAAATTGGACCTTGATTACAAATACAACGACCGAAACGATCCTAATCGTTTTTACTACCGATCGGATCATTACAACTTTGCTAAAAACGGCATTCCGTCTGTGTTTTTCTTCAGTGGAATTCATGAGGATTACCACAAACCCACGGATGAAGTAGACAAAATCGAATTTGACGCATTGGCTAAAAGAACGCAGCTTGCTTTTGTAGTAGCTTGGGAAATAGCGAATAGAGAGAAACGCTTGGTGGTTGATAAAAGCGGGAACTAAAGTTGGAAGTACGAGGTACGAAGTTAGAAGTTGAGAATACATAACCAACTTCTTTTACGCAAAGACGTAGTAAAAAACAAATAAAAAAAGCTCCTGTAATTAGGAGCTTTTTTGTTTTACTTGTACTGAAACTTATCTTTGAATTCTTTCAATAAGTTGTCGGAGAAAAACAACGACGAATACGAATCGTGTGCTTGTGGGTTGTTTTTTTCAAAATCCGCCAATTGATCGCGGTACTTTTTCAGTTGTTCGGCTGTGAGTAATTTGCGGTAATCGTCTTCTTGGCGAATGAGTGTGCGAATGTATAAATCGGTATCGCGTTCGTCTTCCGAAACAATCATCCGTGTGTAAATTTTTTCTAATTCTTTATACTGATTGATAAAAAGGTCTTTGAATTGGTAGTTTTGAGCTTCGGTGTAATTCACAATTCCAAACGTGATTTTACCTTTGGTTTGCCAAAACATCTTCTCGCCTTCTTCACTTTTACTGACAAAATTCTGCATCACCGCTACTTTGAGTTTGATGGATTTCTCAATTTGTGCAACCGTGCACAGCGGAAGAAGCAATAAGAGGAACACTATTTTTTTCATAACTCAAATATAATTAAAAAAAGCCTCCAACAATGTTGAAAGCTTTTTAAGTTATTTAGGGTGGATGACCGGGTTCGAACCGGCGACTTCCGGCACCACAAACCAGCGCTCTAACCAGCTGAGCTACAACCACCATTTTAACGAGTGCAAATATATTGCAAAAGTTTTCGTTTTACAAAGAAAATTTGAAAAAAATTAAACTAAATCGCTTAAACTATTGACTGCCAAATATCTTTCTACAGTAAAGCCTTCAGCAAAATCCTTGCCAATAATTCGGCCTAAATCTTGCGCTCGATAGCGAACACTGTCTAAGAAATTTTTCGAACTAATGGGCGATTCTGGTTCGTTGGTATTCGGATTATAAAACTGCGAACTGTAGGCTAAAATCGACTGCATCTTAACCTCCATAAAATCAGAGATGTCCACTACAAAATCGGGTTCTATGTTTTTCCATTGGATGTAATGATAGACGAGTTTGGGTCGCCATGCGTCTTGCTTCTGACCATCAAACTGCGTTTCAATTTGTCGTAACCCAGACAAAAAACAAGCGTCCGATACCAATTTACTTCCTTTTCCGTGATCAATATGACGGTCGTCGATGGCATTGCACAAAACGGTTTCGGGTTGGTATTTGCGAATCATCTCGATGATTTTCATCTGATGCGCTTCATCATTTACAAAAAATCCATCGCGCATGTCGAGATTTTCTCTGACTGAAACGCCTAACAATACCGAAGCTTGTGCTGATTCGGCATTTCGAATTTCAACTGAGCCGCGCGTTCCGAGTTCGCCTCGTGTCAAATCAACGATTCCTACTTTTTTGCCCAACGAAATTTCTTTGGCAATCGTTCCACTACAACCTAATTCCACATCATCGGGATGCGCACCAAAGGCTAAAATATCCAATTTCATACTTCTTTATTTTTTAATTGACACCAATTGGTGTAGGTCATTTCAAATTTGAATTCACTTCCATACCAACCCACGTGTTGCCAACCTGATTTTCTATAAAATGCTTCTGCTCGTGTACCCGGATCAGTTCCTAACCAAACTGTTTGTTGTGTTTGTGTAAAATACCAATCGAGCATCAGGTCATGCAATTGTCGGCCGATTCCTTTTTGAGCAAACTCCGGACGCACAAATAACGCCCAAATATTATGTTCTACTAGGTCTACGATGGAAAAACCAACTACGGTTACATCCACTACGCACACCCAGCCTTTTCCTCTTCTGAAGATAAAATCGTTGCAATCATCGATGGTTACTAACGATGGATTGGACAAAACGTTTTCTGTCACCGAAAACCGAACGTCCATTATGTCTTGTAAATCGGATTTGGTCGCTTCTCTACATTCCATTATTCAACACTTTTTTGATGGTAGTCGACTTGTTTACGGTTTCCAAAAATTCCTTTTCGGGCTGACTGTCATTGGTAATTCCGCATCCCATAAACACATGAGCCTGCTTACCTTCTACTTTCATACACCGCAAGTTAACAAACAAATCGGAATTTTCGGTTTTGTAGGAAGTAAAATCGATGTTGAGTTCTCCTAAAAATCCAGCGTAGAATTCACGATCATATCCTTCATTTTCACTTATAAATTGTTGGGATGATTCTTTCGGCAAACCGCAAACTGCAGGTGTTGGATGCAATCTATTTATAATTTGACCTAAGTTTTTTTTATCAATTATAGCTGAAATGTCCGATTTAAGATGAGCTAAATTTCCGGCTTGGATGGTATTGGGTTCCGAAACAGTTACTTTTTCTGAAAACCCTTGCAGATTTTCCGAAATGAAATCGGTTACCAGTTGTTGTTCCTGAAGTTCTTTAGTTCCCCACTCCAATTCAGAATCGAACAATTGCGTTCCTGCCAACGAAACTGTTTTAAGTTCGTTTCCCTCTATTTTTATGAATTGCTCTGGAGTCGCGCCCAACCACAATCCGATATTTGGATGATAAAGACAATATCTAAAAGCCGACGGATATAAATTCACTAATTGAATAAATACCGCTTGAAGGTCGAAATGATTTAATTTTATCACTTCTTTTCGGGATAACACCACTTTTTGGAATTGGTTATTTTGGATGGCAGTTACACCTTTTTCTACTAATTGTTCAAAGGCTATTTTGGTGTTTTCATCATACGAAAGAGCAACTTCTTGGGCGAAATAAAAATCAGAAGGCGAACGTTTATCGACCATCACATTACATTCTTGGACAGGGAAATAATACTTCTGATGGCCATCGAATGAAACAAAGGCAAAGCCACTTTCGGTTCCGTCTTCCCACGAAAATACAGAATCAGTACGTTGAAAAACACCAACAATGGTATCGGAATTGGGTTTGCAAAATACGACAAACGGCAATTGTTTTGCATGCTGACTTCTGACGGTATCTGAGAGATTCATGAGCGACGTGGTAAAATCATGTTGGTCAATTTACAAAGTGAAATCAGTTTGTCGTTTTCATCTACAATTCTGATTTCCCACAAATGAATGCTGGCACCTTTGTGGATGATTTTGGCTGTAGCCGTGACCATGCCTTCTTTTTTGCTTTTCAGATGATTGGCCGAGATTTCGATGCCGCGTACTTCTTGTCGTTCGGGATTGACAAACATAATCGAAGCGGCACTACCGACACTTTCAGCCAAAGCTACACTCGCTCCGCCGTGCAATAATCCCATCGGTTGGTGAACTCTCGGATTTACTGGCATTGTGGCCACTAAAAAATCTTCACCGGCATCGATGTACTTGATTTCAAGCGTTTCCATTAAGGTGTTTTTTGACCAATCGTTGCACCATTGCAGCATTTTTTCTTTATCGAATGACATAACTCTAATTTTGTGGTAAAGATAATTTTAGTAGAGTGAATAGAGAACAGAAAATAGAAAAAAGATAGTTAAAAAGTACTATTACCTTAAAAAATCCGTTTGCTTTATAAATTTTATCGGGTCATTTTTAATTTTAAATTAAATAACTACTTTTACCAAAATTGATTTACTATGCGTTATTTATCATTACTTGTTGTATTGTTTGTTCTTTCACTTTCCTCGTGCCGAAACGATTTCGAATTTGAACCGAGTACCGGAGGATTGCGATTTTCTCGTGATACCGTTTATTTGGATACTGTATTTACCGAAATTGGTTCGAGTACGTACCGTTTAAAAGTCTACAACACCAGTGATGCTGACATTTCGATTCCTCAAATTCGTTTGGCGAATGGTCCGACGTCAAAATATCGAATCATGGTCGACGGAATGACCGGTGAAGATGCCGACAATAATGGCGTGGGCGATGGTAAAATCTTCAACAATGTAGAGCTGTTGGCCAACGACAGTTTGTTTGTATTTATTGAAGTTACTTCGGATGTGGCGAGTGCAAATCCTGCCGATTTTTTATATACTGATAAAATTGAGTTTACGAACATCAGTGGTGCACCACAAGATGTCGATTTGGTGACGTTGATTCAGGATGCGATTTTTATCTATCCACAACGAACTGGAACGCCTGATGAATATTTTTTTGAAGGCATCAATTTAGGTTTGGACGACGATAGCGAACAAATCATTTCCGTGGGAAGCAATTTATCGGCTACTGATCCAGTGAATGGTAACGAATTAGTGTGGACCAATGAAAAACCCTATGTAATTTACGGATATGCGTACGTTCCAGGAACGGAAACCTTAGTGGTTGAGGCTGGTGCACGAGTACATTTTCACGCGAATTCGGGTTTAATTGTAGGTAAAAATGCAAGCATTCAAATCAACGGAGGAAATCCGCCGCTTTCGAATCAAGAAAGTTTGGAGAATGAAGTCATATTTGAAGGCGATCGTTTAGAACCTTTGTTTTCAGATATTCCAGGACAATGGGGCACGATCATGATTTTGTCCAACAGTCCGTTGAACTCCATTAATCATTTAACCATCAAAAATGCAACGGTGGGAATTTTGATGCAAAATATCGCCACGGCTACGGACACCTCTATTCCGCAACTGACCATTCGAAATTCGCAAATTTACAATTGTTCGAATGTCGGAATTTTGGCTCGGAAAGCTAATCTTACAGGAGAAAATTTAGTGGGGAATTATTGCGGTCAAGCTACGTTAGCGTGCACGTATGGCGGAACGTATAATTTTAATCACTGTACGTTTAACAACGATTGGAACAGTTCACGACAAGTGGCGGTTTTAGTCAGTGACTATTTTGAAACCATTGATACGATTTACATTAGTGATTTAATTGCCGCTAATTTTAACAATTGCATCATTTACGGAAGCAATCAAATTGAGATGTTGTTGGACAAGAAAACAGAAGTTGACGCCGATTTTAATTATAAATTCAACCATTGTTTGATTCGATTCAATCCGAGTAATAATCAGTTTACTAATAATCCGTTGTACCAATTTACAACCGATACGGAGCATTATGTCAACGTATATTTGGCAACGAACTCGCAAATCAACAATCCGAAATTTGAAAACACCAACCTTAATAAATTATGGTTGAGTGAAGATTTAAATTTAGCGGTTGATTCAATTTTTAGTGGGTTTGATGACATCCTTGGAAACAGCAGAGCAAGTTCGCCCGATTTAGGAGCGTATCAATTTGTGCCTTAAGAAAATTTAAAACAAAAAAAAACTACCTATTTCCAGGTAGTTTTTTTTTGTGGATTACTTTAAAAAAAATTATTTTAAAGTATTAAGAAATTTTACCAATTGAACAAGATTGTTTTCGTTATCAAAAGATACTTTATTCTCTTTCAAATAGGTCTCGACTTGTGCGCTATTATTGGGAACTAATTTCAATACTTCTTTTTTGCTTTTTGGCATCAAAACAATTTTTGAATCAAATCCAATATAAAATTTATCATTTTCAACTTTGTAGTGTGCTGGTTTAGGATCAGCATAACTCGAATTTGGAACGTACTCTGGCATTAGCACGATTTTTTCCTTTTTGTATAACGAAAATTTATCATTATTTGATGATTGTAATATGACTAAATACCCTTTTTCATTTCCTTTTTTTGCTTCGTATTCTAAAAAGGAATATTTTTTATTGAATAATTTAATTTCTATACTATCTTTTTTTGTTACGTAATACTTTCTACCGTCCTTCATATATTCCATTTCATCCAATGCTGCATTGTAACGAATAGGTGGAGTTACTCCACTATAACCAATAACTTCTGAAGGTAAAAATTCATTAACAAAATAAGGCGATCCTTCGATACCATCAGCTGAGTTTTTTGCTTCGTTATTTAAAAACAAGAAATTCGTACTGTGGTTAATAGTGAGATTTGTGTTCTGTGAAAACGCGCTTATACATAATAACATCGATAAGCAAGAAAAAATTCTAAATTTCATAAGTGTACATTTTTTTAATGAAAAACAAATATAAGAAAAATCTTTAAAAAAAAAATTCTAATTAAATTCTTAAAGAAACTTTAACTTTTAAGTAATAAAATAATTTACTAGTGTTTTTACTCTTTAATAAATTGAGTAGTAGAAATTCCTCTATCTGAAATAACTTTGATAAAATAACTTCCTGTTTTTAAATTGGAAACATCAATATTTTCTGATGGATTTGTGGTTATCAAAACTAATTGACCTATTGAATTGTATAGGCTGATAGAAGAAATGGTAATCTCGCTATTCATTTTAATATTCAAACTGTTTTGAGCCGGATTCGGATATAAAGTCAGATAGTCTCGAAAAGAAAAATCGGTATTTCCCAGAATTTGAATCGTTGTAGATGCCGTATTGGTTAGGATAGGAAAATTGTAATCAAAATAAATATTCGCGTTGTTGCTGAACGTATCGCCAACGACCAAACTCGGTAGTGTTTTGATTTTAAACGCTATGTATCCATCGTTGTTGGCATCATCAAATGGTAGCTGAATGTTTTCGAAGATGAATTCTACTTTGCCATCTGCAGCAATTCGGGTTACAAACGAATGACTTGAACTCGTCGGAATCAATGTACTTAAATCAAATTTGGTTAAATCAATCATGTCTTTTACCACGACATTTTCAGCGGGGAAAGTTCCTGTATTTTCAAAACGGATCATGTAATGAACATATTGACCAATCATTTCGGGTCCGACTACATTACCTTCAATACAGGTTTTATCATTGGGATCAAAAGACCCGACCACCGTTTGTTTCAAGCTACTAGTGTTATCAAATAAAAATTCATCCCCAGAAAGCGGATTGATAATTGTTGTAAAATTTAATTGATTTCCAATGTTTACCGCAGGAGTTTCCATTGGAGAGTTGATGTTTAGAGTTAATAGAATCTCTCTTGTTTCGAAAGGTTGTAGGTTAAAATAATCATAAGTTAAAAGTCCGGTTGCTTGTGAAGAAAAATTTGGAACTGACGAAATTAAATCCATTTTGTTGTCTTCAAATTCAAAGGTTACGACACCTGATAAAGTGGAGGTTCCTTTATTTTTGTAAACCAACTTGTAGGTTGCATCAAAACCGGGTCTTGCTTGATTTATTGGAAAAATGGTAACTTCTAAATCATTATGATTGCCATTTGGTGTAATACAAAAATTTTGATTAACAACTTCTCCTTGTGTTGGGAAATCAACTATAAGACTTGTGGGAGAAATTGAAAAGTAAGATGGATTTTCAAAAATGGGTGTTACGGTATAAATTCCCTCATAAACACCAATCTCATAATCTCCTGATACATTTGTAAAAATGTTTCCCGATTCGATTCCGTTTGTAATAGAAAAATTCATTAAAGGAAAACCATTATCACTAGAATTACAACCGTTCAAATCAGAATCTAATTTAGAATCTCCTTCAATCGTATAGTAATTACCACCCGGAAAAAAAGAGCAATAGGAGTTTATACTTACATTCTGATTTACAAAACTATCCTCCACAAAACTTATTTCAAAATCATCACAACATACATAGCTAATGTTTGGATTGTTATAAATTCCACCATTATAAATACTAATTCCATTTTTAATATTCATGTAAAACATATTATTATCATGTAATTGTAAATTATCTAACAAGTAATTATTACTAACATCAATTGAAGTAATTTGATTAAAACTACAGTTTAATTGAGTTAGTCCTTCCTGTAAACTGACATCTAGGCTAACTAAACTGTTATACCTACAGTTTAAAATCTCCAAATTGTTTAAACCTGTTAAATCAAGACTTGTTAAGTTGTTTTCACTACAATCAATGTTTTGGATATTCACACAACCGCTTAACAACAAACTATTTAAATCATTTTGCCAAGCATTTAGATACAATAAATTTTCTAAGCCTGACACATCCAAACTTGTTAATTGATTTCCCCAACAATTTAATTCAGATAGATTATTACAACCGGCCAAATTTAAGTTTGTCAAATCGTTGAGATAGGTAATCAATTCGGTCAGATTTGATAATCCATTAACTATCAGTGAACTCAAATCATTATTATAACAATTTAAACTAGTTAAATTGATACAAGAACTCACATCCAAAGTTGTCAATAAATTACAACATGAGTTTATCGTAGTCAAATTGGTTAAACCATTTATGTTTAAACTAGTTAAATAACTGCCAGAACAATCCAACGATTCCAAATTGTTAAATCCTTGCAAGTTTAACATTCCTAAATTATTTGAAGAACAACTTAAATTAGTCAAACTACTACATCCTGAAATGTTTAAAAGTGCTAATTGATAATTTTGATTACAATTTAGCACTTGTAAATTTGATAAACCACTTAGATTTATTTGAGTTAATTGATTCCAATTAAAACTTCCGAAATTTTTACAATTTAGATTTTGTAATGATGTAAAATTAAGAATTCCCACCATCGAACTAATACTTGAAACGGAAACATCCAAATAACTAACCTGAATCGCTTCGCTAACTTCAATTTCTCCATTTAAATTTATATCAATTTTAAAATAATTTCCTTCCAAATTTTTTGCGACTTGATTAGTAGAGTTTGCTGATAATAATTTATTTTTAAAATTCGCATCCGGAAAATTAATCACCTGAGCGTTCACACTCAAACACAAAAACAACCCAACAATCAAAAAGTAAATTTTCTTCATAGCATAAATAATTGAACGCCAAAAGTATAAAATCTTTTGTTTGTAAGAATTTTATTCCCTACCAATTGTCAAAAAAACCGTTAAAAACTATTGATAACTCTTTTGGCTAATCGTGTATTTTGGATTAAATTTGCATTCAAGTAAGGACAAGTCGCGACTTGTCCCTACGAAACACAAAACATCAACACAATGATTCACTTCTTCGGAAACGAAAGTAACACCGTTTTTGCCGTTCAAGCGCAAAACGAACTTACATCAGAAACCATTTCAAAACTCAACTGGCTGTTTGGCGACGCTCATAAAATCGATAAATCCGTTCTCGCGGATTTTTTTGTTGGACCACGTGCCGCAATGGTCACTCCGTGGAGTACTAACGCCGTTGAAATTACTCAAAATATGGGTATTTCAGGAATCATAAGAATTGAGGAATTCGAACTAGTTTCCGCAGATTCCACCGATTTTGATCCGATGCTTTCGCAGAAATATACCGAACTACATCAAGATATTTTTACCATCAACATCCAACCCGAACCCATCATCGAAATTGATAACATCGCCGCCTACAACCAAAAAGAAGGATTGGCTTTGAGTCAGGAAGAAGTAGATTATTTAGAAAATCTCGCTACAAAAATCGGACGAAAATTAACCGATTCGGAAGTGTTTGGCTTTTCTCAAGTGAATTCAGAACACTGCCGTCACAAAATATTTAACGGAACTTTTGTCATCGATGGCGAAGAAAAAGAAACCTCTTTATTCAAATTAATCAAGAAAACATCAGCGGAACATCCAAATGATATTGTTTCCGCCTACAAAGACAACGTAGCATTCATCAAAGGTCCAATAGTGGAACAATTTGCTCCGAAAAGTGCCGACAAACCCGATTTTTACACCAAAAAAGAATTTGAATCGGTTATTTCCTTAAAAGCCGAAACGCATAATTTCCCCACAACTGTGGAACCCTTTAACGGTGCTGCAACGGGTTCGGGTGGCGAAATTCGCGATCGTTTGGCGGGCGGACAAGGTTCGCTTCCACTTGCAGGAACAGCGGTGTACATGACAGCTTACTCGCGATTGAACGACAGTCGTTCGTACGAAACCAACGGAATGATTGAACGCAAATGGTTGTACCAAACTCCGATGGATATTTTAATCAAAGCGTCAAATGGCGCATCCGATTTCGGAAACAAATTCGGACAACCGTTAATCACAGGTTCGGTGTTGACTTTTGAACATGAAGAAGAAAACAGAAAACTTGGTTACGATAAAGTCATCATGCAAGCGGGCGGAATTGGTTACGGAAAAGCCTCGCAAGCGCAAAAACACGAACCGAAACCGGGCGATAAAATTGTCATTTTAGGTGGCGAAAATTATAGAATCGGAATGGGTGGAGCGGCCGTTTCATCAGCTGATACGGGTGCGTTTGGCTCTGGAATCGAATTGAATGCCATTCAGCGTTCAAATCCAGAAATGCAAAAACGTGCTGCCAATGCGATTCGCGGATTAATCGAAAGCGATGAAAATCCGATAGTTTCGATTCACGATCACGGTGCGGGCGGACATTTAAATTGCTTATCGGAATTAGTAGAAGCAACTGGCGGATTGATCGATTTGGACAAATTGCCAGTAGGCGATCCGACGCTTTCAGCCAAAGAAATCATCGGTAACGAATCGCAAGAACGCATGGGATTAGTGATTGGTCAGAAAGACATCGAAACTGTGCAACGCATCGCCGACAGAGAACGTTCACCGATGTACCAAGTGGGTGACGTGACCAACAATCATCGATTCACTTTCGAAAGCAAAACTACAGGCGCCAAACCCATGGATTTTGCGTTGGAAGATATGTTTGGTAGTTCGCCTAAAACCATCATGGCGGATACTACAATTACTAGAAATTATACCGATCTAAAGTATAGCAGCGATTATATTCAAGATTACATAAGAGATATCTTGAAACTCGAAGCTGTGGCTTGTAAAGACTGGTTAACCAATAAAGTCGACCGTTGCGTGGGTGGAAAAGTCGCCAAACAACAATGTGCCGGATCCTTACAATTACCATTGAATAACGTAGGTGTAATGGCGTTGGATTACAACGGAAAAGAAGGAATTGCCACGTCGATTGGCCACGCTCCTATTTCGGCTTTAATCGATCCTAAAGCAGGAAGTAGAAATGCGATTGCGGAAGCGCTTTCAAACCTCGTTTTTGCTCCGTTGAAAGACAATTTAAAAAGTGTATCACTTTCTGCGAATTGGATGTGGCCGTGTAAAAATGAAGGTGAAGATGCGCGTTTGTATGCTGCGGTTGAAGCGTGTTCTGAATTTGCCATCGAATTGGGAATCAATATTCCAACCGGAAAAGATTCGCTTTCGATGAAACAAAAATATCCGAACGACGAAGTAATCGCGCCGGGAACGGTTATTATTTCGGCGGCTGGAAATTGTTCGGATATTACGAAAGTTGTGGAACCTGTTCTTCAGAAAAATGGTGGTTCGATTTACTACATCAATTTATCGCAAGATGATTTTAAATTAGGTGGAAGTTCGTTCGCTCAAACTCAGAATAAAATTGGTTCGGAAACGCCAACCGTTAAAGACGCAGCTTTTTTCAAAAAAGTATTCAATACTATTCAAGACTTAATCAAAGACCGACAAATCCTTGCAGGACACGACATTGGAAGTGGTGGTTTGATTACGACTTTATTGGAAATGTGTTTTGCCGATACTAATTTAGGTGCTAAAATCGACTTCAGTTCATTCGAAGAAAGTGATTTGGTGAAAATTTTATTCTCAGAAAATATTGGTTTAGTCCTTCAAGCGAAAGATAATACCACATTTGAAAAAGCTTTAACCGGAATTGAATTCTTCAAAATAGGAGAAGCAGTATCCAAAGCTACTTTAGAATTTGGAATTTGGAATTTAGACATTCCAACCTTAAGAGATGATTGGTTCGAGACCTCTTACCTACTCGACCAAAAGCAAAGTAGAAATGGAAAGGCTTTAGAGCGTTTTGAGAATTTTGCTCACCAACCATTGAACTATCAATTCCCAACGCATTTCACCGGATTAAAACCGCTAATTGACAACACAAAACCACGTCCAAAAGCGGCAATTATCCGCGAAAAAGGAAGTAATTCAGAACGCGAAATGGCCAATGCAATGTACTTGGCAGGATTTGATGTAAAAGACGTACACATGACCGATTTGATTTCGGGTAGAGAAACGTTGGAAGACATTCAGTTTATTGGTGCTGTGGGCGGATTTTCGAATTCTGATGTTTTAGGAAGTGCCAAAGGTTGGGCGGGCGCGTTTTTATACAACGAAAAAGCCAAAACTGCTTTGGATAATTTCTTTAAACGAGAAGATACATTATCTGTTGGAATTTGCAACGGTTGTCAGTTGTTCATGGAATTGGAAGTCATCAATCCGGAACACGAAATTCACGGAAAAATGCACCACAACGACAGTCAAAAACACGAAAGCGGATTCACATCGGTAACCATTCAGGAAAACCATTCGGTGATGTTGAACACGTTGGCCGGAACAACTTTAGGTGTTTGGATTTCGCACGGTGAAGGAAAATTCAAATTACCGTATGAAGAAAACAAGTACACTATTGTAGCTAAATATGCGTATGAAGGTTATCCTGCCAATCCAAATGGTTCGGATTTCAATACGGCGATGATGTGCGATGCAACCGGAAGACATTTGGTGATGATGCCGCACATTGAGCGTTCGACTTTTCCGTGGAACTGGGCACATTATCCCAAAGACAGAAATGACGACGTTTCTCCGTGGATAGAAGCGTTTGTGAATGCGCGATTATGGATTGAAAAAAGATAAAAGTCAAATTTAAAACGATACAAAAATGAAGGTAAAAAATATAGTACTACTCGTAGTTTTATTTTTCGGAAGTGTTGGTTTCGCCCAAAATTCGGTTACCGAAATCACTACTAAAGAAGGTGTTCGTTATATTACTAACACTATCGATTATCCTGTAACTGGAATCTACACCTTTAAAGGTGCGGAACCCACTGTTGACTTAAATAGTGGCGGAACAGGATTTTATCAACTGCATGATAATCCGAAACGTGCGATGATTTGGGGCATCGAATGTACTGAAGCGGGAGAACCTAAATTTATAAAAGGCTATGATAGTAAAGAATATTCGCTGTATTATAAATTTACTACTAACTCAGAATCAGAAACCGAAGAGGAATGGAACAGAGTCGAGTTTTCCATTCATTTTAATTCGAATAAGATGTTTATTAATGGGGAACGAGTGAAGAGTTTTACGGCTACAGGGGAAAAATAAATTTATATTTGATGTTTGTAAATTCAAAGAAAATTAATCTGAATTAGCTTCCATATATTCTACAACTTTTGTAATTCCCTTTGCAATTTCAGTATAGGCAATATCCCTATCTGCATAGCTACTAATTGATTTACCTCCATTGGGTAATGCTTGTAATTTTGCAAAACTCATGTTTTCCCAATCACATTTTCTGGCAATAATAGGAATAACTCTAGCTTTCCCCTCATGATGATGTTGGATTGCAATTTTAAGTTCTTTTTCCCAAATATAATCTGATGCAATAAAATCTTGGCTTACAAGTAATAAAATTATTTCCGCTTCTTTCAGTTCTTTTAAAATAGTTTCATCCCATTCAGCTCCAGCTAATAACATTCGGTCTTGCCAGACCGAAATTTTACCACTTCTTTTTAAGACAAATAAAAATTTATCCAACTCGTTTTTAATTTCTTCGTCTTTGTGGGCGTAACTAATGAATAGTTTTAGTGACATATTATTATTTTTAATTATTATTTAGTACACTTTTTCTTTTTTTTCATTTGATTCTTTCTTTCCGTACCAAATTTCTAATTGTTTTTCTTGGGCTACTATATTTATGTTTTTTACTTCGAGATCTAAGCCTAATTCTACTTTTATCTTTCTTTGCAAATTTTCAGCTTCCAGTTTATCTTCTTTGTTAAAATATCTAATCTGAGGGTTAAAACTAATACCTCTTATGAGTTCAGATTCAGGAACATAATAATTCTTATTTTTATCAATAAACTCCTTTATTTTATCGCTATCATCTAAGTAATTAGGCATATAGTGTGTATAAATTTTGTACTTTCCCTTATTTTCTTCAATTTTCTTTAATTCTTTTTTAAATTTTGTTTTTTCGTTGATATTATTCGTATTCTTTAATGATGCAATTACTGATTCATATTTTTTTAATGCAACTATTGAATTATTCTGGGCAGATCGAATTTCTTCAAGTTTTGCATTAGTTTCTTTTAATTTTTCATTTTTAACAATAAGTTCTTCATTTAAGTTTCTATTTTTAATAGAAATAAATAATATTATCAAAGCAAATACTATCAACAAAATTGTAGATATTAAAGTTACAATTTTTGATTTTTTTTCATTTTCAATAAAACGTTCTAACAAGTTATTCTTTTCTTCCATAATATTTCTTTTTATTTAAATAGGTTGATATCTGAGTTGGAAAAAGGATATGTCTCGCAATTAATAAACTTATACATAAAAAAACTAAAAAAAATAATAAGCTAATATACCAAGTTAAATAAACAAAACTTAAAATAGTAGCTATTATACCTATGACAGACGATATTACTGTAAAAAATTTATAAAAATTAGTAATTTTTATACCCGTAATATCAATATTTGCATTAGGAAATACTTTATCATTAACATGACTTACTATTTCGACAAAAACTTTGTCCTTATTACTAAAATTTGAATTTATTTTAGAAAATACTGCTATTTTATCTTTAGGAATAATTACATCCTCTAATTCTTTTATTTCCGGTGAATGTTGCCATAAAAATTCACGAAGTAAGATTGGAATGATTTCTTTCTTTTTTTCTTTAGAAATTTCCAATTCTTCCCTACAAGTTTCATCATTGGAGAAATCAGAACTTAGTATCGGTAAAACAAAATCGCTTGAATCTATATACTCCATAATTGATTTATTAATATCAGAACCTGCCATAAAAGATTCTTTATATTTTAAATCAACTTTTCCTTTAAATACAGAAAAGTGAATCATTAGCTCATTCAATTTAGCTATGTCATCTTTGGAAGAAACAGAAAAAAATAGTCTTTTCAAATTATTTTAATATTTATAATAAGATTATATTTACTTTTTAACAGTATCATTAGTAATCGATTTCCGCAAAGCCAACAAATTTACCATCAATTGATACCAAAATGGCGCACCTAAAGTGAGTGAAATTGTGGTTAAAAACAAACCCAATAATTTTTTTATGTATGAGATTTCAATTGATTTATCATTTGAATCATCGGGTACATTATTCAATTCTTTTTGCTCGTGTACTAATGTACTTTTAATATCGTCTTTCCATCCAATCGGTAAATCGAAAGCGTTTATGCTATCAACCACCGCTTTTTTGAGTTTCTTAATTTCTTCCAAACGTTGATCATTGGTAATCGAGTCGTTTATTTTGTAATCGTCTTTCCCTACGTTTTCCGCAAAACTGATCATTACTTCTCTCTTTTCTTTATTTTCAAAAAAGTATTCAATGAGCAACAAACTATCGATGTTCATGGTAAAAACAACAAAAAAACTGATTCCGAAAATCCACATTCGAATGTAATTTTTATACACTTCGGTGACTGTGAGCATATAACTATCATACCATTCTGAAATTTTTTTCTTTACAGCTGTGATGTTTGCTTGTTGGGTTTCTTCCAACTCGGCGATGATTTCTTGTAATTTGGTTTTGATGAATGAATCTTTGATGGCGTCAATTTTCTTTTTTAAATCATCTATGTTGCGAGCATACGCTTTTTTAATGCCGCACTTCTGAATTTCATCGATTAAAGCACTAGTAAAATTTTCGGTAGAGATGTAACTGGGCTTTTGAACTACTTTGTTGGCAATAGTGAATTGTCCAGCCAAATTGTTGACAAACTTCGATTGATACACTTTTTCGATCAATGAATCTTCTTCGTTTTTTTCTTCCACAAAAAGATGCTTCAACGACTTATACAGAATTTTACCTCTATTGTTAACAAGCATGGCAATACATTCGTTACAAAACGAAACCAATGTACTCATCAAAAAATAAACGACAACTAACGAAATAATAACTTCAAGTATGGCTGGAAACATTTTAATTATTTTAAAAATTAGACAAAAATGTACTCATTACTTTGCATAAAAAACGTTGCGTTGGCCACCAAATCGGCCTCTTTGTCTCTTCGGATGTGCAATCCTCTAAATGTGTTGTAATTCCATAAACGCTTCATACTCCGAATCTCATTGGCTATTTTGGATAAATTACCCGAAGCAACATGTCCTACAATATTCTTCATTTCTCTTCTGCGATCGGAGTTGTCAATTAACGCGCCTCTATTGTAAACGAGCGACAATAAAGCTCCTTGTGCGTCGGGTGGAAGCTTCTCAATTCCGGGAAAAGCTCTTCGGGTATCCACAGCATATTTGGGCATTGATTGGGTGTAAAACACTTCTAAAGCGATTTCCCAACTCACATCAATTCTCTTAACTGAGGCGGTCAGTGCTAATTTCGCATCGTTTCCTTTTTTCCCCACTACCGCTTTTAGCGTATTGAATGTAGTAGCCGAAAGTGATCCACCCCAATCCAATTGAAATTGATTTTGAGATACAAATCCCAAATCATAACCAATTCCGATAGTAATTCCGCTTTCTAATCCTGGCCAAATTGGAAATTTGTATTTGGTTAGATAGGCCGCTTTAGAAGAAATTTCTGAATTAATAATAATATCAAGACCTCTTTTTGAAACAATCATGCTAGCACCAGCGGGAATTGTTGGTAGCTTTATATTTAAAAAATCTTCAATTCGAGTCAGTGTTGCTCCGCCAACGATTCCGTCCACATCGTTTCCAGTAAAACCAAGACTTCTTTGAATGGCTTTTTTTCTGTCCAAAATTAAACTGCCCGATGGAACGCTAATGTGCTTGAGCTTCTCGATTTCCTGACACGTATCTAAATTGAAAATTCCGGTTGGGTTAATTTTCAAACGCTTTTGGATTGCTTCGATTCTTACGTGTAATGGTGTTTGCATGACTTAATTTTTAATAATATAAATCCCTTGTTTTTCTCTTTAAATGTTTTAACGTGTTCAAAAAACTCAATACTTTCACATTCGTCCTTTTATAAATCCATTCTGAATTAATTTAGTTAAATGGAGCGAGTTTGTATTGTTTGAGTTTGACAACTATGCTTATAGAACTTTGTTAAACAGTACTTTAAATCGTAAATTTAACTTATTTGAATACATGGAAAAAGAGGAAAAACACCCTTTTTTCAGAATTTATATTCTTGAGTACCATTACTGAAAATATAAACCAAAAAAAAATGCCTCAATTGAGGCACTTTATTATTTATTTTTTTCGTTTTTGATAGTTCATCAAATAATCTCCTTTGGGTTTTCCGATATCGAACGAACTGAACTTTACGAAGGTTCGTGTGGCCAAACGCGCATCGTTTTTGTCCCAATTTTCGTATTCGATTCGGTATAAGGCAGAGTACATTTCGGCGCGACCGACACCATGGTAACAATGCAACAAAACCGGATAGTTATCAGGATTATCCATGATTTCGAAGAAGTAATCTAAGTTTTGTTGAGTCGGAATTTGATCGGAGCCATTATTGAAATACTTTACGCCTTTAATTTTGGCAATGGCTTCTTTTTCGGCCGTCAATTCTTTCGGAATTTCGGGATTGTTTTGGTCGTCGCCTGTTCCCGGAAAACGCATATCCACGATACTTTTGATGTTGTATTTTTCAACATAATCGGCAATTTCATCGGGCGGAATCACAGCGCTTTTGAACACTTTACCTTCCGAAATCGTCTCAAAATTATGGTTGATGTGCATATCGTACACATACTTTCCTACTCCAGCTACAATCACTAAAAATACACCTAAAATTATTTTTTTCTTGGTACTCATTTCGTTTCGCTTGTTAATTTTTTATCTATTACTCGATCCATATAATCTTGATAGAATGCTTTCGTTTCAATTTCCAATTCATCCATTTCAGCATTTCTTTGTTGGATTAAATTATGTTCCAATGCTTTATCGTTGATGGAATAAAACCCGATGACTTCCTTACCATCAAAAGCACTGATGTACTTTCCTTTCATAAAATGATGTACATTTCCCAATGAATGTACGGCAAATGGCTGGGTTTGCTTTTTGGTATCAACCAAACTTCTACCCCAACTTCTGAACGGTTTGTTGTATCCGATAAGGTCCAAAATAGTCGGATAAATATCGATTTGTTGCGCGATTTCATTGCTATTTCCTACCAACTTACTATTGGGTTTAAAGAACAAAATCGGAACCGTAAATCGATTGATGGTTTTGTTGTAATCTTGGTAAAACACCTGATTTCCGTGATCGGCTACCAATACAAAGATAGTGTTTTCATACCAACTCGATTTTTTTGCTTCATTGAAAAAACGCTGTAAGGCATAATCGGTATACTCGACGCATTTATGCATGATGATGTCGCCTTCTTTAAACTTGTCTTTGTATTTTTCCGGAACAATATACGGCTCGTGCGATGAAACCGTAAAAACAGTGGAGAAAAACGGTGCTTTTTGTTGGTCTAATTTACTTTTCATGAACTGCAAAAAAGGCTCATCCCAAATGCCCCAATAGCCGTCAAAATCGGCGTCGTTGTTGTATTCAGTGCGACCAAAATACTGGTCAATTCCGAGTATATTGCTAAATCCTAAAAATCCCATCGAACCATTCGCGGCTCCATGAAAAAACGACGTTGAATACCCTTTACTTTCTAACGTAGAAACCAACGATTCAATATTTTGCTTCGGGTAAGGCGATGAGGTAAACGCATCTTTATAGGTTGGAATTCCGGCGATTATCGATGACATCCCGTGTATCGACTGCCTTCCATTCGCGTAAGCGTTAGAAAAAATCAAACTGTGTTGCGCCAACGAATCGATGAACGGCGTATGCGTTTTATAGTCTTTAATATTCATAAACTTGTTGAACGCACCCGAGTATTCTCGACCGTAACTTTCTAGAATAATCAACACTACATTGGGCTTCGACTCAGGATTGTTGTTGTAAAACTTTATCGGTTGGACTTTTTCAGTGATGACTTTTTCGGTGATTTCTGGGAATTCTACTTTCTTAAAATTATTGCTGAATAGCGTTCGGATGATGGCAAATGGTGTGTTCAACACAATGTCGGCATGCACGATGTTTTTCACGTGTCGGCTCGCATCTAATAAATTAATCGGACGCGTCGATTTACTCAAATCACCACCGCGAATTCCGGCAATAATCATTACACTGAAAACCAATAGAAAAAGAGTCGAAAAACTAAAATACGCGATTTTGTTTTGAGGAATATCTGCTTTAAATCGGATGCGTTTGTAGAGAAAAATCCATAAAAATGCCAACACAAAAAACAATACAAATACATGCCAATAATCAACTATAAAACTTAGAAATAAAGAGGTTTTATTGGTCTCATTTTCAATTACATTCATAGCAGCCAAAGTGGTTCGAGCTAGACTGTGTTTGTAATAAATAAAATCGATGAAATTGGTCGAAAATGCCAGTAGATTCGTGATGAAATACAGATAAAACATTCCTTTCTGAAATCGAATGGATGTATTGATACGCAACGGCAAAATCGATAGCAAAATAAAAAGCAAATTGACGTATAAAATGGCCGAAGTGTCGAATGTCAATCCGTGGTAACACAATTTTGAAAAATAAGAAAAGGAGTTGATTTGCAATAAATCAGCGTTGTAAAAATAAAACAACAAACGCGCAATTGTGTAAAAGAAATAGACCAAAACTATTCTGACAAACAAGACTTTATATTCGTCAATACGGATGTATTTCTTCATTCTTGGATATTGATTTTGTGCAAAACTACTAAATTCGGAAACTATAATTTATAAATTTATTGTTAATCTGTTTTTTAATTACTATTTTGCATCAAATTATCAACCCATGACTGCGATTACGAGGCTTTTTGATTTCCCCTACTATCAATTAGAAAAAAACAATATTCCGGATTGTTTGGTCACCAAATACGATGGTGTTTGGGTCAAAACATCAACACAAGAATACATAGACCAATCGAATACCATATCGAGAGCATTGCTTCGCATGGGAATCGAAAAAAACGATAAAATTGCGATCATTTCTTCTTCGAATCGAACCGAATGGAACATCATGGACATTGGCGTTTTACAAACTGGAGCGCAAACCGTGCCGATTTATCCGACCATTTCCGCCGAAGATTACGAATATATTTTAAATCACTCAGGTGCAGTATATTGTTTTGTTTCGGATGCTGTGGTTTTTGAAAAATTGAAATCGGTTCAAAAAAATATTCCGTTGTTAAAAGAAGTGTATTCATTTGACTCTATTCCAACCTGTAAAAATTGGAATGAATTGCTTGTCTTGGGCGAAGACAAAAGTAATCAGGATGTAGTCGAAGACCGAAAAAAGAATGTACTTCCAGAAGAATTAGCAACGATTATTTACACTTCAGGAACCACCGGAAAACCAAAAGGTGTAATGTTGTCTCATCACAATATCGTTTCTAATGTTTTGGACAGTTCACCACGAATTCCGTTTGAAGAAGGCACGAGTCGCGCACTGAGTTTTCTGCCGATTTGCCACATTTTCGAACGCGTGATTTTGTACATTTATCAATATTACTCAGTCGCTATTTATTTTGCTGAAAGCATTGAAAAGTTGTCTGATAACATCAAAGAAGTAAAACCTACCGTTTTCTCGGTTGTACCGCGATTACTCGAAAAAGTATACGACAAAATTTATGCGAAAGGTGCCGAGTTAACCGGAATCAAAAAGAAATTGTTCTTTTGGGCAATTGAACTCGGATTGAAATACGAACCGTATGGTGCAAACGGATTTTGGTATGAAACCCAACTAAAAATTGCACGCAAACTCATTTTTAGCAAATGGCAAGAGGGTTTGGGCGGAAATTTAACGGTTATGGTTTCGGGAAGTGCTGCCTTGCAACCGCGTTTAACCCGAGTATTTGCAGCCGCAGGAATGCCCGTGATGGAAGGTTACGGATTGACAGAAACGTCTCCTGTAATTTCGGTAAATGACGTTAGAAATGGCGGATTCAGAATCGGATGTGTCGGAAAACCGATCACTAATGTAGAAGTGAAAATTGCGGAAGACGGCGAAATTTTATGCAAAGGTCCGAATGTCATGATGGGCTATTATAAAGACGATCAACTTACGAATGAAGTCATAAAAGACGGATATTTTCATACGGGTGACATCGGAATTATTGATGCCGACGGATTTTTGAAAATCACTGATCGTAAAAAAGAAATGTTCAAAACATCAGGCGGAAAATACATTGCACCGCAACTGATTGAAAACGCGATGAAGCAATCGCTGTTCATTGAGCAAATTATGGTGATTGGCGACGGAGAAAAAATGCCAGCAGCTTTCATTCAGCCAAATTTTGATTTTGTACGCGAATGGGCCAAACGCCATCAAGTAGATGTGGGCGATTTGAACGAAGAAATTGCTTCTAATCCCAATGTAATCCAACGCATACAAGAAGAAGTCGATACAGCGAATGAAAAATTTGGCAATTGGGAAAAAATCAAACGCTTTGAGCTAACTCCCACAATTTGGAGTATTGATGGAGGCGAATTAACACCCACCTTAAAATTAAAACGCAAAATTGTACGGGAAAAATACCAACAGTTGTACGACAAAATTTATAGAACCGATTAAAACTAAGACATCTTTTTTAAGGTGTTTTTTTTTGACTATAAAGCTCTATTTTATTGGTTATAAACATTTTACCCATTTGAATAGTTGATAATTAATTGAGTGTCATATTCAACAATTCTTAATTTTAAGTACTTTTATTACATTAACCAATAAAACTAATTAGTATGAATGTAAAAAACTTTATTGTAGGCGGAATCGTCGGCGGAATTGTAGATTATCTGTTAGGTTGGCTTTTGTGGGGAATTCTTTTTAAATCCAGTTTTCCAGGAGATGAAAGTCAGATGAATATGTTGTTCATCTTTTTAGGATGCATGACAGTTGGATTTTTCACCTCGTATATTTTCAACCAATGGGCGCACATTACGAATGCGGTGACTGGTGCAAAAGCGGGAGCGATTATCTCGCTATTCCTTTCTTTATTTCATAATTTTTTCCTCAATGACATGGTGCTTGAACCCGATATGAAAAAGATGGCACTCGACATCGCACTAATGCTCGTTTCTGGAGCTGTTGTAGGTGCGGTTATCGCTTTCGTAAATGGTAAAATGAAGTAATTGAATTCATAACAAAATGCTAAACCACTGGGAAACTGGTGGTTTTTTTAATGAAGTCGTTCACTCAGCAAATTTATTTTTGATGGCAAATACGGCCAATCCCACACGGGTTTTTAATTCTAATTTTTCAAATAAACTATCGCGGTAACTTTCTACGGTACGCGGACTACAGAACATCTTTTCGGCAATTTCTTTGTAGCTCATTTCAGTTACACTGTAGGTCAGAAATTCCTTTTCACGATCGGTTAGTTTGATGCTATTTGGGTTGGCTTTATCCGAATTCAAACTGGCAAAAACCATGCGGGATGCCCAATCGGGATAATAATAACCTTCTCCAATTAACCTTGATAAGGCTTTTTCCAATTCGGTTGGATGGGCATTTTTAAGTAAATAACCATTGGCACCGTTTTTAATCATTTTGATGACACTTTGCTCGTCGTCTTGCATGCTCAAGGTAAGAATTAAAATTTCCGGATGATTCGCATTGAGCCATTTTGCTGTTTCGAATCCGTCCATGACGGGCATACTAATGTCGAGTAAAACTACTTTAGGTTTCGGCTTTCCGTGTGCAAACGCATCCATTAATTCTCTTCCGTTGGCACATTCGTACAAAACTTCAAACGAGTCGAAATTCGCTATGATTCCGCGTAACGCCTGAGCAATCATAATGTGATCATCAACAATAACAATGGTGTTTTTCATGTTTACAGTGGTAAAATAACGGTGAGTTGAGTTCCGAGATTGGGGCGACTTTCTAAAGCAAACGTTCCGTGAATTAATTCGGTTCTTTTTTTCATATTGGCCAGACCGATTCCGTTTCCTTTCGTTTGAGTGATATCAAAACCGATTCCGTTGTCATGAAGACTCAGTTGAATCGAATTATTTTCGCTTTTCAAATCGATGGTAATTGACGAACATTTTGCATGTTTTATGCTGTTTTGAATGAATTCTTGCGTAATACGAAGCACAATCGTTTTGGTTTGATACGAAGCATTTACGGCAGTTGATTCCGAGTTAAATCGAACGTCACACAAATTTAATTCACTTATTTTTTTGACTTCTGCTGCAATTAATTCGGATATTGATTTGCTTTCTATGGAATTATCGGTAAGCGTTTTTGACAATTCTCTCAGTTCCGAGAGTGATTCATTGATGATGTTGCTGATGTTTTCAATACTATCATTAATGTGTGGCGCCTTGTTTTCGAAAGCCAATTGTTGGGTATATAAACTGGCTAGGGTAAGTTTTTGTCCCACGTTGTCATGAATCTCCCGACCAATGTGCTGCATCGTTTGATTTTGTATTTCCAATTCCGTGGACAGGAGTTCTTTTTGATGGTCTTCGAGTTGAGTTTGTAGCATAAGTAGGTGTTCTTTTTTCTTGAGACGGTATTGTTGAATAAAGATAATTATCCCGACAATAAACAGAATAAAGAATAGATTAAATAAAAGTATAGGAATTAAGGTTTGTGTTTTCCCCATATAAATGATGCTGTGAATAAAAGATACATTATGTTAACCGAGAATAAAAAGAAAGTGAAATAATAGTTCCACAAAATTTTATCATTTTCAAACAAGTATTTATCTAAGGCAAACAAAGGTACAGTACCAACATATAAAAATAGAATTCCGAAATTTATATAAAACATTTTATTGGTCCTAAAATTTAATATTTCATCTGATTTAATTTGTTTGATGAACTCTAAAAAAACCATAATCGTTAATACTAAATTTCCAATGGTGTAACTTATAGAACCAATAATTCTTATTTTATCATACCCGAAGATAAAGAATAGTAATGACGATAAATATATAATTACTGCAGTAAAAAAAAGCCTATTATTATTGAGTGATTTTTTAGCATAAAGCCAAAAGAAGAATAAAAACTCTATTGGAATAATAAAATAATTGAAAAAATATTTCCTCATTTCAGGAATATATTTTAGAACAAAAGCGCTAAATAATTCGGCTAAAGCAATAAATACTAGATAAATCACAAACCATTTCCAATAAGAATTTTTCAATTTATTGAATTGTGATACTGCCACTAAAGCACACAAACATTCTATAAAAGGTATTAATTTGTAGAAAATGGTTTGTAATTCTGTCATAACAATAAATTAAAATCCTAGACCGACTGTATTACCTGGAGGACATAATGTGCCATGATTTCTTGAAACTGTTCCTGGTTCAGGCTTAGGATCAGCCAAATCTTTTGAACCAGTAATAGCAAAAACCTCTACAGCAGCAGTTGCACTGGTATCGATTTCTACTGGCTCCTGATTTACAGTTGGTTTGGTATATTTTGGTAATCCTGTAGTGAAGGTTGCTGCGTTGAACGGGTTAAAATCCAACTCATTTCCGCCTACATGAATAGTAGGTAATAAAACCAAGGTATGTTTGAATTCATAATTATGCTTAGATGTGTCGGCGCCAAAGCCAGATAAATCTTTATAGATTGATGGCGTCCATGTCGTATGGTCAGGATATGCCGCGTAATACATACGCAACCCTAGTTTATTTGTTTTCGTACTATCTCCGTTCTCTTTTACTCCTCTTTCTATATGATAGATGAATTTTTTGATGGTATCCAAATCAAACCAAATCGAATGGGCATCATTCATTCCTGCACTTGCACCATTAATAGTTCTTAATTGATTGTTTCGATAAATAGAAACCATATCACCTACCAAACCGGTTTTTAGTGTACTTGGTTTGTATTTACTGTAGTCCAAACACTCACTGTTGTTTATGATCACATCAGCTTCTTTAATGTTGTAATAATAAATGGTTCCTGCCAAAGCCAAAAGCAATCCGGCAATAATTAATCTAAGTTGTTGGGTAGTTGTCATAATTTTTTGTTTTTAAGGTTTTTAAAAATAGTTTTTATTTCGATACAAAGTAACATTCTTCCTACAAATTTTTGAGCAGTTAAAAACTCATTTCGGAATCCGTCAAACGACGGTATTTTTTTTAGTTGTTTCCCCTACCCGATTACAGTGGAACGCTCATCGATTGATTTTCAGATCAATTGCAGTTTTGTATCGTGCTTAGAGAAGCATAAAACAAGTAAAAACTTAAAAACAATTTAGTATGAAAACAAAATTATTACTGTATTTAATTCTATTACTGGGATTGAATAGTTACTCACAAATTATTAATGTGAGTACTGGAATTGATTCGAGTGAAAACTCGCTCGCAACAGGAACAACTGATCCTTTTTGGCAAATTGTAAGCAGTCCTTATCCATCGGCTGTTTCTGCAAAAGCAACTAATTCTTTTCCTGGAGCTTGGGAAGCAACTCCTGTATCAGGAACTAATGCAAAATGGATTAATACTTCGGGGGCATTTTCAGATTATGCGGGAGTGTATACATTTGAACGAGATTTGAATGTACCCATTGGAACAAGTAACTTAAATTCGGATTTTAGTCTGGCTTTCGATGATCAATTCATCTCCTTAGAATTAGTGAAACCTGATTCATCTACGATTCCGTTAATCGTTGTTCCAACCACAAGTTATCATCTGTCCATACCTATTACTTATTCAACAACAAGTCCAATGGTTGGAACTTGGAAAATCAGAGTCGTAATGAGCATTACCAGTAACGGAAATCCTTTGAGTAACATTGGAGGTTTTTTACTTTCGGGTACTATCAGTTTAAATTGTCAGACTCTATATGTAGATGCAGACAATGATGGATACGATAACGGAAGTATCATCGATTGCTCTGGAACAATTCCAACGGGTTATTCACTTACCACTTTGGGAACCGATTGCGATGACACCAATTCAACTATAGGTTCGTCATTTGTTTTACCTACTAGTTTACAAACAGGTTTGCTGGCTCAATATACTTTTAATGGTGGAAGCATCAACGATTTTTCGGGTAACGGACATCACTTGACCAATACAACTGCCGCAACAGATGCAACAGATAGAAACGGCAATGTAAAATGTGCCTTTGAATTTGATAATTTACCCAATAGCAACAATCAATTTTTATCAACTACCAATACGGCATTTCTAAATGGATTGACCGAATATTCTATTTCGTGCTGGTACAAGGCTAAAGATCCAACTAGAGGAATTGTTGATTATGAAGTTTTAGTGGGTAGAGATTATACTCCTTTTGCTTGTCCTGACAGAGTTGGGCAATGGGCATTGGCATTGTACGACTGCAGGTTTGCTGTTTTTGCAAGAGAAAATAGTGCATGGCAAAGCGGAGGCGTTTGCAATGAAGTTGAAGTTTGGCATCATTTGACAGCCACTTATAATCAAGTTGGAAACACCCTAAAGTTATACAAAAATGGTGTTTTGCAGGATACTGAAACTGGTATTGCGAATTGCGGTACTATTGGGGTTGCTCCTGCGCTCGATCTTGGCGATTTATTTTTAGGAAAAGATTTTACAGGTGTTTTAGACGATGTATTCATCCACAACAGAGAAATTACAGCTTCCGAAGTAACTCAATTGTATGGATTGGGAAGTTCGTGTTGCTCAGTAACAAATCCGTGCACAACATTGGTAACACCAAATTTTACACCAATTACACCAGTTTGCACACTAACAACCGTATCTCCGCTACCAACAACATCTTTAAATGGTATTACCGGAACGTGGTCGCCTGCTTTTAATAATGTAACGCCACTTTTTACTATAACTACTACAACGTATACTTTTACACCCGACGCAGGCCAATGTGCTACCTCTACTACGATGGACATCCAAGTATATCCTTTACAAGATATTTTGTTTATTCCGATTGATCCAATTTGTTCAGGTGATACCTTAATTCCTCCGCCAAACACATCCCTAAATGGAATTCCTGGAACTTGGTCACCCGCATTTAATAATACAACTACAACAACGTATACATTTACTCCAGATAATGGTTATTGTGCTGTTCCAAGAACGTTGACAATTATAGTAAATGTTGTGAATCCAACTTTTAACGCTGTAGCTCCAATTTGTTCAGGAGATATAATAGCGCCACTTCCAACTACTTCGCTTAATGCAATAACAGGAACCTGGTCACCGGCAGTAAACAATACTACAACTACAACGTATACTTTTACGCCTGATGCTGGTCAATGTGCTTCAACAGCTACAATGACTATTGTTGTTAATTCTATTGTTGTGCCAACCTTTACGCCAGTTATTCTAGATTGTTCAGCAAGTTCAGTAGCAGGATTACCAACAACTTCATTGAATGCTATTACAGGAAGTTGGTCGCCTGCATTTAACTATACCACAACTACAACCTACACGTTTACACCCAATTCAGGTCAGTGTGCTACAACTGCAACAATGACTGTTACAGTATCACCAAACAACCCATGTGCAAGAGAAATTCGTACGGATGGAATCGATAACAACTGTAATGGTTTTGTTGATGAAATTGTAACCGAATTATCAGCTTCACTTTGTGGAGCCAATCTTACATCAATCAATCAATTAATTGTGGCACGTGCAGTTTCTATACCGGGATCAACTATCTGTGGATACCGATTTTTAGTAACCAAATGGGTAGGCGGTGTACCAAGTACAAATCCAGCGGATATTCAGATCATTACTCGACCTAGCACAAGTTTTAATTTAACGCAATTGCCAAATTATGCGTACAACACGACGTATAGTGTACAGGTTTCTGTTTGTGTAAATGGTGTATGGCAACCGTATGGTTCCAATTGTTGTACCGTTAGAGCAAATAGAGTAACAAAAGTTCAAGCCAGTCAATGTGGCAGTACACTCACTTCTATGAATGAAGTTATTCAAGCTGATATTGTAAATTTTATAGCAGTAGCAACTTATTCGGCACCCATCGTAAAACCGTGGCGTTTTGAAATTACTCAAACATCGCCAGGAGTAGGATTTGGAATTACACAACCATTGTACTACAATCAGACTAGAACTTTCCAGATGAGCGACTTTCCTGGAGCAACTTATGGTACTACCTATTCTGTACGAGTGGCATTTTTGAATGATGATTTAACGTGGTCTCCATTCGGAGCGGCTTGTACAATTACAACTCCATCAATTCCTACAACACAAGTTATAGCCTCTCAATGCAATACAGTTGTAGCTAGTGCGAGCACTTTAGTATACGCAGATTTAGTAACTGGAGCTACAAACTACAGATTTAGACTTTCAGCTTCTCCCAGCTTTACAAGAGTTTGGACAAATCCTGCATCGGGCGCAATTGGAAGGTTTTTTACTCTAAATGATTTCTCCCCAACTGGCCTTACTGCAGGTTCATTGTATAACATTGAAGTTTGTGTAAGTATGGACGGTGGAATTACATATGGTGCGTATGGCCCAAGCTGCACTATATCTACTTCTGGTGCTTTCAGACCGTCAGAAATTGAAAGAGAAACTTCTACTACCGATGAATTTAGCGCTGTCGTATATCCCAATCCAACTATCGATTCCTTCCTTCTTGAAATTATTTCTGAAAGTACAGAACCAATCGAAATAAAAGTCTACGACATGATTGGTAGACAAATTGAAAACAGAACCATCTCATTTGATGAAGTGTCATCCACTTATATTGGAACAAATTATCCAACCGGAGTCTACAACATCATCATCACTCAAGGTGTACACCTTAAAATGGTTAAAGTAATAAAACGTTAGTTTTTTGTTGGTTACTTATTGGAAAATCCCAAGCGAAAGTTTGGGATTTTTTTTGCTTTTAATCGATAGCATTTATCGGTATAATTTATTTAACACCAATAAATTAGAAACAAACTTAAAAGTTATCCATTCAAACCCAAAAAAGGATTACCTTTGCACGCTGATTTTTAAAATAATGAGATTACACCGAAATTTAGTTTACACCACCATCGACTCTTTAAACGCTATCTTTAATGAAGGTGAATACGCCGACAAAGTAGTGGCGCGTGCCTTAAAAAAAGACAAGCGATGGGGAAGTTCTGACCGCAAATTTGTGGCTGAAACCATCTATGAAATTGTGCGTTGGAAGCGTTTATACTCAGAAATAGCTGAAGTAAAAGAACCGTTCGATCGCGACAATTTATGGAGAGTTTTTGCCGTTTGGGCCGTTTTACGTGGATATCCGATTCCCGATTGGAGACAACTCGAAGGTACACCTGAACGCAAAATTAAAGGTCGTTTCGACGAACTATCGAAAATCAGAAAAATGCGCGAATCGATTCCAGATTGGATGGACGAATTAGGCGTAAAAGAATTGGGCGAAGAATTGTGGACGAAAGAAATTGCAGCGCAAAATCAACAAGCTCAAGTCATTCTTCGTGTAAACACGTTAAAAACGACTAAAGAAAAATTGCGCGCCAATTTGATGGACTTAAATATCGATACAGACTATTTAAAAAATCAACCGGATGCGTTAGTATTAAAAGAACGCGCTAACGTATTTTTAACCGATGCGTTCAAAGCGGGTATGTTTGAAGTACAAGATGCGTCTTCTCAATTGGTAGCCGCTTTTCTAGAAGTGGAACCCGGAATGCGCGTAGTTGATACCTGTGCCGGTGCCGGTGGAAAAACCCTACACATGGCTTCGTTGATGGAAAATAAAGGTCAGCTGATTGCCATGGATTTGTACGAAAGCAAATTAAAACAACTAAAATTAAGAGCCAAAAGAAACGGCGCTTTCAACATAGAATACCGCATTATTGATTCGACGAAAGTCATCAAAAAACTACACGAAAAAGCCGATCGCGTTTTAATTGACGCACCGTGTAGCGGACTCGGAGTTCTAAAAAGAAATCCCGATGCCAAATGGAAACTACAACCGGAATTCATTGATAACATCCGAAAAGTTCAGGCTGAAGTTTTAGAAAACTACTCTAAAATTGTAAAACCAGGTGGAAAATTAGTCTACGCTACTTGCTCTGTTTTACCCTCCGAAAACCAAGAACAAATTAAGCATTTCTTAACCACTGATATCGGGAAAAACTTTACTTTTGTAAAAGATTCCAAAATACTCGCCCACGAATCTGGATTTGACGGATTCTACATGGCGCAACTTCAACGCAAATTATAACCTACAAATGAAAAAAATATACTCTTTAGTTCTTATTATTACTGCCACCATTTCATTGGGGCAAAACGGTGCGCCAGCTTCTCCGTATTACAATGGCTTTAACTGGACACAAACCGGAACCAATTTGAAAAACGCATTGGCTAACAAAATAATTTCTACACACGTAAACGAATTATCGTATTCGCAAGTGTGGAATGCGTTGAAAATAGTTGACTTAGATCCAACTAATGCAAGTAATGTCTTATTGATTTATGGATGGGAAGACGGATTTGACGGCGATGTAACTAATGACCGATCACGAGATAAAAACATGAACGGTGGAGCGGTTGGAGAATGGAACAGAGAACACGTATTTGCTCAATCATTAGGCAATCCAGATCTAGGACAAGCCGGTCCTGGTGCCGACGCTCAAATGCTTCGTGCTTGTGACGTTCAAAGAAATGGTACTAGAGGCAATAGAAAATTTGCTACCGGTTCTGGTGATTCAAACTCTGTAGGAATCAATTGGTATCCTGGTGATGAATGGAAAGGCGATTGTGCTCGAATCATCATGTACATGTATTTGCGTTATGGCGACCAATGTTTGCCCACCTATGTATTTACTGGAAGTCCGGTTGCATCCGATGCAAACATGCTCGATTTATTATTACAATGGAATGCCGAAGATCCAGTAACGCAATACGAAGACACTCGTAATACCTATTTAGGAAATGCTAATAATTCATTCGGACAAGGAAATAGAAATCCGTTTATCGATAACCCGTATTTGGCAACTGTAATTTGGGGTGGACCAGTCGCTCAAAATCGTTGGCCAAACGTATTCTTATCAAATGATACATTTACAGCTTTAAGCGATGTGAGTATTTTTCCAAATCCGTCAAACGATCAAAAAATCAATATCGAAACCGAAGCAGAAATTGACACCATTCAGTTGATTACCATCAACGGACAATTGATGATGGAAGTTAAAAATCCGACGCGTGTACAAAATAGTTATACTGTTGAAAATATTCCAAACGGATTTTACTTTGTAAAAATCACTTCAGAATCGAATACGATTACCAAAAAAGTAATCATCAACTAATCATCAAAAAGCTTCTCAATTGGGAAGCTTTTTTTTAATAGATCATTTGAATTTCTTTGAGAAAATACGAAGCAATTGCATCATTTTCTAATCGAACTTCCAGCTTACCCTTAGGATTAACACGTTCAATAATTCCCATAAAACGTTTCTTAGAAACATCTTCAAAAACCGTTGGAATGTCTTTTCTAAACAGATGATTGTGATAGCGCTCCCATAAATCATCGTACTTGCCTTCCACGATCAAAGGATACAGTATTTTAATTTGATCCAAAACCCGCAGCATCACGTCATCAATTTCGAATTCTTTTCCCGACTGAATCGTTAATGATGACGCATTAGGTAACTGATTAAACTGAAGCTGATTCACATTCAATCCCAATCCAATTACCGACGTAATCGTAGTGTCAGTTTTCAAGCTGTTTTCCACCAAAATTCCGCCAATTTTCTTCGATTCTGACATAATGTCGTTTGGCCATTTGACAGACAAATTCGGAATTTCCAACGAACGAATCGCTTCAATAACCGCCACTGATACCAACGCATTTAACACAAATACATCTTCAATTTTTAACGGAATATCTTTCAATAAAACACTCATTATAAGGTTTTTATCAGGTTCGCTCATCCATCGCGTACCCATTTGCCCTCGGCCCTTATGTTGAGCCTTTGCCACTACTACAGTAAAGTTTTCTAAAGACTGATTTCTAGCTAATTCTTTCAAAAAATCATTAGTAGAATCTATGGCATCGAGTTTGATAATAGACATATAAAATTTTAACTTGTGTTAAGCATCAAATTTAATGACAAAAATTGATACCTTTGCATTTCATAGAAAATTTATAAATGACAAAAAAAGTAGCGAGTACCGATGTATTGTTAACGTGCATCATAAAAGGTATTGAAGAAGTAAAAGGGAATGATATTGAAATCTTAGATTTAAGAGATATTGACACTGCTGTATGCGATTATTTTGTAGTATGCAACGGTAGTTCAAATACACAAGTTAATGCAATAACAAATTCAGTTCAGAAATTGGTTTCCAAAGAAATTAAAGACAAACCCTGGCATGTGGAAGGTACAGACAATGCCGAATGGGTTTTAATGGATTATGTGAGCATCGTAGTTCACGTGTTTCAAAAAGAAATTAGAGATTATTACAACATTGAAGGTCTGTGGGGTGATGCCAAAATTACATCGATACAAAATAAATACTAAAAGCTCAAGTACATAATGTCTACAGAAAAAAATCAGAATAATTTTAAATTTAATCCTGTGTGGTTGTACGGTATCGTCATCGCATTGTTTATCGGATTGAGTTTTTTTAACGGAAATAATTTTCAAGATCCTTCGATCATTTCGACTTCCAAATTCAATGATTTATTAGCAAAAGGTAAAATTGAAAAAGTAATTATTTTCAACAAAACCCAAGCGGAAGCCTATTTGACTGCCGCTGCTTTAAAAGAAAAAGACAATTCAAAAGTGGCAAAGGACTTTATGGGGAATCCTAATAAAGGACCGCATTACCTTTTCAATATTGGTGATTTACAAGATTTTGATAAAGCGTTAGCAATCGCCAAAACCGAAAAACGATTAAAAGATTTTGATCACCAACAAAAAAATAATTGGACGGATATTTTGTTCAGTTTATTACCCATCATCGTAATCATTGCAATCTGGATATTCATCATGAAAAGAATGTCGGGTGGCGGTGCTGGTGCTGGTGGCGGACAAATTTTCAATATCGGCAAATCGAAAGCAAAACTTTTTGATGAAAAGACCGATGTTAAAACGTCGTTTAAAGATGTTGCTGGATTAGAAGGTGCGAAAGAAGAAGTACAAGAAATTGTTGAATTCTTGCGAAACCCAGAAAAATATACCGTTTTAGGCGGAAAAATACCGAAAGGTGCTTTACTTGTCGGACCTCCGGGAACCGGAAAAACGTTACTTGCCAAAGCCGTTGCCGGTGAAGCAAAAGTGCCGTTTTTCTCCTTATCGGGATCGGATTTCGTAGAAATGTTTGTGGGTGTCGGAGCTTCTCGTGTACGAGATTTATTCAAACAAGCCAAAGAAAAATCGCCAGCCATTATCTTCATCGACGAAATTGATGCTGTGGGTCGCGCCAGAGGTAAAAACAATATGTCGGGCGGAAACGACGAACGTGAAAACACGTTGAATCAATTACTGACCGAAATGGACGGATTTGGTACCAACACACACGTAATCGTTCTTGCGGCAACCAACAGAGCCGATGTTTTAGACAAAGCGTTAATGCGAGCAGGTCGATTTGACCGTCAGATATATGTAGATTTACCGGACATTCGCGAACGAAAAGAAATCTTCGAAGTGCATTTGGCTCCGTTGAAAAAAGTACCTGGATTAGACACCGATTTCCTGGCGAAACAAACTCCGGGTTTTTCAGGTGCTGATATTGCCAACGTATGTAACGAAGCGGCCTTAATCGCAGCACGAAACAATAAAACCGCAGTTGACAAACAAGATTTCCTTGATGCCGTTGACCGAATTGTAGGCGGATTAGAAAAGAAAAATAAAATAGTTACCCCAGCAGAAAAAAGAGCGATTGCCGTTCACGAAGCAGGTCATGCTACCGTAAGTTGGATGCTAGAACACGCAGCGCCGCTGATTAAAGTCACAATTGTTCCTAGAGGTCAAAGTTTAGGTGCCGCTTGGTATTTACCCGAAGAACGCCTTATTGTGCGTCCCGATCAAATGCTCGACGAAATGTGTGCTACTATGGGCGGACGTGCAGCAGAAAAAGTAATTTTTGATACCATTTCAACTGGTGCATTATCCGATTTAGAAAAAGTAACCAAACAAGCGCGTGCAATGGTCACCGTGTACGGATTAAACGATAAATTGGGTAACATCACGTATTACGATTCATCGGGACAAAACGAATACAACTTCAACAAACCCTATTCAGAGGAAACAGCAATTACGATTGATAAAGAAATCTCCATTTTGATTGAAGGTCAATACCAAAGAGCGATTCAAATTCTGAATGACAATAAAGATAAATTGCTGAAACTTGCCGATATCTTAATCGAAAAAGAAGTGATTTTTAAAGATGATTTAGAACAAATTTTTGGCAAACGTCCGTTCGATACGGAAGCCGAAGATGTGGCAGAAATCCTATCCTAAATTTAACGTCAGCATAAAATAATAAAAATCTTAATTCAAAAAATGCTTTTGAATTAAGATTTTTTTATCTTTGAAAGTTTTCAAGTCAATACTAAAGAATTCGATTACATACTATGAGTCTTTTCAAAAAAATATTTGGTTCCAATAAAGATGCTTCTGATGAGGAAAACAGAAGCGAATACAACCAACCAAAAGAATCAATTTTGCCCATAGATGAGCAATTTACCTACAACTTTAAGAAGAATGGCGGCAAATTTTTGTATTGTGAAAATCTTGATGAAGTAAGAGAACAATTCGAAAACATACTGGAAGAGAACGATTGGTTTGAAAGCGACGCCTTGTGTTTTGAACCTAAATTATTTTCCTTACTCGAAGAAAATAAAATTAATTTCACGAATCCATCTCAACCTAAATTTTTATTGGCCAGTTGCGAAAATCTAATTGGAGACGAAGGTTCTGTTTTGTTTTCATCCAATCAAATCAAACAATATAAACCAAACGAACTTCCTGATAACATCGTAATTTTGGCTACTACGAGTCAAATTCTTGAATCAAAAAGCGACGGTTTACGTGTCATCAAGAAAAAATACGACAAAGACTACCCTACCAATATCACCACCTTTAAATATTTTGAAAAAGTTCAAGATGAAGACTTCTTAACCTACGGAAGTTGTGCAAAAAATCTTTATTTATTGCTGCTAGAAGATTTATAAAATGAGTGAAACTTTAACGAGATTCCTATCAGGTCTAGTTTACGTAATAGTTTTATTAGTAGCTACATCCTACTCTGCTCAAAGTTTCTACATTTTGTTTGGTGTTTTTTTGATTATTACCTTATTTGAGTTTTGTAAAATGCTCAAAATAAATGCTTTACTTCCTATTGTAGTCGGAATGGGTTTGTTTTTTCTCGCTACACAATATCCTCTAAATAAAACATTTGATTTAGCCGTTTTAGGTGGCTCAATGCTTACTTCCATTGCTTTACTGCGCTTGTTGTTCAACCTACAGCAAAACCAACTTTCTACTTTTAGTAAATATTTTTACGCTCTAGGATACATCATTTTTTCGTTTTTAATCATCACCAAAATTCCGTTTTCCGGAGTTGATTTTCGTCCCAAAATAATCATCAGTATTTTTATTTTGATTTGGACGAACGACACCTTTGCCTATTTGGTTGGGAAATCAGTTGGGAAACGAAAACTATTTGAAAAAATTTCTCCCAAAAAAACCATCGAAGGATTCTTAGGCGGATTATTTTTTTCGGTCATAGCCGGAATTTGTATTTCTAAGTTTTATTTTAATCCGTCGGAACAACACAGCACGATGTCGTTGTTTATCTGGTCAGTTACCGCAGTAATCATCAGTATTTTCAGTACATTAGGCGACTTAATCGAATCAAAATTCAAACGAATTGCAGGCGTAAAAGACAGTGGTTCAATCATGCCCGGACACGGAGGCATTTTTGATCGACTCGATAGTATTATATTTGTCGCACCTTTCGTATTTTTGTTCTATCAAATTTTATATTATGTTTCATAAAGAAGGCGGAAAAATCATTTTAATAGCTACATTTTTAACTACTGTAGTGATTTTATCATCACATTATATTTTTCCAACTACGCTGTGGTTAGAAAAAACAATTCAAATCACAGCACTAATTTTATTGTTGTTGGTATTGCAATTTTTCAGGAATCCGGATCGCCATCTTGAAGTCAACGATTACAACATCGTGGCTCCAGTAGACGGAAAAGTAGTTGTAATCGAGGAAGTATTCGAACCCGAATATTTCAAAGACCAACGATTACAAGTTTCCATCTTTATGTCGCCGATCAACGTACACGTAACGCGTTATGCGACCAGTGGCGTAGTGAAATACAGCAAATACCATCCCGGAAAATACTTGGTGGCATGGCATCCGAAAGCAAGTACGGAAAACGAGCGCACGACCATCGTCATTGAAAACCGAATTTTTGGTGAAATCATGTACCGACAAATCGCAGGCGCGTTGGCCAAGAGAATTGTGAATTATGCCGAAGAAGGAACACGAGTAAAACAAGGTGATGACGCCGGATTTATAAAATTTGGCTCTCGTGTGGATTTATACTTCCCATTAGGGACAAAAATAAATGTAAAAATTGGTGAAAAAGCTATTGGAAACAGAACCATAGTTGCCACAAAATCAGATGTATAACGACGATTTAGAAACTCGATTTCAGGAAGCGGTTGCCATAGCCGAAACCATGACTCAATCTGAATTACCGCAAGACGTTCAGTTGCGTTTGTATGCGCATTACAAACAAGCAACCTACGGCACCATCGATACCCGAATGTCTAGTTCGAGCTTTGATTTACGAAATGCTTTTAAAACGAACGCATGGATGCAAATCAGCCATCTATCAGTCGATGAAGCCAAAGAAGAATACATTCGAATCATCCATTCCATTCCTAAACCTTAATCTTTTTGTTATGAAATCGCCACTTAAAAAGCGTTTGCGCAAGTAAACACCAATAAATAAAAGGCGATACCATATATGACCAATAACAAATAACTTTTACATATATGAAAAAAATTCTGACTAATCTAATCTGTATATGTTTTTTGATTAGCTTTTCTTCGTGTCGAAAAAACAAATTGAGAGAAGTTGTCGAAGTGCCGTTACCAACCACCGAAAACAAACTAACCATTGGTCAACCCGATGATGTAAAAGCCAATAAAGGTGCGTTTGAATTGTTCAAACTTCCTTATAAATATGACGATTTGGCGCCGCACATCGATGCGTTTACAATGGAAATGCATTATTCGAAACACTATTTAACCTATACCAATAACCTCAATCGTCTTTTGGCCGGAACCGAAAAAGAAAGCCTGACCATCGAAGAAATTCTGAAAAAATTAGACTTGAGCAATGCCGATTTGAGAAACAATGCCGGTGGATACTACAACCATTCGTTCTTTTTTGAAATCATGGGACCAAAAGCAGGCGGAAAACCAAAAGATTCGTTGGCCAAAACCATCGACCGCGATTTTGGATCGTTTGAAAATTTTAAAACCGCATTTACCACCGCAGCAACCAAACAATTTGGTTCGGGTTGGGCATGGTTAGTGGTTGATCCTTCGGGGAAATTACAAGTAACGAGTTCACCCAATCAAGACAATCCGCTGATGCCGAAACAACCCGTAAACGGAACGCCAATTTTAGCCTTAGATGTTTGGGAACACGCGTACTATTTGGGATATCAGTACAAAAGAAAAGAGTATATCGCTGCGTTCTACAATGTAGTCAATTGGAGAAAAGTAGAGGAAAAGTACAAAGCAACTTTTAAATAAATCGAATTACGAATATCTAGTAAACTAAAAAAACTTTTGCTATAATTCCTTTATAGTATTAAGTTGGCACACAATGGTGGCAACAAGATCGAAAATAAGAACCTAACATATACAACAATGAAGGCAAGAATTCTTTTTATAATTTTAATTTTTACTTCATTTTGTGTAGCTCAAAATGTCACTATTCCTGATGCAAATTTTAATTCCAAATTATTACAAGCAGATGCTGTTAATTTACAAATAGCTAAAAACCTTACTGGAGACTATTTTAAAATTGATGCAAATAATGATGGTGTTATTCAGAATAGTGAAGCACAAAATGTTAGCTTTTTAAATGTATCATATTCAAACATTTCAAGTATCAGTGGAATTGAAAGTTTTATAAATTTAAATACTTTAAATTGTTCAAATAATCAACTTTCAAATGTGAACGTACAAAATCTTATTAATTTACAAGGATTATATTGCGCACATAATCAAATAACAACATTAAATGTACAAGGCTTAACAAATCTAGCAAATCTAAATTGCTCATATAATCAAATTACAACTTTAAATATCCAAAATTTACCCAATATTTCGATTGTATATTGTTCTTTTAATAGCATAAACTCATTAAACATTCAAGGTATAGCTTCTTTGACCTATTTGGATTGTCAGGTTAATCAACTACCCAATTTAAACTTACAAGGATTAACAAACCTTACGACTTTATGGTGTCATTATAATCAGTTAACAACATTAAATATTCAGGATTGTATTACTCTTAATCAATTATTGTGTCATAATAATTTATTAACGTCATTGTTCTTAAAAAACGGAAAAATAGAATCCTCTTTAACTTTTCAAAACAATCCTAATCTACAATACATTTGTGCAGATGAAAATCAAATTACACAGATTCAAAATATTATTACAAATAATAATAGTTTATACACCCCAATAAATTGTAACGTGAATTCATATTGTTCCTTTACTCCTGGAGGAACATTCTTTACTATACAAGGTAATCAAAAATATGATTTCAACAATAATGGTTGTGATAGCAATGACATAATTTGTCCAAAATTAAAATATTCGATCTCAAATGGAACTAATACGGGTTACTTTATTTCAAACAACATAGGTTCATATAACATTCCTGTTCAAGCTGGAACTCACACTATAACTCCAATTATTGAAAATCCTACGTATTTTAATGTAGCGCCAAATACTTTTACTGTAAACTTTCCTGTAGCTACAAGTCCGTATATTCAAGATTTTTGTGTTACCTCAAATGGCAACCATAATGATTTAGAATTAATGTTAATTCCAATTAATGAAGCTAGACCCGGGTTTGATGCTAATTACAAGTTAATCTATAAAAACAACGGAACAGACACACAATCAGGCACACTAAATTTTTCATTCGATGATTCTACTGTAGATTTTGTTTCAAGTAATGTTACTTTTACAAGTCAATCAACAGGAAATCTAATTTGGAATTTTGCAAATTTAGTACCATTTGAAAGTAGAGAAATCAATATTACATTAAACTTAAACTCTCCTGTAGAAACTCCAGCTTTAAATAGTGGAGATATTTTAAATTATACTGCTTCAATAAATGGTCAAACAGATGAAACTCCTGATGACAATAGTACAAACCTAATTCAAATAGTTGTTAACTCATATGATCCAAATGATAAAACTTGTTTAGAAGGAACAACAATTTTACCTAGTATGGTTGGAGATTATGTTCATTATTTAATTCGATTCGAAAACAATGGAACAGCAAACGCTCAAAACATTGTTGTAAAAGACATAATTGACACGAGTAAATTCGATATAAATACATTAATTCCAATTCAAGGTAGTCACAACTTTGAAACAAGGATATCCAATATAAATAAAGTGGAATTTATTTTTCAAAACATAAATCTTCCATTTGATGATGCTAACAATGATGGTTATGTTTTTTTTAAAATTAAAACAAAATCAGATTTAGTTATAGGAGATACATTCAGCAATTTAGCAGACATTTATTTTGATTATAACTTCCCAATAGTTACAAACAATTACACAACAACAATTCAAAATACATTAAGCTTACAAGAAAATGAATTAAAAAGTGATATTTCTGTTTACCCTAATCCAGTACAAGATGTATTAAATTTCAAAACTGAACATACTATTTTAAAAATTGAAGTGTATGATAGTGCGGGAAGAATTTTAAGTTCAAAATCGGTTTCTGAAAATAAAATTGATTTAAGTGAATTAAAAACCGGAAATTATATACTGAAACTTTATACTGAAAAAGGAATAACGAATAGTAAAATAACAAAAGAATAACCATCTGACAACAGCGGTTTTTAACTATTGCTCGGCTTGCGTTTTCATCTTCACAGAAAACAATTTCGTGAACACAATTCTATGTTTCATAGGAAATCCGAAGGTCTGATTTACAGCATTTACAGCATTTACAGCATCAACTGTTAGCTACCTTATATAAAAAACAGTCCAATATTTATTCAGCTATAGGTTAATACATGAAAAGGTGAAATTAATCCTCTTCTTCCTCAACCAATGTATTCGTATTGGTGTAATTGCGCCATTTTTCAATGCAATCTACCATGTCTTGTGGTAAATCGGAATTGAATTGCATGTACTCTTTCGTTACCGGATGTTGAAATCCTAAGGTTTTGGCATGTAACGCTTGACG
Organism: Flavobacterium sp.; assembly: GCA_965284675.1. Lineage (GTDB taxonomy): Bacteria > Bacteroidota > Bacteroidia > Flavobacteriales > Flavobacteriaceae > Flavobacterium. The sequence continues at coordinate 2,444,850 of OZ260109.1, forward strand.
AGGTAAGGTTTTAAAGCAATTTTCTATAAACTGCTTGTATTTGGTAAAGGTGGTTCCTTTCAAAATTAAATTTCCGCCGTAGCGTTCATCGTTGAACAAAGTATGTCCAATGTATTTCATGTGCACGCGAATTTGATGCGTTCGACCCGTTTCCAATTTACACGAAACCAAGGTCACATAGCCCAATCGCTCCAACACTTTATAATGAGTAACCGCGTGTTTTCCGCGATCGCCTTCTGGAAAAACAGCCATCTGCATGCGATCTTTTACGTGTCGGTCAATGTTTCCTTCAATAGTTCCTTCTTCTTCTTTTACATTTCCCCACACAATCGCAATGTACTCACGTTCGGTAGTTTTGTCTTCAAATTGCTTGGCCAAAAAAGTCATGGCCGATTCGGTTTTTGCGATAACCAATAACCCAGAAGTATTTTTATCAATTCGATGCACCAAACCAGGACGCTCGCTACTATTCAACGGTAAATCTTTAAAATGAAACGCCAATCCGTTGACCAAAGTTCCGGTATAATTTCCGTGACCGGGATGAACGACTAATCCGGCTGGCTTGTTAATAACCAACAGTGAATCGTCTTCATATACAATGTCTAACGGAATATCTTCGGGATCAATACGGTTTTCAAAAGGCGGATGCGTGAGTAAAATCCGAATCACGTCATCCGGTTTAACTTTATAATTGGATTTCACGGGAACATCGTTCACATAAATATCACCCGCTGTGGCGGCATTCTGAATTTTATTGCGCGTGGCATTCGGAATCATGTTCATCAAATACTTGTCAATTCGCAAGAATGCTTGTCCTTTTGGAACTTCAAAACGATGATGTTCAAATAATTCTTCTTCTATTTCATTCAATTTAAAATCGGTCATTTTATTTTGGGAGGGCAACATTTAAACTATCCTCGGGAAGTATTTCAGGTTCGGGTAAAATTCGGCGTAAGCTATCGGCATCCGTTTCATCGAAAACCACTTCACCATCACCTAAAACTAAGTCAATTTTTGAAGCTTTGTACACACGAGTTCCGGGTTTAATTACTTTTCCGTTCATGCGCATTTCCAAAACCATATCTTTACCAATATGTGGTGCGTAAGTTACATTTCCTGTTGCTAATCCGAGTGATTTTAAAGTCGGAACCGCTTGTCGGTAGGTTTTATCCACCAAATCCGGAATCTGAACTTTCTTATATTCGCTGGCGTTGATTTTGATGTACACCGTTCGTCCGCCTTTCACTTTCGAACCCGCAGCCGGTTCTTGAAACAGAACTCCTAATTTCGGGAAATTCGGTTGGTAATCTAACGTATCTAATATTTCGTAGGTCAAACCTAATTCATCTAGTTTTTCTTCTACTTGAATTTCGTTCATTCGGCTCAAATTCGGAACCAAAATTTCTTCTCCGTGCTTCGTTACAAACGTAATCCAGTGGAAAAAGAAAAACGCCAAAACTCCTACAATTACAGTAGCAGCAAGCACTTGAGCAAAAAAAACTTTACTAGTAAGATAGTTACGCAAACTCATAAAAATACATTTACGGCAAAGATATAATTTTTAGTCTCAACAATTGTGCTAAATTTGTATTGTAATTAAAATAAAATCGAATGAACGTAGCTGTTGTTATGGGTGGATATTCAGACGAATCAGTAATATCCTTGCGTAGTGGTCAATTAATTCTCAATCATTTGGACCGATCGAAGTACCAAGTGTTTGAAATCCATATCCTTTTAAACGAATGGTATTGCTTAATCGACAACCAAAAATACCCCATCAACAGAGCTGATTTTTCGTTTACCAAAGACAACCAAACCATACATTTTGATGTGGCCGTCAATACGGTTCACGGAACGCCAGGCGAAGACGGTCATTTACAAGCGTATTGGGAATTATTGGAATTGCCGTACACCGGATGTAGTTTTTATCAATCGAGTTTAACGTTCAACAAACGCGACACACTTTCGGTATTGTCCAAATTCAATATTCCGAAAGCCAAATCCATTTATGCGTCCAAAGGTGATGCTATTGATGGTGCGCGAATCGAAGCCGAATTGGGATTGCCCTTTTTCGTTAAACCCAACCAATCCGGTAGTTCACTCGGAGTATCCAAAGTAAATTCGTTAAATGAACTACCCAAAGCACTTGATTTTGCCTTTGCGGAAGACAATGATATTTTAATCGAATCGTTTTTAAAAGGCCGTGAAGTGTCGGTTGGAGTGATTCATTACAAAGGTGAAACGAAAGTAATGGGAATTACCGAAATCATTTCAGAGAACGATTTCTTCGATTACGAAGCCAAATATTTAGGGAAATCAAGTGAAGTTACGCCCGCCGATTTAACTGAAGAACTCAAAAATAGCGTAGAAGAAACGGCAAAAAAAGTATATGAAGCACTCGGCATGTCGGGATTTTCCCGAACCGATTTTATACTGATGAACAACGTGCCGCATTTTATAGAAATCAATACCAATCCGGGCTTGTCGCCACAAAGTATTTTTCCGCAGCAAGCCGCGTATTCCAATATGCCGATGAGTGATTTGTTGGATAATGAAATTGCTCTAGCGTTACAGAGAAAACCCATTTGGAAAAAGTAAAACCGATTCTATGATTTTTTTTGGAACGAGAAAAAAAGAAGTTAAAAGTGGTCGGATTTCGAACGTAGTTTGTGGCTATTGTGAGGAAAATGTGTCGATGAATTATATCGTTGAAACGAGCTATTTTCATCTGTATTGGATTCCGATTTTTCCCTATAAAAAACGAACGTACATCGATTGTCCAGAATGTGATACACTGTTTGAAGCCAAACATTTTTCTGAGCCAATAAAGAATAAATTACAAAGAGAAAACGACTTAAAACCGGCACGAAATCCGATTTGGATGTTTTCTGGTTTATTAATTTTAGCGGTGATTATTCCGCTTGCCTTTTTTCAATCGTCACGAGCTGATTCCAAAAAAGGCGACTATAAAGACAATCCAAAAGTGGGCGATGTTTATTTTTTAAATAGCTTGCCGTCAAAATATACCACGATGAAAATTGCCGCAGTTGAAAAAGACAGTGTTCATTTTATATTAAACGATACATCCGTAACCAAATTCATGAAAGTATTTAGTATCAATGAAGATCGTTATTATTCAACTAAAACTAAATCCTATTCTAAAGCACAGTTGACGCAACTTTTAGAAAACGACAGTATTTACTCAATAGACAGAAAAAAATGAAAAAAGCAATATTCCCAGGTTCATTCGACCCCATCACTAACGGTCATTACGACATCATCAAAAGGGGAATTTCTCTTTTCGATGAAGTCATCGTTGCGATTGGCGTAAATGCCGAAAAAAAATACATGTTTTCACTCGAAGACCGAAAGCGATTCATCGAAGAAGCTTTTGCCAACGAGCCCAAAGTGAGAGTCATCACTTATGAAGGTCTGACCATTGAATTGTGCCGAAAAGAAAAAGCGGAGTTCATCTTACGTGGATTGCGCAATCCAGCCGATTTTGAATTCGAAAAAGCCATAGCCCACACCAACCGACGATTGTCTAAAATCGAAACGGTTTTCCTATTAACCGCTTCCAAAACCTCGTACATTTCCTCAAGTATCGTGCGGGATGTCATTCGAAACGGCGGCGATTATACGGTGTTGGTTCCGGATTCGGTAGTTGTTAAATAAGATTGTTTGTGAGAAAGACTTTCAGTATTATGAGACTTTAGGATTGTAGGACTTTAAGACTATAGGATTTTATGCTGTAGGATTTTAGGAATTTAGAATTGTAAATTTGTATATCTTTTATATAATCTTACAATCCTAAAATCTTATGATTTTGTAATCTTATAATCCTACAATCTTACAACATCCAAATCTATTCTTCCTTCTTAATCACTTTACGTGCTACTTCAATCTTAAACTTTTTCCCTTTCATTTTTTCATCGCGGATGTTAGTCAGAAATTCTTTTACTTTTTTCGATTTTACTGCGGCAAACGAGATGAAATCTTTTACTTCGATCAACCCTAAGTCGCCTTTTTCTAATTTTCCTTTTTGAGAAAAGAAACCTACAATATCAATTTTATTGAGTTTGTTCTTCTTTCCACCGCTGATGTAAATCGTCTGAAATTCGGGTGGTTTGGGTAAAGCCGAAGCATTTTCCAAATTAAAAATAGGCAAACCGTAATCAATGTAGTCCATCTTCTTTTCACTTTCGTGGATAATGAGATACGCCGTTCCACTTGCCAACATTCGTGCCGTACGACCATTTCTGTGCGTAAACTCGTCTTCTTTTGAAGGCAAATGATAGTGAATAACGTGCTTCATTTCGGGAATATCCAATCCGCGTGCAGCCAAATCGGTGGTTACTAAATACGTCACACTTCCGTTTCGAAACTGAATTAGCGCGCGTTCGCGTTCGTCTTGATCCATTCCGCCGTGGTAGTACGTAGCATAAATTTTCTTTTCGTTCAACGCATCACTAATCCGTTCAGCGGCATCGCGATGGTTGCAAAAAATAATCGCTGCCTCCGATTTAAGCGAACATATCAGTTGAAAAAGCGTTTGTATTTTATCTTTATCGTTTGAGATTACTCTTCGTACGGTCAAATTAGAATGTTCTTCATCCGTCGGAATAAAATCCAATACCGTCGGATGTACCACGCGGGTGTATTTCGGAATTTCAACTTCAGACGTAGCCGAAACCAACACGCGTTTGTTTAATCGAGTTAATTTTGAAATGATGAACGACATTTCTTCGTGAAAACCCAATTGCAGCGACTTGTCAAATTCGTCTAAAATCAAGGTCTGAATGCCATCCAAGTCAAATGTTCCTCGGTCGATGTGATCGGCAATTCGACCCGGAGTTCCAATTAAAACAGCAGGCGGATTCGATAAATTCTTGATTTCGGTGTCGATGGAATGTCCGCCGTAACATACATTTACTTTGTAATTCGTACCCATTTTCTTCCACACTTGCTCAATCTGCAATCCCAATTCGCGTGACGGAACCAAAATCAAGCATTGTACGTTTTTAACGTCTTCCTGCAACAATTGAAATAACGGAAGCAAAAAAGCCAACGTTTTTCCGGAACCCGTTGGTGAAAGCAATAAAACATTCGAATCGTTCAAAATGGATTCTTGCGCCTGTACTTGCATTTCGTTCAATTGATCGATGCCTAGATTCAGAAGCAAGTTGGTGGAATGGTGGTGTGTATTCATCGCGCAAAGATAAAGCCAATTATGAATTAAAAAGTATGAATTACGAAATACTAGTTCGAAAAAGTTAATTACTTTTGAAAATCTAAAGAAAATCTCTTATGCGTTTTATAAAAGTTGCTTTCCTCCTATGTACAACTGTTCTTTTGGCTCAAAAAAACTCAAAATACGACACCTATTTCGAAAAAGGAAACGGTAATCAAAGTGCTGATTATCAAGAAATCATTCGCTACTATCAACTGCTCGATGCCGATTTTGAAACCATACAAGTGGTAAATATGGGTTATACTGATAGCGGCGAACGCTTGCAAGTCGTGGTGTTTGACAAAGACAAACAATTCAACGTAAATGGCGCTTCTCAAAAAGCAGTACTTTTAATCAACAACGGCATTCATGCGGGCGAGCCAGACGGAATTGACGCAACCATGCAATTGTACCGCGATTTGGCTTTAGGAACGATTAAAGCACCTAAAAACGTAATTCTGGTGGCGATTCCGGTTTATAACATTGGTGGTTGTCTCAATCGAAATTCAACTACACGGGTCAACCAAGATGGTCCAGAAGAATACGGTTTTCGTGGGAATGCCAGAAACTTCGATTTGAATCGGGATTTCATCAAATCGGATACTAAAAACACCAAAAGTTTTGTGGAGATTTTTCATCAATACAATCCTGATGTTTTTATCGACAATCACGTGAGTAATGGTGCTGATTATCAGTATACGCTGACCTACATCATGACTGAACCCAAGAAATTAGGAACCGTTTTGGGCGAGTATATGAGGAATGAATTGACACCCGCCATCGTAAAAGATTTACAACAAAAAAAGATTGAATCGACTCCGTATGTCAACGTTTGGAATGGCACACCAGAAAAAGGCTTCAATCAGTTTTTCGAGAGTCCGAGGTACGCCACAGGCTACACGTCGTTGTTCAATACCATTGGCTTTGTAGTGGAAACGCACATGTTGAAAAACTATTCGAGTCGTGTGAAAGCAACCTATGAATTTATGGTTTCCACGCTGAATTACACCGATAAAAATTATAAAACGATACAAGCCAAACGTGTTGAAAACGAGAACCAATTCAAACCCAAAAGTGCTTATACTGTAAAGTGGGAAATCGACACGACCAAAGTGACGCAAATTCCGTTTATGGGTTACGAAGGAACGTACAAGAAAAGTGACGTAACGAGCGGAGATCGGTTGTATTACGACCGCAAATTGCCGTTTACCAAATACATTCCGTTTAAAGGCGATTACAAATCGGTGAAAGAAGTGATTATTCCGAATGCGTATGTAATTCCGCAAGGGCAATGGCCTGTAATTGACTTACTCAAAGCCAATAAATTAGAATACCAGCAATTGAAAAACGACACGACTATGGTGGTAGAAAGCTACCGCATTGCCGATTATTCGACTACTAAAAATCCGTACGAAGGGCATTATTTACATCATTCAACTTCGATCAATTCGTTTCAACAAACCCTTTCCTTGCGCAAAGGCGATTATATCTTCCCCACGCAACAAAAAGGCGTGAAATTTTTAGTAGAAACCTTAGAACCCGAAGCGGTCGACAGTTATTTCAATTGGAATTTTTTTGATGCGATTTTGCAACAAAAAGAAGGCTATTCGAGTTATGTTTTTGAAGACTTGGCGCGCGATTATTTAGCCGAAAATCCGAAGCTAAAAATTAAATTAGAACAAAAGAAAAAGGCCGATAAAGCCTTTGCTGATAGTCCGGAAGCGCAACTGGACTGGGTGTATAAAAATTCCCCGTATTATGAGAAAGCGCATTTGAATTATCCGGTGTATCGAGTGGTGGATTAGTTGTTCGTTCTCAGTTGTCAGTTGTCGGTGGCTTTCTTTGAAATCTGCATTCTGCATCCTTCCCGCTTCCTTCTTCCCTCTCCCATCCTTTTTTTAACAAAATTTATTCCTTTTCAAACAACAACTTAATATTCTCATACGAGTTATTCAACGCTTCTTTAACTTGTTCGGGGTTGAGCCAAGCCACTCGTTCGATTCCTTCATTGGCTTGCGGAATTAAAACGCCTTCAAAAGTGGTCGTCATCTCGTACCAATGGGTGATTTTTAGTTTGTATTTGCCGTTGCGTTTAAAAACGTGATACGTCTTTTGTAGTTTCTCTTTTATTTTCAGTTTCGAAACGCCTGTCTCTTCTTCGACTTCGCGCATGGCCGTCAGTTCGATTTCTTCGCCTTTTTCTTTTCCGCCTTTGGGCAAATCCCACTTTCCATTGCGGTAAATGAATAAAACGTCGCCCTTTTTATTATACACCAATCCGCCCGCCGCTTTGCAAACAGGGATTTTTTCCTTCACTTTTTTTAATATTTCCTTTTCGTCAGGATAATATAAGTTGGCTTTCTTAATTTTATTGTTGAACATCTTAATTATAAGCTGTTCAATATCAACTGTTTCAAGCAAGAACAACTGAAAATCGGTTTCTTTTGCGATTTCATTTGTCAAAAAAAGTGGCTTATCGTTCACAAAAACTTTATACATTTGCACTATGATTTTTAATAAAGACACAGCCGAAAAAACAGCCGAATTGCTTTTACAAATAAATGCAATTAAATTGAATCCATCAAATCCTTTTAAGTGGGCTTCGGGTTGGAATTCACCTATTTATTGTGATAACCGACTAACACTCTCTTTTCCAGCGATTAGAAATTACATTCGAGATGAGTTTACCAAACAAATTGAAGACAAATACGGCAAACCCGATGTAATTGCTGGTGTTGCAACCGGTGCAATTGGCATTGGCATACTTGTTGCAGAAGAGCTCGGACTTCCTTTTGTGTACGTTAGACCCGAACCAAAGAAGCACGGAAGACAGAATCAGGTGGAAGGTTTTTTGCAAAAAGGACAAAATGTCGTGGTGGTGGAAGATTTAATCAGTACCGGAAACAGCAGTTTATTGGCCGTTGAAGCACTAAAAGCCGCTGGCGCGAATGTAAAAGGAATGGTAGCGATTTTCTCGTACGGATTTGATGTAGCCAAAGCTAATTTCGAAGCAGCAGAAGTTGAATTAACCACGCTGAGCAATTACGAAAGCCTACTGAATCTAGCCGTTGCCAAACAATACATTACAGAAGAAGAAATAGCAACGCTGCAAGAATGGAGAAAAAATCCATCGGAGTGGATGGTTAACATATAAACGTAGAGGAAAAGACAAGGTTACTTCGTTCCTCGTAATGACATAAAACATGAATTTAGAAAGCCCAACCACATCGGTACCTAAATCGGCCGAATATATTTTTAACGCTCTTTCAGAAGTTAAGAATTTCGAGCAATTAATGCCCGATAACATCGCCAAATTTGAAGTTTTGGGTGATGACATCTTTAATTTCGGATTGAAAGGAATGCCCGAAATCAAATTGCGCATGAAGGAAAAAACGCCTCATTCTAAAGTGGTTCTCGCCGCTGCGAGCGATAAACTTCCGTTTGTGTTGATTGCCAACATCCAATCGACTTCGGATAACAGTTGCGATGTAAAATTAGATTTCGAAGGCGAATTCAACCCAATGATGGCGATGATGATCAAAGGTCCGATTTCAAAATTTTTAGAGACTTTGTCGAGCAATATGGGGAAGTTGTGAATTGTGAATTGTGAATTGTGAATTGTGAATTATAAACTATTCTCTATTTTCTACAAAATAACAAATCCTTCTAACTCACATTAGAAGGATTTTTTTATGCAGCAATGTCAACTAATTTACACTCCAAATTTACTTTTATAATCGTTGATGGCCTGAATTAGAATTTGTTCGGCTACTTCCCGATTCTGAAACTGCTCCACCACTACTTCTTTATTCTCCAGCTTTTTATAATCCTCAAAAAAGCTTTTTAATTCCGATATAAAATGCGACGGCAATTCCGAGATATCATTAATATGGTTCACACTCGTATCGCCTTCCGCGACAGCGATAATCTTATCATCGGCTTCACCTCCATCAATCATGCGCATTACTCCAATCACTTTGGCAGAAACAATGCACATTGGCACAATATCAATCTGCGATAGGATTAAGATGTCCAACGGGTCATTGTCGTCGCAATACGTGCGCGGAATAAACCCGTAGTTAGCAGGATAATACACCGACGAAAACAATACGCGATCCAATTTAAGCATGCCACTATCTTTGTCCAATTCATATTTTGCGCGGTTTCCCTTTGGAATTTCGATGATTCCGTTTACGACTTTCGGTGCGTTTTCACCAAAACTTACATTGTGCCAAGGATTAAAATTCATGTTGCTATTGTATAAAATTAAGAAGCAGCAAGGTAACGAAATTTCGGCGAATGAGGGAAGATTCGCAACCCAAGTAGGTCATAATTTACGACAAAAAAGAAATCCGTACCTTTGCGCCAAATTATAACTCAATGAATACTTTTGAACAGTTCAACCTACCTAAATCATTGCAAAAAGCAATTGATGAATTAGGTTTAACCACACCAACGCCCATTCAGGAAAAATCCTTCTCACCGATCATGTCGGGACGAGATGTGATGGGAATTGCACAAACTGGAACCGGAAAAACACTTGCCTATTTACTTCCGTTGCTCAAACAATGGAAATTCATACACACCGATTCACCGCGCATTGTAATCCTTGTTCCCACGCGTGAGCTTGTGGTTCAAATTGTAGAGGTTGTAGAGAGTTTGACCAAATACATGTCGGTGCGAACCCTTGGCGTATACGGTGGCGTAAACATCAATACCCAAAAGAAATCAGTTCGCGAAGGCATCGACATATTAGTGGGAACTCCGGGTCGAACCATGGATTTAGCACTAGACAACGTCATACGTTTCGATTCGACTCAGAAGTTAGTCATCGATGAATTTGATGAAATCTTAAACTTAGGATTCCGATTTCAGGTGACTTCGATACTGGCGATGTTGAAAAACAAACACCAAAGTATCTTGTTTTCGGCCACAATGACCGAAGATGTAGATGAAATGTTGGACGATTATTTTGATCTTCCCGAAGAAATCACCTTGGCCGCATCGGGAACACCGTTGGAGAAAATTAAACAGATTGCCTACCGCGCACCTAATTTTCTAACCAAAATTAATTTGCTGAAAGGATTATTGCACAGCGACGAAAGCATGAGTCGTATTTTGATGTTCGTCAACAATAAAAAAATAGCCGATTTAGTGGCCAACAATATTGAAGAAGATTTTCCAGAGCAATTCGGATTGATCCACTCCAATAAATCGCAGAATTACCGTCTGAATACTATGGCTTCGTTCCAAAGAGGCGAAATCAGAGGAATCATTACGACCGATGTTATGGCACGTGGATTGGACATTTCAGATGTGACGCACGTCATCAACATCGAATTTCCCGAAGTAGAAGAACAATACATCCACCGTATTGGACGTACAGGTCGTGCCGATAAATCGGGTATCGCGATCAGTTTTGTGAGTCCGCACGAAGAAGAAATACAAATTCAAGCCGAAATCCTGATGGAGAAAGAGCTCGAATTTTTAGACTTCCCCGCAGATGTTGAAGTAGCCACCCGTCTTTTAGAGTTCGAAAAAGAACGAAAAAAGATGAAGTTCCTACTGAAACGCCCGAAACGAGAAGGCGGAGCGGCATTCCACGAAAAATCGGCGAAAAACAAACAAGTCAACCTCGGCGGACCCGGAAAAGTAAAACCTAGAAAGACGAAGCCGACGAATCGTGGTGTGGAGAAGAAACGCGCGGCGAAGAGGAAGAATAAGTAATCAGTGATCAGTAGAACGCAGAAGGCAGTAGCAGAAGGCAGAGTTCTACTCTCAGACAATTATACTACTTGACGTTTGTAATGCTGACAGCTTGTCCCGACTTTTCTGGAAAGGGAGCATCTCATCCAATTATTTTAGTCAGAAAATAGAGAAAAGAACATAGAAAATAGACTTTTACTACTCTTTATATTTGGGATTTCTTTTTGTTTTTTGGATTTTTTAAAACCATGTAAGGCATATAAGTACATTTAAGTATAGGCTGAGTACTTTTTAAAGGCAATTTCACTATTTTCCGTTTGTCATGCTGACTAAGGAAGCATCTCATCCAATTTAATATTCTGCCCACTAGTTTTTTTTAAGGTTTCAATTTGGTATTGTCTTGCTAAGGTGAATTTTGTTTGTATAGACTTCTGCATTCTGCTCCTGCATTCTGCATTCTTTTAAAATTAATTTATCATTTGCAATTTGCATTTAGGCAATATCAGCCTTATCTTTGTGGCTCAGTATTTGTGAACACTGAACACTGAACACTGAACACTGAACACTGAACACTGAACACTGAACACTGAACACTGAACACTGAACACTGAACACTGAACACTGAACACTGAACACTGAACACTGAACACTGAACACTGAACACTGAACACGGGGTCGACTGGTTTTGACAGCAAGTGGAATTGAACAGTAAGCACGTCGAGCATTGAATTTTGGCTCGTAAATATCAATTTTCAAAAAACATAAACGGCGAAGGAAACTACGCTCTTGCTGCATAATCTGAATTATAGTAAGATTGGCCACGCTCCTACCAGGTAGGAAAGCAGGATTCACCTCGAAAGCTTTGGTTTGTGGCGGTCGATACAGGTGAATCGTAAATACGAACCTAAGAACAGTAAAGCTTCGGAGCTGTTACGAAAACTTTAGAAGATAAGCATCTTGTGGCTGTTTCTGGCCTAGCAAGCTGACGAAAACCCAATCAGAAAATAAGCGTGTAGAAAGCTCTTTGATTGCTTGTTTGGACCCGAGTTCGATTCTCGGCGACTCCACCAGAGTGGACAATTCTAGTTTTTTAGAGAATTGTCCACTTTTTTTATCATTTAAGTCGTTATCAATCTGCAAGATACATCTTAATACATCATTGATTCTTGTAGTTCGACATTTCTCTCCGTCGAAGTAAAAGTTTTCAGGGAATATCGAACTAATCAATTTTTGATTTTCTGCAATTTGAGAATTCAAGTAATGATTTTTGATATCATACAACATGTGAATGCCCGATTTCAGACATTTCTGATATTCATTTGAAACTGAATTTTGAGATTCTAAAGTTCGAAGTAAATCTTGTCAAGTCTTAGCGTATCTTTCGGATGTTTGCTGAAAATGGTCTTTCTCAATATCACCATCAACGAACAGATCTTGGAGTTTTTGAATCCCTAATTCGATATCCTTCAGATTACTCTTTGCTGTTTCAATAGTACTATTTTGATTTAGACCGCTGTTTTTAAATTGCTCTTTCATCATCAACTCATATAATGCAATAGAACTTTTTGTGAATTTAAAATCAGATATACTATTTTAGAAAATGAAAAACCGTACAACAATCACAAAGAGCAGGAAGAAAAATTTATTATGAAAAGAATAAGTAACTTTTCCTTTTGACATTTTTGAAGCTTTGCCATTCGTTTTTAGTATTTACTTACCTAGAAATTTTCTGAAAAATATAGTACAATAGTAATGTATAAAAATAGCATTACCATCCTCACTTATGAGGATAAAAAAAACACTCTTTTATGCTGAAATACTAACAATAAAGGTTTCAGATATTTGTACTATAACTTTTAAACTCTAAAACAATGAACGAAGAAGAAGAAAAAAAAATCGAAGAAACCAAAACCGATTCTACAACAACTGAAGGTGACACTAAAAATGAAAGTGGCACTGACGAAAAGAAAGAAGATCCAAAACCTACTACCTCAACAGAAGGTGCAGGTGAAGTAATCAAGCCTTTTGGAAAGTAAAATTTCTAACAATAATTCTAGTATGAATTATTGTAAAAACTAATAAGGCTTTACTATCTTTATCAGATAATTAAGCCTTATTTATGTTAATCAACACAATTTTAACAAAAAATAAAAAGAAAACAAAAATGTTTATCATTATTTATTTTTTGTCTTTGTTTACTTTACAAGGACAAAACAATAGCGTCGTTGATAGTTTACAGAAGGTTTTAAAATTTCAAAATAATGATACAATAAAAGTTAATACACTTAATGAACTGGCTTGGGAACTAAAAAAAACAGAGGCACAAACTGCAATAAAATACGCAAACCATGCCTACAAATTGAGCGACTCTTTAGTTTATGAAAAAGGCAAAACCACAAGCCTTAACCGGCTAGGTACCATTGCAATTTATCAAAAAGAATACAACAAAGCAGAAAAACTATACATTGAAGTTCTATCATTTAGAAAACAAGATAAAAAATGTTTATGGGATTGGAAGAGCTCAAAATCAATTATCAGAAATTTACAGGGAAAAGAAAGATTTAAAAAAAGCACTGCAATATGGATTAAATGCGTTATCAAATTTCGAAACTTTAAATAACAAAAAAAATGTAGCATTAATCGCTAATAACATTGGACTAATATATCAAAACCAAGGCGAATACCATTTGTCGATGAATTATCTTCTTAAAAGCCTTACAATAAGGGAAGAACTAAACGACACTAAGAATATTGGTTTCAATTATTTAAATCTCGGCATCCTATCTATAGCGATGCACAACTATCAAAAAGGGATACATTATCTTTCAAAAAGTGAAACAATTTTTAAAAATCTAAATGACAATTACGAATTGGCTAAAATTTATAACAATTTGGGTGCAGCCTATTTTGAGTCAAAAAATTATGAAACCTCTTTAAAATATTACAATAAATCGATTGAATTAAAAAAAGAATTAAAAATTGAAGAAAAAGATGCTGCTTATTACAATAACATGGGTGCCATGTATTACAAAAAAGGGCAACTGGATTTGGCACTAAATAATTACCTGAAAAGTATCGAAATTCAAAGTCAAAATGTAGATAATGACAAATGGTTAGATAGTTATTGCAATATTGGACACATCTATTTCGTAAAAAAAGAGTTCAATAAAGCATTAAATTTCTATCTCAAAGCCATAGAAAGTTCAAAAGAATCCAAGAAAAAAATTGATCTATTAGGAGTTTTAGATAATGTCTCCAAATGTTATTCCGAACTAAAACAATTCGACCTTGCTTACAAGTATGGTACTATGCATAATGAACTCCGAGACAGTATCGAATTTGACTATAAAAAAGCAGTTGTTCTAAAAGAAAATTATGAACAACAAAAAAAAGACAAAGAAATTGCAGAAAAAGATAAAAAAATAGCCTTAATAAAAGTTGAAAAACTGGAAGCTGAAAGTAAGAAAAAAAGTTACTTTATATACAGTTTGATTGGAGGGCTTTTACTTGTAACCCTATTATTTTTTGCTCTATTTAAGGGTAACAAATTAAAACAAAAACATTTTTTGGCGCAAAAAGATATTGAAATCGAAAGGCAAAAAGTAGAAGAGTTATTAAAAAAACAAGAGTTAAAATCAATTAATGCGATGATTGAAGGCCAGGAAGGAGAACGAAAAAGAATCGCTAGGGATTTACACGACAGATTAGGAAGTATTTTATCTATGGTTAAAATTCATTTTAAATCGGTTGAAGACAATTTAGATGCATTAAAAGTTTCCAACTTAAAGCAATACGAAAAGGCTAATGAATTATTGGATGATGCTTGTGAAGAAGTAAGGAAAATTTCTCATGACATGATTTCTGGAGTTCTCAGTAAATTCGGATTAGTTGCTGCTTTAGAAGATTTAAAAGAAACTCTGGAACAAAGCAAACGTATTGAAGTGGAATTTGTCACTCATGGTTTAATTAATCGACTGGATAGCGAAGTTGAAATAGCAGTGTATAGAATCATTCAAGAGCTCATTAACAACACCCTGAAATATTCCAATGCAACAGAAATTTCCATTCAACTGTTAAAAGGGAAAAACGGTCTAAATGTTATTGTAGAAGACAATGGTATTGGTTTTGACATCACAAAAGAAGTGAAAGGGATAGGTTTAAAAAATATAGATTCAAGGGTAAACGCACTGGATGGAGAATTGAATATAGACTCCATCATTGGTAAAGGAACCACCGTAACAATAGATATTCCATTAAAAGAAGTATAAGATGATAAAGATAATAATTGCTGATGATCACGAAATTGTTTTAGACGGTCTTACGTCTATCATTAACAATAATAATGATATTGAAATAGTAGGAAAAGCACTCAATGGCATTCAAGTAATTGAATTATTGAAATCCAATCCAGTTGATGCAGTCGTTTTAGACATCGAAATGCCCGAAATGGATGGAGTTGAAACGGCTAGAATAATCAAAGAAACCTATCCAGAAATAAAGATTTTAATATTGACCATGTACAATGAAATAGGATTCATACGCAAAATTCTGGAAGCTGGGGCTCATGGCTATATCCTAAAAAACAAAGGGAAAGAAGAACTTGTAAC
The DNA here is from genome assembly GCA_965284675.1 of Flavobacterium sp. Classification (GTDB taxonomy): domain Bacteria; phylum Bacteroidota; class Bacteroidia; order Flavobacteriales; family Flavobacteriaceae; genus Flavobacterium. The sequence goes on from OZ260109.1 coordinate 2,460,393, forward strand.
AGCCATAAAATCAATATACAATGGTATGGATTACTTCGGTGAAGAAGTCTCTAAAACGCTTTTTTCTAGTATGAGAAATAATAATGTTACAGGAGAAATTAAACTGACTAAAAAAGAAATAGAAATCTTGAAATTAATTGCCAATGGTCATACTACTCCAATTATTTCGGACACACTTTTTATTGCTCATAGTACGGTTGAAACGCATCGAAGAAATTTAATTGAAAAAACAGGTACAAAAGGAACCAAAGGTTTAATAAAATTTGCCATTGAAAATGGATATGATTAAAAAATCATTTTTTCTTATTTAAAAACCGTCTTGTTCTGTAGCAAGACGGTTTTTTTATCCTCAGTTTTGAGGATATGAATATCAATAGTTATAGTGTTAGCTGTTAGAAAATTACATGAGATATTTGTATTGTAAATACAACATAGACAATACAATATCAACCATGAAATATTACACAAAAAGTTATTTGAGAAATCTATCAGAATCTGCTCAAAGGGGAACTAAAACATTTAGTACAATAGCTAATGAAAGCATAAATAAAACATCGTTTGATATTTTTCTATCACACAGTTATAAAGACAAGGAGTACATAAAAGGTCTTTTTTTAGAATTAACAAATCAGGGCTATTCTGTTTATGTAGACTGGATAGTAGATGCTCATCTTCAAAGAAATAATGTAGATAAAAATACAGTTGAACGACTTAGAAAAAGAATGAAGCAATCAAAATCACTTATTTATGCCACATCAGATAATGCCTCTACTTCTAAATGGATGCCTTGGGAATTAGGCTTTATGGATGGACATACATCACAATGCGCAATTCTGCCGATTACAGATTATGAGACATCAAGTTTTATTGGACAAGAATTTTTATCGGTTTACCCCAAAGTTGGTAAAGATTATGTTCCTGGTAATCTTAATAAAAGAGAAGTATTATGGGTTAATGAAGGCCAAAACAAGGGCATTGAAATGAGTTCTTGGCAACGAGGACAGAAGCCTTAATTAATTTAAATAATTATAATCGGAAGTAATAGATTGTTAGAGTGGTTGTTTGGAAGTGAAGAAGGTAAAAACAAATATTTATGAAAAAAGCATTAATTATTGGAATTGATTACTATGAATATGGTAATCCTCTTTTTGGATGTGTTAATGATGCACATAGAGTAAATGCAGTATTTGAAAGAAATTCTGACGGCACAAAAAACTTTGGTGTTAAACTTTGTGTTGCCTCAAATAATTCAACGCTTATAAAAAGAAAAGAACTTAAAGAATTAATAATAGAATTATTTAAAGATGATTCTGAAATAGCTCTTTTATATTTTTCCGGACATGGCCATGTTGAAAATACAGGAGGATATTTAATAACGTCAGAATGTGAAACAGGAGATCAAGGGTTTCCAATGTCCGAACTATTAGATATAGCCAACAAATCTAAATCCCGTAATAAAGTAATATTATTAGATTGTTGTCATAGTGGTTACGTTGGCACATCATCAGCAACGGGCAACAATGCATTACTTTCAGAAGGTTTAACAATTCTTACAGCCTCATCTGCCGAGCAGTATGCTACAGAAATTAATGGCTATGGAGTGTTTACTAGTTTATTAGTTGATGCATTAAATGGCAGTGCTGCTAATCTTTTAGGTGAAGTTAGCCCAGGTGGCATTTACGCACACATCGACAAATCGTTGGGTGAATGGGGACAAAGGCCTATCTTCAAAACCAACGTACAAACCTTTATTACACTCAGAAAAACACAAGAATCTATTTCCCTCTCAGATCTTAAGGAGTTACCTAATTTATTCCCTAGTAAAGATGAATTAAATTTAGATGAATCGTATGAACCAACAAGCCCAAAAGCAAATAAAGACAATTGTGAAAAGTTTGCCATTTTACAAAAATACAATAGAGTCAATTTAGTAATCCCTGTTGGTGCTGAACACATGTACTATGCAGCAATTGAAAATAAATCATGCAAGCTAACGGCATTAGGAGAACACTATTGGAATTTAGTTGATAAAGTACGGATATAACAAAATCTTTCAATAAAAATCAGTTTAAACCCTTATACATTATGAAAAAAATTACATTACTATTTCTACTCGTTTTATTTAAAATGAGTGCACAAGACTCAAAAGTTTCTGTAGCTGTGATGCCCTTTCAAAGCTCAATTTCTAGTAATTCGGCAAGAGCGGCTCAACTACAAGAAATTGTTTTAGAGGTCTTAAGTTTAAAAACTAATATTGAACCTATAGATCGTTCTAAAGATTTATTGCTAAATAAAGAACTTGATATCCAAATTAATGAAAGATCAATAGCCTCAAAAAAACTCGTAGAACAAGGTAAAAAAATTGGAGCTAATCAATTAATAATTGGAACACTAACATCTCTTGAAGTCGGAAGAAATAATGGTTCTAGTGGTTTATTAGATGGGCTTATTAATGATAATACGGCAACGTTTAAAGCAAATATCAGTTTCTCGCTACAAATTATAGATGTAGAAACGGGTAAAATTATTAGCCATAAATCGTTTAATAAATCTAAAGATAAAATAGGTCTAATAATTTTAGGTACTGGTTCTACTGAAGAGTCAGCAATCGTAAGTGCCATGGAAGATTGCAAAAAAAAGATTCTGTCGTGGTTGAATGAAATTTATCCTTCTTTAATTAAGATTGTAAAAATTGAAGAACGCAAAAATGGAAAACCAAAAACAATTTTAATAACGGGTATAGATAATTCATTAACCGTAGGTTCAAAACTAAGTTTAGAAGAAACTGAAATTATGGATGGAGATAACAATGAATCTTACAATCGTATAAGAAAAATTGCAACATTAGTAATTAAAGAAAAACAAGGAGATATTACCGTTTGCAAAATTACAGAAGGTGGAGAAGTTATTGAGGAAAAGATGAGTAATGGAAGTAAACTAAGTATTAAACCGCAATAATCTATTTGTTATGAATATATATACATACATTTTAATCATTTTCTGCTTTTTCAACTACAGTAATGCTCAAGAAAATAGCTTAAAAGACTATAAAGCAAATGTTGAATTCCTAAATTCAGATATTGAAGGAACAGTAACCGTTTCTGCAATTGGAATCGGAAAAAAGAAATTTGAAAGTATTCAAGATGCGGCTAGAAATGCATTTTTTGCGCTATTGTTTCGAGGAATTCCAGGTAGCAAATATAAGTCACCACTTATTACCAATGAGGCTGAATTTAAAAATCATCCTGTAATACTTGAAATTTTAAATGAAGGTTATGTATCGTTTTTATCGAACTCAACTCTTAAAAGCGAAACCAAAAAAACAAAAAAAGAAGACGGAGTTAAAGGCATTGAAACTATAAATAATTTCACCATCAACTATGATGCCTTAAGGAGGTATCTAGAACAAAAAAAAGTAATTAGAAAATTTGGAATTTAAAACTAAAACCATGAAAAAAATCATTTTTATCCACATTTTGTTCGCATTTACACTTATTGCAAATGCACAAGAAAATACAACTACTAAAACAGCAACTAAGGTTCAACCCAAAATAATGGTCATACCCAAAGTAGCCGAAGGCGAAGACATGAAGAAATTTTATGACAGCAGTATGACCATCCAAATTGCAATTGCTAAAGTAAATGAGGCATTAAAAAACAGAGGCGGAAAAATAATTTCTTACAACCAAGTTCAAAAAGAGGTGATGCAAAATGCAACTCTTAATAAGTCTGTAAATAATGCTACTGATTACAAATCAATGGTGTTACAAAAATCTAATGCAGACATTTATGTTGAAATTAAAATGGAAATTGTTAATCATCAAGGAAGAAATGCTAAAAGCGTTACTTTACTATTAGAGTGTTATCAAGTAGGTACTGGAAATATATTAGCATCTGTGCCTATTTCTGGTCCAATGTTTCAAACCGATGATATAGGCCAATTAACAATGATGGCTATAGAAAATAAAGCAGAAGAATTTTTAAATCAAATGCAAGCCAGCTTCGACGATATCTTAGAAAACGGTCAGTCTATTTATGTAGAGTTCAATGCTACTCAAGATTCTACTATCAATTTTGAAACAAAAATTGGCGGAAAACGATTATCGCAACTTTTAGATGAATGGTTCAGGTCTCACACTGTAAACGAATCAGTTAACTTTCAAGGCGATACGGATATACTACTTATTTTTTCTGATGCCAAAATTCCAGTTCGAAATCCGAGCAATCCAAATAAAAATTATAATGGAAAAGATTTTTTCTACGAGATTGAAAGCTATTTGGAATCCATTAATGTAAAATTCAAAAAGATAATCGGCACCAACAACAAAATATTAATTACTATTTTATAAGATATAGTCATGAAAAAAACCCTTTTTATTCTTGTCATTTGTTCGGTTTATTCATTATTTGGCCAAAAGAACGATGAGTACAATGCGATCAAGTTATATATTGATCAGTATCAAATTGTGGAGGACAACAAAAATAATTTAACCGAAAATGAAATAAATCGATTATACCAAAGAACATCGCAGTTAGTCAACCAGGCTGGCATTACTGAAACAGGATACAGTAACTTTTTAGTAAGTCCGATATTGGATGTGATTTCAATGGATGAAGATAATGCTGGGACAACTAAAACATATTTAGCGGTATGCGAACTGTTTATTACTATAAAAAGAACAAATATTGATAAAGAAGAACCTCTTGGTGCGGCAACTTTTGCCACTTTTTCAAAGAAGATTATGGGTTCTGGTTTCACAAAAGAAGAAGCGCGTTCAAATGCCTTAAGTAACATAAGAGCCTCAGATGAAGATTATAGAGATTTCTTTTTAAACACAAAAAAGAAAATTGATGAATATTATCAGGTTCATTGTAAAGATGTTATAAAGGAGGCGCAACAAGCATTAGCTTTAAAAAACTATGTAAAATCAATCTCATTAAATTTTTCGGTACCCACTAATTCTCCTTGTTATGCTGAAGCCTATGACTCTGCAGAAAGAGTATATCAAACCTATATTGATGATAAATGTGAAAAACAAATTTTGCTAATGAACAACTATGCTGCATTGGCTCTCAAAGGTGGAACAAATGCTGATTTCTATTATACTGAAATAATTAAAATAATTGGAGATATAAGCCCTTCTTCAAAAAGATGCTATGACGCAGCAACATTAATAATTGAGAAAATTGAGAAGAATATAACCGAAAAACAAAAACAAGACTGGGAATTAAAGAAAATTTACTCAGAAGATGAAAAAGCAATGGCGAAAGAGCGACTTAAAGAAATTCAAAAAATAAGTGAAAACTATCGGCCACAAAGTACACTTATTATCAACAAATAAATTCAATTCTTAAAAAGTAAAAAATCATTGGGAGAAAAATTTTCTTTCAATAATACAAGATCACCTGTAAGCTGATTTCCATTTAGATAAAAACTTCCTTTAATAACCTCGTTCGTAATTATTTTAAAACACGATTTGTTATCAAACTTGGCTACACCAGAGAATGAGATTTTAGAAGCACTACCATTAAAGCTGTAGTACCCATTATTGCTTTCATGAAAAATAATAAAATCATTATTCTTAGGATTGTTAAATCTCACATTAATAAATTCGTTTACTGCTATTGTTTTAGTTGATACATCTTTATTTTTAATCTCAGCACCTTCCTCACCTTTAATTGGAGATGTAACAACTAGATCATTTTGATTTTTTTTTGTGGTTTGTGGATTGACTTTAACAGAAGAATTAACTATTTCTTCAACATGTTCTTTACCGGTTTCTATAGGATTTATAATGGTATCTTTCGCTGGTTTATTGATACTAATAGGAACTTCTTTTCTTTGCCAAACAAAAGAATACACTAAAAACCCTACTCCTAAAATAGCAGAAACCAGTACTGCAATTGTATTGCTTTTTACAAAAGTTTCAACCTTGTTTTGTGTCTCAGGAGCTGTTGTGATCAAGTTTACTCCGTTGTCATTCAATAAACCAGCACATGTTCGTAGCACTTCTGGAAAATAATTCTTTGGATTGCCATTTGAAGCATCAAGCCATTGCTTTGAACTTAAAAAAAACTCTAATGATGTTGAAATTACTGTTTTGTCAATTTTAAAAGTCATTAAATTTATTTTTTTATCATAAGCTCTTTCAACTTCACTTTCTACAGGATTCGAATTGTTGGAGGATTTGCTTAAAATTACAATCATGATTTTTGAAAGGTTAATTCCTTCTATTATCGATGCTCCATACACTTTCCCTGCAAAATTATCTCTAGGAGCAATCCAGCATTGTAAACCGTTGCTCTCTAAATAATCACACAAGGCGAAGGCAATTTTATCATCATTCTTGGAATGACTAATAAATACTAACTGATCTTTCTGCATACTATTAGTTTTTGATAAAACTAATGGAAAGTCAATTTATAAATATCATCAGAAATGAGGATTTATATGTGTTTTACTTATAATTGAAGTTATGCTTCTCTTTAATCTAAATAAGATAAAACAATAAAGTTAGCCGATTTTTATACATTCTTACTTCTTTAATCCTATCCAAAAGTACATATTCTCAGAAATGTAAGGATGGTTTACATCATTATATCTAGGAATAATAAATCCTCTTTTCTATGGATAATTACTATTCGTTAATGAGGTAAAATTGTACGACAAAAAAACAGTAACGATAAGAGTTTATTGTCTCAATGAGCTATTGCTGATTAAAACAATCAATCAAATACTAAAAATTAAAACAAAAAAAAATGAAAAAACTTTACTCAATTTTAATTGTGCCACTTTTTTATAGCGCAACGATTTTCGCTCAAGACCCTTGCACAAGCATTACAACGATCACTTGTGGCAACACTGTTACTTTTAATCCTACTGTAGGTGATGGTGATCCAAATTATCCTGTAAATATAAGCACCTGTAATGGTAGCTCTGCAATTGGCGGGAAAGAAAAAATGTATTCCTTTACTCCTACTCAAGATGGCACTTATGAATTCGAAGTTACAACGGCAACGGGTGGATTTGTTCAGTATATGTGGAAAGTTGCTGCTTTAGGTTGTAATAATACGGGCTGGAATTGTATTGATAGAATAAACGCTACCGGCTCAATAGGTGCTGTCAATTTTCAAGCGGGTACTCCCTATTATATATTAGTAAATTCGGAAACTAATACAGGTTCTATCAACCATGTTTTTAGAATAAAATGCGCTACAAATGTTTGTAATAGCATTTTACCATTACTATGCGGAACTTTGACAACATTGGGTCCAATCATTGGCTATGGTAATCCAGACTACGATGTAAATGTGAGTACCTGTAATGGAAGTTCGGCTCAAGGTGGCAAAGAACAAATCTATTCATTCATTCCAACACAAGATGGAACCTATGAATTTGAAACCACATCAGTATCTGGTGGTTTTGCTCAATACATGTGGAAACAAGCTAGTTTGGGCTGTGATAACACGGGTTGGAATTGTATAGACAGAACCAATTCCACAGGTTCAATAGGAGCCGTTAACTTTTTAGCAGGAACTACTTATTATATTTTGGTAAATGCAGAGCCAACCACTTCGTTAACGCATATTTTTAGAGTCAAATGTGCTAAAGTAGTATGTAATGATATTTTGCCGTTAACATGCGGAACTTTAACAACACTCGGTCCAATCATTGGTTATGGTGATCCAGACTACGATGTAAATATGAGTACTTGTAATGGAAGTTCGGCTCAAGGCGGCAAAGAACAAATATATTCATTTACTCCAGCACTAGACGGAACCTATGAATTTGAAACTACATCTGTATCGGGTGGCTTTGCTCAATACATGTGGAAACAAGCCAGTTTAGGTTGCAATAGCACGGGTTGGAATTGTATCGATAGAACTAATACCATAGGTTCAATAGGAGCGGTTAACTTTCAAGCAGGAATCACCTACTACATTTTAGTAAATGCAGAGCCAACTACTTCGTTAACGCATATTTTTAGAGTCAAATGTGCTAGAGTTGTTTGCAATGACATTTTGCCTTTAACATGTGGTACCTCAACAACACTTGGTCCAATCATTGGCTATGGTGATCCAGACTATGATGTAAATGTGAGTACCTGTAATGGAAGTACGGCTCAAGGTGGTAAAGAACAAATATACCTGCTTCCCGCTTCATCAACAGCTTACCAAATTCAGATTACAGCTGCAAGTGGCGGTTTTATGCAATACATGTGGAAACCAGTTAGTTTAGGTTGTAACGCTTCTGGATGGACTTGTTTAGAAAGAAGAAATACTACGGGTATCCTTGCCGCTACAATCCCAGCTTCAAATACACCGATTTATTTATTAGTAAACTCTGAACCTATTACTTCAAATACAGTCGTGTTTCAAGTAAATTGTAATGCGTTAAGTAATGATAGTTTTGAAAAAGAAAATACTATAGTAGTATATCCAAACCCAACAAATTCAATAGTACATCTTCAACTTCAAAATAGCCAACTGATCGATAAAATAATTATAACTGACCTAACAGGGAAAAAGATCATGGAGCAAACTAATGATACTTCTCAAATAAATGTTGAGTGTTTAGCAAAAGGCCTATATCTGTTAGAAGCTTTTTCAGAAAACAAAAAATTTAAAACTAAATTCATTAAAGAATAATAAAAAAATCAAAATCCAAGCACACTCTTCAATAAAAAATTGTTAGATGTGGTGCTTGTGATTTTTTAATTGTCGATCTATAAATTACTTTTCTTATGAAGCTATAAAATACTAGTTGGTTTTACCTATTTATCAAGCTTTTGTAATTTATAAAAATGGTTGTTTTTCTTGTAACGCAATACTAATGAATTCATTAACTTTGTTCTTGAAGTGCCTTTACTAATTTTATTTATTTCAAATGAAAACTAACATACAATTTTCTCTATTCCTGTCATTATGTTGTTACTTGTGTTTTTCTCAAAACTACTATGTAAGTTTTACCAATGGCAACAATACTAATCCTGGCACTATAACACAACCATTTAAAACAATCCAAAGAGCTGTAAATAGTGCAACTGCAGGTAGTACCGTTTTCGTAAGGGAAGGAACTTATGTAGAAAATATAATAGCTATTACAAATTCGGGTTCCTCAACAAACCCAATAGTTTTTAAAAATTATACTAATGAAACAGTATATATAGAAGGAGGTGGAATAACTGCTGGTGTTGGAACTTCAATATGGATGCTAAGAGATGTTAGTAATATAACTATTGATGGATTTATATTTCAAAATATAATCAATAACCAAGTTAAAGGAATTATAATTAATAAAAATTGCCAAAACATCACAGTACAGAATTGTAAGTTTACCAATATTCACTTTTCAAATGACCCAAACGAAAGCCCTTTAAACAAAGGAGCGAGTCCTTTAATTGCGTATGGAAGTTCTGAAACACAATCCATTTCAAATTTAACTTTTAGCAATAATGAGGTCTATAATTGTAGGACCGGTTTTAGTGAAGGAATGACTGTTGTTGGAAACGTAGATGGATTTATTATTAATAACAACTATTTACACAATCTAACTAATATTGGAATAGATGCGGCTGGAAACAATACCACAGTTTGTCCAAATCCACTTGTAAATCAAGCGAGGAATGGAGTGATAAAAAATAACATACTTGATAATTGCATGCATCCAACAGTTACTACTGGTGCCTTATATGTTGATGGTGGCAAAGACATTATTGTTGAAAACAATTACAGTTTCAATGGATCAGTAGGCATAAGTGTCGGTTCAGAAAATCCAGGTACAGCCAACAATATTACAATTAGAAATAATGTCAGTTATAACAATTCAGTAACTGGTCTTTGGATAGGAGGTGCTAGTGCACAACATGCAGTAACAAATTGCAGTGTTATCGGTAATACGTGCTATAAAAATGATACGAGCAATAATTGGGCTGGTGAAATGAATGTAGCGTTCAACAATAATTTAACAGTTAATAATAATATTTTCTTTTCGGATAATAGTAATAATGTAGTATTTAATTATTTGCCCAATAATGGTACAGGAAATGTTTTTAATCATAATGTTTTTCACACTCCTAACCCATTTCCAAGTTTTACCTTCAACGGAATTGGTTATTCCTCGTTCGAGCAATATAAACTAGGGACAAATAACGACTTTAATTCTATATTTGCTGATCCCCTATTTTTGAATGCACTGAATCATGATTTTCACTTAGCAGAAACTTCTCCAGCAATAAATGCGGGGAATCCAACTTACAATGCAAGCCCTACTGAAGTAGATTTAGATGGACAAAATAGAACTAATGGGATTATTGATTGTGGTGCCGATGAAACCTATTACACATTAAAAATTGATGATTATGCCAATGAACAATTAATTATTTATCCAAATCCAACTTCATCAAAATTAAATATTCAACTCACGAATAATAACGCTATTACTAAAATAATAATTACTGACAATTCAGGTAAAACAGTAGCATTCCTAACAAACAAATTCAATTCAATTGATGTTGAAAATTTACCTACAGGGGTATACCTTATAGAAGTTTATAGTAATGAAAATGTATGTAAAACAAAATTTATAAAAAAATAGTACATTAGAATGGTTTTGGTTGTCGGTTGTCAGTTGTCGGTTGTCGGTTTGTATCTAAGACGTCTGCGTTCTGCTAGTGAACACTGATTACTAAACACTAACCCTAGCGACCTTCGCGCCTTCTTAGTGTCTTAGTGGTTAAATTGTTATCGTTTGTTAGTTGTCGGTTCTCGGTTGCTTTCTTAGACATCTGCGTTTTGCTACTGCTTTCTGCATTCTTTTTTGTAACACAGACCTGTCTGCCGACAGCCAGGTAAGACAAATTAAATAAATTTTAAAAATCTATTTTTCTATTCTCTATATTCTATTTTCTATTCTTTATATTCTATTCTCTATTTTCTATTCTCTATTCTCTATTCTCTATTTTCTATTCTCTATTTTCTATTCTCCTTTCTCTACCCGATAATGTTTTGCTTTATCTCATAATCACTACTCTTTTGTTTATTCGGACTCCATCAGCCAATTCTATCTGTATTATATACAGTCCTTCACTTAATGTTGAGATAGTGATACGATCAGCATTTTGAGATTCGAGTAGCACATGACCCTGAATCGAAACGATGCGTAAACGCTCGATTTGATTTGTACTCTCTGTTAGATGTACATTAAATTCTGTCGATGCAGGATTAGGGAAAATTCTGATTCCCAGTGGTTCTTCCACAGTCGTAGTACTTAATGTGAATTGATTGGTAGCTTCACATCCATCGTAATCCACAACAGTTACCGTTATAACATCTCCTGTTGTGTCAGTTGAAATTTCATAGGGTTGTACGCCTCCTGTGACCATTACTTCATCATCAACGATGTTTATAAGCATGTTGTCCAACAAGCAGCATACGTCTGGATTACCAGTAGCGGTAGGTTGGCCATTCGGAAAATAGAGATTTATAATGTTTTGTAAGATAGCAGCACGACTTTGCGCCTCACTTGTAGTGTATGTTAGTGATTTCAAGTAAAACCATCCCGACCCATAATCAGGATCTGCTGTTGGTCCTTCTGTATACATTTCGGGGTATATTGACAAACCGTACGTTACAAATGCAGCGTTGTCTGCAGGAATCAGGTCAAAATAATCCTGCAGTCTAGTGTAGATGGTAAGAGAAGGTTGAATGCCCAACTGAGTCAAATTGTTTTGAAGTGCTACAGCATCTTGGGGAATAATTCCAAAAACATGGAATAAGGGTCGTAAATCTACTTGTGCGGCAACAGACATTCTGAGAATTCTGCTGTCATTATTTTGGTCATTGATGCCTTGGTTGATGCCGTTATCAAAGTCAATTGATTCCTGTTTCCAAAAATTTCGTAGTGGACACCATCCTAGCATATTGACAATCTCGAAATAGTGACCATAACCTCGGTGCTGGTACCGCACTTCGTCTGTTGTCGTATTTGAAATATTTCTCGCAGCACCAAATGTATTCGATATCATTCGGTGGGTGGCGGTTCTATCGATGTCAAATGTGTTGGGAACGAAGCTATAATTCACGGCTTCATTGAGATCAACACCCAGTCCATTGTTCATTGCCATGATGTAAGGGAAGTTGACTAAAGCCTCTTCTTCACCCGCAAATTTGGAGATTGCCAAGGCGTGCCCGGTTTCATGAAAGTTGGTTTCATCATCTGGGCCGGGACCATTAATAAAGTAAACGGAACCGGGAACATCAGTATAGTTCAGCGGTGTGTTCGACATCGGGTAACCGATTGAATAAACACCTACTCTGATATCCACATCGGCAATCATATACATATTGTGTTTGTCGGGAATAATCTGTCGGGCCAAAATGGAGTTGACGCCTCTTACGGCCGTTTCCCAATCGAGCATGGCTTGCATGAGATTGTGTTGTCCAGGTACAATCGAATGCTTCGGAATGGTAAACATCACATTCTCGGTTTCAAAAACAGCCCATGGTCCGGGTTTATTTAGTTCTGCATTAAAGTCGGGTGTTTCATAAAAAGACTTCAACGAAAAGAACGGCGCTTCCACACTATTGGTGACAATGACTTCTGCAATTCCGGCATTAGCACCATAGGGAACAAGAATGGATATTGCTCCGCCAAACGGATTAAAAATTTGTAGTGTTGTTTCCGTGATTGGGAATTTCTTGGATATCCTATCAAAGCGTCTGAAAAAGGGTCTATCGGTCAAATCCCATTCATGAGAGCCCACTCGGATGTAGTAGTCTTGTCCCACCATATTCGCGGGTACCGTTACCGTAACAGTACTTCCGGGAGCTAAATAGAGTCCGGTAGGTCGTAGCGCGTGATTAGTTCCATCTCCGTTGATATCGTAGTACGGGTTCATCCCATCGGGGTCTTCAAAACTGGCTAGGATGAGTACGGAATTGCTTACTGCTGAGTTTACAGGCGGATTGATATATCCGGGGAATGAATAACAGGATTCATACAACCAACCATTGATGTGTTGCGGATAATCTTCATAAACATCGGGTGTGAAAACGTAATCAAATATTCCTTGTTGAAGAGCAATCATGGCTCGTTCTAATTCCATGCCTGGTGAGGCTAAAAGGTCTTTTGAAAAGCCATTTACAGTAGTGGGAGAAGTAAAAAGTGCCCCAATAGTATTGTCATAATCTTCGACCACACTTTTAGCGAGTACAATCGTTGACTCACTGCTGGCAAGACATTCTGGGAATAGTGTGAATATATTTTTAATCAGCATCAAGTCATCAGCGCTCAGTGTGATTTGAGCATTAATATGAGCCTTTACATCATTGAGTGCAGTAAGCACAAAACCGCAGGAGTTCCAACAATTCACAACCGTTGTAGCGTACGACCCAATGTCGTTGGCACCACTGTATACTAGAACGTTATTCAGATACACCTTACACCCGTTAGGAGCATAAATACCATCTCCCCACGTATCATAAATCTCGAAAAACAAACACTCATCCGAAGAAACACAGATGCTTTCAGAGTAACTTGCGTTATCATCGTACACGCCACCCTGACCTCCTTGAAGGACAACAGCACCTGCCAGGTCAGAAAGTGTCCAGTAGGTTTCTTCGCCCCAGGCATCGGTTTCAATCTCGACTCTTACTTCAACCTCATTGGTTGCACATTGAGCAAAGCTGTTCACCGTACAAAGTATCAAAAGGAAACTGATTAGTAATTTTATTTTCATTTTTTTATGATTTTAATGACGTTGGCTTACCTTCTGGTAGTGCGGTTAATTCACTCAGTAACAAATATATAAATTTCTGGAAGATATCGTACACAAGCAGTAAAATAGCTGAAGAGTGTTGGAAGTGTGATTAGTTACAAAGTACTAAATAGATAAAAAGAGTATAGAATCAGTCGACCGTAAATCTCCAAAATTATAGTAAGTCGTAAATCGTCACAGTCAAAAATTATAAAATCCACCAATACAAAAAAACTGTGAAATAGGTGCTAAAAGATTTTAATGATTGCATTTAAATTAGAATTTTGAGCAATTATTTTGACTCATCAAAAGCTCCAAATCATTGTAAAATAGTTCGAACGGATACCTCTCTGCTCCACCGAAACCTTTATAAACCATAAATTTACAAATGATTAGCTTTTATCTGACGGATTCTCTTCCCAAAGCTCAGCAAAATGATCCTGTAAAATTTGATGTCTAAAACGCCAACTAGCCCCATCAGATTCAAATAAATGGTGTTGGGTCAATTTATTTAAAAAACTGACCAACCTAATAGGTAGTAAATCCTTTTTATATAATTGGTAGCGCAAAATAAAATTTTGAAGTATTGAAAAATGTAAGTTTTTGGCCGAAGCTTTAAATCTTTGATATGGTGATTTTACTTTTAGGAAGGAATAACTGTTGTAATCAAATGAAAACAAAATACCAATAAAAAGACTCCAACCTACACCTATAATTAATCCATAAACTACACAAAAAATAAGAAAAGAAGGAAGTGATTCACTCGGATTATTAAAAATATCTAAATTCTCATTATCTATAATTTCGATGTATAGTAATTTACCAAATAAGCCTACAAAAGTAACGATCTGAACTAATAAGAAATATTCCCTAAAGATTACTATAAATGTTTTTGCACTCCATTTAATAGTATCCTTAGTATAAATTAAAGAATTATAATCATAATTCTTAAAATATAAACACCTAATTAAAATTCTATACAGAAAAATCAAAACACTAATAACCAAGCTAAGTAGGATTCCCATGACCAAAGCACCTAATAAACCTACTACCATACTTTCATTTTCAAGACTAGCTCCAATACTCAAGGGCAACGCAAAAAATATACCAAATAACAAAGCTAAATTAAGAAATATGACAGGAATTCTAACCAAAACATCTAATACTAATGCAATTCTAAGTGTATTTTTCGACCAATTTGACCAGCTATATTGTAGATTTATTAATTCGAAATTTACTAGATGATGCTTTTTCATCTCATGTGCTAAGAAAGACAGCCATCGTGTTGAAGATTCTAAAGAAACTGAAATAAAACTTAAAGTTTCTTTAATAAAAAAAGTCACTATTTCTTTTTTTCTACCATCTATTTCAAGAGAAATAAAATCAAATTCATTAATTATTTTAAATGAAGAAAATAGAAGTTGAACCGTATTAAAATAAAATGGTGTTTTAACAGCCTCAGCCAATAATTTATCTTTTATAATAGCATCAAGCATTCCATTAGCCTCTGGAGTGTTAGCTTTTTTAAGTTGGTCTTTTATTTGTTTTAAAGTTAATGGGAGAACTTCGATTTGGCAATAAACAGGTGCATCAACTGTTTCGGAATATTCAACTATTCTAGAGCAAATAATATATTGTACAGCGCTTGTTTTTCCATACATTCCTATAGCTTCTAGGCATTGTTTTCTGTTTTCTACAGTTAATTCATCCAATCCATCAAAGAGAGGCAGAATCTTGTTTTTCTGAATTAAGTATTGTGCAAATGACTTGGATAGTCCCATTTGAGGCAGTAACTCATTAAACCAATCACTTATGGAACTAAAGCGTTCTTGCCAAGTAGCAATATTAATTACAATTGGTATAAGTGTATTTTCTTTTTCAAATAAACTAAGCGCTAATTGAAGTAATAAAGAAGTTTTTCCTGAACCGGGTTCACCAATAATTAAAAGCCTTCCATGATGTTGATTAAAAATAGTAATCAGATCATCTCCTAAGGGTTTTGTTTTATTAGCTTTGTTATTATACAATACTACTTTTTCATTTGAACCCTCTAAAGAATATTTTAATTGAAGATTAATAGGTAGTCTAGCTGCCATTTTTGAGTTTAATCTATTTTGGTAGGATTCGATAAACGACAGTCTTACTTCTGCTAATGACTTATCAATAGTGACCTTTTCTTTACTAGCATAACTTTTCTTTATAAAAATTTTGTCCTTTTCAGACCAAAAAGTGTAAAATAGTAAAGCAATTAGAGAAGATATAATAATTACAGTTAAATAATACTTTTCACCGATTATATTTTTAAGAAATAATTCCATCGGTTCTCCCAACAATTCAGGTGATAAACTTATTATGATTATCAATAATAATAGGCTTAAAAATAGTACTATGTGCTTAATTATTGATTTCATTTGCCGCGTGTAAGTAATTATGATCTAATATATGATTTTTCTATAGTATAGCTAAGTAATTACATTTATTTTGGTTTTCAAAAAAGCAGTGAAGTTTTGGATTATGTTATTTAATTTTTTTTCTGTTGCTTTATTTTTGGTTTAGTGTAACCCGATCGCGCGAATAGGTGTACGAAACGATTGTGCTCATTTGCACACGAGCGAAGCGAACTAACGTAATCTGTGCGCACAAAGGTTTTTAGTCAACGCTGTACTTTTGTCGCAGTAAGGTAATCCATAAATTAAAGTTGTTTAGCATTACTTGCACGGATTGCATATCCGAGCTAGCGCGATGATTTCTTAAAACTCTGTGTTCTGCTACTGCGTTCTTTTTCAAGTTGTCAGTTGTCGGTTGTTTTCTTAGAACTCTGCATTCTGCTACTGCGTTTTGCCTTCTTTTTTGTTTCAAGTTTCAAGTTTCAAGTTGGCGCAACAGACAACCAACTTCGCAACCCTAATCCCTCACACACCGTACCGACATCCCCGCGCCTTTTCCAAAATCAAGGCTGTACCATCCGATCGCATCATCGGTAGATAATAAATAATACTGCCACGCATAAAAAGGTTCCAGCGGTGTAGTGGTCCACCAATGTCCATACAATTGTACTTTACTAAAATACCCCGAATAATGACGCATACCACCCGGAAGCCCACAAAAACCAACTTCATTGGTGCCGTTTCCTCCATTGGGCCAACCCGCATCGCATTTTAACTTTTTGCCCGCTTCGAGTTGACCTCCTAAAAATTCGACTAAACGCTCCCACTCCACTTTACTCGGCACGTGAAACCCTTTAGGCGCCAAACCACGTTTGTCATTTACCGCAAACCAATTGTACAATTTACCATATTTCGCACCACTGGCCGCATCACTATACAGATAACACCAAGCGGGTTTTTCTTCCAGATACGCCTTTTTCCACTCGGCATCACTTTGTGCTTCGGGTATGACATCGCCATTTCGAAACGTGACAACGTCTAAGTTGTGTGCCATCCAATCTTGAGTGCCAATGGCGACGGTGGCGGTAGTTTGAGCATGGAGTTTAGAATGGTGTCCTAGTAGTAGAAGAAAAAGAATAAGTAATTGATTTATATATAGGCGGTTCATGGGTTTTATTTTGACGAAAATACAACATTTGCTGCTACTTTTATTTGGTGTCACTAATTAAAAAAGGTTGTCAGTTATCAGTTGCTTTCTACGACATCTGCTTTTGTTACTGCGTACTTTCCATTCATATCTCTCACCAATTTTTCTAAATTACGGTTTCCCGTAAAAATAATAAAATGTACTGTTTTACATTTGAGCCACGGGAGAAAAAATCACACCCATACTGCCGCAAACAATTTCTAAAATAAAAAATCGGCTTTTGATGGATATTGATTATTTTTACGGAAATATAAATACTATGCAGGCAAAACCATTTTTAAAATGGGCTGGTGGAAAAACCCAGTTAATTACAGATATTGAAAAAGCATTACCCAAAGAATTCATTTCTCAAAAATTCACTTATGTTGAGCCATTTGTGGGAAGCGGCGCAATCTTATTTTGGGTGTTAAACAACTTTCCCAATGTGGAAAAAGCAGTAATAAACGATATTAATGCAGATTTGACTAATACTTACAAAGTGATCGCATCACAACCCAACGAATTAATTTCGGTTTTGACGCAATTTCAAGGTGAGTTTCATGATCTTGATGCTTTAGAAGAACAAAAAAAAGAATACTTTTACCACAAACGTGAGGTTTTTAATACACGTGCAACCAATAAAGTGACACAAGCTGCCTTATTTATTTTTTTAAACCGCACTTGCTTTAATGGTTTGTTTCGTGTGAATAAAAACAATGGTTTTAATGTACCCATAGGAAGTTATAAAAAACCAACCATTTGCGACGCCAACAATTTGAAAGTGGTAAGCGAAGCCTTACAACGTGTTGAAATTCTGTCAGGCGATTACCAAGAAACCTTGAAACATGCCGAAAAACCAGCTTTGTTTTATTTTGACCCGCCCTACAAACCCTTGAACAATACCTCTAGCTTTAACTCATATGCCAAAGATGAATTTGGTGATGCTGAACAATTGCGTTTGCGCGATTTCTGTAAAACATTAGACTCCTTAGAACACAAATGGATATTGAGCAACTCCGATGTAAAAGGAAAAGACATTAACGATACTTTTTTTGATGATATTTACCAAGAATTCAACATCCAACGGGTATATGCTACTCGAATGATTAACGCTAATGCGGAAAAAAGAGGAAAATTAACTGAACTATTAATCACGAATTACCAATATGAACAAACTTTGTCAATTGCTTGATTTAGAAAATGATGATCTCCTTTTTAAACACATAACCACCACATTCAAAGAAAAAGGAATTCTGCTGTGGGATTATTTTGTTAATTGGGAAAAAGTTCATAAAAACATCAAACCCATTGAAAAGGAATTAAACCTTTTGAATGTTTTGATTGGCAAAGAAAATATTGAACAAGAGGTTTACGAACTAATTAAAGAATATCCACAAGTAATTAAAGCATTTCCTTTTTTGATTGCCTTTAGAGATACGAAAGTTGCAATGCTTACAGATGTTACCGAATTTTTATATAAAGATTACGATTTCAGAGCTCGTACTCTAACCGATGACGATTGTAAAGATTTGACAACTTTTTTTATGAAATCAGGTTTATGTGAATTGGTTAAAGATAGCCGAGTGACAAATTTAGTTGACTATGTAACTGGTGTTGAAGTAGGTTTAGACAGCAACGGTAGAAAAAACCGTGGAGGAACTATGATGGAAAACATTGTAGAAACCTTCGTAAAAACTGCCTGTGAAGAATTAGGTATAGAATACATGAGCCAAGCCAATGCGAAAAAAATCAAAACAAAATGGGACATTGACATACAAGTTGACAAATCTTCTCGTAATTTAGACTTCGCAATCAACAAAAATGGAAAGTTATATTTTATTGAATGCAATTTCTACGGCGGTGGCGGTTCAAAACTCAAGTCTACAGCTACCGAGTATGTGAATATGAATGCTTTTTGGAACAAACAGAATATAACCTTTATTTGGGTTACGGATGGTGCTGGTTGGAAATCAACACTCAAACCATTACGGGAATATTTTGACAAAGCAGATTATTTGTTGAATTTAGAGATGTTGAAAAAACAAATTTTATTAAACGTATTAGAATAAATGGATGAAGTTTTTAAAATTGCAATTATAAGCGATTTACATTGTACGCCCAAGGAATCTGAAAGAAGTGTTATAACTAATTTACATACTAATCAACCAGGAAGACCAAGTAACCGAAATCCAATTGAGGCATTTCGAAAGCTAATTTCTGAGCAAAAATTAACCGCCGATATTCTATTATGTCCAGGAGATATAACTGACAAAGTAAATGATCAAGGATTTTATAGTGGTTGGAGTTTTATTGAAGAAATGTCTAGAATGCTATCTTCCAAGAAGATTTATGCCACTTTAGGTAATCATGATGTAGCATCAAGATCAACAGACCCGTCAGAAGCTTTTAGATTAGCAAAAAATTTAAAGTATAATTTTCCTTTACCCGAGGAGAATCAGCAAAATGAGTTTTGGTCAAATAATTTCTGTTTGATTGAAGAGGATGATTTTAGATTACTCGTATATAATACTGTACATGACCATTATAATGCGGATTTGAGTAAAAAAGTTAGTATTGATTCATCCACTTTAGCTAAAATAGAGGAAAGATTAAAAATGTCTGATAAAACTAAATTTGGAATTGCAATGACTCATCATCATCCAATTAATCATTACAGTTCTGATTACAGTGATGTTGATTTTATTGATAAGGGTGATTTGTTAATGAAAATTTTAGAAGATAATTCTTTTAATTTGTTTGTGCATGGTCATAAACATCAGCCAATGTTAAGAGAACTAAATTCAATTCCAATTCTTGCATCAGGAAGTTTCTCTTGTATTGAAAATCTTAAAGAAACCGAATCTGAGAATCTCTTTCATATTATTGAGATTTACGGAAAAAAAGGCGTTATTAAGAGTTGGGAATATGGACCAGTAAATGGATGGCATCAGAAAAATAGTGGCACCAGTTTTCCGAATATTACAGGATTTGGATATTTTGATACTATTGAAAAGCTCGCTTATGAGATAAATCAGTGGTTTGAAACTAAAAAAGTTTCAAGTAGTACTTTGAAGTTGTTAAAAAAAGAAGTTGAGGATGTGTTTCATATAAATCCTCAAAATCAAAAAAAATTAGAAGATATATTAAAAACAAAATATTCAATACAAATAACACCTGGGATCTATTTTGGTGATAAAGCTAGTATTAATTTAATTGTCGAGTAATGGAACCAAATATTTATCATTCATTTAATGCAAAAAATTTAAGCACTAATGAGGTTGTTTATTCATTTATCAAAAATTCGCAGTTTAATGATTTAGTTGCCCTAAATCATTCTTTTTTACTTGGCCCAAGGGGTTGTGGGAAAACTACTTTATTAAAAATGTTAACCCCAGAAGCCAATAAAATATGGAATAATGTTTCTGATAATGATAAAATTGATTTGCCTTTTTATGGAGTATATATACCAACAGACAGACAGTGGAAAGAGCAATTAAATGAAATGGAGAAATCTTTAAAGGATTTCCCTGAATTAGCAAATTTAATATCAAAGCTTATTGTTAATATTAATATTATGAAGTCAATTGTTGATACATTTTATCAATTATTAGATTTGGATTATAGAGAAGATGATTTGTTTTTTGAAAACAAAAGAAATTTGTGCATAGATTTAATAGATATATTTTTATTAGACAAACCTATATCACCAGATCTATACACAATAAGTCTGTCTCTAGGCAAGAGACTTGAGGAAGTTTCTTTCATAATTAATACAACAAAATTATTCAGGAAAATTAATTATGAATCTTTACCAAAGTATTTTTTCTCGGAATTTTTTGAAACAGCTAGTAATGCTTTTTTTTCATTTAAAAAAAATTTTAAAAAAGATCAATCATTTAAAGATTCATATTTCAGATGGGCATTATGTTTTGATGAATTAGAATTGGCCCCTGAGTGGCTTCAAGATGCATTGTTGAAACAATTACGTAGTAGAGCAGACCAGTCTATATTGTTTAAATTAACTTCAACTCCTATTGTGAAAATTGAAAAAACAATTGATATTGAAGCAAGTAATTTAAATGATTACACAATAATTAGAGCTTGGACATATGACCAACCTGGTTTTATTAATTGGAATGATTTTGCAGATAAGTTAGCACAAGTTAGGGTTAAATCATATTTTTCAAACAAGGATTTGACTACTCTTGAAGTTTTTGGGAAATATAATATTGAAAGTGTTATAAAAAGTAGTAAGTTTTTTGATATTGCCAATTTGCAAGAATATGATGATCAAACCTATGATGCAAACTTTAAAAAAGGAACTTTAATGTGGAATTTAATAAAATATTTAGCATTTAACGATTCTTCTTTTAGAAGGTTTTTGGAATTGAAAGATATTTCTATTCACAATCCTATACCAAAAAATCAAGCTCAAATGGGTTCGATTTTTAGAAAAATGAAACCTATTATTATTTATAGAAGTCAATTTATTAGAAATAACAAAATTATAAGTAGAAAAAATGTTCCGTTTTACCATGGAAAAAATAATATCTATGAGATATGTGATGGTAATCCAAGATTTTTGTCTGGATTACTTGATCAACTCCTGAAATCAACATTTCCAGAAAATAATATAGGAATAAGTATGGAAAAACAATCTGATATTATTTATAAGACATCTGAAAGGTATTTGGAAATAATTTCATCACATCCTGATGCTATAATTGAAAGAGATGGAAGAAAAAAAAATCTTGAAATATTGATTAAGCAGATTGGTAATTATTTTTATGATTTCATGATGGTTAAAGATTTTACAATAAATCCAATTGGAGCATTTGTAGTTGATAAAGATGTCAATTATAAAGAAATTCAACTAATAAATATTGGTATAAAACTTGGGGCTTTTGTTTACCTTGATCCAAAAGAAGCAATTTCTGAAACAGGTATTCTAAATAAATCATTTAGATTGTCTTATTTGTTACATCCATATTTTAAACTACCTATTCGTGAATATGAAAAGAGAAATTTATCAAAAATTATTGATGTTTACAGAAGAAAAATTAATAGTAATGATCCAACACTTTTTTCAGACGAATTATGAATTTAACTAAAACTCAGCAAATAAATATCGAAGAAATAAATCAATTAAATTTTGATATTGCATTTTTTTCTTGTGGATATGAAAAAAGATCTTCTTTTTTATTTGGATCAAAAAAAATAAATTGTTTAAATAACAAAGTTTTCGTTTTTGATAATGATGATAGACTAAACATTAAATCAAACAAAGCTATTTTTGAAAAAAGTAAATCTTGTAGTTTTATTTATTCTAATGGCGAATCTCAAATGGATATTTGTAAAACACTTAATGTGTTTTTTGAAAATTTCCCTAATCAAAAAGAAGTAAATATTCTAATTGACTATTCGAGTATGACAAAAGTTTGGTTTTCATCATTTTTAAATTATTTTATGAATCTAAATTTTAATGAAAAATTAATTAATTTGTACTATTCATATTCACACTCTAAATATACACCTCCTATGAACGATAATGATTATGGAATAAGTGTAGAGCCAGTTAGTGGTTTTTGTAATATATCTTTACCAGATAAGCCAACTGCATTAATAATTGGCTTAGGGTATGATAAAAAAATGGCAATTGGATTATCACAATATTTAGATGCTGAAAGTTATATATTTTATTCTGATGACAGTTATTCAAAAGATTTTTCTAATTCAGTAAAAGAAGAAAATAGAGAACTTTTAATGGAGGTCAAAGAAGATAATGTTTATTTATATCCAATAATGGATCTTACTACAACTGAAAATATTTTGCATTCATTATTAGTTGATTTACTTCAAACGAATAGAATTGTTCTTGCTCCTTGTGGACCAAAGATTTTTACTTTGATTTGTTTAACAGAGTCGATAAAATTAGAGAATGTAGATGTTTGGAGAATAAGTTCTAGTAAGAATAGAATAGATGTATCTGATAAATTACCTGATGGTAGTATTTCAGTTTATAAAGTTACTTTTGAAAGTAATTAAAACGCTTAAATCCTAGTTGAAAACCAAAGCTGTAAACTTTTACTTCATTCAAGGTGATGTGTAAAAATTTAATTTCCGTTAGCTAATACTTTCAATTTATTTTTTTACTAAATAAAACAAAATTAACAGATTGAACATACATAAGTTTTGAATTTATGTTTTGTGTAAAAAAAATACAATAATAAATATAAGAGAGTATTTTGATAAAGCGGATTATTTGTTGAATTTAGAAATGTTGAAAAATGAGATATTATATTCAATTGTTTAAATTATGGTTTTTTAAGATATTTAATTTTTTTAAGGTATCCTTTTTTACCTTTTGTAATAAGATATATGAAATTATGAGTTGGAAGACATTTTTGAAAGCTGTAATGGATTTAATGCTAATTGGATTTTTTACTTTTTTAGCTAGTATATTAACAATTATATCAAAATTAGTTGAAAGTAATAGTATTAATATAGATGATATATATAAAGATGGCTGTTTCTTTTTATACTCTATTTCTTTTTTTAGCTCATCATTACTATTTTATCTTAATAGGAATGAGCACCATTTTGGAAAATATTTTTTAATGATTTTAACAACATTGTGTGCAATAATTTATTCTCAATTTATAAACGACAAGACATCGGTGACAAATTTCACAAAGTATGGGTCAATAACTTTTATTTCAATTTCAGTATTTTTTTTCTTAATAACTCAGTATCAGCAAAGAATGCAATTACCGGATATTAACCAAGAAGACATCGATAATCAAAATATAATTGTTCAAGAAGTTGAATTTTAGATAAAACAAAATGGAAATTAAAGAAAATCAACAATATATAAACATACCATGTTTAGAAGCTACACAACCTATAGGTAAAATGTATGTTGCAATTATTAATTCTGATGTTTTAGAATTTTTATCAATGGTTGATGTTAGAAGGTTAAAAGATGAAAGAGAGGTTGAGGAATATACGGGAATTCAGAGGAAACTTAGCCCTAACCGAGAAAGAGAAATTGGTAAATATGTAAACCTAATTGACGCAACATTTCCAAATAGCATCATTTTATCAATGAGTTCTGAAAATGTTTCATTTAATCCAATAGATAAAAGTTTAACAATATTATACAAAGATGATGTTGCTAAAGTTTTAGATGGTCAACATAGAATTGCTGGGCTAAACTATTTTAATAAAAAAGGAGAACTTTTTCAATGCATAGTAACTATTTATATAGATATGGAACTTGAAGATCAGGCAATTGTTTTTTCAACAATCAATACAGAACAAAAACCTGTTAGTAAATCATTAGCAGCTGATCTATTTGAATTTGCTAAATCCAGAAGCCCTCAAAAAACATGTCATACAATAGCAAGAGTTTTAGATCAACAGAAAGATAGTCCTTTTTATCAAAAAATAAAAATATTAGGAAATGCCAATGATACTGAAAAAGAAAGTATTACTCAAGATACATTTGTTAAAGGAATAATACAATACATATCAAAAGATCCTCAAGCTGATAGACAAATTTATAAACACAATAGATTGTTTTTTGGAAGTAAAAAACCTGAATATGCAAGTGAAAAAGATAGAAATAAATTAATTTTAAGGAAATTATTTATTGATGATGAAAAAGATGTTAAAATAACTCAGTTACTAGTAAACTATTTTCAAGCTGTTCAAAATAAATGGAATTATTCATGGAATACAGTTGTTAATAATAATATACTTAACAAATCAACAGGATATATAGCTTTAATAAAGTTCTTTAGAGTTGCTTGTTTGAATTTAAGAACAAGCGAAGATGAAGTGATTACAAAAGAATTGTTTCAAGAATTATTCAATAAAATTGATATTGAAGATGGGGCTTTTAACAATCAAAATTACATTCCAGGAGCAAAAGGGCAATCTATGTTATATAATGAGTTGATTGAAAAATCAGGAATTAAAAGTTAATTATTTTTATGAATAATGAAACTTGCATACATGGAGGTATTTCACCTGTTAATTTATTAAAAAACTTGCATCATAGTCAAGCAGGTAGCGGAAGACATCGCTGTCCAACTTGTGCATATGAACAAGGTTTTTTAATAGGTAGTAGTAAAGAATGGAAATCTTATGTAGACTTTTGCAATAAATTGTTTGATGGTGAAGCTTGTCAGACTGGCAGCATTGCACCTACAAAAATTCTAAAACATTTAGGAGATAATCAAGGTGGCACAGGAAGACATAAATGCACAAACTGTGCTTTTAAAGAAGGTTTCGAAGTTGGTGTATTGGAGAATAAAATAGACTCAATAAAACTTGATTTAGTGCCAAAACCTAAAAGCACTTTTAATATCAAGAATAGAAATTTTAAACCTTTTAAAGATGTTGATTTTATTAAAAATGAGATTGAGAACAAAAGGTTAGGATATCTAGGAGAGCTCTTTGTTATCCATAGTGAAAAAGAATTCCTTATTAATAATGGCAGGAAAGATTTGGCAGAGTTAATTGAACACTCATCAGAAGTTCACGGTGATGGACTCGGTTATGATATACTTTCATTTGAAATTAATGGTGACAAAAAATTTATTGAAGTAAAGACAACTCGTAGTGAAATTAATAGACCTTTTTATCTTACAAAAAATGAAATTGAATTCTCTAGGCTAGAGAAAAATTACTATTTGTTTAGATTATTCGATTTTGACACAAATTTGCGCATTGGTAAGTTTTACAAAATAAAAGGTAATTTATACAATGAGTTGGACTTGGAAGCAATATTATATTTAGCAGTCCCAAATTAAAAAATAGTAGTCATTTTTAAATTAAAAACTTACATAGTTTTTGTTTATGAATTAAAACTTTTATCTCTATCGAAAGATTTATCTTTTTTAATAAGAGTTTTTTTATATTGAATTTGTCAAATAATTATCTGATTTTAGTATATTCGTTACTTGAATTTGAATCTTTATTTAAGCCAACTAAATTATGTTAAAGCCTTATTACACTTCAAAAGACAACAATTTTCATCTACTACAAGGTGATTGCAAAGAATTACTTCCTCAATTTGATCATAAATTTGATATGGTCTTTGCGGATCCACCCTATTTTTTATCCAACAACGGTTTATCCATTCAAAGTGGTCAAATAGTTTCTGTAAACAAAGGAACTTGGGATAAATCTGAAGGTTTTGATTTCATTAATGATTTCAATCGTGATTGGTTAAAAAAAGTAAGAGAAAAGCTCAAAGACAATGGAACCATATGGATTAGCGGAACCTATCATAATATTTTTTCTATTGGTCAACTATTACAAGAGCTAGACTTCAAAATTTTAAATGTGATTACTTGGGAAAAGAACAATCCACCGCCGAATTTTTCGTGTCGTTTTTTTACTCATTCAGCCGAGTTAATCATTTGGGCACGCAAAAAAGAAAAAGTGCCTCATTACTACAATTATGAGTTAATGAAACAGCTCAACGGCAACAAACAAATGAAAGACGTTTGGAAATTACCCGCAATTGCACCATGGGAAAAATCGTGCGGAAAGCATCCAACTCAAAAACCATTGTCGGTTTTAACACGAATTATTTTAGCATCAACCAAACCGAATGCATGGATTTTAGATCCATTTGCTGGAAGTTCAACCACAGGGATAGCAGCCAATTTAACCAATCGCCGATACTTAGGCATCGACATGGAAACCGAATTTCTCGACATTAGTAAAGCACGCAAAATAGAAATTGAGAATCCAAAAACAGCCGAAAGTTACAAGCAAAAAATCAGCGGTTTTAACACCAAAAATGAGCTCAGCTTGTTTTTATTGGAAGAACCAACTGAAGTGTATAGTCCTGAACTTTTGTTTAAAAAGTAAAAAAAGCATCAATACATGTTATTTTTGTTGTAGTAATCATTTATTCAATAACCCATGAACCGCTCCGATTTCCTCAAAGGAATTGGCCCAGACATTAAAATCTTAATTAGACCTTATACTAGTCGTCTCAAAGCCTCCTAACTTAAGCTATTACTTCTATACCTCTTAACCTATGTTTGTATAATGTTACCTTCTTTTATTTTTAACTTTCATTTAGCTTTTTGTGCTCTAACTCGGAAGTTTTTGAGAAGTAATTTTCCATATTACTTATAACGTGTAGCGTTTTACTTTTTTATTTCTTGTTGCTAATAGTCACGAGACTTTGCGGCGCAAGAGCATTTCTTCTGCCGTTTTTCCAGATTTATCAAAATGTATTACTACAGTTGACAATATTTATTGATTAATTCTTAAATCATGAAAGTGATCAATTTTAGACTTAAAAAACTCTTTTCCAATAAACATAGAGACTAAAATTGTTATTACAGATAATGTAAACCAAGAAATTATGTTATAAAAAACAATAGAGCTTGGTATTAATATATTTTTATAAAAAAGAATTCCCCAAAAACAAGAAATTAAAAAGGCAAAAAATATTGCTACTTTTGAAGTTGATATATTTGCGCCTCTATGAGGTAAAAAATATTGATTTTCTGTACCTTTATTTGCGAAAACAAAATATACTCTTTCGTCTTGTGGAAATTTTAAAATCTCTTTTTCGTAATGATTTACTAGAGTAATAAAATTTATATTCCAATAATAATAACCTTTTGCAGAAAGTAACCATAATACACTACATATAAAACCTAGTATGCACAATAAGTTTAATAAGAAAGTGTTGTTTTCTATATTCTCTTTTGACACAGAAATACTTGTATAACCTATGAATAAAGCACCAATTGCCACATAAAAATAAGTCATCCACTTATTAAAATTCTCATAGTGAAAATTTCTAGCCGCTATTAAAATCTTATATTTTTCAAATCTTAAATTGAATTCCTTCTCTTCTATTTTTATTTTTTCTTCCTTTAGTTTTCGATCCTCTTTTTTCTTTCCCATGTATAACTTTCTTAACTATTTACAGAACATAGCGCCACATCTACTCAACCTACAAAACATCAAATACCTTAGCTCTTATTTATCCTCACTTTTTTTACCTATAAACTTTGGATTATTAGGATTCAATTGGTCAGCAGTATTATCAACATTTTTTTTACGAGTAGGATTTATCCCGGGTGTTCCAATATTTTTATTCGTAATATCCGCTTCGTGGTGCTTTATTTTTTTCATTTTATAATTTATTTTAATCAAACTTATCAAATAAAACCTACTCTCGCAATTCAAAATGAGAGAAGTTTACCCTTAAATTTCTAAATTAAAGTTGTTTCTCTTCTTATGCAAGAGGGAAAACACCCTTTTTTCTAGTTAAAAAGAAAACCCTCTAAAATTTTTAAAGGGTTCAACTAAGAGAATTTATGCTATCGCTTTATTATTCGAAGGGTATTAAGTTCATCATTCTGCGATAGTACTATCATATAAACACCTGATGGATAGTTAGAACCAATTTCTATTGGGTTTACATTATCATTACGTATGGTTTTTGTCTCAACAAGTCTTCCCAACACATCGTAAATGTTTAATTCAATAGTTTTATCGTAGGAGGTTGTCACATACAATTGGGTAGTTACATCAAACGGATTGGGAGACGCAATTGTTTTGAAGTCCATTTTCTGTTCGTTTTGAAGCTTTGTCATGGCTCCTGTATACACTTGGCAAATAGGCCCAAAATTCATATAAACACCATTCGTGTTTTTAACCGCTACTTCTACTGAAAAACTATGACCGTATTGAATGTTGGGTACAGACGATAGTACTAAACTTCTAATGGGTCGGTCAATAGTATACACTTGTCCGCTGGTAACCAAGGTAATTCTAAAACGATACCCCAAAGCATAAGGAACAAGGTTGGCATATAAAGTCGAATTCAAATCGGCAAAAGTACTTCCGCATTGGGTGTCTTGAATTTGAGTGGTTATTGCCGGAGTGGTTACCTCACAAGCTATTCCATAGGCCAACCAAACGCCATTGATTTTGGGCGCTACTTCTATTGCATACGTCTTGCCATATGCATAGTTGGCAGTATTAGTAAGTTGAAACACACGCAAAGGGCGATCTATTATTTGGACAGTGCTGTTGGCTACATCGGTAATTTTAAACCGATAGGCTTGAGCGTTTTCAATTAAATTAGCATAGATGTTTTCATTGAGTTTAGTGAGTGTGATTCCGCATTGCGACGGAATAACACTGGCCGGACCCAATTCAGTAGTACAATTGGTAGAAAATTGAGTAAAAGAATCTTTAACTGTACCAATAGTGGTTACCGCTATTTCTACATCATCCACTAAAATGCAAGTTAAATCAGGGTTGGCATACGAATAAATGACATTGACTGATGGACTATTTCTAATGTCTAAATTGACTAATTGGTTATTATGACAAAATAAATGATGCAGATTGGGTAAGTCGCTTGCATCCAATGTAGTAAGTTGATTAAAACCACACGAAATGGCATATAGGCTTGTTAATGAACTTATATCAAGCGTTGGCAGATTGTTTACTCCGCAAACTAAGGATACTAAATTGAGTAACCCATTAACATTTAAAGAGGTTAACTGGTTGGAGGCACAATCTATAGCTATAAGATTGATTAATCCGCTTACATCTAATTGAGTCACTTGATTATTCGAACAATACAATTCTGATAAAGAAGGTAAATTGTTTAAAGTTAGATTAGTAAGTCCACTTATAGAACAATTAATATAGGCCAAATGCTGCAAATCACTAAAATTTATGCTTTCAAATTGATTATAAGAACAGTCTAAATAAACCAAATTTGATAAACTACTTACATCAATTTGAGTTAAGAAATTATTATGCACATCTAAATGAGTTAAATTGGTAAAATCTTCTATTCCTTGAATACTTGTGATACTACTAGTAAAAATGGATAAAGAAGTAATAGTAGATATAGTACTTGTTAAAACCTGACCGTCAAGTATATCATCATGCCCAAAATTGATTAATGCCTGTTCAAAATTGGGATCTGGAATTTGGGTGTACTGGCCTTTAGCTTCGTGTGTTATAAACAGAAGTACAATAAAGCAAAATACAAGCGTTTTTTGTTGAAGTAATTTGATCATGTCAAATCCATTTCTAAAATACAGTTTTTTCATAGCAGTAGGTTTTAGGATATTGATAATTAGAGTTTTACACCCATAATTTAAGAATAAAAAGAATATGCTTTTTATCAATTTTAGCATAATCGATGAAAAGATAAATTAATCGATGAATTACCAATAATAGAGGCACAGAAATAAAAAAAAACTCCCCCAAAAACAAAGAGTTCTTTTGATCACCAAAAACCAACAACGAACCTTTTTCCTTCAGCTTATGCTTGCTGAAGGACTTTGCGCCTTTGCGTCTTTGCGAGAAAGCCTAAAATGCAAAACGCATTAGCAGAGTGCGGCAGTTACAGCCATAGTCGTCAGAACACAAAACATAAAACCGACAACACATCCTGAGATTTCTCTCTCGTTAAAAAGACGAGACGAAATGACAAAACAAAAAAAAACCTTGCGAACTTCGCGCCTTTGCGGTAAAAAAAACATCAAAAAAAGCACCCCTACCCACCTTATTGCAGTTTTGTTCGGGAATTGAATGAGTTCACCAAAGCGTACTCGAACAAGGTACGAACAAAGTACGAACAAAGTCCCCAAAAAAACGCAATGACCGGACATTTATGGACACCCTGGACAAAAGTGGACATTTGCGGACAAATGCGGACATTGGCATTGAATTGGGTTCAGTTTGTTGGTTATTTGTAGTTTTCGGTTGTCGGTTGTCGGTTGTCAGTTGCTTTCTAAGACATCTGCTTTCTGCTACTGAACACTGATTACTGATTACTGAACACTGCCTTCTTTTTTCAAGTTGTCGGTTGTCAGTTGCCAGTTCTCGGTTGCTTTCTAAGACATCTTTCTTCTTTCTTCTTTCTTCTTTCTTCTTTCTTCTTTCTTCTTTCTTCTTTCTTCCCACTTCCTCAAATCCAAAACCCACCCATTTTCGTACATACCTAAAACACAACGTCTATGGAAAACACTACCCCAAGTGATCACATCATCCATCACGATCGAAAAATCGGCCTCATCACCGATGATACAGTAATTCTCTATACTTCTACCTCAGAGCAAAAAATCGATTTGCGATTCATTAAAAATGTGCGACTAATCAAAGAACGCGTATACGGTCGGAATGCCTCGTTTTTTCTTTCCAGTATGCTGTTCTTTTACCTTAGCTATTGGTTTTATTTTCACCAAGTCGTACTTACCGTTTTCCTAGTACTGATGGGAGTAACGGTATTGTACTTTTCCTTCTTCAATAAATTCTATCAGTATACGCTGCGCATCAAAGACAAATACCAAGCGACTTACAACATAAAGAAGTGTCAAAAAGATAAAGAAGATTTGAAAAAGTTTTATTACAAGATTGTTAAAAAAACACGTCCAAAAGAATAGCGTTAGATGGTTGTCAGTTGTCGGTTGTCGGTTGCTTTCTTAGAACACTGACTTCTGCTCCTGCGTTCTGCGTTATTTTTGTTTCAAGTTTCACGTTTCAAGTTTGCTTCGCCAGTCGCCCTTTGGGCTCGTGTCAGGTTTCCTACTAAGAACTCTTTCTTCTTTCTTCTTTCTTCTTTCTTCTTTCTTCTTCAAATTGTCGGTTGTCGGTATTTTTCTTAGAACACTGCCTTCTGCTCCTGCGTTCTGCGTTCTTTTTTCAAGTTGTCGGTTGTCGGATACTATATAAGACATTTGCTTTCTGCTACTGCGTTTTGACTTCTCGCTATTTTTTGAACTACGGAGTTGAGAAATTAAACAAATTTTAAAAATCTATCATCTATTTTCTATATTCTATTTTCTTGATTTCCAGCACCTCTTTTTTCAAACCAACGAATAATACAAACTTTAGCTATAGTTATGTAACATCAAACACTCATTTGTAATGGAATTTTGTACCATAAATAATAAATATTATAATTATGAAAAAAATTCTATTCTTAAGTATGTTCATTGCGTCGGTGTTCTGTTCAAATGCGCAAACAGACGACAAAAAATGGAACATTGGGTTGCATGGTGGAATTATACAATATCATGGTGATTTAGGACATGATTTTTACGAAACTAATAATACCGTGTACGGATTGGGTGGTATTTCGATTTCGAAGTATTTAGGTAAATACCTGGATGCCAATTTATTCTTCGCTAGAGGAACAGTGGGTTACAACAACGGTGAAGTTCCAGGATTCAAAAGTGATTTTAGTTCACTTGCCTTCAATTTACGTTTCAACTTTATCGGACCAGAATACCTAGTTCGTCCGTATGTTCAAGGTGGTGTTGGTGCGATGTTGTTTGATAACCAATTAAACTTTCACGACGAAAAAATTGATTACGCGTTGCCAACTGCTGGTGCGGGTATCAACTTCAGATTGACTCCAGAAATTGTATTGAACATTCAAGAATCGTTTATGTTTACCGATGGCGACACTAGAGATGGTGTGGAACAAGGTAAAAACGACGATTTCTTATACCATACTGCGGGTATTACCTACAACTTCGGAAATTCGAAAGATGCCGATCAAGATGGTGTTTCAGATAAAAAAGACAAATGTCCCGATACGCCAACAGGTGTAGCCGTAGACAAAACAGGTTGTCCTTTGGATAGAGATAATGATGGTGTAGCTGATTATTTAGATACGTGTCCGGATGTGGCAGGTTCTAAAATGTTAAACGGTTGTCCTGATCAAGATAACGACGGAATTGCAGATGCAGAAGACCGTTGTCCTACTCAACCCGGTACAAAAATGTTAAAAGGTTGTCCAGATGCGGATGGCGATGGTGTTGCTGATTTAGACGATACCTGTCCGAATACAAAACCCGGAACTAAAGTAGATGCTAAAGGTTGTGCTGCAGATAGCGATAACGACGGAGTTTCTGATGACGTTGACCGTTGTCCTACTCAAGCAGGTCCAGCAGCGTTAAAAGGTTGTCCTGATACAGATGGAGATGGAATCGCTGATTTAGACGATAGATGTCCGAATGCAAAAGGTACAGCAGAAAACAAAGGTTGTCCAGAAATTCCAAAACAAGATGCAGTGCGTATCACGTATATCGGAAGTAAAATCTTCTTCGAAACCAACAGTGATAAATTGAAAGTAGCTTCTTTATCTCAATTGGATGAGTTGACTACAATTTTAAACAGAAACGAAGGTGCTAACTTAGTAATCGAAGGTCATACGGATAGCGATGGTTCAGACGATTTCAACGTTACCTTATCACAAAAACGTTCTGATTCGGTTAAAGCGTATTTAATAAGCAAAGGAATTTCAAGTTCACGTTTAAGTGGAGTTGGGTATGGCGAAAGCAAACCAATTGCCGATAACAAAACGTCACTTGGAAAAGCAAAAAACAGAAGAGTTGAATTAAAAACAACGTACTAAAAATATAATAAGGTTAGTTTTAGTTTTTTGGTTAAGGGCTGTCGTTCATCTGGCAGCTCTTTTTTTATGCAATTAATTTAAAAGACTTCGAGTCTATATTTCTGTTGGTCAGACTAAAGTCTGCAGCGTTAAATTACAAATTAATCTGAGAAATTTTGCCACAGATTCTCAGATTAATAAATCAATTCTAATCTGTGAATCTGTGGCAAAAAAAACACTAATCAATTATCATTCAATACATTAAACCATAGTGTTACAGAATTATATAACATAAAAAATAAATTGTATAACATGCCAAAAGTACTACTCAACTAATTTTACAGTAAATATTTGAACTAAATCAATTATTTCTAAAATGAACTATTATGACAAAAAACGTATTTAAATTGGGATTTTTCTCATTGATCCTATTGGGAATGTCTTCTTGCAAGAACAACGAACAAAATGAAATGGCTGAGCAACGAATCAGCGAATTAGAAGCGTATGTTGACTCACTAGAAACTGTATCGGCTGAAGACCGTGAGGCAAACTGGGACCAAATTGCAGCAGACTACGACAGAAAAACTACAGAAGCAAACGATGCTTTGGCTTCTCTTGACGAGGAAACTAGAACTACTTCTACAGTTAGAATTACCACTTCATCTACAAAGTATGATGAGTTAAAAGCAAGTATCGAAGCAAAACAATCGGCTGCTGCAGCTACACCTGCTAGTCCTACTCAATCATTAAGAGATCGTTTATTTGGTGCTGGTAAAATTGGTGATGACATGAGTTTTGCTTGGGTGAACAAAGATAACATCTTAACCACTTACGAAACGTTTTTCCAATCGTACCAAGACAACAAAGATGGTTTTTCTAGAGAAGATTATGATGAAATCAAATTGATGTACGAAGCATTAGACAACCGTAAAAACACCGTTGAAAAAGAAGGTTTATCTTCAGAAGACAATAGCAAAATTGCCGGAATCAAATTTAAATTTGGTCCAATGTTTAAAGCAAACAGAATGGGTGCAAAAGCTAGAGAAACCTCTGAAGCTAAAGAATAAACAAAAATAGGGACTTAAAGTCAATAGACCTAGTTTCTACAACTAAAGTCTGCATGATTAAGTCGTGAAATTCTGCCACAGATTCACAGATTAAAATAATTTGAAATCAGTGAATCGGTGGCACAATAAAAAATTGTAGAAGTTTTAGCAAGATGCACTGAAAGTGCGTGGTTTTAAAATTCTATATTCTAGTAATAAAAATTGCGAATGAAGATGGAATGGCAATCAGGGATGGTTGCCATTTTTTTTATCTCTGAAATTCAATAAACAACGCCACAAAATCAGCTATGGGAATTAAAAAAAAAATACACGTATACGCACCAAAAAAAAGCGATGCTAAGAAAAAAATGGAAGCGACGAATTCCAAAACAAAATCGGCCAACTCTAAACAAACAGCCAAAAGAAAACGCAATGAATTTGGTGATGACGATGCTATTTAATTCACTCTTTCTTTAGGTTGATTGTATAATTGGAATCATGTAAATCAACGTCAAAGTTATGTAACACATTATCAGATGAAAAGAATGAATTTTACTGTATAAATGAAACTAAAAATACACTCATGGACAACTCAAAATCAATAGAGGCATTCAACAACCTAATCGTAATCAATAACGACCGAATCGAAGGCTACAAAACAGCAGAAGCAGAAGCCGATGAAACCGATTTAAAAATGATGTTCTCGAATGCGATGCAAAACAGTGTCGATTTCAAAAAAGAACTCATCGCCGAAGTGGAATCGATGGATGGAAATGTCAAAGATGGCACGCTGACATCGGGGAAACTTTTTCGAATTTGGATGGACATTAAAGCCGAAATCACCGCCAACAGCAGAATTACCATATTGGATTCGTGCGTTTTTGGTGAAAACACCATCATCGAATCGTATGAAGATACATTACGCGATCAGAAAGACGATTTGACTTTGGTGCAAAATCAGATACTCGCCCGACAACTGACCATTTTAAAATCGGATTGTGACAAAGTAAAACATTTGCTGAACGCAATGCTAAAAGAAGAAAAACAAGCTGAATTAGAATAATACACTGCCAATCAATGCCATTGGCCAAGAGAAGAAGTTATTATACTCACCAAAACAAAACCTTTTGGTCCTAACAATAGCATTGATTTTTTTACGCATCCACCACTCGATTGCTTTATTTTTTTTCAATCGAGCGTTTTAACCAACACACTATGATGAAATCCATTAACAAACTATTTGAAGACGCGGGTTATTTCTCTTTATTTACGCTTCGGTTTTTTAAAGAAGTATTGAAACCACCGTTTCATATCAATGAATTCTTTAGACAATGTTTTGCCATTGGCTATAGATCATTGCCTTTAGTGATTGTGACGGGTTTCATCATGGGGTTGGTTTTAACCGTACAGTCGCGACCCACTATGGTACAATTTGGTGCCGAAAGTTGGTTGCCCAGTATGGTTTCGCTATCCTTAATTCGGGAAATTGCTCCTGTAATTACGGCTTTAATTTGCGCGGGTAAAATTGCATCCGGAATCGGAGCCGAGTTGGGTTCGATGAAAGTAACCGAACAAATTGATGCTATGGAAGTTTCGGCTATTAACCCGTTTAAATATTTGGTGGTTACCCGAATTTTAGCCACCACACTTATGGTACCACTATTGGTGCTTTTTGCCGATTTTGTAGGTGTTTTTGGAGGGTTTGCCGGATATAATGTCAGAGGAAGCATCAGCATGTACCGCTATTTTTCGGAAGTGTTCGAACATCTTGAATTCCTCGATTTATTCCCTGCCGTAATCAAAACCTTTTTCTTCGGATTTTTTATCGGATTAATTGGATCCTACAAAGGCTTTAATGCATCAAAAGGAACGGCAAGTGTCGGAATTGCAGCCAACGAATCGGTTGTCATGGCTTCGCTTTCTATTTTCATTATTGATATGTTGGCGGTTCAAATAACTGATTTATTCTTCTAGCGTATGAGTACAGAAACTACCATATCCGTCAAAAATCTTCACAAATCGTTTGGTGATAACAAAGTGCTTCAAGGAGTAAGTTTGGATGTACAACAAGGCGAAAGCTTAGTTTTACTCGGACAATCGGGTTCAGGCAAATCGGTTACCATTAAATGTATCGTTGGCTTAGTCGGAATTGACGAAGGCGAAATTAGTGTCTTCGGAACGGATATTACGAATTTACGAAACAACGATCTCAACCCCATCCGAACTCGAATCGGCTTTATGTTTCAAAATGGAGCGTTGTACGATTCGATGTCAGTGCGCCAAAACCTCACTTTTACTTTAAAACACCACACCAAAGATTTGTCGCAGGAATCCATCGACGAACAAATACACGATGCCCTCGACAGCGTAAGTTTATTGGACACGATTGATACGATGCCCTCAGAATTATCGGGCGGAATGAAAAAACGTATTGGGATGGCGCGTGCCTTAATCATCAAACCAGAAATTATATTATACGACGAACCCACATCGGGACTCGACACTATAACTGCACGAGAAATAAGCGAACTCATCTTATCCATCCAAAATAAACAAAAACCTACCAGCATCATCATCACCCACGATATGGCGTGTGCCAAATTGAACGGGAAACGAATCATGATTTTAAAAGACGGCATCATTCACGCCGAAGGTTCGTATGAAGAGTTGGAAAAAAGCGACGACGAATGGGTACACTCGTTTTTTATTTAATTTAATAACTACTGTCATGAATCAGAAATCAAATTACGTCTGGAAATTAGGAATGTTTGTCGTTGTTGGATTAGTATTGCTAACCGTCACCATCTATTTTATCGGAAAAAATAAAAACATCTTCGGATCTACGGTTCAACTGCAATCGGAATTCAAAAACGTAAGCGGATTGAAAATCGGCAACAATGTGCGCTTTTCCGGCATTAACGTCGGAACGGTTGAAGACATTCAGTTTGTTTCCGATTCGGCCGTTGTGGTAACACTACGAATAGAACAAGACATCCAACAATACATCAAAAGCGACGCGATTGCCAGCATTGGTTCCGACGGATTGATGGGCGATAAAGTACTGACTATTTCTCCGGGAACGGCATCCAATAGAATGGTACAAGACGGAAGCAAAATCAAGTCGGCGAAAGCCACAGAATTGGAAGATTTGATGAAAGGCTTGAAAAAAAGCGTCCAGAATGCCGAGGTGGTAACCGAACAATTGTCGCAATTTAGTTTAAAAATCAATCAGGGTAAAGGCGCGTTGAACCGTGTGTTGACGGATGAAGAGTTTTCGAAAGACGTCAATCAAACGATGTTGAATTTAAAATCGAGTTCGTCTGAATTCCTCGCATTTTCTGAAAAGTTAAACGATGAAAACGGTTCGCTTTCCAAACTGATGACCGATCCACAATACGCGAAAAGCGTTGAAAAAACATTGACCAATTTAGAAAAAAGTTCGGTCGAATTTGAGCAAATGGCCAAGAAGATTAATAGCGATAAAGGTATTTTGTCCAAATTAGTCAGTGACGAACGTTTGGCGGAATCATTGGATTCGACCTTAATCAACATTGAAAAAGGAACTAAAAATCTAATTGAGATTGAGGAAGCGGCCAAGAATAACTTTCTGTTGCGTGGTTTTTTTAAGAAAAAGAAAAAAGCCGAAGAAAAAGCAAAAGCCGAAGCCGCAGCAGCTCAAAAAATGTAAAAGATAGAAATTTTGTAAAAAATTATGTAAGTGATTAGAAGCCCGTTAGGCGTAACTTTGACTTATGTTTAGGCATAGATAATTTTTTTTGGTTAAAATTTTGTTTACGAAAAAGCACTGGGCAACTGGTGCTTTTTTATTTAGTACAAACTATAAGAAAATCATGGGAAACTCAAAAAAAACAGGAATCTATTTGAATCATTTTATAGCTCAGGTTATTGAATATTCGAAAATGGCTCGCATCGTTAAAGTCATCCGTATGGATTTTAATACAGTTGAAGAAGAAGAAAATAATGTATTGAGAGGAGAACGTCACCTATTTAATAAACGAGATGAATTGCATAACGAATTCTATACAGAACTTTCTCAATCGGTGTTGAATTACAAACAACTCATCATTTTTGGACCCACTACGGCAAAAAACGAATTGCATAATAGATTTTCGAACGACAACCGATTTACAGATGTAGAAATTACAATCAAAAACACGGATGAGCTAACGTCGGAAGAACAGTTGGAATTCATCAACAATTGCTTTTACCTCGACAATCAATAATACACTTCTACCAGTAAAATCAGTATATGAAGTTATTCGGGTAGTAATAATATAACATTGTTTAAAAATGATGTAAGACGTTAGAATCAAATTAGGTGCAATTTTGTATCAATAAATAACCTTAAAACTTATAACATGAAAAATGTCTATTTAACTCTTGTATTACTGATCGCGCTAACGGGAACTTTCCAAGCGCAAGAAATTTCTAAAAACGCACTCGGACTTCGTTTAGGCGATAACGACGGATTTGGTGGTGAGATTACCTACCAACGTAAATTATCCTCTGACACTCGTTTAGAATTGGATTTGGGATGGAGAAACAGCAATAATGTTGATGCCTTAAAATTAGTTGGTTTGTACCAATGGGTATGGAATATTGATGGCGGATTCAATTGGTATGCAGGACTTGGTGGTGGATTAGGAAGCTGGAGTTACGATAATAACAACAATAACGGAAACAACAATTTTAATAACAACGAAGACAGTGGCGCTTTTGCACTTCTTGCTGGTGATATTGGTATTGAATACAACTTCGACATTCCGTTGCTTATCTCTTTAGATTTTAGACCTGAATTTTATTTCAATTCAGATGCTTATAGAGAAAATAGTTTTGGTCCAGACATCGCATTGGGAATCAAATTTCAATTCTAAAAATAGAATTGCATTCTCAGAACCATCTGCATTTGTAACTGCAAAAGTAAATCTGCAGATGGTTTAATAAATGAATATCAACTTTAAAAAAAATAATTATGAACACAACTGAATTGAAAGGAAACTGGGAAGAGCAAAAAGGAAAATTGAAACAAAAATTTGCTAAACTGACGGATAACGACTTGCTTTTTGCTGAAGGTAAAAAAGAAGAAATGATGGGAAAATTGCAAATCAAATTGGGTAAATCTAAAGAAGAATTGCACGAAATCATTGAAAAACTATAATCATGAAAAAAACCATCACAATCTTGGCCTTGACTTTGTCAATTGCCGGAATCACGTTAACAAGCTGCAATAATAAAACGCAAGCAGAAAAAGATGCAACTGAAAATATGGAAGATGCAACCGACAAATTAGAGGATGCAACGGATGATCTTTCGGAAGCTACTCGAGCAGCAACTGCAGCTGAATGGCAAGCATTTAAAGACGAGTCAACTAAAATGGCTGAGCAAAACAGCAAACGTATCGCTGAATTAAAAGCCGATATGAATAAAAATAGTGCAACCATGGATCAAGCATATGCTGATAAAGTGGCTGAATTAGAACAAAAAAACGATGAGTTGATTGCTAAAGCAAACAATTTTAAAAATGATACCAATGCAGATTGGGAGTCGTTTAAAGAAGAATTTCAAACGGACATGATCGAATTGAACGAAGCGTTAAAAAACGTGACCATCGATTCAAAAAAATAGTCTGTTAAACCATTTATTAACTAAAAACCCATCATTATGAGTAACTTATTATACACCATCGCTATTGTCCTGATTATTTTATGGGCAGTCGGATTCTTCGCTTACAGCGCAGGAGGAATCATCCACATATTATTGGTTATCGCTGTGATAGCAATTTTATTACGATTAATTCAAGGAAAAAGATTATAACTATTAAACATTAAATTATGAATTCAAGTAAAGTATTATTAGGCGTATTAGGCGGTGTAGCCGTTGGAGCCATCGCGGGTATATTGTTTGCACCGGATAAAGGAAGCAATACAAGAAAGAAACTTTTAGATTCTGGAAAAGATTATGTCGATAATTTTAAAGATAAATTTGATAATTTATCACAACAAGTGATCGATAAATACGAAAATTTTGTTGCCGAAGCAACCGAAGTCGTGGAAAAACATGACATTAAATAAAGTACCTCAAACCTGTTTCTGAGTTTAAATTCAGAAACAGGTTTTCTAATACCAAACCAACCCTATGGAAAATAGTTTAACAACCTTAGAAAAATTAGTGCAAAAAGCAGAAGTGTACGGTAAAACCGCCATTGAACTACAAAAGCACAAAACCATTTTTAAAACTGCTGAAATTGGCTCGCGATTAGCGGTAAAAGTAGTTGTGGCCGCCTTCTTTTGCCTGTTTTCCATTTTTGTAAACATCGGTTTATCACTATTGGTTGGAAAAGAATTGGGAGAAACCTATTTGGGCTTTTTTGTGGTTTCGGCCGTTTATCTTGTAGTCGGAGTTTTAGTATATCTTTTTAGAAAGAGCTTAATTGAAAGTCCAGTTTGTAATAACATCATCAAACAATTACAGAAAAAAACGACTTATGAAAACAACTAGCGAAAAAGATATGTTGATTGAGAGAATAAAATTTCTTGAAGCGCAACAAGTAGAAAATTTATCCGAATTGAAAGAACAATTGGAGTTGGCGTATGATAGTATAAAGCCTTTAAACTTTATCAAAAATACGTTACACCAGATTACTTCATCGTCGGATATTCGATCGGATTTACTCCACGGCGCCATCAACATCACCACTGCCTTAATTGGCAAAAATTTAATTGCTGGTTTAGCCGAAACTCCGATTAAAAAAATGATCAATGGTGTTTTACGCTTCTTCGGAAAAAAAACACTCCCTACAAAATAACTTTTATTTGATTGGATGTGAATTGTATAACACACGCATCAAATTGTATAAAGTGTTTAGTGGTATATACTTGTAAATTTGAAGTATAACTTTAAAAACTAAAATCATGAAAATTATACCTATTATTTGCGCCGTTACTTTGTTCTCAACCGGAATGTTCGCTCAGAATAAAAACGTAAAAGATGAAACAAAGACCACCGTTACGACTGTAAAAACATCAGAAGGTGAAAAGAAATACGTTACCAAAGAAAACGTAAAAGAGGTTCAAAACATCGAACTGAAAGATGCCAAACCCAACACCATTAACGTTGAAACGAAAGATTCACCGGTTAATGTAACGACTACCACACGAATCACCAATCCCGATGGTTCAGTACGAACTGTAGATATTGATAGAAGTTCGTATTACTCCTCTAACGGTCAGAAATACAAAGTAACTTTAGATCCACAAGGGTATTCGGTGTACGCGGAAGGAAAAAAACCAGCTTTGTTGAGAAAAACATCTACCAATAGCTATATTTTCAGAGCAGATGATAAAACGTCTTTAGGCTATTTTGATTCTGAAGGAAATTTAGTAGTAGAAATTTACGATGATAAATCGGATACGATTACAACCGAAAAATATATTTTAGTAAAGGAATAAGTCAATCCTTTGCTACAATTGAAAAGAACAATTCTCAACCGAATTGTTCTTTTTTTTTGTTAAAATTTCTGTTAGATTAATTAAAAGATTTTTACGTTATTAGCATTGTACAAAATGTTAGTAGATGGAATCATTAAATAATCAGCACGAAATTGTGCATCATGATAAAAAAATCGGCCTCATTACGAATAGTGAAGTAATTATATATACTCAAAAAATCGAGCAAAAAATCAACCTGGAGCTGATCAAAAGTGTTCAATTAATAAAAAAAAGAGCGTATCAGTGGAATACCGCTTACTTTATTGTCAGTGCAATTTTCTTTTATTTTGCGTACTATTTTTATTTCGCTGAATGGATTGTTACTACGCTTTTGTTTCTAATTGGTGCCGTAGTATTGTTCTTTGTCTTTTATAAAAAATACTATGGTTATTCCATCCGAATCAAGGACAAACACAATGCTATTTATAAAATTGAAAGTTCACAAATCAACAAGGAAAACATCAAAAAATTCTATTACAAATTGGTTAAACGAGTACCCAAAAATAATTAATCTTCAGTATACTCAACCACTTCACCTTCCCAATTCATAAATCCACCCAATAAATTATAGGTGTTTTCAAATCCCATTTGTTTCATGATGGAACAAGCTTGTGCGCTTCTTCCGCCAGCTTTGCAATACACATAGTAGTTTTTGGTCTTATCCAGTTCGTCCAACTTATATATAAAAGCCTGGCCTTTATAAATATCATTGAATAGAGCTCCCGGAATCACTCCTTCGTTCCATTCGTCTTCTGTACGTACATCTAAAATTACAGCGTTGGTATCCTTTTCAAGTTGTGCAGTCCAATCGTGTTGCGATAAATCCATGTTAGTTTT
Source organism: Flavobacterium sp. (assembly GCA_965284675.1). GTDB lineage: Bacteria > Bacteroidota > Bacteroidia > Flavobacteriales > Flavobacteriaceae > Flavobacterium. The sequence continues at coordinate 2,503,525 of OZ260109.1, forward strand.
TTTTTCAAAAATAGTAAATGGAAGGATAAAATTCCAAAAAAAAGAGAAGAAAGAAGAAAGAAGAAAGAAGAAAGAAGAAAGAAAATAGATGATAGATGATAGATGATAGATGATAGATGATAGATGATAGATGATAGATTTTTAAAATTTGTTTAATTTCTCAACTCCGTACTTCAAAAAATAGAGAGAAGGCAAAACGCAGTAGCAGAAAGCAGATGTCTTATATAGTATCCGACAACTGACAACCGACAACCGACAACTTGAAAAAAGAACGCAGAACGCAGATACCAAAGAAGACAACTGACATCCGAAAAAAAAATTAACAAAACAATAACACACGTTTGTATATACAAATAAAAAAATCTACTACATTTGTACCTACAAACTTTGTAATTACAATTATGAGAATTGAAGAGATTATAAAATCCAATACTACGCTAGACGACGCCAAAAAAGTGGTGCTGAATGTCTTGTATACTCAGAACGTCATTGCAGAAAAATTCAACGAAGTGTTGAAACCCTATGACCTGTCAAGTGAACAATACAATGTGTTGCGCATTCTTCGTGGTCAAAAAGGAAATCCGGCCAACATGTGTGTCATTCAAGAACGCATGATTGCCAAAAACAGCAACACTACCCGACTCATCGATAAATTGTTATTAAAAAATCTCGTAACTCGTGAAGTGTGTCCGGATAACCGCCGAAAAATAGAAGTGTTAATCACTCCAAAAGGATTGGAATTGTTGAACGAATTAGATCCTAAAGTAATTCAACACGAACAGTTATTCGCGACCAATCTCAACACAACCGAATTACTACAACTTAACACATTGCTAGAAAAATATAGAAACCTCAATTAAATTACTATGATTCAGTTTATACAAGACGCTCAATGGCGCTACGCCACTAAAAAATTCGATGCCACAAAAAAAGTATCTGCAAGCGATTTAGAAACACTAAAAGAAGCCATTCGCTTATCGAGCTCTTCCTATGGTTTACAGCCGTACAAAGTGTTCATCATCGAAAACCCAGAATTACGGGCACAATTACAACCCGCGTGTTGGGGACAATCGCAAATCGTCGATGCTTCACAAGTTATTGTCTTTGCTAACATTACCAATATTGGTGCAGCCGAAATCGATGCTTATTTCGAAAATTTAACGACCACTCGTAACATTCCAACCGAAGCGATTCAAGGGTATTCCGACTTTATGAAGTCGAAAGTCACTTCATTATCAGCCGATGCAAAAAACAACTGGACGTCCAAACAAACGTATTTAGCATTGGGTAACTTACTCAACGCGGCGGCCGAATTAAAAATCGACGTAACACCTATGGAAGGTTTCGAACCCGAAAAAGTAAACGAAATTTTAGGCTTAAATGCGCTTAATTTAAACGCTTCGCTTATCGCAACCATCGGTTACCGCCACGAAGAAGACGCCACGCAACACTACGCTAAAGTTCGTAAATCAACAGAAGAATTATTTATCAATTTATAATCAATACTTAAAATTAAAAACAATGAAAAATTTAAAAACAATTGCATTAGCAGTAGTAGTTGCTCTAGGTTCATTCAGCGCAACAGCTCAAACCAACAAGAAAATCGACGTACAAAAGAGCTCTATTGCGTGGGTAGGTAAAAAAGTTACCGGTCAACACAACGGAACCATTAACTTTACTGAAGGAACGATTATCGTAAACGGAAAATCAATCAGAGGTGGTTCTTTTACAGTAGATATGACATCCATCAACACAACCGATTTAGAAGCAGGTAAAGGAAAAGAAAAATTAGACGGTCACTTAAAAGCAGACGATTTTTTTGGTACAGACAAATACCCAACCGCTAAATTAGAAATCAAATTAATCTCGGATAACGGCGACGGAACGTCAAATGTTACGGCTAATTTGACCATCAAAGAGCAAACACATCCTGTAAATTTTGTATTAAAAACTAAAGGAAATACAGCTACTACTTCATTCAAAGTAGATCGTACGAAATACGGAATTAAATACGGTTCAGGTAGTTTCTTCGACGGATTAGGTGACAAAACCATCAATGACGAATTCGAATTATCAGTTACTTTAGTATACTAATTACCCCATAAATTGCTATGAAAATCAAACCTCAGAATAAATTCTGGGGTTTTTTTATGTCTATTTATATTTGTTTCAGGTTTCAAGTTGTCACATCTGCCTTCCGCTTCTGCGTTCTGCATTCTGCCAACTGAACACTGCTTTCTGTTCTCTTTCTTCTTTCTTCTATTTTCTCTTTTCGGGCAAATCCCTACATGGCTTCGTGCCTCGCCATTTCGGGTCAGGCTGTTCGCTGCACTCAAGCGTAGCGAACAGGCCGGAGGCAATTCCGCGCTCATTCGTGCCTCATTCGCTGTGGGCTTTCCTTTGCCACCTGCCTGCCGGCAGGCAGGTCCTTTTTGCACTTTTGTGCCAAATAGCAGTATATTTGCAGCATGACAAACGTTTTAATAATCGACAACTACGACAGCTTTACCTACAATTTAGTACACTATTTTGAAGACCTCGATTGCAACGTAACCGTGTACCGAAACGACGAACTCGACTTAACCGACGTGCAACCGTTTCATAAAATCGTCTTGTCACCCGGACCCGGATTGCCCGATCAAGCCGGACTCCTAAAAGCCATCATCAAGGAGTATGCGCCAACCAAAAGTATACTCGGCGTTTGCCTGGGTCAACAAGCCATTGCAGAAGTATTTGGCGGAAGTTTAATCAATTTAAAATCAGTACATCACGGCGTTTCATCTCAAGTCACAATTGTAGAAAAAAACGATCCTCTTTTCGACGGAATTCCAAACGAAATTGAAGTCGGGCGCTACCATTCATGGGTCGTAAATCCCGCCGATTTTCCCGATTGCCTCACGATCACTTCGGTAGATAACGACAACCAAATCATGTCGTTACGCCACAAAACCCTAAATGTGTGCGCCGTGCAATTCCACCCCGAAAGTATTCTTACTCCGTTTGGCAAACAAATACTGCTCAATTGGATCAATTCCTAACTCCTATTTGCAATCGTCATAAAAACTTAACACAGACAACAATAACTTTATATAACAAGATTTAAATATCTGAATTGCAGCTTTTTAAATAATCGAAATAGATTTTTTCTATCGCCTTTTTTTCAACGAAAAATGCGACTTATGAACAAACGCATTGATTTTCCGAACAAATGATTAAATTTGATTGATTCTGAATACGTTAACATTAAAAAACTTCGATTATGGGACTTTTTGGAAAAATAGAGAAGAAAATCATCGCCGAGCTTTGCAAGAAGAGCGAAGACATCGGCAAAGACATCTCTAACGAAATTGATGAGTTGTTAGACGAATTGAAATCCGATTACGATGAAAACCGACAAGTGGTGAAGGAATTCAGCGACTTTGTCAATCAAATCAAATCGAAGTTAGATCCAGACGAAGCTTCGCAATTAGTAGAATTTACTTCCAAATTGTCCAAAGTGAAGCGTTGCGCAAAAAAAGGCGTAGAAGCCATGCGTGAGTTATCGCGTGACCAACGCAAAGCCACACGTGAAACCGTGCGCGAATACCAAGAATATTTGTACGTGTAACCTAGCGCGTAAACACCAATTTAGTTCCGCTGCTGAGATTCGAATCAAACGCATAACCTTCGTAATTGAATCCTTTTAGGTCGTCTATGGTTTCGGCATTTGTATCAATGATGTACCGCACCATCAATCCTCTCGCCTTCTTGGCAAAAAAACTAATCATTTTAAGTTGACCGTCTTTGTAGTCTTTAAACTCAGGAGTAATCACTGGAACTTTTAACGCCTTCATATCCACTGCACTAAAATATTCGTTACTCGCCAAATTGATGAACAACTCGCCTTTCTGCAATTCACTGCTCAACGTTTTGGTGATGGTTTTCTTCCAGAATTCATATAAGTTTTTATTCGTGCCAATCGCAATCGACGTTCCCATTTCCAAGCGATATGGTTGCATTAAATCGAATGGCTTCAACAAACCATACAATCCCGACAAAATTCGGAGTTTGTCTTGCAAATCGTCTAATTTGGCTTCAGATAAAGTATATACATCCAATCCCGTGTATACGTCGCCATCAAAAGCATAAACAGCCGGACGAGCATTTTCGGCAGTAAACGGCGTTTGCCATTCTTGGTTGCGTTGCCAATTCAGCTCCGCCAACTTATCCGAAATGTCCATCAACTCCGACAAAACTTTAGGCTTTTTCTTTTTTAGCGTTTTCTGAATAGTAGTCGCTTGCTTTAAAAATTGAGGTTCTGAAAACCTTTGCGTAGGCAATTCTTTTTCAAAATTTAAGGATTTGGCGGGTGAGATGACAATTTTCATAGCGTGATTTTATGATTTCAAAAATACAAATTAAGATATAGTTTTTTTAGCTTTCAAATGAATTGTTTCAATACTGTGATTAATGAAATCTATTTGAATTAGTTATCAATCTTAACAGTACAATTCTTCTGTTACCTACGAAAAATAGTTGCTTTTCGTTTTAAACCCTATTCTTAATCATTTGGTAACGCTGAGAAAAACTAGGCATTCGCTTCTTTTCGTATCTTTAAGAAAACTAAAAAGCCATGAATACCAATTGGATTATTATCGGAATCGTAGTGATTATATGTCTTGTCGTAGTTTATTTTCTGATCAAACGCAACCTCAAAGACGAAAAGGAATACGAAGAATTTCTAACTAAAAACGACGAAACTCAATTCCTAGATACACCGGAGCGAGACGATTTGTAGTTGCCCATTCGACGTACACTAGACTATTCGACCATCTTCCATGGTAATTATTCGATTCGTACGTGCTGCAAAATCGGGATCATGCGTAACGATTAAAAGCGTTTGCTTTTTTTCTAGTGTTAATTTTTGAAAAATATCGAACACTAAATCGCTGTTCTTTTTATCCAAATTCCCGGTTGGTTCATCGCCCATGATGATCAACGGATTATTGATGAGAGCGCGTGCAATAGCTACGCGTTGTTTTTGTCCGCCGCTGAGTTGATTGGGCATTTTCAACGCTTGTTCCTGCATGTCTAAGGTCCGCAAATGTTCCATAGCATTATGTTCGATTTCTTGCTGAGATAGTGTTCCGAGTTTCATTCCGGGTAACATCACATTTTTCAGAACATTATATTCCGATAATAAATAATGAAATTGAAAGACAAAGCCGATTTTTTCGTTCCGAATTAGTGCCAATTCTTTATCCGGTTTTCCGGTAATTAGTTCATCATGAATGAAGAGTTCGCCTTCATAGTCGGTATCCATAGTAGAAAGCAAATACAGCAACGTCGATTTCCCACAACCCGATTTCCCAACTATCGAAACAAATTCTCCATGAGTAACACTCATGTCAATTTCTTTCAACACCTGAAATTTCACCGGATCGTAGAAATACTTGGTTAACTTCTTGGTTTCTAATACCTTGTTGCTCATTTTAAATTCATTTCAATTCTAGGATTATGCATTTCTAATTTGTGAAAATCTGTGGAATCTGTGTTTTATTTTCCTCTAATAATTTCTACTGGATCGACTTTACTAGCTTTGACCGCGGGAAACAAACCAGCAATCAACGTAGTGATCAACGCAAACGAAATCCCAATGATGTAAAACAATGGATTATAGTTAATGGGATAGGTAGTAACGGTGGGCAACGAAGCCGTGTTGAATGGAATATTGTCAATAATGGTAGTGAGAATAAATCCGAATAACAAACCGAAAATTCCTCCTGTAATACCGATAATCATCGATAGTGAAATAAAAATCCATTTCACATCATTGCCCGAAAATCCGGTGGCTTTTAGTATGGCGATACTGTCCATTTTTTCAAAAATCATCATGTTCAGTATGTTGTAAATTCCGAATCCAGCCACAATCAGCAGTACAATTCCAACGGCATACGAAATAATACTCCGAATCGAACTTCCTGTTTCAAACTGTGAATTAGACGTTTGGTAATCAATCGTATCCAAATCGAATTTTTCCTTAAATTCTTGTGCTACTTGAGGCGCGGTGGTTATGTCGTATAATTTCACCTGAATATCTGTAATGTAATTGGTCGCTTCTCCTAATAATTTCTGAGCCATATCTAACGAAGTATAACTCATTGTATCGTCCAATTCGGCTATGCCAATCTGAGAAATTCCAACAATTTTTAGGGAAGACAAATTGCCTTTAGCAGTAGTAATTTTAATAATATCGCCTATGGCCAACAACATTTTATCGGCCAATCCTTTGCCTATGATGATGCTATTGTTTTGTTCTAAATCGGCTATTTTACCTTCGATGATGTAATCGCTTAACGTAAATAATTTTTCTTCTGCTTGTACATCAATTCCGTTGATGACTCCCGCAATTTCTATCGTTCCCGAGTTAAAAAATACGGGTGTCGTTATTTTAGGAGCAACATCAATGATGCGTGGGTCTTTTTTTAAATTAAAAATAATCGCTTTGCTGTTGTAAATGGCTTTTCCTCGGTCTTTAGGCTTAATGGAATTCACAAAATTCACATCATTTTTATATTTTTCAGAGGTATTTATGGGTTGGTTTTCAGAAGGTTTTATTTCGTTGTACAATCGAACATGTGGCGTACGGTTGAGCATTAATCCGTCGAGTAAGTCGTTCAAACCGTTCATAAAACTCACTAAAGCGATAAACATTGCAATGCCAAAAGTTACACCCACTGCAGCTACAATAGTTTGTTTGAGTCTCGCTCTGAGTAAATGGCTTGCAATATTTAAGATGAGTTTGAAGTTCATTATTTTGGTTTATAAATGGTTTCGGTGGCCGATAAACCTTCTAGGATTTCTACATTTTGATAATCGTTTAAACCAATTTTGACTTTGCGCTTTTCGTCTTCGTTGACCAAAACATACTGTTCATCAACCACATAACTTTTAGGAATGGTCAGCACATTTTTTTTAGTGGCAATTATGATATTTGCTTCGGCGGTTAAATTGGGATATAGCTTTGCTGGCGGAGCATCAAAATGAGCTTCAATTTTAAAAGTTCGTGAGCGTTCGTCCATGATGGGATAAATTTTATCTACCGTAGCATCAAATGCTTTTCCTTTGTAACTGTCGAGGGTTACGACTAGTTTCTGTCCGACTGCAACGCGTACCATGTCGTTTTCATCAACGTCTAATTCGAGTACGTAGGCATTTTTCTTACCGATTATTGCGAGCGGCGTTTGGGAGGAAACCAGCGCTCCTTCTTTGACCAAAACATCAAACAATTCGCCCGAAAAAGCACTTTTTATAGTAAAATCACTTTGCGTTTTCTCGTTAATTCTAAGATTGATGTTGTTGCGATTCTGATCGTTTTTGAGTTGTGACCGAAGTTGAGACAATTGCTTTAAAGCCGCTTCGTAATTGGATTTGGAATTTTTATAGGCCAATTCAACGCGTTCGTATTCTACTTCTGAAATGACTTTGTATTCCTTTATCTTTTTATTTCGATTGTAAATGGATAGATCTAACGCCAGTCGGTCTTTGGCTATTTGAACTTTACTTTCCATTTCCGAAATTTTGTCTTGAATATAACGACTGCTTTCTTGACTTAACTGATACGCCAAACGAGCATTTTCGGTGTTGAGCGCTGCTTTTTCGCTTTCAATTTCGAATAAAGATTGACCTTGTGAAATGGATTGACCCACCGTGACATTGATTTTTTGAAGCACACCATTTACAGTGGAAAAAACGGTGTATTGATTTTCGGCTTTGATTACGCCAGAAGCATAAACACTTTCGGTAACATTGCCTTTCTTGGGTTGGATTGCTTCTACTTCTTTTTTAGAACAAGAAGCGAAAAAACACACAAAAAACAAGACGTAAAAAAAGGAAGAATAGCGCATTAGAATGACTTTAAAATCAACTACAGTTATCTATCAAATTTACGAAACTTTAGCATAGTAAGTTGTATATAATTCCGATAATTTAACAGTTGTAGCTATTTATAATGATGATAAAATACTTTCGGAGGATTCGCAAAAAAGTTGTAACATTGAATGATAATTGCATACTTACTATACATCAACCAACAAACTATTTTTTATGAAAACACTATTCACTTCCCTCGGTATTTATTTTATAGCTACACTATCGGTGTTTTCTCAACTTACAGATAAATCCCGATTGGACGCTTATTTTGATGCTCTCGAGTCCAATAATAAATACATGGGATCGATTGCTATTGCTCAGAATGGAAAAGTTATGTACACGAAGACAATTGGTTTTTCGGATGTGGAATCTAAAACTAAACCTAACGAAAACACAAAGTACCGAATAGGATCTATCTCTAAAACCTTCACTACCGTTTTATTGTTTCAAGCCATTGAAGAGAAAAAAATAACGTTAGATCAAACTATAAATAGGTATTTTCCTGAGATTAAAAATGCTGAAAAAATTACGTTATCCCATTTAGTTTCGCACCGAAGTGGCATTCATAATTTTACTGATGATGAAGCCTTTCTAACTTGGTATACCCAAAAAAAGTCAGAACAAGAAATGGTGAAAATTATTGCCGATGGCGGAAGTGATTTTGAACCCGACAGCAAAGCCGATTACAGCAATGCTAATTTTGTGTTGCTGACGTATATCTTAGAGAAAACGTATAAAAAAGACTATGCCACTCTTGTTAAAGAAAAAATATTACATCCAATAAGTTTGAACAATACTTTTTTAGGCAGCACGATAAATCCTAAAAATAATGAATGTTTTTCGTACAGCTTTTCTGATGAAACCAAAAACTGGGTAAAAGAAAATGAAACTGACATTTCAATTCCGCTTGGCGCGGGCGGCCTCGTCTCTACTCCTACCGATTTAGTACACTTTATAACTCATTTATTTGATGGAAAGTTGATTTCAAAAGCAAGTGTAGAACTAATGAAAACAATAAAGGAAGGCTACGGAATGGGTTTGTTTGAAGTGCCGTTTAACAATGCGGTAGGATATGGTCACACGGGTGGAATTGATGGGTTTTCATCAGCAGTAACCTATTTTCCAAATGATGGTATTGCCGTAGCAATGATTTCAAACGGAAATGAATATGGCTCAAAAGGAATTTCATCGGTAATTTTGAGTGCCATTTACAACCTTCCTTACGAAATACCTACATTCAAATCCTATAACTACGAAAATGATAATTTGGATCATTATTTGGGCGTGTATGCTGCTGAGAATTTTCCTTTAAAAATTGCCATTTCAAAATCAGGTAACAAGTTGCTGGCACAAGCCACAGGACAATCGGCCTTTGAATTAGAAGGTGTTGAAAAAAATAAATTTAAATTTGAAGAAGCCGGAATTGAATTGGAATTTAATTCGTCTACCAACGAAATGATTTTAAAACAAAGAGGTCGAACCACCATTTTTACTAAAGAATAAAAAAAAACTCCCAAATAGTTTCTACTTTTTGGGAGTTTTTAAATCGTGTAATTTGTTAGCGTAAACCAGCCAAACTCTGTTCAATCGTTGCGATTTTAGACAACGCATCGGCTTCTTTTTTGCGCTCATTGGCAATGACTTGCTCGGGTGCGCCTGCCACAAATTTCTCATTGGACAATTTGCCTTGTACTGATTTTAAGAAACCTTTGGTGTAATTTAACTCTTCAGTTAGTTTCACAATTTCGGCTTCAATATCTACACTTCCGGTAATCGGAATAAAGTATTCATTCGATTTGATACGGTACGACAACGCGCCGTCTACCTTTTCGACAACGTAGTCCAATGATGAAATATTCCCTAATTTAGAAATGATACTATCAAAGTAAGTCGATGCTTTTTCGGTGTTTACTACTTTTAGTTCGATTACATCTTTAAACGGAATATTTTTGTCTTTACGAATGGTGCGAATACCTGAAATTACTTCCATGGTAAAATCGAAGTCAGCGAGTAATGACTCATTATACGGCTTTGTTTTTGGCCATTCTGCAACAATTAATGCCTGTTCTGGACTTCGTTGAGCGATGTGTTGCCAAATTTCTTCGGTTATGAATGGCATGAATGGATGTAACAATTTCAAATTGTTTTCCAACATTTCGATCGCTTTATCAAACGTTGCACGATCGATAGGTTGTTGGTACGCAGGTTTAATCATTTCTAAGAACCACGAACAGAAATCGTCCCAAACCAATTTATAAATACCCATCAAGGCATCAGAAATTCGGTATTTGCCAAAATTCTCTTCAATTTCAGTCAGCGTTCGTTGCAATTTGGCTTCGTACCATTCGATGGCTACTTTAGACGATTCGGGTTGGGCAATATCTGCTACTTCCCAACCTTTGATCAATTTAAAGGCGTTCCAAATTTTGTTTGAAAATGCTTTTCCTTGGTTGCACAATTCTTCGTCAAACATAATGTCGTTACCCGCCGAAGCACTCAACAACAATCCCACACGTACTCCATCGGCACCGAATTTTTCAATTAACTCGAGTGGTTCGGGTGAATTTCCTAATTGCTTTGACATTTTTCTTCCTTGCTTGTCACGCACTAATCCGGTCAAATACACATTAGTAAATGGTTTTTCTCCAGCATATTCATAACCCGCAATAATCATACGTGCTACCCAAAAGAATAAAATATCCGGACCTGTAACTAAATCATTCGTCGGATAATAGTATTTGTAATCTTCGTTTTCAGGATCTAAAATTCCGCCAAAAACCGCCATCGGCCAAAGCCATGAAGAGAACCAGGTATCTAAAGCATCAACATCCTGCGTAAGGTTGTCGGTTGTCAGTTGTGGGTTATCCGTTTTGATCTTAGCTAATTCGAGTGCTTTTTCGATAGTTTCGGCTACTACAAAATCTTCTTTTCCGTCACCATAATAGTAGGCAGGAATTTGTTGTCCCCACCACAATTGACGTGAAATGTTCCAATCTCTTATATTTTCCAACCAATGTCTATATGTATTGTTAAAACGCGAAGGATACAATTTCACTTCGTCGGTTTCCAAAACAGCTTTGATGGCAGGTTTCACCAATTCTTCCATACTCAAAAACCATTGATCGGACAAACGCGGTTCGATTACGGCTTTGGTACGTTCGGAAGTTCCTACGTTATTGGTGTAGATTTCCGTTTTTGCTAAAGCGCCTATTTTCTGTAGTTCGGCTTCAATTTCGGTACGAACTACAAAACGATCTTTTCCTTGGTAATGTAATCCGAAGGAATTTAAGGTCGCGTCGTCATTAAAAATATCGATGATTTCGAGATTGTGTTTTTCTCCTAACGTTTTATCGTTCATGTCGTGTGCCGGAGTTACTTTTAAGCAACCGGTTCCGAATTCAACATCTACATAGTCATCTTCAATAATCGGAATCACGCGACCACAAATAGGAACGATCGCTTTTTTACCTTTTAGATGCGAAAAGCGTTCGTCGTTGGGATTGATACAAATAGCAGTGTCACCAAAAATAGTTTCGGGACGAGTGGTGGCGATGGTTAGCACATCTGAAGTGCCTTCGATTTTATAGTGTAGAAAATACAGTTTACCTTGGCGTTCTTCGAAAATAACTTCTTCGTCGGATAGAGTTGTTTTGGCTTCGGGATCCCAATTTACCATTCGGTAGCCACGATAAATCAATCCTTTGTTGTATAAATCAACGAATGAATGAATTACAGAAGCCGACATATCGTCGTCCATGGTAAATTTCGTACGATTCCAATCGCACGAGCAACCCAATTGTTTGAGTTGTTCGAGTATGGTTCCGCCATATTTGTTGGTCCAATCCCAAGCGTGTTTTAAAAACTCTTCGCGGGTTAAATCGTTTTTATTGATTCCTTCGCTTTTAAGTTTGGCTACTACTTTAGCTTCGGTTGCAATGGAAGCATGATCCGTTCCGGGAACCCAACACGCGTTGAACCCTTTTAGACGCGCGCGACGAATCAATACGTCTTGAATTGTATTGTTGAGCATGTGTCCCATGTGTAAGACACCAGTGACATTAGGCGGCGGAATTACTATGGTGTACGGCGTTCTATGGTCGGGTTTGGAGGAAAAGTAATCGTTTTTCATCCAGTAGTCGTACCATTTTTGTTCTACTTCTTTTGCGTTGAATTGAGCGGGAATCATATATAGATTGTTAGACTTTAAGATTATTAGATTATAAGACTTTACAAAAAAACCAATTGATCGTTCACTAGCCCTGATGGAGCCGATATCTCCCGATTTAGAAAAACAAGGCTTTTAGCCGTAGTTTTTGTTAATTGGGAATAAAGGCGAAAGCAGGAAAATGGATTGCTGACACACACCAAACCATCCGCTACTCCAATTCGATGTTGCTATTGCTGCTTCAATTTATTTTGAAACTGACAAAACCAAAACTTGGTATGTTTTTTGTACTACCTGTTGCAAAAGTAAGTAATATGTACTTTTATAAAAAATTAAGAATTAAATTTTTGTGTATTAATTTAAAGTAGCTATTTTTACGCTAACCAAATTTAAAAGAAATGAAAAAAATTATACTATTAACCGTTGTTCTGATGAGTGCCTTGAGTTTTGCTCAGGCCAAAATTGAGTTTAAAGCGAAAGACGAAACGATTGATTATGGCACGGTTACTAAAGAAAGTGACAGTGGATTGCGTAGTTTTGAGTTTACTAATACTGGAAATTCTGCTTTAATGATTTCAAATGTAATTTCTACATGTGGTTGTACAGTTCCTAGTTTTCCAAAGGAACCAATTATGCCTGGTAAGACGGGTAAAATCGATATAAAATACAATATGAATCCGGGTCCGATACGCAAAACCATTACTGTTGAAAGTAATGCAAGCAATTATGAAGGCGGAAGGATTTCGTTGAAAATAAAAGGAGAAGTTGTCGTTCCGAAAGAGGTTAATCCGCTGGAGAAAAAGAAAACTGGTCCGATGCAATAAATGAAAAAGCCCTTAATTTAAGGGCTTTTTTTTATATTATTTTTTGAAGTTTAAATTTGGTTTTAAACGGCACACCTTTTCGATCGACTTCAATGTAGATAGTTCGTCCTTCCTCTGATTTTAAAATATTGTTTATGTCCTCCAACTTATAGTTATGAATGTAATTGCTATTTAATTTGATGAGGACGTCACCTTCTTTGAGTCCGGAGACATCGGCAGGTGATCCTTTTCTAATACTTAGAATAGAATAGGAAGGTTTTAGTACAAATTGGTATTTTAAACTTCTTGTTACACGTTCACCGCTCGATTCAAAAGACATTCCTGTACTAGTGTTATTCAAATCATACGCTTCTTTTACCCATTGAAGTCCTTCATGCTGAATTTCTAATCCACTCATATTAAAGTTAAAGGGCAAAATGAAATTGCCATTTTTTTCTAGGTAAATCGTATTATTCTGGTAATCGTATAAGGTATTGAATCGTTTCATGATTTCTGATCCAATTGAACCTACCCTATTTGTAACCATTTCAAGACCTTTGGTGGCTGTAGAATCTGGAAAAGATATTAGAGGGTTATTGAATTTATAACCACCTAATTCAAATGATTTCAATCGACCTCTGTCGCCGTAAATGTTTCCTCCAAATCCTTTTCCTAAAAAATCTAAATACGTCTTTTCAGGAATTTGTATTCTTGGATTTTTCTCTCGAAATAACCATAAAGCATCACTATTCCCTGTGTCAATTAGCAATTTTGCATCAAATTCAGTGTCTTGATTTTCAAAAACCACTTTGGTTTGTAAATAAGGCTTACCTTCTTCAATAGTGATGGGTGTCTTTTTATAGTTATCTTTTACTTTTTGGGATATAGCGTTACTACTATTATATACTATTATTTTGTTTTTTTTGTATTTGATTTCAATCGGATGGTTTTTAAAAAAATGATAGCCAATAATTCCGTTTATGGGAAATCCAACTTGAGAGGAAATATTAATATCCTGGTCTAATACGATATATATAGTATGATTGGTATCTACAAAATCTTTGCATGAAACCAGATTTTTTGATGATTTAAAACCGTCAAAGGGTTCTTTATTACCTAAGCCTGTAAATTTAATTTTTTCGATGTTTTCAAACTTCACTTGCTCGGTTTCATCAAGGCTAAAGAGTAATGTTTCACCGACACCTGTATCCAACAAAAAGTTTAGTTCAGTTCCGTTGACTTCAACAGGAATAATAACTAGGTTATTTATGAGTTTAAATGGAATCTTCGTTATGTTCTTTTTTCCTTGAATTTCAAATCCGTTTTGAGACCATGAAAAAGTCAAAAAAAACAATGTAAAAAGCTTGATTAACCTACAAAACATTTAGTTTATTTTTTATAAAAATATTCAAAAAAAATGTATTTCAATCAATTTTAACAATTATTGAATTAAAATAAAATTGAAATCAAAATAAAAATCGCAAATTTGCATCACTAAACTTTTTACTATGCCAAAAATATCGAATAAAGGCAAACAAATGCCTGAATCACCCATACGAAAATTAGTTCCTTATTCTGAAAAAGCAAAAAAAAGAGGAATTAAAGTATACCACTTAAATATTGGTCAACCTGACATCAAAACTCCAGAGGTAGCTTTAAATGCAGTGAAAAATGTTACTATAGAAGTATTGGAGTACAGTCACTCTGCAGGATTTGAAAGTTACAGAACTAAACTCTCTAATTATTATAAAAATCATGGGTTGCCGATTGAAGTTGCCGATATTATCATCACAACAGGTGGCTCTGAAGCTTTACTTTTTGCAATGGGAAGCACGATGGATTCTGGTGATGAAATTATAATTCCAGAACCATTTTACGCTAATTATAATGGATTTTCAACTGCGTCTGGCGTAACTGTTGTTCCAGTAATTTCTACGATTGATGATGGTTTCGCTTTACCTCCTATTTCAGCTTTTGAAAAATTAATCACTTCAAAAACTAAAGCAATTTTGATTTGTAATCCCGGAAATCCCACAGGTTATTTATATTCTGAATCTGAGATTTTACAACTAGCTGAAATTGCAAAAAAACATGACTTGTTTCTTATTGCTGATGAAGTGTATCGTGAGTTTGTTTATGATAAAAATGAGAAACATTTCTCAGTCATGAACATCCCCGGACTAGAAGAACACACCATTATGATTGATTCTGTGTCAAAAAGATACAGCATGTGTGGAGCCCGTATTGGTTGTATTGTTTCTAAAAACAAAGAGGTGATGTCGACAGCAATGAAATTTGCTCAGGCACGATTGAGTCCGCCAACCTTTGCTCAAATTGCAAGTGAGGCCGCTTTAGATACCCCTCAAAGTTATTTCGATGAAGTAATCGAAGAATACAAAGATAGAAGAGATGTACTAATTGAAGAACTAAATAAAATTGAAGGTGTAAAAGTAGCAACCCCAAAAGGAGCTTTTTATTGCATCGCTAAATTACCTGTAAAAAATGCAGACGATTTTGCACAGTGGCTTTTAGAATCGTATGATTATAATGGAGAAACCGTAATGGTTGCTCCTGCTGCAGGTTTTTATTCAACTCCCAATGTTGGTTTGGATGAAGTTCGGATTGCTTATGTATTAAAACGTGAAGATCTTGTAAAGTCGGTACAAATTTTAAAAGAAGCGTTAAAAGTGTATCAAGGTTAATACTTATATTCTACTAGTTAAATAAAAAAAGCTTCCTAAATTAGGAAGCTTTTTTATTTATCGTTGTTTAAATACTTATCGTTTTAATGAAAAGTGGGCTCTAAATTGTCTGGTGGCGCTTTGCTCTGAAAAATCTACCGTAAACCAATAATCGGTTGCTGGCATCAGTTGTCCATTGTAGGTACCATCCCAACCCGGACTCTGTGAACTCAATTGCTTAATCAGTTTGCCATGGCGGTCAAATATATAAATTTTTGCCGTCGGTTGACCGCTCAGTCCAACTATATTCCAATTGTCGTGGATGCCATCTCCATTTGGAGTGAAATACAACGGGTAATCTATAGTTTGAACTTGAGTCATAATTAGTGGGTCACAACTGTTATCTAGTCCACCCTCGGTATCCCAAACGGTGATAATGTGGTCGCCAATTCCAACGTACTCAAATATGGGTGAATCCTGACGTGGTCCATCGTCCAAACTGTATTGGTACGTTCCATAACCTTGCACCGTTACGGTAATAATCTGATTGTCGGCAAAGGCATTGGTTACTGTATATCCTATTGTTCCTGTAGCTGGGGTAGCCTGACCCGATTGAATCACCAAATAATCCTGTGACACACTTGAGCAGCCCAAGGCACTTGTACTGGTCATCTCTAAAGTGAAGATACTCGATTGGTCATCGTTCAGTGGATTGTTTATTGTGTAGGTTGGTCCTGCAGTTCCTTCTGGTCCTGGAATGGCAACATTGTCCTCATACCACTGATAGGTATAAGTCGGACGTGGTGTAGTAGGCTCATTCAAATACGGTATCGTTTGATTTTCTGATACTAATGTCAAAGGTCTAACTACTGCTCCACTGGTAAAGTCCACACAAATTACATTCAAGGCTGGGTCGTTGGTAATAAACGGCTCTGGCATTTGTTCTACAACGATGTTGAAGGATACCGTTTTAAAACAACCTGTAGCGTTGTTAGTTACCGCTGCCCAAAACGTATGGGTATAGGCTGGGTAGTTAACCGTGTCGATAATCGCTGTTGGCGTTAGTGGTGGTGTAGCATCTGGGTTGTACTCGCTCTCATAGAAGGTCACCGTAAATAAAGTCGGGTCTTGTCCGTTTAAAATCTCAGTCTCTAGTGAGGCCAATGAATAAATCTCATATCCGTCGTTTACACCATCCGTGTTGTCGCACGTAGCAAGAGGTGCTGCTGGTTGTGTGATGCTTGGCTTTGGATTCACTATAATATCAAAGTCGGTGATACTCGTACAACTCGTAGTATGTGTAATTCCTGTTACTGGGTCAACATACGTATTGGTGGTCGTTACACTTACATAAATCGTCTGTGGATTGGTAAGATTGGTATACGCCGATGGATTGGTTATCGGAATCGTTAGACCTGCATCCTCAAAGAAGCTTACTACATAAGTCGATACGGGTGTGGTGTCGTTTCCATAGAGTATCAAATTGTTGTAACTCGGTAGGTTAAACACCTCAAATCCATCGTTACCCGTAGCATCTTCCTCACAAATCTGTTGATCGTCAATAGCGTTGGCTATCGGTAGTGGGTTGATGATAAACGGTTGTTCTACGATCTTGTAACAGTTCTGTCCTGTATATTCGGTAAATATATTACTAGTCACAGCAATGTAGATGTATTGAACTTCATTTACTGGACGTGGTGTTTGTGTAGCTAATGTAGGATCTCCAATATAAGCCAACGTCGGGTTTAAAATTTCATTCACCGGTGGCACCGCTGTAGCATCAGCTAGGCTGTGGAAATAGTGTGGCGTTACGTTAGGGTCGTTGTTTAAAATATAGTTCTCATTCACTGTAATATCAAAGAACTGTTGTCCTGAACCTTGCGCATCCTCGCACTGTGGTGCTAGTATTGGAATATTGGTCGTGTTAGGTGTAGGAATCGG
Organism: Flavobacterium sp.; assembly: GCA_965284675.1. Classification (GTDB taxonomy): domain Bacteria; phylum Bacteroidota; class Bacteroidia; order Flavobacteriales; family Flavobacteriaceae; genus Flavobacterium. Next base: position 2,521,026 of record OZ260109.1, read on the forward strand.
TAGTACTCGAATATCCATAGTGATGTAACTTCTACATCCATCGGGTGAGGTAACCATAACTCCCAAGGTTTGAACCGCGGGTTGAACATTCATGTAAGCGGTTGGGTTGGCGATGGCTACACTGGCTGGTGTAATTGGCCAACTTGGGTAGTACGTTACCGTATATCCTGCTAGTCCTTGAGTGATTAAAAGATCTCTAACCGTTAAATCAAATGTCGTAAAAGTATTGTTAGGCAAAGTGTCATCATCACACAAGCTAAGCGCTGGCGGTGTGGTCAGTGCCAGTGGAATGTTGATAATTAGATTAAACTCTCCAATCTCAAAACATCCTGTGGTATTGTTCTCTACTACAACCCAGATTGTTTGTCCGTTGGTGCCGGTATAGGTTGTGGTAGGAATAATGTTGTTTACTTGTTGCTGTGCATCGGCTAGATTTGTGTAATACGTCACGGTGTAATTCGAGGTCGGTGGAACCGTTTGCGCGGCTAATATCAGCGCCGTTTGTTGGGCTAAGTTCACTAGTGTCGAGGCATCTTGGTTGTTGCTGTCCTCATCACAATACACTAAATCGGCCAAGGCTGGCATACGCGGACTCTGATTTACCTTTAACTGAATTGGAATTACTCCTCTACAACCTGTCGCTGGATTCACCACAGCAACCCATAGGGTTTGCATAAACGGAAGGATATTGGTGTACAATCCTGTTGTGTTAATGATATTTGTTCCATTTAGTGCATCGGTCTGTGTCTCGTGGTACGTAACCACATTACCCGTTGGATTAGCTCCTAATATTCCTGCGCTTAGTGTGTTCAAATCAAATTCAAACAATCCGTTTTGATCGGTGTCACATACTTCATACGCCGTAAGTGGTGCCACTGGAACTGGTAGTGGATCTACTCTGATGTCCATAGTCGAAACCACATAACAGCCCGTGCTGGTATTGGTCACTCGGATACCTAAGGTTTGAACAAATTGAATTACATTAGTATACAATAAATTGCTAATCGCATTGGTATTGTTGTTCGCATCAAGAAGGCTTGGGTAAAACGTAACGCTCATTCCCAATTGATTCAGTACTATACAATCTACTTTAGTTTGTAAATTAAACTGCTCAAACCCTACACCAGCTGCTGCAGTTTCACATAGCGTATACGCCGAACATGCCGGTTGGTTTACAAGTGGTAACGGATCAACAACTAATTGTAATTCTACAATATCAACACAACCCGTAGCCGTAGTCTCTACCACAACCCAAATCGTTTGCGTATTGATGACCGTATTGGTGTAGCTCGTTGGTGTACCTATTGCATTGAGTTGTGTCTGGGCATCAGCCAAACTCTCGTAATACGTTACTGTATGTGTCGCTGGGTTTATCGACCCCAATATCTCAGCCTCTTTGTCCGTTAAATTGAAAACCACAAAGCCTACTTGAGCGTCGCCATTGTCGCACTCGTGTAAATCTGTCGGTTCAATCGCGATGGGTTTGGGGTGGACGATAAGGGTAACTGTAGTAGTAGCATAACATTGTGGTGCATTTGGATCAAAGACACGAATGTATAGTATTTGATTATTTAAATTATTGATGTTGCAATACGGACTCACTTGTGGATAAGCTCCCGTTTGAGCATCGGTAAACGTTTCATGGTATGTTACAATCAAAGTTGGGTCGGAAGTAACTTGCGGAGTAACCACGGTTACTAAATCAAAACACGCCACACCGTCATTACTGTCGTCATCGCATAGTTCGTAATTGATTGGTGTATTGATAATCGGAGCTGTTAAAACTGTTATCGTTACACTTTGATTAACGTTTTGACTACATCCATTGGCATCGGTAACACTTATAAGTTCATAGGTTATTGGCCCAACTGTAGTGGTTGGAACGTTTATGTCTTGGGTATTCCCTGCTGAGGTAATGCTAATTGGAGTTCCGCTGTTTTCAGTATACACAAAAGTATACGGTGAAGTTCCTAAATTCCCGCTTAAGGTTACCGTCGGACTTGCAAAATTCAAACAAACCGAAGGTGTACTCGCTACTATAGCTCCACTTGGAAGTGGATAAACCACTATAGTCATGGTTGCTGTATTAGAGCAAGAGCCTGTAGTAGGTGTAAATGTATAGGTAGTAGTAGTGGTGTTGTCAATTGCAGGCGACCAAGTACCACTGATACCATTAGTGGAAGTTGTCGGTAAAGCAGCAAGCGGCGCACCATTACAAACCGGAGCAACTTGAGTAAAAGTGGGTGTTGTAGATGGGTTTACCGTAATGGTCATGGTTTGAGTTGTACTACATTGACCCGCGGCAGGTGTAAAAGTATAGGTTGTAGTGGTCGTGTTATTCAAAGCGGGCGACCACACTCCGTTTATACTATTATTAGAAGTCGTTGGCAAAGCCGATAAAGCCGTACCCGCACAAATGGGAGCAACCTGAGTAAAGGTTGGAGTTATTAATGGATTAACCGTAATGGTCATGGTTTGTGTAGAAGCACACTGACCCGCATTCGGTGTAAAAGTATAGGTTGTAGTGGTAGTATTATCCAAGGCAGGTGACCAAACTCCACTTATGCTATTGTTAGAAGTTGTAGGTAATGCACTTAACGCATCGCCTGAGCATATAGGCGCAACCTGTGTAAAGGTTGGAGTTATCAATGGATTTACCGTGATAGTCATCGTTTGTGTATTAGCACATTCACCCGCATTAGGTGTAAAAGTATAGGTAGTGGTTGTAGTGTTATTCAAAGCAGGTGACCAAACTCCGTTTATACCATTATTAGATAGTGTTGGTAATGCACTTAATGGATCACCAATACAAATGGGTGGTACTTGAGTGAAAGTTGGATTTACATTAGGCGTAGTTATTAATTGAAAAGATGAAGTGTAAATACAACCTCCTCCAGCTGCTGAATTATCCTCAATAGCCATGAAAATCGTTTGAGGATTGGTTAGCTGAGTATAACTTGCAGGATTGTTTATAGGCGATTGTACATTCTCAGCATCAGTTAGCGAAGTATGAAATGTCACAGCATAGTCTAAAGGATTCAAGCCCGTTCCATTGAAAAGCGCTGCAACATTAGGTGTCAAATTAAATATAGGACTACATTGCTGTAAATTTGGTGGTGTTGCAAGTGCAGGAGGAGTCGGATTTGACACTACAACACTCGTAGACGTATTGGCTGGAAAACCAGGTTTTGTAACGGTAACGGTATAAGTACCTGGTTGAGTTACGGTTATAATTCCGGTATTGGTTGCTGGTGGAACAAATCCAGGAGCAGTAGATGTCCAAGTAAACGTACATCCAGCGTATGCGGCAGGACCACTAGCACCATCGACAAGAGTAGTTAATATAGATGATTGACCAGGACAAACCGTGATATTTGGTCCTAAAGTCAACAATAACTGACAATCTGTTAAACCTGCATTTGGATTTGTGATGTTAGTTTGGGTAAATTCAATCTGACCTGGTTGATTTGAAAAGTTGGTAATCAAAAGCACATAAATCTGACCAGCAACTCCGTTGATCGTGAAGTTCTCAATCGCTGCTGCTGAATAACTACAACCAACCACGTTATCTGGAATAGCTGTATTTCCATCGGGGAAATCATATAAATTGTTGCAATTGGTGGTAATATTTGTACTATTGAACGGACCCCAGCAAATAAAATCAACATCTTGATTGTTGTAATTAGGTGCATTATTTCCTTGATTCAATTGAATAGATATCGGACCTGATTGAGAAACCTGAAAATAAAACCAAGCTGGATTAGGAGCTGAACCCAAACAATCTGGACTACCAATACTGGCTTGACCAGTTGAGTTGGCGTACGAAAAACCACCTCCACCACAAACGGGATTTGCTCCAGCACAAGTAGTACTTTGAGAATATCCAATTGAATTCCAGAGGATTAAATTAAAAAATACTACTAGCTTAATAAAATAACTTTTTTTCATATTGGTCCTATTTATATGGTAATTATGTTCAATGGTTAAACAATAAAATCACAAAGATTTGATTGGTAGTGTTTTATGTAACACGTTATTATAAAGCAGTTTACAAAATACACTGCTACTTACATTTAGATTTGGCGAGCGAAATTTACGTAAATTTAATATTAATTTGTCTTAAATTTTATTTTTTTTATTGTGAAAAGCATAAAAATAATAATATTATCTTTGCCTCTTTTAAAATAATACTTGTTATAATGACAAATAGCGAAGATTTCAGCGAAGAAATAGGGAATAACCATATTTCAACAAATGTTAACAATCCACTTCGAACGGATGCTTTTGATTTGACCGATGATCAAAAAATTGAGCTCATCAAAAAAGACGTGCAAAGCATTTTGACTACACTCGGAATTGATTTGACCGATGACAGCTTGAAAGGCACGCCCAATCGAGTGGCAAAAATGTTTGTGAAAGAAATTTTCGGAGGATTAAATCCCAATAAAAAACCTAGTTCTTCTACGTTTGAAAATCATTACAAATACGGTGAAATGTTGGTTGAAAAAAACATTACCCTCTATTCTACTTGCGAGCATCACTTGTTGCCTATTGTAGGAAGAGCCCATGTGGCTTACATTTCGAACGGAACAGTAGTTGGTCTTTCTAAGATGAACCGCATTGTAGATTATTTTGCCAAACGACCTCAAGTACAAGAACGCTTGACCATGCAAATTGTAAAAGAGTTGCAAAACGTATTGAATACTCAAGATGTCGCTTGTATTATTGATGCGAAACACTTGTGCGTGAATTCAAGAGGAATCAGAGATATTGAAAGCAGTACGGTTACTTCTGAGTTTGGAGGAAAATTCAAAGACGAAAAAATAAAACGTGAATTTTTAGATTACATCAAATTAGACACCAAGTTTTAACTAGCCAGGATAGGAATGAAAACCCCGCAGGAGAATTGGCTTCGTTTTGTTGTGTGGGTAAAGCGACCAACGGAAGCTTTTACCAACGCTTACAAAACGCGCCAAGTCGACGAGGAGTTGTAATGAATAGCCTGAAATAGCTTCAAAAAAAAACACTATGAAATTGTATCAAAAACATACTTTAACCTTATACAACTCGCTTTCGGGAGAGAAAGAAACGTTTACGCCTATTCATGAAGGAAGCATTGGTATGTATGTGTGTGGACCGACGGTGTACAGTAATGTACATTTGGGAAATGTGCGAACGTTCATGTCGTTTGATGTGATTTTTAGGTATTTGCAGCATTTGGGTTATACTGTTCGATATGTGCGAAATATTACGGATGCCGGACATTTGACAGATGATGGAAATGTGGAAAACGACCGATTTGTGAAACAATCGCGCTTGGAAAAATTAGAACCGATGGAAGTTGTTCAAAAATACACCGTGTACTTTCATAAAGTACTGGATATTTTTAATTTTTTACCTCCGACGATTGAACCGACGGCAACTGGCCACATCATGGAACAAATTGAATTGGCTCAACAATTAATTGCCGACGGATTTGCCTATGAAAGTAACGGTTCGGTGTATTTTGATGTGCTCGAATACAACAAAAAAGGCCTGCAATACGGTGAACTCAATAACCGAAATATCGACGAACTGCTGAGCAATACCCGCGATTTAGACGGTCAGAATGAGAAGAAAAATCCGCAAGACTTTGCCTTGTGGAAAAAAGCGTCTCCCGCGCACATCATGCGATGGAACTCGCCCTGGGGTGAAGGTTTTCCGGGTTGGCATTTGGAGTGTACGGCGATGAGCACTAAATATTTGGGCGAACGATTTGATATTCACGGTGGCGGAATGGATTTGAAATTTCCACACCACGAATGTGAAATTGCTCAAGGAAAAGCGTGTAATGGCGTGACTCCTGTGAATTATTGGATGCATGCGAATATGTTGACGATGAACGGACTTCGAATGAGTAAGTCGACGGGGAATTACATTCTTCCGATGGAATTGATCGAAGGCGGAAATGATTTCTTTGAAAAAGCATTCCACCCGAGTATCGTGCGTTTTTGCTTTTTGCAAGCGCATTACCGCAGTGTTTTAGATATTTCGAATGACGCCATGGTAGCGAGTGAAAAAGGATTTATTCGGATGATGGAAGGCATTAAATTGTCGGGGCAATTGACGGCTAGCACTACTTCTTCCGTTGATATTGAGACGTGGAAACAAAGCTGTTATGCGGCAATGAACGACGACTTTAATACTCCGATTTTAATTGCACAATTATTTGAAGGAATTAAATATGTAAATCTGATCAACGACGGAAAAGAAACCTTGACTCAAGGCGATTTGGAGACATTGGTTACGACGTTAAACGTATTTACTTTTGATATTTTAGGCATTCGAAATGAAACCGAAATGGGTTCAAATTCAGAGAAACTAAAAGGAACCGTTGAGCTTTTAATTGCGATGCGAAATGAAGCCAGAGCCAATAAAAACTTTGCGTTGTCGGATCAAATTCGGGATCAATTGTTGGCCATCGGGATTCAATTGAAAGACGGAAAAGACGGCACTACGTTTTCATTATAATTCGGAACTGAAATCCAAATGGTATCATTCAAAAAAATAGTAATTGCTCCGTTTTTGTTTCTGATACGATTCTACCAAGGCGCGATTTCTCCGTTTACTCCGGCCACGTGCCGATTTGAACCTACTTGTTCGAGTTATTACTTGGAAGCGTTAAAGCAACACGGAATCTTTTACGGAAATTTTCTCGGTATCAAACGCATTTTGAGTTGTCATCCCTGGGGAAAAAGTGGCTACGATCCAGTTCCAACAAAAAAACACAATAACAAATAATTTAAGATCAAACGGAGAAAAAAAGTTGACACAAATTACACTAATTTTCACAAATTATTAAAAGACCTACTTGTCTGTGTCTTCGACAGGTAATTTACACTCACTTAGGTTTGTCTTTCAGAGAGTAGTAACTTCACTAGATGAATTTGCAAAGCAAATTATAAACATCTTATTTCGTGAAAATTCGTGAAATTAGTGTGGAAAAATCGCTTACGTTGTAATTCTGTCAAAAAAATACAATAACAAATAATTAAGGATAGTGTAATTGTTTTTTATTATTTTTGACACTAACTTAATTCTATTTTATGATCTGGAATCCCGCAGAAGGAATTTACCTCGGACCTATTACCATTCGCTTTTACAGTTTAATGTTTGTCATTGCATTTGGATTGGGCTGGTACATCATGAAGCAAATTTTCATCAAAGAAAAAGAGTCGATTGAAAAGCTCGACAGTTTATTCATTTGGACGGTTATTGCTACACTAATTGGCGCCCGTCTGGGGCATGTTTTTTTCTACGATTGGGAATATTTTAGAAACCATCCTGAAGAAATACTGCTTCCGTTTAAATTCCAACCCGAATTTCAGTTTACGGGTTTTGCTGGTCTTGCCAGTCACGGCGCAGCAGTTGCCATTATCATAGCCATGTATTTTTACAGCACGAAAATCATTAAACGTCCGTTACTTTGGGTATTGGATCGCGTTGTAATTCCGGTTTCTTGTGGCGCTATTTTTGTGCGAATTGGGAATTTTTTCAACTCAGAAATCATCGGAAAAGAAACGACCTCGAGTTTAGGAGTGAAGTTTGTCAGAGACCAATTTTCAAGTGAAGATGCAATCTCAATAACCAAACTTAGCAACAGTAACGATGCCTATAACGCGATAGTAAGCGATCCCAAATACGCCGATTTATTGGCACAAGTTCCGTTAAAACACCCAGCTCAATTGTACGAAGCTTTTTTCTATATTTTCGTTTTCTTGATTTTAGTCTTCCTTTATGTAAAAACCGATTACAGAGAAAAGCACGGTTTGATTTTCGGATTCTTCTTGGTTTTACTTTGGACGGTTCGGTTCTTTGTGGAAAAAGTAAAGGAAAGTCAGGGTGGAATAGAAGATTCACTAGGTTTGTTTTCAACCGGACAATGGTTGAGCATTCCATTTATCTTAGTTGGTCTCGTTTTCATATTCTTGGCTGAAAAACCCTTACCGAAAGACATTTATAAAAATGATGTGAATCCGAATAAATTGTTTTAAAACCATTTTCTTTTTTATACAAAAGCATTGATTCAGTCGATGCTTTTTTGTTTATGGCAGTTTGGGTTTTAAAATGTGTTGGGAATATACAAAGTTGAATTAATCGACAGTTTTACCAAAATTTGGAAACGTAGAAAAGGTAAAGACGAATTGCAGTCTGTCTCATCTGAATCTAAAAGAACGATTAAAATAAAATGATATTGAAATTTTATCGTAAAGACGGACTGCAGTCCGCCTATTCATCATTAAAAACACATACAAACAATCTTATAAATTATGACAGATAAAATGGGTCTCTTCTTCATTATTATAAGCAGTCCGTCTCTTCTTTATCTACAAGAACAACCAAAACAAAATCTTATACTAGAACATTGTTTTCAAGATTGTCTAATGTAAAGACAGACTGCAGTCCGTCTCTTCATCATTAAAAACACATATAAACAATCTTATAAATTATGACAGATAAAATGGGTCTCTTCTTCATTACTATAAGCAGTCCGTCTCTTCTTTATCTACAAGAACAACTAAACAAAATCTTATACTAGAACATTGTTTTCAAGATTGTCAAATGTAAAGACGGACTGCAGTCCGTCTCTTCTGCGTCACCAACAATTATATTAAACCAATCTTCTTCATTAAAAAACACCAGCCTGATTATTTGGTAAAGACGGACTGCAGTCCGTCTCTACTGTATGCATCTAATCAAAATGAGTATGCCAAAAAAAAGCCAAACGTTATGTTTGGCTTTTCTATAGTGTTTTTTAAAGAATATTATTTGTTGGCATCAGCGTGACGCTTTTCAATTTCTTCAATGTCTGATTTTTTCATTGTATCAACCAATATAGGTGTCGCAATAAATAGTGACGAATAGGTTCCAATGATAATACCCACAAGCATCGCAAAGATAAAACCTCTAATCGATTCACCACCAAAGATAAACATAATTAACAATACTAAAATCATCGTCAATGACGTATTGATGGTTCTTGAAAGTGTAGTATTTACAGATGCATTTACAATATCTTTAAAACTACCTTTTCTATTTCCTGCAAGGAATTCTCTAATTCTATCAAATACAATTACGGTATCGTTCATTGAGTATCCAATTACAGTTAGAATCGCAGCGATAAAGTGCTGATCCATTTCCATGTGGAATGGCATAAACTTATAGCAAAGCGAATAAATACCCAATACAAAAATAACGTCGTGTAAAACAGCTGCAATTGCACCTAATGAGAACTGCCATTTACGGAATGAAATTACTAAATACAAACCAACTACCAACATCGCTCCGATAACCGCCCAAAATGAATTGGTTTTGATATCCGCAGAAATTGCTGCTCCAACTTTAGAAGCTTGAAGAACACCCAGTGTTTTACCATCGGCTGCATTGATGAATTGCTCATAGGTCATTGTTCCTAAATAAGGCTTTAACCCATCGTATAATTTTCTATTCACTTCAGTATCAACCTCAGTACCTTCATCTTTAATTCTATACTTAGTCGTTATTTTCAACTGATTGTCATCTCCAAAAACTTTGGCTTCCACTGGAGTTCCAAAAGAAGTAGACAATTCTTCTGATATCTTACTTGGTTCAACTGCATTTTCAAATTTAACTTGGAATGTTCTTCCTCCTACGAAATCAACGCCTTCGTCCAATCCATTTATAAAAAAGGAAGCAAAACTTACAACTACAACAAGTGTAGAGAACATGTACGTCCATTTTTTCATTCCGATTACATCAATATGGAAATTGGTAAACCAATTTTTTGACCATGGTGCAGTAAACGCTAAAGAGCGGTTCTTTTCGATATCCATATCAATGAAAATTCTAGCAATAAAGATAGACGTAAACAAAGAGGTGAAAATACCAATTAATAAGGTAGTTGCGAAACCTTGAATTGGTCCAGTTCCGAATATGAATAAAATAGCACCTGTTAATACGTGGGTTACGTTGGCATCGATAATTGAACGCATAGCACCTTTCCAACCATAAGCTGATTTCACTGCTTCGCCTAATGTTTTACCTTCTCGTAACTCTTCTTTGGCACGTTCGTAAATAATGATGTTGGCGTCGACGGCTGTACCTAAAGTAAGTACGATACCTGCAATACCTGGCAACGTTAATACTGCACCTAAACTTGCTAAAATTCCGAATAAGAACAATAAGTTTACTAATAAAGCTACGTTGGCATACCAACCTGCTCTACCGTAGTAGAACACCATCCATAAACAAACTAATAAGAATCCAACGATTGATGAAGTTGTACCGGCATCAATTGCTTTCTGACCTAACGATGGCCCAACTACTTCTGATTGTACAATTTCTGCTGCAGCTGGTAATTTACCCGCACGCAATACATTCGCTAAATCTTTAGTTTCTTCAATATCAAAATTTCCTGAAATTTCAGAACGTCCACCAGCAATTGGTCCGCTAGAAACACCTGGAGCAGAATATACAACATCATCCAATGCAATAGCAATGAATCCTTTATCCGTAAAAGCTCTTCCTGTTAATTCTTCCCAAATTTTGGCTCCTTGACCGTTCATTTGCATCGAAACCGATGGCTTACCCATTTGGTCAAACGAATCACGAGCATCGGTAATAACTCCACCACTCAAAGGTGCTTTGTCATCACGGTTACTTTTTAAAGCATATAATTCGAACGTTTCAGAAGCTACTTTCGTTTTCTCATCAACCGACAAGGTTGGCTTACTCCATACAAATTTTGCTGATTTTTTATCAGCAGGAAGTAATCCTCTTATGTCCGCTCTTTTTAAATACGAGTTTACTTTAGCCGTATCTTGTACTCCAACAACTCCTAAAACAGGTCCACCACCTTGAGAAACAAATGTTTCAAACAATGGGTTACTTCCTTTTTCGGTAGCCGTAGAATCTGTCTTAGAATCAGCTAATAATTTTGATAACGAATCATTTTTAGTAGCAACAACCTCTTTTGTAGTTGTTTTTTTCTCCGTCAATTTCAAAGCGTCGTTAGCCGACATTAAAAAAGAACCTAATTCATCGATTCTGTAGGTTTCCCAGAACTCTAATTGAGCGGTACTTGATAATAATTTTTTGATACGGTCAACGTCTTTTGCTCCTGGTAATTCAACTAAGATTCTACCCGTTTGACCTAATTTTGCTATGTTTGGTTGAGTTACACCAAATTTATCGATACGTTTTCTTAATACTCCGAAAGCACTTTCTACCGATTCGTCTACTTTTCTTTCGATTACTTTTTTAACTTGAGCGTCCGTCATGTTAAAATTGATTTCGTCAGCCAACGTACGGTTAGCGAAAATATCTGGAGAAGCTAATTTGGTTGAACCTTTTGATTCTTTCTCGAACGCCTCAAAAAATGCATCCAAATACGATTGATTTCCAATTTGGTTTTTCTTAGCATCTTCAAGAGCTTTGTTGAAAACCGGATTTTTAGAATCGTTTGCTAATCCTTTCAATACATCTTTTACAGAAATTTGAAGGATTACGTTGATTCCGCCTTCAAGGTCAAGACCTTTGTTGATTTGCTTTCCACTTACCTCTTCATAGGTATAGTCCGACAAACCGAAAAAGCTAAATACTTTTTTGTTTTTTAAATCGTTTAAATACTTTACTTCTTTCTCTTGATCGCCCTTCGCAAACGCTTTGGCATCCTCTTGAATTCCGTTAGAAACAAAAGTAAAAGTAAGTTGGTAAATGCTTACCAGCGCAAATAAAATTGCGAAAAATTTAATAAGTCCTTTATTCTGCATTATTACTAAAAATTAATTAATTTTTGTGATTTTGGTTAGTTTAAAAAAGAGATAAAATATTGATTTTCAGTATAAACCGAGAATTCAACGTGTTTTCGCTTTTTTTGAAACGTGCAAATATATGATTCTGACTTAGATTAACAAATTATTTAGGTATTAATCTCAAAAAAAAGACTGCCTTTAAATGCAGTCTTTTTAAGTCTATTGCGTTTTGTTTATAAAATCGATTTTAAATCGCCATTCATTGCTCGAACTGCATCGGCACTTTTGGCAAACAATGCTTTTTCAGCCTCATTCAAGTTGATGTCAACAATTTTTTCCACACCGTTTTTACCTATGATACAAGGCACACCGATGCAAATATCGCTTTGTCCGTATTCTCCTTCAAGGAAAACCGAACACGGAATCATTTTCTTTTGGTCATTTAAAATGGCGTCAACCAAATAGGCTACCGAAGCTCCAGGCGCATACCAGGCTGAAGTTCCCAATAAAGCGGTTAAGGTTGCCCCACCTACCATCGTATCAGCAGCTACTTTTGTCAATTGCTCTTCTGATAAAAATTGTGAAACCGGAACACCATTGTAGGATGCTAAACGCGTAAGCGGAATCATAGTAGTATCACCGTGACCACCAATTACCATTCCGGAGATATCGTTAGCTGGTTTGTCTAACGCTTGAGATAAATAGGTTTTGAAACGTGAACTGTCTAAGGTTCCACCCATACCGATGATTCGGTTTTTAGGTAAACCCGTTGCTTTTAATGTCAAATAGGTCATCGTGTCCATCGGATTCGAAACCACTACCACAATGGCATTTGGCGAATGTTGCAACAAACTTTCAGCAACCGATTTTACGATTCCGGCGTTGATTCCAATCAATTCCTCACGTGTCATTCCTGGTTTTCTCGGAATTCCCGATGTGATGACTACCACGTCACTTCCAGCGGTTTTCGAATAATCATTGGTGCTTCCCGACACTTTGGTGTTGAATCCTAAAGTGGTTTGGGTTTGCATAATATCTAAAGCTTTACCTTCAGCAAAACCTTCTCTGATGTCTAACAATACGATTTCACTCGCAATTCTTCTGTAAGCAATAGCGTCTGCGCATGTTGCACCTACGTTTCCTGCTCCTACTACTGTAACTTTCATTTTATATGTTTTAAACGTTTTTTTATGTGAAGCTAATCCTGCTATTCGCTACAATCTGTCATTGCGAGGAACGAAGCAATCTCATCGAAATTATACTTCGCAATGCCAGGATTTTCGCTACTATCAGGGCTAGGGCTTTTGTATTTCTATCTACGCATCAATATTAGCATACACTGCATTTTTCTCAATGAACTCTCTACGAGGCGGAACCTCATCACCCATTAACATAGAGAAAATACGATCGGCTTCTGCCAAACTATCGATGGTAACCTGACGCAGCGTTCTGAAATTCGGATCCATGGTAGTTTCCCACAATTGTTCGGCGTTCATTTCACCAAGACCTTTATAACGTTGGATTGCAGCGCTTCCGCCCATTCTTTCGTTGGCTTGATCGCGTTGTACATCGTTCCACGCGTATTCTTTTTTGGTTCCTTTTTTCACCAAATATAAGGGTGGCGCAGCGATGTATACATGTCCGCCTTCGATCAATTCACGCATGAATCGGAAGAAGAACGTTAGAATTAAAGTCGCAATGTGACTTCCATCGACATCGGCATCACACATAATGATTACTTTATGGTAGCGTAATTTTTCTAAATTCAAGGCTTTCGAATCTTCTTCGGTACCAATCGTTACACCCAATGCGGTGAATATATTCCGAATCTCTTCGTTTTCAAATACTTTGTGGTGCATGGCTTTTTCCACGTTCAAGATTTTACCTCTTAAAGGCATAATCGCTTGAAAGTTACGGTCACGACCTTGCTTGGCAGTTCCACCCGCCGAATCTCCCTCGACCAAGTATACTTCGCATTTTGCTGGATCTTGCTCCGAACAATCGGATAATTTTCCGGGTAAACCGCCACCGCCTAAAACGGTTTTGCGTTGTACCATTTCACGTGCTTTTTTCGCTGCGTGACGCGCTTGCGCTGCTAAAATCACCTTTTGAACAATGATTCGAGCGTCGTTTGGATTTTCTTCCAAATAATTCTCTAACATTTCGGCTACCGCCTGAGAAACCGGAGAAACTACTTCTCTGTTTCCTAATTTGGTTTTCGTCTGACCTTCAAATTGTGGTTCTTGTACTTTTACCGAAATAATAGCAGTCAATCCTTCACGGAAGTCATCACCGGTAATTTCAAATTTTAGTTTATCCAACAATCCTGATGCATCGGCGTATTTCTTTAACGTACGCGTCAATCCCATTCTAAACCCTTGTAAGTGTGTTCCACCTTCGTGAGTGTTGATGTTGTTTACGTACGAAAATATATTTTCTGAATAACTTGTGTTGTAAATCAAAGCGACTTCAACCGGAATTTCGCTTTTCTCATTGTCCATGCTGATTACATGAGTAATGATGGGTTCGCGGTTTCCATCAAGAAAACGAATGTATTCTTTTAGACCTTCATCGGAATGAAACACTTCTTTTACAAACTCGCCTTTGTCGTCTACTTCTCTTTTGTCGGTAATAGTGATAGTAATACCTTTGTTTAGGAACGATAATTCACGCATACGCGCCGACAAGGTTTCATAACTATACTCTACAGTTTGGGTAAAAATAGTTGGATCAGGTCGGAAGGTTACTATAGTTCCGCGTTTGGTGGTTTCACCAATTTGCTTTACGGGATACAGTGATTTTCCTTTTTCGTATTCTTGTTCGTATATTTTTCCGTCTCTATGAACGGTTGCTCTTAAATGATCCGATAAGGCATTTACGCAGGAAACACCAACACCGTGTAGTCCACCCGAAACTTTATAGGAATCTTTGTCGAATTTTCCACCCGCACCAATTTTGGTCATTACTACTTCAAGAGCAGAAACACCTTCTTTTTTATGGATGTCAACTGGGATTCCACGACCGTTGTCTTCTACAGAAATGGAATTATCTTCGTTAATCCACACTGAAATGGTGTCGCAATGGCCACCCATGGCTTCGTCAATCGAGTTATCTACAACTTCGTACACCAAGTGGTGTAAACCTCTCACTCCGGTATCTCCAATGTACATGGAAGGGCGCATTCTAACATGCTCCATTCCTTCTAAGGCTTGAATACTATCAGCTGAATAATTATTTTTTTTAATTTCGTCGCTCATATAAATGGTTCGTTTTTCTGGTATTTTTGTATAACACGCAAATATATAACTTCAATAGTGATTTTAAAGCGATTTTAAGCATTTTATAGCTTAAGTTATTAACATTTGTGTTTGATAATTTTTTATTGCTTCATTTTTTAAATTTAGCCATTAAAACGAGGTTTTTTTATCTCAAATCGGAACGCGTTTCTCGAACGACTACAAAAACACGCTTTACATTACCCTCTAGCCCTGATTGTACGGAAAGCTTGTGAGGAACGAACAACTTGGAGGAAAAGCAGGAATAAGGAAACCAAAAAAGCTCGAACCACTCGCTACTGATTTTCATCGGCATACCTCCCAAAAATAAAAAACGTCCATCAAAAATGACGAACGTTTTAGTACCTCAACTGCCGAAACAGAACGAGTAAACAAACAAACTAAACTTCAAAATAAAGTCAGGTAACTAATCCGACTTTAATCGGTTGCCATCAATTGAGATAGCTATTTTTTTTATGCTTTTACATAGGCATCATCGTGAACGTTGGCTACTGCTCTACCCGATGGATCGTTCATGTTTTTGAACGCTTCATCCCATTCTAGAGCTATTTTGGTACTGCATGCCACGCTGGCTTCTTGCGGCACACATAACGCCGCGGCATCACTCGGGAAATGTTCTTTAAAAATGGAACGGTAGTAGTATTCTTCTTTGGACGTTGGCGTTTGCAGTGGGAATTTAAATTTGGCGTTGGCCAATTGCTCGTCGGTCACTTCTACGGCTACCATTTCTTTTAAAGTATCAATCCAACTATATCCTACGCCGTCGCTGAACTGTTCTTTTTGACGCCATGCTACACTTGCGGGCAACATATCTTCAAACGCTTTGCGAACCACCCATTTTTCCATGCGTTCGCCGTTGATCATTTTATCTTGTGGATTGATGCGCATGGCAACATCCATAAATTCTTTATCTAAAAAAGGAACGCGACCTTCAATTCCCCATGCGGCTAAACTTTTGTTGGCACGCAAGCAATCGTACATGTGCAATTTACTCAATTTGCGTACGGTTTCTTCGTGGAATTCTCGAGCGTTAGGCGCTTTATGGAAGTATAAATATCCTCCAAATAATTCATCGGCACCTTCACCCGACAACACCATTTTTATACCCATCGATTTGATGACGCGCGCCATCAGATACATGGGTGTGGATGCTCTCACTGTGGTCACATCGTAGGTTTCGAGGTTATAAATTACATCACGAATAGCATCTAAACCTTCTTGAATGGTAAATTTGATTTCGTGGTGAATGGTTCCGATGTGATCGGCAACTACACGAGCAGCGGCTAAGTCGGGCGAGCCTTCTAAACCAACTGAAAATGAATGTAATTGTGGATACCACGCATCGGCGACATCACCTGATTCGATTCGTTTTTGCGCGTACTTTTTGGCAACGGCCGATGTAATCGACGAGTCTAATCCGCCCGAAAGCAATACACCGTAGGGCACATCACTCATCAATTGACGGTGAACCGCAGCTTCGAGTGCTTTTTTGATTTCATCAATTGAGGTTTGATTGTCTTTTACAGCATCGTAATCGGTCCATTCTCTTTTGTACCATTGCACAAATTCGCCGTCGGTACTCGACATATAATGACCTGGAGGAAACAATTGGATTTTGGTGCAATAGCCTTCCAAGGCTTTTAATTCGGATGCTACATAAAAAGTACCATATTGATCCCAACCGATGTACAACGGAATGATCCCCATGTGGTCGCGAGCAATGAAATACTCATCTTTTTCAGCATCGTAAAGGGCGAATCCGAAGATTCCGTTCATTTCATCAATAAAATGGACGCCTTTTTCTTTGTATAATGCTAAAATAACTTCGCAATCGCTTTCGGTTTGAAATTGGTAGCTACCTTCAAACTGCTTACGCAATTCACGGTGGTTGTATATTTCGCCATTCGCAGCGAGGACTAACTTTTTGTCGACACTAAATAAGGGTTGTTTCCCAGAAGCTGGATCGACAATTGCCAATCGCTCGTGGGCTAAAATGGCTTTATCATTACTGAAAATTCCACTCCAATCGGGTCCGCGATGACGGATTATTTTGGCCATTTCCAATACTTGAGGTCGCAAGGTTTCTGCTTTTTGCTTTAAATCGAAGGCACATACAATTCCACACATAACTTTTTTTTTAAATGGACAATTCGCGAATTGTCCTTACATTAATTATGAAGCAAAATTGAATTATTAGTTTATTTATTAAAAGTAAAATAACTTATTTGATTACAATTAACAACAAAATATCGTGTTTTACAGCAAATTATAAATTAAAAGTGTTTTCAAATGGTAATTGGAGTTATAAATCATAAAAAGAGTAAAGTTTATATTCATGTTTGCAGTTGTAAAAATGTATCAAAATGAAAAAGATATTACTCTTGTTGCTTCTAGTATCGATAAATACTATTTCCTATTCTCAATGTTTTCAAAGTATTTCCGCAGGTGGCACACACACAGTTGGCATAAAATCTGATGGTACTCTTTGGGCTTGGGGCAGAAACGCATTAGGACAACTAGGAGATGGCACATTAGTTAATAAAAGTACTCCAACACAAATTGGAACAGCATCAAATTGGAAAATTGCTGTTGCTGGATCATTTCACACACTTGCCATTAAAACAGATGGAACGCTGTGGGCTTGGGGAGATAATGAAGACTACAAACTTGGAGATGGAACTAACATTGACAAAACGTCACCCATACAAATTGGAACAGCAACTAACTGGAGTAACGTTTTTCCTGGAGGACATCATTCAATGGCTATAAAAACTGACGGAACTCTCTGGGGATGGGGAGCTGGTTCTTTGGTTGGCAATGGTGCAAATCCACCTGTAACTACACCTGCACAAGTAGGAACAGCCAACGACTGGGTAATAGCGAGTGTTGGTGCTTATCATACCACAGCGTTAAAAACAAACGGTACTCTTTGGGCGTGGGGTTTAAACAATGATGGTCCAATTGGAATTGGCACTACAATCAATCAAATGACGCCCGTACAAGTGGGAACTGATACTAATTGGCAAAGTGTTTCAAATGGAGCTTTTCACACCATGGCCTTAAAAACCAACGGCACTTTATGGACATGGGGTTTAAATAATGCTGGTCAACTTGGAGATGGAACAGAAGTTTCTGTATTATCTCCAGCACAAATTGGCACTTCAAACGATTGGATAAAAATTGAGGCAGGAGATGCGCACAACTTTGCTATAAAAAATAATAATACATTATTCAGTTGGGGAACTAATAATTATGGCGAACTTGGTGATGGTACATTTGACAATAAAAACATTCCGACACAAGTAGGTACTGAAACCGATTGGCTAAGCATAACGAATGGTCAATTCCATTCATTTGGATTAAAAACAGACTCAACCTTTAAGATTTGGGGATTGAATGGATACGGGCAACTTGGTACAGGATCTACATCACCAACCTTTGTTTCTACACCAACATCTTCAAGTATTGCAGCATGTGCCTCACTTTCAATAGATATCATAACCCAAAATGAAAAAACATACCTCTTTCCAAATCCAACTTCAGGAAGTTTTTACGTTCAAGGAATTGAAGAAAACACAAATTATCAACTAGTAAATTCATTAGGACAAGTAATCCAGTGGGGGAAAGTGTTTGCTGATTCAAAAATTGAGACCAACAATTTGCCAAGCGGAATCTATTATGTACTACTCAATCGACACACATTAAAATTAATTAAGAGTTAATTTAGAATACAAGTTCCACTCTATAGTTTGTAGTATTGATTTCAAATTCAAAACCTACTTCATTTCCCATTAATTTAGTTCCCAATGGTGATTGTGGAGAAACCGCAATTATCACTTTATCATCAATAGTAATTTTGGGCAATGCTGCACTTATAAAGAGCACCATTCCGTTGGCCTGAACCAAACTTCCTAGTGCTATTTTGGTCGACACGTGAGCTGGATTTATTTTATCTAAAATTGCTTTTTGAGTCAACACTTCTTTCAGTTTGTGATTGAGTTTTTCTTGTTCGATGTGCATCATCGACAAGGCCGTCTCGTGTTTGTCACCCGCCGAACCTTTAGCGTCGTTTTGCGCATCTTCGGTTAAACCCGAAATCATATCGCGAAACACGTCGATTTTGTCTTGTAGAAGTTGGTGGTGGTGGCTGATGATTTTATGTTTCATGTTAGACTTCTTAGAAAGTTAGACTTGTTAGATTGTTGGACTGTAAGATTGTAAGATTGTAAAATCATTTAAAAATGAAAATAGACTGTAAAAAAGAAGACTTCTTAAAAAAATTCTAAGAAGTCTAAGTCATTCTAAAACTCTACTATCTAGAAATCAAATTTATAATTCGCACCCAAAAGTACTTGAATGCCTTGTACAGGATAATTAATCCATCTTTGGTAATCTTGGCCTGCTAAGTTATTTCCTTTTAAGAAAAAGGTTAGACGCTCGTTTCTCTTGTAACCCACATGCGCATTTAGATCAAAATAGCTATCTAGGGCAACGATTTCTGTTGTGTTCTCAAGTGGAGTGGAAACAAATAGGATATCTTTTCGTTCTCCCACAAAAAACACTTTGGTTCCAGCATACCATTTGTCGGTGATGTTGAAATCTAAATTGGCGGCAATGTTTAATCCCGGTAAATTCCACGCTTCTTCTTCTACATCGGTCGTATACGAACTGAACGTTCCATTGATCCCGAACGATACGTTCTTCGAAAAATCGGCTTTCAATTCGCCATAAAAACTAACGGTTTTCACATTATCATAGACTACATCAAACGAATTGGCATAAGTATATCCTTTTTCATTAGTGTTGGCTGGATCAAATAAATTACTTCTAAACATCGCTTTATAATCTTCATTCATCAAAGACCCACGCAGATTATACCCTATTGTATTAGATAATTTCCCTCGTAAACCAACATAAATGTCATACTTCTGATCGGTCGGGCCAACGGCTAACGTAGGCGACACAAAGAAATTTTCTTGTACAAAATCTTTGTATGAATTTTGCTTCAACGTTCCTTCTGCTCCACCGTACGCAATCATTAAATCGCCTACCACTTTGTACGAAGCATTGATTTGCGGATAAATAAAGAACTTATTGTCGCCGCCTTCATTGGCAACGCTGTAGAAAAAGGCTGCTCCTAAATTGATTGATAAATCCTCTTGATTGAGTTGAAAACTAGGATGAAATCCGATGTTCGTGGTTCCGTATTTATAGGCTTCTCCACCGAAATACGTTTGATCAAAACTTCCGTTTAAGTAATCAAAAATAAAAGTCGCGTTGATTTTTTCATCCAACACATCAAATTCTAAACTTGGTTTGGCATAAAATCGGTTTTCACCCGAAGAATACGCATCCCAAAAACGCGTGAATTTAACTTCTGCTTCTTTAAAAATACTTTCTTTCAAACTCAAGCGCCCACCTAAATCGAGCGTATGATAGGTTTGTTTTTCATCAATATCACTGATGTAACTATCCAAATCAGACGGTGCGAAATCTTTATACAAAATAGGATTCAAGCCATACCAATTGTACATCTGATTGTGGTAACCCAAATCGACGTTCCACGACAAATCTCTGCCTTTACTACCGTAGGTTAAGTCGAGTTCGGTATCGAAAAATTTGTCATCTAAAACCACTTCATCGATTCCGCCTTGCGACGAACTGTGGCGCAACATCGCTCCGATATAATTGTTGTTTTCTAAGGCTTGCGTAACAAACAATTCGGCGTTGATGTTTCCGTAATTTCCAGCAGCTAGCGTTAAATAATTGCTGAATAATTTCTCTTTGGCCGATTTATCTACTCCAGCCGCTTTTCCTTTGGATGGTGTAAACGTGGAAGCCACAGGAAACGAAAATATAGTATACTCGATGGTTTCTTTTTTGTTGGTTTCTTCGTCTTCAAAAGAAGGCGTTTCTTTCACTTTAAACGCATCTGAAATACTAGGCGTATAAGGTTTTACTACGTTTACGACTTCGCTTCCGATGTTTTCGTCTTTCTTTTGGGAAAACGAAAATTGGGTTACTAAAAGCAGACTAATAGATAATAGACCAATAGATGATAGACTATCAAATTGTGTAAACTGAAATATATTTGTTTTAAAATTCATTTTTATTTAATTTAAAGTATTTTGAAATGACATAGTAGCCTTTTATAATTCTTCTATTTTAGATTCTATACTATTTGAAATATCATCAGAAATAAAACTATTCGCATTAGCAATTAATAATTGTGTTTGAAGTTCAAATGACGAACCTAAAGCGATATCTAAAAAATGACTAAAGGATTTATTACTTCTACTTGAACCCTCTGCAATATTTGATGGAATTGAAACAGAACATCTATTCATTTGACTAATCAATCCATACTTTTCTGTAGTAGGCAAACTAGAGGTCAATTTAAAAATGTCTTTTGCTAAATCCATTGACATTATCCAAATTTTGAGTTTTTTAAAGTTGTGTCTCTTAAAATCATTCATTGTTTGATTGTCTATTATCTTTTTGTCTATTATCTCTCGTCTATTTTATTATCGACGAATTGGTTTTGGCTTCTTCTGTTTTAATGACATCCAACTCGGTTTGAGCTTCTAGAATTACGTCGTCAAATTCTTTGAAATTTTCCAACACACTTTCTAAAATGTAGGTCGCGTTGAAACTATCTTTTAATCCGTAGAAGTTTTTAGCCATAATGATTAATCCTTTGGCTCCAAAATATTTATATCCGGAATAATCCTTTGATAATTTCTGAACGGCTTTGTTCGAGTCTTCATACTTTCCGTCTTTATTTTTAAAGTAAGCATCGTAATACAAAGCCTCTGCAGCCAATTCTCCTTTGGCAATTTTTAATAAATTCGCATAGGCAGTTCTGGCTTTGGCTTCATCATTGACTTTAATCGCTGAACGCGCTACAATAATTTGTGCATCACTTTTTACTTTGTTGTCGGTTTTGGGATTATTCAGCACTTTATCGGCATACACCACAGCATTGGAATAGTCCTTCTGATCGTAATACGCACGCATCAAATTGGATTGGGCAAATGTTATGTTTTGTGGAAAATCGGCTTCGGTTTCCAATCGTTTTAAAACCGGAATTGCTTTTGGAAAATCGTTTTTATTCAAGTGAATTTCGGATAAACGAGCGAGCGATTGTTCGGTGAACTCGTTGCGCGATTTAGCAATCACGTATTCGTAATTCGGAATGGCATTCGACTGCAAATTATCTGCAAAATACAACTGACCCAAATAGAAATTAGCTTTCAAGGCATGAATTCCATTTGGAAATTTAGAAACGTATCCGTTCAACGACGAAATCGCTTGTTTGACATTATTCTGCAAATATTGTTTTTCTGCGGCTTCATACGTATCGTTGTCCAATTCGGCATCCGAAACCTCAACAAAATCAAGTGTTCGCACCCAAGAAGCGTATTCATCCACTTTCCCGTTGTCCATATAAATCAGACGTGCGGTAGAAACAGCTTCTAAGGCTTCGGGTGACTTCGGGAAATCAGCGGCTACTTTTTTGAATTTTGCAATTGCTAATTCGCCTTTGTTGCCGTTGTAATACACCAAACCTTGACGCAAAATTGCTTTGGAAGCGTACGAACCTTTTGGAAATTCTCTCAACAACTGATCGTAAGTCGACAACGCCAATTCGGTTTTGCCGTCTGCTACATACGTATTTCCTAATTCAAATAGTGCGTCATCACGGTATTGCGACGTTTTGAAATTTTGAAGGAATTTGATAAAATCTTCGATCTTCTTGTCATTTTTCTGTACAAATCCGTAGCTGATTGCTTTTTGAAATGCGGCATAATCGGCATCCACACTTTTCAACTCAATGGCTTTGTTGTAGGCGTCCATCGCTGGCCAGTATTTTGCCGTTACAAATCGGCTGTCACCCAATCGAAGGTACGCATCGTTCAAACGCGTTTTATCGTCCTTGGCCACATCGACATAACTTTGGAAATAATTCCCCGCTTGATCGTATTCTTTTTGTTTGAAATACGCATATGCAATGTTGTAATTGATGTTTTTGAATTCGGGTGTGTTTTTCGCTTCCGCAAATCCTTCAAACTGTTTGAAACTCAACAACGCTTCGCTGAAACTGTCCAAAACGTATTCCGTTTCACCTTTCCAAAACGTAGCACGAGCCGTAAATTTTTGATCTTTTTGTTCGGCAATTGACTTTTTAAACATTTTCAACGCGTCTTGGTAACTTCCGTCGGTGTATAGTTCTAGTCCGCGGTAAAACGTCACTTTTTGATACGCCGATTTGTAGAGTGGATTTTTATTTTTCTCCAACAGCGTCAACGCTTCTTTGTAATTTTTGGATGTGATGTACGAATTAATCAATAAACCTTCAATTTCATCCTTGCTTGGTGATGTAGGATATTTAGTCAAAAACGCCGACAATACATCGGGTACACTTTGGTAGGAATTTCCCAATTCGTAACTCAGTTTGGCATAATTCAAATTGGCATCTTCTTGAATTTTAACATCAAATTCCATTTCAGAAGCACTTTTGAACGCATTCAACGCCTGTTGCTTTTTATCGGTTTTCAAATAACTTTCACCCAAATGATAGTAGGCATTTTGCGCAACAAAATCGTTTCCGTCAATAATTTTATTGAATTGTGAAATGGCGTTTTCAAAGTCGTTCAACTTATAATGAGTATATCCTAATTGATAATAATCGGTGTTATTCCACTTTCCTTTTCTTCCTTTGTATTCTTTTAAATACGGCAACGCTTTGTCGTATTGTTTGAGGTTGAAATAACTTTCACCGATGATTTTATTCAACTCTGATTTTTCAGACGCATTCGATTTGGCCATTGCAGCCGTTCCTAAATCGATTGCTTTTTGAAAATTCCCCAATTTAAAATTCATGTCGGCTTGAAAATACGAGAGCTTTTCTTTGTATTTTTCTTCGCCTGAAATCTGGTCAAAATACTTTGTCGCCTCTTTATAATCATCATTTTCATACGACATCGTTCCGAGGTAATATTTGGCTTGCGAACCATATTCTTTAGAATTGGCGACTTTATTCAGGTAATTCGTCGCTTCTTTTTTCTTTCCAGCCGAATAATAAGCGTATCCTTTTTGGAAGTTAAATTTTTCCAATTCATCGTACGTCAGCGCGCTTTCGTCTACTTTATCAAAATATTCCAACGCTTGTGGGTAACGTCCAGCTTCAAAATAATAATGCGCCACACCCACAAAAGCCTGATTTTGTTTGGTACTGGTTGGGTAATCCGAAACAAAATCTTCCATCAGTTGATCGGCATTGTCTTGCTCAAGACGAATGGCCGCGTTGGCAATGTAAAACGAACAATCCGACAATACTTCTTGATTGGTTGATTTTTGTTTTACCTTTTCGAATATAATCTGAGCAGCCAAAAACTGCTTGTCATTGTAAAGCGCAACGGCTTTGTCAAAATCGGAATTATCATGCGTATTAATCGCTGATTGTTGGGCGTTTAGGGACAAACTCCCCATCCATAAAAGAAGATAAAATAACATCGAAAATTTTCGCATAGCCTTGTATTTTGTGAATACCAAAAATAGATTAGTATGTAAGGATAACGAACCATTGCGGGTATTTATTATAAACATTTTTCTTAACAATTCAACGGACTGACGATGTGTCGAGTAAATGATTGCGATTCATGAATAAAACATAAATTTATTTTGAAAAGCTACGTTATCTTATTACTTTTACCCGCTAAACCATACCTCTTATGTCTGAATCAGTTTTATCCTTAAAAAACGTTAGTATATATCAATCGAATAAAGTAGTCTTGTCGAACATCAACTTAGAAGTGAAACACGGCGAATTCATTTATATTATTGGTAAAACCGGTTCGGGAAAAAGTAGTTTGATCAAAATGTTGTATGCAGATTTGCCTTTAAGTACGGGCGAAGGCCATATTGTGGAATACGATTTGGTGAATTTAAAGGAAAGAGAAATTCCGTATTTACGACGTAAAATTGGTATCGTATTCCAAGACTTTCAGTTGCTTCCAGACCGAAACGTATCCGACAACATGCTTTTTGTATTGAAAGCAACGGGTTGGACTGAAAAAGAGGAAATGCAAAACAAAATTGACGAAGTATTGGACAAAGTAGGCATGAAAGGTTTTGCTACCAAGATGCCGCACCAACTTTCGGGCGGAGAGCAACAACGCGTTGCTATTGCTAGAGCTTTGTTGAACGATCCTGAGTTTATATTAGCCGATGAACCAACTGGAAATTTAGATCCTCAAACCAGTGTGGAAGTGTTGGATGTATTGAAAAAAATCAACGCCAACGGAAAAACAATCATTATGGCTACCCACGATTACGCGTTGTTGATGAAATTCCCTTCGAAAACTTTAAAATGTGAAGACGGTTCTATATTTGAAGTAGTTCAGAAAACGGTTTAATGTATTCGTTTTTTATCTTTTAAAAACTTCGCCACCAAAACAATAACTAAAGGATAAAACACCATGTGAAATCGGTCGCCCTGACTGAAAGTGATTCCTGATACACCGATAATGTATAGAATAAAACTGGAAAGTAATGTAAAAAAGACTTCTTTCCGATAACTCGTCACGAAATAAAAAAGCGCTAAAACACCTCCGATTAGCGTGAAGAAACGGTTTTGCCACTTAGAAATATCAAAAATAAATTGCTTAGACGAATCAAAGAAACTAGTGCCTTTTTTATTTTCACAATCATCAATTGCCGCAGAACCCGAGACAGTATTGTCGTAAACGTCTGAAAAATAGGCTTTTACTAAATTAATTTTATTGCTTTTTAATTGATCGATAACATCTTGTCTGACTACTTTTTGAATTTCTGTATGCGAACCTAAATTCAACAGTCGAATGGCACGTGGATTGTTAATTTCTGTGTAATCAGTACCTTCCTTATAACTTATTGCTTTGGCACCAATGTAATTGTAATAGGTAATTCCGTCAATATAACTGATGGTAAAACTACCAAATTGATGGTACAATCCGGCACACTGAATTAGGACTAACAGTAGGCTTCCGTACATCAAAAGCATGATTTTTTTGGCGTAATTATCGATTAAAACTTTGATGAAATAAATTCCGAAAACGATGGCAATCCATTTTGAACCCGGACGGATAAGCATGCTACAAATAAGGATGGACAGCGCTAATGACAAAAATAGTATCTTCTTGTTTCTATAATACTTCATTAAAAAAAACATGGACAATACGATGAAAAAAGTATAAATATTTTCAGAAAGTAAGTGATATAGAATAGCAATCGTTCCGACAGTAGTGTAAAAAATTAAAGTAAAATAAAATGCTGTTCGAGGTCTGATGAAATCTTTTAGTATGTGGAAAAGTAAAATTGCGGTTGAAAGCCAACAGAAAACATTTACATAAAAACTAAAAACATAGACCGTTGTATCGGTAGCTCCAAACAAAAAAGGAAGTCCGTTGATAGCCGACATAAGAATTGGACGGTAATCATGACCTCTGAAATACACCATCAAATTTTTGGAAGCAACCAAATAATTATCAGAATCGGCGTAAATGTGAGTTTGAAGATTCATCTGCAGAAAAAAATTCAAAAGCGCCAATGTAAGTAAGCCAAAAAAGATAATTAGCAATTCGAATCTGTATTTTTGGAGTCGTTTTATCATAAAAACAAAACTAATCAAATTATTGTAGTTTCAAATTAGAAATGTAGATTTGTGCTATTAAACGGCATTCTATCTATGAAAAAATTATCCATTATCATTCCGGTATACAATGAAGAAAAAACCATTCACCTGATCTTGGATAAAATCAAAGCAGTTTGGCTTCCTAACGGAATGGTTAAGGAAATCATAATCATAGACGATTGCTCATCGGACAACACTATTTCCTCGATAAATAATTACATTACAACTAATCCTGATATGGGAATTTTGTTTTTGAAACATCCCAAAAACAAAGGAAAAGGTGCTGCATTACATACTGGAATTTCAAGTGCTACAGGTGAATACACCATCATTCAGGACGCCGATTTAGAATACGATCCAAAGGAGTACGAAATTTTATTACAACCTGTCTTAGATGGCTTTGCCGATGTAGTCTATGGCTCACGTTTCATGGGTGGAAATGCGCATCGTATCTTGTTTTTTTGGCATACCATCGGAAATAAGTTTTTGACGTTTTTATCCAATATGTTCAGCAACATGAACTTAACCGATATGGAAACGTGCTATAAACTTTTCAACACTCAAATGTTGCAATCGTTAAAACTTAAAGAAAATCGATTTGGTTTTGAACCTGAAGTTACTGCAAAAATTGCACGAATACCTAAGATTAGAATATATGAAGTTGGAATTTCTTACTATGGACGAACCTATGAAGAAGGAAAAAAAATCAACTGGAAAGACGGTTTTCATGCTATTTATTGTATTTTAAAATATGGACTTTTACGATTATAAATGATATCAATTTTAATTCCATGCTATGATTATTCTGTTTACAACTTAGTTTGTGAGCTTAAAAATCAGTGCGACACGCTAGCCGTGGAATATGAAATCATTTGTCAAGATGACGCTTCAGGTTCGGAATTAAATCGTGAAAACGAAAAAATAAATACACTTCACAACTGTTTTTTTTACAGCAATACAGAAAATTTGGGTCGTGGAAAAAACCGAAATTCGTTGGCCAAAAAATCAAAATTCAATTGGTTGTTGTTTTTGGATTGCGATACAAAACCAACGACTGCTTTATTCATTCAAAACTACCTAAAAGCAATTGAGAATAAGGAAAATTCGGTGGTTTTTGGCGGACTAGCCTATGAAGCAATTCGGCCACAATCGGATCAATTATTGCGTTGGGTGTACGGAAAAAAAAGAGAATCCATTGATTATTTGGAACGGAAAAAAAATCCGTATGCCACTACCCTAACTTCGAATTTAGTAATTAAAAAGAGTGTTTTCGAACAAATTCTTTTCTCTAATTCCATCACGCAATATGGCTATGAAGACGCACTTTTCGTATCCGATTTAAAAAAACAATCCATTCTCATTGAACACATCGACAATGCTGTTTTTCATCTAAATTTAGAAACCTCACTCGTGTTTTTAGAGAAAACAAAAGTGGCACTTGATAATTTGGTTGATTTATCGATACAAGGTACTTTTTCTGCAAATGAAAGTAAATTACTTACGCAGTACTATCGATTAAAAAAGCTAGGATTGGTTACCATTACAGGGCGACTATTTTCTGTTTTTGAGTCGATTTTGCGTTTCAATTTGATTTCCAAACATCCAAAATTAGTACTATTTGATGTGTACAAACTGGGTTATTTCTGCCAGAAGAAATCAAGTTTATGATTGAATTGCAATCGAAGTAAAAAACCGATTCCATTGTTCCATGATGTCCTCAACTTTGTATTTCTGAATGTTTTCTTGGGCTTGACTACCCATTTTTTTTCTGAGCGATTCATCTTCTATTAAAATATTCAGTTGTGATGTAAATACTTCACTATTTCCATCTTCAACCAAAAAACCATCATTATTATTGGTAAGGATCGACCTTGGTCCGATGGGACAATCAAAAGCCACAACGGGTAATCTGCAACTCATTGCCTCTAATAGAACCATCGGAAAACCTTCGCAACGTGACGTCATTACCAAAATTGAAGCGTTTGCATACTTGTTTTGAATATCGATTACAGGAGCAAAAAAACGAATGCTAGAATCAATTTTCATTTGTTTGGCTGCCTTTATGTACGTTTCGGAAGCATCCGTTTTTCCATAGATTTCAAGCGTCCAATCGGGATGCTTTTGATGGACATTCTTCCAAATGGATAACAAGCGATCGATTCCTTTTTCGTGCGAATGTCTTCCCACAAAAATGACCGTTTTCGACTCATTTGTTGATGAAAGGTCTGAATTAAAAACTAACGGATTTGCTATAATTGCTGGATTTATGTTGTTCCATTCTGCTGCGCTTTCTTTGGATAAAGCAACAAAGTGATCAAACTTTTGCGCGCCGAAATTTCGAAGTTTGTATTTACAATTGTGACTTAAACTTGCCATCCAATTGGATGCGTGGCTGAATTCTTCATTGTACTTGGAACCATGCACTTCAAAAACAAGTGGGATTTTCGTAGCAACGAGAAGAGGAAAAAGAAACCCTTTCAATCCGTTATCACACACCACAATAACATCGGGTTGAAACGAACGAATCCACTTTTGAACTTGTTTTTTGTATTCTAAAATCAGTAAAAATCGATTGGATGGCAATGCCACATCAAAAAGATGAATGTTGGAGTTGAAATCGAAAAACAAATTACTATTTCCATTGTTTTGCGTACCAATGGCTATGTCATAACCCCAATTTTGAATCAGATAATTGGTTTTGATCGCGAGTACCCGTGCCACTCCACCTTCATCATTAATTCTAGGAGTTAAGTACAGAATTTTCATCGTACAGTAGCTAGAAATTCGTCGAAATTCCGAATGTAATCGTCTTCACTAAATACCTCTGAAGCCAAAACTAAACACACCGAACCTGAGGAAAAATTTTCCAATTCACGCCAAATATTGTTGTGAATCAACAAACCAACGTTGGGTTTATTCAACGTAACTGTTTCTATATTTTGTCCGTCGTTCAAGACCACATCAAAACTGCCCGACAATGCAATTAACAATTGCTTTAAGTTCTTGTGTGCGTGTCCACCGCGTTTGGACGAACTAGGTACATCAAATAAATAATAGACGCGTTTAACTTCGAAAGGAATCGTGTCTTTTTCAATGACGCCAATATTACCTTTACTATTGATTATTTCGGGTATTTTGATAAATTCTAACTCCATTTTAATTGTTTTGTAAAAGTTGTAACCACTGGTTTCCAATTTTTTCTAATGAAAATTTTGAGACACTTTCCTTGGCATTTTGTTTACAATGATAGTATAATTTTTCATTAAAAACCATTTCATTGATGGCTTCAATGAGTTTTTCTTGATTTTGATTGTCTACTAAGAGTCCGTTTTCTCGATCCACAATTATTTCACTCGGACCCGATTGGCAATCGAAGGCAACTACTGGAGTTCCGCACGCTAACGATTCCAATAAAACCGTTGGAAACCCTTCATTTTTACTGGTTAAAACTGTAAACAAAGCATTTTTAAAATACGGAAACGGGTTGCTTTTCGTTCCTTCAAAGAGAATTTTATCTTCTAACTGAAGCGATTGAGCCAAAACATGTAATTCGGCTTGTATCGGTCCGTCACCTAAAAAAATTAATTTGATGTTTTTCTCGGGTAAGTGCGACGCAGCATAGGAACGAATCAATACATCAAATTGTTTTATACGATCGGTCATTCGTCCAACAGCTAAAATAAAATTCCCGCTTTCTTCACTATTTTCCAAAGATTGCTTCTCTATAGCATCAATGTCTATTGGATTGTAAATGGTTTCCGCTTGACGGTACGCATACTCTGCTAAAACTTTATCATTGATGGCTTTTGAAACCGTCACTAATTTATAAAAATGAGAGTAGATTTGATTTGCTAGCCACTTGTTTTTCGGAAAATACAGTTCGGTCATATAACTGTGAATCATCTTAATAGCCGGTGCTTTATAGATGTATTTCGCAATAAAAAATTCTTGAAATTGCCGATTGACCACTCGGGTATCAATAATATAATCGAAGGTGTTGGTTGTAAAAAAACTTCGCATGACACGAAATCGATGAATACGATCACCGATGTTGAAATGGTCTTTTTTGAGTTTTCCTAAATTGAGTACTTCACCCGCATATTCGTAGGCAATATTATCAATCGAAATGACGTGATGCACACTGCAATTATGTGCCACAAAAAACTGCGATAACAAAGCCGAACAACGCTCTGCACCGCCACCCGCTAATTGTTCGGATACGATACAAATTCTAAAAGACTTTTTTGCAGCAACGCTCAAATTTTGATTATTTTAGCAACAAATATAAACAATAAGTGAGAATATTATTAGTTGGCGAGTTCAGTCGGTTGCACAATTCTTTAAAAGAAGGATTGCTGGCACTTGGTCACGAAGTACTGATTGTAGGCAACGGAGATGGTTTTAAAAACTACCCGGTTGATTTCTCTACGAAAGCCAAATGGTCGGAAAGCAAATTGGGTTCATTTTTCCGAAAAGCGCTCTTTAAACTTACTACCATTGATGTGGCAAAAATTGAATTTGGCATTCGATTTTATAAGTATCTGCCAGAATTCAAAAATTTTGATGTAGTTCAGTTGATCAACGAAGCACCAATT
Organism: Flavobacterium sp.; assembly: GCA_965284675.1. Classification (GTDB taxonomy): domain Bacteria; phylum Bacteroidota; class Bacteroidia; order Flavobacteriales; family Flavobacteriaceae; genus Flavobacterium. Next base: position 2,552,362 of record OZ260109.1, read on the forward strand.
CAGACGTTACCTTGGATGGAACGGTTTTTATTACGACGTATTTTCCAAAATAATAAGCAGGTTTTTCTTTTGGTTTGTGGCGTCGATTACACAATCGCAAGGTATATGATTGAAAAAAAGGTACGTTATACCATTATGGATCCGTATTTTGAAAACGCAAAATTGGTCAACGAATACCGTTATATTTTTGAGTTTCTGACTGAAAACCACAAGAAAACACACGAATTAGTGTACCAAAACATACAAGCCGTTATCGCTTCTGATATTGATTATTTACTTCCGATACAGAATCATCCGAAGTTTTTGGGTTTAATTCCGAATCCGATTAACACCGCTGCAATTGGATATCATCCGCTATCAACAGATGGTACTTTGACTATTTTTTTAGGAATTAATCGGAGTACTTATCATTCGAAGGGAATTCCTTTTTTTGAAAAGGCGTTGAAAATTGTAAAGGAAAAGTATGGTAATCAAGTAAATATTGTAACTGCCGAAAACCTACCGTATAAAGAATACATTGAGAAATTCAATACTGCACACATCGTTTTAGACCAAGTGTATTCGTTGGATCAAGGTTATAATGCTCTGGAAGCGATGGCGAAAGGAAAAGTGGTTTTTACAGGTGCTGAAACAGAATTTACAGCATACTATCAACTCACTGAAAAAGTAGCTATAAACGCCTTGCCGGATGTAAATGGATTAGTATACGAATTGTCCTATTTAATTGAACATCCCAATGAAATTGAAGCCATTGGAAAACGAGCACGTGCTTTTATTGAGCGCGAACATGAAGGTTTAAAAGTGGCTGAGAAGTATATAAGCGTTTGGAATGCGTAATCTACCACAAACTTTTTCTAAAGTAAATAATCAGCATTACTAAGTACACAAAATAGGTGAACGCATGTGCGATGACCACGCCTTCTATTTGGTAAATGGAAAGAAAATAAAAGCTGCTGCAATACAATACAATTAAGGAAAAAAGTTCCGAAACGATAAAAGCTTTGGTTAATTTTTGTGCAAAAAACTGCATGCCTAAAATAAGTGAAGCCGCTTTACACGTATCGCCTACCAACTGCCAAAAAAATAATTTTGACATGGGTTTAAATTCGGCTGTAAAAAGTACTTCAATAATAAAATCTCTTGAAAAATAAATTATAATCAACGCCAAAACAAACACCGGAAGTATTCCTTTGAAGTAACTAAAAAATAATGATTTTGTCTCTTCTTTAGTTTGAGCAAGCGATAGTTTCGGTAAAAAATACAGTGAAACAATCGACGTAACGAACATAAAATAATACGATGAAATTCGGCTCAATCCTTCCCAATATCCAGCATTGTTAATTCCGTTGTTCTGAATAATAGTAGTTCGTATGGCCAAATATACAATTGGGCCAATTACCGAAGAAACCAAAGCCATCAAAGAATACGATGATAAATTTTTTAGGATGGAAAATTCAAAGAATTGGAATTTAAAAGAGTTAAAAAGTTTTACTTCACGATTCAGCACCACATACGAAACGAAAAACAAAAGCGACGGTGTGAGTACAATTCCGAGTAATGCACCATCAATATTGAATTTCCAAATCAGTAGTATCGTTGTCAACAAACCGATGATATTACCAATGATGTTGATGTAAATTACCTTTTTAAAATAACTAAATCCGTTGATTACAGCTATTAAAACTATCGTTCCCACATAAAACGGCATGGCCAACGCCAGGACTTTAAAAATAAAAGAGAAGTTGTAGTTCAACCCAAAAATGGCAACGTTCAATTGGTCAGAAAATACAAACACTCCAATTCCCAATATCATACAACTGATCAAAACACTGATGAATATCGTAGAAATGGTTTGCTTTAATTTCACATCATCTTGGTTACATTCGGCAATGTATTTGACGATGCCATTTTGGAATCCGAGTGTTCCAACGGATTCGATTGTGGTTAAAAAATTTCGTAAGTTTCCCACCAAAGCCATTCCACTCGGACCTATAAATAATGCTATAAATTTAGACGTAATGAATCCGATAGCAATTTTTATGAGTATGCTGATTCCGTTTAGAGAAGCAACCTTAAACAATGATTTTGACAGTATTTCTTTGATTGGAGTCAATTAATATTGATTTAAAGTGTGTATCACCAATTCAACTTCTTCATCCGTTAGAATCGGACTCATGGGCAAACTCAACACTTCGTTATGGATTTTCTCAGTAATTGGAAACGAAAGATGATTCCACTGCGGCAGTGCTTTTTGTTGGTGTGGTGGAATCGGATAATGAATCAACGTCTCGATTCCGTTTTCCTCCAAATACCTTCTCAAATCATTTCTGTCGGATGTTTGAATCACAAACAAATGAAACACATGATTATCGCTTAAATCCCAAAAAGGAAGTTGTATTTTATTATTTTTTATTTCAGAAAGATACCTTTTTGCAATCTCTTTTCGTCTCACATTTTCAGCATTCAAATAGGGTAATTTCACATTTAAAAAAGCCGCTTGCAGTTCGTCTAAACGCGAATTTACACCGATGAATTCGTTGTGGTATTTTTTTTCGGAACCGTAATTTCTAAGTGAAAACAGTGTTTTAGCGAGTTGCTCATCATTGGTAACTACAGCGCCTGCATCGCCCAACGCACCTAAATTCTTACCGGGATAAAAACTATACGCTTGCGTGGTCGGTTGTCGGTCGTCGACAGAATTTTCAGACCTTGCGCCGTGTGATTGCGCCGCATCTTCAACAACCACTAAATTATGCTTTTCGGCGATTAGGCTAATGGCATCCATATCGGCCAATTGTCCGTACAAATGAACCGCTAAAATACCCTTAGTTTTGGCAGTGATTTTTTCTTCAATTCGATTCGGATCTAGATTGAACGTTGCCTCATTAGGCTCGACCAAAATCGGAACCAAATCGGCTTGCAAAATGGCTAATATACTAGCAATATAGGTATTTGCTGGAACAATGATTTCGTCGCCTTTGCTCAAAACGCCCAATTGGATGTAGGCCTTAAAAATCAGCACCATGGCGTCCAATCCGTTTCCGACTCCGATGCAATACTTTCGCTCGCAATAGGATGCAAAACTTTTCTCGAAAGCCTCGACTTCATTTCCCAAGATAAACCATCCATTATCCAAAACCAATTTCAATTTTTGTTGAAATTCATCGTGATACTGAGCGTTTATCTTTTGTAGATCGAGAAATTTTATCATATCAAATCGATTCTAATTTAATGTAATTGGAAGTTGTAAATCGTAAAAATTGTTGTACCGTAGTTTTGGCACCGAAACTTTCTTTCCAATAGGCCAATCCTTCGTTTAATTTTAACCCATTATTTTCGGAAGAGCTTCCAAAACTCACATATTTTTTGGATGCATATTTTTGGATGATGAAATCGAACAACACGTCTAAAGCCGCTGTGTCATTTCGGTCGATGGCACCCGAACTGTATTGAAAATGTGCCACTTTTTCAGTCAAAAACATAACTACTCCGGCTTTAATTACATCGTTTTGATAGGCATTAAAAAGTTTGATTTCATCGGGAAACAGTTTGGCTAACCGCTTGATCTCGTCAACGGTATGCACAGGCTGAATTCCGAATCGTTGGTTGAGATTGGGAATTAGAATTTGATTCCAAAACGAATCATAATCATCTTCCTCTTTGATTTCAATCTCCAACTCATGAGCTATTTTTAAAGCTCTTTTTCGGTTTCTATTAGGCTCATAATCGCACTCACAATCAATGGTCAAATAGACATCCGAACGAAAACATTCGGCTTGCATTAGAAAGGCAACGTAGTCAATTTCATCAGCAATGGTTGTATTGTATATTTTGGGAAGTACTTTAATTTCTAAGAAATCAATTCCACTTTCATGTAAAAACGCACTGAGTTCTTTTACTACTAAAAGGAAATCTTTTATTCGGCTATCTTCACTTACAACCAATGAACCATAGCTCAAACCTTGATGTGAACATAACTTATTTTCAACGCGATTGGCAGGTAAAACGGCCACCAACTTTTGTTCGTCAAACACCATCAACGAATAATCTTCAAAACGGCCGCTGTGGTATTCCATAAAGTTGCGATGAAACAAAAAAGTAGCATTCTTGGCTTTCGAAATAAAGTAATTCCAAAGCGCAAAATCTTCTTTTTGATACGTTCTAATTTGGTACTGTTTCACAAGTGTATTTTAAACTTTGGAAAATTACACAATTATTTTTACCTAATCATTAGTTAGAAAAAAATTGGTTTTCAAATTATAATTTGTATTTTTAAACTCACTATCAATCAAATACGGTGAGAATACAACTTAGAAAATTCATTTTTAGTATTTTACTACTTGCTTTTTGTACGGTTTTCGGGCAAAACGTATCGTTGTACCAACAATTTAATGGTCGTTACGATTTTACTTTTGTGGGAAATACAATGAATTTAGGAGAAAATAATACCACTGCGGGTTGCACCGATTTACTCGTAACTTCATCTGCAGCCAATTTGACGTTGAACAGCAATCAAACCATTGAAAGTGTGTATTTGTATTGGGCTGGTTCAGGTTTCGGCGATTTCAATGTGCAATTGAACGGAACTCCAATCACCGCACAGCGCACGTTTACCAATATAAGTGTCACCTCTGGGTTGAATTATTTTAGTGCTTTCGCGGATGTGACTGCACAAGTTGTCGCTACCGGAAACGGTTCGTATACCTTGTCGGATTTGGACATTTCATCCGACTTAACAACAAATCCTGGTTATTGCAACAACCGAACAAATTTTGCGGGTTGGACGATGGTGATTATTTACCGCGACTTAAGTTTACCACTGAATCAAATTAATGTGTACGACGGATTACAAAGTATTCCGAGCACACTTTCCATCACGCTGACAAGTCTCAACGTCATCAATACCGCCGGCGCGGAAATTGGTTTTGTAGCTTGGGAAGGCGACAGTAATTTGGCGATTAGTGAAACCTTGAAATTAAACGGAACTATTTTGAGCAATCCGCCGTTAAATCCGGCCAATAATGCTTTTAACGGAACCAATAGTTTTACGAACAACCCCAATTTATACAACATGGATTTGGATGTGTACAACATTCAGAATAACATTACCGTGGGAAGTACCACAGCGCTGATTGAAATGGGTTCTGGACAAGATGTGGTTTTGATGAATTGTGTAGTGACGAAACTTAACAGTCAATTACCCGACGCAACGATTGCCATAACCAACATCGAAAAAGAATGCGATTCGCGAACCATTTTAGTTGATTATACCGTATTCAATACCAATTCGACTGATGGTTTACCCGCCGGAATTCCGATTGCGATATACGCTAACGGCCAGTTCATCGAATACACCGAAACCATCGCTCCAATTGCGATTGGCGGTTCGGAAAGCAGTCAGATTTCGCTTGCGATTCCGAATTCCATTCCGATTGACTTTACCCTTCAATTTGTGGTGGATGATAACGGAACCGGAGTGGGAATTGTAACCGAAATCAACGAAAACAACAACAGCGACAGTGAAGTTATTTCGCTTTTGGTGACACCCGATTACAATCCGTTGCCGAATATTTTCTCGTGTGTTTCAGTCATCGAAAATACGTCGGTCGACTTTTCAAATTATGCTTCGTTGGTAGTAACTGATCCGAGTCATACCGTGGCTTTTTACACAAGTTTTAGTGATGCTAGTTTGGAATTAAATCCGATTACCAATCCTTCGAATTACATCGTGAATTTACCTTCCACAACCATTTACGTGCGCATCAATGATGGAAATTGTTTTGCCATTACATCCTTTGACATTCGTTTGGTGCTGTTTCCAAGTTTCAATCCGTTGGATGATGTATTTACGTGTCGGATTGATGCATTTTCAACGTTTGATTTTTCCGCCTACGAAAACGATGTGAACGTAAATCCAACTGATACCGTAACTTTTTACGAGTCGGAAGCCGATGCTTCATCAGAAACCAATCCGATTACAAACCCCAATCAGTATCTTCCCGATGTAACTCCGAAAGAAATTTTTATACGGATCGACAACGGACCGTGTTTCAGTGTGACTTCGTTCTTTTTGGATTATTATGAGTTACCCGAATTCAACGAATTGAATGATTTGCTGGCTTGTAACGAAGGTTTAACACGAGGAACGTTCGATTTTTCTGCGTATGAAACAACGGTAAAAGTAGTGCCTACGGATAGCGTTTCGTTCCATCAAACTCTAGATGATGCGCAAAGCGAAAACAACGAAATTGTAAATACGTCATCGTTTGTGGCGGATGCAACTCCGAAAGAAATCTTTGTGCGTGTGGAAAACGAAAATTGCTATTCGGTTACATCGTTTGTATTGACAACCGAAAACTGTCCGCCCACAGTGTACAACTACATCTCGGCCAACAACGACGGATACAACGAAGCCTTTTTTGTAGAAGGATTGCGCGATATTTTCTTAGAATTTGAAATTGAAATTTACAACCGTTGGGGAAAATTAGTTTGGACCGGCAACAACTCAACGCCCGACTGGGATGGATTTGCTATTGAAGGCTATCGATTAGACAATTCCAATTCGCCCAAAGGAACTTTTTTCTACGTGTTACATTTGAATGATGTAAATTATCCTGCGCCGTTGCAAGGGTATTTGTATTATACGAAGTAGGAAGTACGAAGTGGGAAGATGGAAGATGGAAGTATGAAGAACTGCTAAGTTTTTATTTAGTACATTAAACCTCAAATTTCAAATCACATATTTTGCGTGTAATAGTTATAATCTTTAATCACCGTTTTGATGAAATCTTCACTACTACCTGATTGATTTTTGATTCCGGTCACCGACTCAATTTTGTCTTTTAATTTAACAATCATGTCGATATCGCCTTTTACGATGGCCGAATTCATCGTTTCTTTGATGATGCGCACATCGTTGTCCGAAAGTTTGATTACTAAAGGATAAATAGGCACATACGCGTCTCCAATATCTTCTAAAATGGTACTGTTGATGGTCACCTTGTTTTTCAGCGTAATTACCGCTGTACCGGCAGACATGTCTCCAAATCGTTGGGTTTTATCACTTGCAATTAAGGTAATTAAACCGATTACACCGCTGTTGGTGCTGATGTCTATGATTCGAAATAACCACCGAATCAAATAATCACCAAATGAAGCTTGATACCCATCAATTTTAACCACTTTTATTTTCATGATTCGCTTACCAAAAGTTTGCCCTTCCAAAATACTTTCGAGCGTCAGGGAATAAAACATATACGGTAAAAAAAACAATACTACAACAGCGACGGCTGACCATTGATCCATTTTGGAAAGTACTTTTTCCAATCCCATCAAATCAAAAACGAGGTAACCAACAACGATTAAATAGGCTATTTTAATCAGAAAATCAATTACATACGCTAAAATTCGTTCACCCACAGAAGCAGCTTCAAAATTTATGTTGACATTTTGTGTGGTATTTATGGTGAGTTCTGACATATTTTTATATTTTAGCGTTCAATGAGAGAAATAGCTTTTATAAAACAAAATAAAGAAAAATGGCTTGACTTTGAGCAGGCAATTTTTGGTAAATCTAAAAAAAATCCTGATGAAATGGCAAGTTTGTACATTCATTTGATTAATGATTTATCCTATGCACAAACCTATTATCCTAAAAGCAAAACAGTTACGTATTTAAATTATTTAGCTTCTCAAATATATCAAAAAATTTACAAGACCAAGCGCGTCGAAAAAAATAGAATTCTTGAGTTTTTTTCCACAGAAGTGCCGCTTATTGTATATGAATACAGAAGGTATTTGATTTATGCTTTCGTATTGTTTTTTAGTTGTGTGGGAATCGGTGTGGTTTCGGCTCGCTATGATTTGGACTTTGTACGGCTCATCATGGGCGATTACTATGTCAACATGACCTTGGAAAATATTAAAGACGGAAATCCAGTCGCCGTGTATAAATCGGGTAGCAATTGGGGCGGATTTATTGCCATCACCATGAACAATTTGTATGTTGGCGCGCGTTGTTTTATTTATGGGATATTCCTCGGCGTTGGAACTTTTTATGTTTTGCTGCAAAACTGTATTATGTTGGGTGCCTTTCAGTATTTCTTTTACCAACAAGGTGTTTTCTGGGAAAGTGTTCGAGGTATTTGGATTCACGGTTCTATGGAGATTTTTGCGATCGTCATTGAATCGGCAGCCGGATTTATTCTCGGAGCTTCCATCCTATTCCCAAAAACCTATTCACGTATGAATTCGTTTAAAATTGGATTTAAAAATAGTTTGAAAATTTTCTTAAGTACCATGCCATTTACCATTGCAGCGGGATTTTTAGAAGGATTCATCACTCGGTATTCATTTGAAATGCCGCATTGGTTGAGCATCTTTATTATTCTAAGTACGTTGTCACTCATCTCTTTTTACTATTTAATCTATCCGTTTATCGTTCACAAAAAATTGAGTAAACATGTTCCAACTGTATAAAAAAAGAAATTTTAACGACTATATCAACGATACGTTCCAGTTTTTTAGACTACACGGAAAGCACTTCTTTACGTTGTATTTCACTATAAATGGAGCATTCCTGTTGTTGGCGACTGTTTTAATTTATTTTATTTTTAAAATCTATTTTGAATATATTTTCAGTTCGATTTCGGGCGGAATGGTAGCGCAACAAAACAATACGTTAGGCAATTTGTTCGCCAACAATATTAATACATTAATAGTTGTTGCCATTTTAGGAATATTGTTTTTAGTGTTTATTTCGATCATTCAGTTTGCTTTTCCTTTGATATATTTGGACTTACTCGACAAAAATAAAGGTCCGAATTTCACGACCAAAGACGTTATCGTGTCCCTAAAACAAAAAGCATTCAAACTGATAAAATTCGTAATCGGACTCATTTTTATTTTCACTCCGTTGATGATTATTATTTTCGGATTGAATGTGTTGCTCTGTTTCATCATCATCGGAATTCCGCTGTTTTTCATCACTATTCCCGCCGTGATGAGTTGGATGCATTTGAGTTTTAACTATTACATTGTAGGTGACGAACGTTTTTTTAGTGCTTTATCCAGTGCGTATTCCGACATCCGAGAGCAATTTTGGCCCATCATTTTCAGTACGATGCTTATGTACATCATCATCCAGATCACTAATACAATTTTCACGATGATTCCTTATATAATCGGAATAGTATTTGTTTTTACCAATCCTGAAAATCAAAATGGATCACAAGAAACGTTCAATCTAGTTGCTATCATTATGACTGCTGTAGTTGTTGTTTCGTTGATGGCCAATTATATTCTTAATAACTTACTATTGATTAACGAGGGAATTATTTATTACAGCAGAAAAGATGTGAATGAAAATATTTCTTCGAATAATTCTATAGATTTGATTGGAAGCGAAAGTGAATAAATTACTCCTTATATGTCTGTTGTTGTTGAGCTTTACTTCTAAGGCTAACGACTCATTGGCTATTCCCAAAAAACCTACTATAGAATTAACCGAGAAAGACATTAAAGTTGATACTTCGCAGATTCAATCCAAAAAATTTGATTCGGAATTTAAAGAAAATTATGCCTCCAATGAATTTCAATACGAAGTCAAAGTTCAAGAGAAAAATTGGTGGGATCGATTTGTAGAATGGCTGGAAGGTTTATTTAGACGATTATTCGGGCTGTCCAATGGTGTTTCTTCAACGGCCGTAAATTGGACCTTAAATATACTAGCCACCATCATTGTTTTGGTTGTAATTTATTTGATTGTAAAAGCAGTTCTCAACAAAGAAGGTCAATGGGTTTTTGGAAAATCGACGACCAAAAAAATAATTTCGCACGACGACATCGAACGCAATTTAAAATACATTGATTTTGAAAAATTAATTAAAGACACCTTAAAAGCCGGCGATAACCGATTGGCAATTCGGTACTATTATTTATGGATTTTAAAGAAAATGTCTGAAAAATCTATCATCGATTGGAATCCTGAAAAAACCAATACCGATTACCTTTATGAAATACAATCTGAGTCGTTGAAGAAAGACTTTGGCTACGTATCGTATCTGTACAATTACATTTGGTACGGCGAATTTGAACTCGACGAAGCGTCGTTTGAAAATGCGAAAAAATCGTTTGAAAAAACACTTCAATCACTGTAACCATGAACAGAACGCTAAAACTATACGTCGTGTTTTTAGTACTGCTTTTAGTGGTGATTGTCTACGTGGATGCCAATCGTCCGAAACCGATTAATTGGACTCCAACGTACGATTTGAATGACAAAATCCCATTAGGATTGTACATCTTTGATCAAGAATCATCAACTTTATTTACCAACGATTCCGTTGTCAAAACGTCGGTTACAGCCTATGAATATTTTGACACTGATTTGGACTATTCCGACACAATCACAACGGAATACTATACCGAAGGAACGTTTTTTTCGGTTTCTGAATACTACAACATTGATGAAGAATCAACACAAGAATTGCTCGATTTTGCGGAACGCGGCAACTCGGTTTTCATCAGTGCTAAAGATTTTTCAAAAAAACTACAAGACACTTTACACTTTGAACTCGGCTCAGAAATGCCCACCGAAAAAGGTCTAACGTTAAGTTTAGCCAATCCGAAATTAGGGAAAACGAACTATAACTTTAATGAAGGCGCAGGCAATACTTTTTTTAATAAAATCGACACGCTTACTACCGAAGTTTTAGGTTATCAAATGTCGGATAAAAAGCAAAACGTGAACTTCATCAAAGTTCCATATAAATCGGGTTATTTTTATTTGCACACGCAACCTGCAGCCTTTACGAATTTTCATTTGCTGAAAGAAAACCATCATCAATACACTGAAAAAATAGTTTCATACATCCCGAAAGGGCAAATTATTTGGTTAACAAAAGGGCAAACGGGTGAATCGATATCGCAATCGCCGTTGCGTTTTATTCTGAATCAACCCGCATTAAAATACGCTTGGTTTTTGTTTTTAATTGGAATGGTGTTCTTCATGATTTTCAACGCCAAACGCAAGCAACGAATTGTTCCTATCATCAAACCACTCGCCAATACGACAGTCGATTTTACCAAAACCATCGGAAATTTATACTTCCAAGAAGGCGATCATCAAAACATCATCGACAAAAAAATAATTTACTTTTTAGAAAAAATACGAAACGAATATTTAATTGAAACCACTACTTTAGACGATAATTTTATCAAAAAGCTTCAGTTGAAATCGGGAAAAAATCTCGAAGACATTCAAACCGTGGTGCAACTCATTAATTATCAAAAAAAATCATACCATCAAAGTGTTGAAGAGGATTTAATTGCCTTGAATAAAGCCATTGAAAAAATTTTAAGTTAAAATAATAATACAACGACATATGGAACATACCGAACAAAACACCGAACCTACACAACCTGAAAACTCAGGCGTACATTTTGAGTCACGATTGGATTTAACGCCACTTCTCGAAGGTGTTGAAAAAATCAAAAGAGAAATCGAAACTGTAATCGTTGGTCAACACAAAATGATCGACCAACTTTTGGTGGCCTTGCTTTCGAACGGACACATTTTAATTGAAGGCGTACCCGGAGTGGCCAAAACCATCACGGCAAAAATTTTGGCAAAAACACTTTCGGTAAACTTCAGCCGAATTCAGTTTACACCCGATTTAATGCCGTCGGACATTTTGGGAACCTCGGTATTCGACTTGAAAAAATCGGAATTTGAGTTTAAAAAAGGACCCGTTTTTTCCAATCTTATCCTTATCGACGAGATCAACCGTGCGCCAGCAAAAACACAAGCCGCACTTTTTGAAGTGATGGAAGAACGCCAAATTACCATTGATGGAACGACGTATATTTTAGAAAAACCATTCATCGTTTTGGCCACTCAAAACCCAATTGAGCAAGAAGGAACGTATCGTTTACCGGAAGCACAATTGGATCGTTTCCTTTTTAAAATCAATGTGGATTATCCCATTTTGTCGGAAGAAGTTACCATTCTCCAACGTGAACACACCTTACAAAACAACGGAAAATTAGACGCAATACAGTCGATTCTTTCCAGCGATGAAATCAAAAGATACCAAGATTTGGTGAAGCAAATTAGAGTTGAACCGAATTTACTAGAATACATTGCCAAATTGGTCGTGAATACCAGAGAAAATGCCTTTTTATATTTGGGTGCATCGCCGAGAGCTTCGATTGCTATTTTGAATGCCGCGAAAGGATTTGCTGCCATCCGCGGACGCGATTTTGTGACGCCCGAAGACATCAAAGAAGCCGCAATTCCGGTTTTACAACACCGTGTAATCGTAACTCCAGAACGCGAAATGGAAGGACTTACGAGCATCGAAATCATCAAACAAATTATTGAAGCAATCGAAGTTCCGCGTTAATTTTAGTACCCATTCAATTATGAAACTGTTCAAACAACTTTACATCAATAACCTATTTTTCTACGTACTGATAGGTATTGTGGCGTTGTTTTGTTGTGCGTTCATTTTTCCCGTGCTTTTCAACGCGGCGCGTTATTTGTTGCTGATCACTATAGGATTTTTTGTATTGGATTGCCTGATTGTATTTTCGTCTGAAAACGGAATCGAAGGCCAACGCATCACACCCGAAAAATTGTCCAATGGCGATGAAAATCCGATTGTAATCTCGATTCGGAATTTTTACACCTTTCCGATTTTCGTCAAAATTATTGATGAAATTCCGCATCAGTTTCAAATTCGAAATTTCGAAATCAAGCGTAAAATCAAAAGTGCTTCTTCGGATGATTTGCAATACTATTTGCGTCCAACAGAACGTGGTGAATACTTTTTTGGTAACCTAAATATTTATGTTTCTTCGCCACTAAAATTAATTTCCAAACGGTATACATTCAATAAAGACGCGATGGTTCCGACCTATCCATCGTACATTCAATTGCGGAAATACGACTTGATTGCGTTTTCAAATAATTTATTTCAATACGGAGTGAAGAAAATTCGTCGTATTGGTCATACGATGGAATTCGAACAAATCAAAGAATACGTTCAAGGCGATGACATTCGGACGCTGAATTGGAAAGCCACCGCAAAGAAAAATGCCTTGATGGTGAATCAATTTCAGGATGAAAAATCTCAAAACATCTACATGGTGATTGATAAAGGACGAACGATGAAAATGCCGTTCAACGGACTCAGTTTACTCGATTATGCCATCAATGCGACCTTAGTTTTATCGAATGTGATTCTGAAAAAACACGATAAAGCTGGAATGTTTTCGTTTTCTAAAAAAGTCGATAACCGTGTCGTTGCAGAGAAAAGAACCTCACAAATGCAGAAAATTCTCGAAAATCTGTACAATGTCAAAACCGATTTTTTTGAAAGTGACTACTCGCGTTTGTATGCCGATGTGAAAAAAAACATCAATCAGCGTAGTTTGATTCTTTTGTACACCAATTTTGAAACCCTAGACGGATTGCACCGTCAATTGCCGTATTTAAAAGGAATTGCCAAAAATCATTTGTTAGTAGTTGTCTTTTTTCAAAACACCGAACTGTATAAAATTACGGTGAAAAAAACTGAAACCATTCAAGAAGTATACGATAAAGTCATCGCAGAAAAATTTATTTTTGAAAAGAAGCTCATCGTCAACGAACTCAAAAAATACGGTATTCATTCGGTTTTAACGCAACCTGAACATTTAACGTTGGACACCATCAATAAATATTTAGAGATCAAAGCACGCGGAATTCTGTAAAAAACAAATAATGGAATCCTACTATTTATCACATGTTTCTTTCTTTGGTTTTGCTGTCTATAGTGTGTTTTTCATTGCCTTCAAACGTTTTCAATTCTATAAAAAAAGTACCGTCTATTCTAAAATTGACCAAGCCGCGATTACTGTGGTTGGACTAGCGGGTTTGCTGTATGCCAGTATATGGATCTACGAAATTACCGCTATTTTGATTGGTGATGACGCTGCTCATAAAAATCAGTTACTTCATAGAATGACGAGTAAATATGCCATCGGATTTTGGTTGCAACCGTTAACCTATATCTTTTTCTCTCAAATTGTGTGGTTCAAAAAGATTGCAAATCATTCTTTTTTACGATTCATTATCGCCTTATTTTTGTTTATCAATTTTGAAAAATTTGTCATCATCATGGTAACTATTCACAGAGATTACTTGCCGAGTTCGTGGACGATGCTAGAGGATTATTCAATCTTTGGATGGATTATTTCGGGTTGGCTAATCAAACTACTCTTTTTTACATCGATGGTAACCGTTACCTACTATATAAAAAACCGTCGAACGTTGTAATTGTGTATTTTTGCTTTTTTAATTGGTATGAAACAAATCACTTCTTCTCAAAATCCGTTCATCAAATCGTTGGTTGTATTGCAAGAAAAAGCCAAAGCCCGTAAGCAATCGGGTACCTTTTTAATTGAAGGAATGCGCGAAATCGAATTGGCCTTAAAAGGAAATTACGAAGTAGAAACTGTTTTGTTTTGCCCTGAATTACTGGATAAATCGTATGATCTTAGCATCCTAAAATCATACAATCCCATAGAAATCTCCAAAGAAGTCTATCAAAAATTAGCCTACCGCGATACTACAGAAGGCATCATTGCCATAGCTAAATCGAAATCGTTAGCCTTATCCGATTTAGTTCTTCCAGAAAATCCGTTAATACTAGTAATGGAAGCCATTGAAAAACCTGGAAACATTGGCGCGATGTTGCGAACGTGTGATGCCGCAAACGTCGATGCCGTTATCATTGCCAATCCCAAAACCGATTTATACAATCCGAATATTGTTCGCTCTAGCGTGGGTTGTCTTTTTACCAATCAAATCGCAACAGGCACTTCTGATGAAGTAATAAAATTTTTAAATAAGAAAAATATTACTATATTTGGGGCAACGTTACAGAATTCCCAATTCTATCATACGCAAGACTATACTACTCCAACTGCATTGGTTGTAGGAACAGAAGCGACCGGACTGACTCAAGTTTGGCGTGAAAATACAATCCAAAACATTATCATACCTATGCAAGGTGAAATTGATTCTATGAATGTTTCTGTGGCTTCAGCAATTTTATTATTTGAAGCGAAGAGACAAAGAGGATTTTAATTTTAACTTAATTTTTTTTTAATGAAACGATTTTTTTATTGCTGTATTTGCCTGTTCTCTGTTGCTCTATCCTTTTCTCAAATTACCGAAACTCAATTGGATGAATTAGTCCAAAAAACCCAAACTACTTTTAACGTACCCGGAATAGCAGTTGCCATAATCAAAGACGGCAAAATCGTGATTTCTAAAGGATATGGCGTTACCAACATCGAAACCCAACAAAAAGTAGATGGCAATACGTTATTCGGAATTGCCTCGAATAGTAAAGCGTTTACTGCAACGGCTTTAGCTATATTAGTGGATGAAGGAAAAATCAATTGGGACGACAAAGTAAAAAAATACGTTCCCGAATTTAAAATGTACAATAAATACGTCACCGATGAATTTACGATTCGCGATTTGCTGACGCACAAAAGCGGACTCGGATTGGGCGCTGGTGATTTGATGATTTGGCCCGACGGACATAATTTTACTCCGATTGATATAGTAAAAAACATTCAGTATTTAAAACCCGTTTCTGGATTCAGAACTAAATACGATTACGATAATTTATTGTATGTAATTGCGGGTGTGGTTATTGAGAAAGTATCCCAAAAATCGTGGTGTGATTTTGTCGAAGAACGCATCATGAAACCCATAGGAATGAACAATAGCGCTGCTTCGTGGAACCGATTGAAAGACACGACAAACACCATCGTTCCACACGTACCAACCGACGGAAAATTGCAGATTATTCCGCGTTACAAAAATCCGATTTTTGATGCCGCTGCCGGATTGTACGCGAGTACCAACGACTTGAGCAAATGGCTAATTCTTCAAATGAATAAAGGAAAATACGGCAACAATCAGTCTATTTTTAGTGAAAAACAACACGAAGAAATGTGGGAATCGCAAACTATTTTACCCGATAGAAATCCGTTTCCCTACAAAACCAATTTTAGAAGTTACGGATTGGGGTGGCAACTGACCGACATCAACGGGTTTTTACAAGTGTCGCATACCGGCGGATTAGACGGAATTGTAACGCAAACCATTATGTTTCCTGAAGTTCAACTCGGTATCATAGTGCTGACCAATCAACAATCGGGTGCGGCATTTACTGCTATATCCAACACGATTAAAGACAGTTATCTAGGATTGCCTGCTTTCGATCATTTGGCTAATTTGAGTAAAGACCGTCAAGGCAAAGAAGACGAAGCCGATAAAATCACCAATGAAGTCTGGGAAACTGTACAAAAAAACACGACAAAAATTGATACAAAAAAATACATCGGAACCTATAAAGACAATTGGTTTGGCGAGGTTACGATTTCTGAAAAAAATGAAAAACTTTACTTCGCATCCAAACGGTCACCGCGATTAAAAGGTGAAATTTTTGCATATAAAGATCAAAACTTTGTGGTAAAATGGGACATTCGAAGCTTTAACGCCGACTCGCATATTTTCTTTAAACTTGATGCAAAGGGAAAAACCACAGGTTTTAAAATGAAAGCCATTTCTCCTCTCACCGATTTTAGTTATGATTTTCACGATTTGGATTTCAAAAAAACAGTCCAAAAATCTAAAGTATAACTGATATCCTTTGTTTTTTTTGAATTTAAAATTTTGAATTTGAGGCTTATTTAGTTCCGAAGGTTCGGGATGTCTTTTGTCTTTTGGAATTTCTTCAGTCTTTCTATTGGAAATTGAATATTTATTTCTAATTTTAAAGTGTTGAATACAACCCTATGATAGAAATTGATTTAGAAGAAGAAAAAAAAGCCCTCGCCCGAGAATACAAAGAATTACTCCGCATCAGTTACCAAACACTCAAACCAGAAGATAAAAAACTGATTCGTAAAGCATTCGATGTGGCTGTTGACGCACATAAAGACCAACGACGCAAATCGGGAGAAGCCTACATATTTCATCCCATTGGTGTAGCCAAAATTGTGGCCTCAGAAATCGGACTTGGACCAACGAGTATCGCCGCGGCTTTATTACACGATGTCGTTGAAGACACTCCGATCACCATTGAAGATATCGAAAAACAATTCAATCCCAAAATTGCTCAATTAGTAGAAGGATTGACCAAAATTTCCCAGGTTAAGAAAGACATGAACATTTCCATGCAAGCGGAAAATTTCAGAAAAATGCTTTTGACACTGAACGATGACGTACGGGTGATTTTGATCAAAATTGCCGATCGTTTGCACAACATGCAAACCATGGATTCGATGCCGGATTACAAACAGGTAAAAATCGCATCTGAAACCTTATACATCTACGCTCCGCTTGCCCATCGATTGGGATTGTACAACATCAAAACCAAATTGGAAGACCTCGGTTTAAAATATACCGAACCCGATGTGTACGAAGACATTGTCAGCAAAATTAAAGATACCAAAGAAGAACAAGACGAATACATTAAACTCGTTTCCAGTGTTTTAAAAAAATCATTGGACGAAGAAGGAGTCGATTACATCATCAAAGGCCGACCTAAATCGGTGTATTCCATCCGAAGAAAAATGGCTGCCCAAAACGTCACTTTTGATGAAGTGTTCGACAAATTTGCGTTGCGCATCATTTATAAATCGACTTTGCACGACGAAAAGTTCGTGGCTTGGAAAATATATTCCATTGTAACAGATCATTACCGTCCGAGTCCGAGTCGTTTGCGCGACTGGATTTCTTCACCCAAATCAACTGGTTACGAAGCCTTACACATTACCGTTATGGGTCCGAAAGGCCGTTGGGTTGAAATTCAAGTCCGAAGCGAACGCATGGACGAAATTGCCGAAAAAGGCTACGCAGCGCATTACAAATACAAGCAAGGTTCAACCGAAGAAAGTGGTTTGGACGTGTGGCTGAATCTGCTCAAAGAAGCGTTGGAAAATTCAGAAACCAATGCCGTTGATTTTGTGGAAGATTTCAAAATGAATTTGTATGCTAAAGAAATCTTTGTCTTTACCCCAAAAGGCGAAATCAAATCGCTACCCAAAGGCGCGACGTCACTCGATTTTGCATTCAGTATTCACTCGGAAGTCGGCGTAAAAACCCGCGGAACCAGAGTCAACGGAAAATTAGTACCACTTAACTACGAACTCAAAAGTGGCGATCAAATTGAAGTCATTACTTCTGTAAATCAGAAACCTACCATCAACTGGTTGGATTATGTGACCACATCGAGAGCGAAAAATAAGATCAGAAATGTTCTGAATGAGAACACCAAAAAGATTGCAGAAGAAGGAAAAGAATTGTTAACTCGTAAATTAAAACATTTAAAAGTTACATTGAACGAAGGCGTTGTCAATGAATTAGTAAGTTTTTTCAAATTGAAAACGAGTTTGGATTTGTTTTATCGCGTGGGAATTGGTTCGATTGAAAACCAACAACTCAAAGACTTTGCAGCTCAAAAAAGCAATACACTGATTAACTTCTTTAAAAATAAAATCAAGCGCTCGCCTACTGCCAATCCGAATGAAATCAACAAACAAGAGCTAAGCAACAATTATAATTTATTAGTTTTTGGAAAAGAACAAGACCGATTGGACTACAAATTGTCGAGCTGTTGCAATCCTATTCCGGGCGATGAAGTATTCGGATTTGTAACGATAAACGAAGGAATTAAAGTCCACAAACGCGATTGTCCCAACGCCATCAGCATGCAATCCAATTATGCGTACCGAATTATGCCTGCCAAATGGATCGACTCGACACAACAGGAATTCAAGGCGATTTTGAACATTACCGGAATGGACACCTTGGGATTGACTAACGAATTGACCAAAGTGATTTCCAATCAAATGCACGTAAACATTCAGAGTATTTCGTTGAGTGGAGAAGCGGGAATTTTTAAAGGGCAAGTTACCGTGGTGGTGCAAAACAACAGTATCCTCAAAAAATTAATCGAGAACATCAAGAAAATTGATGGCGTGGATAAATTAACTCGAGTGTATACCAATTGATAATTCATCTAAATTGCATTTACTTTGAAACCCATATTTGACTTTTTTAAAGGATTTGAATGGTTTGTTGAAGCAATGGGTTGGATTCGGATTTTTTTGTCTCCGTTTTTAATTGGATGCATCATTTCGTTTTTTATCTATTTGAATTTTCCAACTCAGTTGGGATTGGCTGTTTCAATTGGAATAGTGGTCATTTTCAGTGGAATCGGAATCTATTTTGCCAACAAAATTTGGAAGAAAATCGGAACTGTAGCCTTTTTATCCCGATTGGATGCCACACCCGAATTGGATAAAAAAGACGAATCCAAATAGACTATTTATGACTTGTTTAACTCTTATTCACACTTTAGTTGAATAACTTTTATCGTTAAACTTTTATAGCTTAAACAAAAAAATTATCTTTGCCTACTATGACACTAATTGCCACCGATAACAGTAAAAATCAAGAAGTTGTAAAATCTGTTTTTACAGCCTATCTTGAAAACAATGGACACCGTAAAACGCCCGAGCGCTACGCTATTTTGCAAGAAATTTACAACAGCGAAGAGCATTTTGACATCGAGAATTTGTATCTTAAAATGAAGAACAAAAACTACCGTGTTTCAAGGGCAACCTTGTACAATACCATCGAATTATTATTGGATTGCGGATTGGTTCGCAAGCACCAATTTGGTCAAAATCAGGCGCATTACGAGAAATCGTATTTCGACAAACAACACGACCACATCATCATGACGGATTCGGGTGAAGTGATCGAATTTTGTGATCCGCGCATCCAGACCATCAAAAAAACAATTGAAGATATTTTTGATATTGAAATTACCAATCACTCACTCTATTTTTACGCTAATAAGAAGTCGGAAGCTGGAAGTTAAGAGCTGGAAGAAGCAATACAATCCTACACAACAACACACAATACAATAAAAAATGACTGTAGATTTACTACTCGGATTACAATGGGGCGATGAAGGAAAAGGAAAAATCGTCGACGTTCTTACTTCAAAATACGATATAATTGCTCGTTTTCAAGGCGGACCAAATGCTGGACATACGTTGGAATTTGACGGAATCAAACACGTGTTACGAACTATTCCGTCTGGAATTTTCCACGACAACAACATCAATATTATCGGAAACGGTGTCGTAATTGATCCCGTAGTTTTTAAAAGTGAAATTGACGGATTGGCGAAATTTAACTTAGATATTAAATCGAAATTAATTATTTCGCGTAAAGCGCATTTAATTTTACCCACACACCGATTACTCGACGCAGCATCAGAAGCATCCAAAGGAAAAGCCAAAATCGGTTCTACGTTAAAAGGAATTGGTCCGACGTATATGGACAAAACCGGTAGAAACGGAATCCGCGTGGGCGATATTGAATTGGCTGATTTTAAAGAAAAATACCGCGCTTTGGCCAACAAACACGAAGACATGATCAAATTCTACGATGTGGCCATTCAGTATAACTTACCCGAATTAGAAAAAGAATTTTTTGAAGCCATCGAAGATTTACAGAAACTAACTTTTATAGATAGCGAAGAATATTTGGCGCAAGCTCAAAAAGCAGGAAAATCAATTTTATGCGAAGGTGCACAAGGTTCGTTACTCGACGTAGATTTCGGAACGTATCCCTTTGTAACTTCTTCCAACACAACTGCTGCTGGCGCTTGTACTGGATTAGGAATTGCTCCCAACAAAATCAAAGAAGTTTTCGGGATTTTCAAAGCCTACACAACGCGTGTCGGTTCTGGACCATTTCCAACAGAAGATTTTGGTGAAGCTGGAGATATGATGGCAAGTGTTGGAAACGAATTTGGTTCGGTTACCGGACGAAAAAGACGTTGTGGTTGGTTGGATTTAGTGGCATTGAAATATGCGATACAAGTCAATGGTGTTACCCAATTGATGATGATGAAAGGTGATGTATTGTCTGGATTCGAAACCTTAAAAGTATGTACGTCGTACAATTATAAAGGTGAAATCATTCAGCATTTACCGTACAATATTGAAGAAGAAAATGTAACTCCGATTTACACCGAATGCAAAGGTTGGAAAGCCGATTTAACCGGTTTGACTACTTTTGAAAGTTTGCCAAAAGAATTGAAAGACTACATCGAGTTCATCGAAAAAGAAGTCGAAGTTCCGATCAAAATTGTGTCGGTTGGGCCGGATCGAAAACAAACCATATTAAAATAAATAAAAAACCCTTTCAATTGTGAAAGGGTTTCTTTTATGGTTTAACTTTTAACGAATTTCATCGTGGTAATCGCGTCCTCTTTATATACTTTTAGAAAGTAAATTCCGGCTTGCAACGTACTCATATCAATTATTTTACTTCCCGATTCGTCTTGCATCACCAACAAACTATTGATGCCAAACACTTCAATTTTTGAAATCGAAGCATCACTTTCAAGATGCAATAGGTCAACAATTGGATTGGGATACATTCGGAGTGTTGCAGTTGCGACATTACAATTTGAGTTGATATCGGCATTGTCAATTCCGTTTAGTGCCGATTCATTTTCTAAATAAACAATTTCATTTTCATCACAACAAATAGAAGTGAGACCTATATTTCCATTAATGGCTAAAAATTCTTCAATTATGCCATTTTTGATATATAAAGTAGTTAATTGATTGAATGAACAATCAAGTACATTTAAATTAAACATTTGATTCACATTAAGAGTAGATAACTGATTGCGTTGGCAATCCAAATAAGTAACATACTCGACATTTTGTAAATTAAGTGTAGTCAATTGATTTCCCGAAACGTCAACAACCTCCAAATTAGTACACGCACTTAAATCTAAAGAAGTTAAATTATTGCCAGCTAGATAAAGATTAATCAATCGCGATTGGTTGCTCAAATCTATAGATGTCAACTGATTTTCCTCCGGAGTAAATGACGATGGTATCGATGAATTAGCAAACAAAGTAAGTAAATTAACACAATCAGAAATATCGATAGTAGCCATTTTACCATAATAATACAAATACCTCAAAGAAGATAAATTATTTAAATTTAATGCTGTTAAAGAAGGTGAATATAAATTTAGTTCGGTTAAATTGACATTAGGAGACAAATCTAAAGAGGTCAAATTGTTGTTGCCAATCGTCAATTTTTTTAAATTCGTGTTGGCAGCAACCGAAAAATTGCTAAAGTTAATTTCAGTCGAAATATTGTTAAAACTCAGAACCTCTAACTGGTTCAATGAAGGAAAGTTAAATTCCGAAACATTGGCCAATAAGGACTCAAAAGATTTCAAGTTGGTAAAGAATTGCAACCCTTCTAAATCAGAAATATTGGTATAAAAAGTGTGCAAGCGAATAACCGCTGATGCTTCTTGTTGAGAAATCTGCAAATCATTATTGGCATCAATTAATGGAAAAACCGTTCCTCCATCTAGATCGAAATCAATTCGTGAATTCAATAAAAATTGCTTAAAATTGGGATCTGGAAAAGTAATGTTTTGAGCGTTGCTTACTACACTGAGTAATAAACCAAAGAAAAGTAAAATTGTTTTCATAGCATTGTTTGTATTGTTATTGAATAGAAATTTTTAAAATAAAATTACTTCTATATCTTCAAAATGTTAAAATTTTAACAAAAAATGCTGATTTGTAACAACTGTTTGACGTTTTATGTAAAATACTGATTTTTAAAACTATATCGTTAAACAAGATTAAAAAATAAGTCGATCAATGGCCAAACGATGTACCTTTGTATGGTTATAAGTAAACAACATCATTTCTTTACATGTAATCAATCCGGCATAGGGCAGTGGAATTTGTAATTCATCCATTTGAACATCCGTCAATTGCTCTGCCAAAAAAAATAGCGCTTTGTATTGTGATTGAAACAAATCCAAAATATCATTTTTTGTAGAGTCGCTATTCAATTGAATTTTTTCTCTCAAACCCATAATCTGATTACCCGTGAACTGATAAAATTCGGTAAGTTTAGATTGTGTGGTAGTAGCATGCTTCTGCATATAATCATCGGGTTCATTGGTACTTTTCGGAATAAACGGAGGAAAGGCTTTCCAATCGGCATTCGCAACCGCATTTTTATAATCTTCTAAAAAAACTCCAATTTCTCTTGATTTTCGATTGGAATGACCCCAACGTTCAAGCATCAACTCAGGTTGTTTTAGCAGATTGTTTATCGGTAAAAGAGATAACGAAAGATGATGCAGATTTTCAGCAACTGACCATTTTTCATCACTTAACTTTTTAAAGAAGTCGGTTTCCCCAACCTCATTTACTTGACTAATAATCAACGAAAGCTCTTGATTCAATAGTTCAAAAAGCGCTTTAATTTCCATAATGATAACTATATTTTTGTCAAAATTACGGTATCAATATGGTATAAAAATTGACCTAGGTTACAATCCGCTTTTTGCAATTTTCTTACGAAGCCGACTCAAGCTCTCCCGTTCAATTCCCAGAAAAGAAGCTATGTGATATAAGGGAATTTTTTCAAACACTATAGGACGTTTACGAGCCAAACTTAAATAACGTTCTTCCGCATTTTGAAATAGCAAACTTTCGTTTCGCTGTTCAGAAAGTGTGTAGATTTTTTCTGCTAGTATCCGACCAAAATGTTGCCAAGCCAGCGAATTAGAATATGCGTTTTGAAGCGAGTCATACGCGATGGTAATTAACTCACAATCTTCTAATGCTTGGATGTAGTATTTACTTTTGTTTTGTGTGATAAAACTTTGATATGAAGCCACAAAATCATCTTCAAAAAAGAACTGCACGTTGATTTCTTTCCCATCTTCTGCAATGTAAAACATACGCAAAACGCCCTTTTGTACAAAAGCCATTTTGGTATTAATCTCACCTTCTTTTACGAAAAAATCCTTAGCTACAAGTGATGTTGGCATTTTTTTTTCTGCAAAAAACCGATCACATTCTTCTACAGAAATAGGAGCTATTTTAAGTACTTTATTTCTGAACTTCTCGAACATTTTATTGTAATTTCAATACAAAACTCTCACTCGCTCCGATGCTGATTTTTACACTTCCCACACCGTTTTCTACTTTTAAATACGTTGTACTTCCGTATAATTGATCTTTTAATGGATACTCGCCGTCTTTCAACTTCCAGGCAGCAATAACATCCGACGGAATTTTCAATCCGAAGCTGCTGTTCGTCACCCAAGAGAAATTGGTTACGATGATTAGTTTTTCATTGGCTGACCAACGTACAAAAGAATAAATTCCGGGATCGTAACCATTCGTAACGTCTCTATTATCCGATTGGATTTCTTTGAATTTACCCATCAAAGCATCGCTTTTAATAGAGAAGTTCAACAAACGCTTGTAAAAATCGCGTAAGTCTTTTTCACTTTGGGATAATTGTCCGCCGTCAAATTTTCCGCCATTCATCCAACGTTGGTGATTCGGAACTCCAATGTAATCAAAAATAGATGTCCGTGAACGCGTTCCAAATCCGCCATTCTCATTCCCAGCTTCACCGACTTCTTGTCCGAAATACACCATAGTAGGCGCCGAACTTAAGGTAGTCGAAACTACCATAAGCGGTTTCCCTTTTTCAGGAGTTCCAGCAAATTCTAAACTTGCCAAACGTTGCTCATCGTGATTGTCCAAAAAGTGCAACATGTGATGTTCTATATCGGCCATTCCTTTTTGGATTTCTGAAAGTCCGTCGGGTAATTTTTTCCCTTGGATTACATCTTTCAAATGATCGTAAGTTTCTACTTTATCATACAAATAGTCCATTTTTCCAAGGTGAATGTAATTTCTATATTCTTTCGGATTGTACACTTCTGCCAATAAAAATGCATTTGGATTCTTCATTTTTATAGCCGAATTCATATAACTCCAAAATTCATACGGAACCATTTCGGCCATGTCATAGCGAAAACCATCAACACCTTTCCCGGTCCAATACAGCGCAATATCTCTGAACTTGATCCACGAACTCGGAACACTTTTGTCCTTCCAAAAGGCAAAATGTTCTTTATATGATTTTTTGTCGTAACCTGCTGGCAACTCCGGAAAATCTTTAGAACCATCAGGTCGGATTCCGTAATTTACTTTTACGGTTTCGTACCAATCGTTGATGTCGGGCTTGGCTAAACGCGATCCATTTCCCGTCCATTTGGCCGGATTTTCATCAAATTTTCCATCAATAAGTGGATTTTTTTCTCCGTTCAACGGTCTGTAATTATCCGATGTTGGCACTTGAAAGGCTTGTCCTGGAATGTAATAAAAGTTGTTGTCGCGAGCATATTCGACGTTTACATTGTCGTCGGCACCAAAATCGCGAACACCTTTCGGATTGCTTTTGCTTTCGTATTTTCGGGCAATATGATTGGGAACAATATCGATTAATAATTTCAATCCGTTTTTGTGGGTACGCGCAATTAAGTCTTCAAATTCTTCCAATCGTTTGGCTGGATTCACAGCTAAGTCGGGATTGACGTTGTAATAATCTTTTACGGCATACGGTGATCCTGCGCGACCTTTTACCACTTCGGGATCATCATTTGAAATTCCGATTGAAGTGTAATCATTCACCAACGCATGATGCGGCACGCCAGTATACCAAATGTGTGTTACACCTAAATTTTTAATTTCCGTCAAGGCTTTATCGGTAAAATCGTTGAACTTCCCTACTCCGTTTTCCTCGATCGTTCCCCAAGGTTTGTTGGTTGTATTCTGATTTCCAAATAATCGCGTAAACACTTGATAAACAACTTTCTTCTTTTCCACAACGGTAACTTTTTTATTCGATTTACTTACTTTTTTCTTTTTGTTTTGAGCGGGCGCAGTTATCGCACCCAAAATCAATAGTAACACCAATAGCTTTCTCATGATAGGATTTTTTACATCGGTAACAAATATAAAAAAAGGAACAGAAGTTCAACTATACAAGTCTGTTTTCTATGTTCTTTTTTCTATTTTCTTTTCCTACTCACCTTATAAATATTTCTTAATTAACCACACACTTTGCAGATTTTACTTAAATTTGGCTCAAAATTAAAACCGTTGAAAAAACACCTCGCTATTTTTCTTTTAGTCCTTCCTTTGTTCATCAATGCTCAAGTGAAACCAAGCGGCGCCATCGTTATTGAGCACGCTGATTTTCAAGACATCAACCAGTTTGAATTTCCAGATGCGATGATACTTACGGGTAATATCAGAGCCAATCACGACGGAGCAATTGTGACTTGCAACAAGGCGTATTATTACATGAAAGAGAATTATTTGAAGGCATTTGGTAACGTTCAAATTGTTCAAGGTGATACCTTATTCCTTAATGGAAATTATGCCGAATACAACGGAAATGTAAAGCAAGCCTACACCACTGGAAATGTGTCGTTACGTTCGCCCGAAATGTCGCTCGTTACGGATAAAATCAACTTTGACAGAAATACTCAAATTGCATCGTACGATACCTTCGGAACCATTGTAAATAAAGACAATACATTGACGAGTAATCAAGGAAAATACTACGCTTCGCAAAAGAAATATCAATTTTTAAGTGCGGTAACCATAACCAATCCGAAGTACGTCATTAAATCCAATCACATGGATTATTACACGAATTCGGGTCATACCTATTTATACGGACCATCAACGATAACGGGGAAAGACAATTTTATTTATACCGAAAAAGGGGTTTACAACACCAAAACCAACAAAGCGCATTTCGTCAAAAATTCGTACATTAAGTACAACGACCGACTCATAAAAGGCGACAGTTTGTATTACGATCGTACACGCGAATTTGCCTCAGCAACTCGAAATGTAAAAATAACCGACTCGATCAACAAAGCCATCATCAAAGGCCATTATGGAGAAGTCTACCGCAATAAAGATTCGCTGTATATTACCAAAAGAGCTTCGGTTCGTTATTTAATTGATAACGATTCAATGTTTGTCCACGCCAAAAGATTGGTAGTAACCGGAAAGCAAGGTGAACGAGTGGTTCGTGGCTACAACAACGTTCGCTTTTTTAAAACGGATATGAGTGGCAAATGTGATTCGATTCATTCGGATCAAAAAAAGGCACTGACTCAAATGATAGGAAAACCCATATTGTGGAATTACGAAAATCAATTGACAGGTGATGTTATGCACCTTATTGGAAACAATAAAAGTGAAAAACTCGATTCACTTAAAGTGCTAAACAATGCCTTCATCGCTTCGAAAGATACGATTGGAACAGGTTATAACCAGGTGAAAGGACAGAATTTATACGGAAAATTCAAAGACAACAAGCTGAGTGAAGTCGATGTCATCAAAAACACCGAAGTCGTTTATTATATGCGTGACGACGACAACCAATTGATTGGCATCAACAAAAATGTAAGCAGTAAAATCAATATTATTTTTGATAAAGATCAAATTGAAACCATTACGTTTTTCACGGATGTGGACGGCGAAATTTATCCTGAAAAGGAATTGCCCGAAAACACTCGAAAACTCCGCGGATTCAATTGGCGCGGTGATGAACGAATAAAAACTAAAGAAGATATTTATCCGCCCGAAGAAAATCAGTACGATGTAGACGCGCAATTGGAAAAGGAAAAAGAAGATGCGATTCCCGATGCGCCCATGGAAATACGGAAAGAAACACTGGAATACGATAAGAATAATCCAGTAAAACCTAATATAAAATAGGAAAATACGGCAAGTCAAACTAAAAAAGGCGCGCCAATTTGAAAAAGCATACATGAATAACGATTTCCTAAAATACCAAGCTCAAACTTCGCCTTACCCACTAGGAATGGAAGTTTCACACGCCATTGGTTCTTATATTTACGATACAAACAATAAAAAATACCTCGATTTTGTCGCGGGTGTTTCGGCATGTTCTTTAGGTCATCAAAACCCAAGAGTCAACCAAGCCATAAAAAACCAATTGGATAAATATTCGCATGTGATGGTGTATGGCGAGTATTCTCAAAGTCCGGCAGTGCAGTATTGCAAACTATTGGTCGAACACTTACCTCCACAATTAAATAAAGTGTACTTAGTCAATTCGGGTACCGAAGCCTGTGAAGGCGCGTTAAAACTTGTACGAAGAGTTACGGGTAGAAGTCAGCTTATTTCCTGCCATCACGCCTATCACGGCAATACGATGGGTTCGATGAGCGTCATGGGATTTGAAGAACGCAAACAAATATTTCGTCCGTTGATTCCGGATGTCGATTTCATTACCTTTAACAATGAGGATGACATCCAAAAAATAACGACCAAAACTGCCGGAATTATTTTAGAAAGTATTCAAGGTGGCGCAGGATTTATTCAGCCTGAAAACGATTTTTTAGCCAAAGTAAAACAACGATGTGAAGAAGTCGGCGCTTTGATGATCATTGATGAAATCCAACCCGGATTTGGACGAACGGGCAAGTTATTCGGATTTGAAAACTACAATGTCGTTCCCGACGTGGTTATCATCGGAAAAGGAATGGCAGGTGGAATGCCCGTTGGCGGATTCATCGCTCACGAAAAACACATGGATTTGTTGAGTCATGATCCGAAACTCGGACACATTACGACTTTTGGCGGACATCCTGTCATAGCGGCAGCTTGTTTGGCAACATTGCAAGAAATACTAGAAAAAGACTACGCTTCACAGTCATTGGCCAAAGAAAAACTCTTTCGGTCACTTTTGGTACATCCTTTGATACAAGAAGTTAGAGGAAAAGGATTGATGTTGGCTGCGATGACTTCCGATGAAGAAATAACCAACCAAGTTATTTTACGGTGTCAAGACAAAGGATTGATATTATTTTGGTTATTGTTTGAAGGAAAAGCAATTCGAATTACACCGCCATTAACAATTTCTGAAGACGAAATTAGAGAAGGATGCCAAATTATTTTGGAAGTGATGGATGAAGTTCAAAAAGGTTTATAGTTTATGGTTTGTAGTTAGTTGTTAACTTCGAAGATAAACGTTAAACAATAAACCATCAACAATAAACTTCAATGTTAATTAAATTGTTCAAAACAATCACAACCTTTTCTCAAACAACAAACGAAGTTACCTACTTTTAATAAGGATAATTTTAAACTATAAAGCTATGCATTTGGAACACGACGAAGAAGACTACAATTTATCCTTATCAAAATTTGAATCGATGTTGAAAACCAACAAAGTATTCTTTTTTGACTCAGAGGAATTTGAAGAAATCATTCTTCATTACCTCGATATGGGTAAAGCCAATTTAGCGAAGAAAGCCTTAAAATTAGGATTAGAGCAACATCCTAAATCGACTGGTTTAAAACTGGTTCAAGTGGAAATGTTGGTCTATGATGACAAACTTGAAATAGCCGAACGATTGCTCAACGAATTGTACGCTATTGAACCAACAAACGAGGAGATTTTTATCCAAAAAGCCAATATTTATTCGAAGCGAGACAACCACGAAAAAGCGGTTGAATTGCTTCAAGAAGCATTGAAATACACCGACGATTTTGCCGATGTATACAATTTGATTGGCATGGAATATTTGTTCATGGACAACCTCGAAATGGCCAAAGAAAATTTCATCAAATGTCTCGAAGAAGATTACGAAGACCAATCGGCTTTGTATAACGTGGTGTATTGTTTTGAGTTTCTTGACCAAAACGCTGAAGCCATTGAATACCTTAAAAAATATATTGATAAAAATCCGTATAGTGAAATCGCCTGGCACCAACAAGGACGATTATACTACGGATTGAAAGAATACGAAAATGCCGTTCGTGCTTTTGAATTTGCTACCTACATCGACGATCGTTTTCTGGGCGCATTCATGGAAAATGGAAAAGCATTAGAACGTTTAAAACGATACGAAGATGCCATTGAAAACTACGAAAGAACCATTGAATTGGATGATCCAACTTCGTATGCGTTGTTGCGTATCGGAAAATGCCACGAAAAATTAGGCAATACCACCGAAGCGTTGAAATTCTTCAACAAAACGGTACATGAAGATCCACTTTTAGATAAAGGTTGGATTGCCATAACTGACTTTTACGTGCGTCAGAAAAATTACGACAAAGCATTGTACTATGTCAATAAAGCCATTGCTATTGACGATCAAAATCGTGCGTATTGGAAACGCTATGCTACCATAAACAAAGCAATCAACCTATTTGAAGAAGCCGAATATGGCTACCGAAAAGCAGTTGAATTTGGCGATGGTAATTTGGACACGTGGTTGTTTTGGGTAGATATGCTACAACAGTTGGGCGAATTTGATAGCGCCATTCAAACGTTGTTGCAATCGACCGAATTTTTCCCAGACGAATACCAAGTAGAATACCGTTTGGCTGGATTGTATTTTATGCTCAACGAAGACGAAAAAGGAACTTTTCATTTAGTGAATGGTTTGAATTTGAACTTCAATAACCGTTCTATTTTGGAAGAGTTATTTCCGACCATTTGGAACCACAAAATCATTCAAAGTTACATCGCGAAATACAAAAAGTAAGATATACTAATGAACTCTTTTAATTTATAATCTTTTGGTTATTGGGAGTGTTTAATTGAAAAATAGTTAAAAATCATACTCGTTACCAATCACCTTTTATGGAAGTAAAAACTAAATTATTCGGTTTAATCGGAAAAAATATTTCGTATTCTTTTTCAAAAAAATACTTTAAAGAGAAGTTTTCTGCCGAACTTTTTAACGATTGTACCTACGAAAATTTCGACATCGAAAGCATTGATTTGTTTCCGGAAATCATCAAAAATAATCCCAACTTAAAAGGATTGAATGTAACCATTCCGTATAAACAAACCATCATTCCGTATCTCGATAAACTATCCGAAAAAGCACAGTTAATTGGCGCGGTAAATGTAATTCGTTTCACCAAAAAAGGAAAGTTGAAAGGATATAATTCAGATTATTACGGATTCAAAAATTCCCTCCAACCACTACTCCAACCGCATCATAAAAAAGCTTTGATTCTCGGAACCGGAGGCGCGGCGAAAGCGGTTGCATTTGCTCTTGACGAACTGAATATTTTGTACAGTTTTGTCTCGCGTGAACCGAAAATAAACACCATCGATTACCACTACATCAACGCGACAACGTTTGACAATTATCAAATCATCATAAATTGCACACCGTTAGGAACGAAGACCAATCCGAAAGAATTTCCTCCTATTCCGTATGAGTTTTTTACACCCAATCACCTGGCTTACGATTTGATTTACAATCCGGCCGAAAGTCAGTTTCTAAAAAAAGCCAAGAAAAAAGGCGCAGTGACAAAAAACGGTTACGAAATGCTCGTGTTGCAAGCTGAAAAAGCCTGGCGTATTTGGAACAAATAACGACTGAACTATTTTCTACTTTTCTCCGAAAGTTTTCATTATTCGGAAATAAATCCATTCTAGAAGTAAAAAAAACACAGAAACCATTGATTTCCTTTGAATTTTCATAGGTGTTTACTATCTTTCGCCCTCAAAAATTGTATAACCTTACACATTTTATAATGTTAGAAGAAAAGAATGATAACCTGCCAGCAAATGAAAATCAGGCAGACGGAAATGTAAACAACGATTTGCAAGAAACGACAAGTTCTGAAAATCAGGAAGTTGAAACAACTGAAGAAGCAATCGAAGAAACAGTAGAATTGATTTCAGACACTGAAGTGGAAGAGTCAATGGTAGCTGAGGAAACGGTTGAAGAAACTGTAGAATTGGTTCCCGATACTGAAGTAGAAGCGCCGCTCGTAGCCGAAGAAGAAGTTGAAACCACTCTTGAAGTTGAAGATCTTGTAGGCGAACAAATCACGGAAACTCCTAAAGAAGTTCCAACTCCAGAAAATACTGCTGACGTTGAAAGCGAAGTGGTCACTGAAGTGGAAAACGTAATCGAACTTACCGACGAACAAGTTGCAGACGACACCACAGAATACGACGATGAGTCGGATCGTGTGATGAATGCGATTTCGAATGTCAATGCAGAAGAAAGCGAAGACGAAACGTTGAAAGACCGTCATGATATTCCGATGGAAGATTATGAAGCGATGTCGATGGAAACCTTAGTAGCGGAGCTTGAAAAATTGGCAGAAGTCGAAAAAGTAATGTCGGTGAAAGACCATGTGGAAGAAATTAAAAAATCGTTCTTATCAAAGTACTATCATTTTATTGATGAGAAAAAAGACGAATTCCATGCTCAAAATCCGGATTCTACTGAAGATTTTCACTATCATTTCCCATTAAAAACAGTTTTTGACAACGCTTACAATACTTATAAAACAAAGAAAAATAGTCATTTCAAATCTCTGCAAAGCAATTTAGAAACGAATTTGAAAAATCGTTTGGCTTTGGTAGAAGAATTAAAAAACTTAGTTAATAATTCAACCGGAAACATCTCAACGGCATTGAAGCAATTGAATGACATCAGAGAACGTTGGAAAAATGCCGGACCGATTCCGAAAGACAAATACAACCACGTTTGGAATAATTACCATTTCCACATTGAAAACTTCTACGACTTCTTGCATTTGGATCGTGAAGCCCGTGACTTGGATTTCAAACACAATTTAGAATTAAAGCAAAAAATTATAGCACGCGTTGGAGAGTTATTGCACGAAAGTGACATCAACAAAGCGTTCAGAGAATTACAAGATTTACACCGAATTTGGAAAGAAGAAATCGGACCAGTTTCTCGTGATCAACGTGAACTCATTTGGAATCAATTCAGCGATTTGACCAAACAAATGCACGACAAACGCGAGACGTTTTACGAAAGTTTCCGTGAAAAAGAAAACGAAAATTTAGCTAAGAAAAAAGAACTGATTGCTCAAATCGAAACCCTAGCTACTGAAAAAGTAGATTCGCACGGCGCTTGGCAAGAGCAAATGGCAAAAGTGGAAGCGTTGCGAAATACGTTTTTTGCTACAGGTAAAGTTCCGAGTGAAGTCAACGAACAAACTTGGGCTGAATTTAAAAAAGCGGTGAAAGATTTCAACGTACTTAAAAATTCGTTTTACAAAGACATTAAGAAAGACCAAAACGATAATTTATCCAAAAAACAAGCGTTGGTTGCAAAAGCCAACGAGTTGAAAGAAAGCGAAGATTTTGCGGCTACGACTCCGATCATGAAACAAATTCAGGAAGAGTGGAGATTAATTGGACATGTGCCACGCAAATTTTCTGATACATTGTGGGGAGAATTCAAACAAGCGTGTAACCACTATTTTGACCGTTTGAAAGACAGCAAAAAAGAGGAAAATGCGGAAGAAGTTGAAGCGTTTGAAAAGAAAAAAGAATACCTAGAATCGATGAAATCGTTCGAATTGGTAGGCGATCACAAAACCGATTTGGATGCCATCAAAGCACACATTGAAGCATGGAAATCATTAGGAAAAGTACCTTTTAACCGTCGTCATATCGAAGGTAAATTCAACAAAATATTGGATGCACTTTTTGACAAATTGAGTTCAAGCAAAAAAGAAGGTGAAAAATTGCGTTTTGCCAACCGATTGGATCAATTATCAAGTTCGGATGACACACGAAAATTGGATAACGAAAAGATATTCATGATGCGTAAGATTGACGAAATTCAGGGTGAAATATTCCAATTGGAAAACAACATTCAGTTTTTTGCCAATGCGAAAGCGGATAATCCGATGGTGAAAGAAGTGCGCAAAAACATCGAACGCCAAAAAGAAGAATTGTTGGTTTGGAAAGACAAATTGAAACAATTGAGAAATTTGAAAAAAGAATAATTTTCATATGTAAAACTTTGATAAAATCAGGTAAAACTGCAACTATCTTAGAACTAACTAAACTATTCAAATATAAAATTTCCACATACCATTAATTTTAATAATCAACTGAATCCAATAAAGAGTAAAATAGTTAAAATAAATTTGATAGTATGAAAAAATTGATTTGTGTTTTTTGTTTATTGTTTTCTGGTTTGATTTCTTCTCAATGTTGGTTGCAAATTGATGCGGGAGAAAATTATAACTTGGGAATTAAACTAGATGGGACTTTATGGGCGTGGGGATTCAATAGTAATGGACAACTAGGTACTGGGAACACATGGTACGGGCAGAATGGTCCTATTCAAATTGGAACTGATAGTAATTGGCTAAAAGTTTCGGCAGGTGGCACTCACAGCTTAGCTATCAAATCAAATGGCACACTTTGGGCATGGGGCGATAATCAGTATGGTCAATTAGGTGATGGAACGATAATAACAAGATCTACGCCTGTACAAATTGGGACTGCAACAAACTGGTTAGCCGTTGAGGCATCCCTATTTCTTAGTTTGGCTTTGAAAACCGATGGCACATTATGGAGCTGGGGGGCAAATAATTCTGGACAATTAGGATTGGGAAATTATACTAATAAAACTACTCCAACTCAGGTTGGGATTGAATCAAATTGGTCTTCAATTAGCTCAAAAGGTTCGACATGCGCTGCAATGAAAAACAATGGTTCCATATGGTCATGGGGACAAAATATTTATGGTGAACTAGGAGATGGCACTAATGTAGGTAAACCCTCGCCAATGCAAATAGGGATTTCGTCGACTTGGCAATCGGTAGATATGGCAGATTATTCTATATTGGCCATACGAACGGATGGTACGCTATGGTCAGCAGGTTGGAATGTTAATGGACAATTAGGACTTGGTTATACTGGTGGAGCTGTTTATAACCTCACGCAAGTGGGTACAGATAATGATTGGCATAAAGTTTATGGAGGTTATAGATATATAAAAGGCATTAAAAATGATGGCTCTATGTGGGCATGGGGAAGTAATACACATAGAGTTTTCGGTGATACAACTATACAAAGTAGTAATACACCATTATTAATTAGTTCTGAATTCTGGACTTTTATTTCTACTGGCCGTGGTCATAGCATTCACATTAAAAACGATGGTTCACTATTGGTTTGTGGTGGTAATCTTCAAGGTGAGTTAGGGATTGGTTTCAGTGGCATTGCTTCTATTATGTTAATACCAGTAAGTTGCCCAGGTGAATTGGGTACTATACAAAATGAAGTTGTAAAATATAAAATATATCCTAATCCAACAAATAATATAATCTCTATAGTTGGTGAAAGGAGTAATGAAATTAATGCCATTGAAATTTTTGATATGAGTGGGAAGAAAATACTCACAAGCAAAAACACGACTATTAATTTGGAAAAAGTATCTGTTGGAGTGTATATCATGCAAATATCTTCTGACAATAGCATTGAACGATATAAGTTTATAAAACAATAAAAAATATCTCAAATAGTTTAATTAAATATCTAAATTAACGCATCTATTAAATTGTTTTTTAACTGAAACTAAAAACAACCATCGATTCTTTATTTCTTTTAATTCTTTGAAAAGAAAAATAATTTTTATCCTTTAACTTAAGATTTCCCAACTCTTCCCACGAAGAGTTTTTTTTTCGTCAATTTTTAAAGATTGGATTGTATATTTGTAAAAAAAATAATCATGTCAATTTCCTATATAGGCTATCATTTTACAGTAGAACCCAAAGAACTCGGAACAGAAATCCTCATCGCTCAATTGGGTGAAACTGCTTTTGAAAGTTTTATTGAAACCGAAGACGGATTTTCAGCTTACATTCAGAAAGAGTTGTGGACAGTCGATGTATTGGAGAATGTGTATGTGATGCAATCGCCCGAATTTACTATTTCGTACACCTACGAAGAAATCGAACAAGTAAATTGGAACGAAGAATGGGAGAAAAATTTCGAACCGATTGATGTCGACGGAATGTGTCATGTTCGTGCGCCGTTCCATCCGAAAACCGATGCCGAATTTGACATTGTGATCGAACCCAAAATGAGTTTCGGAACCGGTCATCACGAAACCACACACATGATGATTCAGCATTTACTGGCGATGGATGTGAAAAACATGAAAACCCTCGATATGGGTTGCGGTACAGCCATTTTAGCCATATTAGCTGAAATGAAAGGCGCTCATCCTATCGATGCCATTGATATTGATAATTGGTGTTATTTGAATTCGATTGAGAACGCCGAACGCAACAACTGTTCACAGATTACCGTGTATGAAGGCGAAGCCGATTTGTTGAAAGGAAAGCAGTACGATTTGATTATTGCTAACATCAACAGAAATATTTTGCTGAACGATATGCAACAGTACGTAGATTGTTTGAATGAAAATGGCACACTTCTTTTAAGCGGATTTTATACCGAAGACATTCCGTTTATCGATGCTTCGTGTGTAGAAAAAGGATTGACGTTTGTGACGCAATTAGAACGAAACAATTGGGTTTCATTGAAATATGTAAAGTAGTACAAGTAGCTTTTATAAAAATGAGTACGATAGAAAAAATACAAGAAGAAGTTCTGGT
The DNA here is from genome assembly GCA_965284675.1 of Flavobacterium sp. Lineage (GTDB taxonomy): Bacteria > Bacteroidota > Bacteroidia > Flavobacteriales > Flavobacteriaceae > Flavobacterium. Next base: position 2,588,785 of record OZ260109.1, read on the forward strand.
GGAAGAGCAAACCGGAATTAACAATGAAATTGTGTTGTACAACGATGATGTCAACACCTTTGACCACGTAATTGAAACCTTGATTCGCGTGTGCAGCCATACGTCTGAACAAGCCGAGCAGTGTGCTATTTTAGTACATTACAAAGGAAAATGTACTGTAAAAACTGGTTCGTTCGACGAATTAAAACCGCAATGCACCCAACTTTTAGAAGCTGGTTTAAGCGCAGAGATTGTTTAACATTAGTGCGGTAAATAGTCTTTGACCACTCCGTAGATGAATGTTCCCAGTAGAGCTCCAATAAATACTAAAAAAATAGTAGAAAATCCGGCGCCAATTAAAATAAATATCGGACCAGGGCAAGAACCTACCAATGCCCATCCCAAGCCAAAAATGAGTCCACCAATCCAATAGCGAAACGTTCCTTTTTCTTTATCTTGAATGCTGATAGGAAGACCTTTTATATCTTTTAGCTTTTTGCGTTTAATGATTTGAATGCCAATTAAACCAACAGCTACAGCAGTCATGATGATTCCGTACATATGAAACGAGTGAAACTGAAACATTTCATAAATTCGGTACCACGAAACGGCTTCACTTTTGGTCAAAACGATTCCGAATACAAACCCTACTACTAAGTATTTTATTAAATTCATCTTCTAAAAAATTAAGGGTAAAATAAAATGTGCCATGACCAATCCGCCGATAAAAAAACCGATTACGGCTTTAAGCGAGGGTTTTTGTAGATTACTCAATCCAGAAATGGCATGACCCGAAGTACATCCGCCGGCATAACGAGATCCGAATCCAATCATAAATCCACCAAAAATCAATATAAAAACCAATTTCACCGACGAATATGCCGCTGAACCAAACAAGGCATCGGGTAACAGTTTTCCGTTGGGTTGATCGATTCCCAATTCATTCAATTGAACTTGAGTCGCTTCACTTATACTAACATTCGAAGCATCCGATAAAAAATTTACCGCTACAAATCCGCCCAGCATCGCACCAAAAACAACGACTAAATTCCAACGTTGCGACTTCCAATCCCAATCAAAAAAGGGAAATCGTTTGCCCACACCCGTCATGGAACACAAACTTCTTAAGTTGGAAGACATTCCGAAGTTTTTTCCGAAATACGTCAATACTAACAAGATCATACCTATTATAAATCCGGATATCGACCAATGCCAAGTTTGAGATAGTAGCTCCATATTTTTAAATTTGATTTACAAAAGTAAGTATCCTATAGTATAAAAAGCAAAACTATCATTATTAATTTAAATTAAAAAGTAATCATATTTGGCAGTATTTTTGTAACAACAACGAAAACCAAACCATGAAAAAGATCCTATTCAGCTTGCTCGTTTTACCTCTGTTATTTTCGTGTGTCAGCACAAAATCTACTATTAAAAACATTGACGATTCTGTACAGAAGCCATCAGTCAAAGACAATAGTTTTGTCATTACAGAATACAGTAACGATAAAAAATACGGTTATGAAAAAGACTATCCTATTAATATTGGATTCAATTTAGAAAACTTAGCTACCCAAAATATTAGTTATTTTTTCAATGCACTCAAAGGCATCAATGGTGAAGATTTTACCTATGAAAAACTGGAAAGTTGTTGTCCTTTCCCAACCAAAAAAACCAATATGGGCGCGGGAACTTTAGACGTGTATCAAATCACCTTTACAACTTCACAGAAAAAAGTCATTTTATACTTTAATATATATGAGAAAGGTAAAATCATGTGTCCGAGTGGTTTCGAAATCAAAAAGCAATCCAATTAATCTCAATTTGAGTTAATTTTTGACAGAACATTAACAAGAAATTCGCACAAATTCTCCCTATCTTTGCACCGCAAAACACCGAACTATGAACATTCAAAATATACCTCAAATTCAGCATACTCAAAGTGGAAACTTCTTCTTATTGGCCGGTCCTTGTGCCATTGAAGGAGAAGAAATGGCCATGAGCATTGCTGAACGACTTGTTACGATATCCAATAAATTAGAAATTCCATTGGTTTTTAAAGGTTCTTTCAAAAAAGCTAATCGTTCGCGAATTGACAGTTTTTCTGGAATTGGCGATGAAAAAGCCTTGAAAATTTTAAGAAAAGTATCGGAAACGTTTCATATACCTACTGTAACTGATATCCATACCAATGAAGATGCTGATAAAGCGGCGCAGTATGTTGATGTGCTTCAAATTCCGGCTTTCTTAGTGCGCCAAACCGATTTAGTGGTTGCAGCGGCGAAAACGGGGAAAACGGTAAATTTGAAAAAAGGGCAATTCATGAGTCCGGAGAGCATGAAACACGCTGTTCAAAAAGTGTTGGATTGTGAAAATCAAAACGTGATGGTCACCGATAGAGGAACGATGTTTGGCTATCAAGATATGATTGTTGATTTTAGAGGAATTCCGACTATGCAAAATTATGCAACGACAGTGTTGGACGTTACCCATTCGTTACAACAACCCAATCAAACCATTGGTGTCACAGGTGGAAGACCTGACATGATTGAAACCATTGCTAAAGCCGGAATTGTTGTAGGTGTAGACGGATTATTCATTGAAACCCATTTTGACCCTGCGAATGCCAAAAGTGACGGCGCCAACATGTTACACTTAGATCTTTTTGAGGGATTAATGACAAAATTGGTAGCCATTCGAAAAACCATCAATCAATTTTAACTTAGATTGTACACCATCCACACTAATGAAAATACTTTACACTCTTGTCTTTAGTTTTATAATTACTACCGTTTTTTCACAAGAAATTGATACAAAACCTGAGAAATTTACTGCACACAACAAAGGCAAATTTTATGTGTTTTGGGGAGGAAATCGCGAAAATTTTTCTAAATCAGACATAACCTTTAAAGGAGACAATTACAATTTTACGGTTGAAAATGCTATTGCAGACGATAAACCTAAAGGGTGGCATGTTGATTACGTCAATCCATCTAGGATGACTATCCCACAAACCAACTTGCGAATTGGTTATTTCATCAACGATCATTATAATATCTCCATTGGATTAGATCACATGAAATATGTGGTCAGACAAACGCAAACGGCAAATGTTTCGGGTTATATAAATTTACCAGCCAATGAATCGGGTTCCATCTACAATGGGAATTATTCTAACACTCCAGTTAATTTAGGCACTAATTTTGTAGAAGATGATTTAGGAGCATTACCGCCATTTTTAACATTCGAACATACCGATGGATTAAATTATGTGAATTCTGAACTTTCAAGAGTGGATGATATTTCAAAATTATTTAAAATTGGAAATACCGATAAAATTCAAATTAATGTTACAGAAGGCATTGGTGGTGGCTTATTGTATCCAAAAACCAATTCTAAGGTAATTGGAAAAGATAGATATGATGAATTTCATACTTCAGGATTTGGAGTATCGGCTAAAGTTGGATTGAATATTACCTTTTTAAAATACTTTTTCCTACAAACTGAATTAAAAGGTGGTTACATCTCAATGAATAACATACGTACGACTTCTTCAGAATCGGATTCAGCCCAACAAAACTTTTATTTTTTACAGAGAATAATTGCATTTGGTGGAATTTTCAAAATTTAATATTTAAAATGTAATTTTTTTTTATATTTTTGGTAATCGTTAGTTAATCAAATCAAACAAACTATATTACCAACTTTATGAAAAAAAAATTATTACTCTCATTTTTTTCATTGTTTTCATTTTTAGGTTATGCACAATTACCACTTGAAGGCTTTGAAGGTACATTCCCACCAACCAACTGGGCTGTTTTTGACATAAACGTAGGCGGAACTACAGATTGGGCTACCAATCCAAATTCCTGTCAAGAAACATTGGCCGCTTACATGAATAGGCAAAACATCGCTCAAGGAGTTTCTACAGAAGAATACCTAGCCACACGATTAGTACAGGTTCCTACAAATGGAGAACTTCGATTCTTTTCTAGAACTTTTACAGCAGGTAATCAAGGAACTACGTACGAGGTGAAATTAGCACTCGGTACTTCTGCACAAAACGTACCTGCATCATACACCACAACTTTAGCAACATATACCGAAGACCAACTTTCTGCGGTATTCAACATTTGCGACGAAAAAGTCATCGACTTAACAGCGTTTCAAGGGCAAAATGTATATATCGCTTTTGTGATGAAATACACACAACCTACTGGTTCTTTAACGGGTGACCGCTGGTTGTTGGATAACGTTCAAGTCATTGAAAAATGTTTGGATCCAACAGCATTAGCAGCTGCTCCATTAGCCACTTCTTCTACCTTAAGTTGGACTGGAAGTGGAACTACTTTTGACATTGAACATTTACCAGCTGCTGCGGTTCCAACAGGAACTCCAACTGGTTCTACCTCAACTAATACATTCAACCAAACAGGGTTATCGCCCAATACAAATTATTGCTATTATGTGAGAGCCGTATGTACTGATTCTTCAAGTGCCTGGGCTGGACCATTTTGCTATTCTACTTCAACACTGCCACCAGTTTGTGGTGGTAATTATGTTGATTCGGGCGGAACTACAGCGAATTATCCTGCCAACGCAGACGAAACCGTAACAATTTGTCCTATTACTCCTGGAGATGTTGTTACAGTAACTTTTACAGCTTTCAATACGGAGGCAAGTTTTGATGGAATGTATGTTTATAATGGAAGTGTTATAAATGCGGGTAGTCAAATAGCTAGTGCAAACGGTCCAGGTTTTGTTCCTGGAGGAGTTGCTGGTTCATTTTGGGGAAATACAATTCCTGGCCCATTCACTTCTTCAGCTGCAGATGGATGTTTGACATTCAGATTTAGAAGTGATGGAGTTATTAGTCTTGCTGGTTGGATTGCTAACGTAACGTGTGGATTACCACCTACTTGCCCTAGTCCTACTGGACTAAGTGTAACAGGAGTTTTATCTACTTCAGCCAATGCAACTTGGACATCCAATAGTCCAGCAACTACCTTTAACATAATTGCATTGCCATGTGGTTCACCTGCACCAAACGCGGGAACTACAGGTTATCAAATCTCTTTAACCAACACGAATGCACCTATTACAGGTTTAAGTCCGGATACGTGTTACGACATTTATGTTAGAGATGAATGTAGCCCAACTGATTTCAGTAATTGGATTAGTGTTACTAATATTATTACACAACCTATACCACCCGCTTGTGGAGGAACATTTACAGATCCAGGTGGATCCAATGCCAATTATGCAAATGGTCTAGACTCAACTGTAACCATCTGTCCTATAGTTCTCGGTGATGTTGTAACAGTAACATTTACTGAATTCAATACTGAAACAAATTGGGACGGTTTATATGTTTTTAACAGTAATGTTTCTGGTGTAAATCAAATATCTAGTGGTAATCCTGCCAACAATGTTCCAGGTGGCGTTCCAGGTTCTTTCTGGGGTAATACAATTCCTGGTCCATTTACATCATCAGATCCTTCTGGATGTTTGACCTTCCGATTTAGAAGTGATGGTTCAGTGAATTTATCAGGTTGGGTGGCTAATGTAACATGTGGATTACCACCAACATGTCCTACACCTAATAGCTTAGCTGCTTCTACAATCACTTCGAATTCGGTAAATTTAACTTGGACATCCAACAGTACTGCTACTACCTATAATATGATAGCTTTACCTTGTGGATCTCCTGCACCAGACGCATCTACAACTGGTTACCAAACTTCAACTACGAATATCAATGCACTATTGAATGGTTTATCACCTGATACTTGCTATGATATTTATGTTAGAGATGAATGTGCAGTTGACGATTTTAGTTTATGGATAGGAATACCAGGTATTACTACTCAAATTGCACCTCCTGTTTGTGGTGGAACTTTTACAGATCCGGGTGGGGCAACCAATAACTATGTAAATAGTGAAAACTACACTGTTACAATTTGTCCAATTATTCCGGGCGAACAAGTAACAGTAACGTTTACATTCTTTGATACAGAAGACAATTTTGATGGTTTGTATGTATTTGATGGTAATAACGTTAATGCTCCGCAAATTTCAAGTACAAATGGTCCTGGTTTTGGTCCATTAACTGAGCCTGGTTCATTTTGGGGTAGCACCATTCCTGGTCCCTTTACCTCTTCAAGTGCTGATGGTTGTTTGACATTCACATTTTTAAGTGATACTTCGGTTACTAATCCAGGTTGGATTGCTGATGTTACTTGCTTACCTCCGCCGACGTGTAGAAAACCAACCGATTTAAATGCCACAGCAGTAGCATTAACTTCGGCAAATTTGGGTTGGACACAATTACAAAATCCTGATTTATCAACAGCCACGGCTTGGGAAGTACTTATATTACCAGCAGGTTCTCCAGCTCCAACTGCTGGTTCTACTGGTTTCGTTGCTACATCAAACAACCCATTTAGTGCGGTTGGTTTAACTGAAGCAACTTGCTATGATTATTACGTGAGAGCGGTATGTAGCCCAACGGATTCAAGTTTATGGGCTGGCCCGTTTAACTTTTGTACTCTTATACCAAATGACGATTGTGATGGAGCGATAACTGTTTTAACAAATCCAGACCAATCATGTACGAATTTTTCTAACGGTTCATTGATAGGAGCCACTCCATCCACACAATTAAATAACTGTGCTGGTCAGCCAACAGAAGACGTATGGTTCCAATTCGTAGCTACTGCACAAAACCATTCTGTTAATTTAAATAACATTGTAGGAAATCAATTTGATTTAGGTTTTGCTGTTTACGATGGAACTTGTACTGGTACTTTAAATGAAATTGCATGTCAGCCATTCGGAATTGATGATATATTAAATAACTTGACTATTGGTCAAACGTATTTCATCAGAGTGTTTTTAGATCCATTTGCAACCAATCAAAACATCACTTTTGAAGTATGCGTTGGAACTATTCCTCCTGCAATTATTACAAATGACAATCAATTTACTAATGTACAATTAGTAGAGGATGTATTGTTTAATTCTACTTGTGCTTCGGTAACAAACGTAACCACATCTACTGGTTCTGATTTTGGTTCAACTAACGGAATCGGTTACTTCAATAGAAATGGTTCAAGTTTCCCATTTGAAGATGGTGTAGTCTTAACTTCTGGTAGTATAACCAACGTTCCTGGACCAAACACCACTCAATCGAGTGATGGAAATCAGGCTTGGACTGGTGATGCTGATTTAGAAGCAATTATTCTTGCTGCTACTGGACAAGCGATGAATTCTAGAAATGCATCGATAATGGAGTTTGACTTTATTCCTTTAGTAGATAATATAAGTTTTGACTTTATTTTTGCTTCAGAAGAATATGGTGTATTCCAGTGTACATTCTCGGATGCCTTTGCCTTTTTACTTACTAACTTGAGTACAAATGTCACAACCAATCTAGCTGTTGTACCAACTACGCCAACGCCAATTTCGGTGGTGACGATTAGAGATAATGCATTCAACAACGGTTGTCCTTCTGTAAACCCAGAATATTTTGCTGATTTTTACGGACCAGCACCTGGATTAAACGTATTGGGCTCACCAACGAATTTCAATGGTAGTACCATTCCAATGACTGCTTCGTCTTTAGTAACTCCTGGTCAACAATACCACATTAAATTAGTAGTTGCTGACAGACAAGATAATATTTTAGACTCAGCTGTATTCTTAGAAGGTGGAAGTTTCAACTTCGGATTAGAATTAGGAATTGATTTCTTAATTTCTGGAGGAAATGCATTATGTGCAGGAACTACTAATCAATTAGTGAGTGATTTAGATCCTACTTTGTATACGTTTGTATGGTCTGATCAAAATGGGGTAATACCTGGTGAAACTGGTCCAAACTTATTGATCAATCAAACAGGAACATACACTCTTGTAGCTACTTTAATCAACACGACATGTACCGCGACAGATACTATTGTTGTTGAGTATTATGACCCAATAACATTAGCAACACCAAATAACCTTACAGCTTGTAACAGTACTGGCTTTGCTCAATTTACTTTGAGTCAAAACAATGCTTCTGTATTAGGTGTTTATCCTGCTGCTCAACATACTGTAACGTATCACTTAACACAAGCTGATGCAACAGCAGGTGTAAATCCGTTACCAAATTTATACACCAACGTAGTTGCGTTTTCACAGACCATTTATGCAAGAGTAACAAACGTTGCAGGTTGTTTTGGAACTTCTCAATTTAATTTGATTGTTCAAGATTTAACTCCTCAATTTACACTTACTCCTGAGCAAACTATTTGCTCTGGTTCAAGCGGAACAATTAGTGTAACTCCAAGTAATTTTAATTTAGGTGATGCAACCTATACTTGGACATTCAATACTAATCCATTACCTGATACAACAAGTTCAATTTCTGTTGGTCAAGCGGGTACGTATACTGTGACTGTGAATAATTCAGGTTGTACAGCATCTGCTTCAACATCAGTATTAGTTATTGTTTGTGATATTAGCATGTATGCATCTGCCGTTTGGATGGAAGATTGTACTACTCCAGGTGATGGTAAATTCTTTAACACAACAGGTTCTGGTGCTGATTTAATCAATCAAGACGGAAGTGTGTTCTCTATGAATTATGGTGTTCACGTGCAAAACTCAGCAACGTTACAATTAAAAGGTGCTGAATTAAAAACACAAAAATCTGCTTCTAGCAATGTATGTGATGCTCGTATGAACTACAGAATATTCCCAACTGGAAATACTCCAGGAGGATTTACTCCTTGGAACTTACCGTTCTATAGCGATTGTAATACTGGAACAGGTACTTTTGATGTTGGTGGTGGCCCATGTACTACAGGTCAACAAAAATGGCAATGCGTTTCTCAACCAGGTTGTACTGCGCCATTAGACTTAACTACTTTGGCTCCAGGAAATTATACGATTCAAGTGTACTACGATATAAATGGTAGTTTTACAACTACTACTGGGTGTACAGATAACGTGACTTTGGATAATGGTGGAAACTATTATGAAGCTACCTTTACTATTCAAGCTCCAGCTTTAATTTCTAGCACCAACCCACTGACTTGTAACGGAAACAACGGAACCATAACGATTAGTAATTTAGTTCCAAATCAAGCTTACACAGTTACCTACACCGATGATACTATACCTGTTGGCCCAGTTACATTAACAGCTAACTCAAATGGTGAAATCATTATCAACGGATTAAATGCGGGTGCCTATGCTAACTTTAACTTTAATGTTAATGGATGCGACGATGTATTAACTTCGGGTGCAACTCTTGTAGATCCAGGATTACCAGTTGTCTCTGTAAATAGTCCGGTTATCTGTAATGGAGCTACTACGACTGTAACAGCTACACCAGCTATTCCAGGTAACTATAATTATGTGTGGACAGTTCCTGTAGGATTCCCTAATCCAGGAAACGTGGCTTCTTTTACTACTACTGTACCTGGAGATTACACTGTTGTAATTACTCCAACTAATACGTTATGTAATTTAAGTTTTGAATCGCCAACTGCAACGGGTAACTTCCCTAATTTATTCCCAGAAAGCGCTGTTCCATGTTGGGAAACTTCAGCATCGGATGGAATTATGGAAATTTGGCCTGCAGCTGGATTTGAAGGTTTCTTCCCTTATGAAGGAAATCAATTTATTGAAATGAACGGAAATTTCGTTTCAACGATATTCCAAGACTTCACAGTTGTTCCTGGAACTACATTAAATATTCAATTTGCTCACAGAGGACGTCAAGGAAACGATACTGTTGGTGTTGAAGTTGGACCTGTGGGCGGACCTTATGTTTCGTTAGGTCAGTTCACTGATGGAAATGCAGCATGGGTATTACATAATGTTTCGTATGCTGTTCCAACAACAAATGGTTCTGATTATTCATTGCGTTTTGTATCGGTTTCTAGTGCTGGTGGAGATCCTTCTGTAGGTAATTTATTGGATGCTATTTCAGTAAATTCTGTAGAATGTAGCTCTTTACCAACTACGGGTACTGTTAGTTTATTACCTAACGTAACATTAACACTTACATCGTCTAATGAAAATCAAAATGTTTGTATTAATACACCTATTGTACCAATCGTTTATACCACAGTTAATGCTACAGATGTAACAGTAGCTGGACTTCCAAATGGTGTGTCTGGTGTGTTCAATGCGGGTGAATTTACAATTAGTGGTACGCCTTCAGAAGCGGGTACGTTTAACTACACTGTTACAACTGTGGGTGGATGTACCGTTGAAACGGCTACTGGAACTCTAATTGTGAATCCAGATTCAACTTTAGTGTTGAGCAATGGCAGTGACATTCAAAACCTTTGTATCAATACAGCAATTGCTGCTATTGAGTATACTTCAACCGCTGCTTCAGATGTTACCGTAACAGGTTTACCAAATGGTGTTACCGGTACTTTTAACGCTGGTGTTCTAACTATTTCTGGAACTCCAACTGAATCAGGAGTATTCAATTATAGTGTTACGACTGTAAGCAATTGTGCAACAGTGACCTTAAACGGAACTATAACAGTGAATCCAGATGTTACTTTAACATTAACTTCTGCTAACGAGAACCAATCTATTTGTATCAATACTCCTTTAGTTGCTATAGTGTATTCTTCAACAGGTACAACCGACGTAACTGTTGTTGGTTTACCAAACGGAGTAACTGGAACTTATAACTCAGGTACATTTACTATAAGTGGTTCGCCTAGTGAGGTTGGAACATTCAACTACACGGTTTCGACTGTAGGAACATGTGGAAATGCATCTCTTACTGGTACCATTATAGTGAATCCAAATGCTACATTGAGCTTGTCATCTGGAAATGATGCACAAAACTTATGTATCAATACTGCAATTACAAGTATTGTTTATCAATCTGGAAATGGTGCAACTGGAATTACAGTAAGCGGACTTCCAACTGGTGTGACAAGTACTCTTGCGGGTGATTTATTAACTATCAGCGGAATTCCAACAGTTGCTGGAACATTTACATACACTGTTTCAACTACCGGTGGATGTGGAACTGCAACGTTGACTGGAACAATTGTAGTTACCAATTTAGTAACTCCAACTTTTAGCTTCGGTACAAGTCTAGTTATTTGTCCAGGTAGTACTGCGCCGTTATTACCAACAACTTCAGCAAATTCAATTACTGGAAGTTGGTCACCAACGGCAATAGATACTGCTACAAGCGGAACCTACACTTTCACTCCTGATGCCAATCAATGTGCGAGTACTACTACTCTAACAGTATCGGTACAAAGTGCTTTCAACTTTACCATGGGTGGAGATTGTCAAGCCAATTCATTTGTATTATTTGCTGATCCAATTGACAACGGTTATGATGAGGACACTGCTTCTTACAGTTGGGTATATAATGGAAACGTGGTAAGCACAGATCCTGAATTCAATGTAACAGCATATGTAAACTCAACAAATGTAAATGAAGAACTTCCTTTAGTATTTACTCTTACCATAACAAGAGCTGATGGTTGTTCAAATACAAATTCATTTACTGTAACCAGAATTTACTGTGACATTCAAAATGGTATTTCACCAAACGATGATGGTAAAAATGAATTCTTTGACTTAAGCACATTCAATGTTAGAAAACTTAATATTTACAACAGATATGGCACAGTAGTGTACAGTAAAGGAGCTTATTCAAACGAATGGAAAGGTCAATCAGATGCTGGTGAAGAATTACCTGACGGAACCTACTACTATGTAATTGAGTTTAATGATAATCAAGCTGCGAAAACAGGTTGGATTTACATCAATAGACAAAAAAGATAACAACAAGTAGTTTATAACTACAAAAAGGGAGATTGATTATTCAATCTCCCTTTTTTAATATAATAATTTAGCTTCTTTTATAACACCTCTAAGTGTACTGTCTTTGATTGTATTTACCTTGAAGTATCGTAAGGATTTAACTGTATTTCTCTTCTCATCGACCAAAACATCTTGATGCAACTTCAGTTGAAAACCTCGGGCAAATCCAATATCAACAAATCCTTTCTTTTTATTGGGAGCCAAATAACAAAATGGTTTCTTCTTGTAATAAAAATAGGGAATTCCCCATTTATAAAGCAAATCAGTATCGGGCAGTTCTTGTTCCATTACAGAAATTACATAATATAGAACTTCTTGAAAAGCCACCGATTGTCTAAGAATGTATTCTTCTGCTGGTTTCATTAGTCAATTCCATATTGATCAAACAAATACATTAAGGAAGCCATGGCAGCAGCACCCAATTCTAATTCTCTCTTGTTCACCGAATCAAACGTATCATTCGCAGCATGGTGATAATCAAAATACCGTTGTGAATCGGGTTGCAGTCCAACTTTTACAATTTTTGCCGATTGTAGGGGACCAATATCAACGCCAGTGTGCCCTTTACTCCTTCTAAAAATATGTATTAAATAAGGTTCGAAAAGTGATTTCCAAGATAAAACTTTATCATAATTTACATCATCGCAATCTATTGAAAATCCGCGTGGGGTAAATCCACCCGCATCACTTTCTAAAGCAAAAATATGATTCTCGCCTTTTTTGTTTGATTCTTTTTCATATTGCAATCCGCCACGCACTCCATTTTCTTCATTCATAAATAATACAACACGAATTGTGTTCTTCGGTTTGTAATTTACTTTTTTAAACAAATCCAAAACAGCCATACTTTGTACACAACCCGCACCGTCGTCCTGAGATCCATCACCCAAATCCCACGAATCCAAATGTCCGCCCACAATCATTATTCGTTCAGGATGAACAGAACCCACCATTTCACCAATCACATTATATGATAACACATCTGGAAAAACTTGACATGATTGCTTAAAAAATAATTTCGAATTCGGATTTTCTTTCAATAGTTTGCTTAATTGTTCCGCACCATTCGTACTGATAGCAGCCGCAGGAATCTTTTGTTCATTAGGAACATCCCCATAATTGGTCGAACCCGTATGAGGAAAATCGTCTAAACGTAAATTCATTGATCGAACAATCACTGCCAAAGCTCCCAATTTTCCAGCTTCTCTAGCGCCAGAGGAACGCTGATCCACACATCCGCCATAGGCATGAAAGGTTTCGATGTGTTCGGGATTCATCGGCCTATTGAAGAAAATAATTTTCCCTCTTACCTTTTCTTCTCCAAGTGCTTTCAATTCATCTATCGATTTAACTTCAATGATGTTGGCCAGTAAACCCGACTTCGGTGTGGCAACCGACATGCCCAAAGCACAAATCGGAAAACTAATGTTCTTCTTCCCCACAGTTAAATAAGCTACTTCCTGCTCACCTCTCACCCATTTCGGAACCATAACTTCTTGCAAATAAACTTTGTCAAACCCGAGTGATTCCATTTTTTGTTGGGCATACACAACTGCTTTTTCCGCACCTACAGAACCCGATAAGCGCGAACCAATTTTATTCGATAAATCGTCCAACCAATAATAACTCTGACTTTCAGTTAACGCCGATTTGTAAATTTTTTTGAGTATTTCTTCATCGGATGTTTGTGAAATAGAGAGAAATGGAAAGCACAATGCAAGTAAAACGGACTTATTCATGGGAAGTGTATTTTTCTCAAAAATAATTCAAAAATCATTTGGTACAACAAAATTAATTCATTTACTTTGTGCTTCAAAGTACTTTTTATGGAAGCAAAAGATTATTTAAAAGACATCCAAGACATCAAATCGATGATGGCACAGTCGTCACAATTCATTTCACTGAGTGGATTGTCGGGAATTTTAGCTGGAATATATGCGTTGGTCGGTGCTTATTTTGCCTACAACATCATAGAAAATGATCGCTCGTATTACATTACTTTAGAAAGTACTACTTTTAAACTAATTATTGCAATCGCCTTACTCGTACTTTTGCTTTCCATAGTTACAGCCTATCTGTTGACCATCCGTAAAGCTAAAAAAATGGGTGAAAAAGTGTGGAACTCCACTTCTAAACGGTTGATCATTAATTTTTGTATACCATTAATCACCGGAGGAATTTTCACTTTGTTATTGTTGAAGAATGGGTATTACGGACTCATAGCACCCATTACACTTATCTTTTACGGAATGGCCTGTGTCAACGCCAGTAAATATACCTTACGCGATGTGCGCTACCTCGGAATCACTCAAATCATTTTGGGATTAATAGCCACCGAATTTTCAGGATACGGTTTGCATTTTTGGGTCCTCGGTTTCGGAATTTGTCATATCTTGTACGGAAGTATTATGCATTATAAATACGATCGGAATTAAATGAAAAAGAAACTTTTTCTCGTTGTTACATTCGTAGTTGGAGCATTTATTACTTTGGGTTTGCTGTATTCTTTTAAAGTAGAAAAAGCTTTTACAACTATTGAAAAAAAATTACAAGCCACCTATAAAGACGGCGACATCATCTTTCAAACTTCTCAATCCGAGCAATGTGAAGCTGTTAGAATTGCAACCAACTCAAAGTTTTCCCATTGTGGAATCATCTATATTGAAAACGGTAAACTCTATGTATATGAAGCGGTTCAACCGGTAAAAATGACGCTGCTCAGCGATTGGATTACCCACGGGGAAGATTCAAAATACGTGGTTAAAAGACTTCAAAACGCAGAAAAAATAATGAGCAAAGAAGTACTATCCAAAATGAAGTCGTATGGCTCGCAATTCAATAAGAAGGATTACGATTTGTATTTTGAATGGTCGAATGAAAAAATATATTGCTCTGAACTCGTTTGGAAAATATACAAAGAAGGTGCGGGAATTGAATTGTGCGAGTTACAAAAGTTAAAAGAGTTCAACCTCTCACATCCTAAGGTAAAAGCCATTTTAAACCAACGGTATGGAAATGCAATTCCGTATGAAGAAAGCGTAGTCGCACCTTCACAAATTGTAAATTCCGACCAACTGATAACTATTTTTGATAATTATTAATCGTGAAAACCATCATCCAAAATATAAACAAGGCATTTGATCACCGAATACGACTCGGGATCATGTCGGTATTGATGGTCAACGACAGTGCCGATTTCAATATGCTCAAAGAATTATTGGGCGTAACCGATGGCAACCTCGCTTCACACACCAAAGCACTCGAATCTGAAAATTACATCCAAATTGAAAAACAATTCATCGGTAAAAAACCCAACACGCGCTACATCGCAACCAAAGAAGGAAAAACTGCCTTCTCTGCTCACATCGATGCGCTCGAAAAATTAATCTCCAAAACCTAAACCTATTTTTTTATCTATTTACTTTGAAAAACAAAGTACTTTTAAAATTATGAAACAAATCAAATTCAACTATTTATGCATAAGTATTCTGCTGTTGATAACAGAAATACTGATTGCAATTTTTGCCAAAGACGAATTCATACGCCCGATTTTAGGCGATTACCTCGCCGCACTATTTGTATTCTACATCTTGGCAACTTTTCTCAAAATTTCAGAAACTAAGACGGCTTTGCTAGCTCTTTCCATCTGTTACTTCATTGAAGGATTACAGTTTATGCACATTTTAGAGGTTTTCGATTTAGAAAAATATTCAATTTTAAAAATCATTGTAGGAACGTCATTTTCTTGGACGGACATGCTCGCCTACACACTCGGAATCATAACCGTACTTCTCATTCACAATCGCAAAAAAGTTATATCATGAAGTACTTTGTCGACGAAAAATCAATTGTAAGACACATCTGGAAAAACACAGACACGGTTCTGCTAATTTTTGCTGGCTCGGCGGCCGAATTTGCCTTGAACAAAGCAGTCGATTGGTTATATTTTACCGGAAAGATTCCAAATAACCCTTTAGGGCGTTTGTTTTCAACCGTCGAATATGCTCAAAGTATTGTTTTTGCCGAAGAAGATCGCGCCTTAGCAACCATAGATAAAATAACTCAGATTCATCAAGGTGTTGAAAAAAGTCGGGGACAAACCATTCCCGACTGGGCGTACAGAGATGTACTTTATATGCTAATTGATTATTCCATTCGCGCTTTTGAATTATTAGAACGAAAATTACGACCTTTTGAAAAGGAGGAAATCTTCGATGTTTTCAAGAGATTGGGAGTACGAATGGGATTGAAAAACCTACCCGAAAATTTTGACGAATGGGTTGTCGATAGAAACATTCATCTAAAAAATGATTTGGAAAAAGGATCATTCACCGTCCATCTTTATGAGCAGTACAAACTACATTTAGGAAGTTCCCGCTACTTTGTTCTACTACAAATACAACAGATTTTAGTCCCGAAAACAGTTCATCAACAACTTTTTACACACTCTTTTTTCCCGACTCATTCTATTTTAAAACTCTATACAAATAGTAGAATACTAAAATTAGACCAGCTAATTAAATCAATTATTCTTCCTAAAAAATACAAAGCAGAACTCTCAAAAATTGGAACATTCGAAAACTTATAAACTACAGCACTAATGAAAGATTTACTCATCGAAAAAATGTACGAACTGTCGAAAAAACCGTATCAGAAATTCTTTAAAAAGAACCAAGCATGGGACGTGTCGATTCCCGAATTAATCCAACATCCGCAAGAAAGTCTCGGGTTTCACCTTGGTTGTTTTCTCCTGAAATACAACTTCGAAATCCAACCCAAATTGGAAGATCACGATGTGATTCACGTACTCACCAACACTGGAATATCCGTTCCAGAAGAAATCGGAATGCAATATTATTTACTCGGAAACGGCAAAAAAAGCCTCTACCTCTATATGGTGATTGCCACCGGAACGTTCTTCTATCCTACACGTCTCAAACAATTCATGGCCGAATACCAACGCGGAAAATCGGCGCATGAATTCTATCGCTTAGACTATCTAAAAATGTTGAAAATTCCAGTTACTACTATTCGAGCATCTTTTAATATCAACTAATTATGAATGTACTCGCACAATTATTTCTGCAAAACAAAAAAGTCAATCTAACTTTAATTGTTCTCTCCATTTATTGCTTCGGATTACTGCTTTTTCGCGCTAAAATCACGAATTCAATCTACTTGTTTTTCTTGGTATGGAATTTAGTCTTGGCGGTTATTCCGTATCTGATTACGACCTATCTATCGGTTCATAACCTGCAACGCAAAATAACGTATGTACTTCTGTTGGTTTGGTTGCTTTTTATTCCCAATTCGTTTTACATCATCACCGATTTGGTACACGTTGTTCGCAGCGAAGCACATTTGTTCTACTTCGACTTGCTACTCATCTGCTCGTTTGCGGTATCCGGATTTTTACTAGGCATTCTTTCGTTACAATCGGCCGAAACAATTCTTCGGAAAACCTTTCAAAACCAACACTTTACAACCTACATCATTCCGATGATTTGCTTTTTAAATGGCTTCGGAATTTACATCGGACGGGAACTGCGCTTCAACAGTTGGGACATCATCAGCAATCCGATTCACTTGATGGAAACCCTCTACGTCGAATTGTTTTCGACAGCAACCATCGTGTTTTCTCTTCACTTTGGAACCTTTATTTACCTCGCTTTTTTAGTATTTAAAAACATAACATCCTTTTCTCATGACCAAACAACAGTATAATCATGCTACGGGTTTATTTTCAACTCAAATCGCCATCGGTTCATTTGTGATGGGAACCTTGCTTCTCATCGCACATCTGGTTCGTCCTACCGGTGAATTATTCAACATTGGCTTATTCTACATCGGTGTGGCCTTTTTAGTGAACCTCATCGTGTTGCTGAAATTATGCTACCTCTACGTCACACAGAAAAACCATCAAGAATACTTTGCCGTCAAAATATTAATCCTTTTATCCAACTTACCCATTGCCATAGTTTACTTAAAAATAGTAGGCGAAACATGGATCTAACGTAATCAATAACTCTAAATAACAATAATTATGGAACATCAAGAAGTAGAACCTAAAGGTTTCTTTCAATCAACTACCGCAAAAATGATTTTAATCGGATTGCTCTCGCTTTTCCTGCTCATTCCGCTCTTTTTTGTGCAAGATTTAATCATCGAACGAAGCATTCGACAACAAGAAGTGGTAGAAGAAACCACGTCCAAATGGGGCGAAAACATCTTTATTAACGGACCCGTTTTACGCATTCCGTACAAAGACAACCTGACCAAAAAAATTCAGTTTGCTTATTTCTTTCCGGAAACACTCAATAGTACCATCGACGCAACCATGCAAAAAGCATTAAAACGAAGCATCTACGAATCGAATGTCTTTTCGACCAAAATGAACTTTTCCGGAAGCTACTCGCAACCCGACTTCGCAAAGAAAAATATTCCCAACGAAAACATTTTTTGGAATCAAGCCAAAATCATCATACAAACCAAAAACCTAAAAAGTCTAACCGACGAAGTCCAAATGACGTTAGGTAATCAGAAATTGGTTTTCGAGCCCATCAATTCTAATGAAACTTTTGACGGCTTGGAATCGCAATTGTTCGATTACACAACCCTTTCTAAAAAAGATTTTAACGGAACCATCAACGTCAACGGAAGCAATCAAATTAAAATCATACCGATTGGAAAAACCACCAGTGTAGCCATGAACTCCGATTGGAATTCGCCCAGCTTCAACGGATTTGTATCACCAACCGACCGAAACGTAACTTCAAAGGGGTTTACCGCCAACTGGAAAGTATTACATTTTAACCGTCCGTTTGCGCAACAGTATTTTGAAAGTTTCCCGAACTTAGCTTCGTATGGTTTGGAAACCGATTTCATCACGCCCGTGAATGAATACCAACAAAACGAACGCGCATCCAAATACGGATTTCTAGTAATTGGGTTGACGTTCCTGATTTTCTTCCTCATTCAATCCATTAGTAAAATCAACATTCATATTTTTCAATATACGATGATTGGTGTGGCGCTAATTATGTTTTACACCTTACTGATTTCGATTACCGAACACAGTAGTTTTAGTTTTGCGTATTCAATCGCTGGAAGCGCTGTCGTCGCGTTAATCACTATTTACTCATTCTCCATACTCAAAAACAAAAAGTTTCCTGTATTCATTGGAATCGCACTAACACTACTCTACACATTCATTTACGTCATCATTCAACTCGAAGATTACGCCTTATTAGTAGGAAGTATTGGTTTGTTCTTCATTCTTGCGGCTGTCATGTATTTCTCTCGAAAAATCGATTGGAAATAGTTTGAATGAGAAGCGATAGGCTCGGGACTCATCAGTAATCCGTGTTCCTGCTCTCGTCAGTCGCCTTGCCTTTTAGAAAAAGTCAAGAGCTCCAACAAAGACGAGATCAGGGCTAGCTAGCGAACCTTTTGTGTACCCAAAAAAACTCCGAAAGAAATATATATTTCAATCGGAGTTTTAGTATTTAGAGCCTATCCCATAGGGTTTAAAAAGTATTTTTTTTATGTAAAATATTCCAATTTAACTTTTTACGTCTAAAATTAAAATTTATTTCATTAATATTGCTCCAATAAAAAAAAATACACATGATAAAGCAACTACTATTTTTACTTTGCACATTCTTTACTATTGCATCCTCAATAGCTCAAGAAACAGCAAAAAACAAAGAAAAATCAAATAAAGACTCAAAAGAAATTACTGCAACTACTGGTACTTCAAAAAAACAACTGAAAGCACTCAGAAAAAAACATGCTAAAAATTTAGCAAACTCTCCTTTCAAAAAAACAATGAGTTTGTCTAAAGCCGAGAGAAAGGCAATGAGAATCCCACCGAATAAGTATTATGAAATGGAATGGGAATTAACAATGGATCCTGAAAAAGGCATTCCAACTCCAGAAAAACTTATTCAAATTAGAGAAGAATTAGCAAAAGAGAGAGCTAAAGCTATTTCAGAAGGAAGAACTCCGGGTGATGCTTTCGATAATTCATGGGTAGAAAGAGGTCCAAATAATGTGGGTGGAAGAGTAAGAGCAATTATGTTTGATCCCACCGACACCAATTACAACACCGTAATTTCTGGTGGCGTTAGCGGAGGATTATGGAAAAACACAAATATTTCGAGTAGTTCATCTACATGGACACGATTAAATATTCCAGATAATTTGAATGTTACTAGCCTAACGTACGACCCAAATAACACGAGTACATGGTATGCAGGAACAGGCGAAACATACGTGGGCGGTGATGTCAATGGCGATGGTGTTTGGAAATCTTCAAATGCAGGATTAACTTGGACAAAAGTTTTTGGAGGAATAAATGGAGCCCCGTTTTTTTCGGCTTCAACCTATGTAACCATAAATAGTCCTTCAAATGTTGCAGGAGACTATGTTTGCTTTCCCACAAGTGCTTTTGGACCGCCAATAATTTCACCAATTACACAACAAATTGTTTTGATTCAAGATAGTACTGCACCCAATAATGATGGATGTGAAACCTTAACCAATGCACCTAGTTTAGCTGGTAAAATCGCATTAATTAGAAGAGGTACGTGTACGTTTGTTTTGAAAGTAAAAGCGGCTCAAGATGCAGGCGCAATTGCAGTCATTATGATTAATAATGTTGATGGAACTCCAGTTCCAATGGGAGGACAAGATGCAACAATTACGATACCTTCTGTAATGATTTCTAAATTTGACGGTGATCTTTTAGTAGCAGCATTAGGATCAGGCGCTGTTAATGCTACAATTAATCTATCTACAGAAGGAGTTCCAACTGGTTTAATTATTCCGGGTATACAAAACATAAACGATATTGTTGTACGAAATAATGCGGGTAATTCAGAAATTTATGTAGCAGCTGGTGATGGATATTATTCGTCTTCAAATGCATTTACCTTGCAAAGTGCACTTGATTTTGGTTTATATAAATCAATAGATGGTGGATCATCCTGGACTCCAATAGATTTAGCTTTAACTGCGAATCAAAGTAAACATTGTCCAAATGATATTGAGATTGGATCTGATGGTAAAATATGGGTGTCAACAACCCAAAGCTGGTCTTTTGGTGATGGAGGAGGAAGTATATTTAGTTCGTCAGATGGTCAGAATTTTGACTTAAAACATACTGTTACTGGAAATGGTGGAGGACAACGAACCGAAATTGAAATATCAAATACAAATCCGAATAAGATATACATATTAACAGAACTAGGTCAAGCAAATGCTACTACACCTACAACAGAAGTAAAATTAGAAGTAACCAATAATGGCTTTTTAACAGCCCCAACTGTTTTGGCATTACCTGTAGGTAATGAAACAAGAGAGTTTACGTATGGTTTCACTGGTGGACAAGCTTTTTATAATTTGCTGATAGAGTCAGATCCGATTAATGATCAAATAGTATATGTTGGTGGAATAGATTTATATCGAACTACTAATGGCGGCACAACTTCAGCAGGTTGGACAGCCATTTCAAATTGGACAACAAATACTCATGCCGATCATCATGCGATGACTTTCAAACCAGGAAATTCTGCGATTGCTGTTTTTGGAAATGATGGTGGTGTTTACTATTCCGGAAATTTAGCTAACACTTCTTCTGCTCCATCAGCAAGAACTAATGGATTAAATATTACACAATTTTACAGTGTTGGTGTGGCTCCAACAAATAGTGTAAGTGGTTTAACAGGTGAATATTTTGCAGCAGGTGCACAAGATAATGGGACACAATATTTTGCTAATGCGGCACCAGAAGTAAATCCAAGTGTTGAATCACAGGGCGGAGATGGTGCTTTTACGATGTTTGACCAAGGTGCTGATAAATATTACATTTCTAACTATGTTTATAATCAAAACATAGTATACAGACCCATTCTTTCGGGAGCTACGAGAACATTAGATGGTGATGATTCATCAACTAACAATGGAGCATTTATAGCGCCAATGGTATTGGATTCAAATTTAGATTTATTGTATTCCGATTATTCAAATGCAACCACAAATTCTTATAGAGTAAGAAGATATTCAAATATTAAATCCGGAACTATAACGAGAACTAATTTAGTAAATACCCTATTAAACGCAAACCCTTCAGCATTTGCAGTATCTCCTTACACTACTTCATCTACAACCTTATTAGTTGGAACCAGAGCAAGTAGATTATTACGTGTAACCAACGCCAATGCAACTGCATCGTGGGCAGATATTAGTGGTCCTAATTTTGTTGGAAGTGTTTCAGATGTTGAGTATGGTTCATCCAATAACGAAATTTATCTCACCATGCACAATTATAATATAGTAAACATTTGGTATACAAATAATGGCGGAATTACTTGGATAAATAAAGAAGGTAATTTACCTGACATGCCTGTAAAATGCATACTTAGAAATCCATTAAATACTGAAGAAGTTATTATTGGTACTGATCTTGGTGTTTGGTTTACTAATAACTTCAGTGATTCGTCTCCGCTATGGTATCAATCGTACAATGGAATGAGCAATGTTAAAGTAACCGATTTAGATCTAAGAAATGACAACACTGTTTTTGCTGCTACTTATGGAAGAGGTATATTCTCAGGTGTGTTTACTCCTACTATTCTATCGAATCAAAGTTTTACTGAAGTTAATACTAATGTAAAAATTTATCCCAATCCATCTGATGGTATAGTTACGATCTCATTACAAAATTTTACAGGGAAATTAAATTATTCATTATACGACATCAATGGTAGAACCATTTTTACAAATGAAACGAATTACATCTCAAATGTAGTAGTTGATTTAAAAAACCTACAATTTGGAACCTACTTTCTAAAATTAGAGGGTGAATTGCTTTCACACACCGAAAAAATACTTCTAAATTAAATACTGATTTAAATACAATTTCAATTAAAAACTCCGAAAGAAACACAAGTTTCAATCGGAGTTTTATTTTTTCAATTCAGTCACTGATCACTAATTACTGAACACTGACCACTAAATTAATGGCTTGCTTCTACCTCAATCGCATCCACATCAATGTTTTGTTTCTTTAAAATTCCTTTTACCAAAAAGGCAAACAATGTTAAATATCCAAAACAAACCACCGCAATGATGTAGGATTGGTGAATTCCGATGATGTCTGATAATTTTCCTTGTATCGGCGGTATAATTCCACCACCCAAAATCATCATGATTAAAAAGGCAGAACCTTGTGAGGTATATTTTCCTAAACCGATAATCGACAAACTAAAAATAGCTGGCCACATAATACTACACGCCAATCCGCCCGCTAAAAACGCATAAATCGCTACTGTACCCGATGTGCTCAAACCAATCAGCATCGCGATGATTCCGAAACAACCAAATATTAATAAGGTTCGCGCTGGTTTGTCTTTACTCAAAAAGAATGCTCCAATTTGAACCAATACGCAAAATACGTAGTAATACAAAGGTGTCATGTCTTTTCCAGATAGTATGTTCACACCCAAAATGATTCCGAATGCAATCAGCGGAATGATGATTAAAGCCATTGTTTTATTAGCGCCTTTTAAGTTAAAAACACTAATAGCGCCCGCCCAACGTCCAATCATTAAACTTCCCCAGTACATCGATACATACGGACCAATATCAGACGATTGCATGCTCCCAAATTCGGGTAATTTTAATAATTCACCTAAGTTACTTCCAATGGCAACTTCTACTCCAACATAGGTGAAAATAGCCAACATTCCTAAAACCAATTGAGGATATTGCATCGCGCCCCAACCTTCTGCTTTTTTCTGTGCAGACAAATACGAATACAAAATTCCGCCTATCACAACCGCCAAAGCTAAAAGTAAAAATCGCATACGAAACGACTCTAAGTCGGCCGCCTCTTGAACACTCAAGGTGGTGATATCCGTTTGGTACGATTTAAAAATAGGCACAAAACAAGCGGCTAAAAGCAAGGTCATAATGATCAACGTGCGCAAGGCTTTGTTGGCCTTTTCCATCGGTTCGTTGGCAATTCCGCTGGGTACTTTTTTAGAGAAATAAAACAATCCCGCAGCAGCGATGAACAACAATCCAACTCCGATATACAATAAAACAACCTTATTTAATTCTAATGTTTTGATTTGCTCATCTGAAACCGAAGCAGCCGTTCCAAAAAGCGCTAACGCTACAACAATCGGCCCGATCGTGGTTCCGAATGAGTTGATTCCGCCACCCAAATTCACCCGACTCGCACCCGTTTTTGGATCGCCCAACAAAATCGCAAACGGATTGGCAGCGGTTTGTTGCAACGAAAATCCAAGTGCAACAATAAACAATCCCAATAACATTCCGGCGTATAAATTGGCTTCCACGGCCACAATCATTGCTCCAGCACCGAGTGCAGAAAACAATAATCCGTAGACGATACTTTTCTTGTAACCCCATTTTCCAACAATGTCTTTTCCGCTCATATCGCCTAAAGCAAACAGCAACAAAGCACCGATGTAATACGCGGTGTAAAATGCAAAGTCAACCAACTGCGATTGAAATTGGTCGAGTGAAAAATAACTTTTACAAAAAGGAATGAAAATACTGTTCCCCGCAGCGATAAATCCCCAAAAGAAAAACACCGTAATCAACGTGTACAGCGCGGGATAATTGGTTTTGATTTGTTCTGAACTCATAATAAAGTGGTTTGGTTATTGGTTAGTTGTACGTTCTAATTGTATAGGTTTTACTCGGTAAAAAGGATAAAAATAAACTTCTTTTAATTTTTTAAATATACATGTATATCAATTCGGTGATGGTAGGCTGATCAATTAGTTATTAACGAAATTATGTGTGTTAAGACAATCCGATTATTCTGATTTACTGACTTCTGTACGCGGACTCATTCCGTTGTTGCTAAACGCTTCAATTTGAAAATAATAGGCATCGGTTCGGTCCATTCCGGTAAAGAAATACTCGTTCTTACCGTAGACCATAATACTTCCGTATAATTTGTCGGGCGATTTACCAAAATAAATTACGTAACCATCGGCATCGTTGTTGTGTTGCCAGCGAATCCACGCACTTCGTCGCTCTCCGAATTTCTTTGGATCAGCGCGCAAGGCAATGAATTTTTCGACTTTTTCTGGCGCTTTTCCTAATCCTTTTCCGAATACTCTAAAACCGCTCAGCGCAAATTTGCCTGTTGGCATTGTTTTGTTCTCCAACTTTAAAAAACGCGCTTGAATGGGTTGTTCCAATTCGATATAATCATGTGGAACATCAGTTGTATTGGCACTTTTATCAACAATGGTAGTCCATTTTTTTCCGTCGTTGGAAGCTAGAATTTTATATTGATGGAATTTACCCCTAGTTTTTCCCATGAATTCTACCTCGTGATCGGCATAATTAATTTGGATGGCATTCACCGTGGATATTTCACCCAAATCGGTTTGAAACCACTCGCCTTTTCCACTGGTTTTAGCGCACCAGTAGGTTTTCATGTCTTCATCGACGGCAAAATTGGCTTGATAACCGCCTAAAGTCGACGAAACCTGAACGGGTTTATTATAGTTCAATAACATCCAACCTGCAAATAAGCCTTGCGTATGATTGGCATTTTTCTGCGGTAGCAACGTTGGATAATCGCCATACGCCGTGTTGCAATACATGACGTCTTCTTTGTCAAAACCGGCGGGCCAAATTCCGATGCGGCGTTCAAAATTATTTTTTTGTCCGAGTACAATAGTGGAAACGTGCCACCAATTTCCGAAATGATCTTGGTAAGTTGCTCCGTGTCCGGCGCCACGAGCAAACCCGCCTGGTTTATACGAAAACGGATTGTGCGATTGGTAGGCAAAACCTGTCAATGGATTATCGCTGACGTATACTCCGTCGGCGTAACCGCTGAATTCAGTCGCGGGCGCGGCGTATTGCAAATAATATTTTCCGTTATGCTTATTGACCGTTGCGCCTTCCATAAACGGTTGTAAAAAAGCATTGTCGTTGTATTCGCCAAAGCGTTCCCAACCGTGATCTTCGGGCTTTAAGGTAAGCATGGGTTTTACAAATCCGTCGGATTGCAGTGTTTTCGTGTTGAGTTCGGTTCCTAATAGTGGAAACTCGTTACTCGAACCCCAATATAAAAACAGTTTGTCTTTTTCTTCATCGTAGAAAAATCCGGGATCCCAAGCGCCAACATTGAGTGTGTCAACAGCGATTTCCCATTCGTCTTTGGTGGGATTTTTACTTTTCCAGATGGGGAAATCTTTTTCGTGGGTTGAACCGTAAACGTAGAGTTCGTCTTTCATGACAAACACTCCGGGCGCGTTTAAATCGTGGATGTATTTGTTATCGCGTAAAAATTTACGGTACACAAATTTCCAGTTGAGCATGTCGCTGCTGTACCAATATCCTTCTTGGTTGGTCGAAAACAGAAAGTAGTTTCCTTTAAAATTTACGATTACCGGATCGGCTGTGGCACGGTGTTTCCCTTGTTCGGAAAACCATTTGAACGGCGTATACCCGTAATCGATGTTGATGGGATTGCAGTACGTTTTTTGTTGCGCAAACGTACTGGCAACCGATATAAGAGTTATGAAAACCCAACTAGCCCTGATAGCAGTGTAAAGCCAAGAGGAAGCGAACGCTCTTTTTTCTAGACGCAAAAAAGCGACTTCAGAAGCTCTTTTTGCGGCTGTAGAAAAAAAGCGTTGGCGACGATTGCTTGGAATGGATAGCAGGATTGAGCTCATAATTATTTTAATTCAGAGGAACCAGACTGATTGCGGTTCCGCCACCTTTGGCTAAATTGAGTTGGATGAAATCTTTGTTCGTCACGGTTTGCGTTTTGATTTCGTAACTGATGGGGTTTTCTTTCCAGTCGGCGGTTTTGCTGTCTTGATAAATGATGGCTTTGTATTTTTTTCCGGGTGTCAGGAAATCGAGGTTGATTTTGGATTTGCGCGCATTTTCGTCGGTGATCGCGCCAATGAACCAATTCTCAGATTTTTTATCTTTGCGGGCTACAGTTAAATAATCGCCAGGTTCGGCTTCTAGATATTTTGACTCGTGCCAATCGACCGCAACATCTTTGATGAACTGAAAAGCATCGGGGTATTTTTCGTAGTTTTCGGGCAAATCGGCCGCCATTTGAAGCGGAGAATACATCGTTACATATAAGGCCAATTGCTTGGCTAAAGTGGTATGGACTTGCTCTTTTTTAGTCGGATCGTAGATGCTCATTTTGATTTCGAAGATTCCTGGTGTGTAATCCATCGGTCCGCCGAGTTGACGGGTGAACGGCAAAATGGTTTCGTGCATCGGTGGATTTCCGTTGCTCCAGGCATTGAACTCGTTTCCACGTGCGGCTTCGGCAGCTATGTAGTTTGGATACGTTCTCGAATAACCAGTCGGACGCGAACTTTCGTGGGAATTGACCATCATTTTATAATCGGCGAAACGTTGCGCTACGAAGTTAAAATGATTGACCATGGTTTGGCCGTCGTGGAATTCGCCACGCGGAATGATTCGGCCTACATAACCCGATTTTGCGGCAGGATATCCGTAGTCTTTCATCAGGTTTAACGCACGATCAAGGTGTCGTTCGTAATTGGCCACCGAGCCCGAAGTTTCGTGATGCATGATCATTTTTACTCCTTTTGATTTCGCGTAGTCGTTGATTTCTTTCAAATCATAATCGGGATACGGCGTGGTGAAATCGAATACATTTTCTTTCCAATTTCCGAACCAATCTTCCCAACCTGCGTTCCAACCTTCGACTAAAACTCCGTCGAAACCATGTTTGGCGGCAAAATCGATGTAACGTTTGGTATTGGCTGTTGTAGCGCCGTGTTTTCCGGACGGAATCAAATCTTTTGTCGCGGCATTTTGAGCGTTTTGCGAACCCGCGTAATCCCAAGTTGATTTTCCGACGTGCATTTCCCACCAAATCCCCACGTATTTCATGGGTTTAATGAACGAAGTGTCGTCTATTTTACACGGTTCGTTTAAGTTTAAAATCATTTTTGAACTGACGATGTCGCGGGCATCATCGCTGGCCATAATGGTTCTCCATGGTGAAACGCATGGTGCTTGAAGATAGGCTTTGTCACCGATGGCATTCGGAACTAAATGCGACGTTAATTTATAAGTAGTAGGAATAAGGTCTAAATGCATGACCGGGTAATTGACTACGGCGGCTTCAAAAATGTTCAGGTATATTCCGTTTGCGGATTTCATCATCAAAGGCGATTGTACACGGTATTTGTCTTTGATGGTTTTTAGTCCGATGCCGTTGTTCATGTCTACATTCTCTGAATTGACTTCAGAAAATTTGGTTTCATTGTACGCATATTCCTGACTGTCGTAATCGCCCGGAATCCAAAATGTTTTGTGATCTCCGGTAAGGTTGAACTCCGATTTTTCGTCGGATACAATGAAATAATTTAGCTTTTCTTGTTTAGGGAATTCATAGCGAAACGCCACACCTTCGTCGTATACTTTAAAGATGATGTTGAGTTTGCGTTTGGTTTCTTTTTGCAGCAAATAGAATGTAATTTGGTTGTAATGGTTTTGAATGGTGGATTGTTCGCCTAGAACGGGATTCCACGGTTCGTTTACGGTTTTAGTTTCTTGGTTGACTAGTGTAAACCCTTGCGTCAAATCGTCGGTATCTTTTAATTCAATTCCCAAGAAACTAGGATTTACGACAGTGGTAGCTTTATAGGAAACCGAATAGAAAGGTCGGCCACTATCGTTCAATTTAAAGTTTAAACTGATGTTTTTGGAAGGTGATTGCACACTTTGGCTGTGAACAAAAGAGCAAATTAGAAGCAGAAGACCTGTGATTATTTTTCTCATGATGGATAATTTTTTGCTAAAGATAAAATATCTAAACTAGTTTTTTAGAAAAAACCCTCTAGTAAATTCACTAAAGGGTTTCCTTCGAAGTGCATAAAAAAATTAGTCAACTAACTCA
This sequence comes from Flavobacterium sp., assembly GCA_965284675.1. Taxonomy (GTDB): domain Bacteria; phylum Bacteroidota; class Bacteroidia; order Flavobacteriales; family Flavobacteriaceae; genus Flavobacterium. The sequence continues at coordinate 2,617,583 of OZ260109.1, forward strand.
AACATTGTTTTATTATTGGTATCGGAATTGGTTCCGACAAACACTTCGAACGCTCCTGGTTCGGCTGCAAAATCTAAATTTTGATTATAGAATTTTAAATCGTTCTCGGTTATCGTGAAGGAAACTGTTTTGGTTTCTCCTTTTTTAATTTCAACTTTTTGGAAGCCTTTGAGTTCTTTTACGGGACGTGTAATCGATCCCACCAGATCACGGGTGTAGAGTTGAACTACCTCTTTTGCGTCGAAGTTTCCGGTATTTTTTACTTCTACCGAAACCGTTATAGATCCATTTTTAGCTAAGGTATTGGAAGAAACTTTTACGGGTGCATATTCGAATTGGGTATAACTTAATCCGAATCCGAATGGATACAAGGGTTCGTTGCGTTCGTCGATGTAATTGGATTTAAACTTTTCGAATTTTCCTTCTTTATTTCCTAACGGTCGTCCTGTGTTTTTATGGCTGTAATACATCGGAATTTGTCCGACACTTCTAGGCCACGTCGACGATAATTTTCCGGATGGAACAACATCGCCAAACAGCACATCGGCTATGGCTAATCCGGCTTCACTACCCGGAAACCAAACGTTGAGTATGGCTGGAACTTTGGCATTTTCATCTACCAAAACCAATGGTCTTCCTGTGAATAAAACCAACACAACAGGTTTTCCGGTTTTAAGTAAAGCGGCCAATACATCTTGTTGCACTTGCGGAATTTCGAGTTGGGTTCTGCTGCTGCTTTCGCCGCTCATTTCGGCACTTTCTCCCATGACAGCGAGAATTACATCGGCGTTTTTACTAACGTCTAAGGCTTCTTGAATCAGTTCTTGTTGGGTTCGGTTATCACGCGGAATTTCTTTGCCAAACATCGTTCCTTTGGCTTGGAACTCGGGATCGTAATCGAGGTTACTGCCTTTGGCATATACTATTTTTGCTTTATCGCCTACCACGGTTTTTAAACCGTCGAGGAACGAATTGGATTTATCTTGTTTGGTTGCCACGCTCCACGTTCCGGCCATATTTTCTCGCGTATTGGCTAACGGTCCGATTACGGCGATGGTTCCCGATTTTTTGATCGGTAATAACTGATTGTCATTTTTTAATAACACCATCGATTCGGCGGCCACTTTGCGTGCAAAACGCTTATTTTCCACTGTGAAAATTTCGGTCTTTGCGCGGTTTTCGTCACAATTTTTATACGGATTATGAAACAATCCTAAATCGTATTTTGCTTCTAAAATTAAACGCACGGCGTTATCAATTTGCTGCATGGACACTTTACCTTCTTCAAGAGATTTTTTTAAAGTGTTTAGAAATCCCTCGCTGACCATGTCCAATTCTACTCCGGCATTAAGAGCTTGGGCAGAAACATCTTGAACAGTTCCTATTCCGTGATCGACCATTTCGTTTACAGCGGTATAATCCGTAACAACAAATCCTTTAAATCCCCATTGTTTTCGAAGTACATCGGTCATCAGCCATTTACTTCCCGTGGCTGGAACTCCGTCTACTTCGTTGAACGATGCCATAACGGTTCCGACTCCGGCGTCTACTGCTGCTTTGTACGGAGGAAAATAATCGTTGTACATTTTGATTTTACTCATGTCGACTGTATTGTATTCTCTTCCTGCTTCGGGCGCACCGTACAGGGCAAAATGTTTGACACAAGCCAAAATACTCGTTGTTTTTGACAAATCATCGTTTTGGTATCCTTTGACCATTGCCGTTGCGATTGCACTTCCCAGAAATGGATCTTCTCCAGAACCTTCAGAAACTCTTCCCCAACGAGGATCACGAGATATATCCACCATCGGTGAAAACGTCCAATTGATTCCGTCTGCGCTTGCTTCAACTGCGGCCATTCTGGCTGTTTTTTCAATCATTGGCATATCCCACGAACTAGAGAGTCCGAGTGGAATCGGAAAGGTAGTTTCATACCCATGAATAACGTCCATGGCGAAAATAAGTGGAATTTTTAAACGGCTTTTTTCGACTGCAATTTTCTGCACTTCTTTGATTTTAGCCACCGATTTTATATTGAATAATCCGCCTACTTTACCTTCTTGAATTTTTTTAGAAACGTCGGAACTATTGGCTTGACCTGTGGTAATGTCGCCTGATGTAGGTAGGTTGAGCTGACCAATCTTTTCTTCTAAAGTCATTTTTGAAAGCAATTCGGCCACAAAAACGGCTTTGGGAGCAATCTGAGGTGTTGCATTCTTTTTTTGAGCTTGAATAGTGGTTATAGCTAAAAAAGTCAGGAGAATCAGTATCTTGGAATATAATTTCATGTAATCGTAATTTAGGGTAATTTGACTTGCTTGAACATCCAATTGTACATTTGGACATCATCGTACACTCGTGACCAACTGTCGTGATTGGCATCATCAAATATAATAAGTTCTATGTTTGTATTGCATTGTTTCAATCGTTTGTATATGGCAACCGAATAGTCTACGCTCACCACATCGTCCATCAAACCGTGATAGATTTTGATGGGAATATGTTGGAGTTTGCAGTTTTCAATCATCGGCACACGATCTACAAATCCGGCGATCGGAACCAAAGCGGCAAAGGTTTCGGGATGTGCGATGGCTAAATTCCACGCACCCCAAGCGCCCATACTTAATCCAGTTAGGTATATTTTGCTGGTGTCGATGTTGTTTTCCTGTATTATTTTTTGAATCAGTTGATGCAGCGATTCGGATTCCCAATAGGCGGTTTCCGGACATTGAGGTGCCAAAATAAACGCGTCTAATGAAGCAGTTTTGAGGTATTTTAGCGGACCATGAACTTTAACTTTTTCGATATCGGTTCCTTTTTCACCCGAACCATGAAGAAAAATGATGAGCGGTTTCTTTTGCTTTGAAACTGCTGGTTTATGAAGCACGTATTGATAACTGTAACGTATCGTCACATCTGTACTAAAATCGGCTTTTACTTGATCTTGCGCTAGAATTGTAAAAGGAAATAGTGCCACTAAAAACAATAGAATGATTTTCATGGATGACGCTTTTAAAAACTGTGCTGAGTAGAGGAAAATCCTAAATTTTGGAGTCCGGTTTGAACTTCAGGTGCTTGCATGAATAAATTCCACAATAAACCCGTTCTGTGGTTTTCGATCATCGTAGCGATGGTTCCCTGATCGATGGCCAAATAGCGTTTAGTCACCCAATCGTGATGTGGCGAAAAGGCGTCATACGGTCCGGCTACGCCAATTAAACGATCTTTCCACTGCGGATTTTCATAGAAAAAACGCAAGGCTTTCATCGATTCAACGGGTGTGTAGGGAAACGATGACAATGCGGCTGTTGGAGAAATCACACCTCTATCGTTGCCGGGTTTGTGATCGGAATAACCTACAGATCCATTATTATTTCGGGTATAACTTGCGGTCAATCCCCAACAATCTTCACTATATCCTAACCAACCAATTGGATTGGCAATACAGTATTTGTTCATGATGCGCGCGTGGTTTTGTGTCAGCGTCCAATAATTGGCATACTGATCAGACAAACCTCTTGGGTCTAATCCTAAATAGGAATAATGCGACCAAAACATGGGGCCAACATTTCCGGTGGAACCATTATAATTAAAGATTACAGGAATATCATAACGAGTGCCTGCGTGAACAATTGCTCCATTTCTTGCCCAAGCCTGATGGTATGCTTCAGACGGAATAGGATGAGTTGGAGAAGCTGCTCCCATGACGTACGCGATTAGACATTCGTTGTAACCTTCTAATTTAAAATTGATTTGCCAACCGTAATCGGGTGACCAGTGCCAGTACATCGCGTTTTCACCTTTGGTGTACCAATCCCATTCAACGCCTTCCCACAGTTGATTTGCTTTTGTGGCTAGGGCTTGTTCTTCGGGAGTGCCGTTTTTAAAATATTCTCTAATGCAAATTAATCCTTGACAAAGAAACGCAGTTTCTACAATATCTCCGCCGTTATCTACTGTTCCGAAGGGAACAACATTTCCGTTGGTTCCATTCATCCAATGAGGCCAAGCTCCGTGAAATCGGTCGGCATTTTCAAGAAAATTTAGCGCTGTAGTTAAACGAGCTACTGCAGCTTGTCTTGTAACAAAATCTCGTTCAATTCCGACTAAAATAGTCATCAGACCGAAACCCGAACCGCCTGTTGTAACCAAGTTGACATCCACATACGTTTCGTCAGTATGATAGCGTTCACGAGCTAATTTTGAATTGAATTCGGCATAATCCCAAAAGTATTTGAACACGTCACTTTGTACCTTATCCAATAATTCTTCTTCAGATAATTGAGGTATGGGTTCGTCGATGATAATTTCATCCGATTTATTAGAGCACGAGCACGACATCAGAAAAAACTGAGTAATGGCTAAAATTTTTAGTAAACTATGCATTGTGAATGGAATTAATGGAGCTTATGATTGATAAAAAAACCTAACAAAATTAAAAACTTCGTTAGGTTTTTTTTATAACTTAGAACTAATTATCTACCTGCTTTTTCAAGCTCGTACAATGCTCCGATTTCAGCTGGAGTTAATGCTTTATCGTAAAAACGTACTTCATCTACTTGACCTTTTAAGGCAGCGTTCCAAGCATCAGTGTTTGCTCCAGTAACAACAGTTTCTAAAGCACCAATAATTGGACGTGTTGGCGTAAAGTGATTCAATAAAAATGGATCTCCACCGTTTCTAACTTCCCAAGCAGAATTAGAAATTTTAACCCCGTTAACGTAGATTCTATTGGTTGCAGTTAATCCGTCGTACCAATACACGATATGTGCCCATTGACCACCAATTTTATTAGCGTTCCAAGTGTGAGTAGCATCCATCCATGATTCTTGTTTTAACATATTTAAAGCATCTCCACCAAAATCAGTTCCGTCTGGTTTTTTGATTTTGAAAATTCCTTTAATTTGAATGGAATCACTAGTCACTAAACCGTGAGTTTCACCAATCAAATTTAGATTTCCAAATGGTTCACCTGTACGAGTTAATGTAAACAGAGGTGAAATATTACTTACTCCACCCGCTACCAATTTGGTATTAGATATTTTTGCCCAACATGTAATGGTTGCACTACCCGACGTAGTATTCAATGCAGTTATCGATGGATAAGCCATGTATCCCGTATTGAAATTGGCTGCTTGACCTTTGATACCTGTTACATACGTTGTAGCTACCGTTGAAGTTGGTGCGGTACTCGATTTTGATTCAATTCCGTTTCCGTTTAATGGCCAGTATGCTCTTAAAGATGAAGAAGCTACTTCATCGGCGCTGTTATAACCACCAATTGGAGGTAGTGAATTATCGGCCTCGTCATCACTACAAGCTGTAAATGATGCAAGTGCAATAGACAATGCAAATGCAGAAACTAAAATTTTGTTTGTTTTCATAATATAAAATTTAATGTTTAAGTTACTTATTAATTAATATCCTGGGTTTTGTGTTAATCGATTTCCGCTTTGTATGATTTGATCTAACGGAATTGGAAACAAATTATGTACGCCAACCAAGAATGTTTTTCCGTTGATTGCCATAGCGCTTTGGGCTTGGCCTGTTCGAACTATATCAAACCAACGGTCGTGTTCCATAGCCATTTCCCATCTTCGTTCGTTGAGTATGGATTCTAAGGTTACAGAGGTTACTTCGGTTAAACCTGCTCTTGTTCGTATTTCATTGATGCGATTTACGGCTTCTCCTGATAATCCTATTTGAAATGCAGCTTCCGCTCTAATCAATAAAATATCGCTATATTTTAAAATTCTTAAATTTTTAGCAGTTTCACCTTTGTCATTGTTCCATGATTCTGCAATGGGACTTTGATACGCTTTGTAATTGTACCGCGGATTATTCCATGACGTAGGCGCTAAAAACCCATCCCACAATGTGGAAGGCACAAACATGATGGTTGCGTTTTTTCTCAAATCACCTGCTTGGTACGAGTTTGCTAAAGTTGTCGATGGTGTATTGAATCCCCAACCTAGATCGGGTGTACCACGCGGACCTTGAACGTTGGTGTAATCTCTAATTCCTTTGTTTAGTGTTGCTTGCACTTCGTAAATAGATTCAGAAGAATTTTCACCAATTTCTCTCCACACATGACTGTAATCGGCCATAAGACCATACTGACCTGAGTTGATTACATTACCTGCCATTTCGTAGGCTGGAGTCCACTTTTCTTGGTATAAATAGGCTTTGGCTAAAAGAGCTTGCGCGGCACCTTTACTCGCTCTGCCTAAATCGTTTAATCCGTAAGCTGATTTGAGTGGTAATCGTTCAATGGCATCCAATAAATCGATTTCAATTTGCGCATAGGTTTCTGCTTTGGTTTTTCTGTTGTAGACAACGGCATTTATAGTTTCATCATCATTGATGTCAATTTTGGAGATTACAATCGGAACTCCTCCAAAACAACGCACTAAATCAAAATAACAAAGCGCTCTTAAAAATTTAACTTCACCAATTAGTCGATTTTTCAAAATCGGGTCGATGGCTAATTGTTCCAAATAGAATAAAGCATTATTAGCACGATAAATTCCGTCGTATCTTCCGTTCCAAACTTCTTTAAATGAAATGTCGGTGGCATCAAATGTGAGGTTATCCATTTTGTGTTTATCCGATCCGGTATCAGTTGCTGTTGAACCTTTGTCGGCGTCATCCGAAGTGATGCTGGTAATTCCGATCCACGAGAACGAATACATATTATAATCCAATTGTTTATTGTATACACCGTTGACTAATTGAACAGCATTATCTGGATTATTAAGGAAGTCAAACTCATTTACAGACTGCTGAGGATCAACATTTAAATCGTCTTCACACGAGTAGAATAGTGCCGATAGAACGATTAGAGTAATTATTTTAAAATTGATTTTTTGAAGCATAATTTTATATATTAAAAACTAACATTTAGACCAAATAAAAACGTTTTGTTGGTGGGATATGAATTCAATTCAATTCCTGCTGTACCCAATGGATTTGCATTATCATTTCCAGACAATTCAGGAGAATACCCTGAATATTTAGTGAAAATAAAAGGATTTATTGCAGTGGCATACACTCTAACTTTATTGATTTTTTCGTATAATTTTGGTAGCGTATATCCTATTGTTATATTGTTAATCCGCAAGTAAGCGCCGTCTTCTAGGTAATAGGTTGATGAAATAGGTACACTATTAAAAGGCGTTGGGTTGGTTGCATTAGGATTTGGGTTGGCTGGAGTCCAAAAGTCTTCTAATAAATCGTATTCGATATTTTCACCACCAAAGCGTTGTGCTTTTTTACCGTTGTAAACTTTATTTCCACCTACACCATAAGCATCCACTGAAAAGTCGAGATTTTTATAGCTTCCACCCACACTTAATCCGTAGGTATACGTCGGCAAATAAGATCCTGCAACCACTCGCTCAGAGCTGTACGTGAAATTTCCATCACCATTAATTCCGGTCACTTCATACACATAAAAACTACCTAAGGCTTCTCCTACAAGAACTTTTTTTGTCCATTGGCCGTTATCAATACTTCCTCCAATAAAATCAGCAAAATAGGCATTGTCTACGTTCGTTAATTCGTTCTTATTGTGTGAATAATTTCCAGAAATCCAATATTTTAGATTCGGATTGATTTCATCCGACCATTTTAAAGAGACTTCCACTCCTTTATTGCTTACGTCACCTGCATTCACCGTCACACGACTAGGTGAAAGAACCGCAGGAAGATCTACAGGAATTATTAGATCGGATGTTGTTCTATCATACACATCAATGGTTCCTGACAATCGATTATTTAAAGTTCTAAAATCCAATCCTAAATCAATTTCTGCCATCGTTTCCCAAGTTAGATTTGGATCTACCTGATAAGGTTGGTTACTTCCTGGATAAATGGTTTGATTAGCACCAAAAGCATAATTATATTGTGCTGCAAACAGAGGAACATTGAGCGCATTAACGCTATTCCCGTTTCCTACCTCACCATAACCTGCTCTAAATTTTAAGTATTCTACAAACTTTACATTTTCCATGAACGATTCATTAGTAACTACCCAACCTGCAGAAACGGCAGGAAAAACAGCCCATCGCTTATCGTCTTGAAAAACACTGATTCCTTCTCTACGAACCGATGCTGAAAAAAGATACTTAGAGTCGTATTCATATTCGAGTCGACCAAAATAGGCAATAGAAACAATTGGAGTTAGATTACTATTTTTTTACAACTGCATCAGGTGCAATTAAATTATTATAAGATGAAAAATCGAGTGCCCAATAATTGGATTGTTCGGGTACATTCCAACGCGTCCCAGTTAAACTTTCACCTATGTTAGAAGTAGTTCTTGACATACCTGCCACAAGTGTGACATCGTGTTTATTGAATGCTTTTTTGTACGTAAAGTAATTATCCCAATTCCAACGGTATGAACTACCACGGCGTTGTTGCAAGGTGTTAATCGGACTTAATGCAGGATAATCGGCAATTTCATCGGTTGGGTTTTGAGATAAATATATTTCTCTCGTCGGCGTAAATGTATATCCACGAGAAGCATCATAAGTCGCCCCAAAACTAGAATTGAATTTTAATTCTTTTAAAATTTTAAGTTCGGCTCCAATAGAACCAAATAATACAACATTTTTGTTTTGTTCGTGGTTGTAAAATAGTTGTGCAACTGGATTCCCAACATTATTAAATCGGTCACTACCATTAATATCTATTAAACCTGTTGCAGGATTACGAAGTGGAACACCCCAACGTCCGTTTGAAAATTGAACTGGAACAATGGGTGATTGTTTGTATGCGTTTGTAAATGCACTCAGCGGCATCGGAGTATTATTGACAATCGAGACATTGATGGAAGGAGTAATTTTTAGTTTGTTGTCCCACATTTTGAACTCGTTACGCGAATTGATATTGGTTCGTTCAAAACTGGTTCCGTTTAAGATTCCTTCTTCTTTATAATTTGTGGCTCCAAAATAGTAGCTTGCATTTTCATTCCCGCCTGAAAGCGAAATATAATTACTCATAACCGATCCATTGGATGTAATTTCATCCAACCAATTGGTGTTGTAGGGCTGATCGAAATTAAAATACGAAGACGAACCCAAAGCAGTATTGTTATAATACGCATAACGGTACGAATCTGACATCTCCACCTCACGCTGAATTTGTTTGATACCATAATAAGCGTCGTAATTAACTTTAATTGCACCTTTACCTTTTTTAGTGGTCACTACTACTACTCCGTTCGATCCTTTCTGACCATATATTGCCAACGATGAAGCATCTTTAAGAATATCAAATGTGGCTATTTCATTAGGACTTAAACCATTTAAACTCGAAGCTTCTATTCCGTCGATAATGTACAACGGATCTCTACCTCCTAACAAAGTTCCTAAACCTCTAATCCGAATGGATGGATTGGCTCCCGGTTCATCATTGGTAACAATGTTCACCCCTGCTGCTTTACCCTGTATGGCTTGAATGGCGTTTTGAGAAGGTGTTTTAAGAATATCAGCTGATTTAATTTGAGAAACCGAACCCGTTATGGAACCTGCTTTTTTGGTACCATAACCTACTACTACGACTTCTGTCATCATATTCATTTCTTCAACTAAAACTATTGTTACGTTGGATGAAGCCGTGACGGTTTTGGTAACAAACCCGATGAATGAGACTTTAAGTTGATCTCCTTCGTTGGCTTTGATTTTAAAAATACCTTCAAAATCAGAGGTTACGTTAAAGTTAGTTTCGGTATTGAGTATGTTCGCATTCGGAATTCCAATACCTTTCTCATCAGTTACTTTTCCTGATATATCTTGGGCGTAGATTGTTCCGAAAAACAATAAAGTAAACAAAACATAAATGCTGTTTTTCATAGGAATAAATATAATAGTGGGTTGGTTTATACAAATATACCAATTACATCGATGTAGTCGACAAGTTTTATACACTACACAACTACATCATTTTAAATAATAAATTTTACAAAATATTGATTGTCAATTTATTAAATTTACTTTTTTTAACTAGTAACTAATCATTAAAAAAACACAATGATGTATAGATGATGTAGCGAAATGAATTATAAATCTGTTAAAAAAAGACAAGAAAAATAATTACATTGCTAAAAAAAGGAAGTCAGTTATACGTTATTCATAAAACTAGAAAGATTACTCTCTTGGTCAATTTGAAGTTTCTTTCTCAATCGGTAGCGGTGCAACTCGACACCTCTGTAAGAGATATTCATTAAAGGCGCTATTTCTTTAGACGTTAGATTCATCTTTAAATAGATGCATAACTTTTTATCTTTGGAAGTCAAGGAAGGATATTTCAATGCTAATCTACCCATAAAATCTTCGTGGCTTTTGAAGAGATTATTTTCAAATGTTTCCCATTCCTTTTTATTAATCGAATTGAGTTTAATGGTTTTTCGAATGTTGTTTTTCAAACTAGAAACATCATTTTCTTTATCTAAAAGATGTTGAATCGCCTCAATCATTTCGGTTTGTTTGGCAATTGACAATGATTTTCCTGCAACTTCTGAAGCTTTTGTTTGCACTTGAATTTCAAGAATATGTTTTTCATACTCTTGAATTTTGAGTTTATTTTCGGCATTCAACTCCAATTGCAAAATTTCTTTTTGGTGTTTTAATTCTTCTTCTTTAAGTTTAATTTTTTCTATATAGCGAATTTTATTCCATCGGTAGTACAAAAAGAATGTCCCTGACGTCAGTAATACATAGAGCAAAATCATCCAAACGGAAAAATACCAAGGTCTTGATACACGAAAATCATAGCTTGCAATTTGCTTGAACTGATTACCATCGTTATAAAAAACCTTACATTCTTGGTTCCCACTTTCTAAATTATTCAGCAAAATGGTTCCGTTGCTAATGGACCTAAACCGATCTTCATTATTTAATTTGTAATATAACGACAGTTTGTTGTACCCATAAAAAGGTGTAATTACATTCAAATCTACAGGTTGATTGTATTCGATTGTAACTGAATTGGCAATCAAGTTTCCTTTATAAAAACCTTCAATTTCAACAGATTGCGCTTGAAATTTAGTGAAATCGGGTGTGTACGTAAAAAATCCATCATCCAAATTGATGATGAGTTTGTTGTTCCATTCAAATACCTTAGTATCTTGATTTACGATTTTTCCCTTGTAGTATTTCTCCGGAATTAACTCGGTGATGAATTTCGAATCTTTTTGTTGAATGATACTCAACAAACCTTCTTTCAAAATAACAAAACGATCGTTACTTATGGCTATGATTTGAGTCACATCTTTAAACAACGAATTAAAAACTTTATTCGACTCCAATCGGTTGGATATCGGATTGAAATGGTACCACGAATTGTTAATGTAAAATAGAATTTCGTTTTTATAGTTCAACATTCGAACTTCATAATCATTCGAAATTCCGTTGATTTTGGTAACATTTTCGATTTTTTCAACTTCAAAATTGGACTTAAATTTTATTTTGTAAAGGCTTTTATAATTATCCGCAGCCCATAATTCATTTGGCTTATTCTGAGCTATATTTTTGATAGGTTTGGTTAATCCGTTGAATACTTTATACTCCAGAAAATTATTGTTTTGATATACAATTATTCCGGCATAATGAGCCATATAATGAGCATCCGAAAAATTACTTTTGACCAACTGCCAACCGCCACTTATGTTATTTGCTTTTACAAGGCTATTTGCTTCATAAATAAATGTACCATCATTATGTCCAATAATATATTTATTTCCGATTTTATTAATGTCCCATACCTGCCCTTGCGAGTTTTCAATAAAAGTCAACTGATTATTCTCATACTTAAAAACGCCGTGATTCGAACCCAATAGATATCCTTGTTCTGTTGGAGCAATCGAATAAACCGAACCTAAAATTCCGGTATTATCTGAAAAAACTTCATACGGCGAATTGATTTCAATATGGGAAATTCCGTTATCCATACCCAACCACAAATCGTTTTCTTTGTCAAAGCCAATACTCAGAACTGAGTTGTTTTTGAGCGAATTGTTTCGATTGATGTTTACAAATGCACTCGTCTCTAAATCAACAATATACAATCCTTTAAACGCCGTTCCAACGGCCAATCTATTTTGGGTCAGAAATGTTGCCGTAATAATCAACTCTGTTTTTAAAACCTTATTCAACGGATGGTTCCATTCTTCTAATTGACCATTTTTATCAATATAAACACCATTTTTCTTAGTAAAAACATAGGTGTTTTGACGGTCAACATCAATCGAATGGACGATGGTGTTTTGCAGCTGATTCCAACCCGAAACTTTACTGAATTTTTTATTTTTGTAGACATACACTCCGTTACTAACCGAAGCTACTAAAAGCTCATTATTCACAACGAAGCAATACGATATTTGAAACGGAATTCTAACTTTTTGGATGGAACGACCATCGTAGATGTACATTTCGTTAAAGGACTGAAAGAAAATTTGGTCGTTAAACTTAACAATTTTCCAAATTTCTTCATTGTTAGACGCTCCAACAAACAAGTTTTTGCTTTTTGACAAGGAAGTGTACACCATTTTTCCCTCATTTCTTTTCCAAAAGCCAAACTCATTGTACGAACCACAATAAATTCGGTCGCCATCAGAAAAAACAGATCGAATTATGGTTTTATTAGGCAGTGTGTACCGTTCCCATTTAACGCCGTTGTACCTCAAAAAATAATGATTATTCGCATAATACATTGCATTATCGCTTCCTTGACAATTACTCCACACCTGGTTATCACCATTGTAATCCGACTTGGTAAAGTTTTCTACAAAGGGCAATAACTCTTGTGAATGCAGCGCATTAAAAAAAAATAAAAAGAGTAAAATTGGAGCAAAAAGTCGTTTCACGGCACATTTTTAGTTCACTCAAATGTAGGACTTTTATTGGAAACAAAAAATCCCGATTTTGCGTACAACACAAAATCGGGATTTTACTATTCTATGATACGTAGTTAAAAATTACTTCCCGTCCACATAGTCTTGAAGATACGCGAAACGTTCGGTTAATTTTCCGTTTTCAGTCATTTTAGCACGGTGCAAAATACCGTCTTTGTCGCCATTGAAAAAAGCTGGAATTACGTGTTCCATAAACATTTCACCAAAGCCTTCACTTGCGTCTTTTGGTAGTTCGCACGGTAAATTATCGACCGACATCACCATAACCGAACCTGGATGCGTAAACGGAACTTCTTTATTTTCGCTCGCCAAATATCCAAAAAACGGATCCGCAATCGTTGATGCTTTGATGGTACACGCAATTGGTCCGTCTACATCGCACGAAATATCGGCAACCACTTTTATCTTACAATCGGAAGCTTGCAACATCTCACGAGTTAAAATATCGGGTGCATCGTTTCCGTGAAAATGTCCGGCCATATATACATCAGCAACTTTGGTAAATCGACCAAAATCGGACGTATATTCGGTTGGGTTTTTATAGAAATCTTGGTTGTCTAACACTTGTCCGTCTAATCGTTTGTTGTAATCCAAAACATCAATTTGCGTATAAACGGGTTCAGTGTAGATTTTATTCAGAAAGTCATCCACATTCACTTCTTTGATCTTGATTCCGTCTAAAATTTCTTTTGCACCCATGCCCACTTTTCCGTGTCCAGAAAGTACAATTTTAATATTGGGAAGCGTTTGACGTTTTAATTTTTCAATCAATTCGGCTTTGCCTTTTAATGTTTCTGCTTTCGGAATGGAAAACAATTCGTATTTGATTCCGAATCCGCGTAACCCATTATAAGCACCGACAATTCCGGCATAGCGACCAAATCCAATCAACCTTCTGTTGTTCGAATCGACTATAGTTTCATGATCGTATAATTCGATATTTTTTTCTAAAATAGCTTGCAGTAATTTGCGGTTGTGCACTTGTTTTTTGATCGTATGTGAAAAGAAAAAGTACTTTTTATTCGGAATCAACGCATCGACCGGAATTTCTTTTACTCCGAACAACACATCGCAATCGGTCATGTCGGTTGCCACTTCAATTCCGAGTGAACTGTACGCTTCATCCGAAAAAACTCTAATATCCGAACGTTCCACTTTTACTTGCGCTTCTGGATGTTCCGTTTGCAAACGAACCAATTCTTCGGGTGTAAAAACAACTCTTCTATCGGGTGGATTTTTTCTTTCTTTGATGATTCCGAACTTCATTTTGTGGTAGTATTTTTAGTGCGTCAAAAGTAGTAGTAACGAAAACGTTTTCAAAACAATTTGACTTAAAAAATGATTTCTTTGAAGCCTGAATGCTAACTAATTAGAAAAATGTTTAAAAAATGGTAATAACTCAGGCTCTTTTTTAAGTTTTTTTTAGGACTCCGTTATTTATATTTGTTATTCAATAAAATTCCACCATGTTGCAATTCAAAAAAATCCTCTATATCTCCATTTTTGCTACTCTTTTTTCAGCCTGCGATAAAGACCGAAAAGACGACACTTCTGGAGAACTACCCAAACCATTACCCTATTCGATGCTTCCACCCATGAAAGAATTACCCAAACTTTCTGCGGCCTACATCCAACAAAAAAACACTGAAATCGGAAATTTTTTCGCAAACAATTACGCCAACGATTTTGAAAACATCAGTTTTTTAGTCGCCAAAAACGGTCAAATTATTTATGAAAAATACAGCGGATTTGCCGATAAAGAAAATAACATTCTCAATTCGGCCGACACGCCGCTTCACATTGCATCAGTGAGTAAAGTGCTTACAGCCGCCGCGGTTTTAAAATTAGTCGAAGCCGGAAAAATCGAACTCGATCAAAAATTAACGACGCTTTTTAAAGGATTTCCGTATCCGGATGTTACCATTAGAACATTGCTCAATCACCGAAGCGGCATCAAAAAGTATGGTTATTTCACCGAAGACAAAAAGATATGGGATACCTCGAAAACCATTACCAACAAAGACATTTTAAACCTTCTTATTACCAAAAAAATTCCGCTTGATCATCCAACCGACACTCATTTTGTATACAACAACACCAATTATGTATTGCTGGCGTTGATTATTGAAAAAGCAACCGGATTAAAATACAGCAATGCCATGAAAGCCATTGTTTTTGATCCATTAGGAATGAAAAACACCTTTGTTTTTGATGAGAATACTCCAATGAACAAGGCAACACCATCGTATAAATGGAACTATCAAAAGTATGAATTTGACTATTTGGATGCCGTGTATGGCGATAAAAACATTTATTCCACTCCGCGTGATTTATTAAAATTTGACTCTTCACGCAACGACGTTAATTTCTTAAGCAAAAGTCTTGTAGATCAGATTTACAAAGGCTACAGCTATGAATCGAAAGGAGTGAAAAATTATGGTTTGGGAATTCGTCTGCGCGAATGGGATAATGGTGTGAAATTGTTTTACCATAACGGTTGGTGGCACGGAAACACGTCGTCGTATATCAATATGAAAGAAGAAAACGCCGTGATCATTGCACTTTCCAATAAGTACACGCAAAAAACATATCAGGTAAAACGTTTGTCGGTTTTATTTGGTGATTATCCGTTTACCTTGAACGATACCGCGACAACCGAAGAGTAATTCATAAATCTTTTTACAACTACGTAGTACTTTTTGAAAGTAATTCGTATTTTTGACCAATCGTTATAAAAAATGCAATTCAAACATCCAGAATTTTTATACTTTCTCTTCTTATTGGTCATCCCAATTCTGGTACATCTTTTTCAATTACGTAAATTTAAAAAAGAACTTTTCACCAATGTCAAGTTTTTAAAAGAGCTTGCCATACAAACTCGAAAAAGCTCTAAAATAAAGAAGTATTTGCTTTTAGCAACGCGTTTGCTATTGCTTGCGGCGTTGATTTTTGCTTTTGCTCAGCCTTTCTTTAAAGCCAACGACAGTCAGAATGCCACCAACGAAATGTATGTGATTTTAGACAATTCGTTTAGTATGCAAGCCAAAGGTAAAAAAGGCGAATTACTCAAACGAGCGGTGCAAGATTTACTGGAACACACGCCTGAAAATGTAAACTTTTCGTTGTTGACCAATTCCGATAATTACTACAATTCGACCATCAAAACAATACAAAACGATTTGCAAACGATGCAGTACAGCGCCACACCGTTTCAAATTGATAATTTGCTTGCGAAAATTAACGCTCGAAAATCGGCATTCAACAAAGATATCATCGTTATTACCGATGCCGTAGGTTTGAAAAGCAATCAATTGAAAAGCTTCAAAAAAGAAGACAATGTGCTCTTTTATATTCCGGAAGCCGAACAACAAAACAACATTTCGGTCGATAGTGTTTTCATCAATCAAACGCTCGATAATTTTTACGAAATCAGTGTCAAAATTGATGCGTTTGGCGACAACAACAAAGACATTCCTGTTGCTTTATACAATAAAAATAAACTGGTGGCCAAAACCTTAGTTTCAATCGATGGCACATCGAAAACCATTAATTTTACCTTGCCCAAAGAGAATTTTCACGGCTATGTTTCGGTTTCGGATAACGGTTTAGAATACGACAATACCTATTATTTCAGTTTGACCAAACCTGAGAAAAGCAATGTCATCAGTATCGGTGCGGCTGAAAAACAAGGCTTTTTATCTAAAATTTATACCGAAGACGAATTCAATTACACCAATTATACGATATCCACACTCGATTACAACAGCATTGACAAGCAAGATGCGATTGTGTTGAATGAGTTGACCGACATTCCGCAAGCCTTGCAAACCACCTTAAAATCATTTGTAGAAAAAGGAGGAAATGTAGTTTTTATTCCGTCGTCGGAAAGCAATCTAGCAAACATCAATACGTTTTTGGCCAGCTTTGGTTCGATTCAATTCAAATCATTGGTCAATGCCGAAAAAATGGTGAGTAAAATTAATTTCAGTCATCCGTTGTTTCAGAGTGTTTTCGAGAAAAAAGTCGATAATTTTCAGTATCCGAATACCAAAAGTTCGTTTGATGTAAACTCGAACGCGTCAATTATTTTGGCCAACAACGATCAATCGCCTTTCCTATCCTCGCTTCAAAACGGAGTAGCATCGGTGTTTATTTTTTCGGCTCCAATTAACAAATCCAACAGTAATTTTCAGAATTCACCTTTGATAGTTCCGACTTTTTACAACATGGCTCAAAACAGTCAGAAAACGGGTGTAAAATCGTTCATTATTGGAAAAAATCAGTCCACTATAGTTGAAACCCTATTGTCGAAAGACGAAATTGTAAGCATCAAAAACAGCCAAGAATCGCAAAAAAGTAATTTTATTCCGGTGCAACAAATACTCAACAATAAAGTCAAATTATCGTTCAATGACAATCCGAATTTGGCCGGTAATTTCGGAATCTACAATGCGTCCACTTTGGTAGACGACATCAGTTTTAATTACGATCGCTCCGAAAGTAATTTGACGGCCGTGAGCGAAAATGTGGCTGGTGATTTTAAAGAACTCAACGATATTGAAACGATCTTTGATACGTTGCAAACCGATCGAACCGACAGTCAAATTTGGAAATGGTTTGTACTGTTGACCTTATTATTTTTAGTGATTGAAGTACTCATTCAAAAATTTGTCAAATGAAAGTAATCATCCGAGAAGCTACCATTATTGATGCTAAAAGCGAGTTTCATCATCAAACCGTTGATGTACAAATCAACAATGGCGTGTTTGAAAAAATAGCAACTTCACTTCCAAGTGATTCCAAATACAAAGAAGTAAAACATCCCAATTTACACCTTTCACAAGGTTGGTTTGACTCGAGTGTTTCACTAGGAGAACCTGGATTTGAAGACCGTGAAACGATCGCAAACGGTTTAGATGTGGCAGCTAAAAGTGGTTTTACTGGCATTGCCTTACAACCGAATACTTCACCTGTTTTAGACAATCAATCGCAAATTCATTTTGTACAACAAAAAGCTAAAGATGCTGCCACCGATTTGTTTCCGATTGGCGCTTTTACCAAAAACAGCGAGGGAACTGATTTAGCAGAATTGTACGACATGAAAAACGCCGGAGCGATTGCTTTTGGCGATTATACAAAGAATATTTCTAATGCGAATCTGTTAAAAATCGGATTGCAATACGTGCAAGATTTTGACGGATTGGTGATTGCTTTTTGTCAGGATGAAAAAATTAAAGGAAGCGGAGTGGTGAATGAAGGCATTGTTTCAACTCGATTGGGTTTGAAAGGAATTCCGAATCTCGCTGAAGAATTAATCGTCGCTCGCAATTTGTTTTTACTCGAATATACAGGAGGAAAATTACATATTCCAACCGTTTCAACTGCACAATCGGTCGAATTGATTCGGCAAGCGAAGAAAAAAGGATTGAACGTGACGTGTAGCGCTGCCGTACATCATTTGGTGCTGACAGACGACGTTTTAGATACATTTGATTCACGTTATAAAGTTAGTCCGCCGTTGCGAAATGAAGCCGACAGAAAAGCATTGTTAAAAGGAATTTCAGACAACACGATTGATTGCATCACTTCGGATCACAATCCGATGGACATCGAAAACAAAAAGATGGAATTTGATACGGCTAAAAACGGAACCATCGGACTCGAATCGGCTTTTGGTGCCTTACTAACCGTTTTGCCACTGGACACAATTATCGAAAAACTGACGTTTGCTAGAACAGTTTTTAATCTTCCATCCCATGGAATTAAAGTAGGAAACAGCGTCAATATTTCGCTATTTTCAACCACAGACGAATGGGTTTTCAGCAAAGAAAACATACTGTCCAAATCTAAAAATTCTGCCTTTTTACAACAAAAAATGAAAGGCCGCGTGAACGGAATTTACAACAACAACCAACTTATTGTATCGTAATGGAATCGAACATCAGCGAAGGAAAAACAGCCGCCATCATCAGTTACATTTTAATAGTCGGACCGTTAATTGCGCTTTCGATGAACAGTGAAAACAAAAATTCTTTTGCTTCATTTCACATTCGTCAGGGTTTAGGTATTACATTAACCTTCATTACGTTAGGCATAACAATCAGTCATTTTGAAAGCATCGCTATTGCCGCTCCGATGTGGATATTTATTTCAGTCTTAGCCGTTTACGGAATCTTTACAGCGGCTCGAGGCGAAACCAAACCCTTACCCTTATTGGGAAACTTTTTTCAAAAATGGTTGCATAAACTGTAACAAGAACGGGTTCTACACTACTTATACGGAATTAATTCTAAATTGCTAATGAAAATTAATTCCTCTTTCCCATTCCAAAAAACACTTTTTACTGTTTTTACTGTATTTTTTACTTCCTTATTTTTTGCTCAAGAACTTAAAATTTCAGGTAAAATTGCTTCCGCTAAAGAAGAAAAACTTACTTCTGTATCGGTATTGTTGTATGCCGAAGACAAATCGTTGTTGAAAGCAACCATCACCGATGCTGAAGGTTTGTTTACATTTTCTAATTTAAAATCGGGAAACTACACAATCAAAACCTCTTTTGTAGGTTTTGAAGAACTCGTTCTCGATGGTATTCAATTGACGACCGAAAACCTTACGATTCCCACGCTACAACTAAAAGAAAATTCGGTACAACTGAACGAAGTGGTGATCAAAAAAGAAAAGCCATTGGTGCAAGTTTTAGCCGATAAAACGGTATTTAACGTCGAAAACACGATTAATGCTACCGGAACTTCGGGTTTTGAATTGTTGCGAAAAGCCCCAGGCGTTCTGATTGACAACAACGATAATTTGATGGTGGAAGGAAAAAGCGGCGTGTTGATATACATCGATGGAAAACAATCGTTTTTGAGTGGTTCTGATTTGACGAATTTCTTAAAAACCATTCAGGCTTCCGATATTGAATCGATTGAAATCATCACTCAACCGTCGTCGAAATATGATGCCGCGGGTAACGCCGGAATTGTAAATATCAAACTAAAAAAGAATAAAAGTTTTGGCACCAATGGAACGATTACCTCGGGTTTAAATGTTGGTAAATACGGAACCTCAGTCAATTCGGTGTCATTCAACAACCGAAATAAAAAAACCAACTTGTACGGAAATTATTCCAACCGTTTCGGAAGAAATTATAGCTTTATGAATTTCGAGCGTCAGCAGAACAATCGAATTTTCGAATCGGAGACCAAAAGCACCTACGAAAGCAACGCTAATAACGTTAAATTGGGATTTGACTATTATAAAAACAGGAGAAATACCTTCGGAATTGCACTTTCAGGTAATTTTAATAATGCTTATAATAACAGTGCTTCGCGAACACCTATTCGTGGCATAAATTCAGCTGTAAATGACAGTATTTTGAGTGCGCGTAACAAAACTCAAAATAGAAATTACAACTTGTATTCGAATGTAAATTATAAATTTCAAGATACCACAGGTGTTTCGCTTAACGTAGATTTTGACTTGGGAAAATACAAAAGTGATCGCGATAGTTACTTGCCGAATTATTATTTTGACAACAGTGAAACCGTTGTGTTGAGTGAAGTGATCACAGGACAAGTTACTCCAGTTGACATCAGTATTTATTCGTTAAAAAGTGATTACGAGCAAAATATGTTCAAGGGTAAAATTGGCATTGGATTTAAAACCTCTTTGGTCAACACCAACAACGTATTCGAAGTCTATAATTACGATACCGGAAGTCCCGTGTTTAACGCTGCGGTAAGCAATAAATTTGATTTTGACGAAAACATCAATGCGGGTTATTTGAACTACAACCGAACCATCAAAAAAATTAACCTTCAAGCCGGACTCCGAGTAGAAAACACCAATTCGGAAGGAACACTAATCAGTACACAGCAAAATGCCAACGAACGAGTAAAACGCAATTACACTGATTTTTTTCCGAGTGGCGGAATTACGTATGCGGCCAACGACAACAACTCATTCGGAATCTTATACAGCAAGCGAATTGAGCGTCCGAGTTATCAATCGCTCAACCCATTTGAATACCAAATCGATGAATTGTCAATCAGTAAAGGAAATCCGTTTTTAAAACCGCAGTATACCGACAACATCAAGTTGACACATACTTACAAATACAAATTAAACACTTCGTTGAGTTACAGTTATATTTCCGATTTCTTTGCACAAGTGACAGAAGCATTGGGCGATAACCGGAGTTCGATGACCACGCGAAATGTCGCGAATCAGGAAATTATTAATTTAGGAATTTCGTATCCGTTTAAAGTAAATAAATGGTGGAATGTGTACGCGAGTTTGAATGCCTACCAAAGTAAATACATTCCGACCAATCCATCGTTCACAGCATTGACTCAGGAAACGTTAAACATTTATGGCCAAAATAACTTTACATTACCTAAGAAAATCAATTTAGAAATTTCAGGTTGGTTCAATTCGCCTTCAGTTTGGGGTGGAACGTACCGCACCAAAAGTTTAGGTTCGTTAGATATTGCATTTCAAAAGAAATTTATTAATGATAAATTGAATGCTAGAATTGCCTTTTCGGATGTGTTTTTTACATCACCTTGGAGCGGAAGCACCGAATTTGCCAACGTAATCATCAACGGTAATGGAGGAAGCGATAGCAGACAAGTTCGTTTCAATTTGAGTTATAATTTTGGTAGCGATGAAGTGAAAAAAGCCAGAGCTCGAAATACAGGTTTAGAAGACGAGAAGAACCGAATTGGAGGTTAACTTAAATTCAATTTCAAAAAAAAAACGATACCTAAATAGCTATCGTTTTTTTTATTTTTATTGTTCTCGGTTGATGTAAATCCAACCCGTTTTTGCTGGTTCATTGTCAAAATCTATGACGTAGTAATAAACGCCATCGGGTAATTCAACACCTTCATTGGTTTGTCCTTTCCATTCGTCGTAATAATCGTCTTTATCGTATACTTTCATTCCGTATCGATTAAAGATACTCAGTTTTTTAACGTCCAACAAACGTAGATCAAAGAAGTTATTCAAATTGTCTCCATTAGGCGAAATTCCCTTTTGAATACCACAATAGATGATGCTCAATGTAATGGATTTTTGTTTTGCGCAACCATCGGCATTGACCACAGTAACATCAAAAGTAATCGGTAACGTTTCGATGGCAGAAGTTCCATTCAAATAACTGGTTACATTAAATTGTGTTCCATTGGTAATGGATGCGGGCGAATTGTAATACCAATTAGTTTGAGCGGCATTCAGATTAAAACTATTTGAAAGTGGTAAAACTTCTAAAATAAGACTACCATTTTGGCAATACTGAATAATTTCAAAATCGAAATCGTTGAATACATTCACTTGAAGTGTTGCTGTATTGGCACACTCATTAGCGTTGGGCGTAAACGTGTAGGTTGTCGATTGTGTTGTGTTTAGAGCAGGCGACCACGTTCCAGACACACCATTGGTTGATGTAGTAGGCAATGTAAAATTACTATCACCATAACACAAAGTCGCAACCGGATTAAAAAGAGGATTCACTCTCGGAATAATCACTATCGTCATCTGAGTTGGATTGGCACACACTCCGACATTAGGTGTAAATAAATACGTTGTTGTTGCTGTAGTATTTACTGCAGGCGACCAAGTTCCGGCAACACCATTGGTAGATGTCGTAGGCAAAATGGGTAAAGCACTTCCTTCACAAATCGGACTAATTTGAACAAATATAGGAGTCACTTTTGGATTGACTACAATCGTCATTTGCGCCGTACCGATACAGTTAGGAGTGTTCGGTGTAAATGTATACGTTGTAGTTTGTAAATTGTTTAAGGCTGGAGACCAAGTTCCTATTGCGCCTTCAACAGATGAAGTAGGCAAAGGAGCTAAAACGTCACCTTCACAAATTGGTGCCACTTGAACAAACGTCGGAGTAATATTTGGATTGACAGTTATGGTTAAGGTAGTTCCCACCGAACACAATAAGCTTGAGGTAGGCGTAAAAGTATAAGTAGTAGTTTGCACATTGTTTAATGCGGGCGACCATACTCCCACGATTCCGTTTGTGGAAATAGTTGGTAATGGGTTGAGCGTTTCACCAATACAAATTGCTGGCACTGGATTAAAAGTAGCCTCAGTTCCAGGTGGTAAAACCGAGATGGTCATAGTCGTAGTAGTCAAACAAACTCCGCTTGTAGGTGTAAAGGTGTACACTGTAGTTTGCGTATTGTCTAAAGCGGGCGACCATGTTCCGGTGATTCCATTATTCGAAGTTGTAGGTAACGGAGCTATAGTATCACCTAAGCAAATGGCTGGAACTTGAGTAAATACTGGAGTTACACTTCCGTTCACCACTACAGTTGAAGATACAAATAATGGATTGGAGCAACTTCCCGTTCCACCGACTATAAAAGTAAGATTAAGCGTTTGATTGGAAGCTGCGTTGGGAACCGTAATGGTAACCGTACCCGCGCTTCCAATAGCAATGGTTTGCGTTGCCCCATTATTAAGGTTGTAACTTACCACATCGCCTGCAGTTCCAGTAAGTGTGAATTGTGCATCACTACCCGGACAAATGGGTGAATTGGAAGAAATTGTAGGTTGAATACAAAAAGTTCCGCATACAGCAATTATGGGAGGTATGATAAAGTTAAAACTTTGTAGATTTAAATTAAGTGAAGTTCCGTCACCCATAGAGCCATTTACTCGGTGACCAACATAACCATAGCGCGTACTGCCTTCTTTAATTAAAGCTGTAGTATGTCCGCCCGTTTCTGCATACGTAATCACATCTGTTGGAGCAATACCACTTGGGAAGTTTAAATAATTAGTTCCATCGTCATTGGTGCGCCCAATCATAAAGTAACTGTTTATTCCGCATGTCGATAATTGACCATTTGTTTTTATGATGGCAAGATTGGCATAATACTCGTCATGTTCGTTAGAAGAAATCCAAGCTGCATTATCAATAATAGAGTTATCTGGATTTTTACAATTCACCCAACTTAAACGAGTTGTAGTTGAATTATCACCTAGTTGTCCGTAAGCATTTCCTCCCAAGGCATATACTTTTTTATCCGTTCCTAAAACGTAATAGGAGTTTACATCACTACTTGGATAATCATTTTTTGTAGCTTGTATCATTTTTACAGCGGGCATTCCTGCTGGTAACACCATTTGAGTTGCATAACTTCTTGTTGCAGCGGCTGTACCGTCTCCTAATAAACTATTATTACCCCATGTCCATAGTGAACCATCAGATTTTAGAGCAAAAGCTGCCTCTGTAGTTCCACGCGTTAGTATAACATCAGACAAAGGCGTAGTTGCATTAAGCATTACTTGAGACCAAGCAGTTGATGTTCCTGTTGCATTATTCCCTCTAATTGCAGTATTATTCAATGAAAGAACATAAACCGATCCCGTACAACTCGTAATAATTAAAGTTTCTGTGGTAGCAAAAAGCATTTTTACATCCGCAGCATCAATTCCGGCTGGAAGACCGTCAGTTTGTCCATTTATCGTTAGCTTTTGAAAAGTAGACGAAGTTGTAAAACTTCCATTTACCACCACACCTTCTGTTCCTAAAACAAATAAACCAGTTGATGTCAATACAAATAACTGAACAAAACCTTGTCCTCTTGAACCAATTGCTAATTTGTATATAGTTCCCGTAAGAGCGGGGAAATTTGTTGCATTAAAATTGATAGGAGATAACGAACTTGTAGATCCGTTGTTGGATAATTGTTCACCCCAAATTTTCCAACCACCTTCAGGCTCTTTAATAAACGTAGAATGGTAACCCGTTCCCATATTGTCGTATGCAATATCAGTAGCTATATCATTCGAGTTTATCCCTGTATTTGCATTGCAAAAATCAGAGATTCCGCATTGAGAATAAGATGCATTTAATCCACTAATAACTACTAAAAAATAAATAAACTTTCTCATCTTAATTTTGAATAGGTGTTAGTAAAGAAACGGATTGAATTGCATTATTACCATCAATAAAATCAAACATCAAGTGAGCGTTTTGAGTTGCCTTTCCCGATAGCGAATAGTTCAATACATGAGTACCAACTGGATATAAAGTCATCTCATTTTTTAAATGACCTATAATTGACGTGCCAATACCCGCTGAGTTAATCGGCTTGTAATTTAAAGCTACAGGTTCACCATCATAGGTGTCGATGGTTACTGGAATACTTAAAACGATTCCGTTCGTTTCAATATTTTTTTGTATCGGTTGCGAAAAAGTCAAACCTTCACCCTTAAAATTCATTTTGATTCGTGACACATGAACCATAAGCACTTCAGGTAAGTGATTGTGATTACAACTGTTAGTGTCGTGCGATTTTTTTTCCTCAATTTGAATGGTGTAGGTTCCCGGAATTGCAAACACATAACTATTTATCGCATTTCCTTTCAGTACACTTTTATTGTTTCCATTTACCATAATAAATTTAGTCGAAGCTTCAATTTCTCCTAGTTGTATTTTCTCACCATAACTAATGGTCATTTCTTTCTTTGTTTGTGCACCGCAAGCAAAAGAAAACAGAATAATAATTGCAAATAATACCCTCATATTTTTTTATTAAGATTTAAAAAATTATTTTTGTTTACCGTAGAATTTTCTTATAGAAACAAATGTATTATTATAAAAAAATTATGCCTCATCAAACTAAATAAAATCGTTAAAACAACAGTAAATGCAGTTAAAATACATCATCCGCGAACCTAAAACACAAGCAGATAAGAATCCCGTACTAATTCTACTACACGGATACGGAAGTAATGAGGAAGATCTCTTTTCTTTTGCTCAAGAATTACCCGATCAATACTATGTAATTTCTGTTCGTGCACCCCATGATATGATGTACAATAGCTATGCTTGGTACGCCATAAATTTTGATGCCGATGAAAATAAATTTTCAGATATTGGTCAAGCTCGTGAGTCACGTGACTTAATTGCAGATTTTATTGACGAACTGATCACTCTTCATCCGATAGACAGTCAAAATGTTACCTTAATCGGATTCAGCCAAGGTTGCATTTTAAGTTATGCTGTGGCATTATCCTATCCCGAAAAAGTACAACGGGTTGTGGCTATGAGTGGTTATTTTAATGCCCAAATCGCTGTCGAAGGATTTAAGAATAATGATTTCTCGAACTTAAAAATATTTGCTTCACACGGCACGGTCGACCAGGTAATTCCGGTGGAATGGGCCAGAAAAGCAGTGGCCGAACTCGAGCAATTAGGAATTGACATCGTGTATAAAGAATATCCAATTGGTCACGGAGTGGCACCACAAAACTTCTTCGATTTTAAAAACTGGTTATTGCGTTAAATAAAAAAAGTCTTGAACCCGAGTCGCAGTCGAACTGATCAAAGCAAAATTCAAGATTTGCTCTTTTTGTAGCTATTCCGGCTATTCGTTTCAAGTCCTCAGCCTGTAACGTGTTTTTGTACGGCTGTATCAAGCTTCCGTTGGTCGCTTTCATAAGCCAACAAAACTACGTTCCAGTCCTGCGGGCTTTCCACTTCTACCCGGGCTAGGGCATCTCGTTTTGCTGCAATTATTTTTAAAATAGAAACTCCGCAAAGTCGGCAGACGTTTACGGAGTTTTTTAGGTATTTAGAAATTTCAAGACCTTTTTGTTATTCTTCTATGGGTAATTCTTCACTATCAAGCGATCCCGAAATTTTATTTCCAATTTCACCATCACCAGAGAAAACCAATTTTCCTGATTTTTTAAGTTGGTATCCGTTTAACGGAATCAATTGCCATTCGTTATTCGTCCAAGGTAAATTTTTTCCTTTGCGCTCTAAAATTACCGACTCATCCACATTGGGCAAAAAGAGTTCAGCCTGATCACCCGACTCACTAAAAAGTACATACGCGCACAGCGTTTCATCATCGGTAGAAACTGTGGGAAGCAACTGAATACCACTAAAGGCGCGAACACATTCTTTGTTCAATTTAGACCAAGTGTAGCCCGCAGAAGAAAGACAACCGTCTTTATCTTTATCGCCACCTAAGACTAAATCTTTTTTGGGTTCTTTTGGCTTTACCTCGTCAGAATTTTTAAAAAAATCACACGACGCTGCAGCAAAAGACAAAACGATAAGTACTAGTATTTTTTTCATAAATTAATTGAATTCGGAAGAATAAAGATAGGTGTCCATAGTTTCAAAAGTGAATTTTGTATCCGACTCCACAAAATATTTTATCAAAACTTCTCCCCATAAAGTTCCATTACTATAATCGGCTACAATCCAACGATGATTAATTATTTTTATTTTATTGATGATGAACTTTTGCTCGCCCATCATAGGTTGATCGACATATTTATTTCCTTGTGGATCCGAATTGAATTCCAACAATGCCTCCGATAACGCAGGTGCTAATTTAGAAATGTCGTAATCGGCCAAATAATTTTGTGCCCGATCATTTTTTTCCAACGAAAAATAATCGGCATCTAGTAATTTGTTGTTAAAAACCTGAATGGAATCTTTGTATTTCACATCTAAAGATTCGTATTTTTTTTGGGTAGCCGCTTCTTTTTTACTGAAATACATGTAAGTAAATACATTAAAAAGTAGGGATACAATAAATAAATATAACAAAAGCTGCTTTTTCATTCGAATACAATTATAGGGTTAGTTCTAAAGTGTCGTAGGCTAAAAATACGTTATTAGGTAATTTTTTTTGGACTTCATCGTGAAAACCTAAAATATGACTGATGTGTGTAAAATAGGCTTTCTCGGGTCGAATCAAATTTACAAAATCTAATGCATCTTGCAAACTAAAATGCGAATGATGTGACTCTTCTCGTAAAGCATTAATAACCAGAACTTTCAATCCACGTAGCTTTTCCATTTCATCGGCCTCAATGGTTTTAACATCGGTCAAATACGCCATCGAACCGATTCGGTATCCAAAAACTTGCAAATTTCCGTGCATCGCATTAATCGGAATTATCGTCTGATTTTTAATGGTAAACGGACGATTATTTATTACTTCAAACACATCCACAGAGGGCGAACCTGGATATTTATTCTCCGATTCAAAAATATAATCAAACCGCTTTTTTAAATTTTCCAATACCCGTTGATGTGCATACAGAGGCATCGGACCTTGCTTAAAATTAAACGGTCGAATATCGTCCAAACCCGCAGTATGATCGGAATGTTCGTGCGTAAATAAAATAGCATCAACGCGCTGACAATTCGCCGTGAGCACTTGCTGTCTAAAATCAGGGCCACAATCAATTACCACCGAAAAATCGTCGTCGTAAATCCATACCGAAACCCGGAGTCTTTTATCTTTCGGATTGCCACTTAAGCAAACCGAATGATTGCTACCAATAACCGGAATACCTTGAGAAGTTCCTGTTCCTAAAAAATATAGTTTCATTTAGCACGGTTTTTGATGGTGAAAAGTATGAAAAAGAAGTAAGTTGCTACAAAAATAGGAATTATTTAACTTTTAAAACTACTCTCTTTTTATTAACTTTGCAGAGTATACAAATGATTATGGCAAACAGCGGATTAGACATTAAATTAAAAGGCGATAAGGTTATTGAGCAAATTCCGTCCATCAAAGACAAGGCATTGCGCATCAACTTAAACGAAAATATTTACGGAACTTTTGCAGAAATTGGAGCCGGACAAGAAACGGTTCGTCACTTTTTTAGATCAGGTGGTTCGTCGGGAACCATTGCCAAAGCCATGTCGGCTTACGATAAAGATTTTAGCGACGCCATATACGGAATCGAAGAAGACGGTCGGTATGTGACGGAAAGTCGGTTAAAAAAAATGCTCACGCACGAAACCAAACTGATTGAGCAACGTTTAAATCGTGAAAAACATCCCAACAAAATGTTTTTTAGTTATGCCAACACCGTAGCTACCATCGATTTTGCTAAACAATTTAAAGGTCACGGTTGGGTTGGAATCAAATATCAAATTGATACCGATGAAGACTACAACGAAATCATACTTCACATCCGCTTCAAAGAAACCGACGCTCGATTACAACAAGAAACCTTAGGAATTCTAGGTGTAAATCTGATTTATGGTGCGTTTTACAAATACAACGATCCTAAAAAATTACTCCGCTATTTATACGATCATTTAGATAAAGACCAGTTAGAAATTGACACCATTAATTTTTCGGGGCCGAGATTCGCCAATGTAGACAATCGATTGATGAGTTTACAATTGGTAAAAAATGGAATGACCGATGCGGTAATGTTCAGTCCCGATGGGCAAAACATCTTACCAGCAGCCGTGTTGTACAAGAAAAACATTTTGGCTTTACGTGGAAGTTTCCGTCCGGTTACGAAAGTCAACATGGACATGTACGAGAAATCACTCGAAATGTTTGTGGCCGAAAATAAAGTAGACAAAGAAAACACGTTTGTAATCTTTGAAATTACGCTTTCGAATTTGCGTTCAGAAGGTGAAATTGACGAACGCGACTTTATGGATCGAGCCGAATTGCTTTGTTCGTTAGGTCAAACCGTTATGATTTCGAATTTCCAAGAATATTATAAAGTAGTCGAATACTTCTCAAGCTATACCAAAGCCCGAATGGGATTGGCCATGGGTGTGAATAATTTGGTGGACATTTTCGACGAGAAATACTACCGTCACTTGAGTGGTGGAATACTCGAAGCGTTCGGAAAATTATTCTACCGAGATTTAAAAGTGTATTTATATCCGATGGAAGAAGATGGCGAAATCGTAACGTCACAAAATTTAAAAGTACATCCGCGTATGAAAGAATTGTATAAATTCTTCGCCTACAACGGAAAAGTAGTAGATGTAACCATAAACGACAAAGAAAACCTGAAAATATTCTCACGAGAAGTGTTGAAAATGATCAATAAAGGAATTCCGGGTTGGGAAAAAATGCTTCCTGATGGCACGGCAGAACTCATCAAAAAACATAAATTATTTGGTTACGACCCCAACCGAGTTTTGGAAGAAGTCTAAACAAATACATAACAAATCAAGCAGGTAATTAGCCTGCTTTTTTTATGTTTTTATGTTTCAGGATTATCTATTTCTAGACTAACTGAATGTGTACCGATCCCAAAAAGTTAAAGTGGTATACAACAGTTTGGATTTTTATATACATTTACAACCCTAAAAAATAATTCCATTATGATACAAAAAGGATTACTTATGTTGAGTTTTTTTATTGCGTTTTCGACTCAAGCGCAACTTAAAAAAATAACCTTAGAAGACGGCGTATTACAACAAGGCCGTAAATTTGGAGCCGATCGTATGACTGGTTTTCAATGGATTCCGAATACAAACAACTATGTGTATTACACTGAGGTGTGGACCAAAATGGTTTCGGCATCTACGACCGACAAAACCACTAAAGAATTAGTGACTTTGAACGACATTAATGCGGCATTGGGAACCAAAATCAAAAACTTCTTTGGAACAGAATGGTTGGATGCGACTACGATTTTGGTGAATGATGGTGGTAAATATTATCGGTACAACATAGTTTCTAAATCGGGTACTTTACTTCAGGAAAGCACTGAAACCGGAGAAAATCAAACGTTTGATTCTTCTAAAAGTAATCTAGCGTTTACCGAAGGAAATAATCTATACATTCTTACTTCAAGCAAGAAAAAAATTGCGGTGACGTCTGATTCGGATAAAAACATTGTATCCGGTCAATCGATTTCTAGAAATGAATTCGGAATTAACGGAGGCATTTTCTGGTCGCCAAAATCAACCTACTTAGCGTTTTATCAAAAAGACGAAACGAATGTAGCCGATTATCCGTTGTTGAACATCAATGAAACTCCGGCTAAATTAGAAAACATCAAATATCCTATGATTGGACAACCGTCCGAAAATCCTCGCGTTGGGATTTACAATGTATCCACAGGAAAAACTACATTCATCTCTCCAAGAAATAACAAAGAAGATTATTTGACTAATGTTTCGTGGTCGCCTGATGAAAAATTCATTTTAATCGCCGAATTGAATCGCGCTCAAAATGATATGCATCTGAATCTATACGATGCCAATTCGGGAGCGTTCATTCGTACTATTTTAAATGAAACCAGCACGAAATGGGTTGAACCGGAGCATGCTGCATTTTTCCCCAATGCAAAATCGAATAATTTTATTTGGATCAGTGAAAAAGACGGATATAACAATTTGTACTACTACTCTATCGACGGAAAATTAATCAAGCAATTAACGGCGAATCAATTTATTACCCGTGAAATCATGGGTGCAAATTCGGCTGGAACCGAAATTTATTTCAAAGCTACGGGTCCGAATCCGACCAACATGTTAGTGTATAAAGTGGATTTGAAAGGAAAGCAAACATTAATTACCAAAGACGAAGGCGTTCACAACGTAGTTATTTCAACCGATGGTAATTGGTTTTTTGACGAATATTCAAATCATACTACTCCATCTAAATCGGTGTTGTACGACAAAAAATTAAAAGCGACGACTTTATTAGAAAGTAAAAACAAATACGACGGGTACCAAATCGGAACGTCTGAAATTAAAACCATCAAATCGAGTGACGGAACAACCGATTTATATACGCGTTTGATCAAACCAAGTAATTTTGATCCGAACAAAAAATACCCTGTTTTGGTGTATGTGTATGGCGGACCACACGCGCAAATGATTACCAATTCGTATTTGGATGGAGCTAATTTGTGGATGTATTGGATGGCAGAACAAGGTTATTTGGTTTTTACTTTAGACAACAGAGGTTCTGACAACCGTGGCTTTGCTTTTGAAAGTGCAATTCACGGACGTTTAGGTGTAAACGAAATGGACGATCAAATGAAAGGTGTGGAGTATTTAAAATCGTTGCCGTATGTAGATGGAAATCGTTTGGCAGTGCATGGTTGGAGTTATGGTGGATTTATGACAACTTCATTAATGCTAAGAAAACCTGATGCGTTTAAAGTTGGCGTTGCAGGCGGACCAGTAACTGATTGGAAGTGGTACGAAATCATGTACGGTGAACGTTATATGGATACTCCAGTTGAAAATCAAAAAGGATTTGACGAATCAAGTACGTTGAATTATGTAAAAGATTTGAAAGGAAAATTACTTTTAATTCATGGTACTAGCGATGATGTAGTGGTGATGCAACACAATTTGGCTTTGGTGAAAAAATTTGTGGAAGCTCAGAAACAAGTTGATTTTTTCCCTTATCCGATGCACAAACACAACGTAATTGGAAAAGACCGAGTACATTTGATGGAAAAAGTACTAAACTATGTGATTGAGAATAATAAGTAATTCAAAAAAAGTAATAATTAAAAAAGGCTGTCCAAATCGGACAGCCTTTCTTTTTATTTAGATAAATTGTTGTTTATCGTTTAACCATTCGAACGGTTTGAACTGAATCGCCTTGCGAAACAATTACGTTATACACTCCATTCGGATATCCAGAACCTATTTCAAAATTCTCGATGTCTTGAGCGTTAACTATTTTCGTATCGATTGCTCTTCCCAACATATCATACACTGAAACAGTGATGGATTCGGTTGAGTTTGAAGTTAGATTTAACTTGAAGTTTTCGCTAAATGGATTTGGATAACCCACAACCATAAACTCTGCTTTAACTTCTTTAAGTTGCTCTCTGATTTCTCCCGGAGTAGTTACCGTACAAATTGGACCGTAAGGAAGGTAATTACCATCTGTATTTAAAACGGCTACCTCAACGCTATACACGGTTGAATCAGAATAATCAGTTACTAAACCAAAAGGGAATGTACGAATAGGACGATCAATGATTTGCTCAGATAATGTCGTTAAGTTGATTACTTTAAAACGGTATCCAAGTGCAGCACTAACAAGGTCGGCATATACCAATGTATTACTTGTTGCTAACATTTGGTTACACTGAGTTGCTCTTACTTGAGTTAATGCAACTGGAGTAGTCACAGTACATGCAACACCATAAGGTTCCCATATTCCATTTCTTCTTACAGCTACTTCAATACTATAACTTTGATCGTACTCATAGAAAGACAAACTGCTTAAATATAAATTTCTAAGTACATACTCTTTTACAATAACTTGATTCGTACCAGTATGAGTAACTCTAAAGCTATATCTCTGTGCACCTGGAACTAAATTTGCATATACGATACTGTTGTACGCATCTAATGTCACACCACATTGTGATGGAATAACATTGGTCACTCCGGTTCCAACCGCTACGGTCACTGCAAAAGTTGGACTTTCGCAACCACTTACGCTCGTTTGAGTCGCATAATATGTAGCTCCGTTAACTAAAACGGTTGAAGTTGGTAATGCATTACCATTACTTGCAGCATCATACCATTGAATGTTCGTTCCTGCAACCACAACATCAGCTAAAGTAGCTCCTGAAGAGAAGGATTGTGATGCAGCTCCTGTTGGAGCATTTGGTGTTGCATTGATTGTAAATACAGCTGGTGTTCTACACTCTGTTCCTGGAAATTGTGCGTAAAAAGTAGTATCGCCTGGAGTATTTGTATCCAAAATTCCACTTCCTGCTACTCCAACTGGATTGAATGGAGAACCCGTTGCGATTGGAGTTCCACCTACTGCATCAGTATACCATTCAACACTTGGAGGACCAACCGGACTTGTAGAAAGAACAGTGTAGGTTCCAAAACTTCCTGCATTAAACCCACATACCACTAAAGTATACGTTGTACCTTGAACTAAAGTTGCCGATAGTGTAGATTGCAAATCACAAAAATCGTCAATTGCAGCTACTAAACTATTTCCAGCACATAATCCGGCTGGATTAAAAGGAGATTCATACAAGGCGAGGAATGTATCCCAAGTTGCATTATTGCACGTACTAAAAGTATATGCACCAGAAGCTGGAGCCGTAAAACTATGCGTTACGTAATTGACACTTAGTCCTGAGCCTGTGTTATTTACACAAACACCACCTTGATCCATAGTATTTGGACGGTTAAAAGTAGGCGCGCCGGTATTATCACCAGAGAAATTAGGTAGAGGTGCACCCGGACTTAAATCTGAAACTAACCCATCAACTACTGTTTGCCCTTGACAAACTTCATAAGAAGAAGTAACAGGGAATGTATTGATTGTTAATTGCAAAATTTGAGTATCACAACCTGAAACTTCAGTATACGTTCCTGATGTAGTATACGTTGTTCCATTAACTGACCAAGTATAGGTAACACAAGCAGCAACCGTAGTTGTAGTTGAAGTACTTGGATTTACTACCACGGTCATCGTTGCAGTTGAAGCACATTGGTTGGCATCTGGTGTAAAGGTATACGTAGTCGTAGTAGTGTTATCAATACTTGGCGACCAAACTCCAGTAATACCATTATTTGAAGTAGTTAGTAATGTAAAATTACCTCCTGAACAAATTGGATCCACTTGAGTAAATAAAGGAGTCGTTTGTGGTGTAAAAGTTACATCCACAAAATCAGAGGCTGAACAAGTTCCTGATGTAGCGGTCAATGTATACGTTCCTGTTGTAGTTACCGTAACCGAAGATTGATCAGTAGCACCTACAATAGTTCCTCCATTAGAAGCTGTCCACACTAAATCTGGACCCGTTGATGCAGAGAAATTACTGATGACTACAGTTGCAGCACCAAAAATATTATCGCCAGTATTCATGTTAAAAGCAAAAGTATCTCCAGCATTTAAAGGAACAGACATTGTACCTGATTGAGAAGTTGAGCCACCTGTATCATATCCAGTCATGATGGTTGGAGTTCCATTTACAATTACACGAGGAGTATCAAACTGTGCTCCATCGCCAGTAGAATAAGACCAGTCAAATGAAAGAGTAGTAGAAGAAGGAATTGTAATGGTAAAATTACTATCACCACTCGCTTGGCTTCCATTATTCCCTCCGGTAATTGCTATTGAAGTAGGCGCACCTGAAGTATTTATACTTCCATCTGCATTTGAATTCGTAAATATCCAATTCGCCACATCATAAGCACCCACAAAATTACTTACACCAGTTATTGGGCCCGAAGTTGATGTTAAGGTTAACGTATCACCTTCACAAGCAGCAGCCGGAGTATCAATACTTACTGTTGGTGTAGTATTAATGGTCAATTCTAAAATTTCTGAATCACAACCTGTAACCACGCTGTAGGTACCAGAAACGGTATAGGTTGTACCATTTACAGACCACGTATAACTGTCACAAGCCGAAACGGTTGTTGTGTTTGAAGTACTCGGATTAACCACAACGGTCATCGTTGCTGATGAACCACATTGTCCTGCATCAGGTGTAAATGTATACGTTGTAGTTGTTGTATTGTTAATTGCTGGTGACCACGTTCCTGTGAAACCATTATTGGATGTAGTTGGCAAAGTAAAACTTCCACCAGAGCAAATTGGTGCCACTTGTGTGAATGTTGACGTTGCGTTTGGTAAAACAGTTACTGTAGAAGTACACGTACTACTATTTCCAGCAGCATCAGTTACTGTTAAAGTTACAGTCACCGGTGTTCCTACATTAGCACAAGTAAAGGTATCAATGTCAATTGCGTAAGAAACAATTCCAACATTATCTGTTGAACCATTATTGATATCTGCAGCCGTTATAGTTACCGATCCTGTTCCAACATTTGGTGTTACCGAAATATTTTGGCAAATCGCAACTGGATCTTCCGAATCTAATATGTTCAAATTAGCAAAAGGAACGGTTGAAAGTGCTGGTGGACTTTGTCCGTGTACCCAATTGGAAACATCTTCAAAGTTAACATCAGTCACTAAAACAGCACGTTTGGTAGCATCGTATTCTGTTCGGGCTGGTGCCGAAGCTGGAAAACCATCCACTACTAATGCGCTCAAGAAAATACTAGATGGATCTTCAATCGATGGAATAGTTCCACCCGAAACTGATGATGTTCCAGTAAAAAGTACCGCATAAATATCGGTTACTCCGTTGGACGGATTGGTATCATTATCTTCATACGCATATAAAGTTTCACCAGTTGTAGCAACCGCTAAATTGCCTGAAAGTAACGTTACACTACCACAAGTACCGTTGCTACACGTTACAGTAAAAGAATCTGGTGCAGTTTCAGTAACTACAACCACATTACCTTTCGTAATAGCAGTTCCTGGCGATGTCCATCGGATAACTGCTTCGCCTGAACCAAACAATAACGTTGAACTATTGAATGAATTGTCTGTAAAATAGACAACCGTGTTAGCTGGAATGTCTTGTGCAGCCACGAATGAGAATCCATCTGGGTCAACATGACTAATTCCTGTTATCGCTACAATTGGATCTGAATCGGATGTATCATCGTTATTGATAAAGCCAGTAGCTGAATTCGGACTTCCTCCATCATACCCTGTTCCAGAAGCGATGGTTAAAATTACCGTTTCTTGAACTTCAAGTCCGGTATCTCCAACCGGAGTCACTTGAACCGTAGCCGATGAAGCTCCGCTTAAAATCACAACTGAACCCGTTGTTGATGTAAATGAACTCGCTCCTGAAGTGGTATAATCGGTTGTAAAAGTAGCCGTACCACTTACTGTGAAATTTACAGTAACATTTCCACTTGCCGGACTTGTTAACGAAAAAGTATAGACCATTGCGGTTCCACTATTTTCAAGTACACTCGCTGGCGATACTGAAACAGAAGCAAAAGGATTGGCTACACCTGTTGATATAATAATGTTTGCAAACGGAACCGTTGATAAAGTTGCATTCGCTTGAGCATGCAACCAATTCGACGGACTTTGAAAATTCGCACGATCGACAGTTACACCACGTAACGCAGGATTATATTCCGTTCTTGAAGGATTAACCGCTGGAAATCCATCTACAACTACTGCACCAGGATATACTGTTCCTGGATCTTGATTAGAAGGAATGTTTCCACCTGGCGTTACCGATGTACCTGTATATAAAACAGCTTGAACCGATGTCACACCATTAAGTGGATTATTATCTGAATCTAAGTAAGCGAACAATTCTTCACCCGTAGAAGCCAAACTAAAAGCTCCACTAACTACTGACACACTTCCGCATGAACCTGAAGAACAGGTCGTTGTAAATGAATTTGCACCTGTTTCCATTGCTACAACAACTTGACCTCTTGCTAAACCACCCGCTGGAGCAGTCCATTGCATCACTCCTTCGGTACCCGAAAATGTTAGCGTTGAAGTATTGAATGTGTTTTCTGTGAAATAAATTACTGTTCCAGCACTAATATCTTGTAAAGCCACAAACGAAAAACCATCGTTAGACGCACCGTGATTGATTCCTGCAACGGCAACTATTGGAGTAATTGCTAACGTATCATCATTATTAATGGTAGTGGTTGCTGCGCCTGGACTTCCAGCAACATAACCTGTTCCTGAAGTTAGCGTTAACGTAATGTCTTCATTCGCTTCTAACGTTGAATCTCCAATTGGAGTTAACGTTATCGAAGCTGTATTAGTTCCGTTTAAAATCGTTACCGTTCCAGAACTTGCGTTAAATGAAGCAGCACCCGATTGCGAATAATCTGAACTGAAAGTAGCCGAACCTCCAACTGTAAAATTAATAGTTAAGTTGGATGTTGCATTGGCGCTCAATGAAAAAGTATACACCATTCCAGTTCCGCTGTTTTCATTTACTGATGAAGGTGTTGCTGTAACACTCACCACAGGATTTGCTGCAACCAAATTCAAATTAGTAAAGAAAATGGTAGAAAGCGCTTGGTTGGTTTGAGCATGAACGTAATTCGATGGATTTTCTAATACTACTTTACTCACATCTGTTCGGGCTGGAACTGTTGGAGTAAACTCAACTCTATTGGGTTGAACTGCAGGAAAACCATCAATAACAATTGCGGTTGGGAAGTCAAAACTTGGATTTTGATTTGTAGGAATAGGTCCACCATTTACAATCGCAGGCTGTGTATCACCAGTAAACATAACAGAGTGTATTGTAGTAACTCCATTTACAGGATTATTATCGCTATCGCTATATGCGTATAACGTTTCACCATCTGTTGCTAAAGCAAAATTCAAGCTTGTAGGAGTTTTTACAGCCGTACCGCAACTTCCGCCTCCAGTACATGTAACCGTAAACGTATCTGCTGTCGATACCGATTCATTAACAAACACTACTGTACCCTTAACAAGAGCGCTACCTGCCGTAAAGGCAATCGTTGCTTCCGCGTTGTCCACAAAGGCGTTGGCTGCATCGCTGTATTCATTTTCGGTAAAGTAAATCACTTCACCTGCCGTTAAATCTTGTGTCACTACAAAGGTAAAACCATCCGTAGCGGGTGCTGTAGAGACATGATTTATTCCAATAACTGCAACTTTCTGGGAATAGCCGACGCCGACCACCAGAAGCAGAAAAAGAAACATTAATTTTTGTGTCATTTTTTTCATAATTGTTTAATTTTATTTAAGTACAGATATACGGATTCTTCCAACCTGTGTAAGGAAGTTCTTCCATTTTTTTATATAGTGTTTCAGAAGAAGCGGAATCTAAAACCGCAACTAATTCGTTTTGATAATTCCCGTTCAAGCCTTCCAATTTTCGCAAGGTAAATGATTTAGGAATTGACTCATGATACGGAGTAAATTGCAATTCACCTCTTGAAGATGCAACAACTTTTTGAACTAAAAATTCACCTATTTTCTTCGGAATTGATGATTCACTTTGAATACAATAGGTCAAAATTGAACCCACTTCGTCTCCCAAAAGACTGATGATGTTTGGAACTTCAGAGTAAACTTTTTGGTAATTGGTAAAAAAAACATTCATTTCTTCTGAATCATCCTCAAAAGACCAAGAAGCTATGGAGTAGAAATTTTTGGGAAGAGTTTCTTCAATTTCGTTGCTTTCGTCTGTCATCAAAGGAATGGCAACATTGGGAATATAATCCAACTCGGATTGGGCCAATTTTGCCAATACTTTGTTACCTTCTTTATAACTGAATATGGAAAAAACCACATCAGGGTTTGCCTCTTTCAGACCGTCTATCATTCCGTCGAACGTTTCTGATTTGTAATCCATCGGACTCACATAATTGTAGATGATTTCGCCTCCATGGTCTGTAAATCCTCTAAAAAAAGACTCCGTTAATTGATACCCTCCATCGTAAAACGAACTCAACAATGCGGCTCTTTTTCCGAAATTTGCCACAGCATACTGTCCTGACAAATAACTCGTTTGACATAAATTTAAAGAGGCGTGAACGACATACGGACTTGAATGTTGTGGCTTTAAAACCCGAGCTCCTAACGTTACATGAATAATCGGTTTTTGATAGGAATTGGCAATGGTAACTAAACCATCCAGCATAAAAAAGCTACAAAAAGTGATGATGACGTCAACTTCTTCTTGAAGCAACATCTTCTCCACTCGTTGAAGCAAACTTAAATCGGTTGCATTTCCTACACTTTCAATTAAGTATTTAGGAACATACTCCTGATGTACCGAATTTTTAAAAGGCAATTTAATACCGTTTAAAAAATCGACAGCTAATTTCGGAAACATATCCGATCGAGGTAGCAATATTCCTATTTTTAATTCCATATTATTAATTTCTTGATGGAAAAATTCCTTGCATAGCAATGCAACAGTTTACCGCTAAATAAGGATTGCGCGTAGATAAAGGCTGGTTTCCACCTACTGTATTTTCGGCTAATCCACCTAAAAAAGAATTTGCTGCAACATCTTCACTATATCCGCCTGTTTTAGAAGCTAATTTTGTGGTTGGAGAACCTTCTTCTCCTGGAGCTGTATTCACAGAAACAGATACACTGTGGTTGTGAGCGGGTAAATTCCCAATCAAAATACTTACGCTTTCTGTACCCGCCTGTTCACCTTGTGTGATAAATGACAAACCTGGACCTTGACCCGGATGCACCATACTTCTCCCTCTTAAATCAGGTAATGCAAATGTGGTTTGTCCATTTCCTCCGTAGGTTGTTCCCAACAAAGCAAATAAGGCCGTATTTTGTGCTATTGAAATTAATTGACCATTACATTGTAGCCAACCTTGCGGGGCAAATGTAAATCCGAATGGTTGTATTTGTCCGATAAATGGTTCCATACTATTTCGTATTTAAAATTAATTTCTTGAAGGAAAAATTCCTTGTAAAGCGATACTGTGAAAAATCCCCAAATACGGATTTCTAATTCCCATTGGTTGACTTCCTCCAACAACTTGTTGATTAAGTCCGCCTAAAACTGCTCCCGGAGCAACGTCTTCACTGTATCCTCCTGTACTTGAAGCCAATTTTGTAGTTGGATTTGCTTCCTCACCTGGTGCTGTATTTACAGCAACTGATACGCTATGGTTGTGAGCAGGCATGTTAACCAATCCGATAGTAACGTTTTCTACTCCGCCTACTTGTCCTTGAACAATTGGAGATAAACCGGGTCCTTGCCCCGCGTGAACAATACTTCTTCCTCTTAAATCAGGCAAAGCGAAAGTGGTTTGACCGTTTCCTCCGTAAGTAGTTCCTAATAAAGCGAATAAGGCTGAATTTTGTGCAATTGACAACAATTGACCGTCGCAAAACGCCCAACCTTGTGGTGGAAAATTAAATCCGAATGCCTGAATTTGTCCTAAAAATGGATCCATAATAATTATTTTTTAAAGTTAAACTGCTATGTTGAATGTGATTGTTGGTATATTGTTGATTAATCGATTGGTAGGAAGTAAATTTTTACCCAATACTAAGTTCTCTTCAAAATGCTTGTTACTGATAAAAGCGTTATCAGCAGTCAGAGACAATTCGGTAAAATATACTTTATCATTGGAAGTTACTTTAAAGTATACCTTTGGAAATTTACCTGCTTCACGATTCGGAAAATCGGTAATAAAATTAAACGCTCCATTTGGAGTAACCTTCATCTTGGCTTGGTGTCTGTAACTTGTTGAATTGGGAGACAAATGCCATACCTCAACTTTTGCAGTCGACACTTCTTTTAAACTCATTTTGTCAAAAACTTTACCTTTAATAACCACATGGTTGCCAAAAAGTGATGATGCTCTAATGTCCGTTTTATCTTCCGAATACGGATTATAGCCATCAAACGGACATTCATTTTCAAATGCCCGAACCATTGAAGTAGACGAGAGAAACAAAATTCCTGTAGAAGCTAAAGCAGCATTTTTGAGAAAGTTTCTTCTTGCGTACATGTTTTCCATAAAAATTGATTTAAGTTAATATCTCCTAAATGTAGAAAATATTCTACTAAAAATTAACATAGTTTTATAATAATAACAAAAATATAAAGTATGTTTGAACGGCGTATACGTATAAATACGTGTTTTTTTCTTAGGCTTTATACTACCTTTACATCATAAATAACAATTATGGATACATCGACAAAAGACAAATTTAGGAATGAATTAGATGAAATTTCTGACGTAATATTACATAAAAACACTAACTTAGGTCAACTCAGAAATTCTCTGATTGATTTAAAGTCATTGTTTTTTAAAGTTTCGAAAATCGATTCCACCACATCGGATTACTTGTTAGACATTCACAACAAAACAGGGAAAGCCGTTGGACCCAAATGGGCCGAATTGTGTATTGACGATATTGTAAGAACCCAACAATTTATTAGAGGAACGCATGAAGCCATTCAATCGCTCCTACACACCAATACAGAAAAACCGGTTACCTTATTATATATAGGAACCGGACCGTTTGGCACTTTGATCATGCCTTTGCTGAAGCAATTTAAGCCTACCGAATTGCAATTGATTTTGGTTGAAATCAATCCGATTAGTGTTGTCGCGTTGCAAAACACAATTCGGAATTTTGGTTTTGAAAAATACGTTAAGGAAATCAAATCGGTCGATGCGGCGCAAATGCAGCTTGAAAACGCGGAACAAATTGATATTTTACTTTTGGAATGTTTGCAATTTGCATTGGTTAAAGAACAGCAAGTAGCGATTACACATCACATCCTTCCTCAATTAAGAAAGGACGTACTTCTACTTCCTGAGGAAATTAATTTGTCACTGAGCCTTATTGACTCTAAAAAGAAAATGGAGTATTTGATGAGTTCGGAAAGCGGTGCATTACCTAATTATTACAAAAAAATAAATTCGCTTTTTGAATTGAATAAAGATAACATTCTCAGTAAAAATTCAGGTGAATTAGTATTTCCTGAAATCACAACGTTTTTGACGGAAGAAGATAAAAACGAATACGATTCGGTTGTAATTACTACCGAAATTAAAGTCTTTGGAAATCACAGATTGGAAATAGATCAATGTTCGTTAACGATGTGTTACAAAATTGATTCGATGGAAAACGTGAAGTCAAAAAAAGGACTGGTTACCCAATACCTCGTAAACGAAACACCGGGAACAAAAATAGAGTGGATTTAGGTTTTTTGTTTTTTCTTTTTCGCCGCTGGAAATAAAACATTGTTGAGAATCAGTCGATATCCAGGTGAATTGGGATGTAATTCCAACACGGTTGGCTCATCACCTACTCGATGTTGGTAATCTTCCGGATCGTGACCGCCATAAAACGTAAAAAATCCTTTTCCTTTCTGACCGTGAATGTATTTGGCTTCGTCGTTCAATTCGTTTTTTCCCAAAACCATTACGTTGGATTTGACCAATTCACTATCAAAAGACGTACTTTGTCCCATAAATCCTTTTACCAATTGCGTGTGATTCTGACACAACATACTCGGAATAACGTCCCATTTGGCCGAGTATTCCATCAACGTGAAATAATCCTTTTCAAATTGAATTTTACGTTTTTCGGTCATATCAATAGTCGAAAATTCATACCGTTCAGGTCGGCGTTCTAAAATATAATCTTTAAAAGCAAAGGTCTGCGAATAATCGATTTTCGATTGGTAATTGGGTTCACTTTCATCACCATCAAACATCGGTTCGCAAATATCCACACCTTCCGCAGAAAGCGCAATATCAAAACTATCGGTTGCCGAACACATAGCAAACATGAATCCGCCACCAATTACAAAATCGCGTATCTTTTTGGTTACTGCCAATTTTTCTTCCGAAACTTTAGCATAACCTAATTTAGATGCCAAGGCTTCTGCTTCTTTCTTTTGTTCAATGTACCACGGTGCATTTCGATACGCTCCAAAAAACTTCCCGTATTGACCGGTAAAATCTTCGTGGTGTAAATGCAACCAATCGTATAAAATGAGTTGATCACTCAACACTTCTTCGTCGTAGATTTCTTTATACGGAATTTCGGCATAGGTCAAAACCAAGGTCACTGCATCATCCCACGGTTGCTTTCCTTTTGGAGTATAGACTGCTATTTTGGGCGCTTTTTCTAACACTACCGTTTCCATGTTTTGAGACGGACTCGAAATTTCCTCCAAAATCTGGTTGGCTTCGGTATCGGATAGGACTTCGTAACTCACATTTCGAATCTGACATTCTTTCCGAATTTCGGGAGCATCTGGAAGTAAAAAAGAACCACCTCGGTAGTTGAGTAACCAACTGGCTTTGTATTGTTTATCGAGTGCCCAATAGGTAATTCCGTATGCCTTTAAATGATTTTTCTGAGTAGCGTCGTCCATAGGCAATAAAATAAAATTAGCCTTAACGGTGCTTACGCAAACCAAAAATAGTACGATACAAACTGATTTGAAATTTTTCATTAACCTGCAATAATTTTATCGAAGATACAATAAATAGTAGATAAGGGCAAAGGTAAATTTTTGTTAAATTTTAAATTCAACTTTGACACCCACTATTCTTACCTAACAAAAAAGGTTGCCACGAATGACAACCTCTTGAATATAAATAGGCTTTTATTTATCGTTTAATCATACGTAATGATTCTGAAGCTCCATCTTGTGATACAATAACATTGTAGACGCCCGAAGTTAAGTTTGCTCCAATAGTAACTGAATTGATTTCTGAAGCGCTTACTTCTTTATGCTCTAATTTCTTTCCTAACATATCATACACAACCACTGTTACAGCAGATGTGCTTGCAGAATTTAATTCAATTGTAAAGCCATAATTAAATGGATTTGGATAAGCAACTGCCTTAAATGTTTCGGAAGATAGTTCGGTTTCTCTAGCTAAAGGAACGATTACTTCTGTTCCGATTTCAATTACACATCCACTACCATAGTCTAAATAATTACCATCAGTATTGAGTGCAGCAACTTGAATAAAATATGAGTTTGGACCACTTACTCCACGTAATGTGCCCGATGCATTATAATCTGTAATTAAATTTAAATCCAAGGTACGATAAGGTCTATCTAAAAGCTCAACTGAACCAGTTGTCAAATTGTTCACATAAAATCGATAACCCATTGCATATCGAACATTGTCTGCAATAACATGATCATTGCGTTCGAAAATACCACCGCAATCAGCAGCTCGAAGTTGCGTTAGTCCATTCACAGTCGAAACAGTACACGAAGCACCATATCCTCCCCAAACTCCCAGTTTTCGTACAGCAACTTTAACACTATATGCTTGATCATACTGGAAATTTGATAAGCTACTAATAAATAAATTACGCAGTGCGTATTCTTTTACTACTTCAACATTAGTAGCTAAATTAGTTACACTGAATCGGTAGCGTTCAGCTCCTGGAACTAAATTAGCATAAACTGGAGCAGTAAGAGTTGGTAATGTTGTACCACATTGAGTGGGAATTACAAATGCTTCTCCAGTCACAGGTGTAAACGAAACGAAATCATTTGACAATGAATAATCCGCTGCAACTCTAC
Organism: Flavobacterium sp.; assembly: GCA_965284675.1. Classification (GTDB taxonomy): domain Bacteria; phylum Bacteroidota; class Bacteroidia; order Flavobacteriales; family Flavobacteriaceae; genus Flavobacterium. The sequence continues at coordinate 2,662,200 of OZ260109.1, forward strand.
CTGAAACAAAAGCAGCTTCGGTTCCATTTGCATTTTCAATACCTTGCGTATAAACATATCCATTTCCTGAAGGTATTTGTGGCAAACTAGTGGTGTGCAATTCAATTCTATTTGAACCTTCATGCAATTGAATTTGAGCCGTTATAATCGACGTTATTCCCAAAAAACTGCTTGAATAATGTCTCACTTGAAAGTATTCAACTACTAAAGTTCTGTTTGGCGCAGTTCCAACTGTTTGATACCGAATAACACCACCTTCAAAACCAGGTAATAAATCGGTCCAAGCTACAGAAATTATGTTATCAACTCCTCCTGATTGAGATGGAATTGCTCCACCTATGCAACAACCCTGACTCTGACCGGGTGAAAAAGTAATAAATCCATTGGATGAAATGTAAAAATCACTGTAATTACTTCCGTAAAAATTGAATGAAAAACCGATGGGTTGTGAACCTGAAACTTCATCATCACTTAAAGTAACTTGAGTGCTTCCAACTGAAATATCAATGGGATTAAAGGTTCCTGATTGATCTACATTGTAGGTAATTTGTCCAAAAGTTAGACTTGTAGTCATAATGCTAAACAGTAGCATTCCAAAAAAATAATTTTTTTTCATAATAAAAATTAATTAGTTAAATAATTACAACAAACGATTTTTTGTTGTTTCCTTTTTGCGGTGATTATAGGCTATACCTCAGCTTTCAATTAGGAAACGTATGTTTATTTCAGTAGACAATTTAAGAATAATCACACTATGTGAATTGTACTACAAACATAAATCCTTTAAAAAAAGCTACTGAGTATTCTATAGTTAATAACCGAGGACAAACGTAGAGTAAACTTTTGACATAAAAACACGTATAAATACGTATATGTAGAAAAAGTTAAGTTAGTATTTTTGAAGCAACCAAATTGTAGTATATGAATTCAAATCAGACCTTTCATGAGAAACCAACATCAAAAACTAAAGAAGTTTTAAAAAAGATTGGATTGTTCCTTCTTGTTGGTTTAATTCTTTTCTACATCTACGCATCCATCAATTTTATAATTAGCTAACTACAACGACAATTCGTCGAAATCGATGACTTTATTTTGTATCGCAAATACGACTAATCCTGCCACATTTCTAGATTCTGTTTTTAATAATAAACTATTTCGATGACCTTCAACGGTACGTGGACTGATGAATATTTTTTCAGCAATTTCAGCGGTGGAATATTGCAAACAAATCAATTTTAAAATTTCCTTTTCTCTATTGGTCAAATAATCTTCTGAAAAGACACTTTTAATCAGCTTTGATTTGTTGGAAGTAGAAATCAAACCATCGTTAATTACTTTCAAAACCGATTCATTGTAGTAAAATCCTTTTTGGTATACTTCGTTGATGGTTTCAATCATTTCAGCCGGAGTTGCATTTTTTACTAAATACGAAACAGCACCTACATGTATCATATTGGCAATGAAGGAATCGGTATTATAACTCGTTAAGGCAATAATTTTTATCGTGGGAAATTTGGTAGAAATCAGTTTGGTTGCTTCTACTCCATTGATGAAAGGCATTTTCAAATCCATCAAAATAATATCAGGTAAATCGTCAATACTATTGAGAAAATCCATCAATTGTTTACCGTCATTGACTTCTTTACAGATTTCGATGTTTTTTTCGCGACTCAAAATGAACGAGATTCCTTGTTGGAACAACACTTCATCATCGGCTATGATTATTTTAATTTTTTCTTCCATAATTAAAAAATAATTTTTGCTTTAAATCCATGGTTTGGAGCAGATTGTATGGTTATAGAAGCGCCAATCAGTTCAACTCTACTGAAGATATTTCGCATACCTAATCCTCTTAGATTGGTTGCGTTCGAAAATTCAAAACCAACACCATTATCAGTGTAATTACCAACGCATTTATCATTTTCTGAATTGAAAACAATAGAAATATTTTTGGCATTACTGTGTTTCAACGAATTGTTCAATAACTCTTGAAGAATTCTAAAAATATGCAAGTGTTTCTTTTCATCAATATCAGAAAAATCAATATTATTCTCATAATATACCTTGATGGCTTTACTGCTATTAAACTCAGCGGCTAATTCTGAAATTCCGGCATCTAAACCGAATTTTTCTAAAACAGGTGGTAGTAAATCGTGTGCAATTCGTCTCGAATTTTCTAAGGCCTTTCTGGTGAGATTGATGATGTTGGTGGTCACTTCGGTGTATTCATTTTCAGATAGTTTTGTTCCGATGAGTAACTGACTATTTAACGAAACTATGTTCAATTTAGAGCTAATATCGTCGTGTAAGTCTTGCGCAATTCGCTGACGCTCGTCTTCTTGAGTGACAATCACCGCATGCAGCAATTCTTTTTGATAATTGATTTCTAAATTCTTTTTCTCTACTTCTTGCTTGATAATTTTTTTTCTAGAAAAATAGAAAAACAGAATCAATACCAAAGCCATTAAGATAAAGGCAAAAAAGGTATAAAAAATGACTTTAATTAATTCTGAATCATTCATGCGCTTTACTTTTTTTGGTAACTAAAATAGATTTCAAGTCATATAGTATAAACAATTGATACACTACATATAAATACACATTCAAATTGTATATCTGGTTGAATGCAATTCTAGATTTCAATGAAATCAACAAATTGGCGGTTAGAAAAACAATTGTACTTCCGAATAAATAAATTAATAAACCCGTGGTGATGTAATAAAATTGCTTTTTTTCATTCAATAAATTATATAAATGAAAGGTAGCGTATGTAATTAATGGTAAGGAAGTTATAAATATTTCAAACAAACTAAACTTAAAAAACAGGCTCCAATCTAACGAATATTGAATTACAAGTAATAACGAACATACGATCAACGCAATAAGTATCGTCTTCTTTTGAAACGACTCTTTCATCAAATAATAGTAAAAAAAACTAAGTAGTAAAAATTGCAATACAAAGTAAAAGTGCGATAGAAACAAATTTTCAAAGTGCATTTTAACAATAATATGCGATGCTAACTGCACAAGTAGCATAGCCAAACTATAAATTGTAAAAAATTTGAAAGGCTTTCCATTTTTTGAAAAACCTTTCAATAACAATATACAATTGACTAGCAATAATATAAGACCAATATTTACAAATAATTTAGAACTCAAAACTAGGGTTGAAGCGTATACAATGAACTCGTTACATCGCAATTGGTCGGACACGGTTTTGTAAAATCAAAAATTCCTGTATTGATGTTGTCAGTTCCTCCTGTTGAAATGTCGCCTTCTACATTAACAATCATCAATTTAGCTTCTGGTTTTGCAGCAGGATCGGTTGTTCCCCATCCAAGATAGGCTCTAACACCAATCGTATTAGGATCGTTCAATAAATCTTCAATATCTGATTTTGGAATAAAATAAGCTTTTACACCGGTATCGGGAGTTAATCGCCATTGTGTAGCCCAAGCCACAGCTGTTTTGATATCAATCGTGTTACCTGGTACAACAGGATATTGGCCTGTATCGTCCAAAGTGTATATCGGACTAGTAGTATCACAGCAAGCTGGACATGGTTTTGTAAAGTCAAAGATTCCATTGGCAAGAATGTCGGTTCCGTTTGCTCCACCAGCATCGACATCTACTAGGAGCAGTTTTGCTTCAGGTGCCTTTTTTGCTGTATTTCCTAGTGCCAAATAGGCTCTAACTCCAATACATGTAGAATCATTCATCAAATCAGTTAAATCGTCTTTTGGAATAAAATACGCTTTAATTCCTGCCACGGGTGTGGCTCTCCAAGCTGAAATCCATGCGAGGGCAGTTGTTTCGTCAATAGTGTTTTGTGCCATAATTTTTTAGGGTTTTGGTTGTTGTTTTTGTTAAGATTTCATAAAAATAGGATATAAAATTTAGTTTTAAAAATTCTTATGAAAAAACAGGTATAAATACGGGGTTGTAAAAAATAAAAAATCCCGATTGAGTCGGGATTTAAACTAAAACGGAACATCGCTGTCATCGTCGTTGATATTGCTTCCAAATGCCTCATTGGGCGAAGGTAAGTTCTTGGTCATAAAAGGGTTATCGTCGTGATTCATTTTAGAAGGCAAATCGTCAAAACCGCCTCCATAATCTTCTAAATTATCAAATTTACCGAGATTTCCGATGAATTTCAATCGAATGTTTTCCAACGAACCATTTCTGTGTTTGGCGATGATGAATTCAGCTTGACCTTGAGTCGGCGATTGTTCGTCGTCGTCCCATTCATCAATTTTATAGTATTCTGGGCGATAGATGAACGACACAATATCGGCATCTTGCTCAATCGCACCCGATTCACGTAAGTCAGAAAGTAAAGGTCGTTTACTAGAACCACGGGTTTCCACAGCACGCGACAATTGCGAAAGTGCTATAACTGGAACTTCCAATTCTTTGGCCAAGGCTTTTAAATTTCGTGAAATGGTTGAAATTTCTTGCTCACGGTTTCCGCCGCCTTTTCCGTTTCCGCCTGCTGTCATTAATTGAAGGTAATCGACAATTATAATTTTTATTCCGTGTTGTGATGCCAAACGACGCGCTTTTGCCCGTAAATCAAAAATCGATAAGGAAGGCGTATCATCAATGTATAAAGGAGCTTTTTCAAGATCACGTACTTTAACAGAAAGCTGTTCCCATTCGTGTTTTTCTAACTTTCCGGTTCGCAGTTTTTCGGACGACAATCCGGTTTCGGATGAAATCAAACGGGTAATCAACTGAACGGACGACATCTCCAACGAAAAAAGGGCAACTGGATGTCCGAAATCGATGGCAATATTTCGCGCCATAGAAAGTACAAATGCAGTTTTACCCATACCCGGACGTGCGGCTATAATCACTAAATCGGACGGCTGCCAACCCGAAGTTACTTTGTCTAATTTCTCGAAACCTGTTGCGATTCCGGATAAGCCTTCTTTATTGGCTATTTCTTCGATTCTCTTTTTGGCTTGTATCACCAAACTCTGAGCCGTCTCCGAACTTCTTTTGATGTTACCTTGAGTTACTTCGTATAATTTAGATTCTGCTTTGTCGAGTAAATCGAACACGTCTGTGGTTTCATCGTAGGATTCTTCAATGATTTCAGATGAAATTCGGATCAAACTACGTTGAATGTATTTTTGTAAAATAATTCTCGAGTGAAACTCAATGTGCGCAGAAGACGAAATCTTCTGAGTAAGTTGAATCAGGTAAAAATCGCCTCCAGCCAATTCTAATTTAGCGTTCTTTTTTAACTGTGAGGAAACTGTTAATAAGTCAATAGGCTGAGAATCTGTGAATAACTGAAAAATAGCCTCAAAAATGTGCTTGTGTGCGTCTTTGTAAAAAGCATCCGACTGAAGGATATCAATTACTTCATCTACACCTTTTTTATCAATCATCATCGCACCCAAAACTGCTTCCTCAAGGTCGAGCGCTTGTGGCGGCAACTTTCCTCGTTCAAGGTTTATTATAGTTGTTTTATCAACTTTTATTGGGTTTATATTCTTCACATTTTCCATAGAGCGAAAGTAACCATTTTTAGATTTTTTCTGAGGGTAAGTTATTACGATTTTTTGTTGACAACTAAATGTTTTTTGTTAACAAGTAAAAAAAAACCGCCTCGTTATTGACGAGACGGTTGGAACAGTTTTTATACTATTTTACTCTTTATACTCGCCCATTTTGCTGTATTTATCCATTCTCTGCGCTACTAGCTCAGTTGTTGATAAATCTTTTAATTCGTTGTACGCTTTAGTAATATATTGTTGCACGGTTTTAAAGGTAGTTTCTCTGTCGTAGTGCGCTCCGCCTAGTGGTTCCGGAATCACATCATCGACCAATTTTTGCTTCTTCATATCGGTTGAAGTCAGTTTTAAAGCTTCAGCCGCAGTTTCTTTGTATTCCCAACTTTTCCATAGAATCGATGAACATGATTCGGGAGAAATTACTGAGTACCAGGTATTTTCCATCATTAATACACGATCGCCAACTCCAATTCCGAGTGCGCCACCCGATGCGCCTTCTCCAACAATCACACAAATAATCGGAACTTTTAATCGGCACATTTCTAAAATATTACGAGCGATGGCTTCTCCTTGTCCGCGTTCTTCAGCTTCTAAACCAGGATACGCTCCCGGAGTATCAATAAAAGTTACCACTGGAATTCCGAATTTTTCAGCCATTTTCATTAACCGTAGTGCTTTTCGATATCCTTCAGGGTTGGCCATACCGAAATTTCTAAATTGGCGGGTTTTGGTGTTGTAACCCTTTTGTTGTCCAACAATCATAAACGACTGACCGTCAATTTTACCTAAACCACCCACCATGGCTTTATCATCTTTAAAACCTCTATCACCAAAAAGCTCTAGAAAAGTTTCGCCACACAATGCTCTAATGTGGTCCATTGTATACGGACGATTGGGATGCCGCGATAGCTGAACGCGTTGCCAAGCCGTTAAATTTTTGTATATTTTTCGTTTGGTTTCTTCTAGTTTCTTTTCAATTTGTTTACATGTATTTGTAACATCAACATCCGATTCTTGACCAATAATCTGACATTTATCTAACTGGTCTTCAAGCTCTTTAATGGGAAGTTCAAAATCTAAATATTCCATAATTTGAATTGATAATTTAGTATTCGTTTGTAGTACAAATATAGAATAATATGTACTATTTTGTAGATTAAATTCTATTAATTATTCACTTTTTTTCTGCTTTTAATCACTCCGTTAAGTATAACTGTAATGAGAATAATCATCGCTCCCAAATAAAAATGGGAACTCATTTCTTCCTTATCCTTGAAAATTAAAACCGCTAATATGATGCCGTAAATAGGTTCAAGATTAATGGTAAGCATTACGGTATACGGACTCAAAAATTTCATTACAGCGGTAGAAGCGATGAACGCATACGCCGTACAAACCGAACTTAGTATCAGCAAATACAATAAATCTTCCCACGATAATTGAAAAAACTCGGCATTAAAACTTGTACCAAACAACAAGAAAACAGAAAAAAACAAGACGCCTCCTGCCAATTCATAGTACGAGATTACAGTCGGATCGTACGTTTGAACAAATTTGCTGTTGATTACCGCAAAAGATGCAGATAAAAATGCCGACAATAAAGCCAAAAGTATGCCTTCGATGTAGTTACTTTCGACATTGAAGATGATGGTGAGTCCGAGTACCACCAAAACTCCGAAGAAAATTTCGTACCACACTATTTTCTTTCCAAAGAATATAGGTTCAATCAACGACGTAAAAAAAGCACCTGTAGATAAGCATGCCAGGGTTATCGAAACATTTGAGACCTTAATAGCCCTGAAAAAAGTAAACCAATGCAAGGCGATAATTAATCCGGCGACCAAAAATTTGAGTATCATGGTTCGCGGAATTTTGATTCCGATTTTTTTGTATCGTATGTAAATAAATATAAAACCAACCGCAAAAAGCATTCTGTACCACACCAAAGGCAAGGCATCTAGGGTAATTAACCGACCTAAGATTGCGGTAAATCCCCAAATGAACACGATCAAATGAAGGTGTAAATAACTTTTTACATTATCGTTTAGCATTCCGAAGTAAATAGATCGCTAAGATACCGAAAACAAAATTAGGAACCCAAACAGCTATTATAGGTGGCGCTGATGATTTTTCTGCTAACACTCCGAATACTTTATCCAAGAAGACAAAAGCAAAAGCCAAAATGATTCCGATAGCTAGGTTCATTCCCATTCCGCCTCGTCGTTTCATCGAAGAAACCGAAACGGCAATAATGGTCAAAATAAAAGCCGCAACCGGAATACTGAATTTTTTATACAACACGACCTTATAGCGGTTGATGTTGGTTGAACCTCTGGCTTTTTCTTTTTCTATAAAATCAATTAATTCATCGTAAGGCAACGTTTCTGCAATGTAGACAACTGGAGTTAAATCTTCTATCTCAAAATTAAAAACAGTGTCTTTCCTGTCTGCCATTTCGATAACGTCATTCAACTCGCCAATCTTCCTTTTTTTATAATAGTACATTATATACGTACTATCTTTTGCATTCCATTGTAATTGGTTTGCATTTATTTTATATACCAATTTATCTTTATCGAATTTTTCAAGTGAAAAATTAAATGCAATTTTAGATTCCGTGTTAAAATGACTGGCATAAATATATTCGCTTTCACTAATCTGACGGTAAACATCACTGTCATCACGAACTTCACTTCTTCCTCCACCAATCAAATACATGTATCGAAAATTTTTAAAGCCTTGAGACGCCTTGGGTACCAAAAAAATTCCCATCAATAAAGCAAAAATGGAGACAAATACCGCACCAATAATATACGGACGCAAAAAACGGGTAAACGAAATTCCAGAACTCAGTATGGCAATAATTTCAGTATTATTGGCCAACTTCGAAGTAAACCAAATGATGGACAGAAATAAAAATATAGGAAATAAGATGTTGGCAAAATAAATAGTAAAGTCTACATAATACAAAGCAATCTGCTTAAACGGTACTTTGTTCTCAATCATTTTATTCACCTTTTCCGACACATCGATAACTATCCCAATTGGAATAAACATCAATAACATCACTGAGAAAGTGGTTAAATAGCGTTTTAGTATGTATTTGTCAATTATTTTTAGCATCCTTTTAGTCTAAAGTCTAAAGTCTAAAGTCTAAAGTTCTTGAAAACAAATGCTTTCGACTTTTGACTTTCCAACTTTCTACTGTTTACAATCGTTGGCTCATCTGTTTTACCATTACATCTTTCCACTGACGGAAATCTCCCGCTAATATATGCTTTCTAGCTTCACGAACCAACCACATATAAAATCCTAAATTATGAATCGTCGCAATTTGCTTTCCTAAATATTCATTAGCGGCAAAAAGGTGACGCAAATACGCTTTGGTGTATTCTGTATCTACAAAAGTGTGACCCATTTCATCTACAGGAGAAAAATCGGCTTCCCATTTTTTATTTTTAATATTGATAGTTCCGTGTGCCGTGAACAACATACCGTTACGGGCATTTCGTGTCGGCATTACGCAATCAAACATATCAATTCCGAGGGCAATATTCTCCAAAATATTAATCGGAGTTCCCACACCCATCAAATAACGCGGTTTATCTTCAGGAAGAATTTCACACACTACTTCGGTCATCGCGTACATTTCTTCGGCTGGTTCACCTACCGATAATCCGCCGATTGCATTTCCTTGTTGACCCGAATTGGCAATATATTCGGCCGATTGTTGACGTAAATCTTTGTACGTACTTCCTTGAACAATTGGAAAAAACGTTTGCTCAAATCCGTATTTAAAAGGCAATTTATCCAAATGATTGATGCATCGATCCAACCAACGGTGCGTCATGTGCATACTGCGTTGCGCGTAACGGTAATCACAAGGATACGGCGTACATTCGTCAAATGCCATGATAATATCAGCACCAATCGTACGCTGAATTTCCATTACGTTTTCAGGAGTAAAAACGTGGTACGAACCGTCGATGTGCGATTTAAACTTTACGCCTTCTTCCTTAATTTTTCGATTGGCGGAAAGCGAATACACTTGATATCCACCCGAATCGGTTAGAATATTTCTGTCCCAATTCATAAATTTATGCAAACCGCCAGCTTGTTCTAAAATGGCTGTCTGCGGACGCAAATACAAATGATAGGTATTTCCTAAAATAATATCGGGATTGATTTCTTCTTTCAACTCACGTTGGTGCACGCCTTTTACCGAAGCAACGGTTCCAACGGGCATAAAAATAGGTGTTTCAATTACACCGTGATCGGTGGTTATTTTTCCTGCTCTGGCTTTGGAATTAGGGTCTTTCTGAAGTAAATCGAATTTCATTTTGTCGTTTATGGACGGCAAAGATAAATTATTTAGAATTTTGGCATTATCATTTAGGATTTTATTTAACAAATTTGAATGTAATTGTCAACTATTTGGGCGTGACCCGATGGGTCGTGCTATTCGCTGAACCCGAGCGAAGCGAACGGACCGAACACTACTATCAATAAAATCCAGTGAGGTAATCTTTTGCTCCACTGCGTTCCACAAAAGGATGCCGCTGCTATCACTCACACAATTACAATTCATTAGAAATTGCCGTTGAAAAATATCCCTTATTTTGTTTAAAACCTTTAATAACTTGTTTTGAATACATTTGCCAACCTTTAAAATTACTGCTACTTTTGCGACATCAAATTTTTAACTACAAAAAATGTCGAACACACAACAACTAAACGACGTAACAACCCAAGTTCGAAGAGACATTCTTCGCATGGTTCATGCCGTAAATTCAGGTCATCCCGGAGGTTCTTTAGGATGTGCTGAATTCTTTGTTACACTTTATTTCAAAATTTTAAACCGTAAAGAAGGGTTTGATATGAACGGAATAGGCGAAGATCTTTTCTTCCTTTCCAACGGTCATATCTCACCGGTTTTTTACAGCGTTTTAGCTCGAAGCGGCTATTTTCCGGTAAGTGAATTAGCGACTTTCAGAAAACTGAATTCGAGGTTGCAAGGTCATCCAACGACACACGAAGGTTTACCCGGAATTCGTATGGCATCGGGTTCGTTAGGTCAAGGCTTATCGGTTGCAATCGGTGCAGCGCAAGCCAAAAAACTAAACAACGACAGCAACTTAATTTATTCCTTACACGGAGATGGCGAATTACAAGAAGGTCAAAATTGGGAAGCCATTATGTATGCTTCTGCCAAAAAAGTAGACAACCTTATTGCTACAGTGGATTTAAACGGAAAACAAATTGACGGTTCTACTGATGAAGTGTTAAACATGGGAAGTTTACGTGCCAAATTTGAAGCCTTTGATTGGGATGTTTTAGAAATTTTAGAAGGCAATAACATCGAGGCCATTTTAGCCGGAATGAACGAAGCCAAATCGAGAACCGGAAAGGGAAAACCAGTTTGTGTGTTGTTGCATACCGAAATGGGTAATGGTGTTGATTATATGATGCACACGCACGCTTGGCATGGAAAAGCGCCAAATGATGAGCAATTGGCAAATGCATTGGCACAAAACTATAACGTTGGAGGCGAATTAGACTATTAATTTTAAAAAGATACTGAACTAAATTCAGCATATAATGAAAAAATATACCAATACAGGAAGTAAAGATACCCGTTCGGGATTTGGCGCAGGAATGACCGAACTCGGACAAAAAAATGAAAGTGTGGTTGCCTTGTGCGCCGACTTAATTGGATCGTTAAAATTTGACGATTTCAAAAAAAATCACCCAGAGCGATTTTTCCAAATCGGAATAGCAGAAGCCAACATGATTGGAATTGCAGCTGGATTAACAATTGGTGGAAAAATTCCTTTTACGGGAACATTCGCTAATTTTTCAACCGGAAGAGTATACGATCAGATTCGTCAATCGGTTGCTTATTCCGATAAAAACGTAAAAATTTGTGCATCGCATGCCGGATTAACTTTAGGCGAAGACGGTGCAACACACCAAATACTAGAAGACATCGGATTAATGAAAATGCTACCTGGAATGACGGTAATCAACACCTGCGATTACAATCAAACCAAAGCAGCTACCTTAGCTATTGCCGATTATCATGGTCCGGTTTATTTGCGCTTTGGTCGTCCGGTTGTGCCTAATTTTATGCCTGCCGACGAACCGTTTGTAATTGGAAAAGCCATTCTTTTAAACGAAGGAACTGATGTTACCATTATTGCAACAGGCCATTTGGTTTGGGAAGCATTACTTGCCGCTGAAGCATTAGAAGCAAAAGGAATTTCTGCTGAAGTCATTAATATCCATACAATTAAACCATTGGATGAAGAGGCGATTTTAAAATCGGTTGCCAAAACGGGTTGTGTGGTTACTGCAGAAGAACACAATATTTTAGGTGGATTAGGAGAAAGTGTCGCTCGGACATTAGCGTTGAATCATCCAAAACCACAAGAATTTGTCGCAGTACAAGATTCGTTTGGTGAAAGCGGAACTCCAGAACAATTGATGGAAAAATACAAATTGAATAATCAAGCCATCATTGAAGCAGTTGAAAAAGTAGTGAAGAGAAAATAATTAATCAAATCTTCTATTAAAAAAAAACGTTCGCAATTGCGAACGTTTTTTTTTAATTGTGACAAGAAGGATCCAAATGCCTTTTTTTCCCGTTTCCACCTGGGCAAGTAGGAATGGCATCAAACTCATAGTATTCGTTTGAAGTCCCGATTTTTCGCTCAGCTATAGTCAAAAAACCATCTCCATCATCATCAATATCTAAAAAGTCAACTGTTCCATCACCATCAGTATCGTCAAGAGGTTCATCTAATCGCAAATAACCATCACCGTTACCATCTTCCAAATAACTAAAAATTCCGTCTGCATCATGATCAATACGCACTACTTCTAATAATTTAACAGTAAATACTAAAGGAGAATAAGCCGGAATATTAGTTCGTGGAACATTGTAATAGGCCAATCCGGATGGAATAAAAAGGGCACCTGCTCCGAAATCAAAATACGAAAGTGTTCCGTTTGTATTTGCAACATAAGTTCCTGTTTTGAACTTAGGAAATGCTTCACTCCAACCTCTGATAACTCCATTCAAATTGAAAAAATCTTGAGGTAAATAGTTTGTTTCAAATACAGAATCATCCAATAAATTACCTTTATAAGCAACTAAAACATTATCGTAATTGCAAGGTGCTTTGCTATTAGTACCCGAACCTTCACGTGTTTTTAGGTAGTACAGTTTATAGGTAATATTGTCTTTCTCTACTAAAACAAAACTGAGTGGATATTGAGTTTGATCCCAAATAGAAGTTTGCGAGCCACCATCTGGAATTGCTGTAAAGGTTATATTTTGATCATCAGGCTGACCTGGATTATTTATCACACTTTCAATGTAATGCGTTTGCAAATACGATTCGATGTCTGCTATATCAGTGGCATATTGTTCTGCATAATCTCGTAGAGGAACTACCTCGTCTTCATCTTTGTTACACGAAGTAATCAGTAAAGTGGCACTAAATAACAAAATCAAGTTAAAAAGTTTTTTCATAATAGTCTTAAAATTTGGCCGCAAGATACAATATTGATTTATTTTTGTAAACTATTTAACGTTGAATTTAGAAAATAATATGAGAGTAGACAAATACTTGTGGTGTGTCCGATATTACAAAACTAGGAATATGGTAACCGAGGCTTGCAAGAAGAATCACGTTACAGTAAACAACCAAGTAGCGAAAGCTTCGAGAGAGGTTTTTCCGAGTGATAAAATTACATTTAGGAAAGATCAGATTACCTACATCATAACTGTTTTAGACATTCCGCTTAATCGTGTAGGTGCCAAATTAGTAGATATTTATAGAAAGGATGAAACACCTGCCGAATCATTTGCCCATTTAGAACTTTTAAAACTCTCTAAAGAACATTATCGGAAAACGGGTGATGGCCGACCAACCAAAAAAGACCGAAGAGATTTGGAAGGATTTGAATTTGAAACTACTAGCGATGATGAAACTGAATAGTTTATACTGGGAAGAACGATATGAAAAAAATGACATTGGTTGGGATTGTGGCACGATTACCACGCCATTGAAGGAATACATTGACCAACTTGCTGATACTTCATTAAAAATACTTATTCCAGGTGCGGGAAACGGACATGAATTTGAATACCTGATTCAAAAAGGATTTACCGATGTATATGTAGCAGATTACGCGCCAACACCGATTGAAAAACTCAAGCAAAGATTTCCACAACTATCGGAACGCTATTTCATTCAAAGTGATTTTTTTGAAGTCGAGCATCACTACGATTTAATAATTGAGCAAACTTTTTTTTGTGCTTTGGATGTGGAACTCCGACAGAGATATGTGGAAAAAATGAGTTCTCTTTTGAAACCAAATGGTAAGATAATAGGCTTGTTGTTTCAGTTTCCACTAACTGAAGTTGGTCCGCCTTTTGGTGGTTCGCTACCCGAATACCACGACCTATTTGAAAAGGATTTTCACTTGAAAAAATTGGAAACTGCATATAATTCGATCAAACCTCGAAAAGGAAACGAACTCTTTTTTATCTTTACCAAAAAATAAACGCGATGAGTCAGAATACTATACTTACCCACGAACAAATCAACCATATTGTTAAAAGAATAGCCTATCAAATTTATGAAACCTTCATCGATGAAGAATCGATAACAATGGCTGGAATTGCTTCCAATGGTTATGTTTTAGCAACAAAAATCGCGAAAGAAATTGAATTGATCTCTTCTATTAAAGTAACGCTGTGTGAAGTCAAAATGGACAAAAACACCCCCAATTCAACCGTAACAACCTCGATTCAGCCGGAAAAGTATCAAAATAAAGGATTGGTTTTAGTGGATGATGTACTTAATTCGGGCACAACGTTAATTTACGGAGTAAAACATTTCTTGGAAGTTCCGATTAGTAAATTTAAAACAGTTGTTTTAGTGGATAGAAACCATAAAAAATATCCCGTAAAAGCCGATTTCAAAGGGATTTCACTCTCAACTTCTTCCAAAGAACACGTTACAGTAGTTTTCGAAAATGAGAGTTCGTACGCCTATTTAGAGTAGTGCTTTTATTTCTTCGACTAACTTTTCGAGGGATTTATCATCTACATCTAGAATATGACGGGCTTGATGATAAAAATAACTTCTTTCAAACAAATGTTTAGCGATAAATTCTTTCATTTCGCTTGGGTTCAATTGAGCCAATAAAGGTCGACTACTTCTTTCTTTTTCTAATCGATTATGCAGCGTATCAATAGATGCTTTTAGATAAATTGAAACACAGTTATCGTGCTGGAGTAACTCATGATTGCCAAAATAACATGGTGTCCCACCTCCGGTGCTTAGAACAAAAGATTCCGTTGAGCTCATTTTATCTACAAAAATTTCATGTTCCAACTTTCTGAAATACAATTCTCCTTTTTGCGAAAAGATGGATTCAATGTTTAATTTGGCTTTTTTTTTAATTAAATCATCCAATTCATAGCATAAATAATTGATTTTGCTTGCTAACAATTTCGCAATAACCGACTTTCCACTCCCCATATAACCCACCAAAATTACTTTCTGCATACTAATAAATCCTTATAAATTAAGACATTAAGAATGAATATTAAAAAAAGGTAAATTTAAAATAAAATACCTTTGAAAAATAAATAATAACGCCTTATATTTGCACCCGCATTCAAGAAATGAAAAACGACTCGATAGCTCAGTTGGTAGAGCACATCACTTTTAATGATGGGGTCCTGGGTTCGAGCCCCAGTCGGGTCACAAAAATGACTGAAATTTTCAAAATACTGAATGCAAAGACTCGATAGCTCAGTTGGTAGAGCACATCACTTTTAATGATGGGGTCCTGGGTTCGAGCCCCAGTCGGGTCACAAAAAGCGTTCGTTTTGCGAATGCTTTTTTTAATTAAGGCCACGTGGAGAAATTGGTAGACTTGCCATCTTGAGGGGGTGGTGCTGAAAGGCGTGTGGGTTCGAATCCCATCGTGGTCACATTTAAAGCCTATTTAAGGGGTTTTACAAAGGTTTTAGTCAACATTTAGTCAACTTTAGTGATTAAATGTTGATTAAAACCTTTTCTATTTTAATTTGTTTCTTCAATTAAATTATATTTACAATATTTAACACAAGATATCTCTGTAACCGACTAGAATCTAATAGGTAATTTTATATTTGTTTTTTTGATTCAAACACATTATTATTTGTTGATATCTTTTAGTTAGCGGTAATGCTAAAAAAACTCGATAAATATGAACATATTCAACTTTTTCAAAAAGAAAAAACCCATCGATCAACAAACTGAAAATCGAAAAACAGAAGTTGATAAATCTCTTTGGCTCGGGAAAAACTTCGAATTTCTTATCAGAGGCGAAATTGAATTGACACCTGAAAATCATGATGAGATAATGACACCAAACACTATCGTGTGGCAGAAAATAATGAAGGATGATTATCCATATTATAAAGTTGGCGAAGATGAATTTAGTTATTCATGGGAAATGCCTGGAATACAAATGACCTTTAATCCTGAAATAAAATATGCTAAAGCAAAAAAGATTGCCGATGAAGTAATGGAAAATTTAAATAATGCTGGACAATCTGCAGAACTCGTAGAACTTCAAAGCAATACTGTTTATAGTTTCTCCTAAAGCACTACCGCTAACCACCGCTTGCATCAATTGCTGGGCTTGCGCTTGCGTTTCTGTCTTCGTGGAAAATACTCAGATGTTTTCACTTTTATCTTTCTAATAAATTCCTATATTTGTTTTGGCCAGTGTTCGCAGCAGCAACTGAATGCAAGCGGCATACGTTGTGTGCTATTTTAAGAACTGACAAACTAATCTACAAATAAGAAAATGAAAAAGACTATTTTACTTTACATATTCTCTCTACTTAGTTTACTTTGTCAAAGTCAAGAAAAACTAGAAGATGGTAACCCAAAAATTATTTTTAAAGATACTCTCAATAACTTTGTTTATGATTCTATTTCAAACAACTTAAGAAATCTACCCATCACCAACACAAATAGTAGGTTAATAAAGCATTTCAAATATATAGGCAACGAAAAAATTTACATTGTGAAGGCTTGGACTGGAGATCCCCATTTTATTTGTGAATACCCTACTGATCTTTTAATTCCAAACAAGATTTATTCCTATACAATCTGTTTTTACAATTTAGGAATGTCCCCTAATATGAGTAGAGAAATGGGATTTAAATTTTCAGATGAGAGTTTAGTTTCTTTTAAATTTTATAGAAAGTACAATCAACCAATAGAGAGAATCGTTTCTGGAGTTGTAGTAGATTCTTTAAATATTCCATTTCCAGGTGCCAATATTGTAAAAAAAGATTCTAATGATGGAACCTCTACAAATTTTAATGGTGAATATTCAATAAAAGCAAAATATAGTGATACTCTGGTTTTTAGCTTTATTGGCATGAAAACACAACAATTAAAAGCAGATAAAAATGTAATAAATGTTCAATTATCTACAGATTATAATTTTAAGCTTGAAGGTAGAATACCAGACGATGTATCTAGAAGAAGGAAAACAGTAGATTACATTGGAGCAACAGACACAAAAAAAGCTAATAACGTAAAATACAATTTTTTCAAAAACTCAAAAAGAAATAGATTTATTATTTTCGTTCCCGAATTAAGAGAACCTAACAATATTGATTTCATATTTGAAATCAAACACAACATAATTTACTCTGCCAATTTTAATAACTACAGTGTTGAATACATGAAAAAACATAATAAACTTACTTTTAAACACCTGAAAAAAGTATTTAAAAAAACATGGCAAGAAGAAATTAGAAAAGACGCTTTCGGATTGGATGAATTCTCAAATTAAAACAGCACACAACGACGGTTTGCATCAATTGCTGGGCTTGCGCTTGCGTTTCTGTCTTCGTGGAAAATACTCAGATATTTTCAATTTTATCTTTCAAATTAATTCAGTAGATTTGTTTGTTCAGTGTTCGCAGCAGCAACTGAATGCAAGCCGTGGACGTTGTGCGCCATTTAAAGATAATGACAATTCCTGAAATAGGTTGACAAAAAATTAAACAAAATCGGAATTGAATTTACTAACTTAAAATATACGAAATGAATCTACGCTCTCCTGTTTTTGTCAGTTATGCACATGAGGATGAAATTTATCTAAAACGTCTTTTAACTCATCTTGAACCATTACGTATGCAAGATCAAGTTTGTGCTTGGTCAGACAAAGATTTAGAGCCTGGTTCAAAATGGGAAACTGGTATTAATAATTCAATCGCAAACGCTAAAGTAATTTTATTATTAATAAGTAAACATTACTTAGCGTCTGACTTTATTCGTAAAAGTGAACTGCCAAGCCTACTTGCAAACGTAAATCGGCCAATAATCCCAGTCTTATTGAGTCCTTGTTTATATGATTTAGCTATTTTCAAATATCCTGATCCAGAATATGGACCTGAGAAATTTGATTTAGCATCTATTCAATTTTTTAACAATCCAGAAAAGCCATTAAGTGAACAACGAGAAAATAAACAAGACGTTGAATTTGTGAAACTTGCAAAAAAATTATATACAATTACTCGTTAAAACTAAACGTCGCACAACCACAGTTTTCCGCTATTGCTGGGCTTGCGCTTGCGTTTTTGTCTTCGTGGAAAATACTCAGGTGTTTTCAATTATTTCTTTCTTAGAAATTCCTATATTTGTTTTGGCCAGTGCTGGCAGCAGCAGCAGAGCGAAAGCCACATTACGTTAACAAACAGAATGGAAAAGCGAAATCTGGTAAACCTATTTATTTTAATATTTGTTCAATTAAGCTTTGGACAGATAAATTCTATTTTGGCAGATGAAAACACAAAAAAATCAATTGATTATGCTAATATCTGGATTGAAAATGAGGTTATTGGAACTTTCAGTAATGAGAAAGGATTTTTTTCTTTAAATATAAAATCTGAAAATGATAAAGTTGTAATTAGTCATGTTGGATATCAATCCAAAAGAGTATTAGCTTCAGAAATAAAAGACACAATTTTCCTAAAGCCAATTATTTTCAAACTTGATGATGTAACTGTTTTTCAAAGAAAAAATACGAACCAAATAATAATTGATGAAATTCAAAATGAGCAAGAAGACCTGTATTTTGGAACTAACTTAAATTATCCTTGGATTGTTGCAAAATATTTTCCCTACGATGAAAAATTTGCTGAATTGAAGTTCTTAAAAAAGATTAGTTTAATAACTGGTATTAATAGCAAAGCAAACTTTAATATTCGAATATATTCTGTGGATAAAGATGGAAAACCTTTTGAATATTTGACATCAGAAAATATTATTGCAACTGCCGAAAAGGGAATTAACAAAACAGAAATAGATGTGAGCAAATTAAATATTTTGTTCCCCGAAAATGGACTTTTTGTAGCAATAGAAAATATAAAAAATGTTAATTCTGTTGAATTTAAAAACACTTCATTAGTTTTAGGATTAGACTTAAATAACAAATCTCAAAAAACATACTTTTATTATAAAGGTAAATGGATAGAAAATATTGATTTTGAAAAAGACATTAAAAATAAAATGCTTAATCTTTTTAAGGCAACAATGATTGAATTGACATTAACTGACTAAATTCCGTTTGCTAACCGCCTTTTTGCGCTATTGCTGGGCTTGCGCTTGCGTTTCTGTCTTCGTGGAAAGTACTCAGATATTTTCAATTTTATCTTTCAAATTAATTTAGTAGATTTGTTTTGGCCAGTGCCGGCAGCAGCAACTGAATGCAAGCGGGCAAACGTTATCAAACATTTTAGTTGAGTAAAATCGAAATCTATTTTTATATGCCTATGAAAACAAAAATACTCAATATTCTTACTTTTGTTCTTCTATATAATATTTCATTTTCTCAACCAAAGGATACAATTTATGGGAAAGTAAAATCTATAAGAGAAGAACTTCTTTTTTTAGATGACAATATTCAGAACAGGAAATTGTTCAGTACAGAAGGTGATTATGGCCACAATGGATTTATGAATGAAAAATATACAATAAATAGATTCAATAATTGGTGGTATAACACTTATTGGGTTCATTATATTAACTATTATAAAGAATTCGATTATGATAACAAAATACTCAAAAACATTTGGTACAATAAAAATCAAAGTGTAGAAAATTCAACCGAAAACACTTATGATAAAAAAGGAAATATTACCAGTCAAAAACTTTTTTCATTTGTAAAATCAATTGCTAAACATAAATACAATAAAAAAAATCAATTAATTTACACAAGAAGTGTTGACTCTGCTGGTAATTTTGAAACTGCAAAATATAGATACAATAACAAGAATAAAATCATTAAAGAAAAACATTATGATTCAGAGTATCCAAAAGAATTCAGAAAAACTAAATATTACTATGATTCTTTTGGTAACATTATTTTCTTGAAAAAATTTAATGAACATGGCGAAGATTCTGGTACCAAGTATGAATATGATTTAAAAAACAGAAAAATCAAAATTATTTACCATTCACCTTTTGTTTGGATAAAAACTAAAATTGGAAATCGTCAAAAAAGAAGTAAGAAAGGAACAGACTTAATTGGTTGGGAATATAATTACGACGACAAAGATAGAATATTTGATACAAGGTCTTATACATCAGACTATGATGTATTGAGACGTACCCGAAAAGAAATCAAAAAATTTGATAAAGATTTACTTGTTGGTGAATATTTTTATGATAGTAATGATAGCATAATGACTTACAGAACATATGAATATGATAGTATCGGCAGGATGGTAAAAATGGAAAATATTTTTCCAAGATTTCCTGACAACAATAAAACTATTAACTACTACTATAATAAAAATGAATATCCAGTTAAACTAATATACATTGAAAATAAAATCTCAACTACTGTTGATTTTGAATATTTATTCGATGACAAAAGAAACTGGATACAACAAACTAAATCAGTTAATGGTAAAAAACTTTATGTTTGGAAACGAGATATAAAATATTTTGAATAAAAACGTTTGCTAACCGCCGTTTTCCGCTATTGCTGGGCTTGCGCTTGCGTTTCTGTCTTCGTGGAAAGTACTCAGATATTTTCAATTTTATCTTTCAAATTAATTTAGTAGATTTGTTTTGGCCAGTGCCGGCAGCAGCAACTGAATGCAAGCGGGCGAACGTTAGCGGTAAGCTTATGAACGATTTGAGTATACAAAAAAAGTTGAATCAAAAACCGACGAAAATGGAACTTAAACCAATTGAATTAAATATTGATAAATCGGAAGAGATTTATGCTTCTGAAAATTGCCAACTTTTATTGAATGTATATAATGATTACTATAAAATTATTGGCTACAATTTTCCATGGGTTGGATACTTTGTATGTAGAGAAAATGAAATTGTTGGTTCTTGTGGTTTCAAAGGACAACCAAAAGACGGAAAAGTTGAAATTGCATATTGGACATTCAGAGAATACGAAAGACAAGGAATCGCAACATTTTCATGTAAAGAACTTATCTTAATTTCTCAACAATTTGACTCTTCGATAATAATAACAGCTACAACAGCACCTGAAAATAATGCTTCAACAAAAATTTTACAGAATAACGATTTTGAATTTACTAAAATCGTACAAGATCATGAAATTGGAGATGCTTGGTTGTGGATATTAAAAGTTGCTAATTAAAAGTAAAGCCTACCGCTAACCTCGGTTTTCGCCTATTGCTGGGCTTGCGCTTGCGTTTTTGTCTTCGCGGAAAATACTCGGATATTTTCAATTTTATCTTTTGCTGAAAATTTGTAGATTTGTTTTCGTCAGTACCGGTAGCAGCAACTAAATGCAAGCCGTGGACGTTAGCAGAAACACTGGAAAAACGCAACAAAATATGAATTCAAAAATCAAAGCAAAATATGTAGTAATCTATTTAATCTTAAATTCAATAGGTGTTTTATTGGCTTTTAGATTTTGGTGGACAGATTCTTTGATTCTTTCAGGTTTTAATAAATTCACATTAATCCTTTTGGCTTCAGTTGGAATTTGTTGGATTGGAATATTATTCAATAGCGTAATGTTAAGCAGAATATTAACTTTAAAACCTGATAAATTCAATTTTATATCTCCTTTTGGGCTATTAATAAATCAATTTTATAGTTCTGAAATAGGAATGAATAAAGCAACTAAATTGAAAAACACAATGAGTTTTATTGCTTTCCCAACTTTGTTTTTAACGATTGCAGCTTTTATATTTTCAATGGACATTTATGAAAATAACCAATTAAAAAAATATGGAATTATTGAAACCGTTAGTGTCAAAGAATTACATTATGATATTAAACAAAACCCATATGCTTACTTTGAGTACCAAAATAGAAAACACAGTATAAATCTTTCTGCAAATTCTTTAAAAGTAAATGATACAGTCAAAATTATATATTCGAAAAGAAACCCAAGCATTATAAAATATCTAAATGAATACCAAAAAGAATAAGAAGTGCTTCTGCTAACACTGGTTCTCGCCTATTGATCGGCTCATGCTAGTGTCTTATATTGGTAGAACATATACACATGTATTTTGAATTCTAGCGTACAGATTAATTTTGTAGATTTGTTTGGGTCAGTGCCGGCAGGCTCAGATTGAAAGTCGGGGAACGTTGGAAAAAATGCTAAAAAACTGATAAATGACAAACAAGATCTACAATACAAACGAGTTGTCCAAAATGATTAATGAATATATTACTAACTATAGTTTCATTGATTATGACTTAGATACTTTATATAATCCCATAAAGTATGTGCTGGGTATGAGCAACAAGCGAATTCGTCCCATACTATTAATGCATTCATATCAATTATACTGTCACACTATTGAAAATTCACTTCCATTAGCTTGTGCAATCGAAATTTTTCATAATTCAACCCTAGTACATGATGACATAATGGATGATGCTCCTATAAGACGTGGATTAGAGACAGTCCACGAAAAATGGGATATTCAAACCGGAATTCTGGCGGGAGACACCATGGTAATACTAGCCTATAAAGAAATTACAAAAATAGAGTATCTCAATTCAAAAAGTATTCTTTCAAGTTTCACACAAATTGCTGAAGATATATGTAAAGGTCAACAACTCGATATGGACTTTGAATATCGTAAAGACATTTCACTTAACGAGTTTTTAATTATGATTGAATTAAAAACAGCTGTGTTTGTGGGTGCAAGTATGAAAATCGGAGCTCTTGCTGGTGGAGCAACTAGTGAAGAGTCAGAGTTATTCTATGAATGTGGTGTAGCATTAGGTTTGGCATATCAACTTAAAGATGATGTTCTAGACTGCTATGATGATTCGGGCTTAACCGCAAGGCAAAAAGGACGTGATATTATACAAGGCAAAAAAAGTGCTCTCTATTTTAAATTTTTAGAGTTGTGTACAAGTGCTAGTGACAAAAATACATTTTTGTCCACTTATCATGATTATGGCTTAGATAATGACCAAAAAGTTAAAAGAATTCTTAATTTGTATGATAGTTATGGTATTAAGGAAGAAGTTGAAAAATTAATGAATCACTATGTAATACAATATAATGATGCGTTTGATAAAGTAAATATTCCAAATTTTAAAAAA
Organism: Flavobacterium sp.; assembly: GCA_965284675.1. Lineage (GTDB taxonomy): Bacteria > Bacteroidota > Bacteroidia > Flavobacteriales > Flavobacteriaceae > Flavobacterium. The sequence goes on from OZ260109.1 coordinate 2,685,376, forward strand.
AGTGAATTAAAAGGTGTAATTAACAAAATCATTAATTTTTCAAATGAATGGGACATTACTAAAGATGATACTAATTTAAATGATGTACTACATGTATTTGAAACGACTTTTTTAAAAGATAATAAACGAGATTACCTTGATAAAGCAATTCTATTTTTAAATGAAATCCAACAAATCCCCAGCTTGGATACTGGTAAAATAAATCAAATGAAAGACGAGCTAAAAAAGAAACAAAATAAAGTTGTAAAAGTGTTTATTTCATATGCTCACACGGATGAGAATTTTAAAGATGGCTTAAACAAGGCTTTACATGCTCTAAAAAGGAATAAGAAAATATCGATTTGGGAAGATAGACAATTAATAGCTGGTCAATCGTGGGAATCGGAACTTTTTAACAAATTAGAAGAATCTGAACTTGTTTTAATGATTTTAAGTAATGACTACATTGCTTCTGAATTTTGCTATACCAAAGAGTTTAAAAAAGTTTTGGATTCTCATAACAAAAAAACTAAAATATGTATTCCAATAATAGCAAAATATTGCTCTTGGAAAGATTTAGAATTTGGGTCTATCCAAGCATTACCAAAAGATGGCAAACCAATTAACACCTATGCAAACGAAGATTTAGCTTGGCATGAAATTGTTGAAGCCATAAAATTAAGTATAGAATATTTTGTTGTTCATGATTCAAAATAATTGAGCACCTTTACAAACCTTCTGCGCAAAGTCCCCCACTTTTGCAAGAACTGTGCTTGCATTTCTATTTGTTGGCAAATAGACAGAAAGTTTCAACTTTATCTTTCAAATTAATTCAGTAGATTTGTTTTGGCCAGTGTTCGAAGCATCAACAGATTACAAGTTGGAGGAGGTTACCACTGACAATTATAATCTGAGTTTCAAAAAAATCGCACTACACGTCTTGTAGTCCCTTTTATAAATATATTCTCATCTACTACTATGAAAGTACCATTCCATTACATCGCCTTGTGGCTTCTAATTATGCAGGTTATTTTGGTGAGCTGCAAAACGGCTACAAAAGAAAAGAAAGAAGAACGTCTTATTTGGAGTCAAAAATGGTTTCCCGACAATGCCGCCCGGCTCAAAGCGGCAGTTGCCCTAGACGACAACGGCACGCTACTTGTGGTGGGACAAAATTTTACCAAAACCGATTCCATTGATCATCCCACTACCCTAGCTAAAATCTCTCCCTTAGGGAAAATGGTGGTGGTAAAACACATCGGCAGAACCGGTCGGTATAAAGAAAAATTTCTACAAAAAAATACACCAATCATTTTCTACGAAGACCGCTTAGTGGAAATTCTAAAAACAAATGATCAACGCATTTTGGCATTTGGCTATAAAACATTCGAACACTATACACGCAAATTGTGGGTCGTAGAACTAGACCACAACCTCAACATTCTAAAAGATACCGTATACAAAAATCTTGGGGTCAGCGATATTGGAAAGATGAAAGCGTATGCTACACCGCAAGGGTGGTGCTTGGTCACGCGCAATTTTTGGCAAGAAAACGATCGTGCCCATTATAGAACACCGATATACGAATTCAACGCCGATTTTTCATGTACCGACGATAAACAAAATATCGGGACCACTGTCGAAGGCGGTTCGTTGTACCTACAGTGGTTGCATAGCATAGCGCAGCAAGGAGACGATTTTTTACTGTGTGGCATCGGAGCAATCACAGACGAAAATAAGAACGATGACGATGTAAAAAAACTCGGATACATCTTCACCTACAATCGAAAAAGTAAACAAACCAAAATGCTTAAAAAATGCGAGGAAAACATGTATCCCATGAGTGTGCTATCCAACGGAACACAATTTGGTGTGCTGTATAAATACATCGACAAAAGCAAGCAGGACAGCATAAAAGTCAAACACGTTATGGTCTGTTATGACGCAAAATTTAAAGAACTTTGGCGCGACCAACAATATTTCGGAAAAACAACAATACCCTGCTACCTCACCTACCGCGATGAGCTATGGCATGCGCATGGCTATTTTTTCGAGGTGCATGCATTGAAGTTTTACGAAACCATCTACAACAAAAACGGAAAACTAGTAGCGAACAAACTAACCGGATTCTCGTACGAAGCCGATGCCGTAGACGAACTTTCCATTAATAATACACCCACCTATCGCCTATACACCGACAACGGCTGGCGTATTGATAGGATTGGTTTTTCAGAGTAAACAGAGTCTGTATATTTCCACTTTAGCGCGGATTAGTATTGTGTGCTTACTATCCCAACTGCGCAAAGTCTGTGATGTACAATATACAATAAAAACAAAATCTCAAGAAACATGAATAAATATGTAAAGGAAGTAATTTGGTTTATTAGTCCAATAGTATTTAGTATAACGTGCATAGCTTTATTTTTTGACTTCAATTCATCCTACATATTTTTCCCTTCTATTCACATTTTTATGGAACTTTGGAAAGGTTTTATCTTAATAACTTTAGCATCATTTCTGTTATTGTACATGTACAGGATCGTATCAAAAAGCTTTACGAATTTAGTAGCAAACTCAATTTTTTTAGTAGTAAACCTGCTATGCATTACTGCTTTAATTTATTTTGCTAACTATTTTTACAATCCAAATATTGGTCATCAAGGTAATCCATCAGATTCTCATCTCAAGGCATATGAAGCTGAATATGCATTTTGGTTGACCACATTCATTACTTTTTGCTTAATCATTTTCGAAATAGTTGTACTAATTAAAACTATTAAAAAAGTGAAAATGCACAGTGTATAACCTCGTTTTAACTTATCGCCGAGCTTGGGTTTGTTTTTTTCTACGTAGAAAATAATAAGATATTTGGAATTATATCGTTCAAATTAATTTTGTAGATTTGTTTTGGTCAGCGCCGGCAGCAACAACTCAATGCAAGCGGGCGAACGTTGGCTGAAACCATAACAAAAATAACCAAGGATCAAAACTTATTTATGAAATACATTTTATCAATTCTTTTTTTCCTTTTTTCATTTTTTTCTTTTTCACAATGTTGGAATCAAGTAAGTTTGGGTACATTTCACACAACTGCAATAAAATCAGATGGAACTTTATGGGCTTGGGGCTTAAACAATTTAGGACAATTAGGCGATGGCACACAAATTGATAAAAATGAACCAATACAAATCAGTACCAATACTGATTGGATTTATATTAGCTCTCAACCGTATTGTTCTTTTGGAATAAAATCAAATGGTACTCTTTGGTTTTGGGGTTTTAATAATGGTTTTAATAGTGGCGGGGGCCTTAATAATGGAATTAATCCTCTTACTCCTACAAAGATAGGTAACGACACTAATTGGAAATCAATAACAGGAGGCGAAGATGTATATGTAGGACTAAAAACAGATGGAACAATTTGGGGTTGGGGTGGTAGTGGAACTTCAGGTGTTTTTGGTACAGGAAATTGTTGTACTATTTTAAGTAATATTACACAATTAGGAACTGATTCAGATTGGAGAGATATAAAAATGATAGGAAATAATTCAGTTTTAGCACTTAAGACTAATGGAACTCTTTGGACTTGGGGTGAAAACGATAATTTTCAATTAGGTGATGGTTCTACAATAGACAAATATATTCCAACACAAATAGGAACCACAAATGATTGGGATAAAATTGCAGCAGGTCATAGTCGCGCTTTTGCTTTAAAAACAAATGGAACTCTTTGGGGATGGGGAAATGGAACGTATGGCTCGCTCGGCAATGGAAATATTTTTAATATAAGTATTCCAACCCAAATTGGCACTGATGCAGATTGGATACAAATTGAAGCAGGAATTGGAAGTGCGTTAGGTATAAAAACAGATGGCACACGTTGGGGATGGGGTGAAAATTATTCAGGCTCGTTAGGTTCAGGCAATAATACATCATATAATATTCCTACAATAATTTCATCTGATAATTGGGGAAAAATATCTTTATCTAAATCAGGAAGTTTTGCAGCAGGTATAAAACAAGATGGAAGTCTATTTATGTGGGGTAGTAATCAATATGGACAACTTGGAAATAGCTTAATTTCAACTTTCTCTAATGTTGAATCAAATGTAAATTGTCAACCAATTCCGCAGCAATGTTGGTCTAAGATTTCAGCAGGTAATTTTTTTACCCTTGCAATAAAAAATGATGGTACATTATGGGGTTGGGGAGATAATATCCATTTTCAATTAAGTGGCAACTCAAATTCAAACAAATTAATTCCAACACAAATTGGAATTGATAATGACTGGGTTGAAATATCTGCTGGTTCAACACATGCTATAGCTATAAAAGCTAATGGTACTTTATGGGCTTGGGGTATATTGACCTACCCATATGCACAAATACCTACACAAATTGGGAATGATAATGAATGGCAAAAAATTTCAGCAGGTTTTGCTCATAATCTAGCATTAAAAGCAAATGGAACTTTATGGGCTTGGGGCGAAAATTCCTATGGACAGGTTGGTAATGGTACGAATGTGTTTGTCGTATTACCAACACAAATAGGCAATTCAACTAATTGGATAGAAATAAACACTAAGAATTCTCATAATTTAGCAATAAAATCAGATGGCACACTATGGGCTTGGGGCTTAAATAGTCATGGACAATTAGGAGATAATAGTTTACTACATAAAAATATTCCTATGCAAATAGGAAGTAATACAAATTGGAGTAAGATATCAACAGGCTATTATCATTCTTTAGCGCTTCAAACTAATGGTACTGTTTGGTCTTTTGGTTCAAACACATATGGACAATTAGGCATTAATTCCACAGATGACAAATTAACACCAACTCAAGCTATTGGATTTAATTATCAAAAAATTTCAGCTGGTGCGCTTCATTCTTTAGCCATAAATAATTCTTATCAACTTTATTCTTTTGGAGACAATAGTTATGGCCAATTAGGTGACAATTCTACACAAGAAAAAATAGTTCCTACTTTAGTTGATCTTGGATTAGACTGGTTGGATATTTCAGCTGGTTACTATCATTCTTTCGGAATTAAATTAAATAATTCAATTTTAGGAACAGGAATTAACGATCAAGGTCAATTAGGAGATAATACTACTACGCAAAAGTTAATTTATAAAATAATAGATTGCTCTACATTAAGTTCAGAAGAATATGTAAATGAAGAAAAAAGTATGATAGTTTATCCCAACCCAACATCTGGTTCAATTTTTATAAGTAATTTTAAAAATGACAATATTTTAAATATTGAAATTATTGATATTAATGGGAAATTGATTTATTCAAATAAAGTATTGAATAGTAATAATACTATAGATTTGAGTTCTTTTAATAATGGTCTTTACTTAATAAAAATAATAACAGAAAAAGGTACTGAAACAAAAAAAATAATTAAAGTAAAATGAAATGGCTTCTGCCAACCTCGGTTTTGCGCTATTGCTGGGCTTGCCCTTGCGTTTTTGTCTTCGTGGAAAATACTCAGATGTTTTCAATTATATCTTTCTAAGAAACTCATATATTTGTTTTGGTCAGTGCCGGTAGCAGCAACTGACGGCAAGCAAGGAACCGTTAGACACAATTATAGTTATGAAAAATCTAATTTATCTCCAAGTACTTTTAATTTCTATCGTATCATTTGCTCAAGAACGTGGTTTTCATTCGATAAACGACATGGGCACTGACGAACCAAGATTTAGTTTTGGAGCTACAAAGCACAGAAGTGCATCAATTAGTTTGGGAGACATTAACAAAGATGGAAAGATTGACGCTGTTGTTGCTAATGGAAGACATTGGCCTGAAACAAATTATGTCTTCTACAATTCTGGCAGAAGCTTTAATTCGATGATTGCATTAGATAATTTAAGTTCAACCAGCTATGCTGCTGAATTAGTGGACCTAGATAATGACGGCGATTTAGACATTGTCGAAATAAACGATAGTGCACCTCATAAAATTTACACAAACGATGGCTTAGGAAGCTTCAAATTTCATTCAGAAGTGGCAGAAGTTTCTCATGCCCGAAATGTAGCATTGGGAGATCTAGACAATAATGGATTTATCGATTTCATTATAACCAATAGAGGGCAACAGAATATGATTTGCTATAATAATGGCAAACTGAATTTTGATTGTGTAAAATTGCTAACCGATAAGAACTCTACCATTGATATTGCCATACAAGATTTAAATGGCGATAACCTACCTGATTTGGTTCTTGCCAACAGGGACAATATTCCCAATGAAATATACATAAACAAAGGGAATCGACAGTTTACAAAAAAACTTGAATTTGGCACAGGAACTCTTGAAACACGCTCCGTAGCAATAGCTGATATGAACAATGATGGAATTTTGGATATTGTCACTGGTAATCTAAATAATTCCAATATTATCTACTTTGGTGATAAAAATTTCACCTTCAACCAAACACTACTTTTTGGTAGTATGGACACGGATACCTATGGCATCGCTCTGGCTGATTTTAATAAAGATGGTTTTATGGATATTGTTACCGCTAATTACCTAAAACCAAACAGCGTTTTTATTAACGTTGATGGAAAAAAATTTGACAAAATCGATTTAACGGATAGGTCCTCAAAAACTTATGGTGTAACAGTAGGAGATATAAATTCTGACGGTTGGATTGATATTGCAATAGCTAATTCGGATGATTTTAATCTTTACTATCTAAATATTTTTCATAAAAAATAGGTAAATAACTGTGCCTAACTACTGTTTTCAACAATTGCTGGGCTTGCGCTTTTAGTTTTTGTCTTCGTGGAAAATACTCAGATATTTTTAATTTTATCTTTCGATGAAATTTTTGTAGCTTTGTTTTGGTCGGCAGCAGCAAACGGAAAGCGTCATTACGTTAGCAACAAGATCTCACCACGATAATAAACATATTCTGACTAAATAAAAATGACAATCCAAAAGACATCTTCTTCTTAAGGGGTTCTTTTGATTAAAAAGACTCTAAAATAGTAGTATTTTAATAGTATGAGTTTTTTTATTTAAAAAATTGTCAAGTAGTTCTGAACACATAGTGGAAGCCGAAAAACTATACTGTTTTCTAATAAGTAAGAGTAGGCATAATTTTTAATACAATAAAAATGGAGAAAGTAACAGGAAAACAAGTTGCAGCAATGATCGAATCAGGTAATGTATCTTTATCTGATGATAGGATGTACATCCTAAGCAAAGACACTAATGAAAAACTCGCAAAAAGAATAAAAAGCGAAGATGGTGTAGATTATTTCAAGGCTTATGGTGACGAACAACTTACTAGAGCAGGTGGCGAGGGTAAAGTAGAAGTGTGTGTAGAATGGCAATGGGATGAACATCTAAAAATTAAGATCTGCGTAAGTTGGAGTGAAAAATAAGCTCTGATTTTTTTTCTAAAAAGCATTGGAATCTAATACTTCCGATGCTTTTTCGAGTACTTTAGTATACAAGCCTGATACCTCTTGAAAAAAAAAACCTACCCGCGCAAAGGGTTTATTTACTTAAAATCAACTTTTTAGTATATTTGTATGTTTTAATATACATTTACTATGTTAGATTCAGTTAGCATTAAGGAAGTACATAGTTAAAGTATTAAAGTTGAAATGGAATAAATATCACAAGAGTGTGTATGTATCCAAAAGACGTTCAACGCATCATGGGAAAAGAATATACCCAAGCACAGTTGTATTTAATTAAGATTAAAAACATCTGAACAAAGAAGATCATCAATATGTTTCTGTTGAAGAATTTTCTAAATACACCGACCTACCGGTTGAAGAAGGTTGTGTGTTGCATGTTACAAGATAAAGATGAACTGCAAAAAAGCTATAACAGTTGCCAACTTAATAAAAACCGGTTCAAAAAATAGCCTGATTAAATACGATTCATCTTTGCAGTATTAAATATTATTTGTATTTTCATAGTATCAAACAAGCACAAAACGAATCAATCTGATAGGGGTGAAATTTGGGGTACATAAAAGGTAAAACATCGTAAAGCCTTTATTTTAAAGGTTTTTCAACTTAGATTCAGAACCCATCGTGGTCACAACTTAACTTTTAAATTATCGCAAAACCCCGTAAAATGTATGTTTCACGGGGTTTTCATTTTCCAAACATCAAAACCAATAATTTATTCGCAACGTTTAAGGGTACAATTTGGGTACTTGTATTTTTATTGTGTTATTACACCTACTTTACGTCGACTCTAGTAAAATTATTCTATTCAGAAAATAATCTTCCTCATAAAACAACTATTTTTAGGGAGTTGAAGATGATTTTTAAAATTTAATTTTGTGCAGGCGTTAAACTAAAAATAGGGTGTTTTTCCTCTTTTTTAACATCCTTCTTTTTTTTAAATTTGAATTCTAATCGTAGAACGTTCACCATAAACAACACTAATCCAGTTGCTTATGTTTTTTACTCGCCCAATTCAAAAACAATCCTGAAACACCGCATGCTGAAATGAGTCGATTTTTTGTCAAATCGTTCCTGAAGTAGAGTAACATTATTCATTGATGATATACCTCTTAATTTTAGGTTGATCTCAGAATTTATCTAAAAATTTAGTGCAAAATGAAATCAAATACAGATTCAATAGGAATGAAAATTTTATCACAAATACTAAGAAGAATCAGTAAAAAAACACTACTGATAGTATATGGGTCATTTGTACTCATATTGATTTCGAGTTGCAGTCGAACGGGTATATATTCAGTCATCGTTAGTAATCCAGGCATTCAACACGAGCAAAATGTTTTAAACGATTTAGGTAATCCCTATCAAAAGAAAAAAATAGTATTTCCTAGTTCTGTGGTTTTAATGAGCGATGATGAAAAAGCAAAGTGGATGAACCTTCTCAACCAATATAACTCACACACGATCGATACTGTTGTAAAAATTGGATTAACTAAGACTCCCGGACTAATTGAAGTAAAAATACCCGCTTGTGGAAAAAAAGGAATAGCAATTGTTGCACTCAAATCGGTGAACGCTAAAAGAAAAGGAAGAGAAATTGAGGTTGAAATTCAATATGTATGTAAAAAAGATAATCCCGAAGTTGATTGGGATAGTGCCAATATGTTTTGGAGTTTAACACCATTATACAAAATTGATGTACAAGATGATTGTAACAATTGTGATGATGGATTCCAGTCGATAGAATTTCAATTCATTTCCGAAAAAAAGAATCCAGTTCTTCGCAGTGTTCTAATTATTTGTGCCAAAGAATAGTACAAGCTTTTTTCAATTAAATAATCAAAAATTATGATTGCGCCAGTTTCCATAAACGAATTAAGTACTTGGCATCAAACAGGTCCATTTCCCATTTCAAAATTGTGGATCATTAAACAAAAGGGAACTAAAGGGTATGAGTTGCACAATAAAAGTGTTTTAGAAATTCAGGAGCTATTAAAACAATGCGAGGAAGCTAGTGAACGATTCCGCGGAATTGGGTCCTTGTGGTCACTCAACGACATCGCATTCAATCGTGGGTGGATTCTGGAAAACACCGATATGGACATGCGGCTTGCTATTATCAAAGGCAACATGCATCAAGAGAGCAAAGTTTTACACAGCAACCTTGTTTTTACGCAATGTGGCACAACGGTTAACCAACTCACTTCCTATCTAGAAGATCGGGGTAAATCACTAAAAGTAAGTGGAGGAAGTAACGGACAAACCATTGTGGGCGCAGTATCAACCGGAGTGCATGGCGGAGCTTTTGATTACCAATGTTTTTCCGATTATATAAAGGGAATGCATCTGATCATCGGACCACAAAATGAAGATAGAGTATACTTAGAACGAGCATCAGAGCCAACTCTTAATGATGATTTTGCTCAAATTCTCAACAGTCGTATCATTCGAGATGATGCCCTTTTTAATGCAGCTCTAGTAGGATTGGGTTCATTCGGGTTTATTGTCGGAGTGGTTTTAGAAGTAGAAGATCTGTACTCTCTAAAACGCTATGTTAGACAAATAGAATATGATGACGCACTTCTACTATCACAAACTCTTGATTTTGAAAACGCTGATTTTAAAATAGAAGAAGAAATTGATTCAGATAATAAACCAATTCGTCCGTATCATTTTAAAACGTACATCAATCAATACACTAAAGATTGCGTGGCCGAGGTAGTGTACAAAATTCCATTTCAACAAACGATATATCCAGAAGTTGAAATAGCAACACAATTACATCCCGACCTATTCCATCTCATGCGATGGGCACTTGAAAAAAGTGAAATGAAAGTCACAAAACTACTGACTAGACTCATTCAAGGTGATGCTATGCCTAATCCAAAAAAAGACACAGCTCCTATGATAGGCACATTAGGTGACATCTTTCGTTCGGTTACTTTTCAACAACCTGGATTTTCATGGGCTTTAGGCGTAAATCAAAATGAATTGCATCGGGCTATGGAAATATGGTTGGAAATTTTTGACACAAACAGAGCACCGGGACTAAGTGCCATCAAATTGGTTCGCCAAACTAAAGCCACACTTGGTTTTCATAAATTTCCAGTCACTGCCGTTATTCATATGGATGGCATACAATGGATACCAGCAGAAAATCAATTACTCGTTCAAAATAAAATCATCAAAGCCTTTGATGAAGCAGGAATTGACTTTACCTTACATTGGGGAAAAAATGCCGATTGGAATTATCCCTCGCTTATAGACATTATGTATCCTGAAAAAAAAGAAGAGTGGATCAAACAACGCAGTCGATTATTACGTCCAGATATGGCCAAAATGTTCTCGAACGATTTCATAAACCGCCTAGGATTAGATGATTATATTGATGGTTTGGAAGCAATAGTCTAAAATTATATGTTTTATTTTACTATTTAAAAATCAAAGAAAAACTCTTCGCAAATGAACCACTGGAATAGTTAAGCCGCTTAATCATTAAGAAACTCCCAAAAAGTATAGTAGTGCATGACTTATTTTTTGAGTGTACCCTTTCCTTCCACATCATTCTACCAATTAGCTTTTTTCTTAGACCAAAATCATATTATTACAAATAAATTCAAAACAAAAGCATCAATTGGATATAATTCATTACTTTTGTTTAACTTTTTTATAAATACTATGAACAATATTAAAAGCTCATTCAGTATAAAAGATCTAGAAAACTTATCTGGAATCAAAGCGCACACCATCAGAATATGGGAAAAACGCTACGACGTGCTTCAACCCATGCGTACCGAAACCAATATTCGATTGTATGATTTATCAGCACTTCAAAAGTTACTGAACATTACTCTTTTACATGATTACGGATATAAAATTTCTAAAATATCCAAATTAGATAATGATAAAGTCAACTCTCTTGTAAGAGAAATCATCTCCGAAAAAAGCGCCAAAAATCATGCAATAAGTGCATTCAAATTGGCCATGATGAATTTTGATCAAGGCTTATTCTTTAGAACCTATGATCATCTCTTGTCTCAAAAATCATTCAGAGAAGTGTTTTTTGAAGTCTTTATACCATTAATCACCGAAATTGGGTTTTTATGGCAAGCCGAAACCATCACACCTGCACACGAGCATTTTATCACCTATTTAATTAAACAAAAGATATTAATCAATACGGAGAGTCTACAAATCAAGGAGCCAACTCGTTTTGACAAAATCTTTGTGCTATATTTACCGTCCAATGAAATTCATGAGTTAGGTCTAATGTATTTGAATTATGAAATTCTCATGAATGGTTACAAAACCATATATTTAGGCGAAAGTGTTCCGATAGAAAGTTTGTTGGATGTTAAAAAATATTTTGATTCATTAGTATATGTTTGCTATGCTACTGTTGAACCCAAAAAAGCCGAAATTAATAATTATATCTCTGAATTTACAACTAAAATACTCGATTCTGATACCGAACTATGGCTCTTAGGTAGAATGACCGAATTCATCCATGAAAAAAATACCACCCCAAATATCCAAATTTTTAATTCAATTGAACGATTCTCCGAAAAGTTATAAAGTTATCTTAAATGCTTTTTTTTGTTTAACTTTTTATTATTTTTGTTAAACAATATGGGAAAGAAAATAAAAATAATTGGTTCCGGATTTTCTGCACTCGCAGCAAGTTGTTATTTGGCTCAACAAGGTCATGATGTTACTGTATACGAAAAAAATAGTAGTTTAGGTGGACGTGCACGACAATTGAAAAAAGAAGGATTCGTATTTGACATGGGACCATCTTGGTATTGGATGCCCGATGTATTTGAAAGTTTTTTCGCCGATTTTAATAAAAAGCCAAGTGATTATTATCAATTGGATAAACTATCGCCAGGCTACCGAGTGTTTTTTGGCGAAGATGATTCGTTTGATGTTTCGGATGATTTGGAAACGATACTAGCTGATTTTGAAAAAATTGAAACAGGAAGTGGAGCAAAACTTCGCGCCTTTATTAACGAAGCAAAAAGTAATTATCAAATTGCAATAAAAGATTTAGTGTACAGACCAGGAGAATCAATACTGGAACTTATAACACCTCAAACTGTATTGAAACTCGATCAATTTTTTTCCAATATTAAAAGAGATGTTAGAAAAAAAATTAAAAGTAGAAAATTGCAGCAAATACTAGAATTTCCGGTCTTGTTTTTAGGTGCAAAACCTTCCGAAACTCCATCGTTCTATAATTTTATGAATTATGCCGACTTCGGTCTTGGAACATGGCAACCTAAAAATGGTTTCTTTGATGTAATTCAAGCCATGATAACATTAGGTCAAGAACTTGGAGTTCATTTTGAAACAAATGCTTCAGTTGAAGAAATCATTGTTACCAATAATAGCGCAAGTGCACTAAAAATAAATGGAGAATTAATTCAAGCTGATATTATTCTTTCCGGAGCCGATTACCATCATACAGAAACACTTTTACCTGAACAATATAGACAATATTCTGAGTCGTATTGGGATAAAAAAGTATTTGCTCCTTCGTCTTTGCTCTTTTATGTTGGTTTCAATAAAAAATTAATTAATGTGTGCCATCACAATCTATTTTTTGATACTGATTTTGAAAAACATGCTGAAGACATATACGATGCACCGCAATGGCCTGAAGAACCACTTTTTTATGCAAATTTTACCTCAATTACAAACCAACACACAGCGCCTGAAAATTGTGAAAACGCCTTTTTTTTAGTTCCCATTGCACCTAATTTGGAAGACAATGAAGAAATCAGAGAATTGTATTTTGAAAAAATAATCACTCGTTTAGAGCAACTGACAAATCAAAGTCTTAAAAATAATATTATCTTTAAGGACTCGTTTTGTGTAAATGACTTCAAAGAGGATTATAATTCTTATAAAGGAAATGCATATGGAATGGCTAATACATTGTTACAAACCGCATTTCTAAGACCAAAATTAAAAAGTAAAAAAGTAAAAAATTTATACTTTACTGGTCAGTTGACTGTTCCCGGACCAGGTGTTCCACCCGCATTAATTTCGGGGAAACTCGTGGCCGATTTAATTCGTAAATACAGCTAGAATATAAAGTTACTATCCTATGAAATCACTTTTTGATACCGTATCGTTTGAATGCAGTAAAAATGTCACCAAGTCGTACAGTACTTCATTTTCAACTGCTGTAAAAATGCTCTCGCCAAGCATCCGACAAGATATTTATAACATCTACGGGTTTGTTCGTTTTGCAGATGAAATTGTAGATTCGTTTCACGATTACAACAAAGAAGACTTATTTGAATTGTTTGAAAACGATTTGAAATTGGCGTTACAAAACAAAATCAGTTTAAACCCAGTTCTAAATTCGTTTCAACATACTGTTCATAATTATCAGATTCCAGTTGAACTGATTCAGGCGTTCATGAAAAGCATGAAAATGGATTTGGTCAAAAATAAGTACGCAACTTTTGCCGAGTACAACGAATACATTTATGGCTCTGCCGATGTAGTGGGTCTGATGTGTCTGAAAGTTTTTGTAAACGGCGATCAAGAGAAATACGACCAATTAGAACAGTCGGCCATGCGCTTGGGTTCTGCTTTCCAAAAAGTAAATTTCCTGCGCGATTTAAAAGCCGATTACGAAGATTTAAATCGAACGTATTTCCCAAACACCGATTTATCGCAACTCGACGAACAATCGAAAAACGAAATCATTAAGGAAATTGAAGCCGATTTTGACGCAGGTTATAAAGGAATTGTTCAGTTGCCAATCGAAGCTAAATTCGGAGTATACACTGCTTATATTTATTATAAAAAGTTACTGACCAAATTAAAAAAAACGCCATCGGTAGAAATCAAAAACACACGTGTACGGGTTTCTGATTATCAAAAAATAGGATTGTTAGCAAGATGTTACGTGAATTATAGATTGAATATAATATAAGAAGTACGAAGTTTAAATTATTAAAGACAAATGTTATGTGGATTCATATTTTAGTTTTTCTCCTCACCTTTTGCATCATGGAGTTTATGGCATGGTTTACCCATAAATATGTGATGCACGGATTTTTATGGGTATTGCACGCCGATCATCATAAAAAAGACCACGACTCATGGTTTGAGCGAAACGATGCTTTTTTCATTTTTTATGCCGTAGTGAGCATTGGTTGTTTTTTATTATGGCAAAAGGGAATTTTAGAAATCGGAATTTCAATCGGACTCGGAATATTTGCTTACGGATTAGCGTATTTCATCGTGCACGACATTTTTATTCACCAGCGTTTTAAACTCTTTAGAAACGCTGATAATATTTACGCAAAAGGTGTTCGCAGAGCACACAAAATGCACCATAAACACATCGGAAAAGGCGATGGCGAATGCTTCGGAATGTTATTCGTACCGTTCAAATACTTTAAAAAATAAAAAAAATCCCGTTCGCATCAGCCAACGGGATTTTTATATAAACTAACCTCAACATTCTTTTACTGCATCAATGCTTGCAACGGTTTGAGTTGCTCCATATCGATGTTTGATTTTTGAAGCACCGACAACATCGTCATGATGTGATTCGGATTCATCGCATCGCCCGTAACGCGAATCACCGCAAATCCGGTTTCCTTCTTATTCGCATACACGATGAATTCTTCAATTTTGTCCTCGGTTCCCACAAAACTAATCGATGCGCCTTCGCTACCCGAACCTACTTTAATCAATTGCTGGTACGCTTCGTCTTTAAGTATTGCGTTTAATTTGTCTTTTTCAAACTGATATTCTTTCTGATTCGTTCCATCGGCTTTAAAAGCGATGATGTTTACATTATCAAATGCATCTAAGGCTTCTTTTTGCTCGGCTGTGAGTTGCTCGGAAGCCACATTTAAAATATTGGCAGAAACATCCAAGGCAATAAAATTTTTCTTCTCTGAATTTTCTACAAAAAACTTCTGCAAAGTAGGTTTACTGTTGCAACTGGCCAAAAGCAAACTCACGGCAATGGCAATGTACACTATAGTTTTCATGATGGGATGATTATAACAAGGGCAACTTCAATTTCTTGTTGCTGCCCTTCTGTGATTGATGATTTATTTTTTTCCTTTACCGGCTTTCTCCAATTCGGCTCCGCCTGGTAAATTCATTTTGTCAGTCAAGGCCGATAATTCGTCTAAATCAAAATTACCCGTAAGCGACATTAATACGGTTTCTTCTTTGCCTGAACCTTCGATGAACATCAGTAATTCTTTTACTTGTGAATCTGTTGCACCCGATTTTACATAAATTTTTACGTTTTTACCTTTTTCGGTGATGCGCATCAATTCTTCTAAACCTGAAGTTTTAAGGTATTTATCTGCCGTAACTTTCATGTCGGCCGCTTTTTTAGAATTACCCGTCACAAATACTTTTAGGTTTTCTAACTTTTTGATCAAGTTTACATATTGTTGGGTATCCTTGTCTTTTACATCCATTTTACTGATCATTGTAAACATTTTTTTGGTTACAATAATGGCGGTCACATCATCTTGATTGTCGAATTTATCAAAGGGTGATTGCGCAAAAAAGGTGTTTGAAACTAAAACGAATGCGATAACTAAAATTAATTTTCTCATGATTTCTATTTATATTTAATCTGAACTTGTTTCAGATTCTTCTGATTTTTTTCAGACATTTCTGCCTTAATCAGATGGTTTTTGGTTACTATTTATTTAAAAACTCGGTCTTTTGCAATTTGGTACTCGTTGATGTAACTTACACTTTCTATGCCAACATTTAATTTTTCTGAAACCAAATCCAAAGCCTTTTGTGTTTCGGCCATGGCCAACTCCGGACTGTCATACGAACCGTATTCGTCACTAGTGGTTTGTGGTGTTTCTAAAAATCTAAAGGTCATAATACCTAACAACAGAACCACACTGGCTGCCACCGATATCCACAGAACGTTAAATTGTTTTTTAGTGTGTAGTGGAATGGTTTGGGTAAATTGCTGCTCTTTTGCTTGGGTAAAATATCCAAAAACGGGTACGTACTGCTCTAAATGCTGCGCAACATCAGAGGAAGAAAAATAGTTTTTCAATTCTTTTTCTTCGGCAGTACTGGTTTGTCCTTCAAAGTACTTATCTAGTAATTGTTCTATTCTAGTTGATTCCATAATTGTGCGTTTGTGTCATTACTTCTCGTATCGTTTTTCTCGCTCTTGAAAGGGCAACTCGCACTGCCGTTTCATTCATTTCTAGTATTTTGCCTATTTCTTCAAATTCCATTTCTTCGATGTCACGCATTTGAACTATTAGTTTTTGTTGTTCGGGTAAATCGTTTATTATTTTTTCCACCCAACTTAAACTATCCACATCTTCAATCTTCCGTTGTAAACTTGCGTCATTCGAAACAAAATTGTTATGAACTATCGTCAAATTCGAAGCTCGTTTCGATTTCAATTGATCCAAACAATAATTCTTGGTCATCGTCATCGCCATGGCTTCGACACTTTTTAACTCACCCAAACTTTCGTTTTTATTCCACAATTTTACCAAAACTTCCTGAGTCGCATCTTCTGCTTCTTCCCGACTAACGAGCAATCGCTTAGCCATTCGAAACACTTTATCCTTAAACGGATTGATGATGGTGATAAACTCGTTTTGGTTCATTGTACTGGTTGGTTATATAGTGAAGACGAGACAGCTTTTGTTTTGTTACAGTAAATGTAATTATTTTTTTTAATCTGAACTTGTTTGCTTCGCCTGTTCGCTTCGCTCGAGTCAGATTCTCATGAACTTGTTTGCTTCGCCTGTTCGCTTCGCTTGAGTCAGATTCTCATGAACTTGTTTGCTTCGCCATTACTGCAGAAGTATTTCTTTTAAAACCAAGCTCCGCAAATGTCTCCCGACTTTGCGGTTTTTATATTTCCTTTTAATTGATTCATTTCTTTTAAAAATCTCAATAGCCTCAGTAGTCATCTGCCCTAGCCCAGATCGCAGCGAAAAGCCCACAAGGCAAAAAAGTAGTTGTTGTTGGCTGATGAAAGCGACCAACAGAAGCTTGAAGCAGCCGTACAAAAACACTTTTTAGGCTGAGGACTTGCAGCGCAGAGCTGGAAAAGCTTCAAAAAGACATACAAATTAGGCGTACGCTACGAATATATTTTAGCTATCTAATCCATCGAATAAAAAAAAACGTAAATTTGAAATAAAAACACCATGAAAAAGTTAGTGCTACTTTTCTCGTTAGTTCTTATAGTCACGAGTTGTGAAAAAGACGATTTAGCAGTTCCGGCCGAATTAGAAATCAATGATTTTGTGTGGAAAGGCATGAATCAATACTATTTATGGCAAAGTGATGTTCCAAATTTATCCGACGACCGATTTGCCAACCAATCGGCGCTCAACGATTTTTTATCGGGTTATTCCAATCCGACTGTGCTTTTTAACAGCTTGCGCGTGGACGCTTCCATCGATCGGTTTAGTGTAATTTATAGCGATTACGATGTATTGGAAGGACTGCTTTCGGGAAATACACTCAACAATGGACTCGATTATGGTTTGCGCTACAAACAAGGAAGTTCCACCGATATTTTTGGATGGGTGCGTTATGTGTTGCCCAACTCGAGTGCGGCGGCGCAAAATTTGCAACGCGGACTCATATTTTACGGTATAAACGGAACGCAATTGACAGAAAGCAATTACCAATCCTTACTTTCGGCAACTACCTACACGTTGAATTTAGCGGATTACGACAACGGAAATATTACACCTAACGGACAATCGGTTACGTTGACTCGAACGCAGCTTGCCGAAAATCCGGTCTACTCGACACAAGTATTTGTAGAAGGAAACAAAAAAATTGGATACCTCATGTACAACGGATTTTTCTCCAATTATGAGAATCAGTTGAACGCTGCTTTTGGCTCATTACAATCGCAAAATATTACACATTTAGTTCTTGATTTGCGCTATAATTCGGGTGGTTCAGTAGCGACTGCAACGCGATTGGCAAGTTTAATCACCGGACAGTTCACTGGACAGGTTTTTGCCAAGCAACAATGGAACGCCAAATTGGAAAACTATTTTTCACAAAATAATCCGAGTTCGTTGTTCAATTATTTTACGACTACAACCAGTTCGGGAAGCGCTTTAAATCATCTGAATTTGAACAAAGTGTACATTCTGACGTCAAGAAGTACGGCTTCTGCTAGCGAATTAGTCATCAATGGTTTAAAGCCGTATGTTGATGTTATTCAAATTGGTGAAACCACAACCGGTAAAAATGTAGGTTCGGTCACTTTATATGATTCACCTAATTTCGGAAAAGCAAATGCCAATCCGAATCACAAATACGCCATGCAACCTTTGGTTTTAAAAACAATCAATTCCGTGGGTTTTGGCGACTATCAATCGGGTTTGCCTGCTACGATTGTGCAATCGGAAGATTTTGGTAATTTGGGTGTGATTGGCGATGCGTCGGAACCACTTTTGGCCACAGCCATCAATCAAATTATTGCTTCAGGCCGCATGGTACAGCAACCGCAAACGACTTTCAGACATTTTTCTGATTCGAAAGCTCTTGAACCACTGCGTAATGAAATGTATGTGGAGTTGAAGTAAGATATTTTAACCTAAAAGACATGGCTAGAATATCAAATATAATAATTCAAAAATATTGTAAAAAGTAAAGACGCACTGCAGTGCGTCTCAACTGTAATAATCTATTAACTAAAAATAGGAACTTCAAAAATCATACTAAAAGTAAAGACGCACTGCAGTGCGTCTCAACTATCATATTTCATTAAACTAAAATAATTACTTCAAGAATTTATAATAAAAGTAAAGACGCACTGCAGTGCGTCTCAACTGTACTAATTTAATAAACAAAAAACAGTCTAATTCTTCTTTTAAAAAGGGTAATAACTAATTAAAATAAAATCCAGCAGGAATTACCCCAACCGTTTTATTAGAAACCAAATCTCCCGTTACGGTATACACATACACTTTTCCATTCGAACTGTAATCTGCGGCATCGCCTACATATACTTTATTATTTTTAACGGCAAAACTATACACTCCGTAAACGCCTTGATCGGTTGTTGAAAAAATTGGAGTGGTTGGTAATGTCGTAGCCGAAAGTGCCGTTTTAAAAACATCCGAATCGATGGTATAATACAATTGGTCACTTTCAACGTCTAAATTGGATGGATGCAATCCGGCTGCAAAAGAAATAGCATTGGAAACCATATCCGTTGACAAATTAATTTTTGTCAACGTTCCTGCAGTTTCAGCGCCCGACCACGATGGTTTTCCACCACTAATTACATACAAATCGCTTCCTACTATTTCCAACGAATTTGGAACATCGCCCACAGCAATGGATGTCACGCCATTCGTAGAAGTATTCACCACAGAAACCGAAGATCCAAATCCGAATCCACCCGAATGTGCCACATAAATTTTCGAATTGTTTACGACCATGCGCTCCGGACCTTCAGCAACCGGAATCGAAGTCGAAACTGTATTGTTTGCTAAGTTTACCACCGCAACGTAATCATCTGAAGTACTCGAACCATTTCCCCAATTGGAAACGTATCCTTTTCCGTTGGCGAAAACAATATAACGCGGATTCGACAAACCACTCGAAATGGTTCCGACATGCACCATAGTATAGCGATTTACAATTTCTATTTTGTTGGATACATTCAAAACGATGTAGGCCAAGTCATTGTAAAAACCAATGTCTTGCGCCGTGTCACCTAGAATGATTGAAGGATTAACCAATGAAAAAATATTGTGCTGGAAAACGGTTAAGTCATCCGATAAATAGGATAATGTTGCATTTCCGTTTCCGAATCCACCCTGATTTAATATTAAAACTCCGTTATCGTACGCACCCAACGGAACTTCTACGATGGCTTCGTCGTCGTTGGTACACGAAGTAAAAAAAGTTATACACAACAAAGCAGAAAAAACTAATTTCTTAAAATTCATAATTATTATAGATTAAAGTTGACAGTTACAGTATAATTTCGTCCCGGAAACGGACGTTGAGCGACCACTTGATAGTTTTCGTTGAAAAGATTATTCACCTGAAAACCAAGTTTTGCCCATGTAAAAAGTTGGTGTTCCAAACCTGAATTCACCACGGTATATTCCTTCAATTTATACGAATTATCCAAAGAAGTAAACACAGAGCCGTTGAATACATAATTCATAAAAAAAGTAGTTTTTTTATAGTGATAGGCCAGATTGGACGTGAGTTTGTGGTACGGAACATATATCAGTTGTTTCTGAGTTAACTCATTTTCTGAAATAGTATAACCATACGTAGCATTGAATTGTAATTGATGATGAGTAGCCATTTTTAGATCGGAATTCAATCCCAATTCAACTCCATACGTTTGCACTTTATTAGTATTAATCGGTTGCCACAAACCCGTATCGTTGGGCTTCCAATTGATTAAATCGGTGATTTTATTGTAAAAACCAGTGACTGAAAATTGAACATATTTCAATTTTAACTCTTGAATCACATCAAATTGGTACGCGCTTTCGGGACGCAAATTTTCGTTTCCACCTTGTGTCCAATACAAATCGTTGAAGGTCGGAATTCGGAAGTTTTTCGAAAAATTGAATTTAACAGTATACTTGTTGAAAGGCAAAAACTGCGTGCCAATGGCATACAAAACAGGACTATCATATGCCGCTGTGATTTCTTTTCGCAGGTTCAATTCGTACACAAATCGGTTGCTCACTTGATGTTTTACCAATACCACACCCGAAGCAATTTGTCTGGAATTTCCGCTTACATCCGATCCAGAACCTTTCGTGTGGTTGTAATCGAGTACGACATTTCCAGTAATCTTCGGCGTGACTTTATAGGCCAAATCGTATTTGAACAATGCGGTTTCCGATTTTCCAAAATTGTATTCCGATTGGTCTTTATCTTCAAAATACTGATACGATTCGGTCAAAAAAGCCAATCGAACCGTAGAAATCGTTTTCTTATAAGCGGTTGAAAATTCGAGTAAATTACGAGTCGTGACATCATCGTATTTGCTTTTCGATGGTGCGGCCAACGTTCCCGAAAAATGTCGTTCTCCTCCAAAAAAGTGACTGTAGAGTTTTAAACTGGAGTTCGAATTGATTTTATATCCCAAATTAAACGCAGCGCTAGTCGTTTTGAAAGCGCCATTTTCGTTCTTGAGTTGCGTATCCAAATACTCGTAATCGTTGTCGGAACGGTTGTGCGATACTGAAAATTGTGTGCTTATTTTTCTCGTGGACACGTTAACGTTATAATTGGCATTCATCGTGTTAAAACTTCCGTAGCGCAGTTGCAACTGATTGGAAAAAGTTTTATTGAAGTCGATTTGGTTGTTTAAATGAATGGTTCCGCCGATGGCACTCGAACCGTAAATCGAACTTCCGCCGCCGGCTCGGACAGAAATTGAGTTAAAATTGGAAGGATGTAACGTATTGAAATCGGTTTGCCCGTTGAGTTGTGAATTGATGTTGATTCCGTTCCAAATCACCGCGGTTTGTTGTGCCGTTGTTCCTCTGAACGAAGGCGAAGAAACCATTCCGAGTCCGTTTTCTTTAAAATAAATTGGCGTGTTAAAATTGAGTAGTGATGTTAGTGAAGAGGCACTTTTTCGGATGATGGAATCGTTGAGATTCGTAACGGTTTTGGTTGTCGAATACTTTTGTAAGAAGGCGTCGGAAATAACAACTTCTTGCAACACAATAGTATCGTTTTGTCCCAAAATACTTTGGCACAACAATAACAATAGTAAAAGAAAATAGTTTCTTACAGTCATAAGCTCTGAATCTTTTTTCCCGAAGATTCGATATTCGTTACGAAAAAAGGCAGGTCTCCTGACTTGCGTCTTGTTGTTTACCTTCTCATCTCGTCTTGTGACGAGACAATGGTTTTGTAGTTAACAACAAGCGTGATAGCTTACAGTTGCGGGTACAGTTTAGGATTTTAACCTAATTCCCTTTTAATGTGATCTTGAAAACAGTTCAATCACAACCTTAATTCGGATGCAAAGTTAGAGTTTAAAATTGTTATTTTTCTTTTTTCTTCGAAAATTTATACATCAGCCACACAAATCCTACTATAAAATGCAGTAGAATTATACCTGCAACCACATACATAAAGGTGTTTGAATTATCTCTCATGACACGAAGTTTTCCTCAAAATTAATTCGCTTTTACCAATCATTTTGCATCAAATGTTACACAATGCCTAATTTGTAGCAACATTATTCTACTTTTGTAAAAAATTCAGTTGATGAAAATTACGCCCAACTATTTTGTGCTTTTTTTACTTGTAGTGATTACTATTCAATGTAAAAAACAAGTCGAAACGCCCACACTTCTTCCTGCTAAAAATACCATTCAGCATGCCAAAGGTTTTACCTTGACCAATTACGAAGGTTATTCGGTAGTTCGCGTAATTCAGCCTTGGCCAAAAGCCAACAACGACTTCACTTACATTCTAAAAGAAAGTAATGGCGTGATTCCCGATTCACTGATGCACAATCCAATTATTTCAATTCCGATACAAAAAATTGTGGTGACATCAACCACTCATATTCCGTCCTTAGAAATGCTCGATGTTGAACAAACATTGGTAGGTTTTCCGAATTTGGATTACATTTCTTCGGATAAAGTGCGCGCCAGAATCGAAGCCAAAAAAATAAAAGAACTTGGCGCGAATCAATCGTTGAACACCGAAGTCTTAATCGATTTACAACCGGATGTCATCATCGGATTCGGAATCGACAATAACAATCCGACGCTCGATAACCTGCAAAAAAGTGGCTTAAAAGTAATGCTCAACGGCGATTGGAACGAAGAAACACCACTCGGAAAAGCCGAATGGATTAAGTTCTTTGGCGCGTTGTATGGCAAGCAAGAAGTAGCTAACGAATTGTTTTCCAAAATTGAAAAAGACTATTTAAAAACCATCGAAATTGCTAAAATCGCAACGTCAAAACCAACCGTTTTGGTAGGCGACATGTATGAAGACAAATGGAATTTACCCAATGGAACAAGTTGGGGAAGTCAGTTATTAGCCCAAGCCAACACCAACTATTTGTGGAAAGAAACCGAAGGAACTGGAAGTTTATCGCTATCATTTGAAACCGTTTTCGAAAAGGCAAAAACAGCCGAATTTTGGATTACCTCCGGGCAATTCAAATCCTTACAAGAAATGATTGATGCCAATCCGCATTACAATCAATTCAACGCATTTCAGAATAAAAATGTATATTCGTTCATACGAAAAAAAGGAAAAACGGGCGGCGTTTTATACTATGAATTGGCGCCCAACCGACCTGATTTGGTGTTGAAAGATTTGGTAAAAATATTTCATCCCGAATTACTGCAAAGCTACGAACTCTATTTCTTTGAGAAATTAAAATAATGTTTAGAACCCGAAATACACTACTATTCTCATTGTTGACATTGGCATTGCTAGTGTCATTGCTGTTGAACGTATCATTGGGTCAAGTTACCATTCCGGTGAAAGAAGTTTTTAAAAGTATTTTGGGTTCGTCGGCCAGCAAAGAAACGTGGGAATACATCATCATCAATTACCGATTACCCAAAGCGATAACGGCGATTTTAGTCGGAATTGGATTGTCGATTAGCGGTTTATTGATGCAAACGTTATTTCGAAATCCGTTGGCCGGACCGTATGTTTTGGGATTGAGTTCGGGCTCGAGTTTAGGCGTCGCTTTTGTAATTTTAGGTGCCGGAATTTTGCCTGCTTTTGTTTCGGACGTTTTGTTATCGTCATTCGGAATCATCATTGCATCCTGTTTGGGAAGTTTTTGTGTTTTACTATTAGTGATGATTGTTTCTAGAAAACTTCGCGACACCGCAACGATATTGATTGTCGGATTGATGTTTAGTAGTTTTACGAGTTCGATTGTTTCGCTACTGACGTATTTTAGCACAGCAGAACAATTGCAAAAATTTACCTTTTGGAGCATGGGAAGTTTGGGGAATTTATCGTGGACCAATATTGCTATTTTGGCTTTTTCCGTAGCGGTTGGTTTGATACTCAGTTTGTCATCCGTCAAAGCGCTAGACAGTTTACTTTTGGGAGAAAATTATGCTAAAAGTATGGGATTGAACATCAAAAAAACACGGTACATTATCATTATTGCAACGAGTATTTTGGCCGGAAGCATTACCGCTTTTGCTGGCCCGATTGCTTTTATCGGATTGGCTGTACCACATGTGTCAAAATTGTTGTTTCAAACCAGTAATCATAAAATTTTATTTGGAAGTACGGTACTTATTGGAGCGATCATCATGTTGCTTTGTGATACGATTTCACAAATGCCTGGTTTGAATTTTACACTACCTATAAATGCCATCACTTCGATTGTTGGAGCGCCAGTTGTGATTTGGTTGTTGTATCGGAAGAAACATTTGGTTTAGGCTTTACATGTAAAAAGAATTGAATTATAATGATACCAACTAACTCCATATTATCCACTTCAAATTTATCCATTGGTTATGCCACCAAAAAGGATCAAACCGTCATTGCACAGCAGTTGAATTTGAATTTGCAGTCGGGTAAATTAATTACGCTGATTGGTGGAAACGGAATCGGAAAGTCGACCTTGCTTCGCACACTATGTGGCATTCAGCATCCGCTTTCTGGAAATGTTTTGTTGCACGATAAAGATCTTCATCTTTACAAACCACTAGAAATTGCTCAAAATTTGAGTTTGGTGCTGACCGACACATTGCCGCCGAGTAATTTGACTGTGTATGAATTAGTGGCATTGGGAAGACAACCGTATACCAATTGGTTGGGAAAATTATCACCTGAAGATGTAGCTAAAGTAGAAGAAGCGATTGAACTTACGCAGATTGGATTTTTATCCGATAAAAAGCATTTTGAAATCAGTGATGGGCAACTACAAAAAGTACTAATTGCTCGTGCTTTGGCGCAAGACACGTCTTTAATTATTTTGGATGAACCCACTACCCATTTGGATTTACTGCACAAAGTGTCGATTTTTAAATTGCTAAAAAAACTCACTTCTACTACCAATAAGTGCATATTATTTTCAACACATGATATTGATTTAGCGATTCAATTATCCGATGAAATGATTGTCATGACCGAAAATGAAGTAATACAAGACGATCCTTGCAATTTAATCACGAAAGGTGTTTTTGCAACACTTTTCAAAGATGAGCATATTAAATTTGATGGAGATAAAGGAAAATTTATAATTTCTTAAGTCTATATTCTGTTCTCTATTTTCTCCCAACCAAAATCTGTCGTTTCGCCTCACCCACTACAAAAGCAACCGAATTGGCAATGTTAAAACTCCGAATCAATTTTGACATCGGAATGGTCAAATGATTGTCAAATTGGGATAAAACTTCGGCTGATAATCCGACACTTTCTTTTCCGAAAACCAACCAATCTCCGTCTTGAAATTCGGCTTCATAAATTGATTTTTGTGCATGAGAACTCATTAAAAAAACACGAGATGTATCTCCAATGTGTTGCATCCATTCCGCTACATTTTGGTATTCCGTTACGTCTAAATGCACCCAATAATCCAATCCAGAACGTTTTAAATTTTTATCGTTGATGACAAATCCGAATGGATGAATCAAATGCAATCGGCTTTCGGTTCCAACGCACAAACGACCAATGTTTCCAGTATTATTTGGGATTTCGGGTTCTACTAAAACGATGTTTAACATAGTTAAGATTGTAAGATTATAGGATTGTAAGATTTTGAGATTATTTAGATTTGGAATTCTTTGACTTCAATAACTTCGCCGGCTTTTAGATCGTTTAAAAATACATTTCCGACGCGAACACGCACCAATCGCAAGGTAGGAAATCCAACGGCGGATGTCATTTTTCGTACTTGTCGAAATTTGCCTTCATTAATAGTTATCGATAACCATGACGTCGGTCCGTGACGTTCATCTCTGATTTTTTTTCCGCGGTCGCCCAATTCAGGTGTACCTTTTAAAATGGAAGCCTGACACTTTTTGGTGGTGTATTTTTTTCCGTTAAAACCAATTTCTACGCCACTTTTCAATTGTTCAATCGCTTCTTGGTGGATGATTCCGTCGACCTGAACATAATATTCCTTTTCTACTTTTTTGCCGCGTACGATCTCACTCATCATGCCGTCGGTTGTCAATAAAAGTAGGCCTTCCGAATCTTCATCCAACCGACCAATCGCCATCGTGCCTTCGGGAAAATCGTACAATTCACCCAACAATTTCTTCTTCCGTTTTAATTGGTAAATGAATTGCGACAAATAGCCGTAGGGTTTGTGGATTAAAAAATGATGGTGACTCATGAAACAATTGATTTTGGCAAAAATAAAAAAGACCATCCAAACAGACGGTCTTTATTTGATATAAAAAAAAATTCAATCCTTATTGTCTGCTTTGAACATAATCCGACAATTCATCCACATTACTACTGAACGAGAATATTCCGTTTAATTTGAAATAATTACGTGGTTCAGTACAATAATCGTAGGCATATTTTGCAAATTCCAATTTATTGTCTTCAAAACTGAACGTGTTAGCAATTTGGATGATTTGATCCACATTCAAACAATTGGCAGAAATTACTTGCTTGGCAGTTTTCAATTGAGTGTCTTCAAAACTCTGAGCTTTAATAGTACTCATAGCTGCATTAAAATCGCGTGGAGTCATACAAGAGTTGCCACCACAACCTCTAACTGGTTCAACATAAACTGGAGCATTTCCAGTTTGAACTCCACTATGTGTGGTTGTAGTGGTTGTTTGAGTTACTGCGCCACCCATCGAATCATTGATAGAAATTCCCATATTGATTCCGCCTACATTTACGCCAACTCCTACGTTAGCACCACCGGTTTGAGTCGTTGTGGTTGTAGTTTGAGTAACGCCACCAACTTGCTGAACGGCAACCGGACGAGGTTGACCGTAATGAATGACGTGCACGTTTGATGCTGGAACAAATCCCGGTTGTACTGGAATAGCAGAATAATAATTCAATTTCATTTTACCCGCTTTGTTTTTATCTCTTTTAATTTTGTAGGTTACATCGGCAAAATTTCCATCAGCATCAGAAATTAATAAATTATTTTTCGAAACTTCGGCTAGCGATTGATCTTCAAATTTAATTTTTGCATTGTAATACGGCTGATTCAAATCTTCTACACGCAAGTTGGTTTGAGGCACATCGTTGATTTGTTCTCCGTTTAAAATAAGGGTGAATTTATCTCCATCTTCCGAAAAAATGGTCAAATGTCCCACATTTCCAATTTGAGCAAAAGAACCCACTGTGACAAATAAAAAGGCTAAAAGTGTAATTTTTTTCATCTTAATTTCTAGTTTTAGTTATGCAAATATAATTTTTTATCTTAATTTTTGCAATTTCAATAATGATGCCAAAGTTTTTAACATTTTCAAAAATCACAAATAGTATTTGATGGAAACTCCGTATATTTAGACTCTTTTTATTTGAAAATCCATGAACGACACCTTTTTAATTTTAATCGCCTTTATCATCGCCTTAACGATTGGTCTTTTTATTGGAAAACTCTTGTTTTCTGCACAATCAAAATCAGAGAAAGCATCGTTGGAAGAAAAGATCAACGGCTTACTTTCCCAAATAAATCAGCAGAAAGAACAATCCCAATTGGATCGCATTCAGTTTGAAAAACAACTGAACGCTTCGAATGTAGAAAAAGAAGCCATTCGCTCTGAAAAGGAATCGTTTGCCATCCAATTATCCAAAAAAGAAACCGATTTTGAAAATTTGTGGGAACGCAACAAAGAACAAAAGCAAGAAGTGGAACAATTACAAGAGAAATTCACTAAAGAATTTGAAAACCTTGCCAACAAAATATTAGACGAAAAAACGTCGAAATTTACCGAACAAAACAAAGAAAACTTAAAGAATATTTTATCGCCTTTACAGGATAAAATTCAGCTTTTCGAAAAGAAAGTAGAAGACACGCATAAAGAAAGTATCGATTACCACGCAGCATTACGTCAGCAAATATTAGGCTTACGTGAAATGAACGAGCAAATGAGCAAGGAAACATTGAATTTGACTAAAGCGTTAAAAGGCGATAGTAAAATGCAAGGAAATTGGGGCGAGCTGATTTTAGAACGCGTGTTGGAAAAATCGGGTTTGGAAAAAGACCGCGAATATTTTGTGCAACAAAGCTTTGTAACCGAAGATGGGAATCGAGTT
Organism: Flavobacterium sp.; assembly: GCA_965284675.1. Lineage (GTDB taxonomy): Bacteria > Bacteroidota > Bacteroidia > Flavobacteriales > Flavobacteriaceae > Flavobacterium. Next base: position 2,714,031 of record OZ260109.1, read on the forward strand.
TTTCCGGATGTCATCATCAATTTGCCTGATGGAAAGAAAATGATTGTCGATTCGAAAGTGACGCTAACAGCCTACGAACGCTACATCAATGAAGAAGACGATACGTTAAAAGCTCAATTTTTAAAAGAACATGTGATTTCCATCAACCGCCATGTGGAACAATTGGGAAGCAAAAATTACCACGACTTGTATCAAATGGAAAGTCCTGATTTTGTACTGTTGTTCATCCCAATAGAATCAGCCTTTGCCATCGCTTTAAACGAAGACACGAGCATTTACAACAAAGCGTTTGAAAAAAATATTGTGATTGTTACGCCGTCGACTCTTTTGGCAACGTTGCGAACCATTGACAGCATGTGGACCAACCAAAAGCAGCAGGAAAATGCCTTAGAAATTGCGCGTCAAGCCGGAGCATTGTACGATAAATTTGAAGGATTTGTATCGGATTTAGTCAAAATTGGCAAAAAAATGGACGAGGCAAAAACCGAGTACCAAGGTGCCATGAACAAATTGGTAGACGGAAAAGGCAACCTCATCGTGAGTGTGGAGAAATTGAAAAAAATGGGTGCCAAGGCTAAAAAATCACTGCCTGAAAATATTATTAATAGAGCGAGTGCTCTCGAAAACACGAATCAAATACTAACCGAATCGGATGACACAGATCATTCAGATTCATAAAATTAAATCCAAATGTTACGAAAATTTGTTGTGTATGCTATTTTGATTGTTGTAGTAGTGGGCGGGCTATTCCTTGCCATTTTGTACAATGCCACGTACAGTGAGGGAAATCGATCGGGAGAACTGATCAAGTTCAGTAACAAAGGCTATGTTTTCAAAACATGGGAAGGTGAAATCAGTCAGGGTTTGTCTGGAAATAAGATTTTTGCCTTTTCAGTTTTAGATTCGGATGCTGACCTGATAAAGGAATTACAAGACTTGCAAGGTAAATACGTAAAAATAACCTACATCGAGCGCTACAAAACACTTCCTTGGTGGGGAGATACTGCCTATTTTATAACCGAAGTTAAAGAAGAAAAATCGCCTTTTTTGAACAGTAAGTAATTTATCAAATTAGCTTAAAAACCGAGCAATTACTGACAATTGCACAAAAATTTATTAAAAATTTAAAAAAAATCTAACTTGTTTTAGGCAGGTTTGTTTTTTTATATATATTTGTTTGCGAAAAAAAATACTCATTCCCAATGAAAAAAAATTACTTACTAACTATCTTGTTCTCAGCATTAATTCTTATCATCTACTCGTGCAGTAAAGACGAAGAAGAAGAGTATGTACCCGTATCGCCTGTGGTAGCTGATTTAACTCAGGTTCCCTATCCAAAATTATCAGATTATCACTTTTTTGAAGGTGAGATGAAAAATCAAATTCCTTCTCTAAATGTTATTCCATACGAACCCGCAAGTACACTTTTTACTGATTACGCATCAAAAAAACGATTTATTTGGATGCCTACTGGTGTAAAAGGAACGTATGTAGCCGATAACAAAATCATTGACTTTCCGGTTGGAACGGTTTTAATTAAAAACTTTTACTACACTACGATTCAGCCTGATAACACTACCAAAATAATTGAAACTCGTTTAATGATTAGAAAAAGTGATGGTTGGAAATTCTACGAATACTTGTGGAATGACGCTCAGACTGAAGCTGATTTAGTTGAAGGTGAAGCTTTTGCTAATGGTGGTTCGGTTAACATTACTTTCAAAAAACCAAATAACGAAATCATCAACACAAATTATAGAATTCCATCTGATTCAGAGTGTTTGGCGTGTCACAAATCAAATGAAATACCTACGCCTATCGGAATAAAACCTCAAAACATCAACGTAAATTATGCATTTGCTGATGGAAGTAAAAACCAGTTGCAAAAATTAGTAGAACAAGGTTATTTAAACAGTTATCCTTCAAATATTGTTTCAACTGTTAATTATAAAGATGTTACTCAGCCATTAGACTTAAGGGCTCGTTCGTATTTAGACATCAACTGTGCACATTGCCACATAGATAATGGTCGTTGTGATTACAGAGCGGTTCGCTTTGAATTCAGCGCAACAACCGACCCAACAAATATTGGAGTTTGTGTAACCGCTGATGAAGAAATAAGCCCAACCCTTCAAAAAATTATTACGCCTGGTATTTTTAGTAAATCGGTATTACACTACCGAGTTCAAACCAGTGACGAAAGTCTGATGATGCCTTTGATAGGTAGAACAATAGTGCACGATGAAGGAGTTCAATTGTTAGAACAATGGATTGCTTCCTTAACACAAACCTGTGATTAACCCCTTTTTTGTACCTAAAATACTAAACAAACTAACTAAAACCGCATTATGAAAAAAACTTTATCTTCCTTACTATTATTATGTGGCGTGGCTACAACAATAGCACAAGGAACCTGTAACACAGCCGTAACTGTTGCTATTAATTCAACCACCACGGCACCATCCTTTACTGGTGAAACAGGAACACCTCCAACCACATTGTGTGGATTACCCAATGGCGCTGGAGCGAAAGGAAAATGGTATACGTTCACAGCTACAGCAAACAATTCGATAATTGTTTCGACTGCACTTCCTCAAAATGGCAATACAGACACGCGAGTAATCGTATACTCTGGAAGTTGTTTCGGACTGACATGTGTCGCTTCTAACGATGATTTTAACGGAGGAAATACTTCTCAAGTTACTTTTGCAGTTACCACTGGAACTACATACATCATTGCGTTTGATAACCGATATAGTTCTGCTGGATTTGATTTTTCGGTTAACGTAGCTCCACCGCCAGCTCCAGATCGTTTGTCGTTTACTTCTCAACCAGTAACAGGAATTGCAGGTTCGTACAACAACTGTGTAGTAGACATGAATGGCGATTATCTTGATGATATTGTTTCAGCTGTTTCAACCAGTCAAATGGCTATAACCTACCAACAAGCCAATGGTACATTTACTACTTCTACTTTCCCCTTAACCAATACTGTGGTTTTACCTAGTTGGAGTATTGCGGCAGGAGACTTGGACGATAACGGATACAATGATTTGGTTTATGGTTCAGGTAGCGGAGTGACCATTTTGAAAGCTAATGCTAACGGAACTGCCTACACCACAGATAGAAAACCTCAATCATATTTAGTACAACGTACTAATTTTGTTGACCTTAACAACGATGGAAAATTAGATATTTTTGCTTGTGATGACAATGCTCCTAATCGTATCTATATGAATGATGGCACAACTATAACTCCTAGTCAAGGTGGAATTGGAGATTTTGCTACGGGTGGAAATTATGCTTCTCTTTGGTCTGATTTTGATAATGATGGAGATGTTGATATGCACCTTTCTAAATGCGGTCAAGGCGGATCAGGAGTTGGTGGTAACATCAATCAAATGTTTCAAAACAATGGAAATGGAACGTACACCAATATTGCTCCTGTAGCGAATATGGCTGATCCAGAACAAACATGGTCTTCAGCTGTTGGCGATTTCAACAACGATGGTTGGATGGATGTTGTTGTGGGAGTTAATTCGGCTTCAAATGGAGGTACGAATGTAAAAAGAAACAACGGTGATGGTACTTTTACCAGTGTAACCGCTGGATCGGGCTATGATGCAACTTCGGGCGCAGGCGCAGGTTTAGGCAGAGAATATGTGGCACATGATTTTGATAACGACGGATTTTTAGACGTTTTGGGGTCTTCAAACAACATTATGTTTGGCGATGGTGCCTTTCATTTTGTACCGAACCCGAATGCATATGGAATTTCTGCAAACGACCGACCTGTAGGTGATTTAAACAATGACGGTTTCTTGGATATTCAAAGCGGAAACAATGTATTCTTCAATAACGGAAATTCAAATAAATGGATTAAATTCAATTTACAGGGTATTCAAAGTAACTTGAACGGAATTGGAGCGCGAATTGAAATATACGGTGTTTGGGGAAAACAAATTAGAGACGTTCACAGTGGATCTGGATTCCAAAACATGAGTACGATTAACGCTCATTTCGGAATTGGAGCTGCTACTGCTATTGATCAAGTGATCATCAGATGGCCATCTGGAATTGTTGATACAATTGTGAATCCACAACCTAATCAATCCTTATTAGTTGTTGAAGGTTCTACGTTGAGTAACGAAAGTTTTAACAGCTCAGCATTCAGCTTATATCCAATCCCAACAAAAAATATTTTAAACATTAATACATCCGACTCGATCAACATGATTTCGGGTAAAATTTATAGTCTTGAAGGAAAATTAATTTTAAAATCTGAAATTAGTTCTTCGACAATAAACGTTGAAACATTAACAACTGGAACGTACATCATTTTATTAACTGATGAAAACGGAAAAGTTTATACTCAAAAATTCATAAAAGAGTAATTTAAATCAATTTAAAAAAAGCCCTACTACTCAAAATAGTGGGGCTTTTTTTTATGAAATATTGAAAATGTTTATAACTTCCAAACTGATTTAACAATTGTTAAGTAAATAAAATTGAGTAAGTTATATTTTTTTGCTATTTTTGGTCTTTATTATTATTTTTTTATGAAAAAATATTTTGTTCTATTTGTTTTAAGTGCACTTTTAGTAACAATACTCTATTCTTGTTCCAATTCTGATGAGGCAGAACAATACGCTCCTGTGTCACCTGTTGTAGTAGATTTGACTCAGGTTCCCTATCCTAAATTATCCGATTATAAATTTTTTACGGGTGATTTAAAAGATCAAGTTCCTGCACTTGGATTACTTCCATTCGCACCTGCATCGGTTTTGTTTTCAGATTATGCTCACAAAAAAAGATTTGTTTGGATGCCGAGCGGTTTGAAAGCAACTTTTAATGGAAACGAAAAATCTCTTGAACTTCCAGTTGGTGCCGCCATCATCAAAACGTTTTATTACGACAATGTTCAAAATGTGACGCCAGTTGGTGCAACCCGAATCATTGAAACCCGTGTGATGATTCGAAAATCTACTGGATGGATTTTTGCAGATTATGTGTGGAATGCACAACAAACCGAAGCCTTTTTAGATAATTTAGGTAGTTTCACCGAAGTAATTTGGTTGGAAAATGGCGTGTCCAAAACAGCAAATTATAGAATTCCATCCGAAGAACAATGTATCGTTTGCCACAAGAAAAAAGAAATTATTAATGGTGTGGAAGAAACCGTTTTTACACCCATCGGAATTAAACCTCAAAATTTAAATTACAATTATAACTACGGTTCCACTTCAAAAAATCAATTGACTAAATGGATTGAAGAAGGTTATTTAGAGAATAATTTCACATTACCTTCAACATCTAGTTCTACCATTGATTATAATGATACTTCCAAATCATTGGACTTAAGAGTGAGATCTTATTTTGACATCAATTGTGCGCACTGTCATCAAGATGGAAGACACTGCGATTATAGACCGATGCGATTTGCATTCAACGAAACCCAAAATAACCGAACCAACATGGGTGTTTGTGTGGAAACAGCAGACATGCAAGATTTCGATCCTGCCTTAAGTAAAATTGTCACACCCGGAAACATCAATCGTTCGATGATGTACTTCCGACTCAATACCACAGACGAAACCTACAGAATGCCACTACACGGCAGAACTGTAATTCATGAAGAAGGAATACAATTAATTGAACAATGGATTAATTCATTGGCACCTTGCGAATAAAACAAACAAAATATTATACACTAAAACCAAAACTTAAAAAATGAAAAAAATTACTTTATTATTAATCGTATTGCTTTCGGTACCTTTTGCACATTCGCAAAATAGTTGTACTCAAGCATTACCTATTACCGCAGCAGGCACTTTTGTTGTTGATGCAATAAACGGTGCACCGACTACTGTGGCGTGTTTTGGAAGCGGAACCGTAACGGCAGCCGAATGGTATGCGTACACTCCAACACAAAATTATACCGCAACGGTAACAACCGATTTAGCCATAAACATATGTAGAGATACTCGTTTTCAGGTCTACACGGGAACATGTGCGAATTTGAGTTGTTTAACCGGTGATGACGATTCGGGTGTGATAGCTTGTAACTCAGGAAACAATAACTCATATCTATCGACTAAAACATTCAATGTAACTGCAGGAACAACCTACTACATTGCTTTTGAAAATAGATACGAATCAACTGGGTTTTCTTTTCAAATTATTGAAACTCCTGTAGTTGTTGTGCCAACCGGACCCGTATCTTTCACCAATCAAACCGTAAATACGATACCAACTGGTGGTGGCACTTACAATCTGTGTGTTGTGGATATGAATGGCGACTATTTAGACGATGTAGTAACTGTAAGCAGTACAAATATTACCGTGAACTATCAGAATGCGGGTGGCGGATTTACATCTGCTAATTATCCAACAACTGCCGCCGATTTCTTACCTGGATGGAGTATCGCAGCTGGTGATTACAATAAAGATGGATACAACGATTTATTGTACGGAAGTGGTCAAGGATTAACGTTTATGAAATCCAACGGAACCGGAACAGCTTATACGGAAGATTCTCCAGGTCAATATATTTTCTGTCAACGAACCAACTTTATTGATATTAATAACGATGGACAATTGGATGCATTCTCTTGTCATGATGTGGATCCTAATGTGTATTATTTGAATGATGGAGACGGTACTTTTACGTATTACCAATCGGGTACAACTCCAGGTGCCTATTCATTAGGAGTAAGTGCAAACGGTGGAAATTATGGTTCAATTTGGATTGACTATGACAACGACAGAGACATGGACTTATTCATTGCTAAATGCGGTAGTGTTCCACCAGATGAGTTACACCGTAACAACGGAAATGGTACGTTTTCTGACATCTCAGTAGAAATGAATTTATATGATGCTGGACAATCATGGTCTTCAGCTTGGGCAGATTACGACAACGATGGCGATATGGATGTGTTAGTTGGAGCGAGTTCTGGAGCACACAAACTTAAAAGAAATAATTTAGACTTAACCAATACTACAGAAGAACCTTTTACCGATGTAACAGCTGGTTCTGGTTGGGATACCAATACATCGACAAACATCGAACATATTTCTTATGACTTTGATAACGATGGATTTATCGATTTTATGGGTGGTGGAAGTAAAATTATGTACAACCAAGGTGACGGAACGTTTGAACCTTTCTCATATGGATTTGGCGTAAGTGCAGTGGGTGATTTGAACAATGATGGTTTCTTAGATTTTCAATCAGGATCTACTATCCGATTGAACAGCGGAAATACAAATAAATGGATAAAAATCAACTTACAAGGGGTTGCTAGTAACCGCAACGGTATTGGTGCTCGCGTTGAAATTTATGGAGTTTTTGGAAAACAAATTCGCGATGTAAGAAGCGGTGAAGGATTCAAATACATGAGTACGCTTAACACACACTTCGGAATTGGTCAAGCAACTGCCATCACTCAAGTAATTATTAGATGGCCATCCGGAATTGTAGATACCATCAACAATCCAACTGTAAACCAAACATTATTGGTTGTTGAAGGATCAACTCTTTCTACAGAAACATTCTCATCTTCGGATTTAACAATTTACCCAATTCCAACCAAAGGTGTATTAAACATTAAATCTGATATGAGTATTACCTTTGAAACAGCTCAAATTTATGATCTATCAGGAAGAAAAGTACTTACAACTACAGTCGAAAACGATACTGTAAATGTGCAAACTTTATCCTCTGGAACATATATTCTAACGCTTAAAAATACAGACGGAAAAGAACACTCTCAAAAATTCATAAAAGAATAATAATAACTTGATAAAAACTCATCTCTGAATTTAGATGAGTTTTTATTTTTTAATCTAACTATAAACTAAAAATGAAAAAAATTACTTTATCATTACTTTTAATGAGTTGCGTTCAGTTTTTGAATGCACAAGACACCTGCTTAACAGCAACAGCTATTTCTGCTGGGACGCATGTTGTAACAGCTGTGAATGGAACTCAAGTGCCAGATCCTATTTGTACCGATAACGGTAGTGGCGCAACTACTGGAGAATGGTATACCTACACTCCAACTCAAAATTATACTGTAACCATAACAACAAATATTCCTGCAAACACTCCTAAAGTTGACACACGCTTTCATGTGTATACAGGAAGTTGTGCCGAATTATTTTGTTACGCAGGTGATGATGATACTGGTGCTGGATATTCTTCTGTTGATACTTTTGTGGTATTAGCTGGAACAACCTATTACATCGCTTGGGACAACAGATGGACTGCAAACGGATTTACTTTTGAATTAAACCAAGGACCGTATGTTGCTCCGGTTCCTACTCCGATAACTTATCTCAATCAAGGTGTTAGTGGATTGTCAAGTGGTTACAATACGTGCATCGTAGATATGAACGGCGATTATTTAGACGATATTGTGGGCGTAACTAGTACCAACATTAAAGTACACCGCCAAAATGTGGGTGGTGGATTCACGATTATTGATTATCCAACTACCAATGCCGATTTTATGCCATCATGGAGTATTGCCGCTGGTGATTACAACCGAGATGGTTACAACGATTTATTGTATGGTGCTGGTAATGGATTGACGTTTATGAAATCAAACGGAGCTGGAACAGGATATGTTGAAGATTCTCCTGGACAATACATCTTTTGCCAACGAACTAACTTTGTAGACATCAATAACGACGGTCATTTGGATGCTTTCTCTTGTCACGATGTCGACCCTAATGTGTATTACATCAACAACGGTTGGGGTGCATTTACCTACTACCAATCGGGTACCACTCCTGGCGCTCTTAATTTAGGAATTATCCCAAGTGGAGGTAACTATGCTTCCATTTGGTCGGATTTTGATAATGATGGAGATAGTGATATGTTCATTTCAAAATGCTCAGGCCCAGCGTGTGAATTACACCGAAATAACGGAAACGGTTCATCGTATACCGACATTTCAGTAGCTTCCCAAATAGATGTTACACCAGTTCAATCATGGTCTTCAGCAGTAAACGATTTTGACAACGATGGAGATATGGACATCTTAATTGGTTCTAATGGTGGTGTTGGTCATATGTTCTTCAGAAATAATTTAGATACTTCAAACGTAGCGTTTACAAATATTACAGCGGGTTCTGGATTTGATACGGATAACTCTACTAATAGAGATTATGTTTCTTATGATTTTGATAACGATGGACGTGTAGACGTTTTAGGTAGTGGAAATAGAATATTTTTTAACCAAGGAAGCAATGTGTTCTCACCTGTAAGTTATCCTGCTATTGGTGTAGGTGCAATTGGTGACTTAAACAACGATGGGTTTCTAGATATATTAAATGGTGGAACTATTCGCTATGCCGTTCCAAACACCAACAAATGGATTAAAGTTACGCTAAATGGTATTCAAAGTAACCGAAACGGAATTGGCGCTAGAGTTGAAATTTACGGTGATTTTGGTAAACAAATACGTGACATCCGTAGTGGTGAAGGTTTTGAATTCATGAGCAGTTTAAATGCACATTTCGGAATCGGACAATCTACAGCAATCACACAAGTGATCATCAGATGGCCATCCGGAATTGTAGACACCATCAACAATCCATCAACAAACCAAACCGTTAATGTAGTTGAAGGTTCTACGCTTTCTAACGAAAGTTTTACCAATGCTGAGTTTAGTATCTTTCCTGTTCCAGCGAAAAATCTACTTAATATTAAATCCAATTCAAACCTTACCTTTGAAACTGCTCAAGTATTTGATTTAAATGGTAAAAAAGTGTTGGATTCTAAAATAGAAAACGAAACGATTAATGTACAATCATTAACTACTGGAACGTATATTCTATTATTGAATGACAACAACGGAAAACCATATTCTCAAAAAATCATCAAAGAATAAAGAATTCTAAATCCATAAAAAAATCCCAATCTCGTTCCAAAACGAAATTGGGATTTTTTATTTACTGTAAGTTCTAAAAAACTCTCAACAAATTAAAACCAAAGTATATTTCTTGCTTTTCCCACATTCCAGTTGTATTTCCAAGGAATCCTGCTTCATGTATGCCTTGCGAATTACTAAAATGCATTTGAAAAACATGTCCGCCCGTTTCTAAATCCACGCCAATTGAAAGTGGATCTCTAAAAGGAGAAGAATCAGAACGATTTAGATGTGCAATATAATCTACATTTAACGACCAACGTTTTGCAAATTTATATCGTCCACCTGTTCCAATAGCAAACTGACTGTTGTCTTGGTTGTCATCAATTACAAAATTTTCATGGAAATGAGTCGGTGCCAATTCTAGAGACAACTTACTCGAAACCTTTCTTGAAACCAAAATCTGATTCACAAATATCATTCGATCACTCGAACTCATATTCGGATACAAACTCGGTTTCAACGTATTATTGAAAGCAATACTATTGAAACCCACAATTGAAACCGGAAAACCATCCGTTCGTTGTGGCACCAAAGAGTATTTTACAGAAAAATCGTAAGCAGGTTCGCTACGCGCCGCACTTACTGTCAGCCAATCGGTTGCACCATACACAAATTTTAATTGGGTAACGGCATTATCCAATCCGAAAAAACCTTCAATTCCGTCTTTAATAGAACCAAAACGGTGGGCAACGATAAAATATAAATCGCCTTTGGCAGCTAATTTAGTCGATTCTAAATTGACAATTTTTAATCCTTTAAAGGCCGATTCCACTTTTTCATTGGTGGAAACTGAATCAATTTCTTTTAACAAATCATCTTGGGAAAACGATAAAAATGGTAATAATGCAACGAGTACTGCTAGTTTTTTTTTCATGGGATTATTTTAAAATTTGTTTGTATTTACATTTATTTTACAAGTGAAACTTGATCTATTTTGAATTCTTCCAGCAACTCATCGTAGCCCAAAAACCGACCTTTAATGGTCACTTTGGTCTGATTCTTCACATCATCCGGTAAGGAAACATCAAAAACCGCAAACACTTTCTCATCGATTACAATGGATTTACTTGGTACTTCCACAGCTGTAATGGTTCCGGAGAGTTCTACCACTTTATCTTGGTATTTGAGCGTAGCCAAACTGTCATTTGCCATAAACTCTCTTTGCAAATCGGCTACACTAATCGTGAAATCAGCTGAAGTTGCTGCCACATCTTTATGATCTTGATACACATAAAAATAGGCACACGTTAGTAATCCAATTACCAAAATTACGAGTAGAAGTATTTTTTTTTTCATCTTTTATTAGTATTTATTAGTATCCTTGTTTAGTAATTACGAAATTAACACATATTTAGTTTGTCATTTGTAAAAATTTAATAATTTTAAATGTATAAAAACTAAAATGTATTGTACGTCGTATATAAGTGTACAATAGGTAAACATCGGATATAAAAACATCCACACCTTTCACTACCAAACCTAAATTGTTAATTTTGAATAAAAAACTATACACTATGAAATTCAGAAATTTGCTGCCTTTATGTGCCTTCACTCTTTGTATCACGAGTTGTTCGAACAACAGTACGGACGATCTAGTAGGACCAACACTAAACTTCGATTTAGTGAAATACAATCAAAATGTAAAATCGATTATCGACGCCAATTGTATTGTTTGTCATGCTGCAACTCCGGTTAACGGCGCACCAATGCCATTAGTAACGTACGAACAAGTAAAAGATGCTGTCCTAACTCGCGGTTTGATCAACCGAATCAGTCGCCAGAATGGAGAAGGCGGATTAATGCCAAACGGCGGACCACGAATGCCTCAAGCGACTATTGATGTAATTGTACAATGGGAAGCAAACGGACTTTTAGAATAAACCTTTAACAAAAAATGCTATGAAAAAAATACTCCTCTTAAGTATGTTCTTGCTGGCCAACCTGATGTTCGCCCAAGACAAATTACTAACCAAAAACGGAAAAATCACGTTCGAAGCTTCAGTTCCCGCTTTTGAAGAAGTAAAAGCCAAAAACGAAGGCGTAACCTGCGTCATCAATACCAAAACCGGAGAAATTGCAAGTTTGGCGATGGTCAAAGGCTTCCGATTTAAAGTGGCACTAATGGAAGAACATTTCAATGAAAATTATATTGAAAGCGACAAGCATCCGAAATCGACTTTTAAAGGTAAAATTGAAGGTTTTGATTATGCGAAAGTAACTAAAGAAGGAAAAACGTATACCGTTAAAGGAAAACTCGAATTACACGGAAAATCAAAAGACATTACCATTACGGCAACGATTAAAAAAACAGCAGACGGTTTGTCGTTCACTTCTAATTTTACTGTAAACACCGACGATTTTGATATTGATATTCCGAGTGTCGTAAGTAAAAAAGTATCTAAAAAAGTAAACGTGACGTTAGATTTTAATCTAAAATAAATCGAAGAAATACATTCATTACAACCGCAAATCTAGTGCAAAAATAGGTTTGTGGTTTTTTTATACCGTAACCTTTTGATACGAATTCAGTTTGTCAATTTCTAAAATGGTTTTGCTGTCGTCTTCACTTCGTGTATACATCAATTCAAATTTTGCACCGTATACAATCTCATCAAAAGTATACGACGTGCGTTTCACCACCGAATTGCTGTACATATCATCAAAAGCTTTGATGTATACCATAATTTCGCCCGAAACACTTTTAAAATCAGCTTCTGTAAATCCGTAAATCGGACTCGATTCGCTTATTGGATGCACCAACGTCCAACTCAAATTTAGCGAATTCACTTGATGCATTTCTAAATCCAATATATAAAATTTATTTGAAAGTGACTTGTTTTCCTCTACTTGAAGTCCGAGTGTGACCTTTGCTTCCACCTCAGTCAACATTGCATTTTTATAAGGCGTCAGTCGCATCATCAGGGCTTTTCCGTCTTTATACGGTGCAATCAACGCATTTTCTGAAAATAAAATATGAGCTTTTGGCTGACTGAATCGTCCGTAAAACAAACCCGTTGCAATGGCAAAACTCAACAACCCAAATAGCGCTTCTACGGAGGCAACAAAACTGGTGATGAACCCACTCGGACTGATATGTCCGTACCCAACTGTGGTATACGTCTGAATACTAAAGAAAAACGCCTGACCAAATTGATCAAGTGGCGTTGTCGCTGTAATTCCTTTTAAATGTTCCACTCCGATTAGATAATATATCGTCGCAAAACAGCAATTCACGGTAAAATAGAAAAGGACAATAATAAAGAAAAACTTCCACCTCGGAATGGTAAGCATCGTATGGTACCAACTGATGCCGTCAAAAAAACCTATCCCAGTTTTTCGCACATTTGGATTACCGCTTTTGGTTACAAACCGTCCGCCATAACTCGACGCGTTGGTTCCGTAACCCGTATTGGATTGCGCTTTGGCTTTGGAATTTGTTTTTTTTAGAAAGGCCATTAGTTCTATTTTGCGTAAAATTAAGAAATAGTAGTCACATTATAAAAAATGAATTTATCTATATTTGCATCACTAACATTAACTATAAGATGAAGAAACTAGCTATATTACTCACGCTGATCTCTATGATTTTTTCTAACGGACAAACCTTACAATTGGATTCAAATTTTGGAACCAATGGTTTTGTGACTTTACCCTTGGATTCTGATGCTGCGTCTTACAATGTAAACAGAATCCAAAGTGATGGTAAAATACTGGTTTGCGGACAACGATTGAACGGAGCTGTTAGGGAAGATTTCATTGCACGCTACAATCCCGACGGAACCATTGATACTACCTTTGCTAATAATGGAGTTTACATTTGTAACGACACAATCAATGATGTTAACGGCCCTAATTTTTTTATATTGAATAATGGTAAAATTATTTGCATCATTGGTGATGTACAAGGAGAAATCACCAAATTGAATACCGATGGAAGCGTTGATACTACTTTTGGAACAAATGGAAAAATAAATTTCAACTATTTTAACGATGGAACAGTATATTTAGATGCCAATGATAATTTATACATAGGTACTGGAACTCTAAATCAACTAATCAAAATTAACACTGCAACAGGCTCTTTTGACTCAAGTTTCGGAACCAATGGAATCATTAACCTTGAAAGCAGCTTCAGCAGAATTTACTCTTTTGAAAATGATAAATTTATAGTGAAATCAAATTTTTTTGATTCATCTACTATTCCAACAACCTATCATCCAGCCCTAAAACGATTTAATAGTAACGGAACGTTAGATGCCACATTTGGAACAAATGGTACATTAGTATTGTATTACACGAGTAGTTCATCTGAATTAGATTCTATCATTTTTAATATTGATGTAGACAACGCAAACAATGCTTTTTATGTAACACAAAGCAGTTTTAGTAGTTTTGTTACCACCATTCGAAAATTCGATAGTAACGGAAACCTACTACCTTCATTTGGTAATTCGGGTACCGTGACGCTTCCAGCCAATAATGATATCATCAGAACACAACTTTACAACAATAAACTGTACCTCGCTGGTGCCAACAATGCCACTGCCAATTACAACACGACTTTGATGAGATACGACGCCAATGGTGCCATCGATACTACTTTCAATACCAATGGAATCTATATTGAAAACTCCAACTCATTGTTAGAATGGGCAAAATGTATTAGTGTAAATACCGATGGAAGCTTAATCGTAAGTGGTGAATACGTTAATGGTAGCTTGTACAAACTTTTCGTAGCCAAATACATTCCATCCAATTTAAACAACGCTGCATTTGGGGTTGATTTTGATATCAAATACAACAATCCAATGGGGAATCACCTTGAATTCTTTTCCAATAAAACCATTGCGTCCATCGCTCTTTACAACTTAGACGGAAAACAAGTAGGAATAAGTACTACCAACAATTTCGAAACGACTAATTTGGCATCAGGAATATACATTGCCAAAGTCACTTCATCGGACGATGAAACGAAAATAGTGAAAGTCATTAAAAACTAATAGTCAAACACTCCAAACTCACTTTTAATCGTGAGTCGTTTATTTTCTGAAGCTTCCACTCTACCCACAATTTGCGCTTCCACACCAAACGATTGTGAGATGTCAATAATGCTTTGAGCAATTTCTTGAGGCACGTACACTTCCATTCGATGTCCGCAATTGAATACTTGGTACATTTCCTTCCAATCGGTTTTGGATTGCTCTTGGATGAGTTTAAAAAGTGGCGGAACCGGAAACAAATTGTCTTTAATCACGTGAACGTTATCTACAAAATGCAGCACTTTGGTTTGTGCTCCACCGCTGCAATGCACCATTCCGTGTATCTCTTTTGATGAGTATTTTTCGAGTATGTTTTTGATGATTGGCGCGTAGGTTCGCGTAGGTGAAAGCACTAATTTACCAGCATCGATGGGCGAATTTTCAACGGCATCTGT
The DNA here is from genome assembly GCA_965284675.1 of Flavobacterium sp. Lineage (GTDB taxonomy): Bacteria > Bacteroidota > Bacteroidia > Flavobacteriales > Flavobacteriaceae > Flavobacterium. The sequence continues at coordinate 2,729,406 of OZ260109.1, forward strand.
CAATTTTACTTTTCCTGAATACACCAATTCTGTCGGCACCGAAGAGTCAAAACTTTCTGGATATTTCGCCGCCAATTCGTGCGCAAACACATCGTGTCGCGCCGAAGTTAAGCCGTTGCTTCCCATACCGCCGTTATAACTTTTTTCATAGTGCGCCTGACCAAAACTGGCCAAACCCACAATCACATCGCCGGGCTGAATGTTTGCGTTATCAATTACATCGCTGCGTTTCATGCGCGCCGTTACGGTAGAATCCACAATAATCGTGCGCACCAAATCACCCACATCGGCCGTTTCGCCGCCCGTAGAATGAATCGTTACACCAAAGTTGTGTAACTCAGTTATCAATTCTTCTGTCCCGTTGATGATGGCCGAAATCACCTCAGCCGGAATCAGATTTTTGTTCCGTCCAATGGTCGACGAAAGCAAAATATTGTCCGTTGCGCCTACACACAATAAGTCGTCGATGTTCATAATCAACGCGTCTTGCGCAATGCCTTTCCACACCGAAATGTCGCCCGTTTCCTTCCAATACATATACGCCAACGACGATTTGGTTCCGGCACCATCGGCGTGCATGATCAAACAATAGTCGTCGTCGTTCGTTAAATAATCGGGTACAATTTTACAGAACGCCTTGGGAAACAAACCCTTATCGATGTTTTTAATGGCGTTGTGCACGTCTTCTTTCGAAGCAGAAACTCCGCGCATGGCGTAGCGTTGGCTGTGGTCAGAACTCATTTGTTGTGTTGCTAGTGTTGTGGCGCAAAGATAAGAAATTAGCTGGAAGTTGGAAGTTGGAAGTTGGGAGTTTTTTTGAGAAGCAGTTGTTTCGCTTTTTTTAGACCAATTGTCCTGCTGTTCGCTCTATCTTTTACTAATTTCCTCGGGTTAAAACCCAAGGCAATTAATAAAAGGATGCCGCTTCCATCAGGGCTAGTTGAGACGTTTTGTAGTTTATTCGACGGGCTGGAAAAGTGGTCAGTGTTCAGAAGGCAGAAGGCAGAAGGCAGAAAGAAGAAAGATATAATATTTCTATTGAAAAAATGAATTTGACACTTAAGACAAATCCACTGGACACTGATTACTGAACACGGATTACTGAACACTGAACACTTTCCCCAAAAGTTTCCATCAAAAACATACACACCTAAACTAGCCCCGATAGTAGCGGCATCTCCCGATTAACAAAACAAGGCTTCCAGCCCTAGTTTTTGTTAATCGGGAATACAGCGGATAGCGGGACAATTGGTCTAAAAAAAGGCGAAACATCTGCTACTAAATCAACAATAAACCTTTGCGTTCCTTGCGTCAAACTTTGCGCCCCTGCCTACCGGCAGGCAGGTTTGCGGTAAAAAAATGAGCGCAGCGAATGTTAATTTTCCACAATCAGAATCTCAACGCGGCGGTTTTCGTCTTCTTCGAGTGCATTTTTTTCGGGAATGGGTCGCACCGGACGCGACACACCATAACCTTTGAAACTCATGCGTGAGCGGTCGATTTTGCCTCGGATTAAGTAGTTGTACACGGCGCGCGCTCTGGCTGTAGAGATCACTTCTTTTTCCTCGGGATGTTTGCAGCAAATGTGTCCCTGAATTTCGATTTTGAGTTTCGGATTGTCGACCATGGCGCATAACAAATCGTATAAAACGGGTTCGGATTTCGGAACCACTTGCGCCGAATTATTGAAAAAATAGATGTTTTCGAGCGTTATTAAGTCGCCTTTTTGGGCCGTTTTCAGGCGCTCTTTGAACTCTTTTTTGGGAACTTCGACCGTCTTTTTAGGTTGTTTTTCGGCTCCTAAAGTTTCTTTGGCAACGACGCTCGTTTGGTTTTTAACCTGATACATGATGGTCACACGACGGTTTTCACCTTGAACGGGCGACTGTTCAAAGTCTTCTCCAAAACCCCGAATTTCGATGTTTTTCGTCACGTCGATTTCGCTGTCTTTGAGAAAATTATAAACTTCATTGACGCGTTTGAGCGCCAAGGTATCGTTGTAGGAATTGGTTCCTTTCCAATCGCAAAAGCCATACAATTTGGTAACTTGGTAATCTTTCCCTTCGGCAATCCAGGAGTTTATTTTCTTGACAGCATCGTCATTGAGTTGGTGCTGATTGAAGTCGAAATAAATGTGTAGTTTTTCTTGCGCCGAGGCAGAAAAAGCAATGAATAGAACTATGTAGATAATTCCTTTACACATGGTTTTTATTTATCGAGTACCATAATTTCTACGCGTCGGTTTTGTGCTGCTTCTGCTTCACTTTTCTCGGGAATTGGAAATTTGGGCTTTGAAACGCCAAACCCTTTGGTGGAAATTCGTTTTTCGTAGATTCCTTGCGAAACCAAAATTCGTTTGATTTGCTTCGCCCGATCGGTGGATAGATTTTTAGCATCTTTATTCACACAACAAATATGTCCTTGGATTTCAATTTTGAGCTTCGGGTTTTTATTCATGATATCGATTAACTCGTCGATCGAACGTTTGGACGTAGGCATCACGGCAAAGGTATTGATGTAAAAATTGATGTCGCTGAGTCGGATTAAGGTTCCTTTTCGAGACAAAGCGATTTTTTCTTCTAAAGTTGCATTTTCGGGAAAGTTCATGGTTTCCTCTTCGATGGGTTCGATTTCGAGTGGCTCGACGATTTGCGGAGTGATTCCAAGTATTTCGTCTTCACGCGCCAAATCTTTTTGGAGAATGTAGTAAATGGTTACTTTTCGGTTTTCGGCTTTATTTTTCGATTGCGTAAAATTTTCGCCGAAACTTCGGGTTTTAAAATCGTCTCTGATTTTGACTTGATCTTTGATTTGGTTGTAAATGAAATTTACCCGTTTTTTGGCCAAGGTATCGTTAAAACCGTTGGTTCCGTCTTCATCGGTATAGCCGTTGATGGCGACGATTTTGACTTCCTTATTCGATGAAATCCAATCGTTTAGCCGTTTTTGTTCGTTTTTGGTCAAGTCAAATTTGTTGCTGTCAAAAAAGATGGCAACTTGCTCTTGCGCTTGCATCGAAATCAACGTTGTAAAAAACAACCCAATAAAAAATAGTTTTCTCATAATCATACAACGAAAGTATTGAAATTAAATTTTATGAAGCAAAAGTAATACCAATAATAAAAATAGTTACTTTTGAAATAAATAGAAGACTTATGAGAAAAATAGTACTTATACTTTTAGTGTTATTGGGTAGTAAGGCAGTTGCACAGGTTCCACAAGGTGTTTCTTATCAAGCCATCGCTTTAACTCCATCGGGAAATCCCGTTGGAAATGTTTTGATTGGTGTTCGTCTTTCGATTTTAGACAATAGTGCATCGGGAACCGTTATTTACACCGAAACCCATACCACTACCACTAGCGATCGTGGGTTGTACAACTTAATCATAGGGCAAGGAACGCCGGTTTCGGGATTATTTCCATCTATTGATTGGGGAACGAATTACAAATTTTTAAAAGTTGAATTGGATGTTGCTGGCGGAACGAATTATGTTTTAGCTGGCACAACTCAGTTATGGAGTGTACCGTATGCTTTGTACGCGGAGAGCGCAAATAGTGTTGACGCTTCTAATATCATAGGAAAAATAGACAATGGATGGGTAGCTGCTTTTCTTACCGATAGTAAAGCCTATTATCTTTTTACAGGACAAAACAATAATAATAGTTGGCTTGAACAACCGCTGCAAGGGCAACCATTAGAAATAGTTTCAGAATTTCATACCGTTGGTGTTCTGACCTCGACGCATGCTTATGCAGCTACAATTGATAGCAGTAATCCCAATAGTGCTTCCTGGAATCCAATTCAACTGTCTGGAACTCCATTAAAAATTAAAATTTCTGGAAATTCTGTTGGGGTTTTAACTACGACTCATGCCTATGTATATACATACACTGCCGATGCTAACAACGTCCTGAATTATAATTGGCATGCACAGTCCATTTCGGGTACACCAACAGATATTTACCCCTTTGGAAGAGGTGCTTTTGGCGTTGTTACCAGCACCAATGCCTACGCTTTTGCAACCACTATACTGCAGTCATCTCCAGAAATAACCGCAAGTTGGTACTCCACTGTCCTTAATGGTACAACTCTCAAAATTAGACCTAATTTTCATACTTTTTCTGTTTACACTCCTACACATGCTCATTCATTTGTTGGAATAACAACCGATTTAGGCAACACTTCGTTTGAATGGAAATCAATACAAATGGATGGCACTTACATTGACTCAACGCGATAAATTATTACTTAAAAATTATAAACAATGAAAAAAATTATCCTTATTACTTTACTTTTTAACGCTTGTTTGAACTATGCACAATCGAGTATTCAAACCGTTAACTCGGGCAGCATCATCACGGCAAGTTCTTCGGTTTCAATTGGAGAAATTGTGATAAATCCGGTGGCTCAAAACCAGTCGAGTTCGGGTTTGATTGGCATTTTGGTACAAGTCAACGAACAATCGCTTGAAGTTGCTGAGTTTGAAATTTCGGAAACTATGATCGTATATCCGAATCCAACTCATTCGAGTATTTCTTTTAAAAGCACAACCGATTTAACTAATGAAAAAGTTGGTGTCTATGGAGTAAATGGGCAGTTGTTAAAAGAAGCAAAAATCAATTCCAACAACACAATAGACTTATCTGAATTGGCTTCGGGCATTTATGTGATACAGTTTGTTTCTAATCCAACGCAATCGTTTAAAATTATCAAACATTAATATTTTTTATACTTTATAACATGAAAAGAATTTTACATCTATCAGCACTTTTTATTACTTTTTTATCATTTGCGCAAGTTCCGCAAGGAATTTCGTATCAAGCCATTGCCTTAAACGGATCGGGAAATCCGGTAGTTAGTTCGAATGTAGGCGTCCGACTTTCGGTATTGGACAACTCAGCTACAGGAACAGTATTATACACAGAAACACAAACCAAAACGACCAACCCTCAAGGTTTATTTAATTTAGTTATCGGACAAGGAACTGTGGTTTCGGGAACGTTTTCAACCATCAATTGGGGAACAAATTCAAAATTTTTAAAAGTAGAAATGGATGTTGCCGGAGGAACGAATTACACTTTAGTTGGAACGACACAATTGTTGAGTGTGCCGTATGCATTGGCTGCTGACAGTTTAGTTACTTCTGCTGGAGAAGGAATCACATTGGTTTCTCCGAATGGAACACCCTACCAAGTAACGGTAAATGATGCTGGACAGTTATCATTGCCTACTTCGGGAAATACTAGCACTTTACCTAGTACGATTTACATGTATGGTACTTTTAATAGTTACAATCCAACTACAGCTTTGTTAACTACTCTTTATAACACCGTTTCAACACCTAATGTAGTTGTTAACAATGCTGGATACAAATATTTAACGGCAAATACGGAGTTGAAATTTTTAGCACAAAACAATCCAAGTTCGATAATTTATGGTTTAAACGGATCTTTACAATTGATTCCTAACGGTAGTGCCCATACCATCACTTCAAATGGATTCTATTTCATAAACCTTAACCGTCCATCTACCTCTCAAACGCTAAGTTTTTCAAAAACGTCTTTTGCACCGACTTTAGTTACAACTTATAACAGTACCAATACAGCATATAATCCTACTTATAACGTCGGCACCAATACATTTTCTTTTACTTTAAATGGATTGACAACTTCCAATTTTACAAACTTTAAATTTTTTATCCCTAGAAATAATCAATCCGATACATTTGGCACGGATGGAAATGTTGGAGATAATTTAAGTGACGGATCAATTGATTTTGATGGTACCTCAATAACAATTTCAAATATAACTGCATCACCTAAAAACTTTAGAGTAGATTTAATACTCAACTTTAATGGCTCAGGAACGTATACAATTACTCAATTACCATAACATCATGAAGACCATTTTTTCAACTCTGTTTTTATTTTTTTTAACGGGAATTTTTGCTCAAGTTCCACAAGGAATTTCCTATCAAGCTATTGCTATAAACGGTTCTGGAAACCCTGTCGTGAGTTCGAATGTTGGCGTCCGACTTTCGGTGTTGGACAACTCGGCAACGGGAACCGTTTTATATACTGAAACACAGACTAAAACGACCAATCCGCAAGGTTTATTTAATTTAGTCATTGGACAAGGAACACCTACAGCAGGAACGTTTTCAACCATCAATTGGGGAACCAATTCAAAATTTTTAAAAGTTGAAATGGATGTTGCCGGAGGAACGAATTACACTTTAGTTGGAACGACTCAGTTATTGAGTGTACCGTATGCGATGACAGCAGGCACTATAGCTAATCCTGGCGGAGCCATTTCTTTTGCTAATAACTCTGGAAATGGAGACATAGTTGTGTATTCTAACAGTGAAGCTCGTTCCTACAACGGAACTTCTTGGAGTTCTGCTTATACGTTAAACGGAACCATCATTGGGGCAGTTGCAAGTAATAACAATATTGTTGTCTATTCTAATAGTGAAGCGCGTTCTTACAATGGAACTTCTTGGAGTTCTGCTTACATTCTAAACGGAACTATTATCGGTGCAGTTACAAGCAATAATACTATTGTTGTTTATTCTAATAGTGAAGCGCGTTCCTATAATGGAACTTCTTGGAGTTCTGCCTATACTCTAAACGGAACTATTATTGGTGCAGTTGCAAGCAATAATAATATTGTTGTCTATTCTAATAGCGAAGCTCGTTCCTACAACGGAACTTCTTGGAGTTCTGCTTATACTTTCAACGGAACTATTATAGGTGGTGTTGCAAGTGGCGATAATATTGTTATTTACTCTAATAGCGAAGCTCGTTCGTACAATGGAACCTCTTGGAGTTCTCCTTCTTCAATAAATGGAACAATAATCGGAGCAATTGGCGGAGGCAACTAATTGAACTACTTAAAAAAAACCTGCTCTCATCAAGCAGGTTTTTTTCTATATTCTATTCTCTATTTTCTATATTATTTAAAAAACTATCTCGTAAACAACAACTCTCTGTATTTAGTCAACGTCCAGATTTCGTCGTCAACCAATAACTCTAATTTATCGCAGTGTTCTCTGATCACATCAAAATACGGTTTTACTTTATCGCAGTACGATTCAGCCATTTTTTGAGCATCAGTTAACGCATTGGCTTTTTTACGCGCTTCGGTCATCGCTTCTACGTTGGTGTTGATGCCTTCGATATGCTCAGAAATTTCTTTGATCAACGAAATTTGTTCTTTGGCGATTTTTTCAAAGTCTTTTCCGAAGATTTCTTTTAATCCGCGTACGTTTTCAATCAACGTATTTTGGTAACGAATCGCAGTTGGAATCACGTGATTACGTGCAATATCACCCAACACACGTCCTTCAATTTGAATTTTCTTCGTGTATTCTTCCAATTCGATTTCGTAGCGTGCTTCTACTTCGATGTGGTTCATCACGTTCAATTCGCTGAATAAATCCAATGCTTTTTGAGACACTCTCGCTTTTAAAGCAGTTGGAGTAGTTTTGTGATTGCTCAATCCGCGTTTTTTAGCTTCTTTTTCCCATGCATCACTATATCCATCGCCTTCAAAAAGGATGTTTTTTGTGCCTTTGATGTATTCTCTCAGTACGTTGAATATCGCTTCGTCTTTCTTTAAATCTTTTTTCTCGATTAAGGTATCGACTTCTTTTTTGAATTCTTTCAATTGTTTTGCAACGATAGAATTTAAAGTAGTCATGGCATTAGCGCAGTTTGCAGAAGAACCCACTGCTCTAAATTCGAATTTATTTCCAGTAAACGCAAAAGGAGAAGTTCGGTTTCTGTCAGTATTGTCTAACATCACATCCGGAATTTTACCTACTACATTCAATTTTAAATCGGTTTTTTCTTCTGGAGATAATTTTCCTTTTGATACACCTTCCAATTCAGCTAACACTTTAGTCAATTGTGCACCAATAAATACCGAAATAATCGCTGGTGGCGCTTCGTTAGCTCCTAATCGGTGGTCGTTACTTGCCGTTGCAATGGCAGCACGAAGTAATTCTTCGTACTCATTTACCGCTTTAATCGTATTGATAAAAAACGATAAAAATTGCAAATTACTCATTGGTGTTTTACTCGGTGAAAGTAAATTTACACCTGTATCAGTAGCCAAAGACCAGTTGTTGTGTTTCCCAGAACCGTTAACACCTTTGAATGGTTTTTCATGAAACAACACTTTAAAATCATGACGCTCGCCTACTTTAGACATCACGTCCATCAATAACGAATTATGATCGACAGCCAAATTGGTTTCTTCAAAAATTGGAGCCAACTCAAACTGATTCGGTGCTACTTCGTTGTGACGCGTTTTTACTGGAATTCCTAGTAACATGCACTCTTCTTCCAATTCTCTCATGTAATTTAAAGCACGAGACGGAATGGAACCAAAATAGTGATCATCTAATTGTTGTCCTTTGGCAGATGTATGTCCGAGTAACGTTCTACCCGTCATGACTAAATCGGGACGCGAATTTGCAAGCGATGCATCCACCAAAAAATATTCTTGTTCCCACCCTAAAGTAGCGGTTACTTTCTTAACGTTTTTATCAAAATATTTACATACTTCTGTTGCCGCTTCATCCACCGCATTTAATGCGCGTAGCAGTGGCGTTTTATAATCTAATGCTTCACCTGTGTACGAAATGAAAACGGTTGGAATACACAAAGTTGTTCCGAAGATGAAAGCAGGAGAAGTTGGATCCCAAGCAGTATATCCACGTGCTTCAAAAGTATTTCTGATTCCACCATTTGGAAACGAAGAAGCATCCGGTTCTTGTTGCACTAATTGTCCACCGCCAAATTTCTCCACCGGATCAGAACCATCATAGGAGGTTTCAAAAAAAGCATCATGCTTTTCGGCAGTAGTTCCGGTTAACGGTTGAAACCAGTGGGTATAATGAGTTACACCTTTTGTCAATGCCCATTCTTTCATTCCCATGGCAATGTAATCGGCTAACTTTCGGTCAATTTTCGTTCCGTGCTGGATGGCATCTTTTACTCCTTTATATGCGTCTGAAGTCAGAAACTGCTTCATTGCTTTGTCATTAAAAACATTAGAACCGAAAAGATCTGATTTTCTTCCAGCTTCTTCAAATTTTACAGGTTTTCTACCTGATGCATCTTTTAATGCTTGAAAACGTAAAGTTGACATAAAAATTTAATTTTAAAAGTTATACCCCATTAATTTGACGCAAATATACTATTTTTTAAACCAAAAATAATTATACCCTATTTTTTTAGGGGTAATTTTAAAAATTATGAATTTTAAATTAAAAATTATGTGTCTTCACTATCATTCAAAAAGTTTATATTTGCATCGGATTCGCATTTTTAAAGAAACTAACAGTATTCTTTCGTACTTTGTAATTCGTAATTTTTTAATTTTTCATTGATTATGATTGTTTGGATAATCTTCATCGCTTGTATTTTAATTTTCTTAGCGCTCGACTTGGGCGTATTCAATAAAACTCCGCACATCATTAGCTCGAAAGAAGCTGGAATGTGGACTGGAATTTGGGTAACTCTATCGTTTGCCTTTTCTGGTGTGATTTATTGGTTGTATCAAAATAATTATATCGCCAATCCCGACAATTATAAGCCTGCCATTGCTTCATTGAAGTTCATTACTGGTTATTTAATCGAATTATCCCTGAGTGTCGACAATATTTTTGTGATAGCCGTGATATTTGCTGCTTTTAAAATTCCGCAAAAATACCAACACCGGGTTTTGTTTTGGGGAATTCTAGGCGCTATTTTCTTTAGAGGATTAATGATTTTCTTCGGAGTCATGTTGATCAATAAGTTCAGTTGGATGACCTACGTGTTCGGAGCTTTCTTATTATTTACGGCAGCCAAAATGTTGTTCAAAGGAGATGAGGAAGAATTCAATCCGAAAAAATCATTTGTTTACAGAAATCTACGCAAAATAATACCTGTGACTTCTCATGCCGATGGCGAACATTTCTTTGTGAAAAGACGTCACATTACAGCTGCCACTCCGTTATTTGTGGCACTGATTGTCATTGAAGTTATGGATATGTTGTTTGCGTTAGACAGTGTTCCTGCAATTTTAGCGATTACATCCGATCCGTTTTTAGTGTTCAGTTCGAATATTTTTGCGATACTCGGGTTGCGTTCGATGTATTTCTTCTTGGCTAATATGTTGGAAAAATTCAGTTATCTAGAATACAGTTTGATTGCGATTCTCTCGTTTGTGGGTATAAAAATGCTGATTGTACACCATTATAAATTCCCAGAATGGGTTTCACTAGGATTTATTGCCTTGGCTTTAATTATTGGAGTAATCGTTTCGTTGCAAATGGCAAAAAAGGAAAGTAAAGAGTAAAAAAAAAGAGGCCGTATCTTCAACAGCCTCCTTTTAACCAACCAACCAATTAACTAAACTATAATTTTCTAATTTTTGTAGGATCAATATTGTATGCTTTCAATGTAGCGTCATAATCTTTGAAGTCTACAGCGTTTGCTCTTTTTCCAGAGAAATAACCTGGAATAATCACAATTCTAAACGTTTGATTCTGAGTCCAAGCCGGAGATAATGTATTTAAATCAAAATTAGCATCCAAAAACAAACTCACATCAAAACGAGTGAAGTCGAAGTTGTAATCTAATTCACCGCCACCTGCAAAAAAATACGTTTGTGGCATCAATCTCCATATATCTGTTCCGTTATCCACATCATATAAATGGTACACTAAAATCATATCCGAAGAATAAATAGGAGGATTAATGGTAACTAATCGACTGAAATTATTGCTTTGCGAAAATGAGGTAGTCACTTCCAATACTTCACTAATTGTATCATTATCTACAACATCTTCTCTTACTTCATTAACAGTACAACTTTGTAGTCCTATCATCCCGATAAAAGCTAACACTAGGGTAATTCTTTTCATGATTTCTATATTTAATGATTAATGATATAAAGTAGTATTCAATTGTTGTGCCAAAGTTTCGTAAACGAAAAAATAATACCTTTGTGGCATGGAAAACAAATTATTCATGGTCATGTTGGGATGTCGTCCAGAAGGAAGATGCACCGAACAACACGATATTTTCTTCGGAATAGGAACATCACTAAAAGAGTTAATTCCGGGCATGAAGGCTTTTTGGCCGGAAGCAAAAGGAAGAATTCATATTGATGCTTGGCGCGAAGTTACTTCGGTTGATAATTATTCGATTGCAACTGAAGAAAAAGGAACCGTATCAAATCAAACCGAACATTTGTTTTTTATTAATTTAGGTGGTTATAAAGAAAATGAGTTTGAAGAATACCATTATAAAGTGTTAGCCGTTGGTGAATCTTTAGCTGAAGCATCCAAGAAGTCGAAAAATACTGCTTTTTATAAGCATTGCGGATTTAAAGGCGCGACTTCGCACATAGATGATAAATTCGGAATTGACGTAGATGATATTTTTAATGTAAAAGATATTTTATCGAGTACATTTAAGGAACAATTTGATATAAAAATCACGCAACAAACCACTCCATTACCCGAAGATGCATTGCACATTGGGTATCTTAAAATCGATAAAATTCAGTAATCATGAGTAGAAACAACGAGCGCAACATCAAAGCGCACAACGACAAATTACACAAAGCACAAGACAAAGCGAAAGCCAAAAAAGTAGCTCGTGAGGAGAAATTGAAAGCCATCAAAAAGCAGTTCAATGAAGATAAAAACAAGGAGTCATGACCATTTGCTATTGCGGCAACCACTTATCTTTTGAAGAGTGTTGCCAACCGTATATTAAAGGAGTAAAACAACCTAAAACCGCTGAAGTCCTAATGCGTTCTCGGTACAGCGCATATGCTATTGGAGCTGCTGATTATTTGGTCGCAACCACACATAGTTCAACCCGAAATTTATACAAAAAAGAAGAAATCTTACAGTGGTCGCAAAGCAATCATTGGGTGAAATTAGACGTGTTAAACGCCACTGAAAACACGGTAACCTTCAAAGCACATTACATTGACAATCATAGAAAAGAACAAATTCACCATGAAAAATCTACCTTTGTTTTTGAGAATGGCAGCTGGTTTTATGTAGACGGAACCTATTCATAAAAAAAACCAAAGCCTTAACTTTGGTTTTATATTTTTATTCTTCTTTGGTTTCAGTTGGTGGAGTATCTTCCTCTTCTTGCTCGTCGCTTTTTGGTCCAAAGAAATAAAGTGCACCACCGACAACGACTAATCCTATTTTGATTGCCCACGCGACACCGTCACCCCATAGGTAAATCCACATCAACAAACGCGGAACTCGGTCCAAAAAATTCATCACAATCGCTGCAATTCCAAGCAACGCCATAAAGCTTCCAATACTTCTCATACATTAATTTTTAATGGTTAAATAGAAGTGCAATGTAGTATTTTTAATTAGAAATGTAAATTTTTGGTTTTAAATTTTGAATCATTCCTACTAATTTATCTATTCATAGGAAGCAAAAAAGATTTTAGTTTGCATTATTAAATAAAAAAACCTCTCATTTCTGAAAGGTTTTACAATTAATTTTTCAAATGATTCCGATGGCGATCGGGATAAGCGATTCACACAAATTCTTTTTCAAACAATTTGGTTCTCTGCTTACATATTTCGTCGGTATTGTCCGCCAACTTCAAACAACGCACTTGTAATTTGTCCCAACGAACACACTTTGGTCGCATCCATTAATTTTTCAAAAATATTTTGATTATTGATGGCGGCTTCCTGAATCGTATTCAATTGCTCGGCTACTTTATGTGCATTGGATTGATGTAGGTGTTCTAACATCTCAATTTGGTATTGTTTTTCTTCTTCGGTAGCACGAATAACTTCAGCCGGAATTACCGTTGGCGATCCTTTTGAACTCAAGAATGTATTCACCCCAATAATCGGAAATTCACCGGTATGTTTCAAAGTCTCATAATACAAACTTTCTTCCTGAATTTTAGAACGTTGGTACATGGTTTCCATGGCGCCTAAAACGCCTCCACGCTCGGTAATGCGATCAAATTCCTGCAATACAGCATCTTCCACCAAATCAGTTAATTCTTCAATAATGAACGAACCTTGAATCGGATTTTCGTTTTTCGCCAAACCTAACTCTTTATTAATAATCAACTGAATCGCCATCGCTCTGCGCACGGATTCTTCCGTTGGCGTGGTGATGGCTTCGTCGTAGGCATTCGTGTGCAACGAATTACAGTTGTCGTAAATCGCATACAACGCTTGTAACGTTGTACGAATATCATTAAAATCAATTTCTTGTGCATGCAACGAACGTCCTGAAGTCTGAATGTGGTATTTCAACATTTGCGCTCTTTCGTTGGCACCGTATTTATTCTTCATTGCTTTCGCCCATATTTTGCGTGCAACACGTCCAATTACAGCGTATTCTGGATCGACTCCGTTCGAGAAAAAGAACGATAAATTCGGACCGAAATCGTTGATATTCATGCCGCGACTCAAATAGTATTCCACATACGTGAAGCCATTCGACAATGTAAACGCCAATTGCGTGATCGGATTCGCTCCAGCTTCTGCAATGTGGTAACCCGAAATCGAAACCGAGTAAAAATTACGCACGTTTTCTTTAATGAAATACTCTTGTACATCACCCATCAATCGCAAAGCAAACTCCGTTGAAAAAATACACGTATTTTGCGCCTGATCTTCTTTTAAAATATCAGCTTGAACAGTTCCGCGCACTTGCGCCAAGGTTTTCACTTTGATATCGGCATACACATCAGCCGGCAATACTTGATCGCCCGTTACACCGAGTAACATCAATCCTAATCCATTATTTCCTTCGGGTAAACCACCTTGATAACTCGGACGCGCTGTACCTCTTTTTTTGTAAATTTCACTGATTCGGTTTTCAACTTCATCAACCAAATTATTTTCCTTAATGTATTTTTCGCAATTTTGATCGATGGCAGCATTCATAAAAAACCCAAGTAGCATTGGCGCCGGACCGTTAATTGTCATCGAAACGGAAGTTAATGGATGACTCAAATCGAAACCTGAATACAGCTTTTTGGCATCGTCTAAACAACAAATTGAAACTCCAGCATTACCGATTTTACCGTAAATATCAGGACGAATATGCGGATCATTTCCGTACAACGTCACGCTATCAAAAGCCGTTGAAAGTCGTTTTGCAGGCAATCCAGCGCTCACATAATGGAACCGCTTGTTGGTACGTTCTGGTCCGCCTTCACCCGCAAACATTCGGCTTGGATCTTCTCCTTCACGCTTAAACGGATACAATCCAGATGCAAAAGGAAATTCACCCGGCACATTTTCTTGTAAATTCCATTTTAAAATATCGCCCCAAGCTTGGTATTTCGGAAGGGCAACTTTCGGAATTTGAGAATGGGACAAACTTTCGGTATGCGTGGCAATTTTGATTTCCTTGTCACGGACTTTAAACGAATAGACTGGATTTCTGTATTTATTTACTTTTTCGTCCCAAGTCAGAATAATTTCCCAATTGTATGGATCGAGATTCATTTTGACACGGTCGAATTCTTTAATTAGAAGATTTAAAAACTCTGTTTTATCACCTAACCCTTTCAGGGTTTCGAACCCTGAAAGGGTTAGTCCTGATTTATTTAAACTAGGTTTACTTCCAAAAACCGTTTCAATGGTTTTGTAAATTCCGTATAACTTTTGAGCCACTTCTACTTGAGAAAGTGCCGTTTCATCGTACTTTCTGTTGTTTTCAGCAATCTCCGATAAATAACGGGTACGATGCGGCGGAATTACAAAAATCTTCTCGCTCATTTCTCGGGTAATTTGAAAAGTTGATTTCAAATCGGCTCCCGTTTTTTCTACAATTTTATCCATGATGGATTTGTAGAGTGTGTTCATTCCGGGATCGTTGAATTGAGAAGCAATGGTGCCGAAAACCGGCATTTTATCTGGGTCAACATCCCACAAATTGTGGTTGCGTTGGTATTGTTTTTTTACATCGCGAATGGCATCTAAAGCGCCGCGTTTGTCAAATTTATTCAACGCCACTAAATCGGCGAAATCCAACATATCAATCTTTTCCAACTGCGTTGCGGCACCAAATTCGGGTGTCATCACGTACAACGATACATCCGAATGTTCAATGATTTCGGTATCGCTTTGTCCGATTCCAGACGTTTCTAAAATAATGATATCATATTTGGCTGCTTTCAACACTTCAATCGCTTCGTTCACGTATTTGGACAAGGCCAAATTCGACTGACGTGTAGCCAACGAACGCATATAAACTCTAGGGTTATTGATGGCATTCATTCGGATTCGGTCGCCCAATAAAGCGCCACCTGTTTTTCTTTTCGATGGGTCAACCGAAATCAATCCGATGGTTTTTTCGGGGAAATCGATTAAAAAACGACGCACTAATTCGTCTACCAAAGACGATTTTCCTGCGCCACCGGTTCCTGTAATTCCGAGTACTGGAATGGTGGATGTTCTATTTTTTTCGTGAATTTTATCTAAAGTGGGTTTCGCGATTTCAGGGAAATTTTCGGCTGCAGAAATCACACGTGCAATGGCAGTCGGATTTTTATCTTCCAAATGATTGATTTCTCCATTCAACTCATCTCCAATAGGATAATCCGAACGTTGCACCAAATCGTTAATCATTCCTTGTAAACCCATGGCTCGACCGTCGTCTGGCGCGTAGATGCGTTCAATTCCGTATTCGTGTAATTCCGAAATTTCAGAAGGCAAAATTACACCGCCACCACCGCCAAATATTTTTATATGGCCAGCACCTTTTTCCTTTAATAAATCGTGCATGTACTTAAAATACTCATTGTGACCACCTTGATAGGATGTCATTGCAATGGCATTTGCATCTTCTTGAATGGCAGTGTTTACTACTTCTTCTACGCTTCGATCGTGACCCAAATGTATCACTTCAACACCCGTCGATTGGATGATTCGGCGCATGATATTGATGGCAGCATCGTGTCCGTCAAAAAGAGAAGCGGCAGTTACAATTCGGACTTTATTTTTAGGAATATAAGGGATTTGTGGTTCCATTTTATAGAAATGATATTTTTGAGGGTGCAATTTACGAATTTAATAAATTTTACGCATTGTAATTGATTTAAAATTTGAGGCATTATATTTGTTAAATAGAGAATAGAAAATAGAGAATAGAAAATAGACTTTTATATCAATTATTATGAGAAAAATTGCCTTATTAGCCGTTGCGGCTTATACGTTAATGAGTTGCGCTGAATTACAGCAAGTTGCGAACCAGTTACCCGGAGTGATGGAACAAGGAAGCTTGGATATTTCGGGCGGATTGAAAGAAGCTTTGAACAACGGAATCAACAAACAAGTAGTAAAATTGACTGCTGTAGATGGATTTTTTAAAAATGAAGCGGTGAAGATTTTACTCCCAGATGAGTTAAAAAAAGTAGACAAAACGTTGCGCGACATTGGTATGTCGAAGTTGGCAGATGACGGATTGCGTGTATTGAATCGCGCCGCAGAGGACGCGGTAAAAGAAGCAACACCTATTTTTGTGGATGCAATTAGAGGCATGTCGTTTACCGATGCCAAAAACATTTTGATGGGTAACGAAAGTGCGGCGACCTCGTATTTGCAGAATTCAACATCCACTGCGTTGTATGGCAAATTTAATCCGGTGATTAAAAATTCGTTTGCAAAAGTGGGCGCCGATAAAATATGGACGAACATCATCACCAAATACAATAGCATTCCGCTAGTGAAAAAAGTGAATCCCGATTTGACCGATTATACCACCAATAAAGCTTTGGAAGGCGTATTCAAAATGATTGCTGTGGAAGAGAAAAACATCCGAACTGACTTAAGCTCAAGATCTTCCGATTTGTTGAAAAAAGTTTTTGCTTTACAAGACCGATAAATCGCTGTAGTATTTTAGCAATCAATAACATAAGTATAACATTGCCTTAACACATTCAGAGCTCAATATGTCGGATATTTGCAGTGTAATAAATGAGAGTTTATTATTTTGTTTGGTTTAGGTTAGTTAAAAAAATGCCAGTATTTGTTAAGAGTACTGGCTTTTTTTTATGCATTTACTTTGATGAAAATTAGTTTTTTGATGTCTTCTAACAGCAATTCGTTGGAAATATCGATTCGGATTCCTCTGCCTTCTGCATAGACTTTTGCTGCTTTTAATTCACTTTTTATCGCTTCAGAAACAGAACTTTCCATAATCAAATCGGTTGCTTTTTGTCCGAAAACAAACGCTACTTTAAAGAATTGATCTCGAGGTAATAGATAAACCAGTACCCGTTTTGAATCGCTTATTCGGTAACTCCAACCTAATTTTGCGCTGGAATAATGCCATTTTGCTTGTGCTTTGGGGTATATTTCAACTAGATATTTTTCTATTTCTTTCCAAATTGGGAAAGTAGTATGAATTCCGATTTTTAATGCTTCATCAGTAGGTTCAACCGATTTATCTAAAAAAATACTGTGCATGACTATAATTTTGTATGTAACTGTTTGAAGTAGTGAAAGGCTTTTAGGAGGCGACTTCCGTACCACGTAAACATTTCGCCATCGACAAAAATGGTTTTGGCGTGATGAGTAAATCGTCCTAATTCAAACGCATGTTCATCGGTAAACGGAAAAGGTTCGGAAGACAGCAAAACCAAATCGGGGTCGCCTTGAATGCGCATTTTTTGCACAATAACTTCTGGATAACGCTCTTCCCTATTTTGATAGATATTTTCAAATTTATTGAGTTGTAGCATTTCGTTGATGAACGTTTGATTTCCGGCCACCATATACGGATTTGCCCAAATGAAATACGCTACTTTTTGCACTTCTTTGTCCTCCATGAATTGTTGAAAATCGCGGTACGCAAAATCAATTTTATCCAGCCATTTTTGTGCTTCGACGCGTTTATTGAAGAGTTTTCCGAAATCGGTTATCATCTGATAATTATCTTCAATCGTGATAATATCGGTTACCCAAACCGGGCAAATCTGGCGCAATTCATCGACCATTTCTTGAGTGTTTTCCTCTTTATTAGCGATGATAATATCAGGTTGAAGCGCTTGTATTTTATCGAATTTTACAGTTTTGGTTCCGCCTACAATCGTTTTGGTAGATTTAAAATGAAATGGATGCACACAAAATTTGGTAATGCCCACGATTTGTTCTTCCAAACCCAATTCAAATAATAATTCGGTTTGCGATGGAACGAGCGAAACAATCCGTTTGGGTGAAGTTTCGAACGTATGCGTTGTATGAAGTTGATCGGTTAAGGTGAGTGCCACGGAATCAGAAATTAATTTTTATCTAAAAATTGGGCAACGGATTTGTAATTCATAACCAGTAAAAAACCAATTACGATATTAATTGCGCCTGTTGTGAGTGCGAAATAATTTACCGAATGTCCTTCGATACTTGTATAATTATCCGATTTATATTTGAAGGCATTCACGATATCAAAGAGAAAATTCGGAATGTAATCCAAAACTAAAAATCCTCCAATAATGATGATGGCCAATTTTAGTATACTTTGGTTGTTTAAGTTTCCGATTTCTATTTTTTCATCGTCAAAACCTTGGTCCAACTTGAGAAAGTTAATGATGGAATCGGTTCGAAATAGCAGAACAAAAAATAATCCTGCTGTAACAAACATAATAGCTAAAACCATCATTATCATGTTCCCATCGAATTGAAACATCAGAGTAGAAATGTTATTTGGGACGACAGTAAAAAGGGTCAAAAGCAAAGAGTACAAGCCGAAAATTTTGATAATGATTCTAAAAAAGTCACGTTTTGTCATAAGGTAATTGAATTAATTGCCGTTTAAAATTTCTGCCATTTCGCCTTGCATTTTCAGCGCTTCTTCCCTAGCCTTTTCAGCAAAATCGGTTCCGTTGGAAGCATAAATGATTCCGCGCGACGAGTTGATTAACAATCCGACGTTGTCGTTCATTCCGAATCGGCACACTTCGTTCAAACTTCCGCCTTGAGCGCCCACACCGGGAACGAGTAAAAAACTATTGGGAACTAACTTTCGAATTTCCGTGAAATATTCGGCTTTGGTCGCGCCCACCACGTACATCAAATTTTCGGAATTGTTCCAAGTTTTGGAGGTTTCAATTACGGTTTTGTAAAGTTCGGTTCCGTTAACTGATTTCGTTTGAAAATCGAATGCACCTTCGTTGGAAGTCAAGGCCAATAAAATAGTGTGTTTGTTTTCAAAAGCTAAAAACGGTTCCACTGAATCTTTTCCCATATACGGCGCAACCGTTACGCTGTCAAAATTTAAATCTTTCAAAAAGGCCTTGGCATACATGGTCGATGTATTTCCAATATCGCCGCGCTTGGCATCGGCAATGGTAAACATTTCAGGATAATTCTGATTGATGTAATCGATGGTTTTTTGTAGCGATTTCCAGCCTTTGATTCCGCATGCTTCATAAAACGCGGTATTTGGCTTGTAGGAAACACACAAATCGTGTGTCGCATCAATAATCGCTTTGTTGAATTCGAAAATGGGATCATCGAGTTCCAGTATATGATTGGGGATTTTAGTCAAATCGACGTCAAGACCAATACACAAAAACGATTTTTTTAAACGAATTTGCTCAATGAGTTGTTGAGTAGTCATGGTGGTGTGTTTGACTGCAAAGTTAGTAAACTTTGACCAGTTTTAAAGTAAAAGTTTTTGATGTAAATAAGGATTACATACCATTTATATAGTATTTACATCATTTCGATTCATGCGAATTCTATAAAACTAATGAAAAAAACTGTAATGCATCAATTGCATCCTAGCGCTAGATTTGTCCTATACAATCTTAACATCTTTTATTATGAAAACGATCAAGAAAACAATTTTAGCACTAACATTAGGATTATTATATTCTTTTAGTTCGAATGCACAAGACCAATCGTACAACAACATGCTTAAAGTAGGTTTCAATGTAGGCGCAGCTGTACCTACCGAAAATGCCTCTGCCAATGTAGGTGTTGACCTTGGCTATCAATATTTGGTAACTCCAGGATTCGGAATTGGAATTGTAACAGGTTACAACCATTTTTTCGGTAACGAAAACGACGGAATCGATAACAACGACTTCGGTGTAGTTCCAGCAGCGGCAATGTTCCGTTACTACCCAAAACAAAAAGGATTTTATGCGGGTGCCGAATTGGGCTACGGATTCATAACTGGTGACAAATACGTTGCATCTAATTCATTAGTTGAACGACCTGATGGCGGAGTGTATTTCAAACCTGAATTGGGTTACCATAACATTCATTGGAATTTTGCTTTGCAATACACCAAAGTATTTACAGGCGATACCGGAACCATCGGAGCGCAAGATTACAGTGTGGGTAGCTTAGGACTTGGGTTAACGTATAACTTACCTTTAGGGTCTAAAAAATTTAAAGAATAACAAGTCTTCACGATAAATAAAATAGCCCGACTTTAATGGTCGGGCTTTTCTTTTTATATCTTGTTCTGATTAAAAAACTTCGCTTTCTTTCCGTTTTTCCATATTGTTTACCAACCGAAGTTCGTCAACAAATTTTTGGATTTTGTCATTCATTACACCATCCATATAAAAAACGTCCAAACCAATTCGGTGATCGGTGACACGACCTTGCGAATAGTTGTACGTTCTAATTTTGGCCGAACGGTCACCCGAACTTACTTGAGATGAACGATTCGTTGCATCTTCAGCATGCTTTTTGGCTAATTCTTGCTCATAAAACGGCAACTCAATACTTCTAAAGCCTTATCGTTATTCTTATGTTGCGATTTTGATCCTGACATTGCGCTACTAAACCAGTTGGAATGTGAGTCAAACGCACCGCCGACTTGGTAATATTTACCGATTGCCCACCTTTGATTCCGCATGCTTCATAAAACGCGGTATTTGGCTTGTAGGAAACGCACAAATCGTGCGTGGCATCGATGATGGCTTTGTTGAATTCGAAAATAGGATCATCGAGTTCCAGTATATGACTAGGGATTTTAGTCAAATCGACGTCAAGTCCGATACATAGAAAGGATTTCTTTTTGCGAATCTGTTGAATGAGTTCGAGTGTTGTCATGAAATGGTGTAGTTGTATCGCAAAATTACAAACATCTATTCAATTACAATTAAAATACTATAACAATCTCAAGAAATTGTATAATACTTTTTTTCGGTTGCAGGAGTAATTTTGTTTACAACATACTACTAATTAAAAAACAGTAATGATGACTACACAGACACGATTCGGATTATCAAAAAACGAAATTTCAACAAGTACCACCAACCTCACCATTGTGTTGGGAAGCGAAATGGTTTTTTATGTGAAAATGAGAAATTATCATTGGAACATTACGGGAAATAGTTTTATGGAATTACACCGATTAATTGAAGAACATTATAAAAAAGTAGAATTTATCATCGATGAAGTAGCAGAACGCATCAGTAAATTGGGTGGAAGAGCGATTGGAAGCATGCAGGAATTTTTGAAAAACTCGGTGATTGAAGAATCCAATATGGATACGTTGAATCAGAAAAACATGTTGGAAGATTTGTGGAATGATCACAACATTATGGCGACAAAGATTCGAGAATTCATCGAAATAGTTGAAGAAGAAACTAAAGATATGGTGACGGTTGATTTTTTAACAGCCATTTTAGCATCACATGAATCGATGGGTTGGATGTTGAAAAAGTATTTGAGTTAATAGTATCTTCTGATGATACTGCAACTTAATCCCTCAATACTTGTTGAAACTCCGTTAGGAAGAGGACAAGCTATTTTAATTATTGATTATGGCATGCATCAAAATTCGTGCTGGGTTGTTGCACTGCAGGAATCGGGTATCATTAAGCACTTTGATTGTAACGATGTAATCTTAAGTACAAATTTCACTTATGGTATGAATTTGAGGAAAAACACTTTCGACACCAATAAAAAATAATCAATTACTTTTTAATATTAATTTTTTATCAATATTGTTATGAACACAACAGAATTAAAAGGAAGATGGTATGAGTGGAAAGGCAAATTAAAACAAGAATATGCCGATTTAACCGATGACGATTTATTGTACGAAGAAGGCAAAGAGGATGAACTTTTTGGCAGAATCGAAAAGAAAATTGGAAAGACAAAAGAGGAAATTAAAAAATTTATTTCTGAATTGTAATTCCGTTAACATAGAGGAATGATAGATTTCCTCTATGTTTTTTTTAACCAAAAAAAAAGAATCAATGGACCAAAACTATAAAAATCTATCCTACACGTCCAATTTACTATTCATAATAGGATTGGTATTTATTTTATATGTACTAAAACCAATTGTGGTTCCGCTTTTGTTTGCGATCATTTTGAGCATCTCCATTTTTCCAGTGGTGCTTTTCTTCCAAACAAAATTGAAACTCAATCGAGCGATTTCGGCGGTTTTAGGCATTTTGTTATTGGTTGTCATCGTGTTGGTATTATTTTCCTTTATTGGTGCACAGTTATCTGATATTATTGACAAAAGCGATCAATATTCTCAACGATTAAATCAAATTGTTCGCAGTACTACTAGGTCACTAGAATCACAATTTGGCATCAAAAAGCAAGAACTCGGAATTGGAAATAGTAGCTTAACCAAAACCATAAAAGATAACTTTTCTTCGATTGTATCTTTTGCTTCGACGTCTGGAAGCCTATTAGCTGATGCTATTTTGATTCCGTTATACATGTTTTTCTTTATTTTTTACAGAAAATTTTTTAGGATTTTCCTCTACAAAGTATTTTGCAAACACAACAGCACAATCAAAATCAAATTGGTGTTTACCAAACTGTACACCGTTCAACAAAATTACCTCATCGGATTGTTTACCGTAATGGGAATCGTTGGTGTTTTAAACAGTATTTCGCTTCTCATATTAGGAATTGAAAACCCTATTTTCTACGGATTTTTGGCGGCGTTCTTATTACTAGTTCCGTACATTGGTATACTTATTGGTTCGCTAATTCCGGCACTCATCGCACTAGTTACCAAAGATTCATATTGGTATTCGGTTGGAGTTATTGGTGCTTTTGGATTCATACAATTTTTGGAAGGAAACTTTATAACTCCGAAAGTAACGGGGTCAAAAGTAAGCATCAATTCGTTTGTAGCGATTCTTTCCATCATTGCTTTTTCAATGTTATGGGGAATTGCCGGCATGATTGTCGCGCTACCAATAGTAGCGAGTTTAAAAGTGCTTTTTGATGCCAGTCCGTCTATGCGCGCGTATGGCTTTTTATTGGGCGAACCGCAAGACATTCACTTATACAATCCAGCACGACTCCGATTAAAAATTTGGAAGAAAATTAGAACGCAGAAAAAAGCGGCAATCAAGAAAGAATCGTAAAACTTATTTTTAAAAGTCATTCCGTTTAAATTTAATTATCTTTACTCACAATCAATTGTGCACCTATGAAAGTATTTCTAAAATTTGATTACACACAACTCACCAAAAAACTATTGGAAGATAAATTGTCGGAATTGGGTTATAAATATCAAATTATTGGCTTTGGAGAATTTGATTTTTTAGAAAACATTCCCGAAGACCAATTGGCTCAACTCACCGAATCGTTTTCTAGTTATGGAATAGAAGTGGTTGAAAACCAAAAAAGTGTATTGGTTCAAAAAATTAAAGATACCATCAACGAAATGGTTCAAAGTGAAGAACCTTTGTCGGTGAAAGCTTCAGTGTATTTGGCAGAAAAATTAAACCACAGTTACGGCTATTTGTCGAATTTGTTTTCGGACGTAACGTATACTTCTATTGAGAATTTTATCATCATCCAAAAAATAGAATTGGCCAAACAACTGATGATCGGCAACCAACTTACGTTGACCGAAATTGCCTACCGATTGAATTACTCGAGCGTAGCGCATTTGAGTACGCAATTTAAAAACACAACCGGAATTACTCCGTCGGCTTTTCAACGAATCATCACCAAACGACGCGAGCTCGCCATTAAAAACAACTCCTAAATCAAACTCAAATGACAAAAGATTTTATTTACATAACACTTGCCGATGATGATGAAGACGATCGTTTGTTTTTTACCGAAGCATTCAGTGAACTGAAAATCAACACTCGTGTAAATACCGTAAACGACGGAGTAGAATTGATGGATTTTCTCAATAATGAAGATTCGGTTCTACCCAACGTATTGTTTTTGGATTTGAACATGCCGCGTAAAAATGGTGTGGAATGCTTACTGGAAATCAAGCAAAACGACCGATTCAAAGACATCGCAATTGCTATTTATTCAACGTCTTCGTCTGAAGAACATATTGAAGAAACCTTTGTCAATGGAGCCAATATTTACATCAAAAAACCCAACGATTTTAATCTGTTGAAAAAAGTGCTGTCGGACGTGGTGACGCTAAATTGGCAATACCACACGTCGGGACTGAATAAAGATAATTTTTTATTACGATTATGATATGAAATTTTTCAACTTTAGTTTGTACAAATCGCCCCTATTCTTAAAAATACTTTTTATCATTTCGGTGGCGATTATATTTTTTATCGGTGGAATTACATTCAAACACATTATAGTACTGAAGAAATCATCCATTTGGGTGAGCAACAGTCATGAAGTAAACACCGAATTAGAAAAATTAATTTCGTACATCAAAGATGCCGAAACCGGACAGCGCGGATACATCATTTCGAAAGATGATAGCTTTTTGATTCCGTATTACGAATCGAAAGAAGGCATCAAAAAATCCTTTGCACGCATCGACGAACTCACAAAAAACAGTGAATCCCAACAAGATAACTTACGAAAATTACGCTTTCACATTAACCAAAAGCAAAACTATCTTTCTAAGTCGATTTATATCATTAAACAAGGAAAAGAAAACGATCAAGAGCTGTTTGCCAATTTATTAGCTGGGAAAAAGCACATGGACTCAGTGAGAATAAACGTTCGAAAAATGATTGCGCTCGAAAAAAACTTGCTGCATCAACGTCAACAAGAGTATGAAGACACAATGAATTACACCCCGTTATTCATCTACCTTACCTTGCTGATTACCTTGATTTTAATCACTATTTCATTCCTAAAAATGAATACCGATTTAATCATCCTTAGAAAAGCAAACAACGTACTTTTGGTGAGTAATGAAGCCAATAACCTGGCCGAAATTGTGGGTGAATTCGGAAGCTGGCAACTCAATTTAACCACCAATGATTTTTACTTTTCGGATAACAAATACAGATTATTAGGTTGCGAACCCCGATCGTTCAATGCCAGTCTCGATGAGTTTTTGAAATTCGTTCATCCCGAAGATAAAGAATATGTAGTAGAGAAAACGCAGCACATCTATTCGGATCATGATTTGCCTGCATTTACCTTTCGCATCATTCGCCAAGATGGAGAAATACGTTATTTCAGAGTTTTAGGACGCGTTGTGGAAAATGTGTACCTCGAAAAAACCATGATCGGTACGACAAGTGATGTTACCGAAGAAGTTTTCGCCAACAAATACATGGAAGATCGAAACCGCGAATTAGAAACCAACAATAAAGAGTTGACCGCTTTCAATTACATTGCGAGTCACGATTTACAAGAACCGTTGCGAAAAATTGAAACCTTTATTTCGAGATTGGTCGAAAAAGATTACAGTAGTTTATCGGAATCCGGACAGCAATATGTTACCCGAATCCAATCATCAGCCAATAGAATGCGAATTTTAATTGATGATTTATTGCAGTTTTCCAGAACGAATATGTTCGAAAAAGTGTTTGAACCAAGCGATTTAAACGAATTATTCGAAAATGCAAAACAAGATTTGGCGCAATCCATCGAAGAGAAAAACGCCGTCATCAAAAGTGAGCCATTGCCTACTTTGAGTGTAATTCCGTTTCAAATTCAGCAGTTGTTCATCAACCTTATTGGAAATTCAATCAAGTACAGTAAGCAAGATACCGCACCCATCATTACGATATCTATTTGTCAAGTTACTGCGGAAAACGAAGAAAAATTACCCAACACCAACGATAAATTTTTCAAAATGACCTTTTCAGATAATGGTATCGGTTTCGAACAAGAATATGCCGATAAGATTTTTATCTTATTCAATCGACTGCACAATAAAAACGAATACAACGGAACCGGAATTGGACTTGCCATCTGTAAAAAAATTGTAGAAAATCACAAAGGATACATCTTTGCCCAAGGTCTTCCCAATGTAGGATCTGTGTTTACAGTATACTTACCCGTAACGTAATATGAAATTTCGAAAAATGTCTAAACTCAAATTACTTCTCGAAGTTTTTAAGGATACTATTGATGGTTTTTTAGAACATAAAATCCTAAAAATGAGTGCCGCATTGGCCTATACAACGGTTTTTTCTATTGCGCCATTACTGTTAGTAATTCTCTTTGTGTGCGATATTTTTCTGAGTAGAGAAGCGCTTGAAGGTGCTATTTTTGCGAAAACCAACGAATTTATTGGCAGTAATGCAGCGAGTCAGTTGCAATCGATGATTACTGGATTGAGTACATCCGACAAAGGAAATATGGCGGGTGTAATCGGAATCATCACGTTAATCATTGGAGCCACTTCTGTTTTTGCCGAAATACAAGATTCGATCAATACGATTTGGAGTATTCGTCCGAAAAAGACATCCGGCTTTTGGTTGTACGTTAAATCCAGGTTGCTTTCCTTTGGCGTAATAGGAAGTTTAGGCTTCATACTATTGGTTTCACTGGGAATTTCGGCTCTTTTAGATTATGCAAGTGCGTATTTCTTTTCCGATTTTGAACGATTTGGTGGCTACTTTATTTACATTCTCAACTTTCTAGTTACTTTTTTAATCATTACATTACTCTTTGCCTCTATTTTTAAAATACTTCCCGATGCTCAAATTGCGTGGAAACACGTCCGAGTGGCTTCAATAACCACAGCCATCTTATTTATGTTTGGCAAATTTTTAATTTCCTATTACATTACCGTTTCCAATATTTCGTCCATGTATGGAACGGCGGGTTCTTTTGTTATTTTATTGGTTTGGGTGTATTACTCGTCGGTTATTCTTTATTTTGGCGCCGAATTTTCAAAATGTTATGCGTTGAAGTTTTCTTCTTCTTCTATTCATACGTCTGAGTTTGCCGAAATTGTTCAGAAAGTAGAAGTCGTAGCATCAACCAATGACTTACAAGAAGCCGAAGAGGAAATTATAGAAATAAAGAAAACCTAGAACTTCATCAACAACTTCGTCACACTACTAACTCTCTATTTTTTAGGGAGTTTTTTTATTGTTTCCACTTTTGTTCGGCTTCAATTTCTTCAGCCCATGGAAATTCTATAATCATTCAAGAATATCCTATAACATGCCTGAACTCTAAACATAGCACCTTTACAAAGTGATTGCAGCGCAGTGCTTGATGCAAATTATAGAACAAAAGGCAATAGTTATGTAAAGCAAAAAAACGTTAACAGTCGCAACTTTGTACCATACAAATTATAATTAATTATAAAACGAAAAAAAGAAAATTATGAAAAATTTAAAAAGAATCATCTCAATTGCTGTACTCGCCTTAGGAATAACAACTGGTACGGCTCAAGTAGTTTCATCAGAAGAATCTAAAATCGGTGTAAAAGGTGGATTGAACATGTCCAATTTATACACAGAAGATGTTGACGACGAAAATGTATTGTATGGCTTTAATTTAGGATTGTTTGCTGAATTACCTTTGACGGGTAGTATATCGCTTCAACCTGAGGTTATTTTTACTACCAAAGGTGCCGAATTGAAATACGACAACGCCTTCGCAGAAGGAACTGCAAAATTCAGATTGAACTATATCGAAGTGCCGTTATTAGTTAAATTAAATGTAACCGATAACTTTAATATACATTTCGGTCCGTATGCTGCATTTTTAGTAGATTCTAAAATTACCAACGAAGATGCCAACGGAGACATCAATTTTGAGCAAGAAGTTGACGAAGATGATTTGAACAAATTTGATTACGGTTTAGCAGCGGGATTAGGTTTTGACTTTG
Source organism: Flavobacterium sp. (assembly GCA_965284675.1). GTDB lineage: Bacteria > Bacteroidota > Bacteroidia > Flavobacteriales > Flavobacteriaceae > Flavobacterium. Next base: position 2,757,438 of record OZ260109.1, read on the forward strand.
GAGCATTCGGAATCGGAGCTCGTTACAACTACGGCTTAAGCACTGTGGGTAAAGAAAGAACAGTTCTTGGGCAAACGTATACGTTCCCAGATTCGAAAAATAGTGTGTTAAGTGTATACGGAACCATCAAGTTCTAATTAGAAAATTTTAAAACCCAACTGTCATGCGAAATATAGTATACCTACTTGCACTACTTTTAGTCATAGTATGGGCCATAGGATATTTTGTATGTAATATAGACAGTACTATTCATTTGTTGTTACTACTGGCATTAATTGTTGTCATTAGTAAACAAATAGATGATAAAGAATTCAACTAAAAAAATCAAAAATAAAGCAGTTAATTTAAGGGGTTAGGTTAATTGGTTAGTTAAGTTTGACAAAAAGGAGCGAGATACTTATATCTCGCTCCTTTTATTTTATAGTGTAAACCTTATGTTTTGTATTAGAAAACTTCGCTTTCTTTGAGTTTCTCCATATTGTTGACCATTTGAAGTTCGTCTACAAATTTCTGAATTTTTCCGTTCATCACACCATCCATATCAAAAACGTCTAATCCAATTCGGTGATCCGTAACTCTTCCTTGCGAATAATTATACGTTCTAATTTTAGCCGAACGGTCACCCGAACTTACTTGCGAAGTACGTTTTGTTGCGTCCTCCGCTTGCTTTTTGGCTAATTCTTGTTCGTACAAACGAGAACGTAATACCGTAAACGCCTTGTCTTTATTTTTATGTTGCGATTTTTGATCCTGACATTGTGCTACCAATCCGGTTGGTATGTGTGTCAAACGTACAGCCGATTTGGTGGTATTCACCGATTGTCCACCCGGACCTGAAGAACAGAAAAAATCAACACGCACATCGTTCATATCAATTTGTACGTCAAATTCCTCCGCTTCTGGCAACACCATAACGGTCGCCGCAGAAGTGTGAACTCTACCTTGCGTTTCGGTTTGTGGAACACGTTGCACACGGTGTACGCCGGCTTCAAATTTCAACGTTCCGTAAACATCTTCACCTGTAACTTCAAAAATCACCTCTTTGAATCCACCCGATGTTCCTTCGTTCATATCAACCGTCGATGTTCTCCAACCGCGACTTTCACAATATTTCGTATACATACGGTACAAATCTCCTGCAAAAATTGACGCTTCGTCGCCACCTGTTCCGGCACGAATTTCCACCATCACGTTTTTCGCATCTTCTGGATCTTTCGGAATCAATAAAAATTTAATTTCGTCCTCTAATTGTGGCAAACGCTCTTTCGCCTCATCCAATTGCATTTTGGCCATTTCAACCATTTCAGCATCCGAACCATCGTTAAGAATTTCGTTGGCTTCTTCTATATTTCCCGTAATGGTAATCAGTTCTTCACGCTTATCCATCAACGCTTTCAAACCTTTATATTCCTGATTTAATTGCACATAACGCTTCTGATCGGCAATGATATCGGGCTGAATGATCAAATCCGAAATCTCGTCGAAACGTTGTTTTACATATTGCAGTCTTTCTAACATGGTGTATTCTTTCTTTTTTAAAAGTGTGCAAATTTAGTGAAAATATTACAATTTTTTTTATTTTTTTTGAAGCTAATCCGGCTATTCGTTTCAATCTTTTATGCTGAACTTGTTTCAGTATCCCGACTAATAATTCCAGTTTGAACTTTTTAAAAGATACTGAAACAAGTTCAGCATAAAAGGATTTTCACTACTATCCGGGCTAGTTTACCACTTTATCAGTATACTTGCATATTCAAATCAACTATGAACTATACAATCTATCAACCCGATGAAGAACTTTCCAAGTACATCAAGTATCATTGGTCGTTGGAAGATTTTGAAACCGAAACACCTCATTCAAAAGAACGTGTTTTTCCCGATGGTTGCATCGAACTTATTTTTCATTATGGAGATCATTTCAAAAAAATATACGATACTGGTACAACTAATTTACAGCCTAAAAGTTTTATCCACGGTCAGATAACCCGTTACATCGAATTGCAAGGAACTGGAAAAATTGGTGTATTTAGTGTACGGTTTAAACCTGCTGGATTACAACCTTTCATCCATTTTGATGTGCTTAAAATTACAGACTCAACACTTTCCGTCGCTGAAATTTGGGGTGATGACGGAAACCAACTGGAAACAACTATTCTTGAAGCGACCACCAATGAAGAACGGGTTGAAATTGTGGAGCGTTTCCTAAAATCGGTGTTGGGCACTTCTAAAAAAAACAACGAAGCCATCGACTTTTGTGTCGAAGCTGTACTTCAATCCAACGGAACTATTTCAATAGAGAAATTAGCCGATGAACTACAAATTGGAAAAAGGCAACTCGAACGTAAATTTCAGGCCGTTGTTGGGCTGAACCTAAAAATGTTTTCACGTATCACACGATTTAATTACGCCCTACAACTTATTGAGAAAAAAGAATTCGATGGCTTTACGAAAGTCGCTTATGACGGTGGTTTTTATGATCAGGCGCATTTTATAAAAGACTTCAAAAACATCACCGGATTAAACCCAAAACAGTACTTTTCTGAAAATTTAGAAATGGTTAAATTCTTTAATTTATAAAATGTCGTTTTTTTACAATTTTAAAGTTCAATAATCCTCTTTATTTGCCTAGTATTAATTTTAATCACTATTCTATGAAAAAATCTAACTTTTCCCTACTCATTATTTTTATAACAATGCTAGTTATAGGTTGTAAAAAAGAACCACAAACCATAACCGTTCAGACAGAACAAAAAAGAGAATACACCCAACTCGAAAAAGCCAATTGGTTCCGCGGTAATTGGGAAAATGTCACCGAAGAAATGACTTTTAAAGAACTCTGGAAGCAAGAAAACGACAGTGCTTTTGTCGGTGAAAGTTTTGTAACGGTTAAAAAAGATACGGTATTTTATGAAAAAGTTCAGTTGATGCAGCGCAACGACAGTTTGTTCTACATCGTTTCGGTAAAAGAACAGAACAAGGAAAAACCGGTTTCGTTTTATTTGACAACATCAACAGATAATCAATTGGTTTTTGAAAACCCAGCACACGATTTTCCAAACAAAATCGAATACAACAAAATAGGAAATGATAGCATTCGCGCTACAATTTATGGATTGAAAGACGGAAAAGAAGTTTCAGAAAATTTTCCGATGAAAAAAAGTAAGTAGTGCTCAATTAAAAGTTTATTTTTGCTTTTATTTAGAAATAGTTACCATGAATAGATACTCTTTTGTATGTCTTGCACTCGTTATGATATTCCTACATTCGTGTAAAAAATACGACGCGTTTGGCAAAGAAATTAAGTTTACCGAACTCTATAAAGCGCATTGGATTCTCGGCGATTGGCAAATGGAAGACAGTTTAGGCGTGTTGACTGAATCGTGGAAATCCATCGACGATAGTACCTACAGCGGTCAGACTTTATACGTCAAAGACAAAAAGGACACCATCCATTTTGAAACCATGCAGTTAATGCAAGACGGCGAATTATTACTGTATTCTTCTATGGTTAAAGGCGAAAATAACAACCAATCAATTTCGTATAAACTCATTGAAGACAATGACAGTTTGTTGGTATTTGAAAATCCGAAACACGATTATCCAAAAAAAATTAGGTACCAAAAAGAATCCAAAACAAAAAGCATTCGGATTATTATCTCTGGAAAACAAAACAATAAAGAGAAGAAAGATGCATACCTCTTGAACGAAATTCCAAAATAACACAATCACTCATTACATCAAAACTTGTCCACCGACAAGTTTTTTTATGCCTATTTGTAAGTAAATCAATTACATAAAAATTATTATTTATATTTAGTCTAAATAAACTTTTTTTATAGAAATGTCGTATGTATATTTGCACCGTTATATCATTATTATTTTTAATTATTCTAAATAAATGAAAAAATACATCCCCATTCTAGGCCTAATTTTGATCAGTCTTAACCAAAGTTTTTCACAAGAAACACAAAAAGACACACTTATATTAGAAGAAGTAATTATTTCACCCGACGCACTTGTTGGTAGTAAATTCAAAGCCAAAAACAAAGCAGGTTCGACCTATTTTATCTCTCCAGCCGAATTAAAAACCTTTAATTACGACGACGTCTCACGAATTTTCAGAACTGTTCCCGGAGTATCGATTCAAGAAGAAGAAGGTTTCGGATTACGCCCGAACATCGGATTACGTGGAACAAGTCCGAATCGCACCGAAAAAATCACCGTTATGGAAGACGGCGTTTTGATTGCTCCAGCGCCTTATTCGGCTCCAGCTGCGTATTATTTCCCAACCGTAAACCGTATGCAATCGTTCGAAATCTTAAAAGGTGGAAGTCAGATTCAATACGGCCCATACACTACTGGTGGTGCAATTAACATGATTTCATCACAAATTCCGAGTAACTTTTCGGGTAACTTTATCGGAAGCGTGGGACGTTTCAACACCAAAAAAACCTATGTGAATTTAGGCGATAGTTTCAAAAACTTTGGGTATTTGGTAGAATACAACAACCGCAACTCAGACGGATTCAAAACCATCGACAACAGTCAGAAAAAAACGGGTTTTAACGGTAACGATTACGTAGCCAAATTCAAAGTGAACACGAATCCTGATGCTAAAATATACCAATCATTAACCGTGAAATTGCAATTTTCTGAGGATTTATCCAATGAAACCTATTTGGGTTTGACACAAAATGATTTCGATGCTAATCCGTATAGAAGATACATCGGTTCCAACGAAGATTACATCGACACCGAACACAAACAAATCATGCTGACGCATTTCATCAAAGCTAGTTCAAATCTAACTTTCACCACCAAAGCCTACCGCAACGATTTTGCTCGTAATTGGTATAAATTAGATTACGTTCGTTTGGGAACAAGCAAAATTGCCATCAACAGTATTTTGGAGAATCCAACAACCTATCAAGCAGAATATCTTGCCATAACTGGACAAAATAATACAACCAATAATGCACTCGGAGTAAAAGCCAACAACCGTGAATACGAAGCTAAAGGAATTCAAACGGTTGGAAATTATAAATTCAACTTAGGAAAAACCACCAACGAATTGGATTTTGGTGTGCGTTACCACGAAGATTTTGAAGATCGTTTTCAATGGGTAGACGGATTTGCAATTCAGAATGGAAACATGATTCAGACGAGTTTTGGAACTCCAGGAACCGACGCCAACCGAATTGTTTCGGCGAAAGCTACAGCGGCGCATGCGTTATGGAATGTAGTCTATAATAAATTTACGTTCAGTCCGGGAATTCGCTACGAGAACATCACACTAACTTCTCAAAACTACGGTTCGAATGATGTAAACCGAATCGGAACCAGCTTAGTTGAAACCGAAAACAAAACCGATGTGTGGATTCCGGGATTCGGAATACTGTATTCGCACAACGAATCGTATAACTTTTTCGCAAGCGTTCACAAAGGATTTTCGCCTCCAGGAACAACAGTAGGAGAAGATGCCGAAAACAGTTTCAATACTGAAATTGGAGTCCGTGTAAATAAAAATCGCTTTTCAGGTGAATTAGTGGGATACTACAACGGATTTTCAAACTTGCAAGGTTCAGACAATATGTCGGGCGGTGGCGCAGGGACAGGCGATTTATTCAATGCTGGAAAAGCTTCGGTACAAGGAATTGAATTACTCGCTTCGTACCAATTGTTGAAAAGCAAAACAGTGCAATTACCCGTGACTTTTTCTTATACCTTAACGGATACCGAATTGCAATCCAATTTCAACAGCGCGATTTGGGGTACGGTAACCGACGGTGATGAAATTCCGTACATAGCTAAAAACCAATTTGCCTTGTCATTTGGATTCAAATACAAAAAATGGGATGCAGCACTAAGTGGAAAATATGTTGACGCGTTCAGAACATTGGCAGGTCAAGGCGAAATTGCTCCTAACGTAAAAGTAGACAGCAACTTTATAGTCGATGCGTCGGCTAAATATTTCTTAACCAAGAAAGTCGCTTTGATGGGTAACATCATCAATTTATTCGACAGTACGTATGCCGTTTCAAGAGTTCCAGCAGGCTTGCGTCCGGGTCACCCATTCGGAATCAACGCCGGAATAATGGCGCGATTCTAATACAACACACAAAATAACCCAATGGGCATTGATCATCAAGTGCCCATTTTTTTGACTCAAAAACACTATTTTAATTTAATCTAAATAAAAATGAATAAATCAGTACTCAATTGCCTCTCACTTTTACTGCTCTCAGTAACCGGATTTGCTCAGGAAATTAAAGAGCAACCTAAAGATTCCGTTCAAACCTTGAACGAAGTAGTCATCGAAAACAAATACAAATACCGCAGAGAAAAAAGCACGACAGTAGCCAAATTACCGTTGAACAACATCGAAAATCCACAGGTATACAACACCGTTACATCAGAATTATTAAAAGAGCAAGTCGTTACGAATTTCAACGATGCGTTAAAAAATGCAACAGGTGTGAGTCGGCTTTGGGAATCAACGGGTCGTGGTGGCGATGGCGCTGAGTTTTTTACCATGAGAGGTTTTTCAGTACAACCCACTATGATTAATGGGTTACCCGGAATCAACAATGGTAGCATCGATCCCATAAATGTGGATAATATCGAAGTCATCAAAGGTCCATCTGGAACGCTGTTTGGCAGCAGTTTGATATCCTATGGCGGATTAATCAACATAGTAACCAAAAAACCGTACGCCAATTTTGGTGGAGAAATTGGCTACATCGCTGGAAATTATGGTTTGGATCGTTTAACCGCTGATGTCAATATTCCGTTGAACTCTGATGTTTCGCTGAGAATAAATACTGCACATCAAAAAGAAAATTCATTTCAAGATGCAGGTTTTGGAAAATCATTTTTCTTAGCACCATCGTTAAGTTACAAAGTAAACGACAAATTATCCTTCTTAATCAACACCGAAATTACAGAGCGTACATCGGCCAATGCACCGATGATTTTCTTGAGCAGGTTTTCTCCTCTGACCTTCAATTCTATCGAAGTATTTGAACAAAATTATAAGAAATCCTATACATCCAATGAGTTGACTTTAAGCAATCCAACCTTCAACATGCAGGCTCAAATGCTTTATAAATTATCGGATTCATGGACTTCACAAACGGTTTTATCACGAAGTAACAGTAAAACTGATGGATATTATTCTTATTTATTTGATGATTCAAATGGCGATACGTTTACCCGATATATCTCGAAAAGAAATGGTGAAACCTTGGCGACCGATATCCAACAAAACTTCATTGGAGATTTTAAAATCGGAAAAATGAGAAACCGCATGGTCATCGGAATTGACTATTACGGTTCCAACATTTTAAACGGTAGTACCAATTGGGTTGGAGCTGGAACGATTTCATTAGTAAACCAAACGGATTCAGGTCAAAGCAACTTAACGCAAGCCGGAATTGACAATTTATTAGCGGGAAGCATCGAACCCAATTCGGATGCCGAATCACAAGTGGTCAGTGCTTATGTATCAGATGTACTCAACATTACAGACAAATTTTCGGTAATGGCGAGTTTGCGTGTGGATGAATTTAGAGGAAAAACCAACTATTACACAACAAGCGATGTTAAAAGTCAAGTTGCAGTTTCTCCTAAATTTGGCGCTGTTTATCAATTGATCGAAAACAAAGTTTCGGTTTTTGGAAATTATATGAACGGATTTAAAAACATCGAACCCGGACAAGTTGATGTCGATGGAATCAATACCGCTTTGGCCACATTTGATCCGGAACACGCCAATCAATACGAATTCGGATTAAAAACGAATTTGTACAAAGACATTGTTTCGGCCTCGTTGAGTTACTATAACATCAACGTTGACAATCGATTAATGACCGACCCAAACAATCAAAATGCCTCAATTCAAGGTGGCGAAGTGCAAAGCAAAGGAGTTGAATTGAGTTTGACGGTAAACCCCATAAAAGGTTTTAACATCATTGCAGGATTCAGCTCTAATAAAAGCGAGGTAATCAAAGATGCTGCTAATAGTGGTTATTTGGGCCTTAGACCTGAAGAAGCCGGACCTGAAACACTCATCAATTTCTGGGCGAATTATACGTTTCATAGTGGTACATTAAAAGGCTTCGGACTCGGATTGGGTGGAAATTATGCCAGTGAACACAAGACATTAAACCGCGCAGTCATTGGAACCTTTGAATTGCCCGAATACACCATTTTAAATTCGGCTGCTTCGTACAATTCGGATAAATTCAACATTACCTTGAAATTGAATAACGTGTTAAATGAAAAATATTACACGGGTTGGTCGACTGTTACACCCCAACGTTTACGCAGTTTATCAATAGGCTTAGCGTATAAATTTTAGATTCATTTTGTTTATTTTGTTTAATTAAGCTCCTCATTTCGGTGGGGAGTTTTACCTCTTTTACGATGAAAAATAGCCGTTTTAAAAAAGCCATTCGCACGCTCCATCTTTGGTTGGGTTTACCGTCAGGAATTATTGTATTTATCATTGCTATCACGGGTTGTTTGTATGCTTTTCAGGAAGAAATTCAGAACATCACGGAAGAGTATCGTTTTGTAAAAGAACAAGACGCTCCTTTCCTACTTCCTTCAAAACTGGAGGAAATTGCCCGAAAAGAACTTCCAAACAAAGTATTACATGCCATCCAATACAAAGGAAACACAAAATCGGCCGAAGCTATTTTCTTTCACTATGATGAAACCATTGAAGCCAATAATTATTATCAAATCGTGCATTTGAATCCATACAGTGGAGAAGTTTTAAACATAAACGACTTATATTCTGGCTTTTTCCGATGGATTTTAGACGGTCATTTTTATTTGTGGTTGCCGCATGAATTGGGTCAAACTGTAATTTCTTCTGCTACTTTGATTTTTGTACTAATGATCATCAGCGGATTCATTTTGTGGTTTCCTAAAAACAAAAAAGCAGCCAAACAACGCTTTTGGTTCCGATGGAAAGACGGCATCAAATGGAAACGCAAAAACTACGATTTACACAACATTACCGGATTTTACGTGATGGCGATTGCTTTAATTTTTGCCGTTACAGGATTGGTTTGGGGATTTCCGTGGTTTGCGTACGGGTATTATTCGTTGATGGGCGGAGAAAAATCGTTGGTGTACGAAGATCCGATTTCGGCTCGCACAACAATTTCACAAGCCATTCAAAATCCAATTGACAAAGTCTATGTGATGATGAAAAGCGATTACCCGAACGCGGTTTCGATTGAGGTTCATCCACCAGAAACTGCCACTTCAGCTATTGCGGCCAACGCCAATCTAGACGAAGGAACGTATTGGAAAACCGATTATCGCTACTTTGACCAATATACCTTGGAAGAACAAAAAGTCAATCACATCTACGGAAAACTCAACGATGCGTCGACTTCAGACAAGATCATGCGCATGAATTACGACATTCATACCGGTGCCATTTTGGGTTTGCCTGGAAAAATATTTGCTTTTTTAATCAGTTTGTTGATTGCCAGTTTACCCGTAACCGGATTTCTAATTTGGTACGGAAGAAGAAACAAAACCGCTCAAAACTAAAACCATGTGTTGCAATTATTCGATACTAAATCAAAGCGAAAACGGCATGCTCGTGCTGCTGAAAGGCTGCGGTAATTACCAATTGACGTTCAATAATTTGAATTTTAATCTGACGCCATTCGAACTCGAACACCTCACCCACTTTTTAAAAACCATCGATTGCAGTTACTGGGAAAAAGAATACGAAAACTCGATTTATGAGAAAAAAATTCCGATTCCGACGCTACAAACCAATTTGATGATTTTGTTGAATCGATTTGAAGTAAGCGAATTAATCGAACTGTTGAGTTTAAAAAAAACAGAAAAATTGCTGCATGCAAAAGACATCAATTACCGCCTGAACTGGAATTAAAAATATAATTGTTTCATTTTTTGTTTGCGAAAAAGGCTCTTGTGTTGTGCGAGAGTCTTTTTTATTGGTTTATCTTGCCTTAAAATAGAATGAAAAATACTCACAACCTGAACTCATCGTATCATAGTCATTTCTGTACTGACTAATAAAACTTGAAAACGCTTGATTATTTACTCTATTCAATTCATCGTTGTCAACATAATAGTATTTTTCATATTTTGAGATTAGTTTAAATTCATTTTCTCTCGCTTGACATTTGGCCATCATGTATTGTGAAAGCGCTTTAAACTTATCTGATTTTGAATTTTCGAAAGCTTTTTTGTAGTATGATTTTGCTTGATGACAGCAATAATATTCGGCTTCATCATCGTAATTTGAATCACGTCCTTCTGTTCTACTTATTCGCTTCATCATCCATGAATTACCGTAATAACTCATGTTATAGTAACAATTGGCAATTAAAAAATAATCTTGATCTCTATTTTTATTAGCACCATTTTCAGCCTTTTTTTTAAGTTGAATTAAGGTTGCAACCACATTTGCTTTTGAGAGATTAGTAGCTGTTTTTGTAGCATCAAAGTTCATGTAGCCCTTGATTTTGTAAAAAGGATTTTCATTAAACAAAGGCGCATTGGTGTAATGGTTTTTATCCACTTTTACAAAATAATTGTACGCCCTTTTCAAGTTATCCTCACGCATGAATTTGATTCCCATAAGATCATTGATTTTATTGGATTCGTTATGCAAATCCTTTGTCAACCATCGATCAAATTGTGAAGAATTTGGACTATTGATCGTTGCGATTACCTTTTGCAAATCGATTACCGAAAGCTCCGCATCAATATAGCCATACCAATCAGAGTAGAAATCGTCGTGCAGTGTTATTTTGTTACTTCTTGATTTCCAAAAAAGATACGAATTACCATAATCATTTCTCTTAATTTTTGAAATCAAGAAAGCAGCATCGGCTTTGCTATCCAAAACCTCTAATTCTTTTGCCAATCCAAATAAAAACGAATAATTCTCTTTACTGTATTCATCGATAATTATTTTTTCAATCGATTTTAAAATTGTAGCCTCTTTTACATCTTGATTGGCGGTTAGGGCTAATGCCTTTATTATGCTACATTGACGTTTAATTTTATCGTCTTTGATTTGATTTTCGAACGACTTGATCGTTTCAAGTGATTTGGAATACTCGTGAGTTAAGAATTCCAAATACGCTTTTGACAGTTTCCAAAATACTCGATCTTCAACTGAATCCATATCCACCGAATTCACAAATTCAAGCACTTTCGAAGCGTACTTTCGATCAACATCTACTCTACTTAAGATTCGATTTCCATTGCTGTTTTCCCAATAATCTTCGCGAAGTGAAGGAAGATACATAGTGTACGTTGGAGTTAAAATCCAATCTTCCAACTTATTTATTTCTCTTAGAAGAAGAAAATTCAAACCTTTGTTTCTGGAATCAAAAGCATACGTTTTTTGCATGTTTTCTAGATTTTGATCCAATCGTCTAAAAGAATACAACACATGAATATTGGCTTTTTCTTTATCGCTTTTGGCAAATTTCAACACTTTTTCAATAGGAATGTTTTTGTTGAAATACCATTTTACATCAAATTTATTGTCGGTTCCTCTCGCAAATACTTGAGCCGCGAAATAATTCATTTTAGTATCATCAGGCTCGGCATCCATTCGATAAAAAAGCGCCCAATTATCTAAAAAATCATTGGTTTTGAATAATTTGGTGTACGAATCATATAATCTTATGGTTCTTTTTGAATCGTTTTTAAAAGCCAACAGTTTAAATATTTGATAATAATACCGTTTTTTCACAATGCTATTTTGTGCTGATTTTATTCCTCCAAAAGCTTCGTCAATTGCTTTATCTCTGAACTTGTCTTTTATATCCGTATTATTTTCCCATAAATCATTTTGCTCCGGATTTAATCCTTCCACCTTTTTGGCAAACAACAGATAATTTATGGTTTCATAATCCTTTTGCTTGTATAAATACTGAATGAACTTATTCTTTGATTTGGGAGAAACTTCACTGACATCAATCTCAAAAACTGCTTTTTTAATTTCATCAATAGAAACTGATTTCTTGCAGTGATTGTACCACATTAAATCGTTTTCAGTTACCGTTTTTAAATTGGTCGTGTAATTCTCCTCGTAAAAATAAGATGATGTGTAATTATAGATTCGGTAGGCATCAAAATTAAAATTATCGGGATTAAAAACGCTAAACCGAATGTCTTCACCGTAAGGATAAAAATAACAGGCAAAACTCTTAGAAGTAAAACTAATAGCTAAAAGAGTTGTAAAAACTAGTAAGCGTTTCATGGTTGTATTTGTTTGAAATTAGGGTGTCTAAATGAAAAAAAGTAACCGTTGTAATGTCGTCAAACTTAACTTTTTCCTTTAGTTTACTTATGGCAGTTCGTATCTTTTTCTGAGGTACATCTTCGTATTTAATTTTATCGCCAACTCTAAAATAATGATCTCCAAATGACGTATCTTTTTTGACTTCGTACCAAAGTTCACTTTTTTGCACACACGCTTCTTTCAAAAAATGTTCATTTAAATTCACAAAGCTTTTGAATTCATCATATTGATAATGATGCGCCCATGAAAAAAGTGGCAATGCAACATCCAAGTGAATTGGATATTTTTTATCCACCGTCAAATAGGAATCCAATTCATCTACATCTAAAATTGAGTTTTTAGTATTATCCTGAAAAGGCTGAATGAGATTGTAACACATTAATGTAGCTCTTTTTACCGGTGGAATTCCCATTTTTGTTCGGTATTTATAAGGATATAACCTCAGAGTACAACTCAATTCTTTTTGGGATATTTTTTGGAGTTCCTTGAGAAAATAAAAATAATTATCCTTTGATTTCAATGTCCAATCACAATCAATTTGTATTTCTTTGTAAGCGATGTGATTTTTAAAACGGTTGTCGAAATATTTTGATACCAAATGTTTTACGTTACTAGCTAAAGTATCAATTTCGGCTTTACTGCTTCGTAGAAAAACTTCATTTTTAATAAAAACAGTAGGAATAATTTGCAGAGAATCTTTTGGTTTATCATTTTCATACCATTTATATTTATTTAAATTGGTTTTTGAAAAAGGAATATTTCCCATAGTTTCGTCGTACTTTACTTCAAAAAATTTGACGTACAACTTGGTGACTTGAAGAGTGTCCAAAAGTTGAAATTCTTCTGAATCAAAATCATCTTTTTCACTTTTCCAATAATAAAAGGCTCGTTCTACCTTTTCAATTTTATGCTCATTTGTACACGAAAAAAGGAATACCCCAAGTAATCCTAAAAGCGCTATTTTTTTCATTGGAAAGCTGATTTGTGTTATAACGTAAATTCGTATTAAAAGTATATTTTTTTTGAACAATTTTCGTAATTATTTTTACCGCGAAGTCGCAAAGATTTTCGCAAGGAACGCAAAGGTTTTTCGAATTTAAATTCGCCTCAGATGTGTTGTTTTTTTTTATTTGAAGCAGATGTTTAGTAGTTTTAATAAACCATTGTCCTGCTGTCCGCTTTATCTGTCATTGCGAGCTTCAAAATCACGATAATCCAGCAATTATTTGCAACACTCGCAATAACAGGATATCGCTTCCACCTGCCTGCCGGCAGGCAGGTCAGGGCTAGTCCAGACGTATTGTATTTACAGTACACATTTTGCAGCCTAATAACCTATTTTATATAAAAAACCCCGCCTATTTCTAAACGAGGTTTGTCTATTTTCTTTTCTCTATTTTCTATTTTCTTTTTGGAATATTCGCCAAGATTTCCAAATAAAACTTCCAAAATTTTTGTGAAGAAGAAATACTTGCGCGCTCATCCGGACTGTGCGCACCGTGAATCGTAGGTCCGAAAGAAATCATATCCATTCCGGGGTAATTCGTTCCTAAAATTCCGCATTCTAAACCAGCGTGACAGGCCACCACATTCGGTTTTGCACCGTTTTGTTTTTCGTAGATATGAACTAAAACATCCAATATTTCTGAATTCACATTCGGAGTCCAACCCGGGTAACTTCCGCCAAAATCCACTTCGCAACCAAATAATTCGTAAGCCGAACGCAACGCATTGGCTAAATCAAACTTCGAACTTTCAACTGAGGAACGTGTTAAATTCTGAATGGATAGTTCACCGCCTTTTACTACTACTCGAGCGATATTATTCGACGTTTCTACCAAGTCAGCCATATCAGCACTCATTCGGTATACGCCATTGTGAGCGGCATAAATTGCACGCAACAAACCTTCTTGCACACCTAAATCCATTATTTTGGAAGGCAAATCGGTTTTTACAATTTCAATAGTTAAATTCGGTTCGGTGGTTTTGAATTCGAATTTAATATCATTGATGATTTCTTGCATGTCAAATACAAACGCTTCATCATACATGGAAGCAACGATTACATTAGCAACACTTTCACGCGGAATGGCGTTGCGCAGACTTCCACCTGAAATGTCACTGATTTGCAAACCGAAATTTTCAAATCCGTCAAACAACAAACGGTTCATGATTTTGTTGGCATTCCCCAAACCTTTGTGAATGTCCATTCCCGAGTGTCCGCCGTTCAGGCCTTTTACCGTAATCGTATAACCTACGGAACCTTCTGGAACGTCTTCTTCATTATATTTTCGAGTCGCTGTAACATCAATGCCACCCGCACAACCGATGTCGATTTCGTCGTCTTCTTCGGTATCTAAATTCAGTAAAATTTCTCCTTTTAAAATGCCGCCTTTTAAGTTCAAAGCGCCGGTCATTCCGGTTTCTTCATCAATGGTAAAAAGGGCATCAATGGCTGGATGCGGAATGTCTTTACTCTCCAAAACGGCCATGATTGCGGCTACTCCTAATCCGTTGTCAGCGCCCAAAGTGGTACCACGAGCACGAACCCAATCGCCATCGACATACATATCAATTCCTTGTGTAAGAAAGTCGAAATTCGTATCGTTGTTTTTTTGGTGCACCATATCCAAATGGCCTTGCAGCACAATGGTTTTGCGATTTTCCATTCCGGGTGTCGCGGGTTTTCGGATGATTACGTTTCGGATTTCGTCTTCAAACGTTTCCAATCCTAAACGGTTACCGAAGTTCTTCATGAACTCGATGACGCGTTCCTCTTTTTTAGACGGACGTGGCACCGCATTTAAATCGGCGAATTTGTTCCAAAGCACTTTGGGTTCAAGGTTTCTAATTTCTTGGCTCATATTTTTAGTTTTACACAAATCTCACGAATTATCACCAATTAATTGGATGTACAAATTACACGAAATTGTATTATTAATTTTTTCTAGAACACAAAGTTACAAAGTTTAATTGCTTTGTGATTATATTTACGTTTTAAATTGTGTTGTGAAAAGAAAATACATTCTACCTTTATTTTTAGTCCTTCAGATTGTTTTTCTGAACGTGCTGTCCTTTTTTCCGGATTGGGTGGAACGATGGTACAGCAATGGATTGTATGTTGTGATTTCGAAACTTTCTCGGTCTATTTTGGGACGCATTCCGTTTTCGGTGGGCGATGTTTTATACGGAATTGTCATTGTTTACTTACTAGTTCAAGTCTGGAAAACCCGAAAACTGTGGAAAACGAATTGGAAAGATTACGTGTTGAAAACGTTGAGTTTTATTTCAATGGCCTATTTTTTCTTTCACTTTTTGTGGGCACTGAATTACTACCGTGTTCCGTTATTTGAAAAAATGAAGATTCAACGCGAATATTCAGAAGCCGATTTGGTTGATTTTACTGAAAAATTGATTGCCAAGACGAATGAAGTGCAATTTCAAATTACTAAAAACACACGTTCTAAAGTTATTATGCCCTATTCACAAGAAAGCATTTTCGAAAAGACACAAAACGGTTACAATCATTTGGCAGCAGAATATCCATTTTTTGCGTATGAATTTCCGAGTCGAAAGAAATCGTTGTTAAGTTTACCCTTAACGTATATGGGATTTGGTGGTTATTTGAATCCGTTTACCAACGAGGCACAAGTGAATTCCAAATTACCGATGTACGGATTTCCGAATGTGGTCTGTCACGAAATGGCGCATCAAATTGGCTACGGAAGCGAAAGCGAGTGCAACTTTATCGGATTTTTAGCGTGCATTAAAAACGACGATTTATATTTTCAATATTCGGCGTATGCGAATGCGTTGCGCTATTGCATGAACAATATTGGGATGAAAAACAAAATGCAATTTGAGCGACTCAAAGTTCAAATCAACCTCGGTATTATAGCGAATTACGAAGAAAGCGATGCGTTTTGGAAACAATACGACACGATTATCGACAAAGGATTCCATGCTTTTTATGATCAGTTTTTAAAAATGAATCAGCAAAAAGAAGGCATGAAAAGTTATAGTAAGTATGTGGATTTGTTGGTGAATTATTATCGGGATCGAGTGTTTTAATTGAACCGCAAACCTGCCTGTCGGCAGGGTCGCAAAGTTGTTCGCGAAGAACGCAAAGGTTTCATTTTTAGTTTTGTCATGCTGAGGCACAAAGCATCTCATTCGCTTTGCTCATTTTGTTTGGGAACGCGGATAACGCAGATTTAAAAAATTTTCGCAGATTTTATTCGTCACTACGTTCTGCCTTCTGAGTTCTAAACACTGCTTACTGAATACTGAATACTGAACACTTCTTGATATTTATTCGCTCTGCTCATTTTTTTTTAGAACACAGATAACGCAGATTTAAAAATTTTCGCAGATTTTATTCATCACTTCGTCCTGCCTTCTGAGCTCTAAACACTGCTTACTGAATACTGAACACTTCTTGATATTTATTCGCTTTGCTCATTTTGTTTGGGAATGCGGATAACGCAGATTTAAAAAATTTTCGCGGATTTTATTTATCTCTTCGTTCTGAATTCTGATTACTGAACACTTGTTCAAAATATCTTTAAAAAAAACAACGCCTAATCTAGCCCCGGCCTGCCTGTCGGCAGACAGGTTGTAGCGGAAATCCTGCCACGCCTAATCTCCCGCCTTTGTCTAAATGTACACTTTAGCTTTTATTTTTTTAATTGTAATCCGTTTTTTTAATGGCATAAATAAGTAGACTGCGGAGCTGGGTTGAACTTGTGTTTCAAAAGTAAAACGCGCTTACAGCTCTTCTCATATACCTAAAAACAGATCGAAAAGTGAACCCAAAGTAACCTTATTCTTGTTTTGTTCGGGAAATGAATGAGTTCACCAAAGCGCACTCGAACAAAGTACGAACAAAGTACGAACAAAGTCCCCAAAAAAACGCAATGACCGGACATTTATGGACACCCTAGACAAAAGCGGACATTTCCGGACAAAAGCGGACATTGGAGTTGAATTGGGTTCGAATTGTGTAGCTTAGAAGTATTTTTGTTCAATCTTTTTTTAGCACGAATTGATGCTAAAAAAACGTAGATTTTTTGCCAGGGTTATGTCTTCCAAACGAACACTTTACGCGAGAATGTACTATAATTGGCGAAACAAATCGATGCTTTGAAAATGGACTCCAGCCTGCGCGGGAAAAACGCAGTAGTACATAGAAATCTCTTTTTTTCTTTTTGACCACTGATTACTGATTACTGAACACTGAACACTTCTTCATAGTTATTCGCTTTGCTCAATATTGGAACACAGACCTGCCTGTCGGCAGACAGGTTGTAGTGGAAATCCTGACGTTGCGAGCCTTACGAATAGTTGATGAGATTGCAAAACTTTTCAAGCTCGCAATGACAGATTGTAACGAAAAGCGGGACAAATGTTCAATAAAAACAACTAGCGTCTGCTACTAAAAAATCTGAACACTGATTACTGAACACTGACCACTAGTTTAAACCTCGTCGCTTGTAAACGTTGTAAAACTTTTCTTCTTAAACGGTCGAACGATTAAGCGTCCTTCTCGGTCAAAACGCACGTAGTTGTACACCCAATTTAAGAATACGACGGCTTTGTTTTTGAAGCCGATGAGTGAAAATAAATGCACAAACATCCAAACAAACCAAGCGAAAATACCATTGAAATGATAATTGGGCAAATCGACTACCGCTAAATTCCGTCCAATAGTGGCCATCGAACCTTTGTCGTTGTACACGAACGGTTTCATGGGTTTTTTGGCTATTAGTTTAACTAAATTTTCTCCCAATAAATCGCCTTGTTGCATTGCGGGTTGCGCCATCATGGGATGACCTTGCGGGTTGTCTGGACTTTCCATCGAAGCGATGTCGCCAATGGCGAAAATGTCGTCGTAACCAACTACTTGATTGAATTGATTCACACGAATGCGTTCTACTCGTTCTACTAATGATTTAGCATCCAAACCGTGAATCGCCGCACCTTGCACTCCGGCCGTCCAAATGACGGTTGCGGTTTCAAAAGTCAAATCGGTGTTGGTTGAAATGGTTCGTCCGTCGTAATTAGTGACGCGTACGTTTTTCCACACCGTTACACCCAAATCGACCAAAAACTTTTCGGCTGCGGCAGACGATTTTTCGCTCATCGTATTCAGCACGCGATCGCCACTTTGCACCAAATGGATTCCCATTTTACTGACGTCCAAATCGGGATAATCTTTTTGAAGAATGGCGCGCTTCATTTCGGCCAAAGCGCCCGCTAATTCTACTCCGGTTGGACCAGCGCCTACCAAAACAAAATTGATTAAGGCATTTTTGTCGGCTTCGTCACGCGTTAGAACCGCTTGTTCAAAATTTTCGAGAATCAAACTGCGAATGTTGAGTGATTGCGGAATGGTTTTCATCGACATGGCATTGCGTTCGATTTCTTTATTGCCAAAATAATTCGTTTTCGAACCCGTGGCTATGACTAAATAATCGTAATGTAAATCGCCAATTTCGGAGATGATTTTTTTATTTTGGGTATCGATTTCTTTGACAGAAGTCAGACGAAAATAGAAATCTTTGTATTCCTGAATTACTTTCCGAATTGGATAGGCTATCGAACCTGCTTCCAATCCGCCCGTAGCCACTTGGTACAACAGCGGTTGAAAGGTGTGGTAATTGTGTTTATCGAGTAAAACGACTTGTACGTTTTTGTTTCTAAGTTTTTTGGCTAATGCCAAACCTGCGAATCCTCCACCAATGATGACTACACGTGGATTGGATGAGTGAGGAATATTCATGTTTTAAGATTGAAAGATTATAAGATTGTAAGATTGTAAGATTGTAAGATTATAAGACTGTTAGACTACTTTAGGTTGTTAGACTTTAGACTGTTTACTGCAAAGTTACGAAGATATTTAACCACGAAGGCATTAAGAAGGCGTGAAGTTTAGAAAAAAACAACTTGTTATTTACAATTGACTTTTCACTTTTCACTATTCCCTTTTCACTTTCGACATTGACTTTTAACATTGTTTTTCGCATTTTTGTAACAAAAACCATCTAAGGTTTACTAACGTAAGTATGAGTGAGAGTTTGGAGCAATCGTTTGTAAAGCAACTTAAGGATAACCAAAACATTATCCATAAGATTTGCCGACTGTACACGTCGGGTGAAGACGCGCACAAGGATTTGTTTCAAGAGATTACGATTCAGCTTTGGAAGGCTTTTCCGAAGTTTAGAGGCGACTCAAAATTTTCGACGTGGGCGTATCGAGTCGCTTTGAATACGGCGATTACGTTGTATCGAAAGAGTACGCGAAGTATTTCTACTGTGGATTACGAATCGAAAAGCTTTTTCATCAGTCAGGAAGACTACAATTCGGACGAAGAAGATCAAATAAAATTGTTGTATCAAGCGGTTCATCAATTGAATGACATTGAAAAAGCACTCATCTTTATGTATTTAGAAGATAAAGATTACACCGAAATAGCAGAAACTTTGGGAATTAGCGAAGTGAATGCACGAGTAAAAATGAACCGAATTAAGGGAAAATTAAAAAAAATATTAAATCCGTAAGAACATATGATTGAGGAATTGGATTTATTGAAAAAAGACTGGAAAAAGACGGAAAATTC
Organism: Flavobacterium sp.; assembly: GCA_965284675.1. Classification (GTDB taxonomy): domain Bacteria; phylum Bacteroidota; class Bacteroidia; order Flavobacteriales; family Flavobacteriaceae; genus Flavobacterium. The sequence goes on from OZ260109.1 coordinate 2,777,372, forward strand.
TTTTCAGCAAATTACAGAAGTGGACATTTATAAAATGATTCATAAGAAATCGTCGTCTATCGTAAAATGGATATTAATCATCAGTATTGTTGAAGTGTTAGTGTGGTCGTTTATTGGCATTTTTGTAAATACGGATGACTATTTAAAAAGTATGCACAGCGAAGATTTGATTGACTATTTTAAATACCTAACGTATTTTAATTATTTAGTAATTGCCGTTTTTATCTATTTTTTCTATGTGAATTATAAAAATATATCGGCGACCAATTCAACAAAACACTTGATGAAAGACATTCTCAAAACCAGAAAAACGGTGAAATATTACGTTTGGTATAATTTGGGAATGATTGTACTGAGTTCAATTGCAGGTTTTGTTTTGGCCTTTTCAGTCGATCCAAATTTGGAAAAAATCACCCATGAACCCAAAGTTTTTGTTGTAACCATTTGCGTATTGGTAGTATTCTTATTGTTTTTTGTAGGTGTATTTTGGTTGTTTTACCGATTGATCTACGGCACGTTATTACGACGCTTGTTTAAAAATTACACGGAACTTAAAAAAATAGATTTATAATCATGAAAAAACTTATCGTACTGCTTTTAGGTTTTGTATTCGGATTGGCTCCAGCTCAAACCAATGAAAAATCGCTGTTGTGGAAAATCTCCGGGAACGGATTATCCAAACCTTCGTATTTATTTGGAACGATTCACATTACGTGTGACGCGACTTTGCCCAAAAAAGTAAAAGTTGCATTAGACAAAACCGATCAATTGTGTTTGGAATTGGATATGGACGACACTTCGATGCAAACCCAAATGATGAGTCGGATGATGATGAAAGACGGCGTAACCATGGAATCGTTGGCTTCTAAAGAAGATTTTCAAATCGTGGATGAATTCCTGACCAAGAACTTAGGTTTCTCAGCCAAAATGCTGAACACCTTAAAACCGTTTATGGTGACTGCGATGTTGTATCCAAAAATGATGGATTGCCCGATGCAGTCGGTGGAAAGCGAATTACTTAAAATTGCCGCTGCTCAAAAAGAAGAAACCATTGGTTTGGAAACCGTTGCAGAACAATTGGATGTTTTTGATGCCATTCCGTATCAAGAGCAAATGAACGAACTCATCAAAACGGCGAAAAGCGACTTGAATCGCGACAAAAAAGAATTACAAGAGATGCTCGATTTATACAAAACGGAAGATGTTGCGGCGATGATTGAATTTACCAAAAATTCAGAGAATGTGATGACCTCCAAATACGACGATGAACTACTCAACAATCGCAATAAAAACTGGATTGAACGAATCAACAGAATTGCGCAAGAAAAACCAACGTTTTTTGGCGTTGGTGCAGCACATTTGGGCGGAGAAATGGGTGTGATTTATTTGTTGAGAAAAAGCGGATTTACAGTAGAACCCGTTTTTTAATATTCCCACTGACGCAATTTATTCAATTTTTCTTGCTCTTCGATTTCTTCAATCGGAATTACTTTCAAAAAGGAAGCGTGCTGCTCGATGGCATATTCTACTTTTTCAACAATTTCTTCAATCGTATCGTTTTCGTAATCAATCACTAAAGGTTCTTTGATGATGAACGATTGCAAGATGTTTTTCTTTTTCATCCGCAATCCTTTTTTGTCGAACGAACGTCGGAAACCGTCAATGACGATCGGAACTACAATGGGTTTGTGTTGTTTGATGATGTGCGCCGTTCCTTTTCGAACCGGTTTAAAGGATTTGGTTGTGCCTTGCGGAAACGTAATCACCCAACCGTCGGCCAAAGCAATTTTTATGTTTTCGGTGTCATTCGGATTGACTTCACGTTTTTCCGTTACGTCTTTTCCACCCGCACGCCACGTTCGTTCGACCGTTATCGCTCCAACATACGCTAATATGCGCGGTAAAATTCCCGATTTCATGGTTTCGCTTGCGGCTACATAATACACATTCATCTTAGGTTGCCACAAATAACCTACGTTTTTGATGTTGTCGGCTCGACCGGAAAGACTCGCATTAAACACGTGAAACATCGCCACCACATCGGCAAAATACGTTTGGTGGTTGGAAATAAAAAGGACGTTTTTATCAGGAAGCGAACGAATAATCTCGGAACCATCGATGTGTAGTTCGTTAAAACCTCTGTAACGTCGATGCGTAATTACTCCGAAAATTCGGATTAACCATTTTTTTATAAAAAGTATATGACCAAAAGGATTTCTTTTAAATAAACCCATGTTTTTACATTTTAAGAACTGCAAATCTACAAAAACAAATTTTGAAGTCATTTAAACTTTTTTAAATTGGCTGTAAAATTGTCTTTTCGTCCCATATTTTCTCTTTTTTTTACTCCGTAGCGCTTACTATGCAGTGCAAAAAAGCCAAAATCTGAAACAAAAATCCTAATTTTTCGCTTCAATCAAAAAAGGTTGAATGACTTCATTTATAAAACCAATTTTAGCATATCTTTCAATTCGCTGAGCATCATAGCCGTTGCGCCCCAAACTGTGTGCTCGTAGATTTGAAAAGCCGGAACATCAATCATTTTTGCGTAGGAAGTGTCGATTGATTTGGTGACCAAACTCGAATCATCCAACAACAAATGAAGTGGTGTTTCGATAATTCCGGATACTTCATCTTCTTGCAGGACAAACGATAATTCGGTAGTTGAAAATCCCAAAAAAGGATGTACTAAAAAATTACTAGGCGGAATATACACCGAAGTTAAATTCTTCAACACTTGAATATTATTTGGTGAAACTCCAATTTCTTCATGGGTTTCCCGAAGCGCTGTCTGTTGCAGATTTTCATCTTCTAATTCCACTTTCCCACCCGGGAAGGCAATTTGCGACGAATGCACGCCTGGATACGAATTTCGCTTAATTAACGCTAAATGAGTGGTATGGTTCTTGGGGTAAAACAGCATCAGAACCGCTGCGTTTCGGGCATTCGGCTGAATCAAACTTGCTGCTTCCAGAAGTTTGATGCGTTCTAATGGCGCCATTTTTTTGTGCGATTCGAGCGCTGGTAAATCGAAATCGACCAATTTATGAACCGCAGTTATAAAATCAGAATGATTCATGACGCTGGATTTAATTTTTATAAATTTACAAAAAAATATTAAAATCAGATTGAATGTACAGTAAAGAAGAAAGTCTACGCATCAAAAAAGAATTCTGGATTGCCTTTGCAGAAGCTTATCCGCGAAAATGGTTGTTGTATGATACTAAAATAAAAGACGTTTCGTTTAAGTTTTATGTCGACAATAAAAAGGCACAAGTACTCTTAGATATTGAAAATAAGGAAGATGAAAAGCGAACCATTTATTACGAAAAAATTGAGTCGTTGAAAACCATCCTTTTAGAAGAATACTTACCCGACGCCATTTTTGAACGTAATCATTATCTTGAAAGCGGTAAATTAATCAGTCGGATTTGGGTAGAACGAGACGGAATCAGCATCAATAACCCCAAAACATGGCCTGATGTTTTTGACTTTTTTAATGAAAAAATGACGGCTTTTGAGTATTTTTTCTTTGAAAACGAGGATTATATTAAGGATTTGAAAATTAATACCTAAAACACCATACATTTTCTTTACACTTTCGAAAATACATTTATATTTGATAAAAAAACGAATGAAAAAAACTTTTGTACTCCTATTCCTTGGATGTTCACTCCATGTATTTGCCCAAAAAGATTACGCTTCAACCTACAACAGCTATTCGATAATTCAAGCCGGAATTGCGCTTTATGAAGAAGGAAAATTTTCAGAAGCGATAACCGAATTCGACAAAGTAGCCAAAGTTGATCCCAAATTCATCACCGCTCAATACGAAAAAGGACTTGCTCTGGTTGCTTTGGAAAAAAAAGATGACGCTCGAAAGTTATTCGAAGAGTTATTCGAAAACAAAGGCATGGTAGAAGAACCTCGACTTTTTACGCTTTATGCTAGCTTTTTAAGCGATGAAAAAGAATACGATAAAGCCGAACTCATTTTTAAAGAAGGAGAAAAAATAACCCCAAATTCGGGCAACTTGTTATACAATTATGCCATCCTTAAATACCGAAAAGAAGACCAACAAGGCGCGGTTGACTTATTAAAAAAAGTCATAACATTTAATCCAAATGCCACTTCAGCACACTATTTACTGGCTGCGATTTGTTTAGATAATGGTAAAATTACCGAGGCAACCTTGGCGTTTATGAGTTATCTGATGCTAGCTCCAACAACAGAAAAAGCGAGAGAAGCTGTAGTTACTTTGAACAAAAAATTTGGTGAAAATTTCTTAGAAAAAAGCAAAGTTGTTTTCTCAAAATCGGGTGATAATTTTGAAGATATTGACGCCATTCTTCGCAGTCAATTGCCTTTAAAAAAAGCATATAAAGTAAAATCGGATATTGATGATGTTGCGATTCGTCAAATCCAAGCGGTAGTTGAATATGCCGCCGATCACAAAATTGGGGATGGCTTTTTCGAAACAACCTACATTCCTTGGATTAAAGAATTGGCCAAGCAAAATCAGTTTGAAGGTTATTCGTATTATATGCTTCTAAGTTTGGAGGAATCGTTGGGTAAAAAACTTACTTCCAAAAAGAAAAACATAACCGATTTTTATAAAAATTTTGTGGAAGAACAACAATTTTGGAGTGTTTTCGGATTGAGAAAAGTTGAGCACTACGGAAAAGTGGAAGAGGTTTTAGTATCCAACCAAAATTCAGTTCCGTATCTTTTAGGAAAAGTCGTAAATAAAAAAAGTGAAGGGAAATACAAATTCTTTGATGAACATGGAAATGTTTCAGGGGATTTGAATTTTGTCAACGACGAGTTGGATGGAGTTCAAAAATACTACGATGAAAAAGGCCGACTCAGTGAAGAAAAAACATTTAAAAATAACAAGTTAAACGGAACAAAAACAGCCTTTTACGACAACGGCGAAATCAAAAGCGTTGAAAATTATAAAGACGGCGTTACCGATGGTTTAATTTATTCCAAACATGCCATTGGAGGAAAACAATGCGAAGGCAATTTTGTTAATGGAGAAAGAGAAGGAAAATTTACGTGTTATTATTCTGATGGCTCCAAAAAAAGCGAAATCAATTACAGCAAAGGAAAACTCAACGGATCGTACACGTTGTTCAACGAACTCGGTGACATAACAGGTTCATACAATTATGTAAACGATGAATTAGACGGAAAATACACGAGCTATTACATCGGTAAAAAAATCAAATCGGAAGCCATTTACAGCAAGGGTAAAATTCAAGGTTCGTATAAAAGTTATTTTATTGATGGTATCCTTGAAGAAGAAATTGTGTACGAAAATGGTAAAATTAAAAAATCAACCGAAAACTATGAAAATGGTAACAAAAGCATAGAATCGATCTATGATGAAAATGAAAAAATTCAGACCTACATCTATTTCAATTCGAAAGGCGAACCCTATTATCAAGAAAATTTTAAAGGTGGCGAAATAAAATCGGGTATGCAATATTCAAAAGGGAATCCAAAACCTGTAGAAACTGCTGTTGCGAAGAAAGCGTTTACCATTAAAAATTTAGAGAACAAAATACTACTCACCGGCGAATATAATAAAGGTGACCGCACGGGCGAATGGAAGTACTACTACAAAAATGGAAACCTTAAAAACAAGCGCAATTATAAAAGCAACAATTTAGAGGGTTTGTACACCAATTACAAAAAAAATGGCGCACTTGAGACCATCTTTAATTATACTAACGACACACTTTCGGGTCGCTATGAAGTCTACGAAAAAGACGTCCTCATCAAAGAACAATTTTACGCCGACAATGAGCGAAACGGACCGTATAAACAATTTTATCCCGATGGAACACTTCGTGAAGAAGGTATTTATTTAGGTGATGAGTTATACTACTACCGCAATTTCTATTGGATGAACGGCATGATCAAAAGAAAAGATAAATTTGCCGAAAACGAGTTGCTTTCGACAGAACTTTATTCAACTGCAGGCAAAAAGGAAACCGAATTTGAATACCGTCACAAAACTGGAAAATTCAACGTATCCTTTCACAACCAAGCCGTAACACATTCGGTTGAATTGCTGAATGGAAACTACCACGGAAAATACATCATAAAAGACAAATTCAATTCTGTTCTTACCGAAACTGAATACGTCAATGGTGCTCGAAACGGAATCTTTAAAAGCTATGGTCCAACCGGCGCTTTAGACTATGAAAGCAATTTCTATGCTGGATACAGTAACGGAATGGCTAAAACCTACGATTTGGTCGGTAATTTAAAATATGCCGAAGAATCTATTTTTGGCACAGAATATGGTAGTTCTACACGGTACTACGTTAACAAGTCGAAACTTTTCGAATTCAAACGAATCAACGGCGATACTGAAGGCGAATACAAATACTATAACATGAAAGGTGAAGTGGTTTTGATTGTGGGGTACGAATATGATATTGCAACCTATTACGTGAAATTCAATGCCGCAGGCGAACTGAAAGAACGTGTAGAAATTGAAAACGAAACGGCATCAATGGTGTCGAAATACGCCAACGGAACTACGGCAGTTCAATTGAATTTGGTCAAAGGTGCAAAAGACGGAAAGTTTGCGGTCTACAATGCCACAGGAAAGCCCGAAGTTGAAATTGGATATGCCATGAACGACTTAGAAGGAGAACGAAAAGAATACTATCCAAATGGAAACGTGTACCGAATTGAACGTCTTAAAAATAATAATTACGAAGGAATTCAAGAATACTATAAAGAGGACGGAAAAATTTGGCTCAAAGCCGAATACAAAAACGACGAATTACACGGAAATACACTCATTTATACAAACGGAATTCTTTCCCAAACGAAAAAATATGATTCAGATGAATTGGTTGAAATTAGTAAATAAACTAGTCCTTATCGGTGTTTTGAGTTGCTCAGTATCTGCTTTTTCGCAAAATACGCTGCAAGATTACGTGAAGTCGTATCCTGATTATAACGAAATCATCCTCAATGACAACACGAGCTACGACATCACTTTGGATAATAAAAGTTTGAAAATAATTCAGGATAATTTCACCGAATCGATGATTCTAAATCAAAATGGAATCAACAATAATTCGGAGAGTTTTACCTATTCGGAACTCATCAAACTGATTGATTATGAAGCACAAACCGTAATCAATGATAAAGGAAAAGAACGAAAAATAAAAGTCACGCAATCCAACGAAAAAGAATCGAGAGACGATGCTATTTTTTACAACGGTGTAAAAGAACGCCAACTTATTTTTCCGAATCTGGAAGCAGGCGCAAAAAAAGTATACCAATACAAACGCGAATACATCGATTACCACTTGCTTCACAAATATGTTTTTGGAAGCGGAATTCCCATCTTAAATTCAACTTTGGAAATTAAAACGGATAAAGACATTACGTTGGGTTACAAAACATTTAACGATCCGTCCAATTCAATCGAATTTTCGAAAATAGAAAAGAAAGGAAAATGGATTTACAAATGGACCTTAAAAAACATCAAACCACTCAAATACGAGAATTTTGCTCCCGGATTTTTGCACATCGTACCGCACGTTGATATTTACATCAAAGACTTTACGATTGATAACAAAAAGACCGAAGTACTCGACGATGTGAGTAAACTGTTCAAGTACTATCAAACGTTTGTCAAAGATTTGAATAAAGAAGAAGATCAAGTCTTGATGGAAATCACAAAGAAAATTACTGCCGATGCTACTTCGGAAGAAGACAAAGTAAAGCGCATTTTTTATTGGGTAAAAGACAATATTAAATACGTCGCTTTTGAAAACGGTTACGAAGGTTTTAAACCGCGAGAAAGCAGTTTGGTCTGTAATCGAAAATTTGGCGATTGCAAAGACATGGCGAGCATCATCACGTCGATGGCAAAATATGCCGGAGTAAACAACGTATGGCTGACATGGATTGGCACGCGTGAAATTCCGTATTCATACAACGAACTAGCCACGCCTGGTGTAGACAATCACATGATTGCAACTTACAAAAAAGGCAACGAATACATATTTTTAGATGCCACGGACAAGGAAACCCGCTACGGAATTCCAACGGCTTTTATCCAAGGGAAAGAAGCTTTGGTAAGCGAAAACGATTCGTTTAAAATTGTAAAAGTTCCGGTGGTAGCCGCCGAATTAAATGCGGTAACCGATATGGTGAACGTTTCTATCGATGGTGAAAAATTGGTCGGAACTGGCGCTTTGGTTTTTAAAGGCTATAACCGATCGAATTTGGTTTCTCAATTGGGCGATGCGGCGAATAAAAAACGGTTCGAATTGATCAAATCGATTGTGATAAAAGGAAACAACAAGTTCAAATTGATTGATTTTAAAGAGGAAAACATTTCCGATAGAGACAAACCGTACCACATCAATTACAGTTTTGATATTGATAATTACATCATCAAAATAGACAAAGACATTTATGTGAATCTGAATATGGATACCAATTTCGACAAATTAACCATCGAAAAAAATCGGGTTTCAAATTTTGAACTTGACTTTCTAACCGATTCACAAGGAACGTATCGATTAGAACTTCCGGCCAATCACACGGTGAAATATTTGCCTAAAGATGTTGTAATCGACAACGATTTACTTACAGCCAGTTACACCTATACTACCAAAGGAAACGCCATCGAATATGTGGCAAAAATCAATCAGAAGAAAATTCTTTTAGAAAAATCTGATTTCGAATTGTGGAATGAATCCATCAAAAAAATTAAATCCACTTATGGGGAAACCATAATAATCTCTCAAAAATAATGAAGAACACCTTTTTAAAATCCGTTTTGCTTTTACTTTTTGTTGGTTTCCAAACCACACTAAACGCACAAGATTACAGTTTTAAGGATTATGATTGGGAAAGCAAAGTGACGGTTGCAGCCATTCCCGAAAAATACAAAGACGAAGTCGAAATCATTCTCGATAAAAACATCAAAGTTGAAATCGCGTCCGATGGAAAAGAAGTTGCGCAATACTATTTGTACCACGAGAAAATTTACATCAATTCAGATGATGCCATCGAACGCAACAATCGAATTTACATTCCGTTCAACATGAACGAAAGTGTAATCGAAACTAAGGCACGCGTAATTCTGAAAAACGGAAAAGTGGTGCTTTTAGACAAAAAAGACATCAAAGAAGAAGTCGATGAAGAAAAAGGTATGAAATTGAACTATTTCGCCTTGACTGGAGTGGAAAAAGGTGCCGTAATCGAGCAATTATATGTGTTGAAAGAAGTACCTGAATTGGATGGAAAGACAATCCGTATGCAAGACACCTATCCGGTTTTGAACGCGAAATTCGAACTAATTCACCCCGATTTTGTCGATTTTAAAACCAAATCCTACAACGGATTATCAGAAGTAGTCATTGATGAAGAAAAATTCAAAGGCAAAAAAGTACTATCCATTTCAGAGAAAGAAATTGCAGCGCTACACGATGATGAAAAATATGCCAATTGGAATGCTCATTTAAAAATGTTCCGTTATAAATTGTATGAAAATTACAATAACGGTGCAAAAAACATTTACAATTATAAAAAGTTTGCCACGAATATTTATGAGCGTTTCAACGCCGAATTGGATAAAAAATCGCAAAAAGCAGTCGACGAATTTTGTAAAACCATTCCGAAATCAAACTTACCACTAGATCAGATTTGGAACATTGAAAACAGCATCAAGAAAACCATTCCGTACAACCGCTATTTTGACACCAAAGAAACCTTGGCCGATGTCTTGAAATCGAAACAAGCCAATCAATCGGATATCTTGCGTTTGTATTTGGCCGTTTTAAAGAATTTCAACATCGAAACCAATACGGTTTTTACTACCAATCGATACAAAGCTATTTTTGATGGTGATTTTGAAAGTTACGAAACCTTGAGTGAGATTTTGTTCTATTTTCCAGCTACAAATACCTATGTATGCCCGACAGAAATTGAATACCGTACGCCTTTGATTCCGAATTATACAGCCAATCAAAACGGACTTTTCATCAAACCCAAAGATTTTGGTGGTGTTCGAATGGGAATTGGAGAAATCAAATTCATAGACATTCCGGGCACCGACATCACGCATGATGTAATGGAAATAACCGTTGATTTTACTGCCGATTTACAAAACCCAACGATAAAAAGCAAAATGTCGTACGGTGGTTATTCGGGAATTAATTTTCAACCGATTAAAGATTTTGTCGATGCGGCGCAGTACAAAGACATACTGAAGGACATCGCCGAAAATTATACATCTCAAAAAGAATACGTATCGCTCACCACTGAAAATGACGGATTAGACAACGTAGGTAAAAAACCATTTATCTTAAATTTGGAATACGAAGGAAAAGATTTGGTACAAAAAGCAGGTGATAATTATTTGTTTTCGGTAGGAAAAATCATCGGTGCCCAAATGGAGTTTTATCAAGAAAACAAACGTGTAATGCCTGTTGAAATTGACTATCCTCACTCCTATTTGCGTAAAATAAAAATCGTTTTACCCGATGGTGTTACGGTTAAAAATTTAGAGAAATTCAACATGGATTTTAAAACGTCCATCAACGGAAAAGTGGAAGCGGTTTTCATCAGCAAGTACAATTCGACCAAAAACGAAATCACTATTGAAAATACCGAATATTATAAAATAATGAATTATCCGTTAGAGAAATTTGACGAGTACAAAGCGGTAATTAACGCGGCAGCCGATTTTAATAAGATTGTGATTATTCTGAACAAATAAATTTTCAAACCTAAAAAAACGAAAAAGCCTATGAGTATGAACTTATAGGCTTTTTTTTTGTGAAAAAGGGTGTTTTTCCTATGAAAAATCAACAGTAAATATCTATTTTTGAAATAGTTATTGTTATTATACTAAAAAAAATGGAAAACAGAAAATACAAATTCCCCGTAAAAGAAATTCAGCAACCTACATCCGAAGATCCAAAAGGCTTACAAAAAACATATGTAATTGGAACGTCAAGTAGAGATTCATCTTTGAGTGGAATTATCGATTGTAAAGAAAAAGATCTTTTCTATCAATTTGTTTATGATGACAAAACCTCATGGTTTGCCGATTCAGATACTATGGAAGACCTTTTTGCAAGTTCTAAAAGAAGTAAACGAAGCGGAGAAGAAGATTCCTATGAACTATCGCTTACCATTCAAAGTCAATCCCAAGACAGAAATGCAGTTACAAGTATTGTTTTAGACTTAATCCATGTTTTCACAAAACCGGCAGAAGATCAATTAGTGGAAACTATTGCTCAAAAATTGGAAGAAGCTCACCTTAATGGTTTTGATGGCAAAAGCACTGAAGGATTAAACAAAATAGATTCTGATTTTAATTTATCCAAGTTTAGTAAAAGCAAAGACAAAGCTTCAAAAACATATCTACTTTTCATTCACGGGACAAATTCAGATACCATTGGTGCTTTTGAAGGCCTAAAGAAAAACGAAACATTTAAAAAAATAAATACCTTATATGGGGATCACATACTTGCCTTTCAACATAGAACCTTAACAGAGTCTCCACTAAAAAATGCTCTTGATTTAGCAACAGCCTTACCCGACAATTGTAACTTACACATTATTAGCCACTCCAGAGGTGGATTAATTGGTGATATTTTATCGATGTATGCCGACAACAATTCAAAAGAACTTAAAGGATTCAAAAAAGAGCAAAAGAGTTTACTTGTCAAAGAAGGAAGAACAGAAGAAATTAAATATATAACAAAACTTGATACACTTTTTAAATCAAAATCGATAAAAATTGAGAAATTTATTCGTGTAGCTTCTCCTTCTGCGGGAACAATTCTTGCGTCCGATCGAATGGATCATATATTGAATGTTTTCTTTAATTTAATCGGAAAGAAAACGAGTATTATTGCTACGTTAACTCACGATTTAATTGGCTCAATCTTAAAGCAAAAAGACAATACAAAAGTACTTCCTGGATTAGAAGCTATGAATCCTGAATCGCCTTTCATTAAAGTCCTAAACTACAATTACGAAAAAAAATTCATTGATGGTAATTCGCTGATGGTAATTTCAGGAAACGGAAAAGTGAGCATCAATTTTCATGGCTTATTGGTTATCTTAGGTAAGCTGTTTTACTTGCGCCGCAATGACTTAGTAGTAAACACGGATTCGATGTATTTGGGTGTTGTCCGCAAAGATGAAATCCAATATTTCTTTGATGAGGGAATAACGGTTGACCATGTGCATTATTTTGACAATAAAAAGACGCAAGATGCTGTTTTAAATGCTCTAAAAACCACAATCGGACAAGAAATTCCTGGTTACAAAAAAGTAGATCAAAGAAAAATACCTGCTTCAGACAGAGGCGTTTTAGGCGTTGATGGTGGTGAATTACTTCCTTCTGAAAACCCAACTGTTTCTGGAAAAAGACCAATTCTTATTCTATTGCCAGGCATAATGGGTTCGAATATTAATTACTCAAAAAACAAATTATGGCTAAACTATTTCGGGATAATTGGAGGTAATCTAACGCAAATGGCTACGCAACCAAAGGCTACAGCAAATTCTGTTATTAGAAGTTCGTATGAAAAGATAAACAAACAACTCCAATACAATTACGATGTTGTTATTTTTCCTTTTGATTGGAGAAAACCAATGAATGTTTTAGCCGAAGATTTAGATAAAAAAGTACAAGAATTACTCAAACACAAGCAGCCAATTAAGATAGTTGGTCATTCGATGGGCGGGGTTTTAGTGAGAGATTTTATGGTATATCATCCTGCAACTTGGGAAGAATTAAATAAGGTAGATGGATTTAAATTAGTTTTTCTAGGTTCGCCGTTATTAGGTTCGCACCGCATTTTAACTGTTTTATTTGGATTGGATGGAATCATAAAAAAATTAAGTTTCCTTGATATTCATCATTCCAAAAAAGAACTGGTTGAAATTTTTTCAAAACTATCAGGTGTCCTAGCATTGCTACCTTTCACTAATTCTAAAGAGGACGACTATGCCAACATTGCAGTTTGGAATAAAATGAGAATTGCTTTCAAAGATCCAACATGGCCAATTCCAAATGATGCTCTTTTAAATCAGTTTAAAAATTACCGCGACACAATACTCAATGCTTTAAAAACAGATATCGATTACTCTAACGTATACTATATTGCTGGACAAGACAAAAAAACACCTTTCAGACATTTCTTCAAGGATGGGAAATTAGAATTTGAGTACACTAAAGAAGGCGATCAGAGTGTTACTTGGGAATCTGGAATTCCGAAACCTTTAATCAACCTAAACCATGTTTATTATTCACAAACAACTCACGGTGAACTAGCCAATGATCCAAAACTTTTTAGTGCTATAGAAGAACTATTGGCATTTGGTAATACTAATAAGTTAGCCCAAACCAAACCTGTTTTCAGAGATGGTGTAATTGTGGCATCAACACCTGAATATACTGATTTTGATTACTCAGAAACTGGCCTAGTTAGCACATTATTTGGAACGGATAGCGAAGGCGAATCATCTATCAGTCAAAATCCTATTACTGTTTCTTTGAGTCACGGTGACTTATCGTATGCTTCTTTCCCTGTATTAGCAGGTCATTTTAAAAATGACGGAATATTATATGCAGAAAAAGCCATTGATTACAATGTAAACGGAATGTTAACCCACAAGCATCAGTTAGGCATTTACCCGGGTGATATAGGAACCTGTGAAATCATTGAAGAACAAAATTTCTTTAAAGGCGCCATCATCATTGGCTTAGGAACTCCAGGCAAATTAACACCTCATTTGCTGTCGCAAAGTGTTGAACTCAGCATAACGAACCACTTATTGAACCTATCAATTAATTGTAAGGAAATTAAAAACTTCGGAATATCACCATTGATGATTGCCAGTGGTTACGGCGGTTTAAATATAGAATCTTCTATTAAAGCCATTATTGAAGGAATAAATAATGCAAACAAAAACTGTATTGATTTAAGAAAAGAAAACTACTGTTACATCAGCCATATTGAATTCATTGAGTTGTATGAATCAAATGCAATTTCTGGACTCTTTGCCATCAAAAAAATCATCGATTTAGATAATGAGTACTACAACATTGCAGTTGAAGAATTCAAAATCAAAAAACTATTTGGTTCTAAAATGAAGCTTCCACTTGAAAATTCAGAGGAATGGTGGAATCAAATTACCGTAAAAACAGAAGAGAAGAAATCCGACAAATGTCCAACTAAAAGGTTAAATTTTAGCTTAAACACTGGAGACGCTAGAGTTGAAGAAAATGACTTATTCACAAACACATCATTAGTAGATACATTTATCAATCAAATATCAATTGACAATAACTGGAATGAAAAAACAGCGGTAACTCTTTTTGAAATTCTTATACCCAACGGTTTTAAAGAAACACTAAAAAGAAAAGGAAATATCATTTGGCAACTCGACAAAAATAGTGCTTATTATCCTTGGGAAATTCTAATAGATAATTCAAAAAACACAAAACCTTTCTGTGTTGGAAGCGGAATGATTCGTCAATTATTGACCAAAGATGCACAACCCAAATTAGATCGTTTGGTTGAAGAAAAAGCACTCATTATCGCTGACCCACAATTGGAAGGCTTTATCAATCAACTAAGTGGTGCTGCTAAAGAAGGTAAAATGGTGGTCAATTTAATGGCAAAAAACAATTACAAATACGAACCTTTAATACATTCAACTGCCAGTCAAATTATTGAAACATTATTCTCAAGTTCGTATAAAATACTCCATTTAGCTGGACATGGTGTATTGAACACAGAAGATGGTTGCGAATCAGGAATGGCTATTGGAAATAATATTTTCCTAACGCCTTCTCATATTCGACAAATGAGTAATTTACCTGAACTCGTGTTTATTAATTGCTGCCATATCGGTTACATTGACGCTATTGAAGAACGACAAACACAAGAACAATTTAAACTCGCTGCTAACATAGGAACAGAACTCATTGATAAAGGAGTAAGAGTTGTAATTGCTGCTGGATGGCAAGTTGACGATGAAGACGCTGAAATTTTTGCTACAGAGTTTTACAAACGAATGTTTGAAGGAGAAACATTTGGAAAAGCTGTACGAAGTGCGCGAGAAGAAATTTTCAGAAAAAGTAAAACCAATAATAACACTTGGGGTGCTTATCAATGCTATGGTGATCCGTATTACAAATTGGTTAATCATTCCAAAAAATCATCTTTTCAAAATGGTGCTGAAAAAGACTATATTATTGAAGAAGAAGCCTATATCGATTTATACAATTTATTAAATAAACTCGACATACGAGATTTGAAAGAAGAGACCATTCTGGCTCAATTAGAAGTAATTACCAACAAACGTTTAAAGGTAAAAATAGCTAGTCCACGCTTACTTGAAACTGAAGCCAATATTTATTATGAACTTGGAATGTATGACAAAGCCTTGGAAAAATTTGAAGAATTAAAAAGTTTCCAAAGTTCTAAGTTTAGCGTAACATCGTTAGAAAGACACTGTAATACAGCATGTTATCACTGTTATGAACAATTTAAAATAAAACAAAAAGATCCTACTAGTAATTTTGGAATAAGTGCTGATAGTGCGCGAACAACTCTGCGTGAAGTTATTAAAGATTTAGAAGATCTAAACAGGAGTAACAATAACAGCACAGACGAACGATATAGCTTAATAGCCAGTGCTTATAAGAGATTAGCTTATGTTTCTGAAGAGGAAGAAAAAGGTATAAACTATACAGAAGCAAGTAATTATTATCTTAAAGCATATAATGCTGGAAAAAAATCCTATCCGTTAAATAATTATGTAATATTCAAAAGTATTATGAACTTTGATTCGACGGAAAATACTCAATTGAGTAAAGATGAAATGACCAGCTGGATTCAAGAGAAAAAATCAATCATTAATAGTGCATCTTTAAATATGGATTATTGGTCTACTTCTGATTCGTGTGGAATTAAATTGGGCGAGTTATTTCTCAATGAAAACGATACTGATGATGATAATAAGTGGAAAGATCTTCTTGAAACGTACCAATACAACAGAGCAAAATATGGTTCAATTGGCAAGAAAAAAGCTGAACTCTATAACCTCGAGTTAATTATTGATGCATTAAATTCACTAAAAAAGAAAGGAAACTCACAAGAATTGCTCAACAAACACGCTGAAAAGTTGAGAGTCAAAACACAAGAACTTTTAGCCAAATTAAAATAAAAAAAAGTCAAGATTGTTGCATGATAATCTTGACTTCACTTTTTTTAAAAATCAATGAGATATAAAAGAAATTTCAAAAGCTGAACAGTTAATCACTGATAAAGCATAGAATAAAATAATTGATCATTTAGAAGATTCAATACAAAAATTAAAAAAAGAAAATAATAAGTAATAAACCCTTTCAATTTCATCATGAAACTATTCATAAGTCATTCTTGGAAAAATAAAATTTGGGCTCAAAAAATAGCCGATGAATTTAAATCATTGGGTATGGATGTTTGGCTCGATGCCGTTAATTTACTTCCGGGTCAAATTATTCAGGAATCAATCGATTCAGTGCTAAAAGATATAGATATAGTTGTATTAGTGTGGAGTAAAGAGGCTGAAGCTTCAGATGGCGTAGCTGCCGAAATACAAACATGTCAAAACCTGCAAAAAATAATTGTTCCCTGTTTTATGGATGATGCACTTTTACAGAATCATCCTTACTTAAAAAACATCAAAGGAATTGGTTTTCAAGATTTTTCGAATGGATTGAATCGATTAAAAATGGTCGTTTTAAATTATATGTCTAAAGATTTCAACATGCAACACAATGATGGCATCAAAGAAATGAATGAGTTTTTGGGGATAATTGAAACAACCAATCACCTGATTTTTAATCAAAATATCAAGTTCAGTGGAACCGAAGAAGAAAAAGAGTATTGGATAACTAAAATCAAAGAAGTAGAACAAAATTCCTATGCTAAACTCAAAAATGAGGAAACAATTGGTAACGAAATAATGCAATTTCTAAATGAAAAAATGCCCATTTTAGAGGCTAACTTAAATAATAAAGAAATTGTTCAAACTATTTTATCCGAAATGGAAAGCCACCAACATGCCGCTAAACCGCAAATGAAAGTGATTATTGATCACGTTGTCAATATTGCTGCCAGTTTTAACAGTAACGAAACTACTCCTACAGATAATGTATCATCCGATCAAACAGCCTACGCAAACCAAGACGAAATATATCCCGAAAAAGAAAACTTCTATAAAAATGAATGGCTGGGAATTGAATTACAATTACCTCCGTGCTCTATTTTAAATAATTACAATAACGGAATTGACGTTGAAATACACGGACACGGACTTGCCTCTATTGGATTTATTTATCATTTTTATACCGATGTAAACGAACTAGAAACTCACATCCAAAATTACATACAAACAAAAGCAAATAAAAACGTCTTACTCGGTGCCAATCCTATTCAATTATTTACTGAAAACGCCATTGGAACTGAAATGGTGTATTACAATGATGAAAACATAGCTATAAGTGAATTTCAATGTGGATTTATCCTTGATAATAATCGCGGAGTAATTATGCAAATCTACACAAAGGATGAATCAGTCACTAAATTATATACCGAGTTCCTAAATTCGCTATACGTTCTTCCCCAGCAAGCTCCTCATTATGAACCTGATGTTGAAACAACAAATTGGCTGAAGAATAAAAAGTTCTATTATATTAAAAGTAACAGTTACAGCGACAGCTCATTTGAAGATACAAAGTACTACAAGCTCTTTGAGAACAATGTATTCCACTACCACTTTTATTCGCGATCGTATTCATCCATCACGGGTAGTATAATTTCTGAAAAAAATTATTCTGGATATTGGGGAACGTATAAAAAAAACGGGGAAGTGCAACTTTGGTTCAAATGGCACGACGGAACTTACGCCATACATCCACTTATTAAATCAAATAATGGCACCTATTTAATTGGAAGTATCAATTTTTATTTGGTCGACATCAATTACTAGTTGTTGCACACAAAATTCCATCAAAAAATACAACCTGTTTACAAAAGTGAGCGGGTTTTTTTAATTTGAAATCGTTCCCGTTTCCTCTTTCTTTTCTTTATTCAACAAATTCGGGTCTTCTTTGGCGAGTTTATTACGCGTTGGAATTTTGTAATTAATGGAGAAACCAAAACGACGTGTATCGTATTTATTTTCGAGTAATAGCGGAGTTTCAACGGCTAAAAAACCTTGTTTATTGGAATTAAAAACATCGTCAAAATCAATCGAAACCGTCAATCGGTCTTTTAAAAACTTTTTAGAGAAATTAAAATCCAAACTATTGCCAAACGGTTCGGTCGCTACAAAGTAAAAATAATTTCCTCCAGTAGTTGACGTGTTGAACTCGGTAATGAATTTAATCTCTTTGGGAAGTACGATTTGCGACATCAAATTGAAATTCCAAAAAGCCTTCGTGTTCAATCCGTGGATTTCATGCATCTGATATCCTACATATACATACAGGAAATTAATTTTATCGGGATTAAAATCAAACTTCATCGTTTCCTTCAATCCTTTAGAAAACAACATATACGGTAAAGGCATTCCAATATTAAAATTGTGAATGCGCATGTCAGGAATGTTGACTACGATATTAGAAACTGCTGCATCGTCCAACAACACTCTATTGACCACTTGATTGTTAATTTCACTCACATTGTAACCAATAAAAGCGTAATCAAAAGCACTGATTTTCACTTCAAAATTATCAAAAATTGTGGGCTGTAAAAACGGATTTCCGGTGAAATTGATGTTCTGATTCTGATAATTGGTATTATTCGGATTCAACGATGACGTACTTGGAAGCGAAATTTTCTTATTATAATTAAAACTCAAAAAGATTTGAGGCGCAAAATTGTACTGCATACTGGCGTTGGGAAACAATCGAAATTGCTTAAACGGAATCAAGTCGGCACTATTGGTAGTTCCGGTAATCGAATAGTCTTCGGCGCGTGTTCCCAAAATAAAATCAAATTTCTTGTAGGTCGTCTGAAGTTCTACAAAACCAGCAGCGGTTCTACGATCGTAATCCAAATTGGTGACACCAAAACTATTTGTAATAAAGGATAAATTTTCGATTAAGGTTCCACAACTAATTTTTCCTTCTTCGAGTAGCGGAATGGGTTGTGAATAATCGGCTCTGAAATTGATAAAATCCTGAACCGAAGTATTTTTCAAAACCGAGGCATTGTTTACCAACGAATTAAAATTGAAATCGGTATCATTTCGAGCGAGATTAAATCGAAAGTCGAGTTTTTTATCTTTATTGTCGAATCGTTTTTGATAGTTTGCCACCGCATCTTGACGTACCACTTTGGTTTTACTTTCGTCTAGCGATTCAAAACCAAAGCCTTTGGCAAAAGTATGAGCATCCGTTTTGATGTAATTCAAATCATAATTAAGTAACAATCGGTCTTTTCCTAAATCGAAAGTTAAAGCCGATTTCAGGTAGTTATTTCGATTGATACGATCGGCATCAGAATCCGATAAAACCGTGTTGTTCTGAATGTTTGCAATATCTGACCAAAGCGCAGACTCGCGGTAACTTTGTCCCACGTTAAACTGCCAGCCAAAATACTTGTTTTTAGAACTTAATAGAAGACTGTTGTTGGTTCTGTATCTTGTTTTATCATAAGAGGTCACATTCAAATTAGTAGAATACGTCGCGCTCAAATAACTTTTTGCCTTTTTACTGGTAATAATATTGATGATTGCGCCTCCCGAAGTTGCAGGGAATTCGGCGCCTGGTTGCGTAATTACTTCTACTTTTTCGATGTTATTGGCAGGCATTCCTTCTAAAAAAGCCGTTAATTCATTCGAAGAAATATTCAGTGGTCTTCCATCCAAGTACACCTCCAATTGTTTCCCTTGATACATCATACCGGCCACATCAGAAACAATTAATCCGGGTAATTTTTTCAACCCTTCCAACACCGAACCCGAGTTGAGATGCGCTTGCGATGCAAAATCAAAAATGGTTCGATCGGCTTTTTGCTCTACTGCTTTACGCTCGCTCTTTATCACTACTTCTTTAAGTTCAACTGTATCTTTCATTTTTTCTTGGGATAAGGCACTATAAAAAGAAAGAAAAAGCAGTAATAAAGTGAGTTTTTTCATGATTTAAATCTATTTTTGTTACAAGTCGTGAAAGTATACTTTCCGTTACATCTATACAAACTTTTTTAACTGTATCGTAATCAAAAAATCAGCTTTTACACAAGCAACTCGAATTAAAAAAAATAGGTATAAAAAACGGTGAATTCTAAGTTGAGTTGATGTACGCCGTTCCAAAAAAATACAACTAATGACATTATCCATAGAAACTCCAGCTCTGCTTTTTTCAGCCACTTCATTGATTTTGTTGGCGTATACGAATCGGTTTTTAACCATTGCTCAAATTGTACGCGGACTCAAAAAAACCTACGATCAAGAGCGCAATAAAAGTATTTTATTGGAAATTAAAAACCTCAACTTGCGACTTACCTTAATTCGCTATATGCAATTATTTGGCGTGTTGTGTTTATTTCTCTCGGTATTTGGAATGTTGGTTTTGTTTTTTGATCAGCAAACCGTTGGGATGTATTTGTTTGGATTCAGTTTGTTATCCTTACTGATTTCACTCGGAATTTCATTTTGGGAAATCAGCATTTCAGTCAATGCCTTACGCCTACATTTGAGCGATATTGTAGAGGAAGAAAAGTCTAAAGAGTGATTCTAAACGATTTTTTTAGCCCATAAAAGTAAAATCCCTATTTGTAGGGATTTTTTTTGTAATTTTTGGTCGGAATTTTGAAATACAAATTGACTGCTATGAAGTATGCATTACACTTTGGGATAGATAAGCCATCCTATCATATTGAAGAAGACAACTTAACAAGCAATTCATCCGTTTTGAATGCAAAATATTATCATGGCCTATCCAAAAGTCTAGGGTTTAATTCTAGAATCCGAACAGATAAAAATGCGACTAGCTATTCTTTGATAAGAAACCTAACCAAATTATCCAAAGAAATGGAAGCTGGAGATTTCCTGTTTTTAACCTATTGCGGGCATGGGACAAGTGTTGTTGCACGATCTGAATTTGATGGTTTGTCAGAAATTTTAATTCTTTTTGACCGATTATTTTTAGATACAGAACTAGCAAGATGTCTTTCAAGATTTAAAGAAGGTGTTTTCATTTTTATAGTCAGTAACAGTTGCTTAAATGGTACTTTATTTTCAAAGAAAAAGAAGAAAAATCAATATTCCGACTTAAATATGGATTTTGATTTAAATAAAAGTGAAGTAAAAATTACCGCAGCAATTAATTATGATGATGAAAATTCAGATGTGGAAACTGATGATGAGTTACAAGAAAACTACATTTCGGGTCATCAATTTGCAAATTATCTAAATGCAATCAAGTACTATCTTAAAAATCATAAAAGAATCACTATACCTATCATTCATATTGCTTCTAGTTCCGATTTGGAGTTGTCAAGAGATGGAAATGTTAATGAAAATAGTGAATTTACAATTGCTTTCAAAGAAGTAGTGGAGTCAAATTTCAATGGTAGTTATCTTCAATTCTTTAATGCTTTATCTGAAAAACTCTCACATCCAAAACCCTATTTAGAACTAAACTCAAATTGCACAAATATCGAAGAATTTTTAAATACAACTATTTTTACACATAACCCATTAATCACTAAACTATGAAATCAGCAAAACTTTCTAATCAAAACCAAACACTAACTATTGACTCTGAGGTTGTAGATATTCACACCAGCCAAAATTTCAGACAAATAAATTTTGAATTCATACAAGTAAACAATCTAAATGGCATCATTTTTTGCATTTCAAATGACAATCCACAACAACCCTGCAGAATTATGCTTCCTAATGGAAAAACATTAAACTTGAATGCAGTTGTAGACAATACACCCTATGAATTAAAAGTAAAAGACATTATTAGAGTAATGTATTTGAACGAACAAGACAACAATTCGTTCCAAAGAGCGATTCCCTATTTTGAAGCTCGCTTAACCAACTTTATGTACAGAAAAGTGGTGAGTAAAGCTGAATATGATCAATTTACTGCGAATTGGAATAAAAACAATCCCAATAACACCATTGATGATCATTGTCAAAACATACTTCCTCCAAGACAAACCATTAAAGATGATATTTTAACGGTAGCTTAAATGAAACTTACCTTACTATTACTTTTTTTATTACTGAGCAGTGCTGTCTTCGGACAGCATCTTTTTGACTATAACTTAAAAAATAGCATTTCTAATCCTACTGATACTATACAACAATTAAAAAAAAGCAATAGCCCTACTAAAAACAAAGCTAAAAATTTATTTTTTATTGGTTTATGCTATGAAAATCTAAATCAAGAAGACTCTGCATTTGTCTATTACTTAAAGGCAAAAAAAGAGTTTTCTAAGTTGAATAGTGGTTTTTCAAAAGAAATTTGTTTAAACATTCACCAAGTAATTTCTTCTCAAAAAAACTATGATAATTATGGTACCCAGTTTTTGGATGAATTCAATGAATATGCTTTTAATAAAAAAAATAGTTTTCTGATTTCGTTAGCACTAAACGAATATGCTAAATTAAAAATTGGAGAATTTAATTCCGAAGAAACAAACCCTGAGGTACTTGTTGAAGCAGATAATTTCTTAAAAAAGTCTTTAGTCTATGCCACTTCATCTAAAAATGAAATACTAATAGGAAAAGTGTATTCAAATTTTGGAGTGCTAAAAAGGGCACAAGGGAAAATTGATTCGTCTCGATTTTATTATGACAAATCCATCTCTCTCAACACTAAAAATAATCAAACACAAGAACTTTTTATCAATTACTTTAATTATGGAAATACTTATTTTGGTGATGGAAATTATAAAGAGGCACTGAGATATTACGAAATTGCCGAAAAAATTAATCTCCCTAAATACAAAAATAAAACACTGTTAATTCTTTATAAAAAGATAGCAAAAACTTGTGATTCCTTAGATGATGATAAACAAAGAAGATTGTACCAAGAAAAGTATGATTCTTTGAGTTCGTTTATTGATGTAGATAAACAAAATAAAACAATTGCTGATTTAGAGACCAAGTACAAAACCCAAGAAAAAGAACTCCAAATTGTAAAATTAGAAAACCATCAAATAATGAACTATTCGATAATTGGGTTTCTAATAATAGTCGTAACAACCTCTGTCCTCGCCTACAAAAACCTCTCTAAAAAGAAAAAAATCATCGAGCAAGAAAAACAACTCGAAACACAAAAACTCGAAACTACACTAAAAGAACAAGAGTTACACGAAATTGATGTGATGCTCGAAAGCCAGGAGAAAGAGCGCCAACGCATCGCTAACGAACTCCACGATAATTTAGGAAGCATGCTGACTACTTTGAAACACAATTTTGAAAATTTAAAACGAAGTGATACTGCAGCAAATAAAGAAAAGGATCTCTTTCTAAAAACCGATTTACTCATTGAAGAAGCCTATCAAGAAGTTCGTAACATTGCTCACTTAAAAAATTTAGGCGTAATTGGCAGTGAAGGGCTGGTCATTGCCGTAAAAAAAATGGCTGAAAAAATGAGTGTTCTCGAGAAATTACACATAAATGTGATTCCACACGGACTCAACGAACGCCTCGAAAACACTATCGAAGTGATGCTTTTCCGGATGATTCAAGAATTGTGTACCAACATCATCAAGCATTCGGAAGCTACAGAAGTCAACATCTACTTAACCCAACATAACAACAACGAACTCAACATAATTATTGAAGACAACGGAATTGGCTTTGACCCAAAAAACGCCGTTTCTACCTCGGGAATCGGGCTTAAAAGTATTGAGAAAAAAGTAGAACAAATGAACGGAACATTTACGATTGATTCAATTGTTTCAAAAGGAACGACCATTATAATCGATTTACCCATATGATAACTCTTGTAATTGCAGAAGACCATCAAGCCTTGATTGATGGCATCAAATTATCGCTTGACTACGAAGACGATATTTCGATTGTTGGTGAAGCCAACGACGGAGAAGCACTGGTCGATTTAGTGCGCAAAAAACAACCTCAAGTGGTTATTACGGATATCCGAATGCCTAAATGTGATGGGATTTCGGCTACCAAAATCATCAAAAAAGAATTTCCACACATTAAGGTTATTGCCTTTAGTATGTTTGACCAAAGTGTAGCGGTAGAGCAAATGAAATTAGCCGGTGCTACCGGTTATATCATGAAAAATTCGCCACTAAAAAAATTAATAGAATCGATACGAGTGGTAGCTAAAGGTGAAACATTTTTTGATGATGCTATTACAACTTTGGATACCACCTCAAAAGAGGAAATCATCTTAAGTTCGCGTGAAAAAGAAATACTCCGACTTATAGGCGAAGGTAAAACTTCACAAGAAATTGCCGATCAACTTTTTATTGGTAAAAGCACCGTCGATACCCACCGCAAAAACATTTTAAAAAAGATGAACATCCATGGTAAAACCGATTTGATTCGATTTGCCGTCGAACGGAAATACGATTTTTAAAAAACAAAAACCTTTGTCAATATTTAAATTATTTGACAAAGGTTTATGTACTTTACTTGCAAAACAATAGATAACTCATACAACATCGTTAGAATAACGTTGTAATCTTCGTGAACGATTATTTCTTTACCTTAGAGAAATTGTAAGTAACTCCGAAATAATATCCAAATTCAAATGTATTATTAACCGGAACAGCTCCATTTCCTAAATCATACATCGTAGTTCCATCAGCAACTAAATTTTCAGAAATACTTGAAACTCTTCCCATAGATAATCCTCCTCCAAAAATTATTCTTTCTTCTTTCCCTAAAATCAACCCCAAACCAGTTAACAATTGAAATTGCTGTTTTGCCGTAAAAATTGCACCGACGTTGAGCGTTGGATTAACCCAGCCTGCACTTCTGTGTGATATGTTGATCATAGAACCAAATCCGAAATCAAAATTTCCATTTTCTTTTTCAGTTATAACTTTCCCGGTAGTAGTGACCCCATCAACCGTTTCAGATTTATCCTTTACCTCATATTCTTTACTCACTAAGGAAGAAATAAAGATTCCACCACTAATATCAATTTTGAATCCACCTCTCACCCATAAATTATAAGTATACTTATCTAATGCCACCGGATTGGTACCATCAAATCGTTCAAGACTCACCTCAACAACATCTATATTTTTTCCGTTAACATCAATCGGGAGAAGGTAATTGTCCAGTTTTACCTTAAACAATAAGCTCAAGTTATCCAATATGCTTTTTAATGTTGCCTTAACTGAATCATTAAGGGCTGTGTAACTTTTATCCTGTTTATCAAATTGAGCCGCATCTCTTTTAGTCCCATTGTATAAGGCAGAGAGAGTATTAAATTGATCATAATAGGAATCTCTGTTGGTTTGGAGCTCAGGAACATTCAATCGTTCGGTAGCTTTTATTGTTTCTGTGTACATATTAATCTCACTTAATAAGACATCTGAAGCTGAATTTATTGAATTCAATGCTGATACGATATTTATCCTGTCTTCTTCAATGTCATTTGGTTCAGAAGTTACCAAACCCAGGCCTAGTAAATAGTTATACGAGTTAACCGCTTTATAGTTGTAGGAAACAGTCGCCTTAAGTATTGTAAAGTTTGTAAGGAAATCCGCTTCATTAATTACCACAGATGGATCATCCAATTTACTTTTATCAACTAGTGTATTCAATTGTCTAATTTCTACTGAATTTAAGTTAGATGTAGTTGCTTTTCTTTGTAATTGATTTAACTCTACAATTTTGGCTTCAGTTTCCTTTACCTCGTCCTCTGCAGAAACTGGAGTTTTAGGTACAGGTGCCTCAATTGCTTTCTTTAAATTATCAAATGGATTATCTGTTTTGTCATCAAAGAAATTTACCAATTTGTTATTAAGTACATATTTATACTTAAATGGATTTCCATTGACTAATTCAAACTGTATAGGTTGGCGACTCCAAAAGCTTAGTGTTTTTTTAGTATCCAATGAAGATGTTAATGCGGTTGCTCCTGGTGTAGACAGGTCCAATTGAAAAACTTTGGTTTCTATCTGCCCAAACATCGAAACATTAATTAAAAGTATTCCTATAAGAAGTAATCTTGTTTTCATAATAAATAGTATAAAAGGTTATGAAACAAAAATCTGAATTGCTAGAACAAAAAAAATCCCTACAAATAGGGATTTTAGTATTCATTAAAAAATAAATCTACTGATACAAAACCACACCCGGCTTTGAAACCTCAAAATTGGGTAGTCGCAAATCATACGTTCGGATAGCATTGGTCTTGAACAAGCTATCGTCATTAGGTAAAGAAGGATAATATGAAAACGAGAACTGAAATGAATTGAATACCAAAAAGTCATTACTCACAATCACTCCGGCGCCAATTTGAGAATAAATTTTACTGTCTCTGAACGTATTATTGACATTAGAAAGTATGCCCATCGAGTAACTCAAAAACGGATTGAGTCGGAATCCCCAAACCTGCCATGGTGAATATCCCTGCGTTTGAAAATTAATAATCGCCTTTTTAGTGCCATTAATAATAGTGGAATCAAATCCTTGAATACCATATTCACCACTCAATGTCAATCGGTCAAATGGAGAATCAATTCTATTGTTTCCAATAACCAACTGTGGTTTAATGAATTGTCTGAATTTCCATTTTCCGACTTCAATCAAATTAGTAAAATAAACAATATTGATGTTCAATGCGTTTTGCTCTGTGATTTTGGATCGAAAAAAAGTCCCATATTCTAAATTGGTACTCAAATATCCAAAAGGAAAATACCTTCCCACCGCAAATCGACCTCCTAAATACAATCGGTCTCTGCTGTTTTTATGCTGTGTTCCTGCAGTAATACTGTAAATAAAACCCGAAGCAATGTCTTCTGTCACATTAAAATCAAACAAATACTTATCCTGAGTAAACTTTCTCGAATTGATTCCGATACTCGTCAAATACATCGTGTCATCAGAAAGCACTTCCAACGGATCAAAAGTTACCGATGGCTGTTCTTCATAAGTAACTTGCACATGTCGGCCACTAACAAAAAAATTCGTCGTACGGTCTTCCACACTTTTTCCTTTAAAAATTTGAAAAGCATAACCCAACCAATAATCCTGCGTACTATATTTAAACGATTCTAAAGCAACATTCGGATCGGTATTTTCTGGATTTAACTTCCGATACTGTTGATCAAAATACACTCCGCCCGCCCAATGTGAGAACGTAGAATAAAACGGACGCTCAATAGAAACAACCTTACCAAAACTACCATCAACTTCTTTCCTGTAATTCAATTCTGTTCGAATAAAGGTTTGTAAAAAATTGGGAATAATGTAGCTTGTACTGTATGAATTGTCTTTACTCGTAAGACTTTCGCGATACGTGCCCGAAACTTCGTGACCTACACCCATAAAATTACGCTCGGAAAGCGAAAATGTCGAGTTGGAAGTAGAAGTTGAAAAGTTAGGAACCAAACTCCAAGAATCTAAAACCCTGATGTACACATCAACCGAATCGGAATTGGCCGAAACTGGTTCTACTCTCGATGATACACCACGAATAAAACGCTGACTTCTTATCAAACGCTCGGATTCTCTTATTAAAAGCGAATCCAACTCGGTGTTCTTTTTTATAAGTAAAAGGTTCCGAATGGTAGCTTCTCTCGATTTAAAATGCAACGAATTACCTACTCGATCCCGGTACACCTTAGGTTTTTTAAGGGTATCAACTTCTGAATATCCAAAAGGATCAAGTGTTTTAATGTAAATTTTCCGAATGATTTTACCATTATAATTTTGGTAATTTTTTTTGATGGATTTCTGAAACGTACTCTTTTTGATCTTTTCTTTGGCAACAGGTTCAAAAATCAGCTTGTGTATAAATTTGGTGAATTTTCTCTTTTTAGAATATTGTTCAATGTTACGGTACATTTTAGTCGAATCGACTTTAGTGTCCTTCTCTTGTCCCAACGACAAAAAAGGACAACACATCAATACTAAAAAAACAACAGTCCATTTGAAAGTTAACTGCATAAGTAGGTGAATAGATTGGTCTCAACTCTCAAAAATACGATTAAATTAACTGAGATGCATTTAATTCTAACGTTCAATTAAACCTTTTATTTTTTGAAAAGTCTTATTGATAATTGTTTCACTAAAAATTCAACTTATGAAAAACAAATTGATGCCTCTTGTTTTCATCCTAGTATTCGTGATTTCTGGTTACAGTCAAGAGCATGAACAGCCCGAATATACTGGAGATAATTTTAGTTTGGAAGGCGCTCTTGCCCTATTTAAAAAGTCGAATTCCTTAGAAGAATTTGAACATTTTATTAATGAAGAGCAAACGAATGTCAACAATCTCGACTTAAATAACGATGGTCAAATCGATTACATCATGGTGCATGACATCCAAGAAAAAGACACCCATGTTATTGTGTTAAGCACGTACATAAACGAAACCGAAAAACAAGACATTGCTACCATTGGTATTGAAAAAACGGGTGCCGAAGAAGCGCAGTTGCAAATTGAAGGCGATTCTGATTTGTATGCCGAAAACACACTTGTTGAACCTTTTGATGTGGAAGAAAAATCGGAGATTAAACGCGGTCCAAATGCCTTTGACATAGAAACAACTCGAGTTGTGGTTAATGTTTGGTTGTGGCCTAGTGTTCGTTTTTTATATGCGCCAAGCTACGTAGTTTGGGTTTCTCCGTACCGATGGGGTAATTATCCACGATGGTGGAAACCTTGGAAACCGTATCGTCATACTGTATTTTATGGAAATTGTGCGCCACACCGACTTCATTATCATAAAACTTCGATCAGGAGAGTTACCGTGGCCCGAAAAGTATATGCACCCCAACGAAAATCATCTACTTTGGTAGTAAAAAACAAACGCGGAACTACAGTAGTTCGTAAAACCAACCGCGGAACCAAAGTGGTAAAAGTCAAACGAACTCCAGTTAGAAATAGAAGATAAAACTAATGCATACTAAACATCCCACAACTACTTATTTTTTTGTGGGATGTTTGACTTAAAAATAAATTTGCCTTCTGACTTCTGACTTCTGCCTTCTGAAACTACTCCACTATCCACAACAAAACAGGTTTAGCACTCACTTTTAATTGTGCATCTAATTTTCGCATAAATTCGTCGGAAACCGCCGGGCAACCCCAACTTAACGGACTCACCTTAGGATAAATTTCTTCATTCGAAACCGCACTCCACGAATGTAAAACCACCACTCGTTTCACTGCAGTGGAATTCGTGCTTTCTAATCCGTGCAACCAATATTTCACATTGATTCCCCAACTGCTGTAATCGCGTTTTCCAATTTTATATTTACCCTTCATAGAGCAATGACTATCGCTTTTCGAACTGAACTTCGCCTTGTCCCATTTATTGGGGTTGTTTTCAAATTGATCACAACTTCCATGCGTCACCAAATTTTGATCGGTAATTTTGTTTTGCTTAAAATCGTATACAAAAAACCGATTCTTACCCGGATGAATACTCAAATCCAATAAATAATAATAGTCTTCGTTGAACTTATTTTCCTTACAGTACTTCAACGCTTGGGTATGGGAAGCTGCATATTCTTTTATAGGCGTTTCTTCTACTGTCGCATTATTACAACAAATGAATGAAAGCAGAAAAAGTAACGTAATGTTTCTCATTATTAATTTGTGATTTAGGGTTTATTTAGACTTATGACTTTCGACTTTCGACTTTCGTCATTAAAATCTATAACTCACAATTCTCAATTATATTTTAAACCTTTTGCAATAAAAAAAGTCTAAAATACACACTCAACTTTTAGCCATGAACAGCAGCGCACTTTGGTCACTTCGATTAGGTTTTTCAGGAAAGCAAGCTCTTGAAATCGACACACTAGGATTAGAACAATTTCTGAAGAAATCGTACAATGCGCCTTTTGACGCAGCGTTTCCTCCATTTTTAAACGACGAACCCAAAACCATAGCCGAGTTACGCGAATACCGTCAAAAGATTCAAAATGCTGATTCGGAGGCGCAAAAGAAATTCTTACGACAGCAAATTAAAAATGCAGTCGAACTTAAAAAATGGTGGATCAAAAGAATCCGCACCGAAAACTATCCGCTTCGCGAAAAAATGGTCTGCTTCTGGCACAATCATTTTGTAGTGACTTCTCAAAAAGTCAGATCGAATTATTGGGTGTATCAGCACAACTATTTGTTACGAGAGCATGCCTTTGGCAATTTCAAACAGTTGACCAAAGTGATGATCCAAACCAACGCCATGGTCCGTTATTTAGACAATGTCGACAATAAAAAAGGGAAAATCAATGAAAATTTGAGTCGCGAATTACTCGAATTGTTTACCCTAGGTATTGGTAATTACAACGAAAACGACATCAAAGAAGGAGCACGAGCTTTGGCCGGATTAGGATTGGGTGAAATGGACGCGCACTACCGACCGATTTTTGAAGACAACGACTCCAAAACGTACTTCGGGAAATCGGGAAACTTTAAAGCCGACGATTTGGTCGACATCATTTTCGAACAAAAAAACATACCCTATTTACTCACACGGAAAATCCTAAAATGGTTCATTTACGATGCGCCTTCAGAGGAATTAGTAACCTATTATGGCGATTATTTGCGAAAAGTAAACTTTGAAATGGAACCATTTCTGACTAAAATTTTTACCGAAGAATCCAAAAAAAATAATGCCGGAAGTAAAATTAAAGATCCATTGGTGTACTTAATTCAGTTAATTGACGAACTCCATGCAAACGAAATTCCGGATGCATTAATCGCTTTTTTCACCAAACAACAAGGCATGGATTTGCTGAATCAACCTAACGTAAAAGGTTGGGATGGCGGAAATTCTTGGCTGACGTCTCAAATCTATTTACAGCGCAACAATGTGTCCGATTTGTTGTGCAACGGTAAAAACATCAGTCGAAAAGTATTCGCGAAAATTCCCGAAGAAGGCGAACAACCTGAGGTGACTTTAGAGAAAATTAAAGTCGGAATCCAATTCAATTCCAAAGGAACCAACAAAGACATCATCGCCGAACTCACCAATCGACTACTTTTTCAAGTGACCGAAACCATGCAAAAAGACATGGAAAATCTGCTGAAATACGATTTCGATCCGAAAGGAGAAAATGCTCAAAGTGCGGTACTTCGATTATTCAATTACATCACCAAAACGCCCGAATACCAACTCATTTAACCAAAAACCTCTACAATGAACAGAAGAAACTTTTTATCACTGACAGGAACGTTCACCGGCGGATTACTCATCTTGCCGGAGTTTCTGCATGCGTTTGGTTCACAAAACAGTTTGGTTGTGGGTGAACAATGTTTGGTATTTATACAATTAAATGGCGGAAACGACGGCCTCAATACGTTTGTTCCGTTTGACGATCCATTGTATTATCAATTCCGACCCAAAATTGCCTTGAATAAAAACGAAGTGGTTGGAAAGAATACCGGAATGGCTTTTCATCCTGCTTTGAAAAATTTTGCACAAATTCAGCAAAATGGTGACTTAACCGTGATTCAAAATGTGGGTTATCCCGAACCTAATCGTTCGCATTTCCGCAGTCAGGAAATTTGGCAAACCGCAACCGATTCCAATCAATACCTCAACGAAGGTTGGCTCGGTCGCTATTTGGATTTTCAATGTAAAGAGCACCAACCAACCGCTGGAGTAAATCTCGACTCTATTGATAATTTAGCACTCAAAGGAAATGAACCCAACGCCATAACGGTGAAAGATCCGAACCGATTTAAAGTGAGAAACGACAAAGACGAGAACACGACCTTATCCAATAATCCACACCTGGATTTTGTGCGGAAAATTGCCAATTCGGTTACTGAAGGTTCGGATGAAATTCAGAATGCACTAGCACAATCCACTTCTGAAATGAGTTATCCCAAAACGGGATTGTCTAAAAATTTGGAATGGATTGCACGATTGATAAAAGGAAATCTAAATTCGAAAGTCTATTATACATCGCTTGGCGGATTTGACACACACGACAATCAACTTGACATTCACCAGCGCAAATTGAGCGAGTTGAACGATGCTGTTTTTAGTTTTTACAGCGATTTGAAAAATGCAAAACTACTTCAAAATGTAACGGTAGTTGTTTTTTCTGAATTCGGACGAAGAGTCAAAGACAACGGGAACGGAACCGATCACGGAACTGCCGCACCTATGTTTATTATTGGTGGAAACAACACAGGAAAAGTGATGGGCAGCAATCCGAATTTAAGTGACTTGGACAATGGTGATTTAAAACATCAAATTGATTTTAGAAGTGTGTACGCTTCTCTTTTACAACAAAAAATGAATTTTGATCCGTCGCGCATCGGTATACATTCTAAACCGCTGAGCGGATTATTTTAAAAACTTTCTCATTTCCTCCCAAACATTGTTGGATTAAAGTATCTTTGTCGGCTTTAAAAAATAAAAAATGTTCGGAAATAAAGTCTTAAAAGGAGTAGTTTTAGTTGCGTTGGGTGCCACGAGTTACGGAATGTTAGCTACTTTTGTAAAGCTTGCCTACGAGGAAAATTTTACCACAGCAGAAGTTACGTCTTCTCAATTTATAATTGGAATCATCGGAATACTCATCATCAATTTTATCCAAAAAAAGAAGTCCACAAATGAGGTAATCAAAGCCAGTCCGAAAACTATTTTTCAGTTGATGTTGGCTGGAACTTCATTGGGAATGACGAGTGTTTTTTACTACTTATGTGTTCGATACATCGATGTTTCCATAGCCATTGTTTTGCTCATGCAAACGGTTTGGATGGGCGTTTTACTGGAATGGATTTTAGATAAAAAAGCACCGTCGATTCAAAAAATAATTTCGGTTCTCATCGTTTTATTCGGAACTTTTCTCGCTACCAAATTGTACGAAGCCAACCTAGATTTAGATTGGCGCGGCATTTTTTGGGGAATTTTAGCAGCCGCTTCCTTCACCACAACCATGTTTACCGCTAATAAAATAGGATTGGGCGTTTCTTCGGCACAGCGCAGTTTGTATATGCTTTTGGGCGGAGCGGTAATCGTATTCGGATTCAGTATCATCACTCAGACTACACCGTTCAATTTCGATATTTTCTTAAAATGGGGAATTGTTTTGGCGCTGTTCGGAACCATCATTCCGCCTCTTTTACTCAACGCCGGATTTCCCAATACCGGAATTGGTTTGGGCAGTATCGTTTCGTCATTAGAACTTCCTATTTCAGTGTTGATGGCGTACATCATCCTCAATGAAAAAGTTACTGCAATCCAATGGCTCGGAATCGGATGTATTCTGATTGCCATCATCATCATGAATATTCAATTTAAATCTTCTCAAACTAAGTAAATTAGGTGTAGAATTAGTACTACAATTGCATCATTATTTGATTTTTTATTTATTTTAGTAAAAAACTATTCATAGATGCAGTACACATGGCACCTGATCTTAATGGCTACTCTATACATTTTAGCGGGAGTAAATCATTTTAGAAAACCAGAAATCTATTATAAAATCATCCCTAATTCGTTGATTTATAAAGATTTCATTAATTTCATGACTGGTTTCTTACAAATAATATTCGGAGTAAGCCTGTTATTCCCAAAATATCAATCCGTTGCCGCTTCATCTATCATTATTTTATTAATTTTGATTTTCCCGTCTAACCTTTATATGGTTTTTAATAAAAAAGCCCGATTGGGAATGCCCCTATGGCTTTTGATTGTTCGCTTACCCTTGCAGTTTTTGCTCATCTATTGGGCGTATCAATATGTTTAACTAATTAACTAAAACCTATTATTATGAGAAAACTTTTCGCTGAATTTTTTGGAACTTTTTGGTTGGTATTTGGAGGTTGCGGTAGCGCTATTTTTGCTGCGGGCATACCTGAACTGGGAATAGGATTTGTGGGTGTTTCTTTGGCATTCGGACTCACCGTTTTGACCATGGCGTATGCCGTCGGGCACATTTCGGGTGGACATTTTAATCCCGCTGTAACCGTTGGATTGTGGGTTGGAGGACGATTTTCTGCAAAAGATATTCTACCTTATATTCTTTCACAATGTATCGGTGCGATTGCCGCGGCCGGAGTTTTGTATTTCATTTGGACGGGCAAAGCAGAAAATGTAATTGACGCTTCACAGGCTGGCGCATTTGCCACCAATGGATATGGAGATTTTTCGCCACAAGGCTATTCAATTGAAGCGGCATTTTTCGCCGAATTTGTACTGACCATGTTCTTCATCATCATCATATTGGGCGCCACCGATACCTTTGCCAATGGTAAATTTGCCGGAATTGCGATTGGTTTGGGACTGACCTTAATCCATTTAATCAGTATCCCGATTACCAATACTTCTGTAAATCCAGCCCGATCATTATCGCAAGCAGTTATCACTCTAGGCGAACCTCTATCACAACTGTGGTTGTTTTGGATCGCACCAATCGGAGGCGCAGTTTTCGGTGGATTAATTTACCGTTCGTTGCTTCAGAAAAAAGACGAATAAGCGTATAAAATATACAATCTAAAGCGGTGAAATTTCATCGCTTTTTTTTATTTTTGTGGGATGAGTAGCTTATTTCCTGCTGAAAAAATAGTCTTTTCTGTACCCAATGCCGAAATCGAATACCATCCTCATTTTTTTGATGAGGAACAATCGAATGCGCTTTTTCAGCAACTTTTATCTGAGGTTCCATGGCAACAAGATGATATTAGGATTTTTGGAACAACTCATCCGCAACCGCGACTCACAGCGCTTTTTGGCAACGAAGGCAAACCGTATTCGTATTCCAATATTGTTATGCAACCCCACAAATGGAATCCGTTATTGATGCACATAAAAAACGAAATCGAAGCGATTTGCAATGTAAATTTCACCACCGTTTTACTCAACTTATACCGCGACGGGAAAGACAGCAACGGTTGGCATGCCGACAACGAAAAGGAATTAGGCACCAATCCTACGATTGCATCCGTTAGTTTTGGAGCCGAACGCGTGTTTCATTTGCAACACAATTCCATCAAAGAAGAAAAGATAAAACTTACATTAGAGCATGGCAGTTTACTCATCATGAAAGGTGAAACACAGCATTTTTGGAAACATCAAATTCCGAAAACAGCCAAACCCATTGGTCCGAGAATTAACCTTACCTTTCGAGTAATTCGATAGTTTAAAACTAAAACAGATGGAAACACTCATCACCTATTTTGAATCCATACCTTCTCTGCACAGAGGTTTAATTTTGGCGGGCGGAATTGCCTTCTTTTGGCTGATTGAAAGCGCCGCACCGTTTTTTAAATTTGAGTACAACAAATGGCATCATGCAGGCATCAATATTTTCTTTACGCTGACCACCATCGTTATCAATTTCACCTTGGCTTTTGTCTTGTTGCAAACGGCTGATTTTGTCGATGTTAAAAAAATTGGATTGCTGCAATGGTTACCCGAAATGAATCCATGGTTATTTGCGCTATTCGGAATCCTTTTATTGGACTTTTTTGGTGCCTATCTTGCGCATTTTGTAGAACACAAAGTAAAGTTTTTGTGGCGTTTTCATTTGATTCATCATACCGATACCTACATCGATACCACTTCAGGAAATCGTCATCATCCTGGTGAAAGTGTGATCCGATTTGCGTTTACAACTCTCGGTGTTTTGGTAGTTGGAAGTCCAATGTGGATGGTATTTCTCTATCAAACGTTATCGGTTGTGTCGACACAATTTACCCATGCCAACATTTCGTTACCCAAAAAATTGGATCAAATTATGAGTTATTGTATCGTTTCACCCGACATGCATAAAATTCATCATCATTATAAATTGCCGTATACCGATAGTAATTACGGAAATATTTTTTCGGTCTGGGATCGACTGTTTGGGACGTTTTTGTATATGAAACGAGAAGATATTCGGTACGGAATTGACACGCATATGGATCCGAAAGAGCACAATGTATTGTCCAATTTACTGAAGATTCCTTTTCAGAAAGGACGTTCACCC
Organism: Flavobacterium sp.; assembly: GCA_965284675.1. Taxonomy (GTDB): domain Bacteria; phylum Bacteroidota; class Bacteroidia; order Flavobacteriales; family Flavobacteriaceae; genus Flavobacterium. The sequence continues at coordinate 2,813,551 of OZ260109.1, forward strand.
GAAATCGAATAAATATTTTCATCCAATTTAAAAAGTAATTATTTTTTTTATTAATATTGGTATAGCATTTGAATGTGAACATAAATCTAACGATAATTGTACTTTTCACTAATGAAAAAAAGTAAAAGAGTAGAACTTGATAACGAACAAATCGAACGAGTTATTAGTATGGCTCAAGAGGAACGAAAGCCTTTTGAAGTTTTAAAGGCTGAATTTGGGATTACAGAAAATGAGGTGACCGAACTCATGAGGAAACGATTGTCGAAAGATAATTTTGAACTTTGGAAGAAGAAAGTAACCGCTAGTAAACCCAAGCCAAAACCACTTTCAGAGGATGACTTTGATGATTTAGAAGGCAAATACTATATCAAAAATAAATTTGATTAAAACTCAACTCTTGTTTTTCAAGAGTTTTTTTATTTAAAAGTTGATTGATTTTCCAAACAGAATAATATCACAAGTAGATTTAGTCTACTTTTATACTTTAAAAATTATATACGTACCTCAATGAAGAAACTATACTTTGTTATTTTATCGCTCACTTTTTCTCTAAGCTATTGCCAAACGGAAACTGTAAAAAAATCAGAAGTTGATGTCAATACACTTATAAAAGGAACTTTATTTTCTGTAGAAAATTCAGCCAACAAACCCAATTTGGTCATTCTAATTGCAGGTTCAGGTCCAACCGATAGAAACGGAAATCAGAAAGCAACAGGCGACAATAATTCGCTAAAATTTCTCGCCGAAGGTGTAACCAATCAAAAAACATCTGTTTTCAGTTACGACAAACGGATACTGCAACAACTCAAAATGGGAACCGTTGATGAAAAGTCGGCTCGATTTGACGACTTGATTATAGATGCTTGCGACGTTTTTAAGTATTTTAAATCACAAAATGCGTACGGAAAAATTTATTTCGCCGGACACAGTGAAGGATCATTAGTGGGAATGGTCGCAGCCAAAACTTCAAAGGCAGACGGATTCATTTCATTGGCAGGTCCGGGGCGACCCATTAACGAAGTTTTATCCGATCAAATTGCAAAAAACGCACCTATTTTAGTAGATGATGCCAAAGTAGTCTTAGAAACGTTAAAAAAAGGAGAAACGGTAAAAATAACCAATCCGTTTTTAACCTCTCTTTTTAGAGAAAGTGTACAACCGTATTTGATTTCGTGGATGAACTATAATCCGCAAGAAGAAATCCAAAAATTAAACCTACCGATTCTTATTATAAACGGAAAGAAAGACCTTCAGGTAACACCTCTTGATGCCGAATTATTGCACAAAGCCAATCCAAAATCGGAGTTAGTACTCATTGAAAACATGAATCACGTCTTCAAAGAAATCTTCAAGGATGAGGACAATTTAAAATCATACAGCAATCCCGATTTGCCGGTCATGAAACAACTCATCGATACAGTGACAAATTTTATTCAATTGCACTAAATAAATCTATTTTGTAAAAATGAATCAGCATCGAATAGTACATCTTTGCTGAATTTTTCATTATTTTGCGCCAAATAAAATCCCATGACAAACAAATTACTCGTTCTTTTCACCTTGCTCCTTTTCGCATCGTGTGCAGAAAAGAAATCAGACAAAAACCTAGAAATTTCAGGAACTATCAAAGGCCTCAAAAAAGGAACCCTTTACATCCAGAAAATACAAGACACTTCGTTTGTGGTGTTGGATACGATTGTGATCAACGGCGATTCGAATTTTAAAAGCGAAATGAACATCGATGAACCCGAAATGATGTATTTGTTTTTAGATCGAGGCGTGAGCAATTCGTTAGACAACAACATCGTTTTCTTTGCTGAAAAAGGAAAAATTACCATCAATACCTCACTCGACTTTTTTACGGCCGATGCGAAAATTACAGGTTCTAAAAATCACGAATTGTACGAAGAATACAAAAAAGTGGTAACGCGATACATCGATCAAGATATGGAATTGATTAAAGAACGCATCTATGCTTCCAAAGAAAAAGACAATGAAACCAACATTCAAGCTATTGAGGCTAAAAGAGACGACATTGTAAAACGAAAGTACTTATACACCACCAACTTTGCGGTAAACAATAGAAACTTTGAAGTGGCACCTTATGTTGCGTTAGCCGAAATCTACGACATCAACTTAAAATACCTCGATACGATTCAGAAATCTCTTTCTCCTAAAGTGGCAAAATCAATGTACGGCAAAAAATTAAATGAATTGATCAGACAACGAAAAATAGCTGAAAACAAAGAATAGTTTTCTAAATCTATAAAAAACAAAAAACCGTAAGCTTTACACTTACGGTTTTTTTTGAGCCGGCGGAGGGATTCGAACCCACGACCTGCTGATTACAAATCAGCTGCTCTAGCCAACTGAGCTACGCTGGCGACTCATTTCGTGTGCAAATATAATAGCGAAAATGAATTTACCAAAATATTTTTACACTTTTTTACTCATTTTTTATGTTACAAAGCATTGATTTTAGCAACCAACTGATTAGCAGTTTGTTCTAATTCGGCGTTGATTTGCTTAAAATGTGCTTTTTTGTTTTCAACTTTTTTTGCATTTACTTTAGTGATCAACGCATCGAACGATTCGATAGCCTCATCAATAATAGCATTGCTTGCATCCGTTGGTTTTCCAGCAGTAGTAATTTCACAGATGTATACTGCTTCAATAATGTCTCCTAAAACGTAGTTGATGTCTTTTTTTAAATTTTTTACACTTGGCATTTTCTGTTATTTTTTAAAATTTGATGCAAAATTACATATAATCTTTTGAAAACAAGCTACTAAATATATATTTCTAAAATTTTAGCTTCGCCCGAAAGAGAAAACGAATCCATTTGAGCCGGAATTAAAACGGTATCTCCCGTCACATAGTTATAGGTTTCCGTTCCCAAATCCAATTGAAAATTTCCTTCTACACACATATACACTTTGAATGTTTCTGGGTTTGCAGTAACATCAATGTTCCCGTCAAGCGGAATGATGTTCGTCGTAAAGTACGGGCAAGTGGCTATTAAATTAGACGAATTTACTTCTTCTGAATACACCCGTTCCGCCTCTACTCTATCGTAATTGATGGCGTCCAAAGCCAAATCTACATGCAATTCACGAAGATTTCCTTGTGCATCTTTTCGATCGAAATCGTACAAACGATACGTAATATCGGATGTTTGCTGAATTTCGGCAATTACAGTTCCTGCTCCAATCGCGTGAACCGTTCCTGTATTTAAAAAGAAAACATCACCTTTTTGAACGGTTTTGGAGTCCAAAAGTGTCACCAATGAATTGTTTTCCAAATGATGCAGGTATTCTTCTTTCGACGAATTTTCTTTGAATCCAACTATCAATCGCGCGTTTTTATCGGCTTGCATTACATACCACATTTCGGTTTTTCCAAAAGAATTGTGGCGTTTTTGAGCCAACTCATCATTCGGATGCACTTGAATCGACAAATCTTCACGGGCGTCCAAATACTTGAAAAGCAACGGAAATTGTGCTCCAAATTGTTCATGAACTTTAGTTCCTAAAATACCTTTAGGAAACGCATTCAGTAAAACATTCAACGATTTGCCTTTAAAAACTCCATTAGCAATTTCACTAACGTCATTTTCGACGGTAGAAATTTCCCAACTTTCACCTGTTATTTCAGACGTAATGGGTTTGTTCAAATAGGTTTTTAATTTGGTTCCACCCCAAATTCGATCTTTAAGAATGGGCTGGAATTGCAAGGGGTAAAATTTCATGGAAAAGAATTAAAGTACAAAGATGCAAAAAAATAAAAATACTGCTTAATGTGAGTTCGATATAAAATTATTTTTTGCCACGAATTATCGAATGTACACTATAAATATTTGATTCCATTCGAATATTCATCGAAGATGAACTAATTTTTGATCAACTAGCATTTTAATTCGTGAATTAGTGGCTAAACAAATTAAATTCAACCTACTAATTATTTATAGTTTCTAAAAAAACATCGAACTCAAGTTAGTTAGTAATTTTGTAATTCGATACAACAATTTTTAAGCTAGGAAGCAGCTTGTGCTTTTCGGAGAATTTTCAACGCTTTCTCGATGTGAATTTTCCCAGACATACTGTTGAACACCAAAATAATGGTTCCGTGTTGGTCCACTACAAAGGTTTGCCGACCCGGAACAATTAAAAAATCGTTGGCGACACCAAATAGTTTTCTCAATTTTTTATCGTGGTCCGAAAGCAAAATAAAAGGCAACTTGAACTTGCTTTTAAACTGAATGTGCGACTGAACCGAATCGGAACTAATCCCAATTACTTCCGCTCCTAAATCTTTAAATTCTTGGTAATTATCTCTAAAACTACAGGCTTGCTCGGTGCATACTCGGGTTTCATCTTTGGGATAAAAATAAATTACAACGGCTTGTTTTCCGATATAATCCTTGCTGTTAAAAATAACTCCGTTGGTGTCTTTTGCTGTAAAAACGGGCAGTTTGTCGCCCACTTGTAGTGCCATGTTAGTTTCCGTTGTAAGTTACAAAATTGCGAGGTGTTTCGTATAATACCACTTCCAATTTCATTTTTTCGTCAATGTGTGAGCGTAATTTATTCCAAATCACTACCGCAATATTTTCGGCAGTCGGATTTAAATCGGCAAATTCGGGAACATCCAAATTTAGATTTTTATGATCCAAGGCGTTTTCAACGTGTTCTTTTATCAAATCGGAAAGTATTTTTACATCCATTACAAAACCCGTTTCTGGATCAATTTCGCCTGTAACTGAAACGATCAACTCGTAATTATGACCGTGAAAATTCGGATTGTTGCATTTCCCAAAAACGGCATCGTTTTGTTCCATGGACCAATCTTTTCGATACAATCGATGTGCTGAATTAAAATGTGCCTTTCTTGAAACCGTTACTTGCATGGTATAATTTGGGATTTGCTTTTTGTTTTTTGGAATTTTATAATGTGTGTTCTTCTAAATAATGATAAAACTCATCAAAAATTATTTTAAACCATACGGTATAAATAGTTGGATTCTGAATCATATCATCTTTAATGGCTTCAATTTTCATCCATTTCCAACTCTCGACTTCATCATCATTGATGTTGGGTTCTTCGTTGCTGTAACCAATCATCACGTGATCCAACTCATGTTCGGTTAAACCGTTGTCAAAAGGCGCTTTATAGATAAAATGAAAAAGTTCTTTGAGTTCTGTTTTCATCCCCATTTCTTCTAAAAGTCGGCGTTTTCCCGCTTCCAAATTGGTTTCGCCCGCACGCTGATGACTGCAACACGTATTCGTCCACAATAAGGGCGAATGGTATTTGTGATGCGCCCGCTGTTGGAGCATGACTTCGTTTTTATCGTTCAACACAAACACCGAAAATGCGCGATGCAAAACTGCTTTTTCATGCGCTTCGAGCTTATTCATCAAACCGATGGGTTCGTCCTTCTCGTTGACTAATATGACTTGTTCTTCCTTCATATATTTATAAATGCTTGTAAAAATACAAAAAAAGTATAGCCTACCTATTTTTACCGTTGGAACAATCGTTAAACTTTACTTAAATCAACCCTATTTGTAAACCGCAAGACATTTCAGAACGTATATCTATTGTAAATTTGTACTTAATAAAAACAAAAGCTATGCGGAATTCAAAATCATTGTTACACTATTTGGCGCTACTGCCTTTATTCGTTTTGAGCGCGTGTGGACAATCTTCAAACAAACAAAATTCAACAAAAACAATTGCAATGGAAAACGTGATCAATAAACCCGAAAATCCGTATTATTCAAATACAGATACTACTAAACTTACTGTATCGGATGCCGAATGGAAAAAAGTACTTCCACCCGATTTATATGCAGTAGCTCGTGAAGCCGATACCGAACGAGCGTTTACTGGAAAAATGTGGAGTTCAGAAACAAAAGGAACGTATTATTGTGCGACGTGTGGGAACAAATTATTCAAATCGGATCAAAAATTTGTGAGCAGTTGTGGCTGGCCTAGTTTTTTTGAACAGGTGTCGAAGAACAGCATCACATTTAAAGACGACAACTCGTATGGAATGCGACGTATTGAAGCCAATTGCGGACGATGCGACAGTCATCTCGGACATTTATTCGACGACGGTCCAGAACCAACGGGAAAAAGATACTGTATGAATGCGGTTTCATTGGATTTTGTTCCTGAAACTACTGGTTTTGCATCTTCAAATAAAGAAAACCTCGAAACTATCGTACTTGCTGGCGGTTGTTATTGGTGTGTGGAAGCCGTGTATGAAAATTTAAAAGGTGTTCAAAAAGTCGTTTCTGGATTTGCAGGCGGAACTGTGGATAATCCGAGTTATGAAGAAGTAAGTTCAGGAAGAACGGGCGCTGCCGAAGTAGTTGAAATTGTATACGACAAAAACGTAACCAATCTGGACGAAATTTTTAGAGTGTTTTTTACCGTTCACGATCCAACGACGTTAAACCGACAAGGTGCAGATGTAGGAACGCAATACCGTTCGGCTATTTTTTATGCCAACGCTGAACAAAAAGCAGCAGCCGAAAGCATCATATCCGAATTGAATGCTTCGGAGGTGTTTTCAAAACCGATTGTAACGACGTTGGAACCGTTTAAAAAGTTTTATCCCGCCGATGATTACCACCAAAATTATTACGAAAACAACAAAAACCAGCCGTATTGTCAAATGGTGATTCAGCCAAAAATTGAAAAATTTGAAAAAGTTTTTAAAGATAGATTGAAAAGGAAATAACTATTGATTCAGAAAGCCGCTTATGAAAATGAGCGGTTTTTTTAATTTTATTGATGTTCTGAAATTAACCACTACTGAATAATTGAATATCAAAAACTCATTCGCACAAATACATTCGGTGTGATTCCTAATGAATAATAATTTTGAATGGTATATTTCGGAGTATTGAAATCGTCAATTGTAACGTATTTTCGTTCAAATTCCTTGCTGATGATAGTGCGATTATTGTAAGCGTTATACACTGAAAAACCTATTTTAAATGAAGAAAAACGGTTAGTGCGAACGTGATACAATCCAGAAATGTCGAATCGGTGGTACGCGGGTAATTGTTGTGTATTGTACGATGCAATTTCATCCCATTCATTCAACGAACTAAACGGCTTTCCTGAATGCCAAAACCAACCCATGGCCAACGAATACTTTTTCCACCTTTTGTTAAAAGCCAAATTTAACGCGTGCTGAATGTTGGAATTGATTTGAAAATACTCGTTGTTATTGACCTCATCAAATTTGTTTTTACTGTCCTGAAACGTATACGTCATCCACATCCGCCAAGTCTTTGTGCTTTTTTGTAGCAACACATCCACTCCTTTTGTAAACCCTTTTCCTCTGTGATTATTGGCGTCATTCTGATTAAAATAACCAAATGTGAGTGTGGTAATTCCGTTTATCGTTTTGTAATACGCGTCAACATCCAATAACCAATTGTTCTTTTTAAAGGTAAATCCAGTTGTAAATTGGTTCGCTCTTTGAATGGGATAATCCTTGTTCTCCGATAAAACCCAAACGTAATTTTCCAAACTCAAATCGTTGGCATTGCTTTCGCGAACCTGACTTAAAATCTGACTTTTTCGTTCATACGATGCTTGCCAAACCAATTGGTTAGAAAGACGTTTCTGAAGTAAAACGCGCGGTTCAAAGCTATCCGATTGAATGGTGCTAAAATAGTTGTATCGTGTACCCGCATTCAAATTCCATGTTCCGATGTCCCATTTCAAATTCCAAAAACCAATATGTGAAACCGTGTACAATTGTTTCAAACTCAAATCAATTCCGATGTCTTGATTGTAGCTATTAAACAAATGGGAAATATCGTTCCCGAATGCTTGATATCCAAAATCGAAATGCAATTCATCACGAATCGCATACTCAAAATTCAACTCCACACCTGAATCAATTACTCGATTTAATTTTTTAAATGCTTCGAATTGTGTGGTGTTATATTGCCTTTTTCTTTCGAAATCAAAATCGTATAACGAATAAAAAAGAGTTGTTTTTTGAGTTAATTTTGGTGAGTAGTTCTGAATCCAACGCAAACTAAATCCGTAATTTAGAATGTTCATTTTTTGGGTAGTAACATTCGAATCAAGAACTTGATTCGTAAAGTCGAGGTTGTTATCGATGAAAATTGCCGTTGCATACAACTCGGATTTCGAATTGGGTTTGTAATTCAATTTAGCCGAATAGTCCTGGAATTCAAATTGATTTTGATCACTAAAGTCGTTGAAATTGGTATTTTGAAATACTTTTTCCGCCAATTGAGTAAACGTAGGTGTTTGCAACCATTGCGTGTAGGATTTTCTTCCCGAAACTTGTACACCTAATTTGTTTTTAGAAATTGGAGCTTTAACATACACATCGGCGTTCAACGAATTTACGCCCACATTTACCTGCAAACTGTCTTCAATTTTATCACTCGATTGGATGTCGATGATACTGCTGATGCGCTCACCGAATTTCGGATTCGTGGCTTTATTGTAAAAATTCACGGTTTGCTCCAAATTCGGATTAATTCCGGATATCATTCCGAATAAATGTCCGGGATGATACAACCGAATTCCATCCCAACGCACTAAATTCTGGTCGGAAGTGCCACCGCGAACATGCAATCCACTGGCGGTTTCATTCGGACTTTTCACTCCGGGTAATTGTTGCAACGATAATAAAATATCGGCATCGGTGACTCCAGGTAAGGCTTCTACCTTTTTGGGATAAATGGTAAATTTTTGGTTGGTTTTGTTGATTCCATTGGCTAAAAAACCTTCAATAACTATTTCACTGAGGTAGTATTTTTTAATGGAATCGGTTGTGGGTTCTGCTGAAAGTGCGTAAAATCGCTGGTTGATTTTGGTAACTTTCAATGACGTTTGAACTGTGATTTTTTGATTGATTTCTTCTAAAGAATAACGCTTTTTGGGAAGCGTGAATTTTGCTTTTGAAAGGATGCTGTCCACATACGAATACTTAATTTTGAACTTAGCTTCCACATCGGAAAGTACTTTTCCCATCCGCTCTGAAGTGAAGGAAAAAATATGTTTCTCGATTTTTTGCGACCACAAATTTTGACAAAATAATGCGAGTACAAAAAAAGAAACTACCTTTTTCATTTTGAAATTTGAATGGTTTCCGAACTTGTTTTAGAAAACTTTAGATGGAGCGGAATACAAATGGATTGCAACGCCGTTTCCATATTGCGGTTATCAAAACTTCCTGTAAATGTAATGTCTTCAATGTTTTTAGGAAAATTGACTTTAACATCAAACTGATCTTCAAATTTTGCAAAGACGTATTTCATTGGCACTTTGTTTACATTGGTTTCGCCAGAAATCCATAATGGTTTTGTACTCGTTATATCAGCCCAATTTTCAAAAGTATGATTGTACACACGGACACTTTCTCCTTGGGTTAAAATGGTTGTTCTTTCAGCTTCTTCAACCTGCACTTTTCCTTCGTAACACACCACTTCAAAATAGTCTTGCAACACCGTTACATTAAATTTTGTACCCAAAACTTCTACAGTTCCGAGTGCTGTTTTTACCACAAATGAACCTCCTTTTTCGACTTCAAAAAAAGCTTCACCATCCAATTCAATCGTCCGATTGTACTGAAACAAATTGGAGTAACATACTTTCGATTTAGCGTTTAAAGTAATTGTAGAATCGTCTTTTAAAACGATGGTTTTCGTGTCGCCAAAACTGGTTTGCACTTCATTGGACATGAAATACAACTGATACAATCCAAAAGAAATTACCAAACAAGCCGCTACAGCATAACTCCAAAGTGGAAGTATCTTTCTTGTTTTCACTTCTTTCTTTGCAGCTATTTTTTGCTTGATGATGTCAAAACTAGCCGAAATATCACGTGCTGAAACCGTGGAAGTATCAAGCATCTTTTTGATTTTCTGAAATGCTAAAAAGTCTTCTTCAGAAACCAATTGTTGTAATTGCTCATCCGAAATTTTTTCAGCTAACCAATCCGATAAATAATGTTCATTTTCAGTTTTCATACTCATTTATTTTAAACATTTTTAACCACTTTTCTGAGTGATAGTAACGCCAAATGCATTCTTTTTTCTACTGCTTTTACAGACAAATCTAAAACCGAAGCGATTTCGGTATACGATTGATTGTCCAATCGATTCATTAAAAAAACGGTGCGTTGTTTTTCGGGCAAATCATTTATAGCGTTCTCTAGTTGTTTGCGTAACTCGGTTTCTTCTAATAAAAATTGTGGGGTTTCTTGGTGGATTTCGGTTGACTTTGACGTTAACTCAAAAGTAGTAACAATTTTATCGTGTTTTATCAAATTGAGTGAAAGTCGAATGGCGGTTGTGTATAAAAAACTTTTGGCTTGTTCGGGTTTTAAAATGGCGCAGTTTTCCCACAAAATGACAAAAGCATTTTGAGCGGTATCCTCTGCTCGTTCAACATCTTTGAATTTGTAGATTAAAAAATTTCTCAATAGCTTAAAATACGAATCAAAAATAGATTTAAACACGGCATCACTACACAAATACGAATCCGATTTCTGATTGTTTACACCCATACGTTTTAAATAGTATAACCACATATCTTTTTCAAGGATATGTGGCAATACCGATTCAACAAAATTAATTAATTTCCAATTTTTTACTTTTAATTACAATTTGCATCAATGAAACTTTGAAATCCTGATTGACTGGTAACCGTTACCGTGAGATTGCCAAACGTAGCGGTTATCGGATAAACAAAAGCTGGAATTGACGATTGCGCTGGGAAATAATATTGTAATAATTCTGAATTTGAATTCACCGTTACCAATGCGCCTTGATACTGAACCTGAACAGGATATGCAATGGTAAAACAGGTTCCTAATTGCGTACCAAAATTAGAATTGGATGGACAGGTGATAAAACTAGTAGCTGAATATCCTGAACAAATTGCGATACAAGCACTATTGAATTGCATTATACCTGTATTTGTTTGAACACATACTGGATCAAAAACGGCCGGACAACCACAGTTGTTACAATCGGGAACATTGAATTGTACTTGTTCTGAGCAAGTACTTCCCAAACTTACCTTCACAATGCTACCATTTGAAAGACTTGAATAAAATTCAATCGTTAGTGGAAGAGATGAAAGCGGATAGGTTCCAATCAAAGTATTTGATTCGTTACGGACTTCAAAAGTACTTCCGGGTGCGTTGTTGTGAGAAAAATTGATGGTTAATGGAAACATTCCACTCGCATTCGTATTGCAAGCTCCGGGCGTAGCGGTTAAATTAGTAATGGTGCACGGATTTGTACTATCACAATCTATAAAATCATTTACTGTAAATCCGGCACATTCCGCAAAACAACTGTTTCCAAATTCTACGACTCCACTGGGAGTTTGTACGCAAACCGGATCATAAATCAGAAAACAAACACAATCATCACAGTTATTAATGATTTGATATAATTCATAAAGATTGACGATAACCATCGTTTGATTGTTGTAAATCACTGAGATTGGGTACACAATTTGTACCTGATTTCCACCAACCGGAGTGTTTAGATACGCCGAAAATGCTTCCGAAGAAGTAATCGTTACATTTTCGTTATTGGCATTGACAACCGTAATCGGGAAAACGATATCAAAACAAAGTGAATTCAATAAATCGGTGTTGATGGTAGAATATCCACAGCTCATCAACAACGAAATATACTGACCTTCCGTACTTACAGTTGAAACCGCTCCATTATTTGTAACTTGAAAAGGAAAGGAAATCCCATCAATGTATAAATTAGGGTTTTCATTAGCTAAAATAGTTAAAAGTCCGTCTAGAGAAGATACACTTACGGTAGTTCCCGTATTGTAGGATAAGGTAATTGGATATACAAACTCAAAGCAAAATGGGTTTGCTGTAGTTGCATTTGAATTTCTATCCGCAATATCATTGGCCTTTTTTAATTCGTTCATTGCAGTTCTTTGTGCAATACTTTTTTGGGCAACAACTTCGTTTTCAATCGGATTATTATCCGTACAAGAGTAAAAAGTAGCAACTGCAAGAGTTACTAAGAGGACTAAAATTTTAACTTTTTTCATAACGTTTGTATTTTGTGTTCTAAGTTTAGACAACTACAAACCGTAACACCCTACTTTTTTTTATTTATTTTAAAACTTCTGCGATTTTCTGTGCACATTTTTCTCCATCGATGGCCGCCGAAATAATTCCGCCTGCATAACCCGCACCTTCTCCACAGGGATACAAGCCCTTTATTTGAACATGTTCTAAGGTTTCGTTATCCCTCGGAATTCGAACGGGTGACGAAGTTCTGCTTTCGGGTGCATGCAAAATCGCTTCATTAGTCAAATAGCCACGCATCGATTTTCCGAATTCACCAAAACCTTCTCGTAAAATTTGCGTGAGAAATCCAGGAAAAACCTGACCCATCTCTACTGATGTCGTTCCAGGTACATACGACGTTTTCGGAATCGAACTAGAAACTTTGTTTTGTGTAAAATCGACCATTCGCTGAGCAGGAACTTTCTGAGTTGAACCGGCCAAATGCCACGCTTTTTGTTCGATGGATTTTTGAAATTCCATTCCCGCTAATGCGCCAAATTTGGCAAAGGGTTTAAAATCTTCGAGTTTTAATTCGACTACAATTCCGGAATTCGCCGTAGCTTGATCTCTTTTGGAAGGCGACCAACCGTTGGTTACCACTTCACCCGGACTCGTAGCACACGGTGCGATTACGCCACCCGGACACATACAAAACGAATACATACCGCGACCGTTTACTTGTTTTACAATTGAATACGGCGACGGCGGTAAAAATTCACCTCGGAAATCACAGGAATACTGAATGCGATCGATTAATTCTTGCGGATGTTCAGCTCGAACTCCTAGTGCAAAAGGCTTGGCTTCGATATGGATTTTTTTTCTGTCCAATAATTCGAAAATATCACGAGCCGAATGCCCGGTTGCCACAATCACTTTATTGGCCGAAATCGCATCGCCATTTTGAGTGACAACACCCTGAATTTCGTTGTTTTTTATGATGAAATCAGTCACGCGGGTTTCAAAAAGCACTTTTCCTCCACATTCAATGATCTTTTCTCGAATATCCTGAATAATTTGTGGCAATTTATTCGTTCCAATATGAGGATGTGCTTCCACTAGAATTTGATCGGAAGCGCCAAAAGCAACTAACAGACGAAGAATCCGATCGACATCGCCACGTTTTTTTGAACGGGTATATAATTTTCCATCCGAATAGGTTCCGGCTCCGCCTTCCCCAAAACAATAATTGGAATCTTCGTCGACACTATGATCAACGTTGATGGCTTTCAAATCACGACGGCGACCGCGAACGTCTTTTCCGCGTTCGATGACGATCGGTTTCAAACCCAATTCGATCAATTGCAAGGCAGCAAACAATCCGGCTGGACCGGCACCAATGATGAGTATTTCTTGAGCGTGGGAAACATTTTTGTAATCGGGGAATTCAACCTTTTGAGGAACAAAATCTTCCCCTTTAAAAAAAACGTTGACTTTATAATTGATTTTTATCGCCTTTTGACGCGCATCAATGGAGCGTTTTACTGGAATAACATGCTCAATTTCTTTTATAGAAACAGATATTAATTTGGCAATATGTTCTTTGAGCAAACTTTCGTTCGCTGCTACTTCCGGTGCAACTTGTAATTGAATTTCGCGAGGCATACATTATTTTTAGCAAAAGTAAGAAATTGAAATTAGTAATTTATTCTTACATTTATCCTTTATATAGTTTAAATTAGCTTTAAAATATTGTCTATGAAAAATAAATTACTCCTATTACTTAGTTTTTTTGCTGTCTCGCAAGCGTATTCACAAGCAATAAATGTGAGTACAACCACATATACTGTACCTCAATTGGTTCAAGATGTCTTGTTTGCTTCACAAAGTAATGGTTGTGTAGGTACAGTTTCCAACATTACATGGAGCACAGGTGCCAATTTTGGATCCAATAATGGTATCGGTTATTTTACAAATACTAATCCTAATTTTCCGCTTTCATCCGGTCTAGTATTGTCGTCAGGAAGTGCTGAAGCTGTAGCTGGTCCGAATACAACAACACTAAGTGGTGGAAATTGGACGGGTGATGCGCAATTATTTAATTATATCAATGGTTTAGGGATTGATCCTGGATTGGTTTCGTACAATGATGCGACTATATTGGAATTTGACTTTGTTCCTGTGTCTTCAGAAATGAGTTTTGATTTTTTATTTGCTTCTGAAGAATATGGAACTTTTCAATGTACTTTTTCAGATGCTTTTGCTTTTTTTGTTAATGATGTAACAACGGGTGGTTCGACATACAATATAGGATTAGTTCCCGCTATCAATAGTCCAATTTCAGTTGTTACGATACGAAATAATATTTACAATAATGCATGTTCTTCGGTAAACCCAAGTTATTTTGATAAATTTTATCAATTACCTGGTGGACTTGATGAAAATACAGCACCGATCAATTTTAATGGTCATACGATTAAAATGACAGCTTCAACTGGAGTTGTACCCAATCATACCTATCATATAAAAATTGTAATTGCTGACCGAAATGATAGTGCGTATGATTCTGCTGTTTTTTTAGGGTCAGGAAGTTTTAATATTGGCCAAGTAACAGGAATTACTGGAGCAAATGGTACTGGATATGAATCAATTTCTGATTTTTCTTTTGCAAATGGAACAGCAATTTGTGATGAACAATCAAGAGCCATTCAATTTGGTTCTTCTGCTATTGCTGGCGCGACCTACCAATGGTTTAAAAATGGGACTTTAATAACTGGCGCAACTAATTATAATTTTGTTGCGGATCAACCTGGAGTTTATTCTGTCATTGCTACTCTTCCATCAGGTTGTCAAATAACCGATTCGATGTTTGTGGAATTTCTACCTAGCATGCCCATAGCAGACCCAGAAAATCTAAACAGTGTGAATTCAACTTTTGATTTAACCACTAACACACCCATCATACTAAATGGTCAAAGTCAAACAGATTACTGGATTAGTTACCATACGTCTTTATCAGATGCACAAGACATTGCTAACATAATACCAAATCCGTCGAGTTTTAGTGGAACAGATGGACAAATTATATATGTTTCGATTCAAGATGATTTTTCGGGATTGGATTGTCGCTCAGTAAAATCATTTATACTAAATGCGCCTCAAGCACCATTAAATGATGAATGTTCTGGAGCGATACCCCTAGTAGTAGGTTCTTCATTTGGTGACTTTCCTATAAACGGAACCAGTTTTGCGGCAACCAATAACCTTTCCATTTCGGAACAATCTTGTGGAGGAACAGATAATCCATTAGACGTTTGGTATTCCATAACCGTTCCAAGTAGCGGTAATGTAACAATAGAAACACAAAATAATAGTGGTCTTACAGATACTGTTGTAGAAGTATTTAATGATTGTAACACCAATAATGTAATAGCCTGCAATAACAATAATGAAAATGATTTGCTAGCAAGAATCTCGTTAACAGGATTAACTCCTAATCAAACGTTATATGCTAGAGTATTTGGTTACGGTGAAACACAAGGTACCTTTGTAGTTTCCGCTTATGATGCTACATTATCTGCAGTCAACTTCGAGAATTCTGGCTTTCAGCATCATCCAAATCCTATAGAAGACTATTTGTTTTTAAGTAATAAAGAAACAATTAATTCAGTTACAGTATATAATTTAATTGGACAAGAATTATTCTCAAAAACATATAATTCGACTGATGCAATACTTGATATGTCAAGTTTTTCTTCAGGAACCTATTTGGTAAAAATCAATTCCAACAACTCAATAAAAACTATCAAAGTACTAAAAAAATAAAAATTAAAACCAGTCTATAAAGCTGTCTGTTTAGGCAGCTTTTTTTATTAAAACGAATTCAAATTTATAAGATTTAACGTATTATATATTTTAAAAATTGCATTTTATCGATTTTAAAGTGTATTTTGTCGATATTTTATTTATATTTGAGTGTTAAAAAATGTTTGAATTGGTTACACAAATTAAAACAGAAGGTCGTCTTGGTTAGGCGGCCTTTACTTTTTCTCTTCAAAAGCACGTAAAGCGAAAGAAGCCAACCAATGTTCGCCTTCATAATTCCCATCCACTATAGAAGGCAATGAAAAATTCAGATGATAATCGGCGATGGTTTTTAAATGACTGAATTCTTTGGGATATTCGTTTAGTAAGTGATAGAAATTCCACGCCCGACTGAAATTCAAACCGTCTAAATGAACCAAATGACCATCGGTTCGATCGGATACTTTGGCTACTTCCCACGAAAACTTTTTAGAAAATAACTGCGGTGCAAATTTCTTAAGCCATAGTAAAAACTCTTTTTTGTTTAAAACGCGTTGCATTAAACCCATTTCTTCAAGGCACGGCGACAGAAAATCGGTTCCGCTGGGTTCCCATGTAAACGGGCAATTTGCATCATTTTGAAACATCCGAACTGCATTTTGCCTGATGCTATTCTGAAAAGCCACATTTTTTGAATTCACGGCATAATCCCAGGCGAATGTGAGTCCGAATGCCGTATTCGAATGCGTTCCTACCCGAATAGGATACAACAATTTAGGCAGAAACTCAGTATATCTCACGATAATTAAATCAGACAATGGTTTGAGATTTTGCGCTAATTCTTGAGCAAACGGTTGGTTATACGTTTCTAATTCGAGCTGTAATTTCAATAGCCAATTCCAGCCATACGTACGTTCGAATGACTTTTCGTGTTTCTTATTTAAATAATCGATTTCGGTTTTAATATTTTCTTTTGATAAATTCACTCGAAGTTTTCGAATGATTTCTTCCCTATTGGCAAGCGTTGGATAGTTCTTTAGCAAATACACCAAACTCCAATGTCCGTGAACCGACGAATGCCAGTCAAAACAACCATAAAAAGCGGGATGCAATTTTTTCGGCGCTTGAATTTCGGTGCTATCGATCAACATTTGTCCCAATTTATTTGGGTATTCTTGTTGCAGGCATTTAATGGGTAACGACGCTAAATGATTGGCTTTTTCCAATGTAAGTTCTTGCGAAAAAGCAGATAGTATCGGAACGAATAGAAAATATAGGATGTATTTCATAGGGTAAGTTTGTTCAAATTTAGTAAAATAATGACAATCTATTTTTAACACTTAGAAACATAGAAAAAAAGGATTGTATAGAAAATAAATTGTATCACATAACCTATGAATTCTATACTAAAGCGAAGCTTCTCCAGTTCAATTTTAAAATCTATGTATCTATGTGTTTTAAATTATTCACAGTAAAAAGTTACCTTTGTAAAAATACCTTTTGGTTGAAAATACGAAGTAAAAACTATTACAACTTATGTCGAGACAGATAAAATTGATTTGGGATTTCCGCGGACCAGCTTCAGCTAAAACTGCCGAGCATCATGAAATTCATTTAAAAGAATATATTTTGATGGAACAATTCCCGATAAACATCACTGGCTTTGAAGTCAAAAATGAATTGCACGCCATTGCATTTATGGTGGTAACCGACGAAAACATGATTCAGGTTAGAGATGCATTAAAGCCACATCGCGGAGAAGTTTTTAGTGGTCAGTAATCAGTTTGTAGTGGTCAGTTTAAAATTCTAATTAATTAGTACAAGTGAAAATTAAATGAAAATTTAATAAACTAAAACAAACAACATCTTAAAAACTAAAACTTTTTTACTGAACACTGAGCACTGAATACTGAACACTAATTCGCCACTTCGCTCATAAATTTAATACGCATTAACCGCAATTCTTCAATGTCGTAATCGCCGTCAAATTCTTTCAATGCGTCTTCGATTCGATCGGATTCAGAATCCATAAAGTATTCATGTATTTCTTCTTGTTGCTCTTCGTCGAGCATTTCATCAATCCAATATTTGATGTTCAGTTTGGTACCCGAATACACGATTTGCTCCATTTCTTTAATCAACGCCTCCATGTTCATTCCTTTCGCGGAAGCAATATCTTCCAACGATAATTTTCGATCAATGTTCTGAATGATGTACAATTTGTTGGCCGAATTGGCGCCCGTTGATTTTACGACTAAGTCATCCGGACGAATAATATCGTTATCGGTGACATACCGACTGATGAGTTCGATGAATTCTTTCCCGTATTTTTTGGCTTTGCCTTCTCCTACTCCGTGTGTATTGATCAATTCGTCTAACGTCATTGGATATTTCAAAGCCATGTCTTCGAGTGATGGATCTTGAAAAACTACAAACGGTGGAACGCCGAGCTTTTTGGCTACTTTTTTACGCAAATCGCGCAACATCCCCATTAAAACCTCATCGGAAGTTCCGGAGGATTTGGCAGCGGTTACTATCGCTTCGTCCTCGGCTTCGTTGTATTCATGATCTTCCGACATCATAAATGAAGTTGGTTTTTTGATGAACGCTTCTCCCTTTTCAGAAACTTTTAATATTCCGTAGGTTTCGATGTCTTTATTCAATAATCCGTCGACTAAAACCTGACGAATCAGCGCCATCCAGTAGCGTTCTTCGAAATCTTTTCCGCATCCAAAAAAGGCTTTTGTATCGGTTCTATAGGCTTTTATCGTGGCATTTACGCGTCCGATTAAAGCATAAACAACTTCTTTAGATTTGTATAAATGTTTGGTGTCGCGCACTACTTCAAGTAACATTTTTACTTGGTCTTTCGCTTCGACTTTGGTTTTCGGATTGCGCACGTTGTCATCCATATCTGCACCTTCCCCAGTTTCGCTGTCGAATTCTTCCCCAAAATAATGGAGTAAAAATTTACGACGCGACATCGATGTTTCGGCATAAGCCACTACTTCTTGCAATAAGGCGTACCCTATTTCTTGCTCAGCTACCGGTTTCCCCGACATGAATTTTTCGAGTTTTTCAACGTCTTTGTACGAATAATACGCTAAACAATGACCTTCTCCGCCATCGCGACCAGCACGACCCGTTTCTTGATAATAACTTTCTAGTGATTTCGGAATGTCGTGGTGAATCACAAAACGCACGTCCGGTTTATCGATTCCCATTCCGAATGCAATGGTAGCAACAACCACATCAACATCTTCCATCAAAAACATATCCTGGTGTTTGGCTCTTGTTTTAGCGTCTAAACCTGCGTGATACGGCACGGCACTGATTCCGTTTACTTGTAAAACACCCGCAATTTCCTCCACTTTTTTACGACTCAAGCAATAAATGATGCCCGATTTGCCTTTGTGTTGTTTGATGAATCGGATGATGTCTGCTTCGACGTTTTTAGTTTTGGTACGTACTTCATAAAATAAATTCGGTCGGTTGAACGACGCTTTAAACGTAGTGGCATCCGACATATCGAGATTTTTCAAAATGTCTTCTTGCACTTTGGGAGTTGCGGTCGCGGTCAAGCCGATGACAGGCACATCACCTAATTGTTTGATGATGGTGCGTAAATTTCGATATTCGGGACGAAAATCATGTCCCCATTCGGAAATACAGTGCGCTTCATCGATCGCCACAAATGAAATCGGCACACTTTGAAGAAACTCAACGTATTCTTCTTTCGTCAGTGATTCTGGGGCAACATATAAAAGTTTGGTAATTCCCGAAGTAATGTCTTTCTTGACTTGGTTGATTTCAGTTTTGGTTAAAGAGGAATTCAATACATGCGCAATACCATTTTCAGAGGAAACACCACGAATGGCATCCACCTGATTTTTCATCAACGCAATTAAAGGAGAAACCACAATGGCTGTTCCGTTCTGAATTAAAGCAGGCAATTGATAACAAAGCGATTTACCGCCACCTGTAGGCATGATCACAAAAGTATTTTCTTTTCTTATAATACTGCTGATTACCGTCTCTTGCAATCCTTTGAATTGATCAAAACCAAAATATTTTTTTAATTCTTTGTGTATATCGATTTCGTTTGTACTCATTCTAAAATTATACTGATTTTTTATCTAAATTTGTAACCATAAATATACGTTTATATTTTATTAATACAAATTTTATACTAATCTATTTTGATAACAAAAGATAAGATACTTGAAACGGCTCGAAAAACAATTGAATCCGAAAGTAAATCCATTGCACAATTAGCCGACTACATTGACGATCAATTTGTTGCAGTCGCTGAACTCATTTATAAAAGCAAAGGTAGATTAGTCGTAACCGGAATTGGTAAAAGCGCCATCATCGCTCAAAAAATTGTAGCCACTTTAAATTCGACTGGAACACCGTCTTCTTTTTTACATGCTTCAGAAGCGATTCACGGCGATTTAGGAATGGTTCAAAAAGACGATGCTGTAATTTGTATTTCAAAAAGTGGTAATAGTCCTGAAATCAAAATCCTTGTTCCGATTTTAAAAAGCTTCGGAAATCAATTGATTGCCATCACAGGAAATCCAACTTCATTTTTAGGAAAAGAAGCACATTTTGTACTGAATACGTATGTGGAAAGCGAATCGTGTCCGAATAATTTAGCACCTACCAATAGCACCACTGCACAATTAGTCATGGGCGATGCCTTGGCCGTTTGTTTGATGGAAATGCGCGACTTCAAACCTGAAGATTTTGCCAAATACCATCCAGGTGGTTCGTTGGGAAAAAAATTGTTGTTGCGCGTAAAAGACATGCTCGACACATCCAAAAAACCATTTGTACAACCGGATTCGAGCATTAAAAATGTCATCGTGGAAATTTCTGAAAAACGATTGGGAGTAGCCGCGGTGATCGAAAACGACAAAGTAATCGGAATCATAACCGACGGCGATATTCGACGCATGTTGAATAAAACAGAAACGATAACCGGACTCACAGCCAAAGACATCATGACGGTGAATCCGAAAACCATTTCCTCTACCGATATGGTAATTGACGCACTCAATATTTTAGAAGATTTTTCGATCACACAATTGGTTGTAGTAGACAATTCGGTGTACAAAGGTGTAATTCACTTGCATGATATTTTAAAAGAGGGAATAGTATAATGGCA
Source organism: Flavobacterium sp. (assembly GCA_965284675.1). Classification (GTDB taxonomy): domain Bacteria; phylum Bacteroidota; class Bacteroidia; order Flavobacteriales; family Flavobacteriaceae; genus Flavobacterium. The sequence goes on from OZ260109.1 coordinate 2,834,580, forward strand.
GAAAAAGTAAAAAAAGAGATGTCATTTATGGACCATCTTGAGGAATTGAGATGGGTTTTAGTTCGGTGTTCGCTCGCTATTGTTTTGGTATCTGTTGGTGCCTTCTTTTTCAGTGATTTTATTTTTAACGATGTTATTTTCGGACCCAAAGATCCCAATTTTATCACCTACCGCTTTTTTTGTGAACTGTCAAAATCGATAGGCATTGAAAGCTTTTGTGTGACCGAGTTGCCTTTCGAAATTCAGAATACACAAGTAGAAGGTCAGATATCTTTATTAATTTGGACGTGTATCACGGTCGGATTCATATTGGCGTTTCCTTACATACTATATCAATTTTGGAATTTCATCAAACCTGCTTTGTATGAAAAAGAACAGAAATACGCGAAGTCGTTCATTTTTGTGTCGTCGTTGCTCTTTTTTACAGGCGTATTGTTTGGTTATTTTGTGATTGTACCGATGTCGGTTAACTTCTTTGCTACATTTACTGTGAGTCCGGAAATCAAAAACGACTTCAACATTCAATCGTACATCGGCATGATTAAAACTTCATCAATTGCAAGCGGATTGTTTTTTGAACTTCCCATCATCATTTATTTCTTAACCAAAATCGGTTTAGTTACACCCAAATTTTTAAAAGAATACCGAAGATATGCCATCGTAATTTTACTCGTAATCGCCGCTATTGTTACGCCTCCGGATGTAGTGAGCCAAATTATAGTATGTATTCCGTTACTGATTTTATACGAAGCGAGCATCATCATATCGACCATTGTCTATAAAAAACAACAACAATTAAATGAGTAATTTAGTAGAAGAATTCAACGAGTACCGTTCCAAAATGAATGACAAATTGTTGGCTGATAATAATTTAGTCATCAAACGCATTTTCAATTTAGACACCAATGCCTACGCGGCGGGCGCATTAGATGTAAAAACCAAAGAGTTATTAGGATTGGTAGCATCGGCGGTTTTGCGTTGCGACGATTGCATCAAATACCATTTAGAAACGAGTCACAAAAAAGGCATCACCAAAGAGGAAATGATGGAAGCGATGGGAATCGCAACCTTAGTGGGCGGAACGATTGTGATTCCGCACTTGCGAAGAGCATACGAATTTTGGGAAGCGTTAGAAAATGAGTCAATGAAGTAATGAGCCAATGTGCCAATGCAGAATTTAACAATCAATTGGCATACAGGTACATTGACTTATTGACAAATTATTTAATACTTTTACCATTCGATTTGCATATGCCCAAATTGACTAATTGACACATTAAAAAATGAAATTAAGAGCCGAAAATTTAGTTAAAACCTACAAAGGAAGAAGTGTTGTAAAAGGCATTTCTGTGGAAGTGAATCAGGGAGAAATTGTGGGATTATTGGGTCCGAATGGCGCCGGAAAAACCACATCCTTTTATATGATTGTAGGTTTGGTGAAACCCAATTCGGGTAACATTTATTTGGACGACATGAACATCACCGAATTTCCGATGTACAAACGTGCACAAAACGGAATCGGTTATTTGGCTCAAGAAGCTTCGGTATTCAGAAAATTGAGTATTGAAGACAACATATTGAGCGTATTGCAATTGACTAAATTAACCAAAGAACAGCAAGAAGCCAAAATGGAAAGTTTGTTGGATGAGTTCAGTTTACAGCACATCCGAACCAATCGTGGCGACTTACTTTCGGGTGGAGAACGCAGACGAACCGAGATTGCTCGTTGTTTGGCCACCGATCCTAAGTTTATATTGTTAGACGAGCCGTTTGCCGGAGTTGACCCTGTGGCTGTTGAAGACATCCAGCGTATTGTTGCCCAATTGAAAAACAAAAACATCGGAATCTTAATCACCGATCACAACGTACAAGAGACTTTAGCCATTACCGACAAAACCTATTTAATGTTTGAAGGCGGAATTTTAAAAGCCGGAATTCCAGAAGAATTGGCCAACGACGAAATGGTTCGGAAAGTCTATTTGGGTCAGAATTTCGAATTGCGTAAAAAGAAATTGGAATTTTAATGGAACCTTCAAACGAACAGATAAAGCAATGGCGCACCGATCCAAAAAACTGGAAATGGCGTTTGTTTTATTACAACAAAGAAGATGCTCGGTTATTGGTTGACAAACCCAATCCTAATCTTGGCTCTACGATTAATTTTGCTCACCCAAAATCCTATGTGTTTTTTCTTGGAATGATTATCTTTTTTGGGATTGTAGTATTTACAATTGTCGTAGCAAAAAAATAAATCAGTTTATCGTCACATACTGCAACATTTTTGGCGTTCCATTGTACAGATTCAAATCGACTTTTTCGGGAATTCCGTTAATCACTCCTTTTTCAGTAAACTGCCAAAAATTCCAATCGTCGTCCATGGTTTCTTTCCACGGATTGTAATTGGCAATCCAAAACGTATAGCCATCAAACTCTTCTTCTAAGAAATCTTTGTAGTATTTTTCACCCGAATAAATAATCGGTTTTACTTTATAATGCTTTTCCACATAGTCCAACCATCGCTTCAAACCCAATTTTAAACTGTCGAGCGACTGACTTTCAGGTAACTTTTCAATATCTAAAACCGGAGGTAAATCTCCTTTTCTCAGCTTCACCGTTTGAATGAAATTTTTGGCTTGCGCGATGGAGTTTTCATTCGGACGGTAATAATGGTACGCACCTCGAATGAGTGATTTTTCCTTTGCTTTTTCCCAATTGGATTTGAATTTCGAATCGACTCTATCCGATCCTGCCGTCGCCCGAACAAATACAAAATGCAGTTTGTAATGATCCATGGAATCGATTGCTGCCCAATCGATTTTTCCTTGGTATTCCGACACATCAAACCCTAAAACTAAATCTTCATGACGCTTTAGCACTTGATGAATCCGAGCGCCGTCTATTTTATTTTGTTCGATTACATTGTCTGTTTTAAAACTAAAATAGTACAGCAAGGCATCTTTATAATGATACACTACAAAAAGAAGTGAAAAAAGTAGTAGAGAAATGATGGTGAATTTGGTCCAAAAACTGGATTTTGAAGCGGTCGATTTACGGACAGGTTTCTTCCGTAGAGTAGTTTTTGCCATACTTATAGATTCATCTCAATCAATAACTATTTTTTTGAAACTATATTATTCACCACAGAAAGCAGAACATACATCAAGATGATTAACGGAACTGCTGTAAACTGAAGAAAAATCAACAACGCTATTGAAGCCACTAAAAAACCAATTTGCAATTTGTATTTCTGAAAACTAAAATCTTTTATTTTTAAGGAAAAAAGCGGAATTTCGGCATTCATCACATACGCACTTAAAAATGTGATTACCAGTAAAACCCAAGGATTGTATATAAAAGAAGCCCATTCAGTAAACGGATTATCCTGTAAAACCAATGGTAAACTCATAATAAATAAGGTATTGGCTGGCGTTGGCAATCCAATAAAAGAATCCGACTGACGTGTATCGATGTTAAAATTGGCCAAACGATAACAGGCACCCAAAGTGATGATAAATCCTAAAAAAGGAAGAATGTATATTGGGTTTTCAGAGAAATTGGGAACATTGGTCATATTGCGCGATATTTCAATTTTTTGCAATAATAGAAACATTACATAACCCGGAGCGACTCCACTCGTAACCATATCCGCCAACGAATCCAATTGAACACCTAACGGTCCGGAAACACCCCATTTTCGGGCCAAAAATCCATCGAAAAAATCAAAGAAGATTCCCAAACACACAAAGAAAAAAGCCATTTTAAACTCTGAGCCAGCAATAAAAACGATGGCGATACATCCGCAGAATAAATTTAAAAGTGTCAGTAGGTTCGGAATGTGTTTTTGTATGTTCATGATTTGATTTTTCAAAAAACAAATTTAGTACAATAACTTAAAGAGAAGCACGTTTTTAAGAGAGAATTTTATTTCGCGCTCGACAACTGTTTTTAATATGTTAATAGCGCTTCTAAGAAAATAAAAATTTATATTTTTGAAAAAAATTGCTTTGAACAAATTTTCGTTTTTCCTATTGATCTGTAGTACGCTATCGTATGGTCAAGCCGTTAGAAAATATTCTAATGAGTTTTTGAGCATTGGTGTAGACGCGGCAGCTTTGGGAATGTCGAATGCCGTCGTTTCAAGCACCAATAATGTGAATTCAGGTTATTGGAATCCAGCGGGATTGATTCATCTCGAAGACGGCGAAGCTTCGCTCATGCACGCCAGTTATTTTGCGAATATTGCGCAATATGATTACGCGGCGTATGCCAAACCTATTGACGATCGAAGCGCGTGGGGAATTTCACTCATCCGATTTGGAGTCGATGACATCTTAAACACCACTCAATTAATCGACGCTAACGGAAATATCGATTACAACCGCATCAGTCTCTTTTCTACTGCCGATTACGCCATGACTTTTTCGTATGCCCGAAAACTAAAAGTACCCGGATTTCAATACGGCGTCAATGCAAAAGTCGTTCGAAGAATTATTGGAGATTTTGCTAATTCGTGGGGATTTGGAGTCGATTTCGGATTGCAATTTGAACGCGACGATTGGCAGTTCGGGTTGATGCTACGTGACATTACCACCACTTACAACATTTGGGCCATCGACGAAGAGCAATACGAAACCATCAAAAATGCGATTCCTGGCGAAAACACCGAATTGCCTGAAAGCACCGAAATTACAGCTCCAAAAGCGCAACTCGGAATGTCAAAGAAATACGAATTCCACTACGATTATACACTTTTAGCAGCGGTGAATTTAAACATGCAATTTGCTCGAACCAATGATATCCTTTCTACTGATTTTGTCAGTGTGAGTCCGGCGCTCGGATTCGAATTTGGCTATATTGATTTGGTATTTCTTCGAGGCGGCGTTGGGAATTTTCAAAACATCACGCAAATCGACAATTCTACCAAAGTTGGTTTTCAACCTAATATTGGATTAGGTTTTAAATACCGAGGCATCCAAGTCGATTATGCTTTGACCGATTTAGGAGACCAAAGTGCGGCTTTGTATTCGAATATATTTTCGGTTAAAGTCGATTTAAGTATTTTTAGATAAATTGTTATGCTGAAAAAAGTACTCTTCTTTTTCTTTGTCCTCACTCAAACATTCGCTCAAAATCCGCCTTTATCCGAACAAGCCACGGTAAGTATTTTCACCTGTGGAAGAGGCGAACAATTATACTCAACCTTTGGTCATACTGCCATCCGAATCAAAGATCCATTGACCAATTTGGATGTGGTGTACAACTATGGCGCTTTTGACTTTAGCACCGAACATTTTTACCTAAAATTTGTCAAAGGCGATTTACAGTATTTTATCATTGCTACCAGTTACAACGAATTCATCTACGAATACCAATATGATGGCCGAGAAGTAATTGAGCAAACCTTAGACTTCCCGTTGGCCAAAAAGCAAGAATTATTCGAGCGATTGAACGCGTCATTATTGTCGGAAGAACGCAATTACACCTACAAATTCATCGATCAAAATTGTACGACGATGGTTGTTGATAAAGTGAATCAAACGTACGGAAACAAATTGATTCAAAAAGTTGACGACACAACCATCAGTTATCGGGAAGTGTTGTATCCGTATTTTGATAATTATTTTTGGTACAACCTTGGAATCAACATAATTTTTGGAGCCAAAACCGATAAAAAAGCAGAGCAATTATTTTTACCTATTGAATTATTGCACAGTTTGGACGCCGCCAAAATTGAGGGAAAACCGATTGTAGTTAAAAAGGAAACCATTGTTCAAGAAGTTACCAAATCGCATCCGTTTTCATTTGTAAACAGCATTTATTTTGTTGCGATAGTGTTGCTTGTGCTTCTTGTGACACGAAAAATTTGGGTGTACAAAAGCTACTTATTCATTTGTGGCGTAATGGGTTTATTTTTGTGTGTGGTGGGATTGTTTTCGTTGCATCAAGAAATACTGTGGAATTACAACGCGTTGTTATTCAATCCGCTTTTCCTTTTACTGCCTTTTTTGAAATCAACCGCTGTAAGAAAAGTAGTCTTTGTTTGCTTGGGATTACTGATTGTTTATTTGGTTGTAGTGATTACGAAACCTTACGTGGTATTGATGATTCCGTTTATGATTACCCATGCGTTGATAATGCTAAAGTTGATTAAAACTTCGAAAGTCAACTAAACTACTGACCTCTATAAAACACTACTGTGCTGAAAGTTTTCACTAGTATATTGATGTCTAAAAAAATACTTCTGTGTTTGATGTAATACAAATCGTATTGCAATTTTACCAAGCTATCGGCTATTGAATCTCCGTACGAATAATTCACTTGCGCCCAACCCGTTAGACCCGGTTTGATGATGTGTCTCGTTTCATAAAAAGGCATAACTTCTGCAATTTCGTTGACAAAAACAGGTCGCTCAGGTCGAGGACCAATAATCGACATATCGCCTTTTAAAATATTTAAAAATTGAGGGAATTCATCCAGTCGGGTTTTTCTCAAAAATTTACCAAAAGTTGTAATTCTTGAGTCGTTTGTTGTAGTAAAAACAGCTCCGTTTTCTTCCGCATTTTTTACCATCGTTCTGTATTTCAATATCTTGAACGGAATTCCGTTTTTCCCTACACGTTCTTGGGTGTAAAATAATTTTCCTTGATTACCCATCATATTCCCAATAAAAATAAAAGGCAAAAACAACAAGCCGAACGATAACCCAAGTAAAGAAAAAACAACATCTATTAATCGAGAAACCAATAAATACAACTGATTTTGATTGTTTCGACTAAAAGGAAAATACCTGTAGAAATCTCTGGAAACATACTGAACCGGAATACGGTGTGTAATCGTTTCGTACAACTGTGTGTATTCTTTAATGATGACACCATTTTCCAGTAAATGAATGAGTTGATTGTACAAATTGGTCGTGATTCCTTCTGTTTTCTGAGAAGCCACCACGATTTCGGAGATGGATTTTCCTTTAAAAAACTTTTCTAAATCATCGGGATTGATGTTAACAATGGAATTATAATTAATTTTAAAATTTTGCTCGCCATCCGAATTAACAAAACCAATAAATTTATAATGCGGATCAACACTTTCTAATCCACTGACCAATTCTTGCAATTGTTCTTTATCACAAACAATAATGGCATTTTTTATAAACCGATGGGAAGCTAAAAAAGCAACATAAAACAATCTCCATAATAATAATGACACAAAAATCGACAAGTAAAAAATGACGATTTGTAAACGATTTGAAGGTAAAACCGGAGTATAAATTGGAGTCAACAGATACACTAAAACCGTTGTGGAAGTCGTTAAAATGATACTTTTAATGATTTGATAATTGTTGCTTGCTACTTGCAAATTATACATTTCAAAAACCGAAGCAAAAATATTTATGTAAACGGCAAGTACAATAGTCCAATAATAATTGGTCGTTGAAAAAGTAAAATACTTGAAGTTAAAAATCGAACTGATTAGGTAAAGAGAAAGCAAAACAAAGATGATGTCAAACACTTTAAGAAGTATCTTTCGCTCTGAAATTTCGAAATGTATTCTCTTGCTTGAATTCATCTTTAGCCTTAATTTTGCGATGCAAGGTATCAAATTTAAGCTAAAATTACTATTATTTTAGAATTTCAAACCACTTTTCTTTGACAATTTCCCAATCAAAATCCTCTACTAAAGCTCTAGCATTATCAATTATTGTGTTCCGTAACTGTGAATCGTTCATTAACAATTCTATGGATTGAACCATGTGAAACACATCATTTTCATTCACTAAAAGTGCATTTTTTTTATCTTCTAATAAATACGGAATTCCACCTACATTAGTAGATACGACAGTCAATCCCAAAGCCATTGATTCGATTACACTCACTGGAGTATTATCAAAAAAAGTAGTGTTGATAAATACTGAAAATTCTTTCGAAAGTTCAATCCATTTCTTCTTTGACAATTTACCAGTAAACTGAACCTCCACGTTCAATTCTTTGGCATAGGCAACACATTCTGGGATTAGGTTTTCTTTATCGGGACCAACCATACACAATTGTGCGTTGGGATACTTTTTCTTCAATTCATATACAACTTGTATGGCCATTTTGGGATTGTAAATTTTTGAAAAAGAACGCACCCAAAGTAGTTTGGGCTCAAGACTTTCTCTTCTAAAAAAAGGATACTTATCGATGGCTACTGTATTGGCAATGAACAGCAAATTTTTATGATACTTTTCAGAAAAATAACTGAACAAATAACCCGATGGTGCAATGATTTTATAGGCATTATTAAAGATCATATCACTCATATACGGACTTCTTTGTAACCGATTGGGTAAATCACCACCGTGCAATTTTGTAATGTATTGTACACCTAAAATCCTGCATAACTGAGAAACAAAAAATGCAAACCAAAAGTTTTGTGTACTGTAGGTATCAATCAAAACGTAGCGTACTTTTTTGTGGAATCGGATGGTCGTAATCAACATGTCTAACATCCGGATAATTTTATTCTTCTTAGAAGAAGCATAAATCAGTTCGTAGCCTTCTTTCTCTAAAAAATGCCCCAACGTTTCGATAGACGTTTGAGTATTTCCATGTTTGGAAAGCTTATTGCCGATATAGAGTAATTTAATCTTCATTGAATTGGACTTTCAATAATGCCAAAGAGTAGACAAATGCGGGTGCGGCTATTCGCATCGCGGCATGGTTGATGGTGAGTAGCCAAAAGAACAAGAAACAAAAAATATAAATATTTTGCTTATTGTCTAAGTATAAAATCATTGGAGTGATAAAAAGCAACAATAACGCTAATATTCCCAAGGCGCCATGCTCCGACATTAAACGTGAAATTTCATTGTGTGATAATGATCTGAATCCGTTTATTCCGGTTCGGATTTCTGTCGCACGCGCCACTCCAGCTCCAAAAAAAGGATGATTTAGAAAAATATCAAATTCTTGTGCGGCAATGTCTTCCCTACCCGTAAGCTGACTTTCCTTGACTCGTCCTTTCGCATCTTGATTGGCATATCGTTTTTCGATTAATCCGTCGGTTTGAAACGAAGTATACGACCAAACCACCAAAAAAACGACAAGTAAAAATCCGAAAAAGTAAAACAACTTCAATTTACCCTGACTTTTACTATTGATATAAATAAAGTACAACAGAAAAATAATCATGATTAATCCCGTCAACATTCCTCCTCTCGAAAACGTAACCAATCCTCTATAACTAATCATAAGTGCCACAACCAAATTAGCAATAAATATTAGTTTAGAGCGCGAAACCAGTAGTATTCGGGAGAAAAACACAAACATTCCCAATCCCAATACTGTAGAAACTTGATTCGGACCAAATCCGCCTGATAACTCCGTATTCGATCCGGTACCGGTTAACACTTCTCTAATATTGGGTGTATATAGCATCAAATACATCGCACAGGAGACGACGGGTAAACCAATCATCAGTAGGATGTTATTCACTTCATCATAAGAGATTTTCCTATTGTAGGTATACATCGAGGCTAAACCTAAACAAATAGGTCCGGCTATATTAAAGGCAATGGTTTTTCTGATTTCAGTTTGTAAATTCAGTTCGTGTGTTGCAATTAAAATTCCTGGCACAAGTAGTAAAATATAAATCCAATACGGAACGGAATACTTCGAAAATCCGCTGTAAAAAATCCCAATAATGATAAAAATCATCACTCCATATTTAGAAAACTCATACACCGGATTACCATCGGTCATTCTCAGCAATACCTCACTTCCAACGATATAAGCAGAAGCATAAAGCACTTCGTTGTTTTTATTTCGCTTTTTAATCACAAACAAAATTCCGACAAGAATAATCGCATATCCATATACTTTTGCAAAGACAGGCACTAAATAAATTAGCACACCTATTAACAAGTGGGCAGCGATTAGAAAAAGATAATTTTTGTCTCTATTTTGCATGAAATCAGTTCTTTTCTATCCACTCAATGTAGTGATTAATAATGGCTCTTTCCGAATAATTTTTCTGAATCGTTTGGTACAAAGCGCTTCCAAATGTATTCATTAAATTGGGATTATCAATCAATTGTGTCAGTGCTTTATAAAATTCATTTTCATCACCCGCTTGAACTAAAAATCCATTTTTATGATGCTGAATTACCGTCGGAATTTCTCCAACCGCCGTCACTACAACAGGTAATTGGTGCATTCCGTATTCCAACAACGAAACGGGTAAACCTTCTGAATTGGATGTCAAAATTCCAATTGCCGATTGCTGTATAATAGCCGAGCTATCGTTTCTCGATCCGTATAAAAAAACGGTTTGTTCTAATTTCATTTGAGCGATTGAAGTCCGAATTGACGCCGAATACACATCTTCAAAATCCTTTCCCACTAAATGAAACGTCCAATCAGGGTGTGACGCGCTCATTTTTTCAGCCACCTTCAATACTAAAAAATGATCTTTTTGGGCTCGCAAATTGGCTAAACATAAAATGCGTTTTCCTGCTGTTCCCAAGAGTACTGTTTCTGTTTTTGCTTGGGATGATTGTTGTGGCGTAAAATTAGGAAAATAGATTACTTTTTTACAATTTAATTGCGACTCCGCCCATTTTTTTAAGTGCTGATTGACCGAAATAATTCCGTTAAAAAAATAAGAAGAAATCTGTAGAATCAAACTTTTTCGCTCGTGCAGAAATTCGCTTTTACCATAGTGATCGTGCCAAATCAATTGCAATTTAGGCAAAACTAATTTCACCAAAACCGCTGTAAAAAAAGAGGTACTGTGGGCATGAAGTACGTTTACTTTATTGACTTTTAGAAAGTGATATAATTTTCGCAACGCAGTAATATCAACGGTTTTCTTTTTGTTTAAAAAACAATAGGACACTTTATCACTTAATTCTGAAACTAAACTGCCTTCTTTTCGAGTCACAACTATCCCTGAAAAATCAATGGTATCCGACAACGAATTGGCATAATTGACTGCCATTCGCTCGGCTCCACCGGTTTCCAATGAATCGATCAGTTGTACAATTCTCATCGTTGTAACAGTTGTTTGATTTGACTTTCAAAATAATCTAAGGTGTATTTTCGAGACCAGACCATCGATTCCTCAGCTATATTTGTGTACCGCTCCGGATTTTCAAGTAAGCTTGAAATCTGAAGTACATCGTCGTTTAGATTCATATTCAACAGCACACCTCTTTTACCTTGATTGAGCATACTCGGAATACAAGAAACTTTTGACGCAATGGGTATACATTTCCAAAACATACCTTCGGCGACTACTTTAGGCCATCCTTCACTTTTGGATGGTAAAATTACAAAATGACTGTCGCAATAGGCTTGTTTCACGGTTTCTACACCTTGGTTTCCGAGTAAGAAAACAAAATCAGAGATGTTTTGACGTACAATATAATCCGCTAAACGCTCCTTTTCTGGACCTTCCCCGTAAATTTTTAGAGAAACATTTTTTCCTGATCTTTTTATTTCTTCAACCAATTGGATGGCGTACAACGCATTTTTCCCAGTGGTAAGCGTTCCCACATAAATGAATTGAATTCCGCTTGAAAAGTCGGGTTTGACTACTTCTTTTTTATCGGATTCAAAATACGTTGCTGTAAAAAAAGGTTTGATATTAGTTGACGAATTACTCCATTCACCATACACCAAAACCTGCATGTTTCGGGTTAAAATGGGATTGCTGATGATCCATTTTTGCAATCGGTAACTCCACGGTTGTTTTGAATTCGGATCCCAATTTCCCGCGTATTTGGCTGTTTTAGGCTTAAACGGAAAAAAAAGTTGGATGATACTTCCCAACAAACCAATGTTTCCCGGACAACGCAAATGAATGTGATCGGCCCAATACATTCCTTTAAAAATAACAACTACATTGTAAAAAGAGTACAATAGCGCCTTTAGAATGGAGGAAACCGATTTCAAATTGGCTTCTTTGGTGGTGAAAAAGGATTGAATGGGAAACGGAATTTTAGTACGCAACAAATTGGTCTTATTCGTTCGAATCGGACAACAAAACCCAACCTCGTCTACATATTTTTCCCAAATGACCATTTCACGAACATACGGACTGTAAGCCGAATACTCGTTATCCAAATGGATGATGGGCGATGTTGAGACGATTAAAAACTTCATTAAATATATCCTTTTGAACCTTTATCTGAGACTTTTACGGCGGGTACGCCCATGACAACTTCGTGGTCATTAACAGTAGAATTGACCAACGATGAAGCAGCAATTAGCACGTGATTTCCAACCGTTATTTTTCCGGCTACGACCGCATTGGCGCCAATATACACGTCATTTCCAATAATAGGCACGCCACGTTTTTCTTCGAGTCCAGAAACTCCAATGGTCACACCTTGACTGATGTTGCAATTCGAACCAATCACGGCATTTGAGTTTATAATAATTCCACCAAAGTGTGCGATGTAAAACGATGGCCCGATGGAAACTGAAGCTGGAATTGATATTCCGGTCATTATTTCTATTCCTTTTTGCCATACAATTATCGGAGCTAAAAAAAGAAAACGAAACGGTTGTAGGGTGATTTTTGAATGGACATAATGAGCAATTCGGTGTTGGTAAATAGCCCAAAATCCTTGTGTTAAAAATACGATGGAGAGGAAATTCCCGCCGTACTTTTTATACTTTTTATAATCCGAATGAATGAGTTGTGCTACCGTCATTGTATCAATTTTGGTGGATTAAACAACAAACCAAACCAACCTGATAGTCGCCCCATCGACTCAGTAAAAGCCTCATATTTTTTCTGGGAAGTGAAACTATTGGTGAATCGAATTAGCGTCAACGCCAACGTAATCGTGTGCCATTTGATTCTATTTTTTAACGATGGATCTTCAATTTTTATTCTCCAAACGTACCAGCCGTTGCGCACCACCATTTTTCCGTATTGGTATTTATTTGGGCGTCCTGACGCATCGTGATAATGTGCCAATCGGGCACTCGTATTAATATATAGTTTTCCTATTTTGGACAATCTCAGGGTGAAATCAGCATCTTCATACAAGCCATAACCTTCAAAATAGGTAGAAAATTGTAAGGTATCAAACACTTCTTTTCTGAACGACGAAACTCCGCCCATTAAATGTTCTACTTCATATATTTTTCCGGATGGCGGTAAAAAACTTGTACTTCTTCCGTGAGCAAAATCAGGAAACCAACACGGATCTTTGTCGGTGTCCAATCCCAATCGCTTTCGCATTAAAAATCGGCTGCCGTCTTTGCGTTTCCATCCATCAAAAAAATACTCATCATACGCACATTCTGATTGAGAATCGCACGGTTGCCACACTACTTCATTAGTAATAAAACCTCCAATACTTAACGCTTCGGGATGCTTTTCATAACCATTGACAATTTCTTTAAAATACTCTTTTTCAAGAATAGTATCATCGTCTAAAAAACATACAATATCGGTATATTCATTCACTTTTGATATTCCGAAATTACGCTGTCTGGTGAGTCCGCGGTCTTTCGTATCTACTAAAAAATAATGCAAGTTGTGAAAGTTATGTTGTTCGATTGCCTCTTTCGTCTCCAAATTAGTTGAACCGTCCACAATAATAACTTCATTGGGAATCACGGCTTGTTGGTAAACCGATTCCAATAATTTTAATAAAGGTTGGGCACGCATATAGGTGCAAATAATGAGCGATAGTTGCATTAATACGTTTTAATTTGGGTGTTGAAATAAAACAATAGAAACTTTTTTGAGATGATTTCAACTTTCAATTGATAACCTGCTTTTTCAATACCAATGATTGAACTGGTGTTGTTATCATTTACGATGATGAACAATTCGTCGTACTGACCTGAGGCTAACAATTCGTTGGAAACTTTATTAATTACCCGAGGATAAATTGATTTTCCTCTGTAATCGGGGTGTGTAAAACAATCACCAATAGCCGGACCTTTTTTGTCTATTAATCTCAAAACATTCAAATACTTAAATACAGATGTTTTATGAACAAGTTTAGTATTCTCTTCAATAACATAATCGGTTTTGTTGGAATCTATGGTGCTTTTTACGAGTTCGTATTCAAGTTCGGGTAACTTCAAATCAACGTGCTCACGAATAGAATAAATTCTAATGTGAATGCTATAAATTTTTCCGTATTTGCGTAATAGTTTCAAAATAAATTACTTTTTAGCTATGAAAATAATATTATTCCAACCTTTCAACGAGTTGTATTTTACATTTTGCTTTTTGTAGTAGTCTTTTAAAGAGAGCACTTCTACAACTTCAAAATTAGCGTCTTGAAGGTGTTTTTTGAGTCCATTTTTAGTAAAATAATACCCTTTAACATCGTAGCCTTTGAATCCGGTCATTCGATTACCAGGTTCGTTGCGTAAAAACGGCTTTAAACATCTTCTCAAGAAAAAATAAATCGTTTTTAAGGGAGCGCCCGATTGATTATGTACCGATCCGATAATGTATCCTCCCGATTTTAAAATTTCATTTGAGGTGTTAAATACCTTATATCGGTCTTCTTTTTTGTCAACATACGTCAATACGCTATTCATCAACGTGACCAATTCATAACTCTCTTTTTGATCTGAAAATTGCGTGGCGTCGGCTACTTTTAGTGTTACTTTATCAGATAGATTCCATTCCTTTATATTGACATGGCCTTTCTTAATCATATTTTCTGAAATATCGGAACCTAAAATTCTTTTCAAATCGAAGTACTTCATGAGTCCCAATATTTCCCTACCTGTACCGCAACCAAAAATTTTAGCGTTTTCAATTTTCATTCCATTTTGGCTCGTAAGTTGTGCAACCTTTTCGTACAAATACGCTTCGTAATCCGATGTTTGTGTTGCCCTGTAATCTTGTGTGTAGATTACATTTTCTATTTCCCAAAAATCTTTATTCTCAATTTTCATGTTTAACTCGTTGTATTTCTGTTTAATAGTCTTTCTTTAGTAGGTAGGAACTAGTTATTTTGTGGCAAAAAACAATAAGTTATTGTATCCTTTTAATCGGTTGTATTTAAAGTTTATTTCTTTATAATATTCTGATAATGATTTGATTTCGATGTTTTTGAATCCGTTATCGGCCAAATGATTGTGCAAATCGGTTCGTGAAAAATAATAACCCGGCACATCACATCCGTAAAATCCGGCGGTTCGATTTCCAACTTCATCTTTTAGAAAAGGTTTTAGTAATCGACGCAACATAAAAAAAGCCGTTTTTTGTGGTGTTCCTATTTGATTATGCACTACTCCAATCAAGCAACCGTTGGGTTTTAGAATGTTGTGAGCTGTTTTAAAAATAGTATATCGATCTTCTTTTTTATTGACATAGGTGAGCATACAACTCATTAACGTCACCAATTCGTAGCTTTCATTATCATCAGAAAACTGAGTAGCATCGCAAACTTTCAACATTACTTTGTCTTGATAACCCCAATTTTGCATGTGAATTTTGGCCTTGCTGATCATGTTTTCGGCAATATCAGTAGCTACAATTTTCCCTACGTTGAGTGTATGAAGAATTCCGTTGATTTCTCTACCTGTACCACAACCAAAGACTTTCGCTTTATTAATTTCAATTTTTACAGTTGAAAAATAGTCGCGTGCTTTTTCATACAAATACTTTTCATAACCCGAAGTATTTTGAATGGATTTATCTTGAGATTGTATGACATCCTCGCGTTCCCAAAAATCTTTATTTTCAACCTTCATAGTTATCGTTTATTTTTTTTTAAGTACGAGAGCCACTTCGAAATTCTCTTTTTGTGATTTTTTAAATACTTTTCAAAGTAACTAAATAATTTAAAAAGAATAGGCTTTGTGATGCAATAATAATGTGATTCATGAAAATAAACAGCTTGCGTATTGAAACTATTTTTAAATTCAACTACACCCTTTGAGCCACCTAAGGAGATGTTATACCCGATGCATTTTTCTTCTAAAGATAATTTTAATGCTTCCCATTGTAAAAAATGTCCGACTAATAAATCGGGCGTTTCTTTAACCGTTCCGCCCAAAATATAGGTATAATAATTCCCAGATTTAATGAGTAAAATAGCACCTTTTAACACTCCGTTTTTATACGCCGCTAAAAATTTTCCTTGCTTATTTTCGATCAATCCCAAGACAGTCGTTTTAAAATCGTTCCAGCTTCGTATCGCATAACCCGCTTTATCGGCATTGGCTTCACACAATTGATAGGCATTTTGAATATCTTCTGGCGATTGTAAATCTTTTAACTCCAATTCTTTTCGATTGGAACTTCTGATGTCCCGTCGAACGGACGATTTGAAATCTGTCAAAAGTGTTTCCGAATCGGTATAAGTTGATAAATCAATCCAATTTAGCCCTTTTAAACTGAACACATATTTGAACAAATTTCCTTTTTTAAACGGATGTAATGCGGTAAGTAATTCGTTGTTTTGATACAAATGCAGCGTTGAATGTGCTTTGTCCAAAAAAGGCAAATTTATTTGACAGTAACACGCCTTGAGTTCTTTGGCTCTTTGAGGAACTTTTTCAATCAACTGATTCAAAACCAAATAATTATCGCTAGCAACTAACGGTCCGTAGGCAATAATATAAAACTTAAAAAACGACACACGCGGAATCACAGCCGCAAATCCGCCGATGATGCGTTCGTCATCCAAACACAAAAGCACTTCATAGTCAAAGCCATACGAAACATAGGACTTAAGCCAATACGACAATTGCAGATGACTTCCAATGGAATTATCCACTACAAATTGATCCCATTGGTTTAACCATTTTTCGTCTTTTGTATACAGAAATCTCATACGGTTAGGGTTCTAAAAGCGATTTGATCGGTATTTACAGGATATATTTTTCCTTCATCATCACAATCTAACTGAACTTTTTCATAGGATGACCAATAGGCAACCAATTCGTGTAGTGTCGGATTCCATACTTCAGTTTCAGCTATTTTTCTGTGTAAATAATCGAAATTTTCAGTCACTTTTGGATTGATTTGACATTCCGAATCGAACATTTTCCCTGTGTGGTATTTCAGTGGAACCGAAAAATAAGTATGTGCAATAAACACTCCTTTTTCCTTAACCAACAGATCAATATTCTGTTGTGATAATGATTTTTTAAAATCGACCATTTCTAGGGTTTGAAACACATAAATCGGTTCGTTGTGGATGATGTGTTTAAAAAGCAATGGCGAATAATTGGCCAGTGGGAACGCTTTTTTAGAGCTCTTTTTCCAGTTCAGTACCAAAACACAAAGCGGTACGAACAATTTTGCTCCATTTTTAATCAGCGAAAATAAAGCCGTAATTTTTTTATTATAAATGATTTTTTTAAAATCAGTTGCTAGGCTTTTATAGTTATGAATGTAGGCTTCACTCGTGTGGTAATGGAATAAAAAACTTTTAATAATCAGTTGTATTCGAGTGATGAATTTGAGATTTTTTGAACCATCCGCTACATTTTTTAAAGTAAATTGTTCCCGATTCAACTGATTGATCATTCCGGTTGTCGCGGTTCCCGAATCGATATAATTCCACACTACATTAATCATTTTGCGTTTCAAAACCGATTCGTATTCGTCTGCGCTCAGTCCGCTTCGTTCATACAAGGTAAAATTGTAGGGTTGAAATCCGTGATCGATCCATGTTGTTACTCCGTTGGGCGGGACAAACTCTTTAAAATCGTTCATGCTTTCCTCGTCGCTTTTCAACGATTGCGATAACGAATGATACGCCAATTCATGTCCGTCATTTTGCCATTGCACTAATTCGGCCGCATCACGTTCCATCGAAGCATTGTCCTCGCGTTTGGAAAAATGATTCAGGAAAAACCCTTTGGTTACTTTTATATCATTCTTCTTAAAAAACTCCCGCTGCAATTGTACATTTTGGGCTGTATCAAAATCGCAATGATCCGTAAAACAAGCAATGGCCGAAAACGGAATTTTAGAACGACTGAACTCAATCGCCTCTGATTGAGAAAATAACAATGCAGGCATAGTTTTGAAGTTCCAATGTACCGATGCAGTATCAATTCGTTTGAAACTTTTTTCTCCTTGATAACTGCAAATCGGCTGAGAAAATTCGGGGTTAAAACGCCAAACTAATTCGTTGGGTTTCTTGGCATGAACTTCCCAAATTCCGGCAGTGAGGTTGGCCTGAACCAAAAATCCGTTGTGCAATTGGATGATTTTCGGACAAAACGCATTGGCTACTCGGTTGGAACGAACATCAACCCAGGTGTAATCATGGTTTCTAAATAAAATGATGGGCTGGTCAAATTCGATGATCACATCAAACGAATTCAACTGTTGTGCCATTACAATAGAACAATCAATCGTCGTTTTTGCCTGATGGACAGAAACCGATTGTTTTTCGCGTAACGATTGCGTTACCAATGTAATGGATTGTATCATACTATTTGGTACGTTTTCCTAATTGAATCAATTTTTTGGCATAAAAAACCGATTTGTTGAATTGCATTAATTTCAGAGGTAATCGCACAAGTTTAAGTGGAATTTCCCATTTGTTTCCCTTCACAAAATACATCACAAAATAGCGGTGCTTGTATTCTACCAATTGTTGCGGAGTGAATTGCTTATGAATTTGATACATAATCGTCGGACTCGGAACAGGGCGAATTCGTTTCACTGGCGTATCCAATTCCCACGGCTGTGTTTTGCGTTTTTTCCCTAAAACTTTAGCTTGACTTCCCCAAAAACGATAACCTCCTAATGGTGGTTTTAAGTGTAAATTGGCCGAAAACGGATTGAACAAAACGGCCACTCCTATTTTAGTTAGTGAAATTCCGAAGTCGCTGTCTTCTCCATAACCGCCATCGTAATTGATGTCATTTCCTACCAAAGTCGTAACATGTTCGCGCTTTACACACGAATTGGCGTTGCTGAAATTTTCGGAAGCGCCGACAATCCAACGCGTTTTGGTGTAGTTTTTTAATTTAGAATACAAGTCGTCCAACGTTTGCTTTTGATGATCGGCACGAATATCCAAACCGTTGCATGCACCGGCATTATAGGTTTGTAATAATCGGATATGGTTTTCGATAAAATCGGGTGGAATTCGGATGTCGTCGTCTCCAAAAATGATGTAGTCGCCTGTGCAAAACTCGATGGCTTCGTTGCGGGCGCGACAACTTCCTTTGGTAGTTTGCCAATGAAATTGCACTTCAAAAGGATAATCAGCTGGATTATATAAACTTTCGTCGCGCGCATTTTCGGGTGTTGCATCGACTACTACAACCTGCGTGGGAAGATACTTTTGATTCTTTAAATCGTGTAACAAATTCAGCGTATAATCTTGTCGCATCATTGTCGGAATGATGTAACTAACGGTTGGTTTACCTTGAATTGGATTGAGTTCACGCGGCGGAATGATATGGCGATCCGGACGTTGTTTAAAATTCTTTTTGGCATAGAAAAAAGCGTTGACTTCATTGAGATTCCATAATCCTTTGCGGTACAACATAAAAATGGCATGACTCCATTTGAAGTTCTTTCTAAAAAAAACATAGCGGTCTTTGGTCGAAATGGTAATCACTTCACGAGTGGTAACATCGAAAAGGTTTTTCACGTAAAGTGGAATTCCACCACAATTGCGCAATACATTAAATCCGAAATCTAACGCTCGCAATTGCTTGTTTTTAATTTCATCGTCAAATCCACCGATGCGTTCCCAAACCGACTTTCGAACGGCAAAATGATTTGGATTCACACGCCAACTGATGCATTGATCTAAATTATCAAAATCGTTGATGTAATAAAACGAAACGATGGCTTGATAGACCAATTCGGGGAATGCATTTTTATAACCTTGTTCAAATGATGAATGCCACACATCGCCATAACCTAACGAAAGTTCTTCTAGTTTTTTTAAATTGGGTGAACCCACATACAGAATTACTTCGTTTTTTGAATTTACATATTCATTGAATGTTACACTCATTGTATTAGTTTCTATTAAGAATTTTTTGATAAAAATCGACTGTTTGCTCAGCTATGACTGAATTGCTAAATTTTTGAACCACTTTTTTTCGGGCCATTGCACCCATTTTATTTTGCAGTTCGGGTTGACTCAACACAGCATTAATTTGATGGGCAAATTGCTGATGATTTTTGGGATGGACTAAAAACCCGTCTGTACCGTCATCAATGATTTCGGTTGCCCATCCAATATTTGAAGCTACGACAGTCTTTCCCATCGCCATTGCCTCAATCCATGAAACGGGTAATGCTTCTGCAAAAGTAGGAAAAACACAAACGGAAGCCATTTGAATTTGTTTTTTCATATCGGCGTACGGAACACTTCCATGATACGTCACATTTTTTAGAGCTTGTTCATCAAAGAGAGGTTGCATAAGATTCCACGTTGACGTGTTTCCCGTAACGATATCTGATGTGTCTTTTCCCACTAAAATGAGTTGTGCCTGTGGATTAGATTGGATTACTTCGTTGAAAATCAGCGGTAATTCGAGCACACCTTTTTTTCGAGTTAAGGTTCCGAAATATAAAATATTCTGATTGCTATCGAAAGTAGAAGGCTCAAACTGAGCTACATCAATTCCATTGTGAATCGTTTGAAAACCCGACTTCAACTGAAACAATTGTTGTGTGGTTTCTCCTGTAAACTGACTTACCGAAACAATGGCATCGGCACGATTCAAAGCACGTTTTTCTAAAAACTGGTTCATTGCTTTTACCGGACGTTGGTCTAAATGACAAAAATAAGTATCGCTTCCGTGGAGTTTGATGACAAGCGGACAATTAAGCGAAATAAACGACGAAATTCCCGTCCAATCTGGAGCTTCAACTATTTCAATTTTGTTTTGTTTCACCAAAGAATTAAGCACTTTTTCAATCTTTTTTTGAGTCAGAAAAAGCGACAATCCTTTTAATGTTACATTTTTTATTTTGTAATAGTGAATTCCGTTTTCTTCGAATGATTCGTCAGTTTCTTGTCCGTATACCACTATAGAAACGCGGTGACCCAATTGCGTCAATCCTTTGGACAAGTTTAAAATGCTTGTGCCAATGCCACCGGATACGCCAGTTTTTGGATGAGGAAATTCGGGTGTGAGAAAAGCAATTTTCATAGTTACACTTTACAAACTAAAGCAACATAACGTTAAAGTAATTAATCGAGGATTCCAGCAAAAGTGATGATTTCGTTTTTCGGAAAAGTTACCGTTTTGCACGGATAGTTGTACTTCTTAAAAAACTCTTCTACTTTGATATAGGTTGGCTCGCCGTTGACGATATGATACGAAGCAATCGCAAAATTGGGTTTGAAGTTTTTCAAAGTCTCAATACATCCGTCTAACGCTTCAATTTCGGCTCCTTCAATATCCATTTTGATGTAATCCAAGCGCGAAAGTTGTTGTTCTTTCACCCATGAATCGATGGTTACAGCTTCTTTTTTTACTACCGAATTTTTTCCAGAAAACCATACGGCAGAAGAGCCAACGGTTCCCGATTCTTCAAAATCGATGAACGTGTTTGTATCCCAAAGTAATTTATCTTGAACACTAATATTATGAGGCAAACTTGGGTTTAATTTTACATTATTCAACAGCGTTTGAATGTTGAATTTATCGGGTTCGAAACTGTATACTTTTCCGTTTTCACCTACATTTTTCGAAAAAAAGATAGATAAATGTCCCATATTCGCTCCCGCATCAATCACGACATCATCTTTTTTAACCGTATAATATTTTTGATAAAAATCAAAATGTGCCACCACAGGATATAACGCTTGATGGGTATAAAACACGTCATTTTTGTACGTAGTTTTAAAGAGAATAGTATCGTCTTTTTTTAGTACTTCGTAGTGGGTATTTTTGGGTTTGCTCAAATTATAAAAGAACAATTTAAATTTTTCTTTGGTATAGCCTTTAGGCACTAAAACACTAATGGCTTTTTTAATTTTCTTTTTATAATTCATAAAACGCTTTTTTGATAGAAGTACAGGCAACAAATATAAAAAAAGCACTCCAATAACTCGTATTAATTCTACATTATGCTGAATTATTTCTACAATTAAAGTGCGAAAAATCATTGAAAAACAAATATAAAATCCAACATGCACAGACTTTATATAAAATGTGTATTTTTAATTTTTTAAAAATAGGTGTTCCAACGAAGCCAATAATCCATACACAACTCAAAATTTATGGTCGATTTTATCATTCAACCTGATACACATTCCAAACTTACATCCGTATCTGATGAACAATTAGTTTTCGAAGATGGCTCTGTATTTCCCATTCACAAAGGCATACCGGTTTTGTTTTCTAAACATTCACTTTTTAATTCAGACGATATCATTCAACAAAAAAAGACCATTCAAGATGCCGAATATTTGGATACTTCTTCGTTAAAAAATTTCATACGGAGAAAAATGTTGCCTTCGTTGTGTGAAGATTTTAAAGTGGAACAACGCTATGCAGAACTTTCCCAAAAGTTAGCTCCAAATAGTACTGTACTCATTATTGGAACGGGTGAAAAAACAACCTACTACAAATCGCTTTTTCCGCAGTGTAACGTAATTTGTTCCGATGTTCATGCGTCGTTTCAACCGGATTATGTTTTTGACGGACATTACATTCCGTTTGTAGATTCGTATTTTGATATGGTTTTAGCGGCCCAAGTGATTGAGCATACGATGAATCCGTGGAAGTTTTGTACCGAATTGCAACGCGTGACTAAAACGGGTGGTTTACTCCAAATTGAAGCGCCGCAAAATTATCCGTATCATGCTGAACCGTATGATTTTTTTAGATTTACCTTTACGGGTTTACGCAGTTTATTCCCCGAATGTGAAGTAGAAAAATCGAGTATTACAGAAGGAAATGCCGCTATTGTTGCGGTTACGATTTCCAATTACCTCATCAACACCACTTCCATTGGTATCGTCAGAAGTGGTTGGCTTTTTACCACTCGAATTTTATTTGGATGGATGAAATACTTGGATTATCTACAGCCCAAAATGAATCGGCGAACCGTTGCCAATCCGAAAGGTTATGCCTTCACCTTTAAAAAAGATACGGTGCAACGGAAGCCCAACGACATGTTCAAAGAGTTTTATCAGTTACCCAAATAAACGAAAACGAATCCTATTTTTTTATCCAAGCAGCCGCTAAATTTCTACCATTCAATTCATTCGAAACTATATTCTCAGATTCTTCGGTTTTAAATTCGGCAGACAAATCGCTTTTTAAGAGTCCGAAAAAACCATACGAACGATGGGAAACCGGTTGAAAATTTACTAATTGTTCTTGTAAAAAAGCATACGAAATGCCACCATTTTCTTCGCCTTTATCCATTTCAATTTGAATGTCGGTTACGCTCCAGATTTCATCGGCTGTCATCCGTTTGGTGATTACTTTTTCGAGTATTAATTGGTCGTTGATCAAATCGATGTAATCTTTTCTTCCGATGAGTTTTTTGATGCATTTACGTACGCTTTTCGGAATGATACTAGCTGGAGTTTTGGAAACTCTTGATATATTTTTGGTTGCATCAGCGTATCGTTTTAGCCGTGCCAACAACTTCGCATCGTGTAAATAATCACTGTTCGGATCTTGCAGGTGAATTAAGATTCCACCCTGATTGAGCACTGAATTCAGTTGTTTGAGAAATCCGTTTAAATCGGGAATATGGTGTAAAACCGAACAAATTAGTACCACATCATAAGTATCGTTAACATCTGATAAATAGCCGTTTTTTAATTCGTAAGACACCTTCCAGGTTTTAGCTTTTTCGGCTGCTTTTTGAAGCATACCAGGCGAAGTATCGAGTAAAGTTACCGAATTAACATGCTTACCTAAAGTTGAATTCAGAAGCATTTGCGAACTCAAACCAGTGCCACATCCAATGTCCAACATCTTCAATGGTTTAGAAAGCGTTGTCGATTTTTGAATATCATTTACCAACAAATCGATTTGCTCTTGCAAACTTTCTTTCATGTCGGTGTGCATTTGGTCGTAATGAATGGCTTCATGATTATGAAAGACAATATTAACGCGCTCTTGAAACTGCTCAGGAGTGAGTGAACTTCCTTTTTTTTGGAGCAACGGAATCAATTTAGAATAACTCATAGTGTAAAAATGGTTTAAATTACTTCATCAACTTTTTCATTTCATTGGCAAACAAGGTCGAAGCCACTACTCTGCCCGATGCATTCAGATGAATTTCATCATAAAAATGAGTCGAATCGGTGAGGCTTGCAGCATGATTGATGAAGGTATATTCAGAATTCGTATTGTAAATTTTTGTTTTATACATGGGCGCTTGATAGACGATCAACTTCGTGTTATTTTCATCGCAAAGTTGTTTAATTCGTTTGATAAATGGGTTGTTCCATACTAAAGTTGTTGAACTTTCATTTTTAGGTTCAACGATTCCTTTTTCGGGATAGAAATAATTTCCCTGCGCGTCAAATCGGTTTTTTTTATTGGGATTAATTCGCGCGATTATCGACGGATAAAAAATTTCTGTATTATAATAACTTACGCCAATAGCGGGAATGTAATGCGATAACGTCAACGGTTTGAACCAACCCGGTTCCATTTCGGTGTAATAATCGAACACATAATCGTTGGCTACAAAAGGCAAAAATCGGTAATCATTATCGTTTAATTGTGGTGAAGAATTGGCCAAATCCCAATGGTTCATGGCCAAAACACACACGTCGGTTTTCCTTCCTTGCTTAAAAAAATGCTGTAACATCAAATAATTCGAACTAATGGACGTATCGTCTATACTTAAATTGATGCCTTTCTTTAGTGTGATGCTATCAATGAGCACTGTATTTAATGTGGTCAAACCAATACTCGAACCAATAATCGCGTAATCAAATTGGGTTTCTTTGAGTTCATGCGTGATGAACTGCGGTTTGTAAAATGATGCATTGCGCAACGAATACAAACTACACCAAGCGATGGCATTGAGCACAATAAAAGTGATCAATCCGTAAACAGCGATATGGCGTAAAAATCGTTTCATCATTAAAATTGAAAGTATATAAAACTCATTTGATTTCGGTACGTTCCCATGCAAAAAAGCATCAACAGCACTACAAACAATGTAATTTTATTGAGTTGAATTTCGGCATTTCCTATACGTACATTCTTCCATTCAACACCGATTAAAAATACTATCGAAGCAAAAGTAATCGCACTCAATAAAGCATATTTGGCGTTTTTATAAAAATAATTCGGCGTCAAATCGTCAAAATTCACCATACCCGAAAGGTAGTGAAAGGCATCCGAAATACTGTCCGAACGGAAAAAAATCCATGCCAATGAAACCAACAGAAACGTACTTATAATTTTAAAAAAAGCTTTCAAATCATACGTTGACTCGTTTAAACTCGATCGGTTTGTATTAAAAAGAAGCAGCGGAATGAACAACAACGCGTGTATCATTCCCCAAAATATAAACGTCCAATTCGCGCCATGCCAAAATCCGCTCAACAGAAAAATGACGGCTACGTTACGGAGTTGTTTGGTTTTCGAACCCTGACTACCACCGAGCGGAATGTACACGTAATCGCGGAACCACGACGACAACGAAATGTGCCATCTGCGCCAGAAATCGGCTATATCTCTGGAAAAATAAGGAAAGTTGAAGTTACGCAATAAGTCAATTCCGAATAATTTGGACGTTCCCAAAGCTATATCAGAATAGCCACTAAAATCGCCATAAATCTGGAAAGAGAACAATACCATTCCCATCCACAATTCGATGCCACTGTAGTTTTCAGAATTTTCAAAAATCTGATTCACAAAAAAGGCGCAATTATCGGCTACGACTACTTTTTTAAACAAACCCCAAACAATTTGTTTGACGCCTTGAATCGCTTGACCGTACTTAAAGACACGTGGTTTTTTGATTTGTGGAAGTAAATGAGTGGCGCGTTCAATCGGTCCGGCCACCAAGAGCGGAAAGTAACTCACAAACAACGAATAGGTTACAATATTGCGTTCGGGTTCGATTCGGCTTTTATAAATATCAATGACATAGGATAATCCGTGGAAAGTATAAAACGAAATTCCGACAGGTAAAATGACTTCAAGCGTCCAAAAACTCGCATGAAAACCTATTTTTTCTAAAGCAACCGATAGCGATTCTGCAAAGAAATTATAGTATTTAAATACGCCGAGAAATCCTAAATTGATGCCTACGCTCAGCCAAAACCAAAATGTTTTTACTTTTTTATTGGGTGCGTCGTGCATCAGCAATCCGGTGCAATAGTCTAAGGCTGTAGAAAAAATCAGTAAAAATAGAAAACGCCAATCCCAAAACGCATAAAACACATAACTCGCCACCAATAATAAGATGTTTTGCATCGACAAGCTTCGTTTATTTACGAGCCAATACAACGCAAAAACCAGCGGTAAAAACACCAAATACGAAATGGAGTTGAACAGCATCAGCGCACTAATTTAAGGTAGTTTTCTACCATATTATCAAGGGAATAATTGAGTATTTCGGCGTTGGTTTGAGAGAAATCGACAGCTTGTTTTCCGTTTACACTGATGTCGTACAAAATCGTTTGTAGTTGGGCTACATTTTCTTCTTCAAATAAAAACCCATTAACGCCGTCATGGACCAATCCGAGAACGTTGCCTTGATTTTTGGTTGTAATTACGGGCAATTTACTCATCAAACTTTCCACCACCGAATAGCAAAAGGTTTCTCCATGCGAAGGATGAATAAGGTAATCGTAGTGATGGTATAATTCGTATAAATTGGTCACATTTCCTTTAAAAATGATGATGGATTGCAAGTTATACTGAGTCACTTTTGATTTTAGCTCGTCTTCATAAACGCCGATTCCGTATACATCAATGGTGAACGAAACGGGTTGTTTGGAATTCAATTCGTACACCGCTTCTATTAAATCCTGAATGCCTTTGTCTTTTCTGAGGTGAGCGGCAACAATGAATTTTCCTTGGAAATTGTACTGTGTTTTTTGGATGAATTTGGAATGATTCAAACCGTTAAAAACGACTGTACTTTTCTTTTGTAACTGCGCGCCAAACTCGGATATAATTTGATTTTTTGAATAGGTTGAAACACCTACAAAAGTGTCGATGTATTGAGAATAAAGTATTCCCTTAACTTTTTTTTCAATTCGTTTTTTCAACGAATAGCCATTTATGGGCCGCGGATTGTGATCCACCATAATTATTTTCGCCTTCGATTTGCGTTTGATTTCCTTAAAAATAGGAGAACACAATTCGACAAAATGCGTGATGATGTGACTGTATTCGTCGGGTTGTTTTAAATAATTCTCTGCAAAAAAATGTTCTACATTTTGATAGTCACACGAAACCACATTGAAATTAGCATACGCACCATGCGTGTTTGAATTGATAAAAAACCACTGCGTTGGAATGTTATGTTGTTTGCATTTTTCCTCAAATAGCCAGAAAAAATAATCCATTCCGCCTATCCGATCGGGCAAAAGTTCGTAATTACAAATGATTGCTATTTTTTGTGTTACGCCCATTTTAGTAATGCTTCTGCGATGCGTTTGCTTGTTCCTTCCAATGGTTTTCCAATTTGAAGCGTTAAGAAATTGGTTCTTTCTGCTTTTTTATGATCTTTAAAGTTCAGTAAATTATTGAGTGCGATTAGAAATTCGTCTTCGTTTTTTGCAATTTGGGAAGCGTTAGAATCGACTAATTTTGAAAGATGTTCGTAATTAAAAAAACGTTGGTCGTCGTACATCCCGTTTTCTTTGGTTCCAAAAACTGGATTGATAACGGGTTTGTCAAAAATAAACGAATCTAAGGTTATGGTAGAAAGTACGTTAATATTGAAGTCGCAATGCTTCAACATCGATTTCAAATCATCTAAGTCTTCTTTGGATGGAACACGTTGCGACCATGATTCCCCATGATTTTTTCGTTTAACCGTCCAATCTGGAAAATTCCAAACGATGAATGGATATTTGTCGATTAGGTGTCTGAATCGATCTGGATCTTCGGCGGGAGAAGTTCTTACGATTAGATTGACTTCTTTTACCAGTTTTTTTTCTTCCATAAAACGAGCCAGAACATCGAGGTAAATAGGGTCATTTTTACTCGTTGAATCGTTACAAGTAAAAACGATTATGGGTTTATTGGAATCCAATTTAAACTTAGAAATGAGTTGTTCTTTGCTATATCCAAACTTTTCACTGGCAAATGGTTCGAATTGAGGCGTTCCTACTACGTTAATGTCTTTCGCTTGTATGGCTTTGTAAAAAAACATTAATTCCTGCTTCATCAAATCACTCCAAACCAAGTAGGTATCAAAGTTTCCGGCCATTCGACCTTTTGAGGCCAAATTATCCCAACTAAAAATAAATGCAGTAGTTTTAATTTTTAATTGTTCTGCCGCAGCAATCAATGGTGCAATAAATGTGGGTCGTTGATGGGTGAAAAACAGTAAATCAAAATTCTGCTCTTTTAAAATAGTTTGATATTCTTTAGAAAGTGCGCTGTATTTGAAAGTCAATTGCTGACAATAATACAATCGTTGAATCCATTTTTCGGAATGGAAAATGGAGGTAAAACTATAAATTAAACGCGTGGCATACCCACGATTACTCTTAACTTCGGTTCGGTTAATGTTCAAGTTGTCTTGAATACCGAAATTCCCTTTTTTATACAATTGTAGATGTGCTACGTCTTTAGCCTTTCTGAAAAACCATGTTTTAAAGTCTTCTTTAAAAACTTGCAATTCAATGATTTCGCAGTCTAAATTAAAATCATCATACACAAATTTGGGCAAACACGAAAGAATAACGACTTTGTCAAATTTCTGTTTTGCTTCGTGAATAAAATCGGTTAAAATAAAATTTCTAAACCCTACACCATCCGTAATTACTACTCCTAAACTCTTCATATTCATTCTATTAAACTTCCAATTCTTCCGTGATCGGAATACGAACGGTGGACCACAAATTCTTTATCTAATGGTTCTTCCGAAAGAAAAGTGATGTCGCAAAAATAGTCTTTTATTAGCGGATTCAAGCGCCAAGGCACGACACTTTTATAATCTAAAATCCAACCTCTACTTTCGAGCTCCTTTGATTTCAAATCGTTCCATGAAGTGATGTAATCCATCCAATTGTAACCCAAATCCCACGCTTGAAGTTCTAAATCTTCTATTTTTTCAATATCTACTACACGTAATCCACCCACGTTTTCCTGACTCACCACACGCGAACCATCGTTTAAAATCAATCCTTTTAAGGAAGATTGTTGGAAATAATGAGTGTCTTTTGCAATGAATTGTTCAACTTCTGAAATTATTGGTGCACAAACCGTTTCAGTAGAAATAGTAGTGATGGATGGATTTATTTTGACATAACGCACCAAATCATGATAGCGAATCCAACGCATGTTGCGGTACAAACCCAATCCGGCTTCATTGGCTGCAGTAGCTGCCAAAGGATAATAATTTCTGGCTAAAGCATATAATTTCCCTAAAATTCCTTTTCCTCTGCATTCTTCATCGAGGTACACGTTGATGATCCAAGCCAATCCTCCACCAAAATTGGCACCCACATGGCCTACGATGACGTCCAATTCATTCAAACAAATCAAGGAACGACCATATTGTTTGTTTCCATATTGCCACTCCCAAAACTCCTTGTTTTGAAGCGGATGATTGGATCGGTACACTCTACTGAAAAAAGCAAAGAGTTTATCCCAATCGTCTGAAGTTGCTTCTCTTGTAATCATAATTTGTTATAATTTTTCCCGCCTGGCATATCGTTACAGTCAAACCGATTGAGTAATAATTTATTTTGATGGATTGAATTTGTTCCGGCTGTTGTGGTAAAACCAAGTTTATAACCAACGCTTTCGGCTATTTTTGCTACTTCTAGCGTACACGCTTCGGATGTTCCGTACGGATAAGCAACGGTTTCAATCACTGAACCTGTTAACTGTTCCAAATATTTTTTTGAATGTTCGAGTTCGAATCGCATTTGATTTTCATTCAATAATCCGATGGGATAATGCGTGTGGGTGTGACTTCCTAAAAATCCTTTTCTACCGACTTCCATCAACTCCGAATCATTCATATACAACTGTTCGAAAACGTGCTCTTCCTCAAAATAATTTTTAAAAATAGACGTAATTAATTGTTCTTGCAAATTAAAATCCATTTTAAAATTCAAAAGGTATTTAAGCAGTGCGGTTGCCGACTCATCGAACGGATACGTTTGTTTTGATTTGATAGCATCTTCGTTAGAAACAGCAGTATTTAAGTCAAGTGAAATGAGTTCTAAAAATTCAGAAGGCGCAATAATCGAACGCAACAAATGTATTTTATGAACCGTGCTTACCTTTTTTTCTTCACTATTTTTAGAGTTAGCAAACAAAATTACCGGTACATCAAGTTCGTCTAAAATGGGCAAAGCTAGTTGGTATTGCTCTTTTAAACCATCGTCAAAAGTGATTAGAAAATAATTGGAATTCGAGTTTAAAATTTCGTCGACATTTGAAACTAAATCACTTGTACGAATGAAATCGCCTTTGTCTTTTAAAAGCACTAGTTGTTTCTTAAACACGGCTGGTGTAACTCCAAAAATACTGGGGAATTTTGTGTTAAAATCTGTTCTAATGTAATGGTAATTACTAACCGTTAGCATGTTATTCTAGTTTAATAAACAAGTCTCTTTTGTATGCGGTTATATCATTTACTTCCATCCAAACTTCGTAACCATTTTTGTGAAGTAAATCAATTATGTCATTATAGGTTTGTTTACTCATCGTTCCAGGAACATAATATTCAAAATTAATTATGGAGGGCTGAAACGTTGAAAAGTCGATGTTTAAAATAATTTCGGCATCATAGCCTTCGGTATCAATTTGTAACAAGTCAACTTCACTGATTTTATAATTATTCATCAATTTGGTTAAGGTGACACAATCCACTTTTTCCTGAATCATATGTTCTGTGGGAACTTTACATTTTACGTGATGATCTTCATTGAACGAAGCAATACCTTTGGCATAAGTTGGTAAAATTGCTGCGCTATCTGGATTTATTCTATTAATAATCATTTCGGTTTCACTGTTGTGAATCGCTAAATTCAGTGGCTTTATCAAAGGAAATTCACTGTAGTTCTTTTCAAGTTCGTTAAAGTAATCTTTTACTGGTTCTAAAACATAGCCCGAAACTTTAGATTTATTTAATCGCACAAAATGATATAGCGGATCAAAATTCACTCCGTCATTTCCACCAATTTGTATGAAATTAATGGTTCCTTTTTCGGCAATTAGTTTGTTTAAGATGCTGTCTAAAAAAACAAAGTTATTTACTTTTTTAATTTGGTAACCCGTCTTGTTTACTTGCTTTTTTAAGTAATTGGTCAGTGCTTTTTTTAGTTTCATTGGTTTTGTTTTTCATTCGATAAAAACAACTTAACTGATGTAACAGCACCGTTTTTACCACGTAAGAATCATCAATTCTCATAAAAATTGATTTGCCAAATATCAAGGTTTTTTTTGGAAGAAAAAAATAGTTTAGCGCATAAAAAACTCCGCGGTTGGGCGGAGTTTTGAGTTGTGTTACCTTGATTTTAATTGAAAATTATTTTTTTAGCATCGACGCTTTTACCGTTTACAACAAGGCTAGCAATGTAAATGCCTTTTCCGAAATTGTCTTTTTTATACAACCACCTATTTTAAGTTGGTTTTCATTATATTTGGTACAGTCAACTTTTTTATGAATGAATTTCTTCAATAACTGCTGCCACAGCTACACATGAAAAATAAACTTCTCTACATTATTTTAATTTTCAGCCTACTGCTCAATCTTGCTTTGGGTTTTATGTTCCGTACAAAAATCTCTTCGAAGGTAAAAGCAGTTTTCAAAACCGAAGTCATTTCCGACCACAAAAGCAAGACCGAAATCCTAAACGATTTGGTTTTTTATGATGGAAAAAAAATGTCCATTTACGGACGTTATCATAATGAAAATAACTTCAACCGACTTCCAGTTGCATTCCAAAAAAGCGTGCGTGCCGAAGTGTGGGACATCAGTAAAAATTCGGCTGGATTGTCCATTCGGTTTACCACGAATTCTCCGGTTATTGGAGCAAAATGGACGGTTTTGAACAATCCGAGTATCGGAAACATGACCCAAATTGCAAGTAGTGGAATTGATTTGTATTGTTTGATGAACGGAAAATGGCAGTATGTGAATTCGGGAATTCCGTCGGGTAAAGTCAATGAAAGCATCTTGATATCAGAAATGGATACTACTCAAAAAGAATTTATGATTCATTTACCGTTGTACGATGGAATAGAGCAAATCGAAATTGGAATTCAAAAAGCATCTACACTCACAAGTTCGCCCGATACAAAACCCAACCAACCGATCGTGTTTTATGGAACCAGCATCACGCAAGGCGGAAGTGCATCGCGTCCCGGAATGGCTTATCCATCGATTATTGCTAGAAGTCTAAATATCGAAACCATCAACTTAGGATTGAATGGAAATGGTCGGTTTGAGCAATCGATTGGAGCTGCTTTATGTGAAATCGATGCCCAATTATTTGTTGTTGATTGTACTGCCAATTCTCATCCAGACACCATCAAAAATAACGCGTTGAATCTGATGAAGCAAATTAGAAAGTGCCGACCTAAATCGCCCATTCTTCTCATGGAAAGTATTATGAGAGAAAACTCGTATCTCAAAACATCCGACCCAACTTCTTTCGGAAGTTATCCATTCATTCTGGCACAAAACAACGCTTTAAAAAACGCGTATAACCAAGCTATTGCTAGTGGTTTGACGGATATTTATTATTTACCTAACACTGATTTAATCGGCTCCGACCACGAAGCAACGGTTGATGGCACACACTTATCCGATTTAGGTCATTACCGAATGGCACAAGCGGTTGAAACTAAAATTAGGGAGATTTTGAAATTGAATTAAACGACCAAATCCTTCGCTTGGCAAGCTTAAATTTGCAAGTCTACATTTTATAATTACTATGTGGAATTTAGCCACAGATTCACAGATTTTAAATCATTTTTAATCTGTGAATCTGTGGCTAAAAAAAATAAAAGCTTGATCAAGAGACACAGATGGGATTGGTTTTAAACTACCAATATCCTTTACAAATCCCGAAACTGTTTTTGGTGATTGATTTGCCAAATGTCTGATTTTTGCAGTGATTCTAAGAACAATTCCGCGCTGTTTCCTAGTCCGAAATCGGAGTCGGTGTTTTGGATTTTGTGTTGATCAATTACCTTTAAAGCTTTCGCGATGTCGTTTTCCTCGTAACTCACATTCAGAATATCCGCATGAAGTGCCCTATTTTGTTGACGTGTTCCGATGTTGATGATGGGAATTCCGTAGTACGGCGCTTCTCGAATTCCGGCGCTGCTGTTGCCAATCACAAATTGTGAATGTTTGAGTAAGGTAAGAAAGTACTCAAATCGCACCGACGGAAACACTCTAAACCGCGGATTATCGTTCAGTTTTTTATAATTTTCGATGATGTACTGACTTCCCAAATCGTTGTTCGGGTAAATCACCACATAATTATGGTTATCGTTAAGCAAGGCATTGACAAAATGATCGGCGTATTCTTTCATGTCGTTGACTTCGGTCGTCACCGGATGAAACATCACGATGGCAAAGTGGTCAAACGGAATTTCGTAGTAGTCTTTTACGCGTTCAATAGTGGGCAAATCGGGTGAAAACATGATATCGATATCGGGTGAACCGATGGTATACACCGACGATTTCATTTCGCCCATTTGAAGCAATCGCTTGGCTGCATCGGTATTGGAAACAAAATGAATATGACTCAATTTACTTACGCTGTGACGGATTAATTCGTCTACCGTGCCCGAAAGTTCGCCGCCTTCAATGTGTGCCACCAAAATATTATTGAGCGAACCGACAATCGCACCCGCTAAGGTTTCGACACGGTCGCCATGAATTACCATCATATCGGGTTGCACTTCTTTGCAATAACTCGACAATCCTTCGATGGTTTTGGCCAGTGTCAAATCCATTGTGGTTTCATGCGTATGATTTTCAAACGTATGAACATTGCAAAATTCGCAGCGTTCAATTTCGATAACTGTATATCCATACTCTTTTTGCAGATGCATCCCGGTTACAAATACATATACTTCAAATTCGGAATGTATGTCCAAAATTGAAATAAGCGATTTTATTTTTCCGAAATCGGCTCGCGTGCCTGTTAAGAATAGGATTTTCTTCATTTATTTTACGATATACGAAATGGTATTAGAAAACGGCAGTTTCTTTACTTCTGCTTTGTTGTTGAAGAAATCGTCTACGGCTTTATTGGTTCCGGCGAAGGTTCCGTAATCGTCTAAAATGATGATTCCGCCCGTTGACACTCGGTCGTACAATTGCTCTAAAATTTCTTTTACGGGTTCGTACAAATCAACGTCGATGTGCAATAACGAAATTTTCAAATGCGGATTTTTCTGCAAATAATTTTTGAGCGTAACTAAAATATCGCCTTTGATGAGTTCGACATTTTTAGACAAGGATTGTTGGTCTAAAAGCTCTTGCATTTCTTCCAAAGAGATACTTTTTCCACCGTTGGTTTCTTCCACAAAATCATCGCGTCTTTGTTTATCGCCTTCGAATTGTGCTTCTGGAAAATCGCCAAAAATATCAAAACCGATTACTTTTCTGCTGGACGTTTGCTCCAATAAATCTCTGAATTTAATCCATCGGAAGAACGAATTTCCTTTAAAGATTCCGAATTCAAGAATTTCACCGCGTACGGTTGACGTTTGCTTAAAAAATTCTAAATGTGTGATGAATTTGCTAAAACGAGACGGATCAGCTGTTGCGTAAAATCCGTTTTCGTAGTCAAATTTTTTCGTTAAGTCGTATAATTTATCCATTAGTTAACATCTTCAAAAGTTAGTTGTTCGTCGTTTTCTATGTCGCGGGTAGCGGTTCTTCCCAATAATTCATTAAAATGTTCCGCCAAAATTTTACCCGTTCCGGGTCGTTTCACCCAAATATTTTCTTTGGTCAGCGTTTCGCCTTTTTTAATAGCAGCAATCGAGCAAACTGTAGCAAAAGCAAAATCAATCGTTACTTGTTCTTCTTTGGCAGGTTCTTTTGTTCCGCCGCGCATTTGCCACATTTCGTTGGAAAGTGTGATTAATTCCGAGCAGGCTTTTTCATCCATACTACACACGATATCCGGACCGGTTCGTTGCATGTGATCGGTAAAATGGCGCTCTAAAATACTGCCGCCTAAAGCAACTGCGCCAAGACAAGCTGTGTTATTTAAAGTATGATCCGACAAGCCGAATACTTTATCTGGAAAGGCTTGATGTAATTGCGTCATTGCGCCAAATCGCACCAAATGAATCGGTGTTGGATATAAATTGGTCGTGTGCAATAAAGCCACGGGAATATTGTGTTTGTCAAAAATCGCAACGGCCTTACTTACACTTTCGATGGTATTCATTCCCGTGCTCAAAATAACGGGTTTTCCAAACGAGCAAATGTGTTCGAGAAGCGGATAATTATTGCATTCGCCCGATCCAATTTTGTAGGCCGGAATGTCAAATTTCTTCAACCGTTCGGCTGCCGCACGAGAGAAAGGAGTAGAAATAAAAATCATTCCTTTGCTTTCTACGTAGTTTTTGAGTTCTAATTCGTCTGCCTCATTCAACGCGCAACGTTCCATAATGTCGTAAATGGATACATCGGCGTTACCCGGAATTACCTTTTTGGCGGCACCGCTCATTTCGTCTTCCACAATGTGGGTTTGGTGTTTGACCACTTCTACTCCGGCACGATACGCTGCGTCGACCATTTCTTTGGCCACTTGAAGCGAACCTTCGTGGTTGATTCCGATTTCGGCGATGACCAATGGTGGAAAATCGGGTCCTATTTTTCTTCCTGCTATTTCTATAAACGGATTCATTGTATGTATGTTACCAGGCAGTCCAACCGCCGTCGATTATTAAATTATGTCCTACTACATGGCTACTCGCATCACTGGCGAGGAATACGATTCCGCCGCGAAGTTCCGATTTATCGCTCATTCTTCCAATCGGATTGAGATTTTTAAATCGTTCTAAAAACAATCCGTCGTGTCCGTTCCATATTCCACCCGGAGTAAGACTGTTGACACGCACTCCTTTTTCGGCCCAAAGCGTTGCTAAATATTTGGTTAACGAAACGACTCCGTGTTTGCTGACGCTGTAAGCCACGGGTTGTGAAATTCCGGTTCCG
The DNA here is from genome assembly GCA_965284675.1 of Flavobacterium sp. Taxonomy (GTDB): domain Bacteria; phylum Bacteroidota; class Bacteroidia; order Flavobacteriales; family Flavobacteriaceae; genus Flavobacterium. The sequence goes on from OZ260109.1 coordinate 2,870,862, forward strand.
GGATACATTTTGTGATTCGGACTCACCACTCCGTATAACGAGGCAATGTTGATGATGCTTCCTTTACCTTGTTTGAGCATTTCGACACCCACGACTTGACATCCTAAAAAAGTTCCAGTAAGGTTTACGTTCATTATGGCGTTCCAATCTTCCAAAGGGAAATTTTCGAACGAGCGATCAAACGCACTGGTTTTACTCTGATTGGTGAAACCGGCGTTGTTGATTAAAATATCTATTCGACCGTATTTTTGGATGATGGTTTGGGTTACCGAAATCCAATTTCCTTTTGATGTGACATCAAGAGCCATAACTTCAACTTCTACACCTTCTTTTTTAAGTTCGGCTGCTTTTTCGTTGCAGACATCCACATTCAAATCGCTGATGATTACTTTGGCTCCGTATCCTGCCAAGGCGATGGCATGCTCGGAAGCCAATAAACCTGCGCCTCCTGTAATGAGTGCGATTCTTCCTTGTAAATCAAATAAATTATCCATTCGTATTGGTGTTTTTCATTAAGAATTCAACTAGTTTTAAGTCAAATTCGGTGTCAATGTCTACTGCATTTTCTCTTGGTATTTCGTAAATCATGCATCGAGCTTCCGACCAATGCTTGTACTGATACAATGCTTCTTTTCTCATGACATATACTGCAGGAGTTAGACTGTAAACCTTCGGCGCATCTTGCCTACGCACAATTGGTTGGGCGGTTTTCTTTACCATGGTGGCATAGTTACCGTCGGTGAGTTCCATCATGTTAAAATACGGATTCCGTTCGGGTTCATAACCAGTAATGACTACGTCGGTATCGTTGTTGAGCATCATTTGAATCGCGCCTTCAATATGTTCGGGTTTTCGCAACGGAACCGTCACATCCAAATCGACTAAATAATCGACCGTTTTACCTGTTTTTGCTTCGTATTCTTCAATTAAATGAATGAAAACATCCCATTTGGATGCCGTATCGGAAGCCAGATGATCGGGACGTTTGATGGTTGTTTTGGCACCTAATTGTTGGGCGATTTGAAGCATTTCATCGCTGTCGGAAGAAATCACTAGATCATCCAAACCGTTAGCTTTTTGAGCACAATCGAGGGTGTAAAACAGCAACGGATTTCCGTTTACCATTCGGATGTTTTTCTTTGGCACACCTTTAGAACCGCCACGTATACAAATAGAACAGAGTATCATTTAGTTTTTGGATTTTAAGTTGGCACTGTCTTTGGCGTCGAGTACCGCTTTCAGTGAAATCAATGACTGTGGAAGAGTTGTCAATCGAGCATCGAACTCACTTGGAGTTGCTAAATAAAAAGCATTGAGTATATTGACAAATCGGTCGTTTCGGTTGAAATCGGGGTAATGAAAATAATCCCAGTCGGGTTCACGTTGTGTTTTCCATTTTACTTCAGAGGTCACGTAATTCCATTCGATGGTTCCGAAATCGCCAATAAACTTCGCTTTTCTATTGAGGTTTTTCTGAATATAATCGAGCGAAAGCGTTCCTAAAACACCTGATTCACTTTCAAATAAATTGACCGAAATGCCTTCGGTTTCAATATCTAACGAATCGATTGGTTTGTTAAACCCTATGATTCTTTTATAGGAACCCACCAACCAACTGAGGTAATCAAATTCGTGTATCAAATCGAGCATGACGCCGCCACCTAAATTGACTTTGGCACTCATTCCGTCTTTGTAATTGGTTCCGGGACGCCAATCGGGTAAGTACTGACCTACTTCGGCTTGAACGCTTACAAGAGTTCCTATGGTTTGATTGGAAAGCAGTTCTTTTACTTTATTTAGACCTGGGTCGAAACGCATATCAAAACCCACAAAAATTTGAACATTATTTTTTTCTGCGAGTGAAATAAGTTGGTCGATAGCATCAAACGTATGTGAAATTGGTTTTTCTATGTACAACTTTTTGATTCCATGTTGAATCAGTTCGAGGGCATTTTCAATGTGTAAAGACGTTGGAGTTGCAATGATTGCTGCATCATAAAAGGGCAAATTTTCAAATGCTTTTGCAATACTTGAAACTACATGAACATGTATATCGAGAGCAGTTTTACTTCTACTCACAACGGTGACGTTGGCATGCGGAAACAACGTCATCGTATTGTTCAGATGTCGTGTTCCTATTGAGCCGCTGCCGATTACGAGTATATTCATTACCTTATTTTATTGAGCTTTGTCGTCTTGGAATCCAAAATATTTTGGGTTCAGTAAGCTGCTCAAATTGGATGAATTCTTCCTTTGAGAATCGCTTGCTTTGTCGGAGCAATTTAGGAAAATTTATCAGTACATCAAAGAGCGCTTGAATAATTGCTAGAGTTGCTTTTCCGTCTCCTTTGAGCGTTTTGAATTTTACTTGCATCCACAAGGTATAGAACAATTTTCTGGGGATTTTGTTCCATGGATAAAACAGAAAATATAAATACCAACGCGAGCGAATGCTTCTTCTGAGTCGCGAGCGGTAATCGGAATGTTTTTTTCGTTGGGTTACATCCACACGATGATGCACCAAAACAGTTGGAAGGTAATGAATTTGCCAGTTTTTCTTGAACAAATGAAACGCAGAAAAGGCTTCTTCCCCAAAAAATTGGAACCATTCAGGATAATTCGGAATCGACTTCCATGCCTTCATTCGCCATACATGACCGCATCCTACAAATCCGCTTACCTGTTCGTTTTTTTCATACGATACTGTATTGATCGGATCTTCCAACCCCCAAAAAATTCGAAACGCTAGGAGTCCACATTTGGGATTATTTTCAAAAAAAGCATGGATTTCTTCCAATGGATTTTCAGAAATAAAATGCGCATCATCGTCTAATGAAATGTCATAATCAGCGTTGGATTGATTGAGCATTGTATTCCTACAAAACAAATAACCTTTGGAGATTTCGTTGTGTAAGAGCGTTACTTTTGGAAAGTGCGAACGAATGTGCTGTGCCGTCCCATCGGTTGAACCGTCATCGAACACAATACATTTAACATTCGATTTTTCAATCAATTCGGTCAGAGAATTGAGTGTACGAACTAACTCGGTTTTCCTATTTTTTGTAGCGATGAGAATGTCAAAACTTACTTGTTCCATTTGTATTTGAGCACTGCTTTTCCAAGTAGTATTTTAATTCTATTGAGTAAAGATGTTTTTCCTACTTCGGGAGAGATATCGTTGAAAAATTGACTGGCGATGAATCCCTCTGAAGAATACACATGATTTTGGGTAACATCATCCAAAGAATTGCCAATATGATACGCAAATGTTTGGGTAGTTGAAAGTCGGTACATACCTTTATTTTCAGCAATTATATCCATAAAATGATCTTCATAACCGGCTTTAAATTTGAACTCGGGAAATTCATACTGATTTCTGAACAAATTGGTTTTGTAGGTAGCTACAAAGTGTGTGGCACCGACTATTGCTTTAGGAGCACCATCTAAATACAAGTGTTTAACATCCCAATACTCGTGCCATTGTCTGCGAAAAATTTCGGGATTGTCGATGCTTTTTTTGTATAACTCGGTATCGTGGGATGATAGTATGGAACCGTATTTGAGATTGGAAAAAAGTCCGTCACAAAAAAGCACGCTATTTCGTGCAAAAGAGCAATGCGGAACGGGAAGCGGACTCACTACCCCAGCTTTTGGATAGGTTTTAAATACTGAAAAAACAGCTTGTTCCCAACCGCTGTAAAATAAAACATCGGCATCAGTAATGGTTACAAACGGTTCGTAAACTCCACGAACTTCGTTGATTACGGCATGTACTTTTCCTTTGTTTTCGGAGTAACAAATGTATTTATCAATGTATTGAATGTATTTGTTGATGACCGAATTTAGTTCAGAAGTACTGTTGTTGTTGATTAACGTGATGGCTGTCGTTTCAAAATTGATGGTTTTGACCAATGATTCCAATGATTTGTCGAGTACTTTGTGTAACTCTTTATAGTATTCTTCTTCTGAATTAGGCACGTAAAAAACCATCACCACGCGGTGTTGCTTGAGTAGGTTTTTTTCGTTTTTCTCCTTTTCAGGATTGCTGCCAATTCTCATGATTAGAACGGATTACTTTTCATTAAATCGTTTTTTATTTTTGTCAAAACTTCCGTTTTAGGCAAAGCCAAGTGTGCGTTACTTTCTAAAATTTCTTTAAAAAGAGTTGCGTTTATTTGGTCAAAATTCATTTCGAATATTTTTGGATATTGTAAATTAACCGATTCAAAATAATCAAAAAACTTGATGTTATCGCCACCTAATTTATCAGAAAATTTAACCCAAAGTGCCGGAATTCCGTACGTATGTGGCACAATTACGCCGTGCAACGACGATGAAATAATCGCTTTACATGCTAAAATTTCATCAAGAGTTTTTTCGACATTGATGGTAGTCAAATCAATTACTTTGACAGAAGCGTCATCTTTAAAAACACGTTGAATCGACTCGTAATCTACATAATGCGGAATAATACCCAATTCGTATTTTGGTTCAATTTTGTTAGGATAAACATCCGATAACAAAATCGCAGGATCGCCATATATTTCGGGCACTTTATATCCTAATTCCAAGAGTCGTTTGCGTGTTTTTGGTCCGCGTACCGCCAAAAATTTAGCTTTTTTAATGAAGTCATTTTCCCGAATGATGCCACTTCCCCAAACAATAGAATTTTCATTGGCGGCTTCAAGTATACTTCCGACGGTTAAATAGTGTTTTAAAAAATGTTTGTACCTTCTCATGGAAGGATGTATCACCTGAATTATTTTTCGTTTGGATATCTTTTCAATGATGTATTTGGGTAGTAAATCTCCAAAGTTTTCCTTTCCGTCTTTGAGTTGATTGTTGCACCAATAGAGATAAATACGGTTCATCATTGGTTGTAATTTTTAAAGAAAAACACTTTGTTCTGACTGATTTTCTCCTCGCTCCAATTCCACCATTCTGAAGCCAACAACGTTGCTTTTACTTCGGGTGAAAAACGGTCTTTTAGTACTTTAGCGGGCACTCCGCCTACGATTGAATAATCGAGAACATCTTTGGTTACCAAACTTCCCGCGCCAATAATCGCTCCGTGTCCGATGGTTACGTTAGGTAAAATAATAGCGTTATCGCCAATCCAAACGTCGCTTCCGATGGTTACGGTTACTTCGTTATTGATTTCAGACGAATAGGGTAATTCGTTGAAGTACTTTTTATAGAATCCATATTGCATGGAAGCAAAATGGTAGTTGTGATTTTTGGTGATGATTTTGATGTCACGTCCCAAGGCGCAAAACGATCCGATAGCCACTTTTGCAGCGCCACGAATTTCAAAACCTCCGTTGTGAAACGAACTTCTACCAACAAGTAATTGCCTTGTATTTACCAATAATACAGGTAATTGCTCGTCGTTGACCAAATTTTTAAGTTTGGTAGAAAGCCAAGTTTTTATTTTGCTTTTAATTCCCATTGAGCGTTTGAAAAAATTAAGAAATTTCCCTTTGGAATTTTTCCGGTTTGGTAAATATCATTGGCAACAATACTAAAACTGATGCAATCTTCTTTGATGTCGATGGTTTCACCTTCTGCAGCCAATGCAATGGTGACGCTGTATTCGCCTTCCATTAAATTAAGTCCTGAAATATGTGAACTGAACTCGAAATTCGAATCCGATTCATATACTACATCCGTTATTTCGTGTGAACGAATGGCGGCCACTTTGATTCCGCTCATTGTAGAAATAATAATACTGGCTTTGATATTTTTAAGTAATCGTTGTGTGATGACATGAATTTTGACAACAATTGGATTTCCCATCAAAATGGAATTGGACGGATGCATTACTCCGTTCTCGTCGATAGTATTAATTTCGACACTACTGATGGCAACTTGTGCTTTGTTTATCGAAAAATCGATGCTACTGCTGTTGCTCATCGAAGATAAATTATTTCGAAGATAATTATCGATGGTTTTGTCGATATTTCCGTTGAAACTGATCATTCCGTTTTCGAGGAACAAACCGCGGTTGCACAAACTTTTTACAGCCGCCATATTGTGACTGACAAATAATAATGTTCTTCCTTCACCTTTCGAAATATCGCCCATTTTACCGAGGCATTTCTTTTGGAATTCAGCATCACCAACGGCTAATACCTCATCTACAATCAATATTTCACTTTCTAAATGTGCGGCAACGGCAAAAGCCAATCGCACATACATTCCGGATGAATACCTTTTTACAGGTGTATCCACATAGCGTTCTACTCCAGAAAAATCAATTATTTCTTCGAGTTTTCGCGTGATTTCTTTTTTGCGCATTCCGAGTATGGCGCCGTTCAAGTAGATGTTTTCTCTTCCGGATAATTCGGGGTGAAAACCAGTTCCGACTTCCAATAAACTGGCGATTCGACCTTTGACTTTTATTTGTCCAGTTGTCGGACTCGTAACGCGTGACAGTAATTTTAACAGTGTGCTTTTTCCGGCTCCGTTTTTTCCGATAATTCCGAGTGCATCACCTTGGTTGACTTCAAAATCGATGTCTTTAAGCGACCAAACGATATTGCTATCGCCTTTGGTACTGCGGTCGTTGGTTTCACCTACTTTCAGAAAAGGATCTTCTTTTCCTAAAATTTTGGTTTGCCAAAACCGGTCTACATCGCGCGACAATGTTCTAGAACCAATTTGGCCTATTTGATACGCTTTAGATAAATCTTCGACTTTTATTACTGGTTCTGTCATTATATCGTGTCCACAAAGTTTTTCTCTGTTTTATTAAAAATGAGGATTCCGAGGAAAAGAATCACTAAAGTTACTACCACTGAATATCCGATACTCCAAATAGTAAATTCGCCTTTGCCTAAAAAAGCATACCGAAAAGCTTCTATAATTCCGGTCATCGGATTGAGTTCAACCCAGGTTCCGTAGCCTTTTTCGCGCGCGTAACTCAGCGGATAAATCACTGTAGTTCCGTACATTAAGAGTTGGACTCCAAAAGTAACCAAGAACGTTAAATCTCTATATTTCGTTGTCATTGCGGTAATGATTAATCCCAATCCTAATCCTAATAAAGCCATTAACAGCACCAAAATAGGAAATAGAAGTAAACCAATCGATGGTGCAAAAGACGTACCTGCTGTTGGGAAAAAGTAAAAATACACCATCATCGCCACCATCAATAAAAGTTGCACTCCGAAGCGAACTAAATTACTAACCACGATGCTCAACGGCATAATCAACCGTGGAAAATATACTTTTCCAAAGATGTTGGCATTGTCGCGAAAAACGGTACTGGTTTTGGTTAAACAATCAGAGAAATAGTTCCACGATGTGATTCCAGTTAAATAAAACAATTGTTGCGGTAAACCGTCAGTGCTTATTCCGGCAAGGTTTCCGAAGACAAAAGTAAAAACCAGCGTAGTAAAAATGGGTTGGATAAAGAACCAAAGCGGACCTAAAACGGTTTGTTTGTAGAAACTCACAAAATCCCTTTTCACAAACATCAAAAGTAAATCCCTGTACCTCCAAAGGTCGTTGAAATTTAAATCAAAAAGTGATGTATGCCCTTTAATTACTAAATCCCACTCGTGAGCATCTTGTTTTGAATTCATTTTTCAAATACGATTTCCTAAAGAAAAAATTCTTTATTTTAAAAAAACAAATATAGTAATTAAGTGCAACTATTTTAACAGATTGAGTACTTTTGAGTAATATTTATTACATTGTACTAAAATTAATTTGCATGTTTTTTTTTAAAAAAAGTACCCCTTTATTATCTGATTTAATTCCAGACGATTATACCGACATCCATTCGCATTTGCTACCTGGAATAGACGATGGTTCGCGGGACATTACAGAAACGCAGCATTTAATTTCGAGTTTAAAAGCAATCGGTTTTGCAGCATTTATTACTACACCGCACGTGTACAATGGAGTTTGGGAAAATACAACTGAAGGCATTCAATCTACTTTAGAAAAAACAAGTACACAGTTGGATGGTACGCCGTTGTACGCAGCTGCCGAATACATGATGGACTCGTATTTTTTTGATCGACTTAAAAAACAAGAACCATTGTTGACGTTAAAAGAAAACTATTTATTAGTAGAAATGTCCTATTTGAATGCGCCTATACAGTTATATGACATTATTTTTGAGATACAACTTCAAGGATACAAACCTGTATTGGCCCATCCGGAGCGGTACTTGTTTTATGCAAATAACTTTGACGAATTTGCAAAACTGAAAAAAAGCGGGTGTTTGTTTCAGTTGAATTTACTGTCAACCACAGGTTATTATGGAGCTGGAGTAACTAAAATCGCGCAAAAATTGCTCGATCAAAATAGGTATGATTTTGTGGGTTCGGATGTACATCATCAAAAGCATGTAAACGCCTTGAGCACTAAATTGCAGATTAAAAACCACGAATCATTACGTACGTTACTAAAAAACAATCAGTTTTTTAGTCGTCCGATTTTTTAGTTTTAAAGAAATCTACTACCTTTTCAATAAACGTTTTGTTCACAACCTCTGTTCCATAGCCATAACCATAGCCGTATCCATAACCGTAACCATAGCCATAAGTTCTGCTGGTTTCAGTATCGTTCAAAATCAAGGACATATTAGGTAACTTTTTGTCTTTGTATAATTTTTCGGCTACTTTCAACATACGCTTATCGAGGTAATTGGCGCGGACAACGTAAATAAACGAATCGGCGTTTTTAGCTATTAGTAACGTATCGGTCACCACCGTAACTGGCGCAGTATCGACTACTATATAATCGAAGTTTTTCTTCAATTCTTCAAACATAACTGTAACACGGTTGTTGAGTAGAAGTTCTACCGGATTGGGCGGAATTGCACCCGACGGTAGTGCGTAAAAATTCTCAAAACCTTTGACACCAATAATGTAATTCATAATGTCCTCGTTCGGTTTTGCAAGGTAATTGGTTATTCCTCTTGAAGGTAAATCGATGTAGGTATCGAGTTTCGGATTTCGAATATCCAAACCAACAATCAATACTTTCTTACCGGAAAGTGCAATGGTTGTAGCCAAATTGATGGCACAAAAAGTTTTTCCTTCTTTTGGAATAGACGACGTTACAAAAATCGTTTTACATTTATCTTCGGGAACGTGAGACAACATGAACTCGAGATTGGTTCGAATCATTCGGATGGCTTCGGCAGAACTGGTTCGGCTATTGGCTTGAATAATTTGCTCGTTCGTTTCCGATTTCGGCAAGTCGCCCAAAAACGGAATCGTAATTTTACCTTCAATATCGTGACGTGATTTGATTTTGGTATCGAGTAACTGAATCAGAAAGACAATACCCGCTGGAATCAACAAACCAATGATGAACGAAATTAGGTAAATAGCTTTGCGATTGGGAGAAACTGGTCCGGATACAAATGCGGGATCAACGATTTTTGCTTTCGGAGAAGTGATGGCCAATGAGATTTCGGTTTCTTCACGTTTTTGCAATAAATACAAATACAACGATTGTTTGATTTGCTGCTGACGATCAATTTTTCTAAAATTCTTCTCGTTGGTCGGTACTTCGTATACTTTGTTATCGTAACGATTTTCTATTCGTTTGATATCATTTTTAGAAATGTTTAGAGAAACTAATTTGTTGAGTAAACTCTCTTTAACCGAAGCTCTGTAGCCTTCAATTTGTTGTTCGTATTTAACAATGGCTGGGTTAAATTGCTGTGCATCGGAAGTTAACAATCGCTTTTTAGTCAAAACAGCGTTGTTGTATCGGTCAATAAACGATGTTGAAACGTCTGCACTGGTTAAAAGATTCGAGGGAATAATTTCGTCTTCCTTCAAGTTATCTACAACCTTAAGCATGAAGTTAATGACCTTTACTTCGGTGTCTATATCTAATAATTCCTTTTCGTATTCAGTTACAGCAGAAAGGCTGATTTGCGCATCCGATTCGACACTTGTGATACGTTTGCTCTTTTTAAAACCTTCAACTTCATCTTCTACATCACTGAGTTCCTCGGCAATTATTGCGAGTCTTCGTTTGATGAAATTGGACGTGCTGTCAGCGATGATATTTCGGTCTTTAATTGCATCAATATTATATTGTAAAATAACCGAATTAATGTAGTCTTCACCTCTTTTTTTAATTGGATCCACCACATTCAAATCGATGATGTTGTTTTTTCCAACATTGGTTACATTAAGTTTTTTGGCATACGAACTGGCGGTACGGTAACTGTTTTTCTTTACAACATACACATTATTATTAGTTCCGTTTATGTTTTTTACGTTGATAATAAACTCACCAAAATCGGCTGCTATAATCTGACCGATTTTATATTGTTTTTCATTTTTGCGATTAACATCAGAGATCAATACCGTGTTTTTTGAATTTTGGGCGATGTGAAAACTGGTATCTTTTTCAATGTATCGTTTTGATTTGGACACAAATTTCAATTCGATCGGAGTATCATCGTACACTTCGGTTCGTTTGACATTTCCTTCGACAAAATAGCTAATATCTAGATTCAATTGATTGACAACATTCAACGCCAAAGTTCTCGATTTAAGAATGGCTATTTCGTTATCAACGTTGTTCTTTCCTGAAAAAATATTCAAATCACTAAATGCCGACAACTCGCTGTTTCCTCCTTTTTTATCATCTTTGATGATGATAGAAGCATCAATTCCGTACTGAGTTGTAGTATATCTCAAGTAGAAAAAGCCCAACAACAAACTGATAATCAAAGACAAAACAAACCATTTCCAATAAACGAGGTAACCAATGAGTAAATCTTTTATGTTTGTCTCATTGCCCGTTGTAGTTGAAACGGTATTTTGTGGCAATTCTTGCATATTATCGGGTTAAGATTAAAGTGGTTGTGATAAGAAATCCTAAAATGGAGATGATCGTACTCACATTAGAACCAATGGCTGTTGAATCGATTTTTGCTTTTCGGGGTTCCACATAAATCATGTCGTTTTGGTCTAAGTAATAGAAAGGTGAATTCACGAAATCGGCTTGGGTAATATCGACTCTGTTGTAGGTTTTAGTTCCCAAATAATCACGAATAATGAGAATATTATCTCTTTTTCCGTACAACGTCAAATCACCTGCTTCTGCAATTGCTTCGAGGAGAGTGACTCTATCGCCTTCCATTTGAAACGTACCTGGTGAACGGACTTCTCCAAGCACAGATATTTTAAAATTAGCAATTCTAATGTTTATGATTGGGTCTTTTATGTAAATAGAAAGACGTTCTTTAAGGTATTGTTTTAAGTAGGTTTTTGTAAATCCAGCGACAGGAAATTTTCCTAATACTGGCATTTCAATTTCACCTCTAGCGTCAACTAAGTAAGTTGTTTTAAACAAACTCGTTGCACCGCCACCGGCACTGCTATTTCCTTGTATTTGGTCGATATTGAACGGCGCGGCAATTTCAGGATCACTCGACATAATTGTAATACTTAAAATGTCGTCATTTTGAATTTGTGGTTCGTAATTGACTTCATTACTCGATTGAGTTTGCTGTCCTTGTAAATAAATCATTTTCTTTTTGGAAAGACAAGAACTCAGAGAGAAAGCAACAAATAAATAAAGTACGAGGTGTTTTTTGTTCATTATACTAATTTTTAAACTAAATGCATGTTTTCAGAGCATTTTTGGTGCAAATATAATCCATACTTTACAAAGTAATGGATATTATTAACTTTTAAAGGTGTACATGTCTTTAACTTCTATATCCAACGTTTCAAAAACCGAGTTCAAACTCTTGAATTCGGGCACGATCCTTTTCATTAATGACACTATCTTATCGTTGTTGGCCGATTTAGAAGCTTCGATTAACTCTTCAATTCCAAGACTTATTACATCAAACTCGTCGCACACTTCTTCGGCTATGGTAATTTTCTCATGATGGGTAGCTAAATTTTTTGCGGAATCATTCAATAACTCTTCGTATAATTTTTCTCCGGGACGTAATCCTACAATTTTAATTTTGATTTCTTGTTCGGGTACAAAACCAGCAAGTCGAATCATTTTCTTGGCCAAATCGATTATTTTGACCGGTTTACCCATGTCGAAGATGAATATTTCCCCTCCTTTTCCCATCGAACAGGCTTCAAGCACTAATTGACAGGCTTCCGGAATGGTCATAAAATACCTAATAATTTCGGGATGGGTTATAGTAACCGGTCCGCCTTCCTGAATTTGTTTGGTAAACAACGGAACAACCGAACCATTCGAACCCAATACATTTCCGAATCGGGTGGTGATAAATCGAGTGTAGCGGTCGGTATTCAGTTTTTTGTGTTTGAAATGTTTAGATTGAACGTACATTTCTGCAATTCGCTTGCTCGCACCCATAACGCTACTTGGGTTCACGGCTTTATCAGTAGAAACCATAACAAACGTATCTACATGGTATTTTTGAGATAAATCGGCAACATTTTTCGTTCCTAATACATTGGTAAAAATTGCTTGCGCCGGATTTTCTTCCATCATCGGAACGTGTTTATACGCTGCTGCATGAAAAACCACATCGGGTTTGTGCAATTTAAATATAGGCTCAAGCATTTTTTTGCTCTTTACATCGGCAATCAAATTGGCAATTTCAATGCCGCTATTTTGACCTAAAATTTCCAACGACAAACTATTCAACGGAGTTTCAGCTTGATCTAAAAGCAGTATTTTTTTGGGTTTGAAACTCAATACCTGACGCACTATTTCACTTCCAATCGATCCGGCTGCACCCGTAACTAAAACCGTTTGATTGTTTAAAATTGAGGAAATTAACTTCGTATCTAAAACAATTGGTTTGCGTTCCAATAAATCTTGAATTTCAAAGTTTTTAATGTTTTTGGAGATTTCCTTTTGGTCATCCCAATCGGTGATTACGGGAATGGTGTATACTTTGAATCCGTATTCAATACATTCATCTACTATGATGGATTTTTCTTCTTTGGTCAAACTTTTATCAGCAATGATAATTGCTTCTGCATGAATATACCGCAAAAGAATTGGAATACTTTTGGTGATCTTATAAATGGGAAGGTTTAAAATTCGCTTCGACGTATTCAAATTGTTTTTATCAATGAACCCAATTAATTTGAAACGACCTGGAGTTTCAGAATTTAAAGCATTAGCAACCGCTGTAGCATTAGCATCTGTTCCATAAATAATTGCTTTTTTCTTGTTGACTTCTTTAGAAGAATTCATGTATCTCTCAAAAACTTGTTTGACAATGATTCGGTAGAAAAACAATAAACTAAAGGAAAGTACCACATTAATAAACAAACCGGTGGTTAGAAAAAGTTTAGGCTTATTTAGTATAATCAACCCCAAATTAACCAACAACAAAGCCACAAAAGTTGAGAATTGAGAGAAAAATAACTTTAATGCGTCAATGTAGGAAGAATGACGAATAATCCCAGAATAGGTGCGGTAAATCCAAAAGAAAAATAAATTGACTACTACATAAAAAGTTAGTCCGTACACGATATACGGACTCGGAATAAAATCAAGTTTGATTCCTTTTAATAAAAAGAAACTGATAACTCCAGAGGAAACTACTATTGATAAATCTAACAATAGAATGAGCCAACGGGGCAAATATCCGAGGTTTCGGATTTTAAATCCAAAATTGATTTCCGAAAAAACTGTAAAAAAATTGGGTTTTTTTTCTTTCAACTTATTGTTTCTATATTATATACACTATCGAACTGGTAAAAATAGTAAAAAAAAATTATTCTTAATTTATAGTTAAATTTTTATTCCTTACATAATTATTTTTTTTATTCTTTCTCGATCTTCCTCAGTTAAATTGGAACCCGACGGCAAACACAATCCATTTTTAAATAAGTGTTCTGAAACGGTTCCACCATAATACGGACAATGCGCAAAAACCGGTTGCAAATGCATGGGTTTCCATAACGGTCGGCTTTCGATGTTTTCGGCTTCTAATTTCAATCGAAGTTGCTCTCGATTCATTCCGCCCGTAAGATCTGGATTAACGAGAATACACGACAACCAATGGTTTGAAAAATAATCAGAATCAGGTTCAGAAAAAACGGTAATTCCGCTTTTACCCTCAAAAAGAGTCACATAAAAATCGTGCATCGCTCTTCGCAAATTCACATGATCCGTGAGAACTTCCATTTGTCCACGGCCAATTCCGGCGCAAATATTACTCATGCGATAGTTGTATCCTATTTCACTGTGTTGGTAATGTGGCGCGTTATCTCTGGCTTGAGTAGAAAGAAAAACAGCTTTATTTTTTTGTTCCATCGTTTTGGTCACAATCGCTCCTCCACCTGAAGTGGTGATGATTTTATTTCCGTTGAACGACAGAATAGAAATATCTCCAAAGGTTCCACAACGTTGACCTTTATACGTACTTCCCAACGATTCGGCGCTGTCTTCAATAATTGGAATTTGATAGGTTGTGGCTATTTTTCTGATTTCATCTACTTTGAAAGGCATTCCGTACAAATGAACTGCGATAATGGCTTTGGGTTTCTTGCCTTTTGCAATTCGGTCTTGAATCGCTTCCTCTAAAGCAATCGGACACATGTTCCAAGTTGTGGGTTCGCTATCAATAAAAATCGGCAACGCACCTTGGTATACAATCGGGTTGGCCGAGGCCGAAAAAGTCATGCTCTGGCAAATTACCTCATCGTCACGTTTTACGCCGAGTAAAATCAGAGCCAAATGCAAAGCCGCCGTGCCCGACGACAAAGCGCCCACAAAACTATTTTGTCCTAAATAGCGCTCTAAATCTTCTTCGAAACCCGTAACATTCGGACCTAAAGGTGCCACCCAATTGGTGTCGAACGCTTCTTGAACATAGTTCATTTCCGTTCCACCCATATGCGGAGACGATAACCAAATTTTTGAATTACTCATGCTGTGTGTTTTTTATGATTCTTCCCGGATTTCCAACAACTACGCTGTAATCGGGAACGTCTGAAATGATGACGGCACCCGCGCCAATCACCGACCATTTGCCAATTTTGATTCCTTGTATCACCGTCGCGCCAATACCTACTTGCGATCCTTCACCCACCTGAACTCCACCCGCCAACGAAACATTGGGAGAAAGGTGAACAAAATCTTCAATGACACAATCGTGTTCGACTACTGCAGCGGAATTGATGATGCAATGTGTGCCGATTGTAGCATCGGGATTGATAACTACTCCCGCCATAACAACCGTTCCTACTCCAATGGAACTGTGTTTAGAAATTGTTGCTGCGGGATGTATGGCTTTAGTATAATTTGCCTTCAATTTACCAGAAAGCATTTTTCGTACTTTATTATTTCCTATCGACAAAATCAAATTGTCCGTTTGTTGAATGCTGATTTGACTCGAATGGACAATAGGTCTTCCTAAAATTGATGTCGTTTTGGGATGGTCATCAACGATGGTTCCCACTGCAATTTGAGCACATTCTAAAATATCAATTATGACTTTACAATGTCCGCTCGCGCCGTATAATATTGTATCAATTGCCATCAAAAGGTTCTATTGTTGCTGCATCCGCAGCGTTTATACCATCACTTTTTATCACTTTAATAATTGTTTTTAAAATTATTTTCACATCCAAAATAAATGAAATGTGGTCAACATACCAAACATCATAGTAGAATTTTTGATCCCATGAAATCGCATTTCTACCGTTAACTTGAGCCCAACCTGTAATTCCGGGTTTTACTTCATGCCGACGGTTTTGAAAATCGCTGTACAAATGCACGTAGTGGGTTAAAAGTGGCCGAGGTCCAACTACACTCATGTCGCCTAGTACAACATTGAGTAACTGCGGAATTTCATCCAACGATGTCTTTCGAACCCAGGAACCAATTTTGGTCAATCGTTCTGCATCCGACAATAATTTTCCGGTGCTGTCTTTTTTATCGTTCATGGTTTTGAACTTCACGATTTTAAAAAACTTTCCGTTTTTACCTGGACGAAGTTGTACAAAAAAGGGTTTCCCCTGATTGGCAACGGCCAAAAGCAAAGTAATCGCAACAAATAAAGGAGAAAGTGCGACCAAGCCCAATGCTGCAGAAAAAACATCAAAAAAAGGTTTAACAATCGATTTATACATTGCCGCTAATTATTTTTCAAAGGTACGATATTCTTCAAGAATCGCATTCCAAACCACGTGTTGTTCGTATCGACTTACAATTAATTGTCGGGCGTTATGCTTCAATTTCAAACATAAATCGGTATCCGAATGTGTTTTTTTCATCGCTTGAAGTACTGCGTTTTCATCCTTCACCGGAATCAACAATCCGTTTTGGTTGTCTATAATAATTTCGTTACATCCGTTGATATTGGTGACGATAGACGGCAAATTCATCGCGCCAGCTTGCATCACCACATTGGGAAATCCTTCGCGGTAACTCGGAAAAACCAAACAATCAGAAATGGCAAAATACGGCCGAACATCATTTTGATAACCCACAGAAATTACGTTAGAATTGGTATCTATTTCCTTGATGGTTTCGAAAGAAAGCGGATTTAAGTCTTGTTCCAGCGGTCCGACTAAAAGCAATTTTACCTTGTTTACTTCTTTATTCAATTGTGAAAAAGCCGCTAGCAATTCGTTGATGCCTTTATCAGCTACAATTCTTCCCACAAAAATGAATACAAAATCGGTCGGTTGAATACCTAGTTTCTTTTTTAGATTTGAAGTTTCCTCTCCTGAAAAAAGAGAAGCATCAAAATGCGTTGTATCAATGCCATTGGTGCTTCCATTTGCGATTACGTGTAATTTCTCTGAAGCACAGTACTGATTCTGAGTGATGATGTCGCGTAAGTCGTTTGAATTGGGATATATTTTTGTAGCGCAATTGTAGGTTTGCTTTTCCACCCAATCCAATACTTTTCGTTTAGTTCCGGTGGTTTCCATTAGTGGCAAGCCTGCAACCGTGTGCAACCGAATCGGAACTCTGGCTAGTTTTGCAGCTAACATTCCGACAATTCCGGCTTTGGGCGTATGCGTATGCACGATGAATGGCTTTATTTTTTTGAGGAAAAAGTACATTTTTACCACCGAAATCAAATCGTGAATCGGTGTTATTTTTCGGGTCATTTCGAGGTGAAACGTTTCCACTTCTTCTCTTTTTCCAATGCGTTCAAGGTATTCTTTTTCGGAAGAAACGGCTATGACTTTGTAAAACGCATTCATAAAACGAAGTTGCCCTTCGAGTAGTTTGTCTAACGAAAGTGGTACTGTTGTGATGCGTATGAGTGTTTTTTTGGTCATCGTTTTATGCTAAATTTTGGTATACGAAAATGTATTCCTCTACCATTTTGTAAATATCGTATTCTTCCGATTTAGCTCTACATTTTGTTACAATTTCTTGATAATATTTCGCATCGCCGAGAAGCTTTGCAATCGAATTGGCGAGTGTCTTTTCATCACCAAACGGAAACAACACTCCCGCATTTTGAACTACTTCTCTCAACCCAGGAACATCAGAAGCCACAAATGGTTTCCCAGACGCCATTCCTTCAATGCACGATAGCGACAACCCTTCGTGTTTTGAGGATAAGACAATAACATCGGATGTTTTGAGTAGTTGTACTACATCGGTTCGAACTCCCAAAAACTGAACTCGTTCATTCAAGTTTAACGCATTGACCAAGGTTTCACTCTCCGATTTTAAACTTCCATCGCCGACTAAAAGCAACTTGATATTTTCGGGTAAAAGTGCCAGTGCTTTGATGAGTGTTTTATGATCTTTGGGTTCGTAAAAACGTGCGACTTGAATAATGATTTTCACATCTTTACCTTCAAAAAAATCAGTTTTTTCGTAGGCTCGAGCGTTGTGTATTTGTTTTAAATTCAGTCCGTTGGAAACCATTGCAAATTTGTTTTCGGATGAATTTCGCAAATGACTTTTTAAATTCTGAAGTACTTGCGGCGTGATGCCCACAATTTTTTGATACTGTGAATATACTAATCGGTCGAGTTGTTTAAAGAGAATATTCCCACGTCTATTGTTGGATGTACTGTGCTCAGTATACACCAATTTCACTTTAGAAAACGACATCATTTTCGCAAAAGCCACCCAATACAAACTCGGAAATAAATGCACGTGAACGCAATCGAATTGCTTTAAAAACGGAATAATTTTAAAAATCAATACCGGATTATAGACCGAACCATTTCCAAGAACATGAATTGTACATGCCTTTTTTGTCTTTAATTCTTCTAAAAAAGGATGCGAATTTCCGTTGAGTAACACCAAATGTACATCAATTCCCTTTTCGGCATAAATAGGAATACTTTCGAGCAGCAACTTTTCGGCGCCGCCTGTAGCTAAACTATTGATGACGTGAGCTACTTTCATGAAGTGGATTGGGTTTTGAATCGGATGTACACATTCAATAGTACTCCAAATGGTAGAGCCAAAATAGTTAAAATTGGATTAGGTGTTTGGGTTAACAGACTAAAATCTTTGGCAAAAATGGCGGATGAAATCAGGTGAACGGCGCTTTTCAACTTTTCTTTGAAGGTTGGAGCGTATTTCATTTTAACCTGACGTGAATAACCAAAACCTCTCGGACTCACGCGGTATTGTTTTAAAATCGTATTTGACGATCCATCGGCTAAATATTCCACAACACACAACACATCGTTGGTGCACAACCATTTGAATTTTTGGTCGATTAGTAAATATAAGGTTCCTAATGGCACTAATTTTTCACCTTTATAAATGGGATACAGTGGAAATTGTTTGACGACACTCGTTTTTAAAACTACTTTTTTATCACCCGAAATACGGTGTTTGTAATACAAATCATTCAGCGTAGAATCGACGATGTTTTCTGGAATCGTCGTTCCTATAATGACTCCGTTTTTATCCGCATCCAAACCAATCAAACCGGCATACGATGGATTTTGAAGGAGATCTTTTTTAGAAAGTATCAGTTCAATCGCGTTGTTGGGCATGAAATCATCCGAATCGATGCAGACATTGAATTCGGTAGTTATGTTTTGATACGCCGTGTTATGTGCGCCGTGCATGCCTTGATTGTCTTGATAAATGTACTGAATTTCAATTTTTTTTACATCAATCCACGACTGAACCAATGCTTTGGTAGTATCGGATGAACCATCGTCGATGATCATCCACATAAAATCGGGGTTCGTTTGCGCCACCAAACTGTCGTACACTTGATGCAAACAGTACGCTCGATTGAAAGTTGGTGTAAAAACGGTGATTGATTTCATGCTAGGATGCAATTACATTTAGGAAGTAGGTAAAAAGGAAATATATAGCTATAATCCGACCCACAACAGCGTGTTGGTTGTCGAAAAATTTACTTTTTAACAACGGATAAATGATGATTAAACCGAGCATAAACCATGATAAATAGGCAAATCGATTGGAATAATTGGAACGAATTACCAAAATCCACAAACCGTTTAGAAACAAATACATATTGACTAACTGCATATAATATTCGTCTTTAAATCCTCTTTTAATGGTGTAATACCAGGCCGCGAAAATTCCGGATGCACTGTACAAAAGGAAATCCCAACGGAAACCTGTTTTCAGCACAACGCCCGCATTTTCTTGGTCAAATTCACCCAAATAAGCATCGAGTTTGGCTTCATCTCCAAAACCTAATCCGAGGAAAAATCCTTCCCAAAAACTACCCAACGCCAAGGAAAGCGGAATGGCCAAGAACCAAAAAGCAAAATACATTTTTGGATATTTAAAGTATTTCACCATAAAGAATGTCAGGATGACCAACATCGATGACTTATGAATAAAGACAATCGCCACAAATATTAAAACCTGAAAGGTAAAATTCTTCCGTGTCAAGGCGAATAAAAATAGAGAAGTTGCAATTCCGTTTCGAATACCGTTCGTCCCAAAAGCCCAAAAGCTAAACGAAGCAATTAAAATCAGGAACGAATAATACCAATAATCCTTAAATAAACTCTTGGAAACGTAGTACAAGGGTATAATGTACAACATCGCACAGAAGAAGAAAAATGTTCCTGCCGAACCAAGTTGACTAAAATTGTACATGATGAATTCAAACAAAATATCACTTTTGTACTCGGGTATTTTTCCGTACACAAACATTTTGAATTCGCGGGCATAGATTCCCATATCGCCAAAAACAAAACTGACGGGTCGCAATCCCATGTAGGCAAGAACCACAATCAATAAAAAAATTCCAATTTGATTTTTACGTGCTAAATTCTCACTAGCTTCCATAGCTATAGTAGTCGATTGGTAGAACATAACCAACACTACCAAAAGAAGGAAGTGAAAATAAACAGGTGTGTAATATTCTAATGGAACTAAAGTATTCAAGTGTTCGTATTTTGTTTAAAGGTACTCTAAATTTTATGAATGGATGATTCGTGCTGGATTACCTACCGCAATTCCGTGAGCCGGAACGTCTTTTACCACTACTGCACCAGCTCCAATTACAGCATGTTCGCCAATCGTAATTCCACCAATCACCATGCAACCCGCATGCAATTGAACGTTATTTCCAATAATTGGCTTTTTGCCTTTGCTCTCGCCTACCGTGACTAAATGATTGACATAGACATCGTTGCCGATTCGTTCTGCGTTTAAAATAGTCGAATAGGGATGCGCCAATTGCAGTCCGCCACCAATTTTGGTATGAACATCAATGGTGAACGAAGGATGTTTGGGATAAAAAACACGCAACAACTTCGAAAAAACGCCTTGCGTTCTAAAATAAAACAACGTTCTGAAATAACGACTGACCAACAGCTCAAAACTCAAATCATAACAGTGATTTACAACACCCGTTTTTTTTGTTTTTCGAGCATACACATCAGCAATTATGACTTCTTTTTGGGATGAAAGAAGAAATAAAACGACGTGCGGCACAAATAGTAATTGTCCGAAAAAGTACACTAGTTTTCGCATCACTTAGAAAATAATAAAGTATTCCAACGGTTCATAATCGACTCTAATTGATAATTCGATGCATTGCGAATCGCCTGTTGCGACAACGAATTTTGCAGTTCTTTGTCTTCGTCAAATTGCACCAATATTTTTACAAAGCTATCACTATTATTGTATTCTACTAAAATTCCGTCTACATTATTGTGGATTATATTGCGCGGTCCTGTGGGCGAATCGTACGAAATCACTGGAACGCCTTTCGATTGTGCCTCCAAAATCACCATCGGAAAACACTCTTGTTCGGATGTTAAAAGCAACACTTTCGACTGTAGTAATTCGGCATCAATAGCATCCGACTGACCTTTAAAAATAAACGAGTCGCCAATTTGATGCTGTGTTACTAATTGCTGAATGCATTCAAAATACGCGCCTTCTTTCGCCCCAAAAACATGCAATTTCCAATCGGGTTTGAGTGGAATAAACTTTACCCAAATAGCAACCAATTCTTCTAATTGTTTAACGGGAGCCAAACGTCCAACAAAAATAGCGGTATTTGATTTTTCTGAATTTGGAGCTGGATGAAGTACAACGCTTTCAATTGGATTGGCAATTACGACCGTATTGTTCGACGGATAAAAACCCACTTCTTCCTGACTCAAAACCACTAAAAAATCGTACTTGCTTTCGATGAAATTCAGCACTTTGGATTTAAAATTTACTGCTCTACGACTGAATTTAGTAAAGTGAAATTCTTTTATTGTTTTCGACTTCTTCAGTAAAAAAGGAAGAAAATACGTAATCGGAATATGAGAAGCGACCACAATAAAATCGGGTTGATGCTTTAAAATGTACTTCTGTATTAGAAAAATATTTTTGAGAAATTTCAGTACGTTGGAAGCCGAAAAATAACTTTTTTCTCGGTGATAATTGATGGATAAATCGATGAATTTAACCCTATCAGATAATGAGTACACCAATGGTTTTTGATGCTGTTCGGTACTGATAATAGTTACCTCGTACTGAAAAACATCCGCCCAATAATTGGCTTTTAAAGCGACTAATTTTTCAATTCCGCCGTGCGAATTCAACTGATCGACTAAAATGAGAATCTTTTTCATGAGGCAACCGATTTAAATAATTCGTCCCATTGTTTCAGTATGTTTTCGGGTAAAAATCGTTTTACATTTTCTCGAGCTTTGGCACCCATTTCCATTCTAAGTTTTTCGTTTTCAATCAGTTTTAGAATTTGTTCCGCGAAAGCGACTTCATCATCGTTTTTGACTAAAAATCCGTCCACTTTATCCTGAATGATATCACTGGGTCCGTGTGGACAATCGAACGCCACACATGGAACACCACATGCCATCGCTTCAATCAACACCATTCCGAATCCTTCAAACCGCGAAGAAAGCACGTAAATAGAACTTCCTAAATATTTTTTAATGATGTCTTTTTCAGGGTCAAAAAAACGAACTGTTTTTGAAATTCCGAGTGATGCGGCTTGTTGTTCAAATCCTAAAGAAGCCTCTTTTTTTCCGTATATTTCCAACGTCCAATCGGGGTGTTTTTCCTGCACTATTTTCCACGATCGCAACAATCGGTCGTAGCCTTTTTGATGGGATTGTTTACCGACAGCGAGTACTTTTTTGTGGGTTAATGTCGATTGTTCTTCAGGATAAAACGACAACGGATTCGGAATTACGTGTACGTTTTTGCCTTTCCACTCCGACCTGTTGGTTTGGGTCAGTACGACAAAAGCGCTGAATTCACCCGACAAATAATCCATCATTTTCAATTTGAATCGAGAGAACAACTTTTGAATGGTTGAAGAATCTTTCCGAATTTCAATGGATTTGGAAACGTGTCGCTCGTAAATAATCGGTTTCGCCCGACCAATAATCATCGGAATAAAAAAACCCTTTAAACCATCATCACATACAATAATTACATCGGGTTGAATGGTTTGAATTAACGTTCTGACACCACTAACATAACGTTGAATATAACGCAACGGATTCCCAAAAACAGGAAACGGATGCAACTTGATTTTGGAACTGAACTCATAAAACAAATCAGTTGTACTTTCATTCAAACCTGCAATGTGAACATTGTAATTATATTCGTCTGCCAAGAAACTTGCCTTAATCGAAAGCACGCGTTCTAAACCGCCCGAACCGTTAATTCCGTTTGTGATGTACAGTAATTTCATGGTTTATAATAAAGAGTTCGCAACACAAAACCTTGCGTAAACGGTAGTATATCAAATTCTTGCGAATGGATTCCGATGCCTTTGGTGTCGCCTTGTGAAAAATCGACCGCGCCATTTCTACGCGTTACTTTTTGCAAAAACTGTAAGGCATTTTGAGCGCTTGTGGTAGCTTCGTTGTGTAATTCGGGAAGTGATGCCGCATTCGTTAAAAACCAAGCAAGCGTTGCCGCGGTAGACGAATCAAATCGCGACGAAGTATTCGTGATCAACCAATGCCAACCACCATTTTTCTGCTGAAAACGTACAGCCATTTTAGCAAATTGAACTACGTTTTCTTGCAATTGTTTTTTAGCAGGATGATGTTCGGGCAAGGCATTCCACGAATCGATTAAACCGATAGCATACCAGCCCAAACCTCTTCCCCATCCGAATAATCCGACGGGCAATTTAGATTGTAGATTATAGGTGTGACACGGAATAAACGTATCGTTTAATAACGCATGTTTGTTGAATTCGGCTATTTGTCGAACGGCCAAATCGATTGCTTCCTCGTTATTGTAGGTTACACCATACGTCACTAAAAACGGACAAATGAATCCGATGGTGTCGACGTAGCGGAAGTTTTTACTGTGTTTTTTATAGGCGATGGTTCCGTCTTCTCCTTTCAAACTCACAATTAATTGATACAATTGATCGAACGCTGGTTTATTTTTGGTTGTATCCATCCACGGAAGTGACAATAACGCATAGCCTAAAATCACACCGTCGATTTCGGTGGGCGGATTTTTCCAATTTCCAGTGGCATCGATTTTTCCATCACAATAATTCGCCAAAATTACTTTAGTCGTTTCGCTTGGAGACGATTTATATTCTTCTATTAATCCCAACACCAAAGCCGCTTCTTGCCAATGTTGTATGGCACTTTTCTTGTAATTTCCTTTTATAATATCGATGATGATGAGTCGCGAATTATCCGTCAACTTAATAGTCGGCGTATTGAACAACCATTTTTTAGCGGTTTCAAATACTTTGGTACGCCAATCGGATTGGGAAGCAAACTGCCCTATTTTAATGCGACTTTGCCAGGCGTTGAACTGCGGAACTATGTCAAGTCCGATAATCAATACAAATACTATAATAAAGAATATCATCATTTTTGAAGTGGTATTGTGGGCTTTGAAACGCCTTGTTGCACAATGGTATTAAAATGTTCCGAAAACGTTGCGGCTCCTTTGAAATTCAGGTGATTGAAATCGCCGTACTCGTCGTTGTCCAATTTAAAATCGTGAAAATCTAAAAATGGAATGGAATTGAATTGTTGTATTCTGATGTTTTGAAAGGTTTTTTCGTCGTACGAATCGAATAATTTGGGATGAATGGGCGTCCTAAAAAACACCAATTTTACGTTGCTTTCCTTACAAAGTGAAACTATTTTCTTCAGATAATTGAGGTTAATTTCCGACATTTCACTGGACGTTTCTTCTTTGAGAAAAGCTTTGTAATTACTTTTTAAAAGGGAATCGATTTTGTTGCGTTTCAAATACAAATAACCACCCCAATTGTTGTTGTCTAGATAACTTTTTTTATTTTTTAAGATAAAAGTCAGGTTGTTTTTCAACGCTTTGAGTTCGCCAGCCATTACTTTTTTCGGATTGTGTTGCATCAAAAGCTTGTAATCTTCTGCATCCATCTGCCCTGAATATTTGGGAAAATAATTAGACAAGTGTTGGTCATCGTACGTCCATTCGTCCATCTTTTTTTCAATTTGATTGTTGGAAAACGAAAGGTACACGGTTTTCACTTGCGGATTTTCAGGCAGTAATTTTCGCAGTTTTTGATACGTATAAAAATAAGCTTCTCCGCCTTGAGCTAAATTTCTCGCGCCTTGAATCAGCGAATCGTTCAACGCACATTCGGCTTGTGAATGTCCTAAAACTAAGGTTTCAGTTGTGGATAGAAGTGTAAAAACAGGTCGGCTGTTGATGACCTTTTTCGACACAAAAGCTACACTCACCACCAAAAAAAGTAGTGGAAAAACAAATAGTCCAATGCGTTTTAAAAATCGAATCATCGTTGCAAAATAGAGTCAATGGTTTTGGAATATTTTTCAGCGCCAATGGCATTCAGGTGATCTTCATTGCTGAAATCGGTCAGGGTAAACTTTTTGCTGTTTTCTAAATTGTAATACCTAATGTTGTGTTTCGAAATAAGCTCGTTGATGTACGTTTTGAATCGGTTTTCCTTTGCAGGGATTTTACTATCTAAATACGTTTGGTATAAAGGTGACGAAAAGAAATACAATTCGATGTTGTTCTTTTTGCAATAGTCGATAATGGCTTCAATTCGCTTTTGATTTTTTTGAAACGCTTCTATCGACACTTCTTTGTGACGATTTTTTAATCGTTCTTTTGCTCGTGCATTTACTTTGAGTGAATCGTAGTCCAATTTTTCAAATTCATTGCTGTAATTCTTCTCTACAAATCCGAATTTATTGATTTCCTTCGCTTGATCTTTATTTTTTATATCATCCCATATAACGTTATTAAAAAAAGTAGTATTGGATGAATACAGCGAATATTTATTGATGGGTTTTAATGGATAAATTTCTATTCCGTAATAAATATAATACCAAGGCAATCGGTACATTTTATCGTCGGAATCGATTTCCATTCGATGGTAATCCATTTCAAAAACCACTTTTTTCAGGTTTTTTAATTTTTTAGCTGCACTGAAAAAAACAGCCGAATCCAGTTGAATATTTTGAGAAGCATAGGCTAAATTACAGGTTTTGAATGTAAAATACTTCGGATTTACACCATTCTGATTATGGGAAGTTCCGAGTACCAATACCTCAATGGAGTCACTGTTTTTATTAAAATAATTCGCTTTCGAAATAAATGAATTGGTTGAATTCCGAATGTACCATTCCACGCCCGCAAAAAGCAACAGCACAGGCAAGAGAAAAAACAGGGATTTTAGTAAAAATGTTTTCATGGATTAGAATTGAAAATAAATAAATTCTTGCTCTTTGCCCATAAAAATAAAAATCAAGACAATCAACAGATAATAAAACGAAATCCGAGCAAATCGTGGCCATTTCAAGCCGAAGCGTTGCAATGCGTATTGATGTTCTCTTCCCATCCATTCAATGGCGATGAAAAATGCCAGTAACCCAAATAAGGTAAACGGCAATATCGACGGAATGCTGAGTAATGACTTCGTAAAAATCCCTTTGATGTAACTCAGCGCATGCGTCATATCATTGGCTCGGAAGAAAATCCACGCAAATACCGTCAGCATAAAAGTCATTCCCATGCTGAACAATTCTCGAACATTGGGCAATGCTCTTCCTTCTGCAACAATGCCTATGTTGTTGCGGTTTTTGTTGGCCAAAAGCAATGGTAAAAAGTACAAGGCATTCAAAAATCCCCAGGCGATGAACGTCCAATTGGCGCCGTGCCAGAAGCCACTGACTATAAAAATGATGAACGTATTTCTGACTTTCATCCACGTGCCACCCTGACTTCCACCGAGCGGTATGTAGAGGTAATCTCTAAACCATGTGGAAAGCGAAATATGCCACCTGCGCCAAAATTCGGCAATGTCTCGGGAGAAATACGGAAAGGCAAAATTCCGAAGTAATTCGACTCCAAACAAACGTGCGGTTCCTAGTGCGATATCCGAATAACCCGAGAAATCACAGTAAATCTGGAAGGTAAAAAACAACGCTCCCAACACCAAATTACTACCCGATTGATGATCCGAATCGTTAAAAATGATGTTAGCATATTCGGCACAATTATCGGCGATGACAATCTTTTTGAATAATCCCCATAAAATTTGTCGCAAACCGTCTATTGCAGTGGTATAATTAAATTTTCGCGCCTTCTGAATTTGAGGTAATAAATGCGTCGCACGTTCGATCGGTCCGGCCACAAGCAACGGGAAGAAACTCACAAAAACGGCATAATCAACAAAATTTCGTTCGGGTTTTATTTTGTTGTAGTAAATATCAATAACATACGATAATCCGTGAAAGGTATAAAACGAAATTCCGACGGGAAGAATGATGTTCAGCATCCACATATCGACGTGTATACCGAAATTGGCTAATCCGGCCGCAAACGATTCGGCAAAAAAGTTGTAATATTTAAAGAATCCTAAAAACCCCAAATTGATTCCGATGCTCAACCAAAACCAAAACTTTTTGCCCCAGTTGGTTTTTGCATCAAACATTTTCAAACCCGTTACATAATCTAAAACGGTTGAAAACAGTAACAAAAACATAAAACGATAATCCCAACACGCATAGAAAAAATAACTGGCTACGAGCAACAGCATGTTTTGGTGTTTGTAATTTTTATTGGCCACAAACCAATAGAGGAAAAACACTATGGGTAGGAAAAGAGCAAAATCTATTGAGTTAAAAAGCATAGAATTAGGTTGTGTTTTTTATTAATCGATTACATGATTTAAAACATGTAGCTGTTGTTCGTTATTATTTTTAGTGTGTTGCAAATTACTAATTAATTTGTCTTTCATCTCAACATCACGGTGCAAATTCAAAATTCCTTCCGCAATGGCGTTGGCATTCATATCGACTATATACCCATTTTCACCGTGGATAATTTGATCGTTTACCGATGGATAATTGGTCACAATAATTGGTTTTTTATGAATTTTGGCTTCTTCGATGGCGCGCGATTTTCCTTCAAAACGGGAAGTTTGCACATACATATCGGCGTGACTCACATACGGATGCGGATTTTCCTTCAAACCCAAAAAGATAAAATTGGTTTCCAACTGATACTGTTGTACTAATTGGAGTAAATTCTGATGTTCCGCGCCTTCTCCAATAACATACCATTTGATGTCAATACCTTGATCTTTGATGATTTTGCATGCTTCTATGGCCAAATCAAATCCTTTTACGGGATGCAAACGACCGACGCTGACCAACGTTAATTCACCTTTAGGAAAGTCAACTTTTTCCTCTGCCATTTTCTGAAGCATAGTGTACGAAAAAACACTTTCCATCGTGAAAAATTTGTGCGCCAAATCGGGAAACGCTGCTCTGAGTTGGTTTTCGCCAGTTTTCGATACACTCAGCACGGCGGTAAATTGTTTGAAATACGGATGATCCAAATCAAAATTGACGCCCATATTATCATAATCGGTTCGGATGAATCCGATTTTCTTTGCTGCATTTACTTTATCAATATTGTACGTATTGGGCGTGTTTTGCAAATAACTGATGCTTGCATCGTACTGTTTGGGAAGTTTGGGCAAACAGATTTTTAGTGCTTTCCACAATAGTTGCTCTTTTTCGGCACGGGTTTTTCCTTTTCTCAATAAATACACAGCATACAATCGTGCGAAAAAAACATCGAATCGCAAGTTTTTGATGCTTCGTAACAATCCGCTTTGTATCGGTCCGTCGAAATAACTAAATTCTACTGGCGACGGCAAAATTATAACATTCGCATTCACTTTATTCAACAAAAAACCTTCTTGTTTGAACAACAACAAATCGATGGTGTATTGGGAATGATCGATTTCTTCCAACAACGCCACCAGCGCATTTTCTGCACCGCCACAATTTAAATTATTGATGATAAAAAGGAGGTTCTTTTTCACTGTTGAATGATATGGTATAACTTCTGAATTTCGGTTTCGGTTCCTAATGATTCGCTTTGCAATTGCGTGATGAATTGCGTTTGCAGTTCGGTATCGTTCAACAATTTCACAATCGCATCGGCAATCGCATCATCATCTTTTTCAACAATTAAGCCGTTGACACCCGATTGGATTTGCTCGAAAACCGAATCGAAATTGGTCACGACTATCGGTTTTGCTAAAATTTTTGCTTCATTGATGGTA
The DNA here is from genome assembly GCA_965284675.1 of Flavobacterium sp. GTDB lineage: Bacteria > Bacteroidota > Bacteroidia > Flavobacteriales > Flavobacteriaceae > Flavobacterium. The sequence goes on from OZ260109.1 coordinate 2,899,828, forward strand.
CTACTTCGTCCTTCAAAACGTGAAGTTTGCGCGTAAATCGTAGCGTTTGAAATATACGGATACGGATTTTCCTTTTCACCCAAAAGCACAAATTGTTGTTCTAGTTTTTCTTCTTTAATCTGTTGCTCTAAAATATTTCGTTCGCTTCCTTCACCAATCACAAACCATTTGATATTGGGATTCGATTGCACTATTTTCACACACGCTTGAATGGCTAAATCATAGCCTTTTACATGATCCAATCGGCCGACTGAAACGATATTCATCGTGTTGGGTTCAAACGGATTGGTTTCTGCGGCGCGTTTGTGAATCAGTTGCGGCGATACGACATTCATCATCACACTCATTTTCGACACAAATTTGGGATGGCTTTTTTTGAGTATTTCCAACGAGTTCGAGCCATTCACCATTATCGCATCCAACTTTGAAAAATAGTTTTCATCAAAGGATTGATCTACGTTCAATTGTTCGTAATCGGTGCGAATAAAACCGATTTTTTTATTTGCCGACACACAATCGACACAAAAATAAATCGACGTTTTCTCCAAATAACCAATCGCGGTATCGTATTTTTTTTGAGGGATTTGTATCGCTTTGGATAAGTATTTCCACGAATATTGTTCAGCTTTGTTGGTGTTTTTTTGGAATCGATTCACCAGTGTAAACAGCAATCGATGCCAAGCCAACGCCACTTTTCCGTGACTTAAAAAATACAAACACGAAGCCACTAGACTTTTTGTAAAATGGGTGTAGTTCACCGAAAGTTGTACTTTATTGACTTCCGACGGAATGCTGTTCAGAAAAACGCCGCCTTCTCGCAACAGCAGTAAATCGACTGCATACGACTCATAATCAAACGAATTGAGCAAATTGACGAGGCTTTTTTCTGCGCCGCCCGAATCGAGTGATGGAATGATAAAAAGGAGTTGTTTTTTCATTTTAAAAAATACCTATTGACTGTAAAATTTAGTTGACTTGATATCCATATTAAAAATTATTTTCTGCCACGAATTATCGAATTTACACCATAAACATTTGATTTTATTCGAATGTTCATCGGAGATGAACTAATTTGTGAATTCGTGGCTAAATAAATTAAGCTTAACTTATTGATTATTAGCGGTTAAAAAAACATCGAACTCACGGTAATTATTTATTCATCAAATTAAAAAAACTATCGCACCAATTCAGCCAAATATTCGCCTGCTTTGTACGACATTTCTTTGATGTGTGGCATTCTCGCGTTTAAGCTCGATTGCAGTTTTAATTCTTCGCGTTTCATTTCTTCAAATTTTGCGATGAGTTTTTGAGCATCCGAAATTTCTGAAATCCCTAAAACCAGTTTTTCTTCTCCAAAAATATCAAACGCAATACCTTTCGATTTCACGCTGTAACCCAACACCATCGTCGGAACTCCGTTGGAATACGCCGCTATAGTCGCATGCGTTCGCGCTCCGATAAACATCCGCATTCGGGCAATATAACCTTTATACTGAATGGCATTTAACGTATTAGGAAGCAAAATTACACGTCCCGTTTTTTTATAGTCGTTGTAAAAATGAAGTAAGGTATCGTAATCGTCGTTACCCGGAATAATTACGTGTGGCGTCAAACAAATTGTTGAATTGGTCGTAGCCAAAATATGCTCGATGAGTTTTTTGGCGGCTTGAACCGATTCGGGGTTTCGTTTGTATACTAACGGACTGTAATTGAATCCAATCGTGTTGCCTTCTTGCCAACCGTCGGGTAACGCTAATTCTTCTTTGTCCATCGTAAACGCGCCATCGGCACACAATTTTACATTGGCAATTCCTTTGCTTTGCAGCGCTTTTTGCGAATAGGTTTCACGCACCAACAGCAAATCGAGCGATTTTAAATCGGCTATTTTATCGGACGACAAATCTTCTTCGCCAATCGACGCACCCCAAAGCACGAGTTTTTTTCCAGCTTTTTTGATGCAACGGTCTATTTCGTACAACCACGGTTGCTCGCCGTAGCAATAATTATCACCACCAATCGACAAAATCACATCGTGTTCGGCTATGGCGGTGAGTAGTTTTTTATTTTGAAAACGGTACGTATAATTATCGTCTTTGTGGACTTTTACATAATATGCGCTAATGAACCACTGGAACGTATACTTTTTGATGTAATCGCGCGACACATCGTAAATTTTGTGCAAACCCGGAATGATGACATCCGACGTATGATCGAGCGACGCCAAACTGATTTGCGCCTGTGGCAAGTACTTTTTTATGATGGGAATGCCCGAACGAACAATCGCTTCGCAACCTCTGTTTCGGCTTCCGCCATGGTAAAATAGCAATATCTTCATAGTTTATTTGTTTCTGATTTGGAAGTATAAGTTAACTCCTATCAATTGAATGAGTGATTTATTTTTAATGCATTTTAGAACGAATCGCTGGTACTTTGATTTTCCCAAACTGATTTGTGTGTAATACTTTTGGATGGCTTTTTGAACTACCTCTTGGTGGATCATTTGTTTTACATACGTGACGCGATCTAAAAAATCGGTGCTCGAATCGGGTTGCAAATAGATGTGAATGTACGACACTACATTTTCTAATAATCGCAGCGATTTCCATTCGGTTACTTGTTCCGAATTCAATTCGACCGAAACCAACGGTTGATAATCGAACGCAAACACTTCCAAAGCGCGTTTGAAATAATCTTTTCCCGACGCATTACGGGTGGCACTTCCTTCCACTTCCACATAATGATAGCCACAAAAATTGGTGAAAAGCACTGATTGCGCTGCGTCAAAAGCTTGTAAATTAAAAATTCCGTCTTCGCCCAAAGGCATTCCCACGGGGAATTTGATATTTTTTATAAGTGACGATTCGTATAATTTGGTACAGGCCGAATTGAGCGAACTGTCTTGAATGAACTGCGGAAGTATATTTTGATTGATGTAGTCTTTATCCAGCGCCACATCGACCGGAAACTTTGATTTAGTCGTTGTCGTTGTGCCGTTACTTTCTTTATAAAACTGCGACGTCACGATGGAAACGTGTTCTTTTTTGGCTAAGCCATACAACACTTCATACATCGTCGTTTGGACAAAATCATCGGCATCGACAAACCCAATGAATTCGCCTTGCGCCAACTCAATTCCTTTGTTTCGAGCGGCAGAAACGCCTTGATTTTCTTGATTGTACAACCGAATTCGAGCGTCGTTCTCTTGGTGTTTTTCTATGATGGTACGCGAATCATCGGTGGAACCGTCGTTCACAAAAATGAACTCGCAATTCGGTAAAGTTTGGTTCAGCAACGATTCCATACTTTTCGCTACATGCTTTCCGGCATTAAAAACCGGAATGACTACGGATACAGCTATCATGGTTTTTTAAGTTTAATACTTCGACTTATTTTACTTCCAATCGTCAACAATTGAATGTACCTTTTCTTTGTCCAATGATGGAGATAAAATACGGTAAAACTCGAATTGAAATGTTTGTATTCCACGCTCAACTGATTGACAATGTGCGCCAATTGGTTGGAATTCAATATTGCTTTTAAACTCGTAAACCGATTTTTATCTACATTCGGAAGGATGTTATTATCTAAAATTCGTTTGCAAAACAACTGAATGACGGTATCAAAATACTTCTTTTGCACTGCATTTTCGGTCGCAAGTAATTGCTTTCGGTAGTCGATGAGCGTTTGAATGGCGAGCATGAATCCGACAAACGCCGGTTCGGATTGTACTAATCTTCTCGACGATGAAACGCGTCGGGTATATTTGTAATACGGCGCCGAACAATAACTGCAGTGGCTCGCTTTGGCTTGAACCATCGCGTTGAATACGGTATCTTGTCCGCGGATGATTCCTTTTATGAAACGGGTTTCACCGATGATACTTCTTCTGTATAATGTCGCAGGAAAGGTACGTCTTGGATGACTGAATCCGTCTTGAATTACGCCATCCGTACCGCATTTTTCATACGATTCGATGTACTCTCCAGCTTCGGAATAGACGTCTAACGTCAAATATAAAATGTCTAAATTCTCGGAATCGGCACGTTGAATGATAGTGGGTAATGAATTGACATGAATTTCATCATCCGGATCGACAAACGCAATGTATTTGCCCTGTGCCACTTCCAAACCTCGATTTCGAGCGACCGAAACGCCTTGGTTTTCTTGGTCGATGACGATAATATGGGAGTGCTTTTTTTGAAATTCGAGCGCAATGGATAAACTAGCATCGGGCGAACCATCGTTGATGACAATGATTTCGTATTCGGTTTCGGGAATCGATTGTTGCAGCAGACTTTCCAAACATTTAGAAAGATAGGCTTCTACGTTATACACCGGAACGATAATACTGAGTTGCATCATGAGTTCATCGCGTTAAATAAGAAAATCCATTGTTTTGAAGTCGTATCGGGAAACAAAAATGTTTTGATGATGTTGGCGTTGTTTCGGTTGGCGATTTGGTGTTGTTCCCGATTATCGCAAAACTCGGCTACCAAATGCGGCAATTGATTGAAATCGTAGGCTTCGATTAACGGTAGTTTATTACTTTTTAAGATTCCGTACGGCAACCACGAACCCGCAATCACGGCGTTTCCGGTGTACAACACTTCGGTCATCGCGCCACTCAACGCATCGCTGATGGGCATTTGAATCATTAAGTGTGTCGACAAACGCAACAAAGCGGTGTGTTTCGGATCGAAGAAATCGGTTAAAATGGTGGTGGAAATATCGATTTTAGTTGCGCAATAGGTTTTTAATTCGGCTATCGATTGCTCATTTCCACCATAACCTAACGGAAGAATGAGTGCAATTTGTTCTTTGTAACGCGGTGCTAGTTGCTGTAAATTATCGAGAATTTTATAGTGATTGTTGGCACTGAACGCATTGTGGGAAACCGAAATGATGAGTTTGTCAGTCGGAACTCCGTGTGTGGTTTTGAATTGGTTGATGACTTCGGTTTGGCCTTGCAACGCGTCGATTTGATTGTAAATTTCGGTGTTGATGGTAAATTGATTGATGACGATTTTCGGCTCTAATTCACGGCCGTATTTGAACAATAAAATCTGCGCCAATTCTTCCGATTGGATCGTAATTTTGGTTGCTGTTCGCAATGCTTTTCCGACGTAAAATACATTGGAAACTCCAGTGTTTCGCATCAAATCGGAACCCCAAAAACTACAAATGGTATTGGCGTTTTTCGGTAAAAAATGAATGTACATAACGTTTTCGGGAGTACAAAAGTGAAAATGATAAATGGTGTGGCGTTGTGGCAGTATTTGTTTACTGACGATGTATTTTGCTCGGGCGTATTTTTGTAGTAAGGTAAAAATGGCTTTCGGACTCGACTTCTGACTCAGTTCAAAAAACAACACTTCCCAAAAAAACACACTGCATAGAAAACTCAGAAAATTAAGTATATTTTGGATGAACGAAACCCGAATGTCATCAAAATTAAATTTGCTTTCAAAAGGAGTTTCGGTTTTGACTTGCCCTTTGGAAACATCGTAAAATTTATCAATATCAACAGTGTAGTTGGCGCTTTTCAATTGCGCGTCGCCGTACAACTGATTGAGAAAATTAGATTGGCCAATGCCTAAAACTAGTATTTTCTTTTTTGGGTTCATGTATTTTTTTGACTTTTCAAATAATATTCTTGGAATATTTTTCGGTCTTCGGACGTGTATTTTTCACCATCGAAAATCTTTTCCAATTGGGATGGCGTTTCAAATAAAACACCTCTTTCTTTACACTTCTCAATATAATCTTGTACATCACAAATGAATCGCGCCGGATTTCCTGCAACCACTGTGAACGCTTTAACATCTTTCGTTACAATTGCTCCAGCGCCAATAATTGCTCCATCGCCAACTGTAATTCCAGGCATCACAATCGCATTTGCACCCAAAAAAACTTTATTTCCAATGATTGTTTTTTCCACGCGATGCTGTCTGATGTGATTGTATAAAGAAGCGTCGTGTGCCAAAATCATGGAACCAGGTGCAGAAATAAAATCATCGCCAATTTCTACCATTTGCGGAATCAATCCGTCAATTTGGGTATTGTGATGTTTTACATTTCCAATTTTGTAATCAACCGATTTTACTGTTGGAACAGGCTGAGTTTGTACTGGAAATAATCTGTTTTTGATTTTGCGTAAAATATTCATCGATTAGAATTTATAATTACCTCGTATAAAAGCACAATTCATGTTTCTGATTAACTTTCCAGAATCATAAACATCATCCGATAAAACTTCAAATGAACTTGCATTCAGTATGGTATCCACATAATTATTTTCATGTGTCTTTTCATAAAATGAATAAATAGCAACCGAATATAAATTAGGTCTCAGTTGAATAGACGGAATTTCTAATACAATTTCATTATCCGAATTTTCAACAAATTTTACGCCCATTTCATCCGAAGCAAAAGCGCACATTACGTTTTCAAAGTTATCGTACATCACGATACTCAAAATTAGTTTACTGAAATCAAATGCTTGATTGACTTTATAATTCAGTTTGATTTGAATCGGCTCATTAATAAAAACTTCGCTTACTGCATCTTTTTTTGAATTGATAATTTGAATATCGGTAAACTGAATTTTTTGATTTCCTTGACGGTCTTTTCTTTCATGAAGATTTCGTTCAATTTCTTTGTTCGAATTAAAGTAATAATCTACCGTTTCATCAGCAGAACTATTGTACACAATTTGTCCGTTTTTCAATAAAATTCCTTTATCACACAAACTTTTTACCGCCGACATATTATGACTCACAAACAAAACAGTTCTTCCTTCGCCTTTGCTGACGTCGCCCATTTTACCGAGGCATTTCTTTTGGAATTCGGCATCGCCCACGGCCAACACTTCGTCGACAATTAGAATTTCACTTTCTAAATGCGCGGCCACGGCAAAAGCCAATCGCACGTACATTCCCGAAGAATACCGTTTTACGGGCGTATCGATGTAGCGTTCTACACCCGAAAAAGCGACAATTTCGTCAAACTTTCGGGTAATTTCTTGACGGCGCATTCCTAAAATGGCACCGTTCAAATAGATGTTTTCGCGGCCCGTCATTTCGGGGTTGAATCCGGTTCCGACTTCCAGTAACGAGGCAATTCGGCCGTTTACTTTAAAACTTCCGGTGGTTGGTTTGGTGACTTTACTCAGCAATTTGAGTAAGGTACTTTTTCCGGCGCCGTTTCTACCGATGATTCCGACCGCATCGCCTTGCTCGATTTCGAAATTGATGTCGCGCAAAGACCATACGTAATCGCTGGTTCCTTTCTGACTTCGATCGTTGGCTTCTCCGATTTTCAAATACGGATCTTCTTTCCCACGTAATTTATGGTAAAACCGATTCAAATCGTGACTCAACGTTCCGGTTCCAACTTCACCTAATCGGTATTGTTTGGATATGTTTTCTGCTTGTATTGCTAGTTCTTTCATAGTAAAATTTATACCGTGTCCATGAAACTTTTTTCCACTTTATTGAAAATGATGGTGCCGATAAAAAGCAACACCACTATAAATCCGGCGCTATACACCAGACTGTACGGCTCAAAATGACCTGCGCCTAAATATCCGTAACGGAAACATTCGATGATGCCCGATAGCGGATTGATGTTTACGATCCATTGGTATTGTTCGGGCATGGCCGAAACTGGATAGACTACCGGCGTGGCGTACATGTACAGTTGAATTCCGAAGGACAACAAAAACACTAAATCTTTGTATTTTGTGGTCAGCGACGAGAAGATCATTCCCAATCCCAACGCAAACGAAGCCATCATGACAATGAGTAACGGCGTAGCCAAAACCCACCAATTCGGCTGAATTTCTTCTTTAACAAAAGTATAATACAGTACAACTCCAATGAACAATAGAAATTGGATGGCGAATTTTAGTAAGCCTGAAAATACAATCGACAAGGGCATGATTAAACGTGGGAAATATACTTTTCCGAAAATCGAAGCGTTGGTTTGAAATACGGTGGATGTTTTGGTGAGTGAATCGGAGAAGTAATTCCATATCGTGATTCCCGACAAGTAAAACGCCAATTGTGGCAAGCCATCGGTGGATAATTTGGCGACTTGACCAAACAACACGATGTAGATGAGCGAGGTTAAAACGGGTTGAACGAAAAACCAAAGCGGACCTAAAATGGTTTGTTTGTAAAACGTAATGAAGTCGCGTTTGAGCAGCATCAACAGCAAATCGCGGTAATGCCAAAGTTCTCTAAAATTGATGGACAGTAAGGAATTATCGGATTTGATTTCTTCGGTCCACACTTGTTTGTGTTGTGTCATATATGTTGTTCTTATAGTAAAGGTTCAAGATTTTCGTAAATCACCAATCCGTTTTCTGAAGGAACTTCTTGTAGGGTAAAGGCGACTTTTCGTTTGATTTCAGTTTCTATTTTGAGTGCGAGTTGATCGATGTAACTGGCGTTTAAATCGGCACCGACAATGCGAACTTCAATTGTACCCGAATCGATTCCGTTGGCGTAATCACCGATGAGAACGATTTGTTGTACGTTTCCCATACGTTCTAAAATATGTTCAATAATGGCGTCTAAACCCAAGTGTTGAAACACGATTTTTTGCAGTGTAGAAAATAAAGGATGTTTGGTATTGGCTTTGTAGGAAACTTTGTTTTGATTGGCTTTTTTTTCTAGATAACCGGCTTCCGAAAGGTTGTTGAGTTCTTTGCGAATGGAGTTGGTGGATTCCTGCATTTCTTCTGCCAAACCGCGCAGATGCCCGTTATTGGCGGCATTGATAAAGAATTTTACCAATATTCGAATGCGGGTTTTGGAAGTAATAAGAGTTTCTAGCATAACAGTTTACATCAAAACGAGTAACAAAAGTACTCATTTAATTTAAACTGGCAAGATTTTTTTGGAAAGTGTGTTTATTCGTACTGCTTTTGGTAGTAGTTTTGGTACGCACCTGAAGTGACATTTTTGAGCCATTCTTCGTTGGCCAAATACCAATCGATGGTTTTTTCAAGCCCTTGCTCGAAGGTTACGGATGGTTTCCAACCTAATTCGGAATTGATTTTCGACGCGTCAATGGCGTAACGCAAATCGTGTCCTGGTCGGTCTTTTACGTAGGTAATAAGTTGTTCGGATTCGCCTTGAGCGCGACCTAATTTTTGGTCCATTAACTGACAAAGCAATTTCACCAAATCGATGTTTTGCCATTCGTTGAATCCGCCAATATTATAGGTTTCGTGATTTTTTCCGGTGTGGAACACCAAGTCGATGGCTTTGGCGTGGTCTTCTACAAACAGCCAATCGCGGGTATATTTTCCGTCGCCGTACACGGGCAACGCTTTATTCTGAATGATGTTATTGATGAATAGCGGAATAAGTTTTTCGGGAAAATGAAACGGTCCGTAATTGTTGGAGCAATTGGTGATGACATACGGCAAGCCATACGTTTCTCCATACGCACGTACAAAATGATCGGAACTCGCTTTGGAAGCCGAATAGGGAGAATTCGGATCGTACGGAGTCGTTTCTGTAAACAAACCTGTAGCGCCGAGACTTCCGTAGACTTCGTCGGTAGAAATATGGTAGAAGCGTTTATCTTGGAAATTATCTTTCCAAATGGTTTTGGCTGCGTTGAGTAAGTTCATGGTTCCGATGACATTGGTTTTTACAAAAGCCAATGGATCGGTGATGGAACGATCAACGTGTGATTCGGCGGCCAAGTGAATGACACCGTCAAACTGATACTTTTCAAACAATTGGTTGATGAAATCGGCGTCGACTATATCTCCTTTGATGAAGGTATAATTGGGTTTGTTTTGAACATCTGCAATGTTTTCCAAATTACCGGCATAGGTCAGTGCGTCCAAATTAAAAATTTGATACTTCGGATAGGTATTGACAAACAATCGAACGACGTGCGAGCCAATAAATCCGGCACCGCCAGTAATTAACACCTTTTTCATTGTATTATAATTTTCCGTCTACTTGATCACTTTTTAAAATTCCTTTTACATCGTAGACAATCGCGGTTGATTTTTTCAACGGATTTAAATCGAGTGATAAGAATTCTTTATGTGAAACGCCTAAAACGATCGCATCGTATTTTGTAGTTGGAATTTCTTTTGAAGTTTCTAGTTTGTATTCGTGTGCCACTTCTGCAGGATTCGCCCACGGATCGTAGATATCTACTTGGATTCCGTAGTCTTTCAAAGCCGAAATTACGTCTACAATTTTGGTATTTCGCACGTCGGGACAATTCTCTTTAAAGGTAATTCCGAGCATTAATAATCTGGAATTGTTGACAGGAATTTCTCTTTTAATCATGAGTTTCACCACACGGGAAGCGACGTATTCTCCCATGCTGTCGTTCAAACGCCTTCCTGCTAAAATAATTTCGGGATGATAACCGGCTTCTTGCGCTTTTTGAGCCAAATAATACGGATCGACACCGATACAGTGACCGCCTACCAATCCGGGTTTGAAGTTGAGGAAATTCCACTTAGTTCCCGCGGCTTCGAGCACGGCATGCGTATCGATTTCGAGGATGTTGAAGATTTTTGCCAATTCGTTTACGAAAGCGATGTTGATGTCGCGTTGTGAATTTTCGATGACTTTTGCAGCTTCAGCCACTTTTATGGACGGCGCAAGATGTGTTCCAGCAGTGATGACCGAGTTGTATAAATTATTCACTTTGATTCCGATTTCCGGAGTTGAACCTGCGGTAATTTTTAGGATTTTTTCGACGGTGTGTTCTTTATCGCCTGGGTTGATTCGTTCAGGAGAATAGCCCGCGAAAAAGTCGACGTTGTATTTCAATCCGCTTATTTTTTCTAAAACGGGTACGCATTCTTCTTCGGTTAGTCCGGGATACACTGTTGATTCATAAATCACGATGTCACCTTTTTTCAATACTTTGGCCACAGTTTCGCTCGATTTATACAGCGGAGTTAAATCGGGTCTGTTGTTTTTATCCACCGGAGTTGGAACGGTTATAATGTAGTAGTTACAGTTTTTAATATCGTCGATATGTGTACTGCAAAACAATCCATTTTCATCAGAAGGCTCGCTTACAATTACTTGTTGTAGCAATTCTTTGCTCACTTCAAGGGTAAAATCATTACCTAAATTGAGTTCGCTTACTCTATGCTGATTGATGTCGAAACCAACCACCGGATATTTTGTAGCAAACAATCTTGCCAAAGGCAAACCTACATATCCCAAACCTATAACACCAATTTTTACACTCATACTATTTTTATAAATCAAGAACCTATTGCTTGATATTGAAAACCTATTTTTTCTAATTGTTCACCGTCTAAAATATTTCTTCCATCGAAGATAAATGCAGGTTTTAGCATGCTATCGTATATTTTCTTCCAGTCGTATTCTTTAAATTCATCCCATTCGGTAAGAATTGCAATGGCGTGAGCATCTTTGCATGCATCATATGGATCTTGCGCTGCGTGAAGATATTTACTGTTTTTTTCGCTCGAACGAGTTTCAAGATAATTCAAATCGAACAGCATTTGATCGATGTCGACTTTAGGATCGTAGACTGCAATTTTAGCTTTTTCAAAGATCAAATCATCGGCTACATAAATAGCGGCAGATTCCCGAGTGTCGTTGGTATCTTTTTTGAAAGCCCAACCCAGGAAGGCAATTTTTTTATCGGCTACAGTGTTGTACAAGGTAGTCACAATATTTTTTGAAAACCTTCTTTTTTGGTGGTTGTTCATGATGATGACTTGTTCCCAATAATCGGCCACTTCGTTCAATCCGAATGATTTAGAAATGTACACCAAATTGAGGATGTCTTTTTGGAAACACGAACCTCCAAATCCAACGGATGCTTTTAAAAATTTAGGTCCGATGCGGCTGTCCATTCCGATAGCTTTACCTACTTCATTAACATCGGCTCCGGTTTTTTCACACAATTCGGAGATTGCATTAATGGAAGAAACGCGTTGCGCTAAAAAGGCATTTGCAGTTAATTTTGATAATTCGGATGACCATACATTGGTTCTTAAAATTCGATCCTCAGAAACCCAATTAGAATAAACATCTGCTAATGCTTGAATTGCTTTTTGGCCATCTTGTGTGGTATCACCACCAATTAAAACGCGGTCTGGATTCAATAAATCTACCACTGCGGTTCCTTCTGCTAAAAACTCAGGATTGGATAAAATTTGAAATTGCACACCGTTTCCGGTATGATCTAAAATATTTTTTATGGCTTCAGCGGTACGAACTGGAAGCGTTGATTTTTCCACTACAATTTTATCATCTTTGGCAACCCGTGCAATTTGACGCGCGCACAATTCGATGTATTTTAAATCGGCTGCCATTCCTTTTCCGCTTCCGTAGGTTTTGGTTGGCGTATTTACAGAAATGAATATCAATTGGGCTTCGTCGATGGCTTTGTCTACTTCGGTAGAAAAGAATAAATTTTTTCCTCTGCACTCACCAACAATTTCAGACAAACCTGGTTCATATATCGGAATATTATTAACGTCTTGGTCGTTCCATTTTTCAATTCTATCCGTGTTCAAATCGACCACTGTCACTTTAATATGAGGACATTTTTGAGCGATAACGGCCATTGTTGGTCCTCCTACATAACCTGCGCCTATGCAACAAATATTAGTAATTTTCATTAATTCTTATTTTAGGTTTTCCCAATACCATTTTACAGCTTCTTTTAAACCATCTTTAAAAGAAAATTTGGGATTATAATTCAGTAATTTTTTTGCTTTATCAATACTTGCTAGCGAATGAGGAATATCACCGGCACGATTGGGTCCGTATACAATTTCAACATTTTTGATGGATGAATCGTATTCGGATAAATATTCTTTTAGGTATTGAACCATTTCATTGAGAGTCGTACGGTCACCATACGCCGTATTATATACTGTATTGATGGCTTCAGGATTTTGAGTTTCCATGGCCAATTCGTTCATTTGAATGACGTTATCGATGTAGGTAAAATCTCTTGAAAAATTTCCATCACCGTTGATGATTGGGCTTTCACCTTGTACCAATTGCAAAACAAACTTCGGAATTACAGCAGCATAGGCTCCGTTTGGGTCTTGCTTGCGTCCGAATACATTGAAATAACGAAGACCAATGGTTTCCATTCCGTATGTTGAACTGAAGATTCCGGCGTAGAGTTCGTTTACATATTTTGTAATCGCGTACGGCGAAAGAGGTTTTCCAATTTTATCTTCGACTTTCGGTAGACTTTCAGAATCGCCATAGGTGGAAGAACTCGCCGCATAGATGAATCGTTTCACGCCAGCTTCTTTTGAAGCAACCAACATGTTTAGAAAGCCTGAAACATTGACATCATTACTAGTAACTGGATCTTTTATGGAACGTGGAACTGAACCCAAAGCTGCTTGATGTAGCACATAATCGGCTCCTTGAACCGCTTTTGCACAATCGGCACTGTTACGGATGTCGCCTTCAATCAATCGAAAGTTTGGATTGTCCAACAAATGATTGATGTTGTGACGGTGACCCGTAGCAAAATTGTCCAAACAAATTACTTGATTTCCTTTAGACAAAAAATACTCACATAAATTGGATCCAATAAATCCTGCTCCACCTGTTATTACTATCTTTTTACTCATTTATTTATTAGAATTTTTTTGGCAATTCTAAACCATTTAACAAAAATATTTTTAGGCTCATCATCTTCATGGTATCCATTCGAATAAGCACCATAACCATATCCGTAACCGTATCCATAACCTGCGCCGTATTTCGCTTTATTTTCGAATCCGTTCAAAATAATACTCACATTACTTAACTCACCTCTACCTACTCGGTTGTTGAGTAATTTAATCATTTCTTTTTTGGTGAAATTTTGTCGTGTGATGTACAACGTCACATCGGCGTATTGAGAAAGTTCAACGGCATCGGTAACCAAACCAACGGGTGGCGTATCTAAAATGATGTAGTCGTATCGTTCTTTCAATTCGGCCATGAATTCGCTCATCGTTTCACCCATTATTAATTCGGATGGATTAGGTGGAACCGGACCCGAAGTAATGACATCCAAAAACGGAATTTGTGTTTTGTTGATTACCTCATCAATCGTCAATTGTCCGATTAAATAATTTACGACACCGATTTCGTTCTTCAAATTAAAATCGTCAAATATTTTTGGTTTTCTTAAATCGAAACCTACAATCACAGTCTTTTTCTCGCTCATGGCAAAAACGGTGGCGATATTTACTGTACAAAATGTTTTTCCTTCACCACTCACCGAAGACGTGAGCATGAGTGTTTTGGTGCCTTCGACTTTTTGCTTTTTGTATAAAAATTGGAGTGATGATCGAATGGCTCGGAAGGATTCAGACAAGGCCGATTTCGGTTTTTCGTATACGGCTAAATTAGAATCAGAATGTTTCATTCCCACCACACCAATCAACGGAATTTGAGTGGAACTGTTGATATCGTCTGTATTCTGAATTGAATTGTTGATGAAAAAGATTAAGAAAACGATTAGAAGCGGAATCAACAATCCCAAAAATATGGCGATTACGTAATTTACTTCCGTACGTGGTCCAATCAAACCGCTACCAATATCTTTGGCCGGATCGATGATTTGTATATCGGATAAGTTGGCCGCTTTTACGATTAAGGCTTCATTTCTTTTTTGCAAATACGTTTGATAAATGCCGTTGCTCAAATCATATTTTCGGATGATTTTAGACAATTCCAATTCACCTTCCGGCAAGCCTCTTAATTTTCCTTCGGCTACACTCAAGTTCCTGTTTACTTGAGAACTTTCATATTGAATGGCGGCTTTTGCTGCATTAATATTTTCTAAAAGCACTCTTTTTACGGATGATATTTCGTTGTCAATGGAATTGAACATATCTCCATTTTTTACCGAATAAGCCATTTCCGATCGTCGAACTGAAAGTCCGATTAAGTTGGCGACATTATTTACAACGTTTGGATCTTCAATACCAGCAACGGATGGAGCAGGTAATTTTGAAAAGTCGTTACTGTTTCTGAGGTAATTGCTTAAGGTATTGTAGTAATTTATTTTTCGGTCGACTAAATCTTTTTGCAAATCGTAGTCTTGGAGTTGTTGCTGAATGGTACCACTACCCGATTTTAAAATCGCCACATCGTTATTTCTACTAAAATCTTTCAGTTCGTTGTTGGCCAATTTTAAATCATTCTCCATTATTTTCAACGTAGTGTCAATAAATTTAATGGTATTCTCGGCAAACAAATTTTTATTATCTAATTGCTTCTTTTTGATGGTGGCTACCGTTTCATTGAGGTAATCCACAATTCGATTTTTATTGGTTCCTTCTAACGATAATTTTAAAATAGCACCCGCTTTATCATCAACTGTAATATTTAAATTCTTATAGCGCGTCACGATGTCATCAAAGTTATTGAACTTAATCATGTATTCGCTTCCCACGTAATTATCAGGAACACCAACAATATCAAGAGTTAAATTCAAAAAAGGAAGCGTAACGGGTTGACCCACTTTGTATCGTTTGGCAAAATCTCCCACTTGCACTTTTACCGCATCTTTTTCGAAAGTCAAATAATTCATTACTGTAACTGAACCCGACGCAAATGGAATACGCAATTCGTACTCACTTGGAGTAACAAATTTAATGGTAACGGGAATGTTGAGCAGTTGATTTTTGTCCTTCTCAATGTTGACCACGAAAGGAGTAGAACCGTAAACGTCTTGTACGTAATACTCTTTTTGCTGTAAATAATCGATATAAAACTGTAAACGATCCACTACTAATTCGTTATGAGAGCGCGATTTTAATGAAGTTGACAGGGTTTGAACTTGATCGGATGTTCCGCCCCAATTGAACACTAAACTCGTATTTGACGTAAAAAAAGGATTGTTCTCTTCTTTCACTGCAATAGTTGATTCTAACGAATAAATCTTTTGCTTTCTGATGTTTATTTGATGGGCAACGGTCAGACAGATGATTAATCCAAGTATGAACCAACGCCAGTAACTTCCGGTTTTAATTAAAAACCCTTTGAAATCAAAAGTATTCTGACTTTCAAAAAAAGAAAAATCTTTTACATCTAACATTCGTATAGAGAAGTATTAATTGTTGAATAATAAAATGGTGGTGGTTGCCAAAGTAAGTATTGAAAGTATCGTAGCCAGCGATTCAACCCCAGTTTTTCCTGTACCCCACGATTTTTGCTTTAACGGCTTAACATAGACATAATCATTGGGTTGTAAATAAAAATATGGTGACTTTAAGGCATTTACATCGGTTAAATCGATGGAATATATTTCCAATCCGTGTGGGAATTGACGCATTACTTTGACATCTTTTCGATCTCCGGTTATAGTAATATCACCCGAATTGGCTACAGCTTCTAAAATATTTACACGGTCTTGAAACAATATTTTTGAACCCGGACTGAGTACTTCGCCGTTTACGGTATATCTGAATCCTGCTAATTTTACGGTTACAAAAAGTTCGGCTTCCTTCTTAAAATATTGGTCCATCAATTGGGTTTCAATTTTGATTCGGGCTTCTTCCACTGTGCTTCCCATCACATTTACTTCTCCTAAAATCGGAATTCGAATGGCTCCGTGGTCATCTACAATATAGCCATTGATGTACAATGCATCAGATGTTGAAGTTTGTTGGGCTTGTGAAGACAGGTTGAAAATTTCAGTCAGTTTTGGGTCTAACGACTTAATCGTAATGCTCAATACATCATTGGTTTGTAAACGATAGGGCTTGTTATTTAATTGGCTGACTGCGGCAGATTGTGAAGCGTTTTCTTTGTTTTGAAGATAGATTAAATCTTGTGAAGGAACGCAGGAAGTAACCAGTAAACTCAAACAAAAAATATAAAAAAGAATCTTACTCATAGTCGAATTAAATTTTAGCAAACAAAGATAGTTTTTCAATTCAAAAAACAAAAGAAGTTACCGAAATACTTGATTATTTGTGAAAAGAATTTTCAAACGGAACACGGTGCACAATACTTCGACCTAAAGTCACTTCGTCGGCAAATTCCAATTCGTCACCAACCGCTATTCCACGTGCAATTGTAGAAGTTTTTACTCCAAATTCTTTAATCTGTTTGAATATGTAAAAATTGGTCGTGTCTCCTTCCATAGTGGAACTCAAAGCAAAAATAACTTCTTCGATGGAGTCAGATTGTACTTTGCTCACTAACGAAGTGATGTTCAACTGACTTGGCCCGACGCCATCAATAGGAGAAATTTTTCCGCCTAAAACGTGATAAACGCCTTTAAACTGACTCGTGTTTTCAATCGCCATGACATCGCGCACGTCTTCCACCACGCAAATAATTTTGTGATTCCGACTTGGATTGGCGCAGATTTCACACACCTCAACATCCGAAATATTATGGCATTTCGCGCAAAACTTGATGTCTTCTCGCATGCTAACTAACGCCTGCGAAAGAAACTGAGTTTGCTCTTCGGGTTGTTTTAATAAATGCAACACCAATCGAAGTGCAGTTCGCTTCCCAATTCCGGGTAATTGTGCCATTTCATTGACCGCTTTTTCTAACAATTTTGATGAAAATTCCATGGTGCAAAAGTAGGTATTTTTTCAATGTGGCAATGAGGCAATGTGGCAATGAGGCAATGTGGCAATTTGTGAATGAGGCAATGTGGCAATGTGGCAATGTGGCAATGAGGCAATAGAATAAATAAAATGAATTTACCTTTTACAATTAATTGACACATTGTCTAATTTTCTTATTGACTAATTATTTAATTGACACATTGTCTAATTTTCTTATTGACTAATTATTTATTTGACACATTGTCTAATTTTCTTATTGACTAATTATTTAATTGACACATTGGTTAATTGACACATTGTCTAATTAATTTTGTATTTTGGCACAAACAAAAAACCACCTATGTCAGCAACCACAATTCTACTCATCATCGTTATTTATTTTGGTGTTTTAATATTCATTGCCAACGTAATAAGTAAAAAAGACAGCAGCAACGATGCTTTTTTCAAAGCCAATAAAAACTCCAAATGGTATTTGGTAGCATTCGGAATGATTGGAACGGCTCTTTCGGGTGTGACGTTTATTTCGGTTCCGGGTGAAGTAGGCAATCCCGATTTGCAGTTCAAATACTTTCAGTTTGTCTTGGGAAATGCGATAGGCTTTATCATTATTGCCACGGTTTTGTTGCCATTGTATTACAGGATGAATCTGACTTCCATTTACAGTTACATTGAGCAGCGTTTGGGTGTAGTGAGTTATAAAACAGCGGCGACAATCTTTCTCATCAGCCGCACGATTGGCTCAGCTTTCCGATTATATTTAGTTGTGATTGTGTTGCAAAAATTTGTGTTCGATGATTTTGACGTGCCGTTTGCAGTGACCGTTTTAATTTCACTCGGATTGATTTTTGCCTATACCTATCGCGGTGGTTTAAAAACAATCATCATTACCGATACGTTACAAACGTTCTTCTTAGTTTCGTCGGTATTTTTAACGATTATCTTTATTTGTCAGAGTTTGGATTATAGTTTTTTTGAAGCTTTTGAAGCGGTAAAAAACAGCAACTACTCAAAAGTATTTTTCTACGAAGATTATTTGAAAGGTAATTTTGTGGTCAAACAAGTTTTGGGTGGCATCTTTGTAACGATTGCCATGGTTGGATTGGACCAAGATTTGATGCAAAAAAACTTGAGTTGCGCCAACATCGGCGAAGCCCAAAAAAACATGTTTACGTTTACGGCGATATTTGTAATTATCAATATTTTCTTTTTAAGTGTGGGTGCGTTATTGTATTTGTACGCAGAGAAAAACGGAATTGCAATTCCGATGGTAGGCGACGCTAAACGAACCGATTTACTATTTCCTGAAATTGCCTTTAATCATTTGAGTATCGTGCCTTCTGTGGTATTTTTACTTGGATTAACCGCCGCAACTTTTGCCACAACCGATTCAGCTTTGACGGCATTGACGACTTCGTTTTGCGTAGATTTTTTGGGGATGGATAAAAAGCAGTCAGCAGATCAAAGTGAAGCCGTAAAAACTAGACATTTTGTTCATATTGGATTTTCATTATTGATGTTTTTGGTGATTATCATCTTTAATTCGTTGAACGACAAATCGGTAGTGACGATGATTTTTAAAGTGGCGAGTTATACGTACGGTCCGCTTTTGGGATTGTACGCCTTCGGATTATTCATGAAAACCAAAACGGTACACGACAAATTAGTTCCATTTGTTTGCATCCTTTCTCCGATGATTTGCTACTTTATTACGAAATATTCATCTGATTTATTTGGCGCATACGTAATCGACAACGAACTGATTATCGTAAACGGATTGATTACCTTTTTGGGATTGTTATTGATTAGCAAACCGGCGACTTCTGAAACTAGGTTTTAATAGAACGCGGATGAAACGGATTCTAGCTGATTTTATAAAAAGCCAGCCTGAATACTGATTATAAGAGTTTTCAAAAGGTAAAATGGAAACCTTCATAGCCCTGACCTGTCTGCCGACAGGCAGGTTGAAATGAAAATAAAAAAATCCCGGTTGTTCTGGGATTTTTTTATTGTAATGAAAAGCAGGAAAACGGACTACTGATAAAGCCCAAGCCATTGCTTAGCCAATTCGCTATCGCTCGGGTCGCTTCCAAATAAATGATAAAACTATCTATTATTTTTTCCACAGATGAAAGGATTAAAAAGGATTTTATGTTCTTGAAACATAGAAAATCTGTGCTAATTTGTGCCAATCTGTGTTCAAAACGTTCTTCTGTTCATCAAATTGTAACTAATATTGATTCGTACTCAACAAAACCAAGGTACATCCTTCTTCCACTTTTATATTGTTGCTTTTTAGCAGTTGATAAAACTCGGGGTTTTCGGTTCCGGGATTGAAAAGGACGCGTTTGGGTTTGCTTTCGATGATGTAGTTATAATATTCACGTTGGCGCGCTGGGTTTAAATACAGCGTAAACGTATCGATGTTTTTCAACGGAATGGATTTAGTACGAATGGTGATTCCTGCTACTTCGCCCAAATTCGAACCAATGGCAATCACCGAATGACCTTTATCGACCAACATTGTGATGGCCTTAAATGCGTAACGATCAGGTTTGGTTGATGCACCCAATACTACAGTTTTTTTATTCTTCATGGGACAAAAGTACGCATTTTGAGTTGTTTTTATTCTAAATTTAACATTAGAATGATTTAAAGTGTAACTTTGATACAACAAGATAAATTACTTTTGCAAAAAAAACGATGGAATTATTTTTTATACTTTTTGGCGCCTTGTTTTCGGTTTTGAATCCGATTGGAACCGTTCCGATTTTTGTCGGATTGACGCAAGATTATACTAAAAATGAGCGTTCGAAGGTTTCATTAATCACTTCGATTAATGTGTTCATCATCTTAATTATTTCTTTCTTCGCGGGTCAGTATGTACTGGAATTTTTCGGAATCACAATCAGTGCATTGCGCATTACAGGCGGATTGATTATTGCGGGTTCGGGTTTTTCGTTGTTGAATGGTAAATTCAATAAAAACCGCGGAATCAACAAACAAGTCGAAGAAGACATCCAAAACCGAAATTCGATTTCTCTTACACCGCTCGCCATGCCGATGTTGGCTGGTCCAGGTTCGATTTCGCTTTTGATTGCTTTTTACCAAGAACATCAAAATACGGAAGAAATCATTATTTCGAGTTTGGCTATTTTGGCGGTTTCTCTTTTTATTTTTCTAGTATTGCGAAGCGCACATTATTTGGCTAAAATTTTGGGTGCGTCGGGAATTGTAGCCATTTCTAGAATTGTTGGTTTCTTAACCATCGCAATCGGAATTCAGTATATCATTAGTTCGATACTGACAATTATTAGAGGAATTTAGGAGAAAAAAGATGGAAGTTGGAAGTTGGAAGTTGGAAGTTGGAAGTTGGAAGTTGGAAGATGGAAGATGGAAGATGGAAGATGGAAGATGGAAGATGGAAGATGGAAGATGGAAGGTAATAAATATAAAAAAACCCAAATTCTAGTAACTATTTACTTGGAATTTGGGATTTTTTATTTGCCCTTCGACTGCGCTTACGGTGACAATTTTGATTTTAAGCTTAGTTTTTAGACAAGAAAATTTCCGCCATCATGCAACGTGCGCTTCCGCCGCCACAGGCTTCGATGGTGTCTAAACTCGAATGTAAAATAGTAATGTGTTCTTCCAATTGAGCAATTTGTTTTTTGGTCAATGCGTGGTACGCAGACGAACTCATCACCAAATACCGGCGTTCATCCGAACCTAAAACTTCCAACATATTTCCGGCAAAATTATTTATCTGATCTTCGGTGATTAAAATGATTTCTTTCTCATCCGATTTCAAACTGTCGAGCACCATTTTGCGTTCTTTTTTGTCGTCGATGCAATCGGCACAAATCACGGCAAACGTATCTCCGATACACATCATCACATTGGTATGATAAATGAGTTTTCGCTCGCCATTAACCGTTTGAAATGCCTCGAAAATAATCGGATTCAAATCGAAATCTTCGCAAAACTCGATGAACAATTCTTCATCGGCGCGTGGCGAAAGGGCACAATACGCTTTCCCGTTTTCGCGATCCAGCACGATGCTTCCGGTGCCTTCAAGATAATAGCCGTCTTCTTCGGCAGCAGTGTAATCAATTATTTCATCTTTGATTTCGAATCCGTTGTCTTCTAAAATGTCGAGAATGTCTTCTCTTCGTTCGGCTCTACGGTTTTCGGCAAACATCGGATACAACACTACATCGCCATTTTCATGAAAAGAAATCCAATTGTTGGGAAAAATACTATCGGGTGTATCGGGATCCAGCGTGTCATCGACTACAGTCACATCCACACCAACCATGCGAAGTTTTTGTACAAACGCGTCAAACTCTTCTTGTGCTTTTGCATTTACCGTTTCTGGAGTTAATCCGTCGAGCACTTTTTGGTAGTAGTTGTTGATGGCGGTTTGTTCGTTCATTCGGAATGCTACCGGACGAATCATAAGAATGGAATTGGTGGTTTGGTTCATTTGTATTTGTTTATTGTTTATTGTTTGTAGTTTATTGTTTTAGTTCAATAAAAGAACCATGAACTTTAAACCATAAACATTTTTAATCTCGTATCAAAGGTAAGGTTGAGCACCTCAACAATCCTTCTTGTTTGGCGATTTCGGCATACGGAATTTCTTCGACGGTAAACCCGTTTTCCCGCAACCAATTGTTGAGTCGGGTGAAATTTCGTTCCGAAACGACTACGTTGGTATCGATTGAAAACACATTGGAATTCATATGATACATTTCGTCGCGTGTAATGTGAAACAAATTTTCTTTTCCGAATAGGTTCACTAAATAAACGTAATCTGCTTCTTCTCGGAATCCGCTTTTGTAGATAATTCCTTTATTCGTTCCAACGGGTTGAAAACAGCAATCCAAATGCAAGGCGTTGTCGCGGGCTTCTAATTTCGATTTTACTAAGTCGAATTCTTTTACAATTTTATGGGGAAACAATTCTTTGATGTAGTTGACTCCGGCCATATTGGTGCGCGCGGTGATGAACGACGAATAATCGGATCCTTTATACGTTCCAATAAAAATATAATCGTTCCACAACATCACATCGCCACCTTCAATATGCACATCCTCGGGTGGACGCACCACTTTTTTGGGATCCATCTGGTCGATGACGTACTGAATCGCATCCAATTCGCGGTTTCTATCGGGTAAAATATTGGCTTTGATGAATACATCGTCGATTACAAAACCAATGTCGCGTGTAAAAATTTGATTGTAGTTTTCGATCATCTCCGGACGAAAAACGGTCACATCGTACTTTTGAAACACTTGGTTGAACGCTTCCATTTCGGATACCATATCCGCTTCAACAGGATAGGTTCCGGCTAAAATGTGTTCTAATGATTTTGGATCGTAGGCTTCTTCTGCAGTCGGTGTTGGCCCGTTGTGAATTGCTGTGCCGAGCACAACAGCTCGCAATCGTGCCGTTTCGTTTGTAACGTTTAATTCTAACATAAATTTGCTTTTGGCATAAAGCAAATATAAAAAAGCTCCGCCGATTAGCGAAGCTTTTGTTGATAAGTAGTTGTGAAATTAGTTTTTAATTAACTTTTCGGTGAGCGATTGACCTGATGTGGTTCGAAGGTGAACGATGTACACTCCGTTTTCGAGATGCCTCACTCCGATTTTGAACCGATTCGTTGCGTCAATTTCTTCATCAAAAACTTGTTTCCCATCAATGGTTGAAAGTGTTATTCGGTTGAATTGTGCCTTATCGATAATGAGTTCGACTACATCGTTTGACGGATTGGGAAGAATGGCAAAACTCGTTTCCAGTTTGATCAAATTGATGGTTTCTTCTTCTGATGTGGGCACAATTGCAACTTGTTCGGGATCGCGGTATACATAATCATCGGTACAACCTTCGGGATACGCTACAAATTGAGAACCTGAAACGGCTTCAAATCCCGCAGTCAATTCGACGAAATTCTCGGCATGATACACGACGCCGTTTGCCAGCGCGTTATTCCCTAATGTGACAACATTAGAAGCCCGAATCCAATCGGATCGCTCTCTGAATTTTTCAGCTATCGGAGCCAAATTATTTAAATTATCGACAGGTGATGTTAAGGTTAATGTGGGAAGACAGCAGTCGATGAACGAAACATCCGGACCGATGGCTGCCGAATTATCTGTAATATCATACAAAAACACTCCTGCAGGACAATTGACATTAAACGTAGCGGTAATTACAAATTCAAAATTCCCCATGGGATCGGTTCCGAAAATAGTTGGCGGAATCAGAAAACAAAATGTGGTTGCAGTCAGTTGCGACGGCACAGTTATCGTTCCTACTACGGTATTGTTTTGAGTAACTTGTAGAATAATTGTATTCAGTGTTGCATTAATTGGCGGTTGATAGGTTCCGCATACTTCCATCGGAGTTGGATTGATCAAACTCGGACAATTATAATTTACGGGATCGGTATTCAATGCACCCAATTGAGGTGAGGCACAAACTAAACCACAAATGTTATCAATGTACACAGTTCCGAAGTGAGCGGATGGTTGACAATCGCTAACAGTGAATTCGATGGTTCCGGGTTGATTCAAAATTTCACCCACATTCAATCGTGCGCACAACCAACCGGTATACAATACTCTTCGTTCGGAGTTAACATTAATGGTGTTGAACAAGCAATTATCTGGGTTGGCAATGATGCAAATTTCGTCGACAATATTTCCGAATTGATCCAACACTCTCGCTCTAAAAAAGGGCTGAATGGGTTGACCGTGCTGCGGTTTATTGTCCATGATGAGCGAAAAATTAAAATCAATTGTCGCTTGATTGATACTCGGAAAATAACGCGAAACGGTAGTTTGATCGGAAGAACCAAATCCTTGTGTATTATTTAACTTGATGCACCGCGTTCCACCGTTGGTGTTTAGGGTGGGAAGGTTCACTCCAAATGCAGTCAATACCGGATCAAACTGTTGATATCCGCCTGCACTGCTGTTGATAACCGTAACTCTCGAATTAAAATTATTGGTTGTCGGATTGATCACATTCGAAGCCGTAAGTGCGGTTGGTGTGGCACACGACAAAAAGAAAGCGGTTCCCGATGAAGGCTGCGGATGAAGATCAGACCAAAAGGAATAGCCTGCCGTACCCGTTTCGAAATTGCCGTTGACACATTGTTGTGAGGCTTCAACCGGAATAGGTTTGGCGAGATAGGTATCTCTTTTATCTGGATTTTCAAAAAAGAATAATTTACGCAATTCGTGTCGTTTTGCATTGATAATAGCACGATCCAATTCGGCTTGAGTAAATACTTCCTCTTGCTTTAAATGGTGAATCAGTTCATCCATATTGCCATGCGACAATTGGTAGCTGTTGAAATTCTTCTTGATAAAATTTTCGATTTCGAGTTCTGTTTTTTCAGAATCTACCACTCTTTTGTTTTCTGCTTCAATGTACTCATCGAGTTGTCCAAACCCAACGAAAGAATACAAACAGCATACAAAAACGAGTACTTTTTGTAGTAGTTTATTCATATCAATTGGTTTTTTCAATTAGCGCTTGAACTTGTTTTTGCAATTCTTCAATTTTTTTGTTTTGCTGAATCACATACAGCGTCAACTCTTCTATTTTCTCCATTTGTTTGGATTGCATTTCTACTACATCAATTCCGTCTTTCACCAAATCAGATGCAGAAGCTACGCCAGGTAAATGTTTGTTAGTGGAAATAAACTGTTCCACTTCCGACAAAGGCATCAATTTATAATCATTTGCAAACACATAATCGGCCCAATTGGAGGTACTTCTGAGCGCTACTTTTACTTTTTCGGTTAAAATTCCGCCTTCTACAAACAACTTATAATTTCCAGTTGTAGTAGGATAAGAAGTTGTATTTCCGATGTAAATTTTTCCGTGAGCTAAACTGGTTGACGTGTTGAACCAAATGTTTCGGTTGTTCATATCCACAATTCGGTTGTAATTTACCGTCGTTGCAGTATTGATACTTCCGTTATTCGCATACAAACTCGTATCGACAGAGCTAATTAGAAAAGGAGTTGTAGTTCCATTACCTGTTACGGTAATATTGTTTCCAGCCGTCACAGAAGTTGTCGGTAAAGCCACTGTGTTTCCATTAGAAATAGTTAAATTATTTCCGTTTAAGGTTAAGGATTGTGCATCGGTGTCCGTATACGTTGGCAAAACAACCGTGTTCCCATTGGATATGGTCAAATTATTTCCGTTTAAGGTTAAGGATTGTTCGTCCGTATCGGTGTCGGTGTACGTTGGCAAAACGACAGTATTCCCGTTAGAAATAGTCAAATTGTTTCCGACTAATGTTAGTGATTGTGCATCGGTATCGGTGAATGTAGGTAAAGTAAACGATCCGCCACCATTAGAAAGTGTAATCACATTTCCAGATTGGGTTAAGGTTTGAAGTTCATTGGTTATACTTCCATCAATTTCAACAAATGTGGGAAGTACGACTGTATTTCCATTGGATATGGATAGGTTATTTCCGTTTAAACTTAAGGATTGACCATCGGTATCTGTATCGACATACGCAGGTAAAACAACTGTATTTCCGTTTGAAATACTTAAATTATTTCCGTTTAAGGTTAACGATTGTCCATCCGTGTCGGTATACGTAGGTAAAACAACTGTATTTCCGTTAGAAATGGACAAGTTGTTTCCATTTAACGTCAACGATTGCGCATCGGTATCAGTGAAAACGGGTAACGTAAACGAACCGCCTCCGTTGGAAAGTGTGACAATATTCCCTGATTGTGTTAGCGTTTGAAGTTCATTGGTGATGCTTCCGTCAATTTCTGAAAAATTGGGAATTGGGAGCAAAATTGGCGCGCTTGAAACACCGTTAACAGTCGTAATTAATTGATTAGTGCTGGTCAATGAATTCGAAATTGAATTTACAATGGGTGCAGTGGAAGCCAATGAATTCATTGTACTAGTCATGGTGTTATTTTGGGAAGTCAATTCGTTTGAACTTACCAAACTAGGTAAATTTTGCAGCACTACATCACCAGTGGCGTTTACGCTTAAAAATTTGGTTGTTGGTTGTGTTGAAATGGGATTGAAACTACTCGTTAAATTGGTAAATCTGAGCCCTGATTTACCAACAGTTCCTTCAGTAATTTCCACTTTATTATTAGGAGAAATTGTACCAACGCCAACTTTACCTTCAACCAATAAACCATTGCTCGGAGCAATTGCTCCTTCAACAGGATTGGGAAGCAAACGCGGCGTATAATTTCTTCCAATAACTACACCGCCGCCCACATCTAGTCGGTTGGCGGGAATAACATCATTACCTAATGCGATACCTGTATTTCCTTGTTGACTCACAAATAATCTTTGATTTCCGTTTCCATCGGCAAGTACTACCGAACTTTTTATATTAAATCCTGCCGACAATAAACTAGTTGGAGTTGTAGGAACTTTTACATATCCCAAAAAAGTATTGGCAATTCCTGCTACTAAATTTTGACCCGAAAGGTAACCTACAATGGTATTTCTACTCCCGTTATTTACTTGCGCTACATAACTTCCTATGTAAATATTGTTATCGCCATCACCAATTGAGTTTTCTTGATTGGCTCCAATTCCGAGACTTATATTTTGATTTCCGGTTAAGTTTCCAGATCCAGCATTATGACCGAGAAATAAGTTATAATTTCCATCTGTGTTTCGTCTTCCGGCTCCATGACCGAAAAAAGAATTATGTGTTCCCATCTGCATAAAGTCGCCCGTCTGAAAACCCACCATTGTATTTCCATCACCAGTCATTGGAATTCCTGTTGTATTGATGGTTTCTCTAATTGATTTTATAAAAACATTTTGATCTCCTGTTGTATAAAATTGCCCTGCGCCAAAACCTAAAAAGACATTGTCACTACCCCGTGTATTATTTTGTCCAGAAAAAGAACCAAGAAATGTATTTCGTGAACATTCACCAAAACCAAAATACGAGTTTGAGTTGGTTCCCGATTGAAATCCGACAAAGACATTGTCACCATTCACTCCGTTTGGCTGTGTAGTTAACTCGTCTCCTGCAAATTTACCTATCAAAACATTCCTCTGACTTGGTGAATTTGGTGCATTGGCCGACATAATTGTGTTGGTGTTTTGCTGTGCACTACTTTTACAAATCAGAATTAAAAAAACTAATGTTGCAAATAAAAAAGTATTTTTCATTTTCATAACTAAACAGATTTAGGTTAAAGAATCAATTAAATGGTTTTACATGGTACAATTGAATAGTATCAATTTGCATCAAATAATATTTGTTTAGTGTTGACAATTAGGGTGTACACAACACAGAAAAATAATGTTAACAATGCTTCAACTCTGTAGGGATAAGTTGAACGAATTGTTTTTAGAATCTAGGGTTATTCTATAAATCAAATGTATATTCATTTTGGATAAAAAAATCCATTAAAAACCAAAATAATCGATATAAAACATTATTTAACACAAAACATGTATAAAATTCTTATATTTTTAAAATAATAAAAATTGTTCTATATGATTTCTAAATTAGAATTTAAAGTAATTTATTTTACGGTTAAAAGAATACGTATCAAACACAATTAGATACAAAAAAAGCCTCACTGTATAGCAAGGCTTTGTATTTTGAATTGGGTGTGAAAAACTACCTAATTTCTATTTTTTGCACTTTTCTGTTAGCTCCATCATTAATGTCAATTAGATATAATCCAGAGGCTAATGTTGCAACAGGAATCGAATAATTTGAAAATACATCTACGTTACTTTCTTTGAAAATGATTCGTCCATTCATGTCGAAAATTTGTATGGTAGCATCTGCTATCGAAATTCCTGAATTACTGATATACAAAACATCAGAAGCTGGATTTGGATATACAACCAATTGCTTTTCAAATTCGGTTAACCCGAGTGCATTAACAGCAACTTCACCTCGATACGGAATAGTATTTTCTTTTGATATAGTTACT
Organism: Flavobacterium sp.; assembly: GCA_965284675.1. GTDB lineage: Bacteria > Bacteroidota > Bacteroidia > Flavobacteriales > Flavobacteriaceae > Flavobacterium. The sequence continues at coordinate 2,928,382 of OZ260109.1, forward strand.
TTCAACAGGTCGGTTGAACTTAATGTTGGAACTTCAATTGTAGCTAAATTATTTACAATTTGACTTGTTCCAATGGAGACATTGTTTTGAGTGATGGATACAAATGCTCCATTGGTATTAGAAATGATTTCTAAATTTCCTCCACTAATTGAAATCGATTCTTCGTGATTTCCTGTAATTGAATTAGGAACTTGACTTCTAAAAACGGTAGATGGATCTCCAAAAAACACCCAAGTTTGCATTACTTCTTCGGCAGTGCTACTCTGATTGTAGGTTTCCAACATACTTATTTGTCCGTTGTAAAAAAGTCCACCCAACGTTGATTTGATGTTTTGCACATCACTACGAATAATCAATTCAGTCATTTCATCTTGCGTTTGCATAGGTTCAGCCCAAGCCATCAATATCGATGAACCGCAGGAAGCAATTGCTCCCGCTGGAGTTCCGTTGTATTTCACTCGAGTAAACGCTTCACAAAGCGAAGTGGAGCCAGCAAAAGTTCCGTTATTACACGCTACGGAAATCATAAATGGGTATTTACCTGAATTGGTCAAAGTTTGAACATCAGAATTGGTATAATCACCGGTAGAAACACCTTCTGTCCAACCATGACCCGTGTAATTCAACAATCCTGACCCTTGATTAATTGCTGTAGAAATCATTTCAGAAGTAGGATTATTAGGTAAATCATTTACGCCGTGTGTACCTTCGTAGAACTCATAAATTGTGTTATAACCAAACGTCGTTAATTTGGTTCCGATGTTTCGTAAATGCTGCCAATCGGGTTCTCCATCATCACCATAACCATCACCTTCGTTGGAACCAATGCCAATTGCTTTTTTCATCCAATCGCCGGCCAACGGACTTGTTTCATATTCTATTGTACGTTGAACCATGGTTTGTACATCCACTACAGAACCTGAAAATCGTCCCACAATTAACTCCGGAAAATAATCATCACCTTCTAGCATTCCGTAATACGAATCACTCCATAATTGCTCTTGAGCACCTGTAATTCCATACGAATGAGTAGGCACACTTTCATGATCGCCAACTAACTGAATGTACACTAAATTAGGATGGGTAATAAAATAATTTTGAATAAATGTTTTTATGGATTGTGGTGTGGAACCTGTTTCAGCTAAAGTTACTAAAGTGGTTCGGATACCTTTTTCCGACTTCCAGTTGATGAAGTTTTGCAGTGCCGATGTGTATCCCGATGTTGGAGCAATAATCAGCATTTCACCTTCGTCTTCAATAGGATTGTAGGCTACGTTGTTTACACTATTCAAATATAAATTGCTGTACAACGAGTTAAAAACTGAAGTGTTTTCTTGCGCTGAGCTAGTTCGTTCATTAATTCCAACTTCACTTGTATTCGTTACAATTTGAGCGGTAATGTTTTTGTACACCCGTAATTTTTTAGTTACCGGATTGTATTGATACGGATAAAAAGAAACCGTTGTACCTCTTGTATTTCTAAACACAAACGATTTTCCTAATTGAGCCAAATTTCCCGGAAAAAAAGCATCTTGTTGATACGTTGCTCCCATTACAAAAGGAATCGAATTGGGATCGATGTTTCGTTTTAAACTTCCTTTTGATGGAAGTATTTCAATAGCATCAAACTCTTCAAAACTATCGTACGAAATTTCAAGGGATACTTTTCCTGAATTGGGTAATTGTAGTGATTTAGAAAAAACAGGTAAAGCCGGAGCGTCTTTTTCCATCATGAGTATTTTAGAAACAGAACTAAAATCTTCATATTGGATTCCGCTTACATTTTTCTTAGCTGAATTATACGTTTCAGATGTGTTTGTAACAACCAAATTCAACGGATCTGCAGAAACCAATCGTTGCTCTTGAGCAAACAGTTGCAGACTAAAGATAAAAACCACAAAAAGCACTATGTATTGTTTTTTCATGAGCTATAAATATTTAAGACTCAAATATATAAAAAAACTTTAGAAGTGTTTTAAACTTATGGAATAAAAAAAAGCTGCTTCAATTGAAACAGCTTTTTCTTTTTTTTATCTCTTATCCATTGGGACAAAATCTCGCAATGGATAACCCGTGTATACTTGTCTTGGTCTTCCAATGGGTTCTTTATTCACACGCATTTCTTTCCATTGCGCAATCCAACCTGGCAAACGACCGATGGCAAAAAGTACGGTAAACATGTCAGTCGGAATTCCTAATGCGCGATAAATAATACCTGAATAAAAATCTACGTTTGGATATAATTTTCTTGATACGAAATAATCGTCTACTAAAGCAGATTCTTCTAATTTTTTGGCGATTTGTAAAATTGGATCATCGACTCCTAATGTATTCAACACTTCATCAGCTGCTTTTTTGATAATTTTCGCACGTGGATCGAAGTTTTTGTATACTCGGTGTCCGAATCCCATCAAACGGAATGGATCGTCTTTATCTTTTGCTTTCGCTAAATATTTATCGGCATCACCACCGTCTTTCTGAATGTCTTCTAACATTTCGAGTACGGCTTGATTGGCGCCACCGTGAAGCGGACCCCAAAGTGCAGAAACTCCAGCAGAAATAGATGCAAATAATCCAGCATGAGACGAGCCAACAATTCGAACGGTTGATGTCGAACAGTTTTGCTCGTGATCGGCATGTAGGATGAATAATTTATCCAAGGCATCGACAACCGATTTATTTACCGTATATGGTCCGGTTGGCAATTTAAACATCAATTGCATGAAATTCTCTACATATCCTTGAGTATTATCGTAATAGTTGAGCGGATAACCCATCATTTTACGGTACGTCCATGTGGCAATCACTAAGAATTTACCCATCGTTTTACACACGGCTTCGTACATTTCTGCATCATTTTCTACATTTACCACTTTCGGATTGAACGCAGTTAGTGCAGAAGTCAATGCAGACAAAACGCCCATAGGATGTGCTGTTTTTGGAAAACCGTCAATGATGTTTTTCATCTCTTCGTTGACCAACGTATACTTTCTGATGTCGGTTTCAAACTGAGCCAACTGAGTTTTTGAAGGCAATTCGCCAAAAATAACAAGGTACGAAACTTCCAAGAAATCGGCTTTTTCAGCTAAATCTTCAATGGCATATCCGCGGTAGCGCAGAATTCCTTCTTCACCATCCAAAAAGGTAATATCACTTTTACATGAACCTGAATTTTTATATCCCGGATCTAGAGTAATGGCACCCGTTAAGGCACGAAGTTTCTCTATATCGATAGCGGGTTCATTTTCACTTCCAATGATTACTGGAAACTCATACTTTTGGCCGTCGTATTCTAAAATTGCTGTTTTTGACATGATATCTAATGGGAATTAAATCTGAAAAATTATAATTTAACAAATTTATGGAATTCCAAATGAATTAAAAAAGAAATAGTATAACGATTTCGTTAATTTTATTATAAAAAGTGCAAGTTTGGTATAGATTCAAAAAAATAAAAGCATTTAGAATATCGATGGTAGTAGTAAGAAAAATCCCCTACTCTTGAATAAGAATAAGGGATTTAAATTCAAATCTAAAGGTAATACCCTAGTTTTTAACCACTTTTTCTACTTTAATTCCTTGATCTGAAACCACTTTCACAAAATAAATTCCGTTGGATTGTTGTGAAAGATCTACTGTTGTGGATGGATTGTTGATGATTTGAGTCTGTAACAATCGGCCTTGTACATCATACAATTGAACTGATTGTATACTGTTGCTGCTCGTGATTGTTACGATTGAATTGGTCGGATTGGGATACACTGAGATGGACTCGTCGATTTCAAAACCAGGCGTATTCAAAGCTTGAAAAGTCGTATTGGCCATATTGGTCTCGATGGGAAAATTGTAATCAAAGAAAATATTGGCTTGCTTGGCCACAGTATCGCCTTCTTCCAAGTTGTTTAACGATTTAATTTTTAGTAATACATTTCCGTGACCGCCTGTGTCTAAATAAATTCCTTCAAAAATAAATTCAATCGTAGCACCGGTTTGACGAATGTACGCATTGTGAGACGTGTTGAGCATTTGCAACGAATTGACGTCGAATTGCGTGGCATCAATATCGGTACGAACCACAATATTTTCAGCTTCTGCAGTTCCGGTATTTTCAAAATTGATGACATAATGTAGGTATTCTCCAATTTCTGAGGGCGGAACTGCATCGCCTTCAATACACGTAATATCGTTTGGATCATAAGAACCCACTACAGTTTGGTCGTAACTGAATAAATTATCAACTGCATTTTCATCACCAATTACTGGGGTGATGGTGGCTTGAAAACTCAAAACATCACCAATATTTACTGCTGGAGTTTCTTGAGGCGAATTGACATTTAAAGTCAAATAATAGCTTCTGTTTTCAAAAGGGAGCAAATCGGTGTAATTCCAATTTAACAATCCTGTACTTTGTGTATCTGGTGCAGCCGTTGCACTTACAAAATCCAACTTATCCTCGTCGTAAGTAAAGGTAATATTACCTGAAAGCAGTTGATTCCCTTTGTTTTTACACACAATTTGATACACCGCATCAAAACCCGGTCGAGCTGGAGTTATGGGCGCAATTACTATTTCTACATCAGAATGCACTCCGTTGGCGCTGATACAGAAATTTTGGGTGGAGACATTGTTGTTGTTATTGGCGAACGGAATTGTTGCTGTGGTGGGTGAAAAAGTAAACCAAGTAGGATTTTCAACATTGGGTGTTAAATTAAAGCTTCCTGCTTGTGTATAAAAAGCATAATTTCCTGTAGTGTTAGTGAACGCTGCTCCTTGATTGGTTCCATCGTTTATATCAATTCTAATATTTGGATGTGATAAATCTGTTACATCACAACCGTTACTATTGGCGTCAAATAGCATTGTTCCTGTTATGGTGTTGTAATTTCCGCCTGGCACAAAAGTACAATAGGAAGTAGCTACTGCATTTGGACTTCCGCTCGAAGCTATTCCCGTATTTATCTGAAGAAGTTGATTTTCATCTCCGCAAACAAATTGTAAATTAGGGCTTAGTGTCATTCCAAAGTAGTTTTCTATAACTCCGTTTTTCATAAATACTTGTGTTAGATTTGGACCTCCACAGAAAAATTCGAATAATTGTAATGAATTCGAAACATCTATAATGTTTATTGGATTGCTATTGCAAAATAGAGTTCTCAATAAAGGTTGGTTAGAAACATCAAGTGAAGTTCTACCTGTACTATCAATAAATAATTCATATAATTGTGTTAGTCCTGAAAAGTTCACATTAGGTATAGCATTGTTTCCGCATATTAAAGAACGTAACTGCGTTAAGTTAGTTACATCAAGTGAGGTTAGTTGATTTATTGAACAATTAAGAAATTTAAGATTATTATTGTTGCTTAAATTCAATGATGTTATCTGATTTTGAATACAATTCAATGATTCGAGATTAATAAAAGGAGAGACATCTAAAGTTGTAAGTAAGTTAAAACCGCAACCTAGCGTCTTCAAGTTGGTTAGAAACCCAATATTTAAGGTGGTAAGTTGATTGCCTGCACAAGTTAAATATTCAAGATTGATTAGTCCATTTACATTTAAAGTTGTCAATTGATTATTATCACATTGTAATGATTTTAATGCCGTTAAACCTGTTAAGTTAATTAATGTTAAAGGATTATTTGAACAATTGAGTTTTTCAAGTAGTGCTAATCCACTTAAATTTATAGTTCCTATTACATTATTAGAAAATTCAAGTTCTTTGAGATTAGTTAATAAACTAATGTCTAAAGTGGTAACATAATTATAGGAAAGATTTAATTTTTCTAATATAATCAAGCTATTTAAGTTTAATGATGTTAACTGATTTGAATTACAATCTAAAACTTTGATGTTATTTAAATTATTAACATTTAAATTTGGTATTTGATTCAAAGAACAATTTAATTCCACTAGATTTAAATTATTACTAACATCTAATGAATTTAATTGATTGAAACTACAATCTATAATGATTAAAGAGGATAGACCAGTGATGTCCAAATTTGTGATTTGATTACTTCCACATTTAAGTATCTCAACATTTGTTGAACCATTTATATTTAATGAACTTATTTGATTTCTTTCGCAGTTTAATTCTGTTAAACTATTTAAATTATTTGCATCTAAAGAAGTAAGTTGATTTGATTGACAATATACTATTTGAAGGTTATTTAATCCGCTTATATTAAGAGCTGTAATCTGATTATCATTACAAAATAAATATTGAAGATCTATCGAATTACTAACGTTAAGTGTTGAAATTTGGTTTCCAAAACAAACTAAATAGGTTAGGCTTACAAATGTTTCAATACCTGTCATATCAACAATATTTGAGTAAGAAACATCAAGATATGTTACATTTGAAGCTTCATCTTCTTGAATTTCCATGTCATTATTAACATCAATTCCGAGAGAAATTAGCTTATCCTTAAAATTCGCATCCGGAATATTCACAATTTGCCCCTTCACATATCCTGTAAAAAGCAACAAAAGCAGTAGTATTTTTTTCATAATTAATGATATTTAGTTTCACTGATTGTATTCTTTTGTAAAGGTAAATCAGTTGTGATTTCTTATTTTTAGTAATTGAGTATTGGTGTATTCTAAATTAGAATTCGCTACAACGTCTTTAATACTTCTTGTAATTGTTCTCTTTTTCGCTGTGATATCGGCAAATTACTATTATCAGCCATCACCACGTATCCGCCGTCTTTTTTAATATAGGATTTTAAAAATGCTAGATTAATTAAATGCGATTGATGGATGCGAACAAACCCATGATCGGTGAGTAATTCTTCGTATTCTTTTAGTGTTTTGGATATCAAAATCGGTTTGTTGTTTTTGATGTAAAACTTGGTATAATTGTCTTCGCTTTCGCATCGGATGATGTCACTCACTTCAAACAAATGCATTCCATCTGAATTGGACAAGGCGATGCGTTTGAAATTATCGACTTTCTTTCGGATGTTTTCCAACAACAAATCAATATGTGCATAATCGTCGCTCTTCACCACTATACTTTTTATCTTTTCGATTACTTTTTGCAATTCGTCGGGATCGACGGGTTTTAGCAGAAAATCCAATGCGCTGAATCGGAAAGCCTTAATAGCATACTGTTCGTGAGCCGTTATAAAAACAATGTGCGACGTTATTTTTCCATTTTTCAACGCCAATTGCTCCAAAATGTCAAAACCAGTTCCGTCGTTCATTTGAATATCGAGAAAAACAACTTGTGGTTGCAAATGGTCGATAACTTCTACGCCGTTCGCAACACTATCTGCTTCCCCAATAATTTTAATTTCGGGTGCATAACGTGCGAGCAGTTGTTTCATGCCGCTGCGTAAATTTTGATCGTCGTCTATCAGTATCGCTGTAATCATATTTTATTTTATGAATTGTAAAGGCAAATTCAGCACCACTTTGGTTCCTAAAATTACTCCATTTTCGTTTTTTACTTCTTTAATTTCTACGTTCGCTTTTTGGGAAGTTGACGCTTCCATCATTTCCAACCGTTTTTTAGTAATGTCCAATGCCATCGATTTATGGACCGAAACTAGGGTTTCTTTGAGTTCTTTCGAGGTTTCGAATCCAATTCCGTTGTCCTCAATACTGCACAACAAACTTTCGCCTTCTAGTGAAAAATGGATAGATATCGTTCCTTTTTCGGCTTTCGGAATCAATCCGTGTATGATGGCGTTTTCTACAAAAGGTTGTAATAACAACGGCGGCAACGCCATATCATCTTCAATGTTGGAACTTTTGGTTATGGAAAAATCAAATTTTTGGTTGAACCGCAATTGCTCCAACTCGAGGTAATTCTGTAAACTTTCTATCTCTTTATCAATCGGAATCAACGCTTCCTTCGAATATTCTAAGGTCAGGCGCATGAGTTTCGAAAACTTGGCCAAATACTTCACTGCGGTATCGGTTCCGTTTTGAACGATAAAACTCGAAATTGAACCCAAACAATTGAATACAAAATGCGGATTCATTTGCAAGTGCAAGGCTTTTTGTTCGTATTCGGCTAATTCTTTTTGCAAAGTTAACGTCTTTTTAAGTTGCGTTCGGTTGTATAATAAAAAGGCAATTCCGGAAAGCAATAAAGCCAATAATACGGCAAAAATCAACTGCATCGTATTTCGTTTGGATTGCTCTTTGAGCAAAAGTTCCTTTTTTTCGAGTTCCTTTTTTTGCAACACTTCACGTTTTTCAAACTCAAAATTCATTTCTTCCTCAACGCTTTTTCTAATGTTGGCGGCGTTGATTAAACTGTCGTTGGCTTTGCTGTATAATTTGTAATGCAGAAGCGCTTCGGCGGAATTTCCTTGTTGGGAATAAATGTCGCTGAGCAATTTTTCTGAGAGTACGATTTGCTCCAACACGTTGATTTCGTTGGCTAACTGAAGCGACTTATTGGCCGATTGTAACGCTTCTGATACTTTATTCTGATTCAAATACAATTGCCCCAAATAAATATAGGTGTCGGCTACGCCAAATTTATCGTCGATGCTCGAAAAAGTGCTTGTGGCAAGATTCCAGTTTTCAATGGCTTTGGCGGGATTATTGGTTGCCTGATGATACAATCCGAGGTTGTTGTACCATTCGCCGAGCGCTCTCGGATTCGGATGCTGATCCAAACTCGTTTTGGCTTTGTTATAATATTCAAAAGCTTTATCAAAACTTTTTTCTTCCAAATAGCAATTGGCGATGTTGGTGAGTGTAATGCCGACTGCCGCATCCTTTAATTGTTCCTGAATTTTTTGGGCTTTGATGAAATAGTCGAGTGCTTTAAAATTGGATGATTGCGATTTGTAGACAATTCCGATGTTATTGTACAGTTTTGCCGACCTTACATCGTCGTGTAGTTCTTCATAAATTTTAACCGATTTCAGGTAAAATTGCAATGCTTTAGCATAGTTGCTTTGTTCTGAAAAAACAATTCCGATACTTCCATACGCTTTTGCCAAACCTTTTTTGATGTCAACATTCGACTTAGAATTGGCGTTGATTTCGTTTTCGAACAATTGCTGTGCTTGCGTAAAATTTTGAAGAGCAACGGGATAATTTCCAGAAATGATGTTTGAATTACCTATATTGAGATAGGCATTTCCTTCTGCTAATTTGAATTTTATTTTTTTGGAAAGTTCTAAGGCTTTGGTCGCGTAGTTCGCCATCAATTTGGGATTGGACGTTTTGTACTCGTCGGCTATGGCGTTTAGAGTTTGCGCTTTGTCAATATCATTTTTGGTGTTATTCAAAACTATTTTCAAACTATCAATTGCTTTGTTTTGCGCAGGGCTAAAACAAGTGATGAAGAAAATAACTAAGAATATCTTTACATTCATTTCTCTAAAATTGATACTCAAAGATACTATTTCCGATGGTGGAAAAAAGTGCAATTTAGAATTTGAGGTATTTGATTGAGAATTTGATGATTCTAAATAAATAACCCTATCAGAGTTTGAAACTCTGATAGGGTTGGTATAGAAGAAAATTTGTATTTCTCTTATTTTTGCTTGAACGCTTTCAATCCTGGAAAATAAGCCGTATTGCCCAATTCTTCTTCGATGCGCAATAATTGGTTGTATTTTGCCATACGATCCGAACGTGAAGCCGAACCCGTTTTGATTTGTCCGCAGTTTAAAGCAACAGCCAAATCGGCTATGGTGTTGTCTTCAGTTTCTCCTGAACGGTGTGACATTACTGAAGTATAACCAGCGTTGTGTGCCATAGTTACAGCCGCAATCGTTTCGGTCAACGTTCCGATTTGGTTTACTTTTACTAGAATCGAATTGGCAATTCCTTTTTCAATTCCTGTTGACAAACGCTCGACGTTGGTTACAAATAAATCGTCGCCTACCAATTGTACTTTATCACCTACCAATTCGGTTAGGTATTTCCAGCCATCCCAATCGTCTTCGTACATTCCGTCTTCAATCGAAATAATTGGGTAATTTGCCGCTAAAGAAGCCAAGTATTCGGCTTGTTCTTTCGACGTTCTAATTTTTCCCGTTGCACCTTCAAATTTCGTGTAATCGTAATTTCCGTTTACATAAAATTCAGAGGCAGCGCAATCGAGGGCAATCATAATTTCGTCTCCAAATTTGTATCCTGCATTTTCAACAGCTGTTTTGATGGTATCTAACGCATCTTCGGTTCCGCCCGCTAGATTCGGAGCAAAACCACCTTCATCACCAACTGCAGTAGATAAATTTCTATCGTGTAGCACTTTTTTAAGATTATGGAAAATTTCTGTTCCCATTTGCATCGCGTGGGTGAACGAAGTTGCTTTTACGGGCATAATCATGAATTCTTGAAAAGCAATCGGCGCATCTGAATGCGAGCCGCCGTTGATGATGTTCATCATTGGAACGGGTAAAGTATTAGCCGAAACTCCGCCTACGTATCGGTACAATGGCAAACCTAGTTCGTTGGCAGCAGCTTTGGCTACGGCTAACGAAACGCCTAAAATAGCGTTGGCGCCTAAATTGGATTTATTGGCAGTTCCGTCTAATTCAATCATGGTTTGATCGATATGATTTTGTTCAAAAACCGACGTTCCTAATAATTCGGGAGCAATTTTGTTGTTTACATTGTCAACGGCTTTCAACACTCCTTTTCCCATATAGTTTTTTCCGCCATCGCGTAGTTCAACGGCTTCGTGTTCGCCCGTTGATGCTCCACTGGGAACAGCAGCGCGACCTAACACACCGTTTTCGGTTACTACATCGACTTCAATGGTTGGATTTCCTCTAGAGTCAAGGATTTGTCTTGCGTGTACTTTTATGATTATGCTCATTGTGTTTTGATTTAGATTTTAATTTAGATTCACAAATTTAAGAAATTTAAAAAAGAGATTCTTAATTATTTGCACAACTTATAAACGCAATCGTTTTAGTTTACGTCAAAACTAAAAGCAAATTCATTTTATCGTAATCATATAACAATTATAAAATATTGAATAACAATACCTTTCGATTTCGATCTAATTTTACACTAATTAAAAATACCTACATCATGAAAAATTCTACTACTACCAACAGCTCCAAAAGAAATATTGTACGTTTGATTTGTACCACTCTATTCGTTACTTTAATTTCAACTTCAGTTCATTCACAAGATTATCGCTACATCAGTGCATATATGAATGATTTTGGAAAGAACGAAATGTTTATTAACAAGTCATTAATGGATTATTCGGTGAGTATAGTAGAAAAACAAATGGCTTCACGATCGAAAGCTACAGCTGGAAAAATTATTGAAAAATTAGAAAGCATCAACATCAACTTGAGAACAAATAATAAAGGGTTTGAAAACAATACGTCGTTACGCGATAGTTTTATCCGAATGAACCAAAAAACGATCGAATCGTTGTTGAACGGAAGTTTAATTTTAAACGATTATGACTACCAAAGTACGTTAACGTTGGAACAAATTGATGAAAATTTTACTCGAAAAGAAAAAGATCAAAACAGTTATTATCAAGAGTTGAGAAACTATGACAAAAGTAAAAAAGCTTTTGGACATCAATACAATGTGAGTTTAAAAACCAATAACGGTAAAAATGTGTTAGAATATAATGCCGTTCAAAACATGATGTTTTATAAAACCAATGTAATCGACCAAAAGCTGACTAGTGCGATTACAGCTAGAGACAAAAAAGGATTTTTTGATTGTTTGAACAGTATGGATGTGATGCATGAAGCAACTATGGTACGAACTACTCAATTCCATGACTCTTTTAAAGACAATACGTTGAATGTTGCTAACATCAACTATTCGAATTTCATTCACGGACAAAAAGCAAAATTCGCGAATTTATTTAATGAATATGTAGATGAATATACGGCGCTTCAAGCATTGAAAAATTCAAATGTGCAACAAACGAACGAAAGTGTGAATTACTACAATGCTGTTGTAAGAAGTTACAATACTAAAAAGAATGCGTTTTATGAAGTGTACAACACCATACAATCGGCTAAAAAAGTATTGTACGACGGTTGGTTTGTATCGAACAGTGCGTTCTTAAAAAACAACGGAGAATTTGATAACATCCATGATGTGTATGTAATTACCAAATAATCTCCGTATTTATAGTGAGCCAAAAAAGGCAAAAAGTTTACACTTCCTGTAGATTTTTTGCCTTTTTTATGTTAGTGATGAATTCATCAAACAAATAGCTTGAATCGTGCGGACCTGGACTCGCTTCTGGATGGTATTGCACGGAAAAACAACTTTTCGATTTCATGCGCATACCTGCCACTGTGTTATCATTGATGTGGTAGTGCGTGATTTCTAAGTCGGCGTTGTTTTCGAGTTCTTCGCGGTTGACAGCAAATCCGTGGTTCTGTGATGTAATTTCGCCTTTTCCAGTTAACACGTTCATTACCGGATGATTGATTCCGCGGTGACCGTTAAACATTTTATAGGTTGAAACGCCATTGGCCAATCCGATGATTTGGTGTCCGAGACAGATTCCGAATACCGGTTTATCCGATGCAATCATGTGTTTGGCTGTTTCGATTACGTTTTCGAGCGGTTCTGGATCTCCTGGACCATTCGATAAGAAATATCCATCCGGTTCAAAAGCTTTTAAGTCTTGAAAATTGGTGTCGTAGGGAAATACTTTAATATAACAATCTCTTTTGGCTAAGTTGCGCAGGATATTGCGTTTGATTCCGAGGTCGAGTGCCGCAATTTTATAGGTTGCATTTTCTTCGCCGAAGAAATACGGTTCGGTTGCGGATACTTGTGAAGCGAGTTCCAAACCTTTCATATCGGGAACGTTGGCGAGTTGTAGTTTTAGGTCTTCGATGGTTGTCCCATCGGTAGAGATTACGGCGTTTTGCGCACCGTTGTCACGGATGTAACTTACTAAAGCACGTGTATCAACATCGGAAATGCATACGAGATTTTGTTTTTCGAAATAGTCGTACAAATTGCTTTCTGAATCGGGACGCGAGTGATTGAAGCTAAAATTTTTACAGACTAAGCCGGAGATCATGATTTTTTCTGATTCGACTTCGTTGGCGTTGACTCCATAGTTTCCGATGTGCGGATTGGTAGCTACCATGATTTGGCCGAAGTAGGATGGATCGGTGAATATTTCTTGGTAACCCGTCATTCCGGTGTTGAAACAAACTTCTCCAAATGTGGTTCCAGCGATTCCGATGGATTTACCGTAGAAAATGGTTCCGTCTGCAAGGAGTAAGATGGCTTGTGGTCGTGTGGTGTACTTCATTCGTCGTAGTTAGGTTATGCCCTTCGACTGCGCTCAGGGTGACAGTTAGTTGTTGTGCAAATTTAAAGTATTCGGTTTATACTCTAAAATTGATTTGTTAAAGTTTATAAACATTCTGGTTGTGTGGTTCAGCCCTGATGGAAGCAAGTATCCTGTCATTGCTTCATCATAAATTTGATGAGATTGCTTCGTTCCTCGCAATGACAGATACTGCGGACAGCAGGACAACTCTTGAGAAAACAACTGGATTTCTGCTGCATAAAAAAAAGGATAAACTCTAAAAAAAGTTTATCCTTTATATTTATGAAAGCGCTTTCATTATTCTGCGCTCTCGGTAGTTTCTTCAGAAGAAGCTGGTGCTTCTGGTGCTTTTGCTTCTGGAGCGGCTTCTGTAGCAGGAGCAGCTTCGGTTTTCTTAGCTTTACCACCACGACGGCTTTTTGCTTTTTTCTCTTCTTTTTTACCACCGTTGTATAGTTCGTTGAAATCCACTAACTCGATCATGGCCATATCTGCGTTATCTCCTAAACGGTTACCCATTTTGATGATACGCGTATATCCACCTGGACGATCGCCTACTTTTGCGGCTACTTCTCTGAACAATTCGGTTACACCGTATTTGTTACGTAGGTAAGTAAAAACGATACGTCTGTTGTGAGTTGTGTCTTCTTTTGACTTTGTGATTAAAGGCTCAACAAATTGTTTAAGCGCTTTTGCTTTCGCTACAGTTGTGTTAATACGTTTATGCTCGATAAGAGAACAAGCCATATTAGCAAGCATAGATTTTCTATGACCTGTCTGTCTGCTTAAGTGATTGAATTTTTTTCCGTGTCTCATTTTAAATGCTTTTTAATTCGGATTAAGAACTAGTCTTTATCTAATTTATATTTTGACAAATCCATTCCGAACGTTAAGTTTTTGTTGGCTACTAATTCGTCTAACTCGGTTAGCGACTTTTTACCGAAGTTACGGAACTTCATTAAATCGTGTTTATTAAAAGAGACTAGGTCTCCTAATGTATCTACTTCAGCTGCTTTAAGGCAATTTAAGGCTCTCACTGACAAGTCCATATCAACAAGCTTAGTTTTAAGCAATTGTCTCATGTGTAATGATTCTTCGTCGTAGGAGTCAGTTTGAGCGATTTCATCAGCTTCAAGAGTGATTCTCTCATCTGAGAATAACATAAAGTGGTGAATTAATACTTTAGCTGCTTCGGTAAGCGCATCTTTTGGATTGATTGAACCATCCGTTTTGATTTCAAAAACCAGTTTTTCATAATCTGTTTTTTGTTCAACACGGAAATTTTCAATAGCATATTTTACGTTTACCACTGGAGTAAAAATAGAGTCAGTAAAAATGGTTCCAATGGAAACATTTTGCTTTTTATTTTCCTCAGCGGGTACATATCCTCTACCTTTTTCAATCGTTAATTCCATATTGAAATTAACTTTGCTTTCAAGATTACAGATAATTAAGTCTGGATTCAAAACTTGGAAACCAGAAATAAATTTCTGAAAATCTCCAGCTGTTATTTGTTCTTTCCCAGTAATAGAGATGGTAACCGATTCATTATCGATATCTTCAATTTGACGTTTGAAACGCACTTGTTTAAGATTAAGGATAATTTCAGTAACGTCTTCTACTACACCTGGGATCGTTGAAAATTCGTGCTCAACACCTTCAATTTTGGTTGAAGTGATGGCATAACCTTCTAACGCAGAAAGTAAAACTCTTCTAAGTGCATTACCAACGGTCAATCCGTAGCCAGGTTCTAAAGGTCTGAATTCAAACTTACCTTCAAAATCGGTTGAATCGATCATGATAACTTTATCGGGCTTCTGAAAATTAAATATTGCCATAATTTAGACTACTGTCAATTATTATTTGTTGTACAACTCTACGATTAACTGTTCTTTAATGTTTTCTGGGATTTGCAATCTTGCAGGCACAGAAACAAAAGTACCTTCCATAGTGTCTTTGTTCCAAGTGATCCATTCGTAAACAGTACTTGAATTTGCTAATGAATTAGTGATAGCTTCTAACGATTTAGATTTTTCACGAACCGCTACTTTATCACCTGGTTTCAAGTGGTATGATGGAATATTTACTAATTCACCATTAACGGTAATGTGACGGTGAGAAACAATTTGTCTCGCTGCTCTTCTTGAAGAAGCGATACCCATTCTAAAAACAACATTGTCTAAACGCGCTTCGCATAATTGTAAAAGGATTTCACCTGTTACACCTTTAGAAGCAGCTGCTTTTTCGAATAAATTTCTAAATTGTTTTTCAAGAATACCGTAGGAGTACTTTGCTTTTTGTTTTTCCATAAGCTGTACTGCGTATTCTGATTTTTTACCTCTTTTTTTTGCCATCCCGTGTTGTCCAGGAGGGTAATTTCTTTTTTCGAAGGCTTTGTCTTCTCCGAAAATAGCTTCGCCGAATTTACGTGCGATTTTTGTACTTGGACCAGTATATCTTGCCATTTTAAATTGTTTTTAGATAGAGATTATGAATTCAGGTCTAAATCCTTCGATAATCTGAGTTCTATCTTTGTTATACTTGAAAATATTATAAAGATGCTGAACTGAATTCAGCATACATTATACTCTACGTCTTTTAGGAGGACGACATCCGTTGTGTGGCATTGGAGTAACGTCGATGATCTCGGTTACTTCAATTCCGGAGTTGTGTAACGAACGAATCGCAGACTCACGTCCGTTTCCTGGTCCTTTCACATACACTTTTACTTTTTTAAGTCCAGCTTCTAACGCAACTTTGCTACAATCTTCTGCTGCCATTTGAGCGGCATAAGGAGTGTTCTTTTTAGAACCTCTGAACCCCATTTTTCCAGCTGAAGACCATGAGATAACTTCACCTTTCTTGTTGGTTAACGAGATGATGATGTTATTAAAGGTTGCACTAATATGCGCTTCGCCTGAAGATTCAATTATAACTTTACGTTTTTTTGTACTTGCTTTAGCCATACTATTTATTATTTAGTTGCTTTTTTCTTGTTGGCAACAGTTTTTCTTTTCCCTTTTCTTGTTCTAGAGTTATTCTTAGTTCGTTGTCCACGTAATGGCAGACCCGATCTGTGACGAATACCTCTGTAACAACCAATATCCATTAAACGTTTGATGTTTAATGAAGTTTCTGAACGAAGCTCACCTTCAATTTTGTAGTATGATACGGCGTCACGGATTGCTCCGATTTCGTCGTCATTCCAATCTTGAACTTTAGTATCTTGGCTAACTTGAGCTTTTTCTAAAATCTCAACCGCTCTACTTTTTCCTATACCGAAGATATAGGTTAGTGCTATAACACCTCTCTTGTTTTTAGGTATATCTACCCCTGCTATTCTTGCCATAATTATCCTTGTCTTTGTTTAAATCTAGGATTCTTTTTGTTAATAACGTATAATCTTCCTTTTCGGCGCACAATCTTACACTCTGCGCTTCTTTTCTTAACTGATGTTCTTACTTTCATCTGGATGCTGTTTAATTGTTTTTTAAAGTACGAATGAAACGCGCTGTGCTTGTTTCTGTAGGTACTTTATTAGTATCTGTAAGTGATTCTTGCTTTAGACAAATCATAAGGGCTCATTTCTAGTTTTACTTTGTCACCAGGTAACAATTTGATGTAATGCATACGCATTTTACCAGAGATGTGGGCGATAACGATGTGTCCGTTTTCTAATTCTACACGGAACATTGCGTTTGACAATGCTTCGATAATTGATCCGTCTTGTTCTATTGCTGATTGTTTTGCCATAAAAATTAAGCTACTGCTTTTCTATTTTTACCACTTTTCATTAAACCATCATAATGCTTATTAAGCAAGTAGGAATTGATTTGTTGAATGGTGTCAATTGCAACACCCACCATAATAATCAAAGACGTTCCGCCATAGAACATTGCCCATGATTGTTGCACACCAACACTAACTACAAAAGCTGGGAACACAGCAATTAAAGCTAAGAATAATGAACCTGGAAACGTAATCAACGACATGATTCTATCAAGAAAGTCTGAAGTTTCAACTCCCGGTTTAATCCCTGGAATGAATCCGCCACTTCTTTTTAAATCGTCTGCCATTTTATTGGTCGGCACTGTAATTGCAGTGTAGAAATACGTAAAGATGATGATCAATAGAGCAAAAACAACATTGTACCATACTCCGAAAATATCTCCAAAAGCTGCTGCGATTGATTTCGACGCGTCAGAGTCAGATATTCCGGCCAAAGCCGAAGGAATAAACATGATGGCCTGAGCAAAAATGATTGGCATTACACCAGCTGAGTTCAATTTCAATGGAATCCATTGTCTATTTCCACCCATCATATCTTGTTCAAAGTCACCTGTTGTTGTTCTTCTTGCATACTGTACCGGTATTCTTCGGATTGCCATAACCAAAAGAACACAAGCCATAATTACCAATAGCCAAACGATTACTTCGATAACCAATAACATTGGTCCACCGTTGTTGTTCGTAACTCTTGATGTAAATTCTTGTGTCAATGATTGTGGTAATCGAGCTAAGATACCAACCATGATTAAAAGTGAAATACCATTTCCAATACCTTTATCAGTTATTTTTTCACCTAACCACATGGCAAAAATGGTACCTGTAGTTAAAATTAATACTGAAGAAAATAAGAATGAAAATGAATCTGCTCCTAATAAAAATGCATCACCTGGAATAGTTCTGTACAGGTTATAGATGTAACTTGGTCCTTGTAGTAAAGTAATACCGATAGTTAACCAACGCGTAATTTGGTTGATTTTCTTACGACCACTTTCACCATCTTTTTGCAATTTTTGCAAATAAGGAATTGCGATACCCATTAATTGTACAACAATCGAAGCTGAAATGTAAGGCATAATTCCCAAAGCAAAGATTGATGCTTTAGAGAATGATCCACCTGTGAACATATCAAGAATAGATCCGATTCCCTCTTTGGTTTGCCCTTCTAAGTTTGCCAATTGACTCGCATCGATACCCGGAAGGGTAACGTGTGAACCAAAACGATAAACCACTAGCAAACCTAAAGTAAAAAGAATCTTATTTCTTAATTCTTCAATTTTCCATACATTTTTAAATGATTCAATAAAATTCTTCATATAATCAGAAAATTATAATATTACTACTTCACCACCTGCAGCCTCGATAGCCGCTTTTGCAGTTGCAGTAAATTTATGAGCTGTTACTTTCAATTTTGATTTTAATTCACCTCTACCTAAAACTTTTACAAGTTCATTTTTAGTAGCCAAACGAGTAGAAACTAATACAGCAAAATCTACTGTATCGGTAACAATACCGTTGTCAACTAATGATTGAAGTGTATCAAGATTTACTCCTTGATAGTCTACTCTATTAATATTTTTAAATCCAAATTTAGGAACACGTCTTTGAAGTGGCATTTGCCCACCTTCAAAACCTATTTTTTTAGAATATCCTGAACGAGATTTAGCTCCTTTGTGACCTCTAGCAGCTGTTCCACCTTTACCGGATCCTTCTCCTCTACCCAACCTTTTGTTTTGGTTGTGCGTAGAACCTTCTGCTGGTTGTAAGTTACTTAAATTCATAGTTATTGCTATTATTTAGCTTCTTCTACAGAAACTAAGTGTTTTACTTTATTTACCATTCCAAGGATAGTTGAAGAAGCATCATGCTCAACAGTTTGTCCTAGTCTTTTTAGACCCAAGGCAACTAACGTTCTCTTTTGTGTTTGAGGACAGTTAATTTGACTTCTTACTTGTTTTACTATAATCTTTGTCATATTTCCTTGAATTAACCTTTAAATACTTTTTCTAAAGAAACACCTCTTTGTTTCGCTACAGTGTATGCACTTCTCATTTGAAGTAATGCATCAAAAGTTGCTTTTACCACGTTATGTGGATTAGATGATCCTTGAGATTTTGATAATACATCGTGAATTCCAACAGATTCAAGTACTGAACGAACAGCACCACCTGCAATAACTCCTGTACCGTGAGATGCAGGCATTAAAAATACACGTGCTCCACCAAATTTACCTTTTTGTTCGTGAGGAACAGATTGTCCACTTAAAGGAATTCTAACTAAGTTTTTCTTTGCATCTTCTACTGCTTTTGCAATAGCTTCAGAAACATCTTTAGATTTTCCTAATCCGTGACCTACTACTCCGTTTTCATCACCTACTACAACAATAGCAGAAAAGCCGAAAGCTCTACCTCCTTTTGTTACTTTGGTAACACGATTCACACTCACCAAACGATCTTTTAATTCAAGACCACTCGGTTTTACTAACTCTACGTTTTTGTATTTATGATACATATTTTCTTAGAATTTAAGTCCAGCTGCTCTAGCGCCTTCTGCTAATGATTTAATACGTCCGTGATATAAATAACCTCCTCTATCGAAAGTTACAGTTTCAATCCCAGCTTTTAACGCTTTTTCAGCAACAAGTTTACCAACTTCAGTTGCAACTTCTATGTTTGTTCCTTTTACAGTAACTCCTTTGTCTCTAGACGAAGCAGCTAATAAGGTAACTCCATTGACATCGTCAATAAGTTGTGCATAGATTTCTTTGTTACTTCTGAAAACAGAAAGTCTTGGTTTCGCAGTAGTACCGCTAACAATCTTTCTAATTCTAAACTTGATTCTTTGTCTTCTTTCAGATTTTGATAATGACATAATCTCTATTTTTAAGCTGATTTACCTGCTTTTCTTCTTAACTCTTCTCCTACAAACTTGATACCTTTTCCTTTGTATGGTTCTGGTTTACGGAAACCTCTAATTTTTGCCGTAATTTGACCTAAAAGTTGTTTATCGTATGAAGTAAGTTTTACGATTGGATTTTTCCCTTTTTCAGATATTGTTTCTAAAATTACTTCTGGAGCAACTTCTAATACAATATTGTGAGAAAAACCTAAAGCTAAATCAAGTTTTTGACCTTGATTTGAGGCTCTATATCCTACACCTACTAATTCTAACTCATTGGTAAAACCAGTAGACACACCCACAATCATGTTATTGATTAGTGAACGGTACAAACCGTGTTTTGCTTTATGATCTTTACTTTCAGAAGGTCTTTCAACAATTACTTGACCGTCCTCAACTTTTACAGCTACATCTAGTGTATCTTGTGTAAGTTGACCTAATTTACCTTTTACTGTAACGATTCCGTTGGCAACTTCTACAGTTACACCAGCTGGAATTGAAATTGGGTTTTTACCTATTCTTGACATCGTTTCGTCTTTTAATTAGTATACGTAACAAATTACTTCACCACCAACATTCAATTGTTTGGCCTGTTTTCCAGTCATCAAACCTTTTGATGTTGAAACGATAGCAATACCTAATCCGTTAAGGATACGAGGTAATTTTGAAGCACCTGCGTACTTACGTAAACCTGGTTTACTGATTCTTTGTAAATCTTTGATTACAGACTCTTTCGTATCTTTATCATACTTTAGAGCGATTTTGATTGAACCTTGAACGGTAGAATCTTCAAATTTGTAACTCAAGATATAACCTTGATCAAATAAAATTTTTGTGATTTCTTTCTTTAAGTTAGAAGCAGGAATTTCAACCACTTTGTGATTGGCTCTCACTGCATTTCTTACTCGTGTAAGATAATCTGCAATTGGATCTGTATACATATGTATAAATTTGCGGTTACGGTTTTCAATAAAAACTATTTCTATTGAACCTGAAACCAATTAAAATTTGTTTTTTACCAGCTCGCCTTTTTAACACCTGGGATTAACCCTTGGTTAGCCATTTCACGGAAAGTTACACGTGAAAGACCGAATTGACGCATGTACCCTCTTGGTCTTCCGGTTAATTTACAACGATTGTGTAAACGAACAGGTGAAGCATTTTTAGGTAACTTTTGTAAGCCTTCGTAATCTCCAGCTTCTAATAAAGCTTTTCTTTTCTCAGCGTACTTTGCTACCGTTTTTTCTCTTTTAACCTCGCGGGCTTTCATTGATTCTTTAGCCATAACTTAATTCTTTTTAAAAGGTAAACCTAATTCTGCTAATAATGATTTTGCTTCAGTATCTGTTTTCGCATTGGTAACAAACGTAATGTCCATACCTGAAATCTTATTTACTTTATCAATATCAATCTCTGGGAAAATAATTTGTTCCAAAACTCCTAGGTTGTAATTACCTCTACCATCAAAACCGGTAGATTTAATTCCGCTAAAATCTCTAACACGAGGTAAAGCTGAAGTAATAAGTCTATCTAAAAACTCATACATTCTTTCTCCTCTTAAAGTTACTTTAGCACCAATAGGCATTCCTTTTCTTAATTTGAATGACGCTACGTCTTTTTTAGAAATGGTAGCTACTGCTTTTTGACCTGTAATTTTTGTTAGTTCGTCTACTGCGTAGTCTACTAATTTTTTATCAGATACTGCTGCACCAACACCACGGCTAATAACAATTTTTTCCAACTTTGGAACTTGCATTACATTTTTGTAACCAAATTCTTCCTTAAGAGCAGCAATTACACGGCTCTTGTATTCTTCTTTTAGTCTAGGTATATATGCCATAACTATAGTACTTGATTAGATTTTTTTGAAAATCTCACTTTCTTATCACCTTCTATTTTCATTCCCACTTTAGTAGCTTCTTTAGATTTTGGATCTATCAAAGACAAGTTTGAAATGTGGATAGGAGCTTCTTTCTTAACGATTCCTCCTTGAGGGTTTTTTGCACTTGGTTTAGTATGTTTCGAAACCATGTTAGCACCTTCAACAATCGCTTTGTTTTTCTCACGGTCAACTCTAAGAACTTTACCTTCTGTACCTTTATGGTCTCCAGCAATTACTCTTACGATGTCGCCTGATTTAATTTTTAACTTTGTCATCATTAATCGAATTAAAGCACTTCAGGTGCTAATGATACAATTTTCATGAATTGTTTTTCACGAAGTTCTCTGGCAACCGGACCAAAAACACGAGTTCCTCTCATTTCTCCAGCAGCATTCAATAATACACATGCGTTATCATCGAATCTGATATAAGATCCATCAGCTCTTCTCACTTCTTTTTTGGTACGTACAACAACTGCAGTCGATACCGCACCTTTTTTCACGTTTCCGTTTGGTGTTGCATCTTTAATTGATACTACAATTTTATCTCCAACAGAGGCATAACGACGTTTCGTTCCTCCTAAAACACGGATAGTCAAAACTTCTTTTGCTCCTGTGTTATCTGCTACTTTTAATCTTGATTCCTGTTGTACCATAATTACTTAGCTCTTTCAATGATTTCAACTAATCTCCAACATTTTGATTTTGATAAAGGTCGTGTTTCCATGATCTTTACTGTATCACCAATGTTACAGTCATTTGTTTCGTCGTGTGCAACATATTTTTTAGTCTTTAACACGAACTTTCCGTATAAAGGGTGTTTTACTCTACGAGTTTCAGATACAACAATAGATTTCTCCATTTTGTTACTGGTTACAACACCAACTCTTTCTTTTCTTAAATTTCTTTTTTCCATCTTTTCAGCAGATTACAATTATTGCAATTCTCTTTTACTTAATTCAGTTGCCAATCTCGCTACCGATCTTCTTGCGAATTTAATCTGCAATGGGTTTTGAATTGGTGAAATTGCGTGAGCCGTTCTTAATTCGGCATATGTTTTTTTTAACTGAACAAGTGTTTCTTGCAACTCAGCTGTAGACAGACCAATAATTTCTGATTGTTTCATAATTTATATATATTATGCTTCAAAATCTCTAGCAACGACAAACTTAGTTTTAACTGGAAGCTTTTGAGCTGCTAAGCGTAATGCTTCTTTAGCAACTGACAAAGGAACTCCTCCAACTTCAAACATAATTCTTCCGGGTTTAACAACAGCAGCCCAATATTCAACGGCTCCTTTACCTTTACCCATACGTACTTCTAGAGGCTTTTTTGTTATAGGTTTATCTGGAAAGATATTGATCCATAATTGACCTTCTCTCTTCATGTAACGAGTTGCAGCAATACGTGCAGCTTCGATTTGACGTGAAGTTAAAAATGATGAATCCATTGATTTGATTCCAAACATTCCACTTGAAAGTAAATGTCCTCTTTGAGCAACACCTTTCATTCTACCTTTTTGTACCTTACGGTATTTTGTTCTTTTAGGCTGTAACATTTTTCTTTAATTTAAAAAATTACTTTCTTTTACGTGCATCTGGTTTACCACCTTTGTTAAAAGGTTTTCTATCTCCTCTTGGAGAATCTCCACCTTTTCCACCAGAAGCTTGCTTTTTATCCATTCCAACTAGTGGAGATAAATCGCGTTTTCCGTATACTTCACCTTTCATGATCCACACTTTGATTCCCATTCTACCATAAGTAGTATGCGCCTCACCTAATGCATAATCAATATCGGCTCTGAAAGTTGACAAAGGAATTCTTCCTTCTTTAAAACCTTCTGAACGTGCCATTTCAGCACCATTCAAACGACCAGAAATTAAAACTTTCATTCCTTCAGCATTCATACGCATTGCTGCTGCAATAGCCATTTTAATAGCTCTTCTGTAAGAAATACGGCTTTCAATTTGACGAGCAATGCTTGTTGCAACTAAATAAGCATCTAGCTCAGGTCTTTTGATTTCAAAGATGTTGATTTGAACTTCTTTGTCTGTAATTTTCTTAAGTTCTTCTTTCAACTTGTCTACCTCTTGTCCGCCTTTTCCGATAATGATACCAGGTCTTGCAGTAGTGATAGTAACGGTTACAAGTTTCAAAGTTCTCTCGATGATTACTTTTGATACACTAGCTTTTGATAAACGAGCATGAATGTACTTTCTGATTTTATAATCTTCGGCGATTTTATCACCATAATCATTTCCACCATACCAGTTTGAATCCCATCCTCTGATGATACCAAGTCTGTTTCCTATTGGATTTGTCTTTTGTCCCATCTTAATTAATTGCTTTGTGTGTTATCTACTTGTCCTAACACGATTGTAACGTGATTAGAACGTTTTCTAATTCTGTGTGCTCTTCCTTGTGGAGCTGGACGAAGTCTTTTCAACATCATTCCACCATCTACAGTGATTGTTTTTACGAATAAGCCTGCTTCAGCTACATTACCTTCGCTATTTTTTTGCTCCCAATTGTTGATGGCAGACAATAATAGTTTCTCTAATTTACGTGAAGCTTCTTTTGAGCTAAATCTTAATATATTTAAAGCTCTTTCCACTTTCTGACCTCTTACCAAGTCCGCTACTAAGCGCATTTTTCTAGGTGAAGTAGGGCAGTTATTCAATTTCGCGAAAGCTATAGACTTATTAGCCTCTTTTCTCGCATCTGCTGTTTCTCTTTTACGAACTCCCATTGCTTCTTATTTTTTACCTTTATTTTTTGCTCCAGCGTGACCTCTAAATGATCGTGTTGGTGAAAATTCTCCTAATTTATGACCTACCATGTTTTCTGTTACGTAAACAGGTACAAACTGACGACCGTTGTGAACTGCGATAGTTTGTCCAACGAAATCGGGAGTAATCATTGAAGCTCTAGACCATGTCTTAACAACTCCTTTATTTCCTCCAGCGATATTATCCTGAACTTTCTTATCTAATTTATAGTGAACAAAAGGTCCTTTTTTTAATGAACGTGCCATGTCTATCTAATTATTTCTTTCTGCGTTCAACAATATACTTATTACTCGGGTTTACTTTAGAACGAGTTCTATACCCTTTTGCAGGAAGACCTTTTCTAGAGCGTGGATGACCTCCTGAAGAACGACCTTCTCCACCACCCATTGGGTGATCAACAGGGTTCATTGCAACTGGTCTTGTTCTTGGTCTTCTTCCTAACCATCTAGTTCTACCCGCTTTTCCTGATACAATCAATTGATGATCTGAATTGGAAACTGCACCAATAGTAGCTGTACAAGTCAACAAGATCAATCTTGTTTCTCCTGATGGCATTTTAATAGTTGCGTATTTTCCGTCTCTCGCCATTAATTGAGCAAAAGTACCAGCACTTCTAGCGATAGTAGCACCTTGGCCAGGTCTTAGTTCGATACAAGAAATTACAGTTCCCAAAGGAATTTTGCTCAATGGCAAAGTGTTTCCAATTTCTGGGGTTGCGTTTTCTCCTGATTCAACTTTCTGACCTACTTGTAAACCATTTTGAGCAATGATGTACGTTTTTTCTCCATCGGCATACCAAAGTAATGCGATAAAGGCAGTTCTGTTTGGATCGTACTCGATTGATTTAACTGTAGCAGGAATTCCCACTTTAGATCTTTTAAAATCAATGATACGATACTTTTGTTTGTGACCACCGCCTGTATAACGCATGGTCATTTTTCCTTGACTATTTCTACCTCCTGAGTTATTTTTCGGTGCGATCAATGAACGCTCCGGCTTATCAGTTGTAATGGCGTCAAAACCATTAACAACTCTAAATCGCTGACCCGGGGTAATAGGTTTTAATTTTCTTACTGACATCTTATTCTTCTAGATATTGTTGTAAAAATCGATTGTTTCTCCATCTTGTACTTGTACAATTGCTTTTTTATAAGCAGCTGTCTTTCCACTGATTAAACCACTTTTAGTGTATTTTGTAGAGCGATCTGGTCGTACGTTCATAGTGTTGATTGCAACAATATTTACTCCGTAAGTAGCTTCGATAGCTTTCTTAATTTGTATTTTGTTTGCTTTTCTATCTACAACGAAACCAAAGCGATTTGAAATTTCACTTTCTTTGGTTATTTTTTCCGTAATTATAGGTTTTATTATGATACTCATGGCCTATTACTTGCTTAAATTTTCTTCAATTCCTTCTAAAGAACCCTCTAAAAGCACTAAATTATTCGCGTTTAAAATTGCGTAAGTGCTTAATTCTGAGTTAGTTACCACGTTAGAAGCTTTCAAATTGCGTGACGACAAATATACATTTTTATTTGAATCACCCAACACTATTAGAGATTTTTTATTTTCTAATCCTAAAGCACTTAAAAAAGAAATGAATTTTTTTGTGTTTGGAGTTTCAAAATTGAAATCTTCTACTACGATTAAATTGCTTTCTTTTGCTTTTAACGAAAAGGCAGATTTTCTAGCCAAACGTTTCAAACCTTTATTCAATTTAAAAGAGTAACTTCTTGGTCTTGGACCGAAAACAGTACCTCCACCTTTAAACAAAGGGTTTTTAGCACTACCCGCACGGGCCGTACCTGTACCTTTTTGTTTTTTAATCTTACGTGTACTACCAGCAACTTCAGCTCTTTCTTTAGCTTTGTGAGTTCCTTGTCTTTGATTTGCTAAGTATTGCTTAACATCAAGGTACACTGCGTGATTATTTGGCTCTATACCAAATACTGAATCTGAAAGTTGAACTTTTCTCCCAGTTTCTTTTCCGTTGATATCTAAAACTTTTACTTCCATTACCTTTGAATGATTACGTAAGAGTTTTTGTGTCCAGGAATTGCTCCTTTAACCACAAGTAAGTTCTTTTCAGAAACTACTTTCAAAACTCTAAGATTTTGTACTTTAACATTTTCGCCTCCCATTCTTCCAGCCATACGCATTCCTTTGAATACTCTAGATGGATAAGAAGATGCTCCTACAGATCCTGGCGCTCTCAAACGGTTGTGTTGACCGTGTGTTGCTTGTCCAACACCACCAAAACCGTGACGTTTTACAACACCTTGAAAACCTTTACCTTTTGATACTCCTTGGATGTCTACGAACTCACCTTCGCTGAATACGTCAACTGTGATGTTATCACCTAATTTGTAACTTTCTTCAAACCCTTGGAATTCAACGACTTTTTTCTTAGCAGAGGTACCAGCTTTTTTAAAGTGACCTAAGTCAGCTTTTGTAGCATGTTTTTCTGTTTTGTCATCGAAACCAAGCTGAAGAGCTTCATACCCGTCAACCTCATTGGTTCTGACTTGGGTAACGACACAAGGTCCAGCTTCGATTACTGTACAAGGAATGTTTTTCCCGTTCTCATCGAAAATACTGGTCATGCCGATTTTTCTTCCAATTAACCCAGACATAATTATTATTTATTGATTATTAAAAAATGTTCTACCAGATTAAAGCACTAAGTATCAAGACGGATCTTGATACTTATTACTCTGTTTCTATGTAGTGTTTACTTAAACTTTAATTTCTACTTCTACACCACTTGGTAACTCTAATTTCATAAGAGCATCAATTGTTTTTGAAGAAGAACTGTAGATATCTAACAATCTCTTGTAAGAACTCACTTCAAATTGCTCTCTTGATTTTTTGTTAACGTGCGGAGAACGTAATACGGTAAAAATCTTTTTGTGAGTAGGTAACGGAATTGGACCAGTTACTACTGCGCCTGTACTTTTTACAGTTTTTACAATCTTTTCAGCAGATTTATCCACCAACATGTGATCGTAAGACTTTAATTTTATTCTAATTTTTTGACTCATCTTGTTAAAAATTAAGCGTTACCTTTTGCTTTTTTGATTACTTCTTCAGAAATATTTGAAGGAGTTTGTTCGTAATGTGAAAATTCCATTGTAGAAGTTGCTCTACCTGATGAAAGTGTTCTTAATGTGGTTACATAACCGAACATTTCAGATAAAGGCACGTTTGCTTTAATGGTTTTAGCTCCATTTCTGTCGCCCATGTCATTAACCTGACCTCTACGACGGTTAATATCACCTACGATATCTCCCATGTTTTCTTCTGGTGTAATCACTTCCATTTTCATGATTGGCTCAAGAATAACAGCTCCAGCAGCTTTTGCCACTTCTCTATAACCCATTCTTGCCGCCAACTCGAAAGAAAGAGCATCAGAATCTACAGGGTGAAAAGATCCGTCCAACAAAGTTACTTTCAAACTATCTACTTGGTATCCAGCTAATGGACCCATTTTCATAGCTTCACGGAAACCTTTTTCAACAGAAGGAATATATTCTTTAGGAACGTTACCACCTTTTACTGCATTTATAAACTGCAATCCAACTGGAGTTTTTCCGTCCACTTCATCAGCAGGCTCAAGAACAAATACGATATCACCGAATTTACCACGACCTCCAGATTGTTTTTTGTACGTTTCTCTGTGTTGAGCAGATTTTGTAAAAGCTTCTTTGTATTCAACTTGAGGCTCACCTTGGTTTACTTCAACTTTGAATTCACGTTTCATACGATCTACAAGAATATCTAAGTGTAACTCACCCATTCCTGAAATAATCGTCTGACCTGAAGCCTCGTCAGTTCTTACCGTAAACGTTGGATCTTCTTCAGCTAATTTAGCCAAAGCCATACCCATTTTATCCACGTCAGCTTTAGTTTTTGGCTCGATAGCGATACCAATTACCGGCGCAGGGAATTTCATTGACTCAAGAATGATTGGGTGTTTTTCGTCACACATTGTATCTCCAGTCTTAATATCTTTAAATCCAACTGCTGCTCCAATATCACCTGCTTCGATATAATCGATTGGGTTTTGCTTGTTCGCGTGCATTTGGTAGATACGAGAAATTCTTTCTTTGTTTCCTGAACGTGTGTTCAAGATGTATGAACCAGCATCTAAACGACCTGAATACGCACGGAAGAAAGCCAAACGACCCACATAAGGATCGGTAGCAATTTTAAATGCTAGAGCAGCAAACGGCTCTTTTACATCAGGACGACGTAAGATTTTAGTTTGATCTTCTTCTAATAAATCAGCATCGTCAGGATGAATTCCTACGATACCTTCTTTATCCAAAGGAGATGGTAAATATTTACATACAGCATCCAACATAAATTGAACACCTTTGTTTTTAAATGAAGAACCAGCAATCATTGGGATGATAGCCATGTCCATAGTAGCTGCTCTTAAGGCAACGTTGATTTCGTCTTCCGTGATAGAATCTGGATCTTCCATGTATTTATCAAGCAAGTTCTCATCATAATCAGCCACAGCTTCAATAAGAATATCTCTGTATTCTTTAACTTCAGCTAACATATCAGCAGGAATATCAACAATATCAAAAGTTGCTCCTAATGTTTCATCATGCCATACAATAGCTTGGTTTTTCACTAAATCAACTACTCCTTTAAAGTCGTTTTCTTCACCAATTGGCAAAGTAATCGCAACCGCGTTAGATTTTAACATGTCTCTAACTTGTTGACAAACCATTAAGAAGTTAGAACCTTGACGGTCCATTTTGTTTACGAATCCCATACGTGGAACTCTATATTGATCCGCTAACCTCCAGTTCGTTTCTGATTGTGGTTCAACACCATCAACCGCACTAAACAAGAATACTAAACCATCCAATACACGTAACGAACGATTTACCTCAACGGTAAAGTCAACGTGTCCTGGAGTATCAATAATATTAAAGTGATAATCTTGAGAAGTCGGTAATGGCTTACCTTGTTCTGTTGGAAAACTCCATTCACAAGTTGTAGCAGCAGAAGTAATAGTAATACCTCTTTCTTGCTCTTGTGCCATCCAGTCCATTGTTGCAGCACCATCATGCACTTCACCAATTTTGTGTGATTTTCCTGTGTAGAATAATATACGTTCTGTAGTGGTCGTTTTTCCAGCATCAATGTGAGCTGCAATACCAATATTTCTTGTGAATTTTAAATCTCTAGCCATTTCTTATGAATTAAAATCTAAAGTGAGAGAATGCTTTATTAGCATCTGCCATTTTGTGAGTATCCATTCTTTTCTTAACCGCAGCGCCTTCTTCTTTAGCCGCAGCTAAAACTTCACCCGCTAATTTGGCAGCCATTGATTTTTCGTTTCTTCTTCTTGCATAAAGGATCATCCATTTCATCGCCATAGAAATTTTTCTATCTGGACGAATTTGCATTGGAATTTGGAAGGTAGCTCCACCTACTCTACGGCTACGTACTTCTACGTGAGGCATAACGTTGGTCAACGCATCTTTCCATACTTCTAATGATGACTTTTCATCATTATTCTTTTTGTTCTCTACAATCTCTAAAGCATCATAAAATACTTTAAAAGCTGTCGATTTCTTACCATCCCACATTAAGTTGTTTACAAAACGTGTTACTAACTGATCGTTAAATTTTGGATCTGGTAAAAGTGGTCTTTTCTTTGCCGCTCTTTTTCTCATGTCTTTTCTTTAAAAGTTTTTAAAATTACTTTTTAGCTTCTTTTGGGCGTTTAGCACCGTATTTAGATCTTCTTTGTGTTCTTCCTGCTACACCTGAGGTATCAAGTGCACCACGCACAATGTGGTATCTAACTCCTGGTAAATCTTTAACCCTTCCGCCTCGCACTAATACTATCGAGTGCTCTTGTAGATTGTGTCCTTCTCCAGGGATGTAGGCATTTACTTCATTTCCATTAGTCAAACGTACACGCGCAACTTTACGCATTGCAGAGTTTGGTTTTTTTGGAGTAGTAGTGTAAACACGCGTACAAACACCTCTTCTTTGAGGACAAGAATCTAAAGCAACCGATTTACTCTTCTTAGTGATCTGAGTTCTTCCTGTTCTTACTAATTGTTGAATTGTTGGCATAATTAAATACTAAAATTTCTTTATTTTATTAAATCCCGCTTTTTTAGGGGTTGCAAATGTAGTACTTTTTTTCAATAAAAAAAATCATAATTAATTAATTTTTGCCCTAACTAATGATTTGTCTTTTAAAGAGATATAGAATCGTCGTTCATTCCTTTATGTTTTAAAAAGAAAGCGGGTTCACTCTATCGCTTTTGACTCGGTTTTTTTTGCAATTAAAAAATATATTAAATTGATTCTATTTGCGTTATTTTTACAACGACAACAAACAGTAATCGAGATTACAGCCTAGCCCTGACTTGCCTACCGGCAGGCAGGTTGCAGCGGCGTCCCGATTTGAATCGGGACAAGAGCGAAAAGCAGGAACTGCGATTACTGATAAAGCCCGAGCCATTCGCTTCAAAAAATGAAAATTATTTTCAGTCTATTCTTCTTATTTATGTGTCTTACAAGTTTGGGACAAAATTTCTATTTGAAGTTAACCGGAGCAACTGAAAACGAAACCAAATTGATTGATTCTTTAGGCTATGCAACCCAATTAAGTAGTTCATTAAAAATCACGGAAGAAGTCACTTCTATTGCTGAAAAAATTCAGAAGTTGGGCTATGTAGAAAGCAAGGTAAGTGAACCCTTAAAAACAAATGACTCTACATACAATTACTCATTCATTTTTGGAAGAAAAACAAAATTTACTCATGTATATGTAGGCGCAAAAAACAAAAGCTTTTTTGAAAATGAACCCGACACCTTAAAAATGGAATTTTCAAAAACCGAGGAATTTCTAAATAGCACCATCAAAAAAATCGAAAGCAAAGGCTATTCGATTTCGAAAGTACGCTTGAAAGACATTTCCACACAAAACGATATTTTGGTAGCGAATTTAGACATCGAGTTGGATCAGAAGCGCATCATCAATGAGATTGTAATCAATGGCTATGATAAATTTCCGGTGGGATACAAAAAGAACATCAACAGAAAGTACACTAAAAAAATCTTCAATCAAGAAAGTTTAGAAAAAATTAGCAACGATTTTAAGAGTATTCGTTTCATCAAACAAATCAAATACCCTGAGATATTATTCAGTCCCGATTCGACCAAAATATATGTTTACGTAGAAAAGAAAAAAAACAACTCTTTTGACGGATTTTTAGGGTTTTCCAATTCGGATGAAAAACTAGTGTTAAATGGCTATGTCGATTTAAATCTGAGTAATATTTTAAATTCGGGCGACCAATTTTCGGTCCAATGGCGGAGCGACGGGAAAGATCAAACCAATTTTAATTTGGGAGTTGAATTGCCGTTTATATTTAAATCGCCTTTAGGATTGAAAGTACAACTCAACATCTTTAAACAAGACAGTACGTTTCAAAATTCGAAAACCGATCTCGACTTAGGATATTACTTAAATAATAAAAGCAAAGTATTTGTCGGGTATCAAAGTGTAGAATCGAGTGACATCAAAAACTCTAACACGGCATTGCTGAATGACTTTACCAATAACTTTATCACAACTAGCTTTGAACATGTGAATCTAACGGATGATTTTCTTTTCCCAGAGAAGTCGTTTTTTTTCCTCAAATTAGGCATGGGCAAACGCGATTCGAAATTCAGTTCCAACTCGCAATTTTTAGGCCAACTGAATGTGAATCACATTTTTGAATTCAACGCTAAAAACAGTTTGTTTCTTTCGTCGCAAAATTACTTTTTGCAAAGCGAAACCTATTTAACCAATGAATTGTTTCGCTTTGGCGGTATAAAATCGATTCGGGGTTTCAGAGAAAATAGCCTGCAGGGCAATCAAGTTACAGTACTGATTTCAGAATATCGCTACAAGTTTTCACCTAACTTATACGCGCACAGCATTATTGATTATGGATATTTTAAAGATAGTACTACTAATTTAACCAATAAACCACTCGGATTTGGATTGGGTTTTGGTTTACTTACCAACAATGGCCTTTTGAATTTTATTTATGCTAATGGTATTGATAATAAACAAATTGTAAAATTATCAAATTCAATTATTCACATTAGTTTTAAAAGTTTCTTTTAAATCTTTCATAAAAATTTGATTTTTTTTCATGATTTCTAATGTTTATTGGGATTTTTTTATGATTTTTGTTATAACTAATTCAAACCATTAAATAATGAAAACAAAGATTAATTTATTTCTAACACTCACCATGGTGTTCTTTGTGCAATTCATTTTTGCGCAAGACAGGGTTGTCTCTGGAACCGTTACAGACAACACTGGTTTACCTCTACCTGGGGTAAATATCCTTATCAAAGGATCAACAACTGGAGTTCAATCTGACATGGACGGAAATTATTCCTTAAAAGCGAGCCCAAACCAAGTGCTTGTATTTACTTTTTTAGGAATGGAAAAACAAGAAATTGTAGCCAAAAACGCAACAATTAATGTGGTAATGAAAGACGGCTCCATAGAATTAGAAGGAGTTGTTGTAACTGCATTAGGAATTAAAAGAAAACCTGATGAAATAACCACTGCTACTCAATTGGTAAAATCAGATGAGTTAAATCAGGCTAAAGCTACCAATGCTGCAGTAGGTTTAGTTGGAAAAGTTTCTGGTTTGCAAATCAACACCATCAACAATGGAGTGAATCCCGATACTAGAATTCAATTGAGAGGTTTTAGATCCATTGGTGGAAATAACGAAGCCTTAATTGTAATCAATGGGGTAATTTCAACAGGAACCGCTTTAGCCAATTTAAATCCAGAAGTTATTGAATCCATCAACGTGCTAAAAGGATCTAACGGAGCTGCTTTATATGGTTCGCTTGGTGCTAATGGTGCGATTATTGTTACCACTAAAAAAGGAAATAAAAACAATGAGAAATTCAAAATTGCGCTCAACACCACGTACACTGTAGAAGAAATTTCTATGTTTCCTAAATTGCAAAGCCGATTTGGACAAGGATATCAAGGTGCGCAAGATTTTACAGAAAACACTAACTGGGGTGCAGAATTGGATGGTTCACTTCAACCAACAGGTCTAGAGCAAATGATGTTGCCGTACTCATTCATAAAAGACAATTACAAGCCTTTCTTTACTGAAGGTACAACGCTGCTGAACTCCATAGCTATTTCTTCTGGAGATCAAGATGGATATATTAATTTCTCTTTAGGAAATCAAAAAACAGAAGGAACGATTCCAGGAGATAAATTCACCAAAAACAACTTTTATTTGAGTGCTGGAAAAACAGCTGGAAAATGGAGTTTAAACGGAAACATGACCTATACTACTACCAATCAAAATACCGCTGGTGGAGTTGAAGGTTCTGTCTACGGAGCTTTAGTACAAGTTCCAGTTAACGTTCCGGTAGAAATGTTTAGTAATCCTAACAATGCAACCCATTGGACGTATTGGGAATTGAGTCCGTACTGGAAACTAGAAAACGAACGTATTTCAAACAAAGGTCAAGCTTTTGATGGAGTTATCGATTTAAACTATAAATTCAATAAAAACATTGACGTAACCTATCGAGCTGGATTTACTACCACTTCGTTTAACCGTGCCGAATTTTTCAACGGATACGTAACAGAAGTCGTGTATTGGGGTTCACCCTTTGACTATGTTTCCTCGTATGAAGTGGGAAATCTAAATACACGTAGATTGTACGCAGATTTGTTGATCAACTTCGATTACCAACTAACGGACAACCTCTCGTTTAAAGCCAATGTGGGTAATAACGTTACCAATTCCGAATTGAACTCGTTATCTGTGAAAGGAGAAAAATTAGTAATTCCAGGACTTTACAACATCGATAATGTAACCGGTAATACTGATCCTAACGAATTTAAAACACAAGGAAGAACATTTGCTTTATTTGCTAATATAGATTTCGGATACAAAGATTTCTTATTCTTAAACTTAACGGCTAGAAATGATTGGACCTCTGTTTTATCCGTTGATAATAATTCGTTCAATTACCCCAGCGTCGGAGTTTCATTTATCCCAACTAAAGCCTTTGAAAATTTTGGCGGTGATGTTTTAACGTATGCTAAATTATCTGCGAGTTATGTAAAAGTTGGAAATGCAATTGTGGATCCGTATGATATTAATGACCGTTTCATAAGTGCGGGTACCGCAGGATTTCCATACTCGTCTATTAATTCATTTGCTCAAAACACAGAAATAGCCGATAAAGATCTTAGAAATGAATTCAATCTTTCACGAGAATTTAATTTAAATTTAGAATTCTTCAAAAAACGAATCACTTTTGATCTAGGTTATTATTATTCAGATAATAAAGATCAAATTCTACCAACCTCTTCCTCTACCACTTCTGGAGCAAACGTTGCTACAATTAATATTGGAGAAACGGTTTCACAAGGATTGGAATTAGATTTAGGAATCACTCCTTTCAAATCAGAAAACTTTACTTGGGACTTCAGAATTGGATACAGTGCTCCTAAAACAGAAGTAACTAAAGTAACGGATAATTCAAATCAACTTGCTATTGGTGATTATATTGGCACTGCCGGAATTGCTGCCATTGCAGGCGAACAATTCCCAATGATCGTGGGTACAGGATACCAAAGAGATGATAATGGAAACATTGTTATAGATGCCGCAACAGGCGATCCGTTAAAAGCTACTAATGTAAAATTAGGAACAACCACTCCCGATTATATTTTAGGTCTAACCAATTCAATCCGATACAAAAACCTAAAATTAACGACCGTATTCGACTATAGAACGGGTCACGTTTTCTACGCAGGTGTGAAAGACGGATTAATTCAAAATGGTTCGGATATCGTAACCGCTCAAAACGGAAGAGATCCATTCATTTTCCCAAATTCGGTTATTGAAACTTCTCCGGGTGTTTACACTCCTAATAACTCAGTAACTACTTCGGGTGGTCAAGATTATTATACCGGAATTTACAGAGAAATTGACGAGAATTTTGTATTGGATGCTACCGCATTTAAGTGTAGAGAAATTGCATTGTTGTACACATTCGCACCAAAGACCTTAAAAAATACGTTCTTTGACGGAATATCTGTTGGTTTAAATGCAAGAAACGTATTTATGGTTTTACCGAAAGAAAACAGAAACTATACCGATCCTGAATTCTCTTTTACCACTGGAAATAACGTAGGTTTAAGCACTGGAGCTCAAGCGCCTCCAACAAGAACATACGGGTTCAATATTAATGTTACTTTTTAAAAAAAATGAAAATGAAAAATATAGTTAAAAATCTTATGATTTGTGGGTTAGTAGTAACCTCTACCATTTCATGTGATAATTATTTGGACGTCAATGAAGACCCAAATAATCCATCGGCAGAAATTGTAAATCCTGAAATTGTTTTAGCAGCTACTCAAGTGTACACCTACAATGTATTAGCTGGATATGTTGACTCTGAATTCCCTACTATTGTTCGTGACAACATGAATCAATTGGGTAATTTAATGATGAATAACTGGACGAGAGATGTAGGTGCATCCAACTCAAGTTATTACTTTAATGAACACACGTATAACGTAACCTCAGATTTCTATGCAGGAATTTTTGAAAATCTTTATTTAAGAACATCAAACTATACCTTCATCCAAAAAACTGAACGACCAGGATATGACAATTATGTTGCCATTGCTAAAATATTGAAATCGTTCTATTTTCAATATTTAGTGGATATGTACGGTGACATTCCTTATTCTGAAGCACATTTAAGAGGTGAAAACCTTACTCCGCGTTACGATGATGATTTGACCATTTACCGTGATTTAATTGTGCAAATCGACCAAGCCATCGCCTTAATTGACAATCCAAGTCCGGGTTCATTAAACCCTGGAGCAAACGATGTGATGTTAAATGGTGATATGAATATGTGGAAAAAATTTGCGAACACTCTGAAGTTAAGAATTCTTTTGAGAGAATCTGAAAGAAGTGCATCTTCAGGTTATATCGCTGCTCAAATGGCTGCTTTGCAAAGTAGTGGCGCTCAGTTTTTAGGTCCGAATGACAACGTAAAAATAAACCCAGGTTACAATGCAACCGCCAATCAACAAAACGGATTTGCAGCTATGTTTTTGACTACTAACGAGGGATTCAAAAACAATTGGGCATCTACTGGCGCAACTAAATACACTGTCAATTATTTATTAGGCACCAACGATACTAGAATTGGAAGAATTTACTCTGCAACAGCGGCTGGTCCTGGAACGTATGATGGTCATCAACAAGGTGATGTTTTAAATACGTCTACCAACTATCCTGTATCGCATGTTGGCCCTGGTTTATTGATGAATTCGGCTCAAGACGGTCTTGTTTTCACAGCTGCTGAAAGCTTATTGCTTCAAGCAGAAGCAGTACAAAGAGGTTATTTAAGTGGATCAGCCAAAGATCTATACGAAAGTGCTATCACTGAATCTTATAAATTATTAGGATTAACTACCGCACAAGCTACTTCTTATTACAACCAAGCTATTAATTTAGTAGGATGGAATGCTTCAACTGGAAACGAAATTGAAGCGATTATCAACCAGAAATGGATTGCCTTAAACGGAATAAACGGTGGAGAAACGTGGATTGAAAACACACGAACTGGTTTCCCAAGTCATGTGCCATTATCTACAGTAGCGCCAGGAAGTTTACGACCAGTTCGATTACTGTATCCAAGTTCAGAAATTGCCGGAAATACGGCAAATGTACCTCCGCAAAATGAGTCACAAGCTTTTACAAGTAGAATATTTTGGAACCAATAAAATTAGTTATGAAAAAATTAAAAATAATATTACTATCACTAGTATCTGTACTAGTAATCACATCTTGTGTTAAAGATGATGAAGAAGATTTTGGATCGGGTTCACACATCGTAGGATTTAAAAATACTCAAGGTTCGTACATTTATACCGATAACGATGTTGATCCTGTGGTTATATCAGAACCCATCAATTTAATTGGTGGAAGTAACGGAACAACTTCGTCGGAAAACATCAGCGTGACCATTTCTGTTGATCCATCAAGTACTGCAATTGCAGGTACCGAATATACAATTAACACAACAGCTGCATTAACGATTCCGGCTGGATCTGATTTTGTCCAATTGCCTATAACCGTAAATCCAGCGGTTTTACCAGGAAATGTTCCTAAGACGATAGTTATTAATTTAACGCAAGTTAGTACTGGAAATGCTCTGATTTCTGACGCAAAAAAATCAATTACCATTACCATTGCAAAATGTGCTTCCGATTTAGCTGGAACGTACGCGCTTTCGGTAACTCGAATTGACAATAGTGCGGTTTACACGTTTCCAAATGAAGTAATTACCGAATTGGCGTTGGGAGTTTATGAAACTTCTACAACCGGACCGTACGATGATTTAATACTAGATGGCGCGCCAAGAAATGGATTCATTTTCAAAGATGTTTGTCAATCTATTGTAATAGAAGAGCAATTTTTAGGTGACTTTTTCTCTAATCTTGTTTTCGGAAATCCAAATGAAATCAATCAAGTAACATTAGATATCGAATCTGGAAACGTGGTTTCCATTACCATGAATTACACCATTACTTTCGCAGCTGGAGACAGACAATTTAGAGCTGTCTACACTAAACTTTAAAATTAAATTTATGAAACGATTAATAAATTATAAATATTCCATTCTTGCAATTCTGTCGTTAACGATCGTGTTTATTGCCTGTAATGATGATGTTGAAGATTTGGGTAAAAAAGAAAAACCAGTTCTTACAGCAAATGGGCCAACTTCTGTTACTGTTTCGGAAGGAAATGATGCTGTGCTAAAATTCAAATTGAACAAAGCCATCAACGAACCGATTCAATACCGTTTGGTGATTTTAAATGATGAAAGTAATGCAACCGATCAAGACGATTATGTGATTCCAGGTTGTAGAAGTAATGATCCTGGATGTGTGGCAATTGAAGAAAACGGCGGACCGGTTGGATATATTTTCGAGATTCCAGCCTACACCACTGAATACGATGTAAACATTGCTACCATTTTTGATGATTTGGGTGAACAACCCGAAACATTAAAACTAAAAGTAGTTTCAAACAGAACACTTCTTGGTACGGTAGACGAATTATATTACACTGTAACCATCAACAACTCTGCAACAAACGATTTAAATGTTCGCTTCAATTGGAGTGGAACCTTTACTTCTGGAGGTGAAGAAATTGACAATTGCGAATTGGATTTAGACTTAGAATTATACGATTCAAACGGCGATTTATTAGACTTTAGTTATTCTAATTGTCCAGAAAGCTTAATTCTTGAAACAGCTACCCTAGCCGATGGAACGTACACTCTTTTTGCAAGTTTGTGGACTACTGCAGGTTATTCAGAAAACATTAACATTCCGGCAACAATCACTTTTATTAAACCTGGAACTGCATTCAATGAATCGTATGATTTATCATCATTCTTCCCAATGCAAGATGGTGGTTTAGATGATGGAAATCCGAATGCTGGTGTTGAATATACCATCGTAAAAGCAGGTACAACCTACACCATAACCGATGCAAATGGCGATACTGTTTTCCAAGGAAGACATTCCAAAAACATCAAAAGTAGCAGAGGAAAAAAATTAAAGTAATCCTTTACAACTATTCCATACAACCGCTACCCATAAAGTAGCGGTTTTTTTATACCTTTGCGCCATGGAAAAAGAAAATCAAATATTCGGAATTAGAGCCATCATCGAAGCCATTAACGCTAAAAAAGAAATCGACAAAGTATTTCTTCAAAGCGATGCTCAAGGCGAATTGATGCAGGAATTGATCAAAGTTTTGAAAAAAAACAGCATCAATTTCTCGTACGTTCCCGTAGAAAAATTAAACCGATTAACACCTAATAACCACCAAGGCGCCGTCGCAACCATTGCTCCCATCTCGTTTGTAAAACTTGAAACGTTGGTTGACGGAGTGGTCGAAAGTGGTAAAATGCCTTTGTTTTTAATTTTAGATCAGTTGAGTGACGCTAGAAATTTTGGTGCCATCATCCGAACAGCAGAATGTACCGGTGTAGACGGAATCATTGTACAAAAAACAGGTTCGGCTCCCGTAAATGGCGATACCGTAAAAACTTCGGCTGGAGCGGTGTTTAACGTGCCCATTTGCAAAGTTGATCACATCAAAGATGCCATTTTTTATCTTCAGGGAAGCGGAATCAAAACCGTTGCCGCCACCGAAAAAACAGAAGACAACATTTACGATATTGCACTCAACGAACCCATCGCCATCATCATGGGAAGTGAAGACCGTGGTATCAATCCATCTGTTTTGAAAATTGTAGATGCCAAAGCTAAATTGCCGATGTTCGGAACCATTGGCTCACTAAATGTATCGGTAGCGTGTGGCGCATTTTTATATGAGGCTGTTAGACAGAGACAATAGAATAAATGAGTACCGAAAGTGCAATAGAATTTGGAATTCATAGATTGGTTATGAAAAATTTTTTTCTGACTTCTTTCTGCTTCTTTTTATATGAAGAATTAAATAAGTTAGAAAATTTAAGAGAAGAGTTAAAAGAATTTAAAATTGAACTTATTGACACTGCCTTTGTATTAGAAATTCCTCTCCACTGTGGAATTAGTTTTAAGGAAATAATGAGAAATGAATCAAATAAGATTATTATAAATGATTGTATAGAAACTATTGTTGCAAATACTTTCAACGATTTCAAAAATTATTTATCTGATAATCATCTAAAAAATATTGCTTCTTTCTCTAGGCAAGAACTTAGAAAATACGGCAAAGAATCTTATGATGATATTGAAATAACTGGAATAACTGTAGAAGTAGATTCACAGACTATTGAAAGATATATTGGAGTCTACAAGGCGATTCAAAAAACTATTAATGGAGAAATGTTTCACAATGATGGAAGCTACACAACCCTTTGTTAAAAATTATTTATCTTCTTCCCTATTTTCTTTAAACGTATAAAAATAACGAGGCGTTTCGGATAGAATTTCTTCATATTCTACCGTGATTTCTTCAGGTTTTGGTGGATTTACAAAATTCCCATGCTCATCAAATCGTTTCATAAACGCATCGTCAAGCGGATTAAAACCGGGCTTTTCCCACTCGTATTGTAGATCTTTAACATAATCTGGAGTTTTAAAGCGAACGGCGAATACAAAACCAGTTATCAATCCAGCCAAATGTCCTTCCCACGAAATTTTCTGATCCACATCGGGAAATACATACCAAATCATTCCGCCATACAACACCACAACTGCCATTGACAATGCCATCAATCGGTAGTATTTGGTCATCAATCCTTTAAAGAAAATAAACGAAACCAAAACATAAATCAATCCGCTCGCCCCAATATGAAAGGATGTTCGTCCAATAATCCACGTGATCAATCCCGATAGCAAAACTCCATACACCAAAACTTTCAGTGAAACTTCTCTGTAAAAATAAATCAAAGCCGTTGTCAAAATAAAAAGAGGCAGTGAATTGTTGGAAATGTGATTTAAATCTCCGTGCAAAAATGGACTAAAAACAACGCCTTGTAATCCGAGTAACGTACGTGGAAAAATTCCGTGCTGATTCAAATGCCAATTGAATAAATTATCGAGGTAAAATACTGACCAAACCACCATCATAAAAAAAGTAGGAATAATCCAAGTCGAGGGTGAAAATTTAAAATGATTGTGGTCGTTGTACATAGTAATAAAGTTGAAACGCTAAAATCTTGACGAAACTTGCCAACAAGATAGTAGTTGTTGAATCAAAGTTTTATCAAAAATACAACCATTTATTTTTTAATGCTATTTTGTCACACTAATTAGACAATGTGTCAATGAGTCAATGTGCCAATTGATGAATGAGATAATTTGATAATTGTCTATAAAACGATATAATATATTTAAATTTGTACCATTGCCACATTATTTCACATTGCCACATTAAAATGGAAGCACCACTCGCCGAACGCATTCGCCCGCAGAAATTAGAAGAATACATCAGTCAACTGCATTTGGTTGGACCTAACGGTTCGTTAACCCAACAAATTGCTCGTGGCGTAATCCCGTCTATGATTTTTTGGGGTTCGCCTGGAACTGGAAAAACTACGCTAGCTCAAATCATCGCCAAGCAAAGCAACCGACCTTTTTATGAATTAAGTGCCATCAATAGCGGCGTAAAAGACATCCGCGATGTTATCGAAAAAGCCAAGCAAAGCGGTGGATTATTTACGGCTAAAAATCCGATTTTATTTATTGATGAAATTCATCGTTTTAGCAAATCGCAGCAAGATTCATTGTTGGCGGCAGTCGAAAAAGGATGGGTAACGTTAATCGGAGCTACAACTGAAAATCCGAGTTTTGAAGTAATTCCGGCATTATTGTCACGTTGTCAGGTGTATGTGTTGAATCCTTTTTCAAAAGACGATTTGTTGTCGCTTTTAGAAAGAGCAATGCAGCAAGACCAATTTATTTCTTCCAAAAAAATCAAAATCAAAGAATCAGAAGCCTTATTGCGACTTTCGGGTGGCGACGGACGCAAACTATTAAATATTTTTGAACTCGTTGTAAACGCAAGCCCTGAAGGTCAAATTACCATCACCAACGACAAAGTATTGGAATTGGTGCAACAAAATACGGTGCTATACGATAAAACGGGAGAACAGCATTACGATATTGTTTCGGCGTTCATCAAATCCATCCGCGGAAGCGATCCAAATGGTGCGGTATATTGGTTGGCCCGCATGATTGAAGGTGGTGAAGATGTGAAATTCATCGCCCGACGTATGCTCATTTTATCAAGTGAAGACATCGGAAATGCCAATCCAACAGCGTTCATCATGGCAAATAATACCTTTCAAGCGGTTTCCACTATTGGTTATCCTGAAAGCCGAATTATCTTGAGTCAGTGTGCCATTTATCTGGCAACTTCTCCCAAAAGTAACGCCAGTTATATGGCCATTGGCGAAGCTCAAAGTATCGTAAAGCAAACTGGTGATTTACCTGTTCCAATCCATTTACGCAACGCGCCTACTAAGCTAATGAAAGAATTGGGTTACGGCGACGAATACCAATATTCACATAATTACGCTAATAATTTTAGTGAGCAAGAATATTTACCCGATGCAATTAAAGAAACAAAATTCTATGATCCGGGAAGTAATTCCAGGGAAAATGGAACTCGGGAATTTTTAAAAAATCGTTGGAAAGACAAGTATGATTACTAAACTGTTCGTAATCGTCTAAAATTTTACATTTACTTTTTCAGAGACCAACACCTCGTTTTTGTAGTATTCAAAATACCACTCGCCATTTTTAGAAACTAAATCGCCTTGCAAATCTCCTTTGACTGCCGTGTAAAAATCTTTAGCAGAGGTTTTGTATATTTTCATAACTACTTTCGGCTCAGAATCGACCAATTGATAGCCATTTGCAATGGGTTGAGCAAACAATTGATCGGTTGTATTGATTTGCGTACTGACTACCGTTTCTTGCGCTATACCAATTGTGTTAGTAACCGTATTGTTCGTAGTATCAGGAACAGCAACCGACATCACTTTACCATTATATTTATAATCTTTCAATTCGGCAAACGACTCAAAAGCTTCTTTTAAAAGATTTGAATAAGCTTTAGCTAAATCTTTTTCTTTGGTCGAAACCATTTTAGAAGTGGCCAAAACATTTCCTCTACAATCTTTTAAAACTACTGCTATTTTGGTTATGAATAAATTGTTCTTTTCAATCAAATCAACATACACCTTGTTGCAATTAACATTTGAAAAATCAAACGGTTGTACTTCTGAATCGTAATACGTTTCAAAACCATAGTT
The DNA here is from genome assembly GCA_965284675.1 of Flavobacterium sp. Taxonomy (GTDB): domain Bacteria; phylum Bacteroidota; class Bacteroidia; order Flavobacteriales; family Flavobacteriaceae; genus Flavobacterium. The sequence goes on from OZ260109.1 coordinate 2,971,894, forward strand.
TTTCATATACATCTTTGTGTACGTATTCAATCGATATTGATTCTTATTTTTGAAAATACTAAACTTTTCGGGAACTAAAGCATACTTATAGTCATTCACGCTTTGTGCTCCAGAAGAAATAGACACTAACATAATAAATAATAAAAAAATCTTTTTCATCATAAATATTTTTTTAATTCAACCAATTTCGAAATAGAATGAGTAGTTAAAGATATTGCTTTTTTTTCTGGGTTGAAATGAATGGCTTCAATTCCGAATTCTAAAGCACCTCTTACATCCGCATCAATGCAATCGCCTATCATAACAGACGATTCTTTGGATGCATTGGCAACGGTTAAAGCATGTTGATAAATTTGAGGATGTGGTTTTTTGACACCTGCCATTTCTGAGTTGGTTATGGTAGTAAAATAATCTGAAATTCCAGAGTTGGTTATTTTCTTATACTGAACTTCAGCAAAACCATTGGTAATAATATGAAGCGTATACTTCGAATTTAAATAATCTAAAACTTCTTGTGCTCCTTCAAACAAAATATTGTTCTCGGGCAAATAAGTGATGTAATCAACCGACATTTGATGAATATCTTCGTCAGAAATAGTGTAATTCATGGCATCAAAAGAATCTTTTAACCGTCGGTAACGCAATTCTTCGTGCGACATTTTATCCACTTGATACAACTTCCAACACGCCTGATTAATAGGCGCATAAATTGCAACAAACAATCGCACATCAATAGATGGATGGTTCTCTTTGAAAATTTTATGAAAAGCCAATTCGGAGTTTTTATCAAAATCCCACAAGGTGTGGTCTAAATCAAAAAAAACGTCTTTTATTTTATGAGCAAACATCAATTTAATTTCCTTTTACGATGACAACATCATCAAAATTGTAAATCCAATCATCTGCGTCGGTTTCATTGTATCGAAACGAACCTTCTACGGTTACATATTGATCGGTTTTTAACTTCGGAGTTGCTCCTCTAAACTTCAAACCAACAATGCTCTCTGGTCCGGCTTTTCCGCAAAAGAAACAAGCCGCAAAAACATTCTTACTGATGGCAAATGTTTTACTGTCAATCGGAACAATAAATCCGGAAATGAAAACTCTTTTTTTTCCTTTGGCTTTAACTTTGTCATTTACAATAGGAAATTGCACTTCTCCGTATTTCGGGTGCTTCTTCTTCTCGTATTTAATTTCACCGAGTAATTTCCATGTTAAAGTATCACCTTTTGCCACAAAAATATCTTCTTTCAAACGAGCGTTATCAGAAGTCGAAAAACTAAAAAGTGAAATAGAAAGTACAGCAAGTAACGATATGAATAGGATTTTACGCATTAGCTAATGTTTTTGAAATATTTAATTGATATGCTTTTATGGCGGGAAGTAAAGCTGCAAGTAAACCAACAATTAATGTGGCTACCAACAAAGGCACTTCTTTATCCCAAACGACTTCCAACGGATTGAACGACATTTTAAAATCATCTTCCGCCGTGTTGGAGATGAATCCCAATGCAAATCTACCAAAAATTGTTCCAAAGAAGAATCCAACCGCACACAAAATTAAACTTTCAATCAAAATCAATGAAAGTAATTGCATTCGGCTCGCACCGTTGATTCGCATCAGCGCAAATTCATACTTTCGCTCTTTCAAACGGTTGTACAACGCGATAAAAATAGATATCCCAGAAATCAACATAATAGCATACGCCAAGTATTGCAAAGCTGTTAATCCGACTCCAAATAAACTGAACAATCGATTGATTTCAATAGCTGGCGATGCCGCTTGCATTTTGGTGTTTTGTGCTATGATACGCGGCCACATTACAATACCCATTTTGTTTCTAAACTTTAACAAAACGGCAGTGATTTCCATGTTGGGTTCGTCTAACGTCATGTCTTCGTGATGCTCGTTTTCGTGATTGTGATTACACGCTTCGGTATGAACGTGTTCACCTTCTTCGTGAACGTGACCTTCTTCTCCGTGAGCCGGATTTTCCTCGCTATGAACTTCTTCGTTTTCCTCGTGAATATGACCTTCTTCTCCGTGTGCCGGATTTTCCTCGGCATGACTTCCGTGCATTTGCCACACACTCGGAATCGTACACAAAATCAAATTATCGATTACTTTGCCGGTTGGCGCCGCAATTCCTACGACTTTATAATCGTATTGGTCGTGCACTTCTCCTTCGGCTGCATCGCCGTGAGAACCATGAAACGTATCGTTTAATTTGAGGTTTAATTTGGCAGCAATCTGACTTCCCACAACGACTTCAAAATTGGTCTCAAATATTTTTCCTTTTGCAATTTTGGTGTTGTATTTATCCAAATAATCGGCGTTGGTGCCCAAAATTTTAAATCCGCGGTAGTTGTCGCCAAAAGCCAACGGAATTGCTTTTTCAATAAACGGATGATTCATCCAGACTTTGGCCGAATCATAACTAATATTTCCCGTGGGATTATCGATGTGGTAAACAGACGATAGAATCAATTGCATCGGACTTCCTTGTGCGCCCAAAACCAAATCAACTCCGTCAATCGTACTAGAAAATTTTTCTTCGAATTGCTTTTGTAAGAGAATTAAAACGGTAATAATGGCCACACTCGACGCCAATAAAATAACACTCAAAACGGTGTTTAATGGTTTGAACCAAAGGTTTTTCCACGCTAACTTTGCAATCATATTAATTGAGATGGATTTGGTTAGCAAATTTATTTTTTAATCGTTGGTCATGGGTTACGATGACCAATGAAGCCTTGTAATTTTTAGCTAATTTTTCTAATAAATCGGCTACTTTCATAGCATTTTCATCGTCTAAACTCGAAGTTGGTTCGTCGGCCAAAAGTAATGTAGGCTCGTTAATCAACGCACGGGCGATCGAAACGCGTTGCTGTTGACCGATACTCAATTGCGATGGCAATTTGTGAATTTGTGAATGTAAATCCAAATCGGTTAATAATTGCAGAGCTTTTTCACTTGCTTTTTTTCCTGATGCCAACCACGACGCCAACACTACATTTTCTAAAACCGTTAATGAAGCTATAAAATGGGATTGTTGCAGAATGAGTCCGATGTTTTTACCTCTGAATTGATCTAGATTCTTTTCAGACAATTGAGAAATATCTATTTGATCAATCAGTATTTCTCCTTTTTTAGGACGAAGTAATCCTGCTAACAAATGCAGTAAAGTAGTTTTCCCTTTTCCCGAATTTCCTGTAATCAAAAGTGCTTCAGAAGAATCGCATGTAATTGATGGAAATGAAAAAAAAGTAGTTTTGTTGTAACTAAACGTAAGTGATTTTGCTTGAAGCATAGTACCGTATTAAAATCGTTGCAATGTAATTAAACTTCAAAGAAATATGGTTAAAGATTACTTAAAGATTCGCTTATCAAAAGGAAAATCTTCTTGATGAATAATTTTTATTCGGACGAAATCGGGGTGATACGGATTCAATAAATAGTTAAATTCTCCTTTCACAACTGCAGACGGCACTTTGATTACCGCATAGTTATTTTGTTTGATTAGCTCATCTCCACATTTTTGTGTAGCGGCATTTTCAGGAAAGAAATTCCAATCACGTGGCAAAGCATTAGTGTCGAAATTTAAAATCAACACATCATCCGGAATAAAAACAGTCACCATACAAAAACCACTGGGCAAAGTTGCTATAGTCAAATGAACCGCAACTTCTGCCATGGCTAACGCTCTATTTTGAGCAGTATAAATAATTTCTGTTCCTTTTGAATTCCATCGTGCACCAGTTATGGATGCACCTTTACCCGATAAATCAAGAGGATATTTTTTATTTTGCAGACGATACACTTCCATTACACAAAAATACCGTAATCAATTTTACGCAATTCATTCATCACCATTTCTTTACCATAAGAATCTTTGAGCAATTCAAACGGCTTTAGATTTCCTAATGCAAAATTGGGTAGATTGAGCCACATGTAAAATTGCTCTTCGGCATCAAAAACATCTTTGCCCAACGAAGTAACTTCTGCCAATTCAAGTATTTTTTCGGAAGGAATGGACTCAAAAACATAATTGCTTTTCAACTTGTTTCTCAATAATGTTCTTGATGAAACGCCTAAAAAATCAGCCCAATCTTCTTGCTTAAACGGAGTTCTTTCCTTGATAAGTTCGTACAATTCGTAAGGAATTCCTCTTCGAATAGAATGCACAATCAGCATTTTATTTGAAAGAAAGTTTTTATACGTAAGATCTTTATCAACTATAGTTAAATTAGACTCTTTTCCTACTTTTGACACAAAAGCACGAACGGCTTTATCCAACCTAACATCCGAATTTGCAACTAATTTTGACATGATTATGACATTTGACATCAAAAATACGACATTTGTCTTTACGATGCAAATTTATTTAAAACATTCCTTCATCATTAAAACTATAAAAGCCAATTTCAGTTATAATGATATGATCCAAAACTAAAACGTCCAACTGTTGACCGGCCAGTTTTAATTTTTTGGTAATTTCTTTATCCGAATCGCTCGGAAGTAATTTTCCCGACGGATGGTTGTGCGTCAAAATGATGGATGTTGCATTGTGCTCGAAGGCTGTTTTGAAAATAATTCTACTATCGACCGTGGTTCCGGTAATTCCGCCTTTGGACAATTGCGATTTATGAATTACTTTATTGGAATTATTCAAATACAACACCCAAAATTCTTCGTGCGGTAATTCGCCAATAATGGGTTGCATGATTTCAAAAACGGCTTTACTGGAAGTAATTTTTGATAGTTCGTGCGCGTCTTCAGAACGACGTCGTCTTCCCAATTCTAATGCTGCGGCAATCGAAATAGCTTTGGCCTCGCCTATTCCCTTAAATTGAGTCAGTTGTGCAATGGACAATTTCCCGAGTTGGTTTAAATTGTTATTCGCTGATGCTAATATACGCTGACACAATTGAACGGCACTTTCATTGCGTGAACCCGAACCTATTAAAATAGCAAGTAACTCCGAATCGGATAAGGAAGATTTTCCTTTAAGTAGAAATTTTTCGCGCGGACGATCGTCTTCCGCCCACTGGTTGATTGGTGTATAATTCATGATTTTGGCTTTTAAGTAGTGTAAAGTAAACTAAAATTTTAATCCGTTCAAAATAATATAATTACAATTTTCGTTTGTAGAAACACACCTGTACGAATTCAAACTATTTACATTATGACAAAATACTTTCAATTGCTACCGATTATTGCCTTCGTACTCTTCGCTTGTAAAAAAGAAAAGGAATCCGCTGTGGTCCAAAATAAAAGCACTACTGCAAGTTTAATTGAAAATCCACTGACTTTTCAAGAAAAACTATCCAATGCAGCGTTGTCTATAATCGATCCAGAAGTTGCATACACTCCAACGTATGTATCACTAAGCTACCCAAATGGTGATGTTCCAGCAAAAACGGGAGTTTGTACTGATGTGGTCATTCGTGCCTACAGAAAACTCGGAATTGATTTACAAAAAAATGTTCACGAAGACATGAAATCGAATTTTTCCAGCTATCCGTCCAAATGGGGTTTGACAAAAACCGACACCAATATCGATCACCGAAGAGTGCCAAATTTGGAAGTTTTCTTCACCCGAAAAGGTGAAAAGTTGGAGGTTTCTCAAAATCCGAATGACTATAAAACAGGCGAAATGGTAACATGGATGATTGGCGATAAATTACCGCACATCGGCATTGTAACCCACAAAAAGTCAGCCGATGGAAAGCGTCCACTTTTGGTACATAATGTTGGTGGCGGACAAGTTTTGGAGGACTGTTTATTCAATTACAAAATCGTTGGCCATTACACCTATGGTGGCTAAACTGAATTTTTTCCTTATTTTTGGTCAAATTGTGTAACATACTGCCAATTTATTCTACTTATCTCATTATTCATTTAAAAATTATCCTCATGAAAAAACTATCCTTATTCGTACAAACCATCATCTTTTCATTAGCTTTTGCTAATGTTCAAGCGCAAACAGCAGATGAAGTAGTAAACAAATACATTGAAACCATTGGCGGAAAAGAAAAATTAGAAGCCTTGAAAGCCGTAAAAATGGAAATGGTAGCCAACTACCAAGGAATGGAAATACCCGTTCAAGTGATTTCTTCTAAAGACGGTAAAATGTTGGTGAAAATCAATTTGATGGGAAAAGAAATGACGCAAGTTGCATTTGATGGTGCTTCGGGCTGGTCGACCAACATGATGACGATGAAAGCGGAAAAAATGAATTCTGAAGATATCGAAAACTTAAAAAATACCGCTACGAAAGACTTTCCAGATCCTTTCTTGAACTACAAACAAAAAGGTTATGTTGCCGATTATGTGGGTAAAGAAACCAAAGAAGGAACGGAATGTCATAAAATTAAACTTACTAAAAATCAAGTGGTTGTAAATGGCGAAAAAGTAGACGATGTTTCTTTTTACTATTTTGATACTGAAAATAACGTAATCGTAATGACCGAAACTGAAATTAAAGAAGGTCAAATGAAAGGTCAGATGGCATCATCAACAAGCGGAAACTACCAAGAAGTGGAAGGAATTTACTTTCCATTTACTATGAACCAATTTGGTCAAGAAATGACCATCAAAAAAATTACCCTCAATCCAACAATCGACTTAAAAGAGTTTGAATTTAAAACTGAATAATCAATCAGAATTATGAAAAACTTTAGATACATTGCATTCGCCAGTTTAATTACATTCATGGCAAATGCTCAAGAGGATATTGTCTTAAAAGGAAAGGAATTGTTTGGTGATATCAAGGCAAGACAAATCGGCCCAGCCATTATGAGTGGACGAATTTGCGATATTGCGCAACATCCCACCAACAATCAAATACTATATATTGGTGCCGCGGGTGGCGGTGTTTGGAAAAGCGGAGATGGCGGCGCTAGTTTCTCTCCGATGTTCGACAAACATAATCAATCCATTGGCTGTATAACCCTTGATCCTAATAAACCCGACCAAGTCATTTGGGTAGGAACAGGTGAAACATGGACACGTAACAGTGTTTCGGCTGGAGACGGAATTTACAAATCGACCGATGGCGGATTGAACTGGACGAACATGGGTTTACCCAAATCAGACCGAATTTCATCGATTGTAGTTGACCCAAGAAATTCAGACAATGTTTGGGTTGGTGTTTTAGGCGCGCTTTGGGGCGATAGCGATGAAAGAGGTATTTACAATTCGAAAGACGGCGGAAAAACATGGAACAAAGTATACGGAATTGACGCTAAAACAGGTTGTTCTGACTTAGTTATCGACCCGAAAAATCCAGATGTGATGTATGCCAGTTTTTGGGAATTCAGAAGAACCGGTTGGTCGTTCAACTCAGGCGGAATGAACTCATGTCTGTTAAAAACTACCGACGGCGGAAAAACATGGAATAAAATTCACAATGGTTATCCAAGCGGACAATTAGGTCGCATTGCTATTGCAGTTGCTCCATCCAACCCTGATATTTTATACAGTGTATTGGAATGTGAAAAAGACAGTCAAAAAGGAATGTATAAATCGACCGATGGTGGAAAAAACTGGAAACACTTAAACAGCGATTTCGCTTTAGTGGTGCGTCCGTTTTATTTTTCTAGAATCACGGTGGACCCGAAAAATCCAGATATTGTGTACAAAGCTGGATTGAGCGGTTCGATCAGTAGAGATGGTGGTGCAACCTTTAAAAATTTAGGTCCAATGCACGCCGATATTCACGATATTGTGGTTGATATGAACGATACCAATCGTATTTATTGCGCAACCGACGGTGGACTTTACAGAAGCTGGAACAGCGGAACTACGTTGGATATTGTTCGCAATCTTCCTCTTTCTCAATTTTACCACATCAGTTTGGATGATGCCGAACCGTATAATATTTATGGCGGATTGCAAGACAACGGTTCGTGGTATGGTCCGAGTAAAAGCGACGGCGGAATCGAAGCACGCGATTGGGAAAGTGTGGGTTATGGCGACGGATTTAGAGTTCTAAAACATCCTACCAAACGAATTATCTACAGCGAAATGCAAGGTGCCGAAAATGTATGGCGGTATAATTTGGACACAAAAGAATTGAAAACGATTCAGCCGCTTCAGGAAAAAGCAATGGCAAAATTGCGTTTCAACTGGAATACGCCTATTGTAACTGGTATTCATAATCCCGACCGAATTTATGCGGGAAGTCAGTTTGTGCATGTATCGGATGATATGGGTGCGACGTGGAAAATCATTTCTCCTGATTTGACAACCAATAATCCAGCAAAATTAAACCAAGAAAATTCAGGTGGATTATCCAAAGATAATTCGGGTGCCGAAAACCATTGTACGTTATTTACGATTGCCGAATCTCCGAAAGATAAAAATGTAATTTGGGTTGGAACCGACGACGGAAACGTTCAAGTAACTCAAGACGGCGGAAAAACATGGACTAATGTTACTACAAATTTAAAAGGATTGCCTGCAAACACCTGGTGTTACCACATCGAAGCGAGTAACTTCAATGCGGGAAGTGCGTATGCGGTTTTTGATGGTCACACTAAAAATGATTATCAAGCGTATGCGTTTAAGACAACTGATTTTGGTAAAACCTGGTCGTCGATTATTACCAAAGACATTGACGGATTTACGCGTAGCATACAAGAAGATTATGTAAATGAAAACTTATTGTTTTTAGGAACTGAAAAAGGCTTGTACATTACTATTGACGGTGGAAAAAACTGGTCGAAGTTTGAAAACGAAATGCCAGCCGTTCCAGTTTTCTACCTTGACTTGCATAAAAAAACCAACGATTTAGTGATGGCGACTCACGGTAGAGGTGTTATTATTTTGGATGATGTTAGTGTATTGCGACAAATTACGCAAGATGTAGTTAAAAAAGACGTTCACTTTTTCCAAACCAAAGTGTATCCTAAATTAGAAGAATCGAGCTTTGGTGGCACAGCATCAGAATTGGAATTTGTAGGTGGTAATCCGAATGGCGCTGCTCAAATTGTATACTACCAGAAAAAGCGAAATACGTTTGGCAAAATGGAAATGGAAATTCAAGATGCTACTGGTAAACGAGTAGTGAAAATTCCGGCTGCCAATCAGAAAGGAATTAATATTGTAACCTGGGCATTCGCTGAAAAAGCGCCCAAAAGTGCTCAAGGAAAAACCGTAGATTTTAGTGCTTTTACTGCTCCGAAAGCTCCAGCAGGAAAATACAAAGCGGTTTTAACCAAAGGAAAAGAAACGTATACGCACGAATTTGAAATCACCAACGACCCGAAAAGCGCTATTACTTTGGCTTCTCGCGATGAACAATACAAAACAACACGCATGCTGTTTGATAAAGTTCAGGAGTTGGCGTATATGGTGTATCAAGTAGATGAAATGATTAAAACGGCTGACGAATTGGGTGCGAAATCTCCGGCGTTGAAAAAATCGAATACGAAAATTTCAAACGACTTAAATGCGTTGAAAAACACTATGGTTATTACTTCCGGCGATAATTATGTGGGTGGAGCTGAAAAGCAATTGAGAGAGAAATTGGGTGCGATTTACGCATCGGTTGCAGGTCAATACGACGCGCCTTCTCCATCGCAAAAAGCCAATATCGAAAGTGTAATGGATTTATTTAACACGGCAAAAACCAAGTTTGAAAGTTTGAAATCAAGTTATGCAACTAAGTTAACGGATAACGCGACTAAAAACGGAATGACGTTTAAGTTGAAAACAATGGAAGAATTTTTAGCTGAATAAGTTTAAAAAATACAAAACGAAAAACTCCCACATTGATGGGAGTTTTTTATTAAAAAGAGTTTTGAGAACTGAGTATCGAAGAATTTAACAACGTCTGAACTAGCCCCGATTAAGGCGGCATCCTTTGTGATCTCGTTTTTTTGGAACGAGAGAACAAAGATACAGCCGAAAGCGGGACAATTGCTCTTTGATACGAATTGCTGTGCTACCGCAAAAACTACATCATCTTTTGAATATCGTCGAAATTCAATCCTCCATAATTTCCGGAGCTCATTAATAATAAAGCGGAATTGTCTAAATTTTGACTGAACAAAAAGTTCTTGAAATCGGCAGGGTTGGTATAAATAATCAAATCATCACGTTGGAACGATTGCGCGATTTGCTCGTAGGTAACTTCTTCGAGTTGCTTTATTTTGACGGCATCGGGTGAGTAAAACACCACCGCAACATCGGCGGCATCGAGCGCGCCTTGGTATTCTTTTAGGAATTCGGCGTTCAAACTGCTGTAGGTATGCAGTTCCAAACAAGCGAGCAGTTTTCGGTCGGGATACTGATTTTTCACCGCTTTGGTCGTCGCTGAAACTTTACTCGGCGAATGCGCGAAATCTTTGTAGGCGACTTTTCCATTTCCTTCTGCGATTTTTTCTAGACGTTTTGAAGCGCCTTTAAAACTCGCTATGGCTTGGTAGAAATCGGCTTCATCGACGCCCATGTTTTGGCAAATCCACTTCGCTCCTGCTAAATTATTGAGGTTGTGCGCACCAAATACTTCGATGGGCATCGGACCTTCGGGTGTATCGAGTAAGGTGATTCCGTTTTCAACCGAATAAGTTGGCGTTTGATAGGGAATTTTGCGAATGGCGTTGGTGGATTCTTCGGCTACTTTTTTGACGGTTTCGTCTTCTTCATTAAAGACTAAAATGCCGCCTTTGGTGATTTGATTGACGAAAATTTCAAATTGTTCGACGTAATTTTCAAAAGTTGGAAAGACGTTAATGTGATCCCAGGCAATGCCCGAAAGCAAGGCAATATTGGGTTGGTACAAGTGAAATTTCGGACGTCTATCGATGGGAGAAGACAAATATTCATCGCCTTCGAGCACAATAAAATCGTTGGATTCGGTGAGATGCACCATGGTATCAAATCCTTCCAATTGTGCGCCCACCATATAATCTACTTCGATATTGTGGTAATGCATCACGTGAAGAATCATGGATGTGATGGTTGTTTTTCCGTGCGAACCACCGATAACTACACGAGTTTTGGTTTTGGATTGTTCGTATAAAAATTCGGGATACGAGTAGATTTTTAATCCGAGTTCTTTGGCTTTTAGCAATTCGGGATTGTCGGCTTTAGCGTGCATTCCGAGGATGATGGCTTCAATATCGGAAGTGATTTTTTCGGGAAACCAACCCATTTCGACAGGCAGTAATCCTTTTTTTTCTAAACGCGATTTGGACGGTTCAAAAATAGCATCGTCGCTACCGGTAACGTGATATCCTTTGTTGTGTAAGGCTAAGGCTAAGTTATGCATGGCTGCGCCGCCAATGGCTATGAAGTGTGTTCTCATTTTTTTTGGTTGTCGGTTGTCGGATCTCAGTTATCGGTAAGACGGAACAAACAGATAACAGAGAACCGAGAACTATTTCTCAAATTGTTCTTTTAATTTATTTGCTTTGGTTTTGTCTTTGATTTTATTCAGATACAAATTGTATAATTTCTGAAACGTGGTTTTGGAATTGCCAATTTCGTGGGCTTTTTTATAATTGGCTTCGGCTTTGGTGTTGCGTGAAAAATATTCATCGATATAGCCTTTTGCGAGGTAACCATCTACTTTGGAAAGCAGCATGAGTTCGTCGGCGTATTTTTGAGCTTTTTTTTCACTTCCGCCAACAATTCCGGGTAATTCGATGTACAACATGACTAAAGCCCAACGCGATTCGGTGTGTTTGACATCGAGTTTAGCAGAAGTCAGAAATGCCTTTTCGATGTCGTCGATCATGCCCAATGCTTTGAATTTATTAGCCGATTTGGCTTTCATTCCCATGGCGCCACCGTATTTATACCAATACACAGCGCTTTTCGGATTGGAATCTTTGAGTTGTAGGTAGTATTTAATTGCTTCGTCCCATTTTTTTTGATGTCCGGCGATATCCCCAAGGTATTCGATGGATTTATAATTTTTGGGATTCGATTTGATGACGTTTTCAAACAGCACTCTGGCTTGATCGAATTTCTCTTGTTTGTACAATTTCTCAGCTTTTTCAAAATCGGATTCTGCCATCGTAGTGAAGGTGATTAGGAAAATAAAAAAGGGTAGCATTTTCATGGTGTTGTTTCTATTTTTCAAAAATAAGGAAAATGAAATTTAAATATCAAAAGTTTTGAAGAAGTTAACAAAAGTTCACTACGATTACTTGCTAACCCTGATTTTGAGTCAATACCTAATTAGCATAAAGAAGAATCTGAAACAAGTTCAGATTAAAAAAAACTCCGAACTAATTTCTTAATTCGGAGTTCTTACTTAAAAACCTAACAGGTTATGAAAACCTGTTAGGATAAAATTATTTCACTAACGTCATTTCGTCTACGATGTGTTTAGCTCCAGAGTAATTTTCGATTACCCAAAGAACGTAGCGAATGTCCACGTTGATGGTTCGTTGTAATTTGTTGTCAAAGATTACGTCACCTGCCATAGCTTCGATGTTTCCGTCGAATGCCAAACCGATTAATTCACCTTTTCCGTTTAAAACTGGTGAACCTGAGTTTCCTCCTGTAATATCATTATCCGTCAAGAAGTTTACGTGAAGTGATCCATCTTTATCGGCATAACGACCAAATTCTTTATTTTTTTGCATGTCTAAAATACGCGTTGGCAAATCAAATTCTTGATCTCCTTTTTTGTATTTCTTAACTTGACCTGCAAGTGTAGTGTAGTTGTTGATGCTAGCATCATTTCTTTTATCCGCGGGAAGTGAACGCACTTTTCCGTACGTTAAACGCAAAGTTGAATTGGCATCTGGATATTTAATAGCTCCTATTTTCGATTCTCTTAGACCTTCCACTAACAAACGAAACGCTGCTCCGTAATCGTTTTGAGCTTTTGTAATTTCGTCTGAACGAGTTCCGAAATGTGTCGTCATATCATTCGATAACGCATACAATGGATCGTTGGTCAACAACGCTTCGCTTGGCAATTGTAAAAACGCTTTAATACGGTCTACCGAAGTAAAAATACTCAAGTCGAATGCCGCATTTACAAAATTCGTAAAATTGTTGTTGTTTTCGTCACCGATTTTTTTCACCATTGGAGCGATCGCATATCCCGTTGATTTGGTTGCATACACATTTAATTGAGCAGCTAATAAATCTTTTTCAGCTGGAATGTGCAATTCTTTGAAGATTTCAGTAGCCTTTTCTGTGATAGCTGGCGCCATTTGAGCTCGTTTAGCAGCATCTGCTTTTACATATAAGTCCAAATCTCTTCCTAAACTTCTTGAAATAGTTCCGAATGAAGTAGTTCTGAATAATTGTTGTAGGTAGTTGTCATGACGTGACTTTTCATTTGTAAGCGCATAAAACTTATTAATATTTGCAATTACAGTACCATATTTAGCTTTATTAGCAGATTTGTTGGCCCATTTGTCAAATTTAGCTTCTTGTGTTGCTTTTGATTTAGCCGTTCCAAATTTGGTTAACGCATCTATCATTCCTTGACGGTTTTTCCAGTAATTGGCTGTTGAAGCATATTTTGAAGCATAAACCAAACGAAGTGCATCGCTTTGATCCATGTATTTTTTCATATTATCCATTCCGGTTTTAGCGCCTTCAACCCAAGCAGGATAAGCAAACTTTACGTTTTGCTCAATTCCACCAGCTGGCATCCAACGGTTGGTTCTTCCAGGATAACCCAAAATCATGGCAAAATCATTCTCTTTTACACCATTTAAACTTACTGGCAAATAGTGTTTTGGTTTCAATGGAACGTTGTTTTCTGAATAGTCAGCTGGATTTCCACTGGCATCAGCATATACTCTAAACATAGAGAAATCGGCTGTATGGCGTGGCCATTCCCAGTTATCGGTATCGCCACCAAATTTCCCTAAACTTTCGGGCGGAGTACCAACCAAACGAACGTCTTTATAATCTTGATATACAAAATAGTAGAATTCATTTCCTTGGAAAAATGGACGAACGGAAACAGTATATTTTCCGCCTTCGTTGTTTTCTTTTTCGATGGCTGCAATTTCTTGGTTGATTGCCTTTTCTCTATCGGCCTCACTCATAGAAGGGTTTACTTTTGCTAAAATACGTTTGGTACAATCGTCCATACGAACAAAGAAGCGCACAAATAAACTGGATGGTTTTAATTCAGCTTTTCTATTAGCTGCCCAATATCCATCTTTTAAATAATTTTTTTCTGCAGATGAAAGCTCAGCAATGGCGTCATACCCGCAGTGGTGATTCGTTAGTACCAATCCGTCTTTTGAAACGATTTCGGCAGTACAACCACCATTAAATTGAACGATAGCATCTTTCAAACTGTGATTGTTGATGCTGTAAATTTCTTCGGCTGTCAATTGCAAGCCCATTTTCTGCATATCACGGTGATTTAAACGTTCGATGAACATTAAAAACCACATTCCTTCATCGGCTTTTGCGCTCGTTGGTATGAGCATAATTCCAATGATTAAGGATAAAATAATTTTCTTCATTGTTAATAATATAAAGGTTAATTGAATGTTAGTTACAAGTCTACTACTATTTAAAAATGTTACAAATTATTTTTAAATATTTTCTAAAACTGCAGTGCGAAGGTATTATTTTTTTAAATGTTTACTAAAGATTTTAGGGCGAAACTGAGAAAAAATCATAAAATTTAACTTTTATTTAGGAAATAAAATCTAGGCTTTTGAAGTTGAGTTTTATTTCAATTAAACCCAAAACTGTTTTTATTAAAAGGTGAGAATTTCTGTAAATAAAAAAGGGTTTCAAAATTTGAAACCCTTTTTTTGTAAACATATAGAAGAAATTACTCTACAATAATTTTCTTAACAGCAACTCCGTCATTACTTTTGATTGAAACAAAGTATACTCCTGTAGAAGGTGAATCCATTTTAATAGTCTGACTTAACTCAGAAGTTTGGTTGTATTCGTTTTCAATAATCACTCTACCAGTAGAATCATATATTTGAACTGAATAATTATCTACCAATTCTCCTAATTGTATCGTGAATGAACCATTATTTGGGTTGGGATAAACAGAAAAGTTGTTTTTTACAAAATCATCGTTTCCTAATACATTCGTTAAAAACTGACTAGAAATTGAATTAATGTAGGCTAATGCTCTTGTTTTTTGTCCGTTAGTGAACATATACATACACGCATCATCCGTATAATCCATATAATTCATAGTCAATGCATCTTGACCAGAAACACAACCTGCTACCGACCCGTTAGCTGGACATTGGTAAGTTGGCTCACCCACTTGTGGAGTATCAGCAACACCATCACTTGTTGGACATCCTGTTCCGTTTCCGAATGTATGGTTCAAATTAAAAAAGTGACCCAATTCATGCGTTACTGTTCTACCTAAATTGAATGGCGCACCAGGAACAAAACCAGTACAACCGCTACCGCTTGCAAAAGCATTATTATCCATTACAACCGTTTGTCCCGCTGATGGTGAACCTGCTAAAGGTGAGTATCCAAGAAGTTGTGCTCCTAAGTTTTTAACTACAAAGTTCATATAGCCCGACCAAGTTGTATCAGTATCACCTGCAGTGAAATCAGTACCAAACGTTACAGCAACATCACCATTTACCAAACCTGTTCCTGCTGGGTGGTTTAGTGTAGCCAATACGAATTGTACGTCCAAATTACCTACGGTTACTCCAGGATAAAATGCACTGGCACCACCTGTCCATAATGCCATATCAGCATTTGCAGCATTGTAATCTGCATTCAAAATATTAATTTGATTTTGAGCCAAAGTTCTTAAACATGTTTTTACAGCAGCTGATGCAGCTCCAGCGGTTGGATAATGAACCGCAACTGGAATTCTAATGGTCACAGCTGGACTATTTACCACATTAGCATCACCATTTCTGTAGGCTACTTCTTTAGCCAATAATTTGTCATACTCCACTTGAAATTTAGCTTGTCTTTCAAGATATTCTTGTTTCAATTGTGGATCGGCCATAATACGAGCCATTTCTTGCTCCATTCCGCAAGTTCTGTTTTGAGCAAAACCTAATTGTACTATAAGTAATGCAAAAAGTAATTTTAATTTCATGATTATATATTTTTGGTAAAAATAGTATTTATTTTAAAATAACATAAATTTTAAATAAAAAATAGTTAAATTTCTGTAGTTAATTATTTAATAGATTACGATTTACGTAAATTCCAAACAAAAAGCCTCATATCATTGAGGCTTTCTATTTGTAAAAATTTTAGTATTAAATTTGATGACTGTTCTCTGGTTTATCGGTTTCTATGTTCAGCATCTGCCAAAGTTTGTCTTTTAATTCGGTCAATCCTTGTTGTGCTACCGATGAGATAAACAAATAAGGAGTTCCTTTGATTTCCTTGTCTAAAATTTGCTTCATCTCTTTTTTCAATTCATCGTCGAGCATGTCGCATTTAGAAATGACTAATAATTTATCTTTGTCGAGCATTTCTGGATTATAGCGACGTAACTCATCCAATAAAATTTCATACTCCTTTTTTATATCTTCTGCATCTGCGGGAACTAAAAACAAAAGGGTTGAATTTCGTTCAATATGACGCAAGAAATAATGTCCCAATCCTTTACCTTCAGCGGCACCTTCGATAATTCCGGGAATGTCCGCCATAACAAACGACTGAAATTCACGATATGCAACAATTCCTAAATTGGGCTTTAACGTCGTAAACGGGTAATCGGCAATTTTGGGTTTTGCAGAAGTCAGCACCGAAAGTAACGTTGATTTTCCTGCATTGGGAAAACCTACCAAACCTACATCTGCTAGTACTTTTAATTCTAAAATTACGTCCAATTCTTGGGTTGGCATTCCGGGTTGTGAATACCTTGGCGTTTGATTGGTTGAACTTCTAAAATGCCAATTTCCTAATCCGCCTTTTCCACCTTGCGCCAGAATTTTTTGTTCTCCGTGTTCGGTAATTTCAAACAATACTTCGCCGGTTTCAATGTCTTTGACCACAGTTCCCAATGGTACTTCAACAAATTTATCTTCTCCGTCATGACCTGTACTTCTTGAACTTCCGCCGTCTCCACCGTGACCGGCACGCATGTGTTTTACAAATTTCAAATGAAACAGCGTCCACAGGTTTTTATTACCTTTTATATATACGTGTCCACCTCGCCCACCATCTCCACCATCTGGACCGCCTTTTTCAATAAATTTTTCCCTGTGTAAGTGCGTAGAACCTTTACCTCCTTTACCGGAAGTAACATAAATTTTTACGTAGTCTACGAAATTTCCTTCTGTCATTTTTTCTCTTCTTTTATTATTTTGACATTCTTTTTGAAACTAACTTAGAACCAATTATAGTTTCTTTTTTAATTTCAAATCCACTGCCAGTATTTTTTTTCTTACAGCGCAGCGATCTTGCAGCGCAGCGGTCTATAGTCTTTTATCAAACTTATTTGTCTTTTAATGTTGAAATTAGAATTTTATCGATTTTAACGCCGTCCATATCAAGGACTTCAAATTCGAGTTTATTCCATATTAATTTTTGGCCTTGTTTCGGGATGATTCCCAATTCGGTTACAATCAATCCACTCACGGTTGTAACCTCGTAGTCACCTGTTATTTCATCCATATCGAAATACGTAAGGAAATCGTGTAGCGAATAATGTCCGTCTACCAACCAAGTTCCGTCTTCTCGTGCCACAATTTTAAATTCGTCTTCATAAAAATCGGCCGCATCACCCACCAACGCTTCGAGAATGTCGTTCAAGGTAATGATTCCCTGAAAAACACCATGCTCATCGGTAACTAAAGCATAATGCACTTTCGATTTTTTGAAATTTTCCAAGGCTTTATAGGCCGAAGTGTGTTCGATAAAATATACCGGTTCGCGCACTATTTTCTTTAAATCGAAATTTCCTTTTTCAAAATTTGAAAACAAATCTTTCAGTAAAACAATTCCTTCTACATCGTCTAAATTGTCGCCACATACGGGATATACCGAGTGCAATTCGTCCAATACTTTTTCTTTGATTTCCTGAATTGAATCTTCATACGACAAATACACAATGGAATTTCGGTGTGTCATCAATGAGTTTACTTTTCGGTCGCCAATATGAAAAACCCGTTCCACAATGTCTTGCTCAATTTCTTGCACTTCTCCAACTTCGGTTCCTTCTTTGATGATGGCTTTGATTTCTTCTTCGGTTACTTTTCCGTCGGCCGTTGGTTTTATTTGAAGGACTTTCAACAAAAACTCGGTCGAAGTCGTCAACAACCAAATGAAAGGCATGGTGACTTTGGAAACGATTTTCATCGGAACCGCTACTGCTTTAGCAATGCCTTCTGGGTAATTTAAACCAATACGTTTCGGCAATAATTCGCCCAATACCAAGGAGAAAAAAGTCAAGGTTACTACTACAATTCCGACTGCAATCGTATTAGCATAGGGTTGAAACACTTCAAAAGTGGCGACGTAATTTTGCACGTCGGTGGTGATTTTATCTCCCGAATAAATACCCGTAAGAATTCCGATTAAGGTAATTCCTATTTGAACGGTTGATAAAAATTCGTTGGGAGAATTGGCAAGATCTAACGCCGCTTTTGCATTGGCATTTCCTTTTTTGGCTGCCGTTTCTAATCTGTTTTTTCGTGCTGAAATTAGTGCAATCTCCGACATAGAAAAAACACCGTTAAGCAGAATCAAAAAGAGAATTATTAAAACTTCCATAGTATCAAATTACAAAAAAAGAGCGTGAATTCCGAGTTGCGGAAATAGCTCCTTTTCTGTTTGCAAATATCGAAAAAAAAAATGAATGCTCGAAATTTATATTTTAAGCCTTTATGTAACTCTTTTGTGTTATGAAAACTAGGACGTTTAGCCCAGGTTGAAGCGGAAAGCCCGTAAAGTAAAAACAACCCAATTTTGGAGTTAAAAAATGGTGACTTTAGAAGCCCATTTTTTAACGTACAAAAGGGTTGTTTTTACTGCGGACCCTGCCTACCGGCAGGCAGGTTGCAGTGGAAAACGGGATTAGCTTCTCTTAAAACTGGTCGAAAACCACGGTCAGTCTGTGGGTAACCTCTTCGATAGAGCCAATTCCGTCTACACCGTAAAATTTTCCTTGATTATGATAATAGTCCATTAACGGCGCGGTTTTCTGATTGTATTCGTCGTAGCGGTTTCTAATTTTTTCTTCGTCTTGATCGTCGGGTCTACCTGACGTTTTTCCGCGTTCTAAAAGGCGCGCCACTAAAATATCATCGTTGGCTTCTAACGCTACTGTGGCCGTAATACTTTGGTCTTTGGATTCCAAAAATCGGTCTAACGCTTCGGCTTGCGCTAACGTTCTCGGGAAACCGTCAAATAAAAATCCGGATGAATGTGGGTTTTTATCGACTTCGCTTTGCAGCATTTGAATCGTAACTTCGTCGGGCACTAAATCGCCTTTGTCCATATACGTTTTGGCCAGTCTACCCAAATCAGTGTCGTTTTTAATATTGAATCTAAAAATATCACCCGTGGACAAATGGGTTAAATTGTATTTTTCCTTTAAAAATTCAGCTTGTGTGCCTTTTCCTGCTCCGGGTTTACCGAAAAGAACGATGTTAATCATAAATTTAATTTAAAGATTTAAAATTTAAAGATTTAAAAAAAATGAAAGTCGTTAGGTAGCATCTTTCAATCATTCAATCTTTAAATCTTTCATTATTTATTCAGCTAATTGATACACGTCGGGTAAATTTCTTCCCAATCCGTCATAATCCAATCCGTAACCCACGATGAATTTATTCGGAATTCGGATTCCCACATAATCAATTTTAATGTCTTTTGTATACGCTTCGGGTTTGAAGAAGAGTGTCGCGATTTTTAAATGCTTCACATTTTTTTCTTTGAAAATGGCTCTCAGTTCTTCAATGGTATTTCCAGTATCGATAATATCTTCAACGATGACCACAGTTTTTCCTTCAAGATTTTCGTTGATTCCGATGAGTTGTTTTACTTCGTTGGTCGATTGTGTTCCTTCGTAGGAAGCCATTTTGACAAAACTCACTTCGCACATTCCTCTGTATTTCTTCATCAAATCGGACATCACCATAAACGATCCGTTCAACACTCCGATAAAAACGGGTGTATCATCAAAAAAATCGTCGTCCATTTGTTTGGCCAAGTTCTGAATCGCAAAGTCTATTTCTTCGGAAGAAATAAAGGGCTCAAACGTTTTATCGTGAAGGTGTATCATCTTTTAGGGTTTTGGTTGAAGTGCAAATTTAAAGAAGTAAAAACTATTACGTTGTAAGTATTTTGACTTTTTTGCAAATTTGATATATTTACCAAATGAATACCGAATTTTACGCTTTAGTTGAGAAAAGTACCGCACATCGAAAATGCCGAGATGATGTCAAAGATTTTGTTTTTGCTCAGCCGAATCACATGACCGATTTAACCCAAATGGCGTTCAATACCGAAGACAAAAACCACCATAAAGCCTGTTGGATATTGGAATTGGTATGTGAAGAACAACTGGATCTTTTCATTCCTTTTATTGATGATTTTTGTACTTCTTTAGCTCGTCAACACTCTGATTCTGCCATTCGATCCATTTCGAAAATCGCGTTGTTTTTGGTTAAAAATAAAAAAATACAACTCACCGAATCACAAGAAGAAAAATTAATCGAAACCGGTTTGGATTGGCTCATTCAAACCGACAAAGCAGCAAACGCAGCCTACACCATGCGGTTTTTATATATCTTGGGCAAAAAACATCCGTGGATTAATGACGAGTTGAGAGAGCTGCTATCACGAGATTGCAGTCATCAAAGTCCGGGATATCGTTTTGCAGTGAAAGACATATTGAAACGGTTGAAATAATTTTCAAATGTTTATCTTTGCTCCTCAACTACAACAATGCAATGACACGAGCGAAGCGACTGCATGAGACCATTAAAAAACAATAACCACAACGAATGAACTATTTTTCTTCTGATTTTAAATTAGGAATTCTAGGCGGCGGACAACTCGGCAAAATGCTGCTCGCCGAAACCCGAAAATTCGATATACAAACTTTAGTGCTCGACCCAAGTGAAGAAGCACCAGCACGATTTGGATGTAATGCATTTTACCGCGGCACTTTATTAGATTACGATACCGTATATCAATTTGGAAAAATGGTCGATCTATTGACCATTGAAATTGAAAATGTAAATCTTGATGCTTTGGATGCATTAGAAAAAGAAGGATTGCGTATTTTTCCTTCTCCGAAAACCTTGCGCCTCATTCAGAATAAAGGACGACAAAAAGATTTCTACTCAGAAAATACTATTCCAACTTCGCCACACCAGCGTTTTGTAGATACCAACGATTTGAAAAAATCATTGGAAAAAGACGAACTAAATTTTCCTTTTGTATGGAAGTGCGCACAATTTGGTTACGATGGAAACGGCGTAAAAATTGTTCGTTCTGCACTTGATTTAATCGGTTTACCCGAAGTAGAATGCATCGCCGAGGCTATGGTTCCGTTTAAAAACGAATTGGCGGTTATCGTTGCTCGTTCGGTTTCTGGTGAAGTGAAAACCTATCCGGTTGTGGAAATGGAATTCCATCCCGAAGCCAATCAGGTGGAATACGTAATTTGTCCGGCCCGTATCAATAAAAAAGTAGCTCAAAAAGCGACCGAAATAGCCTTACAAGTTTCTAAAGCTTTTGACCACATTGGACTATTAGCAGTAGAATTATTCCAAACCGAAGACGATGAAATTCTTGTGAATGAAGTCGCTCCTCGCCCACACAATTCCGGACATTACAGTATTGAAGCCAGTTACACCTCGCAGTTTGAAAATCACCTGCGTGCGATTTTAGATTTACCTTTGGGTACCACCGATAGTAAAGTTGCCGGAATTATGGTAAATTTGGTCGGTGAAGAAGGATTTTCCGGACCTGTGCTGTACGAAAATATTGAAAAAATAATGGCAATCGATGGTGTTACACCGCATATTTACGGTAAACGCGAAACACGACCGTTTCGAAAAATGGGACACGTTACGATTGTGAATGAAGATATGACCGAAGCGCGAAAAGTAGCCGAAGAAGTGAAGAATAGTATACGAGTGATTAGTTAATTAAAAGATTGAAAAATTAAAAGATTGAAAAAATGGAAACCCAACAGCAATCTTTAAATTCTTAAATCTTTAAATCTTTAAATAAAAATGAAAGTAGCCATCATAATGGGTTCCATTTCCGACTTACCGGTCATGCAAGAAGCCATCGATATTTTAAAAGGATTTGACATCGAAACCGAAGTCGATATTGTTTCGGCACACCGAACGCCCGAAAAATTATTTGATTTCAGCAAAAATGCACATACGCGTGGCATTTCAGTGATTATTGCTGGTGCTGGTGGCGCTGCGCATTTACCCGGAATGGTCGCTTCGATGAGTCCGTTGCCCGTAATTGGAGTTCCCGTAAAATCGAGCAATTCCATCGACGGCTGGGATTCGGTTTTGTCGATATTACAAATGCCAGGCGGAGTTCCAGTAGCAACGGTTGCGTTAAACGGAGCCAAAAATGCCGGAATCTTAGCCGCACAAATCATCGGAAGCCATGATGCATGTGTATTAGACAAAATCGTATTGTATAAAGAAAGTCTGAAACAAGCCGTGATAAAAGCTTCAGACGAATTGAAAAAATAGTTTTTTTATTTGAAGCTATTCCCGCTGTCCGCTGTATCTGTCATTGCGAGCAGAGCGAAGCAATCTGTAAAAGGGATTGCCACATTCCTCGCAATGACAGGATGCCGCTTCCATCGGGGCTAGGACAATCCACTAAATACAAAATATTATTTTATATTATAATTGTACGCACAAGTCGTACGGACAAGCCGCGACTTGTCCCTTCGCCTATTCATCAATCCAAAATATACCATGAAAATTTTAACTCAATCCTTCCAAACCAACCACAACACTGCGCCTTTTTCGCAAATCAAAATAGAAGACTACCAACCTGCATTCGAAGCGAACATCGCCCAAGCAAGAGCAGAAATTGATGCCATTACCAACAATTTAGAAGCTCCGACTTTTGAAAACACGATTGAAGCACTCGATTTTTCTGGACAAGAACTTGACCGATTGTCGTCGATCTTTTTCAACTTGAATTCGGCCGAAACTTGCGACGAAATGCAAAGAATCGCACAAGATGTTTCGCCGTTACTCACCGCTTTCGGAAACGATATTGCTTTGAACGAAGACTTATTCAAACGGGTAAAAGCCGTATACGATCAAAAAGATCAACTGACATTAACACCCGAACAATCTACCTTATTAGATAAAAAATTCAAAGGTTTTGCGCGAAACGGTGCTTTGCTTTCTGAGGCTGACAAAACTATTTTACGCGAAATTGACACCGAATTGGCCAAAACAAAACTCACCTACGGCGAAAACGTATTGGCAGAAACCAATAACTACCAACTCCACATCACGCGTGAAGAAGATCTAAAAGGATTGCCCGAAGATGCCAAAGAAATGGCGCGTTCATTAGCGCAATCAAAAGATTTGGAAGGGTGGATTTTTACTTTGGATTTTCCGAGTTATTTGCCGTTTGTAACCTATGTTGAAAAACGCGAACTGCGCAAAGAATTGGCCATTGCAGCCGGAAAAAAATCGTTTCAAAATAACGAATTCGATAATCAAAACAATGTCAAACGCATCGTCGAATTGCGACACAAACGTGCTAATTTATTGGGCTATGAGTCGCACTCGCATTTTGTTTTGGAAGAACGAATGGCTCAGAATCCTACAAAAGTACAATCGTTTTTACACGATTTATTAGAAAAAGCCAAACCTGCTGCTCAAAAGGAATTTGACCAATTAACGGCTTTTGCCAAAGAATTGGACGGCATTGACCACATGGAAAAATGGGACGGCTCGTACTACTCAGAAAAATTAAAACAAAAATTATACAGTTTAGACGACGAGCTGTTAAAACCCTATTTCAAACTCGAAAATGTATTGAATGGTGCTTTTACGGTAGCGGAGAAACTATTCGGCATTACCTTTAAGGAAGTCTTCAACATTGACAAATACCACGAAGAGGTGCAGACGTTTGAAGTCGTTGATTTTGAAGGAAAATTAGTCGCGATTTTTTACTCCGATTTTTTTCCAAGAAAAGGAAAACGCAATGGCGCTTGGATGACGTCGTTCAAACCACAATACATCAAAGACGGAATCAACGAACGACCACATGTCTCGATTGTGTGCAATTTTACGCCTCCAATTCTCAATGCTGACCAGTCGGTTGCCAAACCATCACTGCTGACTTTTAACGAAGTTACGACCTTGTTCCACGAATTTGGTCACGCATTACACGGCATGTTAGCCAATACTACCTATCCGAGTTTATCGGGAACTTCTGTTTATTGGGATTTTGTTGAATTACCAAGTCAGGTGATGGAAAACTGGTGTTACCAGCCTGAAGCCTTGGCGCTATTCGCCCATCACTATGAAACGGGAGAAATTATTCCGCAGCACTTTGTAGAAAAGATTAAAGAAAGCGCAAGCTTTTTAGAAGGAATGGCTACGTTGCGTCAGTTGAGTTTCGGGATTTTGGACATGGCGTATCACGCAAAAGCGCAAACCATAGCTGATGTCAAAGCATTTGAAAAAGCAGCTTTTGAAGGCACAACGTTGTATCCCGACGTGGAAGAAAACTGTATGAGTACGTCGTTTTCACATATTTTTCAAGGCGGTTATTCGTCGGGTTACTACAGCTACAAATGGGCAGAAGTATTGGATGCCGATGCGTTTGCGTATTTTGAAGAGAAAGGCATTTTTAATAAAGATGTCGCGACGCAATTCAAAGAGCACGTACTTTCGAAAGGCGGCACCGAATTACCTATGGAATTGTACAAGCGTTTCCGCGGACAAGAACCCAATGCGGATGCGTTGCTGAAACGGGCGGGATTACTCTCCTAACAGTCATTGCGAGGAGGAACGACGAATCAATCTCAAATGAAACAAGGGTTTATTTGCATCATAACTAATAACAACAATACAACTTTGTATGTTGGAGTGACTTCTAATTTGTCAAAACGAATTATGGAGCATAAAGAGAAGAGGTATCACGATTCCTTTTCTGCACGGTATAATTTATGTAAATTAGTTTATTACGAGCAATTTCAAAACATTGTAGATGCCATTGCACGTGAAAAACAATTAAAGGCAGGTTCACGCACTAAAAAAGTCAAACTAATTAACGATTTCAATCCAGAGTGGCTGGATTTGTTTGAAGACATTTAGGGTTAATTGAGGAGATTGCTTCGTCGTTCCTCCTCGCAATGACTATTCATAACAAAATATCATTTGAATTACATTCGCGTTAAGGATTACTTCACATCGTTAAAATTTTTCAGCGGAGTTCAGTGAACTTCGTTTGCAGTGGAAAGCCCACAGTGAGGAGGAACGACGAACGCGGACTTGCAACGAAAAGCCTGACCAGTTGCCACTACTTTTTTGAAAGTATTCCAGATTTTCTGCAAATGGGAACGCCCAAAAAATAAAACATCAACTTTACTTGAGTTACTCATTTTATACCTAACACGTTTTGGAAACGTGTTAGAAAAATAAACTTTCATATTTTTTTGAAAGTTTAAAAACTTTTATTTACCTTTGTTTCATCAAAAGCGAAAAGCGAGACAAAATGGACTATAAAGAAGCAAAAAATAAATTCGTACAAACATGGGGCGCACTCGGTAGCCAATGGGGAATTAACAAAACTATGGCGCAGATTCATGCACTATTGATGGTATCGCACGAAGCAGTTTCTATGGAAGATATTATGGACGAGTTGCAGATTTCTCGTGGCAATGCATCGATGAATTTGCGCGCGTTGATGGATTGGGGAATTGTCTACAAAGAATACAAAGCCGGAGAACGCAGAGAATTTTTTACTGCCGAAAAAGACTTGGATGAATTGGCCGTAAAGATTTCGAAAGAACGCAGCAAACGCGAAATCAAACCTGCCTTAAAAGTATTAAAAGAAGTGTCATCGATCGAAGCAGACGGAACTGCAGAAGAACGTCACTTTGTTGATCAAACCACAAAGCTATACGATTTTGTGCTGAAAGCCGATAATATGTTGGACAAAATGACGGAATACAAAGACAATTGGTTGGCTAAGTTGGTTGTCAAAATTATGAAATAGTAAAAAAAATTTAATCAAAACTTTCATTTTTTTCTGAAAGTTTCATAAACTCAATCTTATGAAAGCACTTAAATACATGAACAGCGTGGCGATTGGAATTCCGATTCTGTTACTCCTCAGTTTTCCTTTTTACAATCAATCATCAGTAATCTTTGCCGCATTATCTATGATTGTTACAGGGATTATTCAATTTATATTGGTCTTAAAATTATTTGTTCAGTCTACCCATAACCTACATCTTAAAATATACTTTTATGCAGTGCTTTCCTTTTTTACACTTTGGGTCATCAACGGACTCATCGATTACAATGAAATCATTACTTACATATTATTTCCGACTCCGGTGATATTATGTATTTATTTGTCGGTCATCATTTACAGCCAACCCAACGACTAAGTTTCTCTTAGTACTATTCAAATAAGACAAAAAAATACAAACAGATTTTTCATTTTTTTTCTGAAAGTTTAAAATAATAGAAATCATGAAACTACTACTTATAACTCCAAAAGTCATCAACATCATTGCATTGTTCTTCTTACTTTTAGGTCCGTATGGTCTTGCTATTACGGGCGGACTCCAAGTAACCGCAGCGCTTTTATTTTTTATCGCTTTTCCGAAAAACAAATTGATTTACATCTATTTTGGATTAGTGATCGTATTCTTCATCTTCTGGCAAGGAATCTTCGATTGGCTTTTTGCAATTCCGATTTTCTTACTCTTTTTTTTAACCTTTATTATTCACTTTCAAAAAAATAAACTATGAGTTTTCTTACCGCCGAATGGAACGATTTAGCCATGATCAACTACGAAATCGATTCTAAAATTTTAGAGAAATACGTTCCGAAAGGAACTGAAATTGACTTATGGAAGGGCAAATGCTGCATCAGTTTGATCGGATTTATGTTTGAAAACGTGAAGGTTTTGGGAGTGAAAATTCCGTTTCATGTGAATTTTGAAGAAGTGAATTTGCGGTTTTATGTGAAGCGATTTGAAAATGGCGAATGGAAACGAGGAGTAGTTTTTATAAAAGAAATCGTTCCGAAACACGCTATTACTTTGGTTGCAAATACCTTGTACAACGAACATTATCAAACGCTGAAAATGCGCCATTCACGAACAGAAGACGAAACTACCAAACGCTTTGTGTACGAATGGAAAAAAGGTGAGAAATGGAATTCAATTGCGATGACCACTCAAAAAAATGCTGTTCCAATTGAAGATAATTCGGTTACAGAATTCATCACCGAACATTACTTCGGATATACGAATTACAACCGTGAGAAGTCGATTGAATACGCCGTTACGCATCCAAAATGGGAACAATTGGAAGTACTTGATTACACCGTTGATGTTGATTTTGAAAATGTCTACGGACGGGATTTTGCCTTTTTGCACCAAGTACAACCCACATCGGCCTTTTTAGCTTTGGGTTCAACAATAACTATTGAAAGTAAAAAAACCATACGATGAAAACCTTAGAAAATCAAACACTGTTGTACGACGAAGACTGTCCGATGTGCAAGGTATACACTGCCGGATTTATCAAAGCCGGAATGATGGATAAAAACGGACGGAAATCTTTTGTAGCGATTACGGAAGACGAACAAGAATACATCGACATTCAACGCGCAACGAACGAAATCGCTTTAGTAAATCATCATAATAAAACGGTGATCTACGGAATAGATAGTTTGCTCACCATAGTTGGGCATTCTTTTCCGTGGATGAAAAAAATTGGAACCACCGAACCCATATATTTTCTCTTAAAAAAACTCTATAAATTCATTTCGTACAATCGGAAAGTTATCATTCCGAGTCGTGAGAAAGAAAATACTACGTTGCAATGTGTACCCGATTTTAATTTCACGTACCGTTATTTGTATCTCGTATTTGCAACCGTAATTACCGTGCTAACATTATACAAATGTGCTTCCATTCTAACCCTTTTACCCAAAGCCAGCATGAGCAGAGAAATCGCTTTGGCAACCGGACAAATTGTTTTTCAATTGGCTTTTTTGAGTCGAAATGACTATAAAACCAACCTCAACTACGTCGGAAATTTACTCACCGTTTCACTCATGGGCGCACTGATTTTACTTCCAATGATTATCGTAAACCAATTCATCACTGTTCCACAATTGGTTATTTTAGGCTGGTTTGGAATGACCGTTTTACTGATGGTTGTCGAACATTATCGAAGAGTCAACCTTTTAAAATTACCGCATTATTTAACGGCAACTTGGATTGCCTATCGAATACTTGCACTACTCATCATTCTAAATTTTTAATTATGAAAAAGATAGTCATAGCCGCTGGAACCGGATTTTTAGGAAGTGTTTTGGTTGATTATTTTCAGCCTCAATGCGACGAAATTGTGATTCTGACTCGTGGAAAATCAAAAAGAGTTGGGAAAATAAACTATGTGAATTGGAACGCCAAAACATTTTCAGGTTGGGAACGCGAATTAGAACACGCCGATGTACTGATTAACCTTGCCGGAAAATCGGTCGATTGCCGATACAACGATGCGAATAAAGCGGAAATTTTGAATTCACGAATCGATAGTACCAAAATTTTAGCTCAGGCAATTTTACACTGCGAACATCCACCTAAACATTGGTTGAATTCGTCTACCTCTACCATTTACCGTTTTTCGTTGGATAAACAAATGGACGAAGCAACCGGCGAAATTGGAGATGATTTTTCAATGAATGTAGCCAAAGCGTGGGAAAAAGCATTTTTTGAAACCGCAACTCCGAATACCATACAAACGGCTTTACGAACTTCAATTGTACTCGGAAAAAAAGGCGGCGCATTTCTACCGATAAAAAACTTAGCCAAATTGGGCTTTGGCGGTAAACAAGGAAAAGGAAATCAATTCATCAGTTGGATCCACGAAACGGATTTTGCTCGTGCGTTGGAATTCATCATCCGCAACCAAATGACTGGAGTTGTGAATATCGTTTCTCCGAAACCAACGCCAAATGCGGTTTTCATGAAAACTTTATGTCAGAAACTAAAAATCCCATTTGGATTTCCGATTTCAAAAACCATGTTGGAATTGGGAGCCAAAATCATCGGAACGGAAACCGAATTGGTGTTGAAAAGTCGTAATGTGATTCCGGGACGATTAGTAGAAAACGGTTTTACATTCAACTATGGTGAATTAGAAAAAGCATTTGAAAATTTAACCTCATGAACCTCAACATTCTTGGCTACGCCATTTACCTCATCATCACAACTTTAATTATTGTCAAAGTGGGGAAAATCTGTTACCAAAACGGGAATATCTATGTAGCAGCGCTCATTCCTGATCACATGGATTTGTGTCACAGAACCAACCAAATTTTATTATTAGGTTATTATCTTTTAAACATTGGTTATTGTGCGATGACTCTAATTTCGTGGGAAACTATTCATTCCTTCTCACAATTGATTGAAGTAATTGCCTACAAATCGGCCACCATCATTGCAATCATCGCCGTAATGCATTACGTCAACATTTTTATAATATCGAAATACATTCAAAAATTAATTTAATACTTATTCTCATGGAAACTACAAAAATTTTAATCGGTTATGCCATTTACTTACCCGTTGCTTTGTTTTTAACCTATTATGTTTCAAAAACTCTTTTTAAAAACAGTAAAATATACATGATGGACATTTTTAAAGGAAGGGAAGAAATTGCCAACGCCACCAACAAACTCTTTGAAACCGGATTTTACTTACTCAATTTGGGTTTTGCCTTGCTGATTTTAGAAATGAATTTATACGAAAACAGTTATCAATTACTCATCGAAAAACTGAGTTATAAAATAGGCGGATTCACTATTTATTTGGGAATCATGTTGTTTGTCAACTTGTTTTTCTTCTTCAGAGGGAAACGAAAATCAAAAGAAACTCAGGTAGAACAAAACATCGTTTTTAACGGTTAACAATACAATTGCGAATTCACGAATTATCCCTTACATTCGTGAATTCGTGTTTAATTCAACTACTTCAAATGACAACCATTCACCTCACTACCCAAATCAAAGCGCCGAAACAAGTTGTTTTTGATGTATCAAGAAACATTACTATTCATGAAGATTCGGTTCATCAAACCAATGAAAAAGCGATTGCAGGAAGAACTTCGGGTTTGATTGAGTTCAACGAAACCGTAACCTGGCGCGGCAAACATTTTGGAATCTATCTCACACATAAAAGCCGTATGACTGCAATGGATTTGTATGATTATTTCGTGGATGAAATGGAAGAAGGTCATTTTAAATCGTTCAAACACGTACATTCATTTACCGAGAAAAATGGTGTCACCGAAATGGTTGATTTTCTACAATATGAAACACCTTATGGCATCTTTGGAAAATTATTTGATCGCTTTTTTTTAGAAAACCATTTGCGGAATTTTTTATTGGAAAGGAATCGTGTTTTGAAAGAACTTGCTGAAAAAACAGTTGACTAGTAATCATAATTTTGTCAGAAGCACATTAAAAAACACCCTATTAGAAAAATTAATTATGCAAAAGACATAAAAAAAAACGTGTTTAGTTATTTAAAACAAACACGTTCTTTAGAAAGAAAATTTCTTTTAGAAAGAAAAGAATTTAATCCGCTTGAACAAGGCCTTTAGTTGGTTCAACCGAAAAGCCCATAATTTGTACTGCTCCAGGATTACTGTGAATACTTGTTGTAATGCTATTGTCAGCATTTTGAGTATAACTTGTCGTTGTAGAAGAACTTGATGAAGAAGTATAAAAAGGCCAAACATTTACATTACTACTACTTGCAACATAGGCATATTGCGACGCAGTATAGGAAGCAGAACTAGTTACATTAATAGTAAAATTTGTAGCTATTAAAGCCTGAACACTTACATTTTGTAAACTTCCTGTATCCGAAAACAACGTATTCCATTGCGATTGACCTCCAGTCCATAAACTAGGATCCTGGTACATTTGAATAAAATAAGCACTTGAGAACCATGGTCCAGCTTGAATTGGAACAGTGGCATACGTTACCGTCATCGTTACTGTAACATCGCTACTAGTAGCCAATGTGTTGATTGATTCTGAAATTGAATCATTATTATATCCCCAAAACCATACGCCACCAGATGAAGTACTTTGAGACCAAGCGGCATTTAGACTAGTACTTGCTGTAGCCGAATTATACGTAAAAGTTTGTGTACTGCTGTTGTTTTTTAAAGCGTTAGAAATAGCCGCTTCTGTTGGAGCATATATTGGATCTGTACCCACACTTTTATTTACCCAATTATTGATATTCATATAATTAGATCCAGCAATTTTATAGGTAAACGATGTTTGCTCGGAAGCATCTGCATACCCTAATAAATTTTGAAAATTAGCACTTAACTTGTTAATACCATTGGCGTTATACAGATTACAAACCGATGCTGGTGGCACTCCATCAAAAACGTTATACAATGAAGAAGAGACACTAGGTAAAGCAAATGCTCCTTGTGTCAGTTGAAAATCTTGTGAAGATAATGACAATGCTGTAACAAAGGAGTTATAAAATCCAGCATTATAATTGGATAAGGATGTATCTGTCGTTGCAGATTTTTTTGAATTTGACATGATAGTTGATTGTTTTTTTCTTACTCGTAAGGCTTTTCAGGTTTCGCCCCGTTTTTTTTTGTGGGTTCTGGTCTCCACATATTTTTTTAATAAAAAGCTAGCT
The DNA here is from genome assembly GCA_965284675.1 of Flavobacterium sp. GTDB lineage: Bacteria > Bacteroidota > Bacteroidia > Flavobacteriales > Flavobacteriaceae > Flavobacterium. The sequence continues at coordinate 3,003,732 of OZ260109.1, forward strand.
TTCTTTTTTATTTCTACAGTAAAAATACTTTAGATACTAAAATCGAACTTATAAAATGCTACAAGAGCGTTTATTTCTGTCATGAAACCTGTAAAATGAAGTACAAGATTTTTGAGAAGTGAGTAGAATTAAAAAAATCTTCCAAAGAATGAAAGATTTACTATTGATATTAAGCAAGTTAAAGCCTAAGTTTATTTCAAAATTCTGAATTTGTAAATGAAGTCTTTGTATTTATCACTCAAGGTTACTTTGTGATTTCCCTTTAACAGAATGAGATTATCGGCAACCAAAATCTCAGTAATTTTATCGGTGTTGATGATAAAATTGCGATGCGTTCGCGTGAATTTTGACGGATCTAAAAGTTCGATGATTTTAGTCAGTGAAATGAGAATCACAAACTTTTCATTTTCGGTGATTACGTTACAATAACGTTCTTCCACTTCGATGTAGACTATATCCGTCACCGCTATTTTTTTGAGCGAATCTTTCTTTTTGATGAATAAAAAATCGTTGCTGATGACCGTATTTTCTTTTTCGGTTACAAACACATTGGTTTGCGCATAGAATTTTTCGACGGCCATTTCAACGGCGTACAAGATTTCCAATTCGTTGAAGGGTTTTAGTAAAAAACTGAAAGGATGCGTTAATTTGGCACGTTCAAAAATCTGCCGATCTTTAGAAAATGTCAGAAAAACAAAAGGTTTACACGCATTCGGAACTATATTTATCGTCTCAGCAAAAGTGATTCCGTCGGGTTTTCCATCTAAAAAAATATCGATAATGACCACATCAACCGGATGTGCGTAAAACAGAGTCAATGCTTCGTTATAACTGGAAGCAACACCAACCACATGATAGCCGTTTTTCTCCAAAACCTGAGTTAATTCGTCACGCTCCAGCGGATTATCTTCTATGACCAATACGTTGATGCTATCCATGTTGTTCAGATTTCAATAAAGATACACAAATTTTGGTTCCGATGTTTTCTTGGCTTTCGATGGATAATTTTCCGCCGTTTTTTTTAATCATCGATTTACACAAATGCGTTCCCAATCCGCTTCCCATCAATTCAGAATCTCCTTTTTTGGAAAGCAGAACTGATTCTTTCAGCAGTTCTTCTTGAATAGTACTACTCATTCCAATTCCGGTATCTTCCACAATTAAATGGCAAAATTCATCGTCTGAATCTTGAGTGTAAATAGAAATTTTCCCTTCTGACTTAGAGAATTTTATAGCATTATCCAATAGATTTCGGAGTATGATTTTAAACGAATCCAGGTCGACAAACACAAAAACATCTTTCGAAACCGTATTCGAAAACGTAATTTTTTTATCTAAAAAAAGAGGTTTGTAGTTGTATTCAATTTGTTGAATGACGGAAAACAAATGCTGTGATTCTTGATGAAAATACAATTGTTTGGTTTGCAGCAAAGCCCAATTCAGCAGATTGTCCAATAAATTATAGGAACTGTTGGCAATCGAACTGTTGGTGTGCAGTAATTGATCGAGTTCGGCGTAATTTTTGGATTCTAACGTGGCCATTAATTTTACATTACTCGTTTTCAAGGCATTGACTGACGACCGTAAATCGTGACTCACAATTGAAAACAGTTTGTCTTTAGTGGCGTTCAGTTCGTCCAACGCTTCTTTTTGTATGAGAATAATTTTGTTTCTTTTGACTTTTTGTCGGAAGAAATAAATGGAAGTTCCCAACAGCAACAGCAACGAAAGTGACGAATAAAACAAACCGTTTCGCTCGGCAATTTTGACTTTATTTTCGGCTTCCAGCAAGGTGATTTCCTTTTGCTTTTGCTGAACGGCGTGTTTCTTTTCGAGTTGTGCAATGGCCCAGACTTTGTTTTGATCGTTCAACGAATCTTTCCATTGTTCCATTTCTTTTCGATACGCCAATGCTTTGGGAAGATTCTTTCTATTTTCTTCCACCACCGCCATATTTTCAGCCGCATTTTGCTTGAGCTTAAAACTGTTGATTTTTTTTGAGAGTTGGTACGCTTTTTCGAAATACGGAATCGCTTGATCGTCTTTGTATTGTTCGTAATAGAGGTTTGCTAAATCTATGTACGTCCCGACTAATTTTAAGGTGTCCTTTTCGGTACGCTGTAAATCGCTGCCTATTAGCAAATATTTTTCAGCTTTATTGAAGTTTTGAATGTGGAAATAACAAAGTCCGAGGTTTTGATAGAAAGTACTTCGCGTAAAGTCGAAATTGGCATTGTTTTGTTGATTAACAGATTCGAAAAATTTCAAAGCAGTGGAGTAATCACTTTGTTGTAAAGCAATCATACCCTCAGCAATTTTTACTCGATAGGAAAATTGAAACGATTTCGAAATGGACTTCAATTCTTTTTTTGACGCAGGAAACAATCCTTTGTTTATACAACTCAAACCTCTAATGTAATGGCAGTAATCGTTGAGTTCTATGGTATTGGTTTCAATATACAATTGACGCATCGAATACACTAAACTTGAATCCCATTCTTTCTTCTCAAAATAGGAACACGCCTTAGTGAAATTCACTTCTCTTTTATGTAACTCGGTCATTTTTTTCAACTCATCCGAAAAGGAATGCTTTTGAGAAAATACTGTTGAAGAAAACAACACAACTGCAACTAACGATAGAAACTTTGTTGAATTCATGCGTTTTAAAAAATGACACCCACAATTTTGAATCAAAAAAATGGCGTTACAATTTAACAACCTGGAAGCTCTGGCACTTCGTGAGAAACCACAGTTACTGTTCCTCTTGAAGTTCTTGGATCTGTATTGTAAGTATACACTGTTATCGTTTCATAACTGTTTCCAGGAAACAATGCTTCTATATACCATGCGGTGTACTCTTGCGGAATATTTGGGCTCAGTGTAAATGATACATAAAAATCTGTTTTTCTATCTTCATCAAATTCAAATGTCGGCGGAATGGTATTTTTACTATCAATGAAAACAACTATTCTAAAAAACATACTCACACTACCATTTCCATCACTTAAACCAACAACTGTAGTTAAAGGAGCAATCGGAACTAAAACGCCTGCATTGGATTCTGATACTTGAGAAATCGAGACTGTATTGTTGAGTCGAACTGGATTTACATCTATTTTTTTAAGATTCATGTTTTTTTGGTTTTGTGGTTGATTCATCAAATATAACCCAAACCGTTAAATCAAAACCCCGTATAAATACCTGTATTTTAATCGATTGATTCAACAAAGACAGGTTAAAACCCACCACAAAATCGGAATACTTTCGACCCAAAACGACGTGTAATAACTCGATCTTTTTTCATGGGCAAAAACTAAAAAAAGCATTATAATCGCCGCAATTATTGATTTCATCAGTAAAGCAGAATGATTTAAATGGTTTCCGAAAAACTCCAAACTTAAAAAAACCAGCAGAAATACGCTTCCTAAAAATTTAGTATACTTCACTCCTATTTGTTGCGGTACGGTTTTCAAATGCGGATCGTCGTTTTGCAAATCGATGATTTCAAATATTAATATCAATACAAAAACAACTATAAACCGCTGTACCGCTACCAAAAAAACTCCTGTACCAATCGGTAATCCGGCATTAATCACAGGTAAAAACACAGTTACTCCAACCCAACACAGAGCAACGATATAAATTTTAAAACCGGCCCAATTACGGGCGTTTTGCTTATTTGGAAAAAAGGGTAACGTATATAAAAGCGTAAGTACTAAAACGCCTATTCCGATGAGTTGTGTCGCTTTTTGCAATTGAAAAAAATAATAACCTGAAGCCAAAACCGTCCCGAAACTCAGTACAGCAATAATTTTTAACTGGTTTTTCATCTGCAATTTCTGCGTTCGAGCCAACGCATCGTATTTGACAAAATTGTACCCGACTATCGTTCCGAAAAAAGCAAAGTAAACAACCGCTTCATCTGTCGAAATCCCAAAAATAAAATGCGTAATTCCAACCAATGCGCATACCGATAGTGCCACATGAATGCTGCTGTTGATATAAAAATCAAAAAGTTGCTTTAAAACTGACATCCTACAAAGCTAATGATTCCCAATCGGGCACAAAAAGAAAATCTGTTAATAAACCGCATTTTTGGTTAACAATTTCTCAAAATATTACCGCTTGTTTAACGTAAAATTAGAAGTATAATAATTACTTTTGTTCCACGAAAAACTAGGCTGATTTATATCAGAACCTACACAACTAAACACACTTAGAACCAAATACTTTAATGAAAACAGACGCATTTGCATTACGCCACATAGGTCCACGTGAGAGCGACCTAAATCATATGTTTACCACCATTGGTGTTGAATCGATGGATCAATTGATTTACGAAACCATTCCGGATGACATTCGTTTAAAAAAAGACATTCAGCTCGACGCTCCAATGACCGAATACGAATACCTTTCGCACATCCAAGAATTGGGTAAAAAAAACAAAGTATTCAAATCGTACATCGGTTTGGGGTATCATCCAACTATTGTTCCTGCGGTAATTCAACGTAATATTTTTGAAAATCCAGGTTGGTATACCGCTTACACACCCTACCAAGCCGAGATTGCTCAAGGTCGTTTGGAAGCCATTTTGAATTTCCAAACCACGGTAATTGAGTTAACCGGAATGGAAATTGCCAACGCTTCGTTACTCGATGAAGGAACGGCTGCAGCCGAAGCAATGGCGTTATTGTTTGACGTGCGTTCTCGCGATCAGAAGAAAAATAATGCCAATAAATTCTTCGTTTCGGAAGAAATTCTGCCGCAAACGTTGTCGGTTTTACAAACACGTTCTACTCCAAAAGGAATTGAACTCGTGGTTGGAAATCATGAAACTTTTGATTTTTCAGCCGATTTCTTCGGAGCGATTTTACAATATCCCGGGAAATTTGGTCAAGTAAATGATTATTCACAATTCATCGCAACAGCCAATTCGAAAGAGATCAAAGTTGCCGTTGCTGCTGACATTTTATCCTTAGTTACATTAACTTCTCCAGGCGAAATGGGCGCCGCAGTTGTTGTAGGAACTACGCAACGATTCGGAATTCCGATGGGTTACGGTGGACCACACGCAGCATTTTTTGCAACCAAAGAAGAATACAAGCGTTCCATGCCGGGAAGAATCATTGGTGTAACCATTGATGCCAATGGAAATCGTGCACTGCGTATGGCTTTGGGAACTCGCGAGCAACACATCAAACGTGAAAAAGCAACGTCCAACATTTGTACTGCGCAGGTTTTATTGGCGGTTATGGCCGGAATGTATGCCGTTTTTCACGGACCAAAAGGATTAAAATACATCGCCAACAAAGTGCATACTTCGGCAGTTACTTTAGCCGATTCCCTAAATAAATTAGGCGTTTACAATACCAACACAGCGTTTTTCGATACCATTTCTGTGAAAGCTGATGCAGCTAAAGTGAAAGCAGTAGCCGAACAACACGAAGTGAATTTCTTTTATGTTGACGATCAAACGATTTCAATTTCGGTAAACGAAACGACTTCGATTTCCGACATCAATCAAATCCTTTCGATTTTTGCTGAAGCTTTAGGAAAAGAGAATGTGGCAATTGGTCAATTAGACAATGGGTCAATGATTCCTGAAAATTTGAGTAGAAAATCAGATTTCTTAAAGCATGACGTGTTCAACAACCATCACTCGGAATCACAATTGATGCGTTACATCAAAAAACTAGAACGTAAAGATTTATCCTTGAACCACTCGATGATTTCGTTAGGTTCGTGTACGATGAAACTCAATGCAGCAGCCGAAATGCTACCTTTATCCATGGCCAATTGGAACAGCATTCACCCGTTTGCTCCAATTGAACAAGCTGAAGGATACCAAATCATGTTGAAAAAATTAGAGCATCAACTGAATGTAGTCACTGGTTTTGCCGGTACTACCTTACAACCCAATTCAGGTGCTCAAGGCGAATACGCCGGTTTAATGGCGATTCGTGCCTACCATTTATCACGTGGCGACAACCATAGAAATGTGTGTTTGATTCCGTCTTCCGCTCACGGAACCAATCCTGCTTCGGCAGCGATGGCCGGAATGGAAATCATTGTGACCAAAACCATGGAAAATGGAAATATTGATGTGGAAGATTTGAGAGAAAAAGCAATTCTACACAAAGATAACCTATCGTGTTTGATGGTAACCTATCCATCGACACACGGAGTTTTTGAAAGTGCCATCATCGAAATCACAAACTTAATCCACGAAAATGGTGGCTTAGTCTACATGGATGGCGCAAACATGAACGCGCAAGTGGGTTTAACCAATCCGGCAACCATTGGCGCTGATGTGTGTCACTTGAACTTACACAAAACATTTGCTATTCCGCATGGCGGTGGCGGACCCGGAGTTGGACCTATTTGTGTCAACGAAAAATTAGTTCCGTTTTTACCGACTAATCCAATTATTCCAACTGGTGGAAGTCAGGCGATAACAGCTATTTCTGCAGCACCTTACGGTTCGGCTTTAGTGTGTTTGATTTCGTATGGTTACATCACGATGCTAGGTGCAGAAGGTTTGAAAAAATCGACAGAATTCGCCATCTTGAATGCCAATTATATGAAAACGCGTTTGGAAGAACATTATCCTGTTTTATATTCAGGAGAAATGGGTCGCGCGGCACACGAAATGATTTTAGATTGCCGAGCATTCAAAGAAAAAGGAATTGAAGTAACCGATATCGCCAAACGATTGATGGATTATGGTTTCCACGCACCAACCGTTTCATTTCCAGTAGCAGGAACGTTAATGATAGAGCCAACCGAATCGGAAGATGTGGCTGAATTGGATCGTTTTTGTGACGCGATGATTTCCATCCGCAAAGAAATTGAAACCGCTTCAAAAGAAGAAATCAATAACGTACTACACAATGCACCGCATACCTTAGCCATGTTAACTGCTGATAGTTGGGTTTTTCCCTACACTAGAGAACAAGCAGCTTTCCCATTGGATTACATTTCTGATAATAAATTCTGGCCAAGCGTTCGTCGTGTAGATGATGCGTACGGTGATCGAAATTTAGTATGTAGTTGTGCGCCAATTGAAGCGTATATGTAACAAATACGAAGTTAGAAGTACGAAGTTAGAAGTAAAAAAAGGTTTCAAGTTGTGTATTTGAAGCCTTTTTTTCTGATAAAAAATGACTAAAATCAGTTTCCTCAAAATACAATCATGTAACTTTGTAGTCCTTAATTTGTAGACGATGAACGACATTCAAACTCAAGACGATATCTATTTATTGGTGGACGAATTCTATAAAAAACTGCTTTCTGACGATTCCATCAGCTATATTTTTACAGATGTAGTGAAGATTAAATTAGAAGAACATCTGCCCATTTTAGTAACATTTTGGTCGCAAGCCATTTTAGGAACTGGCGGTTACACCAACAACTTGACGCAAATTCATTTGGATGTAAATGCCAAAGAATACTTATCACCCGAATTATTCAAAATTTGGCTACATCACTTTTTTACAACCGTTGACGAACATTTTAAAGGTCCAAAAGCAGAGCAAATCAAAACACAAGCCTTGAGTATTGGCACCATCATGCAAATTAAAATCGCACAACAAATTAACAATTAATTAATACATCACTAATTTTACACTCGTTTTTTTAAACTATTCACAATTGTTTTTAAATAATGAACAAAATGGTTATGATTAAATATATTTATCAATAATTTCGTAAGACTATTTGCTACAATATGAATATAAAGATAACAGGTTCTGGAAGCTATATTCCTACCGAAAAAGTATCCAACATCGATTTTGCTCAACACGTATTTTTAAATGATGACGGAACACCTTTTCCGCATCCGAATGATATTGTTGCGGAGAAATTCTTAGAGATTACCGGAATTCAAGAACGCCGTTATGTTACCGACGATTTAAACACCTCTGACATTGCCTTTTTAGCGGCTCAAAAAGCAATCGAAGACGCAAAAATTGACCCCGAAACACTCGATTACATCATCTTTGCACACAATTTCGGAAACGTAAAAAAAGGTGCCATTCAAACCGATTTACTACCTAGTTTGGCTTCTAGAGTGAAACATGATTTACGCATTAAAAACCCGAAATGCGTGGCCTACGATATGCTTTTTGGCTGTCCGGGTTGGTTAGAAGGCGTAATTCAGGCGCAAGCGTTTATTAAAGCCGGAATGGCTAAAAAATGTTTGGTGATTGGCGCCGAAACCTTATCGCGTGTGGTGGATTTACACGACCGCGATTCGATGATTTATTCCGATGGAGCTGGCGCAACAATTATTGAAGCTACAGAAGATGAAGGCGGAATTCTAGCACATGAAACCGCAACGTTCACCTACGACGAAGCCTATTATTTGTTCTTCGGAAATTCGTTCAACAAAACCCACGATCCCGATGTGAGGTACATCAAAATGAACGGAAGAAAAATATACGAGTTTGCACTGAGTAACGTTCCGCTCGCCATGAAAGAATGTTTAGACAAAAGCGGCATCGACATCAGTCAAGTCAAAAAAATACTCATTCATCAAGCGAACGAAAAAATGGACGAAGCCATCATCCAACGTTTTTACCGTTTATACAAACAAACTCCACCGGATGGAATCATGCCAATGAGTATCCACAAACTAGGAAACTCAAGTGTTGCCACAGTTCCTACGCTATTCGATTCGCTAGTAAAAGGCAAAATCGAAAACCAAGAAATTCACAAAGGTGATGTCATTATGTTTGCTTCTGTGGGTTCGGGAATGAACGTGAATGCGATCGTATATAAGATGTAACTTTTTTTGGTTTATGGTTTTTTGTTTGTAGTTAATAGTTAATTTTGCACAACCACAAACAATAAACTACAAACTGTTCAATGTACGAAAAAACATTTCCCAATAAGCGCTTTAAACTTACTTTAGAATTTTTACAAAAACACATTGCTACATCGGAAACGATTTTCGATTTGGGCGTTCCTAATCCGTTTTCCAAAATCATGGAAGAAAATGGGTATACCGTAAAAAACACCAAAGGTGAAGACTTAGACAACGACCAAAGTGCGTTACAAAAAGAAACATATAGCGTTTTTACAGCCTTTGAAATTTTCGAACATTTGCTCAATCCGTATACTGTTTTACAAAATGTAAAATGCGACAAGGTGTTGATTTCGATTCCGCTACGTTTGTGGTTTTCTCCTGCTTACCGCAGTAAAACTGACATGTGGGACAGGCATTACCACGAATTTGAAGATTGGCAACTCGACTGGTTGTTGGAAAAAACCGGATTTAAAATTGTCGATCGAGTGAAATTTACACATCCTGTAAAGAAAATAGGCATACGACCTCTACTGCGCTACTTTACGAATCGCTACTACATAGTTTACGCTGAAAAAGTAAAATAATAGTTAGGTAAACGACAATCACTAGCTCCAAAATTAAGTACTACATCTGAGTAATCCGTTTTCTCGAAGATTGTGAACTGATTGAATTATTTACCTTTTTATTGGTGTAATGAATAGTGACTATTTTTTAAACTCAGCACAAATTACAAAATCAAGAATAAGGGTTTTTACAATAAAGTTGTATTGCGTTTCTTGATTGCGTTACATTTATTTGATGATTACTTTTGTCGTAACAAAATCTACATCCGTGTTTGCTTTAATAAAATAAACACCTGGCGACAAATTGCTGACATCAATTTTACTTTTAAATTCACTTTTGTACACTTCATCTCCAAGTGCATTATAAATTGATATGGATCGTATTGTATCTAAATTCGTTTCCAAATTCAATACTCCTGAAGTTGGATTTGGATATACGATTAACTTTGATTCTGTAACTTCATTTTCATCAATAGACAATGTTTCGCAAAGCTCATTGACTTCAGTCAAGGTTACAGCTCTATTCCAATACCTAAAATCATCGATATACCCATTAAAAAAATCGGGTGGTAATGACAAATTCCTATCGTGTCGGCCAATACATCCTGAAGTTTCCGAGTAAACCAAACTACCTCCATCTCCCGAATACAATCCTGACACGTCTTGACAATCAATGTAAACTTTCATATCAAGTTCACCATTTACTATCACAACGACATGATGCCAAACATTAGTTACAATACTAGAGCTTGTCAAAAAAGTTCTTCGGGTATCACTGGTGTAATTATAGCTTCCATCACCAAAATTTGCAGCATAAGCATTGGAACTACTGGAAGCATTAAACCAAACACCTGTACTTCTGTTTTCTTCAAAAGAAGTATTAAAAACTACTTGATTTTGGTATGATGAACTAGTATATTTTATCCAAAAAGAAAAAGAAACGGGCAAATTAGGCTTCAATTGAATGCTATTTGGAAAGGCAACATAATCATCAATTCCATCAAAATAAGCGGAAGAGTTTGGATTTCCATTTCGATCTAATCCACAGGTCAAACCACCAAAAGCAGTCCCGTTATTTGCGTTTATACTACTATCATTCGTGTTTCCATCAAAAGAATAATGCAACAACAAATTAGTTGTGATTTGGGCTTGAGTGAACGAAAACACCAATAAAAACAATAAAAAAATACTTCTCATATCATGTAATTTACTTACAAATGTATTTAAAATAATCCACAAATCAATTTGCGTATATTTTTTTCTTTCTGCATAAAATGAATAGCTTTGTACATTACCATTTGTTATGAAATACTACATTGTCATTCCGGCGCACAACGAAGAAAAATACATTGCACTCACTTTACAATCGTTGGTGGAGCAAACCGTTTTGCCTTCTAAAATTGTTGTGGTTAATGACAATTCTAGTGATGCAACATCTACCATTGTCCTGGATTTTATTGCAAAGTATTCTTTTATCGACTTAATCGAAAAAACATCAGAGCTGATTCATTTACCGGGAAGTAAAGTGATTCAAGCCTTTCAAACCGGACTAGAATCTTTAGACACTACCTATGATTTCATCGTAAAAGCTGATGCGGATTTGATTTTTCCACCCAATTACTTCGAAACTATAATCAAACATTTTCAGACAGATTCCACCATCGGAATGGTCGGCGGATTCGCGTATATTGAAAAAAACGACCAATGGATTTTAGAAAACCTAACTGATAAAGACCACATTCGCGGTGCTTTTAAAGCCTACCGAAAAGAATGTTTTCTTCAAATTGGCGGATTAAAACCAGCTATGGGTTGGGATACGGTAGATGAATTATTGTGTAAGTTTTACAATTGGAAAGTGGTAACCGATGCAACTTTAAAAGTAAAACACTTAAAACCTACTGGCGCCAACTACAACAAAACCGCACGTTACAAACAAGGCGAAGCCTTTTATACCTTGGGCTACGGATTTTTCATAACTTCCATCGCTTCCGCAAAACTAGCGATGATGAAGAAAAAACCACTTCTTTTTATCGATTACCTCAACGGATTTTGGAAAGCCAAAGCCGATAAAAAACCGCTGTTGGTAACTCAAGAACAAGCTAAATTCATACGAAAATACCGTTTAGACAAGATGAAATCGAAATTGATGTAATGTGTCAATTAGACGATTAGACAATAACTCAATCCTTTATTCCAAATTGACATATTGCCTAATTGACACATTGCCTAATTGACATATTTCCAAATTGCCGAATTTCCAAATTGACACATTTTCAAATTGAAACATTTTCAAATTGACACATTTTCAAATTTATTATTAGTATTTTTGACCATATTCTAAAACTATGATGCTAGTTCGCTATTTATCGCAAATAGGAAAATACTTTCTGATGCTGAAAGAAGTCTTCAATAAACCTACCAAATGGTCGGTGATGCGCGGATTGATTTTCAAAGAAATTGACGATTTAGTCATCGATTCCCTCGGAATTGTAGCTTTCATTTCGTTCTTTGTCGGAGGAGTTGTTGCGATTCAAACCGCATTAAACCTAACCAATCCATTGATTCCAAAATACTTAATCGGATTCGCAACCCGTCAATCGGTGATTTTAGAATTTGCTCCGACTTTTATTTCCATCATTATGGCAGGAAAAATGGGTTCGTTCATCACGTCCAGTATCGGAACCATGCGCGTAACCGAGCAAATTGATGCGTTGGAAGTAATGGGCGTAAACTCGTTGAATTACTTAGTTTTTCCAAAAATAATTGCCCTTCTTTTGTATCCTTTTGTGATTGGAATTGCCATGTTTCTGGGAGTTTTAGGAGGATGGATGGCTGGCGTTTACGGCGGATTTACATCGAGCAATGAATTCATATCCGGAATACAAACTGATTTCATTCCGTTTCACATAGCGTATGCCTTCATTAAAACCATAGTATTTGCCATGATTTTGGCAACGATTCCGTCTTTTCATGGCTATTATATGAAAGGTGGCGCATTGGAAGTGGGAAAAGCAAGTACGGTAGCCTTTGTTTGGACCTCGGTGGTCATCATTTTGACCAATTATATTTTAACGCAATTACTTTTAACGAACTAACCCATGATAGAAGTAAAAAATGTAGAAAAGTCGTTTGGCGAATCGAAAGTTTTAAAAGGAATTTCCACTGTTTTTGAAACCGGAAAAACCAATCTAATCATCGGCCAAAGTGGTTCAGGAAAAACCGTTTTACTTAAATCGCTATTGGGAATTTTCACACCCGATGTCGGAACCATATCTTTTGACGGCCGAATTTACTCCGAATTGACTAATGATGAAAAACGTGCCTTGCGCACCGAAATCGGAATGGTTTTTCAAGGTAGTGCGTTGTTCGATAGCATGACTGTGGAAGAAAATGTAGGATTTCCGTTAAAAATGTTTACCGAAAAAACACCTGCAGAAATTAAAGAGCGCGTTGATTTTGTAATTCATAGAGTAAACCTAATTGATGCTCATCACAAAAAACCTTCTGAAATTTCGGGTGGAATGCAAAAACGTGTGGCAATTGCACGCGCGATTGTGAACAATCCGAAGTATTTGTTTTGCGATGAACCGAACTCTGGTCTAGATCCGAAAACGGCCATCTTAATCGACAATTTGATCATGGAGATTACGGAAGAGTACAACATCACCACCGTTGTAAATACACACGATATGAACTCGGTAATGGAAATTGGTGAAAAAATTATATTTCTTAAAAACGGAATCCTGGCTTGGGAAGGCACTAAAAAAGACATTTTCAAAACCGATAATGAAGCGATAGTAGATTTTGTGTATTCGTCCAATCTGTTCAAAAAAATTAGAAAGGCACAAAACAAAGGCGATTAATCGGCTGCTCTATTTAAATACACCCAACCCGTTTTCGTTTCATCATTTTCTAAAAGAACCGAATAATAGTACACCGCACTTGGCAAACTATTTCCTTTCTTATCCTGACCCGACCATTGGTTTACATAATTCTCTTGCTCGTAAACAATTGTTCCATAGCGATTGAAAATCGTGACTTTTTTCACTCCGCTGAATCCCGACAAGTCAAACGCATCGTTAAATCCGTCATTGTTGGGTGATAATCCTTTCGGGATCGAACACAAAGTTGTGGCCACAGCAATGGTATTTGTGGACGAACAACCATCTGTATTGGTCACTGTTACTGTATATATTCCGGCCGCTTCACCCGTTATCACAACTGGATTCTGAGTACTGGAAAATCCTTGTGTATTGGTCCATAAATAATCTACTGTATCACTATCGAATGAGTTTTGAATGGGTAGCACCGAAAGAACGGCTGCGTTGTCCACACATTCAAAATCCATGGTGAAGTTTGGCGTCACTCCAACTTGAACCACGACGGAAGAACTGGCCGATGTACAACCATTTTGCAAGATAGTAAGTGTATACGTTCCGCTATTGACAGACGAAACCGGATCAATAATTGGATTTTGCAGATTTGATGTAAATCCGTTTGGACCCGTCCATTGATACGCAACATTTGGCACAAAAGCAGCAAACAAATGCAGCGTTTCTGTGTCACACACTATCGGATCAACTGACGCGATTGCCATTTCGGGCAACGCATTAATTGTAATAGTTACCGTCGATTCATCGAAAGCGTTACAAAATCCGGTTACGGTGTAAAGAAAGGAATACGTTCCGGGTAAAGCCGTGGAAGAATTCCAAGTATTTCCGTTTACTGTTACTCCGGGTGAAAGCACTGTCCACGTTCCATTTAAATCGAAATTTCCAGATAAAATGGTAAACAAATCAACTGATATTGGACTTCCGCAATACGCTATTTGTCCGTCTTCTCCCGCACTCGGAGCGCTTAAATTCGGATTCACAATATACGTCAGCACCTGATTGATACACGAGGCGACTTGCGGATTTACAATACTCACCACATAAGTTCCTTGATCGTTAGCTGAATTGAATACTGGAAATTGCAATTGTGACGTAGTACTTAAAATGAGTGACGGATTACTAGCTTCCCACCATTGATAATTCAGAAAGGAAAAAGAAGCCACCGACAAAGTCGCCGCTTGTCCTTCACAAAAATCGGAAGCCGAAATTTGAAAGGAGAACGGAGTCGTAAGATCGTATTCTCCGTTTCTGATATTGCCACAAACATCTTCAACTTGAAAAGTATATAGAGCGGGTTCCAAAGCTAAAAACACATTCGACGTGCCGTTTTCAACTACAAAAGGCAAGGTGTTTTTGGCAATTATTCGGTACAGTAACGGACCCAAACCCGACGCATTAACGACCACATCCGAGGTGTTATTATCGCAAGAAAAACTATATACGTTATCGATACTCGGATTCCCGTCAAATTCAAACTCATGCAAAACTAGGTAACAATTGGAATCAAACATACCATTTCCGTATACTTTAAAACCCATTATTACTCGGAAACTTCCCGTAAAAGCTAAATTTGTGGTAACCGAATTATTGGATAAACTGACAGAATTTACAGAGGACAAATTAGATCCGGGTATAAATGCCTGACCTGTTGCTGGATTTCCCCATTGACTCGTTACAGGATCAAAACGTTGCAACCAAAAAGTAGATGTAAGCGAATTGTTGGTATGCTGAATTCCCACATTAAAAGAACTGCAATTTTCCGTTACAGTAACCGTATTGGTGTTGACTTGAAAACCAAGAATAGTCACCGCCACATCAAACTGATTGCCACAAACATCGAGAAAACGAAAGGTGTACGAACCGATGGGCAACGAATTCATCGTAAAAATTTGAGCATTCGAATTGATGTTGAATGAAACGTTTTGTGGCAAGGAAGTAGTATAGCTAGCTGGTGCATTTGTAATTTCAATGGAAACCATAGCTCCATTTTCACTCGATATCAAAACTGAACCGGTGTTTGCGTCACATCCCGGTCTTGTATTAAAGATAGGATTGTCAACGGTTGGCGGATTCAGCGTTATTTCTATGTTATGAGGATTTCCACATACATCCGTTACATCAAAAACATACACACCGGGCAATAAATTCTGCACTCCTAATTGTCCGGATGCAATAGCCGAAGTATAATTAAAAGGCAACATATTGGGATAGGTACTCGGCGCCGAAACTAATGTCGCCGTTTGAATGACACTGATGAACAATTGCCCTAAATTGCAACTCATTGACGAACTTTGATACGTTGGCGTAGTATTCGAATTTACCGTATTGTTATTTCTAATATATACATTCCCGCAACCGTCAGTTATGGTTAGGTTATACGAATAATTCTGATTGGGAAATAATGGAATCGTTTGAGTATACAATTGACTACTTTGATTTCCGGCTGAAATGGTTTGATTGAATACAATTGGTGCACCTGAAGGTGGAAAAACCGTACACTCAATGAGTAGTGGATACGCAATACTATTCGACGCCGAACTGGTCAAATTATGCCTAATTAAAGCGGTTTGGCAATTTGTGGGCGGACTCGATATTTGATTTGAAATGATTAAATTGACTCCCGTTGTTACTAAGGTATACGTTTGCACTACGCCTTCTCCACAGTCATCAAAAACTCGAATTTGATACGTACCCGATGTCAAATCCGTAAAAACATTGGATGCTTGCAACGGTTTAATTATTGGGCCCGAAATGATTTCATACAAAGCTGCGGTTCCAGAAGTTACCGTTACCGTAATTTGAGCATTGTTGTTACAAGGAAAATTGGTGCTCGATAATTGATACGTAAGTGGAGTAATTTGATTACTTATGGAAACATTTTGCTGTTGCGAGCCACTTTGATTACCCAAGGTTTGCGTGGCTACAACACTATAATTTCCAGCCACTAAACCGCCATAGGTGTTTCCAGTTAACGTAGCAATTGGCGTGGTTGTATTGGGTAAAAGATAAATACTGTACACCATCGACGCACCAACAGTAGTACCCGAAGTACTGAATGTAAGCGAACCATTGGCAGTACACGTTTCGTTTGTAGGTGTAACCGTTAGTGTAAAATTGGATAATTGCCCAACACAAACGCTCGAAAACAAAAGAAAAAACAAAATAATTTTTGACGACAGAAAAACACTGAATCTTTTCATTTGCTTTAATAATTACACTCGTTTAGATATGCACTGAGTAGATCAGTTGTGTTTACAACTACTACAGATTATTGGCCAATCCGGTAATTCGTTTGATGTCTTGTTCTTTACTTTTCGGATAAATCATCAAAACGCCTTCTTTGTCTACGATGATATAATCGTGTAAACCATCGATGACAATAATTTTGTCGGCATCCGAACGAATGATGTTGTTGGATGCATTTTCTAAAATAACCTTGGCGTTTATGACACCGTTATTGTATTCGTCTTTATCAATTTTTTCGTGTAATTGTCCCCAAGTTCCTAAATCATTCCAATCGAAAGTCGCGGGTAAAACATATACGTTTTTGGCTTTTTCCATCACGGCATAATCGATGGAAACGTTTTCCGCGGCAGCGTAATTATTTTCTATGAACTCCTTTTCGGAAGTGGTGTTGTACGATTCATTTCCTTTTTCAAACAATGCCGTCATTTGCGGCTGAAAGACTGAAAACGCATCGGTAATAGATTGAACGCTCCATATAAAAATTCCGCCGTTCCACAAGAAATTTCCCGCTTCTAAAAAAGATTTAGCGGTTTCATAATCAGGTTTTTCACGAAATTGATTGACTTTTTTAATCGGATTGGAATCGGATTTATCGTATTCAATATATCCAAAACCTGTATTTGGGAAAGTAGGCTGAATACCTAAAGTCAGCAGTGCATTTTCATTCTGACAAAAGTCAAAACACTGTTGCAAATTAGCGGCAAATTCGGCTTCGTCTTCAATCCAGTGATCACTTGGAGCCACGACCATAACGGCGTTTGGATTGAGCTTCTGAATTTTTAACGACGCATATAAAATACACGGCGCGGTGTTGCGCATAGCGGGTTCTAACAAAACCTGTTCTTGCTTTACCATGGGCAATTGTTTTAACACCAAATCGTTGTAGCGCTCGTTGGTTAAGATGAAAATATTTTCGGCGGGAATTAATTGCGATAGGCGACTGAATGTTTTCTGAATTAAGGTCGAGCCAGCACCTAACATATCGTGAAATTGCTTCGGAAATTCGGTGGTAGAAACCGGCCAAAAACGAGAACCTACTCCACCGGCCATTAATATTGCGTAATAATTTTTGTTCATAGTCATTGTGAATAAAGACGTTTCATTGTTTTGAAGGCCATCTTAGTTTTTTTTTAGTGATACAAATATATTTATAATAAATAGGATAGCAATACGAATTAGTAGTTATCCGGGAATGATTTCTACTTCGGCATTCGCATTAAACAAATACACTTTTCCGGTTTGAATTTCAAGGCATTCGTAGCGTTTTACTCGGAGTCCTTTTTTTTGAAAGACGCGACCATTTTTAATTCGGAATAAACTTCCACTCGGCACTTCATGGATGAAATGAATATCTGCTTTTCGTTCGTCGAATTGTTTTAACGCAAAGGCTAATTTGGCATCGGTATCGCTACTTGCTGTAGGATTTCTAAAATGATTTGCCACTAAAGGCAAGACCGAATGCGGAAAAATTTCAGGCCGAATGAACGGAACCATCAATCGTTGGAATGTCATTTTCCATTCATTCCCGTGGGGTTTTATGGCTCTTCCGAATTTTTCAAAAGCTACTAGATGAGCGATTTCGTGAACCAAAGTAATGAGGAATCGGTATTTATTCAAATTGGCGTTGACCGTGATTTCGTGTTTTCCTGAATGACCTTTTCGATAATCACCGTGACGCGTTTGCCGTTCGTTGACAATTTTAAGATGCACGCTGTTGGATTTGATGATTTCAAAACACAATTGAACCGCGTGTTCGGGTAAATATTTGGCTAAAACCTCACTCAATGAATTATAAGTTATAAATTAGGAGTTATGAGTTGTTTTCTTTGATGTCATAATGATACTTCGTATGATTTTCAGTGCTTCTTCGCATTGTGAATAAATTCCTTTGAATTCATCTACTGAAATAAAATCTGTATCTCTTAAAAGTTCTAACCAATACATTGTTTCATCACATTCTTTTTGAGAAATGGATAACTTATGAATGAAATCTGCTTTGCTTTGTGCATTTATTGCTTCTCTTACATTGGCACCAACTGAAGTTACAGAACGTAAAAATTGTTTACTCATCACAAATTCCTTTTTATCTGAAACTAAACTCTTGTAAAATTTAATCCCAGAAACAGCTAATTCAAAACTCTTCTTCTTAATTATACTTTCACTCATAACTTATAACTCATAATTCATAACTCACGGAGTGCTTGAAGAAACTTGAAGAATTTTTCCGTTGTAGAACTGATTTCCAGTTAACGCAAAATTGAAAATGTAATCGGCCATTTCTCTCGCTGAAATTGGCGCTTCATAACCCGGAAAAGCTTCTTGTAGCATTTCGGTTTGAACCGCACCTAAGGCCAAAACATTGAACGCAATGCCTTGTTCTTTGTATTCTTCTGCCAGCAATTCGGATAACGTAATCAACGCACCTTTACTGGAACTGTATGCTGAAAGTCCGGCGAATTTCATACTACCTTGAATTCCGCCCATCGAACTTATGGAAACCACATGACTTCCTTTGGAGAGAAACGGAATACACAGTTTAGTCAATTCGGCTACCGCAAAAACATTGACTTTATACACGTTTTGAAACTCTTCTGAAGTGATTTGGGTAAACGGTTTGTTGAGTAAACTACCCGCATTGTGAATGATAACATCTACTTTTTTCCAGGTTTGAGAAAGGAACTTTTCGATTTGAAGCAATTCATCCGAATTCGCAATATCAATGGCCAAACACGTAATATTTGGATTTTCGATTAATTCTTGTGGCGTTTTTCTGGAAATCGCTAGAACTTGATGACCTTCTTTAGCAAATTGCAGAGCGAGTTCGTATCCAATTCCGCGTGACGTTCCTGTAATAATAATGTTTTTCATACAACAATTTTATACCCGTAAAGATAGTAAATATTACTTTTTATATTTTCTGTAAAACGAAAAGGCCTGATACAATCCCAGTCCGATAAAAACGAGCGGAATTATGACTTTCATCAAATACTTGGCTAGAAAATCGGTTTCGTTGGTGACAAAGTTGAGCGATAGAATCAAAACTAACATTCCACAAAAAGTTCCTATGAGTGTTCCGATAACGTAAAAATACTTTTGGGATTTTGAAACTTCAATGTACTTACCATTTAGTAAATACAAATTCCAACTGGTCCAAAACGGAATCTGAATAAAATTTAAACTGCTCAAAATAACACCGACTACAAAAGGAGAATATTCAACATACTGCTCTAAAACAGATGTTTCTGTAGCTTGTTTGCTGGCACTCGAATAAAAAATATACGCCAACAAAAACATAAAAAGTACCGAAAAACCTTCAATATATTGAATTAGCTTTTTGTTTTCCATCAATTGCTTGGCAAAAATGAGGGTGAAATAAATCACGAATAACTCAATTAGAATTACACCGAATAGGTAGGAAATCGTAGCGTCCAATCCCAATTGCTGAAACACTTCGTAACCCACTACATTCAAATATCCGAGAGGAATCGAACCAATGAAGCTGATTAAAAATCCGACGAATATGTTTTTTATTTTTCTCACTCAAAAAAGATGGCTTGTTTGTCATTTCGACGAAGGAGAAATCGCATAATCTGAATCACTTAATGTGATTTCTCCTTCGTCGAAATGACAAAATTTATAATAAAATTAAAAATTGACAATCTTACTACTTTGTTCCAAATGCAAACGGTATTCTTTCACCCCTTCTTTGTGTGAAAGATACGGAAAACCGCGTTTGTGATTGATCACGCTGATTTGATACATGTACGTAATGTGACGCGCCAATTCGTACCATGCAAAAAAGAGCGAATGTTTTGGATCGTAAATATGAGTCGGTTCGCTCGCCGCTCCGTTTACCTCAACAATAGAAAAGTTTTTTCCCTGTTCTAAATCGAACCAATTGTCGTACATCACATCCAAACGCCCGAAATAAAACTCAGGAATTTGAAGACACACTTCGTTGATAACATCAGTCAGAAGATGTGAGTTTTTAGCACTCACATCAATAAATTTGGCGCCTCGAGCATGATTACCATACGGAACTAAATTGCGCTTCTCGCCTACTTTCAAAATGGCATTCAACTGAGTACCGTATTCGTTTTGCAAGGTATCCAATTGTAATTCGAACCTGGGATTGGCTTTGATTAATTCGGTCATCGTCGACGCTCCATCGCCCTCGACAATCAAATACTCTTTACCTACAATTCCTGTTATTCTGCCTCGTTTCTCATTTGGAAAACGCACGTAGAAAATTCCGACTTCTTTCTCGTAGGGAATCAAATCCTGAATTAAATAATCGAAATTGGCTTTATTGTGGTACGCGTTTAATTCTTCTAGGGTATGAATTTTTTTGACCGCCGAGCCACGCAGACCAATATCGGGTTTGGCAATGAAGGGAAACTGAATTTGCGATACTTCCAACAATTGAAAAACTTCTTCAAAATTGATTTTCTCACGAATCAATTCGGTTTTGGGATAATGCTGTGGCGGCATGATGTCGTAGATTTCCTTTTTACTTTCCGCCATGAAACCGCCGTTTTTCATCGTGGGATTGCACGAATTAAAGAAGAAAATCGTACGCGCTTTAATGGCATAATACGCCCATAAAAAATAAATAGGAATATAGACAATTTGAAATGGCCAATATTCCCAATGCGTTAGTTTGTGAAAAAATAGCTTCAAATTAAATGGTTATAAAGGAATTGGAGTGTTCTTTTTGCTGTTGTAAATCGTAGTGCGAAAGTACAACTTTATTTTGTTCGATTACCGTTTGGGTGATGCTTAGGGTTTTTAGTTCGTCATTTCGGTTGATGACTAATCCGTTTTGCGAATTGTCTTCTTCGGTATACCGATGAAAATGATGCATTTGAGTGCTGGAAACTTCGGTTTTAGCATCTAAAAAGTCGTTAAACAATTGCGCTCGATGTGCTCTAATTTCTTTAGGATACAAGGTCGAAGACGACCAAATGTGCTTCTGATTTACGTCGAGTTGTACCGTAGATTTTTTGGTTTCGTTCCACCGCAATTGATACAAATTCTCTTGGTAAAAAAGCACTAAGGTAAACGGTTCAATATCGGTTAAATCCAATTCGTTCCATGTCTCAAGAACCGAATCGGCACTGATTACCTCCAAAACAATCAACCCTCGACTCTTTCGATACGAAGGTTTGAGTTGATGTTTTTCTTCGGCGCCATTAAGCAAGACCAAAACAGTTCCGTCTTCGCGAACGGCATACCAAGTTCCGCCCGCTTTTTGATCTTTCGGAAAAAAAATATTTTTGTTGTTGATTACGTAACTCTGGGGTTCAATGGCGCTAGGTCGGTGTACTTTTTCATCACGATTGGACGTGATTATTGTTTTGCCATTAGAAGAGACAAAACTTACTGTGCACATTGTTTTCTATACTCAATTGTTGAACGTGCCACACCAAAATTTTCATCGATAACGATGGCGTCGTTTTGTAAAACGGCCACTTTTATCAAGGCTTGATGATGTATACAATGTTCTAAATTGTATAATAATTCTCGGTTGTAATTGCTTTCTATGAGTAGTTCTTCGCCGTCAACAATTTGTTGCAGTTGCACTTTTTTGTTGGGCTTATCCAATTGGTTTTGAATCGAAACAATACATTCTTTTGCAAACTCCGTATCCGTTTGGATGCGGTAATCACGGTTGCGTTTATCATAATTTACAATTCCGCTTTCGTATTGATTTTCAAGACACTGAAACATTTCCAAAATATGACGGGTGTGTTCTCCAATCGTAGCATTACTCAATCCGTGACATTGACAGGTATAATCATCGCTAGACAATTGCGATAATAAATCGGTCAATTCATTTAATGTTTTTTGGATGGATGGAATCAGCATAGGTTGCAAATATTGTTCTTAGTGATGTACGATTTAAATCTAAAATTGGTTTTAATACCGCGTTACATCTTGAATTTCATCAAATCAGAAATTTTATGTTTTTGATTATAAATCAGTATTAAGCAACAAAGAAACGTAATAATTGCCAAAATAAAAAGTGTCCCACCATCGTTTTTTACTTCGACTCCTAAAATTAACACATGTGAAGCCAAAGCACCGACCATTGTGCCTAATCCCAAAAGCGCTCCAAGCAAGGTAGTACGCGGAATCACAATCAAAATGCATGCGATTAATTCGACTATTCCGGAGCCAATTCGACCATACGGTTCGATGCCTAAAGTGGAGAAAATATACACACTTTCTTCGGCAGCCGAAAATTTAAAATACAAGGTTTGAAGTAAGATCACCACTGCTATGAGTTTGATGATCCAAATAAAGATTAAATTTTTCATCATTAGTTAATTCTTTTTTTCCAATTCGCATCTGCTTTTTTCTTTAAGCTGGCTTCGTTTTTGTTCCAACTTTTCAAGGTATTGTTGAAATAAGCATTGTAAAAAAGATACAATTTTCCATCAATGATTTTAAACGTCTCCGGATTCACCTCTACTTTTTCATTGTAATCTCCCATTGCATAAGCACACCAGCCGCCGTATTGAGGTTCGAAACTTGCTGGATTTTTGCTAAAAGCGTCTTTGTTGGCTTGAGTTGAAAAATAATAGATCACGCCTTCATAACTAGATGATAGTTCTTTTTTCCCTTTGATAGGTTTGTTTTGTTTGAAATACGCCACTGGATCGTATCCTTGAAGCGCTACTTTTTTGTCTAAATTGAACTCGGAAGTTCTTTGGGTTGCCGTTTGTGCAAATGTGGCTGTAGTTACTAAAACCAGCATCAGTAATAAAACTTTTTTCATGTTGTAGTGTTTATTGTTATTAATGATGCAAAGATAAATCGGCTTCAAGTTGCACTTTGTCGGTTAGCTTACATTGGGATGAAAGTTTTGAATTAAAATGCAATTCGGTAGCTTACCGCAGCCACAAAACCTCGCGTCAATCCATCGGGACGAACGTCGCGCACTACAAAAGGCGAAGCCAACGAAAGTTCGAGATTACTGTTCTTATTGAGTTGATACGATGTGATGATGTTTCCGTTGATGGTCAATCCGTCTGAACCTTCAATCGTTTCGCGCTGACCAAAAATGTTTTCGTAGGTATCTTCTCCCAAGTGATAAATGAACAAG
The DNA here is from genome assembly GCA_965284675.1 of Flavobacterium sp. Lineage (GTDB taxonomy): Bacteria > Bacteroidota > Bacteroidia > Flavobacteriales > Flavobacteriaceae > Flavobacterium. Next base: position 3,027,348 of record OZ260109.1, read on the forward strand.
ACATTGGGTTTGAACGTGAATTTTTTATCCGCAGTTTTTAACGTGTAAGTCGTTCGAAATAACGCATCTGATTTTCGTTCGAATAAATTGGTGGAAGGAAAATCAATCGAAGCCGAATATTCACTGAAATACGAATTCTTATTGTTGTTAAAAACCGGAATTTGAACGGCGGCATTAAAATCCCATTTTTTGTAGTTTAAATTGGTTCCCAAAAATAAATCGAATGTACCTAAACTTGCCTGATAATCGAGTGGCAACGAAAAATTATTGATTTTTAAGTTGGACGTGGTAAAGGGAAACTTCCATCCTAGCAATGCGCTCCATTGTTTGGATTTTATTTCTTTGAACGTATAATTTCCGATTAAATAGGCATCACCAAAAGTCGCGCGGGTTCCAAAACTTCCGTTAGCAGATGAAAAAGTCACTTTGGAACTCAACGCCAATCGCTCGTTAATGCGACGTGTATAGGATACGTAAGGAGAAAAATACGTCACATCGGCATCTCCAGTTCCGTATATTGCGGCAATTTCGATACTGTTTTTAAGTGTTTTTTCTTCGTTTTGAAACGGTTGTCCTACTGAACAAATTCCGGCGTCACTACAACCTTGGCCAAATGAGAAGGAATACATCAACAAGGTAAAAAGGGATATGATTGTCTTTTTCATGATTTTAAATTTCCGTTAATAAAGCGACTGCAAATAGGTGATTGTATTGTTGACAATGAATGAGAACGTATTTATACACATTCAAATCAACTTGAGGTGGAATAGTATAAATGACTGTTGGATTCAAATTACCCAAATTAACGTATTCGGTTGGCGTACTCGATTTGGATAAATACACCTTTAAGTCGGGTCCGCCCGAAATCGTAAAATTATCCAATTGCAACTGATAGAGATTGTTGCTTTGATAAATGTTAACGCCACCCGTTACGTTTATTCCAGATTCTGGTGAAAAATCTCCACTAAATTTAAGTTCGGCATTGGGTGCGATGGAAGTATTTCTGAGTTCGTTTCGGGTTAAATCGCCTTCCACCTCGCAGGATGAGCAAACGATCGACACTAGTAATAAGATAAATGTTGCTTTCATAATTGTTTTTTATCAAAGCTACAAAGGATCGAATTCGGCAATTGTCAGGCAGTTTACATTTCATGAAAATTTTATAAATTCACAATAAAAAAATCCCACCGAAATGGGACTTAAAAAACCAATCTAAACAAAACAATCATAGATTTTCTAAAGTTTGAGTTTCACCTAGTGCAGCCTTTCTCACATTCAAAACCGAATTGGTTGTGGTGTCAATTAGAAAAGCTACTAACTTTGCATTGGTGCTATTGGATACATTTGAAGGCAGAGCGATAGAATAATTTTTGGTTACCACCGCATCCGAAACCACAATGGATTCGCCCGAAATAGGCGTAACAACCGATCGCAAAACACCATCGTATTCAAAATTTGGAATTAGACCCAAACCTCCATATAAATTGGACGAATAATTGGCCTGCGAATGGAACAAATTATCTTCCACTACATACACAATTAATTTAGTTTGAAGTGCTGTATTTCCGTATCCCAAATCGACTGTAATGGAAATCGTTCCCGATGTGAGACTTGAATTAATGGCTAATCCAACCGCGGAACTCGATTTAATTTCATTAATGACTTGACTCACATTGAGGTATTGAGGCGCTGACCAATTTATGGTTCTGTTGATTCGTCCCATCGGAACACCGTTAATATTTTGCTCGGCTGCCAGAGCATTTCCTTGTGCGGTTATGAATGGATCGTTTCCGAAAAGATGAATTTGCACCGAAACTTCCTTGTCGGTTTGCTGTTTGAGTAATTCGGTTCCGTAAAGTATCCGCGGACAATTTCCACACCAAGTTCCAGAATATTCTTCAACCAACACTCGGCTTACAAATTGATTCATGGTTATTTCGGGATTAACTACTGTAATTTCAATTTCATTACTGGCAAGGTTTTGATATACCGCTTTAACAGTGTAGTTTCCTGCTGCTGAAAAAGTATGGGAATTAGACTGAATTGCGACATCATTCACATAAAAAACACTCTGAAGTGTTACGTTGGTTGATAAATTGGTGAAAGCCGAAAAAGTCACGATTTCGCCTACAGTTGTATTGGTTTGGCTTGCAGACAAGGTTACATTTGACGCATTTTGGTCGATAACTACCGTTTCTGAACACCCAGTCAATAGAAAGACTAGTGTCATTAGAATCGATTTTACTAGTGCATTTGTTTTCATAATTTCAATTTTTATGTAAAATTACCTCACACCTGTTTAGGAGATTGTCGCCTAAATGACAGTTGGATTTAAAAAAACTTCTAACTTCAAATTTCTTTAGAAAAAAGGTTATTATTTCAAAGCTTTTGCTGCGGCCAACAACAATTCGGATGAAATTCGATTCTTAAAATCGGGTGTGATGTGTTCGAATTGAATCGTTCCGTCTTGATCGACGATAAAAACAGTTGGCACAGGAAGAAACGACTGATTCACGTCATCGGAACCTTTGGCAATGATGGATAAATAATTTGCTGGTGCTTGAAAAGCAATACCTACTGCTTTAGACAATTCGCCTTTGCTATCGGACAATAAAGTGTACTTTAATTTTTCTTTTTCGGTGGTGTTTTGAAGTTGATTGGGCGCATCCGGACTGACAGCAACCAGTTGATAACCTAGAAGAAGCAATTCATCTTCGGCTTCCGACAAAGCAGATAATTGAATTGTACAATACGGACACCATCCGCCACGGTAAAAAACTAGAATCGTCTTTTTGTTTCGTAATACCGATAATAAATCAATTGTTTTACCTTCCGAAGAAGTCAAGTTTACCTTTGGAATTTTTTCTCCTATCAGTAATGGTGCAACATCAAAGGCAGTTTTGTGCAAATCATTTTGAGCTGTTACCGTTGCGAACGCTAGTAAAAAAGTAGTAATTAGTAGTTGTTTCATGGATTCTATTTTTAAATTTTTAGATATTCAAAAATAAAACCTGTGAATGAGGAAAATTGTCGGTTAGTTTACAATTGGGATGAAAAAAAAAGAAAGTGCTCAATCAATTTCCTAACTAGTCTAAAGAATTATTTGAAAGAAAAATGGCTAACGGTATTTTTTGATAGCTTCTTTTATTATTACCATTCCGATAAAGTTGACTATCAAACTCGACAACCACAACCAATATCCTAATCCGTAGCCCGTAATTTCCGATTTTGTGCCACCTTCATTAGCGATTATTTCATCGTAAAACAAAAAAGACAAGCCAAATACTACTGACAACAAGCTAAAAATAAAAGCCTTTTGTAAATTTTCTCTTTTTAAGTGGATCAACGACAGGATTAAACAAGGGTTTGCTAACCATGAAATATTCATTCCAAAAAAACCAAAAAGTAATGCTATCAACCCTAACGAACCCACTGAATCTTCACCATCATTTATGTAATACCCATTAAAAGCCAACGAAAAAATAAATAGTAAAATGGTTAGAGAAAACGAGATGATTAAGGATTTATATACTCTTTTATCTATTATTTCATTCATACTGCTTTTTTTAATTTATTTACAATTTGGTAATATCATCAATAATAATCTCTTTTCGACTGTAATAAATGATGTTTTTTTCTTCCAATTCATTCAGCAATAAGGTTGCGGTTTGCCTTGAAGTACAAATGATTTGAGCAATATCGGTTTGCGTGAGGTAATTGTTAATAGTGTATTTGTTACCGTTTTGAATACCTTCGCGCTCGGCCCAATCTTTTAGGAACGATGTGAGTCTAGTTTTAGCATCTTTCGAAACTAAATTGGAGTAATTGTTTTTGAAGCGCTTCATTTTTAAACCTACGAACTTGGTGTAGGATAAAGCCAAAGTAGGATTTCGCACCAGTAAATCTTCAAAATCGGATAATAAAAAACTACAAATGGAAACCTCATCGGTGAGTGCTTTGGCATATTCGTTGACGTCTGTGTCTTTTTCTAACGACAATTCGCCAAACAAATCGCCTTTTTGCAGAATTTCTTTGATGGTTTCATTGCCGTCATCATCAATGGAAACAATTTTGATGTTGCCTTTTTTAAGCAAAAAAATACGCGGAAGATCGGAAGAAGAAAAGTAAATAATGTCGCCTTTGTTGGCTTTTTTAAATCCAGTAATGATACACAACTGCTTGATTTGCGACATACTTAATGTCCAAAACAACTTATGATCACGAAGATACCAGTATTTTAACTCGTCGTACACAGCAGGTTCTTTTTGTAAATGTACACATTTTTATAAAACAAAAAAATGGCTGCAAAAAGGATAATATTGAAATGATTTTTCCTATCCTATTTCAGTTGAGACGCACTGCAGTGCGTCTTTACTTTAATGAATAAAAAAACCGTTTCATCAAAAATGAAACGGTTTTTTATATAAATGGTGGTAATGATTAAACCAATCCGCGTGAAATTACAATCCGTTGGATTTCAGAAGTTCCTTCATAAATCTGAGTAATCTTAGAATCGCGCATCATGCGTTCTACATGGTATTCGGCTACATAACCGTTTCCACCGTGAATTTGAACGGCTTCGTTGGCTACTTCTAAAGCAATTTCAGAAGCATATAATTTGGCCATAGCACCTGAATGGGCGATGTCTTTTCCTTCGTCTTTTTCGCACGCTGCTTTCATCACTAACAATTTTGCCGCTGTAACTTTAACGTACATATCTGCTAATTTGAAGGCAATGGCTTGATGGTTGAATATTTCTTTTCCGAATGCTTTGCGTTCTTTAGAATATTTTAGGGCAATTTCGTAGGCTCCGGTTGCAATTCCGAGTGCTTGAGAGGCAATTCCGATTCTTCCACCATTCAAAACGTTCATGGCAAATGCAAATCCGAATCCGTCTTCACCAATTCGGTTTTCTTTTGGCACTTTCACATCGGTAAACATCAAGGAATGCGTGTCGCTTCCGCGGATTCCCATCTTTTTTTCTTTTGGACCAATTTCAAATCCGGCCCAACCTTTTTCAACGATGAACGCATTGATTCCTTTATGGCCTTTTTCAACATCGGTTTGAGCAATCACCAAATAGGTTGACGCTGTTGAACCGTTGGTTATCCAGTTTTTGGTTCCGTTTAATACATAATGATCGCCTTTGTCGATTGCGGTTGTTTTTTGCGAAGTGGCGTCGCTTCCTGCTTCGGGTTCCGAAAGACAAAAAGCACCAATAACTTCGCCTTTTGCAAGCGGAACTAGGTATTTCATTTTTTGCTCTTCGTTGCAATAGCGCTCCATTCCGGCACAAACCAGTGAGTTATTCACCGACATGATTACGGCCGCAGAGGCGTCTACTTTTGCGATTTCGGTCATCGCCAAAACATACGATACACTATCTAAACCTGCACCACCGTATTTAGGATCGACCATCATTCCCATAAAACCTAAATCGGCCATCATTTTGACTTGTTCGGTTGGAAATTTTGAATGTTCGTCTCTTTCAATAACGCCGGGTAACAATTCTGCCACCGCAAAATCTCGGGCAGCTTGTTGGATCAGTAGATGTTCTTCGGTTAGATTAAAATCCATATTTTTGTGAAAGTTATTTGTTCGTAAAATAGAGCACAAAAGTAATTATTAAATATTAAATTTCAAACGTTTTCGTAATTTTAGCCAATGTTTAAAGAAACCTATACTGTTGTCGGAGTCATGTCGGGTACATCGCTTGATGGAATTGACTTGGCGCGCATTACATTCACCTTACAAAACGGAAAATGGGCGTTTGAAATTGGTGAAAATGAAACCATTGCCTATCCATCAGTTTGGTTAAACAAATTGAAAATTGCAGTAGGTTTTTTGGAAGCTGAACTTGTGCAACTCAACGAAGAATATACCGATTATTTGGGAAATATCATCAAATCATTCATTGAAAAACATCAATTATCGTCACTTGATGCGGTTTGTTCACACGGACATACGATTTTGCACCAACCGCAAAACGGATTCACGTTACAAATTGGTAATTTACCCAAACTGGTTCATCTAGTTGGTGAAAAAGTAGTGTGTGATTTCCGAGTTCAAGATGTACAAATGGGTGGACAAGGCGCACCGTTGGTTCCGATTGGCGATCGTATTTTGTTTTCAGAGTACGATTATTGCTTGAATTTAGGTGGATTTTCGAATGTTTCTTTTGAAGATGATGGAAAGCGGATTGCTTTTGATATTTCTCCCGTAAACACCGTGTTGAATTTTTATGCCAACACTTTAGGTTTAGAGTATGATGATAAAGGGAAATTGGCGCGTTCGGGCATATTGAACGAAGCATTACTGACTGAATTAAACAGCTTAGTATACTACCAAAAACCCTATCCCAAATCATTGGGATTTGAATTTGTAAAAGAGTTAGTTTTGCCTTTGACAGAAAAATATTCCATTCCGATTGAGGCTGTTTTGCACACGTTTACCGAACATGTTGCGGAACAAATTGCGTATGCTTTACCTATTAAAACAGGGAAGTTATTGGTAACCGGTGGCGGAGCGTACAATGATTTTTTAATTGAGCGCATGAAGCACTTCCTTCCTGAAATAGAAATTACAATTCCCGCTCCAAAAATACTCGAATTCAAAGAAGCGTTAATTTTCGGATTGTTGGGCGTATTGAAACTGCGCAATGAAATTAATGTATTGAGCAGTGTTACGGGCGCCAGAAAAGACCACAGCAGCGGCGTTATTTTTCAATAAAAAACCTCCTCAGTTTCCTGAAGAGGTTTGATTATTAAAACTTTTACTGATGATTATCTCTTAATCACTCGTAGTGTTTTGGTATTTTCACCTTGAGATACAATTACGTTGTACACTCCCGATGGATAGTTGTCTCCTAATTCGATGATGTCTGAAGCTTGCGCTTTTCTATCTTCAACTAGTTTCCCTAACATATCGTACACTCTCACTTGAACTAATTCTTCTGAAGTAGTTGAAAGATTCAATCCGAAAGTTGATGCAAATGGGTTTGGAGAAGCAATCGCTTGGAAGTTATTTCCTGCTACTGCATCATTTCCTCTTGCACTTCCTGGAATGGTAAGCGTACAGATTTTTCCGTAAGGTCCGAATACACCGTTGATTTCAATACTCACTTGAACTGAATACGTTGCACCTGCTGGTACTGGTATCGAACTCAAGATGAATGAACGCAATGGACGATCAAATGTATACGTAAACGCTCCATTTACAAATCGGAATCGGTACGTAGTTGCTCCAACAAACGAATCTGCATAAATAGTAGTGTTTGGATTTGAAATCGTTACATCACATTGTGACAACTGTAATTGTGTAGTTGGGAAACTTGGCGTAGTAACGTTACACACCACTGGATTGTACGGTAAGTACGTTCCGTTCGTATTTTTAACCGCAATCTCTATTGAATACGTTGTGTTATATTCTGGAGTAAATCCAGCAATATTATTCAAACGTACATCTCTAGTTAAACGATCTACTACCACACTTGACGATGTCAATAAATTGGTAATTCTGAATCTATATCCAGTACCATAAGGAACATTGTCTGCATAAATAGCATCTCCCATAGTTGTCAATTGTCCATCACACTGTGCGGCTTGAACTTGAGTCACTGCTGACGGTGTAGTTACCAAACATGCTGCGCCTACGAAAGGTTGCCATACGTTGTTGAAACGAATCGAAACCTCAACTTGATACGTTCTTGCGAAAGCATACGTTCCTAATTGAGTCAATTGGAATACACGTAATGCTTTATCAATCGATTGAACTTGCATAGTAGTCATATCAGTTACCGTAAAACGATATCCTTGAGCACCAGCCACTAAATTAGCATAGATGTTTTGGTTGATAGTAGCCAAAGTCACTCCACATTGTGAAGATTGAACTACTGATACAATTGGCGTACATCCTTCGTCGATAGTACCGTCGCAATTGTTATCTAAACCGTCGTAACATACTTCTGTTGCGCCTGGATTAACCGCTGCATTATTGTCATTACAATCGGTGTTGTTTAAAACATAACCACCTGGATTAGTTTGTGCTTCAATAGATGAAGCTGGATCACCAAATCCGTCGTTATCAGCATCTGCATACCAAATAAGATTAACGGTTAATGAATAATCTTCTGTTTGACCAAAATTACCACCTGTACATGGGTCATTCACGTTACCAGCATCAAAGTTGTATAATTTTTTAATTCTCATACGTGTTGAACCAGGTAAAGCAGTCAAAGGAACCGCGATAGAGCTGTTAGCAAAAACCGCATCAACTCCGTTAGAGTTGGCAACGCTACCTGCATTGTATAATTCACCTGAATCACCAAAATCACCATCTTGATTCCAGTCGATGAAAACACTAAAATTAGTTGTAAAATTACCTCCTGTATGACCTTGCAGTGCCATAGGGTAACTAGCTCCTGCAGCAACAGTTCCTGAAATTGCAGTAAAGTTTTCTAAAGCTGGTGAACCATCAATTACATTACTAGATGTATTGGCAATACCAGCAAAATTAACTGTTGTAATTGGTTCTACGTCTAAAGCATAAACAACTCCTGAACAATAAGGAGCAATTGGATCGGCTTGAGTTGTAAAACTATACTCAGCACATCCTACTGCATCAACTCCACCAGCAGTTGGAACAACTTGCCAGTAGTACGTAGTTGTATATGCTGGGAAGTTAACCGTAGCATTTAAATTTGCAGTTGTAGTTGCCAATGTTAAACTACCTGGAGTTGTACCCGTAAATACTTTATAACCTGTTGGAGCAGTACCTGATGAAGGAGCATTCCACGACAAAACAACATTTCCAGAAGGTACATTTGTTGCTGCATCAGCTGGAACGATTGGCAATTCTGCACAATTTGGTGGAGAACTTGCTATACAATCACCTGTATAGGTTATCGTTAAATTAAGACCTGTAGATACAATACTAACATCACTTACAAATCTAACCGTAAGAGTTTGGCCTGGTAATCCTGTATAATTTATAGATCCTGAACCACCAACTGGTCCAAAAACTACAGCACCACCGATACCCGAACCGTCGTAAATCGTAACCGAATCACAACATGCTTCAGTACTATATGTACCACTTACATTTACAGTTGTTGTACCTGTAGATTCCAAAACAGTAAATCCGTTGGCATTGTTAGCGTATGTATTTCCACATCCTGCATGAGAGCACAAGGTTGAATTGGTTCCGCAAGCAATTGAATTAGAGCCTGAGAAAGGAACGACAAAAGACGGTGGTAAACATGAACCTGTATACGAAACCGCTAAATTATATCCTGTAGTTGTAACAGAAACATCTGAAGTAAACCTAATGGTATAGGTTTGTCCTGGAGTTCCTGTAAAATTAATAGTACCTGATCCTGAAACTGGTCCAAAAACTGTTGGTCCACCAATACCTGATCCACTATAAATAGTAATAAAATCCCATCCTGACTCAGTGGTATACGAACCATTGATGTTCACAACAGCTGAGTTAGCTGCATTAATTATCGTGTGTCCATCTACATTGTTAGAATATGTTAATCCGCAACCGGCATGAGTACACAAAGTTGTAGTAGTTCCGCATGCAATAGAATTAGAGCCTGAAGCTGGCGTAAGAACTGCAGGTGCTGCACAAGATCCCGTGTACGTTACTGCTAAATTATATCCTGTACTGGTAACCGAACTATCTGTAGTAAAACCAACAGTATAGGTCTGACCTGGTGTTCCTGTAAAATTGATAGTTCCTGAACCCGATACTGGTCCAAAAACCACTGCACCACCTGTACCTGATCCACTGTAAATACGTATAAAGTCAAAACCTGACTCAGTATTGTAAGAACCATTAATATTCACAACTGCAGTGGAAGCTGCATTAACTACGGTAAAACCATTTGCATTATTTGCATAGGTCGCACCACATCCTGCATGCGTACATAATGTAGTATTCACACCACATGCAATAGAGTTAGATCCTGTAAAAGGAGTAAGCAAAGTACCACCGCCACCGCCACCACCAAGCGAGGTAGTAGTCCCAGTTATGTCACGGCATGAGTTTTGTGTACCACAACCAGAATTCGTGCTTACGTGTACATAAATAGTCCCTGTAACCGTAGAATTCCACACCAAGGGTTGTGTTCCAAAGGCTAATGCTGGTCCGCCGGGCGCTGCACTGATGGTAAGATAATCAGTTGCGATTGTAGACGTAAAAGAATACGTTCTACCCGTTACAGAACCACTCCAAGTACCACGTTCTCCAGCAAAACTGCATGAAACAGTAGCTGTTCCATTTAAAGTAGCTGATAGCGTTGGTGTTCCAAACGCTGTGGGTTGAATACATTGCCCGTAAAAATTATTTGTCGAAAAGAGCGACATCATTACAAGTAAAAATACCGCTTTGAATAGTCCACTCGATGAGGACTTGCATGTTGTAAAAACCGACGTAAATCGATTTTTAAAAAAACTGTAGTTTGAATTCATAATGTAAAAGATTTAATTAATAATGTTGAATTAAAAGTGGTGTTTAAAATTAGAAAAATGTTTAGTTTTTAATACCCGTAGAAATACCTGTTTTGAATTACAGAAAATTCAAGCTTTTAGTACTTTTTGATGCATTATTATTTAAACATTACTATTTTGTATAAAAATACCTCAATGATTTTCGCTTGTCACAATAAATCTTTTAATAACAAATAAACTCGTTGAACAACACTTTTTGTGAAGTTTTCAATACCTAAAAGCCATAAAAAAACCTCTTCAGCTTCCTGAAGAGGTTTGATTATTAAACTTTTACTGATGATTATCTTTTAATCACTCGTAGTGTTTTGGTATTTTCACCTTGAGATACAATCACGTTGTATACTCCCGATGGATAGTTGTCTCCTAATTCGATGATGTCTGAAGCTTGCGCTTTTCTATCTTCAACTAGTTTTCCTAACATATCGTACACTCGTACTTGAACCGCTTCTTCTGATGTAGTGGATAGATTCAATCCAAAAGTGGATGCAAATGGATTAGGTGAAGCAATCGCTTGGAAGTTATTTCCTGCTACTGCATCATTTCCTCTTGCACTTCCTGGAATAGTAAGTGTACAGATTTTTCCGTAAGGTCCGAATACACCGTTGATTTCAATACTCACTTGAACTGAATACGTTGCACCAGCTGGTACTGGGATTGAGCTCAAGACAAATGAACGCAATGGACGATCAAATGTATACGTGAACGCTCCATTTACAAATCGGAATCGGTAGGTTGTTGCTCCAACATACGAATCTGCATAGATCGTAGTGTTTGGATTTGAAATCGTTACATCACACTGTGACAATTGCAATTGTGTACTTGGAAAACTTGGCGTAGTAACGTTACAAACCACTGGATTGTAAGGTAAGTATGTTCCGTTAGTGTTTTTAACCGCTACTTCAACTGAATACGTAGTGTTGAATTCTGGAGTGAATAAAGCGATGTTGTTCAAACGCACGTCTCTTGTTAAACGCTCTACTTCTACACTTGCAGAAGTTAATAAATTCGTAATTCTGAATTTATATCCTGATGCAAAAGGAACATTATCTGCATAAATTGCATCACCCATTGTTGTTAATTGTCCGTTGCATTGAGCGGCTTGAACTTGAGTCACAGCTGATGGTGTAGTCACCAAACATGCTGAGCCCACAAAAGGTTGCCATACGTTGTTGAAACGAATTGAAACCTCAACTTGATACGTTCTTGCGAAAGCATAGTTTGAAAGTTGAGTCAATTGGAATACACGTAATGCTTTATCAATAGTTTGAACTTGGTTGGTTGTCATATCGGTAACCGTAAAACGATATCCTTGAGCACCAGCCACTAAATTAGCATAGATGTTTTGGTTGATAGTAGCCAAAGTCACTCCGCATTGTGAAGGTTGAACTACTGATACAATCGGAGTACATCCTTCGTCGATGGTTCCATCGCAATCATTATCTAAACCGTCGTAACATACTTCGGTTGCATTTGGATTTACTGCTGCATTATTGTCGTTGCAATCGGTGTTGTTTAACACATAACCTATAATTGGCGCACATGCATTTTCCACAAACACATTAGGATCTCCAAAAGTATCTCCATCAGCATCAGCGTAATAAGTGAATACTGGATTAACCGTTACCGTTACGTCTTGAGTAACAAAACATGTTGTACCTGTAACCACAAAACTATAAACTACATCAACTGGTAAATTGGTAGTATTGATTAATACTTCACTTGGATTAGAAGTTTGCGGAGTTGAAACAGCTGCATTGCTAATTCCAGAAACAGCAGCTCTTGTCCATGTAATCGTTGCGCCTGTATAATTTGTGGTTGCCGTGTAGTCAAAAAGACTTCCTGAACACGTTGTTACAGTTGACGGACTTGAAAGTGCAGCATCTGGAGCAACAGTTACATTCAAATTTAAATCGTCAATTCTCCAGTTTGCCGTATTGGCTGATGGACTTCCCGCACCACTGTGTGCGTACAATCTGAAAATTACTGGAGCACTGTTTGAGCTTGAAACAGAAGAAATAGTTGGACTGTACAAAGCCCACGCGCTATTATTTGCTAAAGTTCCGGTTGCGATGTTGGAAGCAAAATTATCTAAACTTGAACGCAGTGTATAAGCTTGCGGACCTGTTCCTGTACTTCTTGAACCAAAACTAATACTATTTAGTGTTGCATTTAAACCCGATTGAGGAGTAAGTGTAAACTGAAAATAAGCAGAAGTAGCTGTATTAAGAACTCCTGTAACGACAGCAGCACCGGCATTGGAAGTTCCTGTAGCACCAGCATATCCTGATGAGGCACTAGTAGTTGTTAATAAAGTGGTAGTTCCATTATTATTTCCTTGTGAAATAGCCGACACGGTTACTCCAGAAACAGAAGTTGATGATGGAGTTGCTGTAGTAAAATTCCATACCACAGTTCCTGTACTAGCACTACATGGAGAAGCAGTAATATCTGCCGTTAAACCAGTAGGCTGAAGTAAATTATAATTGACTGCATCTACTCCCGATAGCGAACTTGTTGAAGTAACTGGTTTGTTTGTACCTACGTTGGCTGTATCAAAAGTTGCTGATAAATTCAGAATTACAGCATCGGGTGAAATCACCCCATCGATTGTTCCGTTTAAAGTGGCAGTAGTCGTTCCGTCATACGGCTTATCATCCGCGGAAGCGCCAGTAATCGTAACATCTTTTTCATTGATTGATGCCGTTAACGATAATGGAGACAATGTATAATTTCCTAACGAAGAACCTGAAATAGAATAACCCGTCACTGAAACTGACTTATTAGCACCAGCAGTAACCGTTAGAAAGGAAGCTGTTGGTGTTCCATTTAATGAAATATTGCTTTCATCTCCTGGTATAATTCCGGATAATGAAGCCGTTCCAGAAACCGAAGCATCTAACGTTCTATCGTATGTTTTATCGTTTGCAGTTAATCCAATAATGGAAAGCGATTTCGGAGTAATATCGGCTACTAAACCTGTAGGCTGTGTTAAGGAATAATTCCCAGCCGCTGAACCAGATATAGCATATCCAGTTACCGTAACTGGTTTATTAACGTTAACCGTTGCATCATTGAATAAAGCAACTGGCGAACCTGATAGGTTTACGTTTGAAAAATCAGGGAAGAAAACTCCTGATAAAGATGCAATTCCGCTTATAGTAGCAGAGTTGGTTGTGTCGTATTCTTTATCATTGATTGAAATTCCAGTAATTGTAAGTTCTTTTGGAGTAATATCTGCTGATAAATTTTGAGTTGAAACGGTATAATTCGAAGCATCTGTACCTGATAAACTGAATGAAACCGTCACATTAATAGCAGTTCCAACATTAGCATCGTCAAAATTTCCAGAAGCTGTAAAACTTACATCATCCGAGTTAATAACTCCTACTAATGTTCCTCCAGTTACTGAAGCAGTTGTATCAGCATCGTATTCTTTGTCATTAGCAACCGCGCCTGTAACTGTCAAGTTTTTTGGATTCACCACTAAAACTTGATCCACATCTGTCGCTGGATTATAACTTGAATCACCCGCTTGCGATGCTGTTATGGTTGTTGAACCCGCACCAACGATAGATACTACATTTCCTAAAACAGTGGCTACATCTGTATTTGAACTTATATACGAAACCGTTAAACCCGAGGAAGCAGTAGCCGTAAGATTGAAATTACCATCGCCGTAAGTCACTGGAGAAAGCGTACCAAAAGTGATAGTTTGATCCAATAACCCAGAAGAAGTAATATCGGCTGTTAATCCGGTTGGTTGAGTAAGTGAATAATTCGCAGCTGCTGAACCACTCAATGTATACCCTGTCACGGTAACTGGTTTGTCTACTCCAACTGTAGCATCATTAAAATTGGCTACTGGAGTTCCGGTAAGAGTTACATTCGGTTCATCACCAGAAACGATTCCGTTTAAGACTGCAGTTCCACTGAGTGTTGCCGTAGTATTGTTATCAAAAACTTTGTCATCAGCGATTAATCCAGTGATGGTTAGGTCTTTTTGATTGATTGTATTGGTTGCGTTCGTTGGTACGTTCACTGGAGAATAACCTGTAGCACTCAAAACAATATTTCCACTATAATTTCCGGCATTGGCTAACATTAAACGCACATAAATCGTTGTTGGAAAAAATGTCGATGCACCTGCTGTTATTGGAGATGCATTCGTACCTACATTAGAAGAAAAATCAGAAAAAGTAGAAACTTCAAAACCCATTGGAGGTGTAACAGTAACATCAACTGTCGCTCCTGTTAAGTAAAAGGAAAAACTGGCGCTAGAAGAAACCGTCCCGTAAGTTGTCACTAAAGAAGTCAGATTACCTGAAACCGAAATGGAAGCACTGTTGTACAAGTGTGTACTAATGTACTCGCTCATCGTGTTATTTGCCGCAGCAACTTCAGCCAAAGTTTTAGAAGTCCATTCTGAAACAGTAAAAGTTGCGTTTTGAGTAACCACACTAAAATTTCTGTGGTAGGATATATCTTTATTATTTATACCTGCACCAAAAGCATCTACAACTGTACTTGCACCCGTAAAAATAGCCAAACCATCATTACCATTGAATCCAGCAACAGTATTATTACTATTGTTAGCTGTTGGCATTGTAGCATGAGGCACATTAGCAGCAGCTGATGTATTTCTAATTAAGTATTTAGCACCTGGAGCTAAACTACCTGATAAATTGATTGAACTAGTCGGAGCACCTGTAATCACTGCATTTCCAGCATCTCCGGTAGCATTCCAGTTCCCCACTTTGTATTGAGTTGGAGTAGCTAAATCGATGGTGGTTGATCCCACATTGGTAATCTCGATCCATTTGTTATTACTAGCGCCTTCATATACTTGGGAAATGATAATTTGCCCTTTTGAAGCCTGCGTAAAAAACATAAAAACAAAGACAACCAAAAACCATTGTAACTTGTTTTGTAATTGATTTTTCATAATTAATTTAAGATTTTATTTGACCTGACAAATTTAAGATATATACGTTCGAAATTATAGGATTGAGTGTTATTAATTTATTAACAAGTAGTTAGATAAACAACAAAAAACCCTTCTCGTTAAAGAAGAGTTTTTTGTGTCAATTTTCTTTTGTTTTATCGCTTAATTACTCGGATGGTTTTGGATTCTGATCCTTGAGAAACGATTACATTATAAATTCCGGATGGCAAATCAGCACCGAATGTATAATCGGTAATTGATAAAGCTTCGGTTGATTGAGTAGCTACTATTTTGCCCAACATATCATAAATACGCACGTGAATCAATTCCTCTGAAACAGTTGTAACGTCCAAGGCAAAATACTCGTTGTAAGGGTTAGGATAACTTACCACTTCAAAATCTACTATGGTATCATTAGTTCGTAAAGCACCTGGAGTTGTTAAAGTACACACATCTCCATACGGACCGAAAACAGTTCCTACTTCGATGCTCACTGAAACATCATACGTTATTCCTGGCAAAAGGCCTGGAACTTGGTTTAAAACGAAAGTACGAATAGGTCGATCAAAAATATAGCTGTATCCTAATGAACTATTTTCAACTTTAAATCGATACACGGTTGCACCCACAAAATTGTTAGCAAAAATGGCATCGTTTAAATTAGGAAATGAGTTACACTGTGAAGCAATTAATTTCGTCAACGGAACTGGAGGTGTGGTTACATTACATGAAGAACCATAAGGCAAATAATCGCCTGTTGTATTTCGAACAGCTACTTCAACGGTATACAACGTATTGTATTGTGGAGAAGTTACAAGTGTAATTCGCACATCACGAATTGGTCGGTCGATAATATCTACAGCATTCGTGGTTGTATTGGTAATTCTAAAACGATAACCTGTCGCATACGGAACATTGTTTGCAATGATATTGTCACTCATTAATGCAAGTGTTGCATTGCAGTTGGCCAAAGTTGTAAGTGGAATCGGAGTAGTCACATTACACGCTAGACCATACGATTGCCAAACATTTTCAATGCGCACTGCTACTTCTATTTTATACGTTCTATCAAAAGCATAGTTCGCCAATTGCGTCAATTGAAACACACGCAGTTGTTTATCAATAATTTGAATTTGATTGGTAACCAAATCGGTAACTCTGAATCGGTAGCCTTGAGCACCCGCAATATTATTTGCAAATATATTTTGATTGATAGCATTCAACGTTGCTCCACAAAGCGGATTGATTACATTGGTATCGTAAGGTCCGATAACGTCAATAATAATCGCATTAGAAACCACAGTTGCTACAATAACGCAATTGTCGTCCGAAACCATTTCTACGGTTACACTATCTCCGTCAATTAAATTGGTTGTGGTAAAAGTAACATCCGTTTCACCCGGAATTGGCGCGTTGTTCACACTCCACTGATACGTTGGAAAAGCACCACCGTTTGTTGGTGTAGCAGTAAAAGTTACACTGGTATTTTGAGCAATTGGCCCAGATGGTGAAGCGGTAATTATAACACTTGCTGTATTGATTGGATTGGTATAGGTAATTGCAGTTCCTGAGAATTGCAAAGCACCAATATCATTGGTTGGCGTTCTTGGCTGACCATCAAAATCTACTGTGATACTCGGACTAGCGATCGATTGCGCTCCGTTTTCGGCAAATGAATTTCCAGACGGAATAAAAGTTCCTACGGTTGAACCTGCCGTTATATTGTCTTCGGTATAGGTAGCCGAATCTAAAGTTCCGCCTACAAATGTTTTATAATAACCGCACGATGCGTTGAAATTGGTATCATTTACAATATTATTGGTCGCATTAGCTGTCAATCCGCTTAAAGCGAAACCATTCACAATTGTTGTCGCATCCGAACCTTGTGCAAATAAATAATTAGCTGCATTTGAGTTGATGTGATACACGTTGTTGTTACTAGATGTTGCAAATCCTGCAGGAGCAATTCCCGATGTACCTGAAGCAAATCCAACGCAAGCAGCGTAGCCACTTCCTGACGGAGTTGCATTCAAATGAATGATGTTATTTCTAAGATCTAGAACAGTTGTAGCAGCATCGTCAATTACGGCAATTCCTTTTACACCAAAATTAGCTCCACCGCTCAAAGGAGTTGAAGAACCTAATTTTATGGTGTTGTAATATATTCTGTACACCGAATTGGTGGCTCCACAAGCTATTCCGTTTACCGCTGTATTAGACGAAGCAAAAGGCGCTCTTAAATCGGAAATGAAATTATTGTACATCGTATAGGTTGAAGCACCAACTACCACATTAATTCCGTTTACAGCTGAATTAATTCCGGAAAACGAAGATTGTAAGTTGTAAATATTGTTTCCAGAAATCGTCGGTGTAAACGCCAATCCTGAAACATCGATACCAAAAACAAAAGCATCTCCAGATCCAACTCCAGTTGAAATATCCTTAATCGTATTTCCAGAAATAACATTATTTGTACCTTGACTTGCGCGGATTCCGACTAAAACCGGATTACCATTTGTTGCGGTTGCGGTAATCGAATTAATGGTGTTATTGGTAATCGAAAAACCATTCAACACATTTACTAAGGAAGTTCCAATTCCACGTGCCACAGCATTTTCTGCGGTTGTAGTTAGCGTAATCGAATTCGAATCTGCAAAAGCTTGATTTACGGTACCGTTGATTGTAAAATCGATACCCGCGATGGAAATGGCTGCAGTAGACACATCGATTGTGTTGTTGGACGCAGTGATGATTCCGTTACTTAAAAACAAGCCATTTGAAACACCTGTATTGGTTCCTGACACAGAAACCGTATTATTAGAAATGGTTTTTACAGTGGAAGGATTTCCTTCATAATTGTAAATTCCCATTCCGGTACTCGTTCCCGTCAAATTGGAAAGTGTAATCAAATTATGACTTATAGTATACGAAGCAGGATTGCTAGTATCATCAGTACCTACTATTCCGTGTGCAAAATTGTTAGCACTCACACTGGTATTTCTCTGAATATTAATGGTATTTGCGGTCGCTGGCGAACCACCGATCAACAAACTATTGTTCACACCGCCGTTATGAGCGATTCCGTAAATAATATTGGTGGTTTTGATGTGATCTGTAACCGATTGCAGTACATTACTTTGTAGCGTTAGATTATTTTTTCGACCGTTAGCATTTATGAAATACGATGCAGCCGTGAAAGGTCCGGCGCCTGGTTGGCTGATGGAAATCGTGTTACCAGAAATAACATTATCGCCACTAGTATACGCACTTCGAATCGCTTGAAAACTTAAAGTAGTAGCTACATTCGAACCTGTTTCGAGGTATATGGTATTGTTGTTTGCCGTGTGGGTTGTGGTTGCTAACCCGTGACCAAAATCGATTGCCGAAGTAACCGTTGGACCATTACTAATTAAATTAATTATATTATTGCTAATTGAAGCAGAATATACAACACCAACTGGAGCTGTTCCACTGCTAACTGTTATACCGCTGCAAATACTTTGAGCATATACTAAAGGCAAAGAAGTAACCGAATTATATTCAGCTGTCATGTTTGCACCATTTCTGTATACAATTCCGCCAATAACAGTAGAGGAAAACCGACTCCAAACCGCAGTAGAAACGGTTGCGTTTCCGAAGGTTATCGTATTTCCTAATCCGGCAGAAGAACCACCAAACACATTCCCGGTTTCAGTAACCGCAGCGGTATTGGGTTGACAGATGAAATAAATTCCGTAGGCAACGCCAGAAATCGTATTGGATTCTATAGCATTGAATGAATTGGTTCCAGCTGAACTTGAAGCTGCTAAAGCTGTATTGGTTGCCGAACTTGAACTGGATGAAAAGATTCCGATCGAATTGGGAAAATTTGCATTCAATGTTATGGTACAATTTTTAATCGTATTGTTTCGAGCTCCGTTAGTTCCAGAACCTAAATGCAACCCAAAACCTAATTCGGTCATTGTATTGGTTGCTCCTGTTGCTGTTACTGTATTCCCTGGATTTTCTTCTAAAGTAAAACCGTCAAAAGTGATGTAGTCACCACCAATTATTTTTACAATACCATTTGTATTTCCGCCTGCAGCCCATAATGGAGCAGTTATTTTCGGGTTTGCACCCGAACCGTTTTTCTTAAATACAATCGGAGTTGTTGCAGTTCCGGTAGCTAAATTTCCTGGAGTTCCTACACCATTTAACAAAATTCCAGTTGCTGGCGCTGTTTCTGTATGTCCGGCTGCGACATCAAACTGAATTGTTCCTGCTCCTGAAACACCATTTGCATTCAAATAAGTTACTGCTGAAGCTACCGTTGGGAAACAACCTGGAATCGAATAATTACCCGCCGTTAGTGGTCCGGTTGGAGCACCACAATAGGTAAAGTTAGCTTTGTAATTGGCGCCAAAATTGCCTGCAAAAACGGTTCCGCCTAAGCACGTTACTGATGCGTCACTATACACTTCAAAGGTGTAATTACCAGCAACTAAACCTGAAAGGATATTAATTGAATTTCCTGTATCGGACCATTGTTGGTCTTCACCTCCACAACCATTTGCGCCGCCAGAAGTAAATCCAATGTTTACATTGGAAAATGAACCCGGAGTTGAACCAGTAGCATATACTCTGTAATACAAGCGAGTCGATGTCAAATCACAACCGCCACATTTGAACACATTGTGTTCAGCTCCTTTTAAAGTTAGTGCATTTGTAGTGTTGAAACTCCCAAGATTTGCACCTTCAAAATCGGGATTGGCTGTTACAGCTTGCAAATCGTAATAGGAATTTGCTCCACCGTTGATGCTTACAACTGCATACGTAGTATTAAAACCTGCGGTCTGAGCATAATTCACCCCACCGACAAACAACATCATTAAAATAAAAAAATTAAGTACAAAACGTTTCATAGGCGAGCTATTTAAAATTGATTAAATAAATTTTACTGATAAATATACTATATTATATTGATATTCACCAATATCAATATACGAGATTTTTTAGCGAATAGTTTTAATTTATAAAAAAAAACCTCTTCAGTTTCCTGAAGAGGTTTTTAACTATTATAATTCTAGGTTTGATTATCTTTTAATCACACGCATTGTTTTGGTGTTTTCACCTTGAGATACAATTACGTTGTACACTCCTGATGGATAGTTGTCTCCTAATTCGATGATGTCCGAAGCTTGCGCTTTTCTATCTTCAACTAGTTTTCCTAACATATCGTACACTCTTACTTGAACCGCTTCTTCTGAAGTAGTTGAAAGATTCAATCCAAAAGTTGATGCAAATGGGTTTGGAGAAGCAATCGCTTGGAAGTCGTTTCCTGCTACTGCATCATTTCCTCTTGCACTTCCTGGAATGGTAAGCGTACAGATTTTTCCGTAAGGCCCGAATACACCGTTGATTTCAATACTTACTTGAACTGAATACGTTGCACCTGCTGGTACTGGTATAGAACTCAAGATGAATGAACGCAATGGACGATCAAATGTATATGTGAACGCTCCATCTACAAATCTGAATCTGTATGTAGTAGCTCCAACATACGAATCTGCATAGATAGTAGTGTTTGGATTTGAAATCGTTACATCACATTGCGACAATTGCAATTGTGTAGTTGGGAAACTTGGAGTAGTAACGTTACAAACCACTGGATTGTAAGGTAAGTATGTTCCGTTAGTGTTTTTAACCGCTACTTCAACTGAATACGTAGTGTTGAATTCTGGAGTGAATAAAGCAATATTATTCAAACGTACGTCTCTTGTTAAACGCTCTACTTCTACACTAGCTGAAGTTAATAAATTCGTAATTCTGAATTTATATCCTGAAGCAAAA
This sequence comes from Flavobacterium sp., assembly GCA_965284675.1. Lineage (GTDB taxonomy): Bacteria > Bacteroidota > Bacteroidia > Flavobacteriales > Flavobacteriaceae > Flavobacterium. The sequence continues at coordinate 3,048,630 of OZ260109.1, forward strand.
GGAACATTGTTAGCATAAATGACATCAGCCATCGTTGTTAATTGACCGTCACACTGAGCAGCTTGAACTTGAGTCACTGCTGAAGGTGTAGTCACCAAACATGCTGAGCCTACAAATGGCTGCCATACGTTGTTGAAACGAATCGAAACTTCTACTTGATACGTTCTTGCGAAAGCATAATTAGCCAATTGAGTCAATTGGAATACACGTAATGCTTTATCAATAGATTGAACTTGGTTAGTTGTCATATCAGTTACCGTGAAACGATATCCTTGAGCACCAGCCACTAAATTCGCATAAATGTTTTGATTGATAGTAGCCAATGTTACTCCACATTGTGAAGGTTGAACTACTGATACAATTGGAGTACAACCTTCGTCGATGGTTCCATCACAGTTGTTATCTAAACCGTCGTAACATACTTCTGTTGCGCCTGGATTAACCGCTGCGTTGTTATCATTACAATCTGTATTGTTTAACACATAACCTCCTGGGTTTGCAGGAGCAATAATAGTTGAGTTTGGATCACCATACGTATCACCATCTGAATCTGCATACCAAGTAACGCTAACTGCTAGAGAATAATCTTCAAACTGTCCAAAACCAGTACCTAAACATGGGTTATCGATATTAGTTGTTGAAAATATCTTTTTAACTCTCATACGAGTTGTACCTGGTGTAGCGTTAGCTGGAACAGCAATCGTTGAAGATGCTTGAACCGCATCTAATCCAGTAGACCCGAAGATCGTACCCGCATTGTATAACTCTCCTGCATCTACGAAATCACCATCTTGATTCCAGTCAATAAACACTCTAAAGTTATTCGTAAAAGCTCCATCTGTATTACCTTTTAAGATCATAGGATAACTACTTCCAGCCGTTACAGCACCTGTAATTGCAATGAAGTTTTCATGAGCTGGGCCAGCATTTAAACCTGCTGGAGAAGTATTGTTAATACCTGCAAAATTAACCGAAGAAATTGGCTCTACATTACTTGTAAAAGTCATACCTGAACAATAGGGTAAAAATGGATCAGCTCCAGTAGTGAAACTGAATTCTACACATCCTACCGCATCACCACCACCGATAACGCTTGTTGGAACCACTTGCCAAAAATAGGTTGTGTTGTATGAAGGTACATTAACATTTAATGTTGTATTAGTTGTAGTAGTCAATAAAGTCAAACTTCCAGAAGTTAATCCTGAATATACTTTATAACCTGTTGGAGCTGGCCCAGAAGTTGGAGCCGTCCAAGCAAGTGTTAATGCTCCAGCTGGTACATTAGTTGCACCATCAGCAGGGAAATCTAATGTAGCACATTGAGTTGGATTTGGATCCACAGTCAATTCGATACTGTTACTTCCTGTTCCATCCCAAGTACCTGCATTACCACCATAAGTAAATGGACCTGTATTTAATTTCCAACGAGAAGCAATGTAATATGTCCCTGTTGGCAAGTTTAATACTGTATTGAACTCATCATTATTAAATACATTTGTAAAGTAAGTAGCCGGAATCCATGTAGTCCACGTACTAGGATCTGTGTTGGTTGCATTGTAACCAATCCAAGCTTGAACACCAGCACCTTGACCAGCAGCTTCAGTAACTCCTGCCTCGTATCCTTGCGCATAAACCGTAAGTGGAGTTCCTGCTAATGAACTGTAAGTAGTATTACTTCCTGTGTTAAAATCAGTTATCCATTGGATGTTGTTGTAATCCATAGTATCGTTAGAAGGTGCTACGATATTTACTGTATAATCTCTTGAACTTCCCCATGGACTTGCAGCTGCGCCACATGCCATAGCTGAAGTTGACTGTACATCACTTCCTGCACGTACACGCATTTTAGTATTACCTAAAGTTGCACCCGCTGGAACAGCAATGGTTATGGCTTGAACACCATTTCCAAGTGCATTTGTTTCAGTAGAAAAATACTCTGAAGTATCAAAAATACCATTTTGGTTAAAATCAATCCAAATTGCATTGTATTGGTTACCATCAGTACCTAATGTTAACGTAACTGTTTCATTATTTGCTTGAACTAAATTCGGAATTGCATTTTGAACTCCGCTTCTGTCCTCAACAACAGGCACACATGTCATGCCACTATCAGAAAGAGTATTTAAGGTAATTGAAACTAAATTATCTCCTGAACAACCACTTGCATAAGTTGGCGCACAGTAAACAATAGATGTTCCTGTTGTAAATGATTGTTCTACACAACCTACTGCACTACCATTGGCATTTTTTGGAACTACTTTCCAAAAATACTGAGTGTTAGCAGCAAGTATTGAAGGCGTGTAAGAAGTTCCAGCGACATTTCCAACAAGTGGAGCACCCGCTGAAGTTCCTAAATACACATCATACGAAGTTGGAGAACCTGTAGCAGCTGTCCAAGACAAAGTTGGATTTCTTATCACTCCAGTTGCTAGATTTGCTGGAACTAATGCTGAAGCACAGTTTGGCGGAGTTAGTACAACGGGTGGAGTAAACGTAAGTTTTTTCCCTGCCAAATTAGCCATCACTGTTGCATTAATAGCATTATTTGCAGTAGCTGAAGATACAGTTGATGTTGCTGCAGGAGTTACACTTAAAAATGAACTACTGTCATTAATACCAACCGATGCAGTCACTGTATTCGTAGTTGTATATGGACTTCCGTAAACAAATTCAATTACATTTGTCGTTTCATATAAACGCACTAAAGAAGAAACAGAAGCACCGCCTGTTCCACCAGTGGAACCAACTTTAGTATTGTGCCAGTTTACAGTAAAAACCCTGTTAGGAGCTGTACCCGTAGTTGAGTAACGTATTGTTCCTGTACTCAAGTTATTGTCACCCCAAAAAGGAGCAATTAAAGGTCTTAATACAGCTGTATTCCCCAAACTATTTACCCATCCACTAGCAATTGCAGTATTGGTTGCATTAGAACCTAAACGGATCATTCCATTGGTTGTAATACCTACAGATGTGTAGCCTGTAAGTCCTAATGTAAAAGTAAAACCGATGGAAACATTAGTTTGGGTTCCATCATCCCCAGTCGCAGTAGAAGTCGTACCTGTAATTTGAGCATACGTTTCTGTACCTTCTGAAAAGGTATAATTACTAGCTGGCCCTTGAGCGAATGCAAAAGAACCAAAAAGCATCACCAATGTTACAACAAAAGTGTTGCACCATCGAGCGCTTTTGAGAAAATTGTAATCTGTTTTCATATTTAATTAAATTTAATTTAACGTAAATATATTGTAAGTTGTAAGTACCATTGATTTAAAATCGTTGAAAGCAGGGAAAAAATCGTTAAAATGTATTTTATTCACATTGAAAAAATGAATAACAAAAAAACTCCCCAATAAAATTGAGGAGTTTATAATAAATGCTTGTATTTATTAGCGATTACGCTTGTCCAGTTGGACCGAAATTAAGCGGAATATGCGGTTGATCCGATTCTTTAATTTCGCCATTATTGGTTTCAAATCGGTGAATGTTTTCCTTCAATGCTGCTAACAAGCGTTTTGCGTGTTGCGGCGTTAAAATAATTCTAGATTTCACCTTTGCTTTCGGAACTCCGGGCATGATGGTTACAAAATCTAAAATGAACTCCGATTGAGAATGGTTGATGATGGCAAGATTGGAATAAATTCCGTCTGCTGTCTTTTCGTCCAATTCAATGTTGATCTGACCTTGTTGTTGATTTGAATCGCTCATAATTAATAAATGTATTCTTCTTTACTGGCCATCATTTCGTTGTAATCGTCTTTCGAACCTACAATGATGTTATCATAATCACGCATACCTGTTCCTGCTGGAATTCTATGTCCAACAATTACGTTTTCTTTCAATCCTTCTAACGTATCGATTTTACCAGCAACCGCTGCTTCGTTCAATACTTTAGTAGTTTCCTGGAACGATGCCGCAGAAATGAATGATTTGGTTTGTAACGACGCTCTAGTGATACCTTGTAAAACTGGAGTTGCAGTAGCGGTAATTACATCACGTGCAGACACTAAATTTTTATCGTTACGTTTTAACAACGAATTTTCATCACGTAACTCACGTGGAGAAATGATTTGACCTGGTTTTAAATTATCAGAATCACCTGCATCTTCTACCACTTTCATTCCGTATAACTTATCGTTTTCAAGGATAAAGTCGCTCGTGTGAATCAATTGCTCTTCCAAGAATAATGTATCTCCTGGATCTTGCACTTGCACTTTACGCATCATCTGACGAATTACCACTTCGAAGTGTTTGTCGTTGATTTTTACCCCTTGCAAACGGTATACTTCTTGAATTTCGTTTACCAAATACTGTTGAACCGCTGACGGACCTTGAATTCTCAAAATATCTTCCGGAGTAATTGCTCCATCGGATAACGGCACACCTGCTTTTACGAAGTCATTTTCTTGAACTAAGATCTGACTTGATAATTTCACTAAATATTTCTTAATCTCACCAAATTTAGATTCGATGATGATCTCACGGTTACCTCTTTTGATTTTACCGAAAGAAACCACACCATCAATTTCTGAAACTACTGCTGGGTTTGAAGGATTACGAGCTTCTAACAACTCGGTAATTCTTGGTAAACCTCCTGTAATATCACTTGATTTAGAAGAACGACGCGGAATTTTCACAAGGATTTTACCTGCTTTAATTTTCTCGCCATCTTCTACCATAAGGTGAGCTCCAACTGGTAAGTTGTACGAACGGATTAATTCTCCGTCTTTACCATATACCAATAAGGTTGGGATTAATTTTTTATTTCTTCCTTCAGAAATTACTTTTTCTTGGAAACCTGTTTGCTCATCGATTTCAACTTGGAACGATTGTCCTTGTTCTAAATCTTCGTATGCAATTTTTCCGGTAAATTCTGAAACGATTACTCCGTTATATGGATCCCATTTACAGATAGCAGCGCCTTTTTCAACTACGTCACCATCTTTTACACTGATTACAGAACCATACGGAATGTAATGTGTACTCAATAGAATTCCGGTTTTAACATCAATCAATTTCAATTCAGTTGAACGAGAAACCACGATGTCTACTTTGTTACCATCGGCATCTTCACCAATAACTGTTTTCAAGTCTTCTATTTCTAATTTACCTCCAAAACGAGCGATGATGCTTGATTCTTCAGAAACACCACCCGCAACTCCACCTACGTGGAATGTACGAAGTGTCAACTGTGTACCTGGCTCACCAATTGACTGTGCAGCAATAACACCGACAGCTTCACCTTTTTGAGTCATTTTACCTGTTGCCAAGTTTCTTCCGTAACATTTAGCACAAATTCCTTTTTTAGCTTCACACGTAAGCGGTGAACGAACTTCAACTCTTTCAAGTGGAGATTCTTCAATTGCTTTTACGATGGCTTCGGTAATTTGTTCTCCAGCGTGAACTAGAACATCAGAAGTCAAAGGATTGATCAAATCTTGTAACGCAACACGTCCTAAGATTCTTTCTCCTAATGTTTCAACAATTTCCTCATTCTTTTTAAGAGCAGAAACTTCAATTCCTCTTAATGTTCCACAATCTACCATTTTCACAATAACGTCTTGAGAAACGTCGTGTAATCTACGAGTAAGGTAACCCGCATCGGCAGTTTTAAGTGCGGTATCGGCAAGACCTTTACGAGCACCGTGAGTAGAAATGAAGTATTCTAAGATTGAAAGACCTTCTTTAAAGTTAGAAAGAATTGGATTTTCAATAATTTCTCCACCACCAGCAGTCGATTTTTTAGGCTTAGCCATCAAACCACGCATACCAGTTAACTGACGAATTTGCTCTTTCGAACCCCTTGCTCCAGAGTCAAGCATCATGTATACCGAGTTGAAACCTTGTTGGTCTTCTCTAATATTTTTCATGGCTAATTCTGTAAGTAAGGCGTTGGTAGAAGTCCACACGTCAATTACTTGATTGTATCGTTCGTTATTGGTGATAAGACCCATGTTGTAGTTTACGGTAATTCCGTCTACTTGCTCACGAGCATCAGCAATTAATTCGTCTTTTCTTTCTGGAATAATGATATCACCTAAAGAGAACGATAAACCTCCTCTGAATGCAAATTTATACCCCATATCTTTCATGTTATCAAGGAAAGCTGCCGTTGTAGGAACGTTAGTTACCGCAAGGATTTTTCCGATGATATCACGCAATGATTTTTTAGTCAACACCTCATTAATGTAACCTGCCGCTTCTGGAACTACTTCGTTAAAGATAACTCTTCCTGCTGTAGTTTGAATAATTTTGAAAACCAATTCACCGTTTTCGTTGAAATCTTTTGCTCTAATTCGAACACGTGCATTCAACTCTAAACGACCTTCGTTTAAGGCAATATTTACTTCTTCAGCAGAATAAAAAGTCAAGCCTTCACCTAAAATTTTATGCTCTGGAGTAGACAAACGTTCTTTGGTCATATAGTACAGACCAAGTACCATGTCTTGAGATGGAACCGTAATTGGCGCACCATTTGCTGGATTCAAGATATTGTGCGAAGCCAACATTAACAATTGTGCTTCTAGAATAGCTTCTGGTCCAAGTGGCAAGTGAACTGCCATCTGGTCACCATCAAAATCCGCGTTGAATGCCGTACACACTAATGGGTGCAATTGGATTGCTTTTCCTTCGATTAATTTAGGTTGGAAAGCTTGGATTCCGAGCCTGTGTAAGGTAGGAGCACGATTCAGTAATACTGGATGACCTTTGATTACATTTTCTAAAATATCCCAAACAACGGGTTCTTTTTTGTCGATTATTTTCTTAGCCGATTTAACGGTTTTAACGATTCCTCTTTCGATTAATTTACGAATAACGAATGGTTTGTATAGTTCGGCTGCCATATCTTTTGGGATACCACATTCGAATAATTTCAATTCAGGTCCCACAACAATTACCGAACGAGCAGAATAATCCACACGTTTTCCAAGTAAGTTTTGACGGAAACGACCTTGTTTTCCTTTTAACGAATCAGAAAGTGATTTTAACGGACGATTCGATTCTGTTTTAACAGCAGAAGCTTTACGTGTGTTGTCGAACAATGAATCTACTGATTCTTGCAACATACGTTTTTCGTTACGCAAGATTACTTCTGGCGCTTTGATTTCCATTAATCGTTTCAAACGGTTGTTACGGATGATTACTCTTCGGTACAAATCGTTCAAATCGGAAGTCGCAAAACGACCACCATCTAGTGGAACCAACGGACGCAATTCAGGTGGAATAACTGGAATTACTTTCAAGATCATCCATTCAGGACGATTTTCTCTGTTTTTATTTGAATCACGGAATGATTCTACAACTTGTAGTCTTTTTAAAGCTTCCGTTTTTCTTTGTTTAGACGTTTCAGTATTAGCACTGTGACGCAATTCGTACGACAACGCGTTCAAATCGGTTCTAGCCAATAAATCCATGATACATTCAGCACCCATTTTGGCGATGAATTTATTAGGATCTTTATCGTCTAAATATTGATTTTCCATCGGAAGTGTATCTAAAATATTCAAATACTCTTCTTCCGTTAAAAAGTCCAAACGATTTAACGATTCGCCTTCCGCACTTTTAGCAATACCTGCCTGAATTACCACGTATCTTTCGTAGTAGATGATCATGTCTAATTTCTTAGACGGCAATCCAAGGATGTAACCAATTTTGTTTGGAAGTGAACGGAAATACCAAATGTGAGCGATTGGCACCACCAAATTGATGTGTCCAACTCTATCTCTACGCACTTTTTTCTCGGTAACTTCGACACCACAACGGTCACAAACGATTCCTTTGTAGCGAATTCTTTTATATTTTCCACAGGCACATTCGTAGTCTTTTACGGGTCCGAAAATTCGTTCGCAGAAAAGTCCGTCACGCTCAGGCTTGTGGGTTCTGTAGTTAATTGTTTCAGGTTTTAAAACCTCACCTTTAGATTCTGCTAAGATGGACTCAGGAGACGCCAATCCGATAGTAATTTTATCGAATCGTTTAATGGTGCTTTTTTCTTTATTATTTCTATTATTCATCATAGTTTTTACTATTGATTTACTACTATTAATTGAACTTAGATTTATAGCTTCAAAGTGAAAAGTAAAAAGTGAAAAGTCATTAGCGATTGAAAATATTTAAAAAATGATAAACTGTTTACTCATTTCTCTTAGCTAGTTACTATTTACTATTTACTATTTACTAAAAAAACCATTAAGTTACTACCTCGAATTACTTCTCTAAACTTCAAACTTGTTATTTTGAAGTGCTAGTTAAAAAACCAAAAGGCTCAATAAAAAATCGGAACGGGTTACGGGTATAAATCTTTAAAAACTTTTTATTCATGATTTGTTTCAAGTTTCAGGTTTCAAGTTTCAGGTTTGCGCATAGAAACCTAAAACTTGAACCTTGAAACAAAAAACTATTCTTCTAATCTGATGTCTAATCCAAGACCTTTCAATTCATGCATCAATACATTGAATGATTCAGGTAATCCTGGTTCTGGCATGGTTTCACCTTTTACGATTGCCTCGTATGTTTTGGCTCTACCAATTACGTCATCCGATTTAACTGTCAAAATTTCACGTAGTGTACTTGATGCACCGTATGCTTCAAGTGCCCAAACCTCCATCTCTCCAAAACGCTGACCTCCAAATTGAGCTTTACCACCCAATGGTTGTTGCGTAATCAATGAGTACGGTCCGATTGAACGTGCGTGCATTTTATCGTCTACCATGTGTCCGAGTTTCAGCATGTAAATCACACCGACAGTTGCTGCTTGGTGGAAACGCTCACCAGTACCACCATCATAAAGATAGGTGTGACCAAATTGCGGAATTCCAGCTTCGTCTGTTAAGGCGTTGATTTGATCTAACGTAGCACCATCAAAGATTGGAGTAGCAAATTTTCTACCTAATTTTTGACCTGCCCAACCCAATACGGTTTCGTAAATCTGACCAATGTTCATACGCGACGGTACTCCAAGTGGATTCAATACGATATCAACTGGTGTTCCGTCTTCAAGGAAAGGCATGTCTTCTTGACGAACGATACGCGCAACAATACCTTTGTTACCGTGACGACCCGCCATTTTATCACCCACTTTCAACTTACGTTTTTTAGCGATGTATACTTTAGCTAGTTTTAAAATTCCAGCTGGTAATTCATCTCCAACAGTAATGGTAAATTTCTCTCTTCTTAACGCACCTTGTAAATCGTTTAACTTGATTTTGTAGTTGTGGATTAAGTCGTTCACCAAACGATTGGTTTCATCGTCAGCAACCCATTGACCTTTGGTTAAGTGAGCGAAATCTTCTACTGCATACAACATTTTTTGTGTGTATTTCTTTCCTTTTGGAAGAATTTCTTCTCCTAAGTCGTTCAACACACCTTGCGATGTTTTTCCGTTTACAATAGTGAACAATTTTTCAACTAATTTGTCTTTTAATTCCACAAATTTCGTTTCAAATTCCATTTCAAGCTCCACCAAATCGTCTTTATCTTTGGTACGCTTACGCTTATCTTTTACTGCTCTTGCGAACAATTTTTTATCTAAAACAACACCGTGTAATGATGGAGAAGCTTTTAACGAAGCGTCTTTTACATCACCAGCTTTGTCACCGAAGATCGCTCTTAATAATTTTTCTTCCGGAGTCGGATCTGATTCTCCTTTTGGAGTAATTTTTCCGATTAAAATGTCGCCAGGTTTTACTTCGGCACCAATTCTAATCATTCCGTTTTCATCTAAATCTTTCGTAGCTTCTTCAGAAACGTTAGGAATATCGTTCGTTAATTCTTCGTTACCTAATTTTGTGTCTCTCACTTCCAATGAATAATCATCGATGTGAATAGAGGTAAAAATATCGTCACGAACTACTTTTTCAGAGATTACAATTGCATCCTCGAAGTTGTATCCTTTCCATGGCATGAACGCTACTTTAAGGTTTCTTCCTAATGCTAATTCTCCGTTTTGTGTAGCATATCCTTCACAAAGTACTTGTCCTTTTTCAACTCTCATACCTTTTCTTACGATCGGTTTTAAGTTGATTGACGTACTTTGATTCGTTTTTCTGAATTTAATTAATTGATACGTTTTTTCATCGGCATCAAAACTTACCATACGCTCTTCTTCGGTACGGTCGTATTTGATTGTGATTTTATCTGCATCAACGTATTCAACGGTTCCGTTTCCTTCAGCATTGATCAACACTCTTGAATCGGAAGCCACTTGTCTTTCTAAACCTGTTCCAACAATTGGAGCATCTGGTCTTAATAAAGGTACGGCTTGACGCATCATGTTTGATCCCATCAACGCACGGTTCGCATCATCATGTTCTAGGAACGGAATCAACGAAGCTGAAATCGAAGCAATTTGGTTTGGAGCAACGTCGGTGTAATCTACTACATTCGGTTCTACTACTGGGAAATCGCCTTCTTCACGAGCAATTACCTTATCGGCAGTAATGTTTCCTTTTTCGTCCATTGCGATGTTCGCTTGCGCAATCATCTTTCCTTCTTCTTCTTCAGCACTTAAGTAGATAGGTTCTGAAACCAAATCCACTTGACCGTTAGTAACTTTACGGTACGGAGTTTCGATGAATCCCATTCCGTTTACTTTAGCGTAAACACCAAGTGACGAAATCAAACCAATATTTGGTCCTTCAGGAGTTTCAATCGGACATAAACGACCGTAGTGTGTATAATGAACGTCACGCACCTCGAATCCGGCTCTTTCACGAGAAAGTCCACCTGGTCCAAGGGCTGATAATCTTCTTTTGTGCGTAATCTCAGCCAATGGATTCGTTTGATCCATAAATTGAGACAACTGATTCGTTCCGAAGAACGAGTTGATTACCGATGATAATGTTTTAGCATTGATCAAATCGATAGGTGTAAATACTTCGTTATCTCTCACGTTCATTCTCTCACGAATAGTTCTAGCCATACGAGCTAGACCTACGCCGAATTGTTGAGAAAGTTGCTCACCAACCGTACGTACACGACGGTTTGACAAGTGATCGATATCATCAATCTCTGCTTTAGAGTTGATCAATTCGATTAAGTATTTTACGATAGTGATGATATCTTCTTTGGTAAGCACTTGCTTTTCCATTGGGATATCAAGGTTCAATTTTTTGTTCATTCTGTAACGACCTACTTCACCTAAGTTGTAGCGTTGGTCTGAGAAGAATAATTTATCTATGATTCCGCGAGCCGTCTCTTCATCAGGCGGTTCAGCGTTACGTAATTGTCTGTAAATATGTTCAACGGCTTCTTTTTCAGAGTTCGTTGGATCTTTTTGAAGTGTGTTATGGATGATCGCATAATCGGCTTGATTGTTATCCTCTTTGTGTAATAGGATTACTTTTACATCCGCATCGATAATTTCTTCTACGTTGTCTTTATCTAAAATCGTATCACGGTCTAAGATAATTTCGTTACGTTCGATAGAAACTACTTCACCAGTATCTTCATCAACGAAATCTTCGTGCCAAGTATTCAAGACACGTGCCGCTAATTTTCTACCAATGTATTTTTTAAGACCTGTTTTTGAAACTTTAATTTCTTCTGCAAGGTCAAAAATTTCAAGGATGTCTTTATCTCGTTCAAAACCGATGGCTCTGAATAAGGTAGTAACGGGTAATTTTTTCTTTCTATCAATGTATGCGTACATTACATTGTTGATATCTGTAGCGAATTCGATCCAAGAACCCTTGAACGGAATTACTCTAGCAGAGTATAATTTTGTACCATTAGCATGGAACGATTGACCAAAAAATACACCCGGAGATCTGTGTAATTGAGAAACCACAACGCGTTCAGCACCATTGATTACAAAAGTACCACTTGGTGTCATGTACGGGATTGTTCCGAGATATACATCTTGAACTATAGTTTCAAAATCTTCGTGTTCTGGGTCGGTACAATATAATTTCAAACGCGCTTTAAGAGGAACACTATACGTCAAACCTCTTTCGATACACTCTTGAATGGTATATCTAGGTGGATCAACAAAATAGTCTAAAAATTCTAAAACGAATTGATTTCTTGTATCTGTAATTGGAAAATTTTCCATGAAGGTGTTGTATAAACCTTCGTTGCCTCTTTCGTCAGATTTCGTTTCTAATTGGAAGAAATCTTTAAAAGACTTAACCTGAACATCCAGAAAATCGGGATAGTTAGGTATATTTTTCGTTGAGGCAAAATTCAATCTTTCAGTCTGATTTGTTATCATCAATGGACAAAATTTTGATTTAAAAAAAGTAATTTTTTGTGTGAAAACACTGTTTAATGTATACTTTCTTTTTGTAATCAATACATCTTTAAAAATGAACGAAGTATCAGTTCATTTTCTTTCTTCGTAGTGATTAAAAACTTTTTCGTATGTTAAACTTATTGGATAATAAAACTGCTATAATTTTATTATACGAAAAATGGTTTAGGTCATTGAGCGGTTAAACTCAAGACCTAAACCTAGTTCTAAAACTGGAGTTTTGTTATTTTAACTCTACTACAGCTCCAGCTTCTTCTAATGATTTTTTCAAACCTTCAGCTTCAGCTTTAGTAACTCCTTCTTTGATGTTTGCAGGAGCACCGTCTACCATATCTTTAGCTTCTTTAAGACCTAAACCAGTTAATTCTTTAACCGCTTTAACTACAGCTAATTTAGAAGCACCAGCCTCTTTCAATACTACTGTAAATTCTGTTTGCTCTTCAGCTACAGCAGCATCACCACCACCTGAAGACATCACAACCGCTGCAGCAGCTGGTTCGATACCATACTCATCCTTTAATATTGTTGCTAAATCGTTAACTTCTTTTACTGTTAAGTTAACTAATTGTTCTGCGAATTGTTTTAAATCTGCCATTTTTTCTATCGTTTAAAATGTTCTTTTTAATTTATTTTTGTTATTCAGTGCGTTAGTACTTATTCAGCTGATTCACCTTTTGATTCTGCATTATTCAATAAAGCAGAGATGATTCTCTTAGCTGGCGATTGAAGTAATCCGATGATTTCTCCAATAAGTTCTTCTTTAGTTTTAATAGCAACTAAGCTATCAAGAAGGTTGTCTCCAATATAAATTTCATCATTGATAAACGCACCTTTGAAAAGTGGCTTGTCTGATTTTTTTCTAAAATCTTTGATGATTTTTGCTGGACCATTTGGAATATCAGAAATGAACATTGATGAATTACCTTTCAAAATTGTAGGTAAATCTCCGTAATCATTTGTCGAAGCTTCCATTGCTTTTTCAAGTAATGTATTTTTAACTACTTCTAATTTGATGCCTGCTTTGAAACATGCTCTTCTTAAGTTCGAGGTAGTTTCAGCATCTAAACCTGAAGTATCAGCAATATACACTATTCTAGACTCAGCCAACTTTGCAGTTAAACTTTCTATCGCGATTGATTTTTCTTCTCTAGTCATAATAAAATATGTTTAACTAATTATACAGCTTTAGGATCTAAAGCAATAGCTGGACTCATAGTACTTGACAAATAAATAGATTTAATGTAAGTTCCTTTTGCCGCTGTTGGCTTCATTTTAATTAATGTTTGGATAATTTCATGAGCATTGTCAACAATTTTATCAGCTTCGAAAGAAATTCTTCCGATACCTGCGTGAACAATACCTGTTTTATCTACTTTAAAGTCGATTTTACCTGCTTTTACTTCAGCAACAGCTTTACCAATTTCCATGGTTACTGTTCCTGTTTTAGGGTTTGGCATTAAACCACGTGGACCTAATACACGTCCTAATGGACCTAATTTACCCATGATAGCAGGCATAGTGATGATTACATCAACATCTGTCCAACCGTCTTTAATTTTTTGAAGGTAATCGTCTAATCCTACGTAATCAGCACCTGCTGCAATAGCTTCTGCTTCTTTATCTGGCGTTACTAAAGCTAATACTTTAGTATCTTTACCTGTACCGTGAGGAAGAGTTACAACACCTCTTACCATTTGATTTGCTTTTCTTGGATCTACTCCTAAACGAACAGCAATATCTACTGACTCATCGAATTTTGCAGAAGCAACTGATTTCAATAAAGATGAAGCATCTTTTAATGAATACAATTTGTTCTTCTCAATTTTTGATGCAGCCTCTTTTTGTTTTTTTGTCAATTTTGCCATTTCTTACCTTATTTAAGAGGAGAATCCCCTGTTACAGTTATACCCATAGATCTAGCTGTTCCAGCAATCATGCTCATAGCAGATTCGATTGTGAACGCATTTAAATCAGTCATCTTGTCTTCGGCGATAGCTTTAATTTGATCCCAAGTTACGTTAGCAACTTTTTTTCTGTTTGGCTCGCCTGAACCAGATTTTAATTTAGCAGCATCCATTAATTGAATTGCAGCAGGTGGAGTTTTTACAACAAAATCAAACGATTTGTCTTTATACACGGTAATTTGTACCGGTAACACTTTGCCAGGTTGATCTTGGGTTCTAGCATTGAACTGCTTACAGAACTCCATGATATTAACACCAGCAGCTCCCAGAGCAGGTCCAACCGGTGGCGACGGGTTCGCAGCACCTCCCTTAACTTGTAGTTTAACTACTTTACTAATCTCTTTAGCCATTGTTTTTAAAAATTTACAATAATCTGTGGAAGCGGATTATTGCGGTTTATAATAGTGTAACAAATTATACTTTTTCAACTTGCATAAAACTCAATTCCAGTGGAGTTTTTCTTCCGAAAATTTTCACCATTACTTCAAGTTTACGCTTTTCTTCATTGATTTTTTCAATAGTTCCGTTGAATCCATTGAAAGGTCCATCAATAACCTTAATTGTTTCTCCAATATTGAAAGGAATGTTTTGAGTATCTGTATTGACAGCTAACTCATCTACTTTTCCTAACATTCTGTTTACTTCTGAAAGTCGCAATGGCACAGGATCTCCACCTTTTACTTCACCCAAAAAACCGATAACACCAGTAATGGATTTTATAATGTGAGGAATTTCACCTGTTAGATTTGCTTCGATCATTACATAACCAGGAAAGTAGACTTTATCTTTAGAGACTTTTTTCCCATCACGTACTTGCACCACTTTTTCAGTTGGCACTAGCACTTGAGAGATGTAATCACTCATTCCTAGTCTGCTGATTTCTGTTTCGATATAAGATTTAATCTTGTTCTCTTGACCGCTAACAGCTCTTACAACATACCATTTCTTTGAATTATTATCAGCCATTTTTTGAATATTAACCTTTAATAAAATTAAAAAAACCAGCAATTGCTTTGGTGAAAAATTGATCAACACCCCAAGTCAATACAGCAAATATTATAGAAAATAAAGCCACAATGATGGTGTATTTTTGAACCTCAGCCCATTCTGGCCAAGTCACATTTGTTTTAAGCTCTTCAAATGCTTCCGAGAAATAATTTAAAATTTTTGACATTTTATATTTTATTAGCACGGGCGGGAGGATTCGAACCACCATCAACGGTTTTGGAGACCGCTATTCTACCCTTGAACTACGCCCGTTTATTAAAAACCAGTGTCGTTCTATGCAAACGACACTGATTCCATTTTATTTATATACTAGAATTAGTCTAATATTTCAGTAACCTGACCTGCACCAACTGTTCTACCACCTTCACGGATTGCGAAACGTAGACCGATGTTTAATGCAATAGCACTTAATAAAACTACTTCAATAGTTAAGTTATCACCTGGCATAACCATCTCTACTCCTGTTGGTAAAGTAATAACTCCAGTTACGTCAGTTGTACGTACGTAGAACTGTGGACGGTAGTTATTGTGGAATGGCGTGTGACGACCACCTTCTTCTTTTTTCAAGATATATACCTCAGCTTTGAATTTAGCGTGTGGTTTAACAGATCCTGGCTTACAAATAACCATTCCTCTTTTAATATCTTCTTTTGCAACACCTCTTAATAAGATACCTGCATTATCTCCAGCTTCACCTCTATCAAGGATTTGACGGAACATTTCGATACCAGTTACTGTAGAAGTTAATTTCTCAGCACCCATACCAATGATTTCAACTGGATCACCTGTATTACAGATACCTGTTTCGATACGACCTGTAGCAACAGTTCCACGACCAGTAATTGTAAATACATCTTCAACAGGCATCAAGAATGGTTTTGCGTTATCACGAACTGGCTCTTGAATCCAATTGTCAACTGCTTCCATTAATTCAATGATTTTTGGAACCCAAGCTGGATCGTTATTCAATCCACCTAAAGCTGAACCTTGAACAACAGGACCATTATCTCCATCGTATTCGTAGAAAGACAATAAATCTCTGATTTCCATTTCAACCAATTCTAATAATTCCGCATCATCAACCATATCCACTTTGTTCATGAATACAACGATTCTAGGAATACCTACTTGGCGACCTAAAAGGATGTGCTCACGAGTTTGTGGCATTGGTCCGTCTGTAGCAGCAACTACCAAGATAGCACCGTCCATTTGAGCAGCACCAGTAACCATGTTCTTAACGTAATCCGCGTGACCTGGACAGTCAACGTGTGCGTAGTGACGGTTAGCAGTTTCATACTCAACGTGTGATGTATTAATAGTAATACCTCTTTCTTTTTCTTCAGGAGCATTATCAATTTGATCAAATGATTTTGCTTGACAGTAACCTGCGTCAGACAATACTTTAGTAATTGCAGCAGTTAATGTAGTTTTTCCATGATCCACGTGCCCAATTGTACCAATATTAAGGTGTGGCTTGTTACGATTAAAATTTTCTTTTGCCATTTTAATTAATTTTAAAACTTAGTTATATTTATTAGTGTTCAAATTTCCAAATTTTGAGCCAATGACGGGAATTGAACCCGTGACCTCTTCCTTACCAAGGAAGCACTCTACCCCTGAGCTACACCGGCAAGGATTGCAAAGTTTCACCGGCCACCTTCGGGTTATGAGCCCGACGATTTCGGCCCTAACCTTTTATAGGCATTAGGATTACAAGACAAGCTTGTGATCCCGTAAGAGTGAACCCTTACTAAAATTTTTGATTTCAAATTTTTAATAAAGTAAACTTTATAAAAATTCTCTTTCAAAAATTTTGTGGGGAGAGCAGGATTCGAACCTGCGAAGACGTAGTCAGCAGATTTACAGTCTGCCCTCGTTGGCCGCTTGAGTATCTCCCCAACTTTTTTTATGTTAAACCCTTACAATAAGAGCCGGCGGAGGGATTCGAACCCACGACCTGCTGATTACAAATCAGCTGCTCTAGCCAACTGAGCTACGCTGGCTTATACAATAAAAAAAGTCCGCTATTTCTAACGGACTGCAAATGTAGGGAATTATTTTTTTTTTCAAAACATTTTTGCAAAAATATTTTTATTTACTTATACTCTTATTTTTTCTTTTCTTTTTACCAGAAGTCGTTCTAACGATTCGGCAGCTAATTCAACTGCTTCTTCAAATGTTTTACATTGTTTTTTCACCATAAAATCATCGCCCGGCACGTGAATTTTAAGTTCGGCCACTTTATTTTCTTTTTCACTTGTCTTTTCAACTTTAAAAAAAACGTCTGACGAAACTATTTTGTCATAAAATTTCTCTAATTTATCTAATCGTTGTTGTGTAAAATCAATTAATTTTTTATCAACAGAAAAACCTACAGCATGAACATTTACTTTCATATTAAAATTATTTAATGTTTAACAATAAATTACTATTTGTTTCTTGGATGCGCTTCCCCGTATATTTTTTTTAGTTCCGACAAACTGCTATGCGTATAAATTTGCGTGGAAGCCAAACTTGAATGCCCTAATAATTCTTTCACTGAATTTAAATCGGCTCCGTTATTCAGCATGTGAGTTGCAAAAGTATGTCGTAATATATGCGGACTCTTTTTTACCTTTTCGGAGACATTACTAAAGTAATAATTTATTAAACGATAAACAAACGAATCGTTCATTTTAACTCCTTTACCCAGTAAAAAAAAATACTCGTTATCTATAATCACTTCTAATTGAGTTCGTTCAGTCAAATACAATCCAATCTGTTTCGAGATAATCGGCAAAATAGGAACGATTCTCTCCTTGTTTCTCTTACCTAAAAACTTAATAGTTCCATTGGAAAGACTAATGTTGCTCAATTTTAGATTAATCAATTCGGTTCTTCGTATCCCAGTGGTGTAAAAAAGGTCGATGATTAATTTATCTCGAACACCTTCAAACCCTTCCGAATACTTTAATAAATTCAAAACAGCATCCAGCTCTTTTTCCGAAAAAGGAATCTGAATTTTTTTTGGCGTTTTTAACGATTTGTGTTTTAGTAATGGACTGCTTTCAATTTGTTTTGTTTTAAGCAGAAATTTGTAGAATGCTTTTAGGGAAGATACTTTTCTATTTACAGAACTATTTGAAATACCGGCATCAATCATCGAAACGATCCAACTTCTGATTAAGCTGTAATTAATCGACTCAAGTGAATCGGAATCAAAATTCACTTTCAAAAACTCTTGAAAAAAAAGCAAATCATTCACATACGCAGTAACTGTATGCAAAGAATACTTTTTTTCGTGCTGAAGATAATCTTGAAAAGCTTTTAGGTTACTCATTTGAAATCAGGCTTGAATGACGTTTTCACATACAAATGGAAAAGATTGCTTCGTTCTTCGCAAAAACAAAAAACCGTTAGTAACAAAGTTATAAAACTTTATTGACTAACGGCTCTATTTTGAATTCAAAAATTGATTAACTCTCTAATGAGTCTCTTAGGTTTTGAATATACGCTGCTTTCTGAACTTGTGCTCTTTTAACAACAGAAGGTTTAATGAATGCTTGACGTGCACGTAACTGACGAACAGTACCTGTTTTATCAAATTTTCTTTTATAGCGCTTTAATGCTCTATCGATATTTTCTCCGTCTTTAATTGGTATAATTAACATAATCTAGACACCTCCTCTCATTTAGTGGGTGCAAAAGTAATACATTTTTTTATTCAAACAAGGCTAATTAGCTATTTATTTTATATGAAACATAGTCAACCCAAGGAAAATCACTTTTTATTTCAATATTCCTAAATAAATTGCCTTTTTAATTAATCCTGCAATATTTTTTACTTGTAACTTGAAGAATATGTTTTTTCGATGAGTTTCTATGGTTCCCTTGCTAATAAAAAGATGTTCTGCTATTTCATCGGTTGTAAATTCATTTGCTATAAGTTGAATAATTTCTTTTTCTCTCGGTGACAATATAGAATGCTTGAATTTAAAGGTGTCCATCTCTTTTTTTGGGATTTTGAAATACTTACCATTTTCTAACACAATGGTATTTATAGCCCTAATGAGTTCATCCTTATCGGTCTCTTTCAACAAATAACCGTCCATATTTTCAAATGTTTGCAGGTTTTCAAACATACTTAAAACTAAGATTTTTATTTTTGGATGATTTTCTTTTACAATTTTAATAAATTCGATCCCATTAACATCCGGCATTGAGATATCTGAAATAATTATATCTGGCTCCTCGATTTTAATCTTTTCCAAGGCTGATTTTGCATTATTCTCTACGAATAAGATAGACAGATTACTCTGAGTGGAGAGCACTGAAACCATTCCATCTAAAAACATTTGATGATCATCAACTAATCCTAATTTAATCATAATTATATAATTGTGAAATTGGAATATCAATAGTTATCGTTGTTCCTTTTCCTAAAGAACTCTCAAGATTAAAATCAGCTTTAACAGAAGACAATCGCTCTGTAATATTGTTCAACCCTATTCCTTTTCTTCCTTTATAATTAAACCCGCATCCATCATCTTCTACTATTATATTAAAAAAATCTTCATGTTTTGTAAAATTCAAAAAAACTGTTTTAGCTTTAGCGTGCTTAGAAACATTATTCAACAACTCTTGAATTACTCTATAAATTTGATGTTTAACCGTTTCTTTTATGTGATTGATAGAATCTGGCGGAAATACTACAATTTCTATTTGAAACTCGCCTCTGTTTTCGTAGTCATTTTTTAAATTAGTCACTAAATCGTACAGACTGTTATTTTTCAAATTATTCAAGCTCAAATTATGAGAAATCAATCTTAAATCGGCGAAAGCTTTGGCCATTTTATCTACAACTACATCAATCTTATTACTTTTCAATTCCGAATTATACTGAGACAATTCTAATTTTATGCCGGCTAAAGCACCTCCTATTCCATCGTGAATTTCTGTCGCTATTCTATTCCGCTCCTGATCCTGACCTTCGATTAAACCCACAATTCTTTTTAATTCCTTTTCTTGCTCTAAACGGATTACCTCTTGTTTGTGAATTTCATTTTCCTTTTCTAGAATTATTCTTTGAATTTTAATTCTATTTTTATAAAAAAACAAAGCCAATAGTAATGCTATTATAATTAGTAAGCTAGCACTAAAAAGTAACTTTCTCCGATCCTCTTCAATAATTTTTTCTTTGGTTAATAATTGTATTTTTAAATTTTTTTTATCGACTTCATATTTTGTTTGAATCTCATTAAAATCTCTATTCTTTTTTTCAGTATAAATGTTGTCCGACAACTTATACTGCATATTCTTATACAGCAGAGCGTTTTTGTAATCTTCTTTCAAAACATAGGTTTCTGAGATTGTTTTATATAAGTTTAATAACTGGTCAGAATTGACATTCTTAACAGACTGTTGCAAGGCCATTTTGTAACAACTCAGTGCTTTTTCATATTGTTTTTTCTTTCTGAAATATCCACCAAAATTAAAATTTAAATAGAACAACAAAGAATCGTCTTTAAGTACTTGTTGAAGTTTTTTAGCAGTCGACAAATGATTGTATACTTTTGCTAAATCATTATTTTTTTTACTGTTTAAGTAGAGTTCACTCAAATTAATATGTAGGTTAAACTCTGAATATAAGTCTTGGGATTGTTGAGATAGGATAAGTGCTTTTGTGTAGTATTTTATTGATTTTGGAACATCTTTTTCTGAAAACAAAACTGCACAATTCATGTATCCTTTGATGAGTTCATTATACAAAGAATGTTTTTCAGCGTTGGTAATGTTCTCGTTGTAATAGCTTAAACTTTTAAGCGTGTCCTTTTGTCGTAGATAAAGATTTCCAAGGTTAATCAATACCCGTGATTTACTTTCGACAATTTCATTTTTATCTGCTATTTCATAAGCTTTCAAATACCTGCTCAACGCAACTTCAAATTGATTCTCATCAAATGCAATTGTCCCCAATTGATTATAACTCAATGCAGAAATTTTATAAAACTTAGATTGATTAGAATATTCAAGAGCTTTCAGAATATATCTTTTCGAATCTTTTGTGTTTTTCTTTAAGTAATGAAAATACCCCAGATTATATAGAGTACGAGCAATCAAAGAATCGCTTTTTATTGCCAAACTTTTTTTGTGAGCACTTTTGATGTAATGATAGGCTGAATCTGAATTAGTGGATAAATATTCAGAAAATAATTGAATGTCTTTTTCAACACTTTGTGAGACAGTTTGAGCTTTTAGTTCACAAAAAGTGAACAATAAAAACAATGTTATAATTTTTATACCATTCTGTTTCATACACAAATATACCTGTTTTATGGTATGGTTTTACGTATCTAATTAAAATAAATTTGTTAAGTACATTAACCAACAACTTAAAATCATGAAAAAAATTATTCTACTTTTTTTACTGTTTTCAGCGCTTTCAATTAACGCTCAAACAGGAGGCAATGGAGGAAACACAAACAATGGTAACAATACAAATACGGGTAGTGGTGGCACTACAATTTTAGGTCAAGGTGGTGGCACCGGCATAAACAATATTTCTACCTCACCGAACCCAGCGGGGCAAAACATGACTATCGCTACAATAGACTCATCCGCATCCATAAGTGGTTATACTTTATATAACGCTAGCCAAGTTATAGTTTCATCACAAAACACAAGTCTTGTCAATAGCATAACTGTAGATCTAAGCAGTTTACCTCAGGGAACCTATTCTCTTCATGTCTTCATTAATAATGATAGAAATAATCCTGTAATCAAACAAATCGTAAAACAATAAAAATGGAGACAACTAAAGAATATCGATGGATCTGTTTGCTGTACGTATACAGGCAATATTGCAAACCATTTTTATTGATAATGAAGAGTGATTACTTTCGGTTGCATAATAATCACAAGGCGTAATCCGAAAAGCCATAAGAGAGTAGGAATTTATTAAATACAATCACAATGAAAAAAATTATTTTGTTTTTATTGTTCCTATTAACTTCATTTACATCTGATGCATTTGAAGAAAATTGGAAAACTGATGAAAGTCTTATCAACCCAATTGAGATTAGTAATGTTACTGTAACAGCAGTTTGTAACACACCAACAAGTATAACTTATACTTACAGGATTGACTTATGTGATATATATCTTCCTGCAAATAATTTTCATGTATACATAAGTCCTGAACCAGGAAACACATGGAGTTATGTTGGAAACGCAACTCAAGTTGGGGGCAATAATTATCTTTTCACAGTAACACAAAATCTAAGCGCATCATTAAATCCTGGCTCTTGGGTGATGACAGGAAATTATGGCAATATTGATCCCGCTTTAATTCAACCCGGAAACGGAACAACTTATTGTTCATCTAGAAAGCTTTTTAATATGCCTGCTCCAACAGGAAATTGTGTTGCAGCATGTCCGTGGATACAAACGGTTCGATTATTCGACAATAGTTACATCAACAACTCAGGATCATCTCAAAACAATTATTCAGATTATACCTCAAATTGCATTCCATTACTTGAGGCAACATTTCCTCAAATAAATATTACAGCAAGTCAAGCTTCATACATTGCTATTTTGATTGACATTGATGGAGATGGAATATTTACAACTAGTGACTATTTTGCTGCTACTCCCAATCCTAGTAGTGGTACAGGTTTTGGCTTAAGTGCTCAAGTAGCAAGTGGTTTAATTACTGGCGGAGAATTAGTTCGGGTAATAGTTAGCAACACACCCATTACTTTATCAAACAATATTCCAACCTGTGGAGAAGCCGAAGATTATAGAATATGTTGCACCGCATTACCTACTACTATTACAGCTACCGTAGGTACTATACAAGTAGACATTACTAACACTTTAACAGCAACGATTCCTTGTGGAGAAAACTGCATTACATTAAGCGCAACAAACATTACTGATGCTGTTTATAACTCTTCTGATCCTGTACTAACTAGTTTAACAGGTTCGTTTTGCTTGCCAAGCGGTAGCTCACTTTCAAGTTTTACTGCTACAATAACTGGAACTGATTCTTGCGGCAATCCTTATTATCAAGAAGTGCTTGTTACTGTTGATCAAAACTGTTGCACAGATGTTCCATACATAGAACCATTTTGGAGTCATCCTGATTGTCCAGATGTTATATGTGATGCAGACAAATGGCCGATAAATGTATTAAGTGCAAATGGAACACCTATTACAACAGCTGGTGGAGTTTCTATTGTATGGACAAATACTACTGCAAATCCTAATATTGTAATCAATGGTGATTGGGTATACGCTAGTGAAGATGAAACATGGCAAGTAGTAATTACTTATCCTGATGGTTGCATTTATACTGCAACCTATACAGAAGATTGTTGTGAAGATGATGTTCATATAGAAGCAATCATTTGTCCAACTCAAGAACAACTTAGTTTATTACAGAGTCAAGCAAGAGCTAGCTCAGCTACAATGAATTCATCAGATTTAAAAGTTTTGGACGAGTATATAGAATTATCAAAGGAAAGTTGCGATCCATGCGATATTGGATATGTTTTAATTCATCTTGTAGACGCTAATGGTAATCCAATTGATGCTTCTCAATATACTATAGTTTGGTCGGATATGGGCTCAGGAACCATGAGACAGATACCTGTAAACACGAATATCTCTGTTACAGTTTCATCAAACAATGAAGATTGTATATATGTTGATGAATTTTTCTATCAATGTGATGATAACCCTTGCCTCAACTTCACGGCTCCAACTAATCTACAAGTTGGTGGAATAATTGGAACTACTTTGATGTGGGACGCAGTTCCTGGTGCGACACATTATGTAGTTAGTTCACCTGGCGTTGGCCCGATTAGAAATTGTAGATGTGAAACACCGATTTCTATTTTGCCAATTACTACAACAACTAACTCATTAGCATTATCAAGTTCATTAGCTAATAAATGTTTTGTTTGGATAGTTACTGCGTATTGCGCTGACGGAACTTCTGCTACTTCTGAGCAAGCTTGTTATAGCGCAAAAGGCAAAGATGAATTTGTAACTGTTTCACCAAATCCAAGCAATGGACGATTTACAATTAACACTGAAGAATCAATTGATGGTGTAATTGAAATAGCTGATTTATACGGAGTTGTAGTTTACAAACATGAATTTAAAAACCAACAAGAGTTTGATATTTTCATGGAAGATAAACCAATCGGAATATACGTTGTAAAAGTGTATACAAACGACAAAGTTCACACCGCTAAAATCATTAAAAACTAATTGTTAAGTTGGTTACATTTAAAAAGCCGATTGAATTAAATTCAGTCGGCTTTTGCTATTTAATTGAAAAATAATTCAATTTCTTCAAAACAACTTTTATTCATTTTCATCCATCCATGATAATGTTTTAGTAGAATTATCGATACATATATCCACAAAAAAACCAAGTAATAACTAATCATTACTTGGCTCTATATATATTAAAAAAAAATTATTTTACCGCGGGTTTGTAATCTTGATTATCAATAATCATTTTAGACAAAATTTCTTTCAAAATTTCAGAAGTTCCGCCGCCAATTGGTCCCAAACGACTGTCTCTAAACAAACGCGCTAATGGATATTCTTCCATATAACCGTAACCTCCTAACATTTGTAAGCAACTGTAAATCGTTTCGTCGGCTACCTTGGTCGATTTTAACTTGGCCATTGTAGCTTCTTTGACCACATATTCGCCTTTATCTAATCGTGCCGCAGCAGCATAATTAAAGATTTTACAATGCTCAACGTCGGTCGCGTGCTCCACCATCGTATGTCTGAGTGCTTGAAACTTGTTGATTGAAGTCCCGAACGCCTCACGCTGCGACATGTATTCTAACGTATATTCGATTGCATATTCAGCTCTGGAATGTGCGTTTATTGCCATAACTAATCGCTCTAAAGCAAAATGCTGCATGATGTACGGAAATCCTTTTCCTTCTTCTCCCATTAAATTTTCGAGTGGAATCTCAACATCTTCAAATGCAATCTCTGCCGTGTCCGATGCTCTCCAACCCAATTTATCGAGTTTGGTTGCCGATATTCCTTTTAGGTTGGTATCCATTAAAAAGATGCTAATTCCTTTATTACCTAAATCCGGACTTGTTTTTGCAGCTACCACATAGTAGTCAGCATAAATTCCGTTCGTTATGAACGTTTTAGAACCGTTAAGAATGTATTTATCTCCTTTTTTTACCGCTGTTGTTCGCATTCCGGCTACATCACTTCCTCCAAAAGGTTCCGAAATACACAACGCTCCAATTTTATCTCCCGAAATACTTGGTTTTAAATAGTCTTGTTTGATGCGTTCATCACCTTCGGCATTCAAATGCGTCATGGCTAAATATGCATGTGCCCACATGGCTGCTGCAAAACCCGAAGATCTGATTTTTTGTAATTCTTCTAAAAAAATCACCGTGTAAAATAAATCCAAATTTAATCCACCATAAACCTCAGGATATCGAATACCGAAAAAGCCCATTTCGCCAAATTTTTTCCAAATAAAGCGTTCGATTGTGCCTGTTTTCTCCCATTTTTCAATGTGTGGAACAACCTCTTTTTGTAAAAAATCGCGTAAACTTGCCCTGAAAAGTTGGTGTTCTTCAGTGAAATATAATGAACTCATAGTATTGGAATTATGTTGAAATAGTAGTGATATTTTTTAGAATTCCAAATATAAGGCAATTATTTTTATTTTATCGATAGGCAATCCTTTAATTTTTGTTAAATCCTCAATTTTTAGGTCACCGTTCATACTTCGATAGGTGACGATACTTTTGGAAATCGGATACCTGAAATAGGGAAATTGACCCAATTCTTTTATCGAAGCTTCGTTGATTTTTATTTTCTTCGGATTCGGATTCGACTGAATGGCAAACTGTTGATTCAATTTTTCGATAACTTCTGGTGAAAGTCCCCAAACATCTTCCATCTGTTCCATCGACACAAAACATCCCAAAAGTTCTTTTTGCTTTAAAATTCGGTCGGAAATGGCATCACCAATTCCGTACACTTTCATTAAATCTTCTTTGGAAGCCGAATTGATATCCAAAACCTCAACCTTTTGTTTAACGGCTGGTTTTGATTTAGAAAAGTCGACCCAATTGGATTTTCGCTCAGACACTTTCTTATTCACCCAATCGGGAAATTTAAAATACGGTGAAATCACATTGAGCAATGAATCGGAAACTCCAGTTACTTGTTGAAATTCTTTGGCAGAATTGGCAAACTTGCCTTGTTTCCTAAATGCCAGGAGTCGGTCGATTTGCTCTACCGTCATTCCGAGTTTATATCCTTTAAAATCAGTGATGAAATTTGGATTGAACGGATAGATGGTGTACGAAGATTTCGGCTGATTTTGTTTCAATGAATCTACTTCACTTTGCAACGCAAGCCATTCTGCCTTTTCAGAATTGGAGGTTGGAGTTTGAGAAAAATCGAGAAAATAATACGCTACTTGAAACAGTAGAATCAGCGTGAACAACAGCAGAATTCCATTGCGTTGTTCTTTGGTGAAGACCAAATAAGTTGGGATTTTTTTAGGCATATAGTATAATTTTTGGCGTTTATATTTCAAATGTAGCAAAAAAAGCAATGAAAAACTGAATTTAATTTTCTTTTTCTATCTTTATCCGAACCAATAACAAACTATGGAAACCAAAGAAAAAGAATTTAAAAAAGAGCTCAATTTGCTCAACGCTACGAGTATAGTTGCCGGATCAATGATTGGATCCGGAATTTTTATAGTTACATCGGCCATGTCAAGGGATTTAGGTTCTTCGGGATGGCTTTTATTTACGTGGTTACTCACCGGATTACTGACCATGTCGGCTGCCTTAAGTTATGGTGAATTAGCCGGAATGATGCCCAACGCGGGCGGGCAATATGTTTACATTCAGCGTGCGTATGGAAAATTAGTTTCCTTTTTGTACGGATGGACAGTTTTTTCTGTGATTCAAACCGGAGTAATAGCTGCCGTGGCCGTGGCTTTCGCCAATTACACTTCGGTATTTATTCCCGCATTAGAAACCAAACTCTTTGCTTTGACCGACACTACCATCATCACCTATAAACAAGTCATGGCGATTGCAAGTGTTATTCTCCTTACCTATATTAATACGAAAGGAGTGCAAAACGGAAAAAAACTACAGCTTTTGTTTACCGTTGCTAAATTGTTTGCCTTATTTGCGTTGATTGTGTTGGGATTGTACGTTGGCTTACAAACCGATGTTTTGAGTCAGAATTTCGCTCATCCTTGGGATGCTTTTAAAACGATAGTAAACGGAGACGGATCAACGACTACTTTGAAATTAACGGGTGTTGCGTTAACGGCGGCCATCGGAACTACCATTATTAATTCGTTGTTTTCGAGTGATGCATGGAACAACGTAACTTTTATTGCTGCGGAAATCAAAGATCCAAAACGAAATATTCCGAGGAGTTTATTTTTGGGAACAACCTTAGTTACGATCATTTATTTGCTGGCCAATTTAGCCTACTTGGCGTTATTGCCGATGAGCGGAAGTCCAGATGGCGCAACAGTTGTAGAAAAAGGAATTATGTTTGCCAGTGAAGACCGCGTTGGTGCTGCTGCAGCCAATATGATTTTAGGAAATGTCGGCGTTTTTGTAATGGCGGGATTGATTATGATTTCGACTTTTGGTTGCAATAGCGGATTAATCCTAGCAGGCGGACGCTTGTTCTATGCCATGTCGAAAGACGGTTTGTTTTTCAAACAAGCAGGCGAATTGAACAAAAATAACGTACCCGAAAAAGCCTTGTGGTTTCAATGCGTTTGGGCTTCGGTTTTATGTTTGTCGGGAAAATACGGCGACTTATTGACCTACGCTACTTTTGCTTCGTTGCTTTTTTACATTTTAACGATTTACGGAATTTTTATCCTTCGTAAAAAAGAACCCGATACCGAACGACCGTATAAAGCATTCGGTTACCCATTTATTCCTGCCTTGTATCTTCTGGTTACCTTGGCTATTTGTGCTACTTTATTGATTTACGATACCAAAAATACAGGTTTGGGATTATTCATAGTGTTGTTGGGAATTCCGATTTATTACATCACTCAATCGGTTTCTAAAAGTAAAAATTCATAAGAAAACCAACAATTACGCATAGTTTTCAACATTTAGCACATCGTAAAATAAAAATAATATATATTTGATTTTTGAAATACTAACCAAAAAAAAATAATTATGTCAATTTGGAAAAGAAAACCTTTACATCTTTTATTAGCTGAGGCAGCTGATTCTGAAAAAGGATTAAAAAGAACATTAACCGCTTGGTCATTGATTGCCTTGGGTATCGGCGCTATTATTGGAGCTGGATTGTTTGTACGAACGGCAATGGCGGCTTCTCAAAATGCTGGACCATCAGTAACGATTGCCTTTGTAGTGGCAGCAATTGGTTGTGCATTAGCCGGATTGTGTTATGCCGAACTTTCTTCTTCTATTCCAATTTCAGGAAGTGCGTACACCTATACCTATGCAACCATGGGCGAGTTTTTGGCATGGATTATTGGATGGGATTTGATTTTAGAATACGCTGTTGGTGCTGCTACTGTGGGAATTGCATGGAGCGAATACCTCAATAATCTGCTGGTCAACGTGCTGCATATGAGTCCGATTCCATATGAATTATCGCATTCTCCTTTTCAAACTTCTCCAGAAGGTGTTCAGGGAATGATTAATTTACCGGCTTTATTCATCGTGGGAATCATCAGTTTACTTTTAATTAAAGGTATTCAAGAATCGGCTTTTGTAAACGGAATCATTGTGATTGTAAAAGTTGCCATCGTAATTATGATTATTGTTATCGGATGGAATTTTATCAATCCCGACAACCATACACCCTACATTCCACCAAGTTCTATTTTCACAGACAAACACGGAATTGATCATCCTTTTGGAGGATTTTGGGGCGTGATTGGTGCTGCAGGAACTGTGTTTTTTGCTTTTATTGGTTTTGACGCGGTATCGACTGCGGCTCAAGAAACCAAAAACCCAAAACGCAACATGCCCATCGGAATTTTAGGTTCGTTGGCCATTTGTACGATATTATACATTTTGTTTGCGCACGTTTTAACAGGTGTGGCAACGGTTGAAGATTTTAGAGGTGAAGGTGGCGAAGCATCTGTTGCTTTTGCCATTCAAAAATACATGATTGGTTACGAATGGTTGGCTCAACTAGTAACTGTTGCCATTTTAGCAGGTTTTTCATCTGTGATTTTAGTAATGTTATTGGGACAATCGAGAGTATTTTATGCGATGGGTAAAGATGGTTTACTACCAAAAGCGTTCAGTGATTTACATCCAAAATACCAAACTCCGTACAAAGCGAATTTAGCCATTTTGGTTATCGTGGGATTATTTGCTGCGTTCGTTCCTGGAGATATTGTGGGTGATATGACGAGTATTGGAACTCTGTTTGCCTTTGTACTTGTTTGTGTTGCCGTAATCATTTTGAGAAAGAAAGAACCAAACATGGTGCGAGAATTCAAAACTCCATTGGTTCCGCTTATTCCAATTTTAGGAGTAATCGCTTGTTTATTAATGATGATTGGTCTAGGATGGACAAACTGGTTGAGACTATTCGCCTGGATGGCCTTGGGTGTTATTTTTTACTTTGCCTACGGAATTAAAAACAGTCGATTGAATAACCCAAAAGAATAATTAAAAAATAAACATACTAAAAAAAGGATTTAACTCACGTTAAATCCTTTTTTTTATAAGTCAAATACTGAACTTCTTTTGGCACGAACTAAATCTTTCAACTTAATCCAAAAAGCTAAAGTAAGATATACTCCAAACCAAAGTCCGACCGTTACAAAAGAAATGTAAATAAAAAACAACCGCACGTTGGTGGCTCGCATTCCGAGTCTATCGGCTAATCGAGAAGAAACGTGAAAACCGTTTTTTTCAAAAAACAAAAGTATATTCCGAACCATTTCTATAATTTCTTCAAAGATAATTAATTTTTAACTAATTCGATTCCGATGGCGCACTGCAAACATTTTTTCTGATTACAATATTCCTTCTTCAATTGAAGTAACGTTTGCGATTGAAAGGCGTTCTGTGAAGGTATCCCGAATGCATTAAACTTATCAATAATGGCGTTTTTTTCAGCGGGCAACTGACTTATCATATGAATCAACCGTTCTGAAATTTCTTTTCCTTGTTGAACCGCGTAGGCAAATTGAATGGGAATTATCGTATTGATGATGAGTAAATCAATGAATGATTTAGAAAGCTTTTTCTCCTTCTTCGTACTTTCCCGTTCAAAATTATAGTGGGTTTTCCAATAGGAAGAAACTGAAACATCAAAGAGTTTATAAATCGTAGTAATCGAATTTTCTTCACTGATTTTAGAAAATAGATTCCGCTGGACATGATACAACCTGCTGAGTTGCGCCAAACGAATCGTTGGGAAATTATCCGGTCGGTGTTTAAAGAATTCGACCGGTTCAAAAAGAGCAGGCTTAATTTTATATTTGATTTTTAAATAATCATACCACGAAATTAATTCTTTCGCATAATTATCCTCAGCATTTTCGGGAAGTAAATTAGCCTGTCCAAAAAGTAACGCTTCCAAATAAGTCAACTCGACCGATTCTTTTCGGATTACAGAAAACGAAATCGATCGGGCAATTTTTAAAAAAGCTTCTCCATTCGTATTCAGTCCAAAATTTTTAGCCAATAAACAGAACAAAACAGCCTCCCAATCGTTTTCGGTTTGCCGCAATAATTCTTGAATGACAATCGATTTTCGTTCCAAACGCTCAAAAAACAAACGTTCTTGCCAGTTGGAAAACACAAAGTTGGCAACCTGTCGAATTTGATTTTCGCAGTAGATCCACGTTTTTGGGGTAAGCAATGACTCGTATCGGTTTCGCTCCTCTGAATCCACGTAGTTTTTTAACTCCAACACCGGAATTTCGGTAGTATCTTTTCTAAAAATTGGAGCATCGTGTTCCCAAACTACATGAAGAATCACGTTATTGTACTGATCATCGGTTTCGTGCTGATGCACATACCAATCGGATGACTTGACGTGCATTTCGACAGTTCCGGCCCATTTTTGATTTCCGATGATGAGTTGTGCATTAAAAAAATCGGGACCCGAATTTTGGAGGTAATTCCCCGAATGGATAATCGTCACCGATTGACCTTGCTGGGTGACTAGGTTGGAGAAATTGAATTTCTTGTACAACCAAACGTAGTGCATAAAATCTTCTTTCATATAATAATGTGTATGGCTTTGAAGAGACTAAGGTAATAAAAATTCAAATATCGTTATCAAAATTTTATCTTTGTAATTCAAATAACAACACATGAAAAATTGCATTGTACTCCTTTTTGTCTTACTATCGCTGACAACCATCGCGCAAAACAATTATAAAATCACGTACTTGAGAAGTTCAAACGGAACTTTACTTGAAAATCAGGATCCGATTGTAGTGTTTTCCAACGAAAAAGAATCGATTATCACTTCAGAAAAAATAATTAGTAACCAATCTAGTTTTCCGTTTGAGCAAAGTTGGATTACGGGAAACCAGCATTTTCAGATCGCCAATTTAAAAACCAATCAATCCATTGTTACGAAAGATACTACTGCAATTGGAAAACAGACTTTTGAATTGAGTTCAGAAACCCGAAAAATTCAGGGTTATCTGTGTAAAAAAGCTACTACAATCATCAATTCCAATACGATTGATCTTTGGTATACCAACGACTTACAAGTAAAAGGTGCGCCTTCGGTTTTAGGTCAGAAATTAGGATTGGTATTGGAATCGGTGCGCAACGGAAACTATGTTGTTACCGCTAGTAAAATAGAAAAAGTAGCCTTAATTCCGAATTTGAATCTTTTTGAAAAAGGAACAAAACCCGTTAATCAATTGACGTATAGGGATTTACTTTGGAAGAGTCGATTTACGACCATTCCGATTTTTAAGGATGAAATCATCAATTTTTCGGATGCTTCTAAGTCGAATGACAGTATTTTGCGTTTTGCCAATGGAACTATTATCTTAAAAAAGCTAACCATTCCTTTGATTGAAAAAGGAAGTCAAGTTTTTGTTGATTTGGTGGCGCAATCGAATGGCGATGCGTATGACAGAACCGGTTCGGTTTTTATGATTCCGATGGATAAAAAAACTTCTTTTTTAGATGGATTACAAAAAGGCGTGAATACCTTGCCTCTTTTTGAAAACGGAAATGGCAAAAAGTACCAAGGCATTGTAGCAACTGAAAATTACAATCCGATTATTGAATTGATGCGGTTTTTCACTCCGTTTGGCATCAAACACTACAACACCATTCAGTTGAAAGATAAAACGTGGGAAGATCAGGTGAATTACCGTCAGGACATTACCGAGTTGACTAACGCGATAAGCAACAAAGAAATCTATATCGGAACGTTTATTGGAAATTATGACAAAGGCGGACATAAAGTAAGCGTCAATCTTACGATTCATCCGGAGGAAAATGGAACTGCAAAATCGACTACGCTGTTGCCGTTGTTTACCACTACTAATGTGATGGAAATGGCTGGACAAGAATACGGAACGCTTTTTAATTCGGAGAAAGGATTAACGGTAACGTTTACTTTAGATAAAGATTTGAAAAAGGCTCGTTTGCGTTATATTACCACAGGTCATGGTGGTTGGGAAAATGGCGACGAATTTGTACCGAAGAAGAATACGCTATTGCTAGACGGGAAAGAGATTTTTCATATCACGCCGTGGCGAGAAGATTGCGGTTCCTATCGATTATACAATCCGGCGTCTGGAAATTTCTTAAACGGATTATCATCTTCTGATTACAGTCGGTCTAATTGGTGTCCGGGAATGGTAACTTACCCTATTTATATTGATTTGGGAGAATTAAAAGCGGGAAAACACACAATGCAAGTAAAAATTCCACAAGGGAAACCTGAAGGAAGTAGTTTTAGTTCGTGGAATGTTTCGGGCGTTTTGATTGGGGAATGAGAGAATAGAAGAAAGACCGCTTCGCTGAAAGAGTAAAGACCGTTGCACTGAAGGACCGCTTCGCTGAAAGAAAAAAGACTGTTTATACTGAAAGAAAGACCACTATGTTGAAATAGAAAAGGGTTTTTCAATTCTTTCAACATAGTGATTTTTTTTCTTTCTTCTTGCAGCGAAGCGGTCTATTTTATCGAACCAATAATATCATACTTAGTAATAATATGGTGCTTCCCGTTTCCTAAATCGACCAAAACGGCTTGATTGTCTTTGGTAAATAACTTAGATACTTCTTCGATAGGTGTTCCTAATTTTACAATAGGATAGGGTTTGCCCATTACTTCTTTGATGGGTTTGTCGGCTACATTTTTGTCTGAAACATAACTTTGAAACAAATCGGTTTCGTCTACAGAGCCCACAAATCCGTCGATATCAATTACAGGAATTTGAGAAATTTTATATTTGCGCATGCGGTCGATGGCGTGTGACACCAATTCTTCTGTACGCACAATTACCAATGATTTATCGATATGGTCTTTGATGACGTCTTCTGCTTTGGTAATTTCTTCTTCAAGGAAACCGCGTTCGCGCATCCAGTCGTCGTTGAACATTTTCCCCACATAACGACTTCCTGAATCGTGAAAGAGAACCACAACTACATCGTCTTTGGTGAAATGTTCTTTCAATTGATGCAAACCTTTGATGCAAGAACCGGCTGAATTACCTACAAAAATTCCTTCTTCCAAAGCAATTCTTCGCGTATACACGGCGGCATCTTTATCGGTTACTTTAGTAAAACCATCGATAAGAGAAAAATCTACGTTTTTGGGTAAAATATCTTCACCGATTCCTTCCGTGATGTACGAATAGATTTCATTTTCGTCGAAGATTCCTGTTTCGTGGTATTTTTTAAACACTGAACCATAGGTATCAATTCCCCAAATTTTGATGTTTGGATTTTTTTCTTTTAAATACTTAGCAACACCTGAAATGGTTCCGCCAGTACCTACTCCAACCACAAAATGAGTTATTTTTCCGTTGGTTTGTTCCCAAATTTCGGGTCCGGTTTGCTCATAATGCGCAATGGCATTGGAAGGATTATCGTATTGGTTTACGTACCATGAATTGGGCGTATCTTCACCTAATCGCTTGGAAACGGAATAGTACGAACGCGGATCGGTTGGTTCTACATCGGTTGGGCACACGACTACTTTTGCACCTACGGCGCGTAGTATATCCATTTTTTCTTTGGATTGTTTATCGGTGATAACGCAGATGAGTTTATACCCTTTGACGATGGCGGCTAAAGCCAATCCCATTCCGGTATTTCCAGAAGTGCCTTCGATGATGGTTCCGCCTGGTTGTAAGCGTCCATCGGCTTCTGCATCTTCAACCATTTTAAGCGCCATACGATCTTTAGTGGAGTTTCCTGGATTGAAGGTTTCAACTTTAGCTAATACTAAAGCGTCGATTCCGGCTACCACTTTATTTAGTTTTACTAAAGGTGTATTACCGATAGTTCCTAATATATTTTCTGAATAATTCATTTTATTTGATTTACAAGTGCAAAGGTATTGATTAAAATATCGTTGTGCAAGACTACTGATTTTGTGTACTTAGATCACAACCTAACCCTGATGGAAGTGGTAATCCTGACATTGTGAAAGACCATTTTTGATTTGATACTAAAATTACTAACAATGGCAGATTAGAACGAACAGCAGGAATAGGGTTTACAAAAATGCCCAAGCGATTTGTTTCTAAACCTATTGATAAAAATTCCATACTAATCCGAAACGCACCATAAAATCGCGGTAGGGATAATTGGGTGCGGAATAGAATGTATTTCCTGTAAAACTCGAATTAAAATGTTCGGCTTTTAAGAAAATTCTCGCTTGACGGATGCGCGCGTTGACAAAGAAATCGAGCATTGGAAAATCGCCTATTTTACGTTCGTTTTGCACAAAAGCTTCAGCCAACAGTGGATTATAGTCGTTTGCATAGTATTTTGTAAAGTAATTGAACGTGATTCCAGTTTGCAGGTACATGGCTTTTTTAAAGAAATGATTGGAGTAATAGATGGTATTTCTAGTTGTAAT
This sequence comes from Flavobacterium sp., assembly GCA_965284675.1. Lineage (GTDB taxonomy): Bacteria > Bacteroidota > Bacteroidia > Flavobacteriales > Flavobacteriaceae > Flavobacterium. Next base: position 3,083,955 of record OZ260109.1, read on the forward strand.
TTGTGGTACATTGAGAATCGGATCATCTTGAGTCACGCTTTGGTACAATAGGGTATTGTCAAGAGCCCACTTTTTATATTTTATTTCTTTAGATACGTTTACCGATAGATAATTGATTGCTTTGTCGTATTGCTTTGGAGTCACAATTAGAATGTTGTTGTCGACATTGTCATCGCTAAAAAAAAGATGATCGTTGATGACCATTGCTTTTACTGAGGCATTAACCCATTGCGTTTTGGCATCGACCGAAAGTGTATTTATTTTTTCGTTTTTGAAAGAATTGAACCAGTTATAATTCACATAACTACTTTGATGCAAAATGTAGTTGTTATCGGGCAGTTTACTGAGATTTTCGAGTTGGAAAGCAATACTATTTTTCTCATTCACTTGATAACTGGCTTGTGCGGTAAGTTGAGAGAACGTTTGATTGGATACTGCTTTGTTGATGAGTAAATTTCCTTTTAACTTTGAAGACGTATAGAAATACTGGCCTCCTAGTGAATTAATTCGGTTTTGAATTTTATTTGGTATTAGAACATCGTTGATGATTCTGTCGTTTCCGTAAAATTGTTTATAAAAATAATCTTCCGCAAAAACCTTAAAGCTACCTAATAACTTATTTTTAAAGGAAACCGCCACTTGATTGTACATTTTATTGTAGTTGACTTGATCATTTATAGAACTATTAACTAAAGACTCTCCGAATCGTTTAATCTCTACCTGATTAATTATTGTAGAGACAGTAGCTTGATTGAACTCGAAGAATTTTGTTTCGTAATTGAACTGGTGGTGTAGTACTAAATTATTGTCGGTTGCTTTCGAATTAATTCGGAACTCATGATTGATAAAAGCTCTTTTTCCTTTGAGGAATGACTTTGCATCAGTAAAATAAACTTGTAAACGGGGACGATTTCTGAAAGCTGCATCTTCACCTTCAAAGTCGGACAATGTTGTGATTCCTCCGTTTTCACCATTTAAAAGATCTTGTCCTGTATAATGAAAATTGGCTATATAGCGTTTATTTTTTGTAAAATAGCTAGATGTGAACTTGAAATTTCCATTACTAGAAAGTTGGTTTGTGTATTTTCCGAGTGAGCGTAATCCTCGGTAACCAATTGAAAAGTTAAATTGTTCAGAGGTATTCAATGTAATAAGTGCATCTACACTTTGACCTTGCTCCATAACGGTTTTAAAATACAACTCGGTTATGGGAGTGGCAACAGAATAATATTTTACATCATCAACCGAATAGTAGTTGAAATTTTTGCTAGTAAACCCCATTTCAGGATAGGGAGAATTTTGAATCAACCCAAAGTCAAGAACGGTATATGTTTGTCCTTCATTGGCAAAAGGCAACAAACCGAAAGTGTCTTTTCGCAAATAATTGTATTTGTAATCACTTTGAATAGTAAGTGATGTATCCACAAAAGTGGTATCTCTTTCGATAGTGTATATACGGTATTGATCGTGTCTGGCTTTTATAGCTTCTGATTCTTTTGCTTTTTTTTCATCTCTTTGATCGACCTGAGAAACAAGAAAAAGAGGCATAAACAATAAAAAAAACGACAGTATAATTTTATTCATTCAGTCAGGAATTTGGGCAAATATACTACAAAAATAAAAAGCATCAGCGTGGGCTGATGCTCTTAACAATGATTTGTGAACTTTTTATTTTTTGATGAACTTTTTCACTACAAAATTAGCATCGGTAGTAAATTTAACAAAATACACACCCGATTGAAGACTGGAAACGTCAATAGAATCGATGCCTTCTAGATTATTTAAATTAATAATTTGTTTTCCAGAAATATCAGATACAGACACTGAAGAAACATCATAATTATTAGGATTAGAAAAATACAATACGTCATTAACTGGATTAGGATAAACAAAGAAACTATTGTCAGCAATAAAATCTTCGTTATTCAACGTCAAACCGTTTGATGAAGTTGCAATAAGTGTATAATCTTGCTCACCATTCTGCAATGTCCCTTTGTGATTTACTTGGATAGTATAAATACCAGGCGTAGCATTAAACAATTGAACTCTTTCTATATTATCAACGTTATTATCCGAATTGTTAGTTGCTGGATCAAAAGGTGAATCTGGATTCAATTTCCAAGGATAATAAGTAGCACCATCTTTAAGTACTTTCAAATCGAGATTATTTCTTAATCGTGGACTTCTATCATCATTATTACTGCTTGAATTAGCTGAACCCGTTGGATCAGTCCAAGAAATAGTAACATTAATATCTTGAGAAGAGTTAATAGTAAATGACGAAGTGTACGTTTCTCCGTTAGCTAAATTACGTTCATCAAAAATACCTGTTGTTCCTTTACTAGTAATCACTTGTGCAGCACTCTGTCCGTCTGCTAAACCCCAACCAAATTCATAATCTGGACCCACTTCATTACCTGCTTCTCGAGCTGAATGACATATCAATCCTCTCACTGAGGCGGACTTCATAAAATCTGTTGGATTTAAATTGTTATAGTGTTTTTGTAACAATACAATTAACCCTGTTATTGCAGGAGCCGACATAGAAGTTCCTTGTAAAACAGTATAACTTGTGTCGCTAGTAGAATTCGTTGAGGAAACTGCAACTCCTTTAGCAGAGATATCTGGTTTTATCCTTCCGTCATCGGTTGGCCCGAAATTACTAAAACTGCTCATCACTACACTAGCTGGCGATGTATAATTTGATACCTGATTTACAGCAGCGATTGTTAAAACATTCTTTGCACAAGAAACACCCGTTAATAAATCATATCCATTATCCAAGGTAACTTGAGTAATTGAAGAGTCATTCCTGTCATTTCCTGCAGATTTAACTACTTGATAGTATGGGAAGGCATTCATTATATTGTCAACTTCAATTGACTGTGAATTATACATTCCAAATTGCTCAATAGGTAAACTTGCAGCTATGTTGCCATACGAATGGTTAGACACTAAAAAACCTGCGCTTCCAAAATCAATCATTTCACTACCATCATTGTTCCAGTCGTACGTTTTACCATTTGCCTGATAGGCGAATCCTCTTCGAGTGGAACTCACTCCTCCTGCTAAAACGGTACCTGTTACATGTGTTGCATGACCATTGTTAGTGGAAGCAGCATCGCTTAAAGTTAATCGTCCTACAAATTCTTGGTGAGTATTTCTCACTTTTCCACCATCCCAAATACCAGCAGTGATCCCTTGACCTGTTACGTTCAAACCTAATGAACCTCCAGGATACATAGCACTAGCTCTTAAAGTTGTCACTGATCCAGCATTATCGGTAGCATAGAAAATAGGGATGCCATCAATTATTCTTTGGAGAGCAAATTTATCTTTCTCAGAAGTATTATTTCTCAGATGATATTCATTTATTAATTTTTTTTGTTCATCAAAGTATTCGACATACATCTGCTTAAGGCGACTGACCTCTTCTGGATTAGATGCCTGTTTGATTTTTTCTCTTTCCATCTCATTTTGTGAAAAAGAAACGCTTGAAAGCAAAAGTAAAAATATAAGTTTTTTCATAGCATTAAATATACAAGTTTCATTGATTATTAGACTAATACAAATCTAACAAATAAATAAATAAAACAAACGTTAAATTAAATAAAAAAAGCTGTCAGTTACGACAGCTTTTATATTAAGGTTACTTTATAAATTAATAACCAGGATTTTGTTGAGCACTTGGATTTACCGAAGTTTCACTTAAAGGAATTGGAAGTGTAAATTTAAAACTATCCAAAGGTAAATTAACTGGATTACCAGCAGGGTAATTTGATGATCCAGAGCTGTAATCAGCAGGATCTCTGTCAATACCTGCACCAGCTAAAGCACCAATACGCTTCAAGTCAATATAACGGTATCCTTCATAAGCAAACTCCAATCTTCTTTGCTTCAAGATTTCTGCCCATGCCTCAGTTGCATTAGCAAAAACCGGAGTAGGTTGATTAACAGTATTTCTTGCATCTATTACAGATTCAAGAGCACTTGCAGCTCCAGCCAAATCACCAGCAGCAACACGAGCCTCTGCTCTAATAAAATACATTTCTGAAATACGAGCTATCTTATGAGAATTGTTATTACCATTAGTAGCTGTTGTAGCCCAAGTAGCTGTTCCAACTCCTGTTCCACCGTGCTTGTTAATGATTAACTTATCTGTAGTTCTATAATCTAAAGAAGTTGCATAACCTGGATCAACATCTGAAGATGGAGCAATGATTGTTCTTGCTCTAACATCAGAAATTGTACTTAATAAAGGACCACCTTCTAGATTACCAGGGTTCAAAATATTGTGAAGAGATCTTGAAACCTCGTACAACGCTGAACCTGCTAAATTAGGGCGAACTGAACAATAACCATTGTGTAGATTAGTAGCTTGAGAATTTTGTTGATTCGTTCTTCTTAATCTAAAAATAACCTCAGTATTGGCTGCTTCATTTTCTGTCCAAAAAATCTTAACATACTCTGCAGTGTTCGCAAGACCAATTCCAGAAGTAGCAATTACATCATTTGCCCAAATTTCAGCATTTGTGTAGTCACCTTTTAAAGCATAAGCACGAGCTTTCATTGCTTTTGCTAAATTTCTGCTAGCATAATACGTTGTGGTACCCGCAGCAGGTGCTGAAGTGTTTGTATTATAGATAGCTATAGCAGCATCCAAATCAGAATGTATTGCAGCATAGAATTCACCATTTGTAGAACGTGGAAGAGTTTCACCACCTACAATAATTCTATTAGCAAGTATTCCAGCTAATGCTCCATCATTTTTAGGATCAGTTGAAAAGTAGGACATAATTCTTATGTGACATAATGCACGTATGGTTAATGCCTCTGCTCTTAATCTTGCAATAAGTTGAGCATCTTCCTCAATATCTGCAGGAGTTTCACCAATTGGCTGTATACCATCAGCAAACTCAAGTACTCTATTAGCTCTTGAGAGAGCGTAATAACAAGTACTCCAAATAGCATCTGGCGAACCTGAACTTGAATTTAAAAAGAAAATATAATCTCCGCTGGTACCTTGACCACCATTAGCAAAACCTATACCTACTTCGTCTGTGAAGACAGAAGTAAACACGACATCTGATCTATCTGTTAGAAGATTATAAGCAGAATTCATCACACTCTGTAAATCAGCTGAAGTTGTAATAGCAACATCACCAGTAAGAGAGCCCGGAGTAAAGGGTTCGAGCAATCCATCATCGCATGACACTGAAAGAGTCATAGCGAGAAATAATAAAAATATTTTTTTCATTTTATTTTGTTTTTTATTAAAATTTAAGATCTAATCCTAAAGTGAAAATTCTTGGAGTTGGATATTGATATACATCGAAATCTCTATCACTTTCAGGATCAAAACCTCTCCATTTTGTTATATTGAATAAATTTTCTCCTTGTAGTACGATAGACACTTCGGTTAAAAAAGTTCTCTCTAATGCTTTCTTTGAAAATTTATATCCAATTTGAGCATTACGCAGTCTTATGTAAGAAGCATCTCTTAAAAAACGGTCAGACAAGTCATCAGCAGCTCTGTTTCCCGCAGTTAAAGCAGGCACATCAGTAATTTGACCTGGAGTAGTCCACGCATTTAATAAATCATCAGTTACATTAAATTGAATGATATTATCTGGATCATACAGATTTTCATCATCAAAATCATATCTCCATACTTTTTGTGCAAAAGTAAAAGTAGTAGAGGTAAAGAAACCTTTGTAATCAAAATCAAATCCAAAACCACCTTGATACACTGGCAATCTGCTTCTACCGTCTGCTCTTCGATCAGCATCTGTTGGATCTTCAGTAATATTACCATTAATGTCTTCAAACAATAATTCACCATTATCAGGATTTACACCTACATAAGGATAGGTATAGAACTCATCAACCATCCCACCATTTTGTGTAATTGTACCTTGTGCATTCTCGATTATTCTTCCTTCATTTACTTTAATTCCATCAACTCGGTTTTTATTGTATGAGCCATTAGCACGAATAGTTAAAGTTGTATTAGCATTTCTGATGATATCATACCCCAAATTAACTTCAAAACCTGTATTAGTTACATATGCATCAGAGTTTTTATCAATAGCATCATCTAAGTCACCCACACCTGGTGTTACAGGATCTTGAATGTATAAGTCAACTGTCTTTTTGTTGTAGAAATCAAAATTACCTCTTAGTCTACTTTTAAACATTTCGAAATCCAAACCAATATTGTATTGCTCAGTAGTTTCCCATCTTAAATCAGGATAACCAAACGAAATATTATAACCAGTTCCACCGTTATATGTATTATTAGTTCCTCCATAAATATCGGCAAAAAGAGGTGGATTAATTCCCGCATAAATAGTACCATTAACCACACGTTGATTTCCAACCGTTCCAATAGACCCTCTTAACTTAAGCACATCAAAAGCAGTCATACCACTCATAAACGCTTCTTCATCAATATTCCATCGAGCACCTACCGACCAAAAACTATCCCACTGATTGTCTTCAATAAATCTACTAGAACCGTCGTATCTAAAAGACCCAACCAATCCGTATTTGTTATTAAAATCGTAATCAAGCGATGCAAAATAACCTATTAAGTCGTTTCGCAACTGAGCCGCATTGTGAGTTGGTCCGTAATTATCATCCGTACCATTATCAAGAACCCAACCAGCACCAGTATTTGGCACAAAAAACTTTGGATTCAACCCACGCTGTCTCGTGTTATTTGCATTAAATCGAGAATGATTGTATTCCGCATTAGCAGATAAGTTAAACGTATGCTTACCGATGTTTTTGTTGTAAGCTACTTGCCATAAATGATTGAACAAAAATTCACGTCTATTGTTAATATCTTCAAAACCATTGAAGTTACCACCAAAATAAGAAGGAACACCAACCGTAGAAGAGAATAACAATGCATTGAATGAGTCTGGGTATTCCGCTTGAAAGAAACGAGTAGTTAGAAATTCTGCTGAAGTTCTAGACTTAACTGTTACATCTTTAAATATCTTATACGAAACATCAGCTACGGCATTTAATCTTGTCTCTTCTGTTAAATTATCGTAAGTATTAAGCTTATCGATCAAGAACAATGGAGTAAGCAACAAAGTACCATCATCTTCATAATCCTTATACAATTGATATGAAGGAGTATATCCATTTGGTGAAGCATCAAAATATTGATCTGGTGTAAGATATGGAGCACCTAAATAAGCACCTGTCACATAATTTCTATTGATAGCACCACCACCTAAATTAGTAGCTTCGTTGTTTTTTGAGTAACCAAAACCAACATTCATGGAATAGTTTAATTTTTCATCATTTGACTTACCGTTTACATTACTTCTAATGGTAAATCTCTTTAGCCCAGTTGTTTCTAAAACACCTTCTTGCTCAAAATAACTCACAGAGGTAAATGAATTTAAGTTTTTAGCACCACTTTCAACACTAAAGTTATGACTGCTCATGATACCTGGTCTGAAGAAATAATCAACCCAATCCGTATTGATTGAATACTGATTTATCTCATCATCGGTCAATGTTACTCCTCTACCAACACCTTTAATTTTCTCAAGTGTTAGTAATTGTCTTGCATCAGCATAGCTGTATTTTGGAGTTTGTAATTCAGTAGAACCATATTGAGTAGAGTATCTAAATTTAGTTTTACCTTCTCCATAACTTCCTTTTCTTGTTTTAATAACAATTACTCCATTCGCACCTCTAGAACCATACTCAGAAACTGCAGCAGCGTCTTTTAAAACATCGACAGATGCAATGTCATTAGGATTTATAGATCTGAAGTTATCACTATTTGATGGAAAACCATCAATAACATACAACGGATCTGTATTTCCATTAATGGTACCAACACCTCTAATGATTACCGTTGATTTAGCACCAGGCTGACCTGTGCTAGATGTAATATTAACCCCAGCCAATTGACCTTGAAGTGTGTTAATCGCATTCGCGTTAGGTCTGTTCTCAATAGTTTTGGCGTTTACAGTTGCCGCCGCTGTAACGGCTTGCTTTTTAGTCACTGTACGGTAACCCTGAACAACCACTTCTTCAAGAACACTAGCTACAGGAGCAAGTTTTACATTAATTGTACTACCAGCACCTACAACTTTTGATTGGTCTTGCATACCAATAAATGAATAAACCAAAGTTTCACCTTGTTTTACTTTGATGGAATATTTACCATCCATGTCTGTTTGTACTCCAGTTGACGTTCCTTTAACAACAACATTCGCACCCGGTAAAGTTCCTTTGTCGTCTGAAACTACACCTGAAACAGTTTTCTCTTGTGCAAACGAAAACTGCATTGATAACGCTAATAATAGCGTAAAAATCCATTTGAACTTCGATCTCATATTAAATTTATTTGAGTTAGTTATTCCGCAAACTTCTTAATAATTTCTTAAATAAACAAATAAAACTTCGGAATAATATTTTTTATTTTTGTTAAAATTTTCAAGCGGTTTACTAACGTTGTGGTTGCAACACACCTTAATGATGGGAAATAATCAAAAAGGTTGCGTTAAATTTTATTTAATTAAATAATTAAATTTATGTTAACTTTTAAACTTTCAAACTTTGACTTAGAGTGTGGAACAGACGAAGCCGGAAGAGGATGTTTGGCCGGACCTGTTACAGCTGCTGCAATAATACTACCCGATAATTTTAAAATGGATCTTCTTAATGATTCTAAAAAACTAACCGAAAGAACTAGAAACAAACTCAAACCTTTAATCGAAAATAATTCAGTTTGCTTTGCTATTACCCACATAGATGCTGATGTGATTGACGATATTAATATTTTGAAAGCCTCGGTAAAAGCAATGCAAGACAGCATCACAAAATTAAATCCAAGACCTTTATATATTATAGTAGATGGAAATAGCTCAATTTCATCAGTAGATATTCAGAAAAATAGCACCGTAAAAAGATATTCACAAAGCGACATCAACACCTATAAAGGAATTCCTTTCAATTGCATTGTCAAAGGCGATTCAAAATACATGAGCATTGCAGCCGCTTCCGTTTTAGCTAAAACCTACCGTGATGAATACATGGATAAAATACACGACGAATTCCCAATGTACAATTGGAAGCAAAATAAGGGATATCCTACAAAAGAACACAGAGAAGCCATAAAAAAATATGGCCCATCAAAATACCACCGCATGAGTTTTCGGCTATTACCTGAACAATTGGAGTTTGACTTTTAACAATAATCTACTCAACAATTAGTGTTTTATTAATCTCAGCTTCAAAAAGAATAGAGAAGTATTTTAGAATCTTTACTTTTACTTCTTCCTCATTTACGCGGTCTACACCAAGCTCAACCTGCATTGAAGTTACCGCCTTGCCTTTTATCCCACACGGAATAATATTATCGAAATAACCTAAGTTGGCGTTTACATTCAATGCGAATCCGTGCATGGTTACCCAACGAGAAGCTCGAACACCCATGGCACATATTTTTCGAGCAAATGGCGTACCCACATCAATCCACACTCCGGTTTCACCTTCACTACGCACACCGATTATATTATACTCTTTTAAAGTAAAAATTATTACTTCTTCTAAAAGACGTAAATACTTATGAATATCGGTAAAAAAATTTTCTAAATCTAAAATAGGATAACCTACAACTTGGCCTGGCCCATGATAGGTGATATCTCCACCTCTATTGATTTTATAAAACGTTGCACCTTTTTCTACAAGTTGCTTTTCCGACAACAATAAATTGGTCATGTCACCACTTTTACCCAAAGTATACACATGAGGATGTTCTACAAACAAAAAATAATTGGGCGTACTAACCGAAGTTTGTTCTCGCCGATTCTGAATTTTAACATCCACAATCTCTTTGAACAATTCTTCTTGGTAATCCCAAGTTTCTTTGTAATCTTTATTCCCTAAATCTTGAACTTGAATTATTTTATTCATGTTATTCTAATTCGACTTCAAGGTTTAAACTTTCTGGATTTTCCATGTAGTCCTTTAACGGAAAAAGTATGGTTACCGTTTTTCGGTCTTCGCTGTACAAAGCAGTAGACAACGATACTTTTTTTACAGGTTTTGCAAATTGATACACCACTTTAAAATCGGATTGCTCATAAATCATGTCCATCGATTGCTTCGCACTTGCCGCAATCTCTTCTTCTTCTGTTGTCATCTCAGCACTTTTATCCGATTCCTCTAACACTCGTTTTTGCACTTTTTTGACAAATGTTTTACCATCAAACAAATATTCGCTGATGTTATTATCCGAAAGCATGCTGCCTTTATCACCAACTGCTTTATTACCTGCATTAAGCGATTTCATCGATTGCATTGGCGACATAATGTCTTTCAATTCACCAATACTTTTAAAATCCGTAAACATAGAATACAAAAACGTTCCTTGTTCTTCGTTCATCACCATTCGAACACTGAAATTCTCCATTTTTTTCAACTTCTCTTGTTCTTCTAATGGCAATTTGGAAATACTGTCTTGTTTACTAGCAAAAAGTTCTTTAAACGTAAACGTACTATCCATGTTTGTGCTTTCTCTTTCCGACTTTTTATTCTTCTTCTTTTTTGATTTTTTCTCGGTTTCTGCTTTGATTGCACTTCCCATCATCGACATCATTTTAGAACCATCGATTTCGTAGGCAAACGTACCTGAATTATCTTCGTTGAACATAATCTTTTCGGTAATTGAACAACTTGAAAACAAAAACACTACAACTAAAACAAACACATATTTAAGTAATTTCATCTTTTTAAAATTTTTACAAATATACAAAAAGTTTATCCTCCAGCCCAGACAGTAACGGCATCCTTTTTTGTCCTTCACCTGAGCATTGGGAAACAAAAAAGATAGAGCGAATGGCTGGAAAATGGATTACAAACAAAGCCCTCTCGTCTTTAGGACGAGATTGCTACAAAAAGCCTAAAACCTTCGACTTGACTCGAGCAATTTTTATTGCAAATTGACGAAACAAACTTGAAACAAATAATTTATCTTTGCACACTTAAAAATAGTAGTTATGCAACTTTCAGAACAAGAAATCATTCGACGAGAAAAACTCAGTGCGCTGCGTGATTTGGGCATCAACCCTTATCCAGCTAATTTGTATCCGGTTACACACACTTCGAAACAAGTGAAGGAGCAATTTGAGGAAGGCAAGAAGGTGGTTTTGGCGGGACGAATGATGAGCGATCGTGACATGGGAAAAGCTTCGTTTGTAGAGTTACAAGATAGCGAAGGTCGTATTCAGTTGTATTTCAACCGCGACATGTTGTGTCCGGGAGACGATAAATCGTTGTACAACCAAGTCTTTAGAAAATTAACTGATTTAGGTGATTTTATTGGAATTGAAGGTGAATTGTTTCTGACTAAAGTCGGTGAAAAATCGGTTCGCGTTGATCATTTTACGATTTTGAGTAAAACATTGCGCCCGTTGCCGTTGCCCAAAAAAGATGAAAACGGAGTTGTGCACGATGCGTTCAATGACGCCGAATTGCGCTACCGTATGCGCTATGTTGATTTGGTTGTGAATCCGAATGTAAAAGACGTTTTTGTAAAACGAACCAAATTGTTTACAGCCATGCGAAATTTCTTTAATGAAGCGGGTTATATGGAAGTGGAAACTCCGATTTTACAAGCGATTCCGGGTGGAGCGGCCGCGCGTCCGTTTATTTCGCATCACAATGCTTTAGACATTCCATTGTATTTGAGAATTGCCAACGAATTGTATTTGAAACGATTGATTGTAGGTGGATTTGATGGTGTGTACGAGTTTTCGAAAAACTTCCGCAATGAAGGAATGGATCGTACGCACAATCCGGAATTTACTGCAATGGAAATATATGTAGCCTATAAAGACTACAATTGGATGATGGAGTTTACTGAAAATTTACTCGAATATTGCGCGAATGCTGTAAACGGAACTACCGAAGCGACTTTTGGCGAACACCAAGTAAACTTCAAAGCTCCGTATGCACGTGTAACCATGACCGACGCCATCAAACAATTTACGGGTTTTGATATTTCGGGTAAAAGCGAAAGCGAACTTTTTGATGCCGCGCGATTAATGGGAATTGATGTAAATCAAACCATGGGTAAAGGCAAATTAATCGATGAGATTTTCGGAGCAAAATGTGAAGGCAATTTTATTCAACCAACCTTTATAACCGATTATCCAAAAGAAATGTCACCGTTGTGTAAAGAACACCGCGACAATCCCGAATTGACCGAGCGTTTCGAATTGATGGTGTGCGGAAAAGAAATCGCCAATGCCTATTCGGAGTTGAATGATCCAATTGACCAACGCGAGCGTTTTGAAGCGCAAATGGCGTTGGCCGAAAAAGGTGACGACGAAGCCAACGGAATTATAGATGAAGACTTTTTACGAGCTTTAGAATACGGAATGCCGCCAACTTCTGGATTGGGAATTGGAATGGACCGATTGATGATGTTTTTGACGAATAATCCGTCGATTCAAGAAGTGTTATTCTTCCCGCAAATGCGACCAGAGAAAAAACAAATCGAATTGACCGATGACGAAAAACACATCATCGAAATTTTGAAATCCAACGAAGGTATATCGATTGGCGATTTAAAAGAAAAATCGGGTTTAAGCGGCAAAAAATGGGACGCAGCAAGCAAAGGTATTAACAAACACGGACTAATGAAAGTGGTTCTGGATGGAGAAGCTAAAATTGCTGAATATTTGGGAAAATAATTTCGATTTGAATTTAGATAAAAAAAGGAACTCGGTTGAGTTCCTTTTTTGTTACAAACTATAATTTAAATTGACGCTCCAGCGGTAATTGGCTTCTACTTTTCCATCGGTTAGGTTTTGATTGATTGGGAGCATCGCATTCGCTCCGAACGAAAATTTATCTCTTCCGACTTCAAAACCAACTTTTCCAAACAAAATACTTCCCGAAGTTCCACGTACCATTTGTTTGTGTTGTTCGTTGTTGTCATAGATTTCGCCCGCAACGCCCAATTGAGGAGCAAAAGAGAACTTTTTCGTCTCGTGTAAATAGAACAACGTTCCCGCATAATTGAACTGATTTCCGAAGCGGTAGTACTTTTGATTTTGCGTTTTGATGACGTAATTCAACATCGTATTCAATCCGATTTTTTTTCTTTTGACTACATATTCGGTTGCCAAAAGGTAATCCCAACTTCCGGTGCCGACTTGGTAACTCGGATTGACATTGCCCGAATTGCTTTCGTTAAACTTACCAGTCGGTGCTTTTACGCCGGCGCCAACTTGCCAAGAATGTACTAACAACGTACTGTCTTTGTGGGTTTGATACAATTGATACATTCCGAGTACAGTTACATCGCCCATTCCGCTGATGTTTTGGTTTTCGTTTGCCGTTTCTCTACTGTGAAAATGATACGGAACCAAAACAGAAACCTGAACTTTTTTTAAAACGGGTATTCGCGCCCAAATTTGAACAGTGTTATAGTTTTCATCGTACCAAGGCGAATTACTGTACAAACCATCTGTACTTTTATAACTTTGGTTGAAATAGCGCATTCCGAGAAAATTGGTATTGAGCATCGAAGCAAAACCCATGCTTCCTCCGCTAGCCGAACAGCCACAGGCATCGCAATCGTCATCATCCAATAAATCGTAATAAGACTTGAATTGATTGGCTCTGGCCAAACTGTCTTTGGAAGTGGCGTTGATTGAACAACTCAACCCAAGAACGACCAACATTAGTATTTTTTTCATTTTTAATATTCTGATAATAGTGGATTAGTGAGAAACTCATGGTCGGTGAGCGTTTTTAAAAAGGCAATCAACTTAGTTTTCTCTGTGGATGAAAGCGCAATTCCGAGTATTCCATTGGTATTCAAACTTGAATCTAAGTTTTGTGTATATGCAACACCCGAGCTGTAGTGATCGAGCACGCCTTCTAACGTATAAAAACGGCCATCGTGCATATACGGTGCGGTTTTTTCGATGTTGCGCAAACTCGGCACTTTGAATTTGTAGCGATCGTGCTCCAATTCGGTTACCCGATAACGACCGACATCATTCACAGCTGGATTAATAGGCAAACCATTGTTGCGAAATGAATTATCGGTAAAAATATCGGTGGCGTGACATGAAGCACACTTTTGATTGAAAATGGCATAACCATCCAATTCGTCTTGTGACAGTGTTCCACCCGACTCGTTACGACGGAATTTATCAAACCGTGAATTGCTGGAAGTGGCCATCACCATAAATTGTCCGAGTGCTTTGAGCATGTTTTCAGAATTGATTAAACCGTCGGTAAATGCCAAGCTGAATAATCGCTTGTACTCGGCGTCGTTTTTCATCATATTGATGGCCGTTGTAAAATCGCCGTTCATTTCGATTGGACTCGTAAACGGAATAATTGGTTGCAAATCCAAGTGATTGGTGGCTCCATCCCACATGAAAGTGGTTTGGTACGCCAAATTCTGGATTGGCGGCGTGTTTCGTGTTCCGATGGCATCGCCCACTCCATGGCTTAAGGAATGTCCGTGGTGTGTAAACGCATCTTCTTGAATATGGCAAAAGCCACACGATACAATTCCGTCTGAAGCCAAGCGACCGTCGTAGAACAATTTTTTTCCGAGTTCGAATCCTTTTTCGGTTAGCGGATTGTTGTCCAAATTGTAGGCTAATGGCGGAAAATTACTCGGCACACGGTAATCGATAGGAAGATTTTGATATTCTTCTGCCTCGTCGCTAGAGCAACTCCACAGAAAAGGAAAAAGTAATAAATAGCGTAGTATTTTCATAAGATGCAGTATTTTTTAGCCCAGACCGCAATGAAAAGCCCGCAGCGCTTACACCTTGCTCTTGTTGGCTAAAGAAAGCGACCAACGGAAGCTTACTTTAGCCTTACAAGAGTTGGTGTAAGAGCGAGGACTTGTAGTGTAGGGCTGGATTAGCTTCTGAAAAAATTAATCGTTATGAACGTGGTGTACTTCGAACATGTTGGCGATGTTGGCGGTCACCAAAGCCAATTTACCTCCGCCCATAACCATAGCGCCTTCGGCAAAATTGATTTTATTGGTTCCGTCTGGAAGCTGCGATAAGTCGGCCATCAAATGAATCTGCGGAGTAATTGTGGTGCGCACTAAAGCGTTTTCTGGCAAATTCAAGGTTACTTCGGTGTAGTTATAATCAGTTCCGGTTTGACCTGTGTGCAACATAAACATCGTATCAGTAGTTACGGTGGCTGATGTAAACATACCTTCTAAAGCAACGAATTTGTATCCGGCACTCCACGACCACATCATTCCGGCAGCTTGTGCTTGTGCCAAGAAATCACCTTGGCCGGTTGCTCCTAAATTGAATTGCGCTTGGTCTACTCCGATTCCGAATTTTACTTTAGTATAATTACCCGCTGGAATATTAGGTAAATTAAGTAACGTGCTGGCTTCAGTTGCTTCGTCGATGATGAAATAGCTTTGACTTTTTGGCACAGTATAGGTTGAACCATCCTCTTTTGTTAACACGATGTTGCTAACAATGTATTTAGCTTCGGTGATTTTTACGGTTTCACCATTTGAATTAGTGTAGGGTGTATTGAACGCAAGATTTGAAGTTTTGTATACGTTATCAAATTCGAGTTTTAGGTTTCCTGTACCCGTTATGTTTTGTACTGGATCTTCATCGTTGGAACAAGAAGAGAATGCGAACGTGATGGCCACTACAGCCGCTATTGTTTTTAATTGAAATTTCATTTTTGTGTTTTTTATGAATTAATGAGATAGAATAATGTGCTTGAAAAGTAAATTTTCAAACATTTGGACGCAGTTGTCCTGTCCATTTCAATGCAATTGAAATCGACTTCTAAAAAATTAACACATAAAAGTGGGTGGATGAAAAATAGTAGAACTATTCAAGTAAGCGTATTGATTGGAATAGTTGTTTTCAACTGAAGAATTAGTAGGAAAATGAATTAACGTCACTAGAGGTTGTTCAATATCTTGATAAAATACTACTTCAATTTCGTGTTTGGAATTTTCTTTTTTATCGGATGAAAGCGGTTTTTCTGCTTCGGAAGCTTTGGCTAATTCTTTCATCAAGTGACATTTTCCGTTACATTTTAATTCGGGTTTGGCTTTGTTTTCACAAAGTTCTTTAGAAATATACTCATAGTTGACCACATAGTCAATGATTGGAAAACTGGGTTTCACCAACATAAGAAGTGCAAGTAGGAGTATGAATTTTTTCACGGTGCAAATTTACAACTGTTTTTTAAAAATACATTGACAATTGTCATTTTTATTAAAGTTTTGTTAAGTGTTAAACCTTTTCAAACCTGTTCTGTCTTATCTACAAATCTTTAAAAAAGTAACACATGAAAAAAGTAATTGTATTGTTGGCATTGGTGGTTGGATTAACAACTTTTGCCCAAGGAAAAAGAGGAGAAGGAAGAGAAAAATTAACTCCAGAACAGCAAGTGGAAGCGGTATTAAAAAAAATGAACAGTGAATTAACATTGACTGAAAAACAGCAAGGCGAAATCAAACCTCTTTTGATGGAACAAGCCAAAAAGAGAGAGGCGAAAATGTTGGAATTTAAAGGCCAAAAAGAAAAAGGCACTAAACCAACTGATGAACAAATCGCTCAAATGAAAAAGAATCGAATCGATGAAGAATTGGTTATGAAAACCAAATTGAAAAAAATTCTTACAGAAGAACAATATACCAAATGGTCAAGTAGAAAAAAAGAAATGGCTAAAAAAATGAGATCCAAAGGTAAACGAGATATGAAACCAATTGAAAACGAAGAATAAAGGTAAAAATGTTTTGTACTTTGAAAAAAATAATTTAGTTTTGAATTCTATTACTAAAAAATCTTAAACAAATGAAAAAATTATTTTTAACTCTATCTTTATTCTTTGCATTAACAATTGGCGCTAATGCTCAAGATACTAAAATTGATCCAGCTGTTGCTGCAAAAAAAGAAGTTTCAGTTTTGTCTGATATCGTTGGTTTAACTGATCAACAAACTACTGATTTATTTCGTTTGTACGAGCAAAAATATCAGTTGTTAGCAGATCCAAAAATGTCTGCTGAAAGAAAAAGCGAAATGAACAGAATAGTTGACCTAAAAGTACAAGCAACTTTAACTCAAGAGCAAAATAAAAAATTATCAGAAGGCAAACAGCGATTTGATAAAATCATGGCTGAGTCTGCAAATAAATAATTTGATATAATTCAATATAAAAACTCCCAAATAGTTCTACTATTTGGGAGTTTTCTTTTATAAGTTAGTGGCTACTTTACTTACTGCTCTGATGGTGGCATCTAAATCCTCATACGTTAACGCATCGGTGATGAACCATGTTTCATAAGCCGACGGAGCAATATAAATTCCTTCATTTAATAAACCGTGGAAGAATTTTTTAAATGTCTCGTTATCTCCTTTTTTGGCCGATTGAAAATCGGTTACCGGCGCGGCATCAAAATGTACGGATATCATAGAACCTACTCTGTTGATCGTAAATACGATGTTGTTTTGTGTCAACACTTCGTTGATTCCTTTTTCCAAATAGGCTGTTTTCGCTTCTAATCGGGTAAACAATTCATTGTCATTATTAATTTCTTGCAGCATTGCTAAACCTGCTGCCATAGCTAGAGGATTTCCCGACAAGGTTCCCGCTTGGTAAACTGGCCCAACTGGTGCTAAATAATTCATGATTTCGTTACGAGCAGCAAAAGCGCCCACGGGTAAACCGCCGCCAATTACTTTTCCGAAGCAAACAATATCAGCTTGAACGTTATATAATTCTTGTGCTCCGCCTTTGGCTAATCGGAATCCGGTCATTACTTCATCAAAAATTAGTAAGGTTCCTGATTCGTGACATACCTGTTTCAATTGTGCTAAGAAACCTTCTTTTGGTGGAATACAGCCCATGTTTCCGGCGACAGGTTCAATGATAACCGCTGCGATTTCACTTGGATTGGACGTAAACAAAGCGCGAACATTTTCAATATCATTGTAATTTGCTAGTAACGTATCTTTTGCCGTTCCTTGAGTCACACCCGGACTATTGGGCGAACCAAAGGTTGTTGCTCCACTTCCTGCTTGAATTAAAAACGAATCGGAGTGACCATGGTAGCAACCTGCGAATTTGATGATTTTATCTCTATTGGTAAATCCTCTAGCCAATCGAATGGCACTCATGCACGCTTCGGTACCCGAATTTACAAAACGAATTTTATCTGAATTCGGAACCATAGATAGTGCTAATTCGGCGATTTGTGTTTCTAATTCGGTTGGCATTCCGAACGAAGTTCCCAGTTTTGCCCTTTCGGTAATTGCGTCAATTACGGGTTGATGCGCATGACCTAGAATCATCGGACCCCATGAATTAATGTAATCGATTAATTGATTTCCGTCTTCATCGTATAAATAAGCACCTTTTGCTCTTTTGACAAAAATAGGTGTACCACCAACGGCTTTAAAGGCTCGAACGGGCGAATTAACTCCGCCGGGAATTACGCGTGCTGCGGCTTCAAATAATTGACTGCTTCTTTCGTATAACATGTGTTGAGATATATTTATTTAACTTCTAATAATTGCCCTAATGAAATGGAATCTTCTTTGATGTTGTTTTTGCGTTTTAACTCATCAATAGAAATTGAAAAGCGTTTTGAGATGGAGTATAATGTATCTCCTTTTACCACTTCGTATAGGTCTTTGTTTGAGGATGGTTTTTGCGGAACTACTTCTTTAATTATCGGTTCTGACACAACGTAATCTGTTCCTAATACTAACGCATCGTATTGTTGTAATTGATACCGTTCGATGATTCCGATTAATTTTGAAGGATAAGCAGGATCAGTGGCATAACCCGCCGCTTTTAATCCTCTTGCCCAACCTTTGTAGTCGTCTATTTTGAGTTTGAATAGCGGATTGTACCATTTTCTAGTTTTCAGAAAATCCGCATAATCTTGATACGAATCGTATGCTTTTTTGTATTTTCTGAAACACTCTTGCGCCGCATCATCATCGTGCCGAACACTTTCACCTGTCCATTCTTTATGGCATTTTATTCCGAAGTGGTTATTGGCTTGTCGGCATAAATCTCCGGTTCCCGCACCTGATTCCAAGATCGCTTGAGCAAGAGCAATACTAGCAGGAACGTTGTGATTACGCATATTATCCATCGCCACATTTTTGTAGGTATCAATGTATTTTAAGACGACTTCTGTGGTCACTTTCACCTTTGAAGTCGCTTCTAAGGTCTCGGTTTTGGGAATTTCAATCGGTCCAGAAGTCGACTCATAATCGGTTGGCTTTTTGACCGTTCGCACCACTTCGCGTTGTGGTTTTGGCTCTGGTTTTTTAGTCGTTTGGATTACTGGCTTCTTGGTGCCACAAGCGTAGACCATGCATAATAAAGCAACTAAAAGAGTTTTTTTAATCATTGAATTCGATAATGGGTTCATTCTTCTTTTTTAATTTAGCATTCATTCCCTGTATTCCTTGAAGTCCGCCGGTGTGAATAAGCAAAACTTTTGAATGTTCAGGAAAATAGTTTTTAGTGATTAAATCTATAACGCCAAAAACCATCTTTCCCGTATAAATTGGATCTAAAGGAATTTTGTGGTGGGTATAAAAATCATTTATGAATTGGATCAATTGGGCACTTACCTTCCCGTATCCTCCATAATGATAGTCATTAATTAATTCCCAGTTGTTATTTTTTACAAATTTACGAATATCTTTTTGTAAAAAATCTCCTTTTAAAGCTGGAAATCCTAAAACTTTTTGATGAGGCAAAGCGCTATTGATAATTCCCGAAAGCGTTCCTCCTGTGCCAACAGCAGCACAAACAAAATTATAATCTGAATCGTGACTGGTTAGTATTTCTTCACAACCTTTTACAGCTAGACTATTTGTTCCGCCCTCAGGAAGAAAATAAAAAGATCCAAATCGTTCTTGTAATGAATCCATAAAAACCTCGGAATCTTTTAATCTGTAGTCTTCCCGTGTAATGAATTCGAGTTGCATTCCGCATTGAGATGCAAAACGAAGTGTAGGATTTTCGCTTACTTTCCCAACAAGTTCTTCACCGCGTATCAATCCGACTGATTTGAATCCGTTTTCATGAGCCGCATAAGCAACCGCAGCTATATGATTGGAAAAAGCACCTCCAAAAGTTAACAAGGTCGTTTGTCTTTCTTCTTCCGCTTGAGCTAGATTATATTTTAGTTTTCTGAATTTATTGCCCGACACAAAAGGATGAATCAAATCTTCACGTCGAATGAATAATTTAATGGTTGTATTAGGCAGTAAAATTTCTTGTGTGATAATTTCCAAAACAAAAGTTTTAACAAAGTTAGGCAACAAATAGATGTTTTCATAAAAAAAACCGCCCCTTGTAGGAGACGGTTTTGGGTATAATGAATTATTTAGGTTCTTTATTCTATTCGTTCAATGATAACTTTTTGAGCAAATTTTTCTCCATTTACATCCAAAACATTGATGATGTATACACCTTCACTCAAAGCAGAAGTTGAAATATCATAACTTGCTTTCGATTCTAAATCTACTTTTTGAAGGACTAATTTTCCTGAAATATCATACATCGTAGCCGATTTGATGCTCACTGTACTTGGATTAAAAATGGTCAACGTTTGTTTTTCATTATTTTGAACCACAGACAACAATTCTTTAATAGTAGACGAATCTTCTAAAGAATGAGCAATAAAAGTAACTTCATAACGATTGTCAATAACTGAATTGTTTAAATTCAACAAAAAGTGATCGCTTTTTATGTCATAATACATATCGGTCACCTTGTCGTGGATGTACACTTTATTTGCTTGATCAAAATTGATAAGCTGTCCTACTTGAACTTTAACAGAAGTCTGAACATCAGATTTAAAGGCAAATGGAATTCGTTTATTGATGTCAAAAGGAAGTGTTGTGATCACATAAGGAACTTGATCGATTGGGAAATAAGCATCTACTGCTGCTGTTTGTTGAGAAGATTGTGCATCCATAGCCACATCGTAACCATCAGTAGTATTTGGATTAAAAGCCATAGTTACTTCTTTAGTATATTCATTATTAAAAGTAATATGAAGTTTAATTTGAGGCACTTGATTTTTTGAAAATTGTGTATAATCTACTCCTGCAACATTTTGAATGTCTTCCCAATTTGTATCTCCAGCTAGTACTGCTGATGATCTTTCAAACTCAGAGTTATTGGCAACACCTTCTTTAACAAACGCTCGGTAACGATTTCTCATTACTGCATTTCCTGAAAGAACTGTCCCTTGAATTTTAAATCCTTGCGCCACAGGAGTAAACATTCTTTTATAACGTTCAGTTCCTGCTGGAGCGCCAAGTGTATTGGGTGTTCCGTCTGGATTATAGGTATTCCAAGGCGCATTGTTATATGTTCCAGGACTAAATGCATTTACATTATTAGGTACATAAGTTCCATAACCTCCAACATATGCATTTAAGAAATGTGAAGTAGCCGGTTTTTGATGTTCCCAAAAATAAGCATTACCATTGATTACATTCGTAGGTCCTCCTAAAGTTACAGCTCCTGTTGTATAATTGACAGTATATCCACTGTTTTCTAGCAAGAATAAATTCAGATTAATTGCTGATGGATAAGGATTCCCAGTTAAAGTACGATTAGGATAATCTGGACCAGCAGTATTTCCTACAGCAATGTTAATGTTTCCTTCATTAGGTTTTCCTCTGAAATCGTAACGTTGACTATTTCCTGGATTGTTTACAGCAACTTCGCCAACATTTGTGTTATCAGAACCAGACACTCCTTTCATAGTAAATCCAAGCCCAGGTGTAACTGATCCTGCTCCACCTACAGCACTCCAAGCCGAATAGTTGTTAGAAACTGAAAATTGATAAATCCAATAACTGGATATAGTCAGAAGACCTGCTGTTGATGTTCCATTTAGTGCAGTGGTAAAAGTAGGAGTTTGAAAAGCGGTTAGACCAGTAGGTCGTTTAACCACTTGATTCAAAACAAAAGAACTATTTCCTACAGCAACTGCTGGAACTCCAACGGGAGAGCACCAATAATTATATCCGAAATTGTTTTGAGTTCCTTCTTGAAACACTGACAAAGCACCCAAGCCCAAGTTTGTTCCGGCTGCCGTTCCTCCTTGAAGCAACTGCCCTTCGTTTCGTAAGTACATGTTGCTATTAGCGCCATTGAGTTCAACATTACCAGTAGAATAAATCAA
Organism: Flavobacterium sp.; assembly: GCA_965284675.1. Lineage (GTDB taxonomy): Bacteria > Bacteroidota > Bacteroidia > Flavobacteriales > Flavobacteriaceae > Flavobacterium. Next base: position 3,106,189 of record OZ260109.1, read on the forward strand.
GCTACCTCGATTATATACAAAACTATTGTTGCTTACATAGACTTGAGCATAACTGCTTACTGAAAATATAACTACTAAAAACAGAGTTTTAACTGATGTAATCTTTCTCATAATCATATATTTAAGTGTTAAAATTATTAAAAAAAAATATATATACCTCAATAAAATCAAACTATTTTTCAACACTTGCTTTTTGTCGGTTTTTTATCGCTTTTCATCGAAATTATTCACATTTAACACACGTACAAACAGTTTTTTTTAGTAGATTTAACAATTGTTTGATAATAACACATCAAAATAACAGTGTTTGCTGTTATTTTTACATAAAAATTGCTACATCTCTATACATTTGATAGTATACCCTTAAGTCTATGAAAACAATTTCTACTCTAAAAATTACAGCCATTCTGCTATTCGTTGGAATTTTCAACACAAACACAGTGATGGCACAATGCGGTGCTACGGCGCCCCCGGATGTTTCTATTAGTTGCGGCGCCTCTACCACTTTGAGCGCAACAACAACTGCTCTAACCTATTCTGTTTCTGCCACAGCATGTTCACCTGTTGCTATTGCAGGAACAACAGCATTTCCAGTTACATGTGATGACTGTGTTACAGGTCAAATTCCGATAGGCTTTCCTTTTAACTTTTACGGAAACACCTATACAACCGCTGTGATACAATCCAATGGAATTTTAGGATTCGGACCTTTTACGTTTACAGGATACAATTCGTTTGCCATACCTGCAGGAGGAAACCCAAACAACTATATTGCTGGATTTTTCGCTGATATTGATATTCGTTATGGAGGCACAATTACCTACCAAACAGTTGGAGTGGCTCCCAATAGAAGATTTGTTGTGAGTTACGACAATGTAGTTCCCTACAATTTGGGTAGTGGAGCAGGAACGGGTACCGCTTCATTTCAAATTGTACTCAATGAAAACGGATCCTTCAATGTAATTGTATCTCAATTATCAGCAAATTGGTATGCCTCAACTTCTCTTGCTCTTGCAACCTCAGGGGCAGAAAATAACACAGGCACACTAGCTTTTCCAGTTCCGGGAAGAAACGCAACCGATTGGCCAGGAATTGTACCCGGAAATCAAGACTGCCACCTATTTAACCCATCTCCTTGCGTATTTCAAAGATGGCAACAAGGAGCAACAATCCTTACTACAAGTCCAAATTTAACTGTATCTCCAACCGCTACAACAACCTACACAGCCTATTGGAATTGCGGAGGCACCTTATGCTCCGATGACACAGTTGTCACGGTAATCACACCAACCATAACCCCAGGAACAATTACAAACAATACTAATTGCACCACTCCAAATGGTTCGGTTCAAATTAATTTTAATGGATTAACCACAGGAACATACACCTTAAATTATTTGTTGAATGGCTCTCCTCAAACACAAACGATAGTTGTTGGAGCTACTAGCACCATTCCGCAAGGCTCTGTATTTAATTCAGGTAGTTTAGCCGCTACCGATGCCACTTGGAACAGAAACCCAGGAGGAACATTTTGTTCTGCTACAGCAGGAACTCAATACTATCTAGACTTTGTTACATTTGTGCCCACTACAACAGGAAGCTACACCTTTAACATGTGCACTCCAGGAACAGATTGGGACGGACATGCTTCCTTATATCAGAATGCATTCGACAGCACAAATCCTTGTGGCACTCCAGGAAATTTCATCATTGCAGATGACGACACCAATACTGGTGGAAACTGCGAGAACGATTCAAGCTTAACCGCTACACTAACTGCTGGCATAACCTATTATTTAGTAACAACTTCTTTTGGAACTGGAGTAACTGGAAATTACGAATGGACCTATGTTGGTCCTGTAGGCGCCACTATAGCTTCCTCTTCTCAACCATCCTACACTTTTTCAAATTTAGGAACATCTACATTTAGTAATTTTTCCATTGGAAGCGGACCATGTGGGACAGCAACATTAGCTGGTCCAATCAATATAACAAGCCCAACAGCACCTGTAACTGTTGGCACATCACTATGTGTAGGAGGAACGGGTACGATATCATCTTCCACTTCATGTGGAACTTCAGGAACAACCATAAATCAAGGAGCTGTTTTCAACTCTGGCTCTTTGGCTGCTACCGACCCAACATGGGCAAGAGGTTTTACGGGAACTATTTGTAATGCAACGGCAGGAACTACTTACTACTATGACGTAGCAACCTTCACAGTTTCTACAACGGGTGCTTACACTCTAAACATGTGTACACCAGGATTCGCTTGGGACACATATGCTTCTCTTTACCAAAATGCATTCAACGGCGCTAACCCTTGTGGAGTTCCCGGAAATCATATACTTACAGATGACGACACTAATGCGGGAGGAACTTGTGACCTTTCTCCGCAACTTGCTGTTACTTTGACTGCCGGTGTTACCTATTATTTAGTTTCTACTTCGTTTGGATCACTTGCAACAGGAAACTACGAATGGACATTTACAGGACCCGTAGGTGCTACCCTTAATCTGGGTGGAACTGGCGGCACTCAACAATGGTATACCGCAGCTTCTGGAGGTGCTTCTATCAGCAGTGCTAATCCGTTCAATCCGGTAGGAGTTGCTGGATCTGGACTTGCAAATACTAATACAGCTGGAACATACACGTATTATGCGGCTTGCTCTACTAATCCAAATTGTAGAACAGCGACAACATTCATCATCCGTCCACTTCCAACCGCAGCTATTTCAGGAACTGGAACCATATGCAACAGCAGCACCACACTCTCAATTGCTTTAACGGGCTCTCAACCTTGGAGTGTAACATATACTAACGGGGTTACTCCTGTGACAGTTACAGGTATTACAACTAGCCCATACACTTTTGCTGTCTCTCCAACAACTACAACGACTTATACGGTTACTGCCGCATCGGATGCCTATTGCACAGCGGTAGCTGCTGGGTTAACTGGAAGTGTTACCATTACAGGTAAAATTTGGCTAGGAACGACAAGTACCGATTGGGGAACAGCCTCAAATTGGAGTGGTGGGATATTACCCAATACAGCCGATTGTGTGATTATACCACCAACAGCAAACAATCCAATTATAACTGGACCAACATTTGGACTTGCTGGAACTTTATCCATTTTAAACGGAGCCACTTTAACTGTTCTGGCAAATTCAGTAATGAGAGTTACGAACACAGTTACAGTTGGACCTACTGGAACATTCAACATCAATGATGACGGTAGTTTAGTCCAAGTAAACAACGTAGCCAATACAGGAAACATAAGAATGTTTAGAGACACCAATGTTAGAAAATTAGATTATGTATATTGGTCATCTCCTGTAGCAAATTTTGCAGCCAATGCAGTTTCTCCGCTGACATCAACCGGATTTATATGGAAATGGAATCCAACTATAAACGGAACTGATTATGGAATTTGGGTAAATGGAAATGAAACTATGGTTACAGGAAAAGGATACATCATCCGCGGACCCAACACATACAATGCAACACCCGCGATATACACTGCTACGTTTATTGGAGTACCAAACAATGGAACCATAACAACTCCTATTTCTAGAGGAACGCGAACAAGCTCTTATCCTTCCCCAGGAGGAACAGCAGTCGCAGAAGATGATAATTGGAACCTAGTGGGCAACCCGTATCCATCACCTTTGAACGCATTATCGTTCCTTTCAACCAATACTAACCTTGATGGCACAATCCGACTTTGGACACATGGTCTACCCATAAACAGCGCTTATGTAGATCCTTTTTACGGAAATTATGTGTACAACTATTCTATGAATGATTACATCAATTACAATTCTTTAGGATCATCACCGCCGGGTTTCTTGGGCAGAGTAGCTTCTGGACAGTCCTTTTTTGTTCAAATGCAACACAGCACGCCAACTCCTTCAACTGTAGTGTTTAACAACTCTATGAGGTATGCGGCGGCAGCAGCTTTCAATTATAACAACCAGTTTTACAGAACTTCCGAAGTTACAGATGAAGACAAAAGCAGAATTTGGTTGAACATTACCGACCCAACTGAATTAACATCAACTACTCTAGTGGGATACACTTCTGATGCAACCTACGATAAAGACAGAAACTATGATGCTACGTATAAACCAACAAGCAACATGGAAATCTACTCTTTAATTGAAGACAAACCGATGATCATCCAAGGAAGACCCGCTCCATTGGACGTAAACGACATCGTTCCCATCGGATTCACGGCTCCAACCCAAGGGAATTATTCCATTGGAATCCTTGATGTAGACGGTCTATTCGACGACCCAAGTCAGATGATTTATCTTGAAGATACATTGCTAAATATCGACCATGATTTACGTCAAAATCGCTACCAATTCAATGCAACCGCAGGAAATCACAACAATCGATTCTTACTAAAATACGTTAGCAATTCATTGGGAACAACCGATTTTAATGGAAATGCTATTCAAGTAGCAACCAATACCAACATCAACATTCATTCCACCAATGAATACCTCGAATCGGTTATTGTATATGATGTTTTGGGAAGAAAATTAGCCGCTTATGACAAGATCAACGCTAGAGATCTTTCCATCACCGACTTGCAGAAAAACAACACCACTTTACTGCTCGACATCACAACCGAAAGTGGCAACAAACTCACTAAAAAAGTTATTTATTAATTCGTAAGTACTTTAAAAAATTCCAAAAAGACCTTTGCTTTAAATAGTTAAGGTCTTTTTCATTTCCATACGCTTCTCGCTCAAAGGAAATGTTGTAATACGCCTTTCTTCGATTTCGATACTGTAGCAATCGAAGCAAAAATTCCAGTCCATACCAAACATAAAATGGCACAACCAACAGTTCTATTTGCTGCCGTAAATGAATTCGCTCGTGATTCATAAACACCTCATTTAACTTGTCTTTCCTATTCAAAATAAAGACAAACGGATAAAAAGTCAAGCCTCTAAATCCGCGCGGTGTTAAATATTTAAAAACAATCAGTATCATATTCTGCAAAGTTGCTAATTTTGCACGTATGAATGAAAAAATCGATCCAAATAATTTAATCGAAGGCGAAGATTACTATCTAACGCCCGAAGGTTATAGATGCTTTACCGAGAAATACCATCTCAAACGCGGCCATTGCTGCAAAAGTGGCTGCCGGCATTGTCCCTACGGATTCGATAAAAAAACAGGCGAAATCAAAAAGAAATAATTTTTGTTTGGGCGTTCGAGCGGGCTTTCGGCTTTATCTCTCCTCTCGTTTTAAAAACGAGATACGAGGATACCGCCTCAATCCCTAACGCAGTCAGTAGTTCTAAAGAAAATTAGAAATAAATTAAAAAACTCAGTAACTTTACCTATTCTTTCAGGAGGCAGAAGGCAGAAGGCAGAAGGCAGAAGGCAGAAGGCAGAAGAAAGAAGAAAGAAGAAAGAAGAAAGAAGAAAGAAGAAAGAAGAAAGAAAATAGAAAAAGAAATAAAAGATAAAATCTTATAGTCTTAAAGTCCTACAATCTAAAAATCTTATAATCATACAATCCAAAAATCTTACAGTCTAACTGTCTAATAACCCAACAATCTAAACAGTCTAAAAAATGACTTTTCAAGAACAAATACGTCAAGGAATTCCATCGGTTTTACCACAACCTAAACCGTACGACACCGAAATTAATCACGCGCCCAAACGCAAAGAAATTTTAACCTCCGAAGAAAAAATACTCGCACTCAAAAATGCCTTGCGCTATTTTGAACCGCAACACCACGCCGATTTACTACCCGAATTCAAAGCCGAACTCGAAACCTACGGCCGAATTTATATGTATCGTTTGCGTCCCGATTACAAAATGTATGCGCGACCCATTTCAGAATATCCCGGTAACAGCGAGCAAGCCAAAGCCATCATGCTCATGATTCAAAATAACTTGGATTATGCCGTGGCACAACACCCACACGAACTCATCACGTACGGCGGAAACGGAGCCGTATTTCAAAACTGGGCGCAATACTTGTTAACCATGCAGTATTTGTCCCAAATGACCGACGAGCAAACCCTAACCATGTACTCAGGTCATCCGATGGGATTATTTCCTTCCCATAAAGAAGCTCCGCGCGTAGTCGTTACAAACGGAATGGTCATTCCCAACTACTCCAAACCCGATGATTGGGAAAAAATGAACGCGCTAGGTGTTTCGCAATACGGTCAAATGACGGCTGGAAGCTATATGTACATCGGTCCTCAAGGCATCGTTCACGGCACAACTATTACCGTTTTAAACGGATTTAGAAAAATAAAAAAATCCCCTAAAGGTGGATTATTTGTGACTTCCGGATTAGGCGGAATGTCGGGCGCACAACCCAAAGCGGGAAACATCGCTGGCTGTGTAACGGTATGCGCCGAAGTCAACCCAAAAATTACTCACATTCGCCATTCACAAGGTTGGATCAACGAAATTGTTGACAACATTGATCATTTAGTGCCGCGAGTGCAAACCGCTTTATCAAATAACGAAGTAGTTTCCATCGCTTATCTCGGCAACATCGTTGACGTTTGGGAACGTTTTGACCAAGAAAATCTTCATATCGACTTAGGTTCGGATCAAACTTCACTCCATAATCCATGGGCGGGCGGTTATTATCCAATGAGTTATTCCTTTGACGAATCGAATGATTTGATGGCCAACAATCCTGAAAAGTTTAAAGATGAAGTGCAAAAAACATTACGTCGACATGCAACCGCCATCAACAAACATACGGCCAAAGGAACCTATTTCTTTGACTACGGAAATGCATTTTTACTCGAAGCTTCGCGTGCTGGTGCAGACGTCATGTCGGATCACGCCACTTTAGGAAGAGAATTCAAGTACCCGAGTTATGTACAAGACATTATGGGACCGATGTGTTTCGACTACGGATTCGGGCCATTCCGCTGGGTGTGTGCCTCCGGAAAACCAGAAGATTTAGCCAAAACCGACCAAATTGCCTGTGCTGTTTTAGAAGAAATGATGAAAACCGCACCCGTTGAAATCCAACAGCAAATGGCCGATAACATTCAGTGGATCAAAGGTGCGCAAGAAAATAAATTAGTAGTGGGTTCGCAAGCCCGTATTTTATATGCTGATGCAGAAGGCCGAATCAAAATAGCCGAAGCGTTCAATCAAGCGATTGCTCGAGGCGAAATCGGAACTGTTATTCTCGGCCGCGATCACCATGATGTATCCGGAACTGATTCGCCTTACCGAGAAACTTCCAACATCTATGATGGCTCTCGATTCACTGCCGATATGGCCATTCACAATGTCATTGGTGACAGTTTTAGAGGTGCAACTTGGGTTTCCATTCACAATGGTGGTGGCGTAGGTTGGGGCGAGGTAATTAATGGCGGATTTGGTATGGTTCTTGATGGTACTAAAGAAGCATCAAGACGCTTAGAATCAATGCTTTTCTGGGATGTGAACAACGGAATTTCACGCCGCAGTTGGGCTCGAAACGAAGGCGCTATTTTTGCCATAAAAAGAGCGATGGAAACGCAACCTTTGTTGAAAGTGACCATCCCTAATGTAGTTGATGAAGGATTGTTAGAAAGTTAGACATTTTAGACTTTAACAACTATTTTTCGTTTCAGCTACAAAAAAAATCTGACATTCTAAAAATCCAAAATGTCTAATATTCTAATAATTACACTTATGAAAAAGACAATTAATTATGTACCATTCCTCCTACTCTTCGTTCTCGCATCCTGCAGTTCAGTTAGAGTAAATTCAGATTACGACAAAAACGTGTCGTTTGAAGGCTATAAAACCTACGCCTACCACAAAAGCGGAATTGACAAAGTAGAAATCTCCGATTTAGACAAAAAACGAATCCTACGCTCTATCGATGAAGTGATGGCTGCCAAAGGTTTTACCAAAAGTGAAACACCCGATGTATTGATTAACTTTTTTACCAAAGAAAGAGAACAAGTTGATGTCAATCAATTCAACATGGGTTGGGGTTACGGTTGGGGTTGGGGTTGGAACCCGTGGATGTGGGGCGGAAACACCTCAGTAAACCGCTACACCGAAGGAACCTTAACCATCGATTTTATTGACGCGAAGAAAAAAGAGTTAATTTGGCAAGGACAAGGCGAAGGCGTCCTGACCAAAAAAATGGAACGAAAAGACGAAAACATCAACGAGTTTGTGACCAAGATTCTGGAACAATACCCACCGATGGCGAAAAAATAGTTTTGTCACTCTGATTAGTTTGTGCTGAGCGAAGACGAAGTACAGTCTAAAGACAGTGATCAGTACATATAAAAAATATAAACCGCAACAAAGATGTTGCGGTTTTTTTTTGGTAAATTTTACCAAGGGTTATAAAAATCAACTTTATGTTTTGTTTGTAATTTTTTTGAGAAAGGTTAAAAAAAAAACGGCTCTCAGTATAAGAGCCGTTCCATTCAACAATCAATTTAATCAATCTACACCATTCATTATAATTTGTTACTTAAACTGCTCCATCCTCCACCATTTGTCGCTTCTATTCCGTTACTTTTTAAAATCGATGTGGCTTGAGCACTTCTCATTCCGCTCGCACAACAAGCAATCACAGGTTTGTTTAATTTTTTAATAGCATCTATTTGATTTCCAATCGTATTCAACGGAATGTTTTTGGATCCTTTGATGTGACCACCTTGAAATTCGGCTGGACTTCTCACATCAATAATGACAGCGCCTTTTTCCATAAATTCTTTCATGCTTTCTGTTTTTCCACCTAAACCTAACCTACTCAATAATCCCATAGTTTTATTTTTTATTAATTGTGTCTACCTTGAGCACCGTCGAAGGCTTCTAATGTATCAAATCTTTGTTCCAAAAATTTTAGAACACCACAAAACTAATCTAATCTCAAACACAAATTTGTAACAAAAGTTACCCAACTAAAAATATTCTATATATTTGACAGCAATGAAGATTACCGACCGAAAATCCGAAATCATAAACGTTGCCGCTCGACTTTTTAAAGAAAAAGGCTACAGCGCTGTAACCATGCGTGACATCGCGCAAGCTATGGATATCAAAGCCGCAAGTTTGTACAATCACATTAAATCGAAGCAGGAAATACTCGTTTTAATCATCATCGAAATTGCAGAAGAATTTACTTCTGTAATCGATGAAATCGTAGCATCCGAAATTTCAACCATTCAAAAAATTGAACGCGTCATCCAACTCCATATTGATATCACACTCCGAAATCCCGATGCTTTAGCTTGCCTAAACAACGATTGGATGCATTTAACCGACAGTGATTTAACGTATTTCATAAAAATGCGTGAAGACTATGAGGAGAGTTTCCGAACCATCATCAAAACCGGAATCGAAAACAACGAAATCAAAAATCTAAACATCGAAGTCATTATTTTTTCCACACTTTCTACATTGCGAACCTTGTACCTTTGGTATGGAAAGAAAAAAAGTCCCAATCCAACAATCTTGAAATCCAATATGGTTCAAGTCCTACTTAACGGAATCGTATAATCGTATAAAAACCCTCGAAGAGTTTAAAACTCTTCGAGGGTTGTTAAAATCAAAATAAAAAATTACAACGTTTTCGTAACCAATCAAAAAAATCATTAAATTTGCCTAACAAACTAACAAGTGTTAGTTAATAATACTACAGTTGTAATGTCAAAATTTCACAGCGTAAAAATCGCCAATATCTATAAGGAAACCAAAGAGTGTTCGGTACTGACATTTGAAATTCCAGACGCAATAAAAGACGAGTTTCATTTCAAACAAGGGCAACATCTCACGTTAAAAGCAACGATCAACGGTCAAGATGCCCGACGTTCGTATTCGTTATGTTCGAGCCCGATTGAAAATAAATGGCAAGTCGCAGTTAAAAAAATCAACGGCGGATTGTTTTCCACTTTCGTCAACGACACGTTGAAAAAAGGTGATGTCATCGAAATCATGGCACCCAATGGCGAATTTAACGTAGAAGTAAACGCAACTAAACCTAAAAACTACATCGTTTTTGCAGCGGGAAGCGGCATCACACCAATACTTTCCATCATTAAAACGCATTTAGCATCCGAGCCAAACAGCACATTTAAACTGTTTTACCTCAATCGTACCGTAAAATCAATTATCTTTAAAGAAGAAATTGAACAACTAAAAAACACCTATTTCGACCGTTTTGAAATCTTCCATTTCTTAACCAAAGAACACCGAAGTATCGAACTATTAAACGGACGATTTACTCAAGAAAAGTTACAAGTGCTGACCAAAAATATCATCGACATTCCGTCCACCGACGAATGTTTTATTTGCGGTCCAGAACAAATGATATTCTTAATCCGCGACGAATTAATTGCCGCTGGATTAGACAAAAATAAAATCCATTACGAGTTGTTTACCTCCGGAATTACCGAAGAAGACAAAGCCCGAATGGCAAAAATTGTAGAGAAAAAAGTAGAAGGAACCGATGTTACCATCATCGACGGCGGAAAAGAATTCCATTTCGTGATGGACGACGATTTTGACAACATTCTCGACGGTGCATTGGCCGCTGGTGCCGATTTACCGTTCGCGTGTAAAGGCGGCGTGTGCAGCACCTGCAAGTGTAAAGTCGTTTCTGGAACCGTCGAAATGAAAATCAATTACGCACTCGACGAAAACGAAGTGGCGAAAGGATTGGTACTAAGTTGCCAAGCCGTTCCAACGTCGGAAAAAGTTGTAGTCGATTTTGGAGTTTAGGCGCAGCGAGCGATAGCGAATTGGCGAAGCAAATGGCTTGAGCATTTTTGCAATCCATTTTCCTGCTTTCCTTCCAAAACTTTGCTAAAAAAAGCAAAGGTTTTTCCCTCCAATCAGGGCTAGAGAATAAGCAAAAGGAATAAAATTAAAATATAGAAATCATAAATTCTTAAATGACCTTATATCTCTTATATGGTTCAAAAAGAAAGAAATAATAATCGTTCAAAGTTACTGCAAAGTAAAGTATTACGGCGACTGAACACCTGCCTACCGCAGGCAGGCTGAACACTAATTCAAAAAATTATGTCAGAACACGAAGTAAAAAACCTAGAAGCCATTTTCGACGCACGAATTGCTCGCGACGAAAAAATCGAACCCAAAGACTGGATGCCCGAAAAGTACCGTCAAACGCACATTCGTCAAATTTCGCAACACGCCCATTCCGAAATTGTCGGTATGTTACCCGAAGGAAATTGGATTACGCGTGCACCTTCTTTAAAAAGAAAAGTGGCACTTTTAGCCAAAATTCAAGACGAAGCGGGACACGGATTATACCTATACTCTGCTTGCGAAACACTCGGAATCTCAAGGGAAGAATTGTACGATCAGCTACATTCCGGAAAAGCAAAATATTCGAGTATTTTCAATTATCCAACGCTGACTTGGGCCGATATGGGAGCAATCGGTTGGCTAGTGGATGGTGCGGCAATTATTAATCAAGTGCCGTTGACGACAACGTCATTCGGACCGTACGCTCGTGCCATGGTGCGTGTGTGTAAAGAAGAAAGTTTTCACCAACGTCAAGGTTTTCAAATCATGATGACACTTGCCGAAGGAACTCCAGAACAAAAAGAAATGGCACAAGATGCGTTAAACAGATGGTGGTTTCCAGCCTTAATGATGCTCGGGCCAACTGATGCTGCATCCGTTCATACGGAACAATCAATGAAATGGAAGTTGAAACGCAAAACCAACGATGAATTACGTCAGCAGTTTGTAGATCAAACCGTTCCGCAAGCACACATGATTGGACTTACCATTCCAGATCCAACCTTAAAATTCAACGAGGAAACCAAACATTACGAATTTGGCGAACTCGATTGGGACGAATTTTGGCAAGTCGTAAAAGGCCACGGGCCATGCAATAAAGAGCGTATCGCTGCGCGCAAAAATGCGTGGGACAACGGAAAATGGGTGCGCGATGCTGCCATGGCTTACGCCGAAAAACAAGCAAACACAGCAATAAAACAAGCAATATAAATTTTATTGTCAGTCATCCGTTTTCAGTTTTAACTGACAACCGACAACCGACAACCGACAACTCTCAACACTATGAAAAATTGGCCACTTTGGGAAGTATTTATACGAAGTAAAAACGGATTAGAACACCGCCACTGCGGAAGTTTACATGCAAGCGATGCCACCATGGCGTTAGAAAATGCTCGTGATGTCTACACACGCCGAATGGAAGGTGTAAGCATTTGGGTAGTTCCTTCAGCGCAAATTACGGCTTCCAATCCGGAAGATAGCGCCGAACTTTTCGAACCCGCAAAAGACAAAGCGTATCGTCATCCAACCTTCTATGAACTTCCTGACGAATTAAAACACATGTAGAATTTGAAATAAGTTTTACTTAAATGACCTTAAATGTCTTATATGGTTTAAACTTAATTTTTCTTAATTTCTTAATGGTTTAAAAACAAAAAAATGAACAACAATTTAATTCAATACATCTACGGAATAGCCGATAATTCTTTGATTTTAGGTCAACGATTAGGTGAACTATGCGGTCACGGGCCGAGTCTCGAAACCGACATCGCCTTAACCAATATTTCCCTCGATTTATTCGGTCAAGTTCGCAGTTATTACCAATACGCAGCTAAATTAATTGGAGGTGATGCCACGGAAGATACAATTGCCTTTCTTCGCAAAGAAAGAGAATACAAAAACGTTTTGTTGGTAGAACAACCCAACCAAGATTTTGCTTATTCCATTGCAAGACAATTCCTATTTGATGTGTATCATTTGCTATTATTAGAAGAATTGCAAAATAGTTCCGACGCAACAGTATCAGCCATCGCCAAAAAAAGCATTAAAGAGGTTTCGTACCACACCCGATTTTCATCCGATTGGATCAGAAGATTAGGAGACGGAACCGAAGAAAGTCATAATAAAATCCAAAACGCTCTTAACGATTTATGGATTTTCACCGACGAATTATTCCATCAAACCGATGCCGATAAAGATATGGTTTCAGCTGGAATTGGAGTGGATGTTACCCTTTTAAAAGCCAATTACTATAAACAAGTAAACCAAATTTTAGAAGAATCAACACTACAAACACCACAAATCGAGTACTTCCAAAAAGGTGGAAAAAACGGAATACACAGCGAACATATGGGTTACATTTTAACCGAATTGCAATACATGCAGCGCACGTATCCAAATATGAGTTGGTAAGAAAAGTGTTCAGTAATCAGGATAAGTAGTAAGAAAATAGCGTCTTTGCGAGAAACAAATACAAAACCTTTGCGAACCTTGCGTAAAAACCTTGCGCTCTTCGCGGTAAAAAAAATGACAGAACAACTAACACATATCGACCCAAAACTATTCGAAATTCTCGAAACGGTTTCCGATCCCGAAATTCCTGTGTTGTCCATCATGGAAATGGGCGTGGTGCGTTCTGCTACTATAGTAAACGGAATTGTAAAAGTTCAGATCACACCAACCTACAGCGGTTGCCCCGCAATGGATGTAATTGGTGATGATATAAAATTAGCCTTTAAACAAAAAGGCTACGAAGCCAAAGTCGAATTAATTCTTTCGCCCGCATGGACAACCGATTGGATTACTCCGAAAGGCAGGTTAGCATTAGAAAAATACGGAATTGCCTCGCCATTGTCAGAATCAGCAGACAAAGAAGCACTTCTCGGAAATAAAAAATTAGTTAAATGTCCGCAATGCGGTTCATTTAACACCAAATTAGTCAGTCAGTTTGGTTCCACAGCATGCAAAGCATTATTTCAATGCGACGATTGCTTAGAACCATTCGACTACTTTAAATGTTTAAAATAACTACCCAATGTCATTGCGAGGAACGAAGCAATCTCATAATTAAGTAGTAAAAATAAAATAAGGTATGAGCACTAATTCAATAGATCTAAAAATTGAAAACAATGTCGCGTGGATTTCACTGAACCGACCCGATGTTTTCAACAGTTTTAATCGCGAAATGGCACTTTCTTTACAGGAAGTATTAGACAATTGTGCCCAAGACTCCCACGTTAGAGCCATTGTAATTACTGGAACCGGAAAAGCATTTTGCGCCGGACAAGATTTAAAAGAAGTAACCGACCCTGAACTAAATCCGGGTTTCAGAAAAATTCTCGAAGAACATTACAATCCCATTATCCAAAAGATCAGAACCATCGAAAAACCGATTATTGGAGCTATAAACGGAGTAGCCGCTGGTGCCGGAGCCAATATTGCTTTGGCCTGCGACATCGTTGTTGCGTCAGAAAACGCTTCCTTCATCCAAGCATTTAGCAAAATCGGATTGATACCAGATAGTGCCGGAACGTTCTTTTTACCCCGATTAATCGGATTTCAAAAAGCCTCAGCGTTAATGATGTTGGGTGACAAAGTAAGCGCAGAAGAAGCACTCAAAATCGGTATGATTTATAAAATTTTACCCAATGCTTTCTTTGCGGATGAAGTAATGGGAATAGCGCAACTCCTTGCTCAAATGCCAACCAAAGCCTTAGGTTTGACCAAACGACTACTCAATCAATCGATGACCAACAATTTGGAACAACAGTTGGCTTTAGAAAGTGATTTGCAAATCGAAGCCAGTTCATCCAACGATTACAAAGAAGGCGTAACAGCTTTTGTTGAAAAAAGAAAACCCGAGTTTAAGGGAAATTAAAAGTGACTGTAAGACTGTACGATTTTAAGATGTTTTTAAAATTCTACAATCCTACAATCCTATAATCTTACAATCAGAAAATGAAAGTAGCAATCATAGGTTCAGGAACAATGGGAAGTGGCATCGCGCAGGTAGCTGCAACTTCAGGTTGTGCCGTAAATTTATTCGATTTAAATCAAGAAGCGTTGACCAAAAGCAAAGATGCGCTTGAAACGACCTTGTCCAAATTAGTCGAAAAAGAGAAAATCGACGCAACCGAAAAATCTCGAATTCAAAGCAACATTACCTACGTCAACAATCTAAATGATTTGGCAAATTCTGAATTAGTTATTGAAGCCATAGTTGAAAATTTAGATGTAAAACGAAAGCTATTCTCCGATTTAGAAGCGTTGGTTTCCAAACAAACCATTTTAGCATCCAACACATCGTCACTTTCCATCGCCTCTATTGCCGCTTCATGTCAAAAATCAGAGCGCGTCATCGGAATACATTTTTTCAATCCCGCTCCATTAATGCAATTGGTGGAAGTAATTCCGGCCGTGCAAACTAGTGATGAAGTGCTGCAAAAAACAGTACAAATTATAACCGATTGGAAAAAAACGGTAGCCGTTGCCAAAGACACGCCCGGATTCATCGTCAACCGAGTAGCGCGACCATTCTATAGCGAAAGTCTCCGCATTTACGAAGAAGGTGTAGCCGACTTTGCTACCATCGATTGGAGTTTAAAAACCATCGGCGGATTCAAAATGGGACCATTCGAACTCATGGATTTCATCGGACATGATGTCAACTACACCGTGACAGAAACCGTTTTTACAGCTTTCTATTTCGACCCAAGATTCAAACCTTCTTTCACTCAAAAACGATTGGTGGAAGCCGGATTTTTAGGAAGAAAAACGGGTAGAGGTTTTTATAATTATGATGCCATTGCGAGGAACGAAGCAATCTCATCTCCAAATGAAGATGTAGTTCTAGCCAAAAGCATCTTAGACCGCGTCATCGTAATGCTCATTAACGAAGCAGCCGATACGTTATTTTTAAACATCGCATCAGCCCATGACATCGACAACGCCATGACCAAAGGGGTAAATTATCCCAAAGGATTACTCGCTTGGGCAGACGAACTCGGAATTCAATGGTGCGTAGAAAAACTAGACGAATTGTACAATGAATACCACGAAGACCGATACCGATGTAGTCCAATTTTAAGAAGAATGAATAGAGAAAATAAATCTTTTTACTAAATCAACTTAGCGAACCTTGCGTAACACCTTGCGCTCTTTGCGGTTAAAACAAACAAATGGAAGGAACAAAAATACCATACAAAATGTTGTCTCAAGACGCTTACAGTCAGTGGCTCGGCATCGAAATTCTCGAGTGTGAACTCGGACGTTGCAAAGTCGCCATGACCGTTCGCAAAGAAATGCTCAACAGTATGCACAAAGCGCATGGCGGAATTACCTATTCGTTGGCCGACACCGCTTTCGG
Organism: Flavobacterium sp.; assembly: GCA_965284675.1. Lineage (GTDB taxonomy): Bacteria > Bacteroidota > Bacteroidia > Flavobacteriales > Flavobacteriaceae > Flavobacterium. The sequence continues at coordinate 3,122,340 of OZ260109.1, forward strand.
ATTCGCCGCCAACACCCACGGAAAATTTGCCGTATCCATAGAAACCTCCATCAATCACATCGAAGCAGTAAGCGAAGGCGATTATTTAACCGCCGAATCCGTCATCGAAAAAGTAAATAACAAACTCGGATTCAATATTATAGAAATAAAAAGAGGCAATGAATTGGTTGCGCTTTTCAAAGGCGTGGTGTACCGAACGAACAAAGATTGGGAAGAATAAAATAATTATCAGAAGCGACCCGAGCGACAGCGAACTGGCGAAGCAATGGCTTGGGCATTTTCAGTAATGGTAATTCCTGCTCTCGTCAGTCGCTTTAACTTGTTTTGGTAAACAAGTCAAGAGCTCCAACAATGACGAGATCAGGGCTGAAAAGTAAATGTATTGAATCGATAATAGAATTATAAAGAAAAATCAACCAAGCTTAGCGCCTTAGTGTCTTGGCAAGAAAATATAACTTAGCGAACCTTGCGCATTCCTTTGCGCCTTCGCGGTTAAAAAACAAAAAAATGGAAGCATACATCATAGACGGCGTTCGAACGCCAATCGGAAGTTACCAAGGAACACTAGCATCGGTTCGCCCCGATGATTTAGGTGCGTTGGTCATCAAATCCGTGGTAGAAAAAAATCCAAATATTCCAATCGACGCTTACGATGACGTCATCATAGGTTGCGCCAATCAAGCCGGTGAAGACAACCGCAACGTAGCAAGAATGTCTTTGCTTTTAGCCGGATTACCGTACACCGTTCCAGGTGAAACCGTCAATCGTTTGTGTAGTTCAGGATTATCAGCTGTAATTCACGCCAATCGTGCCATCAAAGCAGGAGACGGACACGTTTTTATTGCAGGCGGAATCGAAAACATGACACGCGGACCATTAGTCGTTTCAAAACCATCATCCGCTTTCGGAACTGATAGCAAAATGTACGATTCTAGTTTCGGATGGCGTTTTATCAACCCCAAAATGCAAACGATGTACGGCACCGATGCCATGGGTGAAACTGCCGAAAATCTCGTAGAAAAATATAACATTACCCGTGAAGATCAAGATGCTTTTGCCTTGCTCAGTCAACAAAAAGCAACCGCAGCACAAGCTTCTGGGCGATTAGCAAAGGAAATCGTAATCGTAGAAATTCCACAACGAAAAGGCGACCCAATTCAGTTCTCCAAAGACGAATTCATCAAACCAACCACCTCAATGGAAGGTTTGGCCAAATTGCGTCCAGCCTTCAAAAAAGACGGAAGCGTCACCGCCGGAAATGCCTCTGGATTAAACGATGGCGCTTGTGCCACAATCATCGCATCCGAAGAAGCAGTCAAAAAATATAATTTAAAACCATTGGCTCGAATCGTAAGTTCAGCCGTAGTTGGTGTAGAACCCCGAATCATGGGAATTGGTCCAGTAGAAGCCACTAAAAAAGCATTAGAAAAAGCAGGTTTAACATTGGACCAAATGGACATCATCGAATTAAACGAAGCGTTTGCCGCACAAAGCATCGCTTGCATTCGTGAATTAGGATTACAAGACAACGACCCGCGAATCAACCCTAATGGTGGTGCCATTGCAATTGGTCATCCACTAGGCGTAACCGGAGCCCGAATCGCTTATTCCGCTGCATTAGAATTACAACTAACCGGAAAACGATACGCCTTAATCACCATGTGCATCGGCGTCGGACAAGGCTACGCAGCTATTATCGAACGCGTTTAAATACTCTCAATAATCAAATGCGTAGCTAACTAGCCTCCGACGATGATTAATTAGTAAGTGCGCAGCTAAATAGCCTCCGACTTTAGTCGGAGGAATAAAAAAAGAAAAAAATCTGCGGATTCGCGATTAAAAAATAAAACATGAATAAAATACAAAATTACGTTTTAGGAAATTGGATATCTGGTCAAGGTGAAGGAACACCTTTGTTTGATTCAGTTACGGGAGAAATCATCGGAAATGTTTCCACAAACGGACTCGACTTTAACGAAATTCTCCACTACGGTAGAACCAAAGGTGCCGAAAAACTTCGTAAAATGACCTTTCAGGAACGCGGCAATATGATCAAAAGTTTGGCCATGTATTTAACCAAACGCAAAGAAGCGTTTTACGAAATCAGCTACCGAACCGGTGCCACTCGCGTCGATTCATGGATTGACATCGAAGGCGGATTCGGAAACTTATTCGCCAATGCGTCGCTACGGAAATTATTTCCAAACCAACCCTATCACGTGGAAGGCGAAGCCATCGATTTATCCAAAGGCGGACGCTTCATGGCACATCATATTTTGGTTCCCAAAAAAGGAGTAGCCGTACACATCAATGCCTTCAATTTCCCAATATGGGGAATGTTAGAAAAATGCGCGGTGAATTGGATGGCCGGAGTACCAGCTGTCGTAAAACCAGCCACTTCAACATCGTATCTAACTGAAGCCGTAGTACGAGAAATCATCGCTTCTAAAATTTTACCCGAAGGCGCATTACAACTCATTTGTGGTTCGGCGCATACCATTCTTGATGGAGTAGAAAGTCAGGATATCGTAACGTTTACGGGTTCGGCTTCTACCGGACAAATGCTTAAAGCACATCCGAGAATCATAAGCGAATCGGTGCCCTTCAATATGGAAGCCGATAGTTTGAATGCTTCGATTTTAGGAGAAGATGCCGTTCCAGGCACACCCGAATTCGACTTGTTCATCAGTCAGGCACGTAGTGAAATCACCGTAAAATGCGGACAAAAATGTACTGCAATACGCCGTATGATTGTCCCAGAAAAACTCATGGACGACGTGCAAATCGCACTCGGAAAAGCCTTAGATAAAGTATCCATTGGAGATCCGCGTTTGAAGGAAGTCCGAATGGGTTCACTCGTCAGCAAAGACCAAGTAACCGAAGTAAAAAACCGCGTTTCAGAAATTACCAAAACAGCATCCATTGTGTATGGAAATTTCGATACAATGACCTTAGTCGGAGCCGATTCAAAAGGCGCTTTCATCAGTCCGATGCTATTGCGCGAAGACAAACCGTTTCAAAATATTTTGGTACACGAAACCGAAGCATTCGGCCCAGTTTCTACCATTATGCCTTATAAAACAATAGACGAGGCCATCGAATTAGCCCAAATGGGTAAAGGTTCACTCGTATCGTCCATAGTTACCAATTCCGACGCAATCGCCAAAGAATACGTCATCAACGCGGCATCACACCACGGTAGAATATTAGTTTTAAATCGTGAAAACGCCAAACAAAGTACAGGTCACGGTTCGCCATTACCGTTATTAGTTCACGGTGGTCCAGGTCGCGCTGGTGGCGGAGAAGAAATGGGCGGTGTACGCGGAATCAAACACTATATGCAACGCTGCGCGGTTCAAGGCTCGCCTACGACGTTAACCGAAATTACGGGCATTTATCAGCCGAATTCAGCCTATAAAGAAATCACACAACATCCATTCCAATACCACTGGGAAGACATCCAACCCGGAATGTCATTACGCACACACAACCGAACCGTAACCGACACCGACATCATCAATTTTGCTAATTTAACATGGGATCATTTTTACGCACACACTGATATTACTTCGCTTGACGGTAGTATTTTCAAAAAACGAACGGCTCACGGCTACTTTATTTTAGCTGCTGCTGCAGGTTTGTTCGTGTACCCAAATAAAGGTCCAGTTGCGGCCAATTACGGATTGGAAGAATGTCGTTTCTTGCGTCCAATTTACCATAACGATACGGTGTATGTTCGTTTGACCTGCAAGCAAAAAGTCGATCGCGATGTGGCTTCAGCCGAACACCCAAGCGGAATCGTAAAATGGTTTGTAGAAGTTTTTGATACCGAAAACGAACTAGTTGCTGTAGCTACCATTCTAACGATGGTGCAAAAAAAGCAAGAAGTTTTTGTTGAAATGACCGATGCCCAAATTACCGAATGTCTGAACAAGCTGACCGAGAATTCGAAACCCAAATGGGGAACGATGTCGCCGCAACACATGATCGAACATTTAGAATATGGGTACCGAATCGCATCAGGTGAGATTCAGGATTTCGACATCACAACACCCGAAAAAATCATCGAAAAAGTACATAATACGTTGTATGATTTCAGCAAAATGCCGCAAAATTTTGAGTTTCCTTTAGCCGAAAAATCAAAAATCAACGAAACAAAGCACGCCGATTTAAACACTGCCAAAGCAAAAATGCTCGAAGCCCGCGCTGAATATCTTGCCTATTACAAGCAAAATCCAGAAAGCCTTCTGAAAAATGCAGTTTTTGGAGAAATGAACCGATACGAATGGCAGTTGCTGGAACGAAAACATTTAAATCATCACTTTGAACAATTTGATGTTTTGTAATTTGAAGCTTATCCTGCTATCCGCTCTATCTTTTTCTTTTTAAAGAAAAAAGAAAAAGGATGCCGCTGCTATCAGGGCTAGACTTCAGCAATAATAAAGAAAAATAGTTTAGCGAAGCTGAATAAACGTTGGCTTTAGCCAATGAATAATCCCAGCGAAGCTGAATAAACGTTGGCTTTAGCCAATGGACAACAACCTCAACCATAAACAACAATATGGAAGCATACGTAAAAAAAGAAATACAAAACAACATCGCCACCATCGAGTTTTTCCATCCCGAGCAGAACTCCTTGCCAAGCGATATTTTAGCACAATTAGCCAACACCATCACAGAAGTTGGAACTAACGCAGAAGTGAAAGTCATCATTCTAAAAAGTGGTGGCGATCGAACTTTTTGCGCTGGAGCCAGTTTTCAAGAACTCATCGCTATTAACGATGCTGTAACCGGAAAAGTATTTTTCTCCGGATTTGCGAACGTCATCAACGCCATGCGAAAATGTCCGAAATTCATCATCGGACGCATTCAAGGAAAAACAGTCGGTGGCGGAGTCGGAATCGCCGCATCAACCGATTATTGTATGGCAACTAAATTCGCAGCAATCAAATTAAGTGAGTTAAACGTCGGAATCGGGCCATTCGTAGTGTCACCAGCAATCGAAAGAAAAATGGGTGTTTCAGCGATGTCACAAATTGCCATCGATGCGAATTCGTTTTACGAAGCTTCTTGGGCAAAGGAAAAAGGATTATTTGCCAACGTATACGAAAGCATCGAAGAACTAGACGAAGCCATTCAAAAATTCGCTGAACATTTGTGTACCTACAACCTGGAAGCCATGATTGAAATGAAAAAGGTGTTTTGGCGCGGCACCGAAGATTGGGACAATTTGCTGGCCGAAAGAGCTGCCATAAGCGGACGATTAGTATTGTCTGATTTTACAAAAGAAACGTTGAAGAAGTTCAAATAAAGACTAAAAGATAATAGACTAATAGATGATAGACAGAAAGTAAATCTATTATCTATCCATCTATCATCTATCATCTAAAAAGAAAAATGATATACGAATTCAAAGGGTTCATCCCAGTCATTCACGAAAGTAGTTTCATCCATCCGCAAGCCGCAGTTACAGGTAATGTGATTATTGGGAAAGACGTCTATGTTGGTCCGGGTGCAGCTATCCGCGGCGATTGGGGCGAAATAATTATTGAAGACGGTTGCAACGTACAGGAAAATTGCACGATTCACATGTTTCCAGGAAAGTCAATGGTGTTAAAAGCCGGAGCACATATCGGTCACGGCGCGATTATTCACGGAGCCAACATCGGTAGAAATTGTTTGGTCGGAATGAACGCTGTCATCATGGATGATGTAAATGTGGGTGACGAATGCATCATTGGAGCGTTGAGTTTCATCAAAGCCGGAATGCAGATTCCCAACCGAAAAATGGTAGTTGGAAATCCGGCCGTCATAATCAAAGACGTTTCCGATGAAATGATCGATTGGAAAACCAAAGGAACTGCCTTGTACCAGCAATTGGCAAAAGAATGTTACGACACCTTAAAAGCAGTTGAACCGTTAAGAGAAATTCCAGCCAATCGCCCAACACAAGAAGCGTTTTATAAAACATTAGAAGAATTTAAAAAAGAGTGATCAGTACTCAGAGGTCAGTTGGCAGCAATGCATAACTGAACACTGAACACTGAACACTGAACACTATAAAAATGACAACAGAGTTTAAGATGCCCAAAATGGGTGAAAGTATAACCGAAGCGACCATCATAAATTGGTTGAAAAATGTGGGTGATTTTGTGGAAGCAGAAGAAACCATTGTAGAAGTTGCTACCGATAAAGTAGACAACGATGTTCCTTCGCCAGTTTCGGGTGTGATTACAGAAATTCGTTTTCAAAAAGATGACGTGGTTGAAGTTGGGACAGTTTTGGCGTTGATTGATCAGAGTCAAAAGTCGAAAGTTGACCGGAGCGATAGCGAACTGGCGGAGCAAAGTCAAAAGCCTGAAAATAATGCTGCTGCAAACAATTCTGTCACACCGAGCGCAGTCGAGGTGCAACAACTGAAAATCGAAAACCGAAAATTGACAACCAATCCTAATGCGTTTATTTCACCACTAATAATCTCAATTGCGCAAAAGGAAAACTTATCGATAGAAGAGTTACAAACCATACCCGGATCAGGAGCTGAAGGAAGATTGCAAAAAAGCGATGTGTTCAATTATTTGAAGAACCGTAAATATTCTATTCAGTCCAAGCCGACAACCGACAACAAACAACCGACAACTTTTCCAAAACCCAAAATCAATTTCATCGAAGGAAAAGACCGAATTGTAGAAATGGATCGCATGCGCAAAATGATTGCCGATCACATGGTGTATTCCAAACAAACTTCGCCTCATGTGACTTCATATATTGAGGTAGATGTTACAAATTTGGTCAATTGGCGCAACGAAAACAAAGATAAATTCCAAGAAAAACACAACGAGAAACTCACTTTTACACCTGTCTTTGTACAAGCGGTAGCGAAAGCCATCATTGATTTTCCGATGATTAATGTTTCGGTGGATGAAAAGAACATCATCGTTCACAGCGACATCAACATCGGAATGGCAACGGCTTTACCATCCGGAAATTTAATCGTTCCCGTAGTGAAAAATGCCAACGAAAAAGATTTAGTTGCTTTAGCGAAAAATGTAAATTCATTGGCAGAAGCTTCTCGAAATAATAAACTAAAACCCGAAGAAATTCAAGGAAGTACGTTTACTATTTCTAATGTAGGAACGTTCGGAAGTTTGATGGGAACGCCGATCATCAACCAACCCGAAGTGGCAATTTTAGCACTCGGAATCATCAAAAAACGTCCCGAAGTAATCACCACTTCCAACGGAGACGAAATTGCCATCCGAAGCATGATGTACCTTTCTTTATCTTTCGACCATCGCGTGGTAGACGGATTTTTAGGAGGTTCATTCCTGCGAAAAGTAGGCGATTATTTAGAACAATTTGACACCAATACAACGATATAAATTATGAATGCAACTATGATATCAGAAATTAAAATAACCAAAGCGGCTCAGTCCAAAGCAAAAGAAGTGGATTTGAACAACATCACGATGGGAACCCGATTTACCGATCACATGTTCATTTGTGATTATGTAAATGGCGAATGGCAAAATCCGCGCATCGAACCGCTGGCGTTGATTCCGACTCATCCTGCAGCCATGGCTTTGCATTATGGTCAAGCCATTTTTGAAGGAATGAAAGCGACTTTAGGAAAAGACGGAACTCCTTTATTATTCCGACCTGATGAAAATGCCAAACGTATGAATTTCAGTGCGGATCGAATGGGAATGCCTTCGTTTCCGGAAGATTTGTTTGTGGAAGCGTTAAAACAATTCACGGCTTTGGAAAAAGAATGGATTCCAACGCAAGAAGGAAGCGCTCTGTATTTGCGTCCGTTTATGTACGCCGATGAAGCGTTCATCGGAATGCGTGCCGCAACGAGTTTTAAATTCATTGTCATGGCCTCGCCAGCCGGACCGTTTTTCAGTAGAAAGATCAAATTATTTGCCGAAAAGAAATACGTTCGCGCCGTAAATGGTGGAACTGGAGAAGCCAAAGCAGCCGGAAATTACGCTGCGGCAATTCGCCCGACAGAATATGCCAAAGCCAAAGGATACGATCAGGTATTATGGTTGGATGCGCAAGATTTCGAATACATTCAGGAAGTCGGAACCATGAATATTTTCTTCAAAATCGACGGAAAATTCATCACGCCGAGTTTAACCGGTTCTATTTTATCGGGAATCACCCGAATGAGTGTCATCGATGTATTGCGAAACAAAGGTTTTGAAGTAACCGAACGTCCAATCACCATCACTGAAATCATAGAAGCTTCGAAAAACGGAACATTAGAAGAAGCATTCGGAACCGGAACAGCCGTTGGAATAGCTATGATTGAAGAAATTGGCAATAATGATTTATCGATTAAATTCCCAGCAGAAAACCCCGTTTCAGTTATGGTAAACGATACGTTGAATGCCATCAAAGTACAAGACATTGCAGATGAATTTGGTTGGATTGTAGAAGCAAAATAAATTATAAACCACTAAGACACTAAGAAGGCACAATGATCACAAAGTTAGTTAAATAGTGAGCTTTGTGGTTAAATTTTAAAATAAATGTTAGATAAAAATATACTAGAAAAAGCATTTTCAACGATGGCAACTGCCAAAGCCATGTCAACGTTGTACGAAGACAATTTCAAAATCGTTTCCAAATACGTACACGCTACGTCACGCGGACACGAGGCCATACAAATTGCTGTTGCGATGCAGCTTTTACCTCAAGACTACGCATTTCCTTATTACCGTGACGATGCTATGATGCTCGGAATTGGTATGCAACCCTACGATTTGATGTTGCAGTTAATGGCAAAAAAAGACGATCCTTTTTCAGGCGGTCGAACTTATTATTGCCATCCGAGTTTGAAAGACGCCGATAAGCCTAAAATTCCACATCAATCATCAGCAACCGGAATGCAAGCGATTCCCGCAACGGGAGCCGCGATGGGTTTTTGGTACAAAGAGAATACCGGATTGCAAAATGATAACGAGCCAAAACCTATAGTAGTTTGTTCCTTAGGCGATGCTTCTGTCACTGAAGGCGAAATTGCCGAAGCATTCCAAATGGCTGCTTTAAAGCAACTTCCCATTTTATATTTAGTACAAGACAACGGTTGGGATATTTCGGCGAATGCCGCCGAAACCCGAGCCCAAAATGCGTATGAATACGCCAAAGGATTTCACGGAATTGAAGCGATTTCCATCGATGGCGCTAACTTTACTGAAAGCTACCTTGCCGTTCAAAAAGTAATCCAAACGATTCGCGAAGAACGTCGTCCGTTTTTAGTTCACGCCAAAGTGCCGTTGCTCAATCACCATACTTCCGGAGTACGAATGGAATGGTACCGCGACGATTTGGAAGAAGCACAATCGCGCGATCCTTTTCCGGTTTTAATCCAACAATTATTGGATGCTGGATTTACCCAACAACAAATTGACCATCAATTGACAACAGCTTTAGCTGTTGTTCAAAATGATTTCAAGAAGGCACAATTAGCAGAAGATCCACAACCATCCGATTTATTCACCCATGATTTTGCACCAACACCGGTAACCGAAGAAGTAGGCGAACGGAATCCGATACGCGAAGACAAAGTTGTAATGGTCGATTGCGCCTTGTTTGCCGTCGAAGAATTAATGAAAAAACACCCCGAATGCTTGTTATACGGACAAGACGTAGGTGCGCGACTCGGCGGAGTGTTCCGTGAAGCCGCCACTCTAGCGCAAAAATTCGGAGACGAACGCGTTTTTAACACACCGATTCAAGAAGCATTCATCGTGGGTTCTACGGTCGGAATGTCGGCGGTTGGTTTAAAACCCATCGTTGAAGTTCAGTTTGCCGATTACATTTGGCCCGGACTCAACCAGTTGTTTACCGAAGTGAGTCGCTCATGCTATTTATCCAACGGAAAATGGCCCGTAAGCATGATTCTGCGCGTGCCGATTGGTGCGTACGGAAGCGGTGGACCTTATCATTCGTCTTCTGTGGAAAGCGTGTTAACCAATATCCGAGGTATCAAAATCGCTTATCCAAGCAATGGCGCCGATTTAAAAGGATTGCTAAAAGCCGCGTATTACGACCCGAATCCAGTCGTAATTTTAGAACACAAAGGTTTGTATTGGAGTAAAGTAAAAGGTACGGAAACGGCGCGTGTCAACGAACCTTCAGAAGACTACCTGTTGCCATTTGGGAAAGCTAATATCGTGCAAGAAATCTGGGAGCAAGAAACTGCCGAAACGATTACGATTATCACTTACGGAATGGGAGTGCATTGGGCGTTGAACGCATCGGCCGACATCCAAAATCAAGTCGAAATCATCGATTTGCGCACTTTGTATCCGCTCGACGAAGAAGCCATTTTTAAATCGGTTAAAAAAGCCAAAAAATGCTTGGTCGTAACCGAAGAACCCACCAATAATTCCTTCGCAAGAAGTCTCGCCGGACTCATACAAGAAAACTGTTTCAAATATCTTGACGCGCCCGTAATGGTCATAGGTTCTGAAAATATGCCCGCGATTCCACTCAACAGCACACTCGAGTTCACCATGATTCCGAATGTGGATAAAGTGCGAAGTAAGATGGATGAATTGTTGAATTATTAAACCATAAATATTATTTGAACAAAGTTTTCATTCCGAATCTTTTGTCATTTCGTCTTTTTTGTCATTCCGAGGAACGAGGAATCTCATTTTATATTCAAGGTTTTTTATAGCTATTCCAGCTTTCCGCTCCAAGTTTTTACCTAGTTGGCCACAATTTTAAAGTAGTATAATAGCTTCCTTTGGTCGCTTTATACTCCTAAAAATAGTACAGCCACCGAGCCAAAAAGCTTTTGCTCCAATCTGGGCTAATAAATCAAATGTAAACTTCAGTGCCAGATGATGGAGATAAATATTCATGCGGTATGTGGAATTGAATACTATTTGTGATATACTCAATCTCTTCTGGCCTCGAGAATAAAAGATTTACTAAATCTTTATTTCCATTCGGATCTTGATAATATACTTTTTTGTAACCTACCCCTTTTTCAAATTCTTTTATAAGTTCAGAGTCTATTTTTCTATTAAAGGCAGGAAATGAATATCCAATTATTACTAAAATATTAGCTTCGGACATTATTTTTTTTGCGTTACTTATATTTTTTGAGTTTTCTTCCCACGCATATTTTATGCAATTTGCATAATCGGGGTTTTTGAATTCTTTAAAATTATTCTTTAACTGTTCTAAATAATTTGCTAAACTTGTTAACCTTTTTTTTTCAACAGTTTCATAAACTATGTTTTGTTCCATAAAATAGCCTCTGAAACCATTTAAATGAATTACTTCATTTCTCTCTGATTTATTATTCATAAAATGTAAAAAATTATTCGTGTCTTCTAAAGAAGCAGATTTTCTTGGCATGAAAGTTTCAAAAGCATTTTCAAATTGTAAATCGTAGTTCCATGTCAATATTGATATATTACTATTTATTTTTGGAAAACTATTTTTCCCTTTCTCTAAGACAACAGAAAGAAATGAAAAATACCTTTTATCAATTTTTTCGTAAAACAGATCATCATGTCTAGACCTATCAGTATCCATACTTAAAACATAATCCTTATGAACAAAATTTTCCCAAATATCAAAATAAACACTTAAACAAAATTTTAATTTATTAAGCTCATCATATGCTTCAATTAGCGATAATCTTTTTGCATAAATATCGATAGAGCCATATTCAATTGCATATTCGCCAAAAACTTTGAGATCATTAAAAAAAGGAATGAGTTCAACATCATCAATTAAGTTGAAATATTCATTAGATTTCGGATTAGCCATAATAACTTTGCCCAATTTACTTAATACTAAATTGGCGACATTAATCATTGATTGTCCTTGAGCCCTCCAAATTGGATTAGAATAGTAGCTAGCACCGGCACCTAACAAATATGTAACCTTTAAATTTTCAGTGGAAGTATATTTAGAATACGGCATGTTAAATTATTTTTGCTAATTTATTATTTCTAAAACTCTCATTCAATTTTAGTTATCAACATTTCTTTGTAAAACTAAACGCTGGAAAATTTTAATTTTTACCGGAAACCGTAATCATATGTTTTAATTTAAATACCTACAAGGTTCAAAAAACGGTACAAGAAACAACGAATTTTAAACACCAAACTTTCTTAGCAATTCTACCTCTATTCAATACCATTCAAATCTAGCCCTGATTGAAGGAAATGCCTCGCATGACGAAAAGCAGGAACAGGGAAACCAAGAAAGCGCAAGCCATTCGCTTCAAAACAAAACCATCAAAATACAATTTCCCTCCAGAAAAAAATCCCGTAAAACTACGCTATTCTATTGACAATGAATTGATTTACTTTGATACACTTAGTTTTAAAACAAACGCACCATGGAAAATCAGAATCAATTCAACGGACTCGACTCGTTCGAACATGTAGTAGTTCTCATGCTCGAAAACCGCTCGTTCGATAATCTTTTAGGCTATTTGTATGCCAAAGGCCAAGTACCAAATGACCAAAAATTTGAAGGTCTCAATACCGGCGATTACGCCAATCCAGTTCCGCCACGCGCCGATGGCTACAGCGATCACCCAACCATTGCACCATCGCCTGCCACCGATTATTCGGTTCCGTTTCCCGATCCGGGCGAAGAATACCAACACGTCAACACGCAGTTGTTCAACCAAATCATTCCCGAGAGTAATTTGGGCGTCGAACAGCAACACATGGTGTTTCCCTACAATTCGCCCATTCCGGTTCCGAAACCCACTATGAATGGTTTCATCAACGATTATGAGAGCAATCTGCGCGCTACGTACGCTGATGGTTCGGTTCCAACCTACGACCAATACAAAGGCATAATGGAATGCTTTGAGCCCGATCAGATTCCGGTTATGACTACATTAGCTCAACAATTCGCCGTTTTTGATCATTGGTTTTGTTCCGTTCCCAGTCAGACGTATTGCAACCGTGCGTTTTGGCACTCGGCCAGTTCGGCAGGAAAAGTCATCAATCCACTCGAAGAAGACGGCAGTGGTTTTCCGGGCATCGACGGCGATTTTACCGGAATGGCATCATGGATTGAAAACGTTTGGCCATTGCCTACCTTATTCGATCGAATGAATGATAAAAATGTAAGTTGGAAAATCTATTCTCCGATTTTTCCGTTGAGTCTCACCACTATCGTTCATGGCGAATTCCGAACCCACGAATATTCCGATTTTGCCTACGATTTAAAACACGGAACTTTGCCTCAATATTCATTTGTCGAACCACAATTTCTGTTCAAACACAACGACCAACATCCATCGGCCTACAAACATGAGCTTTCAACGGGTACTGTATATTTGGGCGAAGAATTGATCCTCGAAGTGTACAATGCCATTAGAAATAGTACCTATAAAGACAAAACGCTGTTCATCATCACCCACGACGAACACGGTGGTTGCTTTGATCATTTTCCGCCGCCATCAGGAGCAATTCCGCCCGTGGAAGGAATGGTAGGTCAATGTGATTTTGGTTTTGACCGACTGGGCGTTCGCGTTCCCATGATTATGGTTTCGTCCTACATTCAGCCGAATACCATTATCAACGAGCAATTTGATCATACGTCGTTCATCAAAACCCTATGCCAAAAATGGAATTTAGATTCGTTGAGCGATCGCGATAGCAGCGATGCAACTCAACCATTCACCTCCGTTTTCTCACAACAAATATGTAACGATTGGCACGAAATACAATTGGCACCACAACCAATTTCATTAGTCGAAACCAACCAAAGCGACGATCCATTAAACGGTTTGCAAAAAGCGATGCTTACTAGTTTACTTCACTTAGAAAAAGTAAAAGGATTAGGCAATACGGCATCCTCCGAAATCCAAACGATTGGCGATATGATGGAGTTCATCAAACGGTTTCAATAATTTTGGAAAAAAACTAAATTGAACTTTATAATAAAGAACTTGAGTTTGATGTAATTTTTTCTATAAAAAACTCAAAAATACTGCTAATGAAAAAGTTAGATTTAATATTAAAGTTATTTATTTTGCCACGAATTCACAAATTAATATTTAGTTCAATAAAATTTAGTTCATCTACGATAAACATTCGAATAAAATCAAATGTTTAAGCTATAAATTCGATAATTCGTGGCTGAAAGAATAAATTTTTATATCGAACTCACGTTAAAGAACAATTCGGAATAAGAAACCAACCCTCTCACCTATTTGCATTGCAGTAGTATTCAAAAAAACCATCCCGAAACAAATCGGGATGGTTTAAAAAAACTACTATAAAAAACTACTACTACTTTTTAAGTACTTTAAAAACTTGGATTGAATCATCGATAGAAACTCTAATTAAATAGGTTCCCGCTGCGTAGCGATCCATATCCACTTGGGTTTCCATTTCATTCACTTTCTTAGAGTAAATGATTTGTCCCAACATACTCACTACTTCAATATTCGTCATGGTTTCAGACGATGAAATAGTTACCACATCAATCACTGGATTCGGATACAATTTGATGACATGAGCCACAAACTCTTCGTTTCCTAAACAACCTCCAGAAGTCATTGTCACGGCCAATCGCAGTTCACTTTCACAACCATTTACGGTTTGAGAAGCATAATACGTGGTTCCAGAGACTAAAAGAGTTCCGGTTGGAATTACATTTCCATTGGTTGGTGCGTCGTACCAAACGATGCTCGAACCCGTAACGACAATCAACTCGATGGTTTCGCCATCACAGAACGTTTGATTTGCAAATCCGCTTGGAGCCGATGTTGGCGCAATCGAAGCCGTAACTGCCACACGTACCGAAGTACAATCGCCATTGGTTGCTTCCACATAATACGTGGTCGATAGGGATATCGTTGGTGTGGTAAAACTAGTTCCCGTTCCAACTAAATTTCCACCCGTTGGTGCATCGTACCAATTCAACGTTCCTACATTGGATGTGGCTTGAAGAGTTAGCGTTCCGGTATCACAACGACTCGCATCCGTAGTCGACGTGATGGTTGCCACTGCAAATACTGTAGCATTTACGGCAGTTCGAGCCGAATTACATCCTCCATTAACAACCTCAACATAGTAGATTGTAGTTGAACCTAAAACCGGAGTGGTAAAAGTTCCGCCAACGGCTACTAAAGTTCCGCCCGTAGGTTGGTCATACCAATTTATTGTTCCGATACTTGCTGTTGCTTGTAAGGTTACACTTCCGTCGCCACATCTACTCGCTGGAGTAGTTGACGTAAGTACTGGAATCTCGTTAATGGTAGCGGTAACTGCAGTTCTGACCAATGAGGTACACGATCCGTTGGTTGCTTCTACATAATACGATACCGTTGCAGACAAACTTGGAGTGGTAAAATTCGAACCTGTTCCGACTAAATTTCCACCTACTGGCGCATCGTACCAGTTGATGGTTCCCGAAGAGAACGTAGCCGATAAAGTTACCGAACCATCGCCGCATCGTGAAGCCGGAGTGGCCGATGTGATCGTTGGACGATTCGTCACAGTTACCTCAACCGCAGTTCGGGTAGAAGTACAACTTCCATCCACTGCTTCCACATAATAGGTAGCGGTTGAACCTAAACTTCCTTGTGAATACGTACTGCCTGTCGCTAACAAAGTTCCACCCGATGGTAAGTTATACCAATTCAGCGTTCCCGCACTGGCAGTAGCCGAAATTGTAAACGAATCACCACTGCAAATAGTGGTTGGAGTCGTTGATGTAATCGTCGGACTCGCATTCACTGTCGCAGGTACAGCAGTTCGCACCGAAGTACATGAACCGTTCACTGATTGAACATAATAGGTCGTAGATATTGAAATACTCGGAGTGGTAAATGCCGTTCCGGTTCCCAATAAAGTTCCGCCACTCGGTACATCATACCATTGTAACGAACCGGCATTAGTTGCTGCAAAAAGAGTTACACTACCCGAATCACAACGACTATTTGGTGTTGTTGATGTGATACTTGGTGTTACATTCACAGTCGCCGTAACCGCAGTTCTAGCTGAATTACATGTTCCTGAAGTCGCTTCCACATAATACGTTGTGGTGGATGCAATACTCGGAGTTGTAAAACTAGTTCCTGTACCGACTAAGTTTCCTAACGTTGGAGCGTCGTACCAGTTTAAGGTTCCACTCGAAGCGGAAGCTTGTAACGTCACCGTTCCTGTGTCGCAACGACTTGCTGGTGTGGTTGAAGTTACTGATGGCACTTCGTTGATCGTTGCAATAACCGGAGTTCTAGGCGATGTACAAACACCATTCGTTACTTGAACGTAATAGGTTGTGGTAGACGACAATCCGAATAAATTGAGCGTTCCACCCGAAGCCAATAACGTTCCGCCCGATGGTAAATCATACCACTGAATCGTTCCTGTACTTGCTGTCGCTTGTAAGGAAATGTTTCCTGCGCCGCATCGGTCTGCCGGAATAGTTGACGTGATTACTGGAATCGCGTCAATTGTAGCAGTAACCGTAGTTCTAACTGTTGACGTACATGATCCGTTGGTTGCTTCCACAAAATAGTTTGTGGTACTAGATAAACTCGGTGTAATAAAAGTAGAACCTGTTCCCACTAAATTTCCACCAACTGGTGCATCGTACCAATTGATGGTTCCCGAAGTGAACGTAGCCAATAAAGTTACCGAACCATCTCCGCATCGTGAAGCCGGAGTAACCGATGTAACCGTTGGACGATTCGTCACCGTTACCTCAACCGCTGTTCGGGTAGAAGTACAACTTCCATCCACTGCTTCCACATAATAGGTAGCGGTCGCACTTAAACTTCCTTGTGAATACGAACTACCTGTCGCTAATAAAGTACCACCCGACGGTAAGTTATACCAATTCAGCGTTCCTGCACTGGCAGTAGCCGAAATCGTAAACGAATCACCGCTGCAAATACTTGCTGGCGTGGTTGATGTAATCGTCGGACTCGCGTTTACTGTTGCCGTTACCGAAGTTCGAACCGAAGTACACGAACCGTTCACTGATTGAACATAATACGTTGTCGATATTGAAATACTCGGAGTAGTAAATGCCGTACCACTTCCCAATAAAGTTCCGCCACTTGGTAAATCGTACCATTGTAACGTACCAGCATTAGTTGCTGCAAAAAGAGTTACCGTACCCGCATCACAACGACTGTTTGGTGTTGTTGATGTGATAGTTGGCGTTACATTTATGGTTGCAGTTACCGCAGTTCGAGGAGAATTACACGTTCCTGATGTTGCTTCCACATAATAGGTTGTGGTGGATGCAATACTCGGAGTTGTAAAACTAGTTCCTGTTCCGACTAAGTTTCCTAATGTTGGTGCGTCGTACCAGTTTAAGGTTCCACTTGAAGCAGAAGCTTGTAAGGTCACCGTTCCTGCATCGCAACGACTGGCTGCTGTAGTTGAAGTTACTGATGGCACTTCGTTGATAGTAGCTATAACCGGAGTTCTAGGCGACGTACAGAAACCATTCGTTACTTGAACATAATAGGTTGTTGTTGTCGACAATCCGAATAAATTCAGCGTTCCACCATTAGCTAATAACGTTCCGCCAGATGGTAAATCATACCACTGAATCGTTCCTGTACTTGCTGTGGCTTGTAAGGAAATGTTTCCTGTTCCACATCGGTTAGCCGGAGTAGTTGCTGTTATAGAAGGTGTTGTATTTACTGTAGCTACAACAGACACTCGAGTGGAAGTACACGTTCCCACTACCGATTCAACATAATAGGTTGTAGTAGCGGAAATACTCGGAGTTGTAAAACTCGTTCCCGTTCCGACTAAATTACCTAATGTTGGCGCATCGTACCAATTCAGTGTTCCTAATGTAGCCGTAGCTTGAAGCGTTACCGTACCGGTATCACATCTACTCGCTGGAGTAGTTGAATTGATGACTGGCACAGCAGTTACCGTGATGTAATCCGTGAAGGTAGCCGTGTCACTTCCATTGTAGTTCGTTGCCGTAAACACAACCGTATACGTACCCGCTGTATTGAATACAAAAGTCGGATTTTGATCGGTTGACGTACTTGGAGTAGCGCCTGTAATCGTCCAACTCCATACAAATGGAATGTTCGTTGATGTGTCTGTAAAGGTTACAGACTGTCCTACGCATAAAGCCGTTGTTGAAGCTGTAAAGCTAGCCACTGGCGGTTCTGTCGGACAAATGGGAGCGGTTTTATCTAAGGTAAATCCGTCGCCATCACCACCAAAATAGGCATAGAATTGTGCTGGAAATCCACAAGCGTTTGCTTCAATGGTTTCCACTCCTGCACCGTCGTTATTTCCACCCATATAGGCGAAAAACGAAGGTGGAATTCCACACGCTGTTGCGTTTAATTCTTCTGTACCTGCTCCATCTCCATTTCCGCCAAAATAGGCATATTGGAAATTAGAGAATCCACAGGAAGTTGCGCTTAACTGATCGACACTAGCACCGTCGTTGTTTCCTCCAAAATAAGCATAAAAATGCGAAGGAATGGAACAACTGGTTCCGCTTAACTCATTGGCCGTTGATCCACTGGAGTTTCCTCCATTGTACTGAGCAAATGCGTTAAACTGTGTCAAAAGAAATGTTAAGCAAACAACCCAATATATTTTTGTTGTTGTTTTCATCTAATTTGATTTTTAAATTATTATAATTCATTGTATTGCAAATCAAAACCATTGAAATGCAAATCAAATTAGAATATTATCGTACACCTCTTCCGCCATAAACATATTGTCTTGTAGCATCTGTTGTTCCTGCAGATGTTCTGTCTGAAGTCCTAACGTAAGGCGATTGACTAACATAATCACCACCTCTAAAACCAACTCCAGTAGCTGTTGTTACAGACGGCCAAGTTGCTTGATTGGCATTTCCTATAGGAGTAAGAGTTCCGTCTCCAAGAGTTCCGTTAAACGCAACACCTGAAGCATTTGCAACTGTTATCGTTCGTTCTACAACATTTCCTCCCATTTCCATTGCTCCATAATAGGATGCTCCAGCCGATGATCTACCTGAAGTAGCTGTTGCAAACACACCTACTTTTAGTGGTCCGTATACTGGGCTAGCACTTCCTAACCCATAAGCGCATCTCCCGTTTACCACTGCATTGGCGATTTCAGTTGGCTGTAATGGATTTAAAACTGTTGTGCTGTAAAAAGCATTAATATTGGTATCTCCCCATATATATTCGCCTGCAACTCTTGGCAAGGTTCCTCGACAGATTTTTTCAAATTCTAATTCGGTCATTGGACGTAAAGCAGACCAATCCAAATAGGCCGCTAAATCAGCCCAACTCAAATAGGCCATTGCAATACTTTGTCCATCATTTACATTATTTACTACGCCATTGGTTGCATCACAACCAAAAACAGCTGGAATGGCAGCGTTATTTCCGGGAGTTTCAATTACAATTCCATTTCTATAATAGTTAGCACCAAAAGTCACATAGGTTCCTGCTGCACTTGTTGGATCGGATGTGATGCGTGTTTGTTGTTGAGAGAATGTCAATGAATTTAGAAACTCAACGTATTGCAATTGAGAAATTTCATATTTCATAGCATAAAATGAGTTATATCCCATTGGGAAAGAAGCGGGAACAGTTGGTCCACCTCCACCAATAGTAGCAGAAGTAATTCCAGATGACTGTGAGGTAGCGGTTACTGAAATACTATTAAAAGTTGAAGTACTGGTGCCATCACCAATTTCGAAAGGCGCTTGAGGAACGTTGACCATTTCAATTCCGAACACTTTGAAATTATAAGGTCCGGCGCCTAAACCTGTCATTCGCAATGTGATAGTAGTTGCAGCGATATTTCCGCCACCTAACGAACTTCTTCTAATGAAAACTCCTTTTCCATCCGCAACTGTATCAACTTGTAATGGAGAAGCTGCTGAGTGATCTCCAGCTGCTGTACTTAAATTGGTATGCGCCCACAAACGGGTATTACAATCTTGGAATTTTACAAATACCCATACGGCATCCCAATTAGCGGGTGCTACGTTGGCATTCCAACTGTTTTCCCATGAGATGTTAAACGTAATGTCGTTACCCGAAACGGATGTTCCAGTAATTTCTACATTATTTGCATTTGCATTAAAAGCAAATAAAAAAAATAGTGCCGAAGCAATTTTTGAAAAATAATTTTTTGATTTCATCGTATTGATTGTTAAATGTTATACGACAAACTTAGGTTGGGAATAGCCACAAAAAAATACGCTAAATTGCGTATTTTTTTAAATTTTAATTAATTGAAAATCAGTGATTTAAATCAATTTATTAGATTTTGCTTTTTGGATGGCTTCCAACTTATTGTGCACTTGAAGTTTGGTGTAAATATTTTCCACATGCTTTCTAATGGTTCCCGCCGAGAGAAATAAATTATCGGCGATGGCATTGTATTTTAGTCCTTTGCTTAATTGTTCTAAAACTTCGACTTCGCGATTGGTTAAATTGATTTCTTCGGAAGGAATTGCGTCATCAAAAACTATGGGATCGCGCAATAATTTTAATGTTTTTAAGGCTATCGATGGAGTCATTGCGGCGCCACCGTTTAAGGTTTCTAAGATGGCATTGTATAAATCTTGTGGATTGACTTCTTTCAGAAAATAACCATCGGCTCCAGCCTTGATGGATTTAAAAATGTTTTCATCGTTATCAAAAACGGTGAGCATGATGATTTTAATTTGCGGATACTTACTTTTTACCGCTTCGGTGGCTTCAATGCCATTCATTTTAGGCATTTCAATATCCATTAGAATTAAATCGAGGTTGTGATTTTTTTCTAATTTCTCTAATAAATCCTGACCGTGATCGGCCTTGAATTTGATCTCGATGTCGTTAAAAAAGACCAATTTATCCTGAATGGCTCTTTGTAAAAAAGTGTTATCGTCGACTATGGCTACTTTTATCATACTTTATATTTTTAACAAGTGAAAACCTTTTTATTTACTCGTTCTTAATTTTTGTTTTAACATATCATTGAAAGTAATTTTTTCACTTGGCTACTATTAATTAGATTGTTTAAGCCTTATTTTGCTTCTACTTGGTGATGCCTTTTGAGGTCTTCTTACATACCGCTTCCTCTCGTTCCTTATTGTATTTCATTGTTTTTTTTGCATTTCTTTTTTCGCTACCTGAATAGTTACAAGTAGAACAATTAATGATGATGTAATATTTTGTATTCAATCTGTCATAAGGAGTGTTTTCACCTTTCCAGTCATCAGGTTTTGATTTAAATCTATTGTATAGTTCAGGGTTTTCATCTTCTAACTTAAAATAAACCTTACTAAGCCTCATCAGATTTTGATCTGATTGGTAAAAATAAAAATATCTGATTACCAAATCAGTATACATCATTCTAAATTGTTCTTTTTTATCCGGAAATCGAGATTCTATTAATTCAATACAATCCAATGCAGCAATTGGCGCACCGTTTGCTATTAATTTGGAAATGTCTTTTTCTAAAATTTCAAAGGTAGCCGTTGAATGATTTTCTTTTACTCGCTTCAAACAATTAAGTTCTTCGTAAAATAGTTCTATCAATTGTGCAGCATTCTGAGATTGTCCCAACACGCCTGATCTATATTTATCTGTTATAAAACTAGCTTCCTCATACACATAGCCTACTTTGGTCAATTCAGATGTATATACTTTCAAAATAAATTTTTCATTTGCAGAATTGTTTTGTGCAACAAAGTCAGCATGGGCTTGATCGGGCGTTCGGTATTGTGATTTTCTTATTTCTTCTCGCTCTTTTAACAATTTTTCGTTGTATTTTTCTTGCGCTATTCGTTCTGCATCACTAGTAGTCGAATTTGAAGTAGTTGAATTAGTTGTTGTATTTTGACGTTCTACTGCTCGATTGTTTTCCAAATTTTGTCGATCGCGTTCGTTATTGCGTTCATTGGTCAACGCTCTTTGACGTTCGGCTTCTTTTAAATTATCATTATGCGTTTGCGCAAAAGAATCAGTTGCTAGAACCGAAGTAATTAGTAGTATAAAGAATAAATAGTACGTTTTCATTGCTTTAATTTTTTATAAATTTAGTAGTAAATCTTACATCGTTGTTAAAAACTTGAAGGATATATATTCCGTTCGTTAAATTAGAAATTGAAATAATACAATCAGTTCCTGTTGTGTTTTTTTTCTCCCACAGAATTTGACCCGTAATTGAAATAATTTGAATCGTTGCATCATCCATTGAGTCGTCCACTTTCAAATTAATTTGGTCACTAGCAGGATTGGGAAACAGCACCACATTTGATTTTAAATTTTCAGTAATCGCTAACGGATTCTGAGATAACTTTTGAATAAATCCGTCTGTATTTCCCAGACTAGTTACGTTTACAATTCCAGCATTCGGATCAAAATCTAAGGTTCCGGTAAAAATACCAACGGTATACACGTCGTTATTTAGATCTACTGAAATATCAAAAGATTCTTCCAATTTAAATTCGTCTCCCGCCAGCGCTCTTACCCAAACAAATTCACCTGAACTGTTTAATTTTGAGATAAAAACATCATAATCATAGACACACGTTACATTTGCAACTCCAGTTCCTGGATCAAAATCGGTGGTTCCCATATTAATTCTTCCTGTTGTGTATACGTTATTAGAAGCATCCAAACAAATTGCTTTCGTCTGAGTCATTGCCCCAATTCCGCCAAATTGTTTGATCCATTGTAAATCGCCTGCTTCATTTAATTTGACAACATAGGTATCTCGACTTCCTATAGAAGTAGAGGTTTGAACGGCAGCACTCGTATCAAAATCGACAGCATTGGCAAATTCACCCGTGATGTATATATTATTCTGATTGTCTAAAGCGGCAGAATAGGGAAGATTACTATAAAATCCAGTGCCTTTAAAACTCTTCGCCCAAACAAAATTGCCCGAATTGTCTAATTTGGATATGAATGTATTGGAAATTGGTCCATTGATTGATAGATTCGTCTCTAAAGTAAAGGTCGCGGAACTTGGATCAAAATCGCCTCCATTGGCAAAACCTCCGGTGGTGTAGACATTATTGGCACTATCAAGTCCGATGGATGAAGCAAAATCATATTCTATTCCGCCCAAGCGATCGGCCCACACATAATTCCCTAAATTGTCGAGTTTCAACACAAAAACATCATAATAACCCGCGGCTGTTAAACTATTGGTTGCTGCTGACGGATTGAAATCGGCTGTTCCACCAAAAAAACCCGTAATGTATACATTTTGATTGGCATCCACGACTAAATCGGTACCGCTCGTAAACGAACTTCCGCCCATTCTTTTTGCCCAAACAAAATCACCGTTGGTGTCTAGTTTTAAGATAAAAACATCTACCACACCAATTGGACTTAGATTGGAAATAGTGGTTCCAGGATCGAAATCGCACGTACCATTGGAAGTTCCGGTTATGTAGGCATTTCCGGCATTGTCTAACGCAATTGAAAAAACATTTTCTACGCCAACGCCACCTATGCGTTTCGTCCAAATAAAACCACCACTCGGGTTCAATTTGGTTATAAAAACATCGGGATAATTGTTTGTGCCAAAAGCGGTGAAATTCAAAACACCTGCAGATGAATCCAAATCGGCCGTTTGATTAAAAATTCCGGTGGTGTACGAATTCCCGCTGGCATCCGTCACAATTGATTTTGCCTGATCGAGTGCCGTTCCGCCTAACTGATTGACCCAAGCCAAATTCGGTTCTTGTGCAGTAGATAAAAAGGATAGAACTAAAGAGATGGACGTGAGTAGTGTTTTTTTCATAATTTTTTATTCAAAGGTGCCGCTTTTATAAATAAATAAAATACGACAATTGTCGTATTTTGTAAGTGAATGGCTATAGACTATTTTGAATTAATATCGGCCTGTATTGAGTATCATTCCTTCGCTTCTTGCCTTACCCGTTCCGTTACATTGATTGCATTCTGTTGGCATCGTAAATTCTTTTCTAGTGCTTGGGTTTGCGTATTCTTCGCGGCGAACCGTACCATTTGAACTTTTGTAAACCAATTCATGATATACGGTAACATTCTTCGATCCGCCACCAAACATTCCGGCTCCACCGCATTTTGTACACGATCTTGGCTTGGCATTTTCAATAGCTAAACTGTCTGCTCTTCGAGCCACTGGATTGTCTACTTTTATGATTTGTCCGTTTGCAATAGTTACGGTTGCTTTATTGGTTTGGTAATAATAATCACCTGATTTTGGAGTTCCGTCGTTATTGAATTCACCCGTAAACGAAACCCTTTCGTTGTTGTAATTAAAAACACCTTTAGTGTAAATATCCGCTGCGAAATTTCCGGTAAACACATTTCCTTGTGCAAAATAAAATGTGCCCTCGCCCGATTTTATTCCATTTACAAAATTACCTTCATACCGATTACCACTATCAAATTTTATAATTCCGTATCCATTATAACAATCGCCTTGAACGCAACCATGGATAATAGGCGCATTTCCGCCGATAATGGTTTGATTCGTTTTCACGTTAACTTTTCCGTTGGTGTATGTAACGTTTTGCGCTGTATTTTTTTTATACAAAATACCATCGCCATCTTCTTGACCATCCTTAAAATTACCAACAAATTTTTCACCGTTTCCGTAGTCCATCGTTCCTTTTCCGTTGGGTTTTTCGTTTACAAAGTTGCCTTCGTATATGGCAAATCCAAAATCATATTTACCAAAACCATTTTTGCAATCACCCGAAATACACTGTGAAAAACAAAGAGTCTGAAAAAAAAACAACGTAATTAGTGCTGAATACTTCATTTGAATTTATTTATCTAAATCAATTTCACCTTGACAAATTACGGTAAAACTTCCTCCGTATTTGGATTTCAAAGTAGTGCAATTGTTACCTGGAAACCATTGGTATTTTAATTCGCTGGTAAAACCTAAAACTTGATTGGCTCGCGCGGCAATTATGCTTTGATCCTGCATTTTTTTTCCTTTAACTTTTACTACGTACATCGTTGATCCTTTGTAAATAACCATGCTTCCACGCTCACTAAAAATATCTAAAGCGTACGAACTTGTGGAAATATTTCCGGAAGTATAGGTTGTTGGACTCGTGTTGGAATTGGTGTTAGATGTGGTATTGGTGGACGTTATGCTGGTTTGATTTTGTGGAGATATAGTTGCATTTGGATTTTTACCCGCTATTGACTTATTTAAACGTCCACTTGGAGTGTAGCTTCTGATGGCAAATCGCTTATACTCATCGGATTCTGATGATTTTCTGACAGCAGCAAAAAAACCCTCATTTGTTTTAGGTTGCATTTCGATCGACATGTGTTCGTTGCCTTCTTTTGGAATCCAAACTAAATCCCATACACCATTATTATCTGTAATAGTGGTAATCAAGTAAGTGGTGTACGACGTCATATCACCAAAAATGGCGGATTTGGGTCTTTGAGTATTATTTTTAAAAAGAATTGTAGGCCAATTCGATTCCTCTGCTAGTTCTTTTATTCGCACAAATTCTTGCTGTGAATACGTAGTGTTGATCACTAAATCTTTATAAGAAAACTCCATGCTTAATCCATATCCAGGAGCTATTGTGTTGTACGGATCGTTGAGTTTAATACTATTCTTTTTTGAATGCTTGGCTTTCATTTTTTGAATAAAATCATCATTTGGAGTAGTGCTTGATGGCAGCTTCCATGTATCAAAACCCGTGATGTTCAGAATAAAATAGATACCATCCTCAGTAGTTGGAATCATATCAGAAGCCATCGAAAGATTATCTTCACGCGGAATCCAAAATAAGTAATAGGTTTCTGCAACTGCTTCTTTGCTATTGACTTGAAGCCACGAACCTTGGTAAAACGACTTGTATTTTTGGATTTCACTTTCACGGGATAAAAGTTTTTCTGGTGTGTTTATTCCGGTTGGGAAATTTTTTTCCATTGCAAGTGTTAGCACTTTAGAAAAATCTTCTTTGCTATACTTTCCACTTGTTACAAATTTCGAAAAGGCATTGGGATCAGCCACAAAATCATTCATAGAGGCAAGTGAAATATCAACCCTATTAATTGTGAAGGGAACATTTTTATGTGATCCTTTTATGGGTTGAGAAGTGCTCGATAATGGGTAGGACACGTGTACACAAATGGTAAACATCACAAGTAACAACTGTATTTTTTTCATATTTTATTTATTTTGGTCAGCATCCAATCTTTTGGCTTTTGCCTCATACTCCAATGCTAACGTTTCGTTTCCGGTATATTTTAATCCGATGGCCATGTACATATTGGCCATCGCGTCGTTTGCATCAATATTTAGAGCGTTTTGAGCCGTTTCTTTTACTTTTTGCCAATTCTTCACATCGACATAGGTTGAAGCTAAATTCAATTGAAAGCCAATATTGTTGGGCATTAAAGCAATAGCTTTTTGAGAATACATAATTGACTTCTCATAGTTTTTGGTTTTATAATACACGATAGCGACATCATTAAAATCTTCATCACCAAAATCTTTTTCGTTGGTGGACAAAGCGGCTTCATACTTGGCCTTTGCTTCTTCAAATCGGCCGTATTTCAACAAAAACTTGCCAAAAAGAACATCGGTTACAAATTTGGGAAGTTCTTTATTGGCATAGGCTTGATTAAAAAAAACATCCGCATTGTAGTTGGCATCCATCGATTTTGCAAAAACGGCCGCATCAAAATATCCCATAATATCGTTGGGTTGTACCTTTATTTTGACTTTCATATCTTCCAAACCTTCTGAAAATTGTTTGGTTTGATTGTAAAAACGAGCCCGCGTTGATCGATAATCGGCGTTGCTAGGTTCGATTATAATGGCTTCAGAAATATCTGAAATTGCTTTTTCAAACATACCTTTTGAAGCAAAAAGTTGTGCTCTTCCGCCATACGCAAATGCAAATTTTGGATTGGCTTTGATGGCATTTGAAAAACTCATCATCGCGCCATTTTGGTTTCCATCGCGAAATTGATAAAATCCACGAAGAAAAATCACTTGTGCATCGGTTGGAAATTTTTTCTCAAGATTTTCAAGATTTGTCAATGCTTTTTCTGGAGAATTTCCTTGTAATAATAGCATCGCAGCTTCAAAATCATTTTTTGAAAGTTGTCCAAATGAGTGAGTAGCAACCAACGCTAGTAAAAAAAATATTTTTTTCATTAAAAGATGATGTATTAGAATCAACAAATGTGGACTATTCTTAAAACAAAAAAATACGACAATTGTCGTATTTTAGGAATTATTTTGTTTAACGTTTACCGAATTACCTCAACTACTTAATTCAATTTTCACTCGTGTTCCTTTACCCACAACCGACTGAATATCAATAGTTCCTCCTACTTCTTCAATTCGTTTTTTCATGTTGTGCAATCCGTTACCCGATTCAACAATTTCTTGATCAAAGCCTTTTCCGTTGTCTTTGATTTCGATGTGAATCTTTTGATTTTCAGTGGTAATATTCACGTCAATTTCTTTTGCCTCCGAATATTTCACTGCATTATTCACGGCTTCCTGAATGGTTCTGTACAAATTGATTCCGATAACCGATGAAAATTTCATTTCTTTCAACGTCTCATCCACATTGAATTTGAATACAATATCTTCTTTAGCCGATTGTGCTTTTTCAATAAAATTAAAAATACGCGAACGCAAATCATCAAACGAAAATGCGTCGTTGTTCATCGCCCAAATCGTATCGCGCAACTCGATGATGGTTGATTTGGTAAAATCGCTGATTTTGGTTAGCTGATTGACAATTCGATTATCACTAATTTGATTTCCGTATTTTAAATTATCCACAGACGAAATCACAAACGTAAGTTGAGCGCCAATGTTATCGTGCAAATCACGCGAAATGGCTAAACGTTGTTCTTGCAATTGATTTTGTGTTTCAATTTGCGCAATGGCCGTTTTAAGTTGAAATTCTTGTTCTTGTTGTTTGTTTTTGAGTTTTTGCTGACGGTAAATTAAAAATCCGATCAACGATATAAATCCGGCAAGTAAAGAAATGATGAGAATCCACGTATTTTTTCGCTTGTTCGCAGCTTCTTGTTCTAACAGTAATTTTTCCTTTTTGGCCGTTTGGTATTTGGTTTCCAATTCGTTGATGTCCTTAATTTTTGCTACTTCTTTTATACTGTCTTTCAACGTATAATATTCGGTCATTTTTTTGTTGGCTTCGGCAAAATTTCCGGTACTTTCATAATATACTTTGTAATTGTCTAAAGCGGATAAAATCACTTCAACCACTTTTGATTTTTGCGAATAATTATACGCGCTGTCGATGAATTGCTTGGCTTTCGGAAATTGCTTAGTTTCCAAATACACCTGAGCAATACTGTTGTAACTTTCGGATGCGCCCGAAAAATTCTTTAATTGACGCTCGATTTCAGCCGATTTTTCAAAGTAATACAACGCCGAGTCGTTTACGCCTGAATAATAATGAACTGTGCCCACATTGTTCAGTGATTCTGCTATTCCTTTTTTATCTTTTAAACCTTCTTCGATGCGCAACGATTTTCTAAAATACGCCATCGATTGCACTAAACTATCCTGATTGGCTAACGAAATAGCCAGATTATTATACGATTCGGAAAGCCCTTTTTTATCTTTAATTTGACTGAACAATTGCAAGGCTTTTTTGTGATAGATCTTGGCTTTATCAAACTGTTCCAACGAACTAAAAACCATCCCAATATTGTTATTTACCGTGGCTTGTCTTTTTGGGTCTTTGTTTGATTCGTAAATCTTTAAGGCTTTCAAATACTGCTTTATCGACTCTTCGTACAATCCTAACGAACGATTACACGCTCCGATATTATTGTAAATCGATGCTTTGGTGAGTGGTTCTTTTGCTTTTTTGATGACTTGTAACGACGCACTTTTCGACTCTAAAAACTTGCCATTTATCCGCATCAGAATTGCTTTATTGTTTAATGTCAAGGCGATTAATTCGTCATCATTGGATGCTTTGGCTTTGGTTTCGGCTTTGTCTAAAAGCTGGGCTGCCGCATCAGGTTGTGCCAAATAGATTTCCATCGCTTTATCATTGATGGCTCTACAACTCATTTTGTCGGTGTTTTGAGCGGACAACGAAAATGAAATCATCATCCAAAAAAGTAGTATTTTTTTCATCTTAATCAATTAAAATGGTTACAATCGTTCCTTTATTTTGTTTAGAAATTAATTCAAATGTGGCACCAACGTCGCTCATTCTTTTCTTCATGTTTTGAATTCCGTTTCCTATTTCAACCTCATTCAAATCAAAACCAATTCCGTCGTCCTGAATCACAATTTTGATTTGATCATCAATTTTTTCAACATCAACCGAAATGGTTGCGGCTTCGGCATATTTCATCGCATTGTTGATGGCTTCCTGAATGGTTCGGTAAATATTTATTCCTTGTAAGGATGAAAATCGAACGTCGGAAAGTGTCGCATCAATTTTGAAACTGAACTCAATATCTTCTTTGGCAATTTTCGCTTTTTCGATAAAATTAAAAATACGCGAACGCAAGTCTTCAAACGAAAATTCATTTTTATTCATCGCCCAAATCGTGTCGCGCAATTCGATAATGGTCGATTTGGTGAAGTCGCTGATTTTGGTCAACTGATGGACAATTTTCGAATCGCCGATTTGATTTCCGAATTTCAAATTATCCACCGAAGAAATTACAAAAGTAAGTTGCGCACCAATGTTATCGTGCAAATCACGTGAAATGGAAAGACGTTGCTCTTGCAATTGATTTTGCATTTCAATTTGGGCTATGGCCGATTTGAGTTCGAATTCTTGTTCTTGTTGTTTGTTTTTGAGTTTTTGCTGCCGGTAAATGAGAAATCCAACCAAACCAATAAATAGCGCCAATGCCGAAACTGCAATTAATTTATTTCTGGAGTTCTTGACTTCAATCTCTTTTTCTAATAGTTGTTTTTCCTTTTTATTCGTTTCAAATTGTACTTCGAGTTCAGCAATTTTCGAATTGGTTTCGGTGTTTAAGATACTGTCTTTATAAAAAATATGCTTTTTATACGCCTTTAAAGCTTCATCTGAATTGTTTGAAAATTCATAACATTCTGAAATCATTTTATAGTTGTGTCGCAGCAAATTATTGAATCCGTACTTCAAACTCATCTCCAACGATTGGTTGTAATTTTTAATCGCTTCGGGATAGTTTTTTTGAGCGTGATTCAAATCGCCCAAATACGCAAGGTTATCTGCGATTCCGTATTGGTCGTTGAGGGCAATTCGAATTTGCAAGGCTTGATCAAATAATTCTTTGGCATCTTTAAATTGCTTTCGTTCGAGATAAATCTCACCGATATTATTCAAGCTATACGGAATTCCAACACTGTCGTTGATGCTTTGTTTAATCGTCAAACATTTTCTAAAAAAATACAGCGCACTGTCCAATTGTTTTTGCTGCTGTTTTAACGTTCCGTAATTGTTATAAATGCTTAAAAGTGGTTTTTTGTAGTTGTGTTTTTCAGAAATTTTCATTCCTTTTTGCATGTAATACAGTGCTTTTTGGAGGTTTCTTTTGTTCATTCGGAAACCCATTTCTCCGTATTCTTTTGCCAATTTTTCGTTGTCACCTAATTGTTCATACAATTCGATGGCACGAAGCGAATACTTGAAATTATCTTCGAATTTTCCACTAAAAAAAGAGACCAAACTTAAATTACTATAGCTTTCGGCTTCACCTAATGTGTACTTTATTTTTTTGCAATGGATGGCGTTTTTCTTAAATATAGAACAGAATTTCGCATTGTTTTCGACGATGATTTCATACTTTATATGGTTGATGGAATCAATAGACTTTTTGGTCTGTGAGCTACAAACCATTGAAAAAAAAAGCAGAAGTATGACGGTAATTCTATTCATGCTTTTTATTGATTTGTATCGAAATCGTTGTTCCTTTGCCCACTTCCGAATGAATCGAAAAAACCCCATTACTATCTCTAATTCTTTTTCTCATATTCGAAATTCCGTTTCCGAAATCAGTTGTTTCTTCATCAAACCCGTTCCCATTATCGTTGATTTCGATGTCAATTTCTTCGTTTACCGATTTAACTACAACCGAAATTTTGGTCGCATTGGAATATTTTATCGCATTGTTGATGGCTTCCTGAATAGTTCGGTAAATGTTGATTCCTTCCAACGATGAAAATCGAACTTCTGAAAGTGTTTCATCGATTTTGAAAGTGAACTCTATGTCTTCTTTGGCGATTTTTGCTTTTTCGATGAAGTTGAAAATACGCGAACGCAAGTCTTCAAACGAAAATTCATTTTTATTCATCGCCCAAATCGTATCGCGTAATTCGATGATGGTCGATTTGGTGAAGTCGCTGATTTTAGTGAGTTGATGTACAATTTTCGAATTACTGATTTGATTCCCAAATTTCAAATTATCCACCGACGAAATCACAAACGTGAGCTGCGCACCAATGTTGTCGTGCAAATCACGCGAAATGGTCAGTCGTTGCTCGTGCAACTGATTTTGACTTTCAATTTCTTTAATGGCCGATTTCAACTGAAACTCTTGCTCTTGTTGTTTGTTCTTGAGTTTTTGCTGACGATAAATCAAATACCCAATGGCAATTAAGGCGAGTGAAGCCAATGCTAAAATTTGAAATTGGGTGTTTTTCCTTTTTATTTCTAGCTCATTTTTTGCAATTTTGGCTTTAGAAATGAGCAGTTCTTTTTCCTTTTTCTCGGTTTCGTATATGGTTTTGAATTCGGCCGCCGCGGTTTCTTTTCGGTCATTAATCAAACTTCGATACACCGAATGATACTTTTGCGAATATTCATACGCACTTTTAAAATCGCCTTTTCTTTGGTAAAAATCAATCAGCAGATTGTAGTTTTTGGCAATTCCCGGGTGATAATTTACCTTTTCAGCGATGGAAATACTTTTTTCAGTTAGCGATTTTACCTCCGAAAAGTTATTGGAAAAAACAGCCAGTTGCGCTAAATTAGCATATGAATCGGAAATTTGCTTTTCGTTTTTACTAATTAAATCCAGTTTCAAACATTCATTAAAATAATATTTGGCACTGTCCAATCGATTGGAAAACATAAAGCAATTCGCTTTGTTGTCTAAAAAAGTGGCTTTTAAATCGTCTGACTCTATCTTTTCGCATATCTTCAAGCCTTCTTCGTCCAATTTCAATGCTTCGGCAAAATTACCATTCATGCCGTGTAGGTTGGCGAGTGTATGAATTGTTACTAGATACGACGATCGTTCTTTATCGTTTTTTAAAAGCTCTTTTGCGAGTTGTAAATAATGTTTGGATTGTTTTTGATCGTCTTTTTGCAGATACAATTGCCCTAAGTTGGCGTAAATTGCTGCAATGTCCATGGTGTCTTTCTGCTTTTCAGAAAATTGCAATGCCTTTAAAAAATTCTTGGTTCCTTTAACATAATCACCCGTATGTTTGTAATAATTTCCCAATCCGCAATGAGCCATAGAACGTAAACTATCGGTTTTAGTCACATTCACTAACTGCAAAGCGGCGGTATAGTTTTTGAACGACAAACTATCATTATTTACTGCATTATAGTAGGTTCCGTAACAAATATAAGCCAACGCTTGATAGTCTAAATTTTCTTTTTCACTAAATTTTTTAATACTATCAGCATAATTCAGAATCGGAAAATGATTTTTGTTGCGCAGTGAGAGGGCTATATTGTACCATTTGGCAATTTGTTTTTGTCGTTCGGTACGTTGCGAAATCGGATTGACATTCTTGTCGTTATTCTGACACGAACAAACGATAAGAACCACTAGCAATAGTATTTTTTTAACCATAAAATTTGGAATTACATTGCCGAAAGTTACTTATAATTTGTATTGGAAATGATATCGATAAAAACTTTTTGAAGTTCGACCACCTCATCACCCAACGCTTTCATGTCTTTGGAGTAATTCAATTTGTATTCGGTTGAAATGACTACTTTTTCTTTGAGTTGCTGTTGTTTGGCATGTAATGAAGAAATTATCCCTTGTAATTGGGCTATATTGTTCAAATGCTCATCTTTTATTTTATTGTTTTGGATGAATAAATAAAAGATGACCGAGAGCAATACTAAAATTAGAATTAGCAGAATATAAATCATAAAAAAAAAGTCATTAAATCAACTACAAATTTGATTTAATAACTTTGATGTTACAATACGTAGAATGACGTATTATCAAAACGGATTCTTAGCGAATTAAATTTAAAACTGAATCCAATTTTGATTGATCTACCTGAACTGTTTGTTCTCCGCCAACAATTTTTCTTAATTGTTTTTTGTCAATTACTTGAAATTCTAATGTGTTTATTTTTTTTTCTGATTTTTTCATGGTTTCCTTTTTTTATCTGATTAATCCGTTTAAATCATCTACAATTGTATTTACAACATTAATAACTTTAGGTGGTGTAGTTTCACCGCCCGCAATTTTACACATCTGCTTTTTATCCAAAGCTTGAAATTTAGTAGTTTCTGTTTTTGTTGTATGATCTTTCATTTTTTAATTTTTTTAGTTATCGAATAATAGAATTGAAGCTTCTGGACTCATCTTGAACCGAAGATTGATTACCTCCAATAATTTTTCTCATTTGTTTTTTGTCCATATTTTCATATCCTGACAAATTTGGTTTAATTGATTTAATCTTAAATAATTTCTTCATAATCAATGGTTTTATGGGTTAATGAAAGCTAAAATTATAGAAAAAAACAGTACAAATAACACGTTGACAAAAATTTAACTCTTATTATTTGAAAAAGATTGTTCGGTTTTGACTTCTTCTCCATTGTATTTTAGTTTCCAGCCCATCGAATTGGTGACGATTAATATTTTAGACAATTCGCTTACCAATCGGTTTTTTGCATTCGATTTTAACGTGGACTTCTCTATTTTTTTGGCCAGATTTTCTTTGGCAATTTTATTGATTTTATTGTAATCGTTTCCGGTAAATTCATTGAACGAACTTTGTTCAACATCATAGTATTTGATGTCGGGACTGATTTTAAGTTCTTCTTCGGGTATGCTTTTGATGGTTACGATTTTATTTTTCGCATCAATATCATAGGTGACTTTGCTCAAATCGAAACTCACCGTTACATCGGCATTGATGATTACGAGCGCTTTTTTATCAAACGTAATCAAATCACCCAAGTATTTTTTTTGGTCTTTATACGTCATCACTTCCGAAAAATGACCTTCTGTAACCACTAATTTCCCTACATTTTTAATTTGTTGCTGAATCAATGCTGTGTCATATTCGACCGAAGACGTATCCTTTTTTACGGTAAGTAATTGATACACCAAAAATGCAATGACGGCAAAAAGAATGAGGTACGTAATTTTGCTCGATCGCATCAAGGCTTGCACCAATGGAGTTATCGGATTATTGCCATCGGTTTCAGGAGAAGTTGGTCGTGTCATGATGTGTTATTTGACAACGAAGATAGGACTTTATTTTAAGTTGGTCAACACCGATTTCGGCACAGCAACCTTCATAATTTGAATCGCTCCATCTACCGCAGTTGAATAGTACAATACTTCGCTTTTTTCATCATAAAAAGGCTGACCGTCGAAATTGGCGGTATTGATTTTACTTCCCAAATTTATTGGCTCACTCCAGTTTTTCCAAGTATCATCCAAACGGTACGACACAAAAATATCTTTGTTTCCCAACGTACTGAATCCGTCTGAAGCAAACAAAAGCGTTTTCCCGTCGGATAGTAAATGTGGCGTTGATTCGTCGGCAGCCGAATTAATTATTTTACCCATATTTTGAAGCATGCCGTAGGTTCCGTCGTCTTTGCGAAGGGCAAAATACAAATCGGTTCCGCCTTGGGTAAAATCGGTTTCAATGGCCATTACGAAGACTTTTAAATCGGATGTCATCGAAGCATCACTGTAATCCTCATAATTGTTGAACGCTGCAATTTTGAGTTGTCCAAATGATTGATAAACTCCGTTTTTATTTTCAAAGAGTTCGAAACCACATTCATTTGAACCACGCGTGTACGTCATGCCACCTTTTAGGATGAAATTGGCATCGGCATAGTCAACATAATTGTAATATCTTCCCGAATTGAGTTGATCTTCTACTTTCTTATTCGTCCATTTGTTATTCACTTGAGTGAACGAATGAATTATTTCTTTTTCGTTTTCGTACAACGTCACAAACAATTTATTTTCGGAAGCCAGCACAAACGGAATACTGTAATTCGGGCTTCCTAAATCCAAAACGAAGGCAGTTGCCAACTGTTCCAATTGATTGTGGGAATTGATTTTGGGTTCGATGGGTTGCGCTGAATCGGATATTCCAATGGCGTCAATTTGTTTTTGTCCAGGCAATAGCGCAAAACTGAACTCGACTTTTACAGCGATGACTCCCGAAGCAGCATTCTCTAAAATCGCATATTCGATTCCGGGATTGAACACATTGGGCACATCCTGAATTTTTCTTCTTTTTCGGCCAAAATAATAACTGCGATCTTGCGATAATGTGGAGCGATACACGGGCGTTTTGTAATCGGGTTTTCTTCCCCAAACAGGTTCAAATTTTTCGCCATCAGTAGAAACCCATATTCGGGTCACACAACCCGCATTTAGATTTTCAAAAATGGCCACTTGCTTGACGGTTTGTGGCGATTCAAATCCGACAATGACAATTTCTCTACCGTCAAGAGCATTTTTGGGTGTCCACGCATTCGGACTGTAACCGCCTTGAGGAAACGCATCGGGTTTACCTAAAATACGTTTGATTCCGAATTGCTTTCCGCCCAAATCCGACGAATATTTTATCAATTTACTGGCCCATTGTACTTGTTGTGCTTCCGCAGAAACAAGAATAAAGAATATAGAGCATAGAATATAAAGCTTTTTCATACTGAAGTCGACTTCAAAAATTAATTTAAAAAAGGGTTGCTACCACGAAAGTAACAACCCCGAATAAAGCTAATAACCTCTAATTATTCACTTTAATTTTTTCTACTTTTTTACCTTTGAACGCGAAGATGAACTCACCGTCGTCTGAAATGTCGATACCATTTCCGAAACGCGGACTTCCGCCTTTTCCTTTCGATTGAACGTATCCTTTGGTTTCACCGTTGGTCATGTCAATTCCGTAGATAATATTTTTGCTGTTGCGTTGATCTCTTAAGTAATAATTTCCTTCGATGTCGTAGAAGAAATCTACTCCTTTGATTTTCTCAGTTGCATATACTCGTGAACCGTCTTTTTTGTTGTACGAAGCCAATCCTTTTTCAGAAAGCACTACTACTTTATCACCGAAATCAATTACGTCTGAAGCTTTTCCAACTTTTGCATCGTTGTGTTTCACATCGAACAATTGATTTCCAGAAGCTATGTCGTATCCATAAAATTCATCTCCATCACCAACAAAAACCGTTTTGTCTTCGTGAATAATTAAATCGGTGATGCGTTTGTCGAATTTTTCTGAACGCCATGACGTTTGACCTGTTTTATCGTCGATGGCCAACACTCCGTTTTTCTGCGCTTTGTAATCCCAGTAAATATAAGCTACACGTTCTTTCGTAGTTCCACCCATAGGCGACATTTGAGTTTCCATACGGTATTCTTGAACTTGTACTTTTCCTCCTACTTGCAACATTATTTTTCCGCCTGCTTTATACAAATTTGGCATACTGAACGCACCTGTAATTTTTTCGGAAGCCCATAATAACTTACCCGATTCTAAGTCGTGTTTCTCTACATATTTGGTTCGATCTCTGGTTCCCAACATTACTAAATATACCGCATCATCGGTAAAAACTGGATCCGCAATCGTTCGGTAGTATTTCTTTTGAGCTGAGTTGGAGAATAATCCTTTTCCGCCATCCATATCATTTTCATAAATCGCATCCCATAATTTCTGACCGTTATTGATGTTGTACACTTGCAATCCGTTCAAATACATAAAGATTTTATCACCTTTTATCCATAAATCAACAATGGCTCTACGCGTCACCAACTCTTTTTCGATGGTTCCCATAAAAGTTGCATCCCACAACACATCGCCGTTGGCAGCATTGATTTTTACTAATTGATTTTTAAAACCTGCAAACAAAGCGCCTAAAGCAGTTGGTTTGAAGTTGATCATGATGATTTCGTTGCGGCTTGCATCGTAAATATATTTTCCAACGCCACCTTTGAATCGGTTGGTTTCCCAGATTTTTTCACCCGTGTTGGCTTTTACTAAAATAACCGAAGCTTTTTGTGAGATGAGAAACGAATCCAATTCAGAGATGTATTTTACGGTTTCCAATTCACCTTCATCCGCTCCGTCTTCCGACTTCGTTCCTTTAGGCAATAAATTTTGAAATTGTTCTGAATTCCACATTTCTTGTCCTGTTGCAATGTCAATCACCGCCACTCTATCGGTACCCATTTTTCGTTCGTCGAACAAGAACAGATAACCGCCTTTTTCTTTCCAAATTACGTATTGGTATTCACATTTATTGGTTTTGTTAGTCGTGATTTTTTTGTAATCACCGCTCCAAATTACCTTTCCCGACGCATCCAAAACGGTAGCCGAATTGTCATCGGTTCCGATGATGTAGGTTCCATCACCACTACTCAGTGCCAAACGTGTTGCTTTGTTGTCAAATTCTGATTCCCATACGGTAGAAAAATTACCCGATTTTTTTCCGGCCGATTTTCCGCCGCCTTTCACTTTGTCTAAAAGTTTTCCAAATTGTGCCGAAGAAGGCACGGCCACCAGCATCGTGATGGTTAACATAAAAATTGATAGTTTTTTATTCATCTTAGTTTTAGTTTTTTGAATTCGAGCAAGCCCGACATCCTAGTTATATAATTAGAGATTGATTTAAAAAGTAATGGTATACCGAATTTTATACCGCTGTTGTTTTTGTAATTTGAATTGAAACTTATGATTCAAAATGTAATCCGACATAAAATTGATGAAGTCGATGTTTTTGATGTCGCTGTCTACTTTAAAGAAGGTGGACACTTTTCCGTTTTGAACTACACCTACATCAATGACCATGGTGCCTTTTACATCGGCGTATTTTTTGGCTTTCTTTTTGGTGAATTCAGTCGATTGGAATAGCTCATCGATTTCTTTGGTTACCGTTTCAGTTACCACTTCTTCATCGGTTAGTACAGGTCGTTGTGCGTTTACAACAGGAGAAATGAGCAATAAAAAAGTTAATCCAAAAACCAGTTTAATAATTTGCATGACGAATTAGTTTAAGTTACAAGGCAAACTTATAGCTTAAACGAAGGGAAGGAAATACGTAAAAATTCGTATTTTAATTAATGAAGTGGTTTGAACTTTTTCCATTTGCTAAAAATTTGTCCTTTGCACCCAATTTTTGCCTTTTTTCGAAGCGTAGCTCTGCTATGCATCTAAAAAAAAGACTTCAATTGGTTACAAAATCCTAAATTTTCGCTTAAATGCAAAAAATTTAAACCACTTCAAACTGAATAAATGGGTGTTGTTCCTGAATCTTTTGAATCTTTTGGTTGAGATTACTCAGGAATTTCTGATGGCTTTCAGAATTGGGATTGAACGGTCGGTGTTTCAAGGCGCGTTGAATTTCGCAGACTTGATTCATAAGCGCAAATTCGGTTTCAGAAACAAAATTTTCAAAGAATTTAATCCAAATAAAATCGATGGCCGACTGGCTGGGATGCAATAAATCATCGGCGTAAAAACGGTAATCGCGAAGTTCGTCCATCATGATTTCGTAACTTGGGAAGTAGTTGGAAGATGGAAGTTGGGAGATTGAAGTATGTAAAGCAGAAATTAAGTGGGCTTTGCTACGTTGGTTTTCTGTAAAACCGTCTTTGATATGACGAACGGGTGAAATCGTAAAAATAAAAGTACAATTGGGATTAATGCTTTGAATCAATTCGACTGAATTCTGAATCGATTGCTTGGTGGTTTCGATGGACAATAATTCTTTTTCAAATTGACTTTGTGGCACTTTATGGCAATTGGCAACCATTTGGTTGGATGATTTATTGCGGTATACCCACGAAGTGCCATACGTAAAAATGATATGCGTCGCTTCTTCCAATTGAATCCGAAATTGATGCAATAAGCGATTGAGTTTGGAAACCAAAAGTTCCTTACTGGAATCGTTCAAATCCGAATGGACTTCAAAGCAATGCCAACTTTCGTTGTGGTAAAAGACATCTTCTTCTACATATTCCAAGTGATGTGCCGCACGGTGAATCAATCGCTCAATAGAAACCGTATTGAAAATAATCCCAAACGGATTAGTCGTCGTTTCAAATTTAAAATAATCGAATTTTTCTCCCATATTCTCAGCAAAACAGGAACCTAATGAAACTATTTTAGAGTTGTAGTTTATTGGAAAATTTGATTTTTGTAACGGAACTGCTGTAGTGAAATTCATGTGCTAGGGATTGGTATTCAAAAATACAAAATTGAATTGGATATTTTTCATTGTGATTGTAGCCACGAATTCACTAATAAAAGATAAAATCGTTTTTAAATGCAATTCGTGTAAAGTCTTTGACAATAATTGATTCTCATTGGCCAAGTTTGAAATTCATGCATTCGTGGCAAAACCAAACTAATCGTAATAAATTGTTAAACCCTTTCCAACCACTAATTATTACTTATTTTTGCACTTCAAAAAAACAACCATGAAATTACTCTACTCCTACATAAAACAGCATAAACTGCTCCTCTTTATCGCCTTGATTATGGCTACCATCAACATTTGTTTCAGTTTAAGTGATTCAATCATCACGGGTAAACTGATGCAGGATTGCGGTGTTAATATTGACAAATACAAAGGAAACGAAATGGGATTTATCAAAGCCGTTGGGTTTTGGTTACTGCTTTCACTCGGTGCCGCGATGGTTTCGCGTTTGGCCAAAAACTTTCAAGATTATTTTACCAATATCGTAATTCAGCGCACGGGTGCCGAAATGTATACCGACGGAATTAAAAAATCGTTGGATTTACCGTACGAAGATTTTGAAGACCAACGCAGTGGCGAAACATTAAGTCAGCTGCAGAAAGTCAGAACCGATTCAGAAAAACTCATTACCTTATCAATTTCGTTGATTTTCCAAACCGTAGTAGGATTTGTTTTTGTGATTATTTACATCGCCCGAATTGACTACCGCATCTCATTTATTTTCCTAGTAACCGCACCGATTATCGCGTTTGTGAGTTCGTTTTTAGGCAAAAAAATTAAGGTGATTTCACGCCGAATTGTTACTCAAACCAATTCGCTAGCCGGATCGACAACCGAAAGTTTGCGCAACATCGAATTGGTAAAAAGTTTGGGATTGACCAAGCAAGAAGAAGAGCGATTGAACACCAATACGATTAAAATTTTAGGTCTAGAATTGCAAAAAATTCGCTTCATCCGAAGTTTGAGTTTTATACAAGGAACAACGGTTCACTTTATGAGAACCTGCGTGATTTTTGCGTTGTATTATTTTCTTTTTGGCGATAAAATACTCGTCGGCGACTTGTTAACCATGGTATTCTTCACCTTCTTTATTTTTGGTCCGTTGCAGGAGTTGAGTGCGTTCATCATTGTTCGAAACGAAACGAAAGTATCGATGGAAAACTTCGAACGACTACTGAATGCTACACCAGAATTCCGACCGAAAAGTCCAAAATCAATGGGTAAAATTGAAGATTTAGAGTTTTCTAACGTGAGTTTCAAACACAAAAGCGCTAAACATCCGGCGGTAGAAAACATTAATTTCCACATCAAAAAAGGCGAAACCGTGGCATTTGTTGGTCCGTCTGGCGCGGGAAAAACGAGTTTAGTAAAACTATTAGTAGGATTGTATCCGCCCGCTGAAGGCAAAGTGTTGTACAATTCGATCAATTCAACCGAAGTCGATTTATTGGAACTGCGTCAGCAACTCGGATTTGTCACTCAAGACGCCCAATTGTTTTCGGGAACGATTCGTGAAAACTTATTATTTGTAAAACCAACGGCTACGGATGAAGAATTGTACGATGCGTTAAAAAGATCGAGTTGCGACAAATTGTTGGCACGAGCTCACGACGGACTAAATTCTACTATTGGTGAAGGCGGAATTAAAGTTTCGGGTGGAGAGAAGCAACGACTTTCTATTGCTCGAGCAATCTTGCGCAATCCGAATTTATTGATTTTTGACGAAGCAACCTCGGCTTTGGATTCGATTACGGAAGAAGAAATCAATTCTACAATTCGAACCATTTCCGATACGAATCGAATCACGGTTTTAATTGCACACCGACTTTCTACCATCATGCATGCGGATAAAATCTTTGTGTTGGAGCAAGGAAAAATCATCGAGCAAGGCAAACACGACGATTTATTGTCGGAAAAAGGATTGTATTACGCAATGTGGAGACAGCAGATTGGGGAAAGAAAATAACTGCTCTGAGATAAAAAAAAGCAACACAGATTTTAGAAATTATAGAAATTTTTAAAATCTGTGTTGCTAAATAGTTAGTAAAAACTACTTCACAAAATCAACCACTTTTTCTAACGCTTCTTTGATTCCCGAAACATTTTTCCCTTTTCCAGAAGCAAAGAAAGGTTGTCCGCCGCCATTTCCGTCGATGTATTTTCCTAATTCTCTGATTACATTTCCGGCGTTTAGTGATTTTTCTGCCACCAATTCTTTTGAAATATAACAGTGAATATTCGGCGCATTATCTTCCACTGAAGCTAAAAACACAAACGAATTGGGCTTCGAACTTCCGATGGCTTGTGCCAAATCTTTGGTTGAACTCATCGACAAATCGACTTGTTTAGCTAAAAAGTTGATTCCGTTTAGTTCTTGAAAATCAGACATTAACGCATTTTTCAATCCGTCTACTTTTTCTTTCAACAACTGCTCAATTTGTTTTTTCAACTTCGCATTATCGTCTTGTAAAGATGCCACCGATTTTAAAATATCTTGTGGATTTTTCAACGTTTCCTTAATTTCAGCTAAGGTTATTTCTTGATTGTGATAGAAATTCTTCACTGCATCACCCGTTATCGCTTCTACACGACGGATTCCAGCTGCCACTGCGCCTTCCGAAATGATTTTGAAATGCCAGATATCTGCTGTGTTTTTCACGTGAATTCCACCACATAATTCTTTACTGTCTCCAAACTCAATCATACGAACGCTATCGCCGTATTTTTCGCCAAATAATGCCATCGCACCTTGTGCCATCGCTTGCTGAATCGGAATATTTCTGTGTTCTACCAATTGTAATTGTTCTTCAATTCGCGCATTGACAAACGCTTCTACTTTCTGAATTTCTTCGTC
Source organism: Flavobacterium sp. (assembly GCA_965284675.1). Classification (GTDB taxonomy): domain Bacteria; phylum Bacteroidota; class Bacteroidia; order Flavobacteriales; family Flavobacteriaceae; genus Flavobacterium. The sequence continues at coordinate 3,164,599 of OZ260109.1, forward strand.
GGTTACTTTTGAAAAATGCGAGAAGTCGAAACGCAAGTAATTTGGGTTTACCAACGAACCTTTTTGTTCCACATGCGTTCCCAAAACACTTCGCAACGCCAGATGCATCAAGTGTGTTGCCGTGTGATTTTTAGACGTCGAAGTTCGTAAATCGGTGTTTACTTTAGCCACAAAACTAGCTTCCACATTTTCGGGAAGTTGTTTGGCAAAATGTAATATTAAGTTGTTTTCTTTTTTAGTGTCGATGATTTCGATGATTTCGTTGGCAGAAACCAAGGTTCCTTTATCGCCCACTTGTCCACCGCCTTCAGGATAAAACGGCGTGTTATCCAACACGATTTGGTATAAAATCCCGTCTTTTTTCGAATCTACTTTACGGATGCGCGTGATTTTGACATCGTTCTCCGTTTGGTCGTAACCAACAAATGTTTCGACATTGCCCGGAATCAACACCGACCAATCTTCGGTTGAAACTTCGGATGCCGCACGTGAACGCGCTTTTTGTTTTTGCAATTCCGATTCAAATTCGGTTTCGTTATACGTATAACCTTTTTCTTTTAAAATTAAGGCCGTTAAATCTTTTGGGAAACCAAACGTATCGTACAATTCGAATACTTTTTCGCCGGAAACTTCATTACCTGAAGTTTGTGCTACCACGTTTTCTAACAATTGTAATCCTTGATCTAACGTACGTAAAAACGACGCTTCTTCTTCGCGAATCACATTGGTAACTAATTGTTGTTGCGATTTTATTTCAGGGAAGAATTCACCCATTTGATTGGCCAATACTTCAACTAACTTATTAATAAACGGTTCTTTGGTGTTTAAGAACGTGAATCCGTAACGAATCGCACGACGTAAAATTCTACGAATCACATAACCTGCGCCAGTGTTCGATGGCAATTGCCCGTCGGCTATCGCAAACGCTACGGCACGCACGTGATCGACTATAACACGGATGGCGATGTTGGTTTTGTTTTGCTTTTCAGATCTATTTTTAAATTCGTCTGAAGTGTATTTTAAACCTGTAATTTGTTCTACTTTTTCAATCAGCGGTGTAAAAACATCGGTATCATAATTCGATGTTTTTCCTTGTAACGCCATACACAAACGCTCAAATCCCATTCCGGTATCGACATGTTGCGCAGGTAATTTTTCGAGTGAACCATCGGCTTTGCGGTTGAATTCCATGAACACGTTGTTCCAGATTTCGACTACTTGCGGATGATCGTTGTTGACCAAACTTTTTCCAGACACTTGCGCTTTTTCTGCTTCGGTGCGTAAATCAACGTGAATTTCAGAACATGGACCACACGGACCTTGATCGCCCATTTCCCAAAAATTGTCTTTTTTATTTCCGAGGATGATGCGGTCTTCGTCGATGAGGCTTTTCCAGATGTCCCATGCTTCTTGATCGAAGGGCACATTTTCTTCTGGATTTCCTTCGAAAACGGAAACGTATAAATTCTCTTTTGGGATTTTGTACACTTCAGTTAATAATTGCCAAGCCCAATTGATCGCTTCTTTTTTGAAATAATCGCCAAACGACCAGTTGCCGAGCATTTCGAACATGGTATGGTGATAGGTATCAAAACCTACATCTTCTAAATCGTTGTGCTTTCCTGAAACACGAAGACATTTTTGCGTATCGGCTATTCGTGGATTTTTAGGCGTTCCGTTTCCTAAAAAGTATTCTTTGAATTGCGCCATACCCGAATTGTTGAACATCAGGGTTGGATCGTCTTTGAGCACGATGGGCGCCGACGGAACAATTAAGTGTCCGTTGCTTTCGAAGAATTGTAAAAACTGTTTACGAATGTCTTGTGATTTCATTATTTATTTTTAGTTTTTGAAGGGACAAGTCGCGACTTGTCCTTACAGTGATTTTAGATCTTTAGAAAATTAGATTGAACTTTAGGGTTTCTTGACTAGCCCCGATTGTAGTGGAAATCCTTTTTTGTTTAAAAGCCCTTCGACTGCGCTCAGGGTGACAGAACAAAAAAGATTGCAACGGAAAGCGGGACACGATTACTAAAAAAAGCTAAGATAGCTGCTTCAAAAAAATAAATTAGAATTAGTTTGAAACATTTCTTAAATTTGTTCGTATAACCATTGTTATTCTTAAAACTCGCACAAAAATAGTATAAAATAAAAGATGGCGAAAAAAGTAAAGTATTATTTCGACTCCGAAAGTTTAGCGTATCGAAAAATAAAGACTAAAAAGTCGAAAAAACTAGCTTATGTCGCGCTTTTTTTACTTGCCTCTGCACTTTTTGGTTTTTTGTGTTTTGTGCTTTTTATGAACGTTCCCTTTTTGGAAACGCCGAGAGATAAGATTCAGGGTCGCGAATTGGAGACGATGAAATTGAATTATGCGATTTTGAACAAAGAAATTGATCAGTTGAATGAAGTGATGACAGCTTTGGAAGATCGGGATGATAATTTGTACCGCGCTTATTTTAATGCTTCGCCGATTTCGTTGGAAGAACGAAAAGAAGGCATCAACAAAAAGCGATACAAAGAACTCGAAGGTTTTAATAATTCAGATTTGGTCATCAGCACGATGAAAAAGGTAGATGCCTTGAAAAAGCAATTGGTGGTACAATCGAAATCGCTGGATGAAATTTTAAAATTGGCAATGGCGAAAGACAAATTACTATCGGCTATTCCGGCTATACAACCCGTGAAAAACGAAGATTTAAAACGCATGGCCTCGGGTTTTGGTTACCGAAGTGACCCATTTACCAAAGTAAAAAAAATGCATCAAGGAATGGATTTTACGGCTTCGACTGGAACTCCAATTTACGCAACGGGCGATGGCGTGGTGCAAAAAGCAGACAACTCGCTTTCGGGTTATGGAAATCATATTGAAATTGGACACGGATTTGGATACATGACATTGTATGCCCATTTGAGTAAATACAATGTGCGTGCGGGTCAAAAAGTAAAACGCGGCGATGTGATTGGTTATGTGGGAAGCACGGGAAGAAGTCAGGCTGCGCATTTGCATTATGAAGTCCACAAAAACGGGCAACCTGTGAATCCTATTAATTTTTACTACGGAACGATTTCGGCGGAAGAATACGTTGTGATTGCGAAGATTGCGAATCAGGAGAATCAGTCGCTGGATTAGTGTTCGGTGTTCAGTGCTCAGTGTTCAGTGTTCAGTGTTCAGTGTTCAGTGTTCAAAATTAAAAAACAAATTAATATCATGCATATAGAACTTTCAAAAGACAAACGGTATTTTAGTATTGGTGAAGTGGCCACTGCTTTTGATGTGAACGCGTCTTTAATTCGGTTTTGGGACAAAGAATTTGACATTCTAAAACCCAAGAAAAATGCCAAAGGTAACCGTATGTTTACGCAAGAAGACGTGAAAAATTTGCAATTGATTTATCATTTGGTAAAGGAACGTGGATTTACCTTGGACGGTGCGAAAACCCATTTAAAAGAAGGCCAGAAAAAGACGATGGATACGTTTGAAATTATTACGAAATTGGAAGGAATTAAAGCGGAATTACTAAATATTAAAAACCATTTATAAGATGAAAGACAATCTGAAATTCGCATTTTTTGCTTACTTTATTTTGACTATAGTCGGTGCTATGATGAAACTTACTCACATTGCTTTTTCTCAAATGGTAATGATTTTGGGAATCATAGCCTTAGTGGCGTTTATCTTTTTAGCACTAACCGAAATTTATAAATCCAACAAAATTGACGGTGCCGAAAAATTCTTGTGGACGGTTGGCATGCTTCTTTTTTCCTTTTTTGCCGGAATTGGCTACTTAGTTTGGGGTCGAAAAAGAATAGCAAATTAACCTTACAAAGCATCTGAAACAAATTCATATTAAAAAATAAATAAACCTTAAAACAATAGAAACTATGAGAAAATTTTTGCCTGTAATAATCATCGTTGGTCTTTTAGTGATTGGCTTCATGTGGTACATGGGAATTAAAAATGGCGCTTTGGTCGTAAACCAAGAAGTGAATAAAGAATGGGGAAATGTTGAAACATCGTACCAAAGAAGAAATGACTTAATTGGAAATTTAGTAAAAACAGTTCAAGGTTCGGCTGATTTTGAAAAATCAACTTTAGAAGCAGTAATCCAAGCGCGTTCTCAAGCTACTGCGGTGAAAATTGACCCAACCAATATGACTCCGGAGCAATTGACTCAATTCAACCAAGCACAAGGAAATTTGAACAGTTCGTTATCGCGATTATTAGTTACTGTTGAGCAATATCCTGATTTAAAAGCCAACCAAAATTTCTTGAAATTACAAGACGAATTGGCCAGCACCGAAAATCAGATTTTAACGGCGAGAACTCGTTTTAACGAAGCTGTTAAAAACTACAACAACTACGTTTTGAAAATGCCAAACAGCTGGTTTTTGGGTGAATATAAAGAAAAACCATACTTTGATGCTGTTGCTGGTGCTGAAAAACCAGTAGATGTAGAATTCAATTTCGATAAAAAAGAAGAAGCAAAATAATGTCGAAAGTAGAAGATTTTTTAACCAAAGACGAAGAAGCTGAAATAGTAGCTGCCATTCGTTTGGCCGAAAAAAATACTTCGGGTGAAATTCGCGTGCATATAGAAAAAGAAACTTCCATAGCTCCGATGCAACGAGCTGTGGAAGTATTCCACGAATTAGAAATGGATACAACGCAACTTCGAAATGGCGTGATTATTTATGTAGCGGTGAAAAGCAGACAATTTGCGATTTATGGCGACAAAGGCATCAACGAAAAAGTGGCCGACGATTTTTGGAATTGCACCAAAGACATTATGCTGGACCATTTCGTAAATGGGCGAAACAAGCAAGCCTTAGTAGACGGAATTCACAATGCAGGTGAACAACTTAAAAAGTATTTTCCTTTTGAAAGTGATGATACCGACGAACTTTCCAACGAAATATCCAAAGGAGAATGATACAACTTATTATAAAACTGACGCGTCTCATCATCTTTATTGCGCTGTTCCTATTGCATCAATTGGGTTTTGCTCAGTTTAACATTCCTAAAAAACCTAGTTTTCAAACTTCTGTGTACGACTATGGCAAATTGCTTTCTGAATCAGAGGAAAAGCAATTAGAAGAAAAACTGGTTCGGTATTCCGATTCGACGACGACACAAATAGTGATAATAACTGTGACAACAGTTAACGGCGAAGACATCGGAATTTTAACTCCAAAGTGGGCACAAGAATGGGGAATTGGTCAATCCAAAGAAGACAACGGTGTTTTAATTTTATTAGCTGCACAAGAACGAGATATTTGGATTTCTCCAGGTTACGGTTTAGAGGATCGATTGACCGCAGGAATAAATGGAGAAATTATCCGAAATGTAATTATTCCGGAATTCAAAGCCGGAAGTTATTACAATGGTTTAGACAAAGGAACTGACGAAATCATTAAAGTTTTTGCCGGAAAATACAAAGGCGAACGCATCAAAGATAACGATGAAGGCAGTTGGCTACCTATACTAGTTTTCGTTATTATTTTTATCGTTATCATCTTCATTGCATCTAAAAACAAAGGTGGAAACTCAGGCGGAAGTTCTGGAAATGGAACGAGTCTGCTCGACATCATTATTTTGAGTAATATGGGAAGAAGTAGCGGCGGCGGTAGTTTTGGTGGCGGATTTGGCGGCTCTTCTGGCGGTGGCGGAGGATTTGGCGGCGGCTTCGGCGGCGGCGGATTTTCTGGCGGTGGCGCGGGTGGAAGTTGGTAGGTCGGTTGTCGGTTGTCGGTTGTCGGTTGTCGGTTGTCGGTTGTCGGTTGTCGGTTGTCGGTTGTCGGTTGTCGGTTGTCGGTAAATGAAAACACATTTAGCATAAACTATATTGCAAAAAAAACGCCTTTCAATACGAAAGGCGTTTTTTTATTTATTAATAGAACATCATTCCTCCGCCTTTTTTTTCTTTGCCGGCAAATTTTTCAATTTTATAGGTTAATGAAAACATGGCGTAGCGCTTGAGCACTACATTTTCTTCATCCCTAATGGAAGTTGCGCTAATGCTTCGCGTGGCATTTTGATTCTGATTCAACATATCATATACTTTAACTTTTGCCAGTAATTTTTTATCAAAAAACCCGTAGGACAAACTGGTGTTCCACAAATAGAAATCTTTTTTAAATCCGTCTGCGATGTTTGAATTATACGTATAGCCAAAATCATTTCCAAACACCCATTTTTTAGGCCAGTAACTCGTTACTTGCAGATTAAAACGATGTGTGAAAGCAGATGCCGATTCGACCACAAAATTGGTGTAGTTGGTTGTATTGTAATTGTAATTATACGACGGATTTACCGTTAGCAATTCGCCATAATCATACGAAAAGTTTACTCTAGGTGAAATACTTCTGGATTTGGCTTCATACAATTGTCCGTCGGTGAATCCTTTTGAGAGTCCGAAGTTACTGTTCAATCGAGTTTCCAATCTGAATTTATGCGATTCTTTTTTAAAGGATTTATTCCAATAGACACCTAACCATCCATTATAAGTTCCCGTAACATTTGCATAGGTTGTAGTTCGTTTTCTGTTGTCGTCGAAAGTAACCGACGAAACGACTTGATTGTCGTATAAATTTCCACCTGAATAGATTCCGTAACCCGAGCGTGTCGCATAATCAAAGTCGCGGAACGAGAAATTAAACCAATGGTTTTTGTTCAAATCGACGTTTGGATTTCCAATAATCGTATTCAGCGGATTGGCCAAATCTTCTACCGGAAGAACTTGCCGTGCGGTCGGCACGTCGTAGGAATAACTATAATTCACCCATAAGTTTTTAGACTTCGTAAAGCGGTAATTTCCATACGCATTCACATACGGCAGCATATAGTCTTTGGCATAACTAGTTGCGACGTTTAAGTAATTAGAATCGGCTTTGAAATCAAGAATTGTTGTTCCCAAACTCACATTAAAATTGATATCTTTCTTCGTGATTTGCAATGCAGTGTAGGGCGTTACCACTTTTTCCAACGAATTAAACGTGTTGGATAATACGTCATTGAATACTGAATACGTTTGACTCGAACCGTCAAAGTCGAATGAATTTCGGGTGTCTGCATTTTTATCGTATCGGTGTTCCAATCCCAATTTGACGCTTAACGAATCGGTAATGGGTTGTGTAAATTCGAGTTCCGTTCGAAACGCCGTCTTCTTATTTTTGGAGAAATTGGCTTGATTTCGATTGTCATCTGGAATCGCATCTTGATAAAAAATGGTGTTGGATTGCGTGAATTCGTCTTCGTTTGTAGTTGCGTTTTCGTTGTCAAAAACCACACTTAAGAATTTACCTTTTCGTTTGAATGATTTAGAAAACGACAACGTGTTTTTAAAACTATTGGAGTCATTTTCGTAAAAATTATCGGAATTACTTTCGTTCAATAACGCGTTCGCAGCATCAAAAGACGATTGTGCCGAAACTACTCTGTTTTTGTTATTCGACTTGGTGAAATTGGGTTCAATTACGATGGATGCGGTAGAATCAATTTTAAATTCAATTTCAGAAGCCGCATTGTGTACGTATCGATCTTCGTTGGAATTGGAAGTCGAATTGGTCATGAAATTTCCCGAAGGTAAAAAGTTGATGACGTTAGTTCGGTTGTCGTTTTTAGAATTAGCACCTGAATAAAAATAACTTACGGATGCTTCTGTTTTTTTGGACCATTCATCGGCATAATTAATTCCGACTAAATTGGATTGCGTGATACCGCGACCGCTTCCGAAACTTCTACCGTTGATTCCAAACGAACCGTTATCGTTGAACCAAACGCTTCTGTTTCGTCCGCCGCCCATATTGTCAAACACTTCGTCCATTGAAAATCCGGTCGAATTGATGTTGTTGGACGAAGCCAAAACACTGATCTTTCGTTTGTTTTTAAAATAATTGACGAGTGTACTGCTTTCGTAGCGTTCATCCGTACCATAACCGCCCATAAATTTTCCGAAAAAACCTTTGTTTTTATCTTCATCGATGGTCAGGTTAATACTGGCATTGTTAGAACTTGCGGCTTGACCTGTTTTTTCTTCTTTGGTGGTTTTAGTATCGGTAACTTGTACTTTATTGATGATGTCGGAAGGCAAATTTTGAAGAGCTACTTTTCCGTCTTTATCGAAAAAAGGTTTTCCGTTGACTAAAATCTGATTCACTTCTTTTCCGTTAACTGTAATTTTACCATCGGAATCAATTTCGACTCCAGGTAATTGTTTTAATAACGTTTCTACGTTGGCATCGGGACGTACTTTAAACGAAGAAGCATTGAATTCAAGCGTGTCTTTTTTAATTCGGATGGGAGGAATCTCTCTTTTTACTACTACTTCATCCAAATTAGTAACAGAAATTTTGAGATCAATCGTACCGAAATCGGTATCCGATTCAACTTTTTGAAGATTTATTTTATGGTCTTCATAGGTTACGTAAGAAATTTTCAGATATACAGGATAGTTGAGTTTTTTGATTTTGAAATCAAACTTTCCAAATTTGTCGGTGATGGTATAATCTACCACGGAAGAGTCTTTGGCTTTCGATAAATAAACGGTTGCAGATTCTATGGGCAATTTGGTGGATTCGTCGATGACTTTACCCTTGAGACTGATCGTGCTTTGTGAAAATAATTGTGATATAAAAAGAAAGAAAACAACTGCGTATACTGATTTAGGCATAAAATTTTGGTTTAGTTTTGTAGTATAACTCTTATTCGGTAGGTTTATTATAATTAGACAACTATTCTTACAAAATTTAACATTTGTCACAAAAAAAACCGACCCATTGAGAGTCGGTTTCTATTGTATAAGATAATTTTATTTCAGTGTTTTTAAAGCGTCCAATGCGTAGGCATTTGTAGGATCTAAAGCAATAGTTCTGTTAAGTAGTTCGATTGCTTTTGGCTTATCACTTGTGGCGTAAAAAGCGGCCATATTGTTGAATGACTCAGTCATTTTGGCTTTGTTTTTAGTCACTTCTTCAGCACCTTTTGCTTCCGTTAACTCAATATACTTTTGATAATTGGCAGCCATTACATCATCTTTAGACAAAGTGTTGTTGATTCGTGCTTTGTACAAATACGCTTCTTGATAATTTGGAGTAGCAGTGATTACATTGTCCATTGCTGTATTCGCTTTTTCAAGAGAAACGGTGTCTAGTGTTGTAGCGTCTTTTCCTCTGTTGTTAGTGATCACACATAAAGCATAATATACATTATCTTCTAAATAATTTTTAGATTCTGGATTAGAAATTGCCACTTCAAATACAGACTGAGCAATCGCATAGAACTTATTGGTGAAATACTCTTTACCAACTTCGTTTAACGCATTGGCCAAAGAACTTGACATTTCGATTCCCTTTTTAAGGTTATCAACACCCGCTGTTTTTAAGGCTTCATCCACTACTTTAGTCTCGACATTGGCTGACTTTTTAATTTGAGCCAATCCTAAATAATAGTAATCACCACCGATAATTTTATTTGAACCTTTAGCGATGAACTCATTCAACGAGCTGATAGCATTATCATTGTTACCGTTTTCATATGAAGCATATCCTAAATAACGTAAAATTCTAGGGTTTACTTTGTCTAATCTTTTCATTTCATTGGCTTCGATTTCCAATGCTTTATAGTCTCTAGCCAAGATTAAGAAGTCGGCATGACGCATACGAGATGACAATGAATAGTCGGTCAAACTCATATATTTTTCGTAGTTTGACAACGCTTTACCGATGTTTTCAGTATACGTTTTTGGTTGATTGTTTGCCCAATAGTAATAGGTTTCAGCAAACTCTCTGTATACTGGACCGTAATTCGGATTTAACTTCGCCACTTCGTCATAGGCTTTAATCGCTTCTGTGTAGGCTTTTGCGCCTTTTAATAAAACTCCCAATTGCATTTTAGCGCGAATCATTGACGGATCTAATTGATAGGCTGAACGGTAAGCAGAATAGGCTTCGTTTTGACTTTTATCTCCGTAATAAGCATCTCCTAGAGTTAGGAAAATTTCGGCTGACTTTGGATTGATAGTTTTAGCTTTCTCCATTAATGCGATTGCTGCTTTAAAATCGGGTTTTTCAGCATTGATGTACGCTTGAGCAATGTATACCAACTCTTCAAAATCTTTCTTTTTTAGACTACTGGTTACACCATCAAATTTCGCTTTTGCATCGCTAGCATTTCCGTTATTCAAATCCAACTGACCTAAACCAATCGAATTGAAACGTGCTTCATCGGCAGCTGCTAATCCTTTATCAAAATATATTTTAGCTGAATCTTCGCTATTTTGCTTTAAGTAAATAGTTCCAAGTAAAAATGCTGCTTTACCGCTCGAAGGTTTGGCTTGTAAAATTCCTTTTAACATTGATTTTGCCTTTTCATACTGCTCAGCATCAATTATTTTTTTTGCTGCTTCGACATCTTGTGCATAACTGAAAGATGTTGTCGCCGCTATAATTGCAATGCTGAAAATCTTTAATTTATTCATGGTGTTTGTATTTAATTTCTAATTGTTTTTTATTCTAATATTTCGGCTTGGAACACGAACCGGAGCTAAACCTGATTTTAAAATGATTCGTTGACCAATTTCTCCAGTTATGAATGAACCAAAGCCCATTCCGAGTCCTTCGTATCCTTGACAATTGATAATATACAAATCACGTGCCAAAGGATAATCGCCCGTTGCGATGTTCTCCTGACTTGGAGAAAAGTAATTTGCTGAAGCTTTTGATTTGACACTTAAAACAGTTACTTCATCAACACTTTCTATCATTTCAGGTGAAGGCTGAACAATCCAATTGATTCCAACTACACCAATCATTCCGTCGTTTGAAGCTACATATTTGATTACTTCTTCGTTGGTTTTAAATGAAAATACATTTTGTTGTGGCAATTCGCTTATTCCAGCTAATCGCAACATGTATTGAGCACTACTTGAATTCGGGTTATCGAATACTAATCCTTTAATCTTATTTTTTGTTCCTTTCAAAAACTGAATGATTTCGTCAACACTAATTAACGTATCATTTGATTTTTTATTGGATATGAGTGCAATCGCATCACGAGCAAAAGGTGTTGTTCTAGGTGTAATTTTTTTTGACGAAAACATAGTTTCTTCATTTGCCGTCAATTTTCTGGGCAAAACAATCACATTTGCAATTCCCTTTGAAAGCGAAACAATAGCTTCTTTCTCTGATTGTGAAATCAATTTGACTTTTGCATCATAACTATTTTCAAAAACGGCTACTTGATCTTCAATTATAGGAGTAAGTGACTCGTCTACCAAAATCGAAATAGAACCTTCAATTATGGTCTCTTTTTGCTCATTCTTTTTATTGCATGCAAAAACAACTGCAACAATCACAACAAGAACTAAAGCTATATATTTGAAATTCTTTTTCATTCTGGACTGTTTGATTTGAAAAAACGAATAAAGCGAATAAAAGCATACACAATCATGATTAACCCTAGAGCTAATCGGTAAGCAAATGGCATTTGTAAAGGTAAATTATCCCAAAAAATGATAAGTAAACCAAATGTTAAATATATCAAAAAGAACAAAATCCCTATAAATAGAAGAAATCGCTCTTTAAGCGATTTCTCCATAAAACTATTTTTAATTTTCTGAATCATTAATCAGAATTTGCTTGAAGCAAAATTGGCAACGTATATGAACATCTTACTTTCTTACCATTCTGTTCTGCAGGTGTCCATTTTGGGCATTTTCTTAATAACTTCTCTGCAGCAGCTTTAGTTCCATATCCGATATCTCGTACTCTAATATCAGTTAATGAACCATCTTTTTCCACTACAAAAGAAACAATTAAACGACCTCCAGGAAAACCTTCATCTTCAGGTTGTTCAAAATTATTCTGTACGTATTTATAGAATTTATCTATTCCACCTGGGTATTCTGGTTTTACTTCTACACCTGCAGAATTGTATAAACCATTATCCACTTCTACTACTTCTTGTTGTGGCGGACCATTTCCTGGTGGCTCAACAGTAAGAACAGCATTTGGATCACCTTTGATGTCTTCTTTACCTAAGTTTTTATCTTTAATTTCTTCAACCTTTGGTGGCTCTTCTGTAATTTCCTCCGTTTTTGCAACTACTGGTTTCACAAATTTAACCTGATCCACTTTTGGTGGCGGTGGCGGTGGCGGTGGAAGATTCTCTTTTGGTTGTTCTTTAGGTGGTAATTTTATCGTTGTGATTTTAGTATCTAAGGCCACATCTTCTTCAGCACCTAAACCTGCAAACAACTCGGCTATTTTTGGTGTAGCTACCGCTAAACTAAAAACTACTGCACCAATCAATAAAGCACGAAAGGTAGTACTGACGTTTTTCTTACGTAAATCGTAAGCGCCGTAACTTTTATTTCGTCCTTCAAAAACGATGTCGAGCCATTCTTTTTTAAATAAGTCTAATTTCATAAGGACTATTTTTTATCTACTCTGACTGAGCATTATTATTTAGTTTGTCAGCTAATGCTTTTTCTGGATCAGAAAATTCATTTACAATTGCATAAGTAGGAACTGAACAAATCGCCATTTCATCTAAAATATCAACTAAATTGCGATAGTTTGATTTTTTAGTAGGTTTGATGATTACAATTAAACCGTCACCTTTTTTGTTGTTGGGTCTGGTTTTACAATATTCTTCAACCGACTTTACTCGTTTCAGTATTTCTTTACGAATTCCGTCTTTACCATAAGTAGCATCTGTAGGTTTTCCTCCTGGCTCGGGAGTTTCAACAAGTCCATGAAACCAAGTAACTTTGTCATTATCACCTAAAATAATGGTCATAGTTCTTTTTTGATCTACTTTGATGTCTTTTTTGTCTTCTGGTTTATCTTCTTTATCAGGCAAACCCAAATCCATGGATTGAGGTTTAGATAACGAGGTAGTGAGCATGAAGAAAGTAATCAATAAGAACGCTAAATCCACCATAGCCGTTAAGTCTACTTTTGAATTCTGTTTTTTACTTCTTACTTTTTTGGAGCCTTTTTTTCCACCGCCGTCATCACCGCTGTTTAATTCTGCCATTTTGTAATGTATTAAAAGTTAACTAGATTTTAGTTTGTTTTAGGCTTTGCGCGCAAACCCGTCACCAAATTAAAACTGTTTATTTTTTGATCTTGTAAAATATCCATTATCTTTTTGATTTGAGGATATTCTTCTCGTGCATCGCCCTTGATGGCGAAGTTAAGTTCTTTCTGTGCTACATCAATATTTGCTTGGCGAGCGGTATAAATCCAGTCTTTCAATTGATTGTTGATTGAATCGTAAGGAATTCCGGGTTGTAACCCTTCTTTGTTACGATCAGCACCTTTCATTGCAATAATTTGTTTTAGTGCTTCAATAGGCACACCAAACTCATCGATTAATGCAAATTCTTGCTTTTCAGCATCTGTAAACTTCACATTGTGCATATCGCCCATTAGTTCTAATGTTCTGATACGAACTTCACGTCCTTTTACACCAAAGAATACTTTTTTCTTACCTACTGTCAAAGTAGCCAAGTCAGTCTCAGGTAATTTCGTTTGTACCGTTGACGATGGAGTATCTACTGGTAAGGGTTCTGGCACCTTGGCTGTAGCAGTCAAAATGAAGAACGTTAGCAAAAGAAACGCTACGTCGCACATAGCTGTCATGTCGATAGACGCCGCCTTTTTTGACATTTTTATTTTTGCCATTTTCTTTTTTTTATAGTCTTTAATTGATGGAAACCATCAAGAAAAATATTATTTTAAACTTCCTCTGAATCTTCTGTATGTATTCACGATTGCTGTACCAGCTTCGTCAATAGAATACGTCAACGTGTCAATTTTAGAAGTAAATAAGTTATACGTTACAATTGCTAGAGCAGAAGTAGAAATTCCAGTTGCAGTGTTGATTAATGCTTCAGAAATACCATTAGCTAACATCGCTTGATCTGGAGTTCCTGTTGATGCTAACGCACCAAACGCTTTAATCATACCTGTTACTGTTCCTAATAATCCCGCAAGAGTTCCTAAAGAAACTAATGTAGATAAAATAGTCATGTTTTTCTCAAGCATTGGCATTTCTAACGCGGTAGCTTCTTCGATTTCTTTGTGAATCATTTCTGATGCTTCTTCGCTACTGAATCCTTCTTTTTTAACATCTTGATATTTCACAAGAGCTGCTTTAATTGCGTTGGCAACTGAACCTTTTTGTTTGTCACACGCTGCAATTGCATCATCGATATTTCCTGAGCTGATGTTCGACTGTACTCTAGCCATAAATTGGTCTAAATTACCTGTACCAGCTGCTTTTGAAATCACAAAGTATCTCTCAAATGAGAACACAATTACCATTAGCAATAACCCCATTAAAACAGGAACAATTGGACCTCCTTTGTATACCATTGCTAAGTAGTTACCTGGTAGTGGATGTCCTGTGTTAGTTCCACCTTCAAAATTTGAGCCTGCACCCATAATAAACTGCCAGATTAACCATCCAACGAAAATACATAATACAATTACAATTCCAGAGAACATTCCACCTCCGTTTGATCCTTTTTCTTTTTTAACGTTTGCCATTTTTAAAATTTTTAATAGTTTTTAATAATTATAAGCTTTTTCAGTTGTTAATAAACTTGATAAGGAGCAAATTTAAATTTTTAGTTGAAATAAAAAAACTTTTTTAGGTTTTTATATGATTAAATTAATACTTGGTTTTTCTGTAATTTAAACTCGTTTTAAATAACTTTTCATCAGCAACCTAAAAATAACTGACAATTAAATGATTAAAACAAGATGCCTTATACAACTCATAACGAATAATTGATGTCGATTAGTATTTATATAGATGTAAATAAATCACAAAAGGTTGGGAAGTATCCAAAAAAGCAGTAAATTCTTTCCTAAATCAATTTAAAAAAAATAGTATCTTGCGCTTACCATAACGATTATCTTATACAATATATATACATATGAGCACTAAAGAAAACTTCATACAGCACATCAACGATGGGTATACTTCAAAAGGTGATAGCATTATTTTAGGCGCAGCCTTACTTAATGGAGAAGCCGTTGGCGAAACACACGTAAAAATTCCGCTGAAGACACTAAACCGACACGGACTAATTGCTGGCGCCACGGGAACCGGAAAAACCAAAACCATTCAAGTGTTATCCGAACAGTTATCTGCCTTTGGAATTCCGGTTTTGATGATGGATATTAAAGGTGATTTTTCGGGAATTGCACAACCGGGTGAAGAAAAACCATTCATTACGGAACGCCATGCCAAAATCAACCTCCCCTATTCTACTGCCTCGTTTCCGGTTGAATTGATGACTTTATCGGCGCAAGATGGCGTACGCATGAGAGCTACTGTATCTGAATTTGGCCCAGTTTTGTTCTCACGCATTTTGGATTTAAACGACACTCAGTCAGGCGTCATGTCGGTTATTTTTAAATACTGCGACGATCAAAAAATGCCGTTGTTGGATTTAAAAGACATTAAAAAAGTACTGAATTACATTACCGAAGAAGGAAAAGCAGAAATAGCCGAGTCGTACGGGAAAATATCTACCGCTACCACTGGAACCATTTTGAGAAAAATAATCGAATTGGAACAACAAGGCGGTGATTTCTTTTTTGGGGAATTGTCGTTCGACATCAACGATTTAATGCGCATTGACGAAAACGGAAAAGGCTACGTTAATATCTTGCGACTGACCGATATTCAAGACAAACCCAAGTTATTTTCAACGTTTATGCTGAGTCTGTTGGCTGAAATCTACCAACAAATGCCCGAAAAAGGAGATGTGGATCAACCTGAATTGGTGCTGTTCATTGACGAAGCGCACCTTATTTTTGACGAAGCTAGTAAAGTACTTTTGGATCAAATTGAAACCATCATCAAACTCATTCGTTCCAAAGGAATTGGCGTTTATTTTGTCACGCAAAACCCAATGGATATTCCTAAAGGTGTTCTCGCTCAATTGGGATTGAAGATTCAACACGCCTTGAGAGCTTTTACGGCAAACGACCGACAAGCCATCAAGCAAACTGCCGATAATTATCCGACATCAGAATACTACAAAACTGACGAAGTGCTAACGTCACTCGGAATTGGAGAAGCGTTTGTTACAGCCTTAAACGAAAAAGGAATTCCTACTCCACTTGCAGCCACTATGATGCGTGCGCCGATGAGTAGAATGGACGTTTTGGTCGATTCTGAAATCGCAGCCATCAACGCCAAGTCGAAATTGGTTAAGAAATATTCGGAGGAAATGGACCGTGACAGTGCCTACGAAATTCTGACTAAAAAAATTGACGAAGCCTTCGAACAAGCCGAAGAAGAAGTGGTTGAACAAAGAAAAAGTTCCGAACCTAGTACGGCAGAAGTTATAGGTAAATCAGTTACCAAAGTGGTGACGAGTGCGAGTTTTATTCGGGGTGTTTTTAGTATTTTGACGAAAATGTTTAGAAAGTAGAGAAAGGAAAAGAGAATAGAAAATAGAGTATAGAACATAGATTTTTTCTTTCAACAACTCTTTTGGATTAGAGTATGAAAAGTTTTTTGACAATAGGTTTACTTGTACTCTCCAATGTGTTTATGACGTTGGCGTGGTACGGTCATTTAAAATTTAAGGAATTAAAATGGTTTGAAAACGCCGGATTGATTACGATTGTTTTGATCAGTTGGGGTTTGGCGTTGTTTGAATACTGTTTTCAAGTTCCGGCCAACCGAATTGGATATCAAGGCAATGGCGGACCATTTTCATTGCTGCAACTCAAAGTCATTCAGGAAGTTATCACCCTAATTATATTCGTTATTTTCTCGTTATTATTCTTCAAAAATGAAACGTTAAAGTGGAATCATTTTATCGGAATGTGCTTTTTAGTCTTAGCCGTTTATTTTATTTTTAAGAAGTAAAAGAAATTGCTTTTTTTGATTAGATTTGTAAAGTGTCTGATTTTCAATCACCTATTTCTTTTGCTATGAAAAAAACTTTATTTCTACTCGTTGTTGTTTTGGTTTGTAATTGGAGCCAATCTCAAATTGTAAACATTCCGGATCCTTATTTTAAAGCAGAACTACTTTTTATTAATATTGACACCAATAATGATGGTGAAATACAATATTCTGAAGCTGCAGTTGTAACAACGCTAAATATGAACAATCTTCAGCTAATTAGTTTAGTGGGAATTGAAGCGTTTACCAATCTGCAAAATTTAAAGTGTACTAATAGTAGCGGTTTAACTTCAGTAGATATTAGCGCATTAACCAACCTTCAATTTGTTGAATTCAGTGGTTGTTATAATTTAACTTCCTTAGATTTTACAGGAATAACGAATCTCCAGACATTAGACTGCAATTACTGCTCGTCTTTAGTAACACTTGATGTATCTGGATTAACCAACCTTCAATCTATTGATTGCAGAAATTGTTCAGATTTAACCTCCTTAAATGTACTCGGTCTTACCAATCTTCAGGAGCTAGACTGTTATAATTGCACTTCGTTAGTATCACTTGACGTATCAGGATTAAGTAATCTTATTTCGCTTGATTGCTCTGATAGTGGTGTTACAACAATTACTTTAACTGGCGCTAGTAATCTTCAAACACTACGATGTAATGATACTAATCTTAGCGCTTTAAATTTAAACACGTTATCAAACCTAACCTATCTTGACTGTTATTCAAATAGTATTACAACATTAGATGTAAGCCAAGTGCAAAACTTAACCCATTTAAATTGCCATTCCAATACGATTTCCAACTTAGACGTCTCCAGTTTAATCAATTTAACGTATTTAAATTGTTATACCAATACAATCTCCGTTCTGAATGTTGAACCACTTGTAAACCTTACGTATCTCGATTGCCATTGGAATCTATTAACCCAATTGAATGTCTCCAACTTAACTAATTTAACTACTTTAGAATGCAGCGACAATCAATTGAGTTCGCTCGATGTTTCTACATTAACAAATTTAACTCACTTGGGTTGTCAAATTAATCAATTGACCACTCTGAACGTTTTGCCCTTAACTAATTTGACTTATCTGAGTTGTCACGACAATCTATTTACACAGTTAGATTTTAGCCCACTTACCAATTTAACAACATTATTATTTGGTAATTTAGGATTAAATACGGTAGATGTTGGTATGTTAGTTAATTTGGAAAATCTAGATTTTAGAGGTGGCAATCAAGAATCTTTAAATTTAACTCCACTTATAAATTTAAATTCCCTTTGGCTTTATTGTACGGCTAACTCATTCGACTTATCAAATCTGCCCTCTACCTTCTTCACCGATGGATATTTTTCAATTATATATGTAACTGGACTTATAGAAAGTTTAAATTTAAAAACAGGGTTTCCTTTTTTAGAAATTTTAATACAAAATTGTCCTAATCTAAATTACATATGCGTTAATGAATCTGATTTAGGCACACTTTATTTAAACGTAAATGCACAAGTGAACTCGTATTGTAATTTTGCACCCGGCGGCATCTACAACACTATTACAGGAACTGTAACCATGGATGTCAACAACAATGGCTGTGAGACAACAGACCACAATCCAACGAATTTTAAAATTCAACTTTTTGATGGAACAGGTACGGGTGCATGTTTCACCAACAACTCAGGCGAATACTTATTTTACACTCAAGCTGGAAACTATCAAATAACACCACAATTACAAAATCCGTATTTTAATGTTACACCTGCTACAACGCAACTTACTTTTCCGACTGTAGATGGGTCGAATCAGATTCTAGATGTTTGCATCACTCCAAACGGAATTCACAACGATATAGAAATCACGATAATTCCTGTTACACCGCCTGCGCCTGGATTTGATGTTGACTACCGACTGACCTATACCAACAAAGGAAATCAAACACTTTCGGGTTCGGTAAACTATACTTTTGATGATGCCGTCTTGGATTTTATTTCGGCAACGCCAACTATAACATCACAATCGGTTAACAATTTGTCGTGGACTTACACCAATTTATTACCTTTTGAAACCCGAACGATTGATATAAAACTCAATTTGAATGGGCCAACGGAAACTCCCGCCGTAAACATTAACGATAATTTGTATTCAAACGTTTCAATTAGCCCAACTGCTGGTGATGAAAATGAAGAAGACAATTTTTTTAGTTTAAACCAAATTGTTGTGGGTTCATACGATCCAAACGACAAAACGTGCTTGGAAGGCAATACAATTACGCCATCGCAAGTGGGTGATTATTTGCATTATTTAATTCGTTTTCAAAACTCGGGTACCGCACCAGCCGTCAATGTAGTGGTAAAAGATATGATTGATACTACTAAATTTGATATGGCTTCGTTGCAATTGACTTCGGCTTCGCATCCGCACATCACCCGAATTACCAACAACAAAGTCGAATTCATTTTTGAAAACATTCAGCTTCCCGCCGAGCAAGACGACGAACCTGGAAGTCATGGTTTTGTAGCGTTTAAAATTAAAACAAAACCTAATTTGGTGTTGGGAAATACCGTTTCCAACACGGCTGATATCTATTTTGACTACAATTTCCCCATTATCACCAATACCACCAGCACAACCGTGAGCAATTTAGGCGTAAACGAATTTGAAAATCTGTCGGTTGCGATGACGCCAAATCCGGTAAAAGATCTGTTAACCATTTCTTCGGATGATGTTATAACTTCAGTTCTGATTTATGATGTTCAAGGACGAATAATTGCAACGCAAATTAGTAATTCAACCCACACAACTTTAGACATGAGTCAGCTCAACGCAGGCGTATATTTAGTAAAAGTACTTACCGAAAATGGTGTAAAAGTGGAAAAAATACTTAAAAATTAAACTTTAAAAATCTTGGCGGGTTCGCGCCTTAGTGGCAAAAAATGAAAAAATACCTCATCCAAAAAAATCCGTTTGTCGTTCCAACTACCGATGGCAAATTAATTGAAGAACACCACGGCATTCCTACCACAGGAAATCAGGATATTTCTATCGCGCACATGATTGCGCCGCCGCACTGGAGCGAGCCGTTTCAAACACCTGAATTTGAAGAATATACTTATATTATTTCAGGAAAAAAACAATTCATCATTGAAGGTGAAACGGTAATTTTAGAAGCGGGACAATCCATCAAAATTGAGAAAAACACGCGCGTTCAGTACTCGAATCCGTTCGACGAACCGTGTGAGTACCTTGCGATTTGTAGGCCAGCGTTTGATTTTGAGAAAGTACATCGGGAGGAAGAATAATTTTGAATTATAAATTTTGAATGATTTGTATCTTCTGAAATAGTTCTTCATGTTAGCCCAGATTGCTTCGTCAGTTCGAGCAAAGCTCTCGGGTTCGACGAAGGAGAAATCTCATAAAGTGATTCTGATTATGTGATTTCTCCTTCGTCGAAATGACAATAGTTCTTTAAACAATAGTAGCCTAGCCCAGATAGTAGTGGAAAGCCTTTTGAAATGGAAAACCAATTTTTGTGGTTTTTGAGAAGCGACTCCCGAAACTTCGGGAGAAGCTTATGAAAAACGTACAAAAATGGTTTGGAATAAAAAAGCTTGGAACGTATAGCTGGATTAGCTGCTGATTGCTTCGCTAAAAAGCTCGCAATGACTACTTGTTTAAAAGTTGGATGATTTTATTTTCCACTTCTTCGCTGTTCCATTGCTCTTCAATGTTGGGCAGTTGCATGATTTCTTCCATGATTTTATTTTGGAAATCACCCAAAGCCAACGCTTCGGAATACGGGTGCAAACTAAAGGTAACGCGACTGTACAAAGGCATCCATTTATCGGGATGTTTGTCGGAAAACCATTTTTCGATTTTCTTTTGAAGTAAGAAATTGGCATCGGCGGTTTTGGTACTCATCTCTACAAAATTGCGTCGGGAAAGTTCGGCAATCGCATCGGCATTGGGTTTACGTGATTTTTGATATTCTGAAAACACCATTTTCCAGTCGTCTCCATATTTCGTAATCATTTCGTTCAACACCGTAATGTCTTCAAAACCTGCATTCATTCCGTGTCCGTAAAACGGCACAATTGCGTGAGCCGAATCGCCAATCAGCGCGACTTTATCTTCGTAAGCCCACGGATAGCATTTCATAATGGCCAAATAACTGGTTGGATTTTTGAAGAAATCTTTCACCAAATCGGGAATCACCTCTTTGGTATCAGGGAAAAATTCTGCAAAAAACTGTACTAAAGCCGCTTCATCTTTTAAATGTTCGAACGAATTTTCGCCTTCAAAAGGCATGAACAACGTACACGTAAACGAGCCATCTAAATTGGACAACGCCATGAGCATAAAATTACCTCTAGGCCAAATATGGAGAGAGTTTTTGTCGATTTTATGCGTTCCGTCTGGATTGGCCGGAATGTGTAATTCTTTGTAACCCAATTTCATGAACTCTTGCGAATAATCAAACATACTCTGACGTTGCATGCGGTGTCGTATTCTAGAAAAAGCACCGTCGGCACCAAACACTTTATCGTAGTGTAAATCGGTCCATTCGCCGCGTTCTGTTTCACCAATATGCAAAGTGGCATCGGCTAAATTAACGTCCCAAATTTTATGATTGAAAAAGAATTCAACGCCTTTTTCTTCGGCTAAATCAATCATTCTACGATTTAAAACGCCACGTGAAAGCGAAAAAATGGCTTCGCCTTCTTTGCCGTAGTATTGATAGTTGAGTTGACCGTCTTTTAAGTGTATGGCGCGTTTGTCGACCGGAATTCCGATTTTTAGAATTTCGTCTTCCAATCCGATGTCTTCGAGTGTCTTCCAACCGCGATGAGACATTACCAAATTGATGGAACGACCCGAAAACTCCACGGTTCTGATATCTGGACTCCGATCAAAAACGTGAACGGTATGTCCTAATTTTTTTAGGTAAATGGCCAGTAATGTTCCGACTAAACCCGAACCAACAACAGCAATTTTTTGGGGTGTTTGCATTAAACAAGTACGAATTAAAAATTAAAAATTACGAATCAGAATCGAATTACTCACGAAAGATTCAAGCACATAAGCGGTTGTGCAAATTTATTGAATTTTAAACACAGATTTCGCAGATGTACACAGATTATTTAAAGAATCTTTTAGTTAGGAAAAGACAGTAAAAACTTTGTAATCTGTGAAAATCTGTGCAATATGTGTTGTCTTTTTATTTGGGTTTGAAAACCAATTTCGTAGAAGTGGCGATAATTTCTTTTTTATTCATCTTCATTTTTCTGAATTTTCCTTGTGCGTACATTTCGGCTTGATCGTCGTAATGCGCGCTGGTTGGAACACCAGACTGTCCAGTTGGTAAAATACTCACACTGTTTTCAACGTCTGAGAAATCAATGATTCTTCTCGTAGACGGACCGGCGGTTACTTTATACATTCCGTCACCCGTCATCGGAAAAATCAAATTATTGATGACTTCATTGGTGCCGTTTACTTCAAAAGTTCCGACATTGAAATAGCCGCTTAACGCCTTTACTTTTCCTAGTGCGTGTTGGTGTTCGAGCGTATGCACTCGGTTCCATGTCCACTGCGAAACTTCGACGCCTAATTGTTTTTCCAATGAATCAACTGCTTCTTTGAACGATCGATTCATAATGTCTGATTGCGTTTCTTTTTTGTCCTTAGTCGTTACGTCATCCCACCAAGGTGACGCTTGATTTCTGCTCTGAGCCGCAACCATCTGTTTCATGATGTGCGTTCCCAACAACGCATTAAAATCGTCTTTCCCCAACTCATCTTGAAAGGTGTTTTTTAGATAGCAATACAGCCATTTAGTGTAAATTGTCGGCGCAACCTCAACCGTAGAATTGGAACCTTTCCATGTTTTTAACACGTTTAAAGTCTCTTTTTCTTTGGAATTCAATGAATCGATTGCAATTAACTTCATCCAATCTTTAGTCAAATCGGAAGTTACCGAAGAAGTATGGTCAAGTATCATTTTTTGCACATCGGTGGAAGTCCAATTGTTTTTCGATTTCAACAAGCCATCAATTCGCTTTGCGCGATCTTCCGGAAGATAATAACCGGGATACAAATATCCGTCGATGGCCTCGGGTTGGTTGTTGGAGGAATAGACGTAGTTCCACGGTGGATTTATGGCTGACGGATTTTTAGAAAAAGGTAAAAATTCTTTTTTATCGTCTATTCCGTTGGCTCCATTGAGGATAAAATTCGGGTTGACTGAGGCATCGAGTTTGTACAACTTACCCGAGGTAATCCAAGCAATATTGTTTTGGGCATCGCCGTACATGATGTTCAATCCGGGTGCGTGAATCAGTTCTATTTTTTGATAAAAATCGGATGCGTTTTTAGCATGACACAGCGAATAGACCGCGTCGAGTATTTGATTTTTTTCTTGTGTGTAAATCCACGACATGGCAATGGGTTGAGTCGTTTTGAGCGTGGTCAATAATCCGTTCATTATGGGGCCGTGTTGACTTTCCTTCACAGACAAAATAACATCCGAACTGTCTTTCACTTTGATTGTTTTTTTACGAATAGTATAGTTTTTATACCCATCAATCGTTTTATATTGATTGGCGTTTTGTGGGTTGTCTTCTTCTTGAAACAAATCCAAATCGTCGTTTTCAAACATGGTTAATCCGTAAGCATAATTTCGATTGTGACCTAGGAGCGGAAATGGTGTTCCCGCTAAATAATAACCGTAGATTTCATAATCGGGAGTAACGATATGAGCTTCATACCACGTGCACGGTTGCGAAAATCCAATATGTGGATCGTTGGCAAAAATCACTTTTCCGTTTTTGGTTTTTTGTGGCCCAATCACCCAACTATTGCTTCCTATAAAAGGTGGAATGGGCGAATCATCTAACAAACTTGAAATTGATTTTGAGATTTCAGTAAAATCATTGATTTCATTTGTATAGGTTTTCAACTGAGTTGTTCCTAATGAACCATCGATTCCGAAATCTTTTAGGTAATCGATTCCGAATTTATTTCGAATGTCGGTCAGTAACGGATCTGATTTTTGCGCCATAGCAAAACTAAAGGACATGAATCCAAAAATATTATAAACGTCTTTTAGGGTGTATTTTTCTTTTGTAACACCAACTAATTCAAATTCTAAAGGTGTTTTTCCGTTTTCAATAAATTGATTTACACCATTTAAATAGGCCATCGCGAGTTGATAGGATTCTGAGTTTTTATCCAATTGTGCAATGGCTTGCTCGGAATTTTCGTCAATTCCAATTCCGGCAAAAAATCGATCGTTTGCCAAAGCTTTACTTCCGAATAGTTCTGACAATCTTCCGGGAGCGATTCGACGCATGAGTTCCATTTGCCATAATCGATCTTGAGCATGAACATAACCTAAAACGGTTAACGCATCTTTTTGGGAATCGGCATAAATATGCGGTACACCATATTCATCATAATAAACGGTGGTATTTTTGCTGATGTTTTGCAATTCAACTTGACCGTCATAACTAGGCTTCTTAAATTTTGTATATACAAAAAGTCCGAGAACCAAAAAAATGGGTAGTAGAAGAATAAAATAAATGAATTTTTTAAGTTTTTTCATTCGAATAGAATCTGTTTCAAATATATGAATTTGTTCTAAATTCAATCCTGATATTCATCAACAATTTTAAATTATAACACACTCCTAAAAGTTAGAAAAGCAAGAGTAATGTAATAAAAAACAAAAGCATAGATTAAATTAGCAATACATCAACAGATTTCCTTATAAATCAAAAAAAATCAACGAATTTACAGATTACTTAATTTTTTCTTACATTTGTATGACATTACCTTAATTCACTAACTTTTAAACATTTACATTTATGAAAAAAATCTACTCTTTACTTTTGATTGCTGTAACTACTTTTGGTTATGGCCAACTTTCCGAAAATTTTGATGCTGGAACCACGCTACCTGCAGGTTGGGCTACATTTAGAGGAGAAGACGGGTTAGGAACTGCTTTCGACTGGACATTTATTGCTTCTGTAAGAGCAAATACAGCTCCGAACCTTGCATTCGTTCGTTATGAAGCTAACACTGGCGGGCCAAATGAAGATTGGTTGGTATCGCCTTTAATTGACTTGACGAATTACTCAAGTTCATCACTAACTTTTTACTCTAAACAACAATATACCGATCCTTACGGAACTGTATATGAAATTAGAGTATCTACTGCTTCTCAAACTACTCATGCTGACTTTACATCGGTTGATGCATTTGGAGAAGCTGATTTCTTATTGACCAATACTGCCATGGATGCTGGTGACTTAAAAACAGTTGATTTAAGTGCTTATGATGGTCAACAAATTTATGTGGCTTTCGTTATGACACAAGACGATGGAGACAATTGGTTTTTAGATACCATCAACGTAACAGGAACATTGAGTAACTTAGATTTTAACTCTCAAACTACTTCTGTATATCCAAACCCAACCAACGGAATAGTGACTATTCAATTTAATGAAGAAATTGAATCGGTAAAAGTAATTGGTTTACTAGGAAATGTTTTGAAAACATATACTAATACTAATTCAATTGATTTATCTGATTTAAATTCAGGAAACTACATTGTTTCTATTGTTAGCACTAATGGTAATGTTGTTACCAAAAAGATTGTGAAAAACTAATTAATTTTTAACTAGTATAAAGAGTTACATTTTATCAATGTAACTCTTTTTTAATTCCGTGAAAACGAACTTTCTGAATTACTTTGAAAAAATTGTTTTTAAAAACAAAAAAATGTGCCTGAATCAAACTGATTACAGGCACATTTACATATATAGTGGAGTGTTATTTTTTCTTCTTGTTGTCGTCCATGATGGCTCCAGTTCCAGTTCCGACAGCAGCTCCAACCAATCCTCCGATTATCGCTCCTTCTCCTTTTTTCTTGCTAACAATCGCTCCGGTTGCAGCACCAACCCCAGCTCCGATTACGGCGCCTTTTGCTGTATTACTCCATCCTTTTTTCTTGGTTGTTGTAGTCGTAGTAGCTGAATTTGTTCCAGAAGTTTGATTTATTACTACCACTTCTTTCTCTTTTTCTGCTCTAGCAATTTCTTGATTCATTGAATCAATGATTTTTTGCTTTTCGAGCACTACCTTCATCGAATCGATACTTTCTTGTTTGGCGACTTGAACATCACTGTTAGCCTGCTTACATGATACAATTGCTAACGAAACTAATAAAACATATACTGCTTTCATAATTTTAATTTTTTAGGGTTAATTACATTACAAAGTACGTTCGTATCCCTTAAAAATTTCTTACACGATTTTAGCTAAGTGTTATAGAATTTCAATTAATGTATTTAGAAATCAATTCATTGCTTTTATTTTCCGGAAGGAAATTGATTAAAATTGTATTCTATCTCCAACACTAAACCCGCTGTTTTTGGCTAAAACACCACACATATGAAACAACATTCTAGCACCAACATTTCCATCCCAATCGTCATGTTCACCTGGTGCAACTTCCACCAAATCAAAACCAATAATCTCTTTACCACTTGCTGATAATCGGTTGAATAAGTACGTTGCTTGTTCGAATGAAAATCCACCTGGAACCGGAGTTCCCGTATTAGGACAATACCACGGATACATTCCGTCTATATCAAAAGAGATGCATACTTTTTGAGGTAATGCCTCTATAATAGCATCACATTGTTGTTGCCATGTTTTACCTTCAAAGGTTTCTTTTTTCAAATCGGAATCAGTGTAAACGATTACACGACCTTTCTCACTTTTTACTACATCTACTTCTTGTTCACAGAAATCGCGAATACCGACTTGCACAATTTTGGAGATTTGCGGAATTTGCAACGTATTATACATAATCGACGCATGCGAAAAAGTAAATCCTTCGTAAGCGATTCTCAAATCCATATGAGCATCCAAATGCAAGATTCCGAAACTTTCATGTTGCGTAGCCAAGGCTTCGTAATAACCTAGTGGCGTGGAATGATCTCCGCCTAGTAAAACGACTTTCTTTCCTTTGTTCATCCAGTACAAAACCGTTTCTTTTACATCAGTATGCAATTCACGACACACTTTATTAATCTCTTCCAAATCGGCTTGTAATGCTGGAATTTTGGAAACGTCTAAACCGTCTTCCAACGCTTCAATAATAGGTTGCGCTCGCTCTTTATAGGCCACTGAAGTTGTTTTCCATGACTCTGGTATTTCGGCTAAATACATGCCGAGCTTCCACAATTCGGGAAAATCCTGATGATTCAAATCTACCTGAAAAGATGCTTCTCGAATCGCTTCTGGACCATCCGAAGCACCAGCTCCATAACTTACCGTTACTTCCCATGGCACCGGAATGATAATGATTTCTGATTGCTCAGCCGAAAAGGGTAAACCAAATATAGTGGCATCAGCTAATCCGGGTTGTGATGGATCGAAACTGTTTATTATTTCTTGTTTTGTCATTTTTATAGATTGTAGGATTTTTAGATTTTTAGACTGTAAGACTATAGGATTTAAAATCTTCCTGGTTTTATGTCTATTTTTTTATAAGTATTCCTTTTTTCAATATTTGTCCGAACTCATACATGTCTTCGTACGAACAATAAAAAGGTACGGGTGCAAATCGGATGACGTTGGGTTCACGCCAATCGGTAATCACTCCATTTTTCATCAAATAATCGAACAAACTTCTCCCTTGTCCGTGTAGAAAAACCGACAATTGACAGCCACGTTCGTTTGGGTTAGAAGGCGTTATGATTTCAAATTCGGTATCGGGAATTTCGGCATCAATTTCGTGTAAAACATATTCTAAATACGATGTAATAAGATTTCTTTTTCGAATGAGTTGCTCCATTCCTACTTCGGCAAACAATTCGACCGAAGCCAAATACGGCGCTAACGAAAGAATCGGTAAATTACTTACTTGCCATCCATCTGCTCCGTGAACCGGATCAAAATTAGGTTCCATTTTAAAACGGCGTTCTTTGTTGTGTCCCCACCAACCGGCAAATCGAGGCAAATCAGAATTGTGGTGTTTTTCGTGTACAAAACAACCTGACGCATTTCCGGGTCCAGAGTTCATATATTTATAACTACACCATGCTGCAAAATCAACATCCCAATCGTGCAATTCCAAGTGAATGTTTCCAGCTGCATGCGCCAAATCAAAACCTACAATTGCACCCGCTTTGTGACCTGCTTGCGTGATGGTTTTCATATCAAAAACTTGACCCGTGTAGTAATTTACTCCGCCGAATAACACCAACGCCAATTCATCGCCAACCTCTTCAATTTTGGCTAACACATCTTCAAGTCGGATGTTGTGTTCACCTTCTCTGCGTTTGATTTCGACAATTGCATCTTTGGGATCATATCCATGAAAATGGACTTGCGATTGAAACATATATTGATCCGAAGGAAACGCTTTTTCTTCGCAAATGATTTTGTAACGGGTTTTGGTCGGACGGTAAAATGATACCATCAATAGGTGTAAATTCACCGTCAACGTATTCATTACCGTAACTTCGGAAGGTTGGGCACCGACAATTTTACTCAACGGTTGGGCAAATCGTTCGTGGTAATCCCACCAAGGCTTATCCACATAAAAATGTCCTTCTACTGCATGAGTAGCCCAATCGTTCATCACTTCATTTACAAAATCTTTGGCTCGTTTAGGTTGCAAGCCCAACGAATTTCCGGTGAAGTAAATCACATCCTTCCCGTTTTGTTGCGGAAAAATAAATTCGTTTCGGTAGTGTTTTAATTCGTCTTGAGCATCGAGTTGCTGTGCAAATTCACGTGTATTTTGAAAAGTCATTGTACTTATATTTGAGGCGTAAAAGTAGCGAAAAAAGAGAAGAGAGAAAAGAAAAAAGTCGTTTTGAAATAGCTTCAAATTCTTCTCTGTCAATCGTAAAGATATTCTGCTATATTTGTACACTTAAAAAATAAGGATGAAGAAAATTTACCTACTGATATTGGGATTGACTACTGGCATTTTTGCGCAAGAAAACAAAGATACGCACGCCGTTGAACTTTCTGTATTGGCCGGAAACGTGCTTCCTCACACCACCGATTTGTACCATTTACAAGGTCATCCCGATGCATTGATGTTGTGCTACACACGCCAAACGCACGGAGCCAAAGAATGGCATTCGGCGTATAATTTTCCCGATTACGGCGGCTATTTTTTATATCAAAACTTCAACAATTCTTTTTTGGGCGACAGTTATGCAGTCGGAATGCATTACAATTTTTACTTTTTAAACCGCAGTTTACAACTCAAATTGGCACAAGGATTTGCCTATGTTACCAATCCGTATGACAAGGTCGATAACAGTAAAAACAAAGCGTTCGGCTCGTCTATTGTTGACAACACCAACGTTGGTTTAGCGTTTACCAAACAGAATATTTATAAAGGATTCGGAATTCAGGCCGGAGTACTTTTTAGTCATTATTCAAACGGAAGAACCAAATCGCCCAACAGCGGCATCAACACCTATTTACTAAATCTAGGTGTCAACTACGATTTTGACGGAAAAAGCACCAACGTGCGCGATACGCTAGTTGATAAAAAATCATTCCGTGAACCCATCAAATACAACATCGTTTTGCGCTCGGGTGTCAACGAAAGTGCGGTTATTGGCAGTGGACAACATCCGTTTTACCACATTGGATTTTATGCCGACAAACGGATTGGCAGAAAAAGTGCGTTGCAATTGGGAACCGAATTATTCCTCACCGAAAGTTTCAGGGATTACATTTCCTACCGCGCCAATGCCTATCCCGAACTGAACATCGATCCCAACGTCGATTACAAACGGGTTGGAGTATTTATCGGCCACGAGTTATTTGTGAATCGGATTTCTCTCGAAGCGCAATTAGGCTTTTACGTCTACGATCCGCTGAAAAACGAAATTCCAATCTACGACCGCGTGGGAATGAAATACTACATCAATAAAAAAATGTTTGCCGGCTTTACCATTAAAACGCATATGTTTTTGGCAGAAGCACTCGAATTTGGACTCGGCGTTCGACTATAATCCTACTTCATCATGAAAAAAATATTCTCCCTTACCGTTCTACTTTTAGCTTTTATTTCGTGTGAAAACCCGCAAGAGTGTATCGAATCTACAGGCGCCATCATTACTAAAGAAGTTTCCGTTGAAGCGTTCGATCGATTGGATGTTCAAAAAGGAATTGAAGTCATCATCACCGACGGAACCGAACATAAAGTGGTCATCCAAACCGGCGAAAATTTGATGGAAAACATCGAAGTTACCCAAATCGGAACGACTTTAATTATGAAAGACAAATCGACTTGCAATTGGGTGCGCGACTTTGGTCAGACCAAAATATTCATCACTACGCCAACACTCTATGAAATCTATTCCAAAACCGAACGCAACATCAGTTCCAACGGAATTTTAAACTATCCCGATTTGCGAGTGTATGCGTACGATACTAATGCCGACGGACTCGAAGGCGCTGGAACGGGCGATTTTCATCTGACAGTAAATTGTAATACTATAGAAATTGGCTCCAACAACGTGGCCCGATTTTATCTTTCGGGAACTGCAAACCAAGCGAACTTCAATTTTTATGCAGGCGACAGTCGCATTGAAGCGGCCAACTTAATCGCCCAAAATATTGCAGTTTTTCACCGCGGTTCTAACGATATGATTGTGCATCCGATTCAAAGTATTACCGGAAAATTGGTGAGCACCGGAAACTTAATCCTAACCACTACTCCGCCCATCGTAGATGTCGAGCAATTGTATCAAGGGTATGTGATTTATAATTAGTCATGTAATTATAAGTAGCCATTCGCGCTTTCCGCTACACGCTTTTTACGTTCAAACCCTTTTTGTAAGCTGTAAAAAGAGCTTCTTATCAGTCGCTTTTTTACCGCAACAAAAAGTAGGTTTTCACTGTAAAAAGGCGTTCCACTATAATCGCGGCTAGACTTCCTTCTCCCGACTTCCAGCTTCCAGCTTCTAACTTTTCCTCGTTTTTTCTCTAAAGATTTCTTCCAGATTTTTGCTTTTCAAACTGATTTGTAGTGTTTTCAGTCCGTTGTGTTGCGCCAAATCAAATACATCCGAACGTTTGTCGACTTCGGTTTCAAATGTCAATTCCCAGATGTTATTTTGTGCATTTACCGCCGATTTTAAATCGGATAGCGCAGCAAATAAAGAAGAATCAACCGCTTTATCAAATTCAACTTCGATTACTTGTTCCACCACATCCGAAACCAATTTATTTAACTTTTTATCGGTTACAATTTTTCCGTTATTAATAATAATGACGCGATCGCAAATGGCTTCCACTTCTTGCATAATGTGCGTTGACAGAAAAACCGTTTTGTTCTTCCCTACATTTTTAATTACGTTTCGAATTTCCACCAATTGATTCGGATCCAAACCGGTGGTCGGTTCATCTAAAATCAAAACGTCTGGGTTGTGCAATAAAGCTGTAGCTAAACCAACACGCTGACGATATCCTTTCGACAACTGACTTATTTTTTTATGGCTTTCAGGCGTCAAACCGGTCAAGGCAATGACTTCTTCAATACGCGATTTACTTACTTTATACACATCGGCATTGAATTCCAAATATTCACGAACGTACAAATCCAAATAAAGCGGATTGTGTTCGGCTAAATACCCAACCGATAATTGTACCGCTTTTGGATTGGCGTTCACATCGTTGCCATTAACGGATGCGTTGCCTTCATCGGCGTTGATATAGGTGGTCAAAATTTTCATTAAAGTGGATTTTCCGGCGCCATTCGGACCTAAAAAACCTACAATTTCGCCTTTTTTAACCGAAAAAGAAACCGCATCCAACGCCTTTTGAGCGCCGTAACTTTTGGAAATATTTTGAACTTCTATAGACATGGTGTGATATTTAGAGCAAATGTAGTAATTAATAAGGAAAACTAAAACGACTCCAACCGATAACGCAGTTGAATCTCATTTATGATTTTACGAAAACGAATTCGTAACTTTTTCTAGACTTTTTGTCGAAGTATAACTTTTTTTGTTACTTTAGCCAAACACAAAAGCAACAATGAATTCAAATTTCGCAACATATTACAACTATTTCTTTTATTTCTTCTTCGGACAGAAAAAGGGATTGGTTTTGGTATATGTCAAAAAATAAATTTGAAACAACTATAAAACAACCATCCCGATACACATCGGGATTTTTTTTTGACCTAAATGAAAGAAAAAGTCGCCATACAAGGAATCAAAGGTTCATTCCACCATCAAGTTGCCCTAGAATATTTTCAAGAAAATGTTTGGGTCGACGAATGTTTGTCGTTTGAATCTGTAGTGGATAGTTTGATCAACAATCAATCTGAATTTGCCGTCATGGCCATTGAAAACTCGATTGCAGGTTCAATCATTCCCAATTACGCTTTAATTGATACCAATAATTTACACATTGTAGGCGAATATTATTTAGATATTGTTCAGAATTTAATGGTGCTCAACGGGCAAAATTTGGATGAAATTACCGAAGTACATTCGCACCCAATGGCATTATTGCAGTGCATGGATTTCCTAAAAAAACAACCCAACATCAAATTGGTAGAAGACAAAGACACAGCCGAAACTGCACGTCGAATTCACCTCAACCAACTCAAAGGAATTGCAGCCATCGGAAGTAAAGTAGCTGCAAAAATGTACGATTTGAACATCATCGCACACGAAATACAAACGGTAAACAATAATATGACGCGGTTTTTCATCATCAGTAAAAAAGCAAACTCCGATTCAAAAGAAACCATCAACAAAGTATCATTAAAATTTGAATTGGAAGACACACCTGGTAGTTTGGCAACCGTTTTAAATGTGATGACCAATTGCAAACTTAACCTAACCAAAATACAATCCATGCCCATCATCGAAACACCATTTCAGTATTCGTTTTTCGTCGATGTGGTTTTTGAAAAATACAAGCATTATGAAAAAGCATCTAAAATTTTAGAAATCATGACGAGTCATTTTAAAGTTTTGGGAGAATATTCTAATAGAAAAGTGAACTAGTTTTAAACATTTAAAACACATAGAAACATAGTTTTATCAGGTAAAAGAAGATTTTAGAAATTTTATTTTCACATAGCTATGTACTCTATATGCAAGCAAAGCGACTTTAAAAACAATTGATTTTCCTATGTTTCTATGTGTTAAAAAACTGTGACAATAAAAGATATGATTACAACAGCAACCCGATTAAACAGCGTTCAAGAATACTACTTCTCCAGAAAATTAAAAGAAGTACGGCAATTACTATACGAAGGGAAACCGGTCATCAATATGGGAATTGGAAGTCCCGATTTGGCACCGCATTCCTCGGTTATTGCTGCCATCCAAAATGCCATGCATGACGACAAAGCGCACGAATACCAGAGCTACCAAGGCTTACCCGAATTGCGTCAGGGTTGTGCTGATTTCTATGCACAGCAATTTCGAGTTGCATTGGATTCGGATGTAGAAATTCTGCCGTTGATGGGTTCGAAAGAAGGAATTATGATGATTTCGTTGGCGTTTTTAAATGACGGCGATGAAGTCTTAATTCCGAATCCGGGTTATCCAACTTATGCATCGGTAACCGAATTGGTTCAGGCGAAAACCGTGTATTACGATTTAAAAGAAACCAACCAATGGCAACCCGATTTTGAGCAACTCGAACAACTCAACCTTTCCAAAGTAAAATTGATGTGGGTTTCGTATCCACACATGCCCACGGGCGCCAACGGAAATTTGGAAGTATATAAAAAACTAATCGCTTTCGGAAAAAAGCATAACATTTTAATTGTAAACGACAATCCGTATAGTTTTGTATTGAACGACAATCCGCTATCGATTTTACAGATTGAAGAGGCAAAAGACGTCGCTTTAGAATTAAATTCGTTGAGCAAAACCTTTAATATGGCGGGTTGGCGCGTGGGAATGGTTTCGGGAAAGAAAGAATACATCAACGCGGTGTTGAAAGTCAAAAGCAACATGGACAGCGGCATGTTTTACGGGATCCAAAAAGGCGCCATTGAAGCACTGAAATTAGGAAAAGACTGGTTTGAAAGTCAGAATGAAATGTATACTAAACGACGAGAGTTGATTTTTCAATTGGCTGAAAAATTGGGTTGTACCTTCGATCGAAATTCCGTTGGATTATTTGTTTGGGCGAAATTGCCTAACGAAATTCAATCCTCGGAAGTATTCATCGATGAGATTTTATACCAACATCATATTTTCATCACACCGGGAACGATATTTGGCAGCAATGGCGAAGGATACATTCGGTTTTCATTGTGTGTACATGAAGAACATATTTTAGAAGCAATTTCAAGAATTAAAAATTAAAAATTACGAATTACACTTTCATACGTTTATAAATTATGTAGGTATTAAAAAGTCAAATATGAATATATTTATAATAGGAATAGGATTAATCGGTGGTTCGATGGCATTAGACATAAAATCAATTTATGACAACGCCACGATACTCGGAATTGACGTCAACGAAAACCACCTCGACGAAGCGCTCCAACTCGGAATCATCGATCAAAAAGGAAGTTTTTCAGATCTTTTTAACGCAGATTTGGTAATCGTTTCGGTGCCAGTTGACGTGTGTTTAGTAATTTTGCCTGAAATCATGAATGCGATTGGCGATCACACCTTGGTTTTTGATGCAGGTTCCACTAAATTCCCCATTTGTGAAGCGATAGCAAACCATCCAAAAAGACGGCATTTTATGGCGTGTCATCCGATTGCTGGAACCGAGTTTTCCGGTCCAAAAGCAGCCGTAAAAGGCTTGTTTGAAGGAAAAACCAACATCATTTGTGAAGTAGAGAAAACTACGTTCAAGTTGCAGGAAAAAGGAATGGATTTGTTTAAGAAATTAGGAATGCGCATCCGTTACATGGAACCCAAATCGCACGACAAACACATTGCGTATGTATCGCATTTGTCGCACATTAGTTCGTTCATGCTGGGAAAAACAGTCATCGAAAAAGAAAAAGACGAGCAAGATATTTTTGACATGGCCGGCAGCGGATTTGAAAGTACGGTGCGTTTGGCCAAAAGTTCACCCGCTATGTGGACACCCATTTTTAAACAAAATAAAAAACAAGTTGTAAAATCGTTGGAAGAATACATCGCCAACCTGACTCATTTTAAAGAGTTGTTGGAAAACGATAATTTTGAAGAAGTGTACAACGAAATGGAGAATACAAATCGAATTAAAGAAATACTAAAATAGTCGAAAGTCGAAAGTCAAAAGTCAAAAGTTGAATAAACTAAGGCTTTAAGACTTTAGACTTTAGACTTTAAGACTAAAGATATGGAAAACAACAAAGAAATGAGAACGTGGTTAAATGATTTTCACTTACCACATCCACTAGTAATCGCCGGACCATGTAGTGCCGAAACCGAAAATCAAGTGTTGCAAATTGCACGCGAATTGAAAGATTCGAAAGTGTCTATTTTTAGAGCTGGAATCTGGAAACCTCGAACGCGTCCGGGTGGATTTGAAGGCGTGGGTGAAATCGGACTCAAATGGTTGCAAAAAGCCAAAGCTGAAACGGGATTACTCATGGCTGTTGAAGTGGCCACTGCTGCGCACGTCAAACTCGCCATCGAACACGACATTGATGTGTTGTGGATTGGCGCACGTACCACGGTAAATCCGTTTGCGGTTCAAGAACTCGCGGATGCTTTACAAAATACCGATAAAATTGTGTTGGTGAAAAACCCCGTAAATCCCGATTTGGCCTTATGGATTGGTGGAGTAGAGCGTTTACACAATGCGAATATTAAAAAAATAGGAGTAATTCACCGCGGATTTTCAACCTACGAAAAAACCAAATACCGTAACAATCCCGAATGGCAGATTGCGATTGACTTTCAGAATAAATTCCCAGATATTCCGCTCATCATCGATCCGTCGCACATTACCGGAAACCGCAACATGATTTTTCAAGTGACGCAAGAAGCATTGGATTTGAACTACGACGGAATGATCATCGAAACCCACATTGATCCCGACAATGCGTGGAGTGACGCCGCACAACAAGTTACTCCGGCGCAATTGAAGAAAATCATCTTCGACCTGACCATCCGAAAAGAAACCGATGATGCCGATGATTATCAGGAGCGTTTGGGAAAATTGCGTGAAAAAATTGACGAATTTGACGCCAAATTACTCGATGTCATCGGTAAAAGAATGAAAGTTTCAGAAAATATTGGTGCGTTGAAAAAAGAAAAAAACGTAGCCGTTTTACAAAACAAACGATGGAACGAAATTCTCGATAAAATGATTCATGACGGAAGTCAGAAAGGGTTGAGCGAAGAATTCATCATTCAATTCTTTAAAGCCATTCACCAAGAGAGTATTACCCATCAGGAGAAAATATTTAATCAATAACTTATTTTTTTCAATTTATAATTTAAACCTACTTTTTGTAGGTTTTTTTTGTATCATTGCGCCCAATAATAACCTCTAAATTATTCAAAATGAAAAACAACTTTTTTAAGGTTGTCTTTTTTATTTTGTGCAGCTTTTCGATTTCCGCACAGAATAAAATTGACAAAATTAGCATGACTTATGGTGAAGAAATTACAGATGACAAAGGCAAAATCATCAAAATCATCGGGGAAGCTAATTCAAAAATCTATTCACTCGTACTAAAAGGGAAATCAAGTTACTTTCTAAAGATTTTCGACTCAAAAGCCATGAAACAAATCTCAAACAACGAGATGGTTTTCCCTGAAATTAAAGACAAAGATTTAGAATTTGAAGAAATCGTTCTTATAAACGATAAAATTTACGCATTGGGAAGTGTGTATCATCGTAAAGAAAAAAAATATACGTTGGTTGGAATTCCGATTTCAGAAAAAGGAGTTTTAAGTAGCGAAGTGATTACACTATTTGAATCGCAAGTTGCTAATTCATCAAGCAAAGGCGCATTTTACTTCAAAAACTCTCCCGATAATCAAATGCTTTTAATAATGCACACTTCGCTTTTTGAAAAAGAAGATGCGATGAAATACGAAATAAAGTTGTTTGACCAACTGCTTAAAACTACTTTTTCTACCGAAGAAAAAGTGTCGTATGATGACAATAAAAAGGATTATCAATTTACCATCTCTGATTTTGATTTGAATGTAAAAGACGATATTTTCTTAGTAGTTAATGAAGGTTACAGAGATAAAAAGAAAAAAGAAAAAGTTGAGAAAGTTGAATTACACATTTTCAAAAACAAAAATAATTACACCAAAGAAGTAGTTAAAGTAGATATTGTTGATAAAGAAATCATCAACTGTAAAATGCTTGCTACGAGCAAAAACGATGTTAAATTAACTGGATTTTTCTCTAGTGTTCGTGAAAACGGAAAAGCAAACAAAGAGTTAAAAGGAGTGTATAACATCACGGTTAATCTCGAAAATAATGCAACTAGCAATATCGTTTTTAATGAATTTGATTACGAAACCAAAGTAAAATTACTGGGCGAAAGAAGAGCTAAAAAAGGAAAAGACGTCAAACCTTTGTACAACATCCACACCATTATTGAAAAAAATGATGGCGGTTTAATTGTACTATCGGAATACCAGACGGTTTACGTGGGTCAGAAACAAGGAATTGGCCCACTCGGATTCCAATCGGTAATCTACACCATGAACGAAATTATCGTAACTTGTCTAAAACCAGACGGTACTTTAGAGTGGAGCAATGTGGTAGCCAAAGAGCAGCAAGCAGGCGTTACAGTTGCTTCGTTTAATATATTTGGAGTTGGAGGAAGTGGTAGTTTTAATGTTGCCATTGGCTTATCCATTCCGTTAGCCGTAATGGGTAAAGGTCCAGAATATTTGAGCGCCATTCCAATTTATAAAAACGGCCAGTTGAATATTCTTTTTAACGACAATGTAAAAAACAAAGGAATTACAGATATCGAGCAAATAAAAGCGTTAGGAAATTACAACAATGCCGTTCCCACGCTTTTTATTTTTGATGATAAAGGCGCCATAACCCGAAAAGATCCTGAAGAAGTGATTAAAAACGAATTGGTATTGCGTCCTGGAATTTTCAATAGAATATCAGAAAGTGAATACATTATCTATGCGTCGAGAAAATCGCTCGACAAATTAGGTAGAATGATACTGCAAGACTAAATGGATTTTTAGCTCTATTTTAAAAAGACTGCTTATGAAGATAAGCAGTCTTTTTTTATGGTGAAACCTCCAATCCTAAACCAAAAATTGTAAATTTGTCGGATGACAGGACTCGTTTACAAATCTACAGGAAGTTACTATACCGTTAAGACCGAAGACCAACAGGTGTACGAATGTCGGATTAAAGGTAAATTCCGAATGAAAGGCATCAAAAGCACCAACCCAATTGCGGTGGGAGACGTCGTTGATTTTGAACTGGACAACACTACCGATGAGGAAATGGGTCAAATTCACCACATCCACGAACGCAAAAATTACATCGTTCGAAAATCGGTAAATCTATCGAAGCAAACGCACATCATCGCATCCAATATTGATATTGTTTTTTTACTCATTACCATCAATAATCCGCCTACCACAACCAGTTTTATCGATCGGTTTTTGGTGACGGCCGAAGCCTACGGAATAGAAGCAATTCTTGTCTTCAATAAAATTGACACCTACGATGAAGCGATGGTGGACGAGCAATTATACTTGCAGTATGTGTACTCTCAAATTGGTTATAAATGTCTGAGAGTTTCATCAACCGAAGCCAAAGGATTGGAAAATTTAAAAGAACTGATGATGGGAAAAGTCTCCATGTTTTCCGGACATTCAGGTGTTGGAAAATCAACTTTAGTCAATGCTCTTGAGCCCAATTTGAATTTAAAAACCAAAAATATTTCCGAACAAAGCATGCAAGGTCAACATACAACAACGTTTGCTGAAATGTATGATTTATCGTTCGACGCCAAAATTATCGATACGCCGGGCATCAAAGGCTTCGGAATTGTAGATATGGAAAAAGAAGAAATTGGAGGATATTTTCCCGAATTCTTTAAGTTGAAAGATCAGTGTAAATTCAACAATTGTTTGCATAAAGAAGAGCCCAATTGTGCGATTAAAAAAGCATTAGAAGAAGACAAAATTGCATGGTCACGTTACAACAGTTATTTAAAAATTTTAGAAGGCGACGACGAGCAATACCGCACTGACACGTATAATGAAGACCGAATCATTAGTGATGAAAGCAGGAAATAGTTAGGAGTTGTCGGTTGTCAGTTGTCGGTTAGCAGTTAGTCGTGTTCTTTTGTCATTCCCGCGTAGGCGGGAATCCATTTAAAAAACATAAAAACGTATTGAATTCCCACCTACGTGGGAAAGACGTACGTAAGAAAATGCGACCATAAATTAAATGAATCAATAATGAAAGCTGTAATTCAAAGAGTTTCCCATGCATCTGTTACCATTGACGGAGTTATTGTTGCTTCCATCCAAAATGGATTGTTAGTCTTAATTGGAATTGAAGAAGCCGATTCGCAAATCGATAGTGATTGGTTAACCTCTAAAATTGCCAACCTTCGTATTTTTGCCGACGAAGATGACGTAATGAACCGTTCCATAAAAGATATAAATGGAGATGTTATTGTGGTGTCTCAATTTACCCTTCATGCCTTGACCAAAAAGGGAAATCGACCTTCGTACATCAAAGCTGCAAAACCCGAAATTGCAATTCCGTTGTATGAAGAATTTATCATTCAAATGGAATTGGAATTGGGCAAAAAAATTCAAACCGGTCAATTTGGAGCCGACATGAAAGTGCTATTGCTCAACGATGGTCCAGTTACATTAATTATAGATACAAAAAATAAATAGTAATCAAGATTTTACTTATTTTTGAAACAAATCGATTCTTATGAATTCCAAATTAACCCTATTAGTTCTGCTATTCGCCACCCAATTGTTTTCTCAAAAGAATGATTTTAGTTCGTTGACTGTTGCTTCAAATTTGTATGAAAATGCCAATTCTATAATCTTAAATCAAGAGATTTCGATTACTATCCATTCCCAAAAATCGTACTCTATAAAAAAGCAGCTCACCGTTAAAGTGCTGAATGAAAAAGGATTAAAAAACGTCGATGCGGTAGAATATCACAACAAATCGACCCGAATTAAACAAATCGACGCCAAAATGTATAATGACTTCGGAAAACAATTAAAAGATTTTAAGCAAAAAGATTTTAAAGACCATAGTGTAGCCGATGGAATTTCAATTCTTACCGAAAACCGAATGATATACCTTGACTATACACCAACTGAATATCCATTTACCATTGTTTACACAAGCGAACTAGAAAGTGAAAACACAGCTTTTATTCCTTCTTGGACTCCGATAAATGACTTTTATGAAAGCGCTTTAAAAACATCACTATCTATAACTTATCCTACTGATTTAGGTTTTAAATACAAAGAACTTAACTTGGGTGGATTAGGAATAGCAAAAAAAGAAGAACTCAACAAAATCACATTTCAAGGTGAAAACATAGTGGCAATAAAGTATGAAGACTATTCTCCTTCTTTTCAGAAAACAATCCCTAAAGTTCTTTTTGGGTTAGAGAAATTCAACCTAGAAGGCATCGAAGGAAGTGCCAAATCATGGAAAGATTTTGGTTTGTGGATGAACAATAGCCTGCTGAAACAAAAAGAGGAAATTAGCGAAGAAACCAAACAAAAATTAAAAACATTAATTGGAAGTGAAACAGATCCAGTTAAAAAAAGTCAAATAGTCTATCAATTTCTACAAGATAAAACCCGATATGTTAGCATCCAGCTTGGAATTGGCGGTTGGAAGCCAATGCTGGTTAAGGATGTTGACCGATTAGGGTATGGCGATTGTAAAGCGCTTTCCAATTACACTAAATCGCTTTTGGACTTTGTGGGTGTCCCAACCTATTACACCATCATTTACGCAGGTGAAGAACAAAATAATTTACAAGAAGATTTTGTCTCAATGCAAGGAAATCATGCTGTTTTATCGATTCCAACTAAAGAAAAACTTGTTTTTTTAGAGTGTACGAGTCAAACAGCACCATTCGGTTTTGAAGGTAATTTCACAGATGATCGCTTTGCACTTATTGTGAAACCAGATGGTGGTGAAATTGTAAAAACCAATTCATACATCGATAAAGACAACATCCAAAAAAGTAAATCGAATTACAGTATTACAGAAAATGGAGAACTCAAAGGTTTAATTGAGGTAAAATCAAAAGGAATCGCCTACAATAACTCCTATTTTATTGAAAGTGAATCGAAAGAAAACATTATTGATTATTACAAAGAAGCCTTAAGCCAATTACAAAATTTAAAAATTCAGAAGTTTTCATTCATTAACAATAAAGAAGCTATTGAATTTACTGAAAAAATCGAGTGCACAGCAACCAATTATGCTTCAATTAATGGAGGAACCATGGTATTCCCTTTGAATGCATTCAATCAATATTCTAATGTTCCTAAGCGCTACAGAACTCGTAATAATCCGCTTGAAATTCCAAGAGGATTTTATGACGAAGATGAAATTCAAATTACCATCCCAGATAATTTTTCTGTAGATGCAATTCCCAACAACTTTTCCATCACCGACAAGTTTGGAGAATACAAAACCGAAGTAAACATTGTAAATCCAACAACACTTGTCTACAAGCGCTCACTTTTAATAAAAAAAGGATCTTATGATAAATCTGAATACGACAATTTTAGAAAATTTACCGAACAAATAGCCAAAGCAGACAACTCAAAACTTTTATTAACCAAAAAATCCTAACCATGAAGCCATTTATTTTCATTCTTTTCTTTTTTGGAGTAACTCTCACCTATTCTCAGAAATATAATTTAGGTAAAGTAACAATCGATGAATTAAACGAAAAAAGACATCCATCAGATTCCAGCGCCAATGCTTGCATACTTTTTAAAACAGGAAAAGTTGAATATAATTATACCTATGATAAAGGATTTGAAATAACTACCACTTTTAAAATAAAAATAAAAATCTACAAAAAAGAAGGCTATGATTGGGCCAATTTTTCCAAAAGATATTATATAGCGGGTAAATCAAATGAAGTTGTCTCTTTTTCTGATGCGTCTACGTATAATTTGGTTGATGGAAAAATTGAAAAAACAAAATTAAAAAGCAATGGCGAATTTGACGAAAAGGTAAATAAATATTGGGCTAGAAAAAAAATAACAATGCCCAACGTAAAAGAAGGTTCTATTGTAGAGTTTGAATGTATTACACGAAGCTTTAGACTAGATGACATTGAGAATTGGGATTTCCAAGAGTCGATTCCAGTTAAGTATTCAGAGTTAAAAACGTACATCCCCGAATATTTTCACTATAACATCCAGCAAAAAGGATTTGTGTTTCCCGTTGTAAAAAAAGAAAAAAAACCACGAACTCTTAATTATACCATTGTTAAGAATTTTGAACCGGGTGCGAATACAGTTAACACAAATACAAACAGAACTAATTCAACTCTTGACTTTATTGAAGATGTTTCAACGTACACTATAACGGATGTTCCCGCTTTAAAAGAAGAAGCTTTTGTGAATAATATAAACAATTATAAATCCAGTTTAAGCCATGAATTGTCTGTAATAGAAATTCCGGGTCAAACCATTCAAACCTTTTCAACAGATTGGGAAACTGTGACCGATTTCATTTATAAAAGTGATGATTTTGGTGCTGAATTGAATAAAAGCGGCTATTTTGAAGATGACATAAATACCCTTATCTCGGGCATAACGAATGAAAATGAAAAAATTGCAGCCATTTACAATTTTGTCAAATCTAAAGTAAAATGGAACGAATACAATGGATACTATTGCGATGGCGGAGTAAAAAAAGCCTATAAAGAACAAGTTGGAAATGCAGCCGAAATCAACTTAATGCTCGTTGCTATGCTACGATTTGCCCGAATAGAAGCCAATCCTGTATTGATTAGTACACGAGCCAATGAAATTGCATCGTATCCCAATCGTAATGCCTTTAATTTTGTTATTGCTGGAATCGAAAAAGAAAACACAATTATCTTGCTGGATGCAACTGATAAAAATGCACTTCCCAATATTCTTCCTATAAAAAATCTAAATTGGATAGGGAGAATCATACGAAAAAATGGGTCGTCAACCGAGGTTGATTTGATGCCTCAATCCATTTCAAATGACAACATTACCATGATGGCAACGATTTCAGCCGATGGCGTTGTACAAGGAAAAATGCGTGAGCAATACTTTGACTACAATGGCTATGTATACCGAAATCGGTTCGGTGATTCTAACGAAGAAAGTTATCTAGAATACTTAGAAAAAAAAATGAATGATTCTGAAATTGAAGAATTTGAAGTTACAGGCAAGAAAGAACTAAACGAACCTATCGTTGAAAATTACATGTTCAAAAACAACAATAGTGTTGAAATCATCGGAGACAAAATGTTTTTTTCTCCCATGCTCTTCTTGGCGAGTGATGAAAATCCATTTAAGCAAGAAGAAAGAGAATATCCTATAGATTTCATCTATCCCAATCAAGACCGTTATTTAATTTCCATCACCATTCCAGATGGATACCAAGTAGAATCACTACCTAAATCAATATCAATACCGATGTCTGACAATTTAATCAATGCTAA
Source organism: Flavobacterium sp. (assembly GCA_965284675.1). Classification (GTDB taxonomy): domain Bacteria; phylum Bacteroidota; class Bacteroidia; order Flavobacteriales; family Flavobacteriaceae; genus Flavobacterium. Next base: position 3,208,226 of record OZ260109.1, read on the forward strand.
ATATTTGGTTTCAAACTCAGGAAATAAAATTCAACTTTCTTATACTGTGGATACCAATACATCGATCATTTCCTCAGAATACTATGGCGAATTAAAAGCGGTATATAGCGAAATCATCAAAAAAGAGAATGAAAAAATTATTTTAAAAAAAATATAATTAACCATGAGTACATTTCGTTTACTTTTTTTTATCTCAGTCCTACTTATCAAAATAAACAGCTATTCTCAAAAATATGAATTAGGCACGGTAACAAAAGAAGAATTAACAGAAAAAAGTCATCCAAAAGACTCTTCAGCTGTAGCAGCAATTTTATTTAAAAAAGCTAAAACAACGTTTACGTTTACAGCAGAAAAAGGCTTTGATTGTAAAACCGAATTCACCATAAAAATTAAAATATACAAGAAAAAAGGTTTAGAATGGGCCGACCTTGAAATTCCTTATTATACGGGTTACAAAGATTTAGAAGATGAAATGGTAGAAATTTCAAAAGCCTACACGTATAATTTTGAAGAAGGTAAAATAAATAAAGTAAAAGTAAACGGAGAAGGTAAAAACGTAGAAAAAATAAATGAGTATTGGAAAAATAAAGTAGTCACTTTTCCCAATGTTAAGGAAGGATCTATAATTGAATTGAAGTACATACTTAAGTCAGAAAATTTATCGGTTTTGCCTGAATTCCAGTTTCAATACGAAATTCCAGTAAATTTTATAGAATATACCACTGAAATTCCGGAGTTTTATATCTATAAAGCAATGTTTACTGGAAATTTTGATATTCAATTTAAAGATAAAATTGAATATACATCAGAATCTTTTGAAGAAAGGGTAGACAAAAGTTTAGCATCGAAGTCAATTTCCTATAGACAAATCATTAGTAACTATTCTTTAAAAGATATCAAAGCATTAAAAAAGGAAGAATTTGTAACCAATATTGATAATTATTTTGGAAAAATTGAGCACGAATTACAAACGATTCGGATGCCAGATGAAGATCCAAAACAAATTGCAACCGATTGGGAAAGTGTTACCAAATCCATTTATAAAGAAACTAGCTTTGGAGATGAATTAAAAAAAAATAATTATTTTCCAACTAGTATCAATAGCATTTTTGAAGCAGATGAATCAGACATAATTAAAGCTACCAAGATCTATAAACACATACAAAACCATATGAATTGGGATGGTAAATATGGCTATTTAACCAAAAAAGGAGTAGAATCTGCTTACTATGAAAAAACCGGGAATGTCGCAGAAATAAACCTAATGCTAACTTCCTTATTGCGATTGATAGGTTTTGATGCAAAACCAATTATAATCAGTACTAGAGATAATGGGTTAACTCAATTTCCAAACAGATCAAAATTCAATTATGTAATTACCGGAGTTACAATAGACAACAAGACCATTTTATTAGATGCCACAGACAAGAACGCATCGTTTACTGTTTTGCCCATCAGAACTTTAAATTGGTTCGGACGAATGATTAATAGTAACGGCACATCGAGCGAAATAAATCTTATGCCTGAGTTTCTTTCGAATAAAACAACAATAGTTATGGGTTCCATTCAATCGGATGGAAGCTTGGAAGGAAAAATACGGGAGCAACATTACGATTATAATGCACTCATTTATAAAGAAAAATACGGGAAATTAGCGCAATCAAGTTATCTAGAAATTTTAGAAAAAAATCGAAACGGTAGTGAAATATCCGAATTTACTGTTTCTGGAGCTGATCAATTTGACAAACCTGTGATTGAAAATTACACTTTTAAAAACTCTAATTCTACGGAAGTCATTGGAGATAAAATGTTCTTTTCTCCCATGTTGTTTTTTGCAACTCTTGAAAATCCTTTCAAACAAGAAAAAAGAGAATACCCTGTAGATTTTACATTTCCCAATCAAAATCGGTATACTATAACCATTAAAATTCCAGATGGTTATGCTGTAGAATCGATGCCCGAATCTGGCAATTTTTCTATGAAAGATGGCTTAGTAGTCGTAAAATACCTGATTACAAATACAAATAATTCCATTCAACTTTCCTATACTAAAGACATCAATTCGGCTTTTGTGGATGTGAACTATTATGATGAACTGAAGTCGATTTTTAACGAAATCGTCACGAAAGAAAATGCAAAAGTAGTCCTTAAAAAGATATAAAAATGGATTTAAAAAACTCACAACTGGAAGTCGATACATGGATAAAAAACCACGGCGTGCGGTATTTTAACGAATTGACTAACATGGCACAACTCACCGAAGAAGTTGGTGAAGTAGCCCGCATCATAGCGCGTCGTTACGGTGAACAATCGGAAAAAGAAAGCGACAAAAACAAAGATCTTGGTGAAGAATTGGCCGATGTGGTTTTTGTAGTATTGTGCTTGGCCAATCAAACCGGAATTGACCTGCAAGCTGCATTCGACAAAAAAATGGAGTTGAAAACCAACCGCGATCACGACCGACATCAGAATAATGAGAAGCTAAAATAATTGTGAATTGTGAATTGTGAATTCAAAATCCACCATTGACCATTCACCATTCACCATTCACAATTCACCATTTACAATTAAAAACATGAACTGGATTCTACTCATTATCGCCGGATTATTCGAAGTTGGTTTTGCTGCGTGCCTCGGAAAAGCAAAAGAAACTTCGGGTAACACGTCCTTGTTCTGGTACGCAGGTTTTTTAGTCTGTCTCACCATCAGCATGCTCTTATTGGTAAAAGCCACGAAAGAATTACCAATCGGAACAGCATATGCCGTATGGACCGGAATTGGCGCCGTTGGTAGTGTTTTGGTCGGGATTTTTGTATTCAACGAACCCGCAACCTTTTGGCGCGTATTTTTTATTAGTACTTTAATTTTGTCAATTGTTGGCTTAAAACTTGTCTCTGAATAATGAATGTTTTTCTACACTCTTCCCAAGTTCATCTGCAATCAACAGTTACCATCACGGGTTCTAAATCGGAAACCAATCGGTTGTTGTTGCTTCAAGCCTTGTATCCAAACATTACACTAGAAAACACCTCCAATTCCGATGACTCGGATGTAATGCAACAAGCACTACAAAACTTCCATCAATCGACAACCGACAACCGACAACTGACAACCGACAACCTCATCGACGTCCACCACGCCGGAACCGCCATGCGTTTTCTCACCGCTTTTTTTGCCATTCAAGAAAATAGCGAAGTAATTCTAACCGGTTCTTCCCGAATGAAAGAACGCCCTATCAAAGTTTTAGTCGACGCGTTGCGACAACTCGGCGCCGAAATTACCTATGTAGAAAACGAAGGATTTCCTCCGCTACACATTAAAGGAAAAAAACTACTTCATACTAAAGTTTCATTGCCAGCGAATGTAAGTAGCCAATATATTTCTGCCTTGTTACTTATCGCACCCAAACTGGAAAATGGCTTGGAATTAATTCTTGAAGGGGAAATAACTTCCATTCCGTACATCAACATGACCTTGGCTCTGCTCAATGAAATCGGAATTACAACCATATTCATTGGTAATCAAATTGTTGTAAACCGACAACCGACGACCGACAACCGACAACCGATAACTATTGAATCCGATTGGTCTTCTGCCTCGTACTTCTACTCCATCGTAGCCTTATCCAAAATCGGTACTCAAATTACCCTTTCAACGTTCAAAGAAAATAGTCTGCAAGGCGATTCAGCTTTGGTAGAAATCTATAAAAACTTCGGAGTGGAAACCGTATTTGATCATCATACAATTGTTTTAAGTAAAGTCAAAAACTCCCAGCTTCAAACATCCAACTTCGAGCTTAACAACTCACCCGACATCGCTCAAACCATAGCCGTTACGTGCTTCGGATTGGGAATCGGCTGTCATTTAACTGGGTTACACACCTTAAAAATCAAAGAAACCGATCGTTTGGAAGCGTTGCAAAACGAACTGACAAAACTCGGTGCTAACGTTACGATAACCGATGATAGTTTAACGCTGGAACCTTCTTCGCAAATTAATGAAAACGCAACAATCAAAACCTATCAAGACCACAGAATGGCGATGGCATTTGCACCATTGGCACTAAAAACGTCATTATTTATTGAGGATGCTGAAGTTGTATCGAAATCCTTTCCTACCTTTTGGAATGATTTACAAAGCATCGGATTTAGTTTGACTCGTTTGAACGATGCTCCGAATTCAATCGGCTAACCAATTTATCGTTTGACAATTTGAATCCGTTCCATGATTAAATTGCCCTTGTAGGATGAAACCGGAATCGAACTTCCGTTGTTCATATCCAACCAACCACCATCCGATTTGTTGTACGAAATTACCGCATCAAAATTGACAATGTATGATTTGTGTGTCCTTAAAAAACGTCTGTCTTTCAACAGCACTTCTTCAAAATTCTTTAAATTTCGACTCACCATATGTTTCGATTTGTCGTTCATTAACACTTCCGAATAAGCGCCTTCACCTTTAATAAAAACAATGTCGGAAATTTTCAAAAGAATTAAACTATTGCCCGACGGAACCGCAATTTTTTCAAACGATTCGTTTTGAAAGTTTTCTGCCAACGCTTTAAACTGAATTCCTTTTTGACGCTCCATTCGTGAAATGGCTTGTACCAAATCTTCCGGAATAATCGGTTTTAAAAGATAATCGACCGCCGAAAGTTTAAAGGCTTGAATCGCGTATTCGTTGTAGGCCGTCGTAAAAATGATTGAAAAATTGATTTCTTTTTCATCAAAAAAATCAACCAATTCCAATCCGCTATGACCGGGCATTTCGATGTCTAACAATACCAAATCGGGATTGAATTTACGAATGGCTTTTACGCCTTCGGGAAGATTTTCGCACTCGGCCACGAGTTCAATCTCGGGACAATATTCTTGCAACAGTAGCGACAAAGCTACACGCGCCCGTTTTTCATCATCAATTATAATTGCTTTCATAGGTAGGCTGGTATCGGAATTTCAATGACCACGGTTGTTCCCATCGATTGCTGACTAGGATTAATTTTGTCAATGAAATGTATGGTTATTTTGTTTGATTTGTTTTTGTTGAGTAAGTCAATTCGGTTTTGCATCGCAACGGTTGCAAACGAATTGTGATTTTTGCTTTTGATGGCATTCAGCTCAGCACTTTTTTGCCGACCTATTCCGTTATCATCAATTTCAATTCGCACTTTATCCGCCACTTTTGAAAAGGTAATCGACAACTTTTTCAAGCCGCTTTTGTGCAACAATCCGTGTTTTACCGCATTTTCAACATACGGTTGCAAAAGCATCGCCGGAATTTTTTGCTGATCCAAATCAGATCCATTTTCAAGCTCAATTGCATATTCAAAATCTTCGTCAAAACGTGCTTTTTCGATATCCAAATACAAACTCAGCGTGGTAATTTCCTCCGAAATAGAAATGAATTCTTTTTCGGTCATTTCGAGAATATTGCGCGTTAATAAGGAGAATTTGGACAAATACGTAACTGCTTGTTTTTTATCATTTGCTAAAATATACGACTGAATGGTATTCAATGCATTGTAGAAAAAATGCGGATTCATTTGTGATTTAATCGCTTTCAAAGTAGACAAATTCAGATTGTTCTCCATTTCGTTTTTTTCTAACAACAACTGGTTTTGCTTTTCTATTTTACGAATTTGAAAGGTGTAAAAAACATAAAATAGCGTTAGAATAAGAACGCTTGATGCGATAAGAAACCAGTAACTCAGCCAAAATGGTTTACTAATTTCAAAATTAACATACTTAGAATCAATGTTCTGATTGTTGTACTGAATCACTAATTCAATCGAATATTTTCCCGATGATAAGGCCGAAAGCTTTAAATTTTTGGTGGTGGCATCGAGCACTTTCCATTCAGCATCATTGATTTTGTAGGAAACCGCATAACTTTCGTTGGGAATAAATGATAACGTAGAAAAGTTAATCGCCACATCGTTTTCATCCGAATTCAGTTTTTTCAATTGATCCAACTCTCTTCGTTTTCCATTCACCTGAACTTCGTTGATGATGAGTTTGGGTTTGGGATATTTACCGATGTCGGTTCGGTTTTTTATGACGATTCCTTTAGAAGTGGCAAAAAACAATTTATTGCCGTGTAAAACAACATCTGTAGCTTCAACATCGTTACTCAACGACATGACTTTTTGTGCATTTTTGGTATGAAAATCGTATTCATACACGCCATTGGCAGAAAATAAATAGCAAAAATGACTTTGAATAAAAAATCGTTGAAACTTCTCGTGGGCTATAAAATTGGGCAATTCAAAGGTTGAAGCTTTATGATCCGAATCAATCACATACATTTTCTCAGCTGTCGAAAGTCCGATGATTTTGTCGTTATAATTTTGAATTCGAGTTAAATACAAGGTTCGATTTTGATGCTTGATTTCGGTAGTAGTTCCATTACTTTGTACCGCGAGTAATCCGTTGTTGGTTGCATAGTAAATCGATCCATTCGACGCATTATAATCGGTTGATTTTCCGTTGCTGTTGTTCAATAAAAACACTTGATTAAAACCAGAGAATTCATCAATCTTACTTTGAGCAAACAAATCATCCCACGCACTTATTTTCGACTCGTCAGTAAAAAAAATGCCCGAAATTCCGCTGGCCGCAAACGAAAAATATTTATCATCTACTCTTTTGATGTCTTTAATAGCAATAGAATACTGATTGGTAATTTGATTGTTTTTATTTAAAATGTGAAATTGATACGATGTGAAAAACACTTTTTTTGAGTAACGATCAGCAAAAATCTGATTGACGGCATGATTGTTTTCGGTTTCAAACACTTGCTGTATTTGTAACGTAGCCGTGTTTAATTTATAAATCAAATTCTTTTCTGTACCTATAAAAATTTCGTTTTCACCCTTTGAAAACGACAATGGTCTGGGCAAAACATCGATGTAATTGTTTTCAAAATCTTCTACATAAAGAACACCTTTGTTTAACGTTGAAATCCAATAGTTGTGTTGCTTATCTCTAAAGACATACGAAATGTTTTTGTCGGGGAAATACGTTGTAGCTTTATTGGATAGTAAATCGTTTTTGATGACACCGTTGGGCGTGCAAATCCAAAGGAAATTTGCAGTAATGGATATATTCTGAATAAAATTGGCGCTTGTATTTAAGGTTGATTTAGTAAATGTTCCGTTTTCAAAAGTATAATAACGGTTGTTGGCTTTCGAATTAATAATCAATTTACCCTTATAATGACTCAGAATTGGCGAGGCTAATTCGTTGTAAAAGGGTTTCGGAACCGTATGTTTTTGAAACGAATTTGAGTTTGCAAACTCATACAAAAAATCGCCAATGACATAAAACCGATTACTCGAAGCATAACAGAATCGTATCACCTTATCGTTGATGACAATTTTCTTTTTAACTGTAAGATTTTTTAAATCATAGACTAAAACGGCGTGAGGCTGAATTAAAAATAATTCATCTTGTACAATTCCGAATCGGAAATAACCCAAAGATGTTGGCTGTGGCAAAGCTTTCAAAACTCCTTTTTCGACATAATACAAATACCCGTCAAAATTGGCGTACCAAATTCTTCCGAACGAATCTTCGGCGAGACACGAACCCGATTTGGAAGTTTGTTCGTCGGAAGTAAAGGTTTTAAAAGTACTACCGTCGTAACGACAAATTCCTTTTCCCGTAGCAAACCACATAAATCCTTTGCTGTCTTGAAACACATCATACACACTATTGGAAGGCAAACCCGAAGAAGTGTCTATCGATTGATAATACGGATTTTGACCTTCACATATAAGGTATAAAAAAAACAATAAAAGTGTGATACGTGCTCGCAATAGTTCTGATTTTGAACAAATGTAAAAAAACAAGAATAGGAATCATAATCAAGTTTACCAAAGTAGGTTTTGAATTTATAAAAAACAAAATGCGGCTGTCCTTTCAAAAATCTTTTGGTAAACCGAAAAGGTCGGTTCACAAACTGACTAGTTCTTGCGTATGGTAACCCTCTACTTTTGAGCCAAACTTTAAAACCCCATAGCATGAAAACACGATTACTCTTTCTTTTACTTGTTTTTGTTTCTTTAGGAAATGCACAAGTAACCAATGGACTGATTCAGCATTTCAAATTTGACAATTCGTATTCCAATGTAGCAGGAACTAGTTCCTTCTCTGCAGCTTCCTTTACTACTGATAGAAGTGGTTATGCCAATTCGGCCATTAGAATGACCAACGCATTGCAATCACAGGCCACTATTCCAGGATTGCCTTATGGAAATACAGCCCGAACCATTTCGTTTTGGGCTAGAGCATTAGCCTATTCGGGATTAAATTACGATCCCGTTTTTTCATATGGAACCGGAACTACAGGAAATGCATGTGGCGGTGCGTTTAGTCAAGACCGAACCATGTTTGTATCGCAAAACGATGATTTTACGTTAATCATGGGAGGAAATCCCAATACAGTTGGAACCTGGTATCATTTTGTGATGACGTATGATGGAACCACCGCAAAAATATACCGAAATGGTCAATTAATAGGTTCTTTGGCTAAATCATGGAATACTTTGAATAATAATGATATCTTTAGATTAGGAGTTGGAACAGCGGGCCAACAGTGGTTTAATGGGGTAATTGACGATTTAAAAATATTCAATAGAGCGGTTTCAGATGTAGAAGCCGAACAAATTTACAACGAACCCAATACTAATACAATTGGGTTAATTAAATCCTTTTCATTCAATAATTCGCCGCAAGACGATGGCGGCACAGTTAGTTTTGCAACCAATAACGCTTCGTTTCCAATAACATATGCTCCTGGTCGAAATGGTGCGGCAGGTCAAGGAATAGTTACCACAGCATCGGCTACGCGAACATGCACGATTCCAAATCTACCACTTGGAGTTACAGACAGAACTATTTCTCTTTGGTATTATCACACCACTTTTTCTCCCATTACATCGTATGCTTCGTTTGCTTACGGTGGAAATGCGCAATACAATACATTTGGTTTTTACTTAAATGCAACCCAAGTAAATTTTCAAGGATTTTCCTACGACCAACCTTTTACTAACGGTACTACAAACCCGTACCAATGGTACCATGCGGTAGTGGTTTTAGATCAGGCAGTCGTAAAAATTTATATCAATGGTACGTTGAGAGGAACGGTACCAAGACCTTTATTAAACACAACGTTGACCTCTTTCAGAATTGGAGCATTTGCTGGAGTTGTGGATGATTTAAAAATATATGATAGAGCTTTATCTCAAACGGACATTACCAGTTTATACACTACTAATAACATTGCAACACCAGCGCCATCGGCACCATCGCCACAATCTTTTTGTGGAGGCAGTTTAACTTTTGGAGATTTAGTAGCAACTGGAACTAATTTAAAATGGTACGATAGTCCAACGGGTGGTTTCTTATATTCCAATTCAAATAATTTTTTTAACGGGACTTTTTATGTTTCACAAACTGTTAATGGTATCGAAAGTACTCGAACACCTGTACAAGTAATTATTAATCCGCTTCCAGCAGCTCCAACAGCGCAACAACAAACATTTTGTTCTGGTTCGGGTGCAACTTTTGCTGATATTGTAACTACGGGAACCAATATAAAGTGGTACACACAAGGACAATTAAATGGTACGCTAATTCCAAGTACTAATGTAATTCCAGCAACAGGCCAGTATTGGTTTTCGCAAACTGTGAATGGATGTGAAGGTCCAAGAGCTTCGGTTCTTATTAATGTTTGGAATACAACTACACCTATCTTTTCTGGTGTTGCACCCATTTGTTCTGGTCAAACACTAGCAGCATTACCCACTACATCTTTGAATGGGTATACCGGAACGTGGTCGCCTGCTTTGAATAACACGGCAACGACAACGTACACGTTTACTCCAACAACCGGACAGTGTGCGACTACTCAAACATTAACAATCACGGTGAATTCAAATGTGACGCCTACTTTCGCAGCGGTAAATCCGATTTGCTCGGGTGCTACGCTATCGGCTTTACCAACGACTTCGACTAATGGAATTAGCGGAACGTGGTCGCCTGCGTTAAACAACACCGCAACGACAACGTATACTTTTACTCCAACTGCCGGACAGTGTGCAACTACTCAAACATTAACCATTACGGTGAATTCAAACGTGACGCCTACTTTCGCAGCGGTAAGTCCGATTTGCTCGGGTGCTACGCTATCGGCTTTACCAACGACTTCGACTAATGGAATTACCGGAACGTGGTCGCCAACGTTAAACAACACGGCAACGACAACGTATACTTTTACTCCAACTGCCGGACAGTGTGCAACTACTCAAACATTAACCATTACGGTGAATTCAAATGTGACGCCTACTTTCGCAGCGGTAAGTCCAATTTGTGCGGGTGCTACGTTATCGGCTTTACCAACGACTTCCACCAACGGAATTACGGGAACGTGGTCGCCTGCGTTAAATAACACCGCAACGACAACGTACACGTTTACTCCAACAACCGGACAGTGTGCGACTACTCAAACATTAACAATCACGGTGAATTCAAATGTGACGCCTACTTTCGCAGCGGTAAATCCGATTTGCTCGGGTGCTACGCTATCGGCTTTACCAACGACTTCGACTAATGGAATTAGCGGAACGTGGTCGCCTGCGTTAAACAACACCGCAACGACAACGTATACTTTTACTCCAACTGCCGGACAGTGTGCAACTACTCAAACATTAACCATTACGGTGAATTCAAATGTGACGCCTACTTTCGCAGCGGTAAATCCGATTTGCTCGGGTGCAACATTATCAGCTTTGACAACGACTTCCACCAACGGAATTACCGGAACGTGGTCGCCTGCGTTAAATAACACCGCAACGACAACGTACACGTTTACTCCAACTGCCGGACAGTGTGCAACTACTCAAACACTTACTATTACAGTGAATTCAAATGTGACGCCTACTTTCGCAGCGGTAAATCCGATTTGCTCGGGTGCTACGCTATCGGCTTTGCCAACGACTTCAACCAACGGAATTACGGGAACGTGGTCGCCTGCTTTGAATAACACGGCAACGACAACGTACACGTTTACTCCAATTGCTGGACAGTGTGCAACTAATCAAACACTAACCATTACAGTGAATTCGAATGTGACGCCTACTTTCGCAGCGGTAAATCCGATTTGTTCGGGTGCTACGTTATCGGCTTTACCAACGACTTCGACTAATGGAATTACTGGAACGTGGTCGCCTGTGTTAAATAACACCGCAACGACAACGTACACTTTTACTCCAAATGCTGGACAGTGTGCAACTACTCAAACACTAACCATTACAGTGAATTCAAATGTGACGCCTACTTTCGCAGCGGTAAGTCCGATTTGTTCGGGTGCTACGTTATCGGCTTTGCCAACGACTTCCACCAACGGAATTACGGGAACTTGGTCGCCTGCTTTGAATAATACGGCAACGACAACGTATACCTTTACTCCAACTGCCGGACAGTGTGCAACTACTCAAACATTAACCATTACGGTGAATTCAGCAGCAACGCCAACAGGAAGCGCATCACAAACATTTGTGGAAGGAGAAACCATTGCAAACATCGTCGTAAATCCGACAACAGTAGTTTGGTACGCCAGCGAATCCGATGCAATTTCAAACACTAATCCATTGGCAACAGAAACTTTATTAGTGAATAATGCAACGTATTATGCTGTTAATGTTGTTAGTACTTGTAGAAGTACAGCTTTTGAAGTAACCGTAACTGTTACCTTAGGAGTGAATGATTTCAATTCGATAAGTTTTGCACTTTATCCGAATCCAGCCGATGAAATCCTTAACATTGAAACAACTTTAGAACTAAAATCGGTAGAAATGTATACCCTTCACGGTCAGAAAGTACTAACATCTAACCAAAATCAAATTGATGTGGCGCATTTAGCGGCCGGAGTTTATATGGTTCGAATTCAAGATGTTGAAAACAACACCGCAACTAAAAAAGTAATCCTTAAATAAAAACAATATGAAAAAAATACTTGTAATATCAGTAGTGGCATTCGCACTATTATCGTTCACCACGTCATCCCATACAGTTACATCAACGGATAAAATTGAGTGCGTTGCTGAGAAGTTTGACATCAAAATTAAAAACGATACCGACAACGACGTAAAAGTAATCAACGCCGGAAGTGGCGGAAGTTATTCGCTCACCAAAGGAGCCACGACCACCATCAAAATGGAAGAAGGCGACAAATTACATTACTACGAAAAAGGTAAAAAAGGCGCCTTGTTGCTTACAGCGACTAAAGAAATGCACGGCAAAGTTCAGATACTGAGTAAACTCTAAAAATAAAGTAGTAGTTTTTTGTTTTTTCCAGGCGTTGTTGAGTAAATTGAGGTATTTAGAAAATAAAACCCTTTTTACTTGACAACGCCTATTTCACAATCGTATATTTGCAAACTGAATTTTGAATGGTAAAGGAACTGCCTTACACTTTTTAAAATCTGAAACTTCTAAACTTTTTTTAATGAAATTATCTCATTTTCAATTCAATTTACCCGACGAATTACTTGCAGAATATCCAGCAGAAAACCGCGATGAATCCCGATTAATGGTTATCGACAGAAAAAAAGGAACCATCGAACACAAAATGTTCAAAGATGTCATCAACTATTTTGACGATGGTGACGTAATGATCATCAACAACACCAAAGTTTTTCCCGCTCGTATGTACGGAAACAAAGAAAAAACCGGTGCGCGTATTGAAGTGTTTTTATTGCGCGAACTCAACGCTGAACAACGTCTTTGGGACGTTTTGGTTGATCCTGCTCGTAAAATTAGAATTGGAAATAAATTATATTTTGGAGACGACGATTCGTTAGTAGCTGAAGTAATCGATAATACTACCTCACGTGGAAGAACCTTGCGTTTTCTATACGACGGTTCGTATGATGAATTCAGAAGAAAATTAACCGAATTGGGCGAAACTCCAATCCCAAAATACATCAACCGTGAGGTAAACGAAGACGATGCCGAGCGTTACCAAACGATTTACGCCAAAGAAGAAGGCGCTGTTGCCGCTCCAACTGCGGGTTTACACTTTTCGAAACATCTTTTAAAGCGTTTGGAAATCAAAGGAGTAAACTTTGCAGAAGTGACGCTTCACGTCGGTCTAGGAACGTTCAACCCAGTCGAAGTTGAAGATTTATCAAAACATAAAATGGATTCGGAAGAATTGAAAATCTCCCAAGAAGCGTGTGATATCGTGAATTCGGCCAAAGAAAAAAAGAAACGTATTTGCTGCGTGGGAACAACTTCGATGCGCGCCATTGAAAGTTCGGTTTCTTCGGCTAGAACGTTGAACGCATTCGATGGTTGGACGAATAAATTTATTTTTCCACCGTATGATTTTAGTATCGCCGATTCGATGATTACCAATTTCCACACGCCAAAATCAACGTTATTGATGATGATTTCTGCTTTTTGTGGTCACGATTTAATGAAAAAAGCCTACGAAGAAGCAATCAAAGAGAAATACCGTTTTTACTCATATGGCGATGCCATGTTGATTTTATAAAATTTGAAGCGATAGGTTTGGGCATTTTAGCAAACCTTGTTCCTGCTTTTCATTACAATAAAAAAGCCTTCATAAAGAATGAAGGCTTTTTTATTTTCACTACAATCAGGGCTAGCTAGCCATGGTCTTGTGTGAATTTATTCTTAAAAAACATCTTTAGCAATGGCCTTGATGTTTTCTGCTTTTCCCATCGAATAATAATGCAACACCGGAATTCCGGCAGCAACCAATTCTTTACTTTGGGCAATACACCATTCAATTCCGATTTGCTTCACGTGGTCGTTGTCTTTTGCCTTCACTACTTCCATAATTAAATCATCTGGAATTTCGAGCGAAAATCGATGCGGAATCAAATTCAGCTGTTTCTTGGTCGCAATAGGTTTCAAACCCGGAATAATCGGAACCGTAATTCCGGCAGCACGACATTTTGCTACATAATCAAAGAACCTTTTATTGTCGAAAAACATTTGCGTGATGATGTAATCGGCGCCGTTTTTAATCTTTTGCTTTAAGAAATGGATATCGCTGTCCAAACTCGGCGCTTCCATGTGTTTCTCTGGATAACCCGCCACACCAATGCAAAAATTGGTTTCGGCCGAGTTTTTCAAATCCTCATCCAAATAAATTCCTTTATTCAAATTATTAATTTGTAACACCAAATCGGTCGCGTATTCGTTTCCTTCTTTTTCGGGTTTGAAATAGGTTTCATTTTTCAAGGCATCGCCTCGAAGTGCCACCACGTTGTCGATTCCGAGGAAATCCAAATCGATTAATAAATTCTCGGTATCTTCTTTAGTAAATCCGCCACACAAAATATGTGGAATCGCATCAACGTTGTATTTGTTCTGAATACCCGCACAAATCCCAACCGTTCCCGGACGTTTTTTTACAATCTTTTTCTGCAATAAACCGCTCGGCAATTCTTTGAATTCGTATTCTTCACGGTGATAGGTTACATCTATAAATGGCGGATTGAATTCCATCAACGGATCAATTCCGTCGTAAATAAACTGTATGTTTTGGCCTTTTAACGGCGGTAAAATTTCAAAAGAAAATAATGGTTTTCCGTTGGCGTTTTCTATGTGTTGGGTTACTTTCATTGTTAGGTGTTTATGGTTTTTGGTTTATTGTTTAGAGTTACAGAACCACAAACAATAAACTACAAACTTATCTTAATCTGCTATATTCGGTGAAAGCCATTTATTCGCGGCTTCTGTACTAATTCCTCTTCGTTTGGCGTAATCGATGATTTGGTCTTCCTTTATTTTTCCCAATCCGAAATACTTACTTTCGGGATGTCCAAAATAATAACCCGAAACCGATGATGCCGGCCACATCGCCATGCTTTCGGTCAATCTCACTCCGATTTCTTGCTCTACGTTCAGCAATTTCCAAATGGTTGGTTTTTCCAAATGGTCGGGACATGCCGGATAACCTGGCGCGGGACGAATTCCTTTGTATTCTTCCGCAATCAAATCTTGGTTGGACAAATTTTCATCCGAAGCATATCCCCAAATTTCTTTTCGCACTTGTAAATGCAAATATTCGGCAAATGCTTCTGCCAGTCTATCACCAAGCGCTTTGACTAAAATCGAATTATAATCGTCGAGTTGCTTTTCAAATTCGGCTGCTTTTTCATCGACACCAAAACCGGTTGTGACGCAAAAACATCCCATATAATCTTGCTTTCCAGCATCTTTTGGTGCGATGAAATCGGCTAATGCAATGTTGGGTGCGCCCGCTGTTTTTTGAGATTGTTGTCTTAGGGTTAAGAAGGTTATCGGTTGTCGGTTGTCGGTTGTGAGCTCAATATCATCATCATTCACAGTGTTAGCTGGAAAAATTCCGAGGATACCTTTGGCGGTTAACCATTTCTCAGAAACGATTTGTTGGAGCATTTCTTGCGCATCGTTGAATAACGAAGTAGCTTGTTCACCCACAACCTCATCGGTTAAAATGGCTGGGTATTTTCCGTACAATTCCCACGAATTAAAAAACGGCGTCCAATCGATAAATTCAACCAATTCCGACAATTCCACTTCGATGGTTTTGCTACCAATAAAATTAGGTTGTACTGGATTGAAACTGTTCCAGTCTAATTGCAATTTATTTTTACGTGCTTCTTCGATGGACAAATAATTCTTATCGCGACTTCGGTTTAAATAGCCTTCTCGCAATTTGTCGTATTCTTCTCGAATGGCTTTTACGTAACCTTCTTTGGTTTCGGCTTGCAATAGATTACTGGCCACAGTTACGGCGCGCGATGCATCGTTAACGTGAACCACGGTTTCTTTATATTCGGGTGCAATTTTTACGGCAGTATGGGCTCGAGAAGTCGTGGCGCCACCAATCATAATCGGGATTTTAATACCGAGTTTATCCATTTCCTTGGCCAAATACACCATTTCGTCTAAAGAAGGCGTAATTAATCCACTCAAACCAATAATATCTACGTTTTCACGAACCGCAGCTTCAATGATTTTTTCGGGCGGAACCATCACGCCTAAATCGATGATTTCGAAATTGTTACACCCCAAAACTACAGCGACTATATTTTTACCAATATCGTGAACGTCTCCTTTTACGGTGGCCATTAACACTTTTCCTGCTGATGATGATTTTCCGTCTTTTTGTGCTTCGATGAACGGCAACAAATACGCAACAGCTTTTTTCATCACGCGCGCCGATTTCACTACTTGCGGTAAAAACATTTTTCCGCTTCCGAACAAATCGCCTACTACATTCATTCCGGCCATTAAATTGACTTCAATTACTTCGATGGCTTTTTCGGAAGTCGCTCGGGCTTCTTCGACATCAATTTCGATAAATTCGTCGATTCCTTTGACCAATGAATGGGTTAATCGCTCTTGAACCGAACCGTTGCGCCATTCTTGAATCGCTTTTTCATTGACTTTATAATCACCTTTAAACGTCTCGGCTAAGTCCAATAATCGTTCGGTGGCATCGTCTCTTCTATTTAAAAGGACATCTTCAACGTGTTCTAAAAGTGTTTTGTCAATTTCGTCGTAAATCTCCAGCATTTCCGGATTCACTATTCCCATTGTCATTCCGTTTTTAATAGCATGATAAAGAAAAGCCGAATGCATGGCTTCACGCACTTTATCGTTTCCACGGAAGGAAAACGAAACATTACTCACGCCACCTGAAACGCCGGCATGTGGTAAATTCTCACGAATCCATTTGGTTGCACGGAAGAAATCTAAAGCATTTAACTTGTGTTCTTCCATTCCGGTTGCGACGGGGAAAATATTTGGATCAAAGATGATGTCTTCGGCTGGAAAATGAACTTCGTTTACCAGAATATCATAACTTCTTTTACAGATTTCAATGCGTCGTTCGTAGTTATCGGCTTGACCATTTTCGTCGAATGCCATCACGATTACTGCGGCGCCGTATCGCTTGATTAGTTTGGCATGATGAATGAATGCGGCTTCACCTTCCTTAAGTGAAATCGAATTCACGATGCCTTTGCCTTGTACGACTTTCAAACCTGCTTCGATGATTTCCCATTTCGAGCTGTCGATCATGACGGGAACGCGAGCAATATCGGGTTCGGCTGCAATTAAATTTAGGAATTTGGTCATGGCGTACACGCCGTCGAGCATACCTTCGTCCATGTTGACGTCGATGATTTGCGCGCCACCTTCTACTTGATTTCGTGCGATGTCGAGTGCTTCTTCGTAGTTTTCCTCTTTGATGAGACGGAGGAATTTACGAGAACCTGTCACATTGGTGCGTTCACCTACATTGACGAAATTGGTTTCGGGCGTTATGATTAAAGGTTCGAGACCGGATAATTTTAGGTATTTTGTTTCTGACATTTTATTTTATTTTACCACAAAGGCGCAAAGACACTAGGTTTTCATTTTAAACACAGATTTCACAAATTGGCACAGATTTAATTTGTGATAATTTGTGAAATCTGTGTTTGAATTTCTCTTGGTTTGAATTCTTTAGCAACATCTGCAATAGCTTTGATGTGTTCGGGTGTAGTGCCACAACAACCACCGATGATGTTGACTAAATTATCTTGTAAATATTCTTTAATTAGCGCTTGCATTTCGGTTGGTGTTTGATCGTACTGACCAAATGCGTTGGGCAAACCTGCGTTAGGATGGGCTGAAATATTCAACTGCGTGTTGTGCGCCAAACGCTTTAAATACGGTTTTAATTGATCGGCGCCTAACGCACAATTGAATCCGATGCTCAACAACGGAATGTGCGCAATCGAAATTAAAAAAGCTTCTACTGTCTGACCTGAAAGTGTGCGTCCGGATGCATCAGTAATCGTTCCAGAAACCATAACGGGAATATCCAGATTACGCTCTTCTTTGACTTCTTCGATGGCAAAAAGAGCTGCTTTGGCGTTGAGTGTATCAAAAATGGTTTCTACTAAAAGCACGTCGCATCCGCCATCGATTAATGCTTCGACTTGTTGTTTATAAGCGATGCGTAAATCATCAAAAGTTACGGCGCGATAACCTGGATCATTTACATCAGGCGACATACTTGCTGTACGGTTGGTTGGTCCGATGGAACCCGCAACAAAACGCGGTCGGTCGGTAAATTCGTCGGCTACTTCGCGGGCTATTTTGGCCGATTCATAGTTGAGTTCGTAGACCAAATCTTCCAAGTGATAGTCGGCCATTCCTATGGTTGTTCCTGAAAATGTATTGGTTTCAACAATATCGGCTCCGGCTTGGAAATACAAACGATGCACTTGCTTCACGGCTTCGGGTTGAGTTATGGAAAGCAAATCGTTGTTGCCTTTTAGAGGATGCGGAAAATCTTTGAAACGCTCGCCGCGGAAATCTTCTTCGGAGAAATTATTGCGTTGCAGCATGGTTCCCATGGCTCCGTCGAGGACAAGGATTCGTTCTTGTATGGCTTGTTGTATTTTTGACATTTCTATGTTTTTTAACCGCAAAGTCGCAAAGAAATTCGCAAGGTTCGCAAGGTTTATCTTTTCAATTTAAATAAATATTTTCCTCTGAAAATCGGATGCCCTAGCCCTGCCTACCGGCAGGCAGGCCTGATGGAAGCGGTATCCTTTTTTTAATTGCCTCGGGGTTCAGCCCGAGGCAATTAAAAAAAGATATAGCGTACAGCAGGAATAGCTTCTAAAAAATCAGAAAGCAGTTCTTAAAATGTATAAAGTTATCGTGGAAAGTGAGAGAGAATTCTCGGGGTTATCTGCTTCCGATAAATCGGAATAGAATGTAGCACCTTTCTCGTTTAGATCAAGAGGTTGCTAAGCTTTCATCGGGTCTATTCCCTCCAGCTTTCGTGATAACAATCAGTAAATATATGAACGCTGCAAAGTAATGACATAGAATTGTATTTTGCAAGGGTTTGTAAAAATAAAAAACCTACAACGTTGTAGTGCTGTAGGTTTTTGGAAAGGTTGGTTTATGATTACTGCCAAACGGCTTCTTTTACTTTAATTTTTTCGGAAATTTTGAGCACATCGGTTAGCACGCCGCGAGCCGTTACAGCACGTCCGGCACCCGCACCTTGAATCACAATTGGAATTTCGCCATACGAATGCGTGTATATTTCGATGAGATTGTCAGCGCCTTTGAGTTGGCCGAGTGGAGAATTTTTGGGTTCGGAAACGAGTTTCACTTCAAGATTCTGAGTTACTACATCGAGTTCGCCAATATACCGCAACACGTGTTCATCGGCTTGGGTGATTTTGGCGATTTGAAACGGTTTATCGAACAACGATTTGTTGACAGAATAATTGGCTTTGGAAGTTGATTCGTTTAAGTCAGGCAGTAAAAGTGAATTTATGGCGATGTCGGAGAATTCCAATTCCAAGCCAATTTCGCGTGCTAAGATGAGTAATTTTCGGGCAACATCGTTTCCGGATAAATCTTCGCGTGAATCGGGTTCGGTGAGCCCTAACTTTTCGGCGTCCTTTAAAATGCTTGAAAAGGTGTTATCTTCGGTTGAAAATCGGTTGAAAATATAACTCAGTGAACCTGAGAACACGCCGCGTATTTTGGTGATGCGCTCGCCCGAACTGTACAATTCGCTTATCGTATTGACTACGGGTAAACCAGCGCCCACATTGGTTTCGTAGAGAAAACTTTTGTCGAACTTTTTCAGATTGCGACGTAGTTCTTTGTAAAAATCGGTGTGTAATGTATTGGCTTTTTTGTTGGCGGCTACAATATCAAATCCGTTTTGAATGAGTGGAATATAGTTTTTGATGATGTCTTCGCTGGCCGTTGCATCGACGGCGATAAGGTTTTCGAGTTGCTGTTCTTGAACGTATTCAATAATATCATCAATGGTGAACGGAATGGCGGATTGTGCAAAGTTAGCTTCCCACTGATTTTTGAGTCCGTCTTTTTCAAAAAAAGCCAAAGTGGAATTGGTGATGACGGGGAAACGCAGTTCGATGTTTCTCTTTTCTAGAAAAAAATTCTGGCTTTCGATGACTTGATTGATTAACGTGCTTCCGACATTTCCGATTCCGAAAAGCACGATATTGATTCTAATAGCTGACATAATTGAGTTGTTTTTGTGTGTTGAAAATCGGTTGTAAAATAGTTGATAGTTGTTCGAATTCGATTAGAAATGCGTCGTGGCCGTGAATGGATTGAATTTCGTGGTAAAACACATTCTTCTTTATTTTTTGTAACATTTCGAAAGTGGCACGATTTTCATCAGGTGTAAAAAAATAATCGGTATCGACTGAAATCAGGTGAATGTTGGCTAAAATTGCACGTGCCGTAGTTTCAAAATCATTTGTTTCTTTAGTGATATCGATGGTTTTTAGTAGATGATTCATGAGTTTGTAGGCTTGCAATTGGAAGCGGTTTTGTAATTTGAATCCGTGATTGATGAGCCAACTTTCAATTTGAAACGCATTCAAGCTGGGTTGTTTGCTTCGGTTGAATTTTTTAGTAAGTGACTGCGGCGTTCGGTATAAAAGCATGGCGTGGAGTCGCGCATCGACAATCGGATTGTCGGAATTATTCAGAATCTGGTCTTGCACCAACACATTGGCAATGACCCAATCGGTTGCTTTCCAATCGGTTGCAATCGGAATTAAATTCTGAAACGTATAGGGTTGCAAAGCGGCCATTTCCCAGGCTATTCCGCCACCCAAACTTCCACCAATCAAGGCAAAAACCGATTGAATATGCAAGTAATCGATGCCTTCTAAAAAAATACGGGCGATATCTTTTGCGGTAAAATCTCTGTAATTGGCGATGAGATTGTCGGGATGGTTGTCACATCCGTTACCCGGAATATTAAAAGCAATTATCGTAAAATAATTGGTGTCGATGGTTTGGTTGGCACCGATTAAATCGCTCCACCAACCTGTTTCACCCGAAACGTTGGAATTTCCAGTCAGTGCGTGATTCACCACAACCACAGGAGCTTTTCCGATGGGTTGTCCGAACGTTTGATAGAACAACGATAGGTACGACAGGCGATTACCTTGTTCTAAATCAAAATTAAAAAGGTCAATTTTTTCTAGCATTTTTTTGGATGTAAATGATTTTTTTAAAAGACTGCCTTCAGGCTCAATTCTGAAGACAGTCTTACACAAACAAAACCTAAACTTTATTTTACACCGCTTCAATCGACTGGTATTCTTTGAATAACACCACTGAAATTGGGGTAGGATAGGTTAGATTGTCTTGAACAGGACATCGATTCTCGACAGCTTTCAACCAATTTTGTAATTCTTCCAAGGTGGCATCCGATGTAGGTTTTACGACCACTTCAATCGAACGAAATCCGGCTCTTTCATCGCTAATTTTCCCCTGATATTTATCTAAACTTAAGGTGGCAGAAAGTTCTACTTGAAGCGATTTTAAAACAATTCCTTGTTCTTTGGCGACTATTTTCCCAACGGCGTTAATACAACCGGCGTATCCTGCTAGGATGTATTCCAACGGACTCGGACCTTCTAATTCGGGTGACTGATCGTTTTTACTGATTCGGATGTCAAAGTTTTGTGCCTTGACTACAAATTGGTTGTTTTCTCTGGCATAACCCAGTACGTTTACAATTTTTGTGCTCATGATTAGATTAGTTGTGGGGTTTTAATTGTTTGAAACACTTCTTTTAAATCGGCTTTTAAGTCGTCGATGTCTTCCAATCCAACCGAAAGTCGAATCAAATCTTTGGTCACGCCGGTCGCTTCTTGCTCAGCATCAGATAATTGTTGATGGGTTGTGCTGGCGGGATGAATGATGAGTGATTTGGTGTCGCCGATGTTGGCCAATAGTGAAAAGAATTTAGTTCCATCGGCTACTTTTTTGGCTGCTTCTCCCGAAGTTTCGGGACCGCCTTTCAATCCAAACGTTACGATGCCACTTTTTCCTTCAGGAAGATATTTATCGGCTAACTCTTTATATTTTGACGTTTCCAAACCTGGATAATTTACCCACGCGACTTCTTCTTGAGTTTGTAACCATTGCGCGAGAGCTAATGCATTTTCACTGTGTTTTTTGATTCGGATTTCTAGCGTTTCTAGACCTTGAATGGTTTGGAAGGCATTAAACGGACTCAAAGCCGCACCGAAATCGCGCAGTCCTTCGATTCTAACTTTAGCGATGAATGACGCCGCTCCGAGAACTTCGTAGTATTTTAATCCGTGATAACCAGCTGATGGTTCAGTGAATTCGGGGAATTTTCCGTTGCTCCAATCGAAGTTTCCGGCATCGATGATTACACCTCCGAGCGATGTTCCGTTTCCGGTGATGTATTTGGTTAACGAGTGAATGACAATATCCGCGCCGTATTGAATTGGGTTGAGTAAGTACGGAGTAGCCACGGTATTATCTACAATGAATGGCACTTTGAAGGCTTTGGCTTGAGTTGAAATGGCGGCCAAATCCAGTACATCGAGTTTCGGATTTCCGAGACTTTCCGCAAAAAAAGCGCGCGTATTTTCTTGTGCGGCGGCGGTGAAATTTTCGGGCTTGGACGGATCGACAAAAGTGGTAGTGATGCCGAGTCTCGGTAAGGTTACGCTGAGTAAATTGTAGGTTCCACCATACAAACTGTTGGAAGCGACAATGTGATCGCCCGCTTTTAAAAGAACCAACAACGCTGTGGCTATGGCTGAAGTTCCTGATGCAGTGACTACGGCTCCGATACCGCCTTCTAGTTTGGCCAAACGTTGTTCGAGAATGTCGTTGGTTGGGTTGTTGAGGCGCGTGTAGATGAATCCGGCTTCGGCTAAGCCAAACAGATTGGCGGCATGGTCGGAATTGTTGAAAACATACGATGTGGTTTGATAAATCGGAACAGCTCTTGTTCCAGCGTTTTTAGTAACATCGTGTCCGGCGTGCAACGCGTTGGTTGCGAATTTTTGTGTGCTCATGATTTTTAGATTTAAGATTATTAGATTTTAAGATTGTACGATTTTAGGATTTTTGAGAATCTGAAACGAGTTCAGATTAAATAAAAAAAGTCCTTTTGGATGGCTTACCAAAAGGACTTTAACAACTAGTTAGGGAAAACTATTTTAAGTCATACGCTTTTGGTAACAGGACATGCCGATGCAACACATCATCATGTGCATCATCATACGGTTGGTCATTGTATTTTGTCCTGTTACGTTCATTTTTGTATGCTTTTATGCTGAACTTCTTTCAGCATCTGTTAATTATTTTGATTTTCTTGAAAAGACTCTGAAACGAGTTCAGAGCAAAAAAAAACCTCTGCGGTTGGCAGAGGTTCGATTGTATCTATTTTAAAAAATTTAAAATTATGCAATAGGTGTCCTCTGCGGAATTTTCCACATCATGCAACACATTTGACACATAATAAATTTCATTTTTACTTCTTTTTTGATGATGCAAACCTCTGAACTATTTTTGAATTGACCAAATAAAAACTAAAACTTTAACATTTGAAAATATAAATCATTTTTTTATATTTCTTCAAAATCCATAAAAAAACTGTGAAACAAAATTAATTTCATTCACAGTTTTTATAAAAACAGAATTAGAGCAAATAGTATTTTATTTAAGAATCATCTTTTTAGTTACTATTTCTGTATTATCGCTAACTAAACTATAAAGGTAAATACCTTTGGACATTCTACTACCGTCTATTGTAATAGCTCCTTTGGGTTGAGTTAGTTTATACTCTTGAATCAATTGACCATTTAGGTTCAGTAGTAATATACTTGCTTTAGTATCATCTTCTGGCACCGAATAATTTATAGTGGTAACATCACTAAACGGATTAGGAACATTTTGGTCTAAAGAATAACTAGTTTGCATTAGTTTTTCTAGTTCTTCATCGCTTAACTTACTAGGATTGTTTACGACAACTATTTTTTGACTATTTTGTTCCTCGAGAGTTTCCACTTTTGATGATAGTTCTTTAACTGCGCCTACCAGAACCGAAATTAGTTCAATATAGTTAACTGTTTTAACATCAAAAGAACCGATTTGTTTGTTGCCATTGTCAAAAAGAGGGCTTTTTACTTCTTTTATTAATTCAGGAAAAACTTTTTCTAATTCTTGTGCAATAAAACCATGATGCAATTCTGTTGGCAAATTTAAACCTGTTTTCTCTTTTTCTTGTTTAAAGTAATAGTTTACCGGATTGAGTTGCTTAATTTTTGACAATAGATTTTCTTCCACTTTAATATCTTTTTTTAGACGTTCGTCTGAAGGAAAAGTAACGGTACTAATAACAGATGCACCATTAAAAAAACCAGCTAACGCATTGTTACCTGTTGCTTCTGAGTAGACACCGTAGTTTATCGTCCCCGCAGTTGTGCTACCAGTCAATTTATTGAAAAGTCCATAGTTATTTAATCCGTTTACCTGTGCATCAATTTTTACTCCGAAATTATCACAAAGGGTTGCTGAACCCGCAACTGTAGAGAGTATTCCGGTATTAGAAACACTTCCATTTGTTACAAACGATGA
This sequence comes from Flavobacterium sp., assembly GCA_965284675.1. GTDB lineage: Bacteria > Bacteroidota > Bacteroidia > Flavobacteriales > Flavobacteriaceae > Flavobacterium. The sequence goes on from OZ260109.1 coordinate 3,232,723, forward strand.
AACTCCGGTTGTTTTAGCGGCCCGAAATGAACCACCATATCTCGCATTTGAAGATGCACTTATCGCTGTTCCTTCACTAGTTGCTGAGCTTGGAGCAGCAACAGAACTTAAACCAACACAATTACCAACTGTATTTGTACTTCTTACTGAAGCGCTTGTCAATAAGGCACTTGAGTTAGATGATGATGCAACAAGCAAACCGTCACGGTTATCAATTGCATTAACTTCTAATTTTGGTAGTACCGCTCCAACAGTTGTAATCGATGAAGTTTCACCAAACAACGATGTTAAATCAGATCTCAATGTTAAAGATAACCTACTAATTCCTGGACCACCAGGACCACCAGGACTTGTGGCAGTTCGAAATTCTAGATTTCCAGCGTCAACAGTTGGCGAAAGTCCATTATTGCCAATCCATTCAATAAAAGGATTACTTGCTGCGTTTGGTGTTGAGGCTAATGTTCCGTAACCCATAGTTAAACCTTGACCAGAACGTTGTAAACGCAAACCATAGAGTGTTCTTGTAGTTGCACCTGTTCCAACATCAAGCCTACCTAGCGAAAACCATCTTTTATCTGCTTCAAAAGTAAAAGAAGCACCTTGATCTAGTTGAGTTACTAAACCTGACCTAAATCTAAAAGACTCTGTACCTGACGGCAAACCTGGAACGACTAAAATAGGATCAGTTGTTGTAATAAGACCTCTTGATCTGTTCTGACCAAACCCAGTACTGTAGATAAATAAAACAAGTACTGCTAATGTAATTTTTGTTTTCATAATTTATAGTTTTTTAAGTTTAATCAAATTTAAATCAAACACTTAGGCCTTAAATTATGACAATCGTTAATTTTTTGTTAACACACACTAATATTATTTATTTAATTTATTAAAAAAATATGTTTTTTAAAAATAAATACTAAATTTTTTAAAAATTGAACAAAATTTACTTTAATTTTTAAATTAAATTTGATTTCCTATATTTGCACCCGAATTAAAGAGGAAAAATTTGAACTGATTGCAACCTCAGATACTGAAATGAATTCAGTATTACAAAAATGCTAAAGCAGAAACTCTCCTTTAGCTTTTCTTTCCTTGCACATTCATTTTTTCAATCGAAAAAACTAATTAACAGTTGCCGAACGTATTTGGCAAAAAATTAAATTATACTATGGCTTATTTATTTACATCGGAGTCGGTGAGTGAAGGACATCCAGACAAAGTTGCCGATCAAATTTCTGACGCATTAATTGATAACTTTTTGGCATTTGATGCTGAGTCGAAAGTAGCTTGTGAAACTTTGGTTACAACGGGTCAAGTAATCTTAGCAGGTGAAGTAAAATCGAATACGTATTTGGATGTACAACAGATCGCTAGAGATGTAATCAAAAGAATTGGATACACGAAAAGTGAGTATATGTTTGATGCTGATTCATGCGGAATTCTATCCGCTATTCACGAACAATCGGCAGACATCAACCAAGGTGTAGACCGAGCTAGTAAAGAAGATCAAGGTGCGGGCGATCAAGGAATGATGTTTGGTTACGCTACTAACGAAACCGAAAATTACATGCCTTTGGCACTCGATTTATCGCACGCTATTTTGATTGAATTAGCAAATTTAAGAAGAGAAAACAACGAAATCAAATACTTGCGTCCGGATGCGAAATCGCAGGTTACTTTAGAATATTCTGACGATAACAAACCCGTTCGTATTGACGCGATTGTGATTTCTACGCAACACGATGATTTTGGTCCAGAAGCAGAAATGTTGGCTAAAATTAAAAGTGATTTAGTTGGAATTTTGATTCCGAGAATTAAAGCAAAATACCCACAATACGCGCATTTGTTTAACGATAATATTACCTACCACATCAACCCAACTGGGAAATTTGTAATTGGTGGACCACACGGAGATACAGGTTTAACAGGAAGAAAAATTATCGTAGATACGTATGGTGGAAAAGGAGCTCACGGTGGTGGTGCTTTCTCTGGAAAAGACCCGAGTAAAGTAGACCGTTCTGCAGCATATGCAACCCGTCATATTGCTAAAAACTTAGTGGCTGCCGGATTGTGTGACGAAGTTTTAGTTCAGGTTTCGTATGCGATTGGAGTGGCAAAACCTACTTCGATTAATGTGGTAACTTATGGCACTTCGAAAGTAAGTTTGACGGATGGAGAAATCAGCAAAGTTGTTGAAAATGTTTTTGATATGCGTCCGTACTTCATTGAACAACGTTTGAAATTGAGAAACCCAATTTACTCAGAAACGGCTGCTTACGGACACATGGGAAGAACTCCAGAAACCGTAACTAAAACCTTCCAATTACCAAATGGTGCTCCAAAAACCGTAACGGTGGAGTTGTTCACTTGGGAGAAATTGGATTTTGTTGATCAAGTTAAGGCGGCGTTCAATTTGTAATTTAACCGCAAACCTGCCTGCCGGTAGGCTGGGGCGCAACGATATACGCGATGTTCGCAAAGAAAAACCCGACTGTAATGGTCGGGTTTTGTTTTTTTAAAATAATACGTCAATTGTACGTCTAGCCCAGACCGCAGTGGAAATCCTTTTTATAAAAAACAGTTGGTGGTTCACACCCAAAAGAGCGACCGCAGGAAGCTACTTTTGGGCGTAGAACGACCTTGTTTTTGTAAAAAGATTGGAGCGTAGGGCTGGATTGGCTACTGATTGCTTCGTCGTTCCTCCTCGCAATGACTCGTTTTACGACACTAAAGATTGTATTTTACACTGAAAATAATGTACCGCGGTTGCACGGTGTATTGGGAAGTTCGCGTGGAGAATTGCCCAAAACTATCGTCGTTTAATGAGGTCGTGTTGAGTAAATTGGTTCCTGAAATTTTGTACTCGAATTGGCTGTCTTTGGTTTTTTGATAGATCAAACTAGCGGAGAGAAAATCGTATTCGTTGTCGGACGATTTATCGTCGTTGTAGTAGTGATTGTATTCGTATTCCGTCACAAAAGAGAAGCTTTTTAAGAAGTAATAATCAAGACGTGCAAAGGGTTTTTCGTTGATGAACTTCGAATTCGGATAGTCGTTGACTGCATATTCAAAACCGACTTCTAAATTGGGTAGATTTTTGTAATTGGTGGATACTTTTATATTATAGGTTTGCGTAAAACTTTCGTTGGTGAATAAAGTTTCAGCTCCGTTAAGAGGGTTGATTTGGATGTTGTTGAACTTGGACCAATTCAGGCGCGTATTGAACGAAGCTTTATAGCGTTTGAGAAATGATCGTCCGTAGGCTGCATAGCCCGAAATCGTCTCGTCTGCAAAAGGCGAATTGAAGGGCGAAGACGCCTGATTTACACCTAAAATAGCCGCTTTTGATTTGATTACATCGACGGTTTGGAGGTAGTTAATATTGGCGACAATACTTTCAAAATTAAACATATTGTATTTCACGTAGGCCAACGAGTGTGATTGTGCAATGGCATTTTCGAGGGTTCGATCGCCGCTCGAAAGGTTGTTGTAGTTGTTGAATACGAATCCTTCTGCGAGTCGGTTGACATCGGTGAAATTATTTCTGTAACCAAAATTGTAGGTTAGTGTTTCGGCTTTTTTGATTTGATAAATGGCTAAGAAATCGGGTAAAACTTGGGTAAAATCTTGCTTGAAATTGCTACCCAATTGTTGGTTGTTTAAGTTGTATTGGTGTAGACTTACTCCGGGTGTGAAGGTAAATTTACCCGACAGGATTTTGTAGTGTAATCCTAAAAAAGCATCGTTAAAAGCATACGAAACGTTGTTGTTGTTTTCGGCTGCGGTGAGGTTATTTACCGTTCCGTTGTCTAAAATTTGGAACATACTCGAGTCGAAATTTTGGTACGAATAGGTATTTCCGAGTGTGACGTTGATGTTGCTTTTTGGTCCGATTACGTAATAATAATCGAGTTTCGCATCGAGTTTATTGGTTTGTACAAAGCGATTTTGACTGATGTTATTTCGGTCTTCATCTTCTACATAACCCACCAAATTAAACGGTTGGGTTTCTAAATTGGCATTGTAAAACGGATCTTCGTTTTGGTACAAATGCTGCATTTCTAAGGCTAAGATATTTTTATCGTTGATAGTATTGTAAAAACTCAGGTTTTGGTTGACCGAGATTGGCGCTTGTTCTTTATAGGTAAGAATCGTTTCAGTCCTACTAAAATTATTGATGATCGATTCACGCAACAACGAATTATCTTCATCTTGTTTAGAATATTTGGTCAGTATGTCGTAATCGAATTGGAAATTCGTATTCGGTTTATACGTTGAACTTAATTTAAACAATCCCAAGTTGCTTTTTTGGTGGGCGATGTCTACTCGATTTTCGGTGGACAGGACTTCTGATGAATTGGAACGTAAAAAATTATTGGTGGAAATTGTTTCTAAATCGGTTATGGAAGTCGATAGGATTCCGAATCCACTCAACGTCCAGTTTTTAGTCGGATTATACGAAAAATTGGTAGCACCAAATTGCGTTTCGATTTCCTTGGCGCGGTTGTTTCGAAGTAATGAAATTCCCAAGTCGTTGGACGAAACATTAAAACTCGATCCGCCTTTGGCCATCATGCTTCGGAATCCGCCGGTGAATTTGAAATAGTCGTTGATGGTTAAAGGCAATTCGCCAATATTATTAAAATTAGCGATGAGATTGATGCTGTATTTCGGACTGTAATAAAACAATTTCGGATTGGCTACGTAGCGTTCGTCGGCATGACCTACTCCGATTCCGGCACTCACATCACCGAACCAGAAATTCTTCTTTCCCGATTTGAGTTTGATGTTCATCGCCAAGTTGTCTTGATTGTTTTCTACACCTTTTAGGATGGAGTTTTCATTGTAATTCCGTAACACCTGAATTTTATCAATCGCATCGGCGGGAATATTTTTGACGCCAAGTTTGGTATCGCCGTCAAAAAAGTCTTTGCCTTCGACCATTAATTTGGTTACTTTTTTGCCTTCTACTTCTACTTCACCGTCGGCGTTGACTTCTACTCCGGGTAATTTTTTCAATACGTCTTCTAGTTTGCGTTCGGTACCGGTTTTGAATGAATCAGCGTTGTACACTATCGTATCGCCTTTAATGGAAACGGGCATTTCGCGTACAATTTCTACGTCATCAAGTTGAATTCCGCCCGATTCCATAGTGATATTTTCGTTGATGTTTTCGGTTTTGGTGGTTACAGAAACTTCTTTGTTTTTCATTCCGAGGTAACTGAATTTGATACTATAGGTCGAATTGACTTTCAAATTCAGCACAAATTTTCCTTTATCATTAGTAATGGCATACGCATCAACCGCTTTGTTGGATTGATTGACTGCCATGACGTTGGCCATTTCGAGTGGAGCGTTGGTGTTGTCTAAAACGTTGCCTTCGTAACGGATGGTTTGAGAAAAAGTGATGGTCGAGAACAGTAGGAAAAAAGAAAGTAGTTTGTTCATAAAAATTAGTATTGAGGCTGTTATTCGTGAGTTTGAAAAATGACATTTCCGTTTTCGTCTTCTAGGCTTTCCATTTTGGCTTTATGGATGGCATCAAACTCTTCTTGCGATACTTTTGCACCCTTATTGGGTACTTTAATTTTTGTGTTCTCTTTGTTACTCAGCGTTATTTTCGAACATAAAACTATGGTTACCTCGTCGTTTAATTCTAAAATCAAACCGGGCAATCCCCAATAATTGGCTGGACCAACGCTAACTGGAATTTCTGGAGTGTACCAAGCAACAATTTTTTTGTCTTTGGGTTCGTCTGTGGTAAAAAAAGAGGGTTTTGTTTCTTGTTTCTTCAGATAGTCGGCGTAGTCTTTTTTTTCTTTTTCGGAAACCGGAATTACAACTTCTGCTTTAAAACAGGTGTATTCGCCTATTTTTTTGGTCTCATCGAGTAATTTCCATTCAAAAGAATCTAGTTTTTCGACAATTAAAAATTCTTTACCAAAGATATCGTCTTCACTAATTTTGGTTCGGTCTTGAATGTTGACGTATTTTTTTCCTTCTCCAGAAAAGGTAATTGAAACTGAAACTTCCGATGAATTCTTAGGTTTTTCTAAAGCTTGCGGTTGTTCGTACAACGCTTCTTTCTTGTTGAACGTAAGAATAAAAGTTTTCTCAGTCGCAATGCGTAGCGCTTCTTCATAGGATTTTATCAATTCAGCATCTTCATCCGATTTAACTCCTACTGATTCCACTCCGTTTTTGACAACGCGCTTTGAAAAATACTCTGCTTTGCCCAGAAAATCCTGAGCATTGGTAGTAAATGCAACTGTAAGTAACGAGAGGATGAGTATCTTTTTCATAATTAATTATCGTCCCATTCTCATTTGCATTCCGCCTCTACCTTGACCTTGATTCATTTCCATCATTTCTTCCATCTTTTTGGTAACAGTTTCGTCGTATTCGGTTTGAGTCACCACTTTCCCATTGTTCGGCGCTTTGATTTCGGCTTTGTCTTTTGCATTCAACACAATTTTAGAACACAGAATTGTGGTCTTTCCGTCGTTGATTTCCAAAATCAAACCGGGTAAACCCCAATAACCTTCCGGACCTTGATTAATTGGAATTTCGGGAGCATACCATGCGGTGATGGTAATTTCTTTGGGCATATCGACTGTATCAAAAAAACTAGTTGTTTTGGTACTTTTTTCTTCGGTTTTAGCCACGTCTGTTTTGGTTTCTTCCTTTTTGTCGTCTTTTTTTGGACGGAAATTTCTAAAATCGGTTTTGCTTGCCGGAATAACGGTTGTTGCTTTGTAACACATATAACCACCAATTTCTCGGGTTTCTCCTTCCATTTTCCAGTTGTAGGTACGTAGTGTATCTTTTACCAAAAACTCTTTCCCCATAAATTCTTTATCAACTGAATACGTTTTATCTTTTACGTTTTTATAGTACGTTCCGCCACCACCCATAAAAGAGCTCATCATTCGCATTCCGCCGCCTTGCTGACCTGGAGCGTCGAGTTTTTCTTCCTCTTTATAAATCGAAGCTGATTTATCGAAGTTCAATACGAATGTTTTTTCAAACATTTTCTTCATACGTTCTTCGATCATTTTTTGCATTTCGGGAGTGATGTCTTTGTTGCCACTAATCTGACTTTTAAAATCGGATGTACTGGTCTTCGATTCATATATGGCTACACCTTGAAAATCTTTTTGAGCATTGGATAAGAAAGCTGTAAGTAAAAGTGACCCGATAAAAACTATTTTTTTCATAAGAGTATAATTTATGGATAAAAAGAAACAAATATGACGATACCGAAGGGTTTTTGTTACCAATTTTTTGTTAAAATAATGAGCTTGAACAATTAATATGTAAAACGTTTACTGTAAATTAGCATTTCTATGAAAAATATAATTGGACTACTTTTTATTTGTATGTGTTGGACGGCGAACAGTCAGTCACAAGTCATCGCTGTGATAAAAGTAGATGAGCTTATTCTTGATATGGATGATTTTGTGGGTTTTGATGGATTGGGAAATTATTTCTACATCAAAAACAATGTCCTTTATAAAAAAACCAGCACTGATCTATTGCAGTATCAAAATCTATTATTGGGCAAAATTGATAAGGTTGATGTACTCAATCCCTTAAAAGTCATCCTATTCTACAAAGCGTTCAACTCGGTTATTGTTTTGGATAATTTGATGAACGAAATTCAGCGCGTTGATTTTTCTTCCCCCGAAAAAGAAATCATTGCCACGGCTGTTGGCATTTCTGGTCAAAACAAACTGTGGGTATTTAACGCGTTGAATCAGCAAATTGGTTTGTATGATTTGAATTCGAATGTCTATCAAAATTTGGGTGTTCCGATAAAAAATGAATTTGACGCCTATCAAACCGACTTTAATTATTTTCATTGGATTAATGAAAAGAACGAATGGAATACGTGTACAATTTTTGGAAGGGTTTCGATAAACGGAACGATGGAGGCGAATGATCAAATTCATTTTGTCGATCTTACTCGGATACTATTTTCAATTGATGGACAACTGTATTGCAAAGTGATTGCGGAAAATCAACTCTACAAAATTGAAATTTTTGAGAAATCGTTTAAAAAATTTTATTACAAAGACCAAATTTTATCTATTTTTACCGACAGAGGAATTACGAATTATAAAATTACTTTACCATAATGCATATAGCAGTAGCAGGAAATATTGGAGCAGGAAAAACAACACTTACACGGTTTTTGGCCAAACATTTTAAATGGGAACCTCATTTTGAAGATGTAGTCGACAATCCGTATTTGGATGATTTTTACCATCAAATGGAACGATGGTCGTTTAATTTGCAGATTTACTTTTTGAACAGTCGTTTTCGTCAAGTATTGCAAATTCGCGAAAGTGGTAAAAAGATTATTCAGGATCGAACCATTTATGAAGATGCTCATATTTTTGCTCCTAATTTGCATGCGATGGGATTAATGACCAACCGTGATTTTGAAAATTATTCTTCTCTTTTTGAATTGATGGAAAGTTTGGTAGAGGCGCCCGATTTATTGATTTATCTGCGCAGTTCGATTCCGAATTTAGTGAAGCAAATTCACATGCGCGGAAGAGATTATGAAAACACTATTTCTATTGATTACTTGAGTCGTTTAAACGAACGCTACGAAGCGTGGATTACAACCTATGATAAAGGTAAACTTTTAATTATTGATGTCGACAATGTTGATTTTGTAAACAATCCAGAAGATTTAGGAAGTATCATCAACCGAATTGACGCAGAAATCAACGGACTTTTCTAGAATTAATCTTACTTAAATTATAATTTGCTCGACTTTTAGGTTGAGCATTTTTTTTACACCTCAAAAACACGTAGAAATACCTGCTTGAAATCACATCAGATAAGTAATTTTGTACACTAATTTGGTATCAAATAATTCTGTTTATACATCCAAACATTCCTTTTATACATTTTATCAACCAAATTAGATTTTAATTAGTACATTTAACCTTAAATTAAATCAACAACCCTTTTTAAAACAATTTTTTATGAAAAAAAATTACATGATTAAAACGCAAATTGTCTTAGCGTTTTTGTTCTTGTTTTCGGTGCATTTTTCTACGCATGCACAATCGAGAAACAAATCGACTAACAGTGCTAGACAAGCAGCTGTTGGAACTAATGTTAGTAATGTACTTCCACGTCAAGGTGGACCCATTACCACTGTATCGTCATGCGGACCGTACACTTGGCCTTTGACTGGACAGACGTTCACAACTTCTGGAATTTACACCTCCAATGGTGTTACGCAAGGATTTAATAATTTGACTGCATGGAACAATTCGGTTAATGGATTTAACTCGGTTGTGGCTACCAACAGTTTAGGTGGCATCCCTAACACAAATCCTATTAATTTGACCGTTGGAGCAACTTCTGTTTCAATGGGTGCTCCGAACGGAATGTATACAACAGCTGTTTTCGTGGGAACAAATACAGCCACGGATGCCTTGACAATCACATTAGGACCTGGCGTATATGGTTTTGCAGCTAACATCTACGCTACAGACATTGCCGATGCTGCAACAACAGGAGACATAACGGTTACATACTCAACTGGTTTTGTTGATGCTAGAACGGTAACTTCAGCCAGTGAATTTTTTGGATATACTTCTACAACTCCTATAACAAGTGTAACAATCACTTGTGCGAATACAGTTGCTCCATTTAAATGGCCAACCATCAACAACTTGGCATTGGCTACTGATCCGGGAGCAACTTTAGACTTAACCGTTGAAAGCAATGGCCCAGTCACTACAAACTTTTCTGTTTGTCAAGGCGGAACTGTTACGGGTGGTTTGACTTCTACACTTAGCCCAGGAATAGTTCCTTTACCAAATTATAGCGGTGATAATACAGGTGGCCCAACCTATAACCGAGCAACTGCAATGAACCAAGGTGGAATTTGCGCCAATTCGGCTGCAGGAACTGCGGTTCAGTATGTTCAGCACGCTTTTGTTGCGCCAATTACGGGAGATTATATCTTTAGTACTTGTGGCGGAGCTTCATATGATACCTTTTTAGCTTTATACCAAGCACCGTTTAATCCTGCTGGGTTGTGTGCTGGAAATAACTTGGTTGAAGCGAGTGATGATGTTTGTGGAGCTCAATCTACTGTAACAGCAAACTTAATTCAAGGAACTTCATACGTTTTAGTAATTTCAGGCTTTACAAACACTGAAGCTGGACCTTATACTATAACTTCTACAACACCTGCTGCTCCGCTGCCTTCTGTTGAATGGTATACGGCTTCAACGGGTGGAACAGCTATTGCTACTGGATCACCATTTAATCCAGTTGGAGTATCAGGAAGTGGTGTTGCTAATACCAACACACCTGGAACCACTCCTTTCTTTGCTCAATTTCCTGGTGGTGCTTGTAGAGTTCAAGCTCTTTTTACTATCGCTCCAAATGTGACGCCAGTTTTTACAGCTGTGGCTCCAATATGTACTGGCGAAACGTTAACTGCTCTACCAACCACATCTACCAATGGTGTAACTGGAACTTGGGCACCTGCTTTAAATAATACTGCGACAACTACGTATACATTTACACCCGACGCAGGTCAGTGTGCTACAGCAACAACACTAACTATAACTGTTAATAATTTACCAACTATTACTTGCCCAGGAAACATTACAGTTTGTGAGGGTGATGTAGTAAATTATACGGTTACTTCTAGCATTTCATCAGCTCCAGTAACCCTATCACAAAACACAAGTAGCGTAGCAGTTGCTGGCGCTGGACTTGGTTGTAACCCTGGTGGTGACAATGCGTATTATAGAGTGTATGACTTAACTGCTTTGGGTTATACAAGCGATTTAACACTAAATACTATTAAATTCAGTGTTGAATCTTCTGCTGTTGATCGCCTTGTAACAGTTAGTGCTTACACTTTGACTGGAGCTTTGACTAACGAAAATTTAACTCTTTTAGGAAGCAATACAGTTACTGCAACAACGTCAACTTCAATAATTGATTACACCGTTGCAATGGGTGGATTGACCGTTCCTGGTGGCTCTACACTAGTGCTTTCTTACGCTGTTGCTTCAAGCACCAATAATGCTTTTCTACCTGGAGCTAATGCTGCGGGGCAATCAGCTCCTGTGTTTATCAAAGCTGCTCTCTGTGGCATACCACAACCATCAAATTTTACCACCGTAGGTTTCCCTAATGTACATGTTATTATAGATGGGGAATTAACTCAAGGCGGTAGTTTTGTTCAAACTGCTGGTTTACCTTCAGGAAGTGTTTTCCCTGTTGGAACAACTACAGTAACTTATTTAGCCACTACTGCTAGTGGGTGCGAAGCAAGTTGCAGTTTTGACGTAGTGGTTAATGCTCCAGCTCCTCCAACTTTTACACAAGTTGCTTCAATTTGTGTGGGTGGAACTTTAGCCGCTTTACCAACCACTTCAAATAATGGAGTTACGGGTACTTGGTCGCCAGCTATTGATCCAACCACTACAACAACGTATACTTTTACACCTGATGCGGGTCAATGTGCACTACCAACTACAATGACAATTGCAGTAAATCCTATACCAACAGTAGCTTTTACAGCTAATCCTTTCCCTGTATGTGCAGGTTCAAGTACTGTATTAACAGCCAATGTTACTAATGCTACTCCAACGATTAGTTTTGGTTCGCAAACCTTGAATATGAATGCAGCCACATTTGGAACACCAGTCGCGGCTCCTTTTGCTGGAATATTATTTGATACTGCTTCAAACGGATGTACTCCATTCGCTCCTGGTTCATTGAATGGTAAAATCGCGTTAATTCAACGTGGAGTATGTGCTTTTGCTGTAAAAGCTCAAAACGCACAAGATGCTGGTGCTGTTGCAGTTGTTCTATATAATAATGCCGCTGGTGCTTTAATTCCAGGCGGAGCTGCTCCAGGAGTAACAATTCCGGTTTACGGAATAACTTTAGCAGACGGACAAGCACTTATAGCTGCAATGACCGCAAGCGAATTAAATGTTACTCTTAACCCTGCGCCTCCTGTAACCTATTTATGGGGTAATGGTGACACGACTCAAACAACGAACACGGGTGTTTTAAACGCTGATACTGTTTTTACTGTAACTGTTACCAATTCTACAACAGGATGTTCAGCAACAGTAACTGTGACGGTACCAGTAACACCTCTAACAGTTCCTACATTTACTCAAGTTGCTGCAATTTGTTCTGGTGACACCTTGTCTCCATTACCAACAACTTCTGATAATGGCGTAGCAGGAACATGGTCTCCAGCATTAGACAATACAGCCACGACAACCTACACATTTACTCCAACTCCAGTTACTGGACAATGTTTGGGTACAACAACAATGACTATTACTGTTAACAACGCAGCAGCTACACCAACTGGAGATGCTGTTCAAACTGTAACAGCTCCTACTGCAGGTGATGCAACTTTGGAGGATATAGTAGTAAGCCCAACAACAGTAGTATGGTATGGCTCATTAGGTGATGCTCAAACGGGTACAAATCCTTTAGCAGCTTCAACAGTTTTGACTAACGGTGCAACTTATTATGCAGTAGACGAAAGTACTGCTTGTCCTAGTAGTCCATTAGCTGTAACCGTTAATGTAACGTTAGGAAACAATGAGTTTGATAGTGTAAACTTTAGTTTTTATCCAAATCCAACTTCGTCTGTTTTGAACATCTCTTATTCTAAAGAAATTTCAGATGTGACGGTTACCAATTTATTGGGACAAATGGTGATGAGTAAAAAGACTAATTCAACTGAAGTTCAAATTGATTTATCTCCACTTGCAGAATCTACGTATTTTGTAACTGTCGTTTCGGAAGGAAATCAAAAAACAGTAAAAGTGATTAAGAAAAATTAATACGAATTACATACTATTTTAAAAGGTTGTCAGAAATGGCAACCTTTTTTTTATTCTAAGGTATCGAAAAGTGATGTAGAACTAACCTTTTTAATTTCCTTTGAAACCGTGATGATTCTTTTTTGATTGGGCAAAAGATCAAAAAAATTATCACTGAAAAACACATTTTCTTCCGAAGACAAGAAAACATTTTTAGCCAAAACATCAGTAGAAACTTCAAAAGTAGTCGCGTCAATTGGATTGATGTGAAGTGTTGGTTTCTGAATTTTCAATTCTTTGGGCTTGACAAAATAAAATAAACTGTTTGTCTTTTTAGTTCCTGAGATAAAAGCAACTGACAACACCGCTTGGTTTAGATCGAACGCGTAGAATTCTTTTTTTGAAACTTCTAGCAACTCGATACTCAAATTAGTTGGAACAGAAGCCAACTGCTTTTTCTCCCACAGTACATTTCCCCTAAAATCCATCAACTTTACTTGTAATTCTCCTTCGTAGGATTTCAAATCATCATTAATTACATGGATTTTGTATCCATTCTGCTCTTCTTTCACTGAAACCAATACTTGCTCAAAACTTCTCTTCACCTGATAATTCAGCGCTTTCCAATTTCCATAGTAATCAACCGAACTCCATGATGTAACGGGCCAACAATCGTTAAATTGCCAAAACAAAGTTCCCATACAATAGGGTTTCGCACGACGGTGCGCTTCAATAGCTGTTTTCATTCCGTCTGCTTGGAGCAATTGTGAAACATAGATGTACCTTTCAAATGAAGTCGGAATATGATAATCGCGTGCCATATATTCGTTGATGGTTTCATAACCCGTGGGATGTTTTTGATGGTTTCTAATCGCATCCGACGAAAGATTCATATCGTCTTTACTACTCACCGATTGCAACGTTGACCAAGCTGGCATTCCCTGAAAACCATATTCACTCATAAACCGTCCTACTTTTTTAGTATACATTTCAAAAGGTTCTTTTCCCCACCAAACGCCCCAATAATGAGAATCACCTTGCACTAAACTTTCCTTTCGTCCCCAACCAATCGAGGGCGACGATGGCCAATACCGATTTTCATTTTTTGTAAGTAAACTATCTAACGTCTTGGGAATAACTTCGTGAAACAGTTTTTTATAATGACTCCACACTTCGGTAGAATCGGATTTCGAATAGTTGTACTGCTTTTGCCAACCCCAATTGTGCCAACCTTCATCATTTTCATTATTGCCACACCACAGCGCTATTGACGGATGATTTTGCAAACGAGTAACGTTATCAATCACTTCGTTTTTTACATTGTTCAAAAAAGACGCATCGCCCGGATACATCGCACACGCAAACATAAAATCTTGCCAAACCAGAATTCCGTTGGCATCACATTCATCGTAAAAAGCATCGTCTGCGTATACTCCTCCACCCCAAACGCGCAGCATATTCATATTCGCATCGACCGCATTTTTAACCAACTTTTTATAATCGGAAGCGGCAACACGTGTCAAAAAACTATCGGGCGGAATGTAATTCGCACCTTTCATATAAACAGGAATTCCATTCAATTTGAAATAAAAACTCGTACCGATTTTATCGTTTTCCTGAATTAACTCAATCGTCCGCAAACCAATTTTCATCTTTTTACTATCTACAACGGTCAATCCTTTCACCATGGTAATGGTAAAATCATACAAGTGTGCTTCACCTAATCCGTTACTCCACCATAATTTTGGATTGGCAATTTCATAGGTTAACAGAACTGAATTGCGTCCTTTTTTTAACGTAATTTCTTCTGTTTTGTCATTAATTGAAAGCTGCAATTTTCCTGCAACTGTAGCATAAATATTGGCAGTAAATTCGAGTTCAGCTTTTTCCGTAGTAAGTAATTTTTGATTGAATGTAACCGAAGTTAGGGTTGCCGAATTGCGAAACTGAATTGAAATTTTTTTCCAAATTCCGGCGGTAACCAATCGCGGACCCCAATCCCAACCATATTGATACTGCGCTTTTCGGGTGAATACTTTTTCATCACCAGGTAAAGTGTAGCTTAATTTTTTAGAATCTTCCTTTCCTTTTTTTACGGCCGAACGAAATACAATCTTCAACTCATTCGCACCAATATTAAGGTGTTTTTTCACCTCGACCTTCCACTTACGGAACATATTATCAGCCACTAAAATTGAAGTTCCATTTAAAAATACTTCGGCAAACGTATCTAAACCTTCAAATTGAAGCAGAAGATTTTCGTTGGCTAGTTCAGATTTCGAAATTTGAAACTCGGTCTGATACACCCAATCTTCGTTTTCAATCCATTGCAACTGCTTTTCATTCGTTCCAAAAAAAGGATCGGGAATGAGTTTATTTTGCAGTAAATCGGTGTGAACTGTACCCGGAATTGTTGCAGGAAACCATTTGTCTTCAGTAAATTTTCTAAAATTCCAGCGCTCTGACGATAGATCTCGTTCTGAATTTTGTGCCCAAAAAAATAAAGGCAATAAAGAAAAAAATACCACTTTGAGAATAAATTGCTTCATTGAAGTTTTGATTTTAACGCTATAATTTCGCTTGTATTGGGTAATTCGCCTTCGTCAATTATGGCGGAAGAATGAAAAAAAGTAGCTTTTGTTTTTTGTTGGATGAATTCAATATTGGAAGAACGCAATCCGCCACCAGGCATGATTACAATTCGATTTTTGGCTGATTGAACCAAACGAGCTAATTGATCCATGCCATCCATCACATTGGGTGCTTGGCCCGAAGTTAAAACCGTTGTAAATCCGCATTCGATTACTTCTTCAAGCGCCTGAATGGGATGTCTCACTTCATCAAATGCACGGTGAAATGTGCAAGGTAACGGATGAGCCAAATCGACCAACTCTTTATTCTGAATGATATTTATAGTGTTGTCTTCGTTTAAAATTCCGAATACGAATCCGTTTACGCCTATTTTTTTAAACTTGATGATGTCCGATTTCATTTGATTGAATTCGGATTCAGTATACACAAAATTTCCACCTCGTGGCCGAATCATCACAAACAAATCGATGGTAAAAGAAGACACTAAAAGTTCTGTCGCACCGAAGTCAGGTGTGATTCCACCTACTAAAATTCCATCACAAAATTCCACTCGATCGGCGCCGTTTTTTTGAGCAATCAAGGCCGATGACATCGTAAAACAAGCAATTTCTAGTTGTGCTTTTGTAGCCTTAATCCCCATACATTCATTTATTTTACAAAAAAATCGGAATCGATTAATTTACTTCCCGATGAATCGTTGACCGCATAATTGAATCCGCCTTGGATGCAATACGCGCCATATTCGCCCTTTTTGTTCAAGGCAATAAAACCCACTTGAATGTCTTTGAGGTTTTTATTTCGGTTGTTGGTGAGTTTTACGATCCTTGCCACGGCTTCTTCACAGGCTTTTTGGGGCGATTTCCCTTGACGCATCAATTCCACCACCAAATGACAACCCGTAATCCGAATGACCTCTTCACCATGGCCGGTTGCCGTAGCAGCGCCAATTTCGTTATCAACGTACAAACCTGCGCCAATGATAGGCGAATCACCTACGCGACCATGCATTTTATACGCCATGCCGCTGGTGGTACATGCACCCGACAAATTTCCGAGACTATCTAACGCAATCATTCCGATCGTGTCGTGATTTTCGATGTTCGCAATGGGTTTATACTGACTGGTTTTGAGCCATTCCTTCCATTCTTTTTTGGACGCTTCGACCAATAAATTTTCTTTTTTAAATCCTTGTGAAAGGGCAAATTGAAGTGCTCCGTCACCGACAAGCATTACGTGTGGCGTTTTTTCCATCACCGCACGTGCGACAGAAATGGGATGTTTGATGTGTTCTAAGCACGCCACCGAACCAATATTAGAAAACTCATCCATGATACAGGCGTCGAGGGTAACTCGTCCGTCTCTATCAGGTCTTCCTCCATAACCAACACTGCGTTCGTTGGGATCGCCTTCTGGAATTTTCACTCCAGCTTCAACCGCATCTAATGCACGTCCGTTATTTTTTAATACTTCCCAAGCGGCACCATTGGCTTGCACTCCGAAATTCCAAGTGGAAAGCACAATGGGTTTATTTACGGTTTCATTTGAAACAGGAAGTTCTTCTTCTTTCGATTTAAACGAATTCAGCGCAATGGCAACCGAACCCATCGCCGTCGTTTTAATAAAATTTCTACGATTTGACATATTCTAAAAGTATCACATTACAATTATTCCACTTCAATTTCATCCACAAAAAGCCACGCATTCGAACCTGCTCCGGGTTTTCCGTCGGAAATCAATCCGGCATTATGCACCACAACCTTGATGTATCGAGCAGATATTTTTTTGAATGTAAGGACGATGTTTCCCTTTGCTTTTTCGATGTCGGAAGCTACTATTTTGCCTCGACATTTATATTTTTTTCCATCTTTGGATGTGAATACTTCAGCTTTTTTGGGGAAATAAATCCAACTTCCTTCATTCGACAAAACGACTATTTTTACCTGGAAAACTTTTTCTGTTGTACTCAAATCAATGGTTGCTTCCATATTTTTGCCTGAAAACCCGAGCCAATCGCGGCCAAATTTTTTGGGATTGCCTTTCATTCCGTCAATCAAACTGAACGCACCACCTAAAGCATAATTTTCGTGTGGCGGATGTACCAACGTAATCGAACTACCGGTCGATTTACTGACGAAAAAATCTTGGTGAACGACCGCGCTTTTTTGAATTCCTTTTTCGAAAAAGGCTGCTTTAACAGAAGTGTTTTGGGTAATAGGTATGGATTTTGTATACGGAATTGATTCGGAAGTAGGTTGCGAACCGTCAATCGTGTATCGAATTCCCGCATCGGATTGCGCCGATTTCAGATGAAACTCCACTCCTTTTCCAGTTTTTAACGGAGTAGTGTTGGAAGTCAATTCGAAAATGGCTTTACTATAATTGACACCCATTTTGTCAAGAACGGAAAATTCTCGAATGACTCTATCTTGAAAACCCGAGAAGTTTTTAGGATTCGACGTTCCCCAAACTACTTCAGACAAGGCTAGCAATCGAGGAAAAATCATGTATTCTACTTGTTTTTCAGTATCAATGTATTCGGTCCACAGATTGCCTTGCGCACCGAGAATATACTTCGATTCTTCAAAGGTTAAGACATTTGGAATCGGATTAAACGAATAAACTTTCTCTAAAGTGGTATATCCGCCGAAAGCCAGCGGTTCATTTTTTGGATCACCTTGGTAATGGTCAAAATAGCAGTGCGAACCTGGAGTCATGACAACATAATGTTTTTCTTTGGCTGCTGCAATTCCGCCTTCGGTACCACGCCAACTCATCACTGCAGCATTCGGTGCCAATCCGCCTTCGAGAATTTCGTCCCAACCGATTATTTTTCGACCTTTAGTGTTGACAAATTTTTCAATGCGTTGAATGAAATAACTTTGCAATTCGTGTTCGTCTTTTAGTCCGTTTTCACGGATTCGCTTTTGGCAATTCGGACAGGATTTCCAGCGAATTTTGGGTGATTCGTCGCCACCAATGTGAATGTATTCGGACGGAAACAAAGCCATTACTTCGCTCAAAACATCTTCTAAAAAAGTGAACGTTTCCTCTTTCGGACAGAACACATCGTCTAAAACACCCCATACTTTTGCCACTTCGAAAGGTCCGCCTGTGCAGGAATATTCGGGATAGGAAGCGAGAGCAGCTAAAGAATGTCCGGGCATTTCAATTTCGGGAACTATCGTAATGTGTCTTTGATTCGCATAAGCGACTATTTCTTTGATGTCTTCTTGCGTATAAAATCCGCCATAGCGTTGCTCATAAAATTGCTGATCCGTATAATGTCCGATCATCGAACCGTTGCGCCACGCTCCTATTTCAGTTAATTTGGGGTACTTTTTAATTTCGATGCGCCAACCTTGATCATCTGTTAAGTGCCAATGAAACGTGTTCATTTTGTATTGGGCGAGGTAGTCGATGTACTTTTTGATAAATTCTTTAGGAAAGAAATGTCGGCATAAATCGAGGTGCATACCGCGCCATGAAAATTTGGGACGATCGGCGATTTCGATCATGGGTATTTTGTATTCTGGTTTGCTTTCATAAGGCAGTAATTGCAATAGCGTTTGAATGCCGTAGAACAATCCATTTTTGGCACCTGACTGAATTTGAAGAAACTCAGTGGTCACAGAAAGGCTGTATTGTTCTCTATTAAACACCGTCGTATTTGGATCGACTAGACTTAAATTAATTTGAGATTTGGCTTGGGTTGTGGTTGCAATTTTTAAGTCGAGGCCCGTTTTTCTCTTAATGCCTTCTTGTAAATAATAGGCTTCAAAAGATAATTCGTCGGTTTGAATGACGGTTTCTGACGAGAGTAGAAAAAAACCGTCGTCTATTTTATAGAGTTTGGGTTGCGGAATTAGAGGTAATTGCGTTTGAGAAAACCCAAAAGTAACTGAGAATACTAGAACGAAAAAGTACTTTAAAGACATGAAAAATGTAGTTTGTTGGGCTAATTTACATAAAAAAATGCCTCACTTTCGTAAGGCATTTTATATTTAGCTAAAAAAACTAATTATTTCTTTTTGTATTCCTCAATTTTCGCATCTACTTCTTCAGCGGTTCCTTCGAACGTTTCTGAAGTTGTTTCTCCGTTGGTTGTTTTAGTAACGGTTGCTTTTACTTTGCCATCAGCATTTACTTTTTCGATTGAAACTTCATTAGTTATAGTTTCTTTCACTTCAGTAGCATTCATGTGTTCGCAAGTAGCATTGGTACATCCTTTTTCGATACATTCTTCTTTCGACATTGAAGCACATTTTCCATCAGCAACACAACAAGTAGCCGCTTTTCCGGTTCCGTTTGCTGCATCTGCAGTATGACCACCTAAAATTGGAGCAATTACCAATCCGATAAGACACGTTAATTTGATCAAGATGTTCATCGATGGACCCGAAGTATCTTTAAATGGATCACCCACTGTATCTCCGGTTACGGCAGCTTTGTGAGCATCAGAACCTTTGTAGGTCATTTCTCCGTTGATTTCAACACCCGCTTCGAATGATTTTTTAGCGTTATCCCAAGCACCACCAGCGTTATTTTGAAACACAGCCCAAAGTACACCTGAAACAGTTACTCCAGCCATATATCCACCTAACATCTCAGCGATTAGTTGATTATTATCTCCATATACTAATTTACCTAAAAGTACAATTGCAATAGGGAAACCGATGGTTAAGATTCCAGGCAACATCATTTCACGTAAAGCAGCTTTAGTAGAAATCTCCACACATTTACCGTATTCTGGTTTACCTGTTCCTTCCATGATTCCTGGAATTTCTTTGAACTGACGACGCACTTCGTATACCATGTCCATGGCCGCTTTACCCACCGAGTTCATTGCTAATGCAGAGAACACAACTGGAATCATACCACCCACGAATAACATGGCTAGTACTGGAGCTTTGAAGATATTGATCCCGTCAATTCCGGTGAACGTTACATAAGCAGCGAATAAAGCTAGTGAAGTTAATGCCGCAGAAGCGATTGCAAAACCTTTTCCGGTTGCAGCAGTTGTATTACCCACTGAATCCAAAATGTCTGTACGAGTACGCACTTCTTTTGGTAATTCACTCATTTCAGCGATACCACCAGCGTTATCAGAGATTGGTCCGAAAGCGTCGATTGCTAATTGCATAGCTGTTGTAGCCATCATCGCAGAAGCAGCTAAAGCTACACCGTAGAAACCAGCAAACGCATACGAAGACCAGATGGCACCCGCAAATAATAAAACGGTTGGGAACGTAGAAATCATTCCGGTAGCTAAACCAGCGATTACGTTAGTTCCAGCACCTGTAGACGATTTTTGTACAATAGCCAAAACTGGTTTTGTACCTAAACCTGTATAATATTCAGTAACAGAAGAGATAACTCCACCTACAACTAAACCTACGATGGTTGCATAAAATACTCTCATGGATGAAATGTCTTTTAATCCTTCTCCGTAGAATTCCATTTGCATTACTTCTGGCAACATATATTTTACTAAGGCAAAACAAGCAATAGCAGTTAACGCGATAGAAACCCAGTTTCCAACGTTTAGAGCACCTTGAACTTGTTTTTCTTTAGCGTCGTCGCTAGAAATTTTCACCAACATGGTACCGATGATTGAGAATAAGATTCCGAAACCAGCGATGGCCATTGGTAATAAAATTGGACCGATTCCACCGAAAGCGTCTTCGATTTTTCCGCCCATATCTTTAATTACGTAATTTCCTAAAACCATGGCAGCTAATACCGTTGCAACATACGAACCGAATAAATCGGCACCCATACCTGCAACGTCACCAACGTTATCACCAACGTTATCCGCAATAGTTGCTGGATTACGTGGATCATCTTCTGGAATACCTGCTTCTACTTTACCTACTAAGTCGGCACCTACATCGGCAGCTTTCGTATAAATACCACCACCTACACGAGCAAACAAAGCGATAGATTCAGCTCCAAGAGAGAAACCAGCTAATGTTTCTAAAACGATGGTCATTTGCTCCGTAGAGGTCCAAACACCACCCATAAAATATTGGTATAAAGCGATGAAGAAACCTGTCAAACCAAGAACGGCAAGACCTGCAACTCCTAATCCCATTACGGTTCCACCACCAAAAGAAACTTTTAATGCTTGTGGCAAACTCGTACGAGCCGCTTGCGTGGTTCTAACATTTGTTTTTGTAGCGATTTTCATACCCATATTTCCAGCCAACGCTGAAAAGAAAGCACCGAAAATAAAAGCTACCACAATTAATATGTGTGTTGTAGGAACTACAAAAGAAATTCCGGCTAACACGATACTTGCTCCGATAACGAAGAAAGTTAATAATCGGTACTCTGCTTTAAGGAAAGCCAATGCACCTTCGTAGATGTAATCTGAAATCTCTTTCATTTTTCCATCACCTGCATCTTGCTTTAACACCCAAGCTCTTTTGGCCGCCATAAAAGCTAGTCCAATGATTGCCATAACAATTGGCACATAAATCATAAATGAATCCATAAGGTTAATTTTTGTTCTTTATTTATCGGGTGCAAAAATAACAAAATTTTAAGAACTATAACAACTAGAATCATTTTATAAAAATAAATATGCTAAATTTGTATAGGTTCGTTCTTTTACAACCTTAACACTAACCAATAAAACCACTAAACGCTATGAAAAAATTAAACTTATTGACGGGAAATGCAATCAACGCTGACCTTGGATTACTGCTTGTCAGGCTAATTATCGGATTACTTATGGCCTGTTATGGGTATCAAAAATTAATTAATTTTCAAGAGATGGCGGCTTCCGATTTCTGGGCAAAGGACGTTAGTTTTCTCGGAATGCATGGCGCTTTCCCTTTGGCACTGACTGTATTTGCTGAATTCTTTTGTAGTTTGTTGTTGATTGTGGGATTGTTCACTCGATTGAGTTTAATTCCGTTGATGATTTGTATGGCCTATATCTTTTTGGTTATTTTTCCGGGGTCGATGGTATCGAATGGAGAAAACGGTGTGGAGTTCAACAACACATTTGTGTACTTTACCATTTATTTGGCATTGTTTTTTACTGGTCCGGGGAAATACAGCTTAGACTATAAATATTTGAAGAAACATTAGTCAAAATTCAATGGCAATTTAAAGTTTCACGTTTTGATATTGATTTTTGATATTGCTTTGAATCTCAACTATTTCTTTACATTAAATTACTGAATTTTTCACGCAAAGCCGCAAAGACACAAAGTTTACTACTTGATTGTTTTGCGGCTTTGTGTCTTTGCGAGATATAATCAATGTCACTTTCACTACATTGTGTGATGAAAACTTAAATCTTATTTCGTTTTTTTAGGTAATAGTGCCAAATGGTGAACGAGGCAAAGGTGCGATACGGTTTCCAATTCTCGGAAATGGATTGCATTTCTTCGTGGGTTTGGCAGTGGTACAATTCTTTGAGTGTGTTTTTGATGGCGATATCGCCGAGTGGGACAATATCGGGTGATTGCAAGCAAAACATCAAATAAACTTCAATACTCCAATTTCCGACACCTTTGATGGTGATGAGTTCGGAACGGATTTCTTCTTCTGTTTTGAAGGGAAAGGTTTCAAAATTTATTTGGTTGGACAAGACTTTTGACGCTAGATCTTTTAGGTAACTAATTTTTTGACGAGACACGCCGCAATTGCGCAAGTCTTCATCCGTGGCATTTTGAATCGTTAGTGGAGTGATTTCTTGTAATCGGTTGTGGATTTTGACGTAACACGCTTTCGCCGATTCGATCGAAACCTGTTGTTCTAAAATAATATGACACATCGAAGCAAAACCTTCGTCGCGTTTTTGGATGATGGGATGACCGAAATTCTCTAAAATGAATCGAATATTTTCGTCTTTGGAAGTAAGGTGTTTTATGTGTTTTTCTGTTTCAGCCACTGTTTTCTGTATATTTCTTTCTGAAATCTGCCTTCTGAAATCTGCCTTCTGCGTTCTAACTACTGCATTCTGGACTAGCCCAGATAGCAGTGGAAAGCCCGCAAGGATCAAAAGTAGTTTTTATTGACTTACAGAAGCGACCAACGGAAGCTTTTGAAAGGCTTAGAAAAACAATTTTGAGACTGAGGACTTGTAACGAATAGCTGGAAAAGCTTCAAAGAAAAATTCGTAAACTCACCACAGATTGCTTCGTCGTTCCTCCTCGTAATGACTTAAAAGTAGAATCCGAATGAGCCTTTGATGGTAAAATTATTCGCATCGGGCAAGGTTCTGTAATTGCCTCTCCAACTGCAGTCGATGCGGAACACTTTGAAAATATTTCCGATTCCGGCGCTGTATTCATAGTACGGTTTTTCGGGAGAAATGTAGGTTAATCCCGAGGCGTTGATGAAT
This sequence comes from Flavobacterium sp., assembly GCA_965284675.1. Taxonomy (GTDB): domain Bacteria; phylum Bacteroidota; class Bacteroidia; order Flavobacteriales; family Flavobacteriaceae; genus Flavobacterium. Next base: position 3,256,513 of record OZ260109.1, read on the forward strand.
TTATTTTCGTCAGAAACCGTTCCGTATACCGTTTTGATTCCGATGATTTCGCGCCAGTTTAATTTGCGTAAATACGGAACGCGCGCAAATAATTTTCCTTGAAAATTGTGTATCCACTGCAACGTGGCGTATTCGTCGGCTACAAATTCGTAGAAATTAAGGTTGTTGAAGGTATTTTCGATGGTAAAATACGTTTGATTTCCGGGAACGATACTCATCAAACCGAGCGGCACTTCTCCGAAGGTTTTTCCTAACTCAACGATGATGTTCGTGCGTCCAAGCGGACCTATAATGAACGGCTGTTTGTAGTATAATTGTACTTTTTTATAATCGAAATCGCTGTTGGCAAATCCTTTAAATCCTTGTCCATAATTGACAAAAAGATGGCTGTATGGACTGTCGACATAGATGCGTTCGACTCCGTAACCAATCGCTTTTCGGTTGGGCGTGAACTCGAGTTGTACGTTGAATTCGGCTTGTTTCACCTCGCTTTTGGTCGTCGTTTGTGTAGCATCGGTATAGTAATCCAATTTAAAAGTATCGGATGCCGATTCGAGGGTTCGATAGGTAAATCCGGTTTGAACGGTAAAGTTCTTTGCGGCTTCAATTTCGGCCGAAACATTACTTAAATTGATGTTGGTGAGTTTGCCGTTATTGCCCGATGAAAACAAACTCGAAGACGCGAAACTTCTACCCAAAACGTCGTTGGTTGTGGTCAAACTCGCTCCGATTTGTTCGACATCTCGACGATTTCCGGCCGCGATGATGATGCGGTTTTTCTTGTCGACCATCCATTTTCCGGAGATTCCGTATTTGAATTTGTTGTCTTCAAATCCGTACGCCGTATATCCTTGCACACGCCATAAATCGTTGCGTCCGAAATAGGTTCGTCCACCCACGCGAACGCGAACTCCTTCGACCTCGTTATAGCCGAATGTGGAAAATATGGGTCCGTAATCAAACCCTTTAAATTCTACATAACCACTTCCCAAAATGGAGACCAGATTGTACAATTGCTTGAATTTCTTGACTGTCTTTAAGGTGTCGAGCATTTTATAGATGCCTTCTTCGTCTTTATTAAGTTTTTCAAAACGATTCTCGTTCCAGTATTCGTTGGATCGGTCGTAGACTGAATTATCGATAAAATTGACTTCTTCTTTGTAGAAATTATCGGGCTTTTCTTCGTTGAATTTATGATTTTTGATTAGAGTTGTACGTTTTCCGTACACACCTTTTGAGGTTTCTTTTTTCCGCAGAGCGAAATCGGACATCATGTGATCGCGCGTTAAAAGAAACACTGAATCGTTCAGTACTTCAAATTCTTGGTCGATGTAAATTTCTTTCACCCAGTTGATGTTGGCACTTTTGGTCACGGCCATACTGATGTTTTTGATAGCAAAAGTGGTGTCATTTACCCAGAAATTTCCTTTGAACGTGAGTTCGTTTTTCCTTCTTGGATAGAACAAAATGTTGTAGCACCATTTGTCGTCGATGAACGTACTGTCGGAAAGCACGTAATTGTACACATCGATTCCGGTTCGGGAAAGCGGACTCGTAAAGGCTTTATCGAAAAAAGTAAGGTAATTATCGTAGATGTCGTATTCGTTGTATAAATCTTTGATAAAAGTGTTAACCATATCGCCATTTTCGAGTCCGGAGTTCCGATTCGCCGTTAAAATTTCTTTCGTTTTATTTTTGACATTATCGCCGTATACATTGGAAATCGCTTCGTTGATGAAGATTGGCAAATAGGTTTTACCCGTAACTTTCGAGGTATCGACTTGATTGAAGATAAATTCCATGCCTTTGAAAATTTTACTTTTCATAAAAGCGCTGTCGATGGTATTCATATCAAACTCGACTTTCTCGTATTTTTCGTATTGGTATTGGTTGAACATTTTGAGTCCGTTTTTTCGACGGCGTTCCCAAATTTTTCTCAAGATATCGAGTGCAGGATTATTTTTTTTGGAGGTTTTTCCGGTATAAACTACTACTTCTTTAAGTACTTCTTCTTCCGTAAGCACTACTTTTAATTCGTAAGTTACTTTTTTAGTCAACTCCACTTCTTTGGTTACAAATCCCATGAAAGAAACTTCCAAAGCCGTGTAATCTTTTTGAGATTCAAGGTAAAATCGGCCGTCTTCGTTACTTACGATTCCTTCGCTGGAACCGAGAAAAATGACATTGGCGAACGGAATGGGTTCGTTTTTTTTATCAACTATGATTCCGCTTACTTTGGTTTGACCCAATGCTGTTTGGAATGTAACTAGTAAAAAAATAAATCTGAGAATAATGTTCTTGGTCATAATCATAAATAAAAAAGCCACCTACTCGGGTAGATGGCATCAAATATAGTAGTTTATCTTATTTGTAAAGAACTTTTTTTACCGCTTTAACAACATCTTGTGCATTTGGCAACCATTCTTTTAATAAGGTTGGCGAATACGGCGCTGGTGTATCGGCAGTAGTGATTCGTTGTACAGGCGCATCCAGGTAATCAAACGCTTTATCTTGCACCATATATGCGATTTCAGAAGCTACGCTAGCAAATGGCCACGCTTCTTCTAAAACCACTAATCGATTGGTTTTCTTCACTGAAGTGATGATGGCATCGTAATCCATTGGGCGAACCGTTCTCAAATCAATAATTTCACACGAAATGCCTTCTTTAGCTAATTCATCAGCGGCGATATATGCTTCTTTAATTATTTTTCCGAAAGAAACAATGGTAACATCTGTTCCTTCTCTTTTAATGTCGGCAACGCCAAGTGGGATGATGTATTCTCCGTCGGGCACTTCACCTTTGTCTCCATACATTTGCTCGCTTTCCATAAAAATAACGGGGTCGTTATCACGAATTGCGGCTTTCAATAAACCTTTTGCATCATACACTGTGGAAGGAACAACAACTTTTAAACCTGGTGTATTAGCAAACCAATTTTCAAAGGCTTGTGAGTGTGTTGCGCCTAATTGTCCGGCAGAAGCAGTAGGACCGCGAAATACCATTGGCATGGGAAATTGTCCAGCCGACATTTGACGCATTTTTGCTGCGTTGTTGATGATTTGGTCAATTCCGACCAATGAGAAGTTAAACGTCATGTATTCTACAATCGGACGACAACCGTTCATAGCAGAACCAACCGCGATTCCCGCAAAACCTAATTCAGCTATAGGCGTATCGATGACTCTTTTCGGTCCGAATTCGTCCAACATACCTTTCGAAGCTTTGTAAGCTCCGTTGTATTCGGCTACTTCTTCACCCATTAAATATACCGATTCGTCGCGACGCATTTCTTCACTCATCGCTTCAGCAATCGCTTCTCTAAATTGTATCGTTCTCATATATAAATTTCTTTGTATCTATTTTGGATAGCAAAAGTAAAAATTAAAAACGATAAAAATATTTTTTAGCGGGAATTTATACTTTGTTTGGATAAAAAAGGAGGTTTGTTTTTAACGAAAACGATGTAAATTCAACTGGAGGATTTTACTCAAAAAAATACTCTAAACTAAATCGTGTAAAAAGCGTTCCCGAATTGTAGGTTTTATAATCGCTAATTTTAGTATAATTTGCATCAAATGGCGTATTTTCAATTTCAAAAGTTATTGTTCCATCGCCAAAAGTAGTAGTATGCGTTTCCATAGTATTTGGAGTAATATTTCTCGCGTTAATGTTATTGACTGCATCGGTTTGCAAATGGTATAACATCATTAATGTTTTTCGACCGTAGGTAGCTTCGTTGACCATAGCTAGCGGATTTATTTGATTTGTATACGTATAGTTTGTGATCGGATTTATAAAAGTTGTTCCGCTTGAAAGCGCAACAATATATTGTTCATTTGTAACATTATTATTTGCATCATACGTAGTTACAATGCGGTCGATACCCGTACTTGTTGTGTTATGATCTTCAAAAAAAGTGCGATTATTGTTTTGATCCAACACTATTTTTAAATTGGTTACAGTGGAATAGCTTACACCTCCATCGGTACTCCGATTCCATTGTGAAAAAATAGTATCGGCTGTATGTGTAAATGTATGCTTGGTAATGTTTGTAATTTGATTGGAAGCATTGTAGGAATCTTGCCTCAATTCAATCAAATCATTATTGGAATTGTATATATAATTTGATTGTGTAGTCATGTTGCCATTTGAAAAACCTGAAATGGTTGCTAGTCTACCATTGGAATAAGCATAAGATGTAGTGGCCGTTTGTGAAGTTGCAATGACTGTCGATACGGAGCTTACTATTTTATTTTCCTCTAATTCGTACTCAATGGTTCGAATAACATTTCCAGAGAGATCATAATTTCTCTGAATGAAATTCGTAATAGCGGTCTGATTGTCGGGAATTAGAATAACTTCATCATCGTTACATGAAGAGAATAAAAGCGACATTAATGCAACAAGGAAGTAATTTTTTGTTTTCATAAGGCAATTAATTATATAAGGTTATATTTCTATAGACTCACTATTATGAAAAGGTTGCCTGACTCACTAAAAATAATTCAACTGCTGCTGCTAAAAACTGAATTGTAATAAAAATGCTACACTACTTTTTGACACAAGCAATGCAAAATAGTGTATCTTGCACTAGTAAATGAATTGATGTACACCATTTTACAACATCAGGAAACGTTAATTTAACTAAGTGTTCATGAAGAAAATCGTCCTAGACCTCTATAAAATACTTCCGTTTAAAAAAGAGCTGTGCATTTTTATCAAAAAGTTTGGAACACCAAATAAAAAAATATACCGAAAGCTTTATTTTGAAGGTGAATTCACTGTGCCAGTTGAAAGTGGTAAAAGTTTCAAAGTCAAAAATTATGAATACGTATACATAGAAAAATGCCTGTTTTGGAAAGGTATTTATGGCGAATGGGAGAAAAATTCATTACAAATCTGGTCAGCTTTGTCTAAGCAATCGGCCTATATTTTTGACGTAGGTGCTAATACTGGTGTTTTTTCGTTGTTAGCAAAATGTGTCAATCCCGATTCAAAAGTCTATGCGTTTGAACCAGTGGAACGAATTTACCAAAAATTAAATCACAATATTAAACTGAATAACTACGACATTCAAAGTTCCAACCATGCCGTTTCAAACACCAATGGCGAAACTCTTTTTTACGATCACGAAACCAAACATCCTTTAACAGCAAGTTTAAGAAATACTGATGTTGGAGAAAACAATTCCATTGTGGTTGCTAAAAAAATTGGGGTTACCACTCTTGATTCATTTATTGAAAACAACGCTATTCCGAGAGTCGATTTGGTTAAAATTGATGTAGAAACTTTTGAGGTGGAAGTTCTTGAAGGTTTTCAGGAAAACTTAAACAAGTACAAGCCTACCTTATTAATCGAAGTCCTCAACGAAGAAGTCGCCAAGGGCATTTCCAAATTGATTGCCAACATAAATTATAACTTTTACAACATCAGTGAATCAAAAGGAATTACGAAAGTAGATACCATCCACAAAAGTAGTTCGTACAATTATTTGATTTGCACTCCCGAAGTTTCGGAAAAAATTGGAATCCATCGATTTATATCATGAGAGTAGTCTTTCTTAAAAAAAATTAATTTTTAAAAGCTGTACCGACTCAAACAAAAGTTAAACTTTTCAATTTCACTCCCATTATCTCTAGCGAAATCGATATAATACTGCGTTTTTACAAAAAATTAGTATGCGTGCATATAATTATTCGAAATATATTTTATACTTTTACACTCAGAAAATTTTTTAATTCAAAATACAATGAAAATATTAGTTTGCATCAGCCATGTACCTGATACTACTTCCAAAATCAACTTCGTGAACGGCGATTCTGAATTTGACACTAATGGTGTTCAATATGTAATCAACCCTAACGATGAATTCGGATTGACCAGAGCTGTTTGGTTTCAAGAGCAACAAGGCGCAAAAGTAACCGTGGTAAATGTGGGTGGAGCTGATACCGAACCAACCTTACGAAAAGCATTGGCTATTGGAGCGGACGAAGCCATTCGAGTAAATGCAACGCCAACGGACGGATTTTTTGTTGCCAAACAATTAGCCGAAGTCGTAAAAACAGGTGGTTATGATTTAGTGATTTGTGGAAAAGAATCGTTGGATTACAACGGCGGAATGGTTCCAGGAATGCTTGCAGGATTATTAGGATTCAACTTTGTGAACTCGTGTACCGAACTTACTATCGATGGAACTTCTGCAAAAGCGGCACGTGAAATCGACGGTGGAAAAGAAATCATTTCGGCTTCTTTACCTTTAATTGTTGGTGGACAAAAAGGATTAGTAGAAGAAAAAGATTTGCGCATTCCAAACATGCGTGGCATCATGACGGCACGAACCAAAGCTTTAACAGTTCTAGAGCCAGTAGCTTCTAACAACAATACTAAAGCGGTAAAATTTGAAAAGCCAGCTGCAAAATCGGCTGTGAAATTGTTTACTGCAGACGATATCGATGGATTAATCAGCGCTTTACATAACGAAGCGAAAGTCATCTAAAAATTATTATAAATTATAAATTCTGAATTTTAAATTAATTCAAAATTTGTAATTCAAAATTTAAAATAAAAAATTATGTCATTATTAATATACGCAGAATCAGCCGATGGTAAATTCAAAAAAGTAGCTTTTGAATTAGCATCGTATGCGAAAAAAGTAGCTGAATCAATGGGAACAACGGTTACAGCCGTAACGGTAAATGCAACAAATGTATCTGATTTAGCCAATTACGGAGTAGATAAAGTATTGAAAGTAACCAACGACAAATTGGCCAACTTCAACGCCAAAGCCTATGCTGATGTAATCAAACAAGCCGCTCAAAAAGAAGGTGCAAAAGTAATTGTACTGTCATCTACAACCGACAGTTTATACTTGGCACCACTAGTTGCTGTGGGATTGGATGCCGGATTTGCATCGAACGTAGTAGGCTTACCGCTTTCTACTGCCCCATTTCAAGTAAAAAGAACTGCTTTTTCGAATAAAGCATTCAACATTACTGAAATTTCAACTGATGTAAAAGTCGTTGCCATTGGTAAAAACTCATTTGGATTGGTCGAATCAGCTTCAACACTATCAGAAGAAGATTTTACTCCGAATTTAAACGATGCCGATTTCTCTGTTAAAGTAGAATCCGTAGAAAAAACAACTGGTAAAGTAACAATTGCCGATGCCGATGTTGTAGTTTCTGGTGGACGCGGATTAAAAGGTCCAGAAAATTGGGGCATGTTAGAAGAATTAGCATCTGTTCTTGGAGCGGCTACTGCTTGTTCTAAACCCGTTTCCGATTTAGGATGGCGCCCTCACAGTGAGCACGTAGGTCAAACCGGAAAACCGGTAGCAACCAATTTATACATTGCCATTGGAATTTCAGGAGCGATTCAACACATCGCCGGAATCAACTCATCTAAAGTAAAAGTAGTCATCAATGCCGATGCGGAAGCACCATTTTTTAAGGTAGCTGACTACGGAATCGTAGGTGATGCCTTTGATATTGTGCCGCGTTTGACTCAGAAATTGAAAGAATTTAAAGCGCAAAATAGCTAAAAATAAAACTAACTCAAACTCGATAAGCTGTCTAATTCACGTTAGGCAGCTTATTTTTTTTACGCTGAACTTGTTTCAGAGTCTCGTGACCCAAAGAGCAAAAATATATTTTGAGTTTGCATACAATCTTAAATAATAGTTTTTAGAAGCGAAACTTTTTTGTTACTTTGCAGTCGCAATTGTAGCTCTAGTTTCAAGAAGAGATTTCGAGCTAGGACGTAATCTGAATGATGTATCCTTCAGTATTTTAAGAAAAAAATGGAGCATGTAATACGATTTGTTCCAAGATAAATTAGTGACTTTGAGCCTTCGTGGCAAAAACAAAAAATATGAGTTTAGTAAAACTTACCATTAAAGGAATATCCTACAGTCAAACGCAAAATGGTGCCTATGCATTAATTTTAAATGAAGTTGACGGCGAACGAAAACTACCTATTGTTATTGGAGCTTTTGAAGCCCAATCGATTGCCATCGCTTTAGAAAAAGAAATCAAACCGCCACGTCCGTTAACGCACGATTTGTTTAAAAGTTTTGCCGACCGATTTGATATTGTGGTGAAACAAGTCATCATTCACAAATTGGTTGACGGCGTTTTCTACTCGAGCATCATTTGCGAAAGAGATAAAATCGAAGAAATAATCGACGCCCGAACTTCGGATGCGATTGCTTTGGCCTTGCGATTCAGCGCACCTATTTTCACCTACAAAAACATTTTAGACAAAGCGGGAATTTTCCTCAATCCGAATACACCCGAACTCGAAGGTCAAAATCCAGAAGACGATGATGATATTTTGTCAACACCCGAAACTTTTGGTTTAGAAAACGACGGAAGCGATTCCAACGACAGCTACAAAAAATTAAGTTTGGCCGAATTGCACGATTTATTAGAAGGCGCTGTTCAAGATGAAGATTACGAAAAAGCGGCTAAAATTAGAGATGAAATTTCAAAGAGAGAGTCTTAAAAATTATTTTAAATTTTGAATTATAAATTTTAAATGGTTTTAATTCAAAATTTATAATTTAAAATTCATAATAATACCCATGAAGCAATACCACGATTTAGTAAAGCAAGTTTTAGAAAACGGAACTCAAAAAGGCGACCGAACCGGAACCGGAACCAAAAGTGTTTTTGGCTACCAAATGCGATTTGATTTAGCGGAAGGCTTTCCGATGGTAACCACCAAAAAATTACATTTAAAATCAATTATTTACGAACTACTTTGGTTTTTAAAAGGCGATACTAACATTGATTATTTAAAAGAGAATGGTGTAAAAATCTGGGACGAATGGGCCGATGAAAATGGCGATTTAGGTCCGGTTTACGGACATCAATGGCGCAATTGGAACAGCGAAGAAATCGATCAAATTGCCGAATTAATTGATACGTTAAAGAAAAACCCAAACAGCCGTCGCATGCTGGTTTCGGCTTGGAATCCATCGGTTTTACCCGACACTTCTAAATCATTTTCAGAAAATGTAGCCAACGGAAAAGCAGCTTTGCCTCCGTGTCACGCGTTCTTTCAATTTTATGTAGCCGACGGAAAATTGTCGTGTCAGTTGTACCAACGCAGCGCTGATATCTTTTTAGGTGTTCCTTTCAATATTGCTTCCTATGCTTTGTTTACAATGATGATTGCACAAGTATGCGATTTACAAGTAGGTGAATTCATTCACACTTTTGGCGATGCGCACATCTACAACAATCATTTTGAACAAGTGGAATTGCAACTATCACGCGAACCGAAACCGTTACCGAAAATGATTTTAAATCCAAGTATAAAAAACATTTTCGATTTTACGTTTGATGATTTTACTTTGGAGGGTTATGAACCACATCCGCATATTAAAGGAATCGTGGCAGTATAATTTTTAATTCGTAATTTGTAATTCTTAATTATTTAATTACCTTTGCACACGAATTAGGATAATCCTTTTTCATACATAATAATCATTTAAATAATATTGGAATGTATTTAACTAAAGAAACAAAAGCTGAAATCTTCGCTAAACACGGAGGAAAAGCTGAAAACACAGGTTCTACAGAAGGTCAAGTAGCACTTTTCACTTTTAGAATCTCTCACCTAACCGAGCACTTGAAAAAAAATCGTCACGATTATAACACGGAGCGTTCATTAGTACTTTTAGTAGGTAAAAGAAGAAGTCTTTTAGATTACTTAAAGAAAAAAGATGTTGTAAAATATCGTGAGTTAATTAAAGAATTAGGTATTAGAAAGTAATACAAAATTTAAGAGGTGCTTTTGCGCCTCTTTTTTTTAGCGTTTATAATAGAAAAAGTTGGTTTTTCATTGGGTTTTAGGCATTAACTACGCAACAACAACACAACTACAACCCATGTTTAACTTAGAGAATTAAATTTTATGATTCCACAATTATTTGTAGAAAGTATCGATTTAGGTGATGGAAGAAGCATCACAATCGAGACAGGACGTTTGGCCAAACAAGCCGATGGTTCTGTAGTAGTAAGAATTGGAAAAACTGTTATTTTAGGAACAGTGGTATCCGCAAGAAAAGCAAGTCCAGGTATCGATTTTTTACCGTTAACGGTAGATTATCGTGAAAAATTTGCTGCAGCAGGTCGTTTCCCTGGAGGTTTCTTTAAAAGAGAAGCTCGCCCTAGTGACAACGAAGTATTAACGATGAGATTAGTAGACCGTGTATTGCGTCCGCTTTTCCCAAGTGATTACCACGCAGAAGTTCAAGTGATGATTCAGTTAATGTCTCATGATGATGAAGTGATGCCGGATGCATTAGCAGGATTGGCCGCTTCGGCTGCTTTGGCTTTATCTGACATTCCTTTTGAAACCTTAATTTCGGAAGCACGAGTAGGAAGAATCGATGGTAAATTCATCATCAACCCATCTCGCGCTCAGTTAGAATTATCAGACATCGACATGATGATTGGTGCTTCAACTGATTCTATCGCTATGGTAGAAGGTGAAATGAAAGAAATTTCAGAAGCTGAAATGGTAGAAGCCATCAAATTTGCACACGAACATATTAAAGTACAAATTGCTGCTCAAGAACGTTTGGCTGTAGCTTTTGGAAAAAAAGAAGTACGTGAATACGAACAAGAAAAATCAGACGATGCAATTTACGCGAAAGTAAAAGCAGCGGCTTATGATAAAATTTACGCTATTGCTAGCAAAGGTTCAGCGAAACACGAACGCTCAGCTGCATTTGACGCGGTTAAGGAAGAAGTAAAAGCATTATTTACCGAAGAAGAATTGGCAGAAAACGGAGATTTAGTTTCTAAATACTTCTACAAAACCAATAAAGAAGCGGTTCGTAACGTAACCTTAGATTTAGGAACTCGTTTAGACGGAAGAAAAACTACAGAAATTCGCCCAATTTGGTGTGAAGTAGATTATTTACCATCGGTTCACGGTTCTGCATTGTTTACCCGTGGAGAAACTCAAGCTTTGGCAACAGCAACTTTAGGAACTTCTAGAGAAGCCAACCAAATTGATTCACCATCAGAACAAGGAGAAGAAAAATTCTACTTACACTATAATTTCCCACCATTTTCAACAGGAGAAGCTCGTCCGTTAAGAGGAACTTCAAGAAGAGAAGTAGGTCACGGAAACTTAGCGCAACGTGCGTTGAAAAACATGATTCCTGCTGAAAATCCATATACGATCCGAATTGTTTCTGAAGTATTGGAATCGAATGGTTCGTCTTCAATGGCAACCGTTTGTGCTGGAACCTTAGCTTTAATGGATGCTGGAGTTCAAATGATTCGTCCAGTTTCTGGAATTGCCATGGGATTGATTACAGACGGAGATCGTTTTGCCGTGTTGTCTGATATTTTAGGTGATGAAGATCATTTAGGAGATATGGATTTCAAGGTAACTGGAACTTCAGAAGGAATTACCGCTTGTCAAATGGACATCAAAATCGACGGATTGAAATACGAAATCATGGAGCAAGCCTTGGCTCAAGCTCGTGACGGACGTTTACACATCTTAGGAAAATTAACTGAAACATTGGCTCAACCAAGAGCTGACGTAAAAGATCATTCTCCGAAAATCATCATGAGAACCATTCCAGGTGCTTTCATTGGCGCGTTAATCGGACCAGGTGGAAAGGTAATTCAGGAATTACAAAAAGCTACGGGAACTACAATCGTAATTAACGAAGTAGATGAGCAAGGTGTTGTTGAAATTTTAGGTACAGATCCAGCTGGAATTGCAGCAGTATTGGCTAAAATCGATTCGATCATTTTCAAACCAACCATGGGCGAATCCTACGAAGTGAAAGTAATTAAAATGCTTGACTTTGGTGCGGTGGTAGAATATACGCAAGCGCCAGGAAACGAAGTATTGTTACACGTATCTGAATTAGCTTGGGAACGTACCGAAAATGTTTCTGATGTTGTGAAAATGGGCGATGTGTTTATGGTGAAATACTTAGGTGTTGATCCAAAAACAAGAAAAGAAAAAGTATCGAAAAAAGCTTTGATGCCAAGACCTCCAAGAGATGAGAATCGTCCACCAAGAGACGAAAACCAAGCTCCAAGAGAAGGAAATAAAATTGCTCCCAAAGGAGAATAATAATTTTATAGTTTATAAAGAAACCCCAACTTAAGCAATTGAGTTGGGGTTTTTAATTTTATTTCGATTTCAAGGCAACCTTTTTAACTTTTTTTCAACTACTATATACAACCCAACAAAAACTGCTATGAAAAAGAAAAATATTACGTTACTATTTGGCATGCTATTCCTTTTATTTGGAACAAACAGTTGCACCGATTTAGACGATAATGAGCCTGTCAATCTTACCCGAGAAACCATCAAAAAAGATTCTGAGTTGTATAATTTATTGGAAGCGGTGGTGAATCGAGGAGATGACCCAATTGAAAACACGGTGTGTATTGATTTTATTTATCCGTTTAAATTATTCATTTACGATGCCAATTTAGTTCCGCAAGGTGAAGTAATTTTAGGAGGAGACGATCAGTTCAGTTCTTTTTTAGCCCAGTTACCCAGCAATCAGTCCATAAGCATCAGCTATCCGATACAAACCACCTTACCCGACGGAACCATTTTTAGTGTTGACTCGGATGCCGAACTAAAAATTGCTATCGATTCGTGTTCAAGAGAAGATATTATTAGTTATTGTAGTGGTTTATTTGGTATACCACAAGGAAGTTGTGTTTGGGAAGTTCCTTATATTGAAGGAATAAACAACGAGTTTGCTGGAGCAACTTTCACAGCGGATGGAGCAGGAACCATAACGCTCCACCATCTCAATACCACTTATGACGGGACGTGGGTGTTTTTGTTTGTAAATGATGAATTACACCTAAACATTAACCTTTCGGGAACTTCAGCAACGGTTCAAGACTGGAATTATAATTTTAAAGTCACCACATTTACTGGAGAATTATTTGAACTCCAAACACCAACAATCACACGAATACTAGTAAAAGATTGTTCGGGTTTACTGTCATACACTATCGGGCAAACCGGACCAACTGGCGGGATAATTGCCTATGACAAAGGGGAATTTACTCACGGATGGCGCTATATCGAAGTTGCACCCACTGATGCTGTAATTGAAGAATGGGGTTGCATGAGTGAATCGATTACCAACGCACTCTACGATCAAATTGGAACCGGATATCAAAATTCTGTAGCCATTTCGAACCATCACAATGAAATGATAAATTATTTTATAAATCCAAGTGTTTGTAGCGCTCTTAACAACGGAACTGTCTCGGCTAAAACAGCTCTGAATCAAATCATCGAGTTTAAAAAAGATTGGTGTATTCCTTCTCTAGACGAACTACAATTAGTGTATGATAACCTTCACCTTGCCAATGTCGGTAATTTTGAAGCTGTAAGTTATTGGAGTTCATCGGAAGAAAGCACCTCAAAAGCCAAATGTATTAATTTCGGTACTGGCCAAAATATCAGCTTAGACAAAAATTCTGCTGCTGTAAAAACTAGATTAATTCGCTTTTTTTAACATCCCATTCATTTGAATTTACAGGAAATAATAGAAGGTTGTATCAAAAATAATCGAACGCACCAAAAAGCGCTCTACACACACTATGAAAAAATCTTGTTCAATCTGAGTTTGAAATATTGCGCCAACAGTCAAGAAGCTGAAGATAATCTACACGATACTTTTATTGAAATCTATTCCAATATAAAAAAATTTAAAGGTAATGGCTCTTTTGAAGGCTGGATGAAAAAAATTGCAATCCACAAAGCCATTTCGAAATTTAAATCATCCCTACCAAACAAGCCATTAGATACCATTATCTATCCGGTTTTAGATGATGAAATTGAACTAGATTCTGAAGGATGTACTTTGGATTTTCTACTTAAATTAATACAAGAATTGCCCAATCAATATCGCCTTGTATTCAATTTATACGAATTAGACGATTATTCGCACAAAGATATCTCACAGCTATTAGGTATATCCGAAGGAACCTCAAAATCAAATTTACACAAAGCCAAATTGATTTTAAAAAATAAGATAAACGAAGCCACACCCAGAAAACTCAAAAATGGAATCTAAAAAAAACATAGGAAAGTTGTTTAGAGAAAATCTAGAGCAATTAGATTATACTCCATCCACCAAGGTTTGGGAGCAAATCGAGTTGGATTTAGAGAAGAAAGAACGAAAAAGAAGATTTTTTCTTTGGTTCTTTTTTGGAGCTATTTTGTGTGGACTTCTGGTTGGCGGTGGTTATGCATTTTTAAGTGATACTACTACATTCATTACTAAAGAGGTTAAAGAAAATAGTTTGTCAACTGGAAAAACAAAAAGTGATTCCATGTTTGTAACTCAAGATGAAGAAGACAAAAACAATCCTTTAAAAAAATCAATTGTAGACGGCAATTCTGAGGTAACCTCTGTAGAACAGAACCCTCAAACCCACTCCTCGGAACAAAAAAACTCTACTAATTCTTTGGGCAAACAACAAAAAACCACTTCGAACAAAATACAAACCAATTTAAAAAATAAAACAGCAGCCTACAAAAAGAAACTATCATCCAAAAATGAAGATACTGTTGAATTGTCTAGTTCTTATGTGAAAAATCAAAGAGAATCATCCCAAACCAACTCTGAATCAACGAAAGAGAGCACCATTAACAAATTAATTGATACCGAAAATAATATAGGTAACCCAAACAGCGATGTTCTTGATGAAGTGGTAAAAAAGTCTGCAATTGATTCACTGATTGCGACTACAAATGATGTTACAAAAAACAAAGAAATAGACACCGAAGAAAAAGATTCATTACCACTTAAAAAAACCGAAATCGAAACCAAAGAAAAAGATGATGAAATAGTAATTGCACCCTATTACGGACTAAACTACGGTAGCTATTTTGGTGAATTTAACGCCCTATCAAACAATCGAATCCTTCAAAAAAACACCGAAACAAACTCTGCCTATGGCATTTTAATTCGATGGATGTTGGGCAATAAATTAGGAATTCAGACCGGAGTTGGAAAAATAAACAGTCGTTACAGCACAACCGTTGAAAAAACGGGACCATCGTTCGTCAACAACCAGAATGTGGCAACTGAACCATCCGTAAACGAATTGAACACTATGTTCGCAAACGAAACCAAAGTAAAATTAACCCTAGAAAGCACATACATTGAAGTTCCTCTCGAAGCTTATTTTGTACTTAGAGATAAAAAACTTGGCTTGGCAACAACTTTCGGTTTAAGCATACTGCTTGAAGATAAAAATAGTGTTTTCGCCGAATCTGAGTTCGTTCAAAAAATGAGGATCGGAACCCTAACCACTCTTGCTCCTACAAGTGCAACCCTAAATGCGAAAGTGAATTTATTTTATAAAATCACACCTTCGCTTCAAGTAGATCTTTATCCAACTTTTCAATACCAAGTTATGGGTCACACCGATTCATCCAACTATTCCAACTTCTTCTTATCGGTAAGAACAGGTTTGAGTTACAAATTTTAGGTTAGTTATTTTTGTTAGTTAATCACCAACTTGAGCAATTGAGTTGGTTTTTTATTTCATTTCCATTTACTAAAAATTCCAACTTCCTGACACACCAAAATTTATTGAAGAAGCACCAAAATTTTCCTCCGATTTAGAATTAAACAAACCATAAGGAGCATACTGATAATTACAATGCACGCCAAAACCATGCACCATAACCTTTATTCCTTGAGAAAGCGCGATGGTACTAAGAGTCGGTTTTAAATCTATTTCATCAAAAGAATCTTCATCAGGTTTACTGTAATGTAAGTATTTCCAACCGATGCCCGAATTCGATTCAATGTGAAAATTTTCGTTTTTGGAACGATACAAAAATCGCGTATACCTCAAGCCTAGCAAAAAGGCAGATTTACTTCCGTCCAATAAAATCGTCCCATCATTGAACTCATACTCGACCGCTCGACCTTTTACTATTCCGCTTAACTCAGCTCCAAAATCTATAAACTGACGCTTTGCAATTTTGGTTCTCATGTAAAATGCAGTGGTAATCGAGCTTTCATATTTGTCAGATAGTTGCCCTAGCGGAATTCCAAAACTGACTTCGACTATATTCCTTTTATACAAGTCAATTTTTGGATAAACGATGGTGTCTTGTGCATTCATTTGAAATGCAATCAAAACCATAAAATAGATTTTATTCATTTTTTAAAAGTTTAAATTTATATTCCGATCCACCGGAACTTCCTCCTCCGAAGAGCAATACCATTCCTTCATTAACACAGTCATTTGCAACAATCAGTTCTCCGTCAGAAGGAAAATAAATCGTGTATTTAGACATTTCTTTTCTAATAAAAAGTATGGGAAAAGTGACCGTCTCATAGTTCGTATAGAAAACAAATTTTTTCCGATAGAGCTTTCCATAAAATTGTAATACATACTGTTGTTTGTCTGTAGTTTTAAATTTTAAAAACAGCTTGTCTTCCTTAATTTCAATCTGAATTGGTTCCGAATAGTTGATAGCATTAACATCCGAAAGGTCTTTAAGAAAACCTTTGGTATAAATCCGTATATCATTTCCGTACCTAATCGTGTCTAAATTATCATAAAAACGAGCGGAAAACTGTTTGGGAATACGCTTAAAGTCATCTTTGTTCATTTCATTTTGAACACTACAGGATGTGAATACCATCAAAAGAAAGTAACTCCAATTTTTCTTGAACAACAGTTTCCAAACAATGAAATGTTTTTTTGGGTCTTGTAGCACAACTTTTTCTAAAAATTCTTTGCTTATTTTTTTCATAATCTTTAAATTTATTGAGTCAAATTTATTTTGTTTTTCACAAATGATATTGTGTTAAATACTAATTCGTACATTTGTATTTGCGAATTTCACAAATTATGACTCCACAAGAACTCTTATTAAAGCACATAAGAACTCAACTTTCTACGTCAACTTCTTTGAATGAGGTTATCGCTGATGTGCTGAACATCAGTTATGATGCGGCTCACCGACGTGTTTCCCTAAAAAGTAAGTTCTCCATTGAAGAAACGGTTACATTGTGTAATCATTACAAATTATCAATGGATACACTTTTTAGCAACAAAACCAAAGTAGTGTTCGATAAAACCAAAGCAGTTGAATCGCTTGATGATCTCGTTTTGTATTTTAAAGATTCAATGGAACATCTGAAGGAATTCAAAAACACCAATGCCACCATGTACTATTCCGCAAAGGACATTCCGCTTTTTTACACCATTGGCGGTACGTTATTATCGAAATTCAAATTGTATGTTTGGCTGAATCTGTTGATAGGAAAAGAGAATATTTCAGCGTTTGAATCGTTTCATCTCACCCAACAATTACAAGAATACACCTCCGAACTTCAGGCTATTTACAACGACGTTTCGGTGCACGAAATTTGGAATGACACCACCATCAATAGCACTATTCAGCAGATATTTTACTTTTTTGAATCGGGTTTGCTAAAGCAAGAAAATGCGATTCTTTTGTATGATGATGTAAAAAAAATCATGACCGATTTGGGAAAAAAAAGCAGTAGTAATCCATCTAACTATCATTTGTACTTTAATGAATTATTGATCTTGAACAACAATGTGCACATTTCAAATTCCGAAAAACAAAAGTTGTTCATTCCGTATACAATGCTAGGTTATTTGATTACTGACGATGTTACAACCACACAAAATGCCTCTGATTATTTTGTTTACCAGCTCAAAAATTCTAAATCACTGAACCTATCTGGAACCAGAGATCGAAAATTATTCATCAATAAAGCCATTCAAAAAATAGAGTATTACACCCAACGTGTCATCAATCATATTTCGATCGACATATAATTTTTACCATTTTGTAACTTTTTCGTAACTCACTACGTATAACTACCTGAACACTTTAAAGTAAAGGAGAAAAATTACATGAGACAGCTCAAAATCACCAAGCAGGTAACTAACCGTGAAACTGCATCCTTAGACAAATACCTACAAGAAATTGGAAAAGTTGACCTTATCACTGCTGATGAAGAAGTGGAATTGGCACAACGCATCAAAGCAGGTGATCAACGCGCTTTAGAAAAGTTGACCAAAGCTAATCTCCGTTTCGTGGTTTCGGTGGCAAAACAATACCAAAACCAAGGGTTGACATTGCCTGATTTAATTAATGAAGGAAACTTAGGTTTGATTAAAGCGGCCCAACGTTTTGATGAAACACGTGGTTTTAAATTCATTTCGTATGCCGTTTGGTGGATTCGTCAATCGATTCTTCAAGCTTTGGCTGAACAATCTCGTATCGTTCGTTTACCGTTAAACAAAATTGGTTCGATCAATAAAATCAACAAGATGTACGCTTTATTAGAGCAATCTAACGAACGTCCACCTTCTGCTGAAGAAATTGCAAAAGAACTAGACATGACCGTAAATGACGTAAAAGAGTCGATGAAGAACTCGGGTCGTCACTTATCCATGGACGCGCCACTTGTAGAAGGTGAAGATTCTAACTTATACGACGTTTTACGTTCAGGTGAATCTCCAAATCCAGACAGAGAGTTGATTCACGAATCATTACGTACCGAAATTGAGCGTTCATTAGAAACCCTAACTCCAAGAGAAGCCGACGTAGTTCGTTTGTACTTTGGCTTAGGCGATCAACATCCAATGACATTAGAAGAAATTGGCGAAACATTTGACTTAACGCGTGAGCGTGTGCGTCAAATTAAAGAAAAAGCAATCCGAAGATTAAAACATACCTCAAGAAGTAAAATCTTGAAAACATATTTAGGCTAGTCCTATAATCGCAACAACAGTTTCAAAACTGTTCGTTTTTTGATTGATGATTGAAACTCCGGCTGATTACCGGAGTTTTGCTTTTTTAGGGGAAGCAAAACCCGGTCTGTTCGCTTCGCTCGGGTATCCGGAGTTTTGCTTTTATATCATCAACCAAAAAACGTTTTTTGATTGCTCCGCTTAAGCTCCGCCTGTTCGTCTCGCTAAAAAGCGAGCCTCGAGTGATGATTGAAAATCCGGTCTGTTCGCTTCGCTCGGATTTAGCTTCCCTCAGTTCGCCCTTCGGTCTCGTGTCCGGAGTTTTGCTTTTTAATCTGAACTTGTTTGCTTCGCCTGTTCGCTTCGCTCGAGTCAGATTCTATTAAACTGTTTGGGCGTGTCCTTTCAGGCCGGGCTATTCGCTGTATCTTTTGCTTCTCTCGTTCCAAAAAACGAGATACGCAAAAGGATGCCGCTCCTATCCTTCACGCAAACCAGCAATAATTAGCCATTTATTTTTCTTTGCGAACTTTGCGACAAACCTTTGCGCTCTTTGCGGTTAAAATTTTACCTTTGCCAAAACAACACTAACTCATTTCAGCAACATCAGATACTGAAATAAATTCAGCATAAAATGAAAAACACTCTCATCGCTCCTTCGGTTTTAGCCGCCGATTTTGCCAACTTGCAACGCGACATCGAAATGATCAATCAATCAGAGGCCGATTGGTTTCACATCGACATCATGGACGGTGTTTTTGTTCCGAACATATCCTTCGGAATGCCCGTTTTAGAAGCCATTTCTAAACACGCCAAAAAAACAATCGACGTACATTTAATGATTGTCGATCCCGATCGATACATAAAAACATTTGCTGCCTTAGGATCAAATATCTTGACCGTTCACTACGAAGCGTGCACGCATTTGCACCGAACCTTACAAGCGATAAAAGCGGAAGGCATGAAAGCAGGCGTAGCTTTAAATCCGCATACCAATGTCGATTTGTTAGAAGACGTAATCAACGACATCGATATGGTTTGTTTGATGAGTGTAAATCCGGGTTTTGGTGGACAATCCTTCATCGAAAATACCTACACTAAAATTGAGAAATTAAAAGCAATGATTGTTCGTAAAAATGCTGCCACACTCATCGAAATAGATGGCGGAGTTACCGATAAAAACGCGGTTCAATTAGTACATGCTGGTGCAGACGTATTGGTTGCTGGCAATTTTGTTTTTAAAGCAGCTGATCCTACTCAAACCATATCCGATTTAAAAAAATTACTACAAAAACACTAGTAACTCAATAAAAAAGAGCCACTCACAATTTAGTGAATGGCTCTTTTCTTTTTTGAAAAGTTCTATTATTCTTTGATGAATTTTTTAGAAGCTATTCCTTTATCAGAAGTCAACTTCATGATGTAATTTCCAGACGCAAGATCAGAAACATTCACTTCTGAACTAGATAAATTCGGTATACTTTTTACTACTTTACCATTTAAATCATAAACTTCAACACTAGATATTACAACATCGGTTGGAACTCTAAGTGAAATAATATTTTTTACCGGATTCGGAGATACCGTAATTGTTGCTTCAAAAGCATTTTCATTAGTTCCTAAAACGGTTCCGTTAACAATGAACGGCATATCTTGAACGAAATCGGGAGCAGTTGCAGCAGGATTTCCTGTATCCAATACACTTGCCCAAGTAGATGTTGTAACTGTTAATTGTTTGGCATTCCAACTTGGAAGACCTCTTGAACCTGTCACAGTTAATGGTGGTAAGAAAATTGCAGCATCATTGCTTGCGTGTACTTGATATACTACCCAATAGGTTCCTGCAGGTAACGCAGCTGATAATGTTCCTCTAACTTTCCAAACTTTTCTTGCAGTTCCTGGAGCAGTTCCTGGTGTCGGAGTTACAGAATTACCAACTCTGTAAATTAAAGAATCATCACTACCACTTGGATCGTACACATCGGTTACTAAACTTCCCGCAACAACAACTCCACCTGCCGATGGATCTCCGTTATATACTTGTACTCTTAACTCGTCATTTGGTGGAACATTGCCAGCATAATTTGTTTGATAAATAAAGAAATCAAAACTAGTAACATTCCAGATTTCTCCTACTGGTACAACAAAATCATCTGCTAAAGCAAAACTTGTGGTACCAGCAGTATTATAATAAGCACTAAATCCAAAGCTTCCGTTTGACTCAGTTGTGTTACCTGTGTCACTTTGTAGTTCACTCCATGAAAAACCAGCTGGAGCATTCACACCGCTTGCAGAAGTTGTACCCGTCGAAAATCCACCATTAGTGTAAATCTGTTGAGCGTTTAAAAATGAACTACATGTCAACGCACATAGTAAACTAAACGATTTTAAAGTAATTTTTCTATTCATAATTGATTTGTTTTTTAAGTTCATTATAAAAGTACAAAAATATTGGTCAAAAAAATATTTTGCCGATAAAAAACCAAAAATATTGTTAAAATTATAATTTAATTACTTCTAATTTATCTTAAAAAAATAAAAAAACACCATTAAATGCTTAAAATTATATCATTATTTTAATTTTGAAAACTCAACACTGAACATCTATTATAGTTCTTTGTATAGCATACAAAAAAATCTAAATTCATTGCATATCGTAATGCTTATGATTTAACATAATACTTACTTTCTGAAAAAGTTCTGGGAATTCTGCTTCAAACTCGAGTGGAGTTTCAAAATAATGTTCGACAATAACCGATAAGAACTCAAAGCTATTAGTGTAGGCATAGATTCGGAAATACTCAGAATTAATTAGCTTTTCCCTATTAGGTGGATGATTGACTTCCTTTTGAATCTGATTGTATACTCTATTAAAAATAACGGCACTGGCATCTTCGCTTTTTAATCCGTGAAAATGCAACACATGACTGAATTCGTGCAATCCTAAATTTAAATTATCGTTGTTGACCTCATAACCGTGTAAAAAATCTTCCCACGAAAAAACTAGGGCTTTCATTCTCGGATTGAATTCTCCTTTATGATATACTTCGTTGATAGTAGAATAATACGAGCTAGGGTAGACTACAATCGTGTCAATAACATCAAATAAATACTTTCTCATTCCGAAAGTGAGCATGGTTGACGTAGCTGCAATGAGCACTTTAACTTCATCGGTAATCAAGAATTCTTCTTTACCAATAAATTTATATTTTTTAATAAAAGTCGCCACTCTATGCTCGAAATAAATCTTCTTTTTGTCTGAAAGCTGATTGTAGTAGTGTACTTTTTTATTCAAAACATACAGTTGATTGGCCGTCAAAGATTGGGTTGTAGGATACCAATGAACAAAAAGGGGTTTGTTGAAAATTACACCATAATTATCCTCAGTAACAGTAAACAAAAAACTAAACAACAACACGAGTATGGCCGCTAGCAGAATCGCAATAATGATGTATACTATAATCATTTAGTAGGGTAACCTTTTTACAATTTAAAAAACATCAAATTAAACAAAAATAGATGTTCTCCAAATCTAATTAAAAAGAAATTAGTATCAATACAATGAAACACAAAACAATAGAGAGTGGTAATTTACATCCTTTTAAAGTGTGTCTGCTCCCAACCTTAAAGCTTCGCTTTGAGACACGAGCGGTAGCGAACTGGCGAAGCAATACTAAAAACAAAAAAGCTATTTCAAGCGAACTTGGACTTTCATTGATGTTGCAGGGTTGACTGCGTCTTCCCTGACAAAGCTCCGCTTTAAGAACACTTAAAAACAAAAAAAGCTAATTCAAGCGAACTTGGACTTTCATTGATGTTGAAGGGTTGACTGCGTCTTCCCTGACAAAGCTCCGCTTTGATAATACTAAAAACGAAAAAAAACACTCAAGCGAGCTTGGTGTTTTTTTTCTAATTTTAGTATTCATTCGTGACCTCGGCAGGGTTCGAACCTGCAACCATCAGAGCCGAAATCTGATATTCTATCCAGTTGAACTACGAAGCCAATCTTAGGTGCGAAGTTAGAAGAAATAAATCGTACTTCCAACTTTGTATCTCGTACTTTAACTTATACTAATAATTTTTTGACAATAGTAGAAATGGTTTTTCCATCGGTTTTACCCGCTAATTCTTTGGACGCCATTCCCATCACTTGACCCATTGCTGCCATTCCGCTGAAACCATTATCAGCAATAATTTTAGCCACAATTGTCTCTACGTCTGCTTCTGATAATTGAGCCGGTAAAAACTTCTCAATTACGGCTACTTGCGCCAATTCGGGCTCGGCTAAGTCAGCTCTTCCTTGTTCGGTATAAATCGTTGCACTGTCTTTGCGTTGTTTTACTAAACGTTGCAACAACTTGATTTCGTCGTCGGCGGATAATACATCAGATGCACCCGTTTCCGTTTTGGCGAGAATGATTCCCGATTTTATGGCGCGTAACGCTTCTAAGGCAATGGTATCTTTTGCTCTCATGGCGTTTTTCATTTCGTCCATGATTTGTGTTTCTAAGCTCATCGTATTGAATTTGGATTATACTACAAAATTACTACTCTAGCCCTGACCTGCCTGTCGGCAGACAGGTTGGCCATGTATCCTGTTATTGCGAGAAACGCGGCAATCCTTTATAGATTGATTCGCTATGCTCGCAATGGCAGATACTGCGGAAAGCAGGACGATTGCTGAAATAACAACAATTCATCTGCTCCTAAAGGCATGCAAATTTAGTGATTTTTTTGATTGTAAAAGAGGTAATAATACAAAAAAATAACCCGAAAATGCTACATCACTTTCGGGTTAAAAACAATTATATTAAACTACAATTAATCTACATTATCGTGCAGGAACGAATTGTTAGAACGCAACTGAACATCATCGTTACTATCGGTTCCTAAAGACATTCTTGAAGCGTTTGACGCATTAGTGTTTTCAGAAATATCGATTCCGAGGCGTTTGTAAGCAGGTTCTTTTTCGAACTCTTCTACTCTCGAATTGTTCGAGTGGAATTTGTAATTGAACTCTTTTAACTTGCGTCTTCTCTCGTCAGCTCTCACTTTCAACGTTTCCTCGATGGTCATTTCAACCGGAGTTACATCTTCAAAATGAGTTGCAAATTTCGGTTGGTGTGATTCGCTGATTGGTTTTAACGTAATGTCTAATTCGGAGTCAATTGGCTCATTCACCACGTTTGCCGCTGGTTTTGAACTGGTCAATTCCGCTTCAATTTCCATGTATTCCTCTAACGAAAACTTCACGATTCCGTCTTTACTCAATTCGGTTACCGGAACAAATTCTACGTGTTCGTTTACTTTTATATCACGCGTTTCATCGCTTAAGTCGAATAAAATTCGATCTTCTTTTACTTCTACTTCTGCCTTTGCAGCGGGAATATCAAAAGTGAACGTGATTTGCTCTTCTTTGGTTACGATTTGCGTATCAACTACTTTGATTTCGTTAATTTCTCTCGCCACTGGCGTTTGAATTTCGAAATTCATATTCGACATTGGCGATACAATTTCGAATGTAACATCCAAATTGCGGATAAAATCATTCATTGCCACCAAATCATTTTCGTTGATTTTAGCTACGATCGGAGTTTCAATTTCTTCCTCTACCAATTCGAAAATTACCTTTTCCTCGACAACTTCTGCTTTGATTTCTGGAGTCACTTCGATTGCGTCTTCCACAATAGTAGAATTTACTGAAAGTGTTTTCTGCGTTAAATCGTGTATGAATTTTTGATCATCTTCCAACGAGTGGATGATTTTCTTTGGTTCTGTATTTACAATTCCGTTTTGTTGTTCCACGTTAAAACCCGTAGCAATAATGGTAACCGCAACGGCATCTCCGAGTGAATCGTCTTCACCTACACCCATGATGATGTTGGCGTTGAAACCAGCTTCAGTTTGAATGTGGTCGTTGATTTCACCGATTTCATCAATCGTGATTTCACTAGTTCCGGAAACGATAAGCAACAATACGTTTTTGGCACCTGTAATTTTGTTGTCGTTCAACAACGGTGAATCCAACGCAGAAATAATCGCGTCTTTTGCACGGTTATCACCGCTTGCAGTAGCCGATCCCATGATAGCAGTTCCGCTATTAGCCAACACAGTTTTAGCATCTTTTAAATCGATGTTTTGCGTGTAGTGGTGTGTAATTACTTCAGCAATACCACGAGAAGCGGTGGCCAAAACTTCATCAGCTTTGGAGAAACCAGCCTTGAAACCAAGGTTGCCGTATACTTCTCTTAGTTTATTGTTGTTGATGACGATGAGCGAATCGACTTGTCTTCTTAATTTTTCAACACCGTTTAAGGCTTGATCGGAACGTACTTTTCCTTCAAATTGAAACGGAATCGTCACAATACCTACGGTTAAAATATCTCTCTCTTTTGCCAGTTGAGCAATTACCGGCGCAGCACCCGTTCCGGTTCCACCGCCCATTCCAGCAGTAATAAAAACCATTTTGGTGTTGCTGTCAAGCATTTGTTCGATTTCTGCAATACTTTCGATTGCAGATTGTTGTCCCACATCAGGATTTGCGCCAGCTCCGAGTCCTTCGGTGAGGCTTAATCCCAATTGGATTTTGTTAGGAACTGGACTATTTTGTAGTGCTTGCGAATCGGTGTTGCATACTACAAAGTCCACTCCTTTTATTCCTTGTTTAAACATGTGGTTGATGGCATTGCTTCCGCCGCCGCCAACTCCAATAACTTTAATGACATTTGATTGATTTTTAGGTAAATCAAATGAAATGTTTCCAAATTCTGAGTTGCTCATCATACTATTTTGGTTTTGCTTTATTTTGTAATCTATTTTTTATTCTGCATTGTCAAGAAAATCTTTGATCTTGTCTACATATTTATCAAAAAATGATCTTTTGATTTTTTCTCCTGTAGTTTCGGTGTCTTTGCCTTTCTTTTCTTCTACATTATGTTCTACTATCGGCGCTTCTTCTTGAAGTTCAACCACGGGTTGCGTAACGACGGGTTTAACTTCTTTGTAGCTGTCTCGCAGCTCCAATTTATAAGCGCTTTGTGTATTGTTTGCGATGCTGTTCATTACTAAACCAACAGCTGTTGCATACAACGGACTTGATATCACTTCGCTAGAATTTCCAGCGAGGTGTTCGTTTGGATAGCCAATTCTCGTATCCATCCCGGTGATGTATTCCACCAATTGCTTGATGTGATTCAGTTGTGAACCACCGCCTGTCAATACAATTCCGGCAATTAATTTCTTTTTCGACTCTTCGTGACCGTACGATTTGATTTCGGCGTATACTTGCTCGATGATTTCCACCACACGTGCATGGATGATTTTCGACAAATTCTTCAACGAAATTTCTTTCGGTTCTCTTCCGCGTAAGCCTGGAATCGATACAATTTCGTTGTCTTTATTTTCGCCTGGCCAAGCCGAACCGAATTTTGTTTTGAGCAATTCTGCTTGTTTCTCAATAATCGAACAACCTTCTTTGATGTCGTCGGTGATTACATTTCCTCCAAACGGAATTACTGCAGTGTGGCGAATGATTCCGTCTTTAAAAATCGCTAAATCCGTTGTTCCACCACCAATGTCGATTAAGGCAACGCCTGCTTCTTTTTCTTCCTGACTCAAAACGGCATCCGAAGAAGCCAATGGTTCAAGTGTCAATCCTGATAATTCAATTCCGGAACTTTGAATGCAACGACCCACATTTCGGATGGATGAGGCTTGTCCGACAACCACGTGAAAACTTGCTTCCAATCGGCCGCCATACATACCGATTGGTTCTTTGATTTCGGATTGCCCGTCGATTTTGAATTCTTGTGGCAATACATGGATGATTTCTTCGCCCGGAAGCATCGCCAATTTATTCACTTGATCGATTAATAACTGGATGTCGTTTCCGCTGATTACTTCTTCGGGATTACTTCGGCTGATATAGTCAGTGTGTTGTATGCTGCGGATGTGTTGTCCGGCGATTCCAACTACTACGTCGTTGATTTTGTAACCTGAATTTTCTTCAGCTTCGATAATTGCTTGTTGGATGGATTGAATCGTTTGCGTGATGTTATTTACCACACCACGAGCCACGCCAAGACTTTTTGACTTTCCAACGCCAAGAATCTCTAACTTACCGTATTCGTTTTTTTTGCCAATCATGGCAACGATTTTGGTCGTTCCGATGTCTAATCCAACTGCAATATTCTCTTTTTCCATCATCTAATTATTTTATACAAACAACTTGTTGTGTAAACTTCAGATTTATTTTTTTATATTTTTTCACAACACTGTCGGTTACTTCTTTTTGAAAAAAGGCCTTATAGTTGCTAAACTTTCTCTCAACATTGATTGGTTTTCCAAACAAAATATCAAAATCGTAATTTCTATTCTTCATCAAAAGCTCATCTTGGGGCAAAACTTGAACACCGATGATGTTTTTTTTCAAAAATTCATCATCGTAAATCATCTTTAAAATTTCAGATAATTTTTTCCTGTTTTTGTCTGTAATCTCCCCCAAAACAAGTGGAACTCTCGCCGAATTTAATTCGGAAAGCGGCATCGTACTTCCTTCATAATCAATGTAAAAAGAACCACTATTGTTTACTACTCGAGCTACTGGTGTTTTTTGTTTCACTATCGCTCTCAACGTGCCGTCTATGGTAACAAAAACGTCTGATTTTTCAATCATTTTATTTTTGTTGATAGACTTCTCCAATTTGTTCAAATCTACTTCAACTTTTGCAATGGTTTTTATATCACTTTTATTTTCTATTAACAATTTATTAACCGTCTCATTGCTGATAAAAAGCGGCTCATTATTGACAATTATCACCTCGGTATTTTTGAGCTTTCTATTCGAATTTCTCTTGCCAGTAAAGGAATACAGAAATACTACTAACGCAAACATTAGAACTAATCGTATCACTGACCAATTAAAATATTTCTTCATTTTTGTTTATAATTTTGCGTTTCTAACTTCCAATTCTTTTTTGATTTTTGGCACCATTTCACCGATGTCTCCAGCTCCTATTGTCACTAGGATTTTCGCATCAATTTTAACAAGTGTTGAAATCAAATCTTCTTTCGAAACCAAACGTTTATTTGGGTTGGTCATTTTGCTCATCAACCAAGAAGATGTTACTCCTTCCATAGGCAATTCTCGTGCTGGATAAATATCTAATAAAATCACTTCATCAAAAGCAGAAAGGCTTTTGGCAAAATCATCTACAAAGTCATTGGTTCTACTGAATAAATGCGGTTGAAAAACGGCTACTACTTTTTCTCCCGGATACAATTCACGTACCGCTTGATGCACCGCATTGATTTCGGTCGGATGGTGCGCATAATCGTCGATGTACACGAAATCATCGGTTTTGATTTGGTAGGAAAACCGGCGTTGAATTCCTTTAAATGAAGCTAACCCTTTAACAATGGCTTCGGTTGGGGTTCCATATGATTTAGCCATTGCTAAAGCGGTTAACGCATTCATTAAATTGTGTCGCCCAGGCAAGCCAAAAGCGATGTTTTTTATACTTTCTGTCGGTGTTTGCACATCGAAGACGTAGGCACTGTTTTCAATTCTAACATTGAAAGCCATATACGTTGCTTCTTCGTTTACGGCAACTGTCAATCCGTCCAACGGCACTCCTTTTGGCACAAACAAATGTGATTTGTCCTGTACCTTATCGGCAAATTCCCTGAACGAATCTTCGATGGCGGCGCTGTCTCCGTATATATCTAAATGATCGGCATCCATAGATGTTACACAGGCAATATCGGGATGTAAATGTAGAAACGAACGATCAAATTCGTCGGCTTCAACCACCGTAATGGTCTTTCCGCTGCCAATCAAATTGGACTGGTAATTTTCTACTATTCCGCCTAAAAAAGCCGTTACATCTGCACCACTTTCGTACAAAACGTGTCCGAGTATGCTTGACGTAGTGGTTTTTCCGTGCGTTCCAGCAACCGCGAAGCAAAACGTATCTTTGGTGATTAAGCCTAAAACTTCTGCTCGCTTTTTAATGGTATAATTGCGTTCGATGAAATAATTCCATTCTGAATGTGTTACCGGAACGGCAGGCGTCACGATAACTAAGGTATTTTCTACGTAATAGTCAATCGGAATTAAATCAATTGCATCTTCAAAATGAATCTCCATTCCACCAGCTATGAGTTCGTCGGTCAAGCGCGTCGGCGTTTTATCGTAACCCGAAACCTTCTTTCCAATGTTTTGAAAATAGCGGGCAAGAGCACTCATTCCGATGCCTCCGATTCCGATGAAATAGACGTTATGTATTTGGTTTAGATTCATTTTATTTTACACGAATTTCACGAATTTTCACGAACAATTATTATTGCGAAAATTTCACAAATTATTTACTTTATCAATTTTACTATTTCTTCAACTATATCTTTTGTCGCATTGGGTTTGGCCAATTTCCTCATGTTTTCACTGAGGTTTTTTTGTAAATTTTCATCGCGAATCAGTTTATTAAAAACCGATTCAAAATTGGAGTCCAATTCACTTTCTTTCAGCAATAACGCGCCGTTTTTATCGGTGATGGCTTTAGCGTTTTTGGTTTGATGGTCTTCGGCAACGTTGGGCGACGGAACGAATAATGTGGGTTTTCCGACCAAACACAACTCCGAAACCGACGAAGCTCCGGCTCGCGAAATCACAAAATCGGCTGCTGCATAAATCAAATCCATTCGGTCAATAAACGAAATCACTTGCACGTTTTCGACTTCAGAAAATTGCTTGTATTCCGACATGTATAAATTCCCGCATTGCCAGATGATTTGCAGGTTATTCGCAAGCAAAAAATCAATTTCTTTCGCCATCAACTGATTGATTCGTCGTGCGCCTAAACTCCCACCAATGACTAAAAGCGTCTTTTTATTATCATCCAAATTGAAATACGACAAGGCTTCACTTCGTTTTGAATCGATGTCTAAAATATCCTGACGAACCGGATTCCCAGTAAAAACTATCTTCTCTTTCGGGAAAAAACGTTCTAAATTTTCATAGGCCACACAAATCGTATTGGCTTTTTTACTCAGTATTTTATTGGTAATTCCGGGATAGGAATTTTGTTCCTGAATGACCGTTGGTATGTTCATGCTGTTGGCCATTTGCAATAACGGACCGCTTGCAAAACCGCCTGTTCCAATCACAGCGTTGGGTTTAAACTTCTTGATGATACTTCGCGACTTCAATAAACTGCTTACTAATTTCATCGGAAACATCGCGTTTTGAAGCGTTATTTTGCGTTGAATTCCCGCAATCCACAATCCTTCAATGGCATAACCTGCTTGTGGCACTTTTTGCATTTCCATTTTATCGTTGGCGCCTACAAATAGGAATTCGGCATCGGGAAAACGATTTTTTAATTCATTGGCAATAGCAATGGCAGGATAGATATGTCCTCCTGTTCCTCCGCCGCTGATGATGAATTTGTATGGTTTCATATTTTTTGAATCACGGACTGAAGTCCATGGCTATTTATTATTTTATTATTGAATTCATGGCACTAAAGTGCCTAGCAATTTAGCAATGCAATCACAATTAATTATTTATTTAAAACTACATTTATCGGGTTATCCTTAATCGAATAGTCTTCCTCTGAATCTTCTGTTTCCTCTTCTTTTAATTGTTTATCGATTAGGCGTTGCAACGCGTCTTCTCTTTTTTGTTTTTCTTGCAATTCTTCCGCAATTTCCTCTTCTTTCTTGGTTACGCTTAAAATGATTCCGATGGCGATACACGTCATCCAAACCGAGCTTCCACCCGAACTAATCAGCGGTAGCGTTTGTCCAGTTACGGGTAACAATTGAACGGCAACGGCCATATTAATCAGAGCTTGAAAAACGATAGGAAAACCCAAACCAATGACTACTAATTTTCCGAAGGTGGAGTTGGCTTTGTGCGCGGCGATGACAAATCGGAATAGCAAAAGCAAGTACAAACAAAGCACTGAAATGCCGCCTATGAGTCCGTATTCTTCGACAATAATCGCATAAATAAAATCGGATGACGATTGAGGAAGGAAATTCTTCTGAACACTTTTCCCCGGACCTAATCCATATATTCCGCCGGTTGCAATGGCAGTTTTGGCGTATTCAATTTGGTATTTATCGTCGGAATCGGCGTCTTTATTTGAAAAATTCGCGATTCTATTTTCCCAAGTAGTCACCCGTTTAAAAATTCCAGGCACATGATTTGGATTGGCTTGTTCGAAAACTTTTGCAGTGAGGACAAACAGTACAAATAACAACAATCCGGAGCCCACAATTATTCCGAGGTATTTTAAGGGATAATTCCCAGTAAATGTGAGCATCAACACCATCGCAAAAATGAGCGCTGCGGTGGAGAAGTTATTGGGCAGAATGAGCATGATGGTAATTCCAATCGGCACCCATAAATTTACCAATGAGGTTTTGAACGGTTCTGTTTCGGATTTGGTTTTGGATAAATAGCGGGCGACAAAAATCATCAACACAATAAACGCCAGAGCCGAAGTTTGGAATGAGATTCCGATGAACGGCACTTTGATCCAACGCGTGGCCGAGCCTTGTTCGATACCGAAAAACAAGGTATAACTCAGCAATAGCCAAACAACGGGTAATAAAATTCTGGAAATTCCTCTAAAATAGTGGTACGGAATTTTATGGACTTGGTAAATGATAAAAAATCCGATGAAAATGTGCGCTAAATGCTTGACAAAATAGGTAATGGCATTACCCGAACCGTGTCGCATATACGCCAAATTACTACTTGCGCTAAAAACAGGCATAAACGAAAACAACGCCAAGAGAGCAACGAATGCCCAAATGACTTTATCTCCTTTTAAACTGTTTATTATTTTTAGCATTTTCTTTATTTACTTTTAGAAAAGACAGACTGCAGTCTGTCTCTACATTGAACATCTTAAAACTTTTATATTCTTGCTTTTTGTTCCCTGTCTAGCCCTGATTGGATCTCGTCTTTTGGAACGAGAGAAAAGCAGGAAAAGGGATTACAAAAAAGCCCAAGCCATCCGCTCTAAATTTTACAAATTCCGAACTTCTCTCTTAAATTGATTACCTCTGTCTTCGTAATTTTGAAACAAGTCGAAACTCGCACAAGCAGGCGACAATAATACGGTATCGCCTTTTTCGGCGATGTGACGCGCTGTGTTTACAGCATCGTGCATATTATCTACTTCGACCATCATGTCGACGATATTTCCGAAAGCATCGATGATTTTTTTATTGTCAATTCCAAGGCAAATAATGGCTTTTACTTTTTCATGCACTAGCGACATCAACTCCGAATAATCGTTTCCTTTATCAACACCACCCATAATCCAAACGGTTGGTGAAGTCATGCTGTCTAGAGCAAAGAACGAAGCATTGACATTGGTCGCTTTACTGTCGTTTACGTACTGAACATTCTGAATTTTGAGCACCTTTTCCAAACGGTGTTCAACTCCTTGAAAATTAGACAAACTTTCACGAATCGTTTGCTTTCTGATGCGCATTAATTGGGCGACAGAAGTAGCTGCCATTGCATTTTTCATGTTGTGCTTTCCTTCCAATGCAATTTGTGCTGTTTCCATTAAAAACTCTTCTTGATTGATGTTGATTTCCATAGTGTTGTTGTTTAAATAGGCTCCGTTTTCTATTCGCTTTGAAATTGAAAAGGGTATTACTTGTGCTCTTACTTTATTGTTTTGTAACCAGTTCGAAATGGCTTCATCATCGGCGTCGTAGATGAGATAATCCTCTTCGGTTTGGTTCATTGTTATTCTAAATTTCGACGCGATGTAATTTTCATACTTGTAATCGTATCGATCTAAATGATCCGGACTGATGTTGGTAATGATGGCGATGTGCGGCTTATACTTGATGATGCCGTCCAACTGAAAACTGCTCAACTCCAACACATACGAATCGTACGTTTCTTCGGCCACTTGCCAGGCAAAACTCTTTCCGATGTTGCCGCCTAAACCGACGTTCAATCCACCTTCTTTGAGCAAATGATACGTCAGCATCGTCGTGGTCGTTTTTCCATTGCTTCCTGTAATTCCTATGGTGAGCGCTTGGTTAAATTGGTCCGCAAACTCAATTTCGGAAATCACGGAAATTCCTTTTTCAACCAACTTTTTTACGATGGGCGCTTTATCGGGAATTCCGGGACTTTTCATTACGACATCAGCGTTCAGAATTAAATCTTCTGTGTGCTGTTCGTCTTCCCATTTAATGTCATACTGATTAAGAACGTCTTTATAATTGTCTTTTATTTTTCCGAAATCGGATACAAAAACATCGTACCCTTCTTTCTTTCCCAAAATAGCTGTACCTACTCCGCTTTCACCACCACCCAGAACTACTAACCTTTGCATTATCTCAATTTTAGCGTTACAATCGAAACGATGGTTAATAGAATCGTTACAATCCAAAAACGCGTTACAATTTTACTTTCGTGGTAGCCTTTTTTCTGATAATGATGGTGCAAAGGCGACATGAGGAATACACGCCTACCTTCGCCAAATCGCTTCTTCGTGTATTTGAAATAGGTTACCTGTATGATTACGGAGGCACTTTCGGCAAAGAAAATCGCGCATAAAACGGGCAGTAACATTTCTTTTCTCACTGAAATTGCTAAAACCGCTATGATTCCGCCTATCGTTAAACTTCCGGTATCACCCATGAAAACCGATGCCGGATATGAATTGTACCATAAAAATCCGATGAGCGAACCCACGAAAGCCGCAATAAATACAGTCATTTCGCCCGAATTTGGGATGTACATGATGTTGAGATAACTCGAGAAAATAATATTCCCAGAAACGAAGGTGAAAATTCCGAGTGCCAAAACTGATATGGCCGAAGTTCCTGCGGCGAGACCATCAATTCCGTCGGTTAAATTGGCTCCGTTTGAAACCGCTGTGATGATAAAAATCACAATTGGAATGAACACCAACCACGCCCAATTTTGATAGCCATCGCCCGTCCACGCAATGATTTGAGCGTAGTCAAATTCGTTATTTTTTACAAAAGGAATGGTCGTGGCAGTCGATTTATATTCGTTGGGAATACTCGAAATCACATTTTCTTTTTGATTGAATGTTATTGGCGTAGACGATTTTTCGCGCACCGTCACACTTGGGTGAAAATACAATACCGAACCTACGATTAATCCCAATCCGACTTGACCAATTACTTTAAAAATTCCTTTTAATCCTTGTTTATCTTTTTTAAATATTTTGATGTAATCGTCAATGAAACCTATTGTTCCCATCCAAACTGTCGTGATGATTAACAAAATGATGTAAATGTTGTTCAACTTGGTTAACAATAAAACCGGAATCAGTGTTGCGATGATGATGATCAATCCACCCATCGTTGGCGTTCCCGCTTTTTGCGTCTGTCCGTCCAAACCGAGTTCTCTTACGGTTTCACCTACTTGTTTGTTGCGTAGAAACGTGATGATTTTTTTACCGTAAATGGTAGAAATCATCAACGATAAAATTATCGCCAAAGCCGAACGAAACGTGATGTACTGAAACACTCCCGTTCCCGGAACGTCTAAGGTTTTGTCTAAGTATTCAAATAAGTAGTATAACATAGTTACTATTTTAAATTTTGAATTTTAAATTTTAAATTTCTTCTCATTGCGAAACTTGTTCTTTAAAATTGAAATGTTACTTGTTCATTTGTTCTAAAAACTCTTTAACCATTTTCATATCATCAAAATCGTGGCGCACGCCTTGAATTTCTTGATACGTTTCGTGTCCTTTTCCAGCGATCAAAATGATATCATTTGGATTGGCCAGTTGGCATGCGGTTTTTATTGCTTGTTTTCTATCGACTATCGACAGTGATTTTTTAAAATTTTGAGGTTCAACACCGGCTTCCATTTGGGCGATGATGGTTTCCGGATTTTCCGATCTCGGATTGTCGGAAGTCAGGATCACTTTATCGCTCATTGTTGTGGCAATATTGGCCATGATCGGACGCTTTGTGGTGTCACGATCTCCGCCGCAACCTACAACCGTAATCAATTGTTCGTTTTTAGTTCGGATGTCAGCAATCGTTTTTAATACGTTTTCCAACGCATCGGGCGTGTGTGCATAATCGACAATGGCGGTGATTTTTGAATCGGAGATGATGAATTGAAATCGTCCCGAAACACTTTCCAATTCCGACAACAATCGCAATACTTCCAATCGTTCCAATCCGAGTTCGACTGCGGTTCCGTAAATCGCCAATAAATTGTAGGCATTAAAGGTTCCGATTAATCGCACCCATACTTCACTTTCATTGATTTTAAGCAGTAAACCACCTAATTGATTTTCTAAAATTTGCGCTTTGTATTCGGCGTATGATTTTAACGCATACGTCAATTTTCGAGCGGCTGTATTTTGAAGCATCACCAAACCGTTTTTGTCATCGATGTTCGTCAGAGCAAAAGCTGTTTTTGGCAAATGATCGAAAAACGACTTTTTTACATCGCGGTATTCTGAAAATGTTTCATGATAATCGAGGTGATCGTGCGATAAATTCGTAAAAACACCACCGGCAAACTCCAATCCTTCAGTACGCTTTTGATGTACACCGTGCGAGCTCACTTCCATAAAGCAAAACTCACACCCAATAGCGACCATTTCATTCAAATAGTGATTGATGGTTAATGAATCGGGAGTTGTATGTGTGGCTTTATATTCGACATCATCCACCATAATTTTTACCGTGGAAAGCAAACCTACTTTATAGCCTGCTTTTTTAAACAATTGAAATAAAAGCGAGGCGATGGTTGTTTTTCCGTTGGTTCCAGTGATTCCGACCAATCGCAATTTAGTTGACGGATTATCGAAATAATTGGTCGACATAAAAGCCAAAGCCGAATTGGTGTCTTTTACTTGGATGTACGTAATTCCGGTTACAATCACTTCGGGAAGTTCGTCGCAAACAATAGCAATCGCACCCAGATTTATGGCTTTTTCAATGAAATCATGACCGTTAGAAACTGTTCCTCGAATGGCAACAAATACGTCATTTTCCACAATTTTTCTCGAATCGAATTCGATTTTGTGGATGGCCATTTCGGTAGAGCCTTTTACGACTTCTAGCGCTACTTTATATAATATGTCTTTAAGAATAATCACGATAATTCTAATAGTATGATTTTGTTTTTCTGAATTGTTTCTCCGGGTTTGAGTGATTGTGATTTTACTTTTCCGGTTCCCACCACTCTTACTTTGAGCTTTAAATTTTCTAATAAAGCGACCGCATCCATTCCGGACATTCCAATCAAATTCGGAACGTAAAGTGGCTTGGAATTGATTTTTGTATAATAATTATCAAAATTCTGCTCTTGTGTTTTTATTTTCTTGTTCAAGTTTTTAACCTCATTCGTCGTTGGCGCATCGGTAAAAATCTTCTGTGCAATTCGTTTAAAAACCGGACCTGCCACATCGGCACCGTAATAACCTGCTGCCACATTTGGTTTATGTACCACCACTATACACGAATATTTCGGCTCTTCAACAGGGAAGAAACCTACAAACGACGAAGCGTAATACATGCTTCCGTCTTTTTTGTGGTAATCTACTTGCGCCGTTCCCGTTTTGCCCGCCATCGAAAAATCCTTAGAATAAAGTTTTGAACCCGTTCCGCGTTTTACTACATTTTGCAAAACTGCCTTAAGTTTATTCACCGTTTCTTGGTCGCAAATCTTTTTGTTGATGACTTGCTTGTCGTATTTTTTGATGGTTTTGTTCCATTCTTTGATTTCGGAAACGAATTGGGGTTTTACCATTTCACCGTTGTTGGCAATCGCATTGTACACAGCTAAAGTCTGCAATGGCGTGATGGCAACGTTGTATCCGAAAGCCATCCAGGGTAAAGTGTTTCTATCCCAGCCTTTTTCGCCCGGTTGATACACGGTTGGTTTTCCTTCACCTTTAAAAGGTAATCCAAGTGGCTTGTTCAATCCCATTCGGTTGATTCGATTGACGAATTCTTCTGGATTATTTTTATAATTCTCGTACACCGCTTGCACTAAAACGGTATTTGAAGACAATTCAAAACCTTTGGCCAATGATATTTTTCCGTACCCTTTCCCATTTGAATCCGTTACACTTTCTCCATTGTAAATAATTACGCCGCCGCGACTATCGTATACTTTGCTTGTATCCACTTTTTTATCATCTAAAAGCGCAATCATGTCAATCAACTTGAACGTTGAACCCGGTTCGTGTGATTCGGCAACCGCATAATTAATGGTTTCGTAATACGAGCCGTCTTTGGCTCTTCCCAAATTGGAAATCGCCTTTACATAGCCAGTTTTCGTTTCCATAACTACTACGCATCCATGATCGGCTTGGTAGAACTCGAGTTGTTTGAGCAAGGCATGATGGGCAATATCCTGAATGTAGACATCAATGGTGGAAATTACGTCGTAACCGTCTTGAGGTTCTACTTCATTGACATCGCGAATAGGTTTCCATTGACCTTTAGCGATTTTTTGTTTCAGAACTTTTCCGTCTTTTCCGTTAAGGTATTTTCCGTATGCGCCTTCAATGCCGACTCTTCTTAGTACGCCGTTTTCGTCTTTTCGTTCGTACCCAATCGTTCGTTCGGCGATGATGCCAATTGGATGTTCACGAACGGTTTTTTGTTCGGTAATGATTCCACCTTTATACGTTCCTTTATTGAAAAGCGGCATATTTTTCACCTGAATGTATTCGGTGTAACTCAAGTCTTTGGCAATTAAGAAGTACCGGTTTTTATTGGTTCGAGCTTTTCGTAGTTCAGATAAAATTTCAGATTTTGGCTTTTCTAGTAATAATGCTAATTGCAACGCCAACGAATCGACATGCGTGTCGAAATCTTCTTTTTTTGGAGCCACCGCATCGAAACGAATGGTGTAATTAGGAATGGAAGTCGCCAACAAACTACCATCGGCCGAATAAATATTTCCTTTATTGGCTGGGATGACAAAGTGCTTTACCGTTTCTTGTTTGGCTAAATTTTTATAGTATTCGCCTTCCACCACTTGAATATTCGTCAACTTTACTGCAATAGCAATAGCGATCAGGAACATAAAAAATGCTACTAGATAAATTCGGTAGGAATTATTTTTATCTGCTACTGCCATAATTTCTTGAAGAAGCTTTTCTCTTCGGGTTGTTTTACTTTTATTTTTACGGGTGGAACTTGCGAGGGAAAAATGCCTCTAGTTTCCATTTTTTTGGATATCGTTGATTCCATTTTCAGTTTCATCAACTGAGATCTTCTATCTACAAACTCAGAGCGTAACTCTTTAACTTCATCCGATAAATCGGCTATTTTGAAAACTTTTTGTTCGAATCGGTGTGTATTGGCAATCATGATAATGGCAAGAACAATTAGAAAAACAATGAATCGCCAGTTTTTGGTAGCGTCTTCATTGACTAAAAATCGAGCTTTTAATATGTTGTATATTTTTCCTTTCATATTTTCACCACAAAGACACTAAGGCGCCAAGATTTATTTTTTATTCCTTTTCTGAATACTGTTTACTGACCACTACTTCTTTTCTGCGATACGAAGTTTGGCACTTCGAGCGCGGTTGTTAATTCTGATTTCAGCATCTGATGGAACAATTAATTTCCCAATCAACTTAAAAGGAACTGAAAAATTTCCGAAAAAGTCGCGTTCGGGTTCTCCCTCAAACATGCCGTTTTTCATGAAACGCTTTACCAATCGATCTTCCAGTGAGTGATACGAAATCACACTCAATCGTCCTTCCGGTTTTAAAATCTGCAAGGATTGTTCTAAAAATTCTCTCAAAACATCCATTTCTTGATTGACTTCAATACGAACCGCTTGATAAATCTGAGCCAATATTTTATTGCTAAAATGAGCAGGCAAATGTTTTCCTAAAATGCTTTTCAACTCTTCAGTGGTGCGAATTACCTTTTTCTCACGTGCATCGATTATGGTTCGCGATAAAGCAGGAGCATTTTTCAATTCGCCGTAATCATAAAATACGCGTTTCAAATTTTCGTCGTCGTATTCGTTGATGACTTTAAAAGCGTCCAACTCATTTTTTTTGCTCATCCGCATATCCAAACCCGCATCAAAACGTGTGGAAAAACCTCTTTCCGGCACATCAAATTGATGCGATGACACGCCTAAATCGGCCAAAATTCCGTCTACTTCTGTGACTCCGTGGAACCTCAAAAAACGTTTGATGTATCTGAAATTTTCAGGAATCAATACAAATCGATCATCGTCTAACGCATTTTCCAAAGCATCCTCATCCTGGTCAAAACCAAACAGTTTTCCTTTTGGCCCTAACCGACTCAAAATTTCTTTCGAATGTCCGCCGCCGCCAAAAGTCACGTCGACGTATACGCCATCGGGATTGATATTCAATCCGTCTACTGTTTCCTTTAAAAGAACAGGATTATGATAGTCCATTGTCGTCGTCATTTACATTTCCCATTACGTCTTCAGCCAAATCTGCAAAGTCGACCACCGAGTCATCTATGGCTTTTTCATACAATTCTTTATCCCAAATTTCGATGATGTTCACAGCCGAATTCAACACGATATCTTTCGATATTTTCGCAAAAACGGTAAGATCTTTTGGCACGAGCAAACGGCCTAAATTATCGATTTCTACCACTTTTACTCCGGCTGAAAAACGTCGGATGAAATCATTATTCTTTTTTACAAATCGGTTGAGCTTGTTGATTTTCTGCATCATCAAATTCCATTCACTCATCGGATACAATTCCAAACAAGGTTGAAAAACAGAACGCTTCAAGACAAAACCGTCCTGAATCGAAGCAGCCAGTTGCTTTTTTAAAGGCGCTGGCAATAACAGCCTTCCTTTAGCATCTACTTTACATTCGTATGTTCCAATGATTGAGTTCACTACCTTATTTTACGATTAAGAGCAAAAATATAAAATAATTTACCACATTTTACCACTAATCTCCACTTTGTTAATAAGTTTTACCACTTAAATCCCTTTTTTGCCTCAAGCTGATTTTTTTTGATTTTAAATAAAAAACAAGAAATTGGTTGTAGTGATGAATTTTAGATAAAATTTTTAGACTGAATTGGAATATATTATTGATTATTTAATGATTTTCTTAAATTTTGAAAGACACATAAATCTCTTTTTATATTGATAGTGAAGCGTTTATCAAAATGTTATTTTTCGGTTAAGAAAGAAGTTTTTTAAATTGAATGTAAAAATGTATCTTAGCGTTCTTAGATAAAAAGGTTATATTTGCAGCTTTACGCTACGACACAAAAAGGATATAAATCGGCACTAAAAGATGGAAAAAAAACTAACAAAAGAAGGAAGATATACGTACTATGAAATTGGTGAAGGCACGCCAATTCTTGTTTTACACGGATTAATGGGCGGATTGAGTAATTTTGACGCTGTTGCCGATTATTTTTCTCAAAGAGGCTACAAAATTGTTATTCCGGAATTGCCTTTGTATTCGCAAAACATATTGAAAACCAATGTAAAAGCGTTTTCAAAATTTGTAAAAGATTTTATTACGTTCAAAAAATTTGATCGCGTGATTTTGTTGGGCAATTCGCTTGGTGGACACATCGGATTGTACCATTCGAAAATGTATCCAGAAAAAGTGGCTGGTTTGGTTTTGACGGGAAGTTCAGGATTGTACGAAAGTGCGATGGGCGACAGTTATCCAAAACGAGGCGATTATGAATACATCAAAAACAAAACCGAAGCCGTTTTTTACGACCCAAAAGTAGCGACCAAAGAAATGGTTGATGAAGTATTCGGAATTGTAAATGACCGCATCAAAGTAATCAAAACCCTTACCATTGCCAAAAGTGCAATTCGTCATAATATGGCGAAAGATTTACCCAAAATGCACGTACAAACATGTTTGATTTGGGGAAAAAATGACAAAGTAACGCCGCCCGAAGTGGCCGAAGAATTTAATAAATTAATGCCGAATTCTACTTTATATTGGATTGATGAATGCGGTCATGCTGCCATGATGGAAAAGCCGGACGAGTTCAACCGATTGCTGCACGAATGGTTGCAAAAAGTGAATTTATAATAGAAATCGGTTCAATCAAAAAAGAGTAATCGACTTCAAAACTAAAAGTCCGATTTGGACTTTTTTACTTCAATACCTATCATGAAAATAAATACCGCCGAGTTCATCATCAGTAATTCCGACGTGAGTAAATGTCCCTTAGAGCGTATTCCAGAATATGCTTTTATTGGTCGTTCGAACGTAGGGAAATCTTCGTTGATTAATATGTTAACCGGACGAAATAGCTTGGCCAAAACGTCGTCACGCCCCGGAAAAACTCAGTTAATCAATCATTTTAAAATCAATAATAATTGGTTTTTGGTCGATTTACCGGGTTATGGCTATGCCAAAGTTTCGAAAAAAACGAAAGAAGTGTTTCAGCAATTCATAACCGATTATTTTGAAAAAAGAGAACAATTGGTGTGTGCCTTTGTACTGATCGACATTCGGTTGGAAGCACAGAAAATCGATCTGGAATTCATCACCTACTTGGGTGAAACTGAAGTTCCGTTTTGCATTGTTTTTACCAAAGCCGACAAAATTGGAAAAACCAAAGTTGACTCTCATATTGCAGCTTATAAAAAGAAAATTTTGGGCAACAATTGGGCCGAAATGCCACCTTATTTTGTTACTTCATCGGTTGAATCTACAGGAAGAGAACAAGTTTTGCAGTACATCAACGATATCAACGAAGAAGTATTTAAAAACAATTAGACTATTTCTTAAGCTCTAACTTTTCGGCGAAATACTCGCAAAAATCACGCATGGTATCGGCCATTTTTTCATCGTTGGTAGCACGTTGGTAGGTGTCTGACATCGCCACAAGCGTTTGATGAAAGAATTGTTTCATTTCGTCTACCGGCATGTCTTTGGTCCACAAGTCGATGCGCAACGTTTCTTTGGCATTATTATCCCAAACAGAAAGCATGATGGCCTTGGTTTGTTGGTCGTCGATGCCGCCGTCTTGTGCTGTCCAAGCCAGTGATTCGGGCACGCGGTGTTCGTCTAATTGGACATTAAATTTTATTTCGGAGTTGAGGGAATTACTCATTTTTTTTAGGTTTGTATTTTGATTGTTCGAAAAGTTCTTTAGCGTCCATTTTGATCATGTCCTGCAACGAGACTTTTTCGTTGTTTTCCATGAAGGAACGCACAATTTGCCAACCTACCCAACGACCGATTCTACCCGGAGATTCGTTGTCGATTTCGAGATAGAATTTAGAAAATGGAGCCAGATTGATGAATTGATTAGGCAATTTTGAATTGGAGCTGTACAGCAATTGATTTTCGATGAAGTACGTCCAAATGTACGCTTCATTTTCCTGACTCCATGCGATTTGTTCGGGTGTGTAACCCATTTTTTCAGCGTCGGTATAATCGTCGCTCAGCAACGCATCTTTCAAATATAATTCCTTGCCGTGGTAGATCATTAAATTTAGTAAAGTTTCGTCGGTTGGAACCGGAACAACTCCGATTGCAAAACTCGATGCAACTTCTGGAATTAGCTGTCGTTCTTCAAAATTTTGTGTGATGTAGGTCGGAAAATCAGTATAAAAACGGTGTTCTTTGCCGAGAAATAATTCTAAAGCGATGATTAATTTATCATTGGCGTAAATGACTTTATTGTTGTAATCCATTTCGCCAATCGCGGTATAAATCGCGGGCGTTTGCACTGTTGGAAAATGGTATTTTATACGTTTGAAGACTTCTTCGATCTCGGCTTGTTTTTCGTTGAAGTTGCTATACCTTTTTTTAACTTCAAAATACAATTCACGCCAAATTGGATCTTGCATACGCGCAATCCAAACAGCATCGGGTGTTCCTTCTTGGAAAAAGTCGGGAAATTTCGCCTTTACCAATTGCAGTTCCGACGGTTTAGCTTCGTAGAACGCTTGTTCAAAACGGTAGAGTTTCATTTCGAGAGGTATTTCTTCAATGGCTTTTTCTACCTTGCTTTTTTTATCACAAGAAGTAATTAAAAAGGTAAAAAGAACTAGTATAACGAATTTTTTCATTGATAATCGATGGTTTTAGCCCAGATAGCAGCGGAAATACTTTTGCGGTTTTGAATGTGTTTTTCTTCAGCAAAAAAAGCGACTGCAAGAAGCTCTTTTTTGATGGTAGAAAAACCATTTTAAACCGTCTAAAGATTGTAGCGCATAGCTGGAATTAGCTTACAATAAAAAACGTAGTATTGTTTAAATTATTATTTTTGCAAATATACATCACACAATTCTATATCTTCAATTAAAAATGGCAAAAAAAAGTACGATTCAGGTTGAAAAGGTAAACGAACACATTGTTAATTGGTTGCGCGATTATGCGGTACAAGCGAAGGTAAACGGATTTGTGATTGGGATTTCGGGCGGCGTGGATTCGGCCGTAACTTCGACACTTTGTGCGCAAACTGGGCTTGAAGTGTTGTGTGTGGAAATGCCGATACACCAGCATCCGAGTCAGGTGAATCGCGGCCGCGAACACATTACGCAACTGGAAAAAAGGTTTCCGAATGTGCGACGCGCTGAAACCGACTTAACTCCGGTTTTTGAAGGATTTGTGCAGCAAGTCCCGAATACGGACAATGAGCATCGGTTGTATTTATCGTTGGCCAATACACGGGCACGATTGCGCATGACTACACTGTATTATTATGCTGGAATCCACGGATTATTGGTGGCAGGAACGGGAAATAAAGTGGAAGATTTTGGCGTGGGTTTTTACACGAAATATGGCGACGGTGGCGTTGATTTGAGTCCGATTGCCGATTTAATGAAAAGCGATGTATATGCTTTAGGACAGTATCTTGAAATTCCGGATTCGATTCAGAATGCAGCGCCAACCGACGGCTTATTTGGCGATTCACGAACCGATGAAGACCAGTTGGGCGCGAGTTACGACGAATTGGAATGGGCAATGTTGGAAGCTGAAAAAGGGTCGATTTCTGAGGCGTTTTTAGGTAGAGAAAAAGAGGTCTTTGACATCTACATTCGGTTGAATAGAGCCAACAAACACAAGATGTTAGCGATACCTGTTTGCAGCATTCCGATGAATTATAAGTAATTTTTTAACATTTTTTTTAGTTGTTTTAATTTTATTTTGTACTTTTACGTGTTGTTTTTTTGAATTTTTCTAAATTATAGAGTTATGATAAACGTTTGTTTAGCTGATAACTATCCGGTGGTTCATTTTGGTGTTAAGTCCTATTTTAAAGAACACCCAGAAATCAGCGTCGTCTCAAATGTCGGCAGTTTTTTTATGGTTCCTGACGCGCTCAGAAACAAAGAAATAAATGTTTTAATTATTGATTTAGAGTTGGATGGCCTCAAAAGTATCTACGAATTGAAGGCAATTATTAAAAACTTCCCCAAAACTAAAGTGCTCATTTTCTCCAACTTAAACGAGCAAATTTATGCTTCCAATGCGATTAAAGCAGGTGTTGCAGGTTACGTCCACAAGTCGGCCAAATTGGAAACCCTCGGAACGACTATCATCAGAGTTCATCAAGGATTGATTATGATGAGTGAAAGTTTAAAGAAAAATTTAGCGCTCATTTCCAAACAAAATAAATCGGAGCGGTTGTACCGAAAATTATCCAACCGTGAAATTGAAGTTTTGCGCTTTTTGTGCGATGGAAAGAAAAACAATGAAATCTCGAAAACTTTGGGATTGAACGAAAAAACAATCAGTACGTATAAATTGCGATTATTACAAAAACTGAATGTGACGAATTTAGTCGATTTGGTAAATAAGGCGAAAACTCTGGATATTGTTTAAAGTACGAAGTTAGAAGTACGAGATATAAAGTACGAAGTTACAATTCAATATATAAATCCTGGTTCTGATGAATCGGGATTTTTTTTACTCAAACTTGTCATTGCTTCGCCAGTTCGAGCAAAGTTCTCGGGTCAGACGAAGGAGGAATCCCATCAAAATTGATTATGAGATTCCTCCTTCGTCGGAATGACAAAACAACAAAAGTTTAATAAGATTTTAAAATCTAGGGTGAACTAGTTGTGTCGGGAAATAACTCTGCCTAGTTTTTTGGAGAAGATGTTGGTCAATCCTAAATAATCGATGACCATAGAGAGTGTTTCCGAATTATCAGTTTCGGGTTCG
Source organism: Flavobacterium sp. (assembly GCA_965284675.1). Taxonomy (GTDB): domain Bacteria; phylum Bacteroidota; class Bacteroidia; order Flavobacteriales; family Flavobacteriaceae; genus Flavobacterium. The sequence goes on from OZ260109.1 coordinate 3,301,458, forward strand.
GATGTAATTTCGCCTTTTAATTCTTCTATAATTTTATTAACCAAAAACCATCTCAGCGTTAGAATAGTTTCGGAAACATACTGACTTATGGTCTGATTTTTATTTTTTACATATATGTGTTTCGTTTCCCAATTGTGTAGTACTTCGCGTTCGTTATTCATCACAATTGACGTAACTTCGTTGGCGATTTCGGGTGTGATGTGTTGCAAATACGTTTCCAATTCAAACGTCTCATTTTGATTGTAGTAATCAATTAAATGCGTGTAAATCGATTGAAACAATGGATTGGCCAGTTCGACTTCGTCTTCCTGTAAACTCAGAAAAATACGCTGGTATACTTTATAGGTATTCAATTCTTTTACTTCGGTCATTTCACCATTCTCATCGGCTTTGAGCAAAATATCTTCAAACTCATCTTCTTCGTTTCCGTACAACAATAGAATTTCGATGATTTTATGCTCTAATTCGTATTGAATATCGACATTCGCAGCAATTGAAATGGGTTCGTTTTTATGAACTTCAAAAGCTTTTTGATCTTCTTTGTGTTTTTTACCTAATTCTTGGATGTCTTTTTTAGAAATTTGAGCTAACGTATTGAACAAAACATCTTCCGAAATATCCATGATTCGCGACGTTTCTTGAATGTAGATTTCGCGTTTGATGCGGTCTGGAATTTTAGAAATACTCGTCACCATATCCCGAATCAAGTCAGCTTTTTTGATGGGATCGTTTTTGGCTTCCTTCATCAAAAGTGACGCTTTGAACTGAATGAAATCTTTGGCATTTTCATCCAAATAGTGAACCAAATCTTCGTACGATGTTTTTCGCGCAAAACTATCGGGATCGTCGCCATCGGGAAACGAGCAGACTTTAACGTTCATTCCTTCTTCGAGAATCAAATCAATTCCGCGAATGGACGCACGCAAACCTGCCGCGTCACCATCAAATAGAACGGTAACATTTTTCGTCAACCGATTGATCAACCGAATTTGATCGGGCGTTAATGCCGTTCCGGAAGAAGATACTACATTTTCGATTCCGGATTGATGCATCTGAATCACATCGGTATAACCTTCCACCAAAAAACAATTATCGAGTTTGGCGATGGCTTGTTTGGCGTGAAAAATGCCGTACAATACTTTACTTTTATGGTATAATTCGCTTTCGGGTGAATTGAGGTATTTAGCCGCTTTTTTATCTTGCGTAAGAATTCGTCCACCGAAACCAAGTACACGTCCGCTCATGCTTTGAATGGGAAACATCACTCGTCCTTTGAATCGGTCGAATTGCTTGTCTTCACCAACAATTGTGAGTCCGGTTTTCTCCAAATACTCCAATTGATATCCTTTTCCCAACGCTTCTTTGGTGAATGCATCCCATTGATTGGGTGAATAGCCTAATTTGAATTTTTTGATGGTTTCGTTGGTGAATCCGCGCTCCTTAAAATACGTAAATCCGATGGCTTTTCCTTCTTCTTGATTCATCAACACATCGTGGAAATAGTTGGCGGCAAATTCCGACACCAAATACATACTTTCCTTTTCGTTGGCCTCGGCTTTATCTTCTTCAGAAAGTTCGGTTTCCTCAATTTCGATGTTGTATTTTTTGGCCAGATACCGAATGGCTTCTGGATAGGTAAACTGCGAATGTTCCATTAAAAAAGTAACCGAACTTCCGCCTTTACCGGTACTAAAATCTTTCCAGATTTGTTTCACGGGCGACACCATAAATGACGGCGTTCGTTCGTCAGAAAACGGACTCAGGCCTTTGAAATTGCTACCGGCACGTTTGAGCTGGACGAAATCACCAATGACTTCTTCCACCCGTGCGGCATCAAAAACTTTATCTATGGTTTGTTTGGTTATCAAGTTTGGATTTTTAGATTTTTAGATTTTTAGAAACCTAAAAAATGAATGTCGGTAAAATTACACATTCAGAATTTAAAATTTAAAATTTAAAATAAAAAAAAGGCGTTTCATTGCTGAAACACCTTTTTACATTATATAACTAACTCAAACAAAATTTAATTCCAATCAAATCGAACACCTAACGATATGTTATTTTGATCTACGGCGTTGTCTTTAAACAACGGATTGATATCGTATTTAACGTACAAACTCGTTTCTCCATGTCCGAAATAAGCACTCAATCCGTATGTCCAATCGTTTACGTTCCAATTTCCTTTTTGTCGTTCGTTGATGCGGTAACCATCAACTTCATACGACAAAAATTGTTTTGAATTGGTGTTGTATCCTACATAACCTCCTATTCCGAATCGGAAACCCCTGTGGCTGTTGAAGATTTTATCTCCGTCGGCGTTAGTTTTATTTTTCGTAAAATCGAACTCCAAGTGAAGCGGCACCGTAACATACACATTTTTAAAATAGGTGTCTTTTTTTCTTAAATGCGTTGGAAACGTTGCCAATCCGGTTTGATCTCCATTTACTACGAAATAGCGGTTATCGGTAGCATTTAAGTGATTGTACATCCATGAAAAACCGTATTTTAAATGCAATAAATTACTGTTTTTAGACAAGCGGTAGTTGCTGGTTAATCCCCATTCGTAAAAAGTCGAGCGCAAGTATCTGAAATCAGAATTGGCAATCGAACCATTGGTCACTAAATTATTTGCTCCAAAGGCAAAAACAACTTGCGTAGTGGTTCTCGATTCACCTTTAACTCTGCGGATCGAATCGTTTGTATTTTTCCAACCCAAATCTAATGTATAGGTTCGATCTTTTGAAACTTCTTTGATTTTTCCATCAACTTTTTGTTGTACTAAATCGTTCAATTCGGCTTGTGCAACGGCCACTTTATTTTCGATAATGGTTGCTCTTGCTTCGGCTAATTTTTGTTTTTTCTCATCAGCTTGAGCAGTAGTAAGTGAACCGTTTTCGAGTTGTTTGTTTACTTCCTCAACCTCTATTTTTAAGGCTTCTTTTTCTTCTTTTGTGATTTTTTCAATCTTTTCGGCTATGGCTTTTGCTCGTGATTCGAACGTGTCTTGCGCATTCATTTTTGCAGCCATTAGGCAGACTACAACGGCTAAATAAAGGGTAAAATTTCTCATGATATTTGATTTTTGATTAATGATGTGTACTAGTCTAAATTATTTCTATTGGTAACGGCGACTTTTACTTCTTTGTAGTTTTTGCTCACCGTTTTGAAGACTTTTTCTCGAAAAGTCAGTTCTAATTCGCCATCTACTTGCGAAAGCAAACTGTTTGCGCTGACAGTAACTTTCGATGGTTTTCGGTTCAACTCGCTAAGGGCAATTACTTCTTTGTTTTCTGAATTGATTTGGTTCGATAAAACTGGAGTTGGATTTTTACTTTCGTTGCTAACTTTGTTTTCGGCAATTACTTCTTGATTTTGGATTGGACTATTTTTTTGTTGATTAGGCATCGATTTTTGGGCAACTGATGAATTGGATTTGATGATTGAAACTCGGTTGTTGGTTTTCGGTTGGCGGTTGTCAGTTGTCGGTTGTTGGTTTTCGGTTGTTGGTTGAGGCGTATTTTCTTCAACTTGAACTAACGGCTGCATCTCTTGGTTGAAAGTTGGATTATTTTCTATTTTTTCTGATGAATGGGTTGCAGAATCTTTGAGTACTTCTTGCGTTACCACAGTTGTATTAGGCGTGATTTCTGAAGTATTTTGATTGAAAAAAAACAAACCAGCAGTTACGAACACCAAAATGCTTGCAGCAATCCCGAAGCGTCGGGACAACCAGCCAAAAGAACGCTTTGTTTTTTTTTCTTCGGCAACTGAAAGCATGGCGTCCAATCGATCCCAAGATTTTTCGCTGGGTTGGATTTCTCGAGAGTTGATTTGCTCTCGGATTTGTTTTTCAAATTTATTCGGTTCCATTAGAGTAATTTTTTAACTTGTTAATTTGTTCTTGCAACATTTTTCTAGCGTGAGAAAGTTGCGATTTGGACGTTCCTTCATTGATTCCTAACATTGCTCCAATTTCGTGGTGTTTGAATCCTTCTATCGCATATAAATTGAACACCATTTTATATCCATCGGGCAAACCATCGATTAAGGTTTGAATATCTTCTACCGAAAATTTGCTTTCGATGTTATTGAAGCTTTCCTCAAAATACGTTTCATCTTCAATAAAGGTTACTTTTTTCTGAACTCGGAGGAACGAAATACATTCGTTGATCATAATTCTTCTCACCCAACCTTCAAAACTTCCTTTGTGTTCAAAATTTTTCAAACTTGTAAACACTTTCATAAAAGCCGTAATCATAACATCTTCCGCCTGATGTAAGTCTTTTATATACTGACGGCAAACACTTAACATTTTAGGAGCGAATTTGGAATAGATCTTTTGTTGTGCATGACGATTGTTCTCGACAGCCAGTTCGATTAATTCTTTTTCTTCTTGATGTAAGTTAATAACCTTCATTTTTAGACTTCTTAGATCGTTGGATTTTTAGAATCTTAGATTTTACATTCGGTGTTCTATTAGCATAGACGAGAATGGTTTGAAAAGGGTTGCATGAGTAATGTGAAAATGTGGCAATTTGTCAATGTGTCAATTTTAAAAACTTGATAATCAATTTATTAACATGTAAAAAAATAAAATATTTTAATCAACAATTGATTCATCGGCTAATTGACACATTGCCAAATTGACACATTATTTCTTCCGTTCGATGACGTAGTTCACCATCAAAATTAAACTGTCCTTGTATTCGGATGAAGGAAAATCGTGAAGTAGTTGAAGTGCTTGGTGTTGGAATTCGACCATTTTTTGTTCGGCATACGCCAATCCGTTTTGGTCTTTTACAAATTGAATGACTTCTTTGACGCGTTTTTTGTCTTTATTGTGGTTTTTAATCGAATTGATGCACCATTTTTTTTCAGAACCCGAACAGTTATTCAAGGCATGAATTAAGGGCAAAGTCATTTTTTGCTCTTTGATGTCGATTCCCGTTGGTTTCCCAATGGCTTCATCGGTATAATCAAATAAATCATCTTTTATTTGGAACGCCATTCCGATAAGTTCACCAAACTTGCGCATGGTTTCTACTTGTGCTTCATCTTCAGAAACCGATTTAGCACCCAACGCACAACAAGCCGCAATAAGAGTCGCGGTTTTTTGACGGATGATTTCGAAGTAAATATCTTCCGTAATATCCAATCGGCGTGCTTTTTCAATTTGAAGTAACTCGCCTTCACTCATTTCGCGCACTGCGACAGAAATGATTCGGAGTAAATCGAAATCGCCATTATCAATAGAAAGCAACAATCCTTTCGAAAGTAAATAATCGCCCACTAAGACTGCAATTTTATTCTTCCAAAGTGCATTGATAGAGAAAAAACCACGTCGTTGATTGCTATCATCTACCACGTCGTCATGCACCAAAGTTGCGGTGTGAATTAATTCGATCACCGAAGCACCGCGATAGGTTCGTTCGTTTACGGTTCCGCCCGAAATCATTTTTGCCGTTAAGAAGACAAACATGGGTCGCATTTGCTTTCCCTTGCGATTGACGATATAATACGTGATTCTGTTGAGCAACGCTACTTTGGAAGACATGGATTCGAAGAACTTTTTTTCAAAAAGTTCCATTTCTTTCAAAATGGGTTGTTTTATTTGCGAAGTGATGTTCATCTATAATCACCCAATGAATATTGAGTTTTCAAATATACGACATAGAAACTATTTTGAAAAAAAATTGTGATTTGATTAAACCTTTTGTTAGTTGTGATGTCCAAATAAGCAGTTAAATAATTATACTTTTTAATAATCAGTTAAACCAAAAATACCTTATGAAAACAACAACAAAATTTATTTTAGGATTAGGAGTAAGCTTATTGATTATGAGTTGCTCTAAAGAAGACAATGCCAATCCCGACTTAACGGTTGAAGAAGCAACCATCAATGCCCGAATTGATTTGGCCAACGACGATGTTTCGGACATAGTTGAAGAACAAGAGTCAAATACGTATGCGAATTCGGTCAATGGACGTTCCAATGAAATGCCCAATACTATATTGAGTTCCTGTGCTACCATTACACGTGTTCCAGCATTTGGAACGCCTATCACTCCGGGAACTCAAGTCACCAAAACCATTGATTTTGGGACAATCGGATGTGTACTCAACAATGGTAATTTTGTAAAAGGAAAGATAATTATTTCGTTTCTATTCCAACCCAGCGCACCTTCGCATACCATCACCTACACTTTTGATCAATTTTACCACAACGGAATTCTATTGGGCGGAACCAAAACGTTTACCCGTGTGATGAGTGTTGAAACTCCGAACGCTCCAAGTCATCCTATTGTAACGATGAATATGGATTTGACTGCAACCTTCCCGAACGGAAATGTGTACACCCGTGTAGGACAACGCGTTCGAGAAATCATCGAAGGATTTGATACACCTGGAATTGTATTAGACAATATTTATCGGGTTACAGGAAGTTGGACAACTACTTATCCTAATTTAAATGATTTAACAAGCACGATCACCACACCATTACGTGTAAAAATGAGTTGCATCACACCTCAAAAACCACTTTTAGTTTCGGGTGTCATTACGTTTGTACGAAATGGGAATTCGGCTACTTTGGATTACGGAAATGGTGTGTGTGACAATATAGCGGTATACACAATTGGTGGAAATTCATATAACATTGTCATCGGAAACTAAACGCTTTTACTTAAGTATAAAAGAGAAAACTCCCGTAATTGGGAGTTTTCTATTGTTTATTGGCCAACTGTCCACACGCTGCATCGATGTCTTTTCCGCGACTGCGACGCACTTTAGCGACAATATCGTATTTGGATAATTCGGTGATGTACAAATCGATGGCCGCATCAGAAGCTTGTTGAAACTCGCCGTCGTCAATCGGATTGTATTCGATTAAATTGACTTTACAAGGAACGTATTTGCAGAATTTCACCAAAGCATCGACGGCTTCTTTGGTATCGTTGATTCCTTTCCACACTACATATTCATACGTAATTTTACTTTTGGTTTTTCGATACCAATATTCGAGTGATTCCTTTAAATCCTTGAGTGGAAAATTTTCAGAAAAAGGCATGATTTTCGAACGTACCTCATCGATTGCCGAATGTAAGGAAACCGCTAATTTGAATTTTACTTCGTCGTCAGCCATTTTCTTGATCATTTTCGGAATTCCTGAAGTCGAAACCGTAATTCGTTTGGGCGACATGCCCAATCCTTCATCCGACGTAATTAAATCGATGGCTTTGATGACGTTGTTGTAGTTCATCAGCGGCTCGCCCATTCCCATGAAAACGATGTTGGAAAGCGGACGATTGTGGTACAACCGACTTTCTCTATCGATGGCTACTACTTGATCGTAAATTTCGCCAGGCTCCAGATTTCGCATGCGTTTTAATCGAGCTGTGGCACAAAAATTACAATCCAAACTGCAACCTACTTGCGAAGAAACACACGCTGTGGTTCGGGTGTTGGTCGGAATTAAAACACTTTCTACGATCAAACCATCGTGCAAACGAACCGCATTTTTTACGGTTCCGTCTTCGCTGCGCTGCATTTGGTCGACTTTGATGTGGTTGATGACAAAATTCGCTTCAAGCATGGCACGGGTTTCTTTGGATACGTTGGTCATGTCTTCAAATCCATGCGAACCTTTACTCCACAACCATTCGTATACTTGATTCCCACGAAAGGCTTTATCGCCGTTGGCTACAAAAAAATCGCGTAATTGTTCTTTGGTTAAACTCCGAATGTCTTTTTTCTCCATCATCCTGCAAAGGTAAAACAATTTGTGGATTACGCTCGCTTTTCCAAAACCGTATCTTCAACGGCTAAAATGTCTAAAGCGGTTTGATTGAATAGTTGTAGTGCTTGCGCCGGAGTTTCCACAATAGGCATTCCTTTTCGATTGAGACTCGTGTTGAGTAACACCGCAATTCCTGATACCTTTTCAAACGCTTCTACCAATTTATAAAATTTAGAATTCCATGATTTTTCAATGGTTTGAACGCGCGCCGAACCGTCTTGATGGGTTACATTACACAATTTTTCGAGGAATTCTTTTTTGGTTCGGTCGACGAGAATCATATACGGACTGTAACGTCCGACTTCAAAATACTCACTCACTTTTTCTTTTAAAACTGCCGGAGCGAATGGCCGAAAATCTTCTCTAAATTTGATGTTTCGGTTGATGTGATCTTTCATTCCGATTATGCCCGGATGTGCTAAAATACTGCGTCTTCCTAATGAACGTGGCCCGAATTCAGAACCCGATTGAAACCAACCGATAGTTTTTCCTTGGTTGAGTTGTTGGGCACAATAACGTAGTAATTCATCTTCGTTTCCGAATTTAATTGTATCATAATCTTCGGAAGAAATCAAGGCTTCATCGACTTCTTGCTTGGTATAGTTTTTTCCGAAACACGTACTTCCATCGTGCTCCACTTTCGGCTTCTTCAAATATTCTAACCAACCGTAAAAAACGCACCCTAAAGCCAATCCGTTGTCGGCGGCAGCGGGTTCGATGTACAGGTTTTTGACTACTTTCAAATCGTCGAGTTTGGCATTTGCCACCGCGTTTAAGGCAACGCCACCTGAGTAACACAAATTTTCATTTGGAAACTGTTCTACCCTATTTTTGACACAATGGATGACGGCTTGTTCCACTTGCTCTTGCGCCCATTTGGCTATGTTGGCATAATACTCAAAATGCTCTTTGAAGTAATCATACCCTTGTGATGGATTGTTGAAATGCGATTGCCAATCGTCTTTCACCAATAATCGCCCAGACTGAAATTCGAATGCTTCGAAATTGTACATTCCGGATGTTCCAAAAGGCGCCAAACCCATTAGTTTTCCGACATCGTCCATGTCTCCAAAAACATACTTACTGATGGAGGCATAAAATCCGCCAATCGAATGCTGTGTTGTCGGCAGCTGAAATTTTCCCGACGATTGTTCGGCCATCACACTAAAATCTTTAACTAGAGGCGTGAGTTTTTGTCCGTTGAAATGGTAAAAACTATCTTTCTCACATTGCATTTGATGGAGTCGAAAAAAAGAAGCATCGACGAAATCTTTTTGTTCGGGATGCAATTCGATAAATTGATCTAATGGACTTCCACAACCGTCAATTACCATCACAGTACAATCTGAAAAGGGCGAAGTTCCAACCGCGCTGTACGCATGAGCCAAATGATGTGAAATATCAATTATTTTAGGCTGATTGGAATCGGAGAACACGCGTTTTCCTTTAAAAAATTCGCGTTTCGGAAGTGTAAAATTTTCGCATTGGACTACAATAGTAATGTCGTCCAACGTAATTCCTTCCGCATCCAAACAATACTGAATGGCATCGGAATCGTTTCCGCCGTCGTGTTTGATACGCGTAATGCGCTCTTTTTCGATGGCCACGCAAATCGTTCCGTCTTTGAGCAAAACAGCCGAACCGTTGTGGGATAAACCTGTTCCGAGTACGTATATGGGTTTCGACATTCGTGTATTCTTTGTGCTAAAAATAGTATTTAAATTGCAATTGACAAGAATTTTGGACGGTATAAAATCGGTTTATTTAGTACCTTTGGGGCGAATTAAAACCGTATTAATCATGCATTTTCTGTCTGAAGATTTAGAGATTTACATCGAAAACCATTCCCAAAAAGAACCCGAGTTATTGGCGCAACTCAACAAAGAAACCTACCAAAAAGTGTTGTTACCACGTATGTTGAGCGGACATTTTCAAGGACGTGTGTTGAGTATGTTATCGAAGTTGATTCGGCCAACCAACATCCTAGAAATCGGAACCTATACGGGTTATTCTGCTTTGTGTTTGTGCGAAGGAATGCAAGAAAAGGGCGTTTTACACACCATTGACATCAAAGAAGAATTGGTTGATTTTCAACGCAAATATTTTGACAAATCGCCTTGGGGCAATCAAATTGTTCAACATTTAGGAGAAGCGGTGGATATTATTCCGAAGCTCGATGTACAATTTGATTTGGTTTTTATTGATGCCGATAAAGAAAATTATATTCATTATTTTAATCTGATTGTTCCGAAGATGAACAAAGGCGGAATTATTTTATCCGACAATGTGTTATGGAGCGGAAAAGTGGTGGAAGAAGTCCATCCCAATGATCTATCGACGAAAGTATTGTTGGAATACAATCAGCTTTTAAACACCGATGCACGTGTTGAAACGGTTTTGCTGCCGATTCGCGATGGTTTGACCGTAAGTCGCGTGTTGTAATTACTATCCGAAAAATAAAACAAAAAAAAATCCACAGCGGTTAAACTGTGGATTTCCAAGTGTGTAAAAAGTGGTTATTGAGCAATTAAGCTTCCGGATTGAAGAATTTTGTTATCCGTAAGAATTTTGTAGAAATAAAATCCAGCTGGAAAATCGCTTACATCAATAGTAGTTGTCATCGTAGATAATGGTACTGTTTTCACTTGTCTTCCTAACGCATCGTGGATTATTAATTCGGTTTTAGTTGAATTGATTCCATCTGTCAAAACTACGTTTAAGTAATCGGTAAACGGATTCGGATACAATTGTGCTGCTTGAACTTCTTTTCCGAAATCATTCAATCCCATGGTTCCGCAACCTACTGTCATCACCGAAGTTATCGCCGCAGTACTGATAGCGCCATCGGTTGTCATAATTCTACCGTTAACTTGTGCGCCCGTTGTTACTTCAACCGCGCCGTTATTACAAATCAACGTTCCTTTGAATTCAGAAAAATCATTGATTAAAACCGCGCCGTCCACTTTCCAATAGACATTTTTGGCTTGTGTTCCATTGATTAAAATAACTTTAGAATTTGTGCTAGTAGAAAAAGCACCATTGATTTGAATTACAAAAACGGCATCTTCATTATCTTGACCGTTCAGGTAAATATCTCCGGTTAAAGCTGTCGCTGCATTAAGTAAATAAGTATGTGGAGTCAACACTAAATCGTTTCCAAATTGAGCAGGATACAATAACTGAATATCGAAAGGCAAGGTATTAATATAAGTATATGCCAATAACAAGTCTTGTGCCGCGGCATTCGTAGAAGTATCAGGAACGGGATGAATCATTCCGTTTACCAATAAAGGATCAAAACCTGTAGTTAAGCCCACGTTTGTTCCGACATCACCCGTAAGATTGGTAATGCCTGAATTCGCAACGGCTCCGTTCGACGAAAAAATAGTATAACAAATGGCACTGTTCAAATCGGGTGCTATGGGTCCGGTTAAAACAGGACTTCCACATCCCATAGGTTTAACAGCTTCAATTCCGTTTACCGAAATGGCTCCAGAAGTCGACATCGCTCGCCCTTCCAAATTAACTCCTGTACCCAATGTAATGGCCGAGTTGTTTGCAATTAAAGTGCCTTTCATAATGGTTCCGGTGGCCAAACCCACTTGACCTTCAATTTTCTAGAATACATTACAAGATTGAGCACCATTGATTAATTTTACTTCTGAAAAAGCGTTGCTGGAAAAAGCACCATCAATTTGAAAAATGAAAACAGCAGTAGGGTCATTTTGCGCGTCTAAGGTCAACTCATCACTTAAAGTACTCACACTTGCAAGAGAATAGATTCCTTCTTGTAAAACTTGACCATTTCCAATTAATGGATCAATAAAATAATTCGGAATGGTCTCGTCCAACTGAATGTAAGCCAAATTTAAATCGGCGTTGGCTAATGCACTGACTCCGTTTGTGTTGTTCATCACGCCATCGACGTTACCGAAACCAGTACTCGAACCGCTGTTAGAGCCTACATGGCCTGTTAAATGAGATGCGCCGGTATTGGTGATTGCACCAACGGAAGTAAAGAGAACGAAGTTTGCACTGGTGCCAAGATTAGGTGCTTGGGCGAGCGTGCTTAAGGAGAACAGCATTGTAAATGCAACTCCAAATTGTAATTGTTTTTTCATGATTTGGGACTTTAATTGCAGAGTTATTTCTGCAAAACAAAGTACCTATGTTAATTTGAATCTTGAGTTACATCTAAATAAACTGAATTTATATATTTCATTGATTTTTAAACTATAATGAGATTAATTTCGTAGTGGTTAATGAAATTATATGAAAAATGCCCGATTACTCAGGCACTTTTTGCTACATTGAATTTAATCTTTCACTCCTAATTTAGTCAAAATGTCTTCCATCAAACACCATTTAGTTATGGATGATTGGAGTAAATTGGCGCCTACAAAAGCGGTAAACCACAACCAATTCTGATTGATGTAGATTGCTAAGAGCAAACTTATGAGGATAAATGTTCCAGCGATGGCTCGGATGATTCTGTTTTTCATGATTTCTTAATTTGATTTTTCTATGTTTAAAACGGCTACATGGATGTTGGATGTTGATTGTTGCTTCGAATTAAAATCGGATACTAAATCAAACAACGCATCGACATTTTCCTTTTTCACAAAAGCATAATATAAAATGGATTCGGTTTCATTCATTTCGGATGCGAACCAATTGTTTTCGATACTTTCTTCAGATACGTCGCTATAGCCCGTTACCTTTTTATAGGTATAGGTTCTGACATTCGTTTTTTTGAGCATCAATTTGACGTCGTCATCAAATGATGAAATTGCGGTGATGATGAGTAGTTTCATTTCTTTAATTGTAAGTTGTGAATTATGAATTGTGAGTTTCTGTATCATCATTAACTTCTGATTTCTCCCATTTCTTTCTTTCAGTGATGTAATAGATAAGTGGAACAATAATCAGCGTTAGAATGGTGGAAACAATCGCTCCAAAAACCAACGAAATGGCTAATCCTTGGAAAATGGGATCAAAAAGTATAATCGACGCTCCAATTACAACGGCTCCAGTAGTTAATAAAATGGGCGTTGTTCGTACGGCTCCAGCTTCGATGATGGCTTGCTTGAGCGGAATTCCGTCGTTCAATCGGATTTCGATAAAGTCGATGAGCAAGACCGAATTACGTACCATAACTCCAGCCAAAGCAATCATTCCGATGAACGAAGTTGCAGTGAAAAATGCGCCTAGCAACCAATGTCCCAATACTATTCCGACTAACGACAGCGGGATCGCCATCATCATTACCATTGGCGTTTTGAAATTTTGGAACCAACCTACAATCAGCATGTAAATGATTACAATTACGATTAAAAATGCAGCGCCTAAATCCCGAAATACTTCCAATGTGATTTGCCATTCGCCATCCCATTTTACCGTAAAATCGCTTTCATCGGCGGGTTGTTCCATGTACAATTCGTTTACTTTATAGCCTTTCGGCAATTTCATTTTTTGGAGTTTTTCGTTCATTCCCAAAATAGCATACACCGGACTTTCCAATGCGCCCGCCATGTCAGCCGTTACATACACCACGCGTTTTTGATCTTTTCTGTAAATGGTTTTCTGTAACGTATCGGTTATTACTTTTACCAAATCAGAAACCGGAACAACATTGCCGTGACTGCCTTTTATTTTTAAATTTTGGATGTCTTGCAACGACGTTTTGTCTTTGTCGTCTAATGAAAGAACAATTCCGACATTGTCAGTCGACCGTTCGTCGTACAAATTCGAAATCGGGTATTCTTTTAATAAATACGTCAAATTTCCGACTACTTGTTGTGGTGCAATTCCGTTTAACATTGCTTTTTCTTTATCAACTTCCAACTTGTATTCGGTTTGGTTGTCTTCTACCATCCAATCAATATCGACAATGTCTGAAGTGTTTTCCAAAATGTCTTTCACTTGATTGGCTACAGCAATTTGATCTTTGTAATTCGGACCGTAAATTTCGGCAACCAAAGTCGATAACACCGGCGGTCCGGGTGGAACTTCGATAATTTTGACATTCGCACCGTATTTTCCAGCAATCTTTTGCACTTCAGGGCGGACAATTTTGGCGATGTCGTGACTTTGTAAATCGCGGTCTTCTTTGTGTAGTAAATTCACCTGAATATCGGCCATATTGCTTCCACCACGCAAATCGTAATGACGAACCAAACCGTTAAAAGTAATCGGCGCCGATGTTCCAATATAATTTTGGTAATTCACCACTTCTGGAATCGTTGACAAATACTGAGCGATTTCTTGAGTAACTGCCGCTGTGCGTTCTAATGTAGTTCCTTCGGGTAGATCAATGACCACTTGGAATTCGTTTTTATTGTCAAAAGGCAACATTTTTACCGCCACCGATTTGGTGAAAAACATCATCACCGAACCCAATAAAAGAAGTACCGTAATGCCCAACATCACGCGGCGTTTTTTCGAGCTTTCTAAAAACGGACGTTCCCATTTGTTGTAAATTTTGTAAATCCACGACGTTTCCAATCCTTGCACTGCTTTGTGTTCTTGCTCGTCTTTTTCGTGCAATAAATGATAACCCAAATAGGGTGTTACTGTTAACGCTACAAACAACGACAACAACATCGCAATGGAAGCACCAATTGGCATCGGACTCATATATGGACCCATCATTCCGGATACAAACGCCATCGGTAAAATAGCCGCAATTACCGTAAATGTGGCGAGAATAGTAGGATTCCCGACTTCGTTAATCGCATAAATGGCGGCTTGTTTGAACGGCAGTCGCTTCATTTTAAAATGGCGGTGCATGTTTTCGGCGATGATGATACTGTCGTCTACTACAATTCCGACCACAAAAACTAGGGCAAAAAGTGTGATTCGGTTTAGCGTATATCCTAATAAATAATACGAAAATAAGGTCAAAGCAAATGTCAGCGGAACCGAGAAAAACACGACCAATCCGCCGCGCCATCCCATCGCTAGCATTACTAAAATGGTTACTGCAATAATGGCAATTCCGAGGTGAAGTAACAACTCGCCTACTTTATCCGACGCTGTTTCGCCATAATTTCGGGAAACCTCAACGTGTACATCATCAGTAATTATTGTGCGCTGTAGATGTTTGACTTTTTCTAAAATCTTTTCCGAAATTTTCATAGCATCGGCACCTTTCACTTTTCCGATGGAAATGGTAACCGCTGGATATTCGGATTTATTTACAGCAAAATTTTTGTTTGTTTTTCCGTACCCAAATGACACATAACTTTTGGGAGTTGACGGTCCGTCTTGCACCAAAGCGACTTGTTTTAAATAGACTGGCATGTTTGCATTTACTCCAACCACCAAGTTTTCAATATCTTCTGAAGTTGATAAAAACTGTCCTGTGGTTACCAAAAACTCTTGATCGTTTGACACAAAACTACCCGATTGCGAACTACCGTTGTTGGCTTGAATCATTTGCATAATTCCCATGGCGTCAACGCCACTTTCGGCCATTTTATCTTTATCGAGCACGACTTTTACTTCGCGATTTCGTCCACCGATTTCTTTAGTGATGGCCACGTCTTTTACTTTTTCGATTTCCGACGTTACTTCTTCGGCGATTTGTCGGATTTCAAAATCATTTAATTTTTCGCTCCATAATGTCAATCCCAACATGGGAACATCATCAATGGAACGCGTTTTTACCATTGGTTTATAAACGCCTTGCGGAAACATGTTTTCGTATTTGGCCAACTCATCGTACAATTTCACGTACGAGCGTTCAACATCCTGACCTACGAAAAACTGCACAATAATCATCGCCTGACCGTTCATGGCCATGCTGTGCACATGTTCCACTCCTTTGATGTTGGAAATGATTTTTTCTAACGGCTTTACGACTCTACTTTCAACCTCAGCCGGACTTGCGCCAGGATAACCCACCATTACATCGGCCATCGGGACGTTGATTTGTGGTTCTTCCTCACGCGGAATCAAAAACGAACTGTACACACCGATAATCATCAGCGCGACCATCAACAAAATGGTTAATTTCGAGTTGATGAAAAAATGAGCTATTTTACCTGATATACCTTCTCGCATGTTATTTTAATTTGAAAATTTGAAAATGTGTCAATTTGTAAATTTGAAAATGTGGCAATTTGAGAATGTGTCAATTTTGGGATAGCCTCATTGACAAATTGACTAATCGACTAATTGGCTAATTGTACTTTAGCTCCGTTGAATAACTTCCCGTCTGCGGATACGATATAACTCTCGTTGGCACTCAAACCTGACAACACTTCCACCTGATTTCCGAATGATTTTCCGATGCGCAACCATCGTAAAATGGCTGTATTTCCGTTACCTACTGTGTAAATTCCAGTGAGTTGACCTTGTTTGACCAAAGCAATTTCGGGAACCATTACTTTATCGAAAACTAGGTTTGTGCTTTCTTTTTTATTTTCCACAGGAAATTGAACGTTCACAAACATGCCTGATAAAATTGATTTATCGATTTGATTCAGATTTACTTTGACTAAATATTGTCCGCCTGTATTTTTAGCGGAACCACTTACTTCTGATACTTTTCCGGCTACTTCTTTATTGAGTGATTTCACCATTACTTTAACTGTCATTCCATTGGTAATCGATGAAATATCACTTTCTGAAACCATCGCTGTGACTTGTAAACGCGATGCGCCTTCGATGCCTACTAATGGCATTCCGGGATTGGCCATATCGCCTTCTTTTACAAAAGCGTTGGTGATTTCTCCCGAAAATGGAGCTGTAATGTTGGAATAGCTGAACTGCGCCATGACTTCGTTTCGCATTTGACGTGCGCCTTCTAACGTGGCTTTGGCCATTTCATAACGTGCGGTCATGTCATCTAATTCTTTTTGGGATGCACTTTGTTGCGCGTATAAATTCACAAAACGATCGTAGTCTTTTTTGGCATTGTTGAACGCAGCGGTTGCTTGCAAAATGGAAGCGTCTACTTGTGCTTTTTTAGCATGTAAATCGGTGTTGTTGATGCTGACTAATAATTGTCCGGCTCCCACTTTTTGCCCAACTTTTACATGTACTTTGGTTACGTAACCCATCATTCGCGTACTTAAATTAGCACTGTTTTCGGCTTCAATTTTTCCGCTTGCGGTTACAAATGGGCTGTTGTTGTCGTTGGTAGTTCCGCTTAGTTGAACTGCAATTGCAGGTTCATTGTTTGCGGTTTCTTTTTTGTCTTTTCCACACGAGATGAATAGAAAAGTTAGTGCTATAATTGTTATTGTTTTTTTCATTTTTTTACTGTTTTTTGGAACGCAGATTGGAGAAATTTCTATAATTTTTATAATTGTTGTTCTATTTAGTTCTTATTAAGTTTACTAATTCTTACTACTCTTTTTTGGAACACAGATTGGAGAAATTTTTATAATTTTTATAATTTCTAAAATCTGTGTTGGTTAGATTAAATTATTATTTAGTTAAAAATTGCAAGTATTGTTTTGTGAAATTGTACTCGAAAATGGCTTGCAGATGTTCTAATTCTTTTTGAATCATTTGGGTTTCTGAAGTCAGTAAATCGGTGGTTTTTTCCAACCCTTGTGCATATCGATTCTGACGGATTCTGAACGCTTCTTGTGATTGTTCGAACGCCAATTGCGAAAGATTTACTTTATTTTCAGCGTCTTTGAGTTGGCGACTCGTTTTATTCACTTCCAGCTGACTTTGCTTTTTATAATGATCGCCTTCGGTTTCCGATTTTTGGAATTCAGCTTTGGCTTTATCGTATTTTCCGATGGATTTGTATCCGTCAAAAACATTCCACGATAATTGTGCGCCGACTACATAGCCTTTTGCAGTAGTTCCGAATAGGTTTCTATCGTACAATTCGTAACTTCCGAAAGCATTCAATCGAGGTAAAAATGATGTTTTGGCCGATTGCAGCATTTTTCCGTATGCTTCTGTCGATTTGCTCATCGCCTGAATGTCTTTTCTACTGTCGGAAAGAATTGGATTAATCGTTTCGACTGATATAGTATTTTCTAAGTCATCTGTTGGTTTGTACAATTTATCTTTAGTGTCTTCATTCAACAGAAAAGCTAAATAGTCAGACGCATTTTGCACGTTACTTTTGGCGTACTGCAATTGATTTTCGATTTCGTTGACACGCACTTGAACGTTCAACACATCGGTTTTCTGGAGCATTCCGTTTTTGAAATAATTCTGCACTAATTTCAAATTTTCTTTGGCTGTTGTGTTGGCTTTCTCCAACACTTTAATCGCTCTGTACGATAGTTGTAATTGCATGTACGCTTTGGAAACTTCCAATTCCAAATATTCTTTGGTGCGTTCGGTTTGCAGTTGATAGGCTTCCATTTTAGCTCTAGCCGCTTTGCGTTCGAACCAACCATCAACATTGATTAGTGGTTGTTGGATTTCGAATTTAGTAGCGAAATTTTGGGTTGTTTCGGGATTGTTCAGTAAATCGGGATTGAAGTCAGATGCCGTCAAAATCTCCTGATTCAATTTGGAACCAAAAGCCATGAGCGGATTATTAGTAGAAATTCCGGTGTGAGAAACGGTAACATTGGGTAAAAACAAAGCTCTCGACTGACTGTAATCGGCTTTAGCGGAAGCATACGATTGCTCGGCTATTTTTATCTGTAAATTTTTGTCCGAAATCTTTTGGAGTAATTCACCTTTGGAAATCGACAACGTATCCTGACCGAATCCGAAAAACGAACTCAAAAGTGTTCCTGAAAAAAGAATGTAACTGATGTTCTTCATAATTATGTGTCTGAATTATGAAGCAAAAATAGAACGGTAAATTCGCGCTGACAGTAACAAGTGTTACTGTGTAACATAGGTTACAAAAAAAGGTGCTCAATTGCTCGAACACCTTTTTGTTTAGTGAAGTTAAAATCTATTGAATGATGACTTTTTGAGAAACATAAAACTTGTTGTCAAAAATAAAGGTAATAATTACCGTTTGATTGGAAGCGGTTTCCAAATCGAAATCCATGGTATTTTCACCTTGCGCAGTGTCATCGATTTCGCCATCGGATAGTATTTTTCCATCGATGGTAGAAACAAAATAATCTACAGTCGTTGCATACGCCATTGTAAAATTGATTTTTACAATAGTGCTGGATGTCGGATTGGGTGAAATAGTCATCGAAAAGGGATTTTTTCCGTCAATTTCATGCACATTTAGTGGTTGATTTCGAATGAGTTTCACTTCATAAATAGTAGCATTGGCGCTAGTTGTATTGGTTTGATTGACGCTAAACGGATTTTGCGTCGGACTACTCAAACCACCAACAATATGGCCAATTACGAATTCGTCTGCTGTGATTTGATCCAATTGAATTACGTCGTTGTCGTAATGAGGCAACGATTCGTTCGGAATGAATTCGGCACTTGCGCCTTTCAAACTCGGCATGGTTTCAGGCATTTGATATTCCTGCAACGAACCATCCGCAAAGCGAGTCGTTCTACTAATTGTATTCACAAAAGGCACACTATTGTCTTGAACTAATGTGGTTCCGTTGTAATAGTACTGACTTATCCCACCAAAAAATAAGTTGTGCATACGGTTTTCAGTAGCATCATATAAAGCCGAAACAGCACTGTGGTAATTGCTCAAATATTGGTTGAAAGTCGTTTGCGGAAAATATCCGGATTCTTTAACATCAACAGGATAGAGAAAAGGAAGATCGACATTGATTTGAAAAACACCCGAAGAAATGGTGTAGCCTTGCGTTCCATCGGGAAATATTTGAGGCAACAAATTATAATCGCGTCGATGCAAATGAACCGCATCGGTAACCACTTGGTAATTGGAAATACTCAATTGCGAACTTGAATTATCAATTTGAAATTTCTTGATACTGTTGGTGTAGGTTTGCGTGAATGTTGGATTGTTCATCGGATTGTATCTTCCGTCAAAACGATGACCACCAATTAAATAAAAGGTGTTGTCGATTTTGGCTAAATGTCCGCCATTCACTGCTAAATTTTCATCTGTCATTTGCTTAAAATAACTCGAAATTGGCGTACCATTTATCACCGCAGTAATCAAATTTGGGACATCAACCGAAGTTAATTTATTAAACGTGATGTGGTCACCAGCTGTAGCTGAATAGGCATAACCGCCAATAACATACAAGGTTTCACCGTCTTGAAAGAAATTAAAATTGGTGGCTTGCAATTGTTCTTTTAACGAGGTTGACAACGCGTTGACCGAAGCCGACCAAAACTGATTGGCTACCACATCCACAACATAAATTGAGGTGTTGTTACTGGATGCCGGAAATGCGTTAAATGGTTGGCGCGCGTGGATTCCATCTACTCGTCCGCCAACAATAAGCCATTTGCCATTGTACTGGGCAAAAGCATACGAGTGAATTCCGGGAAAATTCGGAATCGTAATCGGATTTAATTGTATTTGATAATCGAAAGTAGACTGAGAAAAAAGGCTGCTTACGACTAGAAAAAATACAATACTGCATAGTGTTTTCATCTTTTTAGGTTTAGACAATAGCCCTACAGTGCCTATGAAAATAGACACTATACTTAACTAGTGTATTAAAAATTTATGATTTTTTTACTTCTGCTTTTTGAGAAGAACAGCATCCGCCTTTTTTATCGGTTCCGCATGATTTTTTCTCTTCAGCTGAACATGATTTTTCGGTTTTTGCTTTTTGTTTTTTCTGTTTTGGACCTTGTTGCGCGTTTGCATTCATTGAAAGGAACAAAGCTATGATTGAGAATAGTGAAACTATTTTTTTCATCTTTTATATTTTTTATAATTTAGTATTATTTTGAATTTTCAGTGTGAATTAATATAGAAAGTCTCGTTGCCACGAATTCACGAATTAGTATAAATTCATAAATTATAATTTGTTCATCTTTGATGAACATTCGAATTGATTCGCTTCTTTTCAAGAAACACTTGATTCGATAATTCGTGGCAAAAAAATAAATTGAACTCACACTATTTAAGTAATAAAAGATGATTCTGGTGGTTGCCAAATAGTTGCATTATAGTTTGAAGTGAAATTTTTGTGGTATTCTATGTTTTCTGCTTTTGGAACAAAAAGAACGCTGTTTTTTAGCTCAAAAGTATTGGGAAATAAAACATAGGTGTAGTTGTTGATGCTAAAATTGAGTAGGCATTTTTCTTTTTGACACGCACCATTTGTTTCTTCTGATGAATTGCTTCTATGACAGGAAGATTCACTCAATGCCGCAAAATGCAACTTCATTACTTTAACCGTTGGAAGAACCGTCAAAGCAGTAAAATAGAAGAAAACGAAAAGAGCAAAGTATTTCATCTTGTAAAATTAATCTTTACTTCCAAGATGATTTGTAACCGATGTTACTTAACTACATATTTGATGAAAATTCTATAAAAAAGATATCCAAAAGTTCCGCCATAAGTATATCCGGCGAGAATGTCTAAAGGAAAGTGGAGTCCGAGGTAAATACGGCTGTAGGCAAAAATCAGCGGGAATAAAAACAACAAATATATGTGTTTATAATACCTTCTCAAAAGTAAAAACACAAACATTGTTGTGGCCATCGAGTTGGCAGCATGACCTGAGAAAAAGCTGTACGTTTCGCTCGTTTTTACAATTCGGATGATACCATTGATTTCAGGGTCGTTGCACGGACGGAGGCGTTGGACGTTATCTTTAAAGAAATTAGCCGATTGATCGCAAATCAAAATCAATACCGCTATGAAAAGTATGCCTATTGCGAAATTTTTGATTCCGAGTTTTTGGTATGCTAAGTATAAAATTACAGCAAAAAAAGGCGCCCAATAAAACTGTACGGTAAGAAACAACCACAATGAATCGAAAGTTTCAGAACCCAATCCGTTTAAGAAAACAAATACTTTTTTATCGAGGTCGATGAGTGATTCAAACATTACATTTGGCGTTTAATTGGACCTGTGGCGTCTTCAATGTCTTGTTTCATTTTATCGATGGGATTGGATAAATTTGAATCTAAACTGCCTTTTACACTCTCAATTTCTTCGTTAAAAGACGATGTTAAATCTTTAAATGAAGTATCTAATCCATTGGCTTCAGCACTTTTCTTAATTTCCGATTTGATTTCGTTGGTGGCGTTTTTAAGTTGCGCCATTCCTTTCCCGAGATTGCGCGCAATCAACGGAATTTTATCAGTACCGAAAAGCATCAAGGCGATAAAAATGATAAATATTAATTCGCCTCCACCAATTCCAAACATAGTTTTACATTTTATGGTACAAAGTTACGAACTAAATTAATCAAATTTGGATTTTACCACTTCTTTTGGCCAAGTATTATTTGACGTGTCGATATCGGCGGTTTCTTCTTTTGGATCGACTTTAATTTTTGAAATGGCTTTGTCGGTGGCAAATGTGCGGTTTGCTTCCAAGTCGTTGAGCCTCCATATTTGAGCTGGGAAATGATGCGTTTCTGTGGTTCCGTCTTCAAAAGTAAGTTCTACAATAATAGGCATTACCAATCCGCCTGGTTTATTGAAGGTCACTTGATAAAAATACTTCGGCGTTTTAAGTTTGGCTTGCTCCTCTT
Organism: Flavobacterium sp.; assembly: GCA_965284675.1. GTDB lineage: Bacteria > Bacteroidota > Bacteroidia > Flavobacteriales > Flavobacteriaceae > Flavobacterium. The sequence goes on from OZ260109.1 coordinate 3,323,799, forward strand.
TTGAGAAAGTAGTTTTCACATATTCATCTAAAGTTTTGCAGTCTTTAATTTCAAACGGCTTGTTCATTTCTGGTTTGTAGCTTTCGCTTCCATCGGCAATCATATACACCATCGGGCCTTCAATTCTATTTCTACGACGGCGCGTTTTTAGAAAATCATTTACCTCTTTGGAAGGTTCGTTACTCACAAAATATTTCTTCACCTCTTTGATGGCGATGTCATTGTAATCAGTAGTGTAAAACCATCCTCTCCAGAACCAATCCAAATCGAATGCCGAGGCATCTTCCATCGTTCTGAAAAAATCTTCAGGTGTAGGATGCTTGAATTTCCAACGATTGGCGTAGGTTTTAAACGCATAATCAAACAGTTCTCTTCCCATAACCGTTTCACGCAAAATATTGAGTGCGGCGGCGGGTTTTCCGTAAGCGTTGTTTCCGAATTGGCGAATACTTTCTGAGTTCGACATGATGGGTTCCAATCCTTTTTGGCTACCACTCATGTACGGAACTATATTTTTAGCCGGACCGCGATCCGCTGGGAAATTTGGATCCCATTCCATCAAAGCAACATATTCTAAAAATGAGTTCAATCCTTCGTCCATCCATGTCCACTGACGCTCATCCGAGTTCACAATCATTGGGAAAAAGTTGTGTCCTACTTCGTGAACAATCACGCTGATCATTCCGGTTTTTGTTCTTTCTGGTGTAATTCCGTCTGGTCCAGGACGCCCGAAATTCCAACAAATCATTGGATATTCCATTCCTTGGTCTTCCGCATTAATCGAAATGGCTTTCGGATACGGATAATCAAAAGTATGACTCGAATAACTCTTTAACGTATGTGCTACAGCTCGGGTAGAATATTGTTCCCAAAGCGGATTTCCTTCTTTCGGATATAATGAAATCGCCATTGCAGTTCGCGTTTCTAGTTTCACGGCCATAGCATCGTATATGAATTTTCTCGAAGTTGAGATTCCGAAATCACGTACATTAATAGCTTTGAATTTCCATGTTTTTTTCTTGTCGGAAAAGCCTTTTTCAGCTGCAATTGCTTCGGCTTGAGTCACGACAATAACAGGTTTGTCGAACGTTTTTTCGGCTTGTGCATAACGAGCCAATTGGGCTGGCGTAAAGACTTCGCTTCGGTTCAACAAATCGCCTGTTGCTTCTAGAATATGATCGGCGGGAACAGTAATGTTTACTTCGTAATTTCCGAAAGGCAACGCAAATTCACCCGAACCCCAAAATTGTTGGTTTTGCCATCCTTCAACATCATTATAGACTGCCATTCTTGGGTAAAATTGCGCAATTATGTATAGTCGGTTTCCGTCTGGAAATTGCTCGTAACCCGAACGTCCGCCGTCTAAACGATAGTTGTTGATGTTGTACCACCATTTAATCGAGAAGGAAATTTTTTCTCCATATTTCAACGGAGTTGCCAATTCAATGCGCATCATTGTTTGGTTGATGGTATAATTCATGGGTTTTCCCGCGGCATCTTTTACGTATTCGATGTTAAAACCACCGTCAAAATCTTCTTCTAAATATTTGCGAGAAAAGTTTTTCGGACTCATAACTGGATCGGTTACATTACTTTCCACCATAGGGGAAAGTGATTTGCGCGACTGTTGGTTTTGATCCACTTGCATCCACAAATAATCGAGTGATTCTTTGGCATTGTTGGTATAGGTTACCGTTTCTTGCCCGTATAATTTGGTGTTTTTATCGTCTAATTCAATATCGATTTTGTAATCGGCTTGTTGTTGATAGTATTCTGGACCTGGCGCACCAGAAGCCGTACGATACATATTGGGCGTTGCCAACAAGTCGTACATTTGTTTGAATTTATCTGGATTTCTTTCTACTGATTTGTCTTGAGCTACGACCAACAATGGAAAAACGATACAACCAAAAAGAATTTTTCTCATAATTATTTTTAAATAAGGCAATAAAAATAAGTAAATTATGATGAGTAAATTTTTTTCGGTTTTATTTTAACATTCCTTTACAATTTTCCGAGGTTAAAAGTAAGTTGTGTTTGTTGCCATTAAAATTGGCTTGGATGATGTTTTGCTGTTCAAAATGATTTTCCATGATCATGGAGTTTTCGACTTCTAGCGAGGTAATTTTGGCAATGTCTTTTATTCGCAAATAACAGATGATCACATTGTCTTCGGTTTCTTTGCTTAAAAATTCGAGTGGTTGAGATTGACCGTTGACTTTAATTTTGAATTTTTCAGCGATGTATTTTTTAAGTAATTCAACGTGTTCTGGAGTTTCATTATCAAGCGCTAGAAAGCTTTTTTTATGGTATTTTTTTTCAATGGCTTCGTTGATGTCATCAATAAAAATTCGAGCGGTTATTTGCAGCATTTTCTTTCCTTTAGCGTGATTCACTTGATAAATAGCAACATAAAATTTATGCGCGGTCATCGAGCTAAAAAGCGAGACAGCTACAAAAAGAAAACAATACAACGCAATTTTTTTCATGATACAAATGTACTATTCTTTGTGAAAGGCAATGCTTTTTTCGACTAAGAAATCAATTAAAGCCAACCCATTTTCTTTTTCTAAAAGCAACTTCTGATTGATTTCTTCCGAAAAACAATATTCTAAAAACAAACCTATTTCATCTTCTTGAACCTTGAGTTTCTTTTCATAAAATTCGGGTAAAAATCGCTTTTTCATTTCAACAGAAAACTCGGTTGATGTATACTGTTTCGCTGTTTTTAAAGGAGTCTTTTCTGACGGCGATCCACCCAACAGACTAATTAATGCTCCACCTAATTTTATAAAGTCTGCTCCGTTTAACGATTTATCAACATTCGACATCGCTAGGTTTTCAACTCGAGCTTTTACACCCGTTATCTCCATATTTTTGATGTCGAGTTTGGGCAAATCCACTTGAAAAGACGGTTTTACTTTTATTCGTTTGGCATCATACACTAAATCGCCTGATAGTTTATATGGACCGACTTTTACCTCATCCAATTGGTTCACATTCAAACTGAGATGTATTGTACAAATCAATTGCTTAAAATCGGATGCTTTCAAAATAAGTCGTTCTGTATCAAACGCCACACTCGATATAACAAGTGTATCACCTTCTTTAGCAAAAATCGAAAAGAAACCCAAATCATCTGAGATACTGTAGGTATTTGACGTGGCATTGGTTATGGTTGCGCGCTCAACTTTCAACGAATCGCACACCAAAACACCTTGCAATACTTTTAAACTGCTGTTTTGTGAAAATCCAGCTACTGAGCAACAAAGAAATAGTAAAAGCAGGTGATTTTTCATACTTTTCAAAATTAGTCTTGAATACTATTTAAATACTGAACGGCAACTTCTCCCATTAAAAAAACGGTTAAGGTTTTGTTTTTACTACGTACAGCACTTTCAAACTGAGGATTATCAGCTAAAAAATATTGAAATCCTTCAATGTAAGCGGTTGGAATTTTAAAACGTTCGGTGTAAAAACTGGCTTCAAACCATTCGTTTAACTTTCGGATGGTGTATTCTTTTTTCTCAACTTCGATTTCTTTTTTAAGCATGTTGGTTCTGCCCGAAATAGCGTTTAGAATCGGGTTTAAAGGAACAATTCCGCCGCCAGTAGTTGCTTCATGGAGCTTTCGCTCAGCAGGCGAATATTTTTTGGCAGGAACGGCTAGGATTCCCATGCTCACTGCATTGATGTCTTTGTGCTGATCCACTACTACTTCTTTTAGGTCATAACTGATCAATTCTAGGTTTACATAAAATACATCTGATTTTAAATCGGAAGCTCTAACCACCACTTTTCGGTCTTTAAATTGTACGGCTGAAAACTGCAAAGTATCGTTTACTAAAACACGTAAAGTAAAATAACCGCCACTTTCGGTAAGCGTTGAGTAATTGGAACGCAAATTGGTAACGGTAATTCCCTCTAAGTCTTTAATCGAACTCATGACTTTCCCTTTCAATTCACTTTTTTGAGCAAATCCGAAGGAAAAAATTAAAAAAAGTGAAGTTAGAAACGCGTATTTTTTTGTCATAAACTACTACCAGTTTGTAAATGTAACGGAAACTCTTCCAAAAATTAAGCCAAGTAAAATCTAATAAAATGTTAATTTAAAATTGGAATTAGTTTGTAGTTTTGTAAAAACCGATTTCTGATTATGAAAAACCTAATTATTGCCAGTACGTCAACGGTTTACAATGGAGCGTATTTGGATTATTTGCTTGATGAACTTAAAGAATTGTTTTCGCAATGCAAGACGATAGTGTTTATTCCATATGCACGTCCGGGCGGAATCAGTCATGACGATTATACTTCGAAAGTGAAAAGTGTATTTGCTACCATCAATATAAATGTAGTTGGATTGCACGAATTTGACAATCCCGTTGATGCCATTTCTCAAGCAGAAGGCATTTTTACGGGCGGTGGAAACACGTTTTTATTGGTTACTCAATTGTATGAAAATAAGGTGATGTCGGTTCTATCTGAGGTCGTTCAAAATGGAACACCATACCTCGGAACCAGCGCTGGAAGTAACATCACAGGCGTTTCGATGCAGACTACCAACGACATGCCGATCATCTATCCTCCGAGTTTTGCGACGCTAGGCATTATCCCTTTTAATTTGAATCCGCATTACTTAGATCCGCAACCCGATAGCATGCACATGGGTGAAACTCGTGAAACCCGAATTAAAGAATTTCACGCCTTCAATTCGACCGCTGTTCTAGGACTAAGAGAAGGAAGTTGGCTTAGAGTGAAAGGAAATCAAATTCTATTGGAAGGAACATTGACAGCACGATTGTTTAGACAAAATGAAACTCCGGTGGAAATTGAAACGGGAAGTGATTTAAGTTTTTTGGGATGATTTTTTAGAAGGAAGTAAACTTCTTACTTTCAATCATAAAAAAACCCCGAACTAAAGTTCGGGGGAATTAATTTAAGAGCGGAAGACGAGGCTCGAACTCGCGACAACCAGCTTGGAAGGCTGGAGCTCTACCAACTGAGCTACTTCCGCATTACAAAACTTGAATAGTTTCTTGTTTTGTGAGTGCAAATATATAGCTTTTGTTTTATTTGATGCAAATTTTTTTTAGTAAAAAATTAAAGCATCTACATTGCACTATCATTTTTGGCTCTGAAAAATTGCATAATCAATTCGTTATCACTTATTTTACTTACACTATGACGGCACTAAAAAAAATAAATTTTACAGAAACTTTTTCAGTACGACATCCCGTTTTGAGGCAGGAAAAGCCGATTGAAAGTTGTTTTTTTGAAGGCGACGATGCCGAAACGACAGTGCATTTCGGACTTTTTTTGGAGGCAAAATTAGTCGGAGTAATTTCGATTTTCAAGAATAAAAACAGTATCTTTAGTGCTGAGAATCAGTTCCAAATTCGAGGAATGGCTGTCTTACAAGAGCATCAAGGGAAAAAGCTTGGAAATCAACTTTTAATTCAGAGTGAAGCCTATATTTCGTCTCAAAAAGGCGATTTAATTTGGTTTAACGCTCGTGAAGTTGCGGTTCCGTTTTATCAAAATTCGCGCTACAAGATAATTGGAGAAGCATTCGAAATTAAGGAAATTGGCACACATTACGTCATGTATAAAAATTTACGGCACTAGCCTATGGGGAAAATCTACTCTTTCATTTTAGTTGTTTTTTTTACTTCTCAGGAATTATATTCGGTCACTTTCACTGAAAATTCTTCCTCTGAATATGTTGTGCTTCTTATCCAACAGCAAAAAATCAAAATAGATTCTACGGTAATCATCTCGTATAAAGACAGTATTTTGACTTCTTTTTACAAGAAAAAAGAGTTTGAAATTGCGTGGGATTCAAAAACAAATAGGGATTTTGTTGTCAACGAAATGACCCAATCATTGCAAGAAGGATTGGAACCGAATGATTATTATGTAGAGTATTTAAATCGGTTTGAACGTAAATTTGATAGTCTTTCGACCAATGAAATAGTGGAATACGATATTCAATTGACGCGAAGTGTTCAAAAATACATCCGTCATCTGAACCAAGGAAAATTAAATCCGTATCAATTGTACGACGATTGGGATTTAGGCAAAAAAACTACCGATGTAAATGCCGTTTTGTTCGAATGTTTGGAGAACAATAATTTTAGCGAAACACTTGAAAAACTGAAACCACAGCTCATCATCTATCAAAAACTCAAGTCAGCTTTGGTGAAATTAAACGAGTTTCCCGACACCGAAATAGATCAAATTGATCCGAGAGATAAGTTCAAGCCCAATACAACTTCAAAGTCAATTCCGAATATCAAGAGAAAATTAGTCTTTTGGGGAGATTTGAAAAATGATACGATTTTTACGAAAACCTACGATAAAGAAACCCAAGCTGCCGTCAAAAAATTCCAACAAAGACACGGTTTAAAACCGGATGGCGTAATCGGAAAATCGACAATCGAAGCCTTGAATTACTCTAAAAACCAACGTATTGAGCAAGTTGTTGTCAATATGGAACGTTTGCGATGGTTGCCGAACGAGTTGGGAAATCACTACTTATTAGTGAATCTCCCTAATTACACATTAACGGTGTACAAAGACAACGACAGCCTTTTTTCACATAAAACAGTGATTGGAAAAGACACTCGAAAAACGCCTTTGCTTTCTTCGCAACTGACTAATATTATTTTAAATCCGAATTGGACCGTTCCGCCCACTATTTTAAAAGAAGATGTTTTTCCGGAAGCACAAAGAAGCAGAAGTGCATTCAGTAGAAAAGGTCTGCATATTTATGATTCAAGAAATCGTGAAATCAGCGCTTCCAATTGGAGAATGGCCGATGCTAAGAAATACCGATACGTGCAAAATCCGAGTAAAAACAATTCATTGGGATTGATGAAAATCAATTTCAACAATAACTATGCGGTCTATTTGCACGACACCAATCACCGCGATTATTTTAAAAAGGATTTTCGTGCTTTGAGCTCGGGTTGCGTTCGCGTAGAACATCCGCTTGAATTGGCGGAACATCTGATCAACGATGCGGAAAACTGGAATTTAGAAAAGATTCATGAAGTAACAACCAATGCCAAAACGCTGAAGACTACTCCTATTGATGTCCTCGAACCTATTTTTGTGCATTTTATCTACACTACTTCGTGGTTGGAAAACGACACACTTCAATGTAGAGAAGATGTGTATTGTTTGGACGCCGAATTGTACGCAAAACTTAGATATTAAATACCACGTCGTTGTTCATTTTGTGATTGATGAACAAACACGAATTGTTTTTAATAGTATTGATGATTTTTACTGCCATTTCAGGTGGTAAAGCCGGACAACCGAAACTTCTTCCTAAACGATTGTGGTTTTTTATAAAAGTAGTAGAAACATAATCAGCACCGTGAATCACAACTGCTCTACTTCGAGCGTTATCGTTTTTATTTTTTTCCAATCCGTCCAAGCGTAACGAAACTCCGTGTGCACCAATATAACTTTCACTGGTTTTGTAAAATCCTAAACTGCTTTTAAACGATTCGTTTTGATTCGAAAATTGATTCGCATACAAGTCACCCGAATTCTTTCCGTGTGCCACAAGTGTGTGATACAAAATGGTCGACGTATTCATATCGATCACCCACAACCGCTTTTCAGTCGAAGGCAAATTAAAATCAATGATTGTTAAAATAGATTTTTTTATGATTCCGCTTTCTTTCAACGTAGTAAAACCATCGATGGCTTTCTCGAAAGAATCATAAGTAGGTAAGGAAAATCCGTTGGATTGAATGGAATGATACATTTCCAATTTTGTGTTGGTTTCACTATCCGCGGAGGTGTCAGCGAACGATGAAGATACTTTTACATTGGTTTCGGTCTCCAATTGATTTTCAGTCACAAAAGAAGCTAAACTCATAAATGCAAAAAAGACAACTCTTTTAAACATAGTTAGTAGGTTAAATTAATAAAATTGGGGATTGCGAAGATATAAATTCCGTTCAGCCTACAAAATTTAAAAACCATAAATAATCGTTAATTAACACAAATTATAGATAATTTACGTATTTTTTTGATTTATATAAATATTTTCTTACTTTAATAGGAAGAAAAAAGCAATTCATATAATTTAATATATAATATTTATATTTGCGAATTCAACCAATGTACTAATGACCCAAAAAAAAAGTATTTTTGTTTTTCTGTTTTTACTTGTCTCCTATATGGGAGGCTGTCAAGTTTCTAAGAAAACGGTACAAACAAAATTTACTTCGGAAAAAATAATTATTGACGCCCAATTAAACGAAGAAGTGTGGAAAACGGCTGATATTGCAACCGACTTCATAATGGTTGAACCCGATAACGGAACCCAAGAATCACCCGATCGAAAAACAGAAGTTAAAATCCTTTACGATAACGAAGCTATTTATGTTGCTGCTGTTCTGTACGACAACAATCCCACAACCATAAAAAGAGAATTAACGACCCGAGATGATTTTGCCACAGCGGATCATTTCGGAATTACGCTCAACGGTTTCAACGACGGACAACAAGATTTTAGATTCTTAGTCAGCGCGGCCGGAGTTCAGCAAGATTGTGTATATACTGAAATAGCTGGAGAAGACTTTTCGTGGAACGCCATTTGGGATAGTCATGTTGAAATTACCGATTACGGTTGGGTTGTCGAGATGAAAATTCCCTATGCTGCGCTGCGTTTTTCATCAGAAAAAAAACAAACCTGGGGTTTGAATTTGTACCGTGAAGTTCGAAATTTAAGACAAAAATTTACGTGGAATCGAATCGATAACAACATCAACAACGAAGCCAATCAAGCCGGAATCCTTGAAGGCATAGAAAATATTGAAACACCGACGCGTTTGTTTTTAATTCCGTATTCGTCTTTTTACTTAAAAGCAAACGACGGACAAAAAACCAAAGGCGAATTCAAAGGCGGATTAGACATCAAATACGGAATCAACGATGCCTTCACCCTAGACGCAATTTTGGTACCCGATTTTGGTCAAGCGGCTTTCGATAATGTGGAGTTGAATTTGGGTCCGTTTGAACAACAATTCAATGAAAATCGCCCTTTTTTTACCGAAGGAACCGAACTTTTTAGCAAAGGATTTTTGTTGTATTCACGTAGAATTGGTGGCAGACCATCGACCCGAGCGCAATTGAATACTGGAGAAGTTTTTGAGGAAAATCCGACCAAAATTGACTTACTCAACGCATTGAAAATTTCGGGAAGAACCAAAAACGGACTCGGAGTTGGAATCTTGAATGCCGTTACCGAAAAAACTTCTGCGACGATACGAAATACAACAACAGGTGAAACTCGCTCGCAAGTCATCGAACCTTTGGCCAATTTCAACGTTTTTGTGTTGGATCAACGATTCAGAAAAAACTCATCCGTTTCGTTCCTCAATACCAATGTAACTAGAAATGGAGAATTTAGAGATGCTAATGTTTCGGCTTTACTTTTCGATTTAAATACGAAGAAAAACACCTATAATTTGTCGGGTGATTACAAATACAGTTACATTAACGAATTTGGCAATCAAGACAATCGAACCGGATACAATACTTCGTTGAATTTTGCCGAAACCAGTGGGAAATACCGTTGGTCTACAGGAGGTCAATACGTTTCAAACGACTGGGATAACAACGATTTGGGAATCAATTTTCAAACGCATTACCATACTTTTTATGCGAACCATAGCTACCGAATTCTAAATCCAACTAAGTTGTTGAACGCCTTCAATGTAAATAATAGCAATTTCGCCGAATTTGACAATCGCACGGGAAGACTTCAAGGATATAGTTCCAATATCTATTTCAATTTCACTTCAAAGAAAAATGATTACATCGGTTTTGGTGCCAACGGAAGCTTCTTTGAAACCTACGATTTTTACGAACCACGTACCGAAAATGAACAGAAATTTTTGACGCTTCCCAAACGAATCAATCCATCGGTATTCTTTTCGTCCAATTACAACCGAAAATTAGCGTTAGATATTAATCCGTTTGCTACCTTTTTTGAAGGCGACAACCGTTACAGCTCGGGAATATTCATCAGTCCGCGTTACCGTTTTACCAATAAATTTTCAATGGTTTACGAATTTACCTATACCTTTTTGAACAACAATTTAGGATACGTCGATCAGGATGATTCGGTCAACGAAATTTACATCGGAAAAAGAGATCGAACCACTTACGTCAATGCGTTAAGTGGAAAATACTCAGTAAACAACGTCATGAATTTTAATTTATCAATTCGTCATTACTGGTCGTATGCCTTATACGATAGTGTTTTTACACTTCAAGATGATGGAGGTTTAGTTTTAAATCCGACGTACACCAATAGCAACGAAGAAAATTTCAATACATGGAATTTAGACTTGTCGTATTCTTGGTGGTTTGCTCCGGGAAGTCAGATGTCTATTCTGTACCGCAACAATGCGTTGATTGATAATTATGGCGTTGCCGTTGATAAAGATTACGGTTCGAACATCAAAAACCTCATCAACAATCAGAATTTAGACCATATTTTCTCCATCAGTATTCGGTACTTCATCGACTACAATTCACTCAAAAGATAACGATTTCGTTAGTATGTTTTCAAAAAAATTGATTCCTTTTTCAACAGTAAAAAACGGAAATCAATTACCTTTGTTTACTCACGACCCATTGGTCGAACCGAAGAAATAAAAAACAATTTCCAATGAACAAAAAAGTAATTCTGATGATTTTAGACGGTTGGGGAAAGTCGCCCGACCCAAAAGTTTCCGCTATAGACAACGCCAACGTTCCTTTTATTACTAGTTTATATACCCAATATCCCAACGCGCAATTGCGCACCGACGGACTCAATGTTGGCTTACCTGAAGGTCAAATGGGTAACTCAGAAGTCGGACACATGAACTTGGGCGCGGGTCGTATTGTATATCAGGATTTAGCCAAAATAAATTTAGCGGTTCAAAATAAAACGTTCAACAAAGAAAAATCAATCGCTGATGCGTTTGCCTACGCTAAAGAGTACGACAAAGCAGTTCATTTTCTTGGATTGGTTTCCGATGGCGGCGTTCATTCACACATCAATCATTTAAAAGGATTGGTTGATGCGGCGTACGATGCTGGTCTTGAAAAGGTGTTTATTCATGCCTTTACGGACGGACGTGATGTGGATCCTAAATCGGGAGTTCATTTTATTGAAGACATCACAAATCACATCAAAGGAACATCCGTTAAACTCGCTTCAATTATTGGACGTTATTTTGCAATGGATCGCGACAAACGTTGGGAACGTGTAAAAGACGCTTACGAATTGTTGGTACACGGAACGGGCACACATTCAACCGATGCAGTTCAAAGTATTAAAGAAAATTATGCGTTAGGAATTACCGATGAATTTCTGCCGCCAATTGTACTAACTGAAAACGACGAGCCGATTGCCACCATAAAAGAAGGAGATGTAGTCATCTTTTTTAACTTTAGAACCGATCGTGGCAGACAATTAACCGAAGTGCTTTCGCAGAAAGATCATCTTGAGTACAATATGCATAAGATGAATCTGTATTATGTTACCATGACTAATTATGATGACACATTCAGCAACATCTATCGTATTTTCGACAAAGATAACCTAACTGAAACCTTAGGTGAAATTTTAGAAAAAAACCATAAAAAGCAAATTCGAATTGCTGAAACAGAGAAATATCCGCACGTTACTTTTTTCTTTTCAGGAGGACGCGAAGAACCATTCATCGGTGAAACCCGAATTTTACGAAATTCGCCCAAAGTGGCCACATATGATTTACAACCCGAAATGAGTGCTTTCGAATTGAAAGATGCTTTAATTCCGGAACTCAATAAGGGCGAAGTGGATTTTGTGTGTTTGAATTTTGCCAATGGCGATATGGTCGGACACACCGGAATTATGGAAGCAGCCATCAAAGCATGCGAAGCGGTTGATGTTTGCGTACAACAAGTTATTGAAGCTGCTTTAGCCAATCAGTATACCACCATCGTTATTGCCGATCACGGAAATTGTGAAACCATGATCAATCCCGATGGTTCGCCCAATACCGCGCACACTACCAATCCGGTGCCGATTATTTTGGTCGACCCCGAATTGAAAAACATCAACAACGGAGTTTTGGGCGACATTGCTCCTACCATTTTAGAACTAATGGGAATTGAAAAACCTGAAGTGATGACAGGACATTCGTTACTTTAATTCAATTGTATGACAGATATCAACTACTTGGAGAACCTGCGAATTCCGACGGAAGAAAATCCGCTACGGGTTTTAACGAGCGCGTGCCTTATCGGAAATCCTTGTGGCGTTGACGGAACCAGTTATGGCGAATATCCTACTGTGCTGAAATTAACAAACTATAAAAACATTCTAATTACTCCGTTTTGTCCAGAACATTTTTCCTTTGGAACGCCAAGGGAAATGTGCGATATTTATGGTGGTGATGGATTTGACGTCCTCAACGGAAAAGTAAAAGTCATCACCGAATCGGGGAAAGACTGGACCGAAGGCATGATACAAGCTTCCAAAAAAATGCTTGAAGTAGCTCAAAAAGCCAACATCGAATTGGCTGTAATGATGGATGTTAGCGCCGCTTGTGGAAGTCAAGTAATTTACAATGGCAATCGGTTTGCCGCAACTCCAGTTCATCAAATCGGAATGGGCGTTTGTGCAGCGCAACTTACTTTAAACGGATTCAAAGTAATCAGCCAACGTGATTTCAAATCGCTCGAAATTTTATATTCCAAACTCGATTCGAATCACCTCATCAATCCCAACGCGAAAGACCACGACCAACACGAATGGGTGCTGAACTATTTTAAAAAATAATTTTTCATAACACTAACTAAAGCTTCTCCAACGAGAGGCTTTTTTTATAAATAAAAGTTAAAATTTCTTTTTTAATAGTATTACTATTATCTTTGCGTAAAATATTATTAACTTAATGCTTTTAAATTATGAAATCATTTACCCAAATCGTCATAATTGCTGTACTTTTTATATCACAAGGAATGCTCTCTCAAATAAAGACCAATCAAACCGAATTCAGCAACTTAAGCGATGCGCTAAAAAATCCAGAAAAAGTAAGGTTTTTAAACCTGAGTAATCAAACGGAGGTAATTCCCAATTCGGTTTGGGAACAATTCATCAATTTGGAATATTTGAGTTTAAAGAATGATCACTTGGTACAAATTCCGACTGGAATCACCACACTAAAAAAGTTAAAAACATTGGATTTAAGTGGTAATGATTTTCAAACCTTACCCGCTGAATTCATCCGACTAGAAAATTTGGAAGAATTGTATTTAAATGATGAAAAATACATGAATCTGCCCAAAACCATTGAAGTACTATCCAAATTGCCCAACTTAAAATCGCTCCATTTGGAAAACGACAATCTATCAACGCTGCCTGCCGAAATACTTGAATTCAAAAATTTAGAGTTTTTATATCTCAACGACAATAAATTTAAAGAAATACCCCAAATTGAATCGTTAGATCACTTGAAATACCTTGATTTAAAAAACAACAACATACAACCCGAATTACAAGACATGAAAAACCTAAACTTCGGCTTTAAAATTAATTTCTAAACACCATGACGGACGCACTAATACCTCTTTTATCGCTAATTGCTTTAGAAGTCATCCTCGGAATCGACAACATTATTTTCATTTCTATTTTAGCCGACAAACTTCCTGAAAGTCAACGCAACAAATTGCGCTATTGGGGAATTGGTTTGGCCATGCTGATGCGATTAGCTCTGCTTGCCTTGATTTCGTGGATCTTAAAACTCGACACCACTTTGTTTACTGTGGCTGACATCGATTTTTCGGGGAAAGGAATTATTCTAATTGTTGGAGGCTTGTTTTTAATTTACAAAAGCACCAAAGAAATTTATCACAAAACCGAGATAGCCAATTCGCACCAAGACGAATTGCCCAAAAAAGGAAGCTTTAGCAAACTATTGGGCGAAGTAATTATACTCGATTTGGTATTTTCAATCGATTCCATCATCACAGCGGTTGGAATGGTTCAAGAACTTTGGATCATGTACACTGCAGTAATCGTAACCGTTATTATTATGTTGATTGCTTCCAAACCGATTAGTGAATTTATTGCCAAACATCCATCCTTCAAAATTTTAGCTTTGTGCTTTTTAATGATGATCGGTGTATCGCTCATCGCCGAAGGATTCCAATTTGAAATTCCGAAAGGATACATCTACTTTTCTATGGCCTTCGCGTTTCTAGTAGATGTCATCCAAATGAAAACGTTACCCAACACCAATTTGAAAAATAAATAATCATGCAACAAATACTATCCAATATAACCATCCTAGTTAACGACAAATTGTACGTTAAAAATCCGGAAACCTCCGAGTTAGGGAAGAAAATCATCGAACAAAGCATCATCCTAATTGACGAAATGGGTTTTGAAAACTTCACGTTTAAAAAATTAGGCGAACGCATTGGTTCCAACGAAAGTTCGATTTACCGCTACTTCGAAAGCAAACACAAATTGATGCTGTATTTATCTTCGTGGTATTGGGGTTGGATTGAATACAAGCTCGTTTTTGCCACCAATAACATTCACAATCCGTTTGAAAAATTGCGAAAGGGAATCCAAATTGTGACCGAAAAAGTAGAAGACGATTCAACTACATTGCACATCAACGAGGCGATTTTAAACAAAATCATCATCGGTGAATTTACCAAAACCATCCTCACCAAAGAGGTTGACGAAGAAAACAAAGAAGGCTTTTTCTTAGTATACAAACGCGTCATCAATCGAATGGTCGAAATGATTACAGAGGTGAGTCCGAAGTATGCCTTTTCCAAAAGTCTCGCATCATCCATTGTCGAAGGCGCTTTACACCAACACTTTCTGCGCATTCATCTAAAAACAATAACGAATTGCAACGAAACCATTTCGCCAACTGATTTTTACTTGAATTTAGTCGAACAAACTTTACGCTAAGCCATGACACTTACACCGTTACAACGCTTTTACAACCTTTTAAAACTTGATCGAAGGGATATTTCTCAAATCGTTTTCTACGCAATTTTTGCCGGTTTGGTCAGTTTGTCTTTGCCTTTGGGAATCCAAGCCATCATCAACTTAATTCAATCCGGACGCGTAAGTATTTCGTGGATTGTCCTCGTATTCATTGTAGTAATGGGCGTAGCTTTGGTGGGAATCTTATCGCTCATGCAATTGCGTATTACCGAAAATTTACAGCAAAAAATATTCGTTCGTTCGTCGTTTGAATTCAGCTATCGTTTGCCCAAAATCAAATTTGAGGAACTCTACAATCAATATCCACCCGAATTAGCCAATCGTTTTTTTGATACCATTACCATTCAAAAAGGAACATCAAAACTATTGATTGATTTCTCTTCGGCCTTACTTCAAATTATATTCGGAATAATACTCTTGTCGTTGTACCATCCGTTTTTTATTGTATTCGGATTAATGTTGTTGATTCTTCTCTATTCCATCTTCAAGTTTTCGTATAATTCTGGATTGTCAAGCAGTTTGAAAGAATCGAAATACAAATACAAAGTGGCCAGTTGGTTGCAGGAAATTGCTCGAAATAGTTTTAGTTTTCGCAAAAAAGACAACTTCGAATTTGCCTTAGAAAAAAACAATAACTTGGTCGAAGAATACCTCAATTTTCGCGAAAAACATTTTGGCGTCATCAAAAGACAATTCACGCAACTCATTGTTTTTAAAGTAATCATCACAGCCAGTTTGTTGTTGATAGGCGGCTATTTAGTGCTGAACCAAAAGATGAACATCGGTCAGTTTGTCGCGGCAGAAATCATCATTTTATTAGTGATTAACTCGGTTGAAAAGATCATTGTTGGATTGGAAAGTCTATACGATGTGGTGACTTCCATTGAAAAAATTGGTCAAATTGTCGACTTACAAATCGAGGAACCCAATTCTAAATCGGTTGACTACTGTTTCACCAACATCAGCATTGAATCGGAAAACTTGTCGTTTAAATTTCCCGATTCGAACGATTTTGTAATTCATAAAGTCAACGTCAAAATCGAGCCTTCCGAAAAAATTTATTTGGAAGGAAAAAACGGAAGCGGAAAAACAACGCTCATCCGAATCCTATCGGGATTATTACAACCGAGTTCAGGTTCTTTTTACATCAACGATGACACCTATCGAAAAATCGATTTAACGCACTATCGTTCACAAATCGGCACCATCATTACAGGTGAAACTCCGTTTGAAGGCACGATTCTCGAAAACCTCACGTTCAACAACCCGAATGTGCCACACGAAGATCTTAAATGGGCAATCGATAGTGTAAAATTGGGCGATTTCATTAAATCGTTACCCAACGGTTTAGATACCAAAATATATCCTGAAGGCAAACAATTGTCGTCGTCCAACGCACAGAAGATTTTGTTGGCGCGCAGCATCATCAACAAACCCAAAATTTTATTTTATGAAGATCCATTAGATCGAATGGATGAGGAAGCGGCCAAAGAAATCATCGATTTCATTATGGATGAGAAACACAAATGGACGGTGATTGTTTCCTCTAAAAATGAGTATTGGAAACAAAAATGCACACGACAAATCACCATGAACGAAGGAAAAATTAGTTACGATTCTAAAGTAAAATAGTCATGCTGAACATATCTAAAAAAAATCCGATAACCGAAAACATCGAACAATTCAGTTCGGTGCGCAATTTGACTCACCGTCCGCATTATAAAATACTAAACCGAATCATCTTAGGTGTAACCATCGTCGTACTTATCATTTTCTTTTTACCGTGGACGCAAAACATCTCGGGTTCGGGCGCTGTTACAACGTTAAAACCCGACCAACGTCCGCAAACCATTCATTCATCCATTGCTGGGCGAATCGAAAAATGGTACGTGAAAGAAGGTGATTACGTAAAAAAAGGCGACACGATTTTATTCATTTCCGAGGTCAAAGAAGAATACTTCGATCCCAATTTAGTAGACAATACCAAAAGTCAGGTTGACGCCAAAAAAATGGCTGTTCAATCGTACGGAAGTAAAGTCAGCACGCTTTCGGTTCAAATTGCCGCCATCGAAAACGAAAAAGAATTAAAACTGCAACAAGCCAAAAACAAAATCCGCCAATCATTACTTAAAGTCAAAAGCGACAGCATGGATTTGGAAGCGGTGAAAACGCAAATTAAAATCGCCAACACGCAATTCAATCGTTCGGTAACACTCAACAAAGAAGGTTTAAAACCACTAACCGACGTCGAAGAGAAACGCCTAAAACTGCAAGAAGTCGAAGCCAAAATCATCACGCAAGAAAACAAATTGCTCGCAAGTCGCAACGAATTGATCAATGCCAAAGTCGAAGTCAACCGCATTTCAGCCGAGTACGCCGAAAAATCATCCAAAGCCAAAAGCGACCAATATACGGCCTTAAGCAGCCAATACGACACCGAAGCACAAGTCAATAAGTTGCAAAACCAGTATGTGAATTACCAAATTCGCAACGGCATGTATTACATCAAAGCGCCGCAAAATGGCTATGTAAACCGCGCCTTGCAATCGGGAATCGGCGAAACCATTAAAGAAGGAACGCAAATTGTCAGCATCATGCCCGCCAAATACGACATCGCTGTCGAAACTTTTGTCTCGGCCACCGATTTGCCCTTACTCCATAAAGGCGAAAAAGTACGTATCTGGTTCGACGGCTGGCCTACCGTAGTGTTTTCGGGTTGGCCCAATATGAGTTACGGAACGTTTGGAGGAAAAATTGTAGCCATCGAAAATTTCATCAGCACCAACGGAAAATTCCGAGTACTCATTGCGCCCGACGAAGCCGAAGCACCGTGGCCGAAGCAAATCAGTATTGGTTCGGGTGCGCAAACCTTGGCATTGCTCGACAACGTTCCGGTTTGGTTTGAAGTTTGGCGTACACTCAACGGGTTTCCGCCCAATTATTACCAACCTCAAAACAAAGAAACGGCAGAGAAAAAATGATTTTTTTCAGGAACGAACCTGCCTGCCGGCAGGCAGGTGGTTTAGACATTCTTGTAATCCATATTCCTGCTCTCGTCAGTCGCTTTAACTTATTTGATCAATAAGTTAAGAGCTTCGACAATGCCGAGATCAGGGTTAGACAGTAAACAAAAGGCATCAAAAAATGAATTTCAAAACACTATTTTTTATACTCTTCACGACTTGGGTTTCAGCACAAACCACAGACGTACTCACCTACAATGAGTATTTGGGTTATGTGAAGAAATTCCACCCATTGGTGAAAAGCGCCAATCTGCAAGTCAACAGCGCGCAAGCCAATTTGATGATGGCACGTGGCGGTTTTGACCCAAAAATTGAAGTCGATTCCGATCAAAAACAGTTCAAAAACACCGAATATTATTCGCTACTCAACAGCAGTTTTAAAATTCCAACGTGGTACGGAATCGAAGTTAAAGCTGGATTTGACAACAGTGAAGGCGTGTATGTGAATCCGCAAAACACTTTGCCGAATCAAGGACTTACCTCGCTGGGCATCAACGTTCCGATTGGTCAAGGTTTACTAATTAATCAGCGGATGGCCGATGTGCGCAAAGCGAAAATTCAAATTCAACTCAGTGAAGCCGAACGAAAGTTACAAGCCATTGAAGTCTTGTACGATGCTTCAGTGGCGTATTTCAATTGGAAACGCAACTACAATGAAGTCGAATTGTACAAAAACTATTTAAAAAATGCTGAAGTCAGATTTAAAGGAGTTTCCCAATTAATAAAAAACGGCGACAAACCTGCCATTGATAGTGTGGAAGCCGGAATCATCGTGCGCAATCGAAAACTCAGTTTGGAAGAATCGCAGCTGAAATTGACCAAAGCCAAACTCGAACTGTCAAATTTTTTATGGTTGGAAAACAATGTGCCGTTGGAGTTACAAGACACCATCAAACCCGAAGAAAATTTAGAAGAAACCATCAAAGAAACCTTGCGCACCAACGATTTGATGTTGGCGAATCCGTCACTAGAAAACCATCCGAAAATCGATGCGTTGGAAAGTAAAATCGGGATTTTGGAAGTCGAACGCAAACTCAAAACCAATCAGTTATTACCCAAAATAGATTTGGGTTATCACTATTTATCGGAACCGAATGCGTTCTCCACCACCGATTTTCAAAATTATAAAGTCGGTTTGAATTTCAGCTTTCCGATTTTCCTCCGAAAAGAACGAGGCAGTTTAAAGATGACGCAATTTAAAATTCAGGACACCCAATACGAACTGAATGTACAAAAACTGCAACTCACCAATAAAATTAACGCGCAACAAACCGAAATCAATTCGCTCGAACGCCAACGCGTTTTGATCGGTGATTTGGTAAGCGATTACTCGGTGATGCTGAACTCAGAAGAACGCTTATTTTCGTTTGGGGAAAGTTCGATTTTTTTAATCAATTCGAGGGAAAACAATTTAGTAAGTGCACAACTTTCACAATTGAGCATGGAGAATCGCTACTTTATTTCGAATGCCGAATTGTTTAAAATCATGGCCAATCCAGATTAACAATTTTTACATTCCATTCAGCATTTCATAGTATTCGCGATCAATGCGCTCTTGATGGGTTGGATGAGCAATTTTCACCAATTCGGTTACCCGTTGTCGCAGCGTTTTTCCGTATAAATCAGCTATTCCATACTCAGTAATAATATAGTGAATATGCGCTCTCGTGCTTACCACGCCCGCGCCTTGTTTCAAATACGGAACAATTCTGCTTTCGCCGCGTTTGGTAATCGAAGGCAAGGCAATGATGGCTTTTCCACCCTGACTCAACGAAGCGCCACGGATAAAATCCATTTGTCCGCCCACGCCCGAAAAAATATTCGGACCAATTGAATCGGCACACACTTGACCCGTAACATCGACTTCAATCGCCGAATTAATCGCGACCATTTTCGGATTTTTGCGAATACGCGCCGTGTCGTTCACCATAGACGATTCTTTCATTTCAAAAAACGGATTGTCGTCTACGTAATCGTACAACCGTTTGGAACCCATTAAAAATGTGGCCAAAACACGTCCGCGTAACGTTCCTTTATAATTGCAATTGATGACGTCTTTTTCAATCAAATCGATGACACCATCGGAAAACATTTCGGTATGCAAACCCAAATCTTTGTGATTGCCTAATTTACTCAAGGCCGCATTCGGAATCGAACCAATTCCCATTTGTAATGTGCTTTGGTCTTCAATTAACGAGGCAATGAATCCTCCAATTTTTTCTTCCTCCGCAGTAAATGGAACGGGTTCGTGACCGTAAATGGGCACATCAACTTCGACCAAATAGTCAATTTCTGAAACGTGTAAAATACCATCGCCAAACGTTCGTGGCATTTGCGGATTGACTTGCGCCACGACAATTTTAGCGTTTTCGATGGCGGCAACAGTAGCTTCTATCGAAACTCCGAGTGAACAATAGCCGTGACTGTCGGGTGGCGAAACATGAATGAATGCCACATCCAAAGGCACAACATTTCTACGGAACAATTGAGGTAATTCGCTCAAAAAAACGGGTGTATACGAACCGTTTCCCGCTTTTAACGTAT
Source organism: Flavobacterium sp. (assembly GCA_965284675.1). Lineage (GTDB taxonomy): Bacteria > Bacteroidota > Bacteroidia > Flavobacteriales > Flavobacteriaceae > Flavobacterium. The sequence continues at coordinate 3,344,397 of OZ260109.1, forward strand.
GACGAACATTGGCGCCAATGAAAAACGAATTGACATGAAAACTTTCAGCCAAATCCGGATTGGCATAACGCGCTTCTCCTTCAACATGTAAATGACAAATTTCGACATTTCGCAGCTCAGAAGCTCGTTCGGTCAATGCATTTGCCAATATCGTTGGTGCGGCAGCGGCGGCTTGAAGATAGACTCTATCGCCTGATTTTACTACTTTTACAGCTTCTGCTGCGGTAACATATTTACTCATACCTATGAATTTTGGACAAATGTATTGCGTAAAATACTCATAAAATATGACAAAACTCATAAATGGATAAATTCCGAAAGACAAAAAACAAATTCCAAATGTAGGAGTAATGGATTACTGAAGACTTTTCACTATTTTTGCACTCTGAATTTACAAAAAATGATCATTCCGAAAACACGAGAAGAAATTGAATTAATGCGCGAAAGTGCTTTGTTGGTTTCTAAAACATTAGGGGAAATTGCAAAAGTTATCAAACCCGGAGTTACCACGCTTCAATTGGATAAATTAGCCGAAGAATTCATTAGAGATAATGGCGGAGTTCCTGCGTTTTTGGGACTTTACGGTTTTCCGAATTCGTTGTGTATGAGTCCGAATGCGCAAGTCGTACACGGAATCCCCAATAACAAACCCTTGGAAGAAGGCGATGTGATTTCGGTGGATTGTGGCGTGTTAAAAAACGAATTTTACGGTGATCACGCTTATAGTTTTGAAATTGGTGAAGTAGCGCCCGAAGTAAAAAAATTACTTCAGGTTACTAAGGAAAGTTTGTACGTTGGTATTCGTGAATTTAAAATTGGAAATCGTGTGGAAGATGTGGGGAATGCGATTCAGAAATACTGTGAAAGTAACGGTTACGGAGTCGTTCGTGAATTAGTCGGACACGGTTTAGGACGAAAAATGCACGAGGATCCAGAAATGCCAAACTACGGTAAAAAAGGAAGAGGCAAATTGTTTGTAGAAGGCATGGTCGTTGCAATTGAACCGATGATCAATATGGGAACCAAAAACATCAAGCAGTTGAAAGACGGCTGGACCATTTTGACTGCCGACGGAAAACCAAGCGCCCATTTTGAACACGACGTGGCTTTGATTGACGGAAAACCTCAGTTACTTTCGACTTTCGACTATGTGTATGCTGCGTTGGGAATTGTGAGCGATGAGGAAAAGGAGTTTAGAAAATAAACACAGATTTTACACGAATTCCAAAAAGAGTTTCGTGAAAATTCGTGAAATTCGTGTCAACATAAAAAATGAAAAAACTATTTAAATTTATATTAAACACCATTCCTCGTCCGATATTAATTCGGTTGAGTATTGTGGCGCGTCCTGTTTTGGCGTTTGTATTACAAGGCAATCGTTTTACCGATCCGATAGACGGGAAAAGTTTCCGAATGTTTTTACCCTACGGATACGGAAATCAACGCAACAACGTACTTTCACCCAGTACACTTTCACTAGAAAGACACCGGTTATTGTGGCTGTATTTGCAAAATGAAACCGATTTTTTCACGTCCAAAGAGAAAAAAAAAATCTTACATTTCGCCCCCGAACAGGAGTTTTATAAACGCTTCAAAAAGCAAACCAACATCGATTACACCACAACCGATTTACTGTCGCCATTAGCCGATGTGAAAGCCGACATTTGCAATTTACCTTTTGAAGACAACACCTACGACATTATTTTTTGCAACCATGTTTTAGAACACATTCCGGATGATACTAAAGCCATGCAGGAATTATACCGTGTGCTCAAACCAGGCGGAATGGGTATTTTTCAGATTCCGCAAGATTTGTCGAGAGCCACAACTTTTTCAGACGATACTATTGTAGACCAAAAAGAACGCGCCAGAATCTTCGGGCAATACGACCATGTTCGAGTGTACGGAAGAGATTATTTCGACAAATTAAGAAGTATTGGTTTCAAAGTTATTGAGGAAGATTATACGGCTAAAATCGCACCCGAATTAGTCGAGAAATACTGCTTGGCCAAAGGCGAAATCATTCCGATTTGTTTTAAATAATACCTAATAAATCGCTTACTAAAGAGGCAAATTGTTCTAAAGACAGTTTGCCTCTTTACTTTTACAACTATTTGAAAAATAGGTTTTTACTTAAGAAAAATAAAGGTTTTTCACTTCAGAACTCACCGTGTTTTCACCTATAAAAAATGGAGGTTTTCACTCTAGTTTATCACTTAATTGAAACTTAGATTTGTTCAGTAAAACTTATTTAAGATGATTTTTGAGGTAGTCCAAATTATTGAAGAACAAATTAACTTATATCTAGAAGAGTGTGGGTTAGCTAAATCTGTTGTTGCTCAAAACATTGCTTTATTAGAATCTCAAAATGAAGATGTGAATACTTCTTTAAAAGACAAAGTTGCACTCACTTTACTTAATTTAAACGAAGAGACAACATTAAAAAATGTACCTAATCACACGATTGAAAATTCTAAAATAATTTACAAAAACTCTATTATCAATTTAAACCTTTATTTACTTTTCAGTGCAAATAGAGATCTGTATGTAAATTCACTGAATGATATTTCAAAAATTATTGAGTTTTTTCAAGGGAAAAAACTATTCACTCAATCCAACACCATATACAACAGAAGCAATGTTTCTATGAGCAACATTGAAAATTTTCGCTTTTCTGTTGAACTCTACACTCCAACTTTTGAAGAATTAAACTTTATATGGGGAACTCTTGGTGGACGACAATTACCGTCGGCACTATATAAAGTGAGTATGATTCAAATTGAACGAAACATATCGCATTCACAAGGAATACTAGTAGGTGGATTCAGTACCAATACTCATAAAAACTAATGCCAGCTTCTATTACATATAAAGATCTTTTTAAAATCACTATTTTACATGGTTACTTTCTAAATTCTGGCAACACGGCATACAACAATTTGGATTCAATAATAAAGAAAAAAATAGCAAACAACTATTCTTTTGACCAATTCATAACTATTACGCCTACAGCTGAAACTGCCACACTCTTAAAAAATAACAAACTTATTGTTCAGTCTAAAGCAGATACAATGAAAGTAGGAGTTCGAGTAGATTCAGATGATTTAACTACAACATTTGTCGGGATTTCGTTGGACATAACCCTAAATTTTATTATTCGAATAAAAGATTTTCTGTTTGAAAATTATACTGACATCCAACTTTCAAAAGAACAGCTTTTTTATTTCAGTAATGTAATGCCTCCTCTTGAAGATTCTAACACATTTAAAAACATTGCTCTCATCAATGACAATACGATTATTGACAATGATTTTAAAATCACAGTGGAAAACACAAAAGCAATTTTAAACACTTTAGAAGAAAACGAAAAAAGAGAAGTTTTCGGAATTATATCGTTGAAAATGAAAGGAAAAACAAAAGCCTTAAGCATTCTAGATGAAGACAATGACAATGCAATAATTTCTCCTACCCCAAATTTTAAAATTCACTTCAACAATCGAAAAACTATTTGGAAGTACATCAAAGCCAATTCAACTTTCAACGTATCCACTTTAAGCACCAAACCTCTTGTTAAAAATGGATTCATAGAAATTCTAGAAGCCGATTTGGATTTGTCCGATTTATCTGATGAAGAAAAAACAATGGCCGCTAAATTACAATATCCAAATCCTTCTGTTCAATCGATAAAAAAAACAGAAAGCAACACTAATTATTCTGAAATATTTATATAAAAATTAAAAACAATTAAATTATGGCAACAACGTACAAAACTCCGGGCGTTTATGTTGAGGAAATTACCAAATTTCCCCCATCAGTAGCTCAAGTAGAAACCGCAATTCCTGCCTTTATAGGCTACACGGAAAAAGCAACAAACAAAATCAAAGGTGATTTAAAATTAAAACCAACACGAATATCTTCTTTGTTAGAATATGAGCGATTTTTTGGTAAAGCAAAACCAGAAACCAAAATTGGTATAACAATAAATGATGTTTCTTCAGACAGTGGAGATGTCAGAACAATTGTTGTTGAGCAACCCAGTAATGTTGACAAACAACCTTTCTTAATGTATTACTCTATGCAATTATTTTTTGCAAATGGTGGTGGACCTTGCTATATTGTTTCAGTTGGTCGTTACGGTGATGATCTCGATGAACTTGACACAAAACTATCTAGTATCAATAATATTTCTGAATTAGAAAAAGGCTTATTAGAATTAGAAAAAATTGACGAACCGACACTTATTTTGTATCCCGATGCAACTAGAGTGTCAAGTGTTTCAGTAACGGATTTCTACGCTCTATACAACAACGCTTTAAATCAATGTAAAAAACTTCAGGACCGATTTACTATAATTGACACCTTAAATTATGATGGATCAAGTCCTACAGACACTAATATTGATGATTTAAGAAACACCATCAGTTCTGAAAAGGATACTATTAAGTATGGTGCAGTGTATTATCCTCATTTAGAAACTATTTTAGATTATGCTTTTGATGCGGATGAAATAGTACTAAAACATTTTTCATACAAAACAGATGCCTACCAGTTGATCAAAGAAGGCCTAGCTAAAATTGAACATGTTACTAACGGAGTAACTCCAACAATTGCAAAACTAGTAAACGTTCCTCTGGCTGGAAGTATTGATGGTGGCGTAAGTGATGTTCTCCTTCAAATGTATGCTGCCTCTGGTTTTAATCTGATAGGAACATTTGCTACAGATCCTGACAAAAAAAGTGCTTTTTTAGCTGCTGTCACCACACTCTTAGATTCACTAAAAACATTAACCGACTTTAAAGAAGCTTTAAATGATGAAGCTCAAGCTGCCATCAGTACTATTTCTGAAGAAAGTCCCACTATTGCAAGTGCTATTGCTGCACAGCTTGTTTTATTTAATGCCGATTTTGAAGGTACTGGCAAAATTGATGAGGTCTACAAAAACCTTGTGGATTTAACTAAAAAAATGGAAGCTGCTGATACAGACACAAAAATTCTAAATCTGCTTAATGTTAACGCTTTAAATTTTGATGATGAACTTCAAAAATTAGTAACCTATACACCTTTAAATCTTCAGGTTGGAGTTACTGGAGTTGTAAATAATTTTTCAACTATTTCTGCAAATCTTACTAATGTCACCACCGAAATCAAAAAAGTTGAAGGAAAAGACAAAAACAACGGTGAGTTAAATGGTCGTAAACTTAGTAGTATTGAAGCCGTTGATAATGCAACTTACAATAAAATTCTAACCGAAATTTCAAACTTACCAATTACTCTTCCTCCAAGTTCTGCCATTGCAGGCGTCTATTCAAGAGTAGACAATGATAGAGGTGTTTGGAAAGCTCCAGCAAATGTGAGTTTAAACTATGTAATCAAACCAACGGTTAAAATTACTAACACGCAACAAGACGGACTAAACATCGACACTGTTGCTGGTAAATCCATCAACGCTATCAGAAGTTTTACAGGAAAAGGCAATTTGGTTTGGGGTGCGCGAACTTTAGCTGGAAACGATAACGAATGGCGTTATGTTTCAGTTCGACGTTTCTTTAATATGGCTGAAGAATCAATTAAAAAAGCAACTGAACAGTTTGTTTTTGAACCTAATGACGCTAATACTTGGATTCGAGTTCGTGCCATGATAGAAAACTTCTTGACCCTACAATGGAGAGCTGGAGCATTAACTGGAGCAAAACCAGAACAAGCTTTTTACGTTCGCGTTGGCATAGGTCAAACCATGTCAGCCGAAGATATTTTAAATGGTTATCTGATTATAGAAATTGGAATGGCAGTTGTTCGTCCAGCCGAATTCATCGTTCTGAAATTTTCACACAAAATGCAAGAAGCATAACAACTAAAACAAATTTTAACACGTAAAAAATAAAATTATGAGTACATATCCATTATCAAAGTTTCATTTCTCAGTGGATTGGGGTGGAACAAAAATTGGCTTCACAGAAGTATCCGGATTAGATATTGAAACCGAAGTTATTGAATACCGTCAAGGTGCTAGCCCAGAATACAGCAAAATAAAGATGCCTGGCATGCAAAAGTTTTCAAACATTACTATGAAAAGAGGAACTTTTAAAAGTGACAATGAATACTATGCTTGGTGGAACACTGTAAAACTGAACACTATCGAACGAAGAGACATCACTATAAAACTTTTGAACGAAGAACACGAACCAGTAGTTACTTGGAAAGTAAAAAATGCTTGGCCAACTAAAGTACAATCGACCGATTTAAAAGCAGACGGAAACGAAGTTGCTATCGAATCAATGGAGTTAGTTCACGAAGGTTTATCGATTCAAAATGATTAATCATGGCTAAAAGTCATCCTACAGAATATTATCCACCTGTAGGATTTCATTTCTCAGTAGAATTTGAAGGCCTTGGTACTGATGCTAAAGATCATCAATTTCAATCAGTATCAGGCTTATCAGTAGATATTGAAACAGAAGAGATTGCCGAAGGTGGAGAAAACAGGTTCAAGCATAAACTACCCGTTAAAACTAAGTATCCAAATTTAGTCTTAAAAAGAGGACTATTAATCGATTCAAAAGTAATCAGTTGGTGCAAAGATGCTATCGAGAATTTTGAGTTTAAACCTGTCAACATGATTATCATGCTCTTGAACGAAAAACACGAAGTTTTACAATACTGGAAAGTGATTCATGCTTTTCCTGTTAAATGGTCTGTAGAAGATTTTAACGCAGAAGAAAGCAAGCTAGTAGTCGAAAGTTTTGAGCTCACCTATAACTATTTCCTTTTAAACAGAAAAGAATAATGCCAATAGAAATCAAAGAACTTCACATTAAAATTAATGTAAACGAAGAATCAAAACCAGCGCCAAGCTCCAACAACAACGAAAAAGATGTTGTAGAAGAATGTGTCGATCAAGTAATGCAAATTATTGAACGTCAAAAAGAACGGTAATTATGGGTGAATTAAAAAAACTGAAAATTGTAGCTTTTAGCGATGCTGAATTTGAAAATGAGATTACAGATATTCCGGCGTTTTCAACTTTAATAAACCCGGAACATTATACTTTCAATTACAAGATTCTACAAAACGAAGATCAAGCACCAGGTACTAGTAGCGCTCCTCTCGCTTTCAGCAGAATTGCTCCTGAAGAACTGGAACTCGATTTCATTTTTGATCGAACTGGCGTAATCACCGGAGCAGAAAGTTTGGAAGACGGTGTAATTGATGACATCGAAAAATTTAAAAAAGTAATTCTGCAGTACAACGGTCAAGAACACAAACCCAATTACTTAAAAATAATGTGGGGAAGTTTACTTTTTAAAGGTTCTTTAACTGAAATGAGCGTCGAATTTAAACTTTTTAAATCAGATGGAACTCCAATTAGAGCCGTTGCTAAAGCCAAATTCAAAGGTGTCGTTGAAGAAAATTTAAGAGCCGCCAAGGAAAACAATCAATCACCCGATTTAACCCATTACAGAATTGTTAAAGAAGGCGACACTCTTCCGCTAATGACGTTCAAAATATATGGTGATTCAAAATATTATTTGGAAATAGCAAAAGTGAATAACTTGATCGATTTCAGAAAATTAGAAGCAGGTCAACGAATCTATTTTCCACCCTTACAAAAGCAATCCTAAATGAATAATACCGGAGTCATACAAACAAGTCAAAGCGCCGACTTAGTAACATTCAAAATTTTAGTGGAAGGTGAAGAATTGTCTAAAACCTATCAAACTAAAAGTATTGTGGTTCAAAACGAGGTGAACCGTATTCCTATGGCTCAAATTATTCTTATTGATGGTGATGCTTCAGCTAGAGATTTTAAACTAAGTAATGAAGAGCTATTAATTCCAGGTAAGAAAATAGAAATAACTGCTGGCTATCATTCTGATGAAGAAACTATTTATAAAGGCGTGGTCATCAAACACTCCCTAAAAATAAAAGGAAACTCTTCTTTGTTGATCATCGAATGTAAAGATGAAGCTGTAAAACTCACCATCGGCAGAAAAAGCAACTACTTTTATGAGGCTAAAGACAGCGATGTTTTTGATGAGATTATTAGTCAATACGGACTTGAAAAAGACATTGAAGCTACAAATTTTAGTCATAAAGAATTAGTACAGTACAATACTTCCGATTGGGATTTTATCGTTTCAAGAGCTCAAGCTAACGGAAAATTATGCTTCGTTGAAAATGGTAAAATAAGCATCAAAAAACCTGATCTATCCTCGCAATCAATAGAAACAGTTACTTATGGTGCATCGCTATTGGATTTTGATGCCGAAATTGATGCTCGTAACCAATACTCAAAAGTGTCATCCTACAGTTGGGATTATTCCAATCAAGAACTTTTAGAAATTGAGGCTAAAGATCCTGGTGTAAGTTTAAATGGAAATCTATCATCGTCTGATTTAGCCTCCACTATCGAATTAGAGAACTTTGAACTTCGCCACGGCGGGAAAGTAACTGATACCGAATTACAAGATTGGGCCGATGCCAAACTGCTATTCCAACAACTATCTAAAGTTCGCGGTCGAGCAAAATTTCAAGGTATTCCTGCCGTAAAACCAAATACCATAATCACTCTAGAAGGAGTTGGCGATCGTTTTAACGGAAAAGCCTACATTACAGGTATATGCCATCAAATTACAGACGGAAATTGGACCATTGACGCGCAATTTGGATTAAATCCGGAATGGTTTTCTGAAACCTACGACATCAATACTCCTTCTGCTTCCGGAATTATTCCTGCCATAAAAGGATTGCACATTGGAGTTGTAACTCAACTTCAAGAAGATCCTGATGGAGAAGACCGCATTTTAGTCAAAATTCCTATCATCAATAATGAAGAGCAAGGAATTTGGTGTAGAGTGGCTTCATTAGATGCAGGAGAAAATAGAGGTGCTTTTTTTAGACCCGAAATCGAAGATGAAGTGATTGTTGGTTTTATTAATGAAGACCCTAATAATGCCATCGTTCTCGGCATGCTTCACAGCAGCGGAAAACCTTCGCCAATTCCAGCAAGCGATGATAATCATCAAAAAGGATTCATCACCCGAAGTGAAATGAAACTTCTTTTTGATGACGAAAAAAAATCCATTTTGATTCAAACTCCGGCCGGAAAAAAAATAACACTCGATGAAGATGCTGCTTCAATAGTAATTGAAGATGAAAATTCAAACATCATCACTATCGATAGTGCTGGAATAAAAATGGAAAGTGCTGGAAACATCGAATTAATTGCATCCGGAGATGTCACTATTGAAGGCACCAATGTTAACATCAAAGCGAGTGCGCAGTTTAAAGCTGAAGGAAGTGCTGGAGTCGAAATGTCATCGAGTGCCACCGCGGTTTTAAAAGGAAGCCTTGTTCAAATAAATTAAAAGTATGGGAACACCAGCAGCACGAATATCAGATATGCACGTTTGTCCTATGGTAACCGGAACTGTTCCACATGTGGGCGGACCAATTTTACCAGCGGGCGAACCAACCGTTTTGATTGGAGGAACACCCGCAGCCCGCGTTGGCGATATGGCGGTATGTGTTGGTCCACCAGACACTATTGCAGCAGGATCATCGACTGTTTTAATTGGCGGAAAACCAGCTGCTAGGATGGGCGATTCAACTTCACATGGTGGTACAATTGCCGCAGGATTACCAACTGTTTTAATAGGATAATTATGGAAAATGATAAAGCCTTTTTAGGAATCGGATGGAGTTTTCCTCCTGAATTCAAACTTTCAACTCATGAAGTTGTTATGCTATCTGATGAAGATGATATAAAAAGTAGTTTAGAAATCTTACTTTCTACTAAAGTAGGCGAGCGAATTATGCAACCTAAATATGGTTGTAATTTGGACGAATTATTGTTTGACAAATTAGATTTAACCCTTAAAACATTTGTTGCTGATTTGGTTAAAACAGCCATACTCTATTATGAACCTCGTATTGATGTAGAAAAAGTTGACATCACACAAGGCGATGATTTAAATGGCGAATTGTTAGTAATTATAGACTACAGAATAAGAGCTACTAACTCGAGAATTAACATGGTTTATCCCTACTACATCGGAGAAGGAACTAATTTATAAAAAAGCAAAAAATGAGTAATTGCAATTCAATAGTAAGTGTCTTAACAAAAAATGGTGTTGACCAAAAACAACGCTATATTGATGCCTTACAACCAGAAAAAATTCAGTTACAAGAATTTGAAGTTGCCGATTGGATTTTGTTTGCCTACAACTTTGCTAAACACGTCAATTATTTTGAAACTACCAACAACACAACACCAGAAAGCGATTGGAAGTCATTTTTTGATTTTTTCAAGTTGGAAGACAAAAATCCTAACTACATAAAACCACTTGAACTTAAACGAATAAAAGACAGCATCAACAGCATAATCAATGACCATAAAGAAAAAGGTACAAAAGAAGGAAGTGTAACACCACATCTTACCTTATTTATTACTTTTTTAATGCTACTAGAAGAAAGTAAAAAAAGATTTAACGGACTCACAAAAAAGCATCTTGATTTCTATTTAGAAAAAATTGTTCAGATTGATAAGCTACCCGCAACACCCGATAAAGTCTACATGATTTTTGAATTGGCTAAAAATGCAACCCAACAAAAAATTGATGCCAAAACCAAATTTAATGGCGGAAAAGATGCCAATGGAAAAACCAAAATTTACTCTTCAACTGAAGAATTAATTGCCAACAAAACTACTGTCAGCGCTTTAAAAAACATCTATCACCATAACGATAGTAAACAAACTGAAAACAATAAAATTGTAGCCAGTCCAATCGCTAATTCGTATGATGGATTAGGAAAAGTTTTTCCTGACGAAAACAATCAATGGTGGCCTTTTGGATATACCAACGACGCTAAAAACCCAAACGAATTACCCTTTGCTACACTTGGTTTTGCTGTTTCCGCTCCTATTCTTTCTTTGGAAGAAGGAATTAGAACTATTGAATTCACTTTTACTTTTGAAAATGACATTACTAACATTACTTCAGACCAAATCACACAAAATACTTCCGTTTACCTAACAACAGCCAAAAAATGGCACGAGGTGAATCCGATTGTAACCGAATCAAAGTATGCTCCAACAGTTGTGGAGAAAACTATGACAATTACGCTACAATTGGATAAAAATGTTGATGCAATAACCAATTACAATTCGAAAGTATATGGAGAAGAGTTCAATTCGGAGTTGCCCATTGCCAAATTCGTTTTTAAAACTGAAAATAACGATGGATACGAGTTATACAAATCCTTGACACAAAACAAACTCATCAACATTATCATAAATGTTGATGTTAAAGAAATAAAAAATATTCAAATAGAAAACGACAATAGTGTTTTAAATGCCTCCAAACCGTTTTATCCGTTTTCTACAATCCCAATGGAAGGTTCTAATTTTTACTTCAAACACGAAGAATGTTTTGGTAAAAATTGGACAACCATAGATGGAACCATTGTTTGGAAAAATACGCCCGATAGTTTCAAGAAACATTACAAAGCATATTTAGAATCCTTCATCGATGAAATTAGCATCAACTCTTATATAGCAGCATTTGTTAAAGAATCTACTACTCCCAAAACTTCAAAATCAGAGAAGGAAGAAGATAGTACTGATCGCATCCTTACTGCTGATGTAGAAAAAGTGGAAATCAAAGCTTCTTCCAATCAAACACCAATTGTAACTAATAATGAATACTTCAAATACAACTTGGCTCTTTTAACTAACCATTCGTCTGAAGTTATTCTAGACACTAGTCTCATCTTATTTACTCGCAAATCCGATACTTTTTACACCGAACTTCATATACCCAATAGCGACTACATAACCCAAAAAAACGGACAGTTCAAACTCACACTCAACACCTCTTTTTTACACAATTTATACCCAAAAATATATGCCATTGCATTGGCTTCTGGAAAAAAAGCACCAATTATTCCAAACGAACCTTACACTCCATTAGCAGAAAGCATTACCCTTAATTATACAGCAACTGAAACCCTTAATTTCAAAGAAGATACAGATTCAAACATAGAAGAAATCTACTCAGCCAATACAGGTAAATTGTTCCATATTCATCCGTATGGTTATTCTGAAGAGCATAGTTTTCTTAAATCGCAATTGGAATTTGTAACAACAACTGATTCCTACTTAGTTCCAACGTATTGCATTGGAGGAGAACTATTCATTGGATTAGAAAACAGCAACGAACTAGAGCAAATAACTCTTTTGTTTCAAGTTTTAGAAGGAAGTGAAAATCCAACTGCGTCATCATTTGTTGGAAGACAAAAAATTGAATGGTCCATTTTAGGGAATAACGAATGGAAAACGCTCCAATACGAAGACATTTTGCTGAATGAAACCGACAATTTGCTTCAATCGGGAATATTCAAATTCAACTTACCCAAAGAAGCAACTAAAGACAACACAATCTTACCTAAAAACTTAGTTTGGTTAAAAGCCAAAATGCATAAAAATTACGATGTAGTTTGTAAAATTATTGGCATCCATACCCAAGTTGTAAAAGCAGTTTTTGAAGACAATTCAAATGATTTAACTCATTTAAAAACCGGAATTGAAGCCGAAACCATATCCAAATTAATCGAACGAATTAGTACCGTAAAATCGGTCACTCAACCCTACAGTAGCTTTGATTATAAACCTACCGAATCGGATAAAGATTATTACCGCAGAACCAGCGAACGTTTCCGTCATAAAAACAGAGCCGTTTCTATGTGGGATTACGAACATATTATTTTACAAGAATTTCCCGAATTGTACAAAGTAAAATGTTTGAATCACACTTCTGAAAAGTCCTATCAAGCACCAGGCAATGTGACTTTAGTTGTGATTCCGGATACCGTTAAGAAAAACGTATTCGACATTTACGAACCACGAGTAAGCACAGCTACACTCAACAAAGTGAATAGTTTCATCTCAAAACTAAACTCGATGCACGTTACCACATTCGTAATTAATCCCAATTATGAAAAAGTAAAAGTAGATTTGGTTGTGCAATTCAATGCAGGCTTAGACGTCAACTTTTACTCGCAACAACTCAATACTGACATCACAAAATTTTTATCGCCTTGGGCATTTGACACTCAAATTCCAATAAACTTTGGCGTAAGTATTCACATCAGTTCATTGATAAAATACATCGAAGAATTACAATATGTCGATTTTTTACAAGATGTCAAATTACTGAAAAATGATTCACTATCCGATAAAATAGTTGCGCCAAGCGATCCAAAATCAATTTTAGTCTCTGCCAAAGAGCATAAAATTAGCACCGATATTAAAAAATGCACTACCACAACTCCTGAACCCAAAGAAGAATGTCAAATGTAAATAAACACATAACCATCCCTAAAAATGTGAGTTCTAATGACGATTTGAGCTTCGATTTCTTGCGTCAAAAAGGAATTGAATACATTCAATCGTTGGGAAGTCGATTTTGGACCGACTACAACACGCACGATCCAGGAATAACCATTTTAGAAGTGTTGTCGTATGCCATAACCGACTTAGGAATGCGCATCGATCTTCCCATTAATGATTTGCTCAGTAATGACAAAATCAATTCGTTTGAAAACCAATTTTTTTCCGCTTCAGAAATACTACCCAACAAGGCTTTAACCGCTTTTGATTATAGAAAAATACTAATCGATCTCGATCCAAGTCGCATCAAAAATTGTTGGATACAAACCACAACGAAAAAACTGTACGTAGATTGTAAAGAAGGGAAGATATCGCTCAATAAAGAAGATTTGTCTGCTGAAAACTTTATTAAAGAAACGGATGTAAAAGGATTCTACACCATTTTAGTTGACTTCGACATTAATCAAGACGATATTGATGTAGAAAAAGCAAGACTGCATAAAGTCAATTCTTCACAAAAAAATCCAGATAAAAAAGAACATTTCAACGAAGAGATTTTGAGAAAAAAAGTTTGGGAAGAAACCTTACACGAAAAAATCAAAGAAAAATACCATCAAAATCGAAATCTTTGTGAGAATATTGAGGAAATAAAAGAGGTTGATATTCATCCTATTTCGGTGTGCGCTCAAATTGAAATTGATCCCGATGCCGACGAAGAAATGGTGCAAGCACTGATCACGATTGAACTCGAAAAATACTTAGCGCCATCCGTACAGTTTTATTCGCTCCAAGAGATGACCGATAAAATGTACACCAGCGATCAAATCTTTGAAGGTCCGCTATTAAATAATGGTTTTATAGACAATGCCGAATTGGAATCGTCTTCACTGCGAACCGAAGTGCGACTTTCAGACATCATCAATATCATCATGGGCATTGATGGTGTGAGAGTAATCAGCGCTATTTCTATCAATAATTGTGATGAGGAAGAAGGTACTACTGACAATTGGAACCTTTGCATTCCTCAAAACAAAAAACCAAAACTATGTAATAAAAGCACTTTCAATTTTAAAAAAGGTGTTCTTCCAGTCAATATTGATAAAACTAAAGTAGATGAATATCGTGCCGAATTAAAAAAAGATGATTTAGAAAAACAATCAAAAGCATCCGAAAACAAAGAGCTTAAAGTTCCTTACGGAATCGATTATAATTCAGATACCTACACTAGCGTTACTCACAATTTCCCCGAAACATACGGAATTGGGGAAATTGGATTGTCTGAAACCGTGTCAGCCGAACGAAAAGCAAAAGCAAAACAACTCAAAGGATACTTACTCTTTTTTGATCAAATTCTGACCAGTTATTTCAAACATTTAAGTAACGTAAAAAAACTACTTTCCATCAACAATGATTTGCCAAAAACCTATTTTACACAGGCAGTAACAGACATAAAAGGAGTCGAAGACTTGGTTAAAAACTATAATCTTACGGATGAAAATATGTTGAATGAAGATTTATTTGGTCATTTGGATAATTCCATCAAAAGACAAAATCAATTAAAAGATCATTTGATTGCTCGGTTTGCTGAACGGTTTAGCGAATATAGTTTTTTGATGAAATCGCTTTACGGAACTAACTCCGATGCTATTATCTTACAAAATAAAGCTGATTTTTTATCTAATTATGACACGATTAGTTCGCACCGTGCGTGTGCTCTTAATTATTATAAACAATCGCCTATCAATCTCTGGGACACTTTCAATGTTAGTGGATTAGAAAACCGAATTGCTGGATTATTAGGAATAAAAATGGATGGTACACCTAATGGAAAAAAAGGCATCAAAAGACGAAACCTAACCAACCTTCATTATGAAATTTACCATCCAACTTCCGAAATCCCGGGAATCAAATTCCGATGGAGAATCCGAAATACTAAAAACAAAATAATCTTAACTGCAACCGAAAATTACCCGAGTGAAATTGATGCAATCAAAGAAATGAACACAGCCATCGATAAAATTCAACACACTATCGAAAGTGATATTGAAAATGGCTTTGCAACACTCATCAAAAACAGAGACAATGGAATTCCTTTCTCAGATACCGTAATGGAAACTTTTGAGGTGATTGAATCGGATTCTCATCGCTATTCATTTCACATCATCAATCCGAAATTCGAATTGGATTTAAGTAATCCAGACCGAATCATTGCTCGACAATACAAGTTATTTGACACTTTAGAAGAAACTCAAAAC
Source organism: Flavobacterium sp. (assembly GCA_965284675.1). Lineage (GTDB taxonomy): Bacteria > Bacteroidota > Bacteroidia > Flavobacteriales > Flavobacteriaceae > Flavobacterium. The sequence goes on from OZ260109.1 coordinate 3,360,039, forward strand.
GCGATACTACAACTCATCAGTTTCTTTAAACGGGAATTTGATGAAGGCATCTTTTTGGTTGAACATCTTTTGTTGCTTCCAGAAAACAATCCTACAACAACAAGTAATCATTACATGCCAATTTGCATCGATGATTGCTCAGAAGAATGCTGCATTCCTGATCCGTACTCGTTTAAAATCAGTGTTGTTTTGCCTGGTTATACCTATCGCTTCTCGGATGTAGATTTTAGAAATTTTGCTGAAGACATCATCCGACAAGAAATTCCATCCCATATTTTAGGAAAAATCTGCTGGATTGGTCACCGAAAAGGAAATGTTGATGATGCTGAGAATGATTTACTCCGATTTGAAAAAACATTCAAACAATTCTTATTGGATAAGAGCAATGACAAACAAGATCATTTGCCTGAATTTATTGAAGCATTAGGCGAATTAAATTCAATATACAATGTCGGAGAACTGTTTGATTGTACTGATGAAACAGACGATATAACAGGAAAAATAATACTAGGAAGAACCAATTTAGGAACCATATAAAAATAAAAGTCATGGCAACAAAACTCAATACAATCACCACACAATACCACAGCTATGCTAAAGAACAAGTACTAACGCACTATCAACTCAATGAAACAATTGATTTTTTTGAAGATCAAGACAGATTGAGTCGTGTTTTCTTGTTAGGAACGGGAATTGCCTGCGGCTTTAAAGTTAGTTTAAACGCTGCAAAAGACGCAATTGTCATTACACAAGGAAACGGAATTACCACTGATGGTGATTTGATTAAATTGGTTAAAGATTCTGATAATACAGAGGAAAAAACTCGAACAAAACAAAAACTTTCAAGTATTGATTTCTCGGAAATCACCTATAAATCTTTTACGCCTTTTACCGATTCATTTGCCAAATATCTGCCGTTTAGAAACAACGATGCTATACTGCCTATTTTAGAAATTCTTCCTGAAAAAATCGACGGAACACCAAGTTTAGAATCCAATCAATTTCTCTTAAACCAAATTACTGATATTGAAAAATTTGTTGTAGTTCTGTATTTAGAAAGTTATCGAAAAGAACCTTCAACATGCAGCGGAATTGACTGCGACAACCAAGGAAATGAAGAAGTAAACCACCTGAGAGTTCTTTTACTGCGACAAAGTGATGTTGATGATTTTGTAAACCGCACTGATAGCATTTGGAAAGAGTTTAATGAAGATGATGCCGATTTAAATAAATTGCCAGAAATACGCTTACGAAGAGTAATGCTTGATAAAATCAATAGTTCATCTGATTTAACTAAAGCGTACAACAGAATCATCACTAGTCAAAGCGAAGAACTAAAAAAAGTTTTTTCTAGATTGCTTAAACGTTCATCTAAATTCAGTGGAGATTTCTTTAAATCTGATCTCAATAAACTTTTTAGCATTTTTCAAGCTGAAAACGATGACGTACAATACAGATACGATTTACTCAAAGATTTAATGGACACCTATTCCGAAATAAAAGAACTGGTTAATCACACCAACGTACTGTGCAATCCTGATATTAATGCTTTTCCAAAACATTTGCTATTAGGTTTGGTAAAACCTTCAACAGAAGAAAAAGATTCGTATCGACACTCTTTCTACAAATCGCACATACTTTCTGATGATGTAGAGAACAGCGCCCGAATTAATTATTTGTTTTCGCGTATGTTTTATATGCTAAATGAATTTGACACCAGAATTACAAATGATGCCATTGAGATTACTCCTTCAAAACTAGATGCACAACTCGGAAAAAAAGCAATTCCGGTTTATTATAATCAGCCCAGAAGACTCATTCGCTACTGGGATTATGACAAAACAGTTGCATTCAAAGAAAAAAACAACTTGAGTTATCATAAATCATTGCTTTCAAACGATCCTCATATACAAGATCCATTATCGTACAATTTGGAACCGTTTAATTTTTTCAGAATTGAAGATGCACACGGAAAAGAGTACAAAACTGCATTTTCAGAAATTGAAAAAATCAGGTTGTCTAAAGGTCTTAATTTTGATGTTAAATGCTTGAGTATTGACATGAAACTAGAAGATATTGATCTTCAAGAGTATGACTGTCAATTCAAAGATTTACAAATGCATCTTTCTTCTTGGAAAATCGATCAAGAGTGTCTTTATAAAGAAGCCATCGAATTTTTATCAGGGTTTAGTATAAAAGACAAAGGCGGACATAATTATTTTGACAAACTTCCTAAAAAAGTAATTGAAAAATCGCCTCGAACTTTTGGCACCACTTCAATTGCTATGGCAACTGCTTTTCCAATTAAAGCAGAAACCGCTCCAAAAGGAAAAACAACAACAAAAGAATCACAAAAAATAGTTTTCCAAGAAGAATATATTCCAATAGAAAACAATACTCAAAGTGTTCAGTTCATCAAAGGTTTGATGGAATTTGAAGCTTCTATACTCGACGACACTGAAGATTTAGGTAGTATTATAACTGAGGTATTTAACATAAAATATCCGCTTTCGGAAAGTGATTATAGTTCATTATTGAAAGCCGAAGCAGTTAAAAAAATTCCCGATTACGACCAATGGTCCAAACCCGATAGAGAAATGCGATTGGAAACGCCATTACGCATAGCTGCTTCTATAAAAGCACTTTCATTATACATTCCAACCACAATTGATCAAATCAATGAAGCGTTACTTTCTAATTACTCAACGGCATTAACCAACTTGTGTAATCTAGTAAAAAAGAGCTTCAATTCTATCAATTCAAACCTCAACAATCCTATTGATAAATACACCAAATTAGGATTTGAAGAAAGCTATCTAAACTTAATCAGCCGATTAAAAGAAAACTGCTGTTCTGCGGACTATCTTAAAACTATATTTCAAGAAGTTATTGACCGAAAAAAGAAAATTTTAGACTCGTTACTTTTTGAGAATTATGTAAAAAAACATCCTGGAATGGAACATTTATGTGGTGTTCCCAATGGCGGAACCTATATTTTAGTATTTGAAGGTGGAAAAATCAGAAACAGTACTCGTGTAATTGCCGATTTCTCTCTGCCATATTTATGTTGCTCTGACTGTGTTCCCGTAAACTTTGTAATGGAATCGGTTGTGATGCTTTCTCTAAAAAAGAATACGGTTTGCTTTGATGTAGAAAATACAGAAAACTCCGATGTATATTTTGAAGTCACTCCTGCTGATGGTGAAATAACTATTGTAAATTCGCCTTCAGGAGTCGAAATAAAAGACGGAAAAATCTCTTTTACGTCTGATTTCAATACCTTTAATACACCTCTTGAGTTTCTTGTAAACGGAAAAAGTGTCTCTACTAAGCTTACCGTAACCGAAAAACCAACACTCGAAATACTTTTTAGTTTCGATGCTAAAACCAATACAGTAACTTTAGAAAGCTCTCTAACCAGTTCCAACGATAGTTATACTTGGGATGTTAACGAAATCGCTTTAGGAAAAACTAAAAAAGTAAGTTTTGTTCAAACAAAATCAGAAACCATAATAGCAAGTCTAATTTTAGATTCAGGACTTTGTGGTCAATTGACAACTAGTACTACTTTAGAAATTGACATCACTTTAAGCCTTGAAATCATACCCGAATATTGTTTTGATCCCAAAAATGACGAAGTAGTAACTATTCCATTTTTGGTTTCTCCTTCCAATTCAGTTGTTACGTTGGCAAAAGAGCTACCAGGAATAGCCGTTTTTGATAACGGAATCACACTCCAACCTAGTTTCGATTTCTTTGGTGAACCCATTCATTTCTTGATTAATGGTGAAGAAACGTCTTCTACTATTACCATCAACAAAAAACCAGAGCTAATCATAAATACTGACTTTGATGCCAACAAAAAAAGATTATTCATTGGCAGTAATACTGAAAGTGAAGACGGAAACTACACTTGGACAATCAACGGAAAAAGTGAAACAACAACCAAACAATCGTTTGATATTCCTGTAAAAAAATCTGATAAATTTGACATTTTACTGAGCATCAAAAAAGGAATTTGTGGTCAAATTACAGCCGAAAAAAGTGTTACCATCAATATTGAAGTTGGATTGACAATTGAACCAAAACATTGCTTTAACAACGAACCGTTACTAATTCCATTCACCGTAATCCCAACAGATGCTACTTTAACAGTAAGCGAAATTATCGATGGTGTTTCAGTAGTAAATGGTCACGTGGTTATTGGAAAGAAATTTAGCAGGTTCAACATTCCGATTGCTTTTAAAGTAAATAATGAAGATGTCACCCAAACCTTAACCATTCATAGAAAACCAAATACCATTGAGATTAATCCAAACTATTCTCCTGCATTAAAGTCACTCACTTTGTCCACGACAACCAATGTTGCTGATGGTAACTACACATGGTCTGTTGATGATGTTGTTGTGGGAGAAGGTAAAACAATTAGTACAACCATCGACTTAAAACCGGGCACCCATCTCATTCAACTTACCATTGATACTGGTGTTTGTGGTTTGATTTCTTCTACAGAGGAACTTGTTGTTGAACAAATTATTGAAGATAATCCGCCAAGTTTCAAATTAGACACTAATGAAATTTGTTTTAGTAAAACTGTTGCGGCCATAGGTTTCAATGTGAGTCCATCTAATGCTTCAGTCAGTTTAAAAAATGATAATCAAGGATTGGATATAAAAGACAATAATCTGTTAATCGGTAATAAATATGATTCGTTCAATAAGCCAAAAGAGATCATTTTTACTGTAAATGGAATTGACTTTACAGAAACCATTACTGTTAACAATAATTTACTTGCCGACATTACCGAAAATTTTGACTTTGATAAAAAATTCATTGAACTATCAAGCTCATTAATCAGCAGTAATGATGTCTATAATTGGTCTATAAACGATAAAGCAATCGATAAAAAAGAGATAACAATTGGTGTTCCAATACCAAAAGGTTCTTTAACAGGTTCGAGCGAGTTGATTGACATTCGTCTATCATTTGATGGAAAATGTGGAAAATCTGACGTTTCTAAAAAAATGCCTGTTTGCTTTTTGTTGAGTGAATCGTATCTAAAAAGAGATGAACTAGCGTTACAAAAACTTAGTGAAAAAGATAATTCAATACTTGAAAAATATGCTGATAATAAAGGATTTATTGTAGTAAAAGAGTTTTTTCAAAATTACAAACAGGTGTTTACGAGTTATCTGAGTGGTGATAAAAACGAAAACTTAAGTTTCTTAGTAGAATTCTTAGAACTTCTTCGTGATGATATCTTGAATTCTGACGAAGAAGAAATCAAGTTGATGTCCATTCAGTGGTATAAAATTGTACTTAAGTTAATTTTAAATATAATTCGCTGTCAGGATGAAGACAAGCTTGTCAACTTTTTAGAGGAATTCTCAAGTCGTATTGATAATCATTTGAATTCTTTCAATCAAAATGGCAGTAGTTTAAATACGGCTTCGTTTCAAAAATTCTTTGTAGAATATCTTTTAGAAAGAGATGATAATTCGAAACTGGGCATATTAATTCAAATGATTCTAAAAGGCATAAAAAAATAAAACGCGATAATGATTACTAGCAATCACATCATCCAAAAAGTAGTTGTCGAAATAGACACCAATTCTATGAAAGTAGCTAATTCATTAAAAAATAACAGCAATGCTTTTATTCAAAATGAACTATTGCCACTCATAGAAAAGGAACTCAACGGATTGTATGTTGGTGAAAATGAAATCCTACAAATCGAAAAAATAAACATTTCTGTTGATGCAAACACAAGCAATGTAGATTATACTTTTAAATCGGATTTCAAAGAAGAAGTAAAACAACAACTTCAAAAAAAATTAGAAAATGCAATTAAAGAATTAAAATTAGAAAACTCTTCAAATGAAGTGAATACATTAGTTTCGGAAATTGGAAAAAAGAGAAATACCTTATTTTATTTTCTTACTCATGGTCGAATGCCGTGGTGGATTTCAAAATCGGATGGAAACTTTTTCAGTAATGACAATCTTTCTGAAATTGTAAGTGATTCCAATTTTAAAGAACAATTTCGTATACAAATTTCAAATAAAGATGTTCAAAAAAGACTATTAAGTCAGTTCAACAACAGTCAAATTGCTCTATTTCTTTCCTCGCAAAAACAAAAAGGAAGCCAAAATAATGTTGCTACGATTTCAACAAACAAAATCATCAAACTACTTTCAACAGAATCAGTTCAATTTAAAAAAGAATTTTGGACAACATTTTTCAACTATCTTTCAACTAATGATGCTGAAAATATTTTGTCTTTTTATGATGAAAAGTTACAATTGTGGCCGTTTTCATTTAGTGAATTCATTCGCGAATTAAGACTGTTTATTCCTATTAGTAAAACTGTACTTACTGCTACATCTGAGGAAAAGTTGACTTCTACGAACACTACAACTAGCAAGGAAACTTTGAGTTCTATTTCGGAAAATCAAAACTCTTCCGAAATAGAAAAATCAGAAGCAAAAGATAGTAACAATCAAAGTCAAACGACAGTAAATAGTGATTTAGAAAACAACCCCGAAAAGGGAATCATGGGTGAAAAAACCACTTCTACTGTAACTGAAAGCACTATCGAAACTCAGCAAAAAAGTTCAATTGAACATTCAGTAAGCAATCATCAAGATACATCCAATAATGAAGCTTCTTCAATTGAAACCAACTCAAATTTAAAAGAAAATACAGCTGTAAATAACAAAAAAATAGATTCGGTTTCGGAACTCGATGCAAATGATCAAAACTCCGAATCACTCGAGGACAATTACACTAATTCAGAACTCCTGAAAAAAGGGGTATATGTAGAAAATGCTGGATTAATTTTACTCCATCCATTTCTAAAAATGTTGTTTCAAAACTGCAATTTGTTGGATGAAAAGAATACAATCATCAATAAAGAATTAGCGGTTCATATTTTACATTTCGCGGCAACCAAACAAGAGCAAGATTATGAATACACCATGCTTTTTGAGAAATTTTTGTGCGGATTACCTCTAGAATATCCTATAAAAAGAGAAGTTGACATTGAAGAATATCAAAAAAATCATGTAGAAGAATTACTAACTGCTGTTGTGAGCCATTGGACCACTTTAAAAAACTCATCTACCGACATTTTACGTAGCGAATTCTTACAGCGAGAAGGAAAACTAGACAGTATGGATGCTAATCCGAAACTGACTATTGAGAAAAAAACACAAGACATACTGCTTGATAAAATTCCGTGGAATATCAGTATTGTGAAGATTCCGTGGATTGAAAAAATAATTTATACCGAATGGTAAATACGAGTAACAATGAGAGCATTTGAACAGAAAAAAAAGGGAACTACTACCTCAGATAGTTTCTTTAGTCCAAAAATTCAACCCAAACTGAAAACGGGAACAGTGGGCGATAAATATGAAGTTGAAGCAGATAAAGTTGCAGATAAAGTTGTAAATAAAAATGCTACTGGCGGACTTTTGCAATCAAAAGCAGAAGAGGAAGTACAACAAAAACCAATTTCCGACACCATTTCTACTGTTCAAAAGCAGGAGTTAAAAGACGAAAAACCTGTTCAAAAGAAAGACGAAAAAGAAGAACCAGTTCAGAAAAAAGAGGAGGAAGAATCGGTTCAAAAGAAAGACGAAAAAGAAGAACCAGTGCAGAAAAAAGAAGAGGAAGAATCCGTTCAAAAGAAAGACGAAAAAGAAGAACCAGTGCAGAAAAAAGAAGAGGAAGAATCGGTTCAAAAGAAAGAAGAGAAAGAAGAACCAGTTCAGAAAAAAGAAGAGGAAGAATCCGTTCAAAAGAAAGAAGAGAAAGAAGAACCTGTTCAGAAAAAAGAAGAGGAAGAATCGGTTCAAAAGAAAGAAGAGAAAGAAGAACCAGTGCAGAAGAAAGGCAGTGAAACCGAAGTTGACAACAATCAATTAGAATCAAAACTCGACAATTCAAAAGGCAAAGGAACTCAACTTAATGGAACTACGCGCCAAGAAATGGAATCCGGTTTTGGTACTGATTTTTCCAACGTAAAAATTCATACCGACACTAATGCTGTTGAAATGACTCAAGAATTGGGAGCACAAGCTTTTACCCATGGAAAAGACATTTATTTTAATAACGGAAAATTCAGCCCTGATTCTAAAGACGGTAAACATTTGTTAGCACATGAGTTAACGCATACGGTGCAACAAACGGGTTCTAAAAAAATCCAAATGGATAAAAAAACACCTAAAACGCAAGTCAAAAAAAAAGCAAAATGTTTACGAAAAGATGAAGCTGGAATTATGAGTGGTGAATTTGGAAGACAACTGGGTCCAAACGCTTTTTACACTGAAGATAATTGCGACAATATGCTAACTATAAAATATATCGATGTTAGAAAAGGTGAAATAACAGGATGTAATTCGATTGATGTAATTATAGACGGAAAACGCATTAAAACGCTCAATCCAGACCAAAAACAAAAGAAAGAATCCATTCCATTAAAGAAATTAAAAATTGGAAAACATACAATAACACTAACATCCCCTGAATATTGCATGGGATTTTTCAAAGTTAATGTGACACTAAAATAATCATCAATGTCGGCCTTTACTCAAAAGACAAAAGCTTCTCCTTCAAAACCTTCCTCTTTTGACAAAGGAAGGGATTCTTTTTTTGGAGTACAGGCTAAACTCAACATTGGTAAATCTAACGACAAATACGAAGTAGAAGCCAATAAAGTTGCTGATAAAATTGTTTCTAAAAACCAGACAAATTCTACCGAATCGTTTTTCAGTCCATCTCCATTAGTTCAAAAGAAATTAACTTCTGATGTTCAAAAACAGGATGACACGAACAAAGAAATTCAACAAAAAGTAATTGCCGAAACCATTACGCCAGTTGTTCAGCTTACTCCTGTCAAGGAAGAAGTTCAAGAAAAAACTATCTCTGTAAAAGACGAGATTCAACAAAAAACAGAAAAAAACACCGAACAACTTCAAACCCAAACCGAAGTTCAACAAAATACAACTTCTGAAAATGTACTACCTGTTGTACAATTCAATACTGCTAAAGATGAAGAAATTCAACAAAAAGGAATAACCGAAACCATCACTCCAGTTGTTCAGTTAGCCTCAGAAAAAGAAGAAGAAATACAACAAAAAACAGAAAAAGATAGCGAGCAACTTCAAACACAAACAGAAACTCAGCAAAAAACTACTTCAGAAAATATAACGCCTTTAGTGCAGCTTCTTCCTTCTAAAGAAGAAGAAATTCAACAAAAAATAGAAGTTGATACTGAGCAAGTTCAATCCAAAACAGAAGTTGAACCGAAAACTATTCCAGAAAAATCGAATGAAACTATTCAGACTATAAAAGAACCAACCACGGTTGACCCAGTAAAAATCAGTTTAAAACCTACTGTTCAACTTAAAGTCGAAGAAGACGTTCAAGCCAAAGAGGAAGACGTTCAAGCCAAAGAAGAAGAGCAAAAAATGCAAATGAGTGCCGTTGGTGATGCAAATCCTTCCGATAATTCCAATTTAGAAAGTAACCTCAACAGCACCAAAGGAGGCGGTTCAATTCTTCCTTCCACTACTAAATCCGAAATGGAATCGGGATTTGGAGCCGATTTCAGTTCTGTAAAAATTCACACTGATTCGAAAGCGGTTCAAATGAATCAACAACTCGGATCACAAGCTTTTGCCACAGGAAATAACATTTACTTTAACGAAGGTAAATTCAGTCCAAACTCTCAAAGTGGCAAACATCTTTTGGCGCATGAGTTAACGCATACCGTTCAACAAGGTGCTTCAACTGTCAGAAAAAAAGCAGAAGTTACTCCAGCACCTGATATGATTCAGGCATCGTTCCTCGATTTGGTTCCCGATTGGATCATCAATCAAGCACGACACATTCCAGGTTATACTCTTTTTACAGTAATTATAGCCTATGATCCGCTTCGACAAGTGGATGTAGAACGTTCGCCTATTAATCTCATTGAAGGATTAATGGGATTGATTCCGTTTGGAACTGCGATTTTCGATAAACTTCAAGAATACGGAATTCTGCAACAAGTGTTTGATTGGGTAGAAGGAAAACTAAGCGAACTCGGATTAACAATTGATGGAATTCTAGATCTTGTAGAAGAAGTTTGGGAAGAAGTTTCATTCCCGTATACTGACATTATTGATTTGGTTACCGAAAAATTTGAAGAGGTTGTTGGCCGTATCACTTCTTTTGTAAGCTCAACCGTAGATCAAGTAATCACATGGATTAAAGAGGCATTAATTGGTATTGCCGAACCTTTACTAGCCGAAAACAAAGCGTGGTCTTTAATCAAAAAAATCATCAAATACGATCCGTTACGCGACGAAGATGTAAGCGCAACAACTGTAGAAATTCTCGAAGATTTCCTCAAACTAATCGGAAAAGAAACCGAGTTGGAGCAAATGCGAGAAAAAGGTACGTTACAAAAAACAGCCGATTGGCTTGATACTCAAGTAGGAACGTTTACTTCGTTGTTAGGCGAATTACGCGGACTCATAACCTCAGCTTGGGACGCCATTCAACCGGCCAACTTGGTAAACATTGCTGATAATCTTGCTTCCCTTGCCGCTCAAGCGGGCGGATTTTTACAACGCGTTTGGGATTTTGCCTCGGGAGTTGCCTTAAAAGTTTTAGAACTCGTAAAAGAATCGCTTTTGGGTTGGTTATCGTCTCAAGCCAGTTCTGTGCGGGGTTATTCTTTAATAAAAGTAATCATAGGAAAAGACCCATTTACTCAAGAAGTGGTGCCAAGAACGGTTCCAAACCTAATTCGCGGATTCATGAGTTTGATGGAAGGCGGCGAAGAACAATATGCACAAATGGTTGAATCGGGTGCGATTGCTCGAATTGTGGGTGAAATTGAAGCTGCTGTGGCTACGTTAAACATGACGCCTGAGTCGATAGTACAACTGTTTACCGACATTTGGGATTCGATGAGTATTGATGATTTGATTCACCCAATAGATGCCTTTGTACGAATTATTGAAAAATTTGGTGAACCTATCGGGCGATTAATCGCTTTTGTTGCCGAAATTGTCCGAATCGTTATTGTGGCTATTCTCGAAATTATGAATTTCCCATTCGATCTTATCGGAAATATCATCACTCGTGCTTTAGAAGCCATCGAAGACATTAAAAGAGATCCAATCGGATTCTTAAAAAATATTTTACGCGCCATTAAACAAGGGTTTGTTCAATTCTTTGACAACATAGTAACACACTTAATTGGCGGAGTTACAGGTTGGTTGATGAGCGAATTAAGAGATGCCAATGTTCCCGTTCTTAGTGATTTTTCTTTGCAAGGGGTAATTTCATGGGTTTTAGAAGTACTCGGAATTTCAATGGAACGCATCTGGGAAAAACTAGCAGCACATCCACGAATCGGTCCTCAACGTGTGGCTCGAATTCGAGGGGTAATCAATACACTTGAAGGTATTTGGACATTTATTCGAGATGTTCAAGAACGAGGAATGGCCGCCATTTGGGATAAAATACAAGAACAACTCAGCAACCTCTGGAACACCGTTCTCGATGCAGTGAAGAATTTTGTGATGGAACGCATTGTAAGTCAAATTACAGCACGATTACTGAGTATGCTAGATCCAACCGGAATCATGGCAGTCATTAACGGAGCCGTTGCTTTTTACAATGCGATACAAAGTTTCATTCGCTACTTGCGAGAAATGCTCGAAATTGTAAATTCGTTTGTAAGCGGAGTTGCCGATATAGCCCGAGGCAATGTAGCCACAGCAGCCAATTATCTAGAACGAACCATGGGACAAGCAATGCCCGTAGTTATTGGTTTCCTAGCCAATCAAGTCGGACTTTCAGGAATTGGCCGAAGAGTGGGCGAAATGATTGTTTCGGTACGTGAAATGGTGGATCAAGCATTGACGTGGTTGGTGAATCAAGCCGTTGATAGAGGAATGGCATTGTTGGATCGGATTATGGGAAGAAGTGAGCCAGAAACAGCACCAACTCCATCTGGTCCAATTGCTGGTGCTCTAGCAGAAATTCATGCAGAAGGAGAAAGAGAAAAAGACCAAGGTGAAGTTACTCCAGAAGAAGCCCAAGCTATAAAAAACAAAGTAAATACGGATCATGCAGCGGTAATTAATATCTCTTCTGTTAGAGATGGTGGAGAAACTTGGGATTTTGATTATATACAGAGAACAACAACCGAAAAAATTCCAAAGAAAGCAACAAAAGGAATAGAACTTAAAAATGAACCTGCTCCATTTCCACCTTCGTCAGATTATCCGGAAGGAGTTCCTCCAGAAGGATATTATTATTATGACATAGCTAGTGATGGTTATTTCAAAATTAAAAGAAAACCAAATATGATTGAAGAAGGATACATAAAGTTGGCAGTCGAATTTAGACCCATAGCCTCTACTGATGGAGACCCAGCAAGTTTTTCGCCTTATTTAATCGAAAAAGAAGAAGAAGGAGCAAGCAATAGAATCTCGGTATCTGGAAGATTAGCAACAGCAATTGGTGGACCTAAATCAAATCATCAAGCACATCATATTATTCCAGATGCTGAAGTCAGACAAATAAAGGAAAGAAATCCAAGTCTAGTTTTAGGATCTGGTGGTTATGATTTGGATAGAAGTCAAAACGGTATAATGATGCCAGCAAACGAAGAAGGTAAAAAGGTTACTTCATTACCAATTCACTTTGGTTCACATCCCACATATAATATAAAAGTATTAAATTATGTTGGGCAAAGTATTGCTGACGCACAATTAGCGGGTAATTATAATGCTAGTACATTATTAGCCATTATGAGCGATACAGAATCACATTTCGATACACTAATACGATCTAATTCAGCAACAAATATAAATTCAGTATGAAAAATAAATTTGCAATTTTAAATCACACAATTGATCATTTTACTAATTCAAAATATGTTGATGCTCAACTAAAACCATTTGAAAGAGATATGGAAATAGTTTATATTTATTTAACTTCAAAAACAATAGATATAAGCAAATGTACATTTAAATTTAATCTCAATTTTGACAACTGGGAAAGTAGACCATTTTTATCAACCGATAGACTTTGGCCTATGTTTTCGAATGACTTAATTAAAATTATTAAAAAACATTATAAAGAATTAGTGTGTTTTCCTGTTACTCTGATTGATAAAAAAGGAAAAGAATATGTTGACAAGTATTCTATAGTACAAATACCCCATGCCGAAGGTCTTGTCAATCATGAATTGTCAGTCTTTGAGCGCAAAAAGTTATTTCCTCATCTTTTCGCTTCAGTAAGTAAAATTGTTTTGAATCCTAATGTCAAGACAAATGCCATTTTTAGACTGCAAGAGTATTCTCAAGTTATGCTAATCAATGAAGAACTTTATAAAGATTTATTAGAACATAATTTTACTAATCTAACTTTAACTGATATGGATACTTATGATTGGTCTTATTTATAATATGCTGATAGCTTAAACGATAAAGTCATAATGCTTAAATAATTATTAATTCTAAAAAAATAATAGTTTGAAATAAAGAACTATTGGAAGCAAGTCCAATTCAGATTTCATATAAAAATAATTAACCTAAATGACCCTATTCTCACAAAAAACCAAAAATTCTCAAACACCGCAAAAAAGCAGTGAGGATTTTTTTGGTGTACAAGCTAAGCTGAGTATAGGCAAATCAAATGATAAATACGAGGTAGAAGCCGATAAAATGGCCGATACAGTAGTGGCCAAAAAACAACCAAATAACGCAGATACGTTTTTTAATCCGTCGCCAATTGTTCAACAAAAAAAGGCAAAAGAGGTTCAGAAGAAAGAAGAGACCGAAATTCAAGAAAAACCGCTAGCACAAAGCATCACTCCTATTGTTCAAAAAACATCAGAAGAGAAGGAAGAAGTTCAAATGCGCTCCAATAACAACGCAGAAACGGAAGCTACTTCTAACATAGAAAACAAATTAGAAAGCAGTAAAACGGGTGGCTCATCCTTACAAGAAAATACCAAAACAGAAATGGAATCGGGTTTTGGTGCCGACTTTAGCAAGGTGCGAATTCATAACGATTCGAATGCGGTTCAAATGAACAAAGAACTCGGCTCACAGGCTTTCGCCAATGGCAATAACATCTATTTTAATGAAGGAAAATACAATCCAAATTCGCAAGACGGAAAACATCTTTTAGCACATGAACTCACGCATACAGTGCAACAAGGCGCAAGTAATCGATTTGTTCAGAAAAAAGAAACACCTGATGTTGCTACAACAAAACCTGTTCCAACTACTGAAACTCAAACGCCAGTAAAAGCAGAATCTGGAACAAAAGACACTACAAAACCTGCAACCGAAAATAAAGCGCCAATTCTAGTTGAAAACGCCAATACCGTACCCCAAAAACAAGAGGAAAAAGCTACTGAAAATGCAACTGCTACACCAAATTCTGCTGCCAGCGTAGCTACTGCAAATCCAACGACTTCTACTTCAAATAGCCAAACTGCTGCGCAAGAAGTTCCAGCAGTTGAGGAAAAAACTACAGAGGAAGTTATAAAAACAGAAGAAAAAACACCTGAAACTCCAGCCGATGGTAAAAAAGAAGCCACGGAAGAAATCGCACAAGAACCGTCCATCGAGCGCGATCCAACTGCCAATCCAGCATTTCAAAGTGTAGTAGCCGGAATTGGAACAACTGCAAAACAACAAAAAGACAACGATCCTGCCGAAAAATTATCTGCTGATGCTCAAGCGGCTGCTCCTTCTCCATCCAACGAACGCGACAGTCAGGCACAAGCCAATCAAGTAGATGAAATGGAGGCGCAAGAACCTCAAGTATTTAGTGCAGAAGCCTTCAAAGCGCAACTCATGGCGCGAATTGCAGAAATGCAGTTGCCAAAAAACAATGAAGAAGCCGACGAATTTGAAGACCACAACAACATCGATGAAGTCAATAAAAAAGCTACTGAAGATGTCAAAAAAGAAAAAGAAACCGCCGCTGGACCAATAGATCAAACCACAAGTAAAGAACCAAATACTGAGGCAGTCCCAGAACGAACAGAAGTGCCTTTACCACCGTTAAAAGAAGCACCAAAACCAAGAAGTGTTGGAGCAACTAAAGCAATTCCTGATAAACGTCCAGATTCAGAAGTAGTGAAACCTATTGAGGAAGACACAGCTCGTATGGATCAAACTATGGCGGAAAACAAAGTAACTGACGAACAACTGGAAAAATCGGAAGAACCCACTTTCCAAGAAGCTCTAGGCAAGAAAAACGAAGCAAAAACTACTGCCCAAGCTGCACCAATGAGTTTGCGTGAACAAGAAAATGCTGTCCTTCAGAAAAATGCTTCTGGCGCAGAAAATGCAAGCCAAAAAGAATTAGAAGGAATGAATCTCTTGCGTGGAACGGCTTTGCAAGGAGTTGGCACTACACAAACCGATTCTAGTTCAAAAGACACTTCCGAACGTCAACGCATCGCCGATGAAATAAACGCCATTTACGAAGAAACTAAAACCGATGTAACCAATATTCTCGATACACTCGAAACAACGGTTACCGAGAAATTTGAAGCCGAAGCAGAAACCGCAAAAGGCAAGTTTGAAGAGTATGTAGATCAAAAAATGACCTTATACAAAGCCCGACGGTACAGCGGAATTACGGGTGGATTACAATGGGGTTATGATCTTTTTGCAGGATTGCCTGATGAGGTAAACGTATTCTTCACCGAAGGAAGAGAAGTTTTTGTGAACCACATGGACGGCGCCATTACCGTGATCGCCAATATTGTTGCCACCGAACTCACGCTTGCTAAAAATCGCATTGAAATTGGCAAACAAAAAGTAACCGATTATGTCAATGAATTACCAACTAATCAAAAGAAATTTGGAGAGGAAGCAGCAACCGATATTCAAGATAAATTTGATAGTTTAAAAGATGATGTCAACAGCAAACAAGATTCTTTGGTCGATTCTTTGGCTCAACAATATTCCGACAGTCTAGGCGAAGTCGACGCACGCATTGAAGAAATGAAGGCAGCCAACAAAGGTCTGATTGATGCTGCAATTGGTTTCATTAACGGAATCATTGAAACAATCAAAAAACTACGCGACCTTGTTTCTTCTCTACTGTCGGCTATTGCTAGTGTAATCGAAGTGATTATTGCCGCACCAATTGAATTCATGGGCAACCTGTTCAAAGGCATCGGACAAGGTATCGATTTGTTCAAAGCAAATATTCAAAAACACCTTCTTGGTGGGCTTTTAGAATGGTTAACGGGATCGCTAGGACCAATGGGAATTACGGTTCCCGATGACATTTTCAGTCTAAGCGGAATCTTTAATCTTCTTATGCAAGTTCTTGGTCTAGGTTGGGACAACATCCGTTTGAAAGCTGTAAAAATAATGGGCGAACCTACGGTAAAAGTGATGGAAACTGGTTATGATATGTTCAAAGCTTTTGCCACAAAAGGTATAGATGGAATATGGGAATACCTGCAGGAATCGTTTAGCGATTTGAAAGAAACAGTTATTGACGCCATCAAAAACATGTTGATTACACAAGTTATTGAAGCCGGAATCAAATGGTTACTGAGTTTATTAATTCCAGGCGCAGGTTTCATCAAAGCCATTATGGCAATAAAAGACGTGATTGTATTCTTCGTAGAATCGGCCATCATGTTGATTCCTGCCATCATAGAAGGAATTCTCGCATTAGCCGCAGGTTCAGTAGCTGGAGTTGCCAAAGCGATAGAATTCGGATTAGCCCGACTAATCCCGTTAGTTATTGGATTATTCGCCAAACTAATTGGCCTCGGTGGTTTATCCAAAAAGGTTATGAAAATCTTCACCAACATCCGCAAACGCATAGATAAAGCAGTGATGAAATTGCTGATGAAAGCAAAAGCGGCTGGAAGAAAATTACTTGCAAAACTGGGTATTGGAAAAAATAAAGACGGAAGTGCAAAACCGAAGGAAAATGGAGGTGATGGCAATGGTGATGGCGAACTAGGAAAAACAATCAAGTTTAGTGATGGTGAAGAAAGTCACAAATTATGGGTTGACGAATCCAAAGGTCGTGGTGTTCTAAAGGTTGCAAGTACTCCAATGACAGTTGCGGAAAAAATTACTCAATGGGAAACAAAACTAAAAGGAGATGAATGGAAAGATGGAAGAAGAGCCAACAAAAAAGCGCGAGTTGAAGGTTTAATTGCAACTGTAAAAGGTCAGTTAAAAACCATTGAACAAGGAATTAATCAAGCAAATACTGCAGAATCAAGTGGCCAACCTATTCCAGAAAGTGTAGATAATGGAATTGAGCAAAATGAAGTAAGCATGAGTGAAAATTTAAAACAAATTTTCATTGAATTTGACGAAGCACCCGACTTTAAAGTAATGTTTGCAGAAGATTTAATGCAAACCCATTCAGCCGCTAAAACAACTATCGACAACTCGGTTGACATAATATCTTCGTCTACCAAAAATTTTAAAGAAATTCAATCGTTTAATAAACTAAAAGCGTATTTAGAGATAACAGAAAATACAGATCAATTGTTCGACAATCCAATCAATAATACTCAATTGTATGGCGATTATGTGAGAAAACAAATCGACAAAATTGGAGCTAAACCTGAGGTGAAAGACAAATACAATAACAAAAAAGAAACTATCATTTCAAAAATGACTCCAGGAACTGAAGCCCATACAGCGCTGAAAAAACAAATATTAAATAAAAATCATGAATCGGTTGCTAATGAGAAAATCGAACAAGCCATAATATCTTCTGCCGATCATAATAAATTTAAACCAACTATTATTAGCACAGATGTTTTAGCAGATGGAAGCAAAATAATTAAATATAAATATGATGAAGGCAAGCAAGAATTTACTACAATTGTGAATGCAAGTAATTATCCTATAATGATGAAAGGTGAAAACCTCACTCTTCACGATTTAGGCCGAGGAACTACGCAAGATTCAACAGGAAAAGTATCTGGAGAAGGACAAGACAGTTCTCATGGTATCGCAAATGAACTAGGTGGTACAGGTTATAATGCAAATGTAGAATTTTTGGTCAATGGACAATTACAGAAAGTAAAAGTTTCTTTAAATTTGGTTGCCGCATCAGCAGATTTTAATCAAAAGACCATGAGACAAATTGAAATAGATATTGTAAAATATGTTCAAAGAAATATCTCAGATACATTTAACATGGTAGTAAATGTAACCTATGCTCAAGAAAATGATTTAATTGAAAGAGATGAGTTAATTTCAAGAATATCAACAATGTATAATCAAGAAACCAGAGATAATTTACAATCAAAAGAAATCGGTAATTTGCGAAATGAAATATATGAGCAACTTCAAAACACAATTCAGCCAAGAATTCTCGATGTAACTTACAAAGTATTGTTGTTCAAAAATAACATGCCTATGACGGTTGCTCCTTTTATAGCAAACTCTGGTCCTGACCTTAAATATGGTAAATAAAATCTAAAAAATTATGATTACAAAAATTAAACAATTTATTACAGATTACACTTCAATTGAGTATGAAGCTAATATAAATTCCTATAATTCAGAAATTGATTTAAAAACTCATTTAGAAAAATACAGCCTTGTAGCTTCTTCATTTTGGATTATGAACGGAGTAACAATAAATCATCAAATAGATGCCTTAAAATCGTTTATGGACATTAATGAAGAAATGCTTTCAAATTGGAAAAATAATTTTTATAAGAGAGAATTGTTTCAAATTATAACTTATGAAAATCCTAGTTTTGGCGAAAATTTATTAGCTAAAGTTCCTAATGTAAAAAAAGTTTATAGATGTATCTTGAGTGATTGCGTAGTAACAGCAATGCCAAAACTAATGTATACTCTAGCTTTTTCAGTTGTTGAACATGAAGGTAAATTGAAATTTATATATCGAGAAAATTTTATGAATAATAAATGGGAAGCTGCACATGATTACAAACCTGATCAGATTTTAGATTTTGGAAAAATTACAGCCGTTCATAGTTTTCTCGAACCAGAAGAAGAAAATAGTTTAAAGCTTTACAATGAAATGAAGAAATTTGGATAAAAGCAACTAACGATTAGTTCGCTATTTCAAAATCTCACCCACCGTGAAAACACCCTTTTAAAAACCGTCTTTTTCCTGTGAATCAAATAGATAATTATAATTAATTTTATAAACTAAAACTATTTGTCATGCAAAAAACACACTACAAAAAAGAGTTGGTGATTAAAGCTACTCAACAACAAAAAGGAGCCAACAACAATAAAAAAGATATCGAAAAAATTCAGTCTTGGCTCAATTTATTTGCAATGCAAAATCCAAATGCTGGAACCTCAACAGGTATAGACGGTGATTTTGGCCCTGCAACTGAAAAAGCAGTTAAAAACTTTCAAAAAGCAAACGGATTAAGCCAAACTGGAATCGTTACTCAAACGGTTTTCGATGTATTGTGTTCACCGCTCAAAAAAGCTTTTGAAACGGCTATCACAGGAAACAATCTGAGAGAATTAATTGTCAATACTGCCAAAAATCATCTCGCTAATCATCCATTTGAATTGGTCATTCATCAGCAAACTAATTCGGGCCCATGGGTGCGTAGTTATATGGATGCATTTGAAGGAAAAGACTGGCTTTGGTGTATGGGATTTGTTCAAGCCATCGTAGATCAAGCTGCTTCAACTCAAGGCAAAAACTTCAAAACATTGATGCCTTTAACCTACAGCTGCGATACTGTTGGAAATATCGGACTTCAAAAAGGATATTTAACCCGATATCAAACCGCCAGAAGTAATCCTTCATTAATTAAACCGGGTGATATTTTCTTAATTCAAAAATCGAAATATGATTGGATTCATACCGGAATTGTAACAGCTGTTCACAACGACATCATTGAAACTATTGAAGGAAACACCAATAGCGATGGTTCTCAAAATGGAAATGCTGTAATGAATCGTATTCGAAACTATAAGCAATCTAAAATCGATTTCTTTTCTGTCAACGCATTAGTTTAAGTATGCAAAATTTATTCGCTTTCTTAAAAAATCAATTTACATTTCAACTCGATGCACTTTTTCAAACTGAAAATCCTGCAGAAAAACCTGTTTTTAATCTACTTGACGCTGATGGTTTTGTCAATGAATTTATCATTGAAAATAATTTAACTATCGAAGATCGATTGTTATTAGCGTTGACATTGGTTCCACACATAAAACCCGATTTTTTAAGTTCAATCATTGCCGAATATTTACCCAACGGCGGTGAATTACCCGAGTTTGGCGGAATGAAAACAAAGCACCATCGCGGTATTTTACCAACCGGTGAAACTGCTCAATTTTTAGTCGCAGGAAATGATCTTGAAGCGCGAATTGCGTTCTATAATTACCTACATAACGACTCTTGGCTCTATCAAAAAGGCATCATTAAAATAGATGCTGTTCCTTTTGGCGAACCCAAACTCAGTGGTCTACTTATTTTGGATGAAGAATACATCGAAAAATTCATCACCGGAAAAATTTTAAAACCTCAACTCAGTAGTGTTTTTCCTGCACAATTAATTGAAACTTCCCTTGAATGGGATGATTTGGTACTCAACACTACCACGTTAAATCACATCAAAGAAATCGAAACTTGGTTAAAATTTAACGAAATTTTACTTCACGAATGGAACATGAAATCCAAAATAAAACCGGGTTATAGAGTCATGTTTTACGGCGCACCCGGAACCGGAAAAACGCTCACTGCTTCGCTTCTCGGAAAATATACCCATAGAGATGTGTACCGAATCGATTTGTCGATGGTGATTTCAAAATACATTGGCGAAACCGAAAAAAATCTTTCCTCGCTCTTTGACAAAGCTGCCGATAAAGACTGGATTCTCTTTTTTGATGAAGCCGATGCCGTTTTCGGAAAAAGAACTAACGTTAGAGATGCACACGATAAATATGCCAATCAAGAGGTTTCCTATTTGTTGCAACGCATTGAAAGTCATCCCGGATTAGTCATTCTGGCTTCGAACTTTAAAACCAATATTGATACTGCTTTTACCCGAAGATTTCAATCCATCATCGAGTTTGAAGTGCCAGCCTATGCCGAACGTTTACAACTTTGGAACAGCAACCTGCCCAAAGGAATAAAAATAGCTGAGGATGTAAATTTTAACGACATTTCAAAAAAATACGACATCACCGGAGCCAACATTGTCAACATTATTCAATATGCTTGCCTAAAAACATTGGAGGAAGAAAACCAAACCATCCATCTCAATCACCTCATACAAGGAATCAGAAAAGAATACACCAAAGAAGGTAAAATGATGTAAACAAAAAAGTCTACTTTTTACAGTAGACTTTTGTAGTAGTAGTTCAAAAAAATTACTCAGGCATTAACATACCTATCGCTTTATCTTTTGTCAAGTATTTTTTGGCTACATCTTGAATTTCCTTTGCAGTAAGTGCATTCACTTTTTCTTCAAATGCTAAAACTTCTTCTGGAGAAATTCCGTTAACATACGATTTAGTAAAGTTGCTCAACCAAAATTTATTTTCCTTACTTTCTTTTTTGAAATCTAAAATCTCACCTTCTTTAAACTTAATTAGGTCTTTTTCTTGTGGACCATTATCAATGATTTTTTGCAATTCATTTAATGCTGAAGCAGTTAAT
Source organism: Flavobacterium sp. (assembly GCA_965284675.1). GTDB lineage: Bacteria > Bacteroidota > Bacteroidia > Flavobacteriales > Flavobacteriaceae > Flavobacterium. The sequence continues at coordinate 3,381,726 of OZ260109.1, forward strand.
TTTTCTGCATTTTCGGGCCCACAAGGGAATCCAATAGTAAAACTATACGATCCGTTTGGCACTTTATTCATGCTTCCTCTGGCCGAAACGCCATATACTCCACTTTCATTTTCTCTTAATTCTTCTATTAATTTAATAGTCAATACTTCTCCTAAGGCTTGAATGGCAAGAGCTTCTTTTGGTGAATAAGTTGTATCGCCATAAAACATTACAGTTACACTACTTTTTGGATCAGAACCTTTATTTACTATTTTTTTTAAATCGCCTTTCATCATTCTGTATCCTAAGTCTAATGGGCGCTCTTTAGTTTGAGAGGAAGGAATCGAAGATATGTATTTAACAGAAAAATCCTCCATTTGTTTGTCGTCTACATTTCCAACAAAGAAAAATTCAAAATCACCTCCATTGGCAAAACGCTCTTTATATTTGTTGTAAGCTAATTCATAATCGGTAGCTGACCATGCTTTGTCATCTGGGAAAATTCCAATAAAACGCGGATTATCCTTCATCAAATAACCGTAAAATTCTTGTTGAAAATAAACGCTTGGTTGTGAAGATAAATTTTGGAAAAAAGCCGCTTGTTTTTGTTTATATCCCTCAAATGCTTCCTTATCAAAATTCAAATCGGTCATATATGCATGCGTCATTTGAAATAAATACTCTAAATCTTTTGGCGTTGCACTTCCTCTTATACCCTCAGTCACATTGCTGATATAAGGATTTACATTGGCAATTTTACCCGACATAAACTTATCAACATCATTTTTCTTTAAACCTGAAAACCCAGCCTCGGTCAATCCTCCATTAGCAAATTGCACTTTTTTCATGTCTTCATTAGAGTACAAATTAGTACCACCATAACTAATACCTTCCATAAGAACCTCATCATTTTTAAAATCGGTTTTTTTGTAGGTTACTTTTGCGCCATTAGAAAGAATAAGAGTTGTTGTTCCTAATTTAGCATTGGATTCTTTTACTAACACTGACCCTTCTTTCAACTTGTTTTTTAATAAACTAGTTGCTAATTCGGTTTCTTTGTATGCTGAAACATCTGCATTTTTTACATCTAATGTTTGCAAAACTTCAGCTTCTGTAATTTTTTTTAAACCTTCTTTGTCAGGTCCAGTCAAAATAACAACTCTATTATCATCTTTAACATAACCTTTGATTAAATCGTTTGTTTCTTTTAATGTTACTGTAGGCAACATTTTTTTTGTTGTTTCAAATTCCCACTGAATACCCGGACTTGGAACTCCTGACAAAAAATAAGATTGGTATTCTGACACAAATCGCTCTGAATTTGTTTTGTCTTTTTCATTGTATGAGCGTTCATAATTGGCTAAGATTTGTGACTTCGCGCGGTCCATTTCACTTTGAGTAAATCCATACTTTTTTGCTCTTTCATTTTCAGTCACCAATACTTTTAAAGCTTCCAATTGCTTTTCTTCTGAAACCATTGCAAACGACTGATATCCTGCTTTCGTTCGTGCAAAAGTGTCTCCATGATACGAAAACCCATAAACAAAAGGCGGATTTGGCGCATTGGTCAACTCTTGTAATCGATTGTTAATCATTGTAGTAAATAATGATTTTACAAGATCATCTCGGTAATCATTTATTGTAACCGTTTTCTTTGGTAATCCTGCATCTTTATATAACAACTGAACTCCAGCATCAGAAGCTTCTTTATCACTTTCTATACAAATAAAAGTTTCTTTGTGGTTTGGGACATCAAAAGCTTTGCGTGGCTTTTCGTTTGTTGGATTTTTGTATGTACCAAAATGATCTTTAATTTTTTGCTCCATTTGAGCCACATCAATATCACCCACTACAATCACACTCATTAAATTCGGACGGTACCAATCTTTGTAAAAAGCAGTCAATTTATCATGGGTGAAGTTCTCTAAAATCTCTTTTTTTCCAATTGGCAAACGATTTGCATAATGAGAATTGTACATCATTTTTGGCATAAATCGATCCATCATGCGTTTGTCAGCACCAAGTCCTAAGCGGTATTCTTCCAAAACAACACCACGTTCTTTATCAATTTCCTCTGCTGTCAAATTAGCATTGAACGCCCAATCTTCAATGATTTGAAATCCTTTTTCTAGCTTTTCTGCATCATTAGAAGGAATAGGCAAAAAGTAAACTGTTTCGTCAAAACTAGTGTAGGCGTTTAGATGTTGTCCAAATTTGACACCTATACTTTGCAAATAGTCTACCAATTGATTTTTCGGGAAACGTTTTGTTCCATTGAAACACATGTGTTCCATGAAGTGAGCAAGACCTTGTTGCTGATCAGTTTCTAAGATGGAACCCGCGTTGACTACTAATCGAAGGTCAACTTTATCTGCTGGTTTTGAATTTTTTCTAATGTAATACGTTAATCCATTCTTCAGTTTCCCCGTTTTTACATTGGAATCAAATGGAATTAAATCAGTTCCTTTCAAATCTTGAGCTAAAACTGTAAATGGAACAGTTAGTAGAAATAATAATAATGTGTTGATTTTTTTCATAAATTTAGTTTTAAGGTAGTATAAACATAAGTAAATAACTACAAAAAATATTTTTTATTATACTAATTTTAACGCAATCTTAAAAAAAACTTAGCATCCATTTATAGTACATACAATTTTACTACCTTTATATTTTAAAAGCAGTTTCTATAGAATGAAAAACACAATAATTGCCTTTTGCTTATCATTAGTAGGATTTTTAGGTTTCGCTCAAGCAGTAAAAGAAATCAATCCGCCGTTTCACATCAAAACCATATCGTTTGTTCAAAACGGACAAAATGCCATTCCGCTGTTCCGCTTAGGCGATAGCTTCGAATTGCAATTCGACGATTTGCACGGCAATGAAGAAGACTATTTCTACCGAATTACGCATTGCGACTACGATTGGCAACCTTCTCAATTGTCGCGAAATGAATTCATGAGCGGTGTAGACGACCAACGCATCATCAATTATTTGAACTCATTCAATGCCTTACAAATCTATTCGCACTACAAATTGGCTTTCCCCAATCAATTCACGCAGTTGAAAGTCAGTGGAAATTATTTAATTACAATCCTCAACGACGACCGCGAAATTGTCTTTTCCAGAAAATTAATTCTCTACGAAGATTTAGTTTCCGTTCCGATGCAAGTCAAAACCGCCCGAAACGTCAAAGACTTACAAGCTAAACACAACATCGATTTTGCCATCAAATCAGCCAACATCACGTTTCAAAGTCCGCTGCAAAACGTCAAAGTCATGATCATGCAAAACGGTAAAATCAACCAAGCCATCACCAACATCAAACCGATGTACACCATCGGAAACGACTTGATTTACAAATACGACAAGGAAACCCAATTTTGGGCCGGAAACGAATACCTGTTCTTTGAAAACAAAAACATCCGTGCCGCCAACAACAGCGTCGCCTATGTAGACACCAACACCGGATTATACAACACGCACCTTTTTGAAAACAACCCACGTAGAAATACAACCTATACGTTTTGGCCCGATGTAAACGGTAATTTCTTGGTCAACAACCTGAATTCCGAAAACAACGAAATCGAATCCGATTACGCCTGGGTGTATTTTACGCTCTCGGCGCCGTCTTTTTACGAAGGAAAAAAAGACATTTACATCGTCGGAATGTTTAATAATTATGCGTTGACCGAAGAAAACCGTTTGGAATACAACCCCAAATCAAAAGTCTTCGAAAAAGCACTCATGATCAAACAAGGTTTTACCAATTACCGCTACATTATTGCCGACAAAAACAAGGTTATCGATGAAGAAAATGCCATCGACGGAAATTTCTATCAGACTGAAAACAACTACTTTACCATCGTGTATTACCGCGAAAACAACCAACGTTACGACCGCGTAATCGGTAAAGGAACCGCCAATTCCGTCGACATCATCAATTAACAATAATTTATTTTTAAAAAAATAGCACGTATTTATAATATTTGTAACTTTACAAAAAGTTTCACTATGGTTTCCCAAATCACAAGAGGCATAAAAATTTCTGTAATCACTAGTTTTGAAGGCACTTACTTCAAAAACTACAAGATTCATTTTGCCTTTTCGTACGAAATCACCATCGAAAACCACAGCAAAGATTCCGTCCAACTCAACTCCCGTCATTGGGAAATTTTCGACTCGCTCAACAATATCGAAGTAGTTGACGGAGAAGGTGTTATCGGCAAGAAACCCGTATTGAAACCAGGCGAATCACACACCTACAGTTCGGGCTGTTTACTATCGTCTCCGCACGGCGCCATGCGCGGCTTTTTCAACATGATCAACTTTACTTCCACCAAAGCTTTCAAAGTAATCGTGCCTACTTTCAAATTAAACGCTCCGTTTGCTTTAAACTAGTTTTTTACTAGTGTCATTGCGAGAGAAGCGAAGCAATCTGAAGCCAATCCAGCTGTCCATTCCAACCTGCCTGCCGGTAGGCAGGGTTTTTTGGGTTCAAACCATTTTTACACGCAACAAAAAGCTTCTGTTGTCGCTTTTTTTATGCTGCAAAAATTGGTTCTCACCTGCAAAAAGCTTTCCATTTCCATCTGGGCTATAAAAGAAGGCAGAATCTAGAAGACAAATTTCAGAGTGTAAGAAATTCACTTAAACCAACACAAAACTCCAATCTTCTTTAACAAAAGTTTGCCTCATTAGTTACCAAAACTTCAAAAAAACCTTTGTACTTTTGTTCAAAATTAAATAATTACACATTTTTCAATTGCCGAATTGCCGAATTGCCGAATTGCCGAATTGTCTAATTGTCTAATTTTCAAATTGTCTAATTTTCAAATTACTATTATGTTAAAAGGATTCTTCAACGTACCCAAAGCAGTCAACGAACCCGTAAAATCATACGCTCCTAATTCACCCGAAAGAGCCGCAGTTTCCGCCGCTTATCAAAAAATGTGGAACGAAACCATCGATGTGCCTTTGTTCATCGGAAACGAGCAAATCCGCACCGGAAATACTAAAACCATGTCGGCGCCACACGATCACCAACACATCGTTGGAACCTATCATCTAGCCGAAAAAGTACACATAGAAAAAGCCATTGCCAACGCCTTAGAATCGCGCACCGCTTGGGCTAATTTACCGTGGGAACAACGTGCAGCCGTATTTTTAAAAGCAGCCGAATTAATCGCCGGTCCGTATCGAGCACGCATCAACGCAGCAACCATGATTGCCCAATCGAAAACCATTCACCAAGCCGAAATCGACGCTTCGTGTGAATTGATTGACTTTTTGCGCTTCAACGTCGAATTCATGACGCAAATTTACAAAGACCAACCCGCATCGGTTTCCGATACATGGAACCGTGTAGAATACCGTCCGTTAGAAGGATTTATTTATGCGATTACGCCGTTTAACTTTACTGCCATCGCAGCAAATCTTCCCGCAAGTGCCGCTTTAATGGGAAATACAGTCGTTTGGAAACCGAGCGACAGCCAAGTTTTTTCAGCCAAAATTATTATTGATATTTTCAAAGAAGCCGGTTTGCCCAATGGTGTCATCAACGTTGTTTTTGGTGATCCAATTATGATTACCGATACGGTTTTAGCGAGTCCTGATTTTGCTGGAGTTCATTATACGGGTTCGACTTTCGTATTCAAAGAAATCTGGAAAAAAATCGGAACCAATATCCACAATTATAAAACCTACCCAAGAATTGTAGGTGAAACAGGCGGAAAAGACTTTATCATCGCGCATCCAAGTGCCAATGTAAAACAAGTCGTAACCGGAATTACCCGTGGTGCTTTCGAATTCCAAGGACAAAAATGCTCCGCCGCATCGCGCGCGTACATTCCGAAAAGTTTGTGGCCAGCCGTAAAAGAGCAATTAATCACCGATGTACAATCCATGAAAATGGGTTCGCCTGAAGATTTTGGAAACTTCATCACAGCGGTAATTCACGAAGGTTCTTTTGATAAATTGGCGTCATACATCGACCAAGCTAAAAAAGACGCCGACGCCGAAATTATCGTGGGTGGAAACTACGACAAATCGAAAGGGTATTTTATCGAACCAACCGTTATTGTAACTACAAACCCTAACTACTCTACTATGGAGACCGAACTTTTCGGACCCGTGGTAACGTTATATGTGTATGAAGATGCAAAATGGAGCGAAACCTTGAAATTGGTGGATGCAACATCAGAGTATGCCTTAACGGGCGCCGTTTTTAGCGAAGATCGTTACGCCATCACCGAAGCAACTGTCGCGTTGCAAAATGCTGCCGGAAATTTCTATGTAAACGACAAACCAACCGGAGCTGTAGTAGGCATGCAACCGTTTGGTGGAGCAAGAGCATCGGGAACCAACGACAAAGCAGGTTCAGCACAAAATTTATTGCGTTGGGTTTCTCCGCGAACGATCAAAGAAACGTTTGTTACTCCAGAAGACTATCGTTATCCATTTTTAGGATAATCAACATAATTTCTTATCTAACAAAAAGTCCAAATTTAAACGTTTGGACTTTTTTATTTGGTTGATTCTTAATTTTTTGTACCTTCGAACATCAAAACAAAAAAACTATGCAATCAAAAATTACGCTACTTGCTTTTTCGCTATTTTCATTACTAGGTTTTAGTCAGGATAAAGCTTTCGATTTATTGAAAGGCAAAACCGAAACGAACATCTTGTACGATCGTGTGTTCAACCTTTCGAAAGCCAATACCTTAGACACAAAATATACTACAACGTCGACGTTCAATCAGGTGTATCACGAAATCCAACGTGCCGATTACACCCAATCGCTTCCCACTTACGAAGTAATTAAAGAAGAAGCAAAACTCGGATTTGCAACAAAACAGATTCCGTTATCGGTTTTAATCACCGATTTTGAAACCATCAGTACAACGGCATTAGAAAATGGCGATGTTTTTGTGAATGGTGCAAATTTGTACGATGTAAAGCCTACTGCGACTCAAGTCTTTCAAAAGCATTCTTTAAATTTGATGGCTTCGTTAGTGGCGAAATCAAGTGCCACAACTTTTATTCTTAAAGACGATTTTATTTTTAACAAATCAAATAGAACCATCGCAACAATCGCTTTGAAAACTCAAAATTCAGATTGGAAAATTATTCCATTCAACCAAGCTTTTCAAATGGATTTGAGTGCCACCGGGAAACAAACTATTGAGTACCGAATCACCTTCACCAACGGAACATCCATCGAGCAATCATTTGAACTTGAAAAAGTAGAAAGCAGAACGGCTTCGGCCAATAGAAATTCTTCAACCTCTTTCGTTCCCAACGTGGTGAGCGACATCACAGCTACTATTGCTTACCAAGGTTCGGGCGAAACGGCACCGTATTTCGGTCAAGGTGAATACGAATTGTTTTTAGACACGACCAACGGAGTGTTGGACAAACCTATTTTTTTGGTAGACGGATTTGATCCAGGTGATACACGCGATACATCAACTATTTACACTTCCTTAAATTATGGTGCTGGACAAAATTTGGCCACCGATTTAAGAGCGCAAGGTTTTGATGTTGTGATTTTAAATTTCCCAGTGTATACTCGAGAAAACACAACCACTGTAGTTGATGGTGGAGTCGATTTTATCCAACGTAATGCGATGATTTTAGTCGAATTAATCAATCAAATCAATGCACAAAAAGTGGGAACGGAACAAAATGTAATCATCGGACCAAGTATGGGCGGACTGATTTCTCGCTATGCTTTGCGTTATATGGAAATGAATTCATTAACACCTGACACACGACTTTATATTTCCTTTGATTCACCACACTTAGGCGCAAACGTTCCGATTGGATTTCAACATTTATTCAATTATATGGCCTACGGACCGTTAGGAAATGCTCAAGTGCAACCAGTGGTAGACGGATTGATTAAAAGTCCGGCAGCACGTCAAATGCTTATCGATCACTTCGAAGGTCATTTACAATCGGGAAGTGCTTTCGAATTCAATACGGCTTCTGCTACTTTAGTTCCAACTGGTGCACCAAATTTTAGAGATGCTTTTCAAAACGAATTGAATACGATGGGCTTTCCAACAACCACTCGAAATGTGTCTATTTCAAATGGAGCCGGAAATGGAACTTCTAATTACACCCCCGATTTTGAAGTAATGAATCACACCATCGACGTAACTGCAACGCAACGCGCCATCATCAATTTACGCTTTACACCAGCGTCCAACCAAACCAATCAAGTAAGTCGTTTTAGAGGACAAACCTTCATTATCGCTTTTTGGGCTACTATTTTTGAAAGCCTTGCGAACTCAAAAGCTCCAACTTTTACCGATGGTTTAGATACGGCTCCAGGCGGTCGATTTGATTTATCTGGTTTTCAAGCAGGTTTAGGAGCCGATCCGTTGTTGACTGAGTTTTTTGACAATTTAAATGCCGATTATTTTACGTTTATCCCAGCGTGGAGTTCGATGGCTATTTCGAGTACAAATAATTTGTATGCTCCAATTACATCGAGTTCAGTGACACCATTCGTAGCTTCGTCTATTCCAACTGTAAATGAAAATCACGTAACTTTAAACGCTCAGAATTTGGCTTTTGCCTTAAATGAAATTTTAAATCCAGTCTTTTCAACTCCAGAAAATGCAGCTTTAAACAGCATTTGGATTAAAAACCCAATTGATAATTCAGTTGAAATTAATACGTCGTACACTATTGAAAATGCAACCATTTCGATTACCGATGTGTTAGGCAAATCAATCCTTACTCGCGCCAATCAAAATATTTATGGTTCACTCGAAATTCCGGTTTCGTTATCCAAAGGTGTGTACTTACTTACCATAGAAAGCAATGGAGAAAGCACCACTAAAAAATTAATAAAGAGTTAATATTCCTTATTCACCTAACTAAAAACGCCTTGAAATTTCAAGGCGTTTTTTTATAGAGGTAAGTGAACCACTTTTTTAGTTTCGAAAAATTCATCAGTGAAAAATTCCGACAAATTGTATTCGGTTGCCTTTGGAAAACTTTTCAACTCTTCGCTTAAATCGCCACCTTTCAAATACAAAATTCCGTTAGCTAACTCATTTTTTGAAGAGGTCTTTATCTTGCCTTTAACCCACGTTACAAAATCGGGCATATTGGTTACGGCACGACTTACAACAAAATCAAAATTCGATTTGACATGTTCGGCACGCATTTGCTCTGCTTTGACATTGTTCAACCCAAGAGCGGAAGCAACTTCATTAACCACTTTTATTTTTTTGGCAATCACATCAATCAAATAAAAAGTAGAATCGGGAAATAAAATGGCTAATGGAATTCCAGGAAATCCACCGCCTGTTCCTACATCCATGATAGTTGAACCTGCTTTAAATTCCATAATTTTTGCAATTCCCAGTGAATGAAGGACGTGACGGGTGTACAATTCATCAATATCTTTTCTAGAAATTACGTTAATTTTTGAATTCCAATCTTCATATAAAAATTGTAATTTTTCAAATTGTAACCGCTGATTTTCAGTAAGATTAGGAAATTGCTCTAAAATTTCTTGCATAAATTGAATTTTCAACAAAAATAGTGTTTTTGGTGAATAAAAAATGACGAATATCATATTAGAAAAAATTAGAATAGTTACCTTTGGGCGAATTAATTAAAATACAATGAATACCACTGCACCTACTTTTTCCAAAAATGACAATTTAAAATTTTTTAGAACCCTAAATTCCAAAGTAAACAACTACTTTAAAGAAAATAACCTCTCTAAAACAGGTAATTGGAAACTGCATTTGAAAACTATCATTTTGTTTTCTGTCTTTTTAGCTCCCTATTTTTTAATCATTTTTCTAACCACTATTCCACTTTGGTTGTTTTTAGTACTTTCCATTGTTATGGGAATTGGGATGGCTGGAATCGGAATGAACGTAATGCACGATGGAAATCACGGTTCGTATTCCAATAAAAACTGGGTCAATAAATTAATGGGCGGAACTATTTATGTTTTGGCTGGAAACGTATACAATTGGCAAGTTCAACACAATGTGTTACACCATACTTATACCAACATTCCTGGACACGACGAAGATCTAGAAGCTGGACGAGTAATTCGTTTTACAAAAGATGCCAAATGGTATTCGTTTCATAAATTTCAACATTACTATTCGATTTTCCTTTACGGATTATTGACATTCAACTGGGCGATTACAACCGATTTCAAACAAATGAAATCCTACTTAAAACGAAAATTATCCTATGGCGAAGCTAAAAGTCCAAAAATACTTTGGACGACTTTGGTCATCACAAAAGTGATTTATTTCTCCATTTGGTTAGTAATCCCAATGCTTTTGGGAATTACCTGGTGGAAAGTACTTTTAGGATTTTTCGTAATGCACTACACTGCAGGATTAATCTTAAGTATCGTATTCCAATTGGCGCACGTTATTGAAGACACAACCAACCCAACTCCAAACGATGAAGGAGAAATTGAAAACACTTGGGCAATTCATCAACTATTTACAACCGTGAATTTTGCTCCAAGAAACTGGATTGTAAACTGGTACACGGGCGGATTAAACCACCAAGTTGAACACCATCTTTTTCCACACATCAGTCATGTTCACTACAGCAAAATAGCTAAAATAGTCAAGGAAACGGCGCAAGAATGCAACCTTCCGTATCACGAATACCAGACGATGCGCGGTGCTGTAATCGCTCACTTCAAACACCTTAGAGAATTAGGTAAAAAACCTCAACTCGCATAAAACAAATTGAAGACGCAGTGAATCGCGTCTTCTTTATTTAATACAATTTTCAAAAGAAACGAATCCAAACACAACACCAATGAACCCATTATCGGATAGAATCAACAATTTATCTACTTCTCAGACCTTAGCAATGGCTGCTTTAGCGAGAGAATTGAAATCACAAGGAAAAGACATCATCAGTTTAAGTTTGGGCGAACCCGATTTTAATACGCCCGACTTCATCAAAGAAGCGGCCAAAAAAGCCATCGACGAAAATTACAGCACGTATTCACCCGTAGATGGATATTTAGAATTGAAAGAAGCCATCTGTCGTAAATTCAAACGCGACAATAATTTAGACTATAAGCCTTCCAACATTGTAGTGTCTACCGGCGCCAAACAATCGTTGTACAACATAGCGCAATGCATGATCAACGATGGAGACGAAGTAATTCTTCCCGCTCCGTATTGGGTTTCCTATTTCGAAATCATTAAAATGGCAGGCGGAATTCCGGTTGAAGTTCCAACATCCGTAGAAAGCGATTTTAAAATCACACCCGAACAACTCGAAAAAGCCATCACACCCAAAACCAAAATGATTTGGTACAGTTCGCCTTGCAACCCAAGTGGTTCGGTGTACAGTCGCGAAGAATTAACTGCTTTATCCAAAGTATTAGAAAAATACCCAAACATATACATCGTTTCCGACGAAATCTACGAGCACATCAATTTCTCAGGTACGTTTTGCAGCATCGCTTCGATTCCAGGTATGTTCGACCGAACGATTACCGTAAACGGAGTAGCCAAAGCATTTGCCATGACGGGTTGGAGAATTGGTTACATCGGCGCATCGGAAATCATCGCCAAAGCCTGCACCAAAATGCAAGGCCAAGTAACTTCTGGAGCCAATTCGATCGCGCAACGTGCCACCATTACAGCCGTTGATGCCGATCCGAGTGTGCTCAACGAAATGGTTGCCGCATTCAAAAACCGACGCGATTTAGTAGTTGGTTTAGTCAAAGATATTCCCGGATTCAAATTAAATGTTCCCGAAGGCGCATTCTACGTTTTCCCTGATGTATCCTACTATTTCGGAAAAACATTACGCGGCACGACCATCAACAACGCCGACGATTTCTCAATGTATTTGCTGGCCGAAGCCAATGTTGCAACCGTGACGGGTGACGCGTTTGGAAATCCAAATTGCATACGTTTTTCATACGCTACCAGTGAAGAATTACTTACCGAGGCAATGAAAAGAATCAAAGAATCACTAGCCTAAAAAATACGCCTCAATTCATTGGGGCTTTTTTATTATTTTTGGGCATTGGCCGGGATTTACTCTACAATCTTTTTTTTGTTCCTCAAAAAAGGATTTCCGTTTCAATCCCTAACGCAAAAGTACGGACAACTCGCGAGTTGTCCCTACAATAAAAACATTGAATCAAAGATGAATAAAAAAATACTCCTACTCGGATCCGGCGAACTCGGAAAAGAATTCGTCATCGCTGCACAACGAATCGGGCAAACCATAATCGCTGTCGATAGTTATGAAAATGCTCCCGCTATGCAAGTCGCACACGCGTTTGAAGTCATTAACATGCTGGACGGAACCGAACTCGACCGCATCGTAGCCAAACACCAACCCGATTTTATCGTTCCCGAAATCGAAGCCATTCGCACCGAACGTTTTTACGATTACGAACAACAAGGAATAAAAGTGGTTCCATCGGCAAAAGCGGCCAATTTTACGATGAATCGAAAGGCAATTCGCGATTTAGCCGCCAAAGATTTGGGATTGAAAACAGCCAATTACCGCTACGCAACATCCGCAACAGAATTAGAAAAAGCGGTTGCTGAAGTCGGAATTCCGTGTGTGGTAAAACCATTGATGAGTTCGTCTGGTAAAGGTCAATCCACTATAAAATCAGAAGAAGATATTTCAAAAGCCTGGAACTACGCCGTGGAAGGTTCACGGGGCGATGTGGTAGAAGTCATTGTGGAAGCTTTCGTGAAATTCAATTCAGAAATCACCTTATTGACGGTTACACAAAATGACAACCCAACATTATTTTGTGCGCCCATCGGTCACCGACAAGAACGCGGCGATTACCAAGAAAGTTGGCAACCCGCACACGTTGCTCCAAAAGATATTATAGAAGCACAAGAAATGGCACGAAAAGTGACTGAGGCGTTGGGTGGCGCCGGACTTTTTGGTGTGGAATTTTTCTTGACTGATGAAGGTGTTTATTTCTCCGAATTGTCTCCACGCCCACACGACACTGGAATGGTAACTTTGGCTGGAACGCAAAATTTCAACGAATTTGAACTGCATTTGCGTGCTATTTTAAGTTTGCCGATCGCCGAAATTACATTGGAAAAAGCAGGTGCAAGTGCCGTGATTTTAGCCTCCGAAAACTCAAACAATCCAACGTTTAGCGGTATAGAAAAAGTGGCTTCGTTACCCAAAACCGATTTTAGATTATTCGGAAAACCAACGTCGCGTCCGTATCGACGCATGGGAGTTGTATTGACTTCTGATTCGTTAGAAACGCCCATCGAAGAACTTGTCGAACGAGCCAAAAAAACGGCTACTTTAGTAACTGTAAATCCGTAAATGATGAAAAAGTCACTTTTTATTATACTATTATTGGTTAGCGCTGCGCTTTCCGCTCAAGAAAAACCCAAACAAAAACCACAAATTGTAGAAGTTTCGTGTGGTCAATGTCAATTCGGGATGACCGAAAAGAAAGGTTGTGATTTGGCCGTTCGCCTCGACGGAAAAAGCTACTTTGTGGAAGGAACTACAATTGATGATCACGGCGATGCCCATGCGCACGACGGATTTTGCTCCACCATCAGAAAAGCACAAGTGGTAGGTGAAATCAAAGGCAATCTGTTTGTGGTCAGTTCGTTTACCTTGCTTCCAACCGAGAAGAAATAGACAATGTCGCTCATCCTTCAAAATATAGCCAAACACGTTGACTTAACTTCAGAGGAAAAAGAGCTTTTTCTCTCGAAAACCGAAACGCATTTCTACAAGTCAAAAACATTGCTGTTGAATGCAGGCGAAATTGCAAAATGTACCTATTTTGTTAATTCTGGAATTTTACGAAGTTTCAATATCAATGACAATATCATCGAACACGTGTTGCATTTTGCATGCGAAGGTTGGTGGATTGGCGATATGTACAGTTACATCACAGAAAAACCTAGTTCTCTATTTATTGAAGTTTTGGAAGATGCTGAAATTGTGATTTTAACCAAAGAAAATCATCAGCGGTTGTACCGAGACATTCCGAAGCTAGAACGCTTTTTTAGAATCTTAGCAGAAAACTCATTGGTTTCTCATCAAGAACGATTGATGGACAATTTGAGTTTATCAGCTGAGGAACGCTTTGAAAAAATGTGTAAAAAATACCCCAATTTAATTCAGAGAGTGCCTCAAAAACATTTAGCCTCTTATATTGGTGTGACACCTGAATTTTTCAGCAAAATGAAAAGTAAATTGTTGAGAAAATAAGTCCTAATTTATGATTACTAGGATGAAAATCTAATCTCATCCATCAACTGAATTAAATCCAAAGACAGCTGAAAAGGCATTCGCGGGCTTTCTTTCAATCCGTTGTACAAACATTTATTGACGTGTTCTATTTCATAAAAATAACCAAATCCAATGCGTTCTGATTGAATCAACTGATTCGGCTTACCCGGAATGACAAGTGTATGTTCGCTTTGTTCGTGAAATCGGTTGGCGATTACAATGCTACCTTCCGTACCATAAATTTCACATTTTATATCCGTAGAGGTTTCAAAAGAAGAGAATAACGTCGCTGTTTTGTCTTCCTCATAACTAAGTAAAACAGAACATGAGGCATCGACACCCGAAGCTGAATTGCGCAATGAAGCTTGTGTTTTTTTGGGCTTACCTAAAAACAACACGCTCATAAAAAGTGGATAAATTCCGATGTCAAGTAGTGAACCGCCGCCCAAATTGGCATCGAAGAGTCGGCTTTTTGGATTGTAATCGGTTTTGAAAGCAAAATCGGCCGACACGTGAATGACTTCTCCAATTGTTCCTTGTTGGATGGTATTTTCAATACTCAAAATGTTCGGTAAGAAACTCGTCCACATCGCTTCCATCAAAAACACATTGTTTTCTTGAGCCACTTGTATCATTTCTTCCACATCCGATTGATTTGTGGATAATGGTTTTTCGCAGAGAACCGCTTTTTTGTTTTGTAAACAAAGTATCGAATGTTCTTTGTGGTACGAATTGGGTGTGGCCACATAAATCACATCTACTTCGGGACAATTGGCTAAATTTTCATACGAATCAAAACTCAACTTTGCACCGTACTTTTCGGCAAAGGCCCGACTTTTTTCGCTATCTCTCGAGGCGCACGCAACCAATTCGGCGTTGTCATTCAACAGTAAATCATGAGCAAATTTGTGAGCAATTTTCCCGCAACCTAGAATTCCCCATCGCACTTTTTGACCTCTATCTATCATATACGTTTTATTTGTTATAAAAATAGACAATTATTTTTGAGCCAACTTAAAAAGTTACACATCGTTTCTTAATCTACATTAAGTAACCAACTCATTCTACCGCTGTACATTTGTATCATAATAATTACTAAATTTATACTTATGAAAAATACAGTCTTACATAAAGCAGACACACGCGGTCATGCCGATCACGGTTGGTTGAATGCGTACCATAGTTTTAGTTTTGCCAATTGGTACAATCCGGATCGCGTACAATTCGGAATGTTACGCGTCTTGAACGACGATACCGTTGCAGCTGGAATGGGTTTCGGAACGCATCCACATGATAATATGGAAATCATTACTATTCCGTTGGAAGGCGATTTAGCGCACAAAGACAGCATGGGAAATGCCGCGACTATCAAAACGGGCGACGTACAAGTGATGAGTGCGGGAACCGGAATTCAACACAGTGAATTCAACCCTAATCACGACCTTCATACCAAACTATTTCAAATATGGCTGTTTCCGAAATACAGAAATGTAGAACCGCGTTACCAACAAATCACGTTGGATGTAACTGAACAAAAAAACGCTTTTGCTCAGATTTTATCTCCAAATCCAGATGATGCTGGCGTTTGGATTCATCAAGATGCTTGGTTTTATTTGAGTGATTTTGATGCGGATTTCTCTAAAAATCTTACTCTAAAAAAAGAAGGAAACGGGTTTTACATCATGAATATTGAAGGTGAAATTGAAATTAATGGACAAAAACTAGAAAAAAGAGACGCGATTGGAATTTGGGAAACCAATGAAATCGAAATCAAAGCCAACACAAAAGCTAAATTTTTAGTTATGGAAATTCCTATGAATCAATAATTAAGTGGTCAGTGGTCAGTGGTCAGTGGTCAGTGGTCAGTGGTCAGTAAAAAATATAACTTATGAACAACGAAGTACAATTAAAAATCAATGATAAAAATGGTGTTTTTTACATTGATGTAGACGGAACGCACCAAGCCATGATGACCTTCGTCTTTGCGGGCGAAGATAAAATCATCATCGATCACACCGAAGTAAAACCGGGAAATGAAGGCAAAGGTTTTGGCAAAAAAATGGTGGTTAAAGCGGTGGAATATGCACGTGAAAAAGGCATAAAAATTATTCCGCTTTGCCCATTTGCGAAAAGCGTATTTGACAAAACACCCGAATTTAGAGACGTTTTATAACTCATGGAAAATCTTTTAGAAAACGACATTACGGCAACCATCGGAACACAAAAATACTTGTGCACGGTTTCATGGCGTAACGGAACACTGTTGATGGACGAACCCGAAAGCATCGGCGGAAACGATCTCGGTCCGGATCCCTATTCGACATTATTGGCTTCGTTGGCGGGTTGTACTTTGTCTACTTTGCGGATGTACATCGCCCGAAAAGGTTGGGAAATTCCGGAAATTAGCATCGCTTTGAACATGTCTCAGGAAAATCAAAACGAAGTGGAAACTACTATTTCTCGGACCATTAGTTTTTCTGAAGAAATCAGTGAAGAACAAAAAGAACGATTACTTGTAATAGCCGAAAAATGTCCGGTTTCTAAAATCTTAAAAAATAAAATAACCATTAATACCAAACTGTAATTATGGATTCCAACGACCTAACCAAAGAATACAGCAATGGAGAAGTAACCATTGTATGGAAAAATGCGCTGTGCGAACACGCAGCTGAATGTGTAAAAAACAATCCCGATGTGTTCAAACCAAGAGAAAAACCATGGATTCATGCCGAAAATTCTACTACAGAAAAAATAATTGAAACGGTAAAAAAATGCCCTTCTGGAGCGTTAACCTTTTATTTAAATAATGAAGCAACCACCTAAATGGAAATTTGCACTCATGGTGTGGATTGCTATTTATCCTAGTATTACCTTCGTGCAATTTCTCATCGGAAACAAAATAATTCTGTTACCTTTGCCTTTACGAACCTTAATTATGACCGGAATATTAGTTCCGCTTATGGTTTATGTGCTACTTCCTCTATTGCGCAAGCTATTAGGCGATTGGCTTAACAAATAAACTATGAAATGAGCATGACTGATTAATTGGTCGCAAATACCAATGATGATATGCTACCCGAGCTTGCGAATTGGCGAAGCAATTACATATAACCGATAAAAAACAATAAATAGCACCACATGAAAAAAATTATCGCTTTTGGAGCTTCTTCTAGTTCGACTTCCATCAACAAACAATTGGCAACCTATGTCACAACGTTGTTTCAAAACACGACGAGTGAAATATTAGATTTGAATGATTACGAAATGACGATCTATTCGATGGATAAGGAAAAACGAGACGGAATTCCGCAGTTAGCACACGATTTCTACAACCAATTAGGCTCGGCCGATTTGATTATCATTTCGTTTGCCGAACACAACGGAGCCTATTCGACTGCTTTTAAAAATATTTTCGATTGGATGTCGCGCATCAACGGCAAAACCTTTCAAGAAAAACCAATGTTATTATTAGCGACTTCAACCGGAGTGCGTGGAGGAAGTTCGGTGCTGGAAATCGCCAATAAACGGTTTCCGTTCCAAGGCGGAATTGTAAAAGGCAGTTTTTCGTTGCCTAGTTTTAATGATAATTTTGATGCTGAAAAAGGAATTACGAATCCTGAATTGAAACAGCAATTGCTTGACATCATAAAATCCATTTAAAAAAAGCCCTTCTGGATTAAGAAGGGCTTTTTTTTATTTTAATTTTAAATTCAGATTGTCAAAACTCGTTACATCGATTACTTGTTCGTTGTCTATATCAAACGAAACTTTGACACTATCGCCTACTACCGTCACCGGAATTTCATTCGAAACTTGTGACGATCCCACAAAAATATTCGGATAATCTTTAATGGTAAAGTAATAGAAACTATTTCCGTTTTTCACGTCACTTTGAATGCGACTGATTACGGATAAAATGGATTTCTTCGCTGCAACATTGCCCGGATTAATTTTATTTCCAGCCATGTTGTAAACACTTTTAAAAGAAGTCAATGTTTCCCTCATTGAATTTCCAACGCCAACAATAGTATAATCGTTGATGGCCACCATCGCATACATTTTTACCAAACCACCATCGTCTTTTAACGTCATTACATACGTTGGAATTCCGTTTATATTATACGGAATAGGCAACGAAGCTTTATATCCTTTTTCTTGCACTTTTCCTTCGGCCGAGCTTTGTGCCGCAAATTCTGTGGCGCCACTTTGTTTGTAAAACGTAGTTTCTTTGGTTCGTGTATCAACCAAAACAAAGCCTACTGCACTTTCGTCACTTCCAACAGAAGTTAAACCCGTGTACCAATAGGATTTATTATTTTGTCCGTACACTAAAGTCAATCCTTCGGTGATTTGTAGTTTATCGGTATTTGAAAAATTCCAATATCCATTCACCAATTCACCCCAATCGTTAAGTTGTTCTTCAATAAATTCTGCGGGTTGAATTCGGTCTACCCAACTTGGCGAATCTTTAATTGAATACCGTTGAATAGCGCCATTTTGAGCATCAACAACAAGTATTCCCGTGGTATTTCTACCTGAGAATCCAATTTCTTTATCGAAGGTGGCAATCACCCAAAACGGATTTCCTTTTTCATCTATTTCAAAAGTGAAATCAGCCAGACCAACTGTAGAATAGCCATTAAAATAAACATGCCGGTGAATATTACTTTGGAAATAAGAACTCGGTTGATATTTTATGTTTAATGCTTTTCCGTCTATATTTTGAACTAATTTCACATCGCGTTCATTAGTAGCAGACACCATAACATAACCAGGCGTTCCTTCTTTATTGTTGAGCCATTTAAAAAATCCCGAATGCAATAACGGTGCAATCCAATACAATTCATTGTTGACTTTTTGAATGGAAAATTTCCCTAATTTGATTTGACTTCCCAAAGCAGGTTGCGACCCAATGACTTTTTCTCCCAACAAGTAAGCCAGTTCCTGATCTACCACTCTAATTTTATCCATAGAAATGGGAGCGATATGTTCGGAAATTTTTTCGCCGTTTTCAACCTTTCCAATCATTTTTTGATAACTAGACGTATGAAAAATAGTGGCTGTAGTAAACAAAGAAACTATCGTCAAGTAGGTAAAAATCAAACTCATTGTGATGAGCAAAATTTTACTAGGTTTGGTTGCAATTATAAATTTCTTTCCTGATTTATCAACGTTAATTCCCAATGAAAACAAAAGATAGATAATCAATAACGCTAAAACAAGTACTCCTATCGTGTAAAAACCAAATTGAATTACTGGGAGATTTAGATAGAACAGTACGAAACCTAAAAGGGATAAGAATACAATAAGTAATGATTTTTTCATGAGGTACAGTTTTAGCTATATGTCGGATACTCGGCAAAAAGTTACAGGCAAACTTAATTATTTTACTAAAATAGTATCTTTAAAATTAGTAGTTTTGCTTCAGTTCAAATTATAACCAATAACTATTCAGCATTGAAAAGACGCTGAAATAAACTCAGTATAAAAATGAAAGCATACGTATTTCCAGGTCAAGGTGCGCAATTCACCGGAATGGGTAAAGAATTATATGAAAACTCGGCATTAGCCAAAGAATTATTCGAAAAAGCCAACGCTATTTTGGGCTTCCGAATTACAGATATTATGTTTGAAGGCACTGCTGACGAACTGAAAGAAACCAAAGTAACGCAACCCGCTGTTTTTTTACACTCGGTTATTTTAGCCAAAACCTTAGACGATTTCAAACCCGAAATGGTTGCAGGCCATTCGTTAGGCGAATTTTCGGCTTTGGTTGCGAATGGTGCTTTGAGTTTTGAAGACGGATTGAAATTGGTATCACAACGTGCAATTGCCATGCAAAAAGCCTGCGAAATCAAACCTTCAACCATGGCTGCCGTGTTGAATTTAGACGACAAAATCGTAGAGGATATTTGCGCATCAATCGATGGCGTTGTAGTGGCCGCCAATTACAACTGTCCCGGACAATTAGTAATCTCAGGCGAATACCAAGCGGTTGAATTGGCATGCGAAAAAATGAAAGAAGCAGGTGCAAAACGCGCGTTGATTTTACCCGTTGGCGGTGCATTCCACTCGCCAATGATGGAACCTGCACGCGAAGAATTAGCCGCAGCCATTGAAGCAACTACTTTTTCAAAACCAATTTGCCCAGTGTATCAAAACGTAACGGCTACCGCTGTTTCGGATCCAGAAGAAATTAAAAAGAACTTAATCATTCAACTGACAGCTCCGGTAAAATGGACGCAATCGGTACAGCAAATGATCAAAGACGGCGCGACTAGCTTTACCGAAGTTGGACCCGGAAAAGTATTGGTTGGATTAGTTGGAAAAATTGACAAAGACGTTGAAACGATTTCGGCGTAATCAGAACGCAGAATGCGAAACGCAGATTCCAGATTATAAATTTAATCCTCATAAGCAGACGTTTGTGAGGATTTTTTAACTACTAACTAATGAAGAATTTCATTGAATTATTGCATTCGTGCGACGCAGCAAAAGTCATAGCGCCTCAAATTGATTATTCAGAATATGTTGCTTTGGATTTATCAGTTTCAAATGAAGAACTAGATCATCATATCTTGAATACGGCACACGATTACGAAGTATTCATTCAAAATCATTTGGATAAGAATCGCGCAAAAATTGCTTATGGCGGTTATTTGGAATGCCGAAATCTGTACAAAAGAAGTACAGTTTTTAAAAACGAAACGACCAACGAACGCGACATTCACATTGGATTGGATTTATGGATGAACGCACAAGCACCGATTTATTCCGCTTTGGATGGAACGATTCACAGTTTTCAAAATAACGATGCGTTGGGCGATTACGGACCAACAATAATTTTAGAACATCAATTAGAAGATTTTACATTTCATACGTTGTACGGACATTTGAGTTTAGACAGTTTGATGGATAAAAAAGTAGGCGATTTTGTTCAGAAAGGAACACAAATCGCCACTTTAGGCTTGCCACCCATCAATGGCGATTATGCGCCGCATTTGCATTTTCAAATCATTATTGATATGCAAAATAAAAAAGGAGATTATCCCGGAGTTTGCAATGAAAAAGATTTGAAATTTTATACTGAAAATTGTCCCGATCCAAATTTGCTATTGAAAATAATTGGTATTTAATTTGTACTTTAGTTTTCAGAAACCATTCTAACAATAACAATATGAAAAAAATAGTAGTAGCTGCAGCACTTGCTGTACTCATCATGTCTTGCAAATCGGAAACCAAAGAAAAAGTAAAAGAAGCAACCGAGGCTGTAACCGCAGAAGTAAAAGAATCCATCGATTCAACCACGGTAAAAGCAAAAAAAATAATCGACTCTTCTAACGTGAAAGAAAAAGTAAAAGAAGTGGTCGCAAAAGGCGCTGAAAAAGTAGAAGAAGGCGCTAAAAAAGTACAAGAAGCCGTAAAAAAATAAATTATAAAAGTTCCATTACATTTAATTGGAACTTTTTTATTTTTTGGCACTTGGTTTGCATAGACAAAATTGTTAATAACCTTTTAAATTTTTAAAAAATGAAAAAAACAATTTTAGCAGTAGCTTTCATGGCTGTTGCGATGGTGTCATGCCAAGACAAAACAAATGAGAAAGTGGAAGACGCTACAGAAGCGGTTGGAACTGAAATCGAAACTGCAGCCGAAAACACTGCTGATGCTATTGATTCTACAGCTACAAAAGTAGGTGAAGATGTAAAAGAAGTTGCTGAAGAAGGCGCTGAAAAAGTAGAGGAAACTGCTAAAGATGCCAAAGAAGCTATCAAAAAATAATTTTTTTTGACTTCAAAAAAAAGCCCAAATTCAGACGAGTTTGGGCTTTATTTTTTATTGTTTATTTCGAATTTTTTGTTCCCATTTCCAGGCACTCGATAAACCATCTTCTAAACTCAGTTGCGCTTTCCAACCTAAAACGGCATTGGCTTTATCCGTGTTCGAATACGCAGAAGTAATATCGCCTTCTCGTCTTCCGACAATTTGATAGTTCAATTTTTGATTCGACACTTTTTCAAAAGCGTTAATCACCTCCAAAACCGAACTTCCTGTTCCGGTTCCTAAATTAAACGTTTCGACCTTTTCGAGATTTTGTTGGTTGAGTAAGCGCTGTAAGGCAACCACGTGCGCTTTAGCTAAATCAACTACATGTATGTAATCGCGAACCGCTGTTCCGTCTGGTGTGGGATAATCATCGCCAAAAACGGATAATTTCTCACGCAAACCCATCGCCGTTTGTGTGATAAATGGCACTAGATTTTGTGGAACTCCAAGTGGCAATTCGCCAATTTCAGCAGTTGGATGCGATCCAATAGGGTTAAAATAACGCAACAAAATCGCATTGATATTCGTCACTTTAGCCACGTCGGTGATGATTTCTTCGCCTATTTGTTTGGTGTTTCCGTACGGAGACATGGCGGGTTGTATCGACGCGTCTTCGGTAATCGGCATTTTTTCGGCTTGACCGTAGACCGTGCACGACGAACTAAATATAAAATTTGCATGCGGCAATGCGGTCAATTCTTGTAACAAATACACCAACGTATTGATGTTGTTTTCGTAGTACAAAAGCGGATTTTCAACACTTTCACCCACCGCTTTCGAAGCCGCAAAATGAATCACTCCGTGCACATCAGTATGTCTTTTAAAAAAATCTTGCACAGCCGTCTTATCGCGCAAATCCATTTTTTCAAAGATGGGTTTCTTTCCGGTGATTTTCTCAATTCCGTCTAAAACACTCTCCGACGAATTCGATAGATTGTCAATCGCAACCACATCAAAACCCTCGTTTTGTAATTCAACGACTGTGTGCGAACCAATAAAACCCAAACCTCCTGTGACTACTATTTTCATTTTTTTGCTTGATTATAGATGATAGACGGATAGATAATAGATTTCGATCTTAAATTATCCGTCTTTTATCTCTATGTCTTTTATCTTTTTGTCTATTATCTTTTTGTCTATTATCTATTATCTCCTATAAATTCTAAAACACTATCGGTAATAAATTTAATCTGCTCATCATCCAACTCCGTGTGCATCGGCAGCGCAATTACTTCTTTGCAGAATTGATTGGTTACAGGGAAATCTTCTTCTTTGTAACGCGAATCGGCGTAGGCTTTCTGACTGTGAAGCGGAATCGGGTAATAAATTGCACACGGAATTCCTTTTCCTTGCAAATGTTCCAACAAACCGTCGCGTTTTCCATTCAGAATTCGGATGACGTATTGATGAAACACATGGCAATCGCAACTTTCACAAATAGTCGGTGCCCAGATGTTTGAGTTAACGCTTAAAAGTGCCGAATATTTTCTCGCTGCATCTTGACGTGCCTCATTGTACTCATCCAAATGAGCTAATTTAATTTTCAATACTCCAGCCTGAATACTATCCAAACGCGAGTTCACTCCGACTACATCGTGGTGGTAACGCTCATACATTCCGTGATTCACAATGCCACGTAACGTATGCGCCAACGCATCGTCATTGGTAAAAATCGCTCCACCATCACCATAACATCCTAAATTTTTGGAAGGAAAAAACGAAGTTGCTCCTACGTGTCCAATCGTTCCTACTTTGGCTTTTGAACCGTCTTTCGAAGTGTAATCGGCACCAATCGCTTGGGCATTATCTTCTATAACATATAAATTATGTTCGCGAGCAATTTCCATAATCGCATCCATATTCGCGGCGCGTCCAAACAAATGAACCGGAACAATTGCTTTGGTTTTCGGAGAAATCGCTTTGCGAATGCCGTCCAACGAAATGTTCATATTGTTTACATCCACATCGACCAAAACCGGAGTCAATTGCAACAACGCAATAACTTCAACGGTGGCAGCAAAGGTAAAATCGGCTGTAATTACTTCATCACCAGGTTTCAAATCCAATCCCATCATGGCAATTTGCAAGGCATCGGTTCCGTTGGCACACGGAATCACGTGTTTAACGCCCAAATAATCCTCTAAATCCTTTTGAAATTGGTGAACCAAAGGTCCGTTTATGTAGGTATTCGTTTCTAAAACTTCCTGAATTGACGCGTTGACTTCGTCTTTTATTTTTTCGTATTGACTTTTTAAGTCAACCATTTGCAGTTTTTTCATGGTTTAAAAAATTGGAACTACAAAAGTATGCTTTTTCTGATTATTTGAAGCGAATGGCTTGCGCATTTTTTGTAATCTGTTTTCCCGCTTTCGTCACGCATGGCGTTTCCTTCAATCGGGGCTAATGGGCAAATGTCTTTTGTAAAATCAGTATATAATTTGAAAATCTGTGAAAATCCGTCAAATCTGTTTAATCTGTGGCAAAAAAACTTAATTTAGCCAATCAAATAAAAACGGATGCTTTTCCTATACAATTTAGTAGTTTTATTGGCCACACAAATCGTGAAATTGCTGGCATTTTTTAGTCCGAAAATGAAGCTTTTTGTCAACGGTAGAAAAACTGTTTTCACCACATTAAAAAGTAAAATCCTTCCCACAGATCAAACGATTTGGTTTCACGCGGCGTCCTTGGGCGAATTCGAGCAGGGTTTGCCGGTAATGGAACGAATTAAAAAACAATTTCCCAATCACAAAATTATTGTAACGTTCTTTTCACCTTCGGGATATGAAGTGCGGAAAAACAATTCCATCGCCGATGTAACGGTTTATTTACCATTAGACACGCAATCCAACGCTAAACAGTTTGTTGATTTGGTTCATCCTGAACTCGTTTTCTTTATCAAATATGAATTTTGGCCGAACTATTTGAACGAATTAAAAATCAGAAACATCAAAACCTACTTAATCTCAGGAATTTTCAGAGAAAACCAGGCCTTCTTTAAATGGTACGGGGGATTTTACCGAAAGGCCTTATTAGCATTCGACTACTTTTTTGTACAAAATGATTCGTCTAAAAAATTAATTCAAAGCATCGGATTCAACAATGTAAAAATCTCGGGTGATACGCGCTTTGATCGAGTAGTTTCTATTTTGGAACGCGACAATTCGTTGGATTTTATTGAACAATTTAAAGACAACAAAACCACTATTGTAGTCGGAAGTTCGTGGCCGAAAGACGAAAATTTCTTGGTTAACTACATCAACAATTCGGCGGATAATGTAAAATTCATCATCGCTCCGCACAATATCAAATCGGAACAAATTCAAGAATTAAAAAATTCAATCACCAAAAAAACGATTTTGTTTTCTGATAAAAATAATCAAAATGCAAATGAATTTCAGGTCTTCATCATCGACACCATCGGAATTCTTACCAAAATTTATTCCTACGCCGATATTGCCTACGTTGGTGGCGGATTCGGAAACCCGGGCGTTCATAATATTTTAGAACCTGCAACCTTTGGTGTTCCGATTGTAATTGGCCCGAATTATTCACACTTTGCGGAAGCTACGGCATTGGTAAACAGTAACGGATGTTTGTCCATCACCAATCAAAATCAACTGAACGAAGCATTTGATGTACTCCTCAACAATGATGATGAACGATACGAAAAAGGTCACATTTGCGCGACGTTTGTACAAATGAATAAAGGAGCAACAGATGTTATTATGAAACACATTTCTTCATAAAGGAACTTATATATGGTTCAATTTAAAATAGTACAATTTCCTGATATTGAAATCATAACTCAAATGATGAGCGATTTTTACGCCATCGACAATTATCCCATTGATATCGAACGTTCTAAAAAATTATTTCATGAATTCATAGAGAACGAAAACTTAGGAAAAACATGGTTAATTTATGACAGCGAGGTAATTGTTGGGTATGTGATTCTAACCTTTGTTTTCAGTTTTGAATACGGCGGAAAAATTGCTTTTATCGATGAATTTTACCTCAAAGAAAAGGCCCGTGGAAAAGGCATTGGCAACAAAACCATCGCATTCCTAAAATCGGAAAGTACTAAATTATCGTTAAAATTACTCTATTTGGAGGTGGAAAACCACAATGAAAAAGCACAAAAATTGTATCTTGCTCACGATTTTGCAGTTCACGATCGTAAAATCATGAAATACAAATTCTAATAGTCTAAAAATCTAATTTTCTAATAATCTTAAAAAATGAAATACATTAAATTACTCCTATTACTTTTCGTTATTCAAGTCCAAGCACAACAAGGTGGCATGTGGATTCCTTCGTTATTAAAAGGAATGAATGAGACCGAAATGAAAAACTTAGGCATGCGCATCACCGCAGAACAAATCTATTCTGTAAATAAATCGAGTTTAAAAGACGCGGTTCCTCATTTTGACGGTGGTTGTACAGCCGAGGTTATTTCTCCAAAAGGTTTAATTTTAACCAATCACCACTGTGGTTACGATAATATTCAAAGTCATTCAACCGTCGAAAACGACTATTTGACCAATGGTTTTTGGGCCTATAAAATGGAAGATGAATTGCCCAATAAAGATTTGGTAGTAACATTCATCGTTCGTATTGATGATGTTACGACCAAAATTATGGAAGGTGTTTCAAGTCTAACCACTGAAGCTGAAAAACAAAAGAAAATCCAAGACAACATAAGCGCCTTGAGCACTTCATCACCCAAAGAATCCTGGCAAGAAAACCGTATCCGAACGTTCTATGATGGGAATCAATACCTGCTTTTTGTAACCGAGACATTTAAAGATGTTCGTTTAGTGGGCGCACCACCAAGTTCGATTGGAAAATTTGGTTCGGATACCGACAATTGGGTTTGGCCACGTCATACGGGTGATTTTTCGTTGTTTCGAATTTATGCCGATAAAGACAATCGTCCAGCTACTTATTCAAAAGACAATGTGCCATACAAACCGAAACATTTTTTACCTATTTCTGCTAAAGGAATTAAAGAAAATGATTTCACTATGGTCATGGGATATCCGGGAAGAACCCAAGAATATTTGCCGTCGTACGCAGTGGAGCAAATTATAAATGATTTAAATCCCGTAAAAATTGAAGTCAGAGATGCGGCTTTAAAAGTGCAAGACGGATTCATGCGAAAAGACAACGCGATTAAAATTCAGTACGCATCCAAATACGCAGGAGTGGCCAATTATTGGAAAAAATGGATTGGTGAAACCAAAGGATTGAAAAAATCAAATGCCGTTGGTGTGAAACAAAAATTTGAAAAAGACTTTCAACAAAAAGTAGTCAAAGCAGGTAAGCAAGCAGAATACGGGAATTTGTTATCCGACTTCCAGAAAAACTATACCGACATAAAAGATTATGCTGTGGCACGTGATTTATTCACTGAAGTGGCATTGCGTAACACCGAATTATTGTCGTTAGGATATAAAATCTATCAATTGGAGCAATTACATGCGACTAAAGGTGAGCAAGCATTTACAGACAGAAAAAATAATTTAATCAACGGTTTAGGAGATTTCTACAAAGATTTCAATGCTACCGTAGATGAAAAGGTTTTCGAACAATTGATTGCCATTTATTCGAAACGTTATCCTAAACAATTTTTGCCTAGTTCATTGGAGAATGTAGATGGAAAAGCGCTTTCATCTGCAATTTACACCAACTCACAATTGGTAAGCTACGAGAAAATAAAACAGTTACTAACGGGCGACACGAAAACAGTTCTAGAAAAAATAAACAACGATAATGGTTACCAGCTGATTAAAGCCATGTCTGAATCGTATGTGAAAAATATCGCTCCAAAATTTGATGAAATAAATTTGAAAAACACAGCGTTGCAACGAAGTTATATGAAAGCGATCTTAGAATTGAGTCCAAAATCGGCTCGAATCTTCCCCGACGCCAATAGCACTCTTCGTGTAACCTATGGTAAAGTAAAAGGATACAAACCCAATGATGCGGTGTATTACGAACCGATTACTTACTTAGATGGTGTAATGGAAAAGTACGTTCCAGGTGATTACGAATTTGATGTTCCGAAAAAATTAATCGATTTGTACAATACAAAAGACTATGGAAAATATGCTTCCAAAGGTAAAATGCCTGTTTGTTTTATAGCCACCAATCATACTACTGGTGGAAATTCGGGTAGTCCAGCCTTAGATGCCGACGGAAATTTAATCGGTTTGAATTTTGACCGAGTTTGGGAAGGCACAATGAGTGATATTTATTACGATCCCGCAATCTGTAGAAACATTATGGTTGATGCCCGCTACATTCTTTTTATCATTGATAAATACGCCGGTGCGACGAACATTATCAACGAATTAAAAATTATTTACCCTACAAAAAAGAAATAATTTTCCTTTAACAAAACTTTGGCACAGAATTTGTAAAGTAGATATTCGGAATTCAAAGAGAAAAATTTCAAAAAAAGTTAAATAAAAATTTTTCTGATTAAAAAAATTTATATCTTTGCTCCGAATTAATAATTAACCTTTTATATTTAATTAAGATGAAAAAAGTATTTTTAAGTTTAGCTATCGTTGCTGCATTAACTGTAGTATCTTGTAAACAAGCTGAGGCTGAAGTAGAAACTACAACTGATTCAGTTGCTACTGAAGTTGTTGAAGAGGCTGCTGCTGTAGTTGATTCTGCTGCTACTGTAGTTGATTCTGCTGCTACTGCTGTAGAAGCTGCTGCTGAAGAAGTAAAAAAATAATTAGAACCTAGTTTTAATTGTAAAGCTCTTCACTTTGTGAGGAGCTTTTTTTTATTGCTTTATTTTTAGGATTCTGGAAAATCAATGAATTGAACCGAAAAATCTAAAATTTCTGCAGTTGCTACTGATCGCATCACATCATTGATCCCTTTTTCAAGCAACAACAACGTCGTGTACCTTCTGCTTACGGCTATTTCCTTTTCCTTTAAAATAATCTTGAAGTACAACTTCCCGTTTTTGGACTTAAATTTCATGAAATAAATCTCTTCTACAGATTTTTTTAAGTCCTCTATATTTTCTTCACATTCGAATCGCAATTCAAAATCAGCACTAGTAAAAATAACCTTCCCTTTTCTGGAAGCAAATTCATACTTATACCATCCGTTTTGGCGTTGACTGATTACAAAAGTTCCCATTATCGCAGTTGATTAATTAAAAAAAAGTCAAAAAAAAAGCTTTATCCGAAAACGAATAAAGCTTTTAGTACTCAAGGCGGGACTTGAACCCGCACGGGCATTACTACCCACTGGATTTTAAGTCCAGCGTGTCTACCAATTCCACCACTCGAGCATTATTAGGTAGTTGAGCGAAAAACGGGGCTCGAACCCGCGACCTCGACCTTGGCAAGGTCGCGCTCTACCAACTGAGCTATTTTCGCATTTTTTAAAAACACCCCGACAGACCATGATTTGCTAGAAGCAGAATCGCGCTCCATATCGAGCTATTTTCACTTTCAATTTGTGTAAGAACCACAATACTTGTCCCATATTGCGGATGCAAATGTACTATTTAAATTGAATTATGCAAAGGTTTTTTATAAAAAAATCAAAGGCTTTTCTTAACTCTCTGATAACCCAAACTTTACTTTTTTTGCAACATGCGTTTTATTTCATTCAGTTTCATCAAGGCTTCAACCGGAGTTAACGTATTAATGTCTAAATGCAAAATTTCTTCTTTGATTTCTTCCAACAACGGATCATCCAGATTAAAAATATTAAGCTGCATATCGTCTTTCATCGATTTTACTCCCGAAAGTTCAGCACTCGAGTGATTTTTTTCTAATTTTTTGAGCAGTTTTTGCGCTCTTTGTATTACAATTTGAGGCATTCCAGCCATTTTTGCTACGTGAATTCCGAAACTGTGTGCGCTTCCACCTTTTACTAATTTCCGTATGAACAAAACGGTATCCTTCAATTCTTTTACCGAAACATTATAATTATGAATCCGATCAAATTGCTCCGACATTTCATTCAATTCGTGGTAATGCGTAGCAAAAAGTGTTTTAGGCCGAGCCGGATTTTCATGCAAAAACTCAGAAATCGCCCACGCTATGGAAATTCCGTCATACGTGCTTGTGCCGCGCCCTATTTCATCCAACAACACCAAACTTCGGTCTGAAATATTATTCAAAATCGAAGCCGTTTCATTCATTTCTACCATAAAAGTTGATTCACCCATCGAAATATTATCGCTTGCCCCAACACGGGTAAATATTTTATCGACAATTCCCATGCGTACTTTTTCGGCAGGAACAAAACTTCCAATTTGAGCCAACAAAACAATCAAAGCCGTTTGACGAAGAATGGCCGATTTACCCGACATATTTGGACCTGTAATCATAATCATCTGCTGTGTGTCGCGGTCTAAATACACGTCGTTTGCAATGTACGGAACATCAATAGGTAAACGTTTTTCGATCACAGGATGTCTTCCATTGGTGATTTCTAAATCAAATGAATCATCCAAAACGGGACACGTATAATTGTTTTCAATGGCCAATTGCGCAAACGAAGTCAAACAATCCAATTGCGCTACCAAATTGGCGTTGAGTTGCACAGGTTTGATGTACGTTGCGATCCAAACAATTAATTGCTCGAACAACTGACTTTCAATTTGGTGAATTTTTTCTTCTGCGCCTAGTATTTTCGTTTCGTATTCTTTGAGTTCTTCAGTAATATATCGCTCGGCATTAACCAAGGTTTGCTTTCTGATCCATTCAGGCGGAACCTTGTCTTTATGGGTATTTCGAACTTCAATATAATAACCAAAGACATTATTAAAAGATATTTTTAACGATGAAATTCCGGTTCGTTCCGATTCACGTTTTTCAATGCGTTCTAAAAATTCTTTCCCCGAAAAGGAAATGCTACGCAATTCATCCAATTCAGCATGAACTCCCGTTGCAATCGCATTTCCTTTTGAAATTGCAACTGGCGCATCCGGATTTAAGGTGGTTTTTATCTTTTCTCGCAGTAATTCGCACGCGTGCAAACTATCTCCAATCACTCGAACTGCTTCTTGTTTACTCTCGAAAGCTATTGTTTTTATGGGAATAATCGCATCCAACGAGTCCTTTAAATAAATAACCTCTCTCGGCGAGATTTTACCCGTAGCCAACTTCGAAATCAAACGCTCCAAATCGGATATTTGCTTAATCTGATATTGGATTTGTTTTAAAATTTCTTGATTCTCTTTAAAATAAGCCACCACTTCATGACGATTTCGAATGGCGTTTAGTTCTTTCAACGGCAAAGCCAACCAACGTTTCAACAACCGCGAACCCATCGGTGACAGGGTTTTATCAATTACATCAAGCAACGTAACTGCATTTTGAGCATTACTATGGTACAATTCTAAATTTCGGATGGTGAATCGATCCATCCACACGTAGCTGTCTTCCGCAATGCGCTGAATGTTGGATATGTGTTGGATTCGGTTGTGTTGCGTTTCCGACAAATAGTACATAATCGCACCGGCAGCAATCATTCCGCTTGGCAAATCTTCAATTCCAAATCCTTTCATCGACTTGGTCTGAAAATGATTTGTCAACGTTTGAAAGGCATAATCTTCCTTAAAAATCCAATCTTCTAAATAAAAAGTATTGAAATCATTGCCAAATTTTTCCTTAAATAAATTTCGATTACTCTTGTCAATTAAAATTTCACTCGGTTGGAAATTTTGTAACAATTTATCGATGTATTCGTCATTGCCTTGTGCCACCAAATATTCACCAGTAGAAACATCCAAAAAGGAAATTCCGTTGGTGGTTTTGGAAAAATAAATTGCTGCTAAAAAATTATTTGATTTGGATTGTAAAACTTCATCATTAATTGCTACACCTGGTGTTACCAATTCTGTTACGCCGCGTTTGACAATTGTTTTGGTCATTTTCGGATCTTCCAATTGATCACAAATCGCCACACGCAAACCCGCTTTTACCAATTTAGGTAAATACGTATTTAACGAATGATGTGGAAATCCGGCTAAAGCTGTTTCGGTTTCCGATCCTGCGCCACGCTTGGTCAGTACAATTCCGAGTATTTTTGAAGCACGAACCGCATCTTCACCAAAAGTCTCATAAAAATCTCCTACACGAAAGAGCAAGCAAGCATCAGGATACTTTCTTTTGATTTCGTTGTACTGCTTCATTAACGGAGTTTCCTTCGCTGTGGTTTCTTTTGATGCCAATTTGAGTGCTTTTTTATTAGTTCACGAATTTAAATTTTTAAGTGTAATAAATAAATAAAAATCGGTAAAATAAATCAACACTTCATCTCCGTGGCACTATTTTCATTAAATTTGTGTAATTGAAAAGGTTTGCATCATGAAAAAATCAATTCTTATTGTAGTACTTCTGGTTTTTGGCCTTTCCTATTCGAATGCACAAACTGCAAAACCTAAAGCAAAAAAACCAGTTCCGGTCAAAGTTGTGCCTCAAACCATTGAAGGCGCTGGAATTCTTTTTAAAAGCGACGTAATCGATTACGGGAAAATTCCACACAAATCAAAAGGAGAACGCGAATTTACTTTTACCAACAACGGCAACAAAGCTTTAGTCATCAAAAATGCGACGAGTACGTGTGGCTGCACTGTTCCTACTTTTCCAAAAGATTCAATTCCGCCCGGTGAAAAAGGCGTGATTATAGTCAAATACGACACTTCACGAGCTGGACCATTTAGTAAAACGGTCACGGTTACTTCCAATGCGGTGCAAGGTTCGACAAAAGTGCTGTTGATAAAAGGAGATGTGACTGCTCCGCCCCGAAAAGTGAGCGAACCCAACAAAAGTTAGTTGCGTTTTTGTGTCGTGATGAGTAAAAAATAGTAGCGTTTTAGATACATTTGCAAAAAAAAGATGCGAAAACTTTTAAACAGCGAATTAGAACGCAAAACGGTAGACGATTTCAAACTGGCTCAAAAAACTCCCCTGATACTTATTTTGGATGATGTTCGAAGTCTGCACAACATCGGCTCAGTGTTTCGAACTTCGGATGCATTTTTAATTGAAAAAATTTATTTGTGCGGTATCACGGCAGTTCCACCTCATAAAGAAATCCATAAAACAGCACTTGGCGCGACGGAAACAGTTGATTGGGAATATGCAAAAGACGTTGTTTCGGTTATTGAAAAGTTGAAAACTGAACGCATTTCAGTCTTTGCCATTGAACAAGTCGAGAATGCGGTGTTGCTGAACGATTTTCAAGTGGATAAAAATTCAAAATACGCTTTAGTGTTTGGAAATGAAGTCTACGGCGTTTCGCAAAAAGCGATTGAAATGTGCGACGGAACCATTGAAATTCCGCAACTCGGAACCAAACATTCCTTAAATATATCGGTCAGCGCCGGAATTGTAGTTTGGGATTTGTTTCAGAAATTATCTTCTGATTAGTTCGATTTTTTGGCCATTTCGTCCAAAATAAAAATATAATCTTCTTGGTTTTTTACAAAATCTTTTTCCGACACATCAATAATCAAAACGTTCAAATCTTGTTGCGTTTTGATGTAATCCAAATACCCTTCATTGATGCGTTCTAAATAATCGGATGGGATTTCTTGCTCGTAACTTCGGCCTCTTTTTTTGATGTTTTGCAGTAATTTTTCCGTGTTTTGATACAAATAAATGTACAAATCGGGTCGCGGCATTTCTTTATAGATGATGTCAAAAAGTGTTTTATACAAACGGTATTCGTCTTCTTGCAACGTAACTTTAGCAAAAATCAGTGATTTGAAAATGTGGTAATCAGCGATGATGAAATCTTTAAACAAATCAAATTGAGCTAAATCATCCGATATTTGTTGGTAGCGATCGGCCAAAAAAGACATTTCCAACGGGAAAGCATAACGGTTTTGATCTTTGTAAAATTTAGGTAAAAATGGATTATCCGCAAAGCGTTCCAAAACTGTTTTAGCGTTAAAATCTTCTGCTATTTTAGTGGCCAACGTTGTTTTTCCGGCGCCAATATTTCCTTCAATGGCGATGTAGTTGAACCGACTTAAATCGATCTTTTTCAAAGGCGCAATCAAAGTTGAAACGATAACACAATTTCCTGAATCGGAACAATTTTTGACCAACTCTCCGATTGTGGTTTTGGTCTTTGGATGCATCCAATCGGAAATAATTTCCTGCAACGGCAACAAAACAAAAAGTCGATTGCTGAGATGTTGGTGCGGAATTTGAAGTTGGGCTTCGTCAACCAATTCATCGTCGAACGCAATAATATCTACATCAATAATTCGGGCTTGATAACCCGCTTCTTGTGTTCGAATACGTCCCAAAATTTGCTCTACTTTTAGAATCTTTTTCAACACTTTTTGCGGTTTCAAATGCGTGTGCATCTCAACAACACAATTGTTAAACGATTCACTTTCAAAACCCCAAGCATCCGATTCATACAAAGACGAAACCCTAGTAATGGTTCCTACATCCTTGTGCAACAAATCAATACAAAGCTGAATGTTCTCCTGCTTTTTTCCTAAATTACTGCCCAACGAAAGTATGACTTGATGCTGCGTTTTCATATCCCGCAAAATAACTAAAAGAATTTCACAATACCTGCTAAAATGAATCGAGTGTTGATAACTATTTTGATTTTTTCTACTCTAAAAAAGTAACAAAAATGGCAAAAAGAGTACTTATACTCCAAAATGTAAAACTATGCGATTTTTAAGTAATGTACTGGCAACCATAATAGGATTATTTGTTTTTTTTATGATTCTCTTTTTCGGATTTTTACTCATCGGTGTTTTAGCGGGTGGCGATTCTGAAGTAGTTCAAGTCAAAGATAGCTCGGTAATCGAATTGGATTTATCCAAAATAAATTATGATTATGCGGGTAAGACAAAGTATAAAGATTTTCAATTTTTTGAAGACCAACACGACGGTTTATCTGATGTAATCAAAGCGATTGAATATGCTGAAACGGATGACGATATTAAAGGAATTTCTATCCTTAATAACACATCAAATCTAGGAATAGCACAGACAAAAACACTTCGTGATGCATTGGGGAAATTTAAAAATTCAGGCAAATTCGTGTATTCGTATGCCGATGTGTATTCTCAAAAAGACTACTATTTGAATTCGGTCGCGAACACCTTATATGTGAATCCAATTGGCGAAATCGACTTCAAAGGATTGTCGACAGAAATCATGTTTTTCAAAGATTTTCAAGAAAAATCAGGATTGAAAATGGAAGTCATTCGCCACGGAAAATACAAAAGTGCCGTGGAACCTTTTTTAGAAAATCAAATGAGTGAAGCCAACCGCGAGCAAACGATGGCATTGTTGAACTCGATATGGAATTCATTGGTAACCGACATTTCTA
Organism: Flavobacterium sp.; assembly: GCA_965284675.1. Lineage (GTDB taxonomy): Bacteria > Bacteroidota > Bacteroidia > Flavobacteriales > Flavobacteriaceae > Flavobacterium. The sequence continues at coordinate 3,417,153 of OZ260109.1, forward strand.
AATCGAGAAATGTATCTGAAACACGTTTGAATGAAATTGCAAACGGACTTCTAGCACGCACACCCGAAATGGCGTTAAAAGAAAAATTAATTGATAAAATTGCGTACGAAGATGTGTACCACGCCGACATCCGAAAAGCGTTAAAAGTAGACGCTGATAAAGACTACAACAAAGTATCGATTGAAGATTATGCGGAAAAAATTGCTGTATCGACGGGCGATTACAGCACAAAAGATAAAATCGCCATCATTTATGCGCAAGGAGAAATCATGAGTGGCGAAGGCGATGTGACATTTATTGGCGAAGGTTCGATGCGTCGTTCGTTACAAGAAGCTCGAAAAGACAAAAATGTAAAAGCGATAGTTCTTCGAATTGATAGTCCGGGTGGAAATGCACTTACCTCTGAATTGATTTGGCGTGAAATCGAATTGACTAAAAAAGAAAAACCGGTTGTAGTTTCTATGGGGAATTTAGCAGCTTCGGGCGGCTATTACATCGCTTGTAGCGCCCACAAAATCTACGCTGAATCAAATACGATTACGGGTTCGATAGGCGTTTTTGGAACACTTCCTAATTTTACACAAGCAGCTAATAAATACGGAATCAACACGCAACAATTAAAAACACACGAAAGAGCCAATAATTACAGTCCGTTTGTTCCCTTAGACGATAACACTCGAGCGTATTACCAAGAAAGTGTGGAGAAAATCTACAGCATTTTTGTTAACCGTGTGGCGAAAGGCCGAAACATGAGCTTTGCCCAAGTCGATTCCATCGGACAAGGACGAGTTTGGAGCGGACAAGATGCGTTGCGCATTGGTTTAGTAGATAAAATTGGCGGAATGGACGATGCTTTAAAAGAAGCAGCTTCGTTAGCTAAAATTAAAGAATACCGAACTCAAAATTTCCCAGAGTACGAAAAAAGTTTTGAGGATATTTTGGCCAATTTCGGATTGGCTCAAAGTAAAGAATCGTTGATGAAAGAAGAATTGGGAGAAGAAAATTACCTCATCCTTCAACGTTTAAAACGATTGAGTCAATTAAAAGGAATTCAGGCGATAATGCCGTACGAAATAAAAATAAATTGATCGAAAAACGACAGTTGAGTTAGTTGTTTTATAATCCGTTCTTGTGCAAAAATGAACGGATTTTTTATATAATTTTACTATTAATTTTATATTATATATGGAAAAAGTATAAATTTAATTGTGAGTAAAGTACTATTTTTACTAGATAAAAATTAAGGCAAGATTATTGCTTACCTATTGCTAAGTAAATTCATTTCATCATGATCAAAAAAATTTTAAAAATAGTTGGCATCGTTCTTCTTTTACTTATCGTTTCCGCATTTGCGATTCCGTACCTATTTGAAGACCAAATCAAAGCCAAAATTGCCAAAGCGATTAACGAAAGTGTGGATGCCAAAGTCGCGTTTGAAGACGCTGATTTGAGTTTATTCAAAAGTTTTCCAAAAGCTACCGTGACCATCGACAAGCTTTCCATCATTAACAAAGCGCCGTTTGAAGGCGATACGTTAGTGGCATTCGAGGAATTAAACCTCAAGATGTCGGTAATGGAATTGTTCAATGACGACAACGAACCGATGAATATTGACGGATTATCTTCTAAAAACGGATTGATCAACATCATTTTTAATAAAGATGGCGTGGGTAATTTCGACATTGCTTTAAAAGATGAAAAAGGTAAAGACGACGGAAAAAGCAAACCCTTAGCGTTAAAAATTAAAGAATACGACGTAGAAAATTTCAAGTTCAAATATACCGATGAAGGATCGAAAATCGGAATGGTCATCGACAGTATTACGCATTCGGGATCGGGCGATTTTAGCAACGACGTTTTAGATTTAGACACTAAAACTACCGCAAAAGTTTCGTTGAATATGGATAAGATGAATTATCTGAATAATGTAAACGTTGCATTAGACGCGGTACTCGGAATCGACTTGAACCAAAGCAAATACACTTTCAAAGAAAACAAAGCCAAAATCAACGACTTACCACTTGAATTCAACGGATTCATACAAATGGTTGAGCAAGGTCAGGTATATGATTTGACGTTCAAAACACCTACTTCATCCTTTAAAAATTTCTTAGGATTGATTCCCGAATCGTATCGAAGCAACATCGAAAACGTGAAAACTTCGGGTGATTTTACCGTGACCGGATTTGCTAAAGGCGAGTTGACCGACACTACGGTTCCGAAATTTAATGTAGCCATCGCATCCAACAATGCGTCGTTTCAATATCCTGATTTACCAAAATCAGTCAGAAATATTATGATTGATACCAAAATCATCAACGAAACTGGTATCATGAACGATACGTACGTCAACTTAGACAAATTGTCTTTTGCAATTGATCAAGATGTGTTTAGCGCGAAAGCCAACATCAAAAATGTGGCCACCAATGCACTAGTTGACGCGGCTTTAAAAGGAACCATCAATTTGGCCAATCTTTCCAAAGCTTATCCAATTAAACTGGACAAACCGTTAACCGGAATTTTAAAAGCCGATGTGACGACCAAATTCGACATGCAATCGGTAGAGAAAAGTCAGTACGAAAACATCAACAACGCCGGAACCATGAGTTTGTCTGGCTTTAAATACACCGACGAAAACGGTAAAGGAATGAACATCAGTACGGCATTGGTGCAATTCAATCCGAGTCGTGTGAATTTGCAACAATTCAACGCCACTACCGGAAAAACCGATTTAAGTGTAACGGGAGTTTTAGAAAATTTCTACGGATTTGTGTTTAGAAATCAGGAGTTAAAAGGCGATTTCAATTTGAATTCAAATGTATTTGCTGTTTCCGATTTCATGACGCCTTCCGATCCTGCTAAAGAAAATGAAGCGAAGAAAACCGAAGCTATGAAAATTCCAGCCTTCTTAAATTGTACGTTAACTGCAAAAGCCAACACCATTTTATACGACAATTTAACTTTGAAAGATTGTTCAGGAAAACTGATTGTGAGAGATCAAGCTGTAACGTTAGAAAATATAAAAACCAATATATTTGGTGGACAAATTGGACTAAACGGAATGGTTTCTACAAAAGCCAAAACGCCGACGTTTAAGATGAATTTAGGGTTGACTCAGGTGGATATTGCACAAACATTCACCCAATTGGATATGTTGAAAAAAATTGCTCCAATTGCCGGCGTAATTAATGGAAAATTAAACTCAACCATCAAATTGTCTGGGAATTTGGATGCTAAGGAAATGACACCCGATTTAAAAACCATCTCGGGAGATTTGTTAGGACAATTGCTTTCCACTACTGTGAATTCGAGTAATTCTCAATTATTAAGTGCGTTGAGTTCGAATATCAAATTCCTCGATATGAGTAAACTGAATTTGAACGACATCAAAGCAGCTTTAACTTTCAAAGACGGAAAAGTGGCTGTAAAACCATTTGACATCAAATACCAAGACATCACTGCTACAGTTGGTGGAACGCATGGTTTTGACCAATTGATGAACTATACAGTTAAAATGAACGTTCCTGCCAAATACCTAGGAACCGAAGCCAATGCGTTGATTGCTAAATTAACTCCGGCCAACGCTGCCAAAGTCGAAAGCATTCCGATTAATGCGATTTTAGGCGGTTCGTTTACACAACCCAAAGTGACCACCGACTTAAAACAAGCGACCACATCGTTGGTTACGAGTTTGGTTAAACAACAAAAAGACCAATTAATTGGAAAAGGAACTACCGCTCTAACTAATTTAATTGACAAAAACAAAAAGCCCGGCGATACGACTAAAACAACCACGCCAACAACAAAGGCCGAAGTGAAAGAAGAAGTAAAAAAACAAGCCGAAACCAAAGCAAAAGATTTACTCAACGGTTTGTTTAATAAGAAGAAGGAAAAACCAGCGGATCCGCCGAAATAAAATGAAAACCCTTTCAATTACGAAAGGGTTTTTTATTATAAACTAATTTTTACCACATAACCTTCAAAGGTTCTGACGTTAAAAACGGTTCCGTCTTCAAAGAGTAAATATTGGCCTTTAATTCCGATGAGTTTCCCAGAAAAATTGGGCGATTTATCTAAATTCAAGCTGTTCACTTTTTTGGGATAGTCCAAAACCGGAAAATGCAACTCATACAAATCGTCTTTTTCGGGATGAAAATAGTCTTGCACTTCTTTTGGAATCATATATTTCAATCCGGCGCGCTCTTTAAATAAATCGGCAGCCGGCACTTCATTTTTAAGCATTTTTTGCCAATTGGTTTTATCCGCATACAAATTTTTTAAGGCAACTTCAGTAATTCCGGCTAAATATCGATTCGGAGCTTCCACAATGGGAAGCGCTTGCACGGCACCCTGGTCGATCCAACGCGTGGGAACTTGAGTTAATCGTGTGACACCTACTTTTATCTCACTCGACAACGCTAAGTATACAATATGCGGTTGTAATTGCACTTTTTTCTCGTAGTCTAAATCGCGGTCTTCGATGTCCAAATGCGCCGTACTCAATTCGGGTTTCATGATCCAATCGCCTGCAGCGGCACTACTCATAAAGCAATCGTAGCAAAATCCTTGACGGAAAATTTTTTTCTTTTTGCCACAATTCAAACATTGATAGCCTAAAAAATTAATTTCGAGCGATTTGTTCAACAACTGATTCAAATTCAAAAAACTATTCTCAAAAACTAAGTAATATTGAATCGGATTTGCGAATTCCGTTTGCATTTTGGTGAGTACGCCTTCGTAAGTCATTTGTTTAAAGTTTGAGGTTTAATGTTTCAAGTTCAACAAAAATCATTATTTTTGGTAAAGTTATCATTCATAATTTGAAATTCATAATTCATAATTCCAAATATGCCTTTCCCAATCATCAATTCTATCGCTTCATGGTTTTTAAAGCAGCGCATCCATCAGATCGAGCTGTTTTTAAAATATCCCCATGAAATTCAGGATGAGTTGTTGATGAATTTGATTCGCAATTGCGAAGATACCTTAATCGGGAAAAAACACGATTTCGCTTCCATTCGGAATTACAGAACTTTTTCGGAGCGGATTCCGGTTTCGACCTACGAAGAACTCGAACCGATGATTGAACTCACGCGAAAAGGCGCACAAAATGTATTTTGGCATTCGCCAATTAAATGGTTTGCCAAATCGAGCGGAACAACCAATGCCAAAAGCAAATTCATACCCGTAAGTCCAGAAGCTTTGGAAGATTGCCACTACAAAGGCAGTAAAGATTTGTTGTGTATGTACCTCAACAACAACGAAAATTCCGATTTGTTTTTAGGAAAAAGTTTGCGCTTGGGCGGAAGCTCACAGATTTACGAAAACAACAATACTTCGTTTGGTGATTTATCGGCTATTCTGATTGAAAACATGCCGATGTGGGCCGAATTCAGTAGTACACCGAGCAACAAAGTGTCGCTGATGAGCGAATGGGAAGCCAAACTTACCGCCATCATCAACGAAACCAAAAAAGAAAACGTAACCAGTTTTGCTGGCGTTCCATCGTGGATGTTAGTGTTGTTGAACCGAATTTTAACCGAAACCAATAACACACATCTGCTTGAACTATGGCCGAATCTAGAAGTGTATTTCCACGGTGGCGTAAATTTTGAGCCGTACCGCGAACAATACAAAAAAATTCTTCCGAGTAACGATTTTAAGTACTACGAAATTTACAATGCCTCGGAAGGGTTTTTCGCGATTCAAGATTTGAATTATTCGAATGATTTATTGCTGATGTTGGACTACGGAATTTTCTATGAATTCATTCCGATGGATACGTTTGGAACGGAACATCAGAAAATTATTCGCTTGTCGGATGTCGAATTATATAAAAATTACGCCATTGTAATCACTACCAATTCGGGATTGTGGCGTTATATGATAGGTGATACGGTTCGGTTTACCTCATTGAAACCCTACCGAATTAGAGTTTCAGGCAGAACCAAACATTACATCAATGTTTTTGGAGAAGAGTTGATGGTGGAAAACACCGATATGGCCATTGCCAAAACGTCTTCCCAATTCAATTGCGAAGTAAAAGATTATACCGTCGCTCCTATTTTTATGAAAGGAAAAGAAAAAGGTGCACACGAATGGATGATTGAATTCAAAAAACACCCAGAAAACATCAGTTTGTTCCAAAAAGCATTAGACGAAAACCTACAATCAATCAATTCGGATTATGAAGCCAAACGATATAATAATATGACTTTAAATGAGTTATCTATTAATGTGGCCCGCGAAAATTTATTTTATGATTGGTTGAAAGAGCAAGATAAATTAGGTGGCCAACATAAAATTCCGAGATTGTCCAACCAAAGAGATTATTTGGAACAGTTGAAAGACATGCAAATTGAAGTTAAAAAATAAGCCCCAAATGCTATGAGAAAAATTCTTTTATTACTTATTGCTACACTTTTCCTAGCTTCTTGCGCACCCAAAAGAGCGCGTTGTTATGGGAAACGCTGCGTAGAAGTACACCAACCGTCTAAAAATACTTTTTCTTCCCAACGAAATTCATAAGCTGCTTTTTTGAAAACCAAGCTCTACCTCGCCTTATTTTGTGTTGCATTTTTTTGGGGAACTACCTTTTTAGGCATCCGAATGGGTGTGGAAACGATTCCGCCTTTTATTTTAGCTGGCATTCGGAATTTAATTTCGGGTTCGCTTATCTTTCTGTTTTTACTCGTTCAAAAGAAATTAGAACCGATAAATCCACGGCAATTGCTGCGCGCATTTATTTTGTCCATTTTAATGATTGTCATCGCCAACGGATTGACAACCTATTCTGAAAAGTACATCACCAGTGGTTTGGCCTCGTTAATTTCGACACTTTCACCCTTTTTTGTACTGATTTTAAACTTGGGTTTGGGCAACGAAAAAGCATCGTTTAAAACCTCAATCGGCATTCTTTTGGGCATGTTCGGAATCTTCTTAATCTACCAAAACAGTATTGCTGATTTATTAAATCCCGATTATCGAAACGGTGTTTTTGCCATCCTTTTAGCTGTAATTTCGTGGTCGGTTGGAACCATTATCACCAAAAAAGGAAGTCCCAATGCACTCACGATGTTGATGAATGTTAGTGTTCAAATGTTGATTGCAGGTATTTTACTAACTGCATTTCAATTCTATCTCACCCCAGCTATTTCAACTGAAAATTGGAGCTCACGAAGTATTTTCGCCATGATTTATTTGGCACTTTTTGGATCAGTTGTGGGTTATGTAGCGTACAGTTATTTGATCTCTCAAATGTCATCCACAAAAGTGTCTGTACTTTCGTATGTAAATGTTGTAGTGGCATTATTCTTGGGCTGGCTCGTACTTGACGAACAAATTACCAACCGAATTGTATTAGCTACCTTATTCATCATTAGCGGTGTTTTGATTGTAAATTACAAAAAAAGCAACTAATTTATTCTTTCCTGTAACATTTGAGATAGATGATAGTCTTATGGGTAATCATCAATCACTCTGACTTTTTGAGTCAGAACAAATCAATCATCATGAAATCAAAATTGTTCGCGCTAGTGTTCCTAGCTACGGGTATGCTTTTTGCCCAAGAAAATCAATCCGAAAAGCAAGTCCAAGATTCAATCAAAAAGAAAGAAATCCAACTGGACGAAGTAACGGTAAATTACAAAAAGAAATTCATCAAAGTAGATTCCGACAAAACGACTATTTCGGTCAAAGACAATGCGATGCTCAACAGCGGAAGCAGTATGGAAGCAGTCAAAAAGTTACCTGGCGTAATTACCTCGCCTACTGGAAGTATTACCTTAAACGGAAAAGGTGTAGCGATTTACATCGATAATGCGCCGAGTAGTTTATCGGGAACTGATTTGCAAAACTATCTGAATTCGTTGCCCGCGAATGCGATTGAAAAAGTGGAATTGATATACAATCCGGGTGCAGCATACGACGCCAATGCCAGCGGTTCTATCATTAATATCGTTACGACATCCAAACGGATGAAAGGCATCAACGCCAGTTTTAACATCAATTATAATTTTAACAAATACCAAAAACCGAGTCCGCAGATTTTACTTAACGGAAAAGAGAAAAATCTGAGTTGGCAAACCATGGTTGGGTATAATTATATTGACGGAGAAAACCGAACCACTACCGACCAAACCTTCACGGCTTTTAATCCCAACAAAAAACTGATTCAGGAGAATTTCTCACAATCCACTAATAGAAATTTCTACGCGCGAATTGGAACCAATTATCGTTTGACACAAAAATCGAATTTATTGTTCAATTACAATGTAAATTTCGGTAACGACCGAAACACTTTTGATGCGAAAACAGCAGGAGAAAACATCAATTATTTTAATGAAGGTGTGGCCAAAAATAAAAGTGGCAACCACGAATTGAGTTTACAATTTAAAACCAAACTCGACACGTTAGGCCGCACATTTGATGTAGTAGCGTACAGTAATTTATTTGATCGTGAGCCTACAACCAATTCGAATGCACGTGATTTTATTTCGAATACGACTTTTTACAATAATGGAAATGGTGTTTTTAACTTACAAAATCATTATTTGAAATACGATTTTGTGGTTCCGTTTGAGAAGTACAAATTTTCAATTAGTACAGGAGGAAAATTCAATGTTTTGAATGTAGAAAATTTAGGGAATTACTTTGTGAATTCACCCGTTGTTAACACGATTAAATTTGATTATTCAGAAACCAATTTGGCTTTTTATGCCGAGGCAAGAAAGAAGATTAAAAAATTCAATTTTACGGCCGGAGTGCGTTTTGAAGATTTTAACGTAGAGCGAATTTCGAGCACGATTGCGGAGAAAATCAAATTCAGAAACACCAATGTTTTTCCGAATGTAAGTGCGATGTATGAAGTGAATGACAACATCAATTTGACGGCTTCGTATTCTAAAAAAATTAGTCAACCCGATTACAACCGAATGGATCCGAACAACGGTTCTGTGTTTGACCAATACAATACTTCGCAGGGAAATGTTTTTTTGAATCCAACATTCTTTGATAATTACGAATTTAAAATAACGGCTTTTCAATTTGTAAATCTTGGGACCAATTTTACCCGTTCGAAAGACAATAATTTATTTGTTTTTAGCGCCGATGCGAATGCGACCGAGCCGATAAGCAACCAAACGTCTCAGCAATTTGAGGAGTTAAATACGTTCAGCGCGTATGCCAGTTTTCCTATTCCATTGGATTATATCTTTAAAGGAAAAGAAGAATTCAATAAGCGGATGAGCGATTTGGACAATATGAATTACATCTTTTTGAATATTAATTATGTTAAATCAGACATCAAAGGTTATGTTTTTCCGTACAACAATAAAGCGATATGGAATTATTCCGCTCAAGCGCAAATCGTTTTACCTTGGAAGATTAAAAACAGCATGACGTATTTTATTCTTCCCTCAGGAAATTGGGAAATTTATAAGATTACCAAACCAATTCAGCAGTTTGACATTTCGTTCAACCGAGATTTCATGGATAAAAAGTTGAAAATTGGATTGCACTGCTTCGATGTATTTAATATCAATGAAACCAATGCCTTGATTGCTGGACAAAATCTGGAAACCAATTTCGGACAAAAACAAGACAGCCGAACGTTCCGATTGTCATTAACGTATAACTTCGGAAATTTAAAATTAGAGAAAGAAAATACCGATATTCAAACCGAGAAGGTTAAAAGTGGTGGAGGTTTAGTAAAATAAAAAAAATCCCGATTTGAGTCGGGATTTTTTGTTTTATTTACGAAGCGATTTCCAATCGTTTCAGTAAATTTTTATTCAAGGTGTCTTCGGTGTATTCCCTTGTGATGTGCAGTTCTTTTTCGTCGGAACTCGGTAAGTCGTACATCGCATCGGTCAGAATCGCTTCACACAGTGATCGCAATCCACGGGCGCCGAGTTTATATTCTAGTGCTTTATCTACAATGTAATCCAACGCTTCGTCGTCGATGGTGAATTGTACTTCATCCATGGCGAACAACTTTTCGTACTGTTTGATTAACGCATTTTTAGGTTCGGTTAAAATAGAACGCAAGGTTTCTTTATCCAACGGATCCATGTGTGTCAATACCGGCAAACGACCAATGATTTCAGGGATTAACCCAAAGTCTTTGATGTCTTTCGGGATGATGTACTGCAACAAATTGTCTTTGTCGATGTTGTCAACATTTCGCGACGTACTATATCCTACAGCCTGACGATTCAATCGTTTGGAAATGATGCGATCGATTCCGTCGAAAGCGCCACCTGCGATGAATAATATATTTTGAGTATTGACTTCCACAAATTTTTGATCGGGATGTTTTCTTCCTCCTTTAGGTGGAACATTCACAACCGTTCCTTCTAATAATTTCAGCAAGGCTTGTTGCACACCTTCACCCGAAACATCTCGTGTGATGGATGGATTATCGCTTTTACGGGCAATTTTATCAATTTCGTCAATGAATACGATGCCGCGTTCTGCCTTGGTTACATCGTAATCGGCTGCTTGGAGTAAACGAGTTAAAATACTTTCCACATCTTCTCCTACATAACCCGCTTCTGTTAATACTGTTGCATCAACAATCGCCAAGGGAACGTCTAACATTCGTGCTATGGTTTTGGCTACCAATGTTTTTCCTGTTCCGGTTTGACCCACCATGATGATGTTTGATTTCTCAATTTCCACTTCTTCGGCTAAGGTAGGCTGCATCAATCGTTTGTAGTGATTGTATACGGCAACCGCCATTACCTTTTTGGTTTGGTCTTGCCCAATCACATACTCATCGAGAAACGCTCTAATTTCTTTTGGCTTGCGCAAAACTAAATCGGAGGCTACTTTATTGTTGCTGTTGGTTTTCAATTCTTCGAGCACAATTCCGTTGGCTTGTTCAATACAACGGTCGCAAATGTGGGCGTTAATTCCCGCAATGAGTAAATTGGTCTCTGGTTTTTTCCTTCCGCAGAACGAACATTCTAATACTTCTTTTGCCATTATTATTTGTTTCAGGTTTCAAGTTTCAAGTTTCAGGTTAAAACAACTTGAAACTTGAAACTTGAAACTTGGAATTAAATTATCTTCTCAACACTTCATCAATCATTCCGTATTCTTTAGCTTCATCGGCGATCATCCAGTAATCGCGTTCAGAATCTTTATGTACTTTATCAAAGGTTTGTCCGGAGTGGTTGGAGATGATTTGGTACAATTCGTCTTTCAGTTTCAACATTTCGCGTAAATTGATTTCCATATCGGTCGCTACACCTTGTGCGCCGCCCGATGGTTGGTGAATCATGACACGCGAATGCGGTAAAGCCGAACGTTTTCCTGCCGCACCTGCACACAACAAAACGGCGCCCATTGAGGCTGCCATTCCGGTACAAATAGTTGCTACATCGGGTTTGATGTACTGCATGGTATCATAAATTCCGAGGCCAGCGTATACGCTTCCGCCTGGTGAATTGATGTAAATTTGAATGTCTTTCGACGCGTCCGCACTTTCCAAAAACAACAATTGTGCTTGGACAACATTGGCGATATAATCATCTACTCCTGTTCCTAAAAAGATGATTCTATCCATCATCAAACGCGAGAAAACATCCATTTGGGTGATGTTCAATTGACGTTCTTCTATTACTGCAGGTGTCATGTTAGTTGGCGTCATGGCGCCAATAATCTTGTCATAATACATTGAGTTTACACCGTGGTGTTTAATAGCAAATTTTTTAAATTCTTTTCCGTAGTTCATTGTATAAATGTGTTAATTAGTCAATGTGGTTCGTAGGTTATAGAGCAAAGTTCGTACCTTTTATTTAAGATGACAAACTGTCGGGCATTCGTTTTATTTTTGTTCGAATTGTGCCAAACCTTTTTCACAAAGGTCGTACATTTTTTTTACTTTTTTCTTTTCTGATTCGGGTTCGTTTCCGCAGTAGTAAATATACTGAATTCGTTCGCTTTCGTCGATGTAGGTTTTGGCTTGCATGAAGTTTTTTTCTTCGATGGCAATCCACGCCAATGTTTTGTAGGCTCTACTTTTACTGAAATTGGTGTCGTCTTGCGTAGTAACGAAATGGTTTAGAAATTCTTTGGCTGCTTCGAAGTTGTCCAAATTGAATTTGGTGCCGTCTTTTCGGTAGGAAGCGTCGCTGACGTATTTGGCTTCGGATGATTTAGAGATAATTCTGACGTAGAAGTTGAGTACTTTTTCTTCTATTTTTTCAGTTTTGGCTCTGGTTTCGGCGATTTTTTTAGCGATGTTGTTGATTTCGGCGATGGAATCTTGCATGCGCTTTTCGAGTTCTTTTTTAGAAGGTTTAGCCGATTCCTCTTGGGCAAAAGTGCTCAGAGAAAGAACTAGAAGAAAAGAAAGAAAAACTAATTTCATAGGTAAACGTATTGTCATTGGATGGATTAGCCCAGATGGAAGTGGAAAGCTTTTTGTGGTGTTGGCCTTACAATTTTTAGGAGTATACAGCGACCAACGGAAGCTTGTATACTGCTTTAAAATTGTGGCCAACAAAACGAAAACTTGCAACGTACAGCTGGATTAGCTACTAAAAAAAAGCATCAAAACCTACCGATTTTGATGCTCAAATATAGTAATTTTTTTAAATTATGCTTCGCCGTACATTGCTTTGATGAAGTCTTCGTAATTTACTTCTTTGGTTTTGGCGGATACTTTTTCTTTGAACAAGTTTAGCATTTTTTCGCTCATTACTTGTTCGGAAAGGCGTTTTACTTCGTCTTGGTTCGATAAGACACGTGCTACGATTCCTTGAACGTCTTCGTCGGTTGGATCCATTTGACCGAATTGTGCCATTTGTTTTTTGATCAATTCGGAAGTGAACGCTTTCAATTCTTCGAAAGTAGTTTGCAGACCGTTTTCGAAGATGATTTTCCCTTCGATCAATTGGTAGCGCAAGCCTTTTTCAGAGCGAGTGTATTCTTCTTCGGCTTGTTCAGGTGTGAGTGGATTTTCGCCTGCGGATTGAATCCATTTTTTAAGGAATTCTGCTGGTAAATCGAATTTTGTGTTATCGATTAAAGCTTCCGTCACGTCGTTTAAGAACTTTTGATTCGATTGTTGTTCGAATTGTTTTTCGGCGTCTTCCTTGATTTTATCTTTTAGTTCGGCTACTGAGGTTACTACTTTCGGTCCGAATAATTTATCGAATAATTCTTGGTCTAAATTAGCGGGTTCGCTCGCTACAACCTCATCGATGGTGAAGGTAACTTCGACGTCTAATCCGTGTACGTCGTCGTGACCAATGGCTAAAACGTCCATTAATTTATGATCATCGTTGAACAAACCTTTCGTTTTAAGCACTACAGCATCGCCCACTTTTTTACCGATGAAACTTTTTGCCGTTTTGGCATCTGCGAATACTTCTAAATCGAGCGTTGTGCGGTTGTTGATGCCTTTTTCTTCGTTAGTAAAGACTCCGGACACGTCGTTTCCTTCGGCCACTACATCGGTAGAAATAATTTTACCGTATTGCTTTTGAATTCGAGCGATTTGAGCATTAAGCATGGTATCGTCGGCGATAATTTTGTAGTGTGTTACGTTGTTTTTGGCGTTTAAATCAACGGTGAATTCGGGCGCTAATCCCAATTCGAAATCGAATTTATAATCTTCGGCATCCCAATTGAAGTCTTCTGTAACTTTAGGAAGTGGATTTCCGAGTATGTCTAGTTTTTCTTGAACTAAGTACTTGTTCAAGCTTTCTTGTAGTATTTTATTAACTTCTTCTAATAAAACAGCTTTTCCGTATTGTTTTTGGATTAAACTCATCGGCACTGTACCTTTTCTGAACCCAGGAATTGCTGCGTTTTTACGGTAATCTGCCAATACTTTTTCTACTTTTGAGGCGTAATCATTTTTAGAAACCTCAACGGTTAGAACTGCATTTAAAGCATCTACATTGTTTCTTGTAATATTCATATACTTTTTATAAATGGTTGTAAACTAAAATTGGGTTGCAAAATTATAACATTTCTGCAACCCAACCAAGTTTTTATTTGGTTGAAAATTAAAGTTGTACTACTTACTTTCTGTAAGCTTATACACTAGCGATTGTGAGAGTGATAAAATAATGCTGAAAAGCAATGCTGTCCAAAAGGAAGACACTCCGAATCCATCTACCAATTTGTCGCACAACAATATAATGACGGCATTGATAACCAAATAAAATAACCCTAGAGTAAAAATCGTAATGGGCAGAGTTAATAGGACAAGAATGGGTTTGACTAGGAAGTTTAAGATTCCTAACACCAATGCTACGATAAGCGATGTTGTAAAGTCATTAACAGTAACACCGTTCAAAAAGTGCGCAATTACCATCACTAAAATTGCGGTTACGAGTATTCTAATAAGTAGGTTCATTCTTAAAGTTTTTATAAAATTAGAAAAAAATTGTAAGAATTCTAAATTTTGATTAATTTTGTAAATTATTAATATAAAAAACACATTATGAAAAAACTTTTACTTTCTATTACTTTATTAGGTTCAATGTTGGGTAATGCACAAATTCTTTCTCAAGATTTTGAAGAAGATGTTTTCCCTCCAACAGATTGGACTACTGCTACGAATGTTGTGTCTAGACCATGGACTCTTACAACAAATTACAATCAAGCAACACAAGACACTTTCACAATTACAGGTCTTAGATCTGCTATTATTGCATGGATTGCTCAAGATCAAGACGCTAACTTAACATCTCCTGTTTTTAGTTTAGCTGGTTATTCTTCTGCGACATTAACATTCAATGCTAAATTAGGTTATGAGTATATGGTTGCACCATTTGCTAACGGAGATTTAACTGTTGAAGTTAGTACTGATGGAGGAACAAATTTTGCTTCTATTTGGGTTGAAGAAGATTATGGTATTTATACAGACTACGAAACTTTAGCTGTTACGCTTGACTTATCTTCATATGTAGGTGAAACTAATTTGAAATTCAGATTCCAATATACTGCAAATGATGCCGATACTTTATCTGTTGATGATGTAGTACTTACTGGTACATTAGGTGTTAATGAAAACTTAACTTCTGTATTTTCAACGTACCCAAATCCTGCTAACGACGTTATTAATTTAGTTAATGCTACTAATGTTGGTATCGAAAGCATCTCAATTTCTGACATCAACGGTAGAACAGTTAAAACTGTTGACGTTGTTGGATCTCAAATCAATGTTTCAGATTTAAATTCAGGAATTTATTTCTTAAACATCAATTCTGCTGCTGGTAAAGCAGTTGAGAAATTCGTTAAAAACTAAGAATTTATTCTTTACATCATAAGAAAGCCTCTAAAATTTAGAGGCTTTTTTTATTTTAAAAAGGCGCGGGTTTCTTCAAAAAATTGTTGTGGATTTTCGGCATGCAGCCAATGACCTACATTGGGAATAGTAATCAAAGTTGCCTCGGGGAAATGTTGTTTGATCAGAGGCAAATCGGCATCTAAAATATAATTCGAATTTCCACCTCGAATAAATAATGTAGATTTTTTAAAAACTGCATCTGGCGCCAAAGAATTTCCTATGATTTCTATTTGCTCGTTGAAAACCTTTAAATTGAATCTAAAATCCAATTGGTTTGGTTGTTTCCAATACAAATTCTTCATCAAAAATTGACGGGTACCAAAATCGGGTATGTACGGAAACAATGTCTCTTCTACTTCAGTCCGACTGGGTTGTTGGGAGAAATCGACTGCATTCAATCCGGCTAAAATATCTTGGTGATGTGGTGGATAGTATTTGGGTCCGATATCGGCTATAACTAATTTAGTTACTCGTTCTGGATAGGTTGTGGCAAAAATCATTGCCACTTTTCCACCCATTGAATGTCCGATGATGGAAATCTCTTCCAAGTGATTATGGTTGCAATACTCTACAACATCATTGGCCATTACTTCGTAATTGAACTCATCGGAATGAAAACTTTTTCCGTGGTTTCTTAAGTCAAGCATATGAACTTGAAAACCTTCATTCGCATACAAAGACCCAAACGACTTCCAATTGTCTGACATTCCGAGAAAACCATGAAGAATCAATAAGGGTTTGCCTTGTCCTTCAATACGAGAATACATCATTTTATTTTAATTTTTGAAGGTACATATTGACTACATTGTCCAATCCGAGGTAAAGCGACTCACAAATCAGTGCATGACCGATGGAAACTTCCAACAAATTGGGAATATTATTTTTAAAAAACTGAATGTTATCCAAACTCAAATCGTGACCTGCATTGATTCCGAGTTGCAATTCGTTGGCCAAAACAGCAGCTTTCACGTAGGGCTCAATTGCGTTATGATTTCCTAATCCGTAGTGATGTGCAAAGGCTTCGGTATACAATTCGATGCGATCGGTTCCTGTTTCTTTAGCACCATCAATCATTTTTAAATCGGGATCCACAAAAATCGAAGTCCGAATTCCGTTGCGCTGAAACTCCTGAATCACTTCCTTCAAATAATCTTGGTGCTTTACAGTATCCCATCCTGCACTCGAAGTTATAGCACCAATCGCATCGGGAACCAAAGTAACTTGAGTTGGTTTACATTCGAGTACCAAATCGATAAAATTATGTTGCGGATTACCCTCAATGTTGAATTCGGTATGCACAATCGATTGTAAATCGCGCGCGTCTTGATAGCGAATGTGTCGCTCATCCGGTCGTGGATGAATGGTAATCCCTTGAGCTCCGAATTTCTGAATGTCGGTAGCAACCTGTAATAAATTGGGGACATTGCCTCCACGGGCATTTCGCAAGGTTGCAATTTTATTGATGTTTACGCTTAATTTTGTCATGTTGGAAGGAAACTAATAGTATATTTACATTAAGTATGCAAAAATAAGGTTTTATGTCCTAAAATTTGATTATTTTGCACTCGTTATTGTCAACCCAATTTATGACTGAAATTAAAGATTACATCACCAACGATTACAGAGCGATCGACAGCCAAAGTAAAATTTCTGAAATTCAGGACTTTTTTATGGATGTGTCTTTTTCGCACTTTCCTATTTTGAATGAAGGTGTATATATTGGAAGTATGGTTGCAGATGATATTGACACACTCGATGCAGACAAAAAAGCAGCGGATTACTTATATACGTTGGAAACTTTTTTCGCGAGAGATTCAATGATTTGGCTTGATGTTTTAGAAGTTTTTGCAAAAAACCACACTAATATTGTTCCCGTTTTGAATGAAGATAATGTGTATTCTGGTTATTATGAATTGGAAGACATTGTGAAGTTTTTTCATGAAACTCCGTTTTTAAGAGAACCGGGAGGAATAATTGTGGTTCAAAAAAACATCACTGATTATTCGATGAGTCAAATTGCACAAATTGTTGAAAGTAACAATGCTAAGTTATTGGGCATGTTTGTTTCGGAAGCCAATTCGGAAAGCATTCAAATTACTATAAAAACTACAGTAGGATCGTTGAACGATATCATCCAAACATTTAGACGCTATAACTACGAAATCATTTCAGAACACCACGAAGACAATTACTTAAACAGTCTAAAAGAACGTTCGGAATATTTGGATAAATATTTGAATATTTAAAACATTGGATTCCTTATGAAAGTCGCCATTTTCGGACAATATTATCAAAACGACACCCGACCTATCATTAAGGATATTTTTGTCTTTCTGAACAGAAATCAAATCGAACTAGTTATTGAAAAAGATTTCTTGACCATTCTATATGATCATAAAATAGTTGAAAAAAAATACGCAACCTTCTCGAGTTACTCCGATTTAGATCAAAGTTTTGATGTTTTAATTAGCATCGGTGGCGACGGAACTATTTTGAGAGCTGCCACTTATGTTCGAAATTCGGGCATTCCCATCATCGGAATTAATGCAGGAAGATTAGGATTTCTGGCTAAAGTTCAGAAAGACAGCATTGAATCGTTTTTACAAATCGTAATCAACAAAGAATATACGATTTCTGAACGTACTTTATTAAAATTAACGTGCGATCAAGACATTCCCGAATTGAATCAACTCAATTTTGCGATGAACGAAGTAACCGTTAGTAGAAAAGATACTACATCGATGATTACCATTGAAACGCATCTGAACGATGAATATTTAAATTCGTATTGGGCCGATGGGTTAATCATTTCCACACCTACAGGATCAACTGGATATTCGTTGAGTTGCGGCGGACCCGTTTTAACGCCCGACGTGAATAGCTTTGTCATTACTCCGATTGCACCACACAATTTAAATGCTCGACCGCTCGTCATTAAAGACGACACCAAAATAAAACTAAAAGTTTCGGGTCGAGAAGAACAGTATATGGTTTCATTAGATTCCCGAATAATATCCATCAACAACAATGCTGTTTTGACATTGAAAAAAGCCGATTTTAAAATCAATATGATTGAGTTTTCTGACGAAACGTTTCTAAAAACACTCCGAAACAAACTACTTTGGGGTGAAGACAAACGAAATTAATACTTCTTACTCATACTACAACCACTTACTTTTTCGTTTCAAATCTGAATTAAAAAGTGGTACACTCTATTAACTGTTCAAAATAATTGCTTATAAATACTAATAACTTGCTTTATTAGTATCTAATATTGTTATATTTGCACGCTATTTTCGATTTAATGAAACGATTTTTTTTAACGATACTAACATTTACAGGAGTTTTAAATTTAAACGCCCAGATTAATGAAATTGGAGTATTTGTCGGTGGTTCCAACTACATTGGTGACATTGGTAAAACGACCTACATCAATCCGAGTGACGTGGCATTGGGAATTCTGTATAAATGGAATAAAAGTCCGAGACATGCCTATCGATTTTCATTAAAACATGCTGAAATCAATGGTGATGACACCGAATCAGATGTGCCTGGAAGAAGTAAAAGAGGATTGGCCTTTTCAAACACGATTACTGAGTTTTCGGCGGGTTTGGAATTTAATTTTTTTGATTTTAATTTACATGATATGGACCAAAAAACAACTCCTTACATTTATTCGGGCATATCCTATGCCTTTTATGATGGATTGTTTTTTGTAGGTAAAGAACCAAGATCTGATTCTCAACACGGAACATTAGCCATTCCGATGATTGTAGGAATCAAGTCGAATATAACTCCCAACTTAATATTAGGTGCAGAAATTGGAGCTCGTTATACTTTTGCCGATGATATTGACGGAAGTAATCCAACCAATGAAAATTTAGAAAATTTAAAATTCGGAAATCTTTTAAGTAACGACTGGTATGTATTTACCGGATTTACCCTAACGTATACTTTTGGTGAAAAACCCTGCTATTGCCTCGACTAAATGATGGACCTATTAAATTCTATAAACAAAAACAATCTCCCCAAACATCTAGCAATAATTATGGATGGGAATGGTCGTTGGGCGAAACAAAAAGGATTTATTAGAGCTATTGGTCATGAAAACGGAACTAAATCGGTTCGTGTTACCGTAGAAACCTGCGCGAAATTAGGCATAGAAAACTTAACACTCTACGCCTTCTCTACCGAAAACTGGAACAGACCCAAACTAGAAGTTGATACTTTGATGCGACTGTTGGTTAATTCTTTAAAATCGGAATTGAAGACTTTACAGGAAAACAATATTAAATTAAATTCTATTGGTGCTTTAGATAAATTGCCAAAATCGATACATAAAGAACTGAATGAAGTTATAGAATTAACAAAAAACAACACTCGAATGACCCTAACTTTAGCTTTAAGTTATGGCTCTAGAGAGGAATTATTAAATGTTGTTAAAAATATAAGTGAGAAAGTTAAAAATAATATAATTTCAATAGATAGTATTGATGAATCAATTATTAATCAGCATCTTTACACACACAATTTACCCGATGTTGATCTGTTAATTAGGACAAGCGGCGAACATAGAATCAGTAACTTTTTACTTTGGCAGATAGCGTATGCGGAGTTTTATTTTATTGATGTTCTTTGGCCCGATTTCACAGAAAACCATCTATATGAAGCCATCATTAGCTATCAAAAACGAGAACGCAGATTTGGAAAAACAAGTGAACAAATTAAATAAAACTTTAGTGCAAAATAATATTTTTAAGAGTCTTTTATACCTACTTTTTACAGGAACAATTTTTACAGTTAATGCCCAAGAAAAAATTCCTTTTGATCAAGGGAAAAAATACATTTTAGGTGGTGTTGATGTTACCGGGAAAATCACTTTCAACCCACAAACCGTTATCACATTTGCCGGATTAGAAAAAGGACAAGACATTACCGTTCCCGGTGAACAAATCAGTAATGCCATTAAAAAATTGGGTAACCTAGGGTTGTTTAGCGACATCGACTTCTACATCAATGAAGTAAAAGGAGACAGTATCTTTTTAGGATTGAACATCATCGAACTACCCAAACTAAATGAAGCCAAGTTTTCTGGATTGAAAAAAGGAAAAATTGACGAACTCATCAAAAGTACCGAACTTACAAAAGGAAAAATTGTAAACGAAAACTTGATTACCAAAACCAAGAATTACATCGAAAACAAATACCGAAAAGACGGATATTATCAAGCAAAAGCTACCATAACTACAACTGTAGATACATCGAGCGCCAATTTAGTCGACATGAAAATATTTGTCGATAAAGGCCAAAAGGTTAAAATCAAAAAAATCAACATAGAAGGCAATGAAAAGTTTACCGACGCTAAACTTAAAAAAGCCATGAAAAACACGAAACAACAAAATCCAATTCGTATTTTCAAATCATCTAAATACATCAAAGATAAATACAAAGAAGATTTAGTTTCTATCGTAAATAAATACAAAGAAAAAGGCTACAGAGATGCTCGTGTTGTGAGCGATACCGTTTTTATTAGTGAGAAAAAACTGGCCATAAACATCAAAGTAGACGAAGGAAACAAATACTACTTTGGAAATATTAAATTCCTAGGAAACTCGGTGTATTCTGACCAATTTTTAAGTCGAGTTCTTGGCATTAGTAAAGGAGAAGTATATAATGGTGTGTTACTTGAGAAAAGAATAGCCGACAAATCCAAACCGGATGCAGAAGACTTAACCAACTTATACCAAAATAACGGTTATTTGTTTTCAACCATCAATCCGGTTGAAGTAAAAACAGCCAATGATTCCATCGATTTTGAAATCAGAATTACTGAAGGACCAATTGCCTATTTTAATAAAATTTCTGTTGTAGGTAATGATAAAACGCACGACAGAGTAATTTATCGAGAATTACGTACCAAACCAGGGGAAAAATACAGCAAAGAAGAATTAGTAAGAACCGTTAGAGAAATTGGCCAACTCGGATTTTTTGATCCAGAAGCCATCGATCCAAAATTTAAAAATGTAGATCCAACTGCTGGAACCGTAGATATCGAATACAATTTAGTTGAAAAAGGATCGAGCCAGATTGAACTTCAAGGAGGTTATGGCGGTGGAGGATTCATCGGAACGCTTGGTTTGTCGTTTAATAATTTCTCGGTACGAAATCTATTCAATAAAGAAGCCTACAAACCTTTACCTATGGGTGACGGACAGAAAGTGTCATTAAGAGCTCAGGCGAGTCAGTTCTTCAGAACCTATAGCCTTTCGTTTTCTGAACCTTGGTTGGGCGGAAAAAAACCTATAAATTTCTCTACTTCATTATCACACAGTAAACAATTTTTATACTCTGGCGGAAGAGATGTAGACAGAACCAAGAGTTTTAACATTACTTCGCTTTCGGTTGGAATTGCCAAGCGTTTGACTGTGCCTGATGATTATTTTACCCTCTCCAATGCAGTAAGTTTTCAATATTATGACTTAAATAATTATAATACCGGACTTTTTACGTTCGGTGATGGATCGTCGCGAAATTTAGCCTTTACAACGGCTCTTTCGAGAAACAATAAAGGTACAAACCCTATTTATCCAATGTACGGTTCCGAGTTTACCATTTCGGCAAAATTTACACTTCCCTATTCACTTATGAATGGTGTAGACTATGGAAATTTGAAAAACCTAAGAGAAAACAAAAAAGTATTTGTCAGTAATACCGGAATTAATACGCTTCCAACTGCTAATGGTGAAACTCCACAAGATGGTGATTATTTAGTTGAAACATCTCCAAATTCAAATGTGTATCAAACTGTTAATGAAAATTTTGAACAAGCTACAGAAGACAGAGGTAAAGTTGACCAACAAAAATTCAATTGGTTGGAATACTACAAAATTAAATTCAAAGCCGATTGGTATACGAAAATTTGGGATAAATTAGTATTGAGATCTTTAGGTGAATTTGGGTTTTTGGGATCGTACAATAGCGACCGCGGACTTGTTCCTTTTGAACGTTTCTACCTTGGTGGTGACGGATTAGCTAACTTTGCGCTCGATGGTAGAGAAGTTATCCAATTAAGAGGATATCCTAATCAATCGTTATCCACTACCGATGGAGGTACTATTTACAATAAATTTTCGTTAGAACTAAGATATCCTTTAACTTTGAAAGGTCAAGCAACAATTTATGCCTTAGGATTTTTAGAAGCTGGAGCTTCCTATAACAATTTTCAAGAATATAATCCGTTTAAGTTACAACGTTCTGCTGGATTCGGTTTGAGAGTATTCATGCCGGCATTTGGACTGCTTGGTATCGATTTCGGACATGGGTTTGATGCAGTGCCTGGTACATCAGTTAAAAATGGTTGGGAAACACATTTTATAATTGGTCAACAATTTTAGTATATTTGTTTTTGATTTCTAAATTTAAGAAGTATGAAAAAATATTTTTTTACCGCATGTCTTGCTGCCTTTTTATCTCTAAACGCAGTAGCACAAACGCGTGGCGTGAAAATTGGATATATCGACATGGAGTATATCTTAGAAAAAGTGCCTGATTATGCGCAAGCAAAAAGTCTACTTGAAGAGAAAGCTCAGAAATGGAAACAGGAAATAGAAGAAAAAAAGCTTGAAATAGCCAAACAAAAAGAAACACTTAAATCAGAAAAAGTACTCTTAACAAAAGAACTTTTAGAGGAAAGAGAAGAAGAAATTGCTTTTCTTGAAACCGAATTGTTAGAATACCAACAAAAAAGATTTGGTCCAACTGGTGACTTAGTTTCTCAAAAATCGGTCTTGGTAAAACCAATCCAAGACCAAGTATTCAATGCCGTTCAAGACATTGCAGAAGCTAAAAAATACGATTTTATATTTGACAAATCATCCGATTTAACCATGCTGTTCTCTGCACAACGTCACGACATCAGTGACCAAGTTGTTAGAGTATTATCGCGTGCTCAAAACAGAGAACAAAAATCGAAAAAACTTCTAGAAAAAGAAGCAGAAGAAGAACGCAAACAAGACATGATTGACGACAATCCTGCTTTGAGCGAACGTCAAAAAATACTTGATGAAAGAAAAGCTGCCCGTGAAAAACAACTTGCAGAACGAAAAGAAGCGGCCGATTTAAAGAAAAAAGAAGCCGAAGATAAACGCAAACAATTATTAGCAGATCGAGAAGCTAAAAAAAATGGCACAGTTTCTGATAAAGGTACAAACGCTGGAGAAGGAAACAAAACAACTCCACCTGATAGTAGTGCGGACGAACCTAAAGATGGCGAATCAACTGAACTAACTCCAGAAGAAAAAAGAGCCAAAGCAGAAGAAGCAAAAACAAAAACGCTCGAAGAAAGAAAGAAAATAATTGACGACCGCAAAAAAGCAGCGGAAGATCGCAGAAAAAAAATATTAGAAGAACGAGAAGCGGCTAAAAAAGCAAAAGAAGACGCTAATCAACCAAAATAGAAACCCTTAAATAAGAATTATAAACAATTAAAATGACAATGATGAAACAATTAAAAACTTTATTAATAGCAACAATCGTGTTTTTTGGTGCTCAAACCATGAATGCTCAAACAAAAGTAGCTCATGTTGATGTAAACGAAATCATGACTAAAATGCCAGCTATTTTGGATGCTCAAAAGCAATTGCAAAAATTAGGGGAAACCTACAGCGCTGAGTATAACACTATGGTGCAAGAATACCAAGCAAAAATAAAGAAATACGACGCTGAAGCAGCTACTCAAACAGACGCTATCAACCAAGCACGTCAAACCGAAGTGCAAGACATGGCTAAAAGAATTGGTGAATACCAAGAAAATGCTCAAAAAGAATTACAGAAAAAAGAAGGTGACTTAATGAAACCAATCTTAGAAAAAGTAAAAGAATCTATTGCTAAAGTTGGTAAAGCTAAAGGATACCAATATGTACTAAATTCAGCTGACTTACTTTTAACTGACGGTCCAGATTTAACTGCCGATGTGAAAAAAGACTTAGGATTTTAATCTGAACTCGTTTCAGATTCTAACAAAATCTTTTGAAAATATAAAAAACTACTCAACACAATTGAGTAGTTTTTTTTTACTTTTGTTTTTATGACGAACAACAATCCCATCGGACTTTTTGATTCAGGTATTGGCGGAACTTCAATTTGGAAAGAAATACACCTTTTACTTCCCAATGAAAACTCCATTTACCTTGCCGATAGTAAAAATGCACCGTACGGACAAAAGTCGAAAGATGAAATCATTCACTTGAGTGAAAAAAATACCGAATTCCTACTCAATAAAAATTGTAAAATCATTGTGATTGCGTGCAACACAGCAACTACCAATGCCGCCAAAGAACTCAGAGCCAAATACGACATCCCGTTCATCGGAATCGAACCCGCTATCAAACCGGCAGCCATCCATTCGCAAACGCAAAAAGTCGGAATACTCGCCACCAAAGGAACACTCAACAGCGAACTCTTTCATAAAAACATTGAAAAATTTCAAGACATAGAAATCATCGAACAAGTAGGTGTAGGATTAGTAGACCTGATTGAAAAAGGGAAAATCAATTCGCCCGAAATGACACAACTACTCCAATCCTACCTACAGCCCATGGTCGAACAAAACATCGATTACTTGGTCTTAGGTTGCAGTCATTATCCGTATTTGATTCCGCAAATTAAAAAAATCATCCCGCCTCACATCAAAATCATCGATTCAGGAGAAGCTGTGGCACGACAAACCAAAAATGTACTCCACGAAAAAGCGGGATTCCGAACCGAAGACCAACCCAGTACTCAATTGTTTTACACCAATTCGAATCCTACTGTGCTCGAATCTATTTTAAAGAATCACTACCACATCATCCAAGAAGATTTCTAACCTACTATTCGATATGCCATTTCATCAATCGATTGAACTTACACCCGACACCACGGCTCATTTTTGGAAAATTGACGAAGATTTTGACACTCTTTTTCGTTCGGTTGCTCTGAAAGATGTTTCTTTGGCTCGTTTGGAACAGATGAAATCAGAAAGCCACCAAAAAGGGTTTTTAGCCGTTCGTATGCTATTGCACCATTTGGGCTACAATGATTATGATTTATACTACGATGATTCCGGAAAACCACATTTAAATGACGGGAAAGCCATATCAATATCGCATTCTAATGATTTTTCATGTATTGCCATCAGCAACCAAAACATCGGTGTTGATTTGGAGATTTTAAAGGAAAAAACTTTAAAAATTGCACCACGGTTCATGAATGTCAAACATCTAGAAAACCTTTCTACAACAGAACAACTCAAAAAAGCAACCGTCGTCTGGGGAATCAAAGAATCGGTGTTTAAAATAAAAAACCTCGTCGGAATTAGTTTCATGGATCATATTTTTGAGGATTCCTTTTCTTTGGAAGACAACAAAGCTTCCGTTCAACTGCATTTCAACAATCAAATCGAACACTTTACTATTGTATTTCATTCGGTAGAAGAGTATATCTTTGTATGCGCATTCGAAAACCATCCATGAAAAACATCTACGCTGAAATAGTTGCTTCCCACGATAAAAATCTACTCGCTATCCTACTCGATCCCGATAAATTGTCGGTGGAAAAAGCTGTCGATTTAGTGAAAAAAATTAATGTAACGCCAGCGACACATCTTTTTGTGGGTGGAAGTTCATTCGATGGAAATCATTTAGACGAATTAATCGCAACCCTCAAACAAAATACGAATTTACCCATAGTTTTGTTTCCGGGAAATCCGGGGCAAATCTCGAATCAAGCCGACGGACTATTGTTTTTAACTTTATTATCCGGAAGAAACCCCGATTATTTAATCGAACACCAAGTCAACGCCGTTCCTTTTCTAAAAAAAACCAATTTGGAAATTATTTCGACGGGCTATATTTTAATAGAAAGCGGACGTGAAACCGCCGTTCAACGCGTAACGCAAACACAACCTTTAGACCGAAATAATTCTGATTACGTAGTGCAAACCGCACAAGCTGGTGAACTCATCGGCAACAAACTCATTTACCTTGAAGCCGGAAGTGGCGCGCAATTGGCTGTTCCACTCGAAATGATCCAACACGTAAAACAAAACATTTCTGTTCCGCTGATTGTAGGTGGTGGAATTCGGTCGCAAAAAGAAATCGAAGACGCATTCCAAGCCGGTGCCAATATGGTGGTTATCGGAACAGCATTTGAAAACGACAGTAATTTTTTTAATACTAATTTCAAATGATTGACTACTTATTTTCGCAATACAAAGACTATCCCACTACGATAATTGTACTCGAAATTACCGCTGTGTTTTTTGGATTACTAAGCGTTTGGTTTGCCAAAAAAAATAATATTTTGGTTTTTCCAACGGGATTAATCAACACTTCCATCTATGTGTATTTATTGTGGAAATGGTCGCTTTTGGGCGATATGATGATCAATGCTTATTATTTTGCCATGAGTATTTACGGATGGTATCATTGGACACGAAGTAAGGACGGCGCGGTTGAATTTCCCATCGATCGAATGTCTAACAAAGAAAAAAAAATGGCAGTGCTTCTTTTTATAGCTTCTACCCTTTTTGTAACCATAGTTTATTTGTTTTTTAATAAATTTACCAACTGGATGTCGTACTTGGACACTTTCATCACCGGAGTGTTTTTTGTGGGAATGTGGTTGATGGCAAAACGCAAAATTGAAAATTGGATTTTTTGGATTGTCGGAGATTTACTTTCAATACCTTTATATTTTGCTAAAGGCTACACATTTACCAGTTTACAATACATACTATTTACACTAATTGCCGTTTATGGCTATTTCGAATGGAAGAAAATCTTAAACAAATACAATCAGACGTACTAAAAATAACGTTGTTCGGACCAGAATGCACAGGAAAAACTACGCTTTCTGAACAACTGGCATCCGAATTTAATACGTTATGGGTGCCCGAATTTGCTAGAGAATACCTTCAAGATAAATGGGAAACTAAACAAGAAATTTGTGCGGAAGACGATCTGCTTCCCATCGCTATTGGCCAAATTAATTTAGAAAACGAAGCGGTTACCAAAGCAAATGCCATTCTATTTTGCGACACGAATTCATTAGTAACTAAAGTATTTTCGGATATTTATTACCATACGTGTTCAACTATTTTAGAAAAAGCCGCCAAAAAACACAAATACGATTTATTTTTTCTCACCGATGTAGATGTGCCGTGGGAAAAAGACGATTTAAGGGATTTACCCGAAAATAGAGAACACACCTTATCGATTTTTGAAAAAGCACTACAACACTACAAAAAGCCTTACATCAAATTATCGGGAAATGCAGTAGAACGAAAACAGAAAGCCGTTACAATTGTATCCGATTTGATCCAGGCAAAAAAACTCGGTTTCACCTCTCAGGATTACGTTGAGATGTACCAAAAAAACATCGATATTAACACTGTTGAGAATCAGATAAATTTTGTCAAAAAAGGAATTACAAAAACCGTTTTAGATCGACCTGCTACAATAAATGATGGCATTCTCTCACTTACTAAAGAAGAATCCGTGTTTTTCTCCAATTATTTTGATGAAAACAAAAATGCCTTAAAACTGAAAAAATTTGTTCCAGCATCGGGTGCAGCAAGCAGAATGTTTAAATTTCTGAGTGAATTCATCAATGAATTTAAACTGGGCGAAGAATCGATTAATGCCTACATCAACCGAACCAACGACAAAAATCTGCCCGTTTTTTTAGTGGCTAAAGAAAAATTTCCATTCCACTCCGAAGTCATTCGCAAAATAAAAGCACTGCATTCCGACTACGACGATTTGGATAAAGACACCCGTGATTACTGGTTCATTCACACGTTGTTATCTAAAGACGCATTTGACTATGCCAACAAACCTAAAGGTGTATTGCCGTTTCACAAATACAAACATCATATAGCGACTGCCATCGAAGAACATTTGAACGAATGTGCTTTTTATGCGTCAACTAAAGGAAAATCACACATTCACTTTACAGTTTCAAAAGAACATTTGACTGGTTTTCAATCGATAGTAAAAAAGGTGAAATCTGTAATTGAAGAGAAAACTAAGGTTTCCATCGATGTCAATTATTCCTTTCAAAACGAATCAACCGATGTAATTGCACTGAATACCGAAAACCAACCCTTCAGAGATCAAAACGATGCGATTGTTTTCAGACCAGGCGGACACGGTGCATTGATTGAAAACCTGAATAATCTCAATGCCGATTTGGTATTCATAAAAAACATCGACAACGTTATTCAAAATCACATCGAAGAAATAACCCTGTATAAAAAAGCTTTGGGCGGAATTCTCCTCAAATTTCAAAAAGAAATTTTCGATTATTTACGAATGTTGCACCAAGACAACGTCTCTAAAGAAAGTATCGAAGAAATTACGTTTTTCATTAAAGAAAAACTCAATATTGATGTACAAGAAGACTTTAACAAATATACCAAAGAAAGTAAAATTGAAAACTTAATTGCGGTGCTCAATCGACCCATACGTATCTGTGGAATCGTGAAAAACGAAGGTGAACCTGGCGGAGGTCCGTTTTGGGTGAAAGACAATAAAGGAAGATCTTTTTTACAAATCATCGAATCGACACAAATTGATTTTAAAGATGAACAGCAAGCAAAAATTGCTCAAAACGCAACCCATTTTAATCCGGTTGACTTAGTCTGTGGCATAAAAAATTATTACGGAAAACCTTTCGATTTGAACGAGTACATCGATGAAAATTCCGGATTCATAGTCGAAAAAAATAAAAATGGAAGAACCTACAAAGCCTACGAACTACCGGGATTATGGAACGGCGCGATGGCAAAATGGCTTACTCTTTTTGTAGAAGTACCGCTCATCACCTTCAACCCAGTAAAAACGGTAAACGATTTATTAAAACCCGCACACCAACCCGAATCATGAATACCGAAGTCATTGTAAACGAATTGAATTATAAAGCAGTTCGAAGTAGCGGTCCGGGTGGTCAAAACGTAAATAAAGTAGCCTCGAAAGTGGTTCTAACTTTCGACTTGGTTAATTCTTTAGGGTTGTCTGATGAAGAAAAAGAACGATCCATTGAAAAATTAAAATCCAAACTTACAACTGAAGGCATTTTAATTTTAAACTGCGATGAAGACCGAAGTCAGCTCAAAAACAAAGATCTCGTGACCAAACGATTTCTCGAGCTCATTCAAAAATCGTTAGCTGTACCGAAAGTGCGAAAAGCAACCAAAATTCCGAGATCAGTAGTAGAAAAAAGACTGAAAGACAAATCCTCACAGTCGGAAATCAAACAAAACCGCAAAAAACCTAATTTGTAAAATCTCAATTCTTTCTTCCGATTTTAAAAATTGATTTTTGTTTTTGCTTTTGTCTTTGAATTTAAACTACCTTTGCACTGTCTCACGGGGTGCTCTAAATAACGAGCTGAGATTATACCCATAGAACCTGAGCAGGTAATGCTGCTAAGGGAAAAGTGACAATATTTTGTGTGCACGCAGATTATTGTTACATCAACAACCATTTTTTATTAACCAGAATAATTTACCCCTGTTATTCGTAATTTTTTTTACGAATGAACACTTTATTCAAAGTACGAGGTACGAAGTACAAGGTACGAAGTACTACAACTCACTTTTTTTCGGTCACTGCTCTATTGTTTATTGGCCAAATGAACGCACAAGAACAACTCAAAGACACCACCAAACTAGATGAAGTTGTGGTTCAGTCGGTTCGCGCTAACAAAAAAACACCCGTTACTTTTTCCAATCTTTCTAAAGAAGAATTTGCTTCGCGCAATCTCGGACAAGACATTCCCATTTTGATGAATTTTCTGCCTTCGGTGGTGACTACTTCCGATGCAGGAAATGGTTTCGGTTATACCGGAATTAGAGTCCGCGGAAGCGATGCCACTCGAGTTAACGTAACGATAAACGGAATTCCGTACAACGACTCCGAAAGTCACGGTACGTTTTGGGTCAACATGCCCGATTTCGCGTCTTCTGTCGAAAACCTTCAATTGCAACGCGGCGTAGGAACCTCAACCAATGGCGCCGGAGCTTTTGGTGCTAGTTTAAATATGTTGACCGATTCGTTTTCGAAAAAAGCAAACGGCGAAATTTCGAATTCGTTTGGAAGTTTTAATTCGAGGAAACATACGGTTAAATTCAGCACCGGATTGCTCAACGATCACTTTGAATTGGCGGGAAGAGTGTCGAAAATATATTCCAATGGCTACATCGACAGGGCTTTTTCTGATTTAAAATCGTATTTTTTACAAGCCACTTACGTCAATAAATCGACTTTAATCAAAGCCTTAGTTTTTGGTGGAACAGAAAAAACCTATCAAGCGTGGAACGGAATTGATTTGGTTACCTTAGAAAACGACCGAACGTTTAATCCGTCGGGAATGTTTACCGATGAATTTGGAAACACGCGTTTTTACGAAAACGAAACCGACAATTACCAACAAGATCATTATCAATTGTTGTGGAACGAAAAAATCAACGAAAACTGGTCGTCGAATTTTGCGTTGCATTATACCATCGGAAAAGGATACTACGAAAATTATCAAGAAGATGCTGATTTTGCTGAATTCGGATTGACTCCAGTCGCGGGACAAACGACATCCGATTTAATTCGTCAAAAATGGTTGGACAACGATTTCTACGGCACGACATTCTCGGTAAATTATAAAAAGAATCCACTAGAAGTAATCATTGGCGGAGGTTTTAACCGCTATGAAGGCGATCATTTTGGAAAAGTAATTTGGTCGCGATTTGCTTCGACGAGTGAATTGGGTGACACGTATTACGATGATTTTGCTGCAAAAAACGACTTCAACATCTATTCAAAACTATACTATCAACTGAATGCCAATTGGTTGTTTTTTGGTGATGTACAACTGCGAACGGTTGATTACAAATCGAATGGAGAAACGGGTTTGGTAGATGATTCGTTTGCGTTTTTTAATCCGAAAGCGGGAATTACCTATACCATCAACAAACACAATAATTTGTATTTTTCGTATGCGAGAGCGAATCGCGAGCCCAACCAAACCGATTATGAAAACGGCAACCCAAAGCCCGAAGAATTGAACGATTTTGAATTGGGTTGGCGGTACGAAACATCCCAAACCAAACTCACTATTAATGGGTATTTGATGAGCTATTCCAATCAATTGATTTTGACGGGCGCATTAGATGATGTTGGAAATCCGATTCGGGAAAATGGCGGCGAGAGCTACCGATTGGGAATCGAAATCGATGCGCTACTTCAACCGTTAAAGAATGTCATTCTACAGCCTAATCTCTCGTTAAGTCAAAACAAAAACCAGGATTTTTACTTCAGTCGCGATGGAGTTGTACAAAATTTAGGTGATACCAACATCGCTTTTTCGCCTTCGGTGGTGTTCAATAATCGTTTGTCGGTACTTCCATTTAAAAATGCTCAGTTTACACTGCTTTCTAAATTTGTGGGTGAACAATTCATGGGCAACATTGACTCCAATGGTTCAAAATTAAAATCATACAGTACGACCGACATCAATGTTTCGTATGAAATCAAACCTAAAAAAGTGTTTGAATCGATCGGATTGTCGCTGTTGTTGAATAATATCTTTGACCAAAAGTACGTTTCGAATGGATATTTTTATACGTTTGATGATGATTATTCTGATCCAAATACCATCACAACTATCGAAGGTGCGGGTTATTATCCACAGGCTGAATTTAATTTCTTATTAGGATTAACGTTGAAGTTTTAATTAAAAAAGCCGTCAAAAAATTTATTTTAAGACGGCTTTGTGATTAACAATGTTATTAACACACTTATTTACTCGATAAATTTGAGCAACTATTGTATGTTTTTTTTAGAATTAATAGTCGCAATACATTCAATTTGTACAACTCTAATTTTTAATGAATTTTACTGTTTCAAAATAATTAGGCACTGAAACTTTAACAAAGTAAACACCTTGAGTTAATGAATTAATAGTTAAAGAAACATTGAATAAATCATTGTTATCAGTTACAACATCTTTCTCAAAAATAACTCTTCCGTTTATATCTAACACAGTAATCAGTACTTCTTTATTTTTAAATTCAGTAATATTATTTAAAGACAATTCAAATACTCCATTATTAGGATTAGGATAAAGCACTAAATTAGATTTTTCTTTTTCAATATTGCTATTCTCATTTTCGTTGGCATATTTCGCAGCCGAACATGTCACAACTATGTTTGGATTAATTCCAAGATGAATACTACCCGACGCATTGGGTTTAAAGAGTGAATTTGATTTAACTACAATTTGTTTTTTTGCAACAAAATCAGATGTATTATTGTCCCTAAAAGTTACATTTTGAATGGTAAGATTGTTGTTGATATTAACTAATTTAAAATTAAATCGAGTAAACGTATGATTTTTAATTATCGCATTCCCATCCACTTTTTTCATTTCGTTAACAAATTCAACGGAATTATAGACTTCTAACTTACCTGCTCCCATGAGTCCTGCAAAATTAGAATTAAGTGTAGACGTATATTCTATATCTTTTGTAGTTAATTTGAGTATGTTTTCTATTTCATTTGGTATCAAACAATTATTAACACTTAACATCAAGCCAATAGTTCCAGTTACAATGGGTGCTGAAAATGATGTTCCTGTTTCAAATAAAGGCAAAGGAGGTTGCTGATTCGGAGCTAAATGATTACCATATGAAAATAAACTATAACCCGTTGATAGTAAATCAACTTTATTATTTAAAGTATGCAACCAAGATAAACCAGTAGGATTATACTGGTCAAGATAATAGCCACTACCAATGAGTCCCACAGGATTATTGGGATCATTTGCTTGAATAACTTTTGCCACAGAATCCTCCAATTCACCATGTAAATGATTCCCTGTTGTTGGGTTTTGACAACAATAAGTTGGATTACTAGGAGAAACAGAATTGCCTAAGGGTAATGTATAAGGGTTTTTATGATTAACGGTTGATACTGAAATAACATTATCGTAGGATGCAGGAAAAACATAAACTATACCAAAAGGTGAAATCGGATTTCCAGTTAAAACACCGTTAAGACTAGTGCTTAGGTACGAGCTTGGACTTGAAAAAGAAGTTGCATTCCCAGCTGCAGCCACTAGAGTAACTTTATAGTTGTTAACGAGATCATTAATAACTGCCTGATCATTTGGGCTTCCACCATTAGCATTATTTGTATAACAAGGACTGCACCAACTCATATTGATGACTTTTGCTCCTAACATTGCCATTTTATATAAGTTTGACATAACAGTAGGAAATCCTATCCCCATGTTGCCTGCAACAATATTGCAATCCATACAAACTCCTACACTTCCGCTAGCATTATCGCCTCTGCCTGCTGCTAATTCTGCAACTCCATTACCGTGTGAATAACCCGTTGTATTGGGAACATACCCTGTAATTGTTTCAATTTTATTTATAAAGTCATCGGCCGTGGTTCGTATTGCAGTATCACTTATTCCAACTTTAATACTAGGTGATCCTTTTGTAAAATCACCCCAAGTTTGGGGAACGCGTAAATAATCCAATTCTTTTCTCGACACATTGACTCCAAGATTTCCCCCAGAATTCTGGGTTGTTGTTCCATAATCGTTAGGATAGTAATCTACTAATGATTCAATAACTCTATTAGTCAGGTCTTCACTATTTAAATACAATGAGGGATAGTTAGATTTTAGATCACCTGCCAACTTATTACTATTGGTTTCTAAATAAAATATATTTAACACATAGGGATCGATTGCATTTGGGAAAGCCTGATAGTATTCTAAAATAGAATAATTATTAAAGAAAGACGCTTCTGTCGTGTTTGAACCAGAATAGACCATTTTACCATTAACCCTAATAAAAGAGTGTGCACTAGTATAGTTACTTAAGTTTAAGTAATACTTGTATACAGTTTGTCCTTGACTGCAAGTGAAAAACAAACAACTAAAAATAATAAAAAGTTTTTTGCCCATTATTACTTTCTATTTAATAACGTACTTAAATGCTCTTTCAATAGTTCAATTTCTTTATTTTGTTGGATTAAATAAAGCGTCAACTCTTCTATTTTTTCTTGTTGTATGCGAGCCATTTCGGCTACATTAATACCATCTGCTTGAACTTGCGCTGCTGATGGAACGTTGGGTAGATGGCCATTTTTGATAATAAAGTTTTCAACTTCTGATAAAGGTTTTAAATCATAATCTTCATTGAAAACATAATCAGCCCATGAGCCAGAACCATTACCTAAAGCAACTCTTATTTCTTCTGTTAAAATACCACCCGTTACAAAAAGTCTGTAATTAGTAACATCTACACTTCCAGACACAAGAGGAAATGACGTGACAGCTCCGACACCTACTTTACCGTTTAACTTTAATTGATCTGCTGCAAAATCACCCCAAATTAATGGTGTAGAATTTGTTGCGTTGTCAATAAAAAGATTGTTGCTCAGAGCACTCCCAAGTTGATTTGCTGCTGGTCCTGAGCTTGAACCTATAAAAACATTTCCAGAACCAATATTATTGGAACCTGCTGAAAATCCAAGGTAGGTATTATTGGAACCTGAGGTGTTTTTGCTTCCTGCACTCGACCCAAAAAAAGCGTTATTATTTCCTCCATTATTCGAATTTCCAGATGAAGAACCATAAAAGGAATTGAAATTTCCTATTGTCAAACAAGCAGATGGCACTAAAGTACAACCCGAATTACTTCCAGAATTATATCCTGTAAAAGTATTGTTAGTTCCTGTGGTCAATAAAGCTCCTGCTGATCTGCCTAAGAAAGTATTAAAACCTCCTGTTGTAAGCGAATTTCCTGCATTCGTTCCAACTCGAACACTCGAAGAACCTCCAATTGTCGTTGAAGATGAAGGCGTTGCACTCGTTAAACTAATTGTTTGGGCATTTGCCCCAAAAATTCCTGCAAATAAAAAACCTGCTGCGATTAATTTTCTCATAATTTTTAATTTTTAGATTTAATTTTTAATAAATTGGACTGTCATTGTTTGATTCTCATCGGTATTTAACTTTAAAATATAGTTTCCCTTGGGTAAATTAGAAATAGTAATACTTGAGTATTGATTATTTAGATAGCCAAAAGAAGATTTATCTTGACCATAAAAGTCGTAAATAGAAAAACTTTTAATTTTGCTTTTTAATCCATAAAAATTCAATTCTTCATTAACTGGATTTGGGGAAATAAAAAAATTGGACTGCATTACACGACTTCCTCCACCAGTAATTCCGATTGGCCTAGATTTGACAGTGGTTCCGCCGCCGCCGCCAAGTGATGTGTTTATTGGCCCAGAAATTACATCGTTAATTGGAGGTGAAGAATACAAAGGCGGAATTATCATAATAGAACTATTTAGTGTTGGCTTAATCAATACAGAAACTACATGACAAACATTACTAACTAAAATATTCTCTGATGAATCTGATGAAAATGGCGTTATAAATACTTCCAATTGATCGTTATTCAAATTAAAAGAAAGATCATTCTGATCTGAACTTTCAGGATAAGTGTGATGAAGAGTTTGACAATTCGTAGTGAATGAAGTCAATACTAGAGCGAAAAAGAAAAATTCAATTTTTTTCATAATTTTATTCTTTATAAATTCAAAGTTATTTAGATTTTAAGTTGAAATATATACCACATATGTAGTATATTTATATTCACATTGTAACACAAAAAATAGGTTTAATTTTTTATGATTAAAAGAAATTCAGTCTTTAATGCTCTCTTTTTCATATCATTGATCACTTTTTCGTTTGCTCAAACTAAAAACAGTTCGACTGAAGAATTAATTAGCAATTATAAAAGAACCATAAACACTAATCCTGACTCGGCCTTTTATTACATTAACACTGCTGTTAATGATAGTAAAAAAAAAAATGATGCTTTTTTATTATCAACCTGTCTGTATCAATTAGGTTGTTACTATTACATAACGAACGATGTAAATAAATCACTAGAAAATTTCACTAGAGCTATAGCTTTAGCAGAAAAAAGTAAAAACTTCAAAACCCAAGCACTATCCTTAAATCAATTGAGCGTGATTGACATGGATAATGGAAATTATAATGCTTCTTTAAAAAAATTGTTGCTTGCTAAAACGATAGCTGAAAAAAATAAATTAACTGATATTCAATGCTTTATTCTAAATAACTTAGGAACGCTCTTTGAGACTCAAGGCGATTCAATTATTGCGCTTGACTACTATAATCAGAACTTAGAAATCGCTTCAAAAAATAATTTTAAGGTTAATGTACTTTCTAGCTATGTTAATATTGCGCTTTTGATTAAGAAAAAGCAAAAAC
Source organism: Flavobacterium sp. (assembly GCA_965284675.1). Taxonomy (GTDB): domain Bacteria; phylum Bacteroidota; class Bacteroidia; order Flavobacteriales; family Flavobacteriaceae; genus Flavobacterium. Next base: position 3,453,823 of record OZ260109.1, read on the forward strand.
AAAAAGCAGTTGATTATCTTATTAAAGCAAAAAAAATTGCTACAGAAATTAATAATTTAAATGAAGAGTTTTACATTTTAATAAATTTAAGTTATGTCTACTCATCAATTCATAATAGAGAAAGTGATAGGAAATCATTTCAATGCTTATTGGATGCTAAAAAAATTGTGTCAATCTCTAAAGACTCTGAAAAATTATTTTTTGTTAATTTCAATTTAGGAAATTATTATTTGAAGCAAAAATCGTATTTAGAAGCTATAAAATGCTACAACGAATCATTAGATATTTCTGAAAATGGAATCTCTGAAGAACAAAAACAAAAGCTCTATTTAGCTCTTGCAGAAGTCTATAAATTAAATGGAAATTATGAAAAAGCGTATTGGTTTAAGGAGAAATACCAAGCAAAAAAAGATAGTGTTTTTACAATAAAAAAAGACAAAACCTTTCGCGAAATTCAAACCAAATATGAAGTTGAAAAAAAGAACTTAAAAATAAAACTCCTTACCAAGGAAAAAATAATTGAAGAAAATAAAAAGCAGAAATTACTATTCTTTGGAATTTTTCTTGTTGTACTATTACTTCTTTCTGTTTTGTTTTTTATCAACCGATTTAAAATACAAAGAATACTCAATCAAAACCAACAAGAGATAAAAAGAATTCAAGGTTTGGTGGAAGGTCAAAACCAAGAAAGAAATAGAATAGCAAAAGAAATTCATGATGGAGTTGGTGGACAATTAATTGGAATTAAAATAGAATTAGAATCGGTTAACTCTAATTATTACAAAGAAAAAATGGATGGCATTGTTAATCGTTTTTCATCTGTTTTTGATGAAATAAGAACCATTTCTCATAATTTAAGCTCGAATCACATCAATGGAAACACTCTAGAGGATTTATTAAAAGAACTTCAAACCGACATCAAAAGTAGGAACCTCTTTGATTTGGAGATTTCTATTTTCCCACCTGAAAAGTCAACTGCATTAAATTTGGAGGTAAAACATCAATTATATCGAATTATACAAGAATTATTGAGTAATATATCAAAACATGCCAACGCTAAAAACGCAGGTGTATCTATAACTTTTTATGAAAATGAAATAAATTTAGTGGTAGAAGACGACGGAATTGGATTTAAAAATGAAGTTAATGGAATTGGAATATTAAACATAAAAGAACGTTTAGTATTACTTAACGGAACAATTGAAATTGATCAATCACCCGAGGCAGGTACAACAATTATAATTACCGTCCCAAATAAAAATTAACCTAAAAATGATAAAAATAGCTTTAATAGACGACCATCAGCTTTTTTTAGACGGAATCTCATCACTACTATCAAAAGAATCCAATATTGAAATTCTTTTTATAGAAAACAGTGCTATTAAAGCAATAAAAAAAATTATACAAAATCCTCCTGACCTCATTATTACTGATATTTCAATGCCTGAAATGAATGGTATAGAATTTATTAAAATAATAAAAAGAGATTTCCCTAAAATAAAAATTTTAGTAGTAAGTATGTTTAAAACAAAACTGCCTCATGATTCTATTGATGGGTTTATTTTAAAAGAATCTAATACTTCAGAATTCATCAAAGCAATTGATTCCATCTTTATAAAAAAAATAAAATATTTTATTGATGATTTTAAAAATGAAGAAAATTTAATTTCTGATGAAATCATTTTAACCAAACGTGAAAAAGAAATAACTAGGTTAATTGCTGAAGGCTATAATAGTGATGAAATATCAAAAAAATTATTCCTTAGTAGAACCACTATAATAACTCACAGAAGAAATATTTTTTTTAAACTTCAAGTAAACAACATAGCGGGTCTAGTAAAAAAAGCCTATTACTTAGGAATAATTAGTCATTAAACTTCAACTTAATTGGAAACAATCACTGTATTTCCACTTACCTCAGTACGATATTGCTTTAAAGGATATTGTTGCCCAGGTGCTTGGCCGTTGTATAAACTATAAATAGCATCATCACACGGACACGTAGCGGTACTACTATTTAGCGTTAAGGTGGAACAAGAAGACAAGGCTTGGTTTGGACATGCGCCATCAAAAGCCACATAACCGCTACCTGTGTTGAATACGATGATTCCTCTATTACCTACATTGGTCTCATTCACTTTGACCGAATTTCCGGCAAATTGTAAATTACTGTACAAGGGTAAATTCATATTTACTTGAACCGAAAAACTTAGGTTCGCTAAATACGGATTATTGTTGTTCACACGGTCTTTACTGCAACCTAATGAAACAAGTAAAAATAAAGAAAGAACGGCAATCGGGGTAACTATTTTTTTTGTAAAATTCACTTTTATAAAAATTAATTTGATTAACTTTGTAGTGTACAAAAGTGCAAAATAAAATTAAATAATTAGCAAATAATTATATCTTTGAAAGAAGAAATCCCGTTGCGATGGGATTTTTTCTATTATATATAACATTACCATTATGAGTAACATATCGTATTATACCGCAGAAGGATTAAAAAAGTTGAAAGAAGAACTCGATCAATTGAAACATGTAGAACGACAAAAAGCATCTCAAGCCATCGCTGAAGCTAGAGATAAAGGCGATTTATCGGAGAATGCAGAATATGACGCAGCCAAAGAAGCACAAGGCATGTTGGAAATGAGAATCGCAAAATTAGAAGAAGTTCATTCGAATGCGCGACTCATCGACGAATCTACTTTGGACGTTTCAAAAGTATTGGTTTTGTCGAATGTAAAGATTAAAAACTTGGCCAATAAAATGGAAATGAAATACACATTGGTAGCCGAGAGTGAAGCCGATCTAAAAACGGGCAAAATATCCGTTACATCGCCAATTGGTAGAGGTTTATTAGGTAAATCGGTTGGCGAAGTGGCCGAAATAAACGTTCCAAACGGAACGCTAAAATTTGAGGTTTTAGAAATTTCTCGCGACTAAACTATTCATCATGAGTACCATTTTCACCAAAATAGTTAACGGCGAAATTCCGTGTTACAAAATCACCGAAGACGACAATTACTTGGCGTTTTTGGATGTAAATCCGAATGCAAAAGGACATACACTTTGTATTCCGAAGCAAGAAATCAATAAGATTTTTGATTTAGAAGATGACTTATACCTTGGTTTAATGGCGTTTTCTAAAAAAGTGGCAATCGCTTTAGAAAAATCCGTTCCGTGCAAACGAATCGGAATGGCCGTAGTCGGACTCGAAGTTCCGCACGCTCATGTTCATTTGATTCCACTGAACGAAATGGATGAGATGCGCTTTCAAAACAAAGTTGCCTTGTCAAAAGAAGAATTTGAATCCTTAGCTAAAACCATTCAAAGCAATTTATAACCACATAAATCGTTATATCATAATCACCTGTTATTCTAAAAACTAACAGGTGTTTTTAATTTGTATTGATGATGAGATTCCTATTTCAAACTGTAGTGTTGCTTTTTTTTCAATTTTCGTTGGCACAAGTTGTCAATGAGTTTGCTGCTATTGATGCCAAAATGGCAAAAATACCTAAAGAATCAACACGTTCAACAACCGATATTTCCGAGTACATCAACTCCAATTTCACTACCGAATCCGATAAAATTCGAGCGGCTTTTTATTGGACGGCTTCCAACTTGCGTTATGATGTGGAAAACATGAATGAACCCAATTTTATTTATTCCCCACAAGAAAAAATTGACTATGCCCTAAAAACTAGAAAAGGAGTTTGCATTCATTATGCCGAAGTGTTCCATGAAATTACCAATAAAATAGGTGTCAAAGCAGTCATTATTGGCGGATATACCAAACAAAACGGAATTGTGAATCCTATTTCTCATGCTTGGTGTGGTGCTAAAGTAGACGGAAAGTGGCAGTTGTATGACCCAACTTGGGCTTCGGGTTATATTACAAATGGGAAATTTGTTACTAAATTCAACAACGCGTATTACAACACTACTCCGTCTAAATCCATACAATCACACATGCCGTTTGATTATATGTGGCAATTTTTAAGTCGGCCTGTAACCAACAGAGAGTTTTTTACGGGAAAACTGACCGAAGAAAAACCGATTACCAATTACGATTTTTCTTCGGAAATCACCCAATATGAGCAATTATCCGACGATCAAAAAGCGTTTGAATCTTCCCAACGCGTTGAAGAAAATGGCGTATTTAATCAATTTATTGCCGATTATTTGGCTCTGAAAAAGAATGAATTTACCGTTTTACGTCAGAATAAAAACATCGAAAAATTCAATGCTTTGGTGGCCGATTTCAACGAAGCTGTAGTTGCGTTGAATGACTTTGTGTTCTACAGAAATAAACAATTCAAACCGATCATACCCGACGACGAAATTAAATCGATGATTGAAATTCCGTATACTAAATTAAAAAAATGTCAGGAAGACATGCATAAAATTAATTCGGTGGGGAAAGAAAATACTGACAATTTAATTGCGTTTAAAAAGTCGATTATCGAAACCACGAAACAAGCCGAAGCGCATTACAACTTTGTACAAGAATACCTCACTAAGTCCAAAAGCCAAAGAAAATCGATGTTTACCAAAACAACTTTTTTTGGCCTTCCGTTGCGCTAATTGATGATTTTTTTGAACGAAACTTGCATGGTAGTTCCTTTTCCAATCTCTGATTTTAAGACTCTAATTTTCCCTTTGTGGTATTCTTCTACAATTCGCTTGGTAAGTGATAAACCCAAACCCCAACCTCTTTTTTTGGTGGTGAATCCGGGTTCAAAAACGCGTTTGAATTGATTTTTCGGAATTCCTTTTCCCGAATCTTTCACCTCAATTTTTACCCATTGCGCATCATTAGTAATCTCAATGTTGAGTTTTCCTCTACCTTTCATGGCATCGATGGCGTTTTTCATCAAATTTTCAACGGTCCAACTGTGCAACGCCGGATTCAACGAAACCATAATCGGGTTTTTAGGAGCCGAAAAAGTAAATTCGACTTGATGGGAAAAACGCGATTTTAAATAGTCGAACGATTCTTGGGTTTCTTGGATGATATCTTTTTCTTCCAGTATGGGTTCCGAACCAATTTTCGAAAAACGATCGGTGATGGTTTGCAATCGGTTGATGTCTTTTTCAATTTCCGAAATCGTCGTTTCGTCCACATTATCGGCTTTCATAATCTCCAACCAACCAATCAGAGAAGATAATGGCGTTCCTATTTGATGTGCCGTCTCTTTTGCCATTCCGGCCCACAACTTATTTTGAGTGGCCATTTTAGTGCTTTTGTAAAAATTATACACAACGGCACCGAATAAGAAAATGATGAGTAATAAAGCAACAGGATAGTATTTGAGTTTGTTCAGAAGGGAAGAATTCCCATAATATAAAAATTGCTTTCTTTCACCATCATCAAAGACTATAGGATTATTTTCATTTTTTAATCTTGAAAGAAGTGCTCTTAACTTTGATTTATCATTTAATAGTTCATCTTCAATATTTGATGTATTCAAAATCTCTCCACTTTGGGAAGTTATTATGACGGGAATAGTTTTGTTGTGACTTATTACTAATCGAGGTAATTCAATGTCATCAGTTTCAAGATTAGCTTTATTTATTGTTTTTAAACTTTCTGCCAAAACTTCCATTTTTATTCTTTCATCGGTTTTAAAAATTTGAAAAAAAGAATAGGTGTTCCACATAATCAGTGAAACTATACAAAAAGAGGCAATGATAATGATCCAACGCGTAGTACTTCTTTTGTCTGAAAATTGCATCAAAAAGGATTTTTTTGTTTAAAAGTAATGAAAAAATAACAACTTCTAAAAAACCATTACGCATTCATTCCGTGAAAAGTAGATCGTTTTAAAAATATTTTATTGGATTTCAAACCATTAGAAGCATGAACATTTCACAAAACCTATAAAATATTTGATAAAATGAAAAGATATTTTGTAATTTTGCACCAAATTTTTAAAATTAAATATACCTAATAGATGAGCACACAAACATTACCTTATGTAGCTTTTAAAGTGAAAGATATTTCGCTTGCGGCTTGGGGAAGAAAAGAAATCGAATTGGCCGAAGCAGAAATGCCAGGTTTAATGGCTTTAAGAGCTGAATACAAAAACGAACAACCGTTAAAAGGTGCTCGTATTGCAGGTTGTCTTCACATGACTATTCAAACGGCTGTTTTGATCGAAACATTAATTGCTTTGGGTGCTGAAGTTACTTGGTCATCATGTAACATTTTCTCTACTCAAGATCAAGCTGCTGCTGCGATTGCTGCTGCCGGAATTCAAGTGTACGCTTGGAAAGGTTTGAACGAAGAAGATTTCGATTGGTGTATCGAGCAAACGTTATTCTTTGGTGAAGACAGAAAACCATTGAACATGATTTTGGATGATGGTGGTGATTTAACCAACATGGTTATTGACCGTTACCCAGAATTGGTTCCTGGAATCAAAGGTTTATCAGAAGAAACTACAACAGGAGTTCACCGTTTGTACGAAAGAGTAAAAGCGGGAACATTACCAATGCCTGCTATCAACGTAAACGACTCAGTTACGAAATCGAAATTTGACAACAAATACGGTTGTAAAGAATCGGCTGTTGATGCCGTTCGTAGAGCTACCGATATCATGTTGGCCGGAAAAAGAGTAATCGTTTGTGGATACGGTGACGTTGGAAAAGGAACTGCGGCTTCGTTCCGTGGCGCTGGTTCTATCGTTACAGTAACTGAAATCGATCCAATTTGTGCGTTGCAAGCGGCGATGGACGGATTTGAAGTGAAAAAATTAAACACCGTTATCGCAACGGCTGATATCATTATTACTACAACTGGAAACAAAGACATCGTTTTAGGTTCTCATTTCGAACAAATGAAAGACAAAACGATTGTATGTAATATCGGTCACTTTGACAACGAAATTGATATGGCTTGGTTAAACACAAACCACGGTGCGTCAAAAATCGAAATCAAACCACAAGTGGATAAATATACGATTGCCGGAAAAGACATCATCATTTTGGCTGAAGGTCGTTTGGTAAACTTAGGTTGTGCTACAGGTCATCCAAGTTTTGTAATGAGTAATTCATTTACGAACCAAACCTTGGCTCAAATCGAATTGTGGAAAAACAGCGCGGCGTACAACAACGACGTGTACATGTTACCGAAACATTTGGATGAAAAAGTAGCAATGTTGCACTTAGCTAAATTAGGCGTTGAATTGGAAACCTTACGTGACGATCAAGCGGCTTACATTGGCGTTGACGTTCAAGGTCCATTTAAACCAGAGTATTACAGATACTAATCAGATTTTTTAGACTGACTTAGATAGTTAGATCTTTAGATTCTTACAATAGAAAACCCCGATTTCAATTGAAGTCGGGGTTTTTATTTGCTGTTTGCCTTTAAAAGATAGTCATTGCGAGCGTAACGCAGTGAAGCGAAGCAATCTGAAGCTATTTCCAGCTATCCGTTTCAATCTGCCATTGCTAGAAATTAGTATTCAAGAATGACTTCTATCTTAGCAATGTCAGGATTTCCACTTCTATCTGGGCTAGGGTTAGCGGTTTTCAAAGCACTTTTGCTAAAAAAAGATAACATTCATTTCACACAAATTATCCTAAACAAAATGCAATGGATTTCAACTATCCATGTATTATACAATAGTATCTCAGAATTCTATAACATACTTTGTTGCGAATTAGGCAATTTTACAAACTGATTGATCTTCTAGTACTAGTAATTATTTCTACTAACTAATTGGTACCATCAGATACTAACTTTAAAAACAATAAAAACATGTCGCATAAAAACAAAAAGCAGTTTGGTGTTTGGATGGATTCGCACCACGCAACTATAGTGGGAAGAGAAGATGTAGATAACGGTGAATTCATCATACTGGGTAACGTCAAAAACAATGGCGCCGACAGAAACTCCAGTGAGAATGCAGAGAATAATCAAGAGATTGCATTAACGCAGAAATTCTTCAAAGAAATCGCCATGAAAATGCCCAATATCGATCAAATTCACATTACGGGAACCGGTCAGATTCAGGAGCAATTCATCAAATTTTTAGCCGATACGGCTCAGTACAAAAATGCGGAAACGTCTGAATGCACTTCCAACAAAATGAGCGATGAAGCGCTTTCTGAGTTCTTTACCAATCGCTTTAATTAGTCGGTTTACAACCTTAAATAAAAACCCCGATTTCGTTTGAAATCGGGGTTTTTATTTTTAACAGACACGCTATGAAGTAAGGGCAACAGTCGAATATAAAATAAATTGGCCTATTTTCACTTCATTCGCTTATACTTATTGTTTCGTCACCTTGAAAATCTTCGAATAGCTATCATTCTGTAATGAAACGATATAATTTCCGCTAGAATAATCAAATGGAATACTATTGCGCCCTTCTGTGATGTTTTTTGTAGAGGATGCTATTTTTTTCCCATCAATGGAGTAGATAGTCACGGTATAATCGCCCTCAAACTGACCTTGGCTGTACACTTGCAGTTCGTTGAACTGTACAGGGTTAATCAATTGAAATTCTTGTTGCTGGGCGACGTTTTCATCGATTCCAAGTGTCGCTTGCAAAGCAGCATGTGCGTTCACACGTCCATAACCCATATAGTGGTCAAAACCGGGAAGATCTTCCGATGAAACCCCTATTTCATCTACAGCAGTGTTTTGTAAAATAGTTCGCACCTGCAAGGGTGTTAAAGATGGATTTTGAGCAAAGAGTAATGATGCAATTCCTGCTACCAATGGTGTTGCTTGTGAAGTACCACCCCAATAAGTAGTTGAATTCGTATTGTTTGTGTGATTTAATCCGTAGATGTAATTCCCAGGTGCTACCACATTAATGTGTGATCCATAATTACTTCCGCTTGTAGCACTCCAAAAAAACGGCGCTGTACGAGTGTCATCTGGATTTGTCGAACCTACTGCAACAACATTTGAAAAATTTAGTGAATATCGAGCAGGATAATACGACACACTATTATTAGTATTCATCATACAGAAGAAGAGCATTACATTATTCAAATTTGCATAGTCAATCGAATTGGCCATTACGGAAGAGGCCGTTGTTCCACCAATCGACATACTAACAATTTTTGCTCCATTATCAACTGCATAAAAAATAGAATTGGCCATATCCGAATAAGAACCGTTATTCGATGCAGCTAAAACTTTCAAAGGCATTATTTTACTGTTCCAATTTACTCCAGAGAACAAATTATTATTGTTGGCGATGGCTCCAATAATTCCAGTACAGTTAGTTCCGTGACCCTGATCGTCTGTTGGATTATTATCACTATTGGCCCAATCCCAGCCATTTACATCATCAATATAACCATTAGAATCATCATCAATTCCGTTATCTGGAATCTCATCTGTATTTACCCAAATGCGAGAAGCAATGTCGGGATGATTCATTTTCAGACCCGTATCACTAACCGCAATTATCATATTTGGATCTCCTGTTTGAATGTTCCATGCAAGGTCCATATCTACATCAGCATTTACAGCAACTGATCCAATTCCTGTCATCGTTCCGTCGTTTACTAATCCCCATTGTTTGTTAAAAAAAGTATCGTTCGGAACAGATAGAGCTGAATTTTGATTAGAATTTCCTCCACCCGTGACTAAATAATCAAGTTCTACAAACTCAATATCTTTTAATTTCTGAAACTTTTTCAACTCCAAATTGACATCAACCTCATCTTTAAAAACAAGAAGGAAACTTCGAGTGACTTTGTAATTTCCTATGGGCTTAATTGATTGTATACCTATAGTTGCATTCAATTTATCTAATGAAGAAACACCCAATGTATTTTTCGAAAGGTCAATTTTTTTACTATGAAAAGCACAATCTTTAAGCTTAATTATCAATTGATTTTTAATGTATTTTTCTTCGTTTTGAGCTACGGCCACATTTAAGGCTAAAAACAGCAATACAATTAATTTTTTCATGTGATTTATTTTAAAGGTTTATAATGTTTCCTTCAACCATTTGTAAAACTCACTTTGCCATACTTGAGCATTTTGTGGTTTTAACACCCAATGGTTTTCCTCTGGAAAGAGCAAAAATCTACTTTTGATACCGCGTAATTGTGCCGCTTGAAACGCTTCTTGACCTTGTCCGATGGGCACACGGTAATCTTTTCCACCTTGAATGATTAAAATAGGCGTATTCCATTTATCTACTAAATTCTTCGGGTTGAACTGATTGTACGTTTTCTGAGCCGCCGCATTATTTTTGTCCCAATACGGTCCGCCGCTGTCCCAATTCGTAAAGAATACTTCTTCAGTCGTTCCGTACATACTTTCCAAATTAAATACTCCACAATGCGAGATGAAGGTTTTAAAACGGTTGTTGTGAATTCCGGCCAATTGAAACACCGAATATCCACCGTAACTCGCGCCCACAGCACCGAGACGTGATTTATCCACATAACTTTCTTTGGCAACGTCATCTATTGCCGAAAGGTAATCGTCCATTACTTGTCCGCCCCAATCTTTAGAAATTTGCTCGTTCCACGCTACTCCGTGTCCGTGCATTCCACGTCGATTCGGAGCCACCACTACATAACCTTGCGAAGCCATCAACGAAAAATTCCATCGAAACGAATAACTCTGCGTCAATGGCGATTGTGGTCCACCTTGACAATATAAAAGGGTTGGGTATTTTTTAGTTTTATCAAAATTAGGAGGAAGAATTACCCAAACGAGCATTTTCTTTCCGTCGGTTGTAGTAACATAGCGTCTTTCGTATTTAGGCAACGACAATTTACTGTAGGCTTCATCATTCACTTTCGTCAATTGCAACCATGTTTTTTTCTTCAAATCATACGAATAAATTTCGGCAGCGTGATTCATATCGGTGCGTGTAACGATTATCGCATCTCCAGAAAAACCAACCACATCAGCGACGTCAAAATCGCCATCCGTGAGCTGATTAACGGTTATAGCAATTCGAGTTAAACCCGGAAAATTAACTTCAAACAATTGTTTTGTACCTTTAACGGCAGCGGTAAAATAGACTTTTTTGCCATCCGGACTCCAATTAAAACCATCCACACTTCCGTCCCAATTGGCCGTCAGATTCATATCCATTCCTTTAAAACGAACAATAATGTCGTTTTTGTCGGCTTCATAACCGTCTCGTTTCATTTGCAACCAGGTTAAGTTACCTGTTGATGAGAAAACCGGATTGGTATCGTATCCTTTGTTCGACTCGGTAAGATTTTTAGTGGTTTTGGTTTCTAGATTGTATTCGTACAAATCGGTGTTGGTGGAAATCGCATACTCGGTTCCGAATTTCTTTTTACACACATAAATGATGCTTTTGCTATCGGGTGACCAAATAAAATCTTCGTCGCCACCAAATGGTTTTTGAGGCGAATCAAAAGGTTCGGTAGTCATGATATCTTGTGGTGTTGCACCTTCTTTGTTTTCGGCATAAAACACATGATTTACGGTTCCGTTGTTCCACGTATCCCAATGACGGTAATCCAATCCGTTGTAAACTTGTGCATTCGATTTATCAAGATTCGGATAGATGTCTTTCCCTAAAACGTTATTCACTTTCACTTCTTGAGTCGATAAGATAAAAGTTCCGTTGGGCGAAACGTTTTTATCGGAAACCAAATCTTTGAATTCTTTAATTTCGGTTGCATTTCCTCCAGTTACGGGAATGCTGTAGATTTTAGTGTTGGATTTATTTTCCTCTATGGAAGGAATAGCCACTTTATAAACGATTGATTTTCCATCTTTAGTCAATCCAACTACTGAAACTCTTCCAAGTTTCCATAATAATTCAGGAGATAAAACCTGCTGTGCTGATGCCGTTAAACTCATGGTACATGCTAGTAGTAATACGATTTTTTTCATCACTATTTAATTTATTTGAATGCTAAAAGTAATAAAAAAAACCATCCCGTTAAAGTAAACAGGATGGTTTTAAAATGATAATTGGTTTTGGTTATTGTTTGATGAATCGTTTGGTCAACGAACCTCTTTCGTTTGAAACTTGAATTAAATACGTTCCAGAGGCCAAATTACCTACAAAAACTGACTCGTTTTCGATGGTTCCATTTCCGATTTCTTGACCCATTAGATTAAAGATTCTGTACGACGATACCGCTTCTAAATTTGCTATGTTCAATACATCTCCTTTCACTGGATTTGGGAAAAGAGTAAACGAAATTTCATTCACTTCTTCTTCACCCATTCTTGCGGTAACAATATTCACCGTGTAATCTTCTACTTGCCCATAAGTAAATGAACCACAAGAAGAAGTTGGTGTAGCGTTATAGTTCATTTTAACTCTCATTCGAGTTGACCCTAGAGCTGCAGTGGCAGGAACTGTAAACGAACCAGAAACTGGTGTTACTGTAGTGGCTGCTCTTGTGTATACTGTTTCTCCAGCATCTGTGAAAACACCATTTTTATTGTAATCGATATAAACGGCATAACCTTCTGCATAAACAGTACCCGTCCAAGTTGGAGTGATCGTTATGGTATTTGATGTACTTCTCACTAAATTCGTTGAAATGGCTGTGAAATTTTCATAACCCGCAGTTCCTGTTGATGGATTGTTGATGGTTCCCAATTGCACTCGTCCAATTCTTTCGTCGTTAGTATTGGTGGCTGCTGAAGTACAATACGTAACGGTATTGGCTAAAGTAGTCACGTTAACAGTATTGCTATTTGCAGAAACATTTCCTGCCGCATCTTTCGCTCTTACATTAAAAGTATACGCTGTTGAAGCGGTTAATCCTGTTGCTGCATACGTTGTTGCAGTAGTGGTTGAACCAATTACAACACCATTTCGTAGTACATCATAACCTGTAACGGCAACATTGTCTGTAGCTCCAGTCCATGATAAATTGGTAGATGATGAGGTAGTTCCTGAAGCAGACAAAGTTGGTGCTGTTGGTGGAGTTGTATCCGTAACTGGAGCAAGAGTAGTCACGTTAACCGTGTTACTATTTGCTGAAATATTTCCAGCGGCATCTTTAGCTCTTACGTTAAAAGTATAGGCAGTAGAAGCCGTTAATCCAGTTACTGCAAAAGTTGTTGCTGTAGTAGTTGAACCAATCACAACGCCATTTCTAAGTACATCATAACCTGTTACTGCTACGTTATCGGTAGCACCCGACCATGATAAATTAGTTGTTGTTTGAGTAGTTCCTGATGCCGATAAAGTTGGTGCTGTTGGCGCCACTGTATCAGACGAACCCGCTGTGATTGTAAAGTTGGTATTCGAAACATCAAAGAATACGTGATTGGCACCTTTAACCATAATACGGTTGGTTGTTCCGGGTGTATTCGGAATAGTAACGGCTTGAGTACCATCGTTTGGTGTAGCCGCTAACAAGGTAGACCATGAAGTTCCACCGTTGGTTGAGATTAAAATATCAACATTGGCGCAGTTTACGCCGTTTGCAGTTGTTCCTGCAACTGCCCATGTAACTGTTTGTGTACTTCCTCCTGCATACGAAACAGCTGTATTTGGTGCAGTTACCGAAAAAGGTCCTGCTGTTCCATTAACCGTAATTACTGTATCATCACTATTGTTAGCTGAACCACCCGCTCTGTTGTCGCGAACCGTCAATCTGAAATTCATAGTTCGAGCAACAGAAGGCAAAGCTTCCACAGTAATTTCTGTTCCAGCCGTTGTGGTTGCGCCCGCTAAAACGCGCGTCATATTTGGAAAATAACGTATTGGAGAAGTAGATGAGTTGTACGATCTAAAAGTTGGACCGGTAGTACGGGTTGCGCTTGCCGCTGAATTGGCTCCAGTTGCATTCGTAGCCGCATTGTCGAATTGTTCCCAATTGTACGTTAACACATCGCCATTGGCATCGGTTCCCGCTCCTGTTAACATAAACGGAGTACTTTTTGGAATGGTATAATTCAAACCTGCATCAGCAGTTGGAACTGCATTTCCTGTTGCAGTGTTAGTTTGACAGGTTTTAGTTTTGATGTTATTGGTTACTTGTTGAATACTAATCGCATGGAAATAAGCATCCGAATTAGGTTGTACGTCTTGGCTTGTAATTCCGGCATAGCCCATGATGGTTGATCCAGAACCTGGTTCCATATTGGCACCTGTTCCTTCATTACTCATAGAAAACGTATGATTGGCACCAAATTGATGTCCAAATTCATGTGCTACATAGTCAATATCAAATGTATCACCTGCTGGAACTCCGTTGTTTGGTGATGTATAGCCGCTTCCTTTAGAACCGTTTACACAAACACATCCAATACAACCTGCATTTCCACCTCCACCTGAGGCACCAAATAAGTGTCCAACATCATAATTGGCTTCCCCAATTACCGAGGTTAATGTCGATTGCAATTGAGCATTCCAATTCGACAAACTAGCCGCTGGTGAGTAGGGATCGGTTGAAGCATTAGTGTAAATTACTAAATCATTAGTAGCAACTAAAACCATTCTAACAGCAAAATCTTTTTCAAAAACACCGTTTACACGAGTCATTGAATTGTTCATTGCTGCCAATGCTAACGCTTTTGTTCCTCCAAAGTAAGTAGTATATTCGCCAGTTACTGATAAGGCTAAACGGAAAGTTCTTAATGTAGAATCATCTGCATTAGGACGCAATAAAATAGTTTCTGTTGAAGCCAACTGATCAACAACTGTACATTCAAACTTGGTGAAAGCCGTTTTCTTGTCTGCCTTCTTGTAAACCGTATACGTAGTTAAATCTTGCGAAACTGGTTCAATAAAAACCGTTGCTTTATCAGCACTCACTGTCATCGCTTTAAATCCTAGTGGTGAAACACTAAAATAAGTAGTTGACGTTGGATTATCTATACCAATTCCGATGTATGATTTTATTTCAGGATATCGTGCTGCTAATTCAGGATCCAAATTGGAATTTTCATAAACACGAAATTGCTCTAATTGTCCATCTCCATTTGGCAACGAAATGACAACCTGAGACGCATTCGAATTGCGTTGAGGAGAGCTTGTTAAATTGGTTTTTAAAACACTAAGGTTTAAATCGAAAAGATTGTTTTTTGGCAATTCCAATCTACTTTCAAGTTCAACGATACTTGACTTCGTAGATTTTTCCCAAAATGAATCTCTTTGTTGCGCAAAAGAAAAACTCGTTATTGCTAGTAACGCAACGGAAAGTAATTTGTACTTCATAATAAAAGGTATTGGTTAAAAATAGAAATCGAATTTATCAACTTTCCATTGTTATTTTTTCATTGATTCAAAAAAGATATTAACAATTCGATGAAATGCACACCAATTTATTGCTGTATTGCTAATAAGTAAGGAATTTCTATAGAAATTAAACATTTTAATCATTTGGATTTACAACCATTCAAAAAAAAACTATTTTTATAGAAAAAATCAGTCCATGCATTTGAGTTTTTGGGAAATAAAAAATTGGTTTTCTAACGTCGATTATACGATAGTAGGAAGTGGCATTGTTGGATTGCATTGTGCTATTCATCTGCGTGAACGCTTCCCCGAAAGTAAAATTCTTATTCTTGAGAAAGGAATTCTACCCCAAGGTGCGAGTACCAAAAATGCAGGTTTTGCTTGTTTTGGAAGTCTTTCAGAAATCATAGACGATTTAAAATCGCATTCGGAAGAAGAAGTGATTCAGCTCATTCAAAAACGTTGGAACGGATTGCAATTGTTGCGTAAACGTCTTGGCGATGCTACTATTGATTTCAAACCCCACGGCGGCTACGAACTTTTTTTACATGAAGATGACAACACCTATTCTGAATGTCTTCAAAAACTTCCCTTCATCAACGAACTTTTAAAACCCTTATTCAAAAACGATGTTTTTACAAAAGAAATAGATCGATTTGAATTTGGAAACATCAAAGAATACACCATTTTCAATCCGTTTGAAGCCCAAATCGATACGGGAAACATGATGCAAGCTTTACTAAAAGAAGCCATTAATAAAGACATATTGATTTTAAATCAAGTAGAAGTAACTTCTTTTGTAGAAAAAAATAATTCGGTGGATGTGGCGCTAAACGACTTTTCCTTTACCACTCAAAAACTACTGTTTACCACCAATGGATTTGCCGAAAGCCTAACAAACGGACAAGTAAAACCCGCTAGAGCTCAGGTTTTGATTACCAAACCTATTCCGAATTTAGACCTAAAAGGAACCTTTCACTTAGACAAAGGCTACTACTATTTTAGAAATTTCGAAAACCGAATTTTACTGGGCGGTGGAAGGAATTTAGACTTTGAAGGCGAAACTACAACCGATTTATCACAAACTGAAAAAATTCAAAATAAATTGGAAGAGTTGTTAAAAAATGTAATTTTACCGCATCAAGAAGTGGAAATCGAACACCGATGGAGTGGAATCATGGGAATTGGAACGAGTAAAACTCCGATTGTCTCACAGCTTTCTGAACACGTATATTGCGGTGTACGCCTCGGCGGAATGGGCGTTGCCATTGGAAGTATTGTGGGTAAAGAACTAGCAGAATTACTATAGTATATGATAAAAAAGATTTTAAACTTTGTAAAAAAAGCCATGCTTTGGTTTTTTGGAATTTCGATTTTTTTAGTGGTTGTGTTCAAATGGGTACCGGTTCCATTTACTCCGTTAATGGCAAGCCGTGTAATTGAAAACAAATTGGACGGAAACGATGCAATCTTCAGTCACGATTGGGAACCGATTGAAAATATTTCCCCCAACTTACAAAAAGCAGTTATTGCAAGTGAAGATGGAAACTTCCTCAAGCACAACGGATTTGATTTCGAAGCCATGCAAAAAGCGTATGAAAACAATAACAAAGGAAAAAAACTCAAAGGTGGTAGCACGATTTCACAACAAACCGCCAAAAATGTTTTTCTGTGGCAAGGAAGAAGTTATGTAAGAAAAGGATTGGAAGCGTATTTTACGGTTCTCATCGAATTAATTTGGGGAAAAGAACGCATCATGGAAGTGTACTTAAATAGCATTGAAATGGGGAAAGGCGTATACGGAGCTCAAGCAGCTACGCAACATTGGTACCAAAAAAACGCATCGAGTTTGACCGCTCGAGAAGCGGCAGGTATTGCAGCCATTTTACCTAATCCCAGGAAATTTAAAGCCTCTAATTCGAGTTCGTACATCAACCGAAGAAAAGATAAAATCATGCGCGTCATGCGACAAACTGGAACTATTTCATATTAAAAAAAGCCCCGAAAATTCGGGGCTTTTTTTTAGGTAAAAAGTGGTCTAAATTGCGGCCAGTTTTTATAAATTAAAATCGAATTGAAAACGACTACAACAATCGAAACTATAATTCCGGGTATGTCCAAAAATAAGTGGAATAACAAAATATTAATTGAAATCGGAGCCAATAAAATCAAAGCAAATGGAACCCATTTTTTCAACAACAACAATCCTCCAATAATTACTTCTAGAATCCCAACTATTGGAAAAATATATCCTGTAGTATTCAGCGAATTTAGAAAATCACCTGCCGCTCCTGTCGGAGATTCCATTGGGATAAAGTGTAAAAATTTATTGGCACCAAACACTACTAATACTATTCCTAAAAGTATTCTAACGATTTTTGTAAACTGAGAATTCATAACTTTTTCTATTTATTGGTTAGTAATATGGTAAAAATAAAACTATTTATTTATACTTTTATCAAACTAGTTGTTATTTTTTTAAACATTTTGTAGTTTATAAAATAGATTCCTGTTTGGATGTAACATTTTTATTTAGCCGATTACTAATGATATAAAATCAATTTAATTATGAAAGCACACGAAATAGATTACCATATTTATGGCGAAGAAATGCAGTACGTAGAAATCGAACTCGACCCTCAAGAAATTGTCGTGGCCGAATCGGGAAGTTTTATGATGATGGAAAACGGCATCAAAATGGAAACCATATTTGGTGATGGTTCCGAACAACAAACAGGCGTATTTGGCAAATTACTTTCGGCTGGAAAACGAGTTCTTACGGGCGAAAGTTTGTTCATGACGGCCTACCAAAATCAAAACAACACCAAAAGTAAAGTGAGTTTTGCATCGCCTTATCCTGGAAAAATTCTTCCCATCGATTTAAAACTTTTCGGAGAAAAATTCATCTGTCAAAAAGATTCGTTTTTATGCGCGGCAAAAGGCGTAGCTGTAGGAATTGAATTCTCTAAAAAATTGGGCCGCGGACTTTTCGGTGGCGAAGGATTCATCATGCAAAAACTAGAAGGAGACGGAATGGCTTTTGTGCATTCGGGTGGAACCTTAGCTAAAAAAGAGTTAGCTGCTGGCGAAGTACTGAAAGTGGATACAGGCTGCATTATAGGATTTACCAAAGATGTGGATTACGATATTGAGTTTGTGGGCGGAATCAAAAATACCATTTTTGGTGGCGAAGGAATGTTTTATGCAACGCTACGCGGACCGGGAACAGTATACATTCAGTCGTTGCCTTTTAGTCGTTTGGCAGATCGAATCATTGCTTCTGCTCCAAAAGCTGGAGGAAGCGGACGGGAAGAAGGAAGTTTACTCGGTGGTATTGGCCGTCTTTTAGATGGCGACAATAAGTTTTAAAAAAAGCGGCTGATTTCTCAGCCGCTTTTTTATTGAATTTTATAATTTCATTATTCCCATGTTGTACAACGTAAACGCCTGCATGTCGGCATTTTCCTGTATGGTTGAAGATAACGATTTTCCGGCACCATGACCTGCATTGACATCAATACGAATCAAAGTCGGATTCGAACCCGTTTGTTTCGATTGCAATTCGGCTGCAAATTTAAAACTATGCGCTGGCACTACTCGATCGTCGTGATCTCCTGTAGTAATCATCGTTGCTGGATATTGAACGCCACTTTTCACATTGTGAACAGGCGAATACTTTAATAGGTATTCAAACATCTCTTTTGATTCTTCTGCTGTTCCGTAATCATATGCCCATCCAGCTCCAGCTGTAAAAGTATGGTAACGCAACATGTCTAAAACACCCACGGCCGGCAACGCTACTTTCACCAATTCCGGACGTTGTGTCATTACTGCACCCACTAACAATCCGCCATTCGAACCGCCTTTAATCGCCAAATAATCACTTGAGGTATATTTCTGAGCAATTAAATATTCCGCTGCAGCTATGAAATCATCAAATACATTTTGCTTTTTCATTTTAGTACCTGCGTCGTGCCATGTTTTTCCGTATTCTCCACCGCCGCGTAAATTCGCCACTGCATACACTCCGCCATTTTCCAACCAAACGGCATTGGCAATACTGAAATTTGGCGTGAGGCTGATGTTAAATCCACCATAACCGTATAACATCGTTGGATTTTTACCGTCTAATTTCAATCCTTTTTTATGAGTAATAATCATCGGAATTTTAGTGCCATCTTTCGACGCATAAAACACTTGTTTTGACTCATAATTATCTGACTTAAAGCCAACTTCTGGCTTTCTATACAACTCTGATTCGCCCGAATCTGGATTATACGAATACGTTTCTCCTGGCGTTACGTAATTGGTAAACGAATAATAGAGTATTTTTTCTTCTTTTTTTCCACCCAATCCACCTACAGATCCTATTCCGGGTAGTTTTACTTCACGCACTAATTTTCCGCTCAAATCGTATTGTTTGATGTACGAAATCGCATCTTTATTGTAATTGGCAAAAACATATCCTGAGCCTGTTGAAACATTCAATACGTTTTCTGTCACCGGAATAAAATCAACCCAATTTTCAACACCCGATTTAGATAAATCAAATGTTACAACTCTATTGTTGGGCGCTTTTAAATTGGTTTCTACATAAAATTTAGTCCCGACATTTTCAACATAACTGTGATTGTTATCGAAATTGGAAACAATCGGAATTACTTTGCCATTGGGTTTTGACAAATCCATATAATACAACTCATTGCCCGTTGTTGACGTTGATGCCGAAATAATCAAATACTTCTCATCTTCTGTAACTCCGCCGCCCACATAACGTCGCTTTTCATTCAATCCAAAAATTACCTTATCGTCTTTTTGAGAAGTTCCTAATTTGTGGAAATACAATTTGTGTTGATCGGTTTTGGCTGATAGTTCGCTTCCTTGAGGTTTGTCGTAACTTGAATAATAAAACCCTTCATTTTTGTACCACGAAACACCACTGAACTTAACATCCAAAATAGTTTGGCCGATGACTTCTTTCGTAGCTGCTTTCAAAACAATTACTTTTCTCCAATCGCTTCCACCTTCCGAAATCGAATAGGCAACTAATGAACCGTCTTTTGAAAAATTAACACCACCTAACGAAGTACTTCCGTCTTTCGAAAAGGTATTCGGATCTAGAAACACTTCTTCTTTACCATTTTCACCTTTTCGGTACAAAACCGACTGATTTTGTAGTCCGTCATTCTTATAAAAATAAGTGTACTTTCCTTCTACAAAAGGCGCGCTTATCTTTTCGTAATTCCACAATTTCTCTAGTCTGTCTTTGATGGCTTTTCG
The DNA here is from genome assembly GCA_965284675.1 of Flavobacterium sp. Classification (GTDB taxonomy): domain Bacteria; phylum Bacteroidota; class Bacteroidia; order Flavobacteriales; family Flavobacteriaceae; genus Flavobacterium. The sequence goes on from OZ260109.1 coordinate 3,474,279, forward strand.
ATACGGAATTTTATCTAAATACGCATAAGTCATTTCGTTTTGATTCTTTACCCATCGTGCCGTTTCTTCTGAACGATCGTCTTCCAACCAACGAAAAGGATCGTTGACTTTTTTATCAAAATATACGTCTTCCTGAATCTGAGAATCGGTTTTTGGATAGTTTTTTTTGGGCGTATCTACTGTCATATTTTGGGAAAAAACTACTGCAGATAACAGTAGTGAAAATGAAGTTATGGTATGTTTCATATAATTTAGTTTTAAACAAAAATAGCGATAATGTTGTTAAGTCGGTGTTAAAAAAAAACCTCCATAAAAGGAGGTTTTACTGATGCTTAACTTTAAAGTTAATTGATTACAAATGGAAAAACTACTTCTGCATCGGTGGCACCACCAGCATTCGTAATAATACCCGTCGAAACTCCTGCTGCACTTTTGTTAGGCAAATGTCTCAGCGTAACGGTAAGGTTGCCCAATCCTGCGTTTCCCGTAGCGTACGAAAAGTCTAAACCAATTGGATTCCCATTGGCATCCAAATCGCTATAAGTAATGGTTCCCAAACCAGCCGCCAATTGATAAAAAACTTGGTGATCCACACCTTCTTCTTCAACCTCTGCGGTAATGTCCTCTGCCGGATTTTCTAATTCGTTTAGAAATTCTACCGAACCACTGTAGGTTGTACTGGCTGTTAAATTACCCGAAACCACAACAGTCGGCGCACTTGGTCCATCGCCATCTAAATCGGTGGACGTTAGGGTAACGGTTTGACCACCACCTATTAATGTTACACGAACCGTCGTAATCAATTCTTCTTCATTTACGGGAACAACCTCATCTTCATTGTCGCAAGACGAAAAAAGGACGAGTACAGTTAAAGCTAAAGTTGTTATTTTAAAATTTTTCATAATGTGTAAGTGTTTTAATAATTTATTTTTAATTGTAATTGAATATTTCTTCCCATTTCGTCTACAAAAAACCGCTGACGATTGAGGTAATCTCTGTAATTAGTGTCGAATACATTAAATACTGAAAATGCAAGTGTTGTTGTCGTTTTTTTGAATGTTTTCAGTTGAACATCAGCATAAAAATGGACTAAATGATACGCGGATGGCGGAGTACTTATATCTACTTCAACTGGAGTCAATTGACCGTCAACGAAAATATCGGTACTGAAATTGTAATCTGGAAATTGGTGTTGACGAAAAACCAGCTCACTCCTTAATTCCAAATGAAGTTGATTCCACTCTTTTTTTGAAAATCCAATTCTATTCGAAACATTTAGTGGTGGCATATCGATTAATTTGGTGTTATTGGAAACATCTTCACCGTTTACATACGCCAAGGAGAAAAAATGAGTAACGTGCGCATTCATATTCCACTGCGTTTCCAAATCGACTCCGGCTAATAATGCATTGGTTTGTTGGTATTCCCAAACTGGAAATGCTCCACGAATGGTTGTTTCAAATCCGACCGGTCTCAAAAACATAAAATTGGAAACCGAATTCAAAAAAGGGTTCACCGACATCGAAAATCGCTTCCACTTCTTTTGTAATGTGGCCGCTACTTTGGTTGATTTTTCTTGTTGAAGTTTCAAATCACCCAACTCAATCATTCCGGTCGAATGGTGCAAACCGTCGCTAAAAAATTCCGACGGATTCGGATTTCGAACCGCATGACTTGCGTTTCCATACAGTGTCCATTCGTGTTCAAAACTCTTTTGAATTCCAACGCTTGCCGAAACATTGTGAAACGTAAATTGAGGTTGTGCCAGCCATTGGTTGCCGCTTTCGTTTTCGCCCACTATAAAACCATTATATTCAGGACTGTACTCTCGCTCATCCCAACGTGATTTAAGGTAAAATTTGGTCGCCTTTGTGGTAGAAAAATCATACCGCAATCCGCTTTCGAGACTTAAAGTTTCCGATAAAAACGAGGTAAAAATTCCGTATACACCTGCATCAAATTTATCGAAAGTTGGAATCAATGGACGGATATCGGTGGCAGGATTGGCGAAGTTGTTTTGGTAACTCCCGACTGCGCCTGTTTTCAACAACCAATTGTCGTGCTCTTTTTTATAGTCCACATTAATAGTATGTGTAATTAGTGTCAAATCGAGAGCTGGTTTGTCAGTTTGACTTCCTCTTCGCACATCATACTCAAAGCGTTTGTTGTACTGAAAAGCATATTGTAGGCTCAAAACCGACGCATCCTTCAAAGTTCTATTGTAATTTAATTTCGCCAAATGATGTTGTACTTCTTGCTTCGGATTCTGAATGGAATATTCAAAATCATTGACAACATAGGGTTCTTGATTTTGAATCGCATTGTATAAATCGGTGGCATTTCCAATGTGAGACGCGCTTAAAATTCCGATACTTGTGTTGAAATAACTGTAAAAAGCTGAAAAATCGTGCTTTTTCCCAATGTATTTCAAGTCGCCCGAAAAATTGGCTTCTCGATTGCCTGAATTGGACAACACATAGTTGGGTGTTTCACGATCGCCCAAGTATTTAAAACTGCCTTGTGCGTTCCATGTCCAATCGCAAAAATTTCCTTTGTGAATGCTTGTATTGATGGTTCCGCCTCTACCGTTCGACGCCATCGTCAACATGGTTTTGCCATACAGAGTATCCGTTTTAACGGTTATGGGTTCAATCAATATCATTCCGCCAATCGCATCACCTCCAAATTGCAAGCCCGATGCACCTTTGATTACCGTAATTTTTCCGGCCGAATTAATATCGAAATTTGGCGAATGTTCGGCACCCCATTGTTGATCTTCTAATCGCACATTGTTATTGATGATGGGAACGCGATTACTGTGCAACCCATTCACAACAGGCTTGACAATAGAACTTCCTGTTTTAAGCAGCGTAACTCCGGTAACACTTTTTAAGGCATCGCCCAAGGTTTGATTGCTGTTTCTTTCGATGGCATCCGACTTTACTTTTTGTTCCAAAATTGATTGGTTGAACACATTGTCTTTTCTTTTCACTTTAACTTCGCTTAGAACTTCGGCTTTTTTGAGTAATACGAATTTCAATGTAGTGTCAGATGAAATAGTTACGATGGTATCCAACGATTGGTAACCCACGTAGGAAACAAAAATTTTTGTTTTTCCATTGGGTAGGTTTTTCAAAGTGAATTTTCCAAATGAATCGGCGGTAACCGTTTTGGAACCCACGTGAACATGACTACCTGAAAGTGGTAGGTTTTGTTCGTCTACGACATTCCCGTTTAGTGTGTTTTGCGAATACATCGAACCAAAACAAACTAAAAAGAGAATGAAAATTTTATGTTGCATTTTCTAGTTTTAATGAATACGACAGTGCGTCTTGAAGCACAAGACGATGAATTTCGGATATATTAAACTAGTGGCGGTCCGCGGAGCGAGTACAGTGATCCGTTAAATGAAAGTGAAACTTCTTTTGAAAACCACACCTCGCTTTTTGATATAGTGTCTAATGCAGCGAATTCAAAAGAAAATAAAGTCGTTGGAATGCAATTGAGTGAAGCAAACTCGCACACAAAACAATGTTCAAAATCATGACTATGAGTGAGTTGTGTCTCGCTTTGCGAATAATCGTGGTGGCATTTTTCTTTGGAGAATTCTTCTTCTAAGTGATGAAAAGAGTGAATCGACTGAATTAACAAGGCTGTTAAAACAATGCATCCACATAAAAAACTGAGTACTGAGTAGTTTCTTTTCATTGGGTCAAAAGTAAACAACTTAGAACGAAAAATCGTTCGAATTAACACTTTTTAAGAAGTGCTGATTCGAACGATTTCAATACAAATTATCTTTCAACTTTATAAAAACGAAAGAACACTTATGAGAACACTTTTAACTTTTGCGTCTTTTGTGGGTTTTATATTTAGCAAAGACAGACTGCAGTCCGTTTCATCTTTGTAGAAATTTTAAATATTTTCTTTTTTACCGTATAAGGCATATAAGAAAATATAAGATGCTGTTTTTGAAACCTTACATGTCCTTATACGCCTTATATGGTTAAGCGAAAGATGTCTAATTACACCAATCCATTCGCAACCAAATATTCAGCAATTTGAATGGTATTGGTTGCTGCGCCTTTTCGTAAATTATCAGCGACAATCCACATATTGAGCGAATTCGGCTGACTCTCATCGCGGCGAATTCTACCCACAAATACATCATCTTTTCCTTGAGCGTACAACGGCATTGGATAAGTATAGGTATCGTTATTGTCTTGAACTACTACACCCGATGTATGATGCAAAATATCACGCACTTCACTCACGTTGAAGTCGCGTTCGAATTCGATGTTTACGGCTTCACTGTGTCCGCCTACCACCGGAATTCTAATTGCCGTAGCTGTAACGGCAATGGTTTTATCACCAATGATTTTTTGGGTTTCGCGCACCAATTTCATTTCTTCTTTGGTGTAGCCATTTTCTTCAAAGCTATCGCATTGTGGAATAGCATTGCGGTGAATTTGGTATTTGTACGCCATTTCACCTTGAATGCCTGCGTATTCATTTTCTAGCTGTTGTACGGCTTTTACTCCGGTTCCAGTTATGGATTGGTACGTAGAAACGATGACGCGTTTGATTTTATATTTATGATGTAGCGGTGCCAAAACCATCACCATTTGAATGGTAGAACAGTTTGGGTTAGCGATGATTTTATCGTCTTTGGTTAATTCGGAAGCGTTGATTTCAGGAACGATTAATTTTTTGGTTGGATCCATGCGCCAAGCGGAAGAGTTATCAATCACGGTTGTTCCTGCTTCAGCAAATTTAGGTGCCCATTCGAGTGAAGTTTCTCCACCAGCCGAAAATAAGGCAATATCCGGACGCATGTCTACCGCAGTTTGTAAACCCACAACGGTGTAATTCGTTCCTTTCCATTCGATTTGTTTCCCGACTGATTTTTCGGATGCGACCGGAATCAATTCTGTTACGGGAAAATTTCGTTCGGCTAACACTTGAAGCATAACCTCGCCAACCATTCCGGTTGCGCCAACAACAGCAACTCTCATATCTTTTTATTTAAATTTTGGAAGTACAAAAGTAGAGAGAAAATCGTTTGGAACATAAAAATATTGAATAATCAACTTGGAATTTTGAATCGTGAAGTTCTTATGACAAAAAGCCTACTGAAAATGACTATTTCCTAGCCCAGATGGCAGTGGAAAGCCCACAAGGATGGAAAGTAGATTTTGTTGACTTACAAAAGCGACCAACGGAAGCTTTTGAAAGGCTTACAAAAACACTTTCAAGACTGAGGACTTGTAACGGATAGCTGGATTAGCTTCTAAAAATGTTGAATCGTCAACTTTGAATTTGACCGCTGAAACTGAAATTATGAAAAGATTGCTTCGTTCCTCGCAAAAACAGAAAAACCACCCGAATTACCGAGTGGTTTAGTACTGAAACCTGTTCAGCATAAGTTAGAATATGCGTGTAGCGGATTATTATTTTTTCAATAAATCTCTGATTTGTGTTAGCAATTCTTCTTGAGTTGGACCTGCTGGTGCTGCTGGTGCTGCTTCTTCTTTTTTCTTCATGCTGTTGATTCCTTTTACCATAAGAAAAATAACAAAGGCAATCACAAGAAAGCTGATTACGGCAGCTAGAAACTTTCCGTACAAAATTCCGCCTTCGGTTTTTAATCCGGCTAAGTCTTCCACTTGTGCCGCTTTTAAAGCAGGGTTTAACAAGGCTGGTGTAATCACATCGGTTACCAACGAATTAACGATGGCGCCAAATGCTGCTCCGATTATCACTCCGACCGCTAGATCCATTGCATTTCCTTTAGCAATAAAGTCTTTAAATTCTGAAATCATCCCCATAAGTTTTGTTTTTTTTGGTTAAAAATTTAGTTTTAGTAAATCAAAGATAAATAAAATTTTAACATATTAGTTGGGATTTTATAGAATTTTTGTCACTCTTTGAAAAATGCCAGTCCTAATTTTATACGGAATTTACCTATTAATTTGGCGATGACTTGTTTTGTAAAAAGGATAAAAGTGCTACTCTTTAATGAACTTACTGCTGAATACTCCTTTATCGGTAGTGATTTTTACGATATAACTTCCTCTTGTTAAACGTGAAACATCAACGGATTCATTTGGATTGATTACTGTTTGAACCTGTTGTCCCAAAAGATTATAAATCACGACATTGTATATTTCTGTGGGTTGTTTGGGTTTTAGATTTAGAATTTCTGCCACTGGATTGGGATACATCGTCAGATACGCGTCCAATTCAAAACTCTCATTCTGCAAGGTTTGAAAAGTAGATGTAGCTGTATTGGTTGTAATTGGAAAATTATAGTCGAAATAAATATTGGCCAAATTACTAATTGTATTTCCTGTAACTAACGTTGATTTTGTTTTGATTTTAAACACAAGATATCCATCATTGTTGGCATCATCAAAAGGAAGATTGATGTTTTCAAAAATAAATTCAACTTGATTTGGATTAGTAATTCGGGTTACGCAACTGTGCGAAGTATCGGTCATTTGTAAGGTTGAAACATCAAACATTGAAGTATCAATTAGGTCTTTCACCACAATGTTTTGCGCTGGAAATGTTCCGGTATTTTCAAATCTAATTTGATAATGCACGTATTCGCCAATCATAGTTGAATTAATCGTACTTCCTTCCAAACACATTTTATCGTTTGGATCAAAAGAATTTACCACGGTCTGACGTAAGGTAAACGTATTATCCTCTGGAGTTTCATCAGTGTTTACTCCATTTAGTGTAGCCGTGTAACTTAATAGATCTCCAGCATTTACCGCTGGTGTTTCCATAGGAGAATTTACATTGAGTGTTACGACAAATTCGCCACTTTGAAAAGGTGCAATCGTTCCGATAGTCCATGAAAGCGAACCTGGGTTCACTATAGTGGGAATGACTGTTGATGAAACAAAATCCAAAACATCCTCATTAAAATTAAATACTAAAGTCGCAGTTTCTGTTACAGTTCCTTTGTTTTTATATTTGATTTTATAGGTTGCATCAAATCCGGGACGCGCCGTGCCAATAGGAATAACAACTACTTCTAAGTCGTGATAAACGCCGTTTGGAGTGATACAAAAATCTTGAACGTAAGGATTGGTTGACGTCGGAAAACTAATTGTAGTATTTGCTGGATCAATAGTAAAATAAGTAGGATTCTCTAGTTCTGGTGTAAGGGTATGCGTACCAGCAAAAACAGGAATAGAATAATTTCCAGAAGAATTTGAAATTAAATTTCCTGTTACAATTCCATCAGTAATGGAAAATTTCAAATTGGGATAAAACGCATCAGAAGCATCACAGCCATTACTATTGCCGTCATATTTATTGTTTCCTTGAATGGTATAAAAAATGCCACCGGGAGTAAAACTGCAATAGCTGTTCACCGTACAGGTTGCCGCGTAACCATACTGATTTATTTTCTGCTGAACCAAAGAAATGTCTTGATCATCGGCGCAGATGTATTCTAAATTGGGGTTATTCTCAAATAACAATGAAATCCATGATGCATTATTGTTTTTAATAAAAAGTGATTCTAACTGATTATCTGAACATTGCAAAACTTGTAAATTGGTCAAACCGCTCACATCTATGCTAGTTAATACATTATTCTCACAATATATTTTTTGCAAATTGGCCAAATCACTTACATTTAAATTCGGTAATTGATTGTTCATGCAATACAATTGTTGTAGATTGGTCAATGTACTAACATCGAGACTTGATAATTGATTGTTATTACAATACAATTGTAATAAATTAGTCAGACCACTTAGATTTAAACTAGACAATGGATTAACACTAGAATTCAAAAAACTCAAATTTATCATACCATTCAAATTTAAACTGCTCAATTGATTATTAAAACAATTCAAAACCACCAAATTTGTCAAACCACTTACATTCAAGCTAGTCATTTGATTGTCAGCGCAAGCTAACTGTTGCATAGTATTCAAACCACTTAAGTCCAAACTTGATATTGAATTATTTGCACAATACAACGTTTGCAAGTTGATCAAATTACTCACATTTAAACTTGTAAACTGATTACTTACGCAATTGAAATAGCGCAAATTTGCCAATCCGCTTACATCAATATTTTGTAATTGATTGATTCCGCAGTTCAAAAATTGCAAATTTGTCAACCCGTTCACATTTAAATTGGGTATTTGATTCGTATTACAAATTAATTGAGTCAAATTAACCAATGTACTTACATCTAAACTTGTTAAATCATTATTACCACAATTTAAAAACTGCAAGTTAATCAACCCACTTAGATCTATACTTGTTAATTGATTATTATTACTATTCAGGTAAAGTAAATTAGTAAAGTTATTAATTCCATCTAAGTCAGAAATGCCTGACATATTCAAATTTAAGTATTTTATCGTAGCGGCTTCACTTACTTGAATTTCACCATCTCCATTGGCATCAATAGTGTTATAACTAGTCACACTCCCATTTGCATCAGGCGTTTGTATTGATGCAATAGCATTAGTAACGCTAGCCTGTAGCAATTTCGCCTTAAAATTTGCATCAGGAAAATTTATGATTTGGGCAGTAGTTGTAGTGAGAAAAAGAATATGAATAAAGAGAAGTACATGTGCTTTCATAAGATAGGTTTAAGGGTAAGATACGCAAACGGAAATAAGAGGATTAAAGTGCTACTCTTTTATGAATTTACTGCTCAAGATTCCTTTATCGGTAGTGATTTTTACGATATAACTTCCTGTGGTTAAACGTGAAACATCAATGAACTCATTTGGATTGATTACTGTTTGAACCTGTTGTCCCAGAAGATTATAAATCACAACACTGAAGATTTCGGTGGATTGTTTGGGTTTTAGATTCAGAATTTCTGCCACTGGATTCGGATACATTGTCAGATACGCATCCAATTCAAAACTCTCATTCTGCAAGGTTTGAAAAGTTGATGTAGCGGTATTGGTTGTGATTGGAAAATTATAATCGAAATAAATGTTGGCCAAATTACTAATTGTACTTCCCGTAACTAAAGTTGATTTTGTTCTGATCTTAAAGACTACAAAACCGTCGTTGTTTGCGTCATCAAAAGGAAGATTGATGTTTTCAAAAATAAATTCTACTTGATTTGGATTGGTAATTCGGGTCACGCAACTGTGCGAAGTATCGGTCATTTGTAGGGTTGAAACATCAAACATAGTAGTGTCAATTAGGTCTTTCACCACTATGTTTTGAGCAGGAAATGTTCCCGTATTTTCAAATCTAATTTGATAATGCACGTATTCGCCTATGTTACTCGGATTAATTGTACTTCCTTCCAAACACGTTTTATCGTTTGGATCAAGAGAATTTACTACTGTTTGTTGCAAGGTGAACGTATTATCCTCTGGAGTTTCATCGGTATTGAGTCCATTTAATGTTGCCGTGTAGCTCAATAGATCTCCCGCATTTACGGCTGGCGTTTCCGCAGGAGAATTTAGATTAAGTGTTACGAAAAATTCGCCACTTTGAAAAGGAGCAATGGTTCCGATAGTCCAGGAAAGTGAACCTGCATTTACTTGATTTGGAACAACTGATGCAGTAATAAAATCCAAAACAGCCTCGTCAAAATTAAAAACTAAAGTAGCTGTTTCTGAAACACTTCCTTTGTTTTTATATTTGATTTTGTAGGTGGCATCAAATCCCGGACGAGCCGCGTCAATAGGAAGAACAACTACTTCTAAATCGTAATGAACACCATTGGGCGTGATACAGAAATCTTGAACATACGGACTTGTTGAAGCAGGAAAACTAATTACGGCACTTGATGGAGAAACTGTAAAATAAGTTGGATTTTCCAAAAGTGGAGTTAAGGTGTGCGTACCAACAGAAACCGGAATAGAATAATTTCCAGAAGTATTTGAAATAAAACTTCCTGTCACACTTCCATCAGTAATGGAATATTTTAAATTGGGATAAAACGCATCAGAAGCATCGCAGCCATTAGCATTTCCGTCAAATTTATTATTCCCTTGAATGGTATAAAAAACTCCACCCGGAGTAAAATTGCAATAGCTGTTTACTGTGCAAGTTGAAGCATATCCATAATTATTAACTCTCTGTTGTACTGCAGCTAGATCTGATTCATCTGCACAAACGTAATTGAGATTCGGATTGTAGGCAAAAGTATATCCGCCTATACTAGTTGAACTATTGTTTTTAATAAACAGACTGGTTAACTGATTGTTATTGCAACTTAAATACAGCAAATTACTCAAATTGTTTACATCTAATGTAGTTAATTGATTGGAATTCAATTTTAAATCTTTTAGATTAATTAAGTCATTGACAGAAATCAGTTGCAATTGATTAGTATTACAAAATAATGTTTCCAGATTTAATAAATTTAATAGATTTAAATTAATTATTTGATTATCTGAACAATATAAAAATTTCAAACTAGTTAAATTGCTAACATCTAAGTTCTCTAATTGATTGTTTTCGCATAACAAACTTTCTAAATTAGTCAAACCTGTTACGTTCAAATTAAGCAGTAAATTATCATTACAATTGAGTACTTGCAAATTAGTTAAATCAATCACATCAATGTTTGATAATTGGTTAAATGAACAATTTAGAATTTGCAAATTAGGTACTGCATTAAGATCAATAGATGAAAGTAGATTAATTGAACAATTTAAAGAAATTAAACTTTGTAGACCATTTAAATTTATTGAAGTCAATTGGTTTCCACTGCAATCATACGTTTGTAAATTAGTAAAACCACTAACATCAATGTTAGTCAAATAATTACGTGAACAATTTAAAGTAACCAAACTTTGTGTAGTATTCAAATTCATCGAAACCAATTGATTATCTCTACAATTAAAACTTTGCAAATTAGTTAAGCCACTAACATCAATACTCGTTAATTGATTATAAGAACAATTTAAAGTAAGTAAATTTTGTTGAACACCTAAATTTATTGAAGTTAATTGGTTACTGTTACAATCTAAATTTTGTAAATTAGTTAATCCATTACTATCTATAGTAGTCAATTGGTTTCCACTACAATCATACGTTTGTAAATTAGTTAAGCCACTTATGTCTACACTTGTTAATAGATTGTATTTGCAATTTAAAATTTCCAAAGCGGATAAATCGCTTACGTCTATACTCGACAATTCATTGTAGATGCAATCCAAATAACGCAAACTAGTCAACCCATCTAGATCTAAACTTACTAGCTGATTGCCACCACATCTCAAAGCCTCTAAATTTTCAAAAAAAGAAATCCCTTCAAGGTTAACAATGTCTGATAACGTAATCGACAAATACTTGATTGCATTTGCTTCAACCTCTTGAATTTCACCATCATTATTTGTATCAATAGTATGATATACATTTACAACACCCTGACTATTGGGCGTATCCGTTGAAGCAATCGTATTACTTGAATTGGCTTGAAGTAACTTCGCCTTAAAATTAGCATCTGAAAAATTTATGATTTGTGCACTAGCGGTACTGAGAAAAAAAATTGGAATAAAGAGAAGTAAATGTGCTTTCATACTAGTAGGTTTTATAGTAAGATACACAAACGGAAATAAGGTTGCGTTCCCTTTTAACAATAGAAAATTACTCTCTATAAAATATTCGCTTCACCCGTTGCGAAATTCCAGTCATGATTTCATACGGAATCGTACCTAATTGTTCGGCGATGAATTGTACCGTTGGGTCTTTTCCAAAGATGATGACTTCGTTGCCTTCTTTGCAGTCAATGTCGGTTACGTCCACCATCAACATGTCCATACACACACTTCCAACAAGCGGCGCTTTTTTGTTTTTGATGGTCACATAACCCACGCCATTTCCGAGTTTACGCGAAATTCCATCGGCGTAACCAATCGGAATGGTAGCGATTTTTGTGGTTTTGTTTGCCATAAACCGGCGGCTATAACCCACGCTTTCGCCTTCTTGTATCGTTCTAATTTGTGAAATAATCGATTTTAACGTGCCTACATTTTCCAAATATTTTTGTTCTTCTTCATCGTTGGCCACGCCATACAATCCGATGCCCAATCGCACCATATCGTATTGTGCTTGTGGAAAATTAGAAATGCCCGAAGAGTTCAAAATATGACGAATCGGTTTGATCTTCAACTCGGTCATCAATTCAGTCGACAAGTGATCAAATAATTTAATTTGGGATAAGGTAAAATCAATGTGCGTCATGTCGTCGCTGGCGGCCAAATGCGACAATATACTTTTGACCACAACTGACGTATTATTTTTTAAACGCGCGATTAATTCGGACATGTCTTTTTCTTCAAAACCCAAACGATGCATGCCGGTGTCGATTTTTATATGAATCGGAAACTGTTGTAATTTTTTTTGCTCGGCCAATTTCAAAAACGCATTCAGACCTTTCAACGAATAAATTTCGGGTTCTAAATGATACTGAATGATCGAAGCAAAACTTGTACTTTCCGGATTCAACACCATAATCGGCAAGTCAATTCCGGCATTCTTCAACGCAATTCCTTCATCGGCAAACGCCACACCCAAATAATCTACTTTGTGGTGCGAAAGCAGTTTCGCAATTTCGTAACCGCCATTTCCGTATCCAAAAGCCTTAACCATGACCATCATTTTGGTGGCCGGTTTGAGTCGGGATTTGTAGTAATTCAAATTATGACTAATAGCGTTCAGATTGATTTCTAGAACGGTTTCGTGTGTTTTTTCTTCCAACAACGACACGATTTCTTCAAAATGAAAATGCCGTGCACCTTTGATTAAAATGGTTTCGTTTTCAAACGGAATACGGTCAATTTCGTCTACAAATTTCTGTGTCGATGGAAAAGCGAGGCAATTCGGAAACTTATTTTTAAAACTCGAAATCGTCTCGCCGATGGCAATGACGCGGTTGATTTTATTCGAAATGATGAGATGCGATACTTTCGAATACAATTCTTCGGTAATCAATCCGCTTTGAAAAATATCGGAAAGAATTAAGGTTTTCTTTTTGTATTGCTTCTGACTTTCTAAAAAATCCAAGGCGATTTTTAACGACTGAAAATCGGAGCTGTAACTATCGTCGATTAAGGTTGTATTGTTGATGCCGTTTTTAACTTTCAAACGCATTTCAACCGGATACAGCAATGCCATCCGTTCGTGAATCGTGTTTTGCTCGTAACCCAAATAGAGCATGACCATCAAACACTGAATTGCGTTTTCGATTGACGCTTGGTCTTGAAACGGAATGCCAATTTTAAAGCACAATTTGTCGTACGTGATTTTTAATTCGGTGTGATCCGAGCTTTCTTTGGCGATGACAAAAACATCGGCTTTCCCGTCGTCGGAACTCCACGAAAAGGTTTTAATTTTTGGATTAAGAAAGGCTTCTATCGTGCGATTTTTATTGAGAATCAACACTTCAACCGAGGTGAAAAGTTTGAGCTTTTCTTTGATTTTTTGACCCGCATCGTGAAACCCTTCGTCGTGTGCCGATCCAATGTTGGATAAAATCCCGATGGTCGGTTGGATGATTTTTTGGAGGTTTTCCATTTCGTCTACCGTAGAAATCCCAGCTTCGAAAATTCCCAAATTGTGTTTTTCGTTGATGCCTAAAACTGATAACGGAACGCCGACTTGCGAGTTGTAACTTTTTGGGGAACGAATAATGTTGTAATCCGGACTCAACAAAAAATTCAACCATTCTTTGATGATGGTTTTTCCGTTACTTCCAGTGATTCCGATGATGGGAAAAGTAAAAGTACTGCGGTACGAAGCGGCAAAAAGTTGTAAGGCTTCTAAGGTATTTTCGACCACTAAAAAATTAGCTTTTCCTTCTAAACCATCTGGAATTTCGCTGACTACAAAGTTCAAAACGCCCTTTTCAATCAGTTGCGCTATGTACTGATGGCCGTTGTGATTCGGACCAATTAAAGCAAAAAACAACGTACTGTCGCTGTTTTGTAACGATCGGCTGTCAATCGAAATCATATCGATAAAAGCAATATCATTAGTTCCTACCAATCGGGCTTTAATGATGGGTACGATATTTCGGATGGATAAGGTCAAACCGATTATTTTTTTAGGTTTTCAGAAATGTTTTGTGGATCGTTAACGATGTAATTTTCGCGTACGGCTTTAAAATAGGCTGCGCGACTCAAAGGTTCGTAGTCTTCGGTTTCTCCCAATAAGACCAAATTATCGTTGTCTGCTTTTCGAAAGCTATAGTGTGCTAAATTTCCGGTGCGGGTACATACGGCGTGGACTTTAGTCACATATTCGGCCGTGGCCATAAGCGCTGGCATGGGTCCGAACGGATTTCCTTTAAAATCCATATCCAAACCGGCTACAATGACACGTATGCCCGAATTGGCTAAATCGTTACAAATTTTTACAATTTCATCATCAAAAAACTGAGCTTCATCAATTCCGACTACATCACAACCTTGCGCTAAAATAGCGATGTTGGCAGCGGCGGGAACGGGTGTGGAACGGATTTCGTTTTTGTTGTGCGAAACCACCATTTCTTCATCGTAACGCACATCGATGGCGGGCTTGAAAATTTCGACTTTTTGCTTGGCAAACTGCGCTCTTCGTAAACGTCGAATCAGTTCTTCCGTTTTACCAGAAAACATCGAACCGCAGATAACTTCTATCCAACCAAATTGTTCTTCGTGATTTACTGTATTTTCGAGAAACATTTTTTAATTTTCACGTTTTAATTTGAATACTTTTTATTACTTTGTAACGCAAACAAAAATAGTATATTTACTCAAGCACTCATCATAATTCTTTAAACTTATGAAAAAAAGATTGGAAGCCGAACTACTCAGCATTGCCCACCGAATATTGAAGTTGAAAAACAAATCCGAAGTGGATCAATTGTATCTCGAAGCTCAAAAATTGTATGAAGCATTGGCGGTTTTAAAGTTTTATGGCGACAATTACGAACAAGCTAAATCGGAAGTTGCCTTAGACGATTGGGAAGCAAAAATAAGCACTTCATTGGAAGAAAAACCAGTCGAAATGCAGATTGCTGTTGCGGAACCGGTTGCTGTAGAAGAACCAAAAGAAGAACCGAAAGCAGAGGAAATAGTTGCCACCAAAGAAGAAACGGAAGTGACCGAAGTGGAAGCTGAAGTAGAAACCGAAGTAGAAGAAGAACCAATTGTTGTAGGTAAAATCGCTATTGAAGAGGAAGAAATCGAAGAAGAGCCAGCTGAAACCCCAAAAGCAGATGTTGATTTTGGAGCTATTTTCGAATTGGCTGCTGAAAGTCCGGGTGAGATTGAAGACGAATCAGCGCCAGAACAAGAAATTGTTGCTGAAGTAGCTGTTGCTGACGAGAATCTGAAACAAGTTCAGATTGAAGAAGTGAAAGCAGAAACCAAACAAATTTCGCTTGAAGATTTATTAGGCGAAAACTACAACGAACCTGTTTTTGTAAAACCCAATGAAATTACCAAACCAGCTCCGAAAAAAGAAGTGATTGAAGATAAAACGGAAGTCATTGTTGAAACCGAAAAATCGAAACCACTTTCTTTAAACGATAAATTAGCTAAAACCATCAACATTGGTTTGAACGACCGTATGGGTTTTGTGAAATACCTTTTTGGTGAAAGCAACGAAGATTACAACCGTGTTTTGTCGCAGTTAAATACGTTCAGTTCCTTTGAAGAAGCCAAAGATTTTATCGAAGAAATCATCAAACCCGACTACAACAATTGGGTAGGCGTTGACGATTATGCCGAGCGTTTTATCGAAATTGTTGAGAAAAAATTTGACTAACATCCTACACAAATCACACAAAGCTTAATTTGTAATTTGTGTTTTCTTCTATATGTCTAAATTATACATTGTACCCACGCCTATTGGCAACCTCGACGACATGACGTTTCGAGCGATACGCGTTTTAAAAGAAGCCGATTTGATTTTGGCCGAAGACACGCGCACCAGCGGAAAATTGTTAAAGCATTTTGACATTTCGACTCACATGCACAGTCACCACATGCACAACGAGCACAAAACCGTCGAAAATATTATTGCGCGATTGAAAAGCGGCGAAACTATTGCACTCATTTCGGATGCAGGAACACCAGCGATTTCAGATCCAGGGTTTTTACTCACGCGCGCTTGTGTCGAACACAACATTGAAGTAGATTGTTTGCCCGGCGCGACGGCATTTGTTCCGGCTTTGGTCAACAGTGGATTGCCCAACGACCGCTTTGTATTTGAAGGTTTTTTACCCGAAAAAAAAGGACGACAAACGCGCTATTTGGCCTTGGCGGAAGAAACACGAACGATGATTTTTTACGTTTCGCCACATAAATTAGTCAAAACTTTGGCCGAATTTGTGCAGTATTTTGGTGCCGATCGAGCGGTTTCTGTTTCAAGAGAATTGAGTAAAATGCACGAAGAAACCATCCGCGGAAGCGCTGAAGAAGTGTTGAAACATTTTGAAGTTAAAGCACCGAAAGGGGAAATTGTGGTGGTTGTGGGCGGAAGAAAGTAGTGTTCAGTGTTCAGTGTTCAGTGTTCAGTGTTCAGTGTTCAGTGTTCAGTGTTCAGTGTTCAGTGTTCAGTGTTCAGTAATGAAAATTTGATTGTAGAACTTATATTGTGTTACAGTGATGATTTTTTATTATGAATAAAAATCTGCGAAAATCCGTTTAATCTGTGTCACCTGCCTGCCGGTAGGCAGGTCTGTGTTCCATAAAACGTATTTCAATATTTTTTTTATCTTTACCTAACATTAAAATTTTAAACACATAGAATCATAGAATAAAAGAGTTCAGCAGAAAATTAAGCCTTTGTAACTCTATGCAAGCGCAGCTCTTTCTAAAGCTAAAAAATCTATGTCTCTATGTGGTAAAAAATAAAAAAACCAATTACAAGCCAAAATAACAAACCTAAACTCCTAAATTATGCGTTGGACAATCCCATCTAAGCCCGAAAAAGAAAAAGTTCTCAAACTACAAAACGAACTTCAAGTAGACGAAATTATTGCCACTTTACTTCTACAGCGTGGCATTGAAACGTTTGAACAAGCCCGCACTTTTTTCCGTCCGAGTCTTTCAGATTTGCACGATCCGTATTTGATGAAAGATATGGACAAAGCCATTGCTCGTATTGAAAAAGCAATTGCCGAACACGAAAACATATTGATTTTTGGCGATTACGACGTTGACGGAACTACCGCTGTTTCGCTCGTTTCTTCCTACCTAAAAAGTTATTACCCGAATGTCGATACTTATATTCCTGATCGCTACGACGAAGGTTACGGCATTTCGTATAAAGGAATTGATTATGCCGACGACAACGGAATTACTCTAATCATCGCGCTCGACTGCGGCATTAAATCAATCGATCACGTCGCCTACGCAAATGACAAGAACATCGATTTCATCATTTGCGATCACCACCGACCGGGCGACGAATTGCCCAAAGCCATTGCCGTTTTAGATCCGAAACGCGACGATTGTTCGTATCCGTATGACGAATTGTGTGGTTGCGGTGTGGGTTTCAAACTCATCCAAGCTTTGGCACAAAACCGCAATCAAACCATAGACGATTTGGTTCCGTACCTCGATTTAGTCGCCACAGCCATCGCCGCCGATATTGTTCCGATGACAGGCGAAAACCGCGTGTTGGCCAAATTCGGATTGGAAGTGATTAATACGAATCCGCGTCCCGGAATCAAAGCGCTAATCCAAAACATCAAGAAAAAAGTACTCACCATAACCGACGTGGTGTTCATCATCGCTCCACGTATCAACGCCGCCGGACGCATTAAACACGGCAATGAAGCCGTGGCATTGTTGACCGAATTCAATTTGGAACAAGCCGAAGTGTTTGCTTCCGAAATCGAACAACACAACAGCGACCGCAAAGGATTGGACAAACAAATTACGATTGAAGCCTTGGCGCAAATCGAAGCCAATGGCGAAAAAGAAAACTATACAACTGTCGTATATCAAGAAAATTGGCACAAAGGCGTCATCGGAATTGTAGCGTCGCGCTTGATTGAAACCTACTACCGACCGACGATTGTTTTTACCAAAAGTGGCGACAAATTAGCGGCATCGGCACGTTCGGTCAAAGACTTTGATGTTTACAATGCGTTGGAAGCGTGTGCAGAACATTTAGAGCAATTTGGCGGACACATGTATGCAGCCGGAATGACACTGAAAGAAGAAAACTACGCTGCTTTTAAAGAAGCTTTTGAACAAACCGTTCGAGCAACTTTGGCTCCCGATTTATTGATTCCCGAAATAGAAGTCGACGCCGAACTGAATTTATCCGATATCAATCCGAAATTAATTCGCCTTCTGAATCAATTTGAGCCTTTCGGACCACAGAACAGAACACCCGTTTTTGTAAGTAAAAAAGTGAACGATACGGGTTACGCCAAAACGTTAGGTACGCAGAACGAACATTTAAAATTGTATGTCAAACAAGGACTTTCCGAGAGTTTTGGAGCCATCGGCTTCGGATTGGGAAACAAGTTACACATTGCAAAAAACTCCCATTTTGATGTGGCGTATTGCATCGATGAAAATGAATACAACGGAAATGTGACAGTTCAGTTGCGCGTGAAAGATTTGAGGTAATGGTGTTAGGGCGTGCCCTTCGGTCGTGCTATCCGTTTCAATCTTTTGTTTTGCTTCGTTCCTCCGCGAAACAAAAGGATTTCCACTGCTATCACTCACGCAAAATCTCGTTAAGTAGAAATCATTCTTTTAAATAGATAACTAGTATTTAAATATATTATGTGATTTCTCCTTCGTCGAACCCGAGAGCTTTGCTCGAACTGGCGAAGCAATGACAAACTACAAGCATTGTTGTCATTTCGACGAAGGAGAAATCACATAAAGTCATTTTTTGAAATACCCCAAAAATACTACTCGTACTTCTCTATCAAAAACTCATTCCCGTCAAAAACGCCATAGGTGAAATAGCCAATCCAATCGCCTAAATTGATGTAGGTAGAATGTTCTCCGACTTGAATTTGCATCGGTAAATGACGGTGGCCAAAAACAAAGTAGTTGTAGTGTTTGGTTTCTAATTTTCGCTTGGCGTATTGCACCAACCATTCGTTTTCTTCCCCTAAAAATTTCACGTCAGCATCACCCGAAATGAGTTTGTTTTTCACTGAAAGGTATTGCGCCAATCGCACACCCAAATCGGGATGCAACCAACGGAAAATCCATTTGGAAAACGGATTGGTAAAGACCTTTTTCATGCGTTTGTAGCCTTTGTCACCCGGACCTTTTCCGTCGCCATGACCAATTAAAAACGTTTTTCCCGAAAAAGTGAATTCTTTGTTATCGTGATACACAGGAATGTTCAGTTCTTTTTGAAAATAATCGTGCATCCACAAATCGTGGTTACCGACAAAAAAGTAAATCGGTATTCCGCTGTCGCGCAGTTCAGCCAATTTACCTAAAACACGTACAAACCCTTTTGGAACAACGGTTTTATATTCAAACCAAAAATCAAACAAATCGCCCAAGAGAAAAATCACTTCTGCGTCGTGTTTTACTTCGTCCAACCACGCTACAAATTTTTGCTCACGCGGAAAACTAGCTTCGGGCGTTGGCGCACCAAAATGCTGGTCGGAGGCGAAATAAATTTTTTTGTTTGGAGAAATTGTCATGTTGTTCTTATAATTTGGGGCAAGTCGCGACTTGTCCTTACACATAATTATCGGAAGCAAACCATTCGGCAAACGAGCTTTCGGTTTCTTGCAGTTTTAACGAATGAAGTTCGATGGACTGCGGTAATCTGTCTTTTATTTTTTTAGCAAAATCGATGACCATGTTTTCACTCGTTGGCTGATAATCGACTAGAATTACGTGATGCCCGCGATTTTTGAGTTCGTTCGCCAATTCTACATGAGGTGTATTTTGATTAAAAACAGTAGCATGATCAAACAAGTCGACAATTTCTTCTCGAACAATTTTCTTCAAATCGGAAAAATCAATCACCATCCCGAATTTCACATTATTGGAATCGGAAATCGGCTCACCAATAACAGTCACCGAAAGTTTATAGCTGTGTCCGTGTACATTTTTACATTTCCCGTCGTACCCATAAAGTGCATGACCGGTTTCAAAAGAAAATTGTTTGGTAATTCTGATTTTACTCATCGAAACGAAATTAGGCTACAAATTTAATGAAATTAGTCGAAGTCTCTCTTGTTTTTTGCCCGATAATACATATAATACGCAATTCCGACAAAAAGAACAAAAGGCAAAAGCCATCCAATCACCACTCCGATTTGGTAGCCAGAATCAGGTGCGTTTTTGAGTTTTTCGTCGATATTGACCGATTGAACTAAAAGTAAGTTGTACATGATGAGTCGTGTATTTGCAGTTTCAAATTCAAAAGTACAAAAAAAGGCCACCGTAAAAAGTGACCTTTCTCATGTAATAGATTTTATTTTTTATGGATTGATTTCAAACTGTTGGTTTTCGTTTGCGTGTGATTCTCTAGCATTAATCGCTTGATTGTCGGCACCAACTACAAAAGCCACAAAACTGATGTTGTCTGCATTTGCAATGTTAGCTGGAACTGGAAATGTAAAGTTTCGTGTAACAGTACTTCCAGTAGTTGTTCCAGTAATTTGCTCTCCTAAAATATCGGTAAGCGATTGACGCAATACGTGATTGTGTTCGTAATCTAAAATTGGGTCTACAGCATTGTAAAAACTGGTATAATTACGTTGGAAATAAATCAAATGATCTTCCAACAAATACACTACTAATTTTAAATCGGAATAATTGTCTACGAATTTTACATTTACATCCAATGAAATCGTTCCGTTTGCCACGGTTGAATTCATGGCTAATCCAACGGTTGTATTGTTACTTGTAAAATCTAGTGCTTGTTGCACGTTAGCATTCTCAGGTGTCGCCCAAACATTCATTCTATTCAGCCTTGAAACTGGCAATGCTAATGGATAATTAGGTAAAATTAAATTTTTAAGCGGCGCAATTCCGGCAAAATGATACGGATCATTTCCATTGTGAATGGCTACTGCGACTATTTTATCCGATTGCTCTTTGGCTTGTTCAATGGCATACGAAACACGTGTGCAATTTCCACACCATGTTCCAGTATAATCTTCAATTAAAACCCTCTTTTTAAAGTAGCCCGAAATTGGTGGAGCAGTCGGACTTTGATCAGGTCTATTTTCAATCACAACTGTTTCACTACAAGAGAATAACACAATTGAAACTAAAATTAAAACTAAAAAACCAGTCTTTTTCATAATTAAAAAAATTTGCACGATTATTGACTACAAATAAAGCAAAAAAAACTTTAATCTTAATGTAATTATTTATTTATTTGCACCACTAACTGAACTATCATGAAAAAATTAACTCTGCTTTTCTTTTTTATTGGATTACATGCTTTCGCACAGAACAATCTTCCCGATTTAAGCTTAACTACCTTAGACGGAAAAACGATTACCCTCAAAAATGAATTTAACGAACCCGACAAATTATATGTCTTTTCTTTTTGGGCAACTTGGTGTGCACCATGCATTAACGAGTTGGACGAACTGAACGACCTACAAGAAGATTGGAAAAAAGAAGCCAATTTTGAAATCATTGCAGTTTCGACAGACGATTCTCGAACTCAAAAAAGAGTAAAACCATTAATCAATGGGAAAGGATGGTCGTACAAAATTCTTTTAGACACTAATCAAGATTTTAAAAGAGCACTTTCTATTGTAAATATTCCGTATACTATTGTCGTTAAAAACAATAAAATTGTTCACATTCAAAATGGTTATGTCCCTGGAAGTGAAGTTGAATTATTTGAAAAATTGAAGACATTATAGTAATGAAAATAAAACAACTACTCTTTGTAAGCTTTTTGTCTGTTGCTGCTTTTGCTCAAGAAAAAGAAAAAGAAAAAATCACTGTCAATGGTGGATTTGAATCCAATTCGCAATGGTATTTAAACGACACCGGATTGCGCGACGAATTTGACAATCCAACGGTTCATCCCGAGCAACCACTACGTTCTAATAGTTATCTTTTTTTAAACTTCAAATACAAAAATTGGTCCGCTGGAATTCAGGGTGAATCGTATATGGAAAACGCCTTGTTGAATCTAAATCCCAAATTCGATGGTGCCAATGTAGCTACCTATTTTCTTCAATACAAGAATGAAAAAATAGATGTGACTGCAGGATATTTTTATGAGCAATTTGGTAGCGGATTACTTTTTAGAAGTTGGGAAGACCGCGCACTCGGAATCAACAATGCTTTACGCGGTGGACGAGTTATTTTCAAACCAACAAAATACATCACTTTTAAATCCGTTTATGGTAATCAGAGAACAGGATTTGACGTTACGAAAAGTGTAGTTTATGGTGCCGATACAGAAATTGTAGTGTCGGACATTTTCAAGCTTGAAACTACTGATATCTCGTTGGGCTTAACTTATGTAGCTCGCGATGAAAAGACAGATATTGTAAATCCGAATTTTGATGATGTAACCAATGGTTATGCAGCTCGAATTAGCATGAACCACGATTCATTTTACATGTCGTCTGAATTTGATTACAAAACCAAAGATGCTGTGGTGCAAACTCCTGGAATTATTGATAATAACTTGATCAAACCAGGAAGTGCATTATTACTTAATTTAGGGTATTCTAAAAAAGGATTCGGAGTTGATGCCTCGTTCAGACGATTGGAAAACATGAGTTTCTTTTCAGAAAGAGCCGCTAAAGGCAATACGTTCAACGACCGAATTATGAATTTTATTCCGAGTTTGACCAAACAACATCATTATAATTTAGCGAATATTTATGTGTATCAATCGCAACCCAGCGTAAGTATTGCCGATGTTAATTTTGTAAAAGCAGGAGAAATTGGTGGCCAAATTGATGTGTTTTATGATTTCAAAAAAGGAAGCAAAATTGGCGGGAAATACGGAACAAAAGTAGCATTGAATGTTTCGAATTGGAATGCTTTGGGAGGAACTTTTTACTTGTTCACTCCGCAAGATTACAAAACAGATTTCTTCGGATTGGGTAAACGAATGTATACGGATTACAACATCGAAATTACTAAAAAGTGGAATACGAAATGGCAATCTATTTTTAGTTACATCAACCAATACTACAACAAAAAATTCATAGAAGATGCAACAGGTGAAGTAAACACCAATATTGTTGCTGCAGAAGCAACCTACAAAATCACACCGACTCAATCCATTCGAGTTATGGGTGAACACATGTGGGCCGATTACGACAAAAAAAATTGGGCTGGAGCAACGGTGGAGTTCAACATTAATTCGAAATTCTCCATGTATGTTTCCGACTTATATAACTACGGAAACGATTTAGAATACGCACAAAATCATTACTATAACATTGGTGGTGCCTTCCGAAAAAAATCTACTCGAATTGCTTTAAATTATGGAAGACAACGTGGTGGTTTAGTGTGTGTAGGCGGTGTGTGCCGATTTGTTCCAGAAAGTTCTGGTGTTTCCTTGTCGTTGAATACATCATTTTAAAAATACATCATGAAGAAAATTCCAAAAATAATTACGTTTGTTTTTTTTGGAATTTTTCTTGTTATGAATTCGTGCAGCAATTCCGATGAGGAATACATTGATGTACCAACCACACCCGTTGTAGCCGATTTGACGCAAGTTCCGTATCCGAGACTATCTGATTATAATTTTTTTTCAGGAGATTTAAAAAATCTTACGCCTTCGTATGGTGTAATTCCGTACCAACCCGCCTCAGAGCTTTTTACAGATTATGCCGAAAAAAAGCGTTTTGTTTGGATGCCGAGCGGAACTAAAGCTCTGTATCAAAATGATTATACCATTCTAAATTTACCTATGGGTGCCGTTTTAATAAAAGTGTTTTATTACAACAATGTGCAACCCGGAAATACTACTAAAATAATTGAAACCCGATTGATGATTCGCAAAGCAACGGGTTGGATTTTTGCTAATTATATTTGGAACGATCAGCAGACGGAAGCTTTTCTCACTACTCAAAGTACTACGCGAGTTATCAGTTGGTCAGACACCAATAATGTGATTCAAACTATTGATTATCGTACTCCAGAAGTTGATTTTGAATGTTTGCGATGTCACTCCCGTTTTAACAATGAAACCATCGAGCCACTGGGCATTAAACCTCAAAATATAAATCATTCTTTGAACTATAGTGATGGGTTAAAAAATCAATTAGACAAACTGATTGAATTTGGTTATTTAGAAGATAATTTGCCTTCAACTATTGTTTCCACGGTTGATTTTGAAGATACATCAAAATCATTGGATCATAGAGTACGATCGTATTTTGATGCTAATTGTGCGCACTGTCATGTGAATGGTGGCGAGGCAACTTTCCACAACCTTCGATTTGCTTTTAACGAAACCACAAATCCAATGAAAATGGGTGTGAATGCACATGCGGCTCATTATTTGGAAGGATACAACAATATAACGGTAACTCCTGGGAATGTGGGTCAATCCATCTTACATTATCGCATCAACACAGAGAGCGACTTATTATACATCATGCCTCCAATAGGCAGAACAAAACGACATGAAGAAGCGGTTCAGTTGATTGAAACGTGGATCAATTCGTTGTAAATAAAAAAAGGCTCACAAGTATTGCGAGCCTTTTACTTTACTTAAAAAAGTAATTATTTTTTAACGATTTTCTTAGTAGAAGAATTTCCTTCTTCGTTAGTAAAGCTAATCACATATACACCTGAACTTAAATCAGAAACATCAATAGACTGAATTCCGTATTCCAAGTTTGTACTGTAAACCGATTTACCATTTAAATCATAAATAGTCATTGCAGTTCCTTTCAAAACATCTAAAGTCAATTCGTTTTCGATAACAGTAGATTTAACAATAACTCCTGAATTTTGCAATTGATTTACTTCATCATTTGACAAATTAGGATCATATCGGTACGTAACTGTAATAGAATTTCCTACTTCTGCTCCACCTTGCGTGTTTTGATTAGTTTGAAAGAATCGAAACACAAAATCAAGTGGATAAGTACCGTTTCCAGCATTGTCATTTAAAAAGTGGTCAAAGTTACCGTTACTTGCGCTTGGAGCTAAAGTAAGTGCTTCAATTGGATAAACGAGTCCTTCTGCCACTTCAGAAAAACACACATCTGCAAAACAAAATTGAAACATAGTTCCATTATTGTTGAGTAAATCTTCGCATTTTCCCCACACGTTTGTTGTAGTAGTTCCGTTATTTCTAACTCTGAATAATATTTCAGCAGCTGGATAACCGATCTGGTTTTTGGCCAATACGGCTCCATCGGCAACTGGAACTCCGTAACTAGACAACGAAATTTGCGATACGCTTAGTTGACTAACAAAAAGAACTAGTAGTAGGATTGTTTTTTTCATGACTTCTATTTTTTTTATTCAAAAAAATTAACCCCATTTATAACTAAACAGGGTTAACTTTTGAAAGCTTAATTTAATATTATTTTTTTAGTTTCTTCTACACCTTCAGCAGTCAATTTAGCCAAGTATACTCCTTTTTGTAAACCTGACAAGTTGATTGATTCATTGTTAGACACATTGTTTTTTGTGAAAACAACTTTACCTGTAATGTCAGTAATAGTAACATCTACATTGTTTTCAGTACTAATTGTTAGTATTCCATTTGATGGATTAGGATAGATTGAAATAGTGCTTGTCGCAAATTCAACATTACTTAACGGATTAGCAACTCCGAATTTTCTCAAATCTGAACCTCCAAAAGCTCCACCTTCAATACCTGAAATTAAAACTCCATCAGCAAGTATTTGATATCCACCTAAACCATATTGAGCACTGTTCATACCATCACCATACGCGTCGTTAATCGTAAATGTATAACACTCGTTAGCAACATTAATATTGATGTCTGGTTGTGGATAAGCGCCAGCGGCAGGTGAATCAACATAAGCAGGACTTTGTGCTACAATTGCGTTGGCAGAATTACGAAGTGTCCAAGAAGTTTCACTTCCATATTGATCTAATGTGATTCTAATAGTAAGATTTGACTTATCTGTTTCAACGGCTTTAGCGAATGATTGTGCACCTGTATTGTTTGATGTATTATCATCTGCAGGAATAGATACTTCTAAAGTATTAACAGGCTGTAATGAATATGCAATCCACGGTAATGTAATAGTTGCACGTCCTAAGGCACTTAAGTTTCCTGTCCAATTGTACACTTGTGGTGTTCCTGAATTGATAGAATAGGTAATAGGTAAACTTGTAAGTGGAGTTTGTCCGTTATTTTGAATCTCTACTCTTGGTTGTAAATTAGTTACACATTGTTCTGAAACTTCTTTAACCTCTTTTACCTTAGCATCATTTGAAGCTAATCCTGTATAAGTTGGTGTTGCACCATTACCCGAAATAATTTTTTGTTGACCTTCAGCTACATAAGCTACAATTTCAAATTCTCCCATTTCTGCAGAAATTAAATTGTAAGCTGCTGGAATTGTATACGTGTACGTTCTAGTTATTAATGTTCCAGTAGTGGTAGTAGTGTAAGTATCACCCCACTGACCTGTAAGCATGTGAATTAATCGGTGTTGGTGATTGTAATTATCTCCCATATTTCCACCTGTTTGTGGTCCAAGGGTGTTGTTTTGCATAAGAGCAACATTTAATCTGTTTGAAGCCACTGGACTATTTCCTGTGTAATACGCTTCCACATAAACTGTCAAAACTCTAGTGTTCACATCAATAGTTGCAGTAGTTCCCACGTTAACATATGAACTTTGCGCTAACGTTTGATTCGCTGCATTGTTCCAATTGTTTCTGTTCATTGCGGTTCCTGTTCCACCATTTTGAGCTAATCCTGTGAATTGTGAACGGTTTACTGTTCCTGCAGGATATCCTGTCAATCCACTTTGATTAGCAATACCTGTTCCAAATGACGTTCTGAAGTCAGGTTGACCAGCAGTTGGAGTAGCAAATCCACCTACGTGAATGTTAATTAAAAAAACATTCGATGGGTTAGCGTTTTTAATGTTGTTTGCAATAGTATGTCCTTGTGGGCAATACACGCAATTTACACCTGTAAATTCTTCTAAGATAACTTTTTTGTTTTGAGGTGTTGTACTTACAATAGTTTGAGCATAGGAGCTAAACCCTGCAAATACTACAAGAAGTAGTAAAATTTTTTTCATTGTTGTGGTTTAAAATGTTAATAGTTTGTTATGTTTTTTATAGGTAGCAATAATAGGAGTTTTTAGCAGAATAAAAAAATATTTTACCATCTTTTTTATCTATTTCAAAATTATAATCTCCTAATATATAATCCATTATAAATTTTATTGGGTTTACTGATTTTTGTACTTATATTTGCACCGCTTTGGGGATGTAGCTCAGTTGGCTAGAGTGCTTGACTGGCAGTCAAGAGGTCGTGGGTTCGAGCCCCATCTTCTCCACTAAATAACTATCATTATTGTATTCAAAACCTCACTAAATTGTATGATTTAGTGAGGTTTTTGCTTTTATGTCATTTCAGATTATTCATTTAATCACATCACTGAAAGTGTCCTTATCGGTGTCACTAGATTTTAAAAAAACAGACTCCGAATTTATCGTAAAGACTTTTACAATAAGGTATTCAGCGAATGAATGTCTTGGAAGAAAGCAGCATTACATGTAAATTTAATACTAATATAAAGTCGCACAAAATGCAAAAAAAATCCGCGCTAGCGGTTTTATCTTTAAAAGACCAGAAGAAGGAATTGACTTCGTCGAATTTTATTTCGTGCGGTAGCGGTGGTGTTTGGCACCCTAAGATTATTATTTTTTGATTGTATCATCTACATCTTGTATTGATACTTATAGCATATTGAGTCCATAAAAATATATGTTTTTATGGATTGACTATGGACTCACTATGAACTCACTATGGACTTGCTATGAACAAAGTTGAACCACATATAACGATATAGTTACTGAAACCAAATAGGTTTCCAAAACGGGTTAGGTAGTATCGGTCTTGAAAGCGAATAGTTAAAATAGTTTGGGCACGGATTACTTCGTCGGTTCGCTTCGCTCGTACGTAAATCCGAGCTATCGGGGTAATTTAAGTGTTATAAACCTTGAAAACCAAGGCATTGAGAGTAGCGTACAACTCCCGTCTTCTCTACTGAAAATAAAAAAACGCCTTATATCAAGGCGTTTTTTCATTATTTAAATCGGCAGCTACTTTTTCTAATTCCATATACCAATCTTCTCCAAACCTCCGAATCAAAGCTTCTTTTACAAATTTGTAAATCGGCACTTGAAGTTCTTTTCCCAACGAACACGCGTCGTCGCAAATGTCCCAACGATCATAATTTACAGCAGCAAACTCAGTAAAATCTTTTACTCGCACCGGATATAAATGACACGAAACGGGCTTTTTCCATGTAATAACTCCTTGGTTATAGGCTTGTTCTATACCGCATAACGCGGTCTTTCCATCAAAAATAACATACGCACAATCCTTATTGTCGATCAAAGGTGTTTCTAAATCTTGGTCGGTTCCTTTAACCCAAGTCCCTAACCGTTCAATCGCTTCAATTCCTTCTTTTCGTAAAAAAGGTTTTACTTTTGGATAAATATCCTCCAAAATTTTAGTTTCTTCCGCACTTAACGGAGCGCCTGCATCACCATCTACACAACATGCACCATGGCAAGCCGATAAATTGCACACAAAATCTTTTTCTAAGATGTCTTCCGAAACGATGGTTTTTCCTAATTGAAACATTTTTCTCTATTTATGGGTCAAATGTACAAAGGTTTTACGTTTGCATAGTGAATTCTAAATCAAAAATTAACGAACTATTTGGATACTACCTATTTGGAAAGCAGTAATTTTGCACCTTTAAATGAACGCGTATGTTTGGATTGGATTTTAAAGAAATAGTGACCATCGGAATGGTTCTTTTTGCCGTAATTGATATTGTGGGCACGATTCCTATTATCGTAGAATTACGTCAAAAATTCGGACACATCGAATCGGAAAAAGCGTCAATTGTTGCGGGAGTCATCATGATTGTATTCTTGTTTGTAGGGGAAGAATTACTCAAATTAATCGGAATTGACGTGCATTCATTCGCCGTTGCGGGTTCATTTGTCCTTTTCTTTTTAGCATTAGAAATGATTTTAGGCATCCGAATTTACAAAGAAGAAGCGAGTTCGTCTGCGTCCATCGTTCCCCTTGCCTTTCCTTTAATCGCTGGTGCTGGAACCATGACCACTTTGCTCTCGTTGCGCTCTCAATTTGCCACGATAAACATTATTATTGCGATAGTGTTGAACATTATTTTGGTGTATGCGGTACTAAAATCTTCCGCTAAAATTGAAAAAGTGTTGGGTAAAAACGGCTTAGGCGTCATCCGAAAAACATTTGGCGTTGTACTACTTGCAATAGCTGTTAAATTATTTGCCGCTAATGTTAAAGGCTTATTCATTTAAATTTAAAATTTATTATTTTTGCTTAAAATTACCACTATGAAAATTTTCACAACCGTATTAATTATTCTTGCAGTCGCGTTAATCATTTTTAATGTTACGCTATTGGATTATAATAATCCTTTTGAAGGCAACAGTATGATTGCATTAATCGGTATTGTGGCTTCGTTTTGCGCTATTTTTATCTTACTCATTTTTAGAATGTCGAAAAAAATAGTGGAAAAACTAAAACACTAACCGTCTAGCTCCAACCCTATTTATGTACGATGTAGTAATTATTGGCGGAGGTGTTTCTGGAGTTTCATGTGCGATGATACTCGGCTCAGCCCAAAACAAACCTTTTGTACTCGACAAAAAAATAGCCATTCTTACCCATCAAAAAGCATCCTCACTTCAAGAAGCGTTGTTCAATAATGCATACGGAATTCCATCGGGAAAATTAGGCTCCGAATTACTAGTGGAAAGCACCGCCCAACTCCACAACAACTATCCGCACATCGTTCAAATTGAAGGTGAAAAAGCACTGAAACTTGAAGGTGAAGCCGGAAATTTCATACTTACCACAAATAAAAACGCGTACCAAGCAAAAATTATCGTAATCGGAATTGGCGCGGGAAATCCATTTACCATTGAAGGTTTGGAGGATTATGTGATTCCGCATCAAAAAGTAATTCCAGAAAAAAACCGAATCCAACTTAAAAACACCGACCACAAAGTAACGGAAGGTATTTATGTAATCGGAACTTTAGCGGGTTGGAGAAGTCAGCTAGCTATTGCTGCCGGAAGTGGCGCTGCCGTTGCAACTGATATTTTAACACTGTGGAATAACGGAAATCACGTGCAAGTCCACGACAGCATCAAAAAGTAATTACTTTAGAATTGTTTTAATCATTTTGTCTTCCTTCAACACAATTTGATAATAATACGCTTCCCCGAGCAATTGACGCGCAAATTCTGCCGCCACGTACCGATTGACCAACGCACTATTTTTCTCCAAATTGACTTCCAAACCGAGGTTGTTTAGATAACTCGTGAAACTTTTAATATAGGCTGGATTGCCGTTTATTTTTGTCACTATCTGCTGAAGATTTAATCCTTTAAACGCCTTGCGATTCTTATCCAATTGTTCAAACACAAAATGTCCGAGAACGCCGGTATTCAATATATATTCCACACTTTCTTGTCCGTGGTTTGCTTCTAATCCCACAAAAACATCTGGAACGATTCCGCCACCGCCGTAAACAATTCGGCCGTTCTTCGTTTTGAATTTCAACGAATCGGCAATTTTTATTTTATCTTTTTCGTACAATTCACCGCTTTCAAAACGCGACTCAAATTCGCCAAAATACTTTTCATTCTGACCATTTTTATACGGTTTCTGAATCGAGCGTCCACTCGGAGTATAATAACGAGAAGTCGTCAATCGCACCGCCGAACCATCGTCAAAATCCATTTCGCGTTGTACTAATCCTTTTCCAAACGAACGTCGTCCAACCACCATTCCGCGGTCGTTATCTTGCACCGCGCCAGCTAAAATTTCACTAGCCGAAGCCGAATTTTCATTAATCAAAACATATACTTTCCCGCTTTCAAAACTACCGCCATCCGAAGCATACGTTTTGTCGATGTTGCCTTTTTTGTTTTTGGTAAAAACGATGAGTTGATCGTCTTTTAAGAGTTCATCGGCTACTTGAACCGCCATTTCTAAAAATCCGCCGCCGTTGTCGCGCACATCAATCACCAATTCTTTGGCACCTTTTTGTTTCAGTTGTCGCAGCGCGTTAAAAAATTCATTTCCCGTAGTTTCTGCAAACCGATTGATTTTAATGTAACCAATAGTGGCATTAAGCATGACATACGTATCCACACTTTTTATAGGAACAACACCGCGTTCTAATTGCACTTTAAATTTTTTGTTCTCCGATTTTCGGTATACGGTCAAAGTCAGTTTAGAACCTTCTTCACCTCTTAGTTTCTTATACAAGGTGTCATTCGGAACTTTTTTTCCAAACAATTTAAAAGTATCGGCATACAACAAGCGATCGCCCGACTGAATTCCGGCTCGTGCTGCTGGCCCGTTTTCAATGGGTTTTATCACCGCAACCGTATCGTTAAACACATAAAAGTTTACTCCTATTCCCACAAAATCACCTTTCATACTTTCGGCTTCTTGCTTTTGGGCTTCTTTGGGAATGTACACCGAATGCGGATCGAGATTGGACAAAATATTCGTCACCGTCAAGTCTACAATCGAATCGGTTTGCACGTCATCGACGTATTCATTGTCGATAAAATTAATGAGCTTGTTGAGTTTGGATTTGTAGTCGTTTTTTGAAAACGAAGGATTATCGATTGGATAATTGATCAAACCGCCCACAACTATTCCGAGTGCTACACACGAAAAAAAAAGAAGCGGTAAATATATTTTGTTGATTTTCATTTTATGCTGAACTGGTTTCAGTATCTCTGCAACTTTTACGTTATTTTAAAACGACGAATATTTAGTTTTATTTCAAGCCCATTTTAAAGAAATGTGATCCTATTTTTTTAAGAAGAGACCCACTGTTTGAAAAAAAATATTGTTTTTATTGTTCCAGAAGAGACGCACTGCAGTGTGTCTTCACTGTATTTGTTTTTTTGCGAAGACGCACTGCAACGCATCTTTACTTATAATTTGAAATTTAAAATTCCAAATCTTCAATTTGTTCCACGGCAACGCCGGCTTTGATTAAAAAATCAATCCCCGAAGTATCGCGGTATCCGTTTTTATACACCACGCGTTTGATTCCCGATTGATGGATTAACTTACTGCATTCTTTACACGGAGACAACGTTATATATAAGGTAGCATGTTCGCAGGTTTGAGTGGAACGCGCTACTTTCGAAATCGCATTGGCTTCGGCATGCAATACGTACCATTGCGTTAATCCTTCTTCGTCTTCACAACAGTTTTCGAATCCCGATGGCGTTCCGTTGTATCCATCGGAAATAATCATTCGGTCACGGACAATAATAGCGCCAACTTGTTTGCGTTTGCAGTACGAAAGTTTGCTCCACTCGGCAGCAATTCGCAAGTACGCTTTATCGTATTTATTTTGTTTTTTTTCTTTCATTTTAGCCACAAAGGCGCGAAGGCACTAAGGTATGAGTTTAAAATTCTGACTTTTACAAAAATGGATTACCCATTAGCCCTGATTGTAGCAATCCGCCCGGGCGGATGCGGAAAGCAGGAATTACCGCCACAAATATAACTACTGATTCGCTTCTAATCAACTTTATCGGTTCCAAATTGGACTGTCGATAATCATCGGGACGACTACGCCAATTACAAAGGCAGACATGACCAAGGTAAAGTCGCGTTTGCTGAATCGAAAGAGCGTTTGAACGATGAAGGAAAGGATTAAAACCACCAAAACTACCAGAATTTGCGCTGCTTCAATTCCGAGTGCAAACTCCAATAACGGCACCACTTTATCGGTAGGGTTTCCGGGTAAAATAGACTTAAAGTAATTGGAAAATCCTAATCCGTGGATGATTCCGAAGAACAAAGTCACTGCGCCAATAAAAGTAATACTTTCTTGCTTGGACGATTTTCCAGCGGTGAACAGATTAAAAAAAGCGGTGACTAAAATGGTAATTGGGATGAGAAATTCGACCAAACTTGCTTTTACCGTTACGATGTTAAACACCGACAAAAGTAACGCTAGTGTGTGACCAATGGTAAAAATAGTCACTAACAACAGTATTCGTTTCCAATCTTTAAAAGCATACGGTACCGATAAGGCAATTAAAAACAATACGTGATCGTAGCCGTTGATGTCTAATACGTGGTTCAGTCCAATTTTGAAATACATCCAAAAATCTGACATAGTTTGAGGTTTTAGCAATTTAAGGAATGTAAACTTACACTATTTTTTGAATTTGATAGTTAAATTGATTGTAAAATCGATTAAAAACAATTTCCTTTTTTGATGAAATAAAATTATCTTTGCAGAACTAAACCATACTAATTATGTCATTTTCAGATTTATTTGATAGCGAATTTAAAACAAGAAACAAAGGTCATTTTTCTGCTATTGTGCGTGTTGCTACTGCTGATGGAGATTTAAGTCCAGAGGAAAGAGCTTTTTTAGATAAATTGGCTGCTCGTTTGGAAATTTCTCCAGCAGAATACGAAGAAATTTTAGAAAATCCGTTAAAATATCCTATCAACCCACCGTATTCGTACGCACACCGTTTAGAGCGTTTGTACGATTTATCACGAATGGTATATGTAGACCATGTGTTAGGACCAAAACAAAAAGAGATTTTAACTCGTTTTGCCTTAGCCTTAGGATTTACGCCAGGAAACGTTGATTATATTGTAGACAAAGCCTTATCTTTATTGGTAATGGGAGTTGATTTGGACACCTTTACGTTCGAAATTACTCACATGAACAAATAAGATGTGTTTGATACCCATAAAAAAAACCTTCAAGAAATTGAGGGTTTTTTTATGCTTAAAATTTTATAAAAAAGTTTATTTATGCGCCGCTTTCATAAACGACTCTGCTTTTTCTACCATATTATAGCTTCCGCAGAAAAAAGGAACGCGTTGGTGTAATTCGGTCGGTTGTAATTCCATGATGCGTTGAAAACCATCCGTCGCTTTTCCGCCCGCTTGCTCCGCAATAAACGCCATCGGATTGCATTCGTACAGCAATCTCAGTTTTCCTGTGGGCGCTTTGGAACTGGTTGGATAAATATAAATTCCGCCTTTAATCATATTTCGGTGCATGTCCGATACCAAACTTCCGATATATCGTGAAGTATACGGACGATCGCCTTCTTCCAACTGACAATATTTAATGTAATCTTTTACTCCTTGTGGGAAATGCACATAATTTCCTTCGTTGATCGAATAAATAATTCCGTCTTTAGGATACTGCATGTTCGGATGCGAAAGGTAAAATGTACCGATAGCCGGATTCAACGTAAAACCATTCACGCCGTGACCTGTCGTATACACTAACATCGTCGAAGTTCCGTAAATCACATAACCTGCGGCTACTTGTTGGGTTCCGGGTTGCAAAAAATCTTCCGAAGTTACTGGCGTTCCAACAGGTGTTTTTCTTCTAAAAACCGAAAAAATAGTTCCTACCGAAACATTAACATCAATATTCGACGAACCATCCAACGGATCCATCAACACTACATATTTGTTGCTGTGGCTATTGTCACTACCAGAAACGGTTATGAAATCATCGTTTTCTTCCGAGGCAATTCCGCATACAATTTCACGGTTGATTAGCGTTTGAATAAAAACTTCATTCGCATAAACATCCAATTTTTGTTGGTCTTCTCCTTGAATATTTTGTTCGCCTGCCGCACCAACAATATCAACCAATCCGGCTTTATTCACTTTGTAGTTTACTACTTTAGCCGCCAAACGAATGGAGTTGATGATACGAGATAATTCACCGGATGAATACTGAAAGGCATTCTGATTTTCTATAATAAACTCACCTAAGGTTTTGTTGCGTTCTTCCATTACGAAATCGTTGTAGTTATTCGTGCAAATATCGCTCTTTTTATTTCAAAATCCTCACACAAGTAAAAAATATACTACACTTTTTTTTGAGCAACTTGTTTTATCTTTGTGCCTTAATATTTAAATTTTTAACCATGAGAATTACGTTTTTATATGTCCTTTCGTTAGTTGCTTTGTGTATGAATTCGGCGAAAGCGCAAATCAATGTAGACAAAACCATTGGAGCACTACAAAGTGGTGTTTCGAGTTTTACTTTTACCAACAATGATGCAGCAGCCTTATCCAAAGAAGCCGTAAAAAAAATGGATTCTATGAATGTGGTAGCTGGTCCAAAAGACGGATATACCTTGCGACTCAACCGCGTTTTTGGCAAACATGCCACCGAAAACGGATTGGCACTGAATTATAAAGTATATCTTTCAAAAGAAGTCAATGCGTTTGCTACCGCCGATGGAAGTATTCGGGTATTCTCGGGATTAATGGACATCATGGACGACAATCAATTGCTCGCCGTAATTGGTCACGAAATTGGTCACGTTGCGAATGAAGATACCAAAGACGCCATCAAATCGGCCTATAGAAAATCGGCTTTGATTGGAGTAGTTTCTTCTTCTTCCGAAAAAGTTGCAAAAATCACCGATGGACAGATTGGTCAAGTCGCCAGTGCCATTATTGACAGTAAATACAGTCGCAAACAAGAGACCGAAGCCGATGTGTTTTCGTATGATTTTATGAAAAAACACGGATATGATGTCAACGCAGTAGAATCGGCTTTTGCCATTTTAGCCAAATTAGCGGGTAATGCCGAAGCGAACTTTTTCTCTAAAATGATGAGTTCACATCCCGATCCAAATAACCGTGCGGAAACGGCAAAAAACAGAGCGGTTGCTGATGGTT
Organism: Flavobacterium sp.; assembly: GCA_965284675.1. Classification (GTDB taxonomy): domain Bacteria; phylum Bacteroidota; class Bacteroidia; order Flavobacteriales; family Flavobacteriaceae; genus Flavobacterium. The sequence continues at coordinate 3,510,171 of OZ260109.1, forward strand.
TATACAAAGCATATGTGCAAAAACCCATCAACAATAAAGCGACAGTGACGACTAAAAAACCAGTTACCAAAAAGAAGAAAAAGTAACATTCACCCGAAAATTCGGAACCAAATAGCCAATCCCAAATTCCAATAACACTCAGTTGGAATTTGGTCCCGAAATTTCGGGATTTTTTTTACTTTTACGGTTCCAATAATCTTACGCCACACATGATACTACGAAAAGGAACGGCCAACGACATGCCTGTTGTTTTGGAATTGATCCAAGAACTAGCGCTTTTTGAAAAAGAACCCGATGCTGTGGTGGTTACCGTAGACGATTTAATTCGGGATGGTTTTGGCGCACATCCGATGTTTCATACTTTTGTGGCCGAAATTGACACAACTTCTAACGAAGGCAATCCAAAAAAACAAATCATCGGAATGGCGTTGTACTATTACCGCTATTCGACGTGGAAAGGGAAAACCCTTCACTTAGAAGATTTGATTGTGCGGGAAGACCAACGCGGAACCGGAGCCGGATTTGCATTATACAGTGAAATAATCGCGCAAGGCAAACGCGACAAGGTACGCAGAGTGGAATGGAATGTGTTGGATTGGAATACACCAGCCGTCGAATTTTACAAAAAAACAGGCGCTAAAATTTTAGAAGATTGGCAAGTAGTCCAAATGGATGAAAACGGAATTAATGAATTTTTAAAAAAATAAAACATTTTTAGGAACACAGATTTTTAAAATTATATAAATTTCTAAAATCTGTGTTGCTGAAGAGACAACTAATTTTAAGATGAGAATATTCAAATTTGGTGGTGCATCCGTAAAAGATGCTGACGGAGTAAAAAACGTATTCGATGTATTGCAAAAAGTCGGGCACGACGATGTACTAATAGTAATCTCAGCCATGGGAAAAACAACCAATGCGCTTGAACTCGTCATCAAAAATTACTTCGATAAATCGAACGAGTTTCACGCTTCGTTGCAAGAAGTCCGAAAATACCACAACCAAATTTTGCTCGACTTATTTGACGATGAAGAACACGATGTGTTTTTTGCCGTGAACAGTCATTTCGCCGATTTAGAATATTTCCTGCGCAGCAACAAATCGCCCAATTACAACTTCGTCTACGACCAAGTCATCAGCTTTGGAGAAATCGTTTCTACGACCATTGTAAGTCATTATTTCAACGAAAAAGGATTAAAAAACAACTGGATTGACGTGCGGAATTTCATCAAAACCGATTCGAATTACCGCGATGCCAACGTCGATTGGGATCACACTCAGAAATTGATATCGAAAGGCATTAAAAAGAAATCCATCAACATTACGCAAGGATTTTTAGGTTCCGACGAAAACAATTTCACGACTACGTTAGGTCGGGAAGGTTCGGATTATACCGCTGCCATTTTTGCCTATTGCCTGAGTGCTGAAAGTGTAACGATCTGGAAAGACGTACCCGGAGTATTGAATGCCGATCCACGGTATTTTGAAAATGCGATTTTGCTGAACCAGATTTCCTACCGCGAAGCCATCGAATTGGCGTTTTACGGCGCTTCGGTCATCCACCCAAAAACGCTACAACCGTTACAAAAGAAAGAAATTCCGTTGTACGTAAAATCGTTTATCAATCCGCTTTTGCCCGGAACTTCGGTTTCCAAAGGCGCCGATTTAGAACCCAAAACCTCGTGCTTTATCGTCAAAAAAAATCAATTATTGCTGTCGTTGTCGTCCATCGATTTCTCATTCATCATGGAAGAAAACATCAGCGAAATCTTTTTGTTACTGCATAAATTCAAAATTAAAGTCAGCCTGATTCAGAATACCGCTATCAGTTTCTCGATTTGCCTCGAAGACAAATTTGGCAACTTCAACGAATTAAAGTCGATTTTGTCTAAAAAGTTCAAATTGTCGTACAACGAAAACGTGTCGTTGTACACCATTCGCCACTTCACCAAAGAAACGGCCGAAATGGTCGAAAAAGACAAAACGGTTTTGGTGAAACAGATTTCGAGAGAAACGATGCAGATTGTAACGAAGGAGTAATTTTCCCATCTACTAGATAAAAGCAACCCGTTTTTTCCAATTATTAATACTACTTTTGACTTTTTAGAGTTATAGTAGGTATGCTGAAAAAGAGTTTTTTACTGGTCGTTTTATTTTGCTTTTCTGGCGTAACGGCGCAAGAAATCAAATCGACTTACACCACTAAAAAAATTGCTTTTACGAAGGATACGATTTCCCTCGAAAAAAAAAGCATCAACACAACACAATTCAAAATCCTCGCTAAAGACGGAACCGTTGTCGATTCTACCTATTATACCGTCGATTACAAAAAAGGAACCCTTGTCTTTCAAAAGGATTTCACCACTTCCGATTCGCTGATTGTCAACTATGTCAATTACCCAGAATTCATTACCAAAACGTATTCGATTTACGATGATGCGCTCTTGGTTCCGAATGATTCCGGAAAACTCTACGCCATTAAATCGGTCAAAAAACCAGTGTTCAAGCCGTTTGACGGATTAACGACTTCGGGAAGCATCACGCGTGGTATCACCGTCGGAAACAATCAAAATGCCACGGTAAACTCCAACCTCGATTTACAAATCACTGGAAAAATATCCGACAAAGTCAGCCTGCGCGCGTCCATTCAAGACAGCAATATTCCGTTGCAAGACAGTGGTTATTCGCAGCGTTTGGACGAATTTGATCAAATTTTCATCGAATTATTTACCGAAAAATGGAACATCCGCGGCGGCGATTTATTCCTCGAAAACCGCCAGTCTAAATTCTTGAATTTCAATAAAAAAGTACAAGGACTTTCCACTCGTTTTACCTTGGGAAAAGAAAACAACAAAACCGAAATTTTTGCTTCGGGCGCGGTGGTGCGCGGTCAATATGCACAAAGCGCGTTTACCGGCCAAGAAGGAAATCAAGGTCCGTATAAACTGCGCGGCAACAACGGCGAATTGTTCGTTTTAATCATCTCGGGTTCGGAACGCGTGTTCGTTAACGGAATTCTCCAAGAACGCGGCGAAAACAATCAATACACCATCGATTACAACGCAGGGGAAATTACTTTTACCTCACTGTTTCCGATTACTTCCGAAATGCGCATCGTCATCGAATACCAATATTCGGATCGAAATTTCACCCGATTTGTATCGTACGGCGGTGCGAATCACCAAAGCAAAAAGTGGAGTTTGGGCGGATACCTTTATTCGGAAAACGACGTTAAAAACCAACCGCTACAGCAAAATCTTTCGGAAGAACAAGTCGCGATTTTGCAAAATGCGGGCGATAACACCGACTTAATGAATGCGCCTTCCGCGTTTTTGGATTCGTATTCTGAAAACAAAGTGTTGTACCGAAAAATACTCGTGGGTCCGACGGAAGTCTTCGAATATTCGAACAATCCGCTGGATGTGTTGTACAGCGTGCGGTTTACATTAGTCGGGCCAAACCTCGGAAATTACGTTTTGGCCAACAATCAATCCATCGGGAAAATTTATCAATATGTAGCACCGATTGGAGGAATTCCGCAAGGAAATTACGAACCCATCATCCGATTGATTGCGCCCACCAAAATTCAGATTGCCACATTGTTAGGAAAATACAATCCGTCGGAAAAAACATCGGTCGATTTTGAAGTCGGAATAAGCAACAACGACATCAACCTCTACTCTACTTTGGACGACGAGAACAATAACGGTGTAGCGGGAAAAATCAATTTCAAACAACGGTTGATTACAAAAAAATTCACGCTCGACGCGTTCGGAAATTACCAATTAATTCAGAACAATTTCAAAACCATCGAACGCTTGTTCACCATCGAATTCAACCGCGATTGGAACATTACGAATCCCATTGGCGATCAAAGTTTACTGATTTCCGGTTTGGATTTCAACTTCAAAAACGAACCCAAAAGTTTTGGAAATGCGCGCTATCAATTTGAAAAGCTCGATTTTACGGATAGTTTTTCAGGGAATCGACACCTCATTTATGGAACCTATAAAACCAAAAACTGGACGTTTCAAAACAATTCCAGTGCACTTCAAAGCGACGGAAGTTATTCGAAGTCCACCTTCATCCGCAGTCAAACCCAAACCAAATACCACTATAAGAAAAATTGGATTGGCGGAAGTTTCCGCATGGAAGACAACAACGAGCGCTTGGTTGCCACACAACAACTGTCTAATTTGAGTCAGCGGTTCGCCGAATACGGCACGTTCATAGGTCGCGGTGATTCGACCAAAGTATACGTTGAATTGGGTTATTTACTCCGAAAAAACGACAGTTTGCAAAACGGATTCATCAACCGCGTCAACACTTCCAATTCGTATTACATCAAATCGCGCTTGTTAAAAACCGATACGAGTGATTTATCGGTATTTGTGAATTACCGTAATTTACAATTCGAAGATAACAACCGCCAAGACGAGCCATCACTCAATTCGCGGATCTTGTACACCGATTCGTATTTTAAAAAGAAGATGCAAATTTCTACTTCGTACGAAACCTCTTCCGGAACCATTCCGCAGCAAGAATTTACCTATTTGGAAGTCGAAGCTGGACAAGGCGTGTACATGTGGAACGACTACAACGGCAACGGAATTCAGGAGTTGCAAGAGTTTGAAGTGGCGCCGTTTCCCGACTTAGCGCTGTTCGTTCGCGTGTTTTTACCCAATCAGATTTTTATAAAAACCCATCAAAATAAGTTTGCGGCGGCGGTGACCTTAAATCCGTCGCAATGGCAAAACGACAGCGGTTTGAAAAAGCTACTCTCCTATTTCTACAATCAAACGGCGTTCAACATCGACCGGAAAATTGTGCGCAACAGCGGGAATTTTGATTTGAATCCGTTTTCCACCAACCAAGACGATTTATTGGGATTGAACGCGGCCTTCCGAAATAGTTTGTTCTACAACAAAGGCCGACAAAAACATTCCGTAACCTATACCTATTTAATTAGTAGCACGCAAAATCTACTGTCGGTAGGATTATTGAAAAGCAAAAACGAATCCCATCAAACGCAATACACGCATTTGTTCAAACAAAATTGGTTGGTTAATATCTTCGGGAAAACCATTTGCACGACGGCCGAATCGGATACGTTTGCGACGCGTAATTTTGAAATTACAGGCTATCAAGCGGCGCCAAAAATTGGCTATTTGTTTTCAAAAAACACCAGTTGGGATGTTTTTTACGAATACCAAATCAAAGAAAATCAGATTGCGAATTTCGAAACCTTGGAGCAAAACCGATTTGGAACGTCGTTTACGTATTCGGGGAAAAAGCAATTTACCGCCAACGGCGAATTTTCGCTGTACAACAACAAATACGACGGAAACGCACTTTCGGCGGTGGGTTTTCAAATGCTGGAAGGATTGCAACCCGGAAAAAATCAGACGTGGCGGCTGTTGGTTCAAAAAAATCTGACGCAATACTTAGACATCAATATTAATTACCAAGGACGAAAAAGCGAAACCAGCAAAGCAATTCATACGGGTAGCATTCAGTTGCGCGCGTTTTTTTAATCTGAACTTGTTTCAGATTCTTTTTTTTATGAAACAAAAGGCTCGGGCTTTACTAGTAATCCCTATTCCTGCTTTCCCTCCAAGTTGTTCGTTCCTCACAAGCTTTACGTTCACACGAGCGAAGCGAACTGGCGAAGCAATCAGGGCTAGATAATAAACCTTTTGTGTACTTGTAGAATGAATTATACAACTATTTGATTTGGAATGATTGTTGTTAAAAAAAATTTGTTAATTTTAATCTTTAAATAACCTAATTCTAAAACAATGAAGAAATTAATTCTATTATGCGTTGTGTTCCTATTCTCCAACACATTCTATGCACAAGATGTAAAAGAAAAAACATCCAAAGCTAAAACCGCAACTGAAAAAGCAGCTGCAGCTAAAAAAGAAAAAGCAGAAAAGCTAAAAGCAGCGAAAGCAAAAGCGAAAAAAGACGCCGAAAAAGACGCGAAAAAAGCCGAAAAAGATGTCAAAGCAAAAGCTTCCAAAACCAAAACTGAAGCAAAAACAAAAACGACTACAACCAAAAAAGTAGCAGAAGAAAAAGCGACCAAACTAAAAAAAGATGGTACGCCAGACAAACGCTACAAAGACGACGCTTCAACCAAAGCAGCTACCAAAGCTAAAGAAACCAAAGCTTCTGCTACAGGAAAAGCAAAAGCCGCAGAAGGAAAAGCCAAAGCGGAAACTAACAAAGCGAAAGCCAAAGCAAAAAAACTAGCTCCAGCGGAAGAAAAAGAAGATTTAAAAGAAACCGCTCTTTCGAAAGCCGCGGAGAAAAAAGTATCCGACAAAGTAACCGGAACCTATAAAGGTAAAAAAGTATACACCGGTCCACGAGGCGGAAGATACTACATCAACAAAAACGGAAACAAAACGTACATTTCTGACGATAAATAACAGCTCATTTCTGTACACATTTCAAGCTTTTAAAAACCGCCGAATTTAGATCAAAAATCGGCGGTTTTTTTTGGTTACAATTTCCTAACACAGCGCTCCGAAAACTTCACGAAACTAAATTTTAAAAATCAATAAATCCCTTACTGTTAGCGGTTTTTGTTGATTTTTTTATTTATAACTAATTGTTAACCAATAATTTACATTCAACCTCTAAAATAGTATTTTTCCTACGCATTGTTAAAAACTAAAGGCAATTGTGGATAAGTTTGACTTTCATTTTCAGTTTCAAATGACAATCTTTGTAACAGACGAAAAGAGTTAAAAAAACCTTAAAAAATACCCTAAATTATGTCCTTCATAGAACCAATTCTGAAAGAGAACAAAGATCGCTTCGTAATTTTCCCCATCAAGCATCAAGATATTTGGGAATGGTACAAAAAACAAGAAGCCTGCATTTGGACGGCTGAAGAAATTGATTTGCATACCGACCTAAACGATTGGAACAACAAATTAAACGACGATGAAAAATACTTCATCAAGCACATTCTTGCCTTTTTTGCAGCTTCAGACGGAATTGTAAATGAAAACCTAGCCGAAAATTTTGTCAGTGAAGTGCAATATCCTGAAGCGAAGTTTTTCTACGGATTTCAAATCATGATGGAGAATATCCACAGTGAAACCTATTCCTTATTGATTGACACTTACGTGAAAGACGAAGCCGAAAAACACGAGTTGTTTCACGCCATTGAAACCTTTCCTGCCATCAAAGACAAAGCAGATTGGGCATTAAAATGGATTGAATCGGAATCGTTTGCTGAGCGATTGATTGCTTTTGCAGCGGTAGAAGGAATTTTCTTCTCCGGTTCGTTTTGCTCTATTTTCTGGTTGAAAAAACGCGGATTAATGCCGGGATTGACCTTTTCTAACGAGTTAATTTCTCGTGACGAAGGTATGCACTGCGATTTTGCCGTTCATTTACACAACCATCACTTAGTAAACAAAGTTCCGAAAGCGCGCATCACTGAAATACTTACCGACGCGTTAAACATCGAACGCAAGTTCATCACCGAATCGCTTCCTGCGAGTTTAATCGGAATGAACGCTACCTTAATGACGCAGTATTTGGAGTTTGTAACCGATCGTTTATTGGTAGAATTAGGATGCGACCGCGTGTACAATTCGGCCAACCCATTCGATTTCATGGACATGATTTCGCTACAAGGGAAAACCAACTTCTTCGAAAAACGCGTGGCCGAGTACCAAAAAGCTGGAGTTATGAACAGCGACTCTGAAGCGAGTAAAATTAGTTTCGACGCCGATTTTTAATTCATCACCACGAAGACACCAAGGCGCAAAGAAAATTAAAAAGGTATTTGTCTATGCCTAAAATCAGACGAAATCAAGTTACAAAGGTTAATAATCAAACCAAAAAAGGTTTGTGCCTTAGCGTCTTTGTGGCAAAAAACAATAACAAATAACCCGAAATAGCGAAGGGATTTTCTATTTCACAAAAAACAAAACTTATGTACGTAGTAAAAAGAGACGGCCACAAAGAGCCCGTTATGTTTGACAAAATCACAGATAGAATTAAAAAACTATGCTATGGTTTGAATGATTTGGTCGATGCTGTAAAAGTAGCCATGCGCGTAATCGAAGGATTATACGACGGCGTAACCACTTCCGAATTAGATAATTTAGCCGCAGAAACTGCCGCTTCAATGACCATTGCCCACCCCGATTATGCCCAACTGGCCGCGCGTATCGCCATCTCGAATTTACACAAAAATACCAACAAATCATTCTCGGAAACGATGAATGAAATGTACCATTATGTAAACCCAAGAACGAATCAAAAAGCTCCGCTACTTTCAGAAGAAGTACACAACGTAATTCAAGAAAATGCCGAATTTTTAAATTCACACATCATATACAACCGCGATTTTAACTACGATTACTTCGGATTCAAAACCCTAGAACGCTCATATTTATTGCGCATCAACGGTAAAATTGTAGAACGTCCGCAACACATGCTGATGCGTGTTTCGGTGGGAATTCACTTAAACGACTTAGAATCGGTGATCGAAACCTACGACTTAATGTCGAAGAAATTCTTCACCCACGCGACGCCAACTTTATTCAACGCCGGAACTCCAAAACCGCAAATGTCTTCGTGCTTTTTATTAACCATGAAAGACGACAGTATTGACGGAATTTACGATACGTTAAAACAAACCGCAAAAATCTCGCAATCGGCGGGCGGAATCGGACTTTCGATTCACAATGTGCGCGCCACCGGTTCGTACATTCGTGGAACCAACGGCACGTCAAACGGAATTGTTCCGATGTTGCGTGTATTCAACGATACTGCGCGTTACGTAGATCAAGGCGGTGGAAAACGAAAAGGAAGTTTCGCGATTTATTTAGAAACATGGCATGCCGACATATTCGAATTCCTCGATTTGAAAAAGAATACTGGAAAAGAAGAAATGCGTGCGCGTGACTTATTTTTTGCCATGTGGACATCCGATTTATTCATGAAACGCGTAGAAGCCGACACCACGTGGACGCTCATGTGTCCAAATGAATGCCCGAAATTATGCGACGTTTATGGCGACGAGTTCGAAGCCTTATACACTTCGTATGAAGCAGCCGGAAAAGGTAGAAAAACCGTAAAAGCACGTGAACTTTGGGAGAAAATCCTAGAATCGCAAATCGAAACCGGAACGCCGTACATGTTGTACAAAGACGCTGCCAATAGAAAATCAAACCAAAAGAATTTAGGAACCATTCGTTCGTCGAACTTGTGTACCGAAATCATGGAATATACATCCGAAGACGAAATCGCCGTATGTAATTTAGCGTCGATTTCACTACCGATGTTTGTCGAAAACGGTAAATTCAACCACGATTTGTTGTTCACCGTGACTAAACGCGTAACGCGAAACTTAAATAAAGTCATCGACAGAAATTATTATCCAGTAGTTGAAGCCGAAAATTCCAACATGCGTCACCGTCCGGTTGGATTGGGCGTACAAGGTTTGGCCGATGCGTTCATCATGATGCGCATGCCGTTTACCAGCGACGAAGCCAAACAAATGAATCAGGATATTTTCGAAACCTTATACTTTGCTGCCGTAACCGCATCGATGGAAATGGCGATAGAAGACGGTCCGTATTCATCGTACGAAGGTTCGCCGATTTCACAAGGTGAATTCCAACACAACTTGTGGAACATCAAAGACGAAGAGCTTTCAGGTCGTTGGGATTGGGCGCAATTGCGTAAAGAAGTGATGAAAAACGGAGTGCGCAATTCGCTTTTAGTTGCGCCAATGCCAACCGCTTCAACGTCACAAATTTTAGGAAACAACGAAGCGTTCGAACCGTATACATCAAATATTTACACACGTCGCGTGCTTTCGGGCGAATTCATCGTAGTGAACAAACACTTGTTGAACGATTTAGTGGAACGCGGATTGTGGAACGAAACGTTGAAACAAGAATTAATGCGCAACAACGGTTCGGTACAAGCCTTGAACATTCCAGAAGATTTGAAAGAATTGTACAAAACCGTATGGGAAATGTCTATGAAAGACATCATCGACATGTCGCGTCACCGTGGTTATTTCATCGACCAATCTCAGTCGCTCAACTTGTTCATGCAAGACGCCAACTACGCCAAACTGACCTCGATGCATTTCTACGCTTGGAAAAGCGGCTTGAAAACCGGAATGTATTATTTGAGAACGAAATCGGCTGTTGATGCGATTAAATTTACGTTGAACAACGACAAAAAAGCAGAACCAATCGAAGTAGAAGAACAACCGGTACTCGAAGTGGCGGAACCCGTAGCCGAAAAATTGCAACCGATTGCGGTACTCAATGAACCGGTAGAAATGTCGGCCGAAGAATACCGAGCGATGATCGAAATGGCCAAAAACGCCGGACCAGAAGATTGTGAAATGTGTGGTTCTTAGAAAGAAAATAGAACATAGAGAATAGAACATAGAAAACAGCTATTTGCTCCAGCGAATGGCTGTTTTTGATTTTTTGAAGTGGTCATTGCGAGCTTTTTTAGCGAAGCAATCTCCCGCTTTCCATTCCAAGATTAGGAGTCCAACCCTTTTTTTCTAAGGCCAAAAAGTAGCTTCTGAGGTCGCTCTTTTTCGCCAAGAAAAAATAGTGTTGACCATCCTAATGCTTTCCATTCAAATCGGGGCTAGGCACCAGAATATAAATTGCAATTTGTATATTTGAAACCAAAATAAAGAAACAATGACAAAAGATAAAAAAGGCGTCTACACCGGTATCATAGAAAAAGACGAAAACGGAAACTTTTTCTGTGGCGAATATTTATTGGATTACCAATACACCGTAGCGAGTTTTAAATTGGGCGACGAAATCAACATCAAAACGGTTATCGCCAACCCAAGCGATAAAAGCTACAACCAATACCCAAAAAAATCGCGCAATTTCTTTTTAGCCAACGATAAAAAATAAAACATGGCAAAAGAATTTGAAGTTACCAGTGATTTATACGCCAGTCAAGGACAACGATTTGGAAATTATATTTTTGACCTCATAATACGACTCATTCTACTATTCGCAGTGGAAGAAACACTTGTACTCATTTTTAATCAATTCGAAATCTATGCAGTTGAAGATTTTCTTTATAACACCAATAAACTAGAAGATTACTTATACGGAATAATCTTCACGCTTATATATTATATTCCACAAGAAATTTTACTGTCGCGATCCATTGGAAAATACATCACCGGAACGATAGTGGTTTTGGAAGACGGTACCAAACCCGATGCTGCAACCATACTCAAACGCAGCCTTTGCCGACTCATTCCGTTTAACGAATTTTCATTTTTAGGCGGATATGCAAGAGGTTGGCACGATTCACTTTCGTATACGTATGTGGTCAACAAAAAAGATCTTGAAGAGCGCATGAAACAATTCTATGAATTTGAACAAATTGGTGAACAAGCAGAAACTGAATAAAATGATTACGCTCAAAAGAACCACATCCGAAAATGCTGATTTCCAATTTCTAACACAAGAATTTGACAATTATCTGATTGATATCGACGGTGACGAAAAAGATTTTTTTGCCCAATACAATCAAATTTATCTCGAACATGTTGTGGTGTGTTACATCAATGAAAAAGCGGTAGGTTGCGGTGCTTTTAAAGAATACGAACCGAAGGTAGCCGAACTCAAACGGATGTTCGTTCTACCTGAAGCGCGTGGAAGCGGAATCGCCTCGGCGGTAATCCAAGAGTTGGAAAACTGGATTACCGAACTCAAGTACACCACATGTATACTCGAAACGTCCAATCAATTGGTGAATGCTATCGCTCTTTATACTAAATTTGGCTACCAAGTCATTCCGAATTACGGACAATATGCAAACGTTGAAAGCAGCATTTGCATGAAAAAAACGGTAAAATAATCTATCTTTATCAGCCTAAAAGTCGAAAGCTAAAAGCTAAAAAACAAAAAACTAAAATCTACTATTCCATGATGAACTGGGAACAATTGTTATCACTCAAACGTCAAGGTGACAAAGGCAAACGCCTCCGAATCGAACAAGACGATACGCGTTTGGGCTTTGAAGTCGATTACGATCGCATCATCTTTTCGGCTGCATTTCGAAGTTTGCAAGACAAAACCCAAGTAATTCCGCTTTCGAAAACCGATTTTGTCCACACACGTCTCACGCACAGTTTAGAGGTATCAGTCGTTGGTCGTTCGATCGGGCGATTAGTGGGAAAAAAAATCATCGAAAAATACCCTCATCTACAAGAAGTACACGGCTATCAAGCTAACGATTTCGGAGCCATCGTTGCCGCGGCTTCTTTGGCACACGACATCGGAAATCCACCTTTCGGTCACTCGGGTGAAAAAGCAATCGGAGAATATTTTTCCATCGGAAACGGACAAAAATACAAAGACCAATTGACCGCAAAAGAATGGCAAGATTTGATCGATTTTGAAGGAAACGCTAACGGGTTTTCAGTTTTAACGAGTTCTCGTCCCGGAATTGAAGGCGGCATCCGTCTCACCTACGCCGTTTTGGGCGCGTTCATGAAATACCCAAAAGAAAGTCTTCCCAAAAAACCAACCAGTAATATCGCTGATAAAAAATACGGTTTCTTCCAATCGGATGCAGATTTTTTTAAAGAAGTTGCCACCGAATTGGGTTTAATTCCAAATAAATCGGGCACTGACATCGGTTACGAACGCCATCCATTAGCCTATTTGGTTGAAGCTGCCGATGATATTTGTTACACGATTATCGATTTTGAAGACGGAATCAACCTCGGATTGGTATCAGAAGATTTTGCTTTAGAATATTTAATCAAATTGGTGAAAGATACCATCGATACCACGAAATATCAAACGCTTACGACCAAAGAAGACCGAATCAGTTATTTGCGTGCGTTGGCCATCGGAAATCTAATCAACGATGCCGTACGTATATTCATTGAAAACGAAGAAGCGATTTTAAAAGGTGAATTCCCGTATGCCTTAACCGACAAAAGCAAGTACAAAGCCCAAATTGACGACATTATCAAATTGAGCGTAAAAAAGATTTATCAAAGTCGCGAGGTCATTGAAAAAGAACTTTCGGGCTATCAAATCATCAATAATTTACTCGATAAATTCATCACGGCTTTCAACAACAATCACGACGGAAAAGCCACCAATTACGATAAATTATTGCTCAAAATTCTACCTGAAAAACACCATTTAGAAAAAGAGACACTGTACGAACGATTGTTACACATCTGTCATTTTATTTCCTTATTAACCGATGGAAAAGCACTGATTTATAGTAAAATAGTTTCTTGAAACAACTGTTAATTTTTATTTCTTCCTACCAAGCTTCAGTTTAAAAAACTAAGTTTGTCAAAATTTACAACCCCATGATGAGAAAATTCCTTTTTTGTATCGCTTGTATTGCTCCACTTTTTGTGTTTTCTCAAAACGAAAGACAACTTATTCAGTCGTATTTGAATACGCATTTGAAACAATTAGATTTGACCATTGAAGATGCTTCCGATTGGGTTATTTCAAGCAAAGCCACATCGAAAACAACAAAAATTACCAACTATTACATCAAACAACGAAGCAACGGAATTGAAATTTATCACGCCTTGTCCAATGTTTGGGTGAAAGACAATCAAGTCATTAATGTGGGCAACCGATTTGTAAAAAATAGTGCTCAAAAAACCAATACGTCAACGCCTCAATTAACAGTTTTGCAAGCGTTAGACCAAGCCACAACTCAACTTGACATTACTACCAATCATAGTTTTGGGATAGTAAGTACACCGCAAATCAATTCGTACGTAATTTCTAACGAACCCAATGCGAATACCATCAAAGCCCAATTAGTGTATCAATTGATGCCCAACAAACAATTGGTTTTGGCTTACGATTTCATCATCGATGTACCACGACAAAATCACATGTGGAGTGTCCGAATTGACGCTTCCAACGGCCAACTTCTAGAGAAAAACGACATGGTAATTTCATGTCAATTTGGCGACAATGAAGCACACGAAACCTGCAGTGAATTTCACTTTAATAAAGTAGGATACAAAGATAACCAATCGATACTCGAAGTACAATCGGGTTCGTACCGTGTCCTACCGTTCACAACTGAAAGTCCGAATCACGGTCCGAGGCAATTAATCACCAATCCACACAACATACAAGCTTCGCCTTTTGGCTGGCACGATACCGACGGAATTCCCGGAGCTGAATTCACCATTACTCAAGGAAATAACGTATACGCTTTCGAAGACATTAACGATGTAGATAATGGCGTGAGTCCAGATGGCGGTCCAAGTTTGAATTTTGACTTTCCTTATTTAGGGATCAATACGCCCGCCATCAACTATTTGGATGCGGCGACAACCAATTTATTTTACATGAACAACGTTTTACACGATGTGTTCTATAATTATGGTTTTGATGAAGAAAACGGAAATTTCCAACAAACCAATTACTCCGATTTAGGAAACGGAAACGACTATGTTTTGGCTCAGTCGCAAGATGGAGGCGGAATTAATAACGCCAATTTCTCTACGCCACCTGATGGCGAAAATGGGCGTATGCAAATGTATCTATGGACTCGAAAAGCGGGTGCTAACTTAATTACCATCAATACTCCTGCTGCTATCGCGGGTTCGTATACTGCTTTTGATAACGGATTTATCTTCGGTCACGTCGATTTACCCCAAGCTCCAAATCAATTGACGGGTAATTTAGTTTTGGTTGACGATGGTGAAGAAGAATCGGCCGATGGCTGTTCGACATTCATCAATTCTTCACAAGTAAATGGAAACATTGCGGTAATCAAAAGAGGAATTTGCTCCAACGCAACAAAGATTTTAAATGCACAAAACGCTGGTGCGACAGCTGTAATTATAGTAAGTACGCTACCTGGTAATTTTTTTATAGGTGGATTTGGAGATGGAGATATTACCATACCGGTGATTAGCGTCAAAAAAGACGTGGGCGATTTTTTGCTGAATGAACTACTCACTTCAACAATTAATGCCTCATTAAGCGAACCTTTATCTGACTTTGTGAATGTGGATGGCGATTTTGATAATTTAGTCATCGCTCACGAATACGGTCACGGAATATCCAACCGATTAACAGGAGGAAAAGACGCTACGTCTTGTTTGTTCAACAGTGAACAAATGGGCGAAGGTTGGTCGGATTGGTTCGGATTGATGCTTCAAATGAAACAAAACGATAACGGAGAAGACAGACGTGGAATTGGAACTTTTGTCATCAATCAGCCCACAAATGACGACGGAATTAGAAGTTATCCGTATTCCACCAATATGTCAATCAACCCGGTAACTTTTGTCGATACCAATACATTAGCTGTGCCGCATGGTGTAGGATCGGTGTGGGCATCAATGCTGTGGGATTTGAGTTGGGCGTATGTGGATAAATATGGTTTTGACTCCAATGTGTATTCGGGTACTGGTGGAAATAATAAAGTGTTGCAACTTGTGGTGGATGCATTAAAACTTCAACCGTGTTTTCCTTCGTTTGTGGACGGAAGAGATGCAATCATTGCTGCCGACCAAGCCATTACAGGCGGACAAGATTATTGTATGATTTGGGAAGTTTTTGCTCGAAGAGGTTTGGGTGTAAATGCTTCGTCGGGCGATAGTGATAGCGCCACCGATCAAGTAGAAGATTTTACAGAGCCGCAACCTGGATCGAATTGTACATTCCGAAACGATTATTTTCAAAACGAAAACGCAGTTGTTGTATACCCGAATCCAACTTCCGGTGATGTTACTATTAAAATCAACAATTATAGTGGCTTTTTAGAAATTCAATTGTTTGATTTGAACGGAAGATTAATTTTAGAAAAAAACAGTGACTCCTTTTCGATCGAAGAACAAGTATCTTTAAAAGGAATTTCTTCAGGAATTTATATACTAAAACTAAAAGGTCAAAACATCAGCACTTCTAAGAAACTGATTGTGAACTAATCGGATACAAAAATTCCACAGATTTTCACAAAATAAATCATGAAAATCTGTGGAATCTGTTTTATATTAATCAAATACTATTGAAGCAACTTGTCCAATTGTTCTTGTAATTTCGGATTGGACGGACGCGCAGCATTGGCATCCACTACTTTTCCAGAAGGATCAATTAGAATGAATCTCGGAATTGAATTGATTTCAAATGATTTGATAAAATCCGAATTCCAACTTTTATCGGCATACAATTGAATGCCACCCAACGCTTGATCGGTTACGAATTTTTTCCACTTTTCGAAGTCTTTTTCAGCATCAACCGAAACACTTACAAAAGCAATCTTTTTGCCGTGGTATTTTTCTTCTACTTTTTTCAAACTCGGAATTTCCGCTCTACACGGTCCGCACCACGTTGCCCAAACATCGATGTACACATATTTTCCTTTCAAATCTTCCAATTTCATTTTCCCTCCAGCATGATTCAAATAGTCAAAGGATGGCGCTACCGTATTATTGAATCGTTTGTTCTTTTGCGATTCGGCGTAATACTGTTTGATACCTTGCGAACCCATTTGAACATTCTTCTTTTGAAGTTCAACAAATTTGGCGTCCAATTTCGATTGATCTAATTTGGACAGCTCCCCATTTATCTTTTCGTCTACTTTTTTAGTAAAATCGGCTTCTTCTAACAAAAGTAATCCTTCATAATCATACTTTTGATCCAACAAATTGGCTTGCGCTATGTAATTATTTTCGTCTGCTCCTTTACCCGAAAACTGCAACGAAGCATCAAAATTTTGCGCATTCATCACCAGTTTCAAATCAAACCCGTTTTTCAAAAATAATTGGGCATATTCCACTCCGTCAAACATCAAATAAAAATTCTCTTCTACGGGGAAAGTAGCCGCAAAAACACCTTTCTCATTCAGTTTAATCTCTTTAACCGGTTTGTTTCTGATGTCTCTAATGTAGATAACATCACCATTTCTATTGGCTATTTCAGCAACAAATGAAACCGTTTCTTGCGCAACACTTGTAAAAGCGGCCACAAATAAAAACACAACTACTAATCCTTTTTTCATGGGTACATTTTTAAAAATCAAGTTCAAATATATTGTTTAATTAAGATATAACGTTTTGTTTAACAAAAAATTTCAATTCAACTTTACCTTACATAATTGATATTTGTTTTTTACTTTTGCACTCGATCCGCTTGAGCGGAAAATTGTATGTACTAAAAAATTATTCCAATGTATAGAAGTCATAATTGCGGGGAATTGAACGCCTCACACATTAATCAAGAAGTTACGCTTGCCGGATGGGTTCAAAAATCGAGAGATAAAGGATTTATGAATTGGGTTGATTTACGCGACCGATACGGAATCACACAGTTACTTTTTGATGAAAGTCGTTCTGAAAAATCCGTTTTCGAAATGGCTAAAACGCTAGGAAGAGAATTTGTAGTTCAAGTAAAAGGAACCGTAATTGAGCGTGAAGCCAAAAACAAAAACATGGCAACGGGTGACATTGAAATCCTAGTGACCGAAATGACCATCTTAAATGCCGCATTGACTCCGCCGTTCACGATTGAAGACGAAACCGACGGTGGCGAAGACATTCGCATGAAATACCGCTATTTAGACATCCGAAGAAATCCGGTGAAAAACAGCTTGTTGTTCCGTCATAAAGTAGCGCAAGCTGTTCGAAATTACTTGTCTAATTTAGATTTTTGCGAAGTGGAAACTCCGTATTTAATCAAGTCAACACCTGAAGGCGCACGCGATTTCGTAGTGCCAAGTCGGATGAACGAAGGACAGTTTTACGCCTTACCACAATCGCCTCAAACCTTCAAACAATTGTTGATGGTAGGCGGAATGGACAAATATTTTCAAATCGTAAAATGCTTCCGCGACGAAGATTTGCGTGCCGACAGACAACCAGAGTTCACTCAAATCGATTGCGAAATGGCTTTCGTAGAACAAGAAGATATTTTAAATGTTTTTGAAGGATTGACGCGTCATTTATTGAAAGAAATCAAAGGACTTGAAGTAGAGAAATTCCCCCGAATGACCTACGACCACGCCATGAAAACCTACGGAAATGACAAACCGGACATCCGTTTCGGAATGGAATTTGGCGAATTAAACGAGGTTGCGCAACACAGCGATTTCCCCGTTTTTAATTCGGCCGAATTGGTAGTCGGAATAGCCGCTCCGAATTGCGCTGGGTATACGAGAAAGGAAATTGATTCGTTGATTGACTGGGTAAAACGTCCACAAGTAGGTGCAAGCGGAATGGTGTATGTGAAATGTGAAGCCGACGGAACGTACAAATCGTCTGTGGATAAATTCTACAACCAAGAAGATTTGAAAAAATGGGCCGACATCACCGGAGCCAAAGCGGGTGATATGATTTTTGTGCTTTCTGGTCCAGCCGATAAAACCAGAACCCAACTTTCGGCACTTCGAATGGAATTGGCCACGCGATTGGGATTGCGTAATCCAGAAGTATTTGCACCGTTATGGGTAGTCGATTTTCCGTTGTTGGAATTGGACGAAGAATCAGGAAGATGGCACGCGATGCACCATCCATTTACATCTCCGAAACCCGAAGACATGGAATTATTAGCAACCAACCCCGGAAAAGTTCGTGCCAATGCCTACGATATGGTGTTGAATGGAAATGAAATTGGCGGTGGTTCGATTCGTATCCACGACAAAGCGACGCAACAATTGATGTTCAAATATTTAGGATTTACCGAAGAAGAAGCGCGTAACCAATTCGGATTCTTGATGGATGCCTTCCAATTTGGTGCGCCACCACACGGCGGATTGGCTTTTGGATTGGATCGTTTGGTCGCGATTTTAGGTGGACAAGAAACGATTCGCGATTTTATCGCCTTCCCCAAAAACAATTCAGGAAGAGACGTCATGATTGATGCGCCTTCTGTAATCGATTCCGCACAATTGAACGAATTACATATTAAATTGGATTTGAATTAAAATTCTATCATATTCATAATGTATCAATAAGCAACTATTTCAAAATTGAGAAATAGTTGCTTTTTTTGTCTGTTTTTTGCGCAATTTTGAATATCAGTCTGAAAATCATTTAATTATAAATTAAAAAATTTAAAAAAATTTTAACTTTTTATTCGGATTTTGTTTGCTATTTCAGAAATAAGTATATCTTTGACCATTATTAATTTTTTTACATTACAAAATGCGCACAGGAACAGTTAAATTTTTCAATGAATCAAAAGGTTACGGATTCATTACAGATGATGAAAATGGAAAAGACATTTTCGTTCATGCTACAGGTATCAGAGCTGAATCACTTAACGAAGGTGATAAAGTATCTTACGAAGAAGAAGAAGGAAGAAAAGGTAAAGTTGCAGCTCAAGTAGCTGTGATTGAAGACTAATATATAGTATTATTTTTTTACCTCAATGGTGTAACGCCTCGATTTATCGGGGCGTTTTTTTTGTAATGCATCAGCGCTATTTGGAATTGGTTTAAATAAGCCTTTTTAAGTTATAAATAACAAACGTTTAGGTATTGGTTTTTGAGAATTAAATTTAGCGGTGTATATTTGTAAACATTTTAATAACAACTCATTTTTTAGTGTTATGCAATCAACCCAAACTGATTTTCTACCCATCCTAATGCAAGCAGGTTTAGCTGTAGGATTTGTTGTTTTAACCATTATTGGCTCTAGTTTTCTAGGACCGAAAAGACACTCAAAAAACAAAGATAAAAATTTCGAATGCGGAATAGAATCGGTCGGTAACGCTCGTATTCCATTCTCGGTAAAATATTTCCTAGTGGCCATCCTTTTTGTCCTTTTCGACGTCGAAGTGATATTTTTATATCCTTGGGCAGTCAACTTCAAAGAGTTAGGAATGGAAGGAATGATCAAAATGGTTATTTTTATGTCATTGCTGTTAATTGGTTTCTTCTACATCATCAAGAAGAAAGCACTTGACTGGGAATAATAAAAAATATTTTAAATTATAAATGTTGAATTTTAAATTAGTTTTTCATTTAAAATTTATAATTGCTTCGCCAGTTCGCTGAGCTCGAGTCAAAATTCAAAATAAAATGAATAAAGAAACAAAAATGGTCGCTCCGCCAGAAGGAGTTACAGGTGAAGGATTTTTTGCTACGAAATTAAACGACGTAGTAGGATTGGCGCGTGCGAATTCGCTTTGGCCATTGCCATTTGCTACTTCGTGTTGCGGAATCGAATTCATGGCTACGATGGCATCGCATTACGATTTGGCGCGTTTCGGTTCGGAGCGTGTGAGTTTTTCTCCCCGTCAAGCGGATATGCTGATGGTCATGGGAACCATTTCTAAAAAAATGGCGCCTATTTTACGTCAGGTATACGAACAAATGTCAGAACCGCGCTGGGTAATTTCAGTAGGTGCGTGTGCTTGTTCCGGTGGTGTATTTGATACGTATTCTGTTTTACAAGGAATTGACAAAGTAATTCCAGTTGACGTTTACGTTCCGGGTTGCCCACCAAGACCAGAACAAATTGTGGACGGCGTAATGCAATTGCAAGAATTAGTAAAGAACGAATCGGTACGCCGAAGAAATTCACCTGAATATAAAGAATTATTAGCCTCTTACAACCTTTAATATGGCTTTAGAAACTTCCTATATCCAAGAAAAATTATCCCAACGATTTGGCCTTAATGTGCTGAATTTTGAAATGAACCGCGATGTTTTTTCTTTTGAAGCTACACCGGACATCCTTCACGAAGTAATTCGATTCTTGAAAGAAGAACAAGATTTAAACTTTCATTTTTTAACTGATTTATGTGGAGTTCACTTTCCTGACAATGATGACAATCATCAATTTCAAGTGGTGTATCATTTGCACAATTGGGTTGAAAATGTGAGAATTAGAGTAAAAACATATCTAGAGAAAGAAAATCCAGAAGTTAAATCAATAATCGATTTGTTTCTGTGCGCCAATTGGATGGAGCGAGAAACATGGGATTTCTACGGAATTGTTTTCAAAGGACATCCGCAATTGAAACGAATTTTAAACATGGACGAAATGGTGTCGTTTCCGATGCGAAAAGAATTCCCATTGGAAGACAGCGGAAGAACCGACAAAGACGACCGTTTCTTCGGAAGAACCGTTGCAAAAAGTAATACCTAAGTCAAACGAAGCATCATTTCAGTGCGACAAAAAAATAAAATAAATAATTCAACATTATAAAATGTCAGAACTATTATTACCACCCGAGCATCGATATGCTAAGATTGTAGAACAGAAGCGCAACGAAGACGGAAGCGAACTTTCTATCTTGAATTTAGGACCAACGCATCCAGCCACACACGGAATTTTTCAAAATATCCTGTTGATGGACGGTGAAAAAATCCTAGATGCTGAGCCAACCATTGGCTACATTCATCGTGCTTTTGAAAAAATTGCAGAAAACCGACCGTTTTATCAAGTTAATGTATTGACCGACCGTATGAACTATTGTTCGTCACCCATCAATAACATGGCATGGTGGATGACGGTTGAAAAATTACTCAACATCGAAGTTCCAAAACGTGCGCAATATTTACGCGTGATCGTAATGGAATTAGCGCGTATAACCGATCACTTAATCTGTAACTCAATTCTTGGGGTAGATACCGGAGCCTATACTGGTTTCCTTTACGTATTCCAATTCAGAGAAAAAGTATACGAAATTTACGAAGAAATTTGTGGAGCGCGTCTGACTACAAATATGGGACGAATTGGCGGTTTCGAAAGAGATTGGTCTGAAGAAGCCTTTAAAAAATTAGATGTTTTCTTAACCGATTTCCCAGTAGCTTGGAAAGAATTTGAAAACCTATTCGAACGCAATAGAATCTTTATCGACCGTACGGTAGATGTAGGCCCGATTACTGCCGAAAAAGCCATGCAATATGGTTTGACAGGTCCGAATTTACGTGCAGCCGGAATTGATTACGACGTTCGAAAAGCACAACCCTATTCTTCGTATGAAGACTTTGAATTTGATGTTCCCGTAGGAAAATCAGGTGATACGTACGATCGTTTTTGCGTAAGAAACGCCGAAGTGTGGGAAAGTTTAAGCATCATCAAACAAGCCTTAGCAAAATTGCCTCAAGGTCCAATTCACGCCGATGTACCCGATTATTATTTGCCTCCAAAAGAAGATGTTTACCACAATATGGAAAGCTTAATTTATCACTTTAAAATTGTGATGGGAGAAGTTCCGGTTCCTGTGGCAGAAGTCTATCATCCGGTAGAAGGCGGAAACGGCGAATTAGGATTTTATTTGGTAACCGACGGAAGTAGAACACCGTATCGTTTGCATTTTAGAAGACCTTGCTTTATTTATTATCAAGCGTATACCGATATGATTAAAGGCGGAATGTTATCCGATGCCATCGTAATATTGTCGAGTTTAAATGTAATTGCAGGCGAATTAGACGCATAATGAAATTATAAATGATGAATTTTAAATTATAAATTATTCAAAACATTTAAAATTTATAATTCAAAATTTAAAATAACAAAAATGGAAAGATCACACATCAAACAAGAGATAAACATAACTGAATCGTTGATGAATCGCATCAATGAGTTGATTAGTCATTATCCTGAAGGCAAACAAAAATCGGCTTTATTACCGGTTTTGCACGAAGTTCAAGATGCTCACGACAATTGGTTGAGTATTGAATTGCAAAACAAAGTAGCCGAAATTCTTCAAATTCAAAATATCGAAGTGTATGAAGTAGTAACTTTTTACACGATGTTTAACCAACGTCCAATTGGAAAATACATGTTCGAATTCTGTCAAACTTCGCCTTGTTGTCAAAACGGCGTAGAAGATTTGATGGATTATACGTGTTCAAAATTGGGTGTAAAAGTGGGTGAACCTACTCCAGACATGATGTTCGAAGTTCGCGGAGTAGAATGTTTAGGTGCGTGTGGATATGCGCCAATGATGCAATTGGGCGATTTCTATCAAGAACATCTGAACAAAGAAAAAATCGATCAGTTGGTCACTGATTGCAAAGACGGAAAAATCACTTTACACGATAAATAGTATCATGGGAAGAAAAATATTATTAGACAAAATCAACGTTCCAGGCATTAAAACCTATGAAGTCTATCGTCGTGAAGGCGGTTATGCTTCAGTGGAAAAAGCTTTGAAGAAAATGACGCCCGATGAAGTGGTGGAAGAAGTAAAAACTTCTGGACTTCGTGGTCGTGGTGGTGCCGGATTTCCAGCGGGAATGAAGTGGAGTTTTATCGATAAAAAATCGGGAAATCCACGACATTTAGTATGTAATGCTGACGAATCGGAACCGGGAACGTTCAAAGACCGTTACTTAATGGAGTACATTCCTCACCTATTAATTGAAGGAATGATTACCTCAAGTTACGCTTTGGGTGCCAATTTATCCTACATCTACATCCGTGGAGAATACATGTGGGTGTATAAAATTTTAGAAAAAGCCATCGCCGAAGCCAAAGCGGCCGGTTGGTTGGGTAAAAATATATTAGGTTCGGGTTACGATTTAGAACTCTACGTTCAAATTGGTGGCGGAGCTTACATTTGTGGTGAAGAAACTGCCTTACTAGAAAGCCTTGAAGGAAAACGTGGGAATCCGAGATTGAAACCACCATTTCCTGCTGTAAAAGGACTTTGGCAAAACCCAACCGTGGTGAACAACGTAGAAACGATTGCTGCCGTGCCGTGGATTGTAAACAATTCGGGAGCTGATTATGCCGGAATCGGAATCGGCCGTTCAACGGGAACTAAATTAATTTCGGCTTCGGGTAACATCAAAAACCAAGGTGTTTTCGAAATCGAATTGGGCGTTTCAGTATACGAATTCATGAATTCAGACGAGTATTGTGGTGGAATGCAAACCGATCGTCCACTGAAGGCTTTAGTGCCTGGAGGAAGTTCGGTGCCAATTTTACCCGCACATTTAATTTATAAAACAGCCGCTGGCGAAGACCGATTGATGACGTACGAAAGTTTATCCGATGGCGGATTTGCGACGGGTTCTATGTTGGGTTCAGGCGGATTTATCGTGTACGATGACCGCGCATGTATCGTAAGAAATACATGGAATTTTTCGAGATTTTACCACCACGAAAGTTGCGGACAATGTACGCCTTGCCGTGAAGGAACCGGTTGGTTAGAAAAAGTATTACACCGAATTGAAAACGGTCATGGTCGTGAAGAAGACATCGAATTGTTGTGGAGTATTCAATCGAAAATTGAAGGAAATACGATTTGTCCATTGGGTGATGCGGCTTCATGGCCAGTTGCTGCGGCGATTCGCCATTTCAAAGACGAGTTTGAATACCATATTCGTTTCCCAGAAAAAGTAAAAAATAGAGATCATTTTGTGAATGAGCCTTTCGAAAACGTAATGCATTTGTTGACAAAGCAAACAGTATAGAAATAAATTTGAAACGATGAATAAATTATTCTTTTTAGTAGTTTGGTTTTGTACATTTTCTGCTTCCTCACAAGTAGTTTCAATCCCGTCGAATCAAAAAGCCAAAGACATGGTTTATGATGCTATTACGGATAAAATCTATATTACTATTCCTTCTACCGATTCTGTAAATGGAAATAGCATTGGAATAGTTAATCCTTACACCAATACACTTGAAAGCACATTGTTTGTTGGAAACAGTCCTGTAGAATTGGCCATTTCAGATAATGGGCAGTATATTTATGTAGCATTAGATGGCACTCCTAAAGTTAGGAGATATACCCTTAATCCTCTTGCTTTTGATATGGAATTCGGTCTTGGTTCTTTTCCTGAAAATCAAGGAGGATATGGTTCTTTTTACGCCATAGATATTGCAGTGATGCCGGGACAACCTGAAACTGTAGCGGTTTCCAGAAGGTATGATACAAACATAGTAGTTCCTGGAATTATTGGTATAGGAATCTATGATAATGGAGTAATGAGACCAACAGATTACAGACCACCCGGAAGCGGTTTAGGGATTAAAAAAATCAAATTTAAAGATGCTTCTACATTAATAGGACACGCAGGAAATAACATTCCTAGTAATACTGCCTATTTTAATATAAATGCAAATGGCATTAGCCTCGGTCAAAACTTTCAGGATATGCCTAATCCTCATCCTTACGGTACAGTATCTGATTTTGTTTATAGGCAAAATAAATTATATTTTATGAATGGAAAAAGGATTGATGTTTCATCAACTCCTTACATCATTGACGGACAATATACTCCAAATATCTTTGCAGGAGGAGGAGTAATGTATGATGAATTGAATAATTTAGTTTGTTTCGGTGATTCTTCTGGTGCTCAAACATGGTATCAAGGAGGTTACTGGGATGGTTATTTGAAAAGATATAATCCAACTACTTTTCAATTATTCGATTCCAATCAGATAACAACTGCTGGGGACGTTGATAAGATGATTTCATGTGGGAATAATTGTTATGCATTGATTACATACACTTATTTTACTTCAGGCACCAATAGATTAGTTATTGTTCGACCGCAAGCACTAAATAATGATACATTTACATTTGACAATAATTTCACACTGTATCCAAACCCAACGTCGGGGTTAGTATACCTACAAAACAATAACCCAATTGACATTACAAATATCTGTATCTATAACAATATGGGAAGTTGTGTTTCAAACAATCCTAATAATAATGAAATAGATTTAAGTTCTTTTTCAAATGGAATATATTTTTGCAAAATAACTGATAATAAAGGAAATACTTTTACCAAAAAGATTATAAAAGAATAAAATGAAAGTAACCATAGACGGTCAAGAAATAGAAGTAGAAGCAGGAACAACCATCCTACAAGCTGCTCGTATGATTGGTGGAGAATCCGTTCCGCCAGCCATGTGTTATTATTCTAAACTAAAAGGAACAGGCGGAAAATGCCGTTGTTGCTTGGTAGATGTTACCAAAGGTAGCGAAGCCGATCCACGACCAATGCCCAAATTAGTTGCATCTTGTGTAACGGGTTGTCAAGACGGAATGGAAATCGCAAGCAAATCATCCGAACGAGTTACCGAAGCACGTAAAGCCGTAACAGAATTTTTGTTGATCAATCACCCATTAGATTGCCCAGTTTGTGATCAAGCAGGCGAATGTGATTTGCAAAATTTATCCTTCGAACACGGCAAATCGGAAACACGTTTTATCGAAGAAAAAAGAACCTTCGAACCTGAAGATATTGGCGACAAAATTCAATTACACATGAACCGTTGCATTGTTTGTCAACGTTGTGTAGAAGTGGCCGATCAATTAACCGATGGTCGTGTTCACGGAGTGTTGAATCGCGGTGATCATTCACAAATTTCAACTTGTGTTTCGGCTGCCATCGACAATGAATTTTCTGGAAACATGATCGATGTTTGTCCGGTTGGAGCCTTAACTGATAAAACCTTCCGATTTAAATCGAGAGTGTGGTTCAACAAACCGTTCAACGCACACAGAGAATGTACCACTCCAGGATGTTGCGGAAAAACAACGCTTTGGATGTTTGGAAACGAAATTCAACGTGTGACAGCGCGAAAAGACGAATACCATGAAGTAGAAGATTTTATCTGTAATACGTGTCGTTTTGACAAAAAAGAAGTGACAGATTGGGTAATTGAAGGTCCGCGTAAATTCGAAAAAGATTCAGTTATCAATCAAAATAACTACACCCGAAAAATGGATAAAGTGGTAATTGAAACTGAAAAAGGAATATTGATGGGAAGAGACATCGACCGCAAAAAAATCAGTATGACCGAAATTGATTACAACGAAAAAATTGACGGAAACAAATTAGACAGCAAATAATGGACAGTGCATTCATCATAGAAAAAAGTATTTTCATTGTAGTAATTTTTGCTTTTACCATGGTAATGGCAATGTACTCTACTTGGGCTGAACGTAAAGTTGCCGCTTATTTACAAGATCGAGTTGGACCGAATCGTGCTGGTTGGGGTGGATTATTACAACCACTTGCCGACGGAATGAAATTATTCGCAAAAGAAGAATTCGAACCCAATACACCCAACAAATTTTTATTTTTCGTGGGTCCGGCCGTTGCCATGAGTACGGCATTGATGACCAGTGCGGTGATTCCGTGGGGCGATAAATTAGAACTATTCGGACGCACCGTTGTCTTGCAAGCTACCGATATTGATGTTTCGCTTTTATACATTTTCGGAGTAGTTTCGGTAGGTGTATACGGCATCATGATTGGCGGTTGGGCATCCAACAATAAATATTCATTAATCAGTGCGATTCGTGCGGGATCTCAAATGGTTTCGTATGAAATCGCGATGGGATTATCCATCATTGCTTTATTGATGATGACCGGAACTTTGAGTTTGAAAGAAATTTCGATTCAACAAGCGGGAATGGATTGGAATATTTTTTACCAACCCGTTGGATTTCTGATTTTCCTGATTTGTGCTTTTGCCGAAGCCAACCGAACGCCTTTCGACTTAGCCGAATGTGAATCGGAATTGATTGGTGGGTATCATACCGAATATTCTTCCATGAAAATGGGATTCTATTTGTTTGCTGAATATGCGAATATGTTTATTTCGTCAACGATATTGGCCGTACTTTATTTCGGAGGTTACAACTATCCAGGAATGGGTTGGGCGCTTGAAAAT
This sequence comes from Flavobacterium sp., assembly GCA_965284675.1. GTDB lineage: Bacteria > Bacteroidota > Bacteroidia > Flavobacteriales > Flavobacteriaceae > Flavobacterium. The sequence goes on from OZ260109.1 coordinate 3,537,808, forward strand.
TGGGGTGTGAACATCGCCAACGTCATCGGAATTTTAGTATTATTTATGAAAATATGCGGATTCATCTTCTTCTTTATGTGGATCAGATGGACGATACCGCGTTTCAGATACGATCAATTGATGCATTTGGGTTGGAAAGTGTTAATTCCGCTGTCCATCATCAACATCATCATCACAGGAATTTGCATTTTAGCTTTTAATTAGAAAGGAATTATGTCAACAGCAATACAGAATATATCCTTATCAGGAAAGAAAAAACAAGTTTCTAATAAAGAAATGACTTTTTTAGAACGTATGTACTTGGTGGCCATTGCCAAAGGTTTGTGGATTACCATCAAGCACTTTTTTAAGAAAAAGGCAACCATTCATTATCCAGAGGAAGTACGTGCTTTTAGTCCAGTGTATCGTGGTCAACACATGTTGAAACGCGATGAGCAAGGTCGGGAGAATTGTACTGCCTGCGGATTGTGCGCGCTTTCGTGTCCGGCCGAAGCCATCACCATGAAAGCCGAAGAACGCAAAAAAGGCGAAGAACATTTATATAGAGAAGAAAAATACGCTTCCATTTATGAAATCAATATGTTGCGTTGCATTTTCTGCGGATTGTGTGAAGAAGCCTGTCCGAAAGACGCTATTTATTTAACACTTTCAAAGGAATTAGTGCCTTCTCAATACAACCGAGAAGACTTTATTTTTGGTAAAGATAAATTAGTAATGCCACTAGAAATGGCTATGGCCAATGCAAAAAAACTGAATTAATTATGTCAACAATACAAATCCTATTTTACTTCTTATCTGCAGTAACGCTGTCAACGGCATTTCTTACCATTTACACCCGACGCCCTATTCACAGTGCGTTGTATTTGGTGATTTGCTTCTTTTCAATTGCAGGTCATTATTTGCTATTTAACGCACAGTTTTTGGCTATTGTTCACGTAATTGTCTATTCGGGTGCCATCATGATTTTGTTCTTGTTCACTATCATGTTGATGAATTTGAACAACGAAGATGAAGTACACAAACCCCGAATCAAGCGTATCGGAGCCATCACCATTTTTTGTTTGTTGTGTATTGCATTGATTGCCATATTTGTGAATTCAAAACCTATTGTTGGTGAATACTATTCAACAGGTGAAGATTACCAATCGATTAAAGTACTCGGCAAAGTGCTGCTGAATGAATACATGGTTCCGTTTGAATATGCCTCAATTTTGCTTTTAGTAGCGATGATTGGTGTAGTATTATTGTCTAAAAAAGAAAAATCACAAGAATAAAATGAATACAGTTTTAAATGAAATAGGTATTGAAAACTACTTGTTCCTATCGGTACTTTTGTTCTGCATCGGAATTTTAGGAGTTTTATACAGAAGAAATTCAATCATCGTTTTCATGTCGATTGAAATCATGTTGAACGCGGTGAACTTATTGTTTGTGGCTTTTTCATCGTACCATCAAGATACGGAAGGGCAAATTTTTGTCTTCTTTTCGATGGCAGTTGCGGCGGCAGAAGTAGCAGTAGGATTGGCGATTTTAGTTTCTGTTTATCGAAACATCGGATCGATTGATATATCAAAATTGAAAAATTTAAAAGGATAACCCAAAATGGAGAATAGTTTAATTTTACTTTTATTAGTAACGCCTTTTTTAGGGTTTTTATTTAATGTTTTCTTTGGAAAATCGGTTTCGAAAGCCGTTTCAGGATTCATCGGAACCGGCGCTGTTGTGGTCTCTTTCATCATCAGCATCATTTATTTTTTACAAGTAAACGAAACGGGTGAAGCCATCAAAATATCACTTTTCGATTGGATTACCGTGAGCAATTTCAAATTGGATTTCGGAATCCTACTCGATCAATTGTCGTTGTTGTGGTTGCTGTTCGTAACCGGAATTGGATCGCTGATTCACCTCTACTCCATCAGCTACATGCACGACGACGAAAACATGCACAAGTTTTTTGCATACCTCAATTTGTTTGTTTTCTTCATGATTACTTTGGTTGTAGGAAGCAATTTATTAGTGATGTTTATCGGATGGGAAGGCGTTGGATTGTGCTCGTACTTACTCATCGGATTCTGGTACAAAAACCAAGACTACAACAACGCAGCAAAAAAAGCATTCATCATGAACCGCATTGGTGACTTAGGTTTCCTTATCGGGATGTTTATATTAGCATATTGCTACAATTCATTGGATTACGATTTAATTCAAACCGGAATCATTACAAAAGGAACTGTTGCTCCCGATCATTTACTTTCGATTGCGGCCTTGTGTTTATTCATTGGCGCGACCGGTAAATCAGCTCAATTACCATTATATACTTGGCTACCCGATGCGATGGCTGGTCCAACTCCGGTTTCAGCATTAATTCACGCCGCAACCATGGTAACCGCCGGAATCTTTATGATTACGCGTATGAATTTCGTGTTCGAATTAACTCCGTTTATCCAACATACTATTGCAGTCGTTGGAGCCGCAACCGCGATTGTTGCCGCTTCGATTGGTTTACTGCAAAACGACATTAAAAAAGTACTCGCTTATTCTACCGTTTCTCAATTGGGATTAATGTTCTTGGCACTGGGAATGGGCGCGTACACCGTAGCTGTGTTTCACGTAATTACTCATGCGTTTTTCAAAGCGTGTTTGTTCTTAGGTTCGGGTTCGGTAATTCACGCCTTACATGGCGAACAAGACATGCGAAAAATGGGCGGTTTACGAAAAGTTATGCCCATCACTTATGCAACGATGTTGATTTCAACGCTTGCCATTGCGGGTATTTTCCCTTTCGCCGGATTCTGGTCGAAAGACGAGATTTTAATGGTTGCATTTGAACACAATATAACACTTTGGATTGTAGGTTCGCTTGCTTCCATCATGACGGCTTTTTATATGTTCCGATTGATGTATTTGACGTTCTTTAGAGAATTCAGAGGAACGGAAGAACAAAAACACCATTTGCATGAAAGTCCGAGTTTGATTACGTTTCCATTAATTATTTTAGCAGTTTTAGCGACTATCGGTGGATTAATAAATCTTCCAGGAAGTATGTGGTTGAACCATTTTATCGAACCGATTTTAAAAAACAAACCCGTTCACCACGAATTGGGAACTCACGAATACCTACTGATGGGTGTGGCTTTAGCTGGTGCGTTAATTGGAATCATTTGGGCGTATACTAAATACATCAAACAATCTTTCGTTCCTGCCGAAGATGCGCAAATCCAAGGGTTTTCAAAAACAATTTACAACAAATATTACGTCGACGAATTCTATACTTTTTTAATTGTAAAACCGTTGAATGGTCTTTCTAATTTCTTCCGAACTACATTAGAACCAGCTTGGTCTAAATCGGTTTACGGATTGGGAACACTGACCAACGAAATCGCAACTAAAGGAAAAAAATTACAAAACGGAAGCATCGGATTTTACCTGTTTGTGTTTGTAATTGGATTTTTCTCGATTATTATTTATTTATTTTTAGTTCAATAATTTTTTACTAATGGATGTAACTACTATATTACTATTGCTCTTAATTGGCTCAATTGCCACTTATTTTTCGGGTGAAAAATTAGCGTCGAAAGTAGCATTGTTATTCAGTTTAGGAGCTTTTGGTCTTACTTTGTATATGTTGAATCTGTTCCAAAACGGAACCAGCATCGACCATTTGAGTCAGTGGATTGATATGCCGAAAGTTTATTTTGCGTACAAAGCAGACGGACTTTCCTTAGCGATGGTGTTGCTCACCAATGCCCTGACTCCGTTGATTATTTTTTCGTCTTTTGGAAACCATTACAACAAATCGAAAAACTTCTATGCCTTAGTATTGTTTATGACGTTTGCCATGACCGGAACCTTTTTAGCTTCGGATGGTTTATTGTATTATGTTTACTGGGAATTGGCGTTACTTCCTATTTACTTCATCGCTCTAATTTGGGGTAATGACGATGCCGAAAAACGCAAAAAAGCCGTACTAAAATTCTTTATTTATACATTGGCTGGTTCGTTGTTTATGTTGGTTGGATTCGCCTATTTGTACACACTTTCAGGAAGTTTCTTATTAGAAGATTTGTATAAATTAGAATTGTCTTCAACCGAACAATTTTGGATATTCTTAGCCTTTTTTGCCGCGTACGCGATTAAAATACCAATCATTCCTTTCCATTCATGGCAAGCAAGTGTGTACCAAAAAGCCCCAACCGTGGGAACCATGTTATTGTCGGGAATCATGTTAAAAATGGGATTGTACAGTGTCATTCGTTGGCAATTACCTATTGCGCCAGATGCCGCCAAAACGTATATGCCGGTGTTAATCGGATTGAGTATTGCGGGTGTGATATACGGTTCGATTGTAGCGTTGCGTCAAAAGGATTTGAAAAAATTATTAGCGTATTCTTCCCTAGCTCACGTGGGTTTAATTGCAGCGGGTTGTTATACCTTAACGCTCGACGGATTAAACGGCGCGGTATATCAAATGATTGCACACGGATTTGTAATCGTAGGTTTGTTCTTTTGTGCTGAAATCATTTACAGAAGATATGAAACACGTAAAATCGCCGACATGAGCGGAATCCGATCGCAAACTCCGAAGTTTTCTTCGATGTTTATGATTTTAGTTTTGGCGTCCGTAGCTTTACCGGGAACGTACAATTTCGTGGGAGAATTTACCGTATTGTACAGTTTAAGTCAGGTGAATCTTTGGTTTGCCGTTATCGGTGGAACGACGATTATTTTAGGTGCGTATTATATGTTAAGAATGTATCAAAATGTAATGTTGGGCGATACCAATTCGAAAGCGTTTGCCGATGTTACCGTAAACGAGGCCATCACTTTAATCGTAATTATCGGATTCTTATTATTCTTCGGATTGTACCCAAAACCGTTTACAGATTTAGTTTCGCCTGCGATAGAAACTACTTTAAACCAAATTAACAGCATATCATAATGGATAGTTTAATAGCAATCATAGCACTTGGCGTTTTTTGTCTTATCGCTGAAATATTCAATTTTAGAAAAGCAATTATACCCGTTTCCATTGTAGGTCTGTTAGCCGTTATTGGCTATTCATTTTACAGTTATACTGGTGAAACTTCGCACTACAACAACATGATTATTGTCAATAAATTTTCATTGGCGTTTTCAACTTTATTCATCTTGCTTACCGTATTCATCATTGCCTTAAGTAGTGATTTTTATAAAGACAAACCCACTAAATTTTCCGATTTTATTGCCATCAAGATCTTTCTCTTAAGTGGCGGAATCTGTATGGTTTCGTTCGGGAATTTAGCGATGTTTTTCTTGGGAATTGAAGTACTTTCCATATCACTTTATGTTTTGGCAGGCAGTAGCCGATTGGATTTAAAAAGCAACGAAGCGGGAATGAAATACTTCTTAATGGGTTCGTTTGCCTCGGGTATTATCCTTTTTGGAATTTGTCTTATTTATGGAGCAACGGGTTATTTTGACATTGCCGAAATATACGAACTATCCAAAGGCGCTGCGTTGCCAAGTTGGTTTTACATTGGAATCACTTTATTAGTCATCGGAATGATGTTTAAAATTGCTGCAGTTCCGTTTCACTTTTGGGCACCCGACGTATACGAAGGCTCGCCTGCTTTGGTTACCGCAACCATGAGTACATTAGCTAAAGTTATTGCCATTGCATCCCTATACAAATTAATAACCACTTTAGATTACACCATTTTATACCGAATGGAAATTGTAATTGTCGTGGTATCGATACTATCAATGACCGTTGGAAACATCATGGCGTTGCGTCAGAAAAATGTGAAACGTATGTTGGCGTTCTCGGGAATTTCACATGCCGGATTTATGTTGATGGCGTTGTTGAGTTTATCGACTTCTGCACCAACATTACTGTACTACACTTTTGCGTATGCGTTGGCCGGAATCGCTGCTTTTGCTGTGATTATTTTTGTGTCGAAAAACAAAGGCAACGAAGATATTGTCAATTTTAATGGCTTAGGAAAAACCAATCCAGTGATGGCGGGAATACTTACGGCTTCGTTATTATCGATGGCTGGAATTCCGGTGTTTTCGGGTTTCTTTGCCAAATTCATGCTGTTTACCCAAACCATTGAAGCAGGTTATTTAATTGTAGTGATTGCCGGTGTAATCAACTCCATCATCAGCATCGGTTACTACTTCAAATTAATTTTGGCGATGTACACCAAAGAAGCTTCAGACGATAATCATAGTAATGCGTTTGTCTATAACATAATTGCCTTAGTCGCTATTTTACTGAATGTCGTAATTGGATTGTACCCAACTTTAGTTACCTCACTATTGAACTAAATTCATCTTAATTCATAAAAGAGAAACCACTTGAAGCAATTTAAGTGGTTTTTTGTTTTGTCGCACTATAAAAAATGACTGAAGTACCAAGAAAACCAATAAACGGTTTCAAGCAGTTAATTATCTATTGAGTATATCAAACAAAAAATCCACATAAATCGCTAGATTCATATGGATTGATGTTGATAATCTTAGTGAAGATTATGGGGTTGAAGATTTAGTATCTTCCTCCGCTATTTCTATCGTTGTAGCTACTACCACCACCGCGAGAGTTTCCGCCTCCGTTATAACCACCACTTCCGCCTGAACGGTTGTTGTTAAAACTTCTTCTTTCTCCTTCTGGTTTTGGTTCTGATTTGTTCACTACAATTGTACGTCCATCTACTGTAGCACCGTTTAATTCGTCGATAGCTTTTTGAGCTTCGTCATCATTAGGCATTTCTACAAAACCGAATCCTTTACTTCTTCCAGTAAATTTATCAGTTACAATTTTAACAGAGTCAACTGTTCCGTAAGCCTCAAAAGACTCTCTTAAATCTGCTTCCTCGATACTCCAAGGAAGACTTCCAACAAAAATATTCATATGTAAATTTTAAAATTCTCCGTAAAGGTATGACAAATTACTAAAGAATACGCTTCTTTTCTGTAATTAATTGATAATAAACAAAAAAACCGCCAAATAGATGCTTTGACGGTTCAAATAGTATTGTAAAATATAGGTGTTACTGATTGGAAACAGGTAAATTGTAAAACGCTCCGTATTGTACATTCACCAATTCTCCACCTGCTGGATTACTGAATACGTTTTTAGCATTGAATTTAAACGAACCTGAAATAGTTCCGTCTCCGTTATTCGTCAATTTAATTTCGCTTAAAATTCTAAATTTAGCGTTATTATCGCCTCCATTTACCGTAATCACATCGCCCGCTTGATAATTTCCACCCGGATTATTGATTTTAATGGAAGTAATTTTTCCGTCTGCATCAGTTGTAGTTTTAACCGTCATCCCAGCTCCACTTCCTGTGTTGGTTGTTGTAGCTGCATTGGCATTGGTATAACCCGTTCCAGCCACTAAAATAGAATTGGCAATATTAGTGATGGGTTCGAATCCGTCACGCGTAAAATAATCAACATCAATTTCATTGAAATTTGAAGTATATGTTGCCCAATTGTTATTGTTAATAGAAGCAATATAATACGTTCCTGTAACCGAATTAGCTATGTTCAAAACAAAAGTTTCATCTTCTGCTAAAGCTTCTATACGTATGGATCCCGAAGCCGATTTAGTAGCCGTTACTTGAATAGCTCTGAACAACACATCGTCGCGGTAAGCCTGAAAACTTGGATTGTTAAATTTTACTTCATCTTGACACGATGAAAACAAAACCAAAAGCGTAATAATAGACAACAATTTTTTCATTATAATCCTTTTTTAATTAGTGAAGTCATTTAACCTTTTTAAATTACTCCGTCAGTTCGGCTTAAGCCTCGTGCGGCTGCAAAATTCTTTTTTTGCCCCATATTTTATCTTTTTAGTACTCCGTAGCGCTGCTATGCAGTTCAAAAAAGCTAAAATCTGGAACAAAAACCTTAATTTTTCGCTTCAATCAAAAAAAGCTTAGAATACTTCAGTACAAAAATAGTTTTTTTAATGAATTGGCATAGATATTTAACTAAAAAATTGTCTTTTCTAATCCATCGTTAGTTTGTGTAAAAAAGTTTTGTATATTTGCACCCTTAAATAACGGAGGTCGAGTACCTCAAATTAATCAAAAGATTATGTCAGTAAAAATTAGATTACAAAGACACGGTAAAAAAGGGAAGCCTTTTTATTGGATCGTAGCGGCTGATGCTCGCTCAAAAAGAGATGGTAAATTCTTAGAAAAATTAGGAACGTACAATCCAACTGCTAACCCAGCAATCATTGATTTAAACCTTGACAAAGCTGTTCAATGGTTACACAATGGAGCACAACCAACAGATACGGCTAGAGCAATTCTTTCGTACAAAGGTGCTTTATTGAAACACCACTTAGACGGCGGAGTTCGTAAAGGTGCTTTATCTCAAGATCAAGCTGATGCTAAATTAGCAAAATGGTTAGAAGAAAAAGTAGGTAAAGTAGATGCTAAAAAAGACGGTTTGTCTAAAAAACAAGCAGAAGCTAAAGCCAAAGCCTTGAAAGCTGAAAAAGAAGCTAACGAAAAACGTGCTGCAAAAGCAGAAGCTGCTGCTACTCCAGAAGTAGTGGAAGAAGAAGTTGCTGAAGTAGAAGAAACTGTTGCTGAAGTTACTCCAGAAGTGGAAGCTGCTGCAGAAGTTACTGAAGCTCCAGAGACAGAAGCTCCAGCGGAAGAAGTTGTTGCTGAAGTTGCTCCAGAAGTAACAGAAGCTCCAGCTGAAGAAGCCGTTGCAGAAGTTGCTCCAGAAGTAGAAGCTGCTGCTGAGGAAACTCCAGCTGCTGACGAAGCTACAGAAGAAAAAGAAGCCTAATTCAGTGCGATAATGCGTAAAGAAGATTGTTTCTATTTAGGCAAAATCGCTAAAAAATTTAGTTTCAAAGGAGAAGTTCTTATCTATTTAGATACCGACGAACCCGAATTATATGAAAATATGGAATCAGTATTTGTTGAATTCAACAAAAATCTGGTTCCATTTTTTATTGAAAACTCCTCACTACATAAAAACGATTTCCTCAAAGTAAAATTTGAAGACATCGAAACCGAAGCCGATGCCGACGAAATCATGGGCTGCGAAATCTACTTACCGATTTCCATGCTTCCCAAACTAGAAGGCAATAAATTCTATTTCCACGAAGTAATTGGTTTTGATATTGAAGACCAACGACTCGGTATTTTCGGAAAAATTGTTTCTATCAACGACTCTTCCGCGCAACCTCTTTTTGAAGTGGTCAATGGTTCAGTCGAAATTTTAGTTCCGATGATTGACCAGTTTCTCGTAAAAATTGATCGCCCCAATAAAAAAGTCGTGATGAATTTGCCAGAAGGATTGGTGGAGATGTATTTTTAAGTCAATTAAAAAATTAAAAGATTTAAAGATTTAGATTAAGGAGCCGGGAACCTGCTGTCCGCTGTATCTTTTTTTCCGTTGCACTCCAAAAAAGGATGCCGCTTCCATCAGGGCTAGGCGTGCAATTTTAAAAACAACTCCATCTTTCAATTTTTAAATTTTTCAATCTTTAAATTGTGTTTAACTTCAAACAATTCTCCATCCACCACGACCGTTGTGCCATGAAAATCGGCACCGACTCAGTGTTGCTTGGCGCATGGTGCCCGATTGACAACAAACCGTTCTCGGTGTTAGACATTGGCGCTGGAACCGGAATTCTATCCTTGATGCTCGCGCAACGAACGCATGCCGAACAACTCGATGCCATTGAAATCGATGAAAACGCCTACGAACAATGCGTCGAAAATTTTGAAGCCTCACCGTGGAGCGACCGCTTGTTTTGTTATCATGCCGGTTTGGATGAATTTGTAGACGATCCTGAAGATGAGTACGACATCATTATTTCCAATCCGCCTTTTTACTCCGAGAATTACAAAACGGATAACGAATCTCGCGATGCAGCCCGTTTCCAAGATGCTTTACCGTTTGAAGAATTAGTCGAAGCCGCGAGTTTACTGTTGTCAGAAAACGGAATTTTTGCTGTAATTATTCCGTATAAAGAAGAAGAACGTTTTATCGATTTGTGCGCCGAAGCCGAACTTTTCCCCGTAAAAGTCACTCGTGTAAAAGGTTCACACGCTACTCCAATTGTGCGCAGTTTACTCGCTTTTAAACGCTATGAACTGTCCGTTTTAGAAGCCGATGAATTGGTGATTGAAATCAATCGCCATGAGTATACCGACGATTACATTAACCTAACTAAAGATTTTTATTTGAAATTTTAACATTCTCTGCTGTTAGATTTTCTGCTTTTTTACAGTCACTAAGTAAAAGCCAATTACAGTCAATTTGTTCAACGACAACAATCTTTTTAATCATTTTTTTTTGCCACGAATTCACAAATTAACTTAGAATTTTGCATTAAAATTTGTTCATCTCCGATGAACATTCGAATTGAATCAAATAGTTACCTGGCTAAATTCGATAATTCGTGGCTGAAAAATAATTCTTCACATCGAACTCGCATCAAAATATTATAGTAGATTTGTGATACTCAACCTCTTTGAGTTAAACTGTGCTACTTTACTATGAAGACAAACATTACTCTAATAATCGCGTTATTCTGCTCTATTTTTTCCTTTGCTCAAACGGAAAAACCAACTATAAAAGACCATATCAATTTTGCCGATTTACCCCAGCAAACCTCAGACACACCTTCTTGGGCACTTCCTTTTTATTCTGAACCCGACAAAATCAATGTGGTTCAGATGAAAAAAGAAATTACCAATTGGTTACAAAGCGATGATGCCAAAAAAAGAGGTCAAGAAATTATTCTAAAAGAAAAAAAAGAAGGTAAAAAAGAAGACTATGAAGAATTAAAAAAGAGCATTACCGAAATTCCGATTGTGCGATTTGCTCTTAACTTTTTTAAAAGAGTTCCACCAACTTGGATTGACAACAATGGTTTTATAACCCTGAAAAACATCACTAAAAACACCAACATCCAAACCAACAACCGATCGACTTTATTGCCCAACTGGACGCAAATTGGCCCAATGGAAACGGTCGATTCCAATGGAGTCCAACTTCCTGTACAATCGAATGTGTATTACATCGCAGTTGCGCCTTCTACGCCCACCATCAGAATGGCTTCTACCGAAACTGGCGCACTTTTTAAAACCATTGATAGTGGTGAAAATTGGAGTTTTTTAGGCGATTATTCCGGTCCAATTGCTTTTAATCCAACCAATTCTTCCAATATTATACTAGGCAGCAATCCGTTAAGAGAAAGTACAAATGGCGGAGTAAGTTGGGAAATAAAACCAGTAAACGCTTCCTGCAACGAAATCGTTTGGTCTTCAGACGGTACAACGATTATGGCGGCATCCAATCAAGGAATTTTTGTTTCTGCCAATGCCGGAACTACATTCAGCAACACTTTAGCAGGTAATTTTTACGATGTTGAATTCAAACCTGGGAGTGCTACTATTGCGTATGCTGTGGATGTAAATGGAAATTTCTACAAAACATCCAACGGCGGAACAACGTGGCAATTAAAAACTACTAATTACAATTTGACTACTAGTAAAGACGGCTATTTATTGGGTGTTTCAGCATCCAATCCGAATTTAATTGTAATCGCTTTTTTAACTGGCGAATACGTAGAATTATTAAAAAGCACCGATTCAGGCGAAACCTTCACGCATTTATCAACTTTAAATTCGGGTTTCTCTCAAGGTTTTTATGATTTTGCTTTCGGAATTTCTCCTGTCAATTCCAACATCTATTATGTGGGTGTAACTACTTTGTATAAATCGACCAACGGCGGCATAAATTTTACTGCGCTTGGTGGTTATAATGGCAATTTTCCTATTCATCCCGACATTCAAGACCTTGATTTTAGCGGAGCTGAAGTGGTGGTTTCTACCGATGGCGGCATAAGTACTTCTACCGATAATTTTACCGCTCTTTCCAACTGGCACAGCACCAACAAAGGACTTTTTGATCTCGAATTGTGGGCTTTTGACCAAGGTTTTAACACCGATCAAATGGGCGGAGGAAAATACCACAATGGAGATAATATTTATAATCCAAGTTGGAATAATGGAAAAACGATTATTTTGGGTGGAGCGGAAGCACCCGTTGGCTACTCCATTTTCAGCCGACCAAACTCACTTTTTTTTGCTGATATTTTTCAAGGATTCAAACAAATTGACACCCAATTCAACACCCAAGTAGCCTCGACATTTCCGTTTTCGATGAACTCGAATAATTTTTATTATGGCGAACGAAACAGCGACATCACTTCCAACGTAGTCAACAGCAACATCATTTACGCAGCCTACGAAAACAAAGTATATGTTTCGTACGACAACGGAATATCCAATCAAGTTTTACGCACTTTTGGCTCGACCGTTTGGAACATAAAAACCACCCGAAGCAACCAAAATGTGTTGTATGTAACAACGGAATCGAATGGACTATGGAAAACTGTCGATGGTGGCGTAAACTGGACGCAACACAACTTCACGTTGCACAATTCCAACTTCAACACCAATGGTTTACAGTGTTTTATTGATGTTTCGCAAACCAATCCCAACGAACTTTGGTTGGCCTATATTAACTGGAATGGTAACTATTCGATAAATAATTCCTATCGTATTTTTAAAAGCACCAACGGTGGACAATCGTGGCAAAGTATTGACACGTCTGCTTTAAACGGATTTACTGTGAAAGAAATGGCGCATCAATACGGAACCAATGGCGGAATTTACCTCATTGGTTTCGACTCGAATTCGGTGGCAAAATGCTATTACAGAAACAACGCGATGGCCAATTGGGACGATTATTCAGCGGGATTATTAAGTGGAAGTTTGTTGGCCAATCGCATTTATTTGAAGCTTTCGCATTATCAAGAAAAAGTGCGCGCGGCAGGAAATCGAGGTATTCAACAAATTGATTTCTACGAACCATACATCAGCCCAATTGCGCAACCCACAACCAACCAAAAAGAGGTTTGCATCAATCAACAAGTTCAATTAATGGATTATAGTATTTTGAAGTATTCCGGTGCAACGTGGAATTGGTCGTTTTCTAAAACTCCGATGTACTTGAACGGAACTACAGCAAATTCTCAAAATCCAGAAGTGAAATTTTTATCCACAGGAAGTGTTGATGTTACGTTGACCGTAACCGATTCGTATGGAATTTCAGATTTAAAAACCATCACCAATTTCATCAATGTAAATTTTGACACGGCAAGTTGTTTGGCTTTGAATTCGGATGAAGATTTTACTATTACGTGTACCAATACGATTCCGGCTAGCGGACTTTTCAACCCTGGAACTCAAGTGAATGTTACCAATTTTGGTGGCGCAACAAGTGGTGAATTTATAGTAAAACTGAACTTTTACAATCTTTGTTATGGTGTAGTGGGAAATCTGACCGCTATTGTCAACCTTACAACGGATACTATAACCGTTTTAAGTTACCATCATTTTGATAATTCTTCGAGCACATTCACAGGAAATAACACCAATGTTATTACTAGTGGAAGCGATGCATATTCAAAAATATCGTTCATTTTGACGAATAATAGTTTGTACTTGAATCACATTACGAATGCCTGCGGTGGAAATGTTCCTATTTCGTTACAACAATCGTGTTGGAATATCTATAACGGATTGGAAAATGGCGATTTGGATGAAATTCAGCAATGCAACGTCAGTATTCCGCAATCGACAAATACAACTGGAATTAACCAACCCTTATTGATAACCACTTTCAGCAATGCAACTTCGGGTTTGTTTTATGTGGATTTAAACGGATTTACCAATTGCAACAATTCGAATAACAATTTAAAAGCCATTATCGATTTGGATAACGACCGCATCAACGTACTTTCTTATCAGCATTTTGGATCTATGGCTGCGGCAACTGTAACAGGAAACGAAACCAATTCGGTTACCAGTACTTCACTAACAAATGGTCAGATTAATTATTATTTGAGTAATAATGTTCTGTATGTTTCTCGACTACTTGATCCCTGTGGTTCGACATATTTTCGACTCAATACATCTTGTTGGTCGGCAATGGACAGTGATGGAAACGGAATTGACAATACGGTTCAGCCTTTCACGTGTAACAATCCGTTGACAACCTCATTAATTACTGATTCAGACTTGAACGAAGTGCATGATTTTTCATCGGTTTTCAGTAGTCAAAATACGGTTTTTGTACATTTAAATATCGGAACCAATTGCTCGAATGCGACAGCAACTGCTTATTTAAGTTTGGATTTGTCTAACAACGTCATCCACGTGATAAGTTATTCTCATTTTGGTGCTACCACAAGTTCAACGGTTTTGAATAATGATTCGGCCAATGTGTATTCGGAATCGTCGGTTATTGGAAAATTGAAGTTTAGCTTGATTAACAAAGTGCTCTACATTCAACGATTATCAACCGATTGCGCAGGAAGTTACTACCAAATTAGTGATTCGTGTTTTTCTTTGGCTTCGGATGAAATTTTGGCCATTGATTATTTTGCCTCCAACACCATTTCAGAAATTGTAGCTTATCCCAATCCAACTAAAGGTGTGTTGTACCTTAAATCGATTTCAGGAATAGACGATTTGGAGTTGAGTTTTTATACTATGGATGGAAAAAACGTTCGCCCGAACTATAAAAAAGTAGGTGAAACCGAATGGGAAATTGATATGGAAAATTACGCCATTGGAACGTATTTTATTGTTGCACACGATAAAAAGAATAATCAATTTAATTACTTAAAAGTGATTAAAAGGTAAGTGATGAAGAGAACGTGTTTTATTTAAAGATGGAAGTCAATTGTTTTCAATCTGCGAATTTTTTATGCGAATTTTAATTTTTAGCCGATACTAATTAGCTAATTTCCACTTACTATTTTTATTAATTCTTCAAAACTTATATTTTTTCTTATTACAACACCATTCTGGTCTAATAAATAATTGGTTGGAAACGAAAATATTTTTTCTTTAGACGAAAAAATTCCATTTTCATCAAGATAATTATTCCATGGGATTTCTTTTTCTTCAATTCTTTTATTCCATAAATCAACATCTTGTGTTTTATCTACCGATATACCAACAACATCTAGATTTAATGGGCTATACATTTTATAAATTTCTTTTAATTGAGGTAATTGACTCAGACATGGTTTACATCTACTAAACCAAAAATCAACAAGAACATATTTTGATTTTGGCAATTTAAAAACAATAGCGTTTTTTGAGCGATCTTTCAAAACCAAATCTAATGGAAATTTTTTTCCAATTCTGATTTGAATACTATCCAATTCATTTCTTACCTTATGCCAAAGGTCACTTTCTTTTATAGTATTGGAGAAATAGTTTAAAATTTCTGAATATTCATTTTTATATCCTTGACTATTGATACGTTCAGCCAAACTCCATAAAGCGACATATGAATTGTTGTTTTTAATTATATATTCTTTAATTTTTATGTCAAATTGTTCGGGCTGAGTATGCCTAAATTTCAGAAAAGAAACTTCAACATTTTCAATCATAAAGGGCATGAATTTATCATAATACTCTAATGATAAACTATTGTTCTTTTTTATGTCATTGGTTGATTTACTAATATTAATCCTTTTAGTGTTGCTGTCTATAAAGTAAACTTCTTGTCTATGAGGTATTGTGGAATTTTCAGAATAAAAGCTCAAATAATACATTTGAGGGTAACTAAAAAAACCGTGTATTTCAAATTTATTATTTTCAACATAGCCTTTAATGCTTGCTGTTTCGTACAAATTAAGCGATAGATTCCCCTTATGAAACAGTATTGAATCATTTGTTTTGAGGTCTTCAATTACATATCCTTTTATCTTTATACTTTTTTGAGAAAAAACATTAAAGGATATGAAAATAATTAAAAATAATCTTTTCATAATTTTTACTTTTAAAATCTAACATTCAATACATTATCACAAACAATTTAGGCGCACTATTTAAATATTTTTTAAATTATAGCCATATTACTATGGCTATAATTTATTTGTTTTAAGCAATACAACAGCCGCTACATTCGCTACAGCCATCTGAATCTATTATTTCACAACCTTGAGTACAAGTACTCGAGCTTACACACGTGTTAGCGGCTATTGGCGAAAGAGATTTTCTGCCTCCACTAAAAAGTTTTCTTTCCTCTCTGCTTAAAATTGTAACTCCTTCTAAACTTAAAATTGATTTTTTCATAATTAAAGATTTTAAAGATTTTAAAAATACTCAAACATTTAAAGTCAGTTGAGTTTCTGACATAATCTATAAAGATATTTTAATTTTTATTCTTTAAAAAAATAAAACAACTCGTTTAATTCATAAATATCAGGCAGCAATACCCCATTAAATATTTTTACAGGAGCATAATTAAATTGATTATTAGTACACCATTGGTACTGATCTTCTATTTGATTTTTCTCTTGAGTAAAGCTACTATCAATAAACCATTTTTTTTCCCAATCTTCCAAATTTAAACTATTAATATGCCAATCATCCAAAGCTTCTTTATAATTTTTGTCTGAATTAAATAAATAAAAAATAGTTTTGGCCACAACGAGATTCGGATTATCATGGTTATTTATATTAAGATTATAACACACTTCTAATTTTAACTGTTGTCTGTTTTTTTCAACTAACTCGGTCGCGTTTTTGTAAGCTGAATGACAATGAGGACAACTTGGACTTAAAAAAAGTGTAATGGTATTTTTAGCACTTCTGTCACCAATACTAATTTTATTGAGTAAATCATATTGATCTTTGTATTTTACTTGTAACGCTATTTTAGAAAAAACACTGTCATCTCGTTTAAATCTTAATAATTTGTTTAATTCCTTAAGATCATTTCTTGATTTTATCAATTGTTTCTTTATAAAAATCCACAAGACAACTGACAATAATCCTACAATCAAAATTGAAATTAGACTGCTATTGTCTGAGGTTATGTTTTTATAATTCAATAAAAATAAAACTATAATGCTTATCATTACTATTGACACAATTAAACACAGCAAGCACCATTTTCTTAACACAAACTTTTGCAAATAAATGGAGTATAATAAAAATGGGAATGACAACACTGTAATTATTCCGAAATAAAAAAATGGATTTAAATTTAATATTTGACTTAAAAAAGCAGCACTAAAAAATACTATTGGTAAATCTACAAACTCAACATATTTAGAAAAGGAATATGACTTTGAATTAATAATAGATTTACAGGAAAAGTTTTTACCAACTGAACAAAATTTAGATTCATTGTTTTGATTATCTTTAAAATAGGTTCTTAAAATTTCGACACTAACATACAACCCAATGCTCAAAAGGATTGTAAAAACAACTTCAATTGCATCAAATTTATTAGTGTACAAAGAAACTATTACTAACAAAATCAATAAAGTAACAAACAAATAATTGGATTGTCCTATTACTTTTTTTGACAGGTTCTCCTCATTTTCGTCAATTAATAGAACTATTCCTGTCCAATATTTTTCTAATTCTTTAGAAGTTACTTTTTTTACACTACCATTTCCATTTTCTAATGTAAAACTATTTCCAGTTGTCGTAATAAAATAAATTTCTTCATATTCTATGTTTAACTGAGCTAAGTATTTCTCAGGTAATTGATCTACATGGTTAAAAGGGATATTTGCAGCAATATTATCTATTTTTAACTGAGTCAAACTATCGGTAACTGCCAATAAACTTGGAAAATTTGGATGTGATTCATAAGCATTCTCAAACTCGCTACTATAAGTTTGATTTTTAGTTGCGGATAAAAGTTTTAAGATTAATGGTTTCAATTTTGAAAATTTTAGTTAATAAATTTATATAAATTTTCTGATAAAAAAGTAAAACTAAAGTTTATTTTCAACTTTAACTAAAAGAAATACAATGGTTTTAGGAGATAAATTATGTAAAACCAAAAAAAAATCGCAGGATCATTTAGCTTTAGAGCTTAACATTTCCAAAACGGCTCTTATAAACTGGGGAAATAACAAATCTAAACCTAGTGTTAATAATTTAATGAAATTATGTAATTTTTAGGAAATCGATGTTTACTTTCTGTTGGAAGGTGTTTCTAATATCAATTTTTCAAATTCCCAATTTAAAGATTCAATCTACATGGTAAATGCAAAAGACTCTGTACTAGATTTCAATAATTTTCATGAAATTATTTCTCAATTAGTAGAAAATCAAAACAAAATAAATTTATTGTTTAGTGAACAAAATGAGTGAATTCTGAATGTTTTATATAAATACATCGCCCTAGCCCAGATTGCAATGAAAAGCATTTTGCTCAAAAATTGTAGTTTTTCTTGGCGAAAAAAAGCGACCCTAGAAGCTCTTTTTTGGCCGTAGAAAAACACAATTATGGGCAAAATCTTGGAATGGAAAGCTGGAAATAGCTTCAAACAAAATTGGATGTTAATTTGTTGGGATTGCTTCGTTCCTCGCAATGACTTGTACAAAAAATAACAATTGTTGAGCAAATTCTAAAATATGTTTTCCTACCTTTGCAAACGTTTTCGTAAAACACAAAATTGACACAAAATGAAACCAGATTTATTTCAAGCTCCCGATTATTATTTGTTAGATGATTTACTAACTGACGAACATAAATTAGTCCGTGATTCGGCTCGTGCGTGGGTAAAACGCGAAGTTTCTCCCATCATAGAAGACTATGCGCAACGCGCTGAATTTCCGAAACAAATCATAAAAGGTTTGGGCGAAATTGGCGGATTTGGGCCATATATTCCAGAAGAATACGGCGGTGCTGGTTTAGACCAAATTTCGTATGGTTTGATTATGCAAGAAATAGAGCGCGGCGACTCAGGTGTTCGTTCAACTTCATCGGTACAATCGTCTTTAGTGATGTACCCGATTTGGAAATTCGGAACCGAAGAACAACGTAAAAAATACCTACCTAAATTGGCTACCGGCGAATTCATGGGTTGTTTCGGATTGACAGAACCCGATCACGGTTCGAATCCAAGCGGAATGACCACGAACTTCAAAGACATGGGCGACCATTATCTGTTGAACGGAGCCAAAATGTGGATTTCGAACGCGCCATTTGCCGATGTGGCAGTGGTTTGGGCGAAAAATGAAGAAGGAAGAATTCACGGATTAATCGTAGAACGCGGAATGGAAGGATTTACGACTCCGGAAACGCATAACAAATGGTCGTTGCGTGCAAGTGCAACGGGTGAATTGATTTTTGACAATGTAAAAGTGCCGAAAGAAAATTTATTGCCTGGGAAATCCGGCCTTGGAGCACCGATGCAGTGTTTGGATTCGGCTCGATACGGAATTGCATGGGGTGCGATTGGTGCCGCAATGGATTGTTACGATACGGCTTTGCGTTATGCTAAAGAACGTATTCAGTTTGACAAACCGATTGCTGCTTTCCAATTACAACAAAAGAAATTAGCCGAAATGATCACCGAAATTACCAAAGCACAATTGTTGACTTGGCGTTTAGGTGTATTGAGAAACGAAGGAAAAGCAACTACCGCTCAGATCTCGATGGCAAAAAGAAATAATGTAGATATGGCGATTCACATTGCCCGCGAAGCACGACAAATGTTAGGCGGAATGGGAATTACTGGCGAATATTCGATCATGCGACATAGTATGAACTTAGAAAGTGTAATTACGTATGAAGGAACGCACGACATTCACTTGTTGATTACAGGTGCGGATATCACGGGAATTCCGGCGTTTAAATAAAAGGCTTGAAGTTTCAATTTGGCCATACAGATTAGAGAAATTTGAAACTCGAGACCAAAGGTCGAACAGATGAAATAAATCTTCACAGATTATAATCCAAAAAAAATCTGTGCATCTGTGGCAAAAAAAATACAAAATGCTTCTCTTAATCGGGGAGCATTTTTACTTTTACACTACTTAAAAAAATCAATGAAGTACAAATGTATCATTTTCGATTGCGATGGCGTTTTGGTCGATAGCGAGGCGATTTCGAGTGGCGTTTTGACGGAAATGGCCAACGAATTAGGTATCGAAATTTCGCACGAAGAAGCACTCGAAAACTTCACTGGAAAATCACTGCAGTTCAGCTTGAAGTACATCGAAACTGCATATGGACAACCATTACCCGAAGATTTTGAACTCCAATTCAGACAAAAATCATTCGAGCAATTTGCATTGAATTTACAGCCTATTGACGGAATTCACGAACTTCTCAATAGCCTTTCCCTTCCGTTTTGCGTCGCGTCTAGTGGTCCAACCGAAAAAATCATCCGCAATTTAACTACCACAAACCTCATTCAGCATTTTGAAGGCAAAATTTTCAGCTCGTATGACATTCAGAGTTGGAAACCCGAGCCCGATATCTTTTTACACGCGGCCAAAAGCATGGGATTTGAAGTCCACGAATGCATCGTAATCGAAGACAGTAGCACCGGAATCCAAGCCGCGCAATCAGGTGGTTTTGACGTCCTCGGATTTGTAAACGACGGGAATACCGAACGCTTTCAAAACGAAAATATTCCCATTTGCTTTAGTATGAATGAGTTACGCAATTTGCTTTCCAAAACACATTAAACAATCAATAAAAATGATGTAAAATACTTCTGTATTTCGAGAAGCATTTTTACATTTGTTATATATTTCACATCCAAAGGTCTACTGTAATCGTACATTATAAAAAAACGCTATGACTATTCAAATCATCAACCAATCGATCGAAACTCAGAAACAGCAATTGCTTGACCATTCGTTATACGAAAAAGTAAAAACGATGGACGATTTGCACTGCTTTTTAGAAAATCATATTTACGCAGTATGGGATTTTATGTCGCTTTTAAAAGCCTTGCAAAGTAAATTAACCTGTACGACTACGCCGTGGTTACCCGTTGGAAATCCAACAACACGCTACCTCATCAACGAAATTGTCGTAGCCGAAGAAACCGATTTGACTTTAGACGGAACACGCCAAAGTCACTTCGAAATGTATTTGGATGCGATGCAACAATGTGGCGCAAACACCACTGCAATTGCTGCTTTTCTAGAAAACGTAGAAACCACTCAAAATATCTTTGTCTCCATCAAACGAAGCGATTTACACCCGAATGTGAAAGCGTTTTTAGACTTCACCTTCCGCGTGATTGACGAGGGAAAACCCCATAAAATTGCCGCAGCGTTTACCTTTGGAAGAGAAGATTTGATTCCGACGATGTTCACCGAAATCCTACGCAATTTTCAAACGAATTTCCCCGAAACCGATTTGTCCAAACTGATTTATTATTTTGAACGCCACATCGAATTAGACGCCGACGAACACGGACCGATGGCAATGCAAATGATCACCGAATTGTGTGGCGAATCGGAGCAAAAATGGAAAGAAGTGCAAGAAACCTCAGTTCTAGCCTTAGAAAAACGCATCGGATTATGGAACGCCATTGAAGAACAAATGGTTCAAAAAGTAGAATTAGTGTAAGAAGCTCATCGCGCCATACGTTGCAAGAACGGGTTCAAAAAAATATTTTTCTATACAAAAAAAGGAGCTTCGTAACCGTCGCTCTTTTTTTGTTAGAAAAATTAATTTTTTTGTTACCCGTTGCTTTCCACTGCTGTCACGGCTAAAAATATTCGGCAGGTAGAAATTTCTCAATAATTTATGTACTTTTGAGATTGAGGATGATTTTGGGATTATATGATTATAAGACTGTAAGATTCTATTATTGTAAATCTTTCAATGACCCCATATCTCTTTTTGTAATTTGTTTTTTGTAATTTGGAACTTTACCCATTATGTCTTCACAACATCGATTAACGCGCGCCTACAACGAAGCCAAACGCATTCCGTTTTCCAACACCGATAAATTTATTTTGTTCAGCGATTGCCACCGCGGCGATTCGAGTTTTGCCGATGATTTTGCCAACAACCGCAACATTTATTTTCATGCGGTGAATCACTATTTTAATGAAGGATTTCAGTACGTTGAACTTGGCGATGGCGACGAGCTTTGGGAAAATTTATTCTTTAAGGACATCTTTGAAGCCAATAAAAACGTATATCTATTATTACAAAAGTTTTTCAACGCCGAAAAATTGCACATGATTTACGGAAACCACGACATGGTGTACCGCAATCCGAACGTTACCAAAAAATTGCTGTCGGACTATTTTGACCCTAAAGAAGGGAAAAATGTACCGCTATTTCCGGGAATTCAATTCCACGAAGGAATTGTTTTGGTACATTCAGAAACGGGTCAGGAATTGTTTTTAACCCACGGACATCAAGCCGATTTTCTGAATTATGTCGGATGGAAAATCAACCGTTTTTTGGTTCGTATCTTGTGGAAACCTTTGCAAGTATGGGGAATCAAAGATCCTACGAGTCCGGCTAAAAATTATGTAGAGTTGATCAAAGTGGAACGCCGCATCAAAAAATGGATTGCTACCAACGGAAATAAAATTACGATTACAGGCCACACACACCGTCCGCGTTTCCCAAAACCACAAGACAACGCGTTGAATTATTTTAACGACGGTAGTTGCGTACATCCGCGAAGTATAACCGGAATTGAAATTGTGGGAGGCACGATTATGCTAATCAAATGGTACATCGACACCAAAGAAGACGGCGTACTTCAAATTGTAAAAGAAACCTTAGAAGGTCCGATACCTTTGCATTTATACCCAACGAACTAAATGAAAAAAATTGCTTGTTTACTATTAATTTTACTGAGTATCAGTTGTTCAAAAGACCATATGAACAATGAACCATCGGCTGCAAACATACGGTATTTGGCTTTGGGCGACAGTTACACGATTGGACAAAGCGTGTGTGAAACCTGCCGTTTTCCCGAACAATTAAAAGACAGCATCCAAAAGCAATTGAACCCAAGTGACTTGATCTCGGTACAAGTAATTGCGCAAACGGGTTGGACTACTTCCAATTTAAAATCGGCGATTGCTTCAGAGAATCCGGGAACAAATTTTGATTTAGTAACACTGCTAATTGGAGTCAACAATCAGTATCAAAACCAACCGTTTAGTGTATACGAACAAGAATTTCCTGAACTAGTTGCCATCGCAATTCAGAAAGCACAAGGAAAAAAGGAAAATGTGATTGTAGTTTCGATTCCCGATTATGCCTACACGCCTTTCGGCAACGGAAATACTACTATTTCAACCCAGATTGACATGTACAACGCGTTTGCTCAAAATTATTGTGCCACCAACAACATTACGTTTATCAACATTACCGATATTACCCGAATGGGCTTAGTGCAACCCAATTTGGTTGCTAGTGATGGTTTACATCCATCGGAATTGGCTTATAGTAAATTTGTAGAACGAATATTGCCCGGAGCGATTTTTACTATCTCCAATTAAAACTATTTGTTTATTTTTATGGATTGATAATTTTTTTTTAACCGTATTCATTTGAACTTCAACCTCTACAATAGCATCTTATTTGCTGGAATTCTTCAAGGAATTATCTTCGCTATTGTCGTAGTGTTTAATAAAAAATACAATCACAAAAGTAACTTCTATCTCGCCGCTTTAATCAGTAGTTTTTCACTCAATAATTTACAATTTTATTGTGCAGATATTGGACTTATTAGTGGGGATTTCTTCTACAAATATGTATATATTCCTTGGTGTTTAATTATTCCTGTCTTTTTTTATCTATACATTGTTAAATCATTATATCCTGAAAACAAAATTTCTTTTAAACAAAAACTACTTTTTGTACCGTTTTACATTGGTCTGTTTTTTTGTGTCTTGTATAAATTATTAGTAGTATTAAATTATCAAAAAGAAGTTTTTTATTTCTTTACTATTGTTCTAGATGTAATTGAGTTTTCAGCTATTATATTGAATCAAATTATTTATATAGTTGTTTACATTAAAATTAAAAAAATTGAAAAGGAGTATAATGAGTATAAGCTAGATTTGATAAAAATTAGATTGAATTGGCTAAAAAAAATAGTTTTGTTTTTATTTGGACTAACAATTATTTGGTTATTCCTTATGGTAAGATTGGCGTTTTTTGAGATTAAAGTAAATTTTTATCCCTTATGGATTGGGATTTCAATTTTGACCTACTGGCTCGGATATATCGGAATTTATAAGTTTGGAATCATCGAAGAGCGGAAAAATTTAAAGAAATATTCCAAAGAAACCAAAGCGAGTTACTCGATTGTTGAAAAGCAAAAAAGTAATCATATTATAGCTTTTGAACATCTAGTTATTGATCAAAAACAATTTTTAGATAGTGATTTAACTTTAGATAAAATCGCAGATGAATTGAAGTTGAGCAAAAGTTATTTGTCGCGAATTATTAATGCCGAATTAGAAACTGGCTTTGTAGAATATGTTAATACACTTCGCGTTGAAGAGGCAAAAAGCTACTTATTAAACCCTGATTTTTCAAACTACACTTTAGAATCGATTGGAATTGAAGCAGGGTTCAATTCGAAATCAGCATTCTATTCTTCTTTCAAAAAAATAACAGGCTTAACTCCTTCTGAGTTCAAAAAAGAAACTACAAATTTGTCCTGATTATTGTCATTTATCATTATTTAAAACCGTCAAGAGTGACACCTAACTACTTTTGACCTACCCAACTACGCATTTACCTTTCAAACATTTCCTGCTTTGTTATAAAAAATTAATTTCTAACAAAATCTTAGTTTATCATGAAAAGTTTACCAAAAATCATGGCACTTATTGCCTTACTTATTTTAATCTCGTGTAGTAAAGATCATGATAATCCTGAACCAACAGATGTAAAAAGTCGCATTGTGGGAAATTGGTCCGGAAGCTTACGGTACGACGGCTTTACAAATCTTTATCCCTTCGATTTGATTATTTACACCGACAATACTCTTAAAAATATTGACATCGCATTCAACAATGAAGAATTTCCAGGAACTTACACTTACACTAATGACTCTTTAAAAATCAATTACAACAACGGCACTAAATGGAAATTAAAATTTTCAAATAATTATAGCAGTTGTTCGGGTACTTTTTTGGGTTATAACGGCGATCCAGGAACTGTAACTATGTCTAAAAATTAAATTACTAAAATCATGAAAAAAATAACCTTATTACTCGTTTTATTTATTGTTTTTTCTTGTAGTAGTAGTGATGATGCTACAACTCCAATTAATAATCCACCAACTTCACAAGTTGATATGGCAAGTGTTGATACAAAAGTTGCCGCTTTTATGACAACTTACAACATTCCTGGTGCTTCATTAGCTATCAGTAAAAATGGCAAATTAGTCTATGTAAAAGGCTACGGAAAAGCCAATGTTGCTTCCAATGAAAACGTAACACCAAATCACCTATTCAGGTTAGCGAGTGTTTCAAAAAGCTACACTGGTATTGCCATTATGAAACTCATTCAAGACGGACAATTTACTTTAGAAAGCAATGTGTTTGGGCCAAGTGGAATTCTCGGAAACGATTACGGAACTTTACCTCTAAACTCGAATGTGCTTAACATGAAAGTAAAACATCTATTACAACACACATCAGGTTCTTGGGGTTCGGCAACTGGCGGCGATGTTATTGATCAATATCCATCGTATACGTACAAACAATTATTTGATTGGATTTTAGATACTCGTCCCAACCCAAATACACCTGGAACTACCTATGATTACACCAATGTCGGTTACAGTTTATTGGGACGAATTATCGAGAAAAAATCGGGTAAAACCTACATCAATTACATCAAACAAGATATTTTGGCTCCAATTGGAATAACTACAACTGACATTGCAGGTAAAACCGAAGCCGAGCAAAAACCAAATGAAGTGAAATATTACGGACAAGGAAATGACGCGCCGTTTACCTATGCAATTGCTTTCCCGAGAAGAGATGCTGATGGCGGATTGATTGCTACAGCGACTGATGTTTTAAAACTAATAACCGCAACTGACGGTTTTACAACTCGTCCTGACATTCTAAACCCAGCGACAATCACATCGTATACGACTCCTTCGTCGGTAAATACTGGTTATGCCAATGGAATTGGAATCTGGAGTGCTGAAAATGTTTGGTATAATTATGGAAGTTTACCCGGAACGCGCACCGGATTTATGCGTCATAACAACGGTATGTGTGTGGCTTTGTTGCTCAATTCGCGAGTTGATCCAAGTTCAAATGAAAATCCTTTCGTATATGCAATGCAAGATTTGATCCTCGATTTTGTAAAAAACTCAAGTTACAATTGGCAGAATATTGATCAGTTTTAAGGAATTGCAAACTAAAACCCATTTCAAAATCATGAATAAAAGACTATATCTTTTAATTGCTTCGCTAGTATTTCAATTCGCATCATCTCAAGAAATTCTTCAAGAATTGGCGCTCATTAACTCAAGCAGTCAACATTGTTCGCCTACATTCAAAACACTAAACAACACTATCTTTTTTGATGCTGGATCGGGATTTGCAAACGGAATTGAGCCTTGGTCGTGCAACACCATAACCGGTGCGACTACTATATTTCAAAATATCAATCCCGGAATTAATTCTTCCAATCCTTATTTTATTGCAACCATCAATAACAAATGCTTTTTTTCTGCCAATGATGGTTCGAATGGATTGGAACTTTGGATAACTGATGGAACTACTGCCGGAACTCAATTAGTTAAAGACATCAACTCTGGTGCTAGTGATGGAATGTTAAATTATAATTGTCAATCATCCGGACCTGTTTTTAACAATGAGAAAAATTATGGTGTTTTAAACAACAAACTCATTTTTGAAGGTTTTACCAACAATGGCGAACAACTATGGATTTCAGACGGTACCACTACTGGTACCACTTTGCTCAAACAAATTGATCCCAGCACTGCATTTAATGGCAACATCAATTTCATTCAAAATTTTACTGCTACAACAAATAAGTTGTTTTTTACGGCTGTGACTAGTTCTGCGTTAGATCGTGAATTGTGGGTAACCGATGGAACTACTTCTGGAACTTTTTTAACTAAAGACATTTATCCTGGTGATAGTTCCTCAAATCCACAAAATTTAACTCCTTTGAATACCAAAATTTATTTCACAGCCAATGATGGAACTCATGGAACGGAATTATGGAGCTCTGATGGAACAACCGTTGGCACAACTATGGTAAGCGACATAAATGTGGGTGGATTAGGCAGTAATCCTTCTGGATTATTTGCTTTTGATGATAAACTATTTTTTCTAGCCGATAATGGAAGTATTGGAAACGAACTATGGGTTCACAATCCGGCAACGAATTCAACTACTTTAGTCAAAGACACTCAGCTTGGTGCTCCGGGAATTTTATACCTGCACAATCAGACCATTTTTAACTCGGTTTTGTATTTTATGACCAATAATCAACTTTGGAAAACAGACGGAACCACTTCGGGAACGTCTTTAGTTAAAGGCAATTTGACTTTGGATGCTAATTCAACTAAACTGGTAGTTTTTAACAATAAACTGTATTTTGGAAGCGATTATTTGTTGTGGTCATCCGATGGAACTCCAACAGGAACAGTAGCTTTACCCGAATTACCTAGCACTTCATTTACCAATGTACAGCCTTTTTCAGACATCAATGGAAAATTAATTATCGTGCCTAATTTGAGTAATTTTGGCGCTATCAATGGACGTTTTTGGAGTTGTGATGGTTCGGAAAACATCACTTTAATTAATGTTGGTTCTTTGAATAGTTATGGAACGCTTTTCAAATTCAACGACGCTTTGTATTTTGAAGGATCAAATCCAGATTACAAATTATTTCGCTACGGCCTTCCGATTAATTTAGGAACTGAAAATCACAAGGAAAATCGATTACGAATGTATCCAAATCCAACTTCTGACTTGCTTACAATTCAATCTGAAAATGGATTTTTTACTGATGCATCAGTTACAGTTACAACTACTTTGGGACAAATAATTTTAAAGACGGACTCTGTAACTTCTAGTGAAATTAATTTGGATTTATCTACACAATCATCCGGAATGTATTTGCTCACCATTGAAGAGAAAGACACAAAAATAATTCAGAAAATAATAAAGAAATAAGTGCGGTTTACTTTGTAGTTGGTTATGAAAACTTGGTGACTTTTTGCCAAGTTTTTACTTTTTAGATTATTGCTCGGGTGCAATTTCTACTGCTAAACCGTCAATCGCATCTGTAATCGGAATCTGGCAACCCAATCTCGAATTGTCTTTCACGTGATACGCTTCCCATAACATGGCTTCTTCATCCGGATTGCGTTCCAAAGAAATGACATCGTTCAACACATAACACTGACACGAGGCACACATGGCCATTCCGCCACAAATTCCGATGGTTCCTTCGGGTGCCAATTCATACATACGAATGACTTCCATCAAGTTCAAATTCATGTCGGTTGGCGCCAGAATTTCGTGAGTTATTCCGTCGCGGTCGGTTATTTTAAGAGTAACGTCTTGTGGCATTTCTTATATTGTATATCTAGAAGGTTTTGAAAACCTTGCAGGAAAATTAATCTATTGATTTTACTACTGCTTTTTCTGCTTCTTTTCGTGTGCCGTCGAAACCGTCTACGCCCGAAACTGTGGTATATTTCAACACATATTTCTTACCCGGATTAATTCGGTTGTACACACTCTGACACATCAACGTAGCTTCGTGGAAACCACATAAAATCAATTTCAATTTTCCGGGATAGGTATTCACATCGCCAATGGCGTAAATTCCGTCTATGTTGGTTTGGTAATCTAAAGCGTTGTTGACTTTAATCGCGTTTTTTTCAATTTCCAATCCCCAATTGGCGATTGCTCCTAGTTTTGGAGTCAAGCCGAAAAGCGGAATGAAATAATCAGTTGGGACGTTCATTCGGGCTCCGTTCATTTCAATATCAACCGATTCGATGCGCTCCGAACCTTTAAATCCGATGACTTCGGCTGGAGTAATTAATTTTATTTTACCTTCTTTTTTTAATTCTTGTACTTTTTCAACCGAGTCTAATGCGCCGCGAAACTCGTTTCTTCTGTGCACTAACGTCACTGAAGCGGCCACATTGGAAAGAAAAACCGACCAATCCAAGGCCGAATCTCCTCCGCCCGAAATCACAATGTTTTTTCCTCTATATTTTTCTGGATCTTTAACAAAATAATCCACTCCGCGGTCTTCTTTTTCGTAAAATTCGATGTCTTTTAAAATAGGTTTTCTGGGTTCGAACGTTCCTAAACCACCGGCAATGGCTACTGCTTTGGCATGGTGTTTTGTTCCTGCATTTGTGGTAACAATAAACGTTCCATCTTCTAGTTTTTCGATGGTTTCAGCGGTTTCAGCTAGGGTAAATCCGGGTTGGAATTGTTTGATTTGCTCCATTAAATTGGTCACCAAATCGCCCGCCAACACTTCGGGATAACCCGGAATATCGAAAATTGGTTTTTTGGGATACAATTCGGCTAACTGACCGCCAGGTTGCGGAAGTGCATCAATAATATGACATTTTAATTGCAATAATCCAGCTTCAAAAACGGTAAAAAGACCTGTAGGTCCGGCGCCAATGATGAGTATGTCGGTTGTAATCATGAGTGTACTATTCTAGAATGTATGGGACAAAATTCGGGCTTTTAATTCTTACGATGTATGACTTTTATCAGTTGTACGTTGCGTGAGGGATAGCAGTGAAAATCCTTTTTTACGGAACTTGTGGAGTAAAAAAGATTGAAACGAATAGCCCGACCTCGTTTTTTGGAACGAGGTCACGCCCATCCTTCGACTCCCGATTTCTTCGGGACACGTCTGTTCAGGATGACGTTAAGCAATGTTCACCACGGTTTCTATTTGCGGTGCATACTTTTTAATGGTTGTTTCCACGCCCGCTTTTAAAGTGCCCATACTTAAACTACAACTGGTGCACGCGCCTTCAAACTGTACTTTTACATGCTTTTCATCTTCAACGGAAATGAACTTTATATCACCACCATCCGAATTTAAAAACGGTCTGATTTCTTCGAGCGCTTTTTCAATGTTGAGTATTAATTCTTCGTGTGTCATTGGTTAATGTGTCAATTAGTTAATGTGGCAATGTGGCAATTAGTTAATGTGGCAATGTGGCAATGTGCAATTAAAAAGAGAATAATTGACTGAATCGCTAATTGACTCATTGACTTATTGACAAATTGTCTAATTCTTCTTCACAGCTGAACATCCAGCCATGGTTGTTATTTTAATCGCTTCGGTTGGCGCTAGATTTTCGTTTCGGTTTACGGTTTCTTGCACTACATTTCGGGCAATTTCTTCGTATATTTTTTCAAGTGGAGAAGCCGTTTGTAATGCGGCTGGTCGACCGTAATCTCCAGCTTCTCGGATGCTTTGCACCAATGGAACTTCGCCTAAAAATGGCACTTGTAAATCTTCTGCTAAGTTTTTTGCCCCTTCTTTTCCGAAGATATAGTATTTGTTATTCGGCAATTCTTCTGGAGTGAAATAGGCCATGTTCTCGATGATTCCCAAAACCGGAACATTAATCGCATCCGACTGAAACATCGCCACACCTTTTTTGGCATCGGCCAAAGCCACGGCTTGCGGTGTACTCACCACAACTGCTCCAGTAACGGGCAACGCTTGCATAATGGAAAGGTGAATATCGCCTGTTCCTGGTGGCAAGTCGATCAACATAAAATCGAGTTGTCCCCAATCGGCGTCGAAAATCATTTGGTTTAAGGCTTTGGAAGCCATTGGTCCGCGCCAAATTACTGCCTGACTCGGAGAAGTAAAAAATCCAATGGAAAGCAATTTGACTTCGTAACTTTCAATCGGTTTCATTTTTGACTTACCGTCGACTTCGATTGAAATTGGTTTTTCATTTTCTACATCAAACATGATGGGCATACTCGGACCGTAAATATCGGCATCTAAAACTCCGACTTTAAATCCCATTCGGGCTAAAGTAACGGCTAAATTGGCCGTGGTAGTTGACTTACCTACACCGCCTTTTCCGGAAGCAACGGCAATAATATTGCTGATACCTGGAATCGCTTTTCCTTTAATTTGATTTGGATTTTCAGCCACTTCAACCTTAATGTTGACTTTCACAATCACATCGGGTGAAAATTGTTCGTGGATTATTTTTTTGATGTCGTCTTCCGCACGTTTTTTAATGTGCATGGCTGGCGTCGAAACGACCAAATCGACGAGTACTTCATCACCAAAAGTAATGACATTTTTTACTGCACCACTTTCGACCATATTTTTTCCTTCACCAGCAATAGTAATGGTTTCTAATGCTTTTAGGATTTCTTTTCTATCTAACTTCATTGTCAATAATTTATAACCGTAAATCTTTCTTTTATTAAGACTGATTTTAGATTGCAAAGATAAGAAGAAGTTTACCAGTTTTAAAGTAAAGAAGTTTAAAGTTTTCTTATGGTTAAATAGCCTGTGTTTATGAGTAATTTTACTATTATTTGTAATTTTTTTAGAAATTAGGAAATAATTACAAATCGGTTATGGGATTCCAAAAAACCTTTTCAAAATCCACAATCTGATTATCGACCACTTTCACTCCTTCGTTTTCAAGGAGTTGTTGCATGAGATTAGTTCCGTCAAAATGGTGTTTGCCTGAAAGAAGTCCGTTTCTATTGACCACACGATGTGCGGGAACATCTTCTAAATTGTGAGAAGCATTCATCGCCCAACCGACCATCCGAGCCGAGCGAGCCGCGCCTAATACCTTGGCAATTGCACCGTAGGAAGTCACTTTTCCGTGTGGAATTTGGCGTACAATTTCGTACACTCGTTCAAAGAAATTATCTGAATCTGAAGTTTGCTTTTTCAAAGTACACCTTTAAAAATAGTATTTAACAATATTGAACAGCGTAATCAAAGCGACAATTCCGGTGATGATTCCAATCCATTTATTCATGTTGGTAATCATATAATTGGCTTTTGATTTCATTTTATTGAAAAAAACAACATAGAAGTAAAACACAACAAAAGAACCCGCAGCTATTCCGAAAATCAAACTGCAGTTTTGAATTGGTTCGTAAGAGAAAACATTGTACGAAGCCAACGTTATCGTAATCAATGCGTAATACGGAATGGGAAAGAAATTAATGGCCGAAATGACCATTCCCATAAAAAAACGACTGCGTTTACTTTTGATTTTCACCTCTTCTTCTTCGTTAATTTTGGGAGTTGGTGCAAATTTCAAGAAGTAAATCGTAAGGGCAATAAAAATTACACATCCAATTTCACGCAACAACACAATAACTTCGTGGTGATTATCAATGTATTGCGCAAAAATCACCGAAATATAAGTTTGAATAAAAACAATGATTAAAGCGCCGAGCACAAACATCATGGCTCTTTTTTTTCCGTCTATCAGACTTACTTTTGCAGCTGTCATATTGATGATTCCGGGCGGAATAACACCAATAATGGCCGAAATAAATCCGAAAAAGAAAGTCAGAAATAGAGTCAAAATGCTTTAGAGGTATTAAATGATTGCCTGAAAGTACTCACAACTTCAATCGTCGAGCGTTGCGCTATTTGATTTTAAAACGAATATACGTAATTGCTTTGTTAACTTCCAAATATTGTTTTTCGTAAAAGGTTTGAATACCAGTTACTTCACTTGGCGAACCTTCATTTTTATAGACATTATGATTGGCATACAGCACTTCGTGTCCTTCACCGTGAAGCAATCCCAATGTATATCCGTGCATGAATTCGCTGTCGGTTTTTAGATTTACACATCCATCAGCCACTAGAATTTTTTTATACAATTGTAAAAATTCAGAGTTGGTCATGCGGTGTTTAGTGCGCTTGTATTTGATTTGCGGATCGGGAAAAGTGATCCAAATCTCGGCTACTTCATGATCGTCAAAAATAAAATCCAACAGTTCAATTTGTGTCCGAACAAAGGCCGTATTTTTCATTCCACTGTCCACAGCGGTTTTAGCTCCGCGCCAAAAACGAGCACCTTTTACATCAATTCCGATATAATTTACATTCGGATTTTTCTCTGCTAATCCGATGGTATACTCGCCTTTTCCGCAACCTAATTCGACAATAATCGGATGGTCGTTCTTAAAAAAATCGCTGTTCCACTTTCCTTTTAATGGAAAATCACCACCGACTACTTCTTCTCTTGTTGGCTGAAATACATTTTCGAATGTTTCGTTTTCCTTGAATCTTTTGAGTTTATTTTTGCTTCCCACGTTACTTAAATATTGGACAAAATTACGGAAATAATATCAACACAAATAAAGTTTTCATAATGTTTAAGTAACCTTAACATATCGATTAATTCTTTCTTTTGTATAAATATTTTGCTTTGAAAAAAAGAAAGGTAGAAGTGGTGGTAATTTCCGATGTGCATTTGGGCACTTTTGGTTGTCATGCCAAAGAGTTAGTGAATTATCTTTCAACGATTAAGCCTAAAATCCTCATCTTAAACGGCGACATCATCGACATTTGGCAATTCCGAAAATCGTATTTCCCACCGAGTCATCTTAAAGTCATTAAAAAAATAATTTCGCTGAGTTCGAAAGGAACAAAAGTGTATTATTTGACGGGAAATCACGACGAATTACTACGGAAATTCACCGATTTACACCTCGGAAATCTGAGTTTACTCAACAAATTGGTTTTGGATTTGGATGGAAAAAAGGCGTGGATTTTTCACGGAGATGTTTTTGATGCTTCGATCAATCATGCGAAATGGCTGGCCAAATTGGGCGGTTGGGGTTATGATGCGCTGATTGTAATCAATCGGTTTTTGAATTGGATATTAGCGCAACTCAATAAAGAGCCGTATTCGCTTTCCAAAAAAATTAAGAACAACGTAAAATCGGCGGTGAAGTTCATCTCGAATTTCGAGCAAGTTTGTGTCGAATTGGCCATTGAAAACAAGTACGATTATGTGATTTGCGGACACATTCACGAACCCAAAATTGAACAAATGGAAACCGAACGCGGAAAAACACTATATTTAAACTCTGGCGATTGGATTGAAAATTTGACTGCGTTGGAATACAACAATAAAAAGTGGAAATTACACCAACATATTGAAAACCAATTGGATTTGGATGAAGAATTACAGTTTGAATATGAAAACAAATTAGCCGAACAATTCATTACGCTTTTACAAAAATAAGACATGACTAAAAACATTCTAGTTGCGCCACTAAATTGGGGTTTGGGACATGCCACACGGTGTATTCCGATTATAAAAGCATTAGAACAAAACGGCTTCCGACCGATTATTGCCAGCGATGGAACTGCGCTGACATTACTTCAAAAAGAGTTTACTCACTTGACGGCACTTGAACTTCCATCGTATCAAATTGAATACGCCAAAAAAGGTGAAAATTTCAAATGGAAGTTGATTAAAAACAGTCCGAAAACCATCCAAGCCATCCTGTCGGAAAAGGAGAAAGTGAAAGAATGGGTGAAAGAATACAACTTAATCGGAATCATTTCAGACAACCGATTGGGCGTTCGAAATAAAAAAGTTCCATCGGTTTTTATCACGCATCAATTGACGGTTTTATCAGGAAAAACTACATGGATTTCGAGTAAAATGCACCAGTTTTTTATAGCAAAATTCGATGAATGTTGGGTTCCCGATTTGAAAGATTTCCCTAATCTATCAGGCAAATTAGGACATCTGAAAGAAACGCATTTATTCATCAAATACATGGGCGTTTTGAGTCGGTTAGAGAAAGTCAACCTTCCGATTGTATACGATTTGATGGTGTTGCTTTCGGGTCCAGAACCTCAACGAACTTTACTCGAAGAAAAAATTATTGACGAACTGTCTGACTATAAAGGCAACGTAGTTTTTATAAAAGGAAAAGTAGAAGCTGAGCAAACGGTGGAGCAAAAAGGTTCGGTTACTTTCTACAACTTTATGCAATCGGCTCAACTTGAAAAAACGTTCAACGAGAGTGAAATTGTGCTCTGTCGTTCGGGCTATACTACGGTAATGGATTTGGTAAAATTGGAAAAGAAGGCGTTTTTTATTCCGACTCCGGGTCAGTTTGAGCAAGAATATTTAGCTAAAAAATATAAAAAGGAAGGATTGTTACCGTATGCCAAGCAAGAGCGTTTTCAAATGGGCGACGTGCAATCGGTGGCAGTGTATCCTGGATTACCAAAACTTAAATCGGTAACCGATTGGAAGGAATTATTTCACCTTTTCCATGGTGAATGAAAACTCTGAACCTTTTCCGTATTCACTTTCAACGTAAATTTTTTCGTCGTGTCCTTCAATGATGTGTTTAACGATGGATAATCCGAGTCCGGATCCACCTTCACTTCGCGCACCACTTTTGTCTACTCGAAAGAACCGTTCAAACAAACGCGGAATGTGATTTTTTTCGATTCCTTCGCCGTTGTCGCGCACGCGTATGATGATTTTATTTTTGACTAAATCTTCAATCGTAATTTCGGTGGTACCATTTTCTTTACCGTATTTGATGGAGTTCATCACCAAGTTGGTCAAAACCTGCTGGATTTTTTCCTGATCGGCCCACACCAAAATAGGTTTGTTGTATTTCCGATCAAACATTAAGATGATGTTCTTTTTATCGGCTTGCATTTCGAGTAAATCGAACACATTTTGAATCAATTCGACGATATTAAACTCCGAGAATTCGAGGTTTAAGTCGCCCATTTCCAATTTAGAAATCATATCCAAATCCTCCACGATGTAAATAAGTCGCTCAACACCTTTTTCGGCTCTTTCGAGGTATTTTTTGCGCAAGTCTTTGTCTTTCATAGCGCCATCGGCCAAGGTAGAAAGATAGCCTTGAACGGTAAATAGTGGTGTTTTCAATTCGTGCGACACATTCCCCATAAATTCGCGTCGGTATTCTTCACGGACTTTTAGATTCTCAATTTCGAGTTTTTTGTCGGTGGCGAATTTTTTGACTTCGTTGGTGAGCGTCGACATGTCGGTGGTGATGGCTTTACTTCGCAAGGTAGCCGAATCCAGAAGCGATACATCGTCGTAGATTTTTTTTACCCGACGGTAAATAAAGTGTTCGACGCGGTATTGAAGTACAAAAAAGGAAAAAAGGGAAATTGAAATCGCAAACAGCAGACAGATTTCCACCGAAAAAATATTGTACAAAAACAATAATAAAGCGATAATGGCTGTAGAAAAAAGCGTGATGTAAAGCGTAGAGATTACGGCAAAAGTATAAGTCTTTTTAAAGTTCAATCCCATTTAATTAAGTGTTCAGTGCTCAGTTATTAGTGGTCAGTTGGCACTCATCATAGAACAAATATAGTATTTATGCTTCAAATTTGTATCCTACACCTTTAATAGTTTTGAATAAATCTTCGCCAATTTTTTCTCGGAGTTTTCTAATGTGTACATCGATAGTTCGACCACCAACAATTACTTCGTTACCCCAAACTTTATCGAGAATTTCTTCTCTTTTGAATACTTTTCCGGGTTTGGATGCGAGTAAATAAAACAATTCAAATTCTTTTCGTGGAAGTACGATTTCGATAGAATCTTTGACAATTTTGTATTCTTCACGGTTGATTTCTATACCACCTACATTGAGTGTTTCAGAAGCAAGCGTCTCATTTTTAAGACGGCGCAACAAAGCTTTCACTTTGCTCACCAATAACTTAGGTTTGATGGGTTTTGCGATGTAATCATCGGCACCTGCATCGAAACCTGCTACTTGTGAATAATCTTCACTTCGAGCAGTAAGAAACGTAATAATAACATTGGATAATTCTGGAATTTTTCTGATGTTTTCGCACGCTTCCATTCCGTCCATTTCGGGCATCATTACATCCATTATGATGAGTTGAGGAAGTTCTTTTTTGGCCACAGCAATTGCTTCTTTACCATTACTCGCTGTTACAATTTTATATCCTTCTTGTGATAGGTTATACCCAACAATTTCGAGTATATCTTGTTCATCGTCAACCAGTAGAATCTTGATTTCTTTTTTCTTCATAATAGCAAAATTGTTTGATGTTTTGCGACGGTAAATATAAGGATATAAAGATAGGAAAATCTGTCTTAACCATAATTTAATCTCTTAACATTTAGGTAATAATAACAAAACGCAATGATAAACTGCAAGTAACTTGAACTTTACAATGCGGTGGTTTCTTTGCACCAAATTTAAACTAACAGTTAAGATGAAAATTAAATTATTATTTATCGCTCTATTTGTATGCACCTTTGCACTAGCACAAACAAAAGGTACTATTAAAGGTACAGTAACCGATAAAGAAGCCAACAATACACCATTAGCTTTTGCTAATGCCACTCTTAAAGGCACATCCATTGGAGTAACCACCGATGAAAAAGGAGAATATAGTATTTCTGTTGCTCCCGGAAATTATACACTACAATTCAGTTATGTTGGATATGAAAATGTAGAAGTTGCAGTTACAGTAGTAGCTGGTGAAACGGTTGTAATCAATAAAACACTAGGTTCTGGCGGATATAAATTGGACGATGTTGTCATCCAAAAAACCGTAAGTAAAGAAAAGGAAACTGCTTTGTTGTTGGATCAAAAGAAAGCCGTTGAAATTAAACAAAGTATTGGAGCGCAAGAAATGTCGAGAAAAGGGATTAGCGATGTTGAGGAAGGTTTGACAAAAATCACAGGTATTTCAAAAGTTGGGTCACGTGGTCTTTTTGTTAGAGGATTAGAAGATCGTTACAACTATTTATTAATAAACGACTTGCAAGCACCTTCCAATACTCCTTACAAAAAAATAATACCTCTTGATTTATTCCCAACTGATATTGTAGGTGTTTTAAATGTATATAAAACGTTCAATCCAAACATCTCGGGAGATTTTGCTGGAGCAACGGTTAATATTGAAACTATTCAATCCAAAAGTATAACTAAATTCACCGTTGGTGCAGGCTATACTACTAACAATAACGGTGAAGATTTTTTAATCTCAAGCGATGCCAACAATACAAAAGGATATTTCGGTCTAGTTGGAAACGACCGTGAACTACCCTCTGCGTACGGATCAATTCCGAGTGGAATTAGATTAACGCCGGAAGAATACAAAGAAGGATATTCGAACAATTCATGGAATGTTGATAATTCCTCTAGTCCAATCAACACAAGTGTTGGAGTGCTACATGCAGAAAAATTCAATTTCAAAAAAAATAACACGTTCAATTATACTTTATCTTTAAATGGAGAAAATAAGTACATTGTTAGAAAAGGAGTAGACCGAACTATTTTACAAGGTTCTGGAAATTACGATAATAATTTTTACAAAGAAGAATTTAAATACCAAACTAATTCTTCTGCATTAGTCGGATTAAAATACAAGACTAATCGCTTCGACATAAGTTCAACTACATTTTACTTGCGCTCAACAGAAAGCAAAATTCAAGATCAATTAGGATATTCCAACAATCAATCTACTGATCCAACCGTATTGATCCGTTTGAATCAATTTGAACAATCTGACTATTTTAACACCCAATTGTTCGGGAATTTCAAAATAACAAATGACTCAAAACATACACTACGGGCTGGAGGATCTTTTGTGAAAACAGCTTTTCAACAACCCGATAGAAAATTTATCATTGGTCAAAAAGTAAGTGAAACAGAAATCAATACTTCTTATGGAGGAAATCATTTAAATCGTCAGTACTTGGACATAAAAGGAAATTACTATGTTTCTGGGTTATTAGAGTACAATTTAAAATTTAAAGAAAAAGAAAATGGTAAATCCAATAAATTATCAGTTGGTTACAATATGTTTAGAAACAACCTAACATCGACCTACAGAAATTTTGCAGGATTAAGAAACATCAATAAAAATTATACTGCTCCGATAAACAGCCTTGATGCTTTTATTGTAGATGACATAAATAATGGTATTATCTTTTTTAGAGAAGAAACACTTGCTGATTATAAAATAAAATTAGACCAATTTGTAAATTCTGGTTATGCAAATGCCTTTTTCAATTTCGGTGAATCGTTTGAAATCAATGGTGGTGTTCGTATTGAAAGCTCAGACCGACAATTGAAATATAGAGAAAATGGTGATAATAACACTGCACCATACCGAAAAACAACTGAGACTGTTATGGACATTTTGCCTTCTTTAAATGCTAAATATGTCGTAAAAGAAAACATGAATTTGAGATTGAGCGCTTCTAAAACAATCACTAGACCTGTGACAATGGAATTGTTACCTATAACATATATTAGTGCTGACGGAAGAACTGAAGTAGGAAATAAAGATTTAAAAGACAGTGAGAATTACAACGTAGATTTGAAATTAGAATTGTTTCCCACAAATAAAGAACTTTTTGCAATTGGACTTTTTGGAAAGAAATTAAACAATCCTATTGAAAGAGTATTTATTGCCGGAGCTGGTGGAAGTGGTAGTACAACTACATATAAAAATTCCAAAGAAGCAGTACTTTTTGGTGCTGAAATAGAAATGCTTATACAATTGAGCAGAATTCATACTAGTTTAGAGAATTTTTCTTTCGGAATAAATTCATCCTTATTAAAAACGGATGTAAAAGTTGATTTTGGAAACACTTCACTTGAGAATGAACCTAACCGAGATTTACAAGGTGCTTCGAATTGGATCATCAACTCTGATTTAAAATATGAATTCGAACTTGCTAAAGAAATGAAAAATACCATTTCATTAGTGTATGGTGTTTATGGTGATCGAATTTACTCTGTTGGTGGTTCTGGTGTAGATCACATGTATGAAAAACCATTTCACAAATTAGATTTTGTTTGGTCAAGTAAGCTTTCCAAGCACATTGATGTTAAATTGGCTGTTGATAATATTCTCAATCCAGAATACAAAATGGAATTAGGCGATAACAACCGTTTTGAAATAATTGAAAGTTCTACTGTTTTAGAAAACTACAAAAGAGGCGTAGGCTATTCATTAAATCTTTCGTACACTTTTTAACTAAAAACCATACGCATAAAAAAGACGCTTGTAATTAAGCGTCTTTTTTATGTTAAGTCACTTCAAACTATTTTACACAAAATTTACACAAAATTTAATTATTTATAATGTTTTGATAATTGTATCATAATCAATTCGAAATTCATTCAAAATATATTTGCTGTATTAAAACTACAAAAACAATAACAATGAAAAAATTAGTATTTAGCTTAGCAATTTTAGCAACAATCTTTACAGGATGTTCAGATGATGACGAAGACGTTACAAACAATCCAGTTGGAACTGGAGAAATTACAGGAGACATCACCACAAACAAAGAATATCCTATAGGCAACTACACTATTAAAGGAACGGTACGAGTAAAAAATGGTGCTTCATTGAGAATTGCTGCCGGTTCGACAGTAACAGCAAGTTTTTCTGATGGAGGAGCTGATGCATTATTAGTTGAAAATGGTGGTAAATTATATTTGGAAGGAACAGCTGCTTTACCAATTGTTTTTACTGAAACTTCAAAAATTGCAGGTTCTTGGGGCGGAATTATCATGTTTGGGGATGCGCCAATTGTAGGGGCAAACGGAGTAGTTTCAGCTACTTCAGAAGATGGTAACGCAATAACATATGGTGGAACTAATGCCACTCACAATGGTGGAATTTTAAAATATGTACGAGTAGAATATGCTGGAAAGAAACTAACGGATAACACAAGTGAAATGAACGGATTTTCTTTTTACTCCGTTGGAAGTGGTACAGTTTTAGAAAATTTGGTAGCCTACAAAGGTGCCGATGATGGCTTTGAATTTTATGGTGGAACTGTGAGTGCTAAAAATCTTATTTCTTACGGGAATTTTGATGATTCATTTGATTGGCAAGATGGTTGGAAAGGACAAAACAATACCAACTGGTATGCGTATCAAGTAAATACAGGTAATTTTGGAATGGAGATTGAAGCTAAAAGCATGAACAATTCATTTTGGCCAGTAATCACTAATATCACATTAAAAAGAGCTGCAGGAACCGTAACAGAAGGTGGTAGTTCTGCCGCTGAATACGATGCCATTCAATTTAAAAAAGAAGGTAACGGAGATTTCTCAAACATCTTAATTTCTGGTTATACTACAGCTGGAGCAACAGCAGTAAGAATTCAGGATGCTGGAACAAACACAAATCAAGTAAGTGCTAGTAAGATTAAACTAACTAATGTTAAAATCAACGATGGAACTTCTGAATTTGCTGGAGTTGGAACCTTCACAGTGGTATTTCCTTCTGGTCAGTACACTACCAACTCAACGGCAACAGGAGCAACTTTAACTGCTGGAGCATGGGCAATAGTTGAAGGAGTGAATTTGATCCAATAATAAAAATAAAGTAAAATAAAAAAGCTCATCTTTCGATGAGCTTTTTTTATGCATTTTAAAAATTGTTTAAAAAACTTAATTCTTCACGGCAACCGCATTTTGATTTAATTTTTTTACGGCTACAATTCTATTATCAGAAAAATCTACTTCATTAATACAAACGCTATTTGAAAAATACATCCATTTTCCAGTTTTTGCTCCGTTTGTATATTCCGCGATAGCTTTTACATTACCGTTTGCATCATATGACGTCCACTTTCCATCTAATTTTCCATCTTTAAAATAACCTACTTGTTGTACGTTACCATTATCATAATGATACGTAGCTTTTACTAATTGTCCTTCAGCTTCCAAAACAGGGTTGTTTTCTTGAGAAAATACTAATCCTGATACCATTACAGCTACAATTAAAAGAAACTTTTTCATACTCTTGGGGTTTTTAATTAATAATACGATAACAAATGTATTAATTATTTTACAATAAAAAAACTTTTACTTAACAATTTGGTAACATTGAGTAAAATTTAACATTGGAAACAAGAATTTAATTAATTTCATAATGTCCGATTAATGGATACGAATCACAAAAGCTGTTAATTTTCAGTTATTGGCATTGTTTTTGAAATATTTTTTTTATGTTTGTACTAACCAAATTGAAATCATGGTAAAAAATTACTTTTATATTATCCTTTTCTTCTTAACTATCGCAGTGACAAATGCTTCTGCGCAAGAAGGCAAACCTAGACCTCAAGAATCTACTATTGAAGGATTGAGTTTTTACCCAAATCCTGTGAGCAATGGGAAGATTTACATTACATCAAAATCAAGTTCTGACAAACAAGTCACCATTTTTGATGTACTTGGAAAAAAAGTACTCACTCAACTGACTTCTAAAGAATTGAATGTAAGTTCACTTTCTCCAGGTGTGTACATTATTAAAATCGAAGAAGGCGATTCTTCTGCTACTAGAAAATTAATTGTCAGATAGTTAAATACCTTATTTTAACTATTATTTTACTTTAGATAATTTTTAAATCTAAAAATTGTCCTTATCTTTGCGGTCTAATTTTACATTTTTAAAACATGAAAAAAATTTACTCTTTACTAGTATTAGTAGTAACTTCTGTGTCTTTCGGACAGACTTTTTATTCTGAAAACATGGGAACTCCAACTGGAAACACTGGAATTGCAGCCTATGCAACAGGAACTGCTCCAGCGACTTTTCAAAATGGCTTACCTATTGAATATACTGGAACTGCCGACGTAAGAACGTCATTGCCTTCTTCTGGCTATACAGGTGTATCAGGTAGCGGAAATGTTTTTATCAACGCTGTTGACGAATTCTTTCAAATTGACAATTTAAACACTTCAGCCTACAACACAGCTGATCTTCAACTTTCATTTGGTGTAAACACACCAACTGCTGTTACCAACGTATTAACTATTGAAGTAAGTACCAATAACGGTTCAACATGGACTCCAATCACGTACACACCATCTGGAACAGGTTGGACTTTAGCAACAATTAGTGGTGGTGTCATTCCATCCGCAGCTGATTTAGCCATTCGCTTTTCT
Organism: Flavobacterium sp.; assembly: GCA_965284675.1. Classification (GTDB taxonomy): domain Bacteria; phylum Bacteroidota; class Bacteroidia; order Flavobacteriales; family Flavobacteriaceae; genus Flavobacterium. Next base: position 3,580,651 of record OZ260109.1, read on the forward strand.
TCTGCTACAACATTACAATACCGACTTGACGATATAAAATTAAGTAGCGTTTCTGCATCGTGTACTTTGGTTTTAGGCGCTCCAACTACGGCTTGTGATGCAACTACTGAAGCTGCTGATACTTATACTGTAACTATTCCTTACACCGGAGCTGGAAACGGTACGTATACTATTACTCCTAACCAAGGAACTGTTGGAGGTGACAATCCTACTACAACTGCAGTTGGAAACATTACTGTTTCGGGTGTTACTGAAGGAGTAGCTTTTTCTGCAACTATCGTAGGTGTAACTTGTAATTTTACAGTTACTGCTTCGTCTCCAGAATGTGACCCAATCAATACATTGCCTTACGTTGAGTCGTTCAACTATGCTGAAGCAGCAAATTTAGGCGCTTCTCCAAAATGGACTAATGTAAACTCAGGCGACAACATTATTACTACAGGTGACGGAAGTTTAACCTATCCAGGTTTTACAACATCAGGAAACAGAGTTCTTTTAGAAGCAGATGGCATTGATTGTTTTAGTCCAATTACATCAACTGCATCGGGAACAGTATATTATTCTTATCTTTTAAATGTTAATTCAATGGTAGGTGTTACCAATGCTGATGGAGGATATATCTCTGGTTTTGGTAATGGAACAACTACTTTAGGCGCTACTTTATGGACGAAAAGAGTTGATGACACAAACTTTAACATAGGATTAGAAGTAAGAACGGCTAATGCAGCTAATACAACGTATACAACTGCTACTTATGCAACGGGTACAACTTATTTTGTTGTAGTAGGTTACACCTATGGAGATATTGCTACTGCTTCTGATGATACAGTTAATTTATGGATTAATCCTGTTGTAAACGCTGCTCAACCTGCTGCAACTCTTACAGATTCACATACAGGAACTGATTTAACTGCTATTGATGCTTTCTTCTTAAGACAAGACAGCAACACAGAAACACCGAGTCTTCTAATTGATGAACTTAGAATTGGAACTACATGGTCTGATGTGACTAATGGCACTCTTTCTGTTTCTCAAAACGAAATTGCTGGTTTAAATGTATATCCTAACCCAACAACTGGTATCTTCTATGTTGAAACGGCTTTAAACGCTGTTAAAAACATCACCGTGTATGACATTTTAGGAAAACAAGTTTTGAACACTACTACTTCATCAACTGAAATCAATGCAGCTAACTTAAACAGCGGTTTATACATTGTTAAAATCACTGAAGACGGTAAAACAGCTACCAAAAAATTAATTATCGAATAATTAGTTTTTAAAATATAAATAAAAAGCTCTAACGAAAGTTAGGGCTTTTTTAGTAAAAACCCTTTCAGAGTTTTAAACTCTGAAAGGGTTACTTATATTTGTAAAAAAATAGTTGATAACCTCAAACGATATATTCACCATTTCCAATCAAAAGCAATTTGAAAAAGTCGCTTTAAAAGTGTTTCGTTTTCAATACGAAAACAATGAGGTGTATCGTGCTTTTTGCGAGTTGTTAAACATCGAAAAAGGAAGTGTGAAATCACTACACCAGATTCCGTTTTTACCCATACAATTTTTTAAAAGTCATGAGGTGATTTCTTCTGCAGACGCCATTCAACAAACATTCACCAGCAGCGGAACTACTGGAATGATCACCAGCAAACATTTAGTCACCGACCTCTCTATATACGAAGAAAGCTACCGAAACGCCTTTTCTGAATTTTACGGAAACATCGAAGATTACGCCGTTTTAGCCTTGCTTCCATCCTATTTGGAACGCGAAGGTTCGTCGTTGATTTATATGGTAAACGATTTAATCGAACAATCCAACAATCCAAACAGCGGGTTTTATTTACACAACTACGACGAATTAACAGCTAAACTAACCGAACTCGATGCTTCGGGTCAGAATGTACTTTTAATTGGCGTAACGTATGCTTTACTCGATTTGATTGAACTCCAAAAATTCAAATTGAAGAACACCATTGTCATGGAAACAGGCGGAATGAAAGGCCAACGTAAAGAAATGATTCGGGAAGAATTGCATGAAATTTTATGCAACGGATTTGGCGTCAACAGCATTCACTCCGAATACGGAATGACCGAATTGCTTTCTCAAGCCTATTCATTGGGCAACGGGATTTTCGAATGTCCGAATTGGATGTCGGTGTTGATTCGCGATACCGAAGATGCGTTAACTTATGTTGATTATGGTAAAACAGGCGGAATCAATGTCATCGACTTGGCCAACATTAATTCGTGTTCGTTTATCGCTACTCAAGATTTAGGGAAAAAATATCCCAACAACTCGTTTGAAGTATTGGGCCGTTTTGATAATTCTGATATTCGCGGTTGTAATTTAATGGTTTTATAATTTTTTCCAAAATAAACTAAAGATTTAGCCGTTAAAGTTCTAAATCGAACCATGCGAGTCATTCTGTTTTTTCTTTTATTCTCTTCCTTTTTGTTTTCACAAAATTCGACCATCGAATTGAAAATTGATTCCATTACGGTTTCTGATTCAACTGCGAACGAAAGAAAATACGTAGTCCATTATCACATAAAAAACCTGACGGATAAGAAAATTTCATTCCTACTTGATACAACCAACAACGACACAATTACGGGTGTACGTACAAACCGAATGTACCCAATACTATATCAAGATGATCATGCAGTAAAGAATTTTATCTTTCTAAAAAATTACGACTATCCATCGGTTAATAAATTTATTACCGATTTTAGAAATTCAAAAACAGAAGCAGAAGAAGAGGCAATAAAGAATAATCCCGAATTCAAAAAGCTAAAAATTCACCCCATTTGTTTGGAGAAAATAATCGAAAGAAGAGAACCTAATTATAAAATAATTCGCCTTTTTGAAAACAACATCATTTACAAAACGCTCAAAACATTAGAACCCAAAGAAACCCAGCACTACCAACTCATTTTGCATTGGGACAAAGAACGTTATTTCAAAAATGAAGATTCCGAATACTATTTGGATGTAGAAAATAAATACGCAATCGAACTTTCATTTTCTACATTGGATTACGACTATTTGTACTTTGATTCAACCGAAGGTTTTGAATATGACAAATCCTTATTCTTCAACAGCACCAACGTCTCCAATACAATGCCTTTTCATTTTGATGAATAACGTCTATAAAAAAAAGACGCCATTCAGCGTCTTTTAAGATTTAAACTATTGTAATTAAATAATAATTTTTCTTGCCTTTTTGCAGCACCAAAAATTTACCTTTCACCAAATCCTTTTCGGTAATTACGTACTCTTCGGTAACTTTTGCTTTATTTAACGAAATTGCATTTTGTTTCAACTCGCGTCGTGCCTCACTGTTCGAAGGTAAAAAACCAGTCTTTGCAGACAATGCCGCAATCATGTCCAATCCTTCTGAAAAATCAGCTTTCGAAATTTCAGCACTCGGAACACCATCGAAAACTTCCACAAAAGTGGCATCGTCCAATTGTGCTAAATCGTCCATCGTCGGACTAAAAAAGGCATTCGAAGCAAAAATCGCTTTTTCCAACTCGTCTTTTCCGTGAACAAAAGTCGTTACTTCTTCTGCCAAACGCTTTTGCAACACCCGTACATGCGGCGCTGCTTGATGTTCAGCAATCAATTGTTCAATCGTATTTTGATCTAAAAACGTAAATATTTTAATGTATTTCTCGGCATCCACATCGGTAGTATTCACCCAAAACTGGTAGAATTTATATACCGAAGTTTTATCGGAAGTCAACCATACATTTCCACCTTCGCTTTTCCCGAATTTCGAACCGTCGGCTTTAGTAATCAACGGACACGTCATCGCATACGCTTTGGCGCCTTCGCCGTTCATTCTGCGCACCAATTCGGTTCCAGTTGTAATATTTCCCCATTGATCACTTCCGCCCATTTGCAACAAACAATTATAGGTTTTGTATAAATAATGAAAATCATATCCTTGAATCAATTGGTACGTAAACTCGGTAAAACTCATTCCTTCTCCAGTTTCGCCACTCAAACGCTTTTTCACCGAATCTTTTGCCATCATGTAATTCACGGTAATGCGTTTTCCCACTTCACGGGCAAAATTGATGAACGAAAAGTCCTTCATCCAATCGTAATTATTGACCAAAATCGGCGCATCCGCATTCGTGTCATTAAAGTCTAAAAAACGCGACAGCACGGCTTTTATTCCGGCTACATTTTTTTCCAAAGTGGCTTCGTCCAACAAATTTCGTTCGTCCGATTTACCCGATGGATCACCAATCATTCCGGTTGCGCCGCCCACCAAAGCAATCGGTTTGTGTCCGAAATTCTTTAAATGAACCAACAAAACAATCGGCACCAAACTTCCAATATGCAACGAATCGCTCGTCGGATCAAAACCAATATAGGTCGTCGTCATTTCTTTGCACAATTGTTCTTCTGTTCCGGGCATCATATCGTGCACCAATCCGCGCCATTGCAATTCTTGAACTAAATTCTTCATCGTTATTCTAATAAGTTGCGCAAATATAATGCAATTAGACAATGTGAAAATGTGTCAATTTGAAAAAAATTATACCGTTCATAAATTGTTACACTATAAATTTTATTAATTGTTACCTTTGTACTATGATTTTAATCACTGGCGGAACAGGTTTGGTCGGCGCACATTTGTTGCTGCATTTACTCGAAATGGGCGAATACAACTTGCGTGCGATCTACCGAAAGGAGTCGCACATTCAGAAAACAAAATCGCTATTTGAGTTGTACCACAAAGGCGAATTATTTTCGCACATTGAATGGATGCAAGGCGATATCACCGACATTCCGTCGTTGGAACTTGCGTTTGTACATGTGACCTCCGTTTATCATTGCGCTGCCAAAATTTCGTTCAATCCTAACGAAGAAAACGAACTCCGAAAAATAAACATTGAAGGAACGGCAAACATCGTTAATTTTTGTATTGATAAAAACGTCAAAAAACTGTGTCATGTGAGTTCAATCGCGGCTTTGGGCGACCTAGCTCAAAACGAATCGTTTGTTTCGGAAGCTTCCGAATGGAATCCGGAAGTGTTGCACAGCGATTATGCAATTTCAAAATACGGTGCCGAAATGGAAGTCTGGCGTGGTCATCAAGAAGGCTTGGAAGTCGTCATTGTCAATCCGGGTGTAATTTTTGGTCCGGCTTCCACCCACAACGATTGGAGTCAGGGAAGTTGTGCGTTTTTTACTTCCATACAAAAAGGATTCCCGTTTTATACCTTGGGTTCGTCGGGTTATGTTGCAGTAACCGATGTAGTCAACATCATGCGACTGTTGATGAACTCGGAAACGAACGGCCAACGGTTTACGGTGATTGCTGAAAATCGCGTCTACAAAGACATCATTTATACGATTGCCGAAAAAATTGGAGCATCACAACCTAGCATCGAAGCCAAGCCGTGGATTTTAAACTTGGGTTGGCGTTTGGATTGGTTGTTTTCATTAGTATTTAGAACCAAAAGAAAATTGTCGAAACACGCAGCGCAATCGCTTTTGAATACCGATGTGATTTCGAATGAAAAAGTAAAACACCACTTGAATTACACTTTTAAACCTATTGATTCCTATTTGGATACGGTAGCGGATTATTTTAAGAAAAGTGTTTAGAAATAATAATTTTACACCAAAAAATTTACTCTTTAGCCCCGATTGCTTCGCCAGTTCGCTTCGCTCGTGTGCAATGGAAATGAAGCGCAGCGGAATTGCAATGTAAAGCGGGAATACAGCTTGCAAAAATGCCCAAGCCTCCCGAAACTTCGGGACGCTTCAAAAATTACTTAACGATACCTTGTTCTGCATTCGGAGTAACGGGTTTTCCGCCGTTTAGTTTTTTGGTATCTTCTTCTAAGCGTTTTTTGACTTCCTCATACATTTCCTTATACTTTTTATAATCGGAAGCGTAATACTGCGAACTTTTAGCAAAAGTTAGACTGTCGACCTTGAATTTAGATTTTAAAAATTCGGTGTTGGTGGGATATTTTGATTGAGAAGGAATGCCTTGATTTTTCATAGCATCCAACAAAGAAATCGAATAAATAATCTCGACCATTTGATCTTCCTCAATTAAATTTTTAGGTTTTTCGAGTTTGTTGTTGTTGCAACTTACTGACAAAATAAGTAAGAATATAAGGATTACGTTTTTCATACTATTGTTTAATTTCTGTATCAAAATTGAATGATTATCGATCAAAAAGTAATCGTTTTCCCGCTTTGATTTCTTTTAGAACTCCGTTTTGATTTACGATTTGTCCATTGACCAACGTATACATCACGCGCGATTTAAAATTGGTACCTTCCAACGGCGACCAACCGCATTTGTATAAAATATTTTCTTTTTTAACACTCCACGGTTTTGCCGCGTCGACGATGGCTAAATCGGCGTAATATCCTTCTTTGATGAATCCGCGTTTTTCAATTTTAAAAATTTTGGCCGGATTGTGACACATTTTTTCAACGATTTTCTCGACTGAGATTTTTCCTTGATGAAATGCTTCAAACATGGCTACCACAGCGTGTTGCACTAATGGTCCGCCCGATGGTGCTTTCAAATAGTTGCCTGATTTTTCTTCCAACGTATGCGGCGCGTGATCGGTGGCAATGACGTCAATCGTATCGTCTAAAAGTGCTTTCCACAAGGCATCGCGATCGGCTTCTGTTTTTACAGCTGGATTCCACTTGATAAAGTTTCCTTTTGTGGCGTAATCATCGTTGGTAAACCATAAATGATGAATGCATACTTCGGCGGTAATTTGTTTTTCTTCGAGCGGAATAGTGTTGGTAAACAATTCCATTTCTTTGGCTGTAGACAGGTGAAAAACGTGCAGACGCGCACCCGTTTTTTTGGCTAAGGCGATGGCTTTGGACGACGACAAATAACACGCTTCTTCACTTCGAATCAAATGATGAACGGTTACAGGAACATCTTCGCCAAATTCGGCTGTATATTTTTCCAAATTAGCTTTAATAGTTGCTTCATCCTCGCAATGCACAGCGATGAGCATTTTGGTCGATGAGAATATTTTTTCAAGAGTTTCTTCGTCGTCGACCAACATATTTCCGGTTGACGAACCTAAGAACAACTTAATTCCGGCTACGTTTTTCGGGTTTGTTTTTAGAATTTCTTCTAAATTGGTATTAGTTCCACCCATCATAAACGAATAATTCGCGTACGAACGTTGAGCAGCTATTTGGTATTTTTCTTCTAATAATTCTTGCGTAACGGCATTGGGAACCGTATTGGGTTGTTCGATGAATGAGGTGATTCCGCCCGCAATAGCAGCACGCGATTCGCTTTCAATATCCCCTTTGTGCGTTAATCCTGGTTCTCTAAAATGAACTTGGTCGTCTATGGCACCCGGAATTAAGTAATTTCCTTGTGCATCGATTATTTTACAATTGGCCGATTTGGCACTGATGCTTTCAGCGACTTCGGTAATGAATTCGCCTTCTATAAGAACATCGCCTTCAAAAATAATCCCTTCATTTACAATCTTCGCATTCTTTATTAGTACAGTGTTCATCCTTATAATTGATTAAAAAACTTTTTGATGCGCAGTGATAGCACTCCGAAAACAGCTTCTTTGATTATGGCGCCGCTCATTTTTGATTGGCCTTTCGTTCTATCGGTAAAGATAACGGGTATTTCTTTGATTACAAACCCTTTGGCGAAAGTTCGGTATTTCATTTCAATTTGAAAGGCATATCCGATGAATTTGATTCTATCGAGGTTGATGGTTTCCAATACTTGGCGGCGGTAACAAATAAAACCTGCCGTGGCGTCCATGATTTTCATTCCGGTTACCATTCGCACATATACGGAGGCAAAATACGACAATAAAACTCTGCTCAACGGCCAATTTACGACATTTACTCCGGTTACATAGCGTGAACCAATGGCTAAATCGGCGGTTTCAAAATGACAGGCTTCGTACAGGCGTTCTAAATCGTTGGGGTTGTGCGAGAAGTCGGCGTCCATTTCATAAATGTATTCATAATCTCTAGACAACGCCCATTTGAATCCGTGCACGTAGGCTGTTCCCAATCCCGATTTTTTGGCGCGTTGTTCTAAAAACAAACTGTTGGGAAATTCAAGTTGGAGTTGTTGTATTTTTTCGGCTGTTTTGTCGGGCGAATTATCATCCACAACTAGAACATGAAATGATTTGTGTAACGAAAATACGGCACGTAAGATGCTTTCTATATTTTCTATTTCGTTGTAAGTAGGGATAATTACAATGCCGCAATTCATAAGTAACGCTTAAATAATAGTTGCAAAAATACTTATTTTATAACTTGATAATCTTAATAATATTATAATAGTCTAAGAAAAGTATTTTTTAGTAATTTTGCGCCAATGACAGCACTTGAATTACATCCCAGAATTGTTGAAAATAAAGATTGGGCTACCGTTCTTTTTATTGTATCGTTTGGGTTAATTGTTTTGACGCGTTCGTTATTTGAAAATCGGTTTCACGATTTTATCCGTTTGATTATTTCCGATAAATACTTGAAAATTTATAAAGAGAGTAATCACCTGATGGGTGGTTTCACTATTTTTTTATTCACGACTAACCTAATTTCACTGACTTTTTTGATCCAATTGATCTTCCATCATTTAGGATATGGATTAAAGACAGATTGGGTATTGTTTGTTCAGATTTTTACGTTTTTAACCATTTTCATTCTATCTAAATTTTTAGTGGAACGGATTATTGCCACGACTTTTGGAATTGAAGAACTTATTGAAGGCTTTAATTTACAGAAAGTTAGTTTCCGAACGTATCTAGGAGTGTTGCTTTTACCGGTTACTATCGTACTTTACTATAATGATATCTTAACAGATTCATTACTTTACGCATTAATCACTATTTTATTGGTAATAAACGCACTAACTTATCTATTTTCATTGAAGATGTATCAAAACTTAATAATAAGTAAGTTGTTTTATTTTATTTTATATCTTTGCGCTCTCGAAATAGGGCCATACTATTTCCTATATTATTGGATTACAAAATTAAGAGGATAAGAATGTCAAATTTGAAAGTTAAAACGATACTCGTATCGCAACCAGAGCCTAAAGTTGAGAACTCGCCTTACCACGATATTCAACAGAAACACAAGGTAAAAATAGATTTTCGTTCTTTTATCCACGTAGAAGGTGTCAGCGCCAAAGATGTTCGGGCACAGAAAATCGATTTAAACCAATTTACGGCCATAATATTGACCAGTAAAAACTCTGTCGACCACTTTTTTAGAGTGGCGGAAGAAATGAGGTATAAAGTTCCTGAAGACTTAAAGTATTTTTGTCAATCGGAAGCCATTGCTTACTATCTTCAAAAATACGTAGTGTACAGAAAGCGTAAGATTTATGTCGGACAAAAAGACTTTGTCGATATGTCTACGTTGTTTAAAAAATACAAAGAAGAGAAATATTTACTTCCTTCTTCGGATCAGTTGAATGCTGATATTCCGCAAACGCTTAACAACCTAAAAGTAAATTGGACACCCAGTACGTTTTACAAAACGGTGATGAGTGATTTATCTGATTTAGCTGATGTTTATTATGATGTTTTGGCCTTTTTTAGTCCAACCGGAATCAAATCGTTATTTAAAAATTTCCCTGATTTCAAACAAAATAACACACGCATTGCGGTATTTGGAAGCACGACTCAAAAAGAAGCGTTAGAACATGGTTTACGAATCGATATCATGGCACCAACACCAGAAACGCCTTCGATGACTATGGCTTTGGAAAAATACATAGCCGAAGCGAATAAAGGAAAATAATTATTTTAATTATATATAAACAAAAAGTCTCACTTCAACGGTGAGACTTTTTTATTAGGATTGAGTTCTAATTTACAATTGTGGACCTGCATTCACCAGATTCTGACCTTCAGCATTATCTGTATATTGTGCAAAATTCTTAATGAATCGAGCGGCTAAGTCAGCAGCTTTAGTTTGCCATTCCGAAGCATCAGCATACGTATCTCTAGGATCTAAAATCGCAGGATTTACATCATGCAACGATGTTGGAACTACAAAATTAAACGTTGGGATTGTTTTGGTTTCTGCATTTTCGATCGAACCATCTAAAATGGCGTCAATAATGGCACGAGTATCTTTAATTGAAATTCGTTTTCCGGTTCCGTTCCAACCCGTATTGACCATGTAAGCGGTAGCATTGTGCTGCTCCATTTTCTTTACCAATTCTTCTCCGTATTTAGTTGGATGTAACGATAAAAATGCTTTTCCGAAACACGCTGAAAAGGTTGGTTCTGGTTGTGTTACACCGCGTTCGGTTCCTGCTAATTTAGCTGTAAATCCGGAAAGGAAATAATATTTAGTTTGCTCGGGAGTTAATTTTGAAACGGGCGGCATTACTCCAAATGCATCAGCCGTTAAAAAAATTACTTTGGTAGCGTGACCTGCTTTTGAAACCGGTTTTACTATATTGTGTATGTGGTTGATTGGATAGGAAACTCGAGTATTTTGAGTAACTGAACCATCTTTGAAATCAATTTTTCCATTGGCATCAACGGTTACGTTTTCTAATAACGCATCTTTTTTGATGGCGCCGTAAATGTCGGGTTCGTTTTCAGCGCTTAAATCGATGGTTTTTGCATAACATCCGCCTTCAAAATTAAAAACTCCATCGTTGTCCCAACCGTGTTCGTCGTCTCCGATTAATTCACGTTTTGGATCGGTAGATAAAGTGGTTTTTCCTGTTCCCGATAATCCGAAGAACACCGCAACATCTCCATCTTTTCCTTTATTAGCCGAACAGTGCATCGAAGCAATTCCTTGTAAAGGCAAATAATAGTTCATCATCGAGAACAATCCTTTTTTCATTTCGCCACCGTACCAAGTACCTCCAATAATTTGAATTTTTTCAGTAAGATTGAAAGCAACATAGACTTCTGAATTCAATCCGTGTGCGGCATAGTCTTTAAAGGATGTTTTAGAACCGTTCATTACAATAAAATCGGGTTCTCCAAATTGTTCCAATTCTTGTTCCGTTGGACGGATGAACATATTTTTTACAAAGTGCGCTTGCCAGGCAACTTCCATAATGAATCGTACTTTAAGACGGGTATTTTCATTCGCTCCACAAAAAGCATCTACCACGAATAATCGTTTTCCTGAAAGTTGATTAACAGTAGTTTCCTTTAAGGCATTCCATGTTTCTTGTGAAATAGGTTTGTTGTCGTTGGCGGCTTTATCTGAATTCCACCATATCGTATTTTCGGTGATGCTGTCTTTAACAATGTACTTGTCTTTTGGTGAACGACCGGTAAATTCTCCTGTCATTACATTCACAGCTCCAAGTTCGGTAAGCTGCCCTTTTTCATATCCTTGTAATGTCGGACTTAACTCTTCATTATATAAAAATTCAAAAGATGGATTGTAAATAATTTCTGAAACATCATTGATTCCGTATTGGCTTAACGAAATCGATTTCGTAAATTGAGCAGTATTTTCCATAAAATTGTAATGTGTTGCAATTATTAAATTGACTGCAAAGGTAAAAAATTAAATAGTACAACGTTGTAGTTAATCAATAAATTATGACTTTTTCTTCAAAAAATGCACCATTAAAAAGCCCCAAGCAGCAATTAAAAGAAGGCCTCCAATCGGAGTTACAAAGCCAATTGATTTGAAATTAACCGAAGTTACAGCGGTTGTAGAAAGTAAATAAATGGACCCTGAAAACAGAATAATCCCAATTAAAACCAATACATAAACAGTTCTTTTAATTGGAATTGGAATGTGTTGATTTAATCCCAAAAAAAGCAGAAATAAAGCGTGGTACATTTGATATTTCACTCCTGTTTCAAAACTGGTCAATTGATCAATTGTCAACGTTTTTTTCAAAGCATGCGCACCGAATGCTCCTAAAATAATTGCCGTCATTCCGAAAAAACCCGCTGCAGAAATAATTTTCTTATCCATGATACTACTTTTTGGCAAATTTATTGCTTATTACACTAATCCGAAAGGACTTTTATGTTTTCTTTTGGAATTTAACAAACGTAAAATTTTATATTTGCACCTTAAAATATTTAAATTATGAAGAAAGTACTTTTCTCTATGGTATGCCTGTTGATTCTCTGCTCTTTTGCTCCTGAAAGAGAAGAAGCAATTCCTTCTGGTGAAAAATTAGTGTTTGCTGGTTCCTACAACATGAGCGGCTTAATGACTCAATTGGCACAAGTAACCATGTCGACCGAAATGGTATCTACATCTAAAAACTCCTATCTTCATCTAAATTGTGAATTAAGTACTTTTAGTAAGTGGGATAGTTTTTTTAAAATTAGAGATATTTACGAGGCGTATGTGAATCCGACTACCCTAAAACCAAGCCTCTATAAAAGAAGTATTGACGAAGGCGGATACATCAAAAAAGAAAAATACGCTTTTAAAGGAACTACCGTAACGAGTACCGTTAAAAAAAGAAAAGGACCAGAAACAACCAAAACATTTACTATTGGAGGTTCTACTCAAGATGTAATCTCGCTATTGTACAAAGTAAGAGCCATCGATTTTTCTAAATTTAAAGAAGGGCAATCGCAATCCTTTATGATTGTTTTTGACGAAAAACAAATTCCAGTTACTTTAAAGTATATGGGAACGGAAACAGTAAAAGCAGGAAATTTAGGTAATAAATTGTGTTACAAACTTTCTATCGGAGCCAAAACGGATGCTTTAAAAGGAAAAGACAAAAATTTAATTTGGTTGACTGCTGATGCAAAAAAAGTTCCCGCTCTAATGAAATTTAGCATACCCGTTGGAACCGGACAATTGACGTTAACTTCTGCAACTGGAATATAGTTATGAGAAAAATATTTTTAATCCTATCCTACATTTTCACTGCTTTAAGCATACTATTTTCTGCATTACCGCTTGACACACTTGCTTTTGTTCCAATTGGATTGGCATTGGTTTGCTTGATTATTACGTTTATGAAATCGGAAGTAAACCTGCGTGTTTGGCCGAAACGATTGTTCATGATTACCTATTTATGTGCTGCCGTCGTGTTGGTTAAAACCTTTTTCTTCAAAGACGAAGTTGCCGTTGATCAACAATTCGAACAACAAAAAATCGAAACCAAACAAGAAGCCAAACAAGAATTAGAAGAATTGGAAGGGTTGGAATAATTGGAAAAACTTATACTTCACCATATAGATTTCAAAAAATTAAACCTTATAAATAAACTTGAAAAGACGCACTGCAGTACGTCTTTTCATTTATAGTTCCTACTATTCCATGTAAAAATAAACCATAGCATTTCTGTCCCGAAACAGATAAAAACACACTATGGTGCGTATCTTTAAATACATAAATAAACAACTTAGTTTAAAAAAATCCTTCCGCCCTTTGCGCCTTAGCGGTTATACCAAACTTTGAATCAGAATTAAATATTTTTTATCTAATTTTGCCGTCAAGTATACATAAACCATGAGAAACATTCTAATCATAGGCGCTGGCCGTTCGGCCTCGTCGTTAATTCAATATCTTTTAAATAAGTCCAACGAACAAAATCTGCACGTAACCATAGGCGATTTATCGTTAGAATTAGCCCAACGAAAAACCAACAATCATCCGAACGCAACGGCCATTCAACTTGATATCAACAACCAAGCACAACGTCACGCTGAAATCCAAAAAGCCGATATTGTCATCTCGATGTTGCCCGCTCACATGCACATTGAAGTTGCTAAAGATTGCATTACTTTCAAAAAACACATGGTAACGGCTTCGTATGTTTCGGATGCCATGCAAAGTTTAGACGCAGCAGCCAAAGAAAACAATTTGGTGTTTATGAACGAAATTGGTCTCGATCCCGGAATTGACCATATGAGCGCTATGAAAGTGCTTGACGAAATCAGAGAAAAAGGCGGAAAAATGTTGTTGTTCGAATCGTTTTGTGGCGGATTAGTCGCGCCCGAATCGGATACCAATTTATGGAACTACAAATTCACTTGGGCTCCACGAAATGTGGTATTGGCCGGACAAGGTGGCGCTGCCAAATTCATCCAAGAAGGAAAATACAAATACATTCCGTACCACAAATTGTTCAGAAGAACCGAATTTCTACTAGTAGAAGGTTACGGAAAATTTGAAGGATACGCCAACCGCGATTCGCTAAAATACCGGAGCGTATATGGTTTAGATGACGTACTCACTTTGTACCGCGGAACCATCCGTAGAGTCGGTTTCTCCAAAGCATGGAATATGTTTGTACAACTCGGAATGACCGACGACACCTACGCCATGGAGAATTCTGAAACCATGAGTTTCCGCGATTTCACCAATTCGTTTTTACCCTTTCACCCCACCGATTCAGTCGAAATAAAAACCCGTTTGGCGCTCAACATCGAGCAAGACGACATCATGTGGGACAAATTGTTGGAACTCGATTTATTCAATCCGAATAAGAAAATCGGACTCAAAAATGCGACGCCAGCACAAATCTTAGAACGCATACTCAATGATTCGTGGACGTTACAACCCGACGACAAAGACATGATCGTCATGTACCACAAATTTGGCTTTGAACTCAACGGAAAAGAACAACAAATCGACTCCAAAATGGTCTGCATCGGCGACGATCAAACCTATACAGCAATGGCCAAAACAGTGGGCTTACCGGTTGCTATGGCGACTTTGCAAATCCTAAACGGAAACATCAAAACACCAGGCGTACAATTGCCAATCCGCAAAGAAGTCTACGAACCCATCCTGAAAGAACTCGAAGACTACGGCGTAGTTTTCAAAGAAACCGTAATGCCCTATATTGGCTACAATCCCGATAAATTAGTGACTACGAATTAAAATTTTTAGAAGCTATTTCCCGCTTTCCGCAGACACGAACGAAGTGAATTGGCGAAGCAATCTTTTTTGTCACAAACCCAACGCAAAAAAGATAAAATTTTTAACAAAAAAAGATACTTGCTGCAATCGGGGCTAGTTACTACACTTAATTGGTGAACTTTGTGCCTTCTTAGTGTCTTCGTGGTGAAATTAACTTTCAATTTAAAACAAAATCCCTACTTTTGCTTTAAATATACAGCCAATGAAAATAAACCAGCTTCAAATAGAAATTGATGATTTGACCCGAGCGCAGCGAACTGGCAAAGCAAATTAAAAGGAGCAAGCCCAGTTGGCTTGAGGTAAACAAGCTTTAGCTTGTCTTATAAAGAAACTCAAAAACCCATGAAAATAAACCAACTTCAAATAGAAATTGATGGAATAGACAAAGAAATCTTGCGTTTTTTAATGGAAGACGCCCGAAAACCCATCCTTCAAATTGCCAACAAAATCGGAATTTCAGGTGCGGCGATTCACCAACGACTAAAAAAACTCGAAGAAGCCGGCGTGATTTCAGGTTCGAAATTCATCGTAAACAACAAAGTATTGGGTTATAAAACGATGGCATTCATTGGCATTTATTTGGAAAAAGCCGCGAGTAATTCGGAAGCCGTTCGCGAACTCAAAAAAATTCCAGAAGTGCTCGAATGTCATTATACAACAGGAAATTGGAGTATTCTCATCAAAATCATCTGCCGTGATAACGAACATTTGATGCAATTGTTAAACAAAAAAATCCAACCCATCGACGGCGTTTCACGAACCGAAACCTTTATTTCCTTAGAACAGCAACTCGAACGTCAGATACAACTGTAAGTCCATTATTCTCAAAAACTATTCCACTTATACCCATAAAAAAACCCATTCATTTCTGAACGGGTTTAGTATAATTTGAGATCGATTATGCTTCTACAAAAGGAATAATTGAAACAAACGATTTGTTGTCTCTCTTTTTCTGAAATTGTACAACTCCATCTACTTTAGCGTGCAAAGTATGATCATTACCCATGTAAACATTTTCACCTGGATTATGCTTTGAACCTCTTTGTCTTACGATAATGTTACCCGCAATTGCAGCTTGACCACCATAAATCTTAACGCCTAAACGTTTCGAATGTGATTCTCTACCATTCTTCGAACTACCGACACCTTTCTTGTGAGCCATGATGTTTTGGTTTTATAAGTTAATACTAAAATTAAACTGCTTTACCGCCGTTTAATTCGTCTTGTAATTGTTTTAATTCGTCCATTTTACCATCAGCAGCCAATTGAGCTTGTTGCGCCCAAGTAGTTGGATCTAAATGTTGTACTTTAGAAGTCGACGCGTCTAAAATAGCTTTTACTTCTTCAGCAGATGCAGCAGCCAATTTAGCAAATGTATCAATTCCAGCAGCTACTAAAGCTTCTGCAGCTTTAGGACCAACACCTTCAATGATTACTAAATCGTCTCCTTTTTTTGCTTTTGGAGCTTTTGGAGCTTTTTCTTCAACCACTTCAACTAATTTTTCTGCTTTTGGAGCTTTAGCTTCTGCCTTTGGTCCCGAAGTGTCGTGACTAGCTTTTTCAGCTTTTGGAGCGGCTTTCTTAGCGCCAGTTGCTACAATTCCTTCAATTAGGATTTGAGTCAAATACTGACGGTGACCGTTTCTTTTTTTGTATCCTTTTCTTCTTTTCTTTTTGAAAACGATAACTTTATCACCTTTTAAGTGTTGTAACACTTTGGCTTCTACTGAAGCACCTTCTATAGCTGGGGCGCCTAAAGTTACGCTTCCGTTGTCATCTAATAAAAGAACTTTGTCAAAAGAAACTTTTGAACCTTCTTCATTAGTTAAACGGTGCACATAAACCTTTAAGTCTTTGCTTACTTTAAATTGTTGCCCTGCTATCTCTACGATTGCGTACATAACAAATTGTTTAATTAATTTTTGAGTGTGCAAATATATAACTTTTTATTACACGCACAACCTCGATTTGAAAAAAGTTTCTGCTTTATAATCAACGAGTTATTCTACAAGCCTCAATTTTATGTTAAATGTTACATTATTACACAAAAAAAGTTATTTTTGGTGTAACAAAAAACACTATTACTTAACATATAGTGCTATCAACAAAAGAAATATTTTTTATGAAAAAATCATTAATCGCTTTAAGTTCTTTACTTATGATTGGAGGAACAGCACAAGCCCAAAAGGTAGCTTTTGAGGAATACGATTTGCCAAATGGAATGCACGTTATCTTGCACAATGATCCTTCAGCTCCTGTAGTAATCACTTCGGTGATGTATCATGTAGGTTCAAAAGATGAAAACCCAGAACGCACAGGTTTTGCTCACTTTTTTGAACATTTATTGTTTGAAGGAACGCAAAACATCAAAAGAGGTGAATGGTTTAAAATTGTAACTTCTAATGGTGGAACCAACAATGCCAACACTTCTGACGATAGAACTTATTATTTTGAAGTATTCCCATCGAATAGTTTAGAACTTGGTTTATGGATGGAATCAGAGCGTTTGATGCATCCAGTGATCAATCAAATTGGTGTGGACACTCAAAACGAAGTAGTGAAAGAAGAAAAACGTCTTCGTGTGGACAACCAACCTTACGGAAACTTAATTGGAGAAGTAAAGAAAAATATGTTTGTGAAGCATCCGTACCGTTGGTCAACTATTGGCTCAATGGATCACTTAGATGCTGCAACTCTTGAAGAATTCCAAGCGTTCAATAAAAAATTCTATTCGCCAAACAATGCTGTTTTGGTAGTTGCCGGTCAATTAGACATCGCTCAAACTAAAGCGTGGATCAACAAGTATTTTGCGCCAATTCCGAGAGGAGTTGACATCAAAAGAGGTACGTTTGTAGAAGATCCAATTACGCAACCGTTGAGTGCTCGTTACGAAGATCCAAACATCCAAAAAGAAATGGTAGTTGCATCCTACAGAACGCCTTCAATGAAAACACGTGATGCTCGTGTATTAGATATGATTTCTTCCTATTTAAGTGACGGAAAAAGCTCTAAATTATACAAGAAAATTGTAGACGATAAAAAAATGGCGCTTCAAATTGGTGCGTTCAGTTATTCTCAAGAGGATTACGGAATGTACATTTTATACGGAATGCCTCAAGGTGAAAACACGTCTAAAGATTTAGTGAGAGAAATTGATGAGGAAATTGTAAAACTTCAAAACGAATTAATTTCAGAAAACGATTTACTAAAATTAAAAAATAAATTCGACAACAACTACGTAAACAGCAATGCAAGCGTGGAAGGTGTGGCCGAAAATTTAGCTTCGTATTATATGCTTTACGGCGATATTAATCTAATCAATACCGAGATTGAAATGTATCGCTCGATCACAAGAGAAGAAATTCGTGATGTAGCCAAAAAATACCTCAATCCAAACCAACGATTAATTTTAGATTACGTTCCTGCCAAAGATAAAGCTGAAGCAAATAAACAATAAGACATCATGAAAAAAATACTCATTATAGCAACAAGCTTGTTTTTAACACTAACTATGCAAGCACAAGATAGACCTCAACCTTCACCAGGACCGGCGCCAAAAATCAACATCAAAAAACCAGTTTCCTTTGTTTTACCAAACGGATTAAAGGTTTTAGTGGTGGAAGACAACAAGCTACCTAGAGTTTCGTACAACTTATCTATCGACAACGCACCTTACGCAGAAGGAAACAAAAAAGGAGTAGATGATTTGACCAGTAGTTTAATTGGTAACGGATCATTGAAAATTACTAAAGACGTATTCAATGAAGAAATCGACTTTTTAGGTGCCAACATCAACTTTTACTCTTCAGGAGCATTTGCAAGTGGTTTGTCTAAATATTCTAAACGAATTTTAGAATTGATGGCAGAAGGTACATTACGTCCTAATTTCACTCAAGAAGAATTCGATAAAGAAAAAGACAAACTCATCGAAGGATTAAAAACGCAAGAAAAAAGCGTCCCTGCCGTTGCGGGAAGAGTTGAAAATGTATTGGTGTATGGAAAAGGTCACCCAGCTGGTGAATACTTATCAGAAGAAACCATCAACAATGTTACTTTAGCAGATGTAAAAGCCAACTACGCTTCATATTTCGTTCCAGAAAAAGCGTATTTAGTAGTAATTGGAGATGTAAAATACAAAGACGTAAAGAAACAAGTTGAAAAATTATTTGGTGCTTGGGTGAAAGCGAAAGCTCCACAATTAAGTTATTCGGATCCTAATAACGTTCAATACACGCAAATTAATTTTGTAGATATGCCGAACGCGGTTCAATCGGAAATTTCATTGGTAAACACGTTGAAATTAAGATTGTCTGATCCCGATTATTTTCCAGTAATTGTAGCGAACCAAGTTTTAGGTGGTGATTTCAACAGTTACTTAAACATGAATTTACGTGAAGCTCATGGGTGGACGTATGGCGCACGTTCTAGCATCGGATCAAGCAAATACACAGCGAGTAAGTTTAAAGCGAATTCTCAAGTTCGTAACGCTGTTACCGATAGCGCTGTGGTTGAATTCTTAAAAGAAATCAAACGCATCAGAACGGAAAAAGTTTCTGACGAAACCTTAAACAATGTAAAAGCAGGTTATGTAGGTCGTTTTGTAATGCAAGTTGAAAAACCACAAACCGTTGCTCGTTATGCATTAAACATCGAAACAGAAGGTCTACCGGCTGATTTCTACGAAAACTACATCAAAAATATCCAAGCGGTTACTGCTGATGATGTAATGCGTGTAATGAACAAATACGTGCTTGAAAACAACTTACGTATTGTAATTACAGGTAAAGGTTCGGAAGTAATTCCTGCTTTAGAAAAATTAAAAATTCCAATGTTTTTCTTTGATAAATTTGGAAACCCAGTGGACAAACCCGTAATGAAAAAAGACGTTCCAGCTGGAGTTACAGTAAAAACAGTCCTAGACAATTACATCAACGCAATTGGTGGTGCTAAAAACGTTAGTGCTGTAAAAACCATCTTCATGACAGGTTCAACTACTATTCCACAAGCGCCAACTCCGCTTAGCTACATTTCTAAAAATGATGCAAAAGGAAAAATGATGGTCGAATTATCGATGTCAGGTATGAGTTTGATGAAACAAGTGGTGAATGAAACTTCGGGTTACATGGCACAACAAGGACAGAAAAAAGTGTTGGAAGGAGACGATTTAGCTAAAATGAAAGAATCGGCTGTTTTGTTCTCTGAATTGACATTAGCTTCTAAACCAAACGTAAAATTAACCGGAATTGAACCTATCAACGGAAACGATGCATATGCAGTTGCCGATGGTGATGCTGTTTCGTATTATGATGTGAAAACCGGATTGAAAATTGCCGAATCTCAAACACAAGATCAAGGTGGTAAAAAAGTAACATCAATGACCTACATCAACGATTACAGAGATGTTAAAGGTGTAAAAGTTCCTTTCAACACAATTATGAATGTTGGATTTGAATTGGACATCAAAATTTCTGATGTGAAAATCAACGAAGGTGTTTCAGATGCCGACTTTCAATAATTAAAACATTTATAAATAATAAAAAGACCGTTAGTAATAGCGGTCTTTTTTTGTTTACTCATTTTATGTAAAGACGCACTGCAGTGCGTCTCTAACCAGATATCTTACTACTTCTGCTTTCTTAATTCTGCCTTATATTTTCTTTTGTAAAGACGCACTGCAGTGCGTCTCTAACTGAACATCTGTCTTCTGAAATCTGCCTTATATTTTCTTATGTAAAGACGCACCCCAATGCTTCTATAACTGAACATCTTTCTTTTCTACTGCCTTCTGAAATCTATTTCTTACTCGACAAATACACACCCGCCAAAACAATAAACGCTCCAATAAACTGAATCGGCGTCAACATTTCTGCATCTAACAATCCCCAGAAAAAAGCTACAACCGGAATCAAATACGTCACCGATGTAGCAAAAACCGGCGAAGACATCTGAATCAATTTGAAGAAGATAATGTTCGCAATTCCGGTGCCGACTATCCCCAAAATCATCACGTATAGCATTGAATTTTTAACTTCAACTTCGTGTACAATGCTCAAAAAATCAGTTGAAAAAAGCACTATAAAAGCCGGAACAATCATCACCAAAAAGTTACCCGTTGTAATGCTCAACGGCTTCACATCCGACAAGTATTTCTTTAATAAATTCACATTGGTAGCATAGCAAACCGAAGCTATCAAAATCAAAATCGTGTACCAATAATTTTGATTAGGATGATTCATCGCTCCGTTTACAATCAGCAACAATGTGCCAATCAATCCGATTACGACGCCAAAAACTTGTGTTCTTTTAAACGTTAATCCGAATCCGATTGCGCCAATGATTAACGTATTTAACGGCGTCAACGAATTTAAAATCGAACTCACCGAACTGCTGATTTGCGTTTGCGCAATGGCAAACAAAAACGCGGGAATAAACGTCCCAAACAACGACGTCAACGCGATGTACTTCCACTGATTTTGCTTAATTTGCGTAATACTTCTAAATCCAATCAACAGTAAAAATAAAGCCGAAAAGATGATGCGCAACGAGCCGAGTTGCATCGGCGACAAACCGATCAAACCTCTTTTAATCAAGATGAATGAACTTCCCCAGATGAGCGCCAAAATGGTTAACAATAACCATTTCAAAGTTGATGTTTGCATCGTTTAAATTTAAGATGCAAATTTGACATAATTTTATGAATAGTCATTTATAAAAAGTAGTATTTTTGTAGTGAATTTTAACTCAAAGAATTCCCAAATTTAAACCCATTTGATTATGAAATTTTCTCACTCCATTTTGACATTAGCGCTTGCTTCAACTCTTTTTATTGGATGTAAAGACGCAGCGGATGCACCAAAAGACAAAGCGGATGCAACTAAAAAAGAAATCGCAGCAGCCAAAAATCCAGAAACGGCTACCTTTCATATTGAAGGAATGACGTGCTCGATGGGTTGTGCTAAAACTATTGAAGAAAAATTAGCTGAAATGGACGGTGTTCAAAATGCAAAAGTAGATTTTGAAGCCAAAACAGCCGTTGTAAATTTTGATTTAGATAAATTAAAATCGGAAGATTTGGTTGCAGCAGCCGAATCCTGTGCCGATGGAAAAACCTATAAAGTTTCCGATGTTAAAGTAGGAAACTAAAGATAAAAAAAGCCGCTATATCAACTATAGCGGCTTTTTTTTGAATTAATAATTAACTTCTGTTCTGTAAAAAAGTAAAACGCTGCCACGAATTAACGAATTTTCATCATAAACATTTGATTTTATTCGAATGTTCATCGGAGATGAACTAATTTTGATTAAGTAACACCTTATTAGTGAATTAGTGGCTAAACAAGTTAAATTTAACATATTGATTAGTGATAGTTTTTAAAAAAAACATCGCGGACTCAAGTTAATTACAATTATTTAGGCATCACTACGCTATCAATGGCGTGTATTACTCCGTTTGAAGTAGCAACATCTGCTGTAACTACCGTTGAAGTCTTTCCGTTTGCATCGGTTAAAACAACTTTACCATCCTTGATGCTCAAGTCAATTTTTTGTCCTTGTACCGTCGTAACTGTATACTTTCCTTTTCCTTGTGTGATGGCATCAGTAACTGCTGCTGCATCAAACTTTCCAGAAACTACATGATACGTTAACAAACCTTTCAATTTCTCTACATTTTCTGGTTTTAACAATCCATCCACAGTTCCAGCCGGCAATTTATCGAAAGCTGCATTGGTGGGAGCAAAAACAGTAAACGGACCGTCACCACTCAATGTTTCTACCAGTCCAGCCGCTTGTACTGCCGCAACTAACGTTGAAAAATCTGGATTTCCCGAAGCAACATCCACTATGGTGGTTGGCGCAACAACCGCCGATGAATCAACTGCTACTTCTGTTGAGTCGGTAGCATCAATCATTTCGTCTTTCTTTTTTCCGTCACCGCATGAAGCCATTACTAGGGCAACTACTGCTAATGAGGTAATTCTTTTTGCTAAGTTCATAGTATTTATTTTAAATTAGAACTCAAAAGTAGACCAAAAGTATATTTTGTTTATTGTTTTTAACTTTAAATTAAACAAGGTTTAGTCGTACTAAAAAGAATGTAACGCGATAATAGTATGATTTTTAAAGTGGGAAAAAAATTAGAGTGCAAATAGGTGAACTCTAGCGTACTATCCGACTGGATCAGACGCAAAACTTTTTAAAACAGAATGCGTTAGTGTATCAAAAAAAAATGAATTACGGTATGCAACTGTTAAACAACTCTATATGTTATTAAAAAGAATGAAATGGTTTACTTCCACTCTAGAGTTTCCATCATCGTTTGCATATCATTTTTGATGTAACTCGCAGCCGGCATAATCGAATCGAAGTTGGGTTTAGCATAAAAATAAACCGATCCCGTAATGAAATGCTTCAAGCTATCGGTTACGTAAAACTGCGAATTGGTTGCCGCGTTTCCGCCCACTTGATAAAACATTCCGTACACCTTTTTATCGCCATTTAGGAATGGCTGTTCCACTATATTATCGGCTTTAATCACGTGCTCATAGGTGAGTTTTTGCGCATCTCGCAGTAAATTATTTAGATTCCCCGTCACTGGTTTATACGTTATATAGACCGTTGCCTTCATCTTCGGATACGCAATGCTAAATCCGCAATTGCCATCGTCTTTAACCACAGCCGCATCATTCATTTGAAAGCGAAACGGACAATCATTTTCAAAACTTTTGTACGATGCGGTTGGATATTCTAATCGCAATTGACTAGCTGGTTTAGGAACCACGTCGTCTTTACAACCCACACATAAAATACTGATTAAAAAAACAATACACAACGTTTTAAAAGCAAAAATCTTATTCATTTAAAGTGACTTTAATTTGTTTGATTCGTTTATGATCCACAGCTTCGATGGTAAAAAGGAAGGTGTCGAACTGTATTTTTTGTCTTCTTTTGGGGAAATTCCCCAGTATTTCCAATATAAATCCGGCAAGGGTTTCGGCTTCACCTTTATGACTTTCAAAAATCGACTCATCGACATCTATTACACGGAAGAAATCCTTCAAATTGATTTTTCCTTCAAACACATAATTCCGATCGTCTATCTTCGAAAAATTAATATCGTCGTCGTCAAATTCATCGCTGATGTCGCCTACAATTTCTTCAATGACATCTTCCAACGATACAATTCCAGAAGTGCCGCCGTATTCATCCACGACAATTGCTAGGTGACTTTTCATCGACTGAAATTCTTTCAACAAATCGTCCAGCTTTTTATTTTCTGGGACAAAAAACGGATCGCGAATCAACGCATTCCAATCAAATTCTTTTTTGTTGATGTGCGGAATCAAATCTTTCACAAACAGAACGCCTTGAATGCGGTCAATATTGTCTTTGTAAATCGGAATTCTCGAATATCCTTTTTCTACAATTTTGGGATAGATATCGGCAAACGATTCGGTAATTTCGAGGGCAAACAAATCGATCCTCGGACTCATAACTTGCTTCGTATCGGTATTTCCGAACGTGACAATTCCTTCCAAGATTTTTTGCTCTTCGTGCGTCGTGTCGTCGGTTGAAGTTAATTCCAACGCCTGCGACAATTGATCTACCGAAAAATTGGTCTTTTTAGAACCAAATTTATTCTGAAGAAAATCGGCTATTTTCACCAACGGAAAACTAATTGGTGTGGCTAATTTTTCGAAAATCACCAGCGGATAAATCACAATTAAAGCCAATTTTAATTTGTTATTGCTCGCATACACTTTGGGTAGAATTTCGCCAAACAACAACAATAAAAACGAAATACTAATAATTTTAAAGACAAACGAAATTGTAGTGGAAACGTACTTAAATTCGAGATTCTCAAACAACCAAAAGAAGCTAATTACAACGGTTATGGTCGTAAAATACTTCGCAATAGTGAGCGTTGAAACCAATTTTTTCGGCTTCAAAATCAATTGAGAAATCAAGCGAGAAGTAAACGGATTTTTCTGAGAAATCTCGGTTAAATCTTTCTGAGTAAGGGAAAAAAGCACCACTTCTGCGGCAGATAACAAAGCGCTACACACCAACAACAGCACAAGAACCACCAACCCATAGATTAAATTGGAATCGGATGGCAACAATAAAGCTAAACTGGGCTCTGGGTCCAAATTCGAAAAAATTAGTTAAACCTATTAATACGGCAAATCGTGGCCAGAATTTGAATCTAAATTCGGATCAAAATTAGTGTTTTTAGGCTCAGAAGTAGGCAATTGTTTGTTTCCTTCTGTGTCTTTTTTGACGTTTAGAAATGTAAATTCGGTGACTTGAATTTCCGTGGTGTATTTAGTAGAACCATCTTCAGCTTGCCACTGACGTGACTTTATTCTACCTTCCACATATATTTTATCGCCTTTAGTAAGGTATTTTTCACAAATTTCGGCCGCTTTGTTGCGCACCACCAAATTGTGCCATTCTGTAGAAGTAATTTTTTCGTTGGTTGTTTTATTGATGTAGACTTCATTGGTGGCCAAAGGGAATCTACCAATGCAATTTCCTCCTTCAAAATAATGCATTTTGATATCATCACCTAAGTGACCAATAAGCATGACTTTATTTAATGTACCGTTCATGGCGTTTATTTTAAGATTTATTCAAAGTTACTACTTTTTTTTTAATTTAAATGTTTTTCTATAAACTTGATTAAAACAATTGGAAAAGGGTAACTATGTATCGTACTGATGGGCAATCCGTTACTAATATTCGTGTTGGTTTTGACATTAAAAAATCGCAAACTCAACAATTGGTGCGACAGTTTGTGCTGAATTTTTTCATCGTACACCACAACCGATTGTATGTCGAGCGAGGCAAATTCCGATGCAATGGTTTCCAAAACACTTTCAACCGATTCTTCGGTTTCGGTTTCAATCACCGGAAATTCGTACAAATTATGCCAAATTCCTTTTTCGGTTCGCTTGCGCAATAATGTGGCCTGCGACGGATCTTCGACAATCAAATAATTGAAAAAACGGTTCGTTACTTTGGTCTTTTTGGTTTTGAGCGGCAACTCATGTACGCGTTTCTGTTGCAAGGCAAAACAACTCGAATTCAGCGGACATTGTTCGCAATTCGGATTCTTGGGAATGCATTGCAACGCACCAAATTCCATTATGGATTGGTTGAACAAAGCCGCGTCTGAAGTTCCCATTAATTCGTGTGCCGCAGCCGTAAATTCCTTTTTGGCTGAAGATGATGAAATATCGGTTTCGATACCCAAATAACGAGCCAATACCCGAAACACATTTCCGTCGACCACTGGTACACTTTCGTTGTAGGAAAAAGAGGCAATCGCGGCAGCAGTGTACGCGCCAATTCCTTTTAATTGGAGTAAATCGGTATAGTTATTTGGAAAGACTCCGTTATACTCAAAAGCAACGATTTGAGCCGTTTTGTGCATATTGCGCGCTCTCGAATAATAGCCCAATCCTTGCCAGAGTTTTAACACCTGTTCTTCATCGGCTTGAGCCAAATCAAAAACCGTCGGAAAGGCTTCGACAAAACGATTAAAATAAGGCAAACCTTGTGCCACTCGCGTCTGTTGAAGCATGATTTCGGAGAGCCAAATTAGGTACGGATTGGTGGTGTTTCTCCAGGGTAAATCACGTTTATTATTTAAATACCAATGGGTTATTGTTGTGTAAAAATTCATTTCCTAACATTGAATTGCAAAAGTAAATCTTTATGTAATTAAATTTTAATGATTTAGGTTGATTATTTGTTTTTTTAATTCATATATTTGCACTCTCAAAAAAATTAAGTAATTATAATAAAAACGAAAGAAAATGACGAAAGCAGATATCGTAGCAAAGATTTCAGAAAAGTTAGGTCTTGAAAAAGGAGATGTTCAGGCAACAGTTGAAGCATTAATGGAAGAAGTAAAAACTTCATTAGAAAGTGGTGACAACGTATATTTAAGAGGTTTTGGTAGCTTCATCATCAAAACAAGAGCTGAAAAAACTGGAAGAAACATTTCTAAAAATACAACCATTAAAATTCCAGCTCATAATATTCCAGCTTTCAAACCTGCAAAAGTATTTGTGGAAGCGGTAAAAACAAACACTGAAGTAACAGTATAACCCATTTATTAATCACAAAAACTACAAAGTATGCCAAGTGGTAAAAAAAGAAAAAGACATAAGGTAGCGACGCACAAACGCAAGAAAAGAGCGAGAGCTAACCGTCACAAAAAGAAAAAGTAGTTCTAAACTACTTTTTTCTTTTTAAACGTTCATTGAAAACGAAAATAGTAATCAGTGGTCAGTAATCAGTATTCAGTTACTGCCTACTTTAAACTGAACACTGAACACTACTTTTCACCGGGTACTATACCTGTTAATGTTTAATCCATCCTTGTTAGAAGTTGATGGTTGATGGTTGATGGTTGATGGATTTTTTCCGACAACCGACAACCGATAACCGACAACCAGCTTGGATAAAAATTTACAACATGAATAAAGAATTAATCATCCGTAGTGGTGAAAATGCTGTAGATTTTGCCTTATTAAAAGATGGAAAACTAATTGAATTACACAAGGAAGAAGAAAAGAAAAACGATTTTCTAGTTGGTGATATTTTTATCGCTAAAATTAGAAAACCCGTTGCCGGACTCAACGCGGCGTTTGTAAATGTAGGCTTCGAAAAAGATGCCTTTTTACACTACCACGATTTAGGTCCGCAACTCGCTTCTTATTTGAAATTCATAAAACTTGTAAGCGCAGGTAAAATAAAAGATTTCTCCCTAAAAAACTTTCCTTTTGAAAAAGATATTGAGAAAGATGGAGCCATCATGGATGTGCTCAATGCCAATCAATCAATCTTAGTTCAAGTTGTAAAAGAACCCATTTCTACCAAAGGACCTCGAATCAGTTCGGAACTTTCCTTTGCCGGTAGATTTTTAGTTTTAGTTCCGTTTTCTGACCGCATTTCTATTTCTCAAAAAATAGAAGAAAAGGAAGAAAAAGACCGACTGAAAAAATTGGTTCAAGCAATTAGACCAAAAGGATTCGGTGTTATTGTGCGAACAGTAGCAGAAGGCAAAAAAACAGCCGAATTAGAAAAAGACTTGCAAAACCTCAACGAACGATGGTTAGCAATGTGCAAAAAATTACCAACTGCCCATCATCCCTCAAAAGTATTGAGCGAACTCAACAAAGTTTCGTCCATGCTCAGAGACTTGTTCAACGATACCTTCACCGGTATTCAAGTAGATGATGAAGAGTTGTTTCAAGAAACAAAGGATTATATCGCCGAGATTGCTCCTACCAAACAAAACATGGTGAAACTTTATCAACACAAAGACACGCCTATTTTTGAGAAATACAATATAGAACGTCAAATAAAAACCTCATTCGGACGAACCGTTTCCATGAGTAAAGGAGCTTATTTGATCATTGAACATACAGAAGCCTTACACGTCATCGATGTGAACAGCGGAAACCGTTCGAACAAGGCTACTAATCAGGAAGATACCGCTCTAGAAGTCAACATGATTGCCGCAGCAGAAATTGCGCGTCAATTGCGTTTGCGCGACATGGGTGGCATCATTGTAATCGATTTTATCGACATGCAAAATCCAGATAACCGCCAAGTGCTATTTAATTTCTTACGAGAGGAAATGAGCGATGATAAAGCCAAGCACAAGATCTTACCACCGAGTAAATTTGGACTTGTTCAAATTACCCGTCAACGCGTAAGACCAGAAGTAAATATTGAAACTAGAGAAGAAAATCCAAATAATTTGGCGAGCGACATCGACGCACCGATTCAGATTATTGACAAGATTGCTTTTTCACTGGAAAAAATCATTAAAGACCACAAAAAAGTAAAACTAAACGTTCACCCTTTTGTGGCAGCATACCTTAAAAAAGGTTTTCCATCATTACGTTCAAAATGGTTTTTTGAACATAAAAAATGGGTAAAAATCATACCTCGTGACGCTTACACGTATCTAGAATATCATTTCTTTGACGATCAAGGAAACGAAATTCTGAAATAAACTAACCGTCTCGTTTTAAAACGAGACGGTTTTTTTATGCCCAAAACGTACCTCAACGCCCAGCACATCACTTCCTCTACAACCACTGACCACTAATTACTGACCACCAACCTCCGGCAGACTAAACACTTCTCTCATTCCAAATAAATTACGTCATTATCTAGCCCTGACCACTGACCACTTCTTCCTTCTTCCATCTTCCAACTTCCCGCTTCCATCTTCCATCTCCCATCTCCCAACTTCCCGCTCACAAAAAAAAGGGTGTTTTTCCCCTCAAAAAACAGGTGTTTTTCCTCTATTTTTTCTCCTCGCGGATACTTATATTTCCCACACGATACATGCACACACTTTTACGAATCTAAACCACTTACAACTGCACCAAAATGTCAAAAATTCTACACCGAAACAAGAAAATATGCGGCAACGACCCGTGTCCCACCCATGTCGAAATTGTAAAATACGATTGCGGTTGCGTCACCGTGATGATGTACAACACACTCATGCCGTGCTCGCACTGCGGACCACTCATCCTCAAACAAAAACACTGCGGCCAATACGGCTATCCGGAAGATCATAGGAAAAGACAGTGATTACGGGAAACCGTAAAGTTGGGTGTTAGGGATTTTGTAGGTTTGGGGTGGATTGGGAATTCCGATGATCGGGTTTTATAATAAAAAAATATCTATTTGATTGAAAAAAATTATGTCTAAATTCCAAGAAGTCTTGAAAAACAACATTGATGGTATAGTTACTTTACCTCTTTTACATACTTGTGATGCATTTTCACTAAGGGGTATTCTTGAAAAGAAAAGATTAATTCCTCAGAAATGCGATGTGTTTGAAAATTCTAAATTACTATATACTTATTATGGCGTTCCTTCATATAGATTAAAATTTGAAGGATCAACATTAAATCCTGCATATCATATTATATGCATAATATTAGAAACATCTAATTTTAAGGATATCCATAAAATTTTCCCTTTTGACACTGGTTCATTTGTTAAATTTAAAGAAATAAAAGAAACTTATTTTCATCACAAAACAGAGGTACTAGATTTTGAACTTGACAACAATATTAATAGTGCTAAAAAAGTTATAAAAACTTTTTACAATTCAAATAAAAATTATTTAGCAAAAACTCCACAGCACTCTCTAGATCAATTTAGTCAATTTGATTTTGAAGCAATAGCATATTCACAATTAATTAGTGAAAAAAATCATAATAAATTCGATGATAGAGAATCAAGCATTGAGATAATTTTTGATAAAGAATTAGATGTAAATAGCGCGACTGTTAAACAGTTAATTATCCCGAATCGATTTGCTGATGATAAAAAAATAATGTCATTAATAGAGAAGAATTTGGGCATAGAAAACCCTATTGTGTATGATACTGTAAGAGGTAATCCGAACGAATACATTGGATTAATAAGATCTAAATATTTAGAATTTATAAATGATACAAAGTTATGAAGTTAATAGGTTATATTAATGAACTAAAAGAAAATTCATTTGCCATACCAGTATATTCTAATTTAATTGGTAAATATTATTATCACAAATTAGATAATGATTTTAATATTGAAGGATTTTCAGAAACAAATTTAAACACTCGATTTTATACTGAACTTAACTCTTCAAATTTATTCAACATTGGTGATAAAGGAGCAATAGTTTTTGTATGTGAAAATAATTATGTCTTATATAATTTCGCTGATTTAATAGTTGATGATATTATTTATTATATTGAAAATGATGCTGTAAATGAATGTAAGAATATTACTTTGGAGATTTTTAGATTAAAAGATCTTTTAATCAAAGAAAAATCAAAATTAGAAAAAGAGAACATTAAAAACAAAAAAATAAGTGATAAAACTTTTAATGTTTTTTCCAATAATGAATTTGAAAACTTCTCATTTGATTTACCTAAAAATAAATCAAATGTATGTAAAGTAATTGGTGTTGGTGGGGGTGGTAGCAACGCAATTAATAACATGTTCAAACAAGGGATTAACGGTGTTGATTTTATTGTTTGTAATACTGATTATCAAGCTTTACAAAATAGTCCCGTACCAAATAAAATTCAACTAGGTGTTAGCTTAACAGAAGGTCTCGGTGCTAGGTCAAATCCTGATATTGGTGTGCAATCAGCTATAGAAAGTATTACAGAAATTGAAAAGATTTTAGATAGTAATACAAAAATGATTTTCATCGTGGCCGGAATGGGAGGTGGAACTGGAACTGGCGCTACCTCTGTAATTGCTCAATTAGCCAAAGAACGCGACATTCTTACTATTGGAATCGTAAGTATTCCGTTTCAATTTGAAGGTAAAGTTCGAATGGATAATGCTCAATTAGGTATTGAAAAATTAAAAGAGCAAATAGATTCCATAATTATTATTAATAATAACAAATTAAGAGAAGTATACGGTAATTTAGGATTTAAAGATGGTTTCTCTAAAGCTGACGAAGTTCTAGCAAACGCTTGTCGGGGTATTACCGAGGTAATTACTCATCACTATACACAAAATATAGATTTAAAAGATGCTAAAACAATATTATCAAATAGCGGAACCGCAATTATGGGGTCAGCCACTGCCTCTGGAGAGAATAGAGCTAAAGAAGCTATTGTTTTGGCTTTAGATTCTCCTTTATTAAATGACAATAAAATCTCTGGTGCTAAAAATGTACTATTACTTATCGTTTCTGGCTCAAATGAAATTACTATTGACGAAATCGGAGATATTAACGATCATATTCAAACTGAAGCTGGTTTCAATGCTAACATTATTATGGGAATAGGAGAAGATGATTCTTTAAATGATTCTATTTCTATTATTATAATTGCTACTGGTTTTAATTTAGATCAACAAGAAAGCATTATTAATATTGAAAAAAAGAAAGTTATTTATAGTTTAGATGAAAACAAACACAAGCTTCTAACGAGAGAATCCTTAATTAATAAAGATAAAATTATTCTTGATTTAACGAAAATAAAAAAAGGCACCCTTATTAATAAATACATAGAGTTCGATCCAATAACAGAATTACATCAAAGTGGTGTTATTAAATACTCTTTAGAAGAATATATGGAAATGGAAAATGAACTATTATTAAAAGAGCCTAAATTTGATAATCAATCATATATAGAAAAATTCCCTAAGAAGGATTTATTAAATGTTATGATTGAAACTTTGAAGTTTAATTTATTAAAAGAGTTAGAGTTTAATTCTATTAATGAAAACGTTATTCATTATTGTTTTAATGATTTTATTAATAATGAATTTGTTAATTCTCGAACAAAGTTTTTTAATAGGTCATTTTTAAATCAATTTTCTCAAAATATAAATAAAAATGTATCATCCAATTCAAACTTTATAAACTTAACAATTGAGGAAATTGAAAAGTTTAAAAATGATGTTAAGAGAAAGAAATTAAAGGAATTCAATTATGAATTAAAAAATAAATCTGTAAAATTTGAAGAAAACATCCTGAAAAACATCAACTTCATCAAAACCTATAAGGCTACTAGTGATGAAAAAATTCAAAATAAAATCATTAATTCTAAACGAATAAAAATAATTAATTGTGCCAATAATATAGAAGCGTCATGTAAAGATATTGAAATTTATTTAGGAAAGTTAAACGAGAAGGAATTAGATGTTATTAGTCTTTATTATGGATTTGATTACTATACAATGACATTGGAGGATATAAGTAAATTTTTTAATGAGTCATTAACAAGTATTAGAAAAATAAAAAATAATGCTATACGAAAGTGGAAGTTTGATAAGGAAAATAAAATATTAAAATATCTAAATAAGAATTCTCTTGAAATTGAGAACTTAGGATATAAATTAAATCAAAATGATTATGAATTAATTCGTAAAGTGAAATTAGAGGATTTAAAATCTATAAAAAAATTATTAAAAAAATATAGCTTTTTAATTGCATTAATTATAAAGAAGCATCAAAATAATGATTCCAGCATATCCGAATTAATAAGTTATGGTAATCTCGGTTTAATATCTGCTGCGCAATATTTTAACGAAAATAATGATCATGAATTTCATTCATATGCAATTTGGTGGATTCGTAAAATGATTTTAGATTCAACTGTAAAATTAGCGAATCAAACAGAATCGTCTAAAAAAGTGCATATTGATAAAACTGAACCTATCTACTTAGGACCATATGATAACAATGATGTAACTCTTGTTGAAATGTCAATTGAAGAAACTTTAAAGTTAAGAGCAGATGAAAGAAGAAAAAAGTTAAAAGAATTTAATTATAAATTTCAAAACAATCCTTCACATATCGATGAACTTGAAAGAGAACCAGCTTATAAGCGATTGGGTATCGACTTAACGGAAAATCCACTATTGAGTAATATATCGAGAATGTCATTAGGAACAGATAGTAATGATGACCTACAATTACGTTCTAATAATTCATTTCTTCATGATAATGTTGATTAAACAAAAGCCCGATGGCGCGGAATTGCACCTGCTGCGCATTCTATGACAAAAAACTATCACACAAAAGCAGTTTAAACTAGATGAGATTCCTCGTGCCTCGGAATGACAACTTAATAGTGAAATTGCTCAAGATTATAGTTAGAAATTGTTACTCTGAAGAAAATTTGTCAATCCCGACCGCGCGGATATGTTCCACGGTCGATAGCGCGGAATTGCATTCCGTGCCCACAAAGAGCATAAAAACAAAAACCACATTACAGTATAGTTTTTTTTATTCGTGACTATAAATTTTCCCGCTGCGCATGTTAGGACAAAAAACATCTAGTAATACCTAACAGGTTCTGAAAACCTGTTAGGAAAACTCAAAACCCATGCGCTACATCCTTATACTATTACCGAAGATCATAAAAAAAGACCGTGATTACGGGAAACCGTAAAGTTGCTGAATTGTATTGTGGTAGGTTTACGCACGGATTATACATCCGCGCGATTGGGTTATTCTATAATGACTTTTTTGGTTGCATTCTTTGTACCGTCACTGATTTTAATAAAATACATACCCGACGCAAAATGAGAAAGGTTGAGCGAATTACAATTTTCGGTGCAATTTAAAACCTCAACTCCACCAATAGTATACACTCTTACTGTTACTGGTGATTCCCCAGAATATTCAATGTTTAATAGGCCTGATGTTGGGTTTGGATAAATCGAAAATAAAGTATCTAGTTCTTGTACAGACAAAGTAATTGCTGGATTTAAATAATCGGGTAAGTTGGGTTGTGATGGGTCTGAAAAATCATTTAATGGATTACCATCACCATTTGCATCCTCTAAAATAGTGGGTATTCCATCACCATCGTCATCATTATCAAGATAATTGGGTAAACCCGAATTGTCTGTATTATCGTCAGTGAGAAAATTTATGCCATTTATGTCTTCATTCCAATCTGCTATACTGTCATTATCACTATCAATAAAACATAGATATTTCTTTGCATCAATATTGGTCAAATTATTGTTCGTTTTTATAAAAACACGAGCAGCACTCACATCAGAATATTGTAAGTTTCCTAAAAATACAGGATTACCATTGTACACGTAGGCGGATAGTCCTGTACTCAACGAATTCAAAGTCACGGGATTATTAGTCACAGTAAGTTCGGCTATTTTTTCTCCACTTTCTCCCGATATTTTCATGATACCCCAAGCGCCAGGACCATAGTTGGAAGATCCGTAATAACCCGTTGCAAACACATCTCCAGAGCAATCAATGTCAATGGAAAGAGCAGCTTCATGATCCCCACTAGAACTGGTATCGCCAACAGGTGTCATGTTCGCTTCATAACTCGTCCATACTAATGAACCGTTAGTTAAATTAATTTTTGAAACTCGGAATTGTGTAGTAACAGATCCAACATAAGCGTGCGATGAACTTATGTAAAGGTAATTGTCAAAAAACTGATAATCGGTTAAGTAGTTTTCAAAAGTTAAGCTTTGGATGCTCCAAATCTCTGCACCATTGTCTACATTGATTTTAAACACATCACCAGATCCAAAAACATAAAAATTATTGAACTTGTCAATTACCATGGTGTCAATATCATCAAGACTAGCTTGACTTGAGCCATGAATGAAAGATTTTTCCCAAATGACGCTATTAAAATTGAGCCCGTTTATTTTTCGAATATAAGTAGTACTTCCTGATTTAAAACCAATAAGGAGATTGTTGTTTTTATCTAGTTTTGGTATAAATTTCGCCAATGAACCGATGTATTCATGAACTAATGTAATCGAAGCATCGGATTTATTCATGAGGTAAACTCGATACCCGGCAATAGTTCCGCCATTAGTGTCGCGAATTCCATAGTAAAATAAAAGTTGGTCATCGCTGTAGTTTTGTGCAGAAGCATTTTGATCATCATCCGATAAAAAAAGTTCTGATTTCCAAATTAGTTCACCTGTCTGTATAGACAATTTCCATATTTGGGTCTTAGCTGGGCTATTTTGGTAGTCATCATTAATTAATATTCGCACGTAGACATACGAATCATCATAATAAGCAATGTCCATAAATCCAATATTTAAATACGGATTGATGGTGTCTTCCGTTCGCCATAGGGTTTCGCCATCGGGCGCAATCAATGAAACAACAGGTATTGCAGGTATTTGAGATATATCACCCGAAATTTCACTAACAATGACTATACCATTTGGTGTTTTTGTAGAGTTATACATATAGTCACAATTTTGCGACACAGCAGATAATGTGGTCAAAACCCAAAACAGTACATAAAAGTATTTTTTACTCATCTTAATTAACAGTTATAAATTTAGTGATGGTACAACCGCCTATGTCAGTAACGGTAACTGAATAGGTTCCCGGATTTTGTATGGTGATAAGTGGCGTTACTTCACCCGTTGACCATAGTTGTGTTGCACCATAAAACTGTGGAATATACAGCTTGATTCCCGTATTACAATCGTTGTTTTCGATTCCAATTTCAAAAGTTCCGTATTGAAATAAATTTTCAATAACAATTCGGTCGTTTGCAAAATTATTGTCAAGACTTCCACTTGGGTTAGCCACATTAATTTCGTATTCTTCATACCAAGTGTTGGGTGAAATACTGCATTGTGTCAGGGGAATAGTAACCGATTCGTTTGGAGCAAGTGTAGTAGTATAAGGAGTAATGTAACCCCGGTTGTTACTGATTGCACATTCTATATCAAAGCCCGTAACACTAAAAGGCGAATAATTAGTAACTGCCACTTGTAATGCCGAACCGTCGCAAGTGGTTGCAGGTGTAATCAACTCGATTCCAAGGTCGCGAAATGTAGTGGGTTCAATATCAAATTCATCGGCACCGATATCAGGATTAGTAGCATTTCTAGTTTGCCCGTCGATATCAGTCAATAGACCGTTAATTGGAATCCCTGCATTATTAATTACAATTGAATTCGGAGTATGTAAATCAGGTGCCGAAGCAAATACGTTACCCGAAATTTTACTGTTCATGTCTTTTCCAGAAAAAGTTTTCCAATCTTCAAAATTCAATATATCTACTATTGCAGTTCCATAAGATCTTTGATAAACTAAATTTTCATTGCTATAAGCATTATAGTTGGAATTTAATTTAAGCAGAGATGGTTGCATATTCGCCTTAATACTAACTTGATTGAAGGGGTTTTTAAAAATATTGTTGTAAATATTGTAAGCAATGAGACTAGTCGCTTCGGTGATAAGAAGACAATGGGTTCTGCTGGAGCTGAATGAGTTGAACATAATGTCTGTATTGATGAACCCATTAATCTCAAGCTCTCTTGCCGAAGCAAAGAAGTTATTATTCATGTTAAGATTAGTGCCAACGGTATTATTTCCGGTAATTGTCGATTTGGTCATGCCAACTCCTGTAGTACTTGCGTTAAATCGGTTTCCTGATAGGGTAAGATTGTCATCCATATTTGTCATCGATAGGATATTTCTTTGTATTTCACCAGTATAAGTATTACCGCTAATGGTCACATTTCGTCCTTGATTTATGGTGATAGGCATTATGCTTCCGTTGATGGTATTATTGCTAAAAGTAAAGTTATCTGTAGAGTTTCCCGATTTGTTTATGGCTACTCCAGCATTATTAAATGTATTTCCATCAATTAAAATATTGTAGCCATTGGTAACGTAAATTTGAGTTATTTGATTTACTGTAGTTGCATTGTTCATGCTGCTAATGGAAATTGGTATGATGTTGGTAAAAATACAATTCAGAATAGTAAAATTCGCAACGTAAGTAGAAGTACCATTTATGTCGATTTTTTTTACTCCGCCACTAAATCCAATATTTTTAATGGTAATGTTTTGACAACCTTGTGAAAATTGAAATGTTGATGAGGTTATGGTAACATCAGCAGCATTATTTGTTTCAGATTGAAAAGTAACAGTATTTGATGGTGACTGACCTGGTATTTCGGTAAGATTAAAAGACTGACCTGAATAGTTACCGGATCGGATGTTGAAAATTACCGGACCCGAAACTCCGTTAGCTTCAAGTGCTGCAACAGCTGATATAACAGTCGGATAGTCTGGTGAAGTTCCTCCTATGGTATAATTACCATTAAGTGGTTGTGCAAAGATTTGGGGAAAAGAAAATAATGTGAATAGAAATAATAACTTTCGAATCATAAATTTACTATGTTTTAGAAAACAATTTGCTTTTCTGCTTTTGCAAAACACATAATAATCATCTCTCATACAATTTGTTATGCAACAATAATTATGGGGGAAAGTTTTACTCAATCAAAAATATAATAAAAACTTGACTGTTCCAAATTATCAATGTACTATCTATTGTATGAGTATTTATTCAAAAATTTTCTAACTGTTAAAATCAGAATAACCCTACCCGCTAGCGCGGACTTGCAATCCGTGCCATTACTATTTTAAAGCTACAGCACAAACCCGACCCCGCGGATATGTTCCACAGTCGATTGCGCGAAATTACTTCGTCAGTTCGGCTTTCAGCCTCGGGTGCATTGCGTACCCACAAAGAGCATAAAAAATATATCAAGAATGGTGTGGTTTTTTCTTGAAATCTAGTTAGCGTTACACAATGATTTAGAAGTACTTTTGTTAGATTTGTTTTTTGTCATAGAATGCGTGTCGGGGTTTACAATAGTACATTGTTTTTCTGGTGCTGATTTCCTTTTTGCTTTTTATGGTAGTATTGTACTTTCACTTTTATCTATACATTCATTTTTAATCGCGTTTATGGTACATTTATTAAGTAATCTTTTGCACATTTTTGGATTTTCTCATTTTATATTATCCTATTTTGATTTAGAAACTAAAACAAATATCAAGACAGCGGTTATAGTTTTTCTCGTACTAATTTATTTTTTTACAGTAGTAATTAAAAATTCAAAAAATAAAAATAAGTAAAAAAGTCATTTATCTCTCCCATGCTACACCCCGCTGCACAAAGTCTCCCGACTTTGCGCCAATCCATGACCGCGCGGATATGTTCCACAGTCGATA
This sequence comes from Flavobacterium sp., assembly GCA_965284675.1. Taxonomy (GTDB): domain Bacteria; phylum Bacteroidota; class Bacteroidia; order Flavobacteriales; family Flavobacteriaceae; genus Flavobacterium. The sequence goes on from OZ260109.1 coordinate 3,619,089, forward strand.
GCGCAGAATTACTTCGTCAGTTCGGCTTTCAGCCTCGGGTGCATTGCGTGCCCACAAAGAAGATAAAAACAAAAACTATTGTAGGAAAGCAGTTTAAACTAGATGAGATTTATTTCATCTGTTCGCTATCGCTCGAGTCTCGTGCCTCGGACATGAGAGCTTTGCTCGAACTGGCGAAGCAATGACAACTTTGTGGTGAGAAAACTGAACATTCAAATTTGAATAAAAACATGTTATGAATGCTTTGTCATTTCGACGAAGGAGAAATCACATAAAGTCACTCTCGCTTCCAATACCTAATAAAACCTAACCCGTTTTGGAAACCTGTTAGGATTACCCCGCTGCGCATTCTACAACAAAAAACATTTAATAAAACCTAACCCGTTTCGAAAACGTATTAGGATTACGCTACTACACCACGATATTTATTAGTACTATATCCATAGTGAGTCCATAGTAAGTCCATACTCAATCCATAAAAACATACAATTTTATGGACTCACTATACTATAGCTATGTATACATTAAGTAGATGATACAACCAAAAATAGTTACCCGCTGCGCAAAGTCGCCCGCTTTTGAGCCAACAAAACATCCTATAAATACCTCACAGATTTTTAAAACCTGCTAGGATTACCCGCTGCGTAAAGTCTCACTCAGGCCGCTTTTTTTTTGCCAGTGTCAGCTCAGCCTACTACTTGAACTAGCTTGCTTTAAAAAAAGCCGAGCTGAAATAGGCAGATAAAAATCATTAAATTATTTAAAATCAAGTATTTATACGCTATTTTAAACCAAGGCAATCCTTGAAATTTGTAGTAACAGTAGCTTCAATTTAATTACAAATGCTACCTGTTCGAAACAAAGTGTACAACAACAAAATTCAAATACTATGGAAAACTTACCATTACAATTCGGGATTAATGCATGGATTCTTTTAAATGAAGACGAGCCAAAAAACACCACCTACAATGATTCTAATAGCTGCTTTCAATCGCTTATCAGAAACCAAGTGTATAATCAAGTAACTATGCTTGGACTAGCCTTTTTTGAAGCAATTCCAGTTAATAATGGCTACTCTATTCAAATTGGTGCCTCTTCGCACCAAGGAGGTCTAACCAATCAGGACTATTTGAATTATATACTCAGAGACGCCCGCACGTGCAATCCGAACATCAAATTTTTAGCGACTATGGTGTATAGTGGCAACAATACCTTGGCAGCCATTTTTTCAGGAGGTGGAGATGCGCAAACAGCCGCAACCAACTTTGCTACTAATTTGGTTGGATATCTTATCAATAATGGAATGAATGGTTTGGATATTGACTGGGAAGGTGATGTATCGTATTTAATGACCCAAAACCAGTTCAAAATCTTATTTTCTACCATTCGCAAAGTATTTGATGCGCAACCGGTGAAGTTCTATTTGTCATTCACTCCCGCTTCGCCTACATCTTCCATTGATTATCCTACTCTTAATTCCGCTTTTGATTTTGTTTCTCCGCAATTCTACGATGGTGTGCAATTAGAAGAATACCTAAGTAGTGGAGTGTCACCAACTAAGATAGGATATGGGGCACAGTTTGAGCCTGGGAATAGTCAGCCAAATGCCGATGCTCAACAGGTGTGGAATGAAGTTTCGAGCGGTTTTACTTATACTAATGTCCAGTATAATTATCTAGATATTATTATGTGGAGGTTTAATTCTGGTAACTTTCAATTCGAGCAAGCTCAGTTCATGATTCTTTTTGAACTTGCAAACCCATCCACTAGTAATACCTTCGATGATACAATGATTGTTGACGCGGCTGGTAATCCCAACATTACACAAATGACGATTCGATCGGGAGATGTACTCAACGCAATTCAGTCTGTAAATACGGGAACGGGCCAATACAATACGGGAACTCAAGATCCAAAAACTGGAATATTTACATTGGTACAACATGGCGGCAATAGCGGAATCTCCAAAACAATCCAAATTCCGCTCAATGATCCGATAGTATCAATTTCTGGTTATACAGGTGTTTGGTATGGCTGGCAATGTGTTTTGCAACTAACGCTAACGGGTAAAAGCGGAGTTACCTATGGACCATTTGGGAGCATGAACGGTTCAACCAGTCAAAACAAATTTACACAAACCGCACCAACCGGCGAGAGCGTAGTTGCGTTTAGCGGATCTACAGTGAATGTTCCTTTGGCAGACGGCAGCCAAACATCAATCATTGCAAGTCTTACTGCACTATTTGGCTAATTAGTCGTTACACCAATCTTGCTCGAAAAATAGTATAACACTACCACACGAAATGAAATTAGACCTAGTCAATCCTTTCGTGTGGTATTTCTTAGCACTACAATTTTCACAAAAGACCACTCCCATCTAGCCCCGACCTGCCTGCCGGTAGGCGGGTTGGAGGAAACGCCTCGCGTGACTTAAAGCGGGAATGACGTTTGCTAAAATCGTATACCATTCGGTTCAATTTTAACCACGAAGGCACGAAGAAGGCACAAGGTTCGCAAGGATTTTGATTGGAAGATTTACAAGACTTTAAGATTATAGGATTGTAAGACTGTAAGACTGTAAGACTCTCAGATTTTAAGATCTAGTTTAATGCGTCAAGATTAACTGAATTTTCGAATTTAAAACTAATTTTTAATTCTTAATTCTTAATTCTTAATTTTCAATTATTCCCTAATCAACTCCACTTTCCTCCGAATTTCATTTCCAAATTCGTCTACCACGGTGATGTAATGAATTCCCGTGTTGGCTTCGACGGGCATTTCGTGAAAGGTTTGCGTCGTGCCTTTGTAGACATTGTTCACGTACCAATACAATTTGGCTTCCTTATTCGAATGTGCCACCTTAACAATCACGGGCTGAATCTGACCGTTGAAGTTTTTGGCCAAATAGATTTTACTGTTTATTTTGGGGTAAATAAAATCCATTACCGCGTGCGTCGTCGTTTGGCAATCGGCTCGAAACGGCGGCAACGGCAGGTAATCGATGTGTAAACTTTTATAGTACAACTCCATTACGGGCGGCAACACAAACCATTTTTTGGAAACCATCGTTGTTACGTCTTCGCAACTGCTGTTCACCTGAAACTGCTCTGTCGCGTCCAAATGCACCAATTTATGATACGGACATACCGTTGTTTTGCGTCCGTTTCGGTTGACCAACTGATTCACTTTCGGGCAGTCGTCTTGCGCGATGTGTCCGCTTAGCGCACACACTTCGACTTCTTCCAAATCGTTCAACGGTGCGTTGAAAAATGGTTTTTTGGGCAGTAAATTAAACACGTCAAACAACACAGGTGCGGCGTAATCGACTCCGGTTAATTCGGGTCGGCCTTCACCCGAAGCATTGCCAATCCAAACGCCCACCACATAGCGCGAATTCGTTCCAATCGCCCACGCATCACGGTTTCCGAAACTGGTTCCGGTTTTCCATGCGAGTTCCAACGACGAATCGTAAAAACGCCAGGCTTCATCGCCTTCAGGTCGGTTAACTTCTTTCATCGCGTTGTAGGTCAGGTAAATTGAACCCGCGCCCAATATGGTTTTCTGAAAACTATCGTCACCGAAATCGGTTTCAAAATCATGTCTACAATTCAGTTCGGCAAACTCATTGCTGCGGTATTTTCCTTTCGACGCATTGAAGTAATTCACCGTCGATGATAAATTGGCGTACGTGCGACACAAATCCCACAGATTGCTTTCGGCGCCACCCAAAATCAGCGACAATCCATAATGATCGGGATGTTTGTTGATGTCTTTTAATTTGAATTTCTGCAGCACGTCGTAAAATTTAAATACGCCATAATCCTGCAACATCAATACGGCCGGAATGTTGAGCGATCGCGATAACGCGCGTTGCGCCGGAACCGCACCGTCAAAGGTTAAGTTGTAATTCTGTGGTGTGTAGCCCGAAATTTGCGTCGGAATATCGGGAACCAACGTATTGGGCAAAATTTCTCCTTCGTCCAACATCGACGCATAGAGAAACGGTTTTAAAATACTACCCGTACTTCGCGGCGCCGAAATGATGTCGACGTCTTTGTCGTGATCGAAATCGGTGGGTGAATTTCCCACATAACTGATCACGTTGCGGGTTTGCACATCAATAACCAAAATCGCCAAATTGTGGACTTCGTTTTGTTTGTACTGATTGTGATACTGACGCGCAATGTGATTGATGCGGTTTTGCAAGGCAATGTCGATGGTGGTTTTAATGCGTTGCCCTTCATCCGTTTTAGCGATGCGCTGGAGTAAATGCGGCGCGATTTGCGGCACGTTATACGGTTTTTGTGGCAACGGTTCGGTGATGGCCAAATCGTAGGTGAGTTGGTCGATGACGCCGTCGTTGTGTAATTTCAATAACAAGGCGTTGCGTTTGATGCGCAATTTTTCTTGGTTTCTTCCCGGAAAAATCAAACTCGGCGCGTTCGGTAAAACGGCGAGTGTCGCACTTTCGGCCCACGACAATTGGTGCGCTTGAACGCCAAAATACCGCCACGACGCCATTTCTAAACCGACTACGTTGCCACCAAAAGGCGCGTGAGCCGCGTAGAGTTCGAGTATGGTTTCTTTCGAATGACGGAATTCCAAACGCGTGGCCAAAATAATTTCGATGACTTTCTCAAAATACGTACGCTTTTTATTTTTGCGCGAAAGGCGAATGACTTGTTGGGTGAGCGTACTTCCGCCGCGCACGACTTTTCCGGCTTTGCGATTTTGCTGTACGGCTTTAACCATGGCAACCGGATTGAATCCGGGATGGTACCGAAAATGCTCGTCTTCAAAATACACGATGCATTGTTTGAACTTATCGGGAATGCTGTCTTTGGCAGGAAAACGCCATTGGCCGTCGGTGGCAATTTGGGCTGCGAGTAGTTCGCCGTCATTGCTTTCAATTACGGTGGAATACGGTTCGTGGAAAAGTGTTTGCGGTAACGAAAAATAGTACACCAACAGCAAAATGAATCCAATGATGGATTTCTTTTTGTTGTGTTTAATCCAGTTGAATATACTATTTAAAAAAACGTTGAATTTGTTCTTCATTGTACCGATAAAATTTAACCGCAAAGTTCGCAAGGTTTTACGCAAGGAACGCAAAGAAATTATATTTAAAAAACTTTGCGGACTTTGCGCTTTCTTAGCGTCTTTGCGGTTAAAAAAATTACTTTATCACTTCCACCCATTGTCCTTGCGTGCGCGCCAAGAAATCATTATCGTACATGGCTTCGCATTGCAAACCAGGTAGGTAATATTTCCCGAGGTACGACGCGTTCAACAGCATTTTGAATTTGCGTGTTTCGCCCGCTTTCAAACTGAAATAATAGTTGGCGCGGTCGTCGCGGATGTCGATATAATCGGCTACATTTTCGGTGGCGTTGCCAAATTCGGTGTAGCGCGTGTTTACAATTTCGAATCCGGAAGGCAAAATTTGCGTCAGCGCGATGTTTTCTACGCGTTCGTTTCTGCCGTTTTTCAATGTCACTTCGGCAATGAATTCGGTTCCTTGTGCAATTTTTGTTACCGAAACTGGATTGCCTTTTCGGTCTTTAAAAGCAACACTAGCGGTAAGATTGTTTTGAATCGGTTTTTCACTTCCAACCGGTAAAATTCCGCTGTTCAACACCCGAATAAAAATCGTGTTGTTTTTGGTGTTTTTCACCGTAACCGAATTGCTTCCTGTTTTAATAGCCAAAGTGCGTTCGGCTACTGTTTTGGTGGTCGTGATCAACTGCGATTTTCCACCAATAGTATACTGAACCGAAACTCCTTTACTTCCATTGGATTTGGCAAATTTACTCATCGCATACAATCCGTACGCCGTGGTTTGTGTGCTCATCCATTGGTCGCTCGACAAGTTTTTGGCCAATTTGGTTGCCATCGCAAACGCTTTTTGCTTCTGACCTAACAATACCAACGTTTCTAAAGCCATCGCCCTATTTCGCTCGGCCGAACCATAGTAATAATAGCGGCTATCTTCGTTCACTTCGTCGATCATCGATTTGCTCAACAAGGCCAATCCAGCGTTATTTTGTTTGATGATGGCGTACGCTGCAGCCAATCGCAATTTGCTTTCGTTCGAAATTCCGACAGTTTCGCGAAGTCGGTTCATCGAAGCTACATCGGCAGAACCCGCCAAAGCCAAGGTGTACAAACGATACGCCTGCGCCAAATCATTTCCGTAACTGGTTTCAAAACGCCACATTTTGGCAATTTTTTGTTGGTAGGAAATCCACTTGGTTTTAAAATTTATCGGAAGCGAATATCCTTTTTTCTCGGCTTCAATTAAAAAATGTCCGGCATACGAAGTTCCCCAATCGTCGGCATACGTCGCGCCTGGCCAATACGAGAATCCGCCGCCCGGTTGCTGGAAGTTGCCTAATTTCTGAATCCCAGCGGTGATGTTTTTCTGAATGTTTTGTTTGCGCACTACATCAATATCCATAATATCCGCCAAATACAATTGAGGAAAAACAGCCGAAGTCGTTTGTTCGACACAACCGTGTGGATACTGAATCAAGTAATCCAATCGGCGGCCAAAATCAACGGTCGGCACCGACGACACTTCCATACTTGCTTTATTGGTTCCACTTACGCCAAACGTTTTCCACGTGATGGTTTTCGAGCTGTTGGGTTCGAGGACAATATCGGTATAGGTATTGGTTCTCGGATTCGGATTAGTCACATCAATTTCTACCGAATAGGTTGATTTTTCCTTACCGGATGTGGCGATGATGTCAATTTTTCCAATTCCTGTGGCACTTCCGACTTGTAAATTGAAGTACGCCATTTTTTCGTCTGGAGTCGTAAATGTGAGTTTTTGAGTCAAACTTCCAATGACGCGAACGCTGTTGTTGGTTTTGATTTGGATCGATACGTTTTTCACATGATTTTCGGTGGCAAAAACCGTTACCGGAATCGTTACATTTTCGGATGGCGATATTTTTCGTGGCAACGAAGCCAATACCATCAGCGGACTTTTCACTGGCGTAGCTTTTTCCGCCATTCCGTATGCACTAGTTTCCGCTTGTGCAGCAACCACCATCATTTTTACCGAACCAATATATTTGGGCAATTTAATTTGATGGGTTTTCGAACCGCCTTTTCCTAATTCGAAGGGTCCGAAATACATCACTACAGGTTTGAATCGGTTGGCTTTTTTAGCTTTCCCTCCGCCCAAATCGGCGTCACCACCAATACTGAACACCTGATTTACTTTTCCGCCGTACGCACCAATTACATCATCATAGATATCCCAAGTACGCACACCTAAGGCTTCACGAACATAAAAACTGTCCCATGCATTCGGAGTTTTGAATCGGGTTAAATCGAGTAAACCTTCGTCAACAACGGCAATGGTATACGTCATCGCTTTCCCTTGTTTTTCGGATACTTTTACACTGAACGTTTGCTCCGGACGCAATACATTGGGCATCGAAATTTGAGGTTCGAGCACGGTATTTTTATCAATTACTTCTATCGGAACGATGCCATACATTCGAATCGGAGAATCGTTTTTGGTGGAAGCATGCGGTTGTAAAAGCGTAATGTTGATGTAGACGTTTGGCGCCATTTCTCCCGTAATAGGCAATTCAACTTGGGTTTCACCTTTTTGGGTTTTTGCCCATAGTGTTTTGATGACTTTCGTGCCGTTTTCAATCGAAATTAACGCACGCCCGCCTTCACTCGATGGGAAGAAAATTTTGGCTTTATCACCTACATTATATTTCGTTTTATCGGTAGAGAATTTCAGCATTTTTGCCGATTCACCGTCGGTGTTTTTCGACTTAGCCGACCAATACGGCCAATCCAAATACACAGAAACTCCCGTGGCATGTTTATCGGTTGGATCGTACACACGCACCAAATAATTTCCCCATTCGTCGTTCGGAACATTTAAGTTTACCGAACCACGACCCGACGCATCGGTTGTTAAGATATAATTGCGGTACGCTATCGTTCCCATTGCCGTATTATAATTCGACAAATCGTTGTTCGACGCATCCCACCACCAACGCGATTCGAGTTTATAAATTCTAACTTCTAAATTTCTGGTGGCTTTTGGGCGACCGTTTTCACCTACGGTAACAATACTAAACGTGTTGTTTTTACCCGTTTCATGCATGCCGTAGCGATTCGGTTCGGGTGCTTTGATTCCGATGTAGGTTTTATACGGTGAATATTGCGTAGACGAAACATCGGTACTTACATCGCCACCGTTTTCATAGACTTTGGTGATGAAAGCGGCGCGTAACATTCCGGGTGCCTGACCTTGAATGGTTGGATTAATCGGAATGGACGCTTTACCATTGGCATCTACTTTTCCGGAAAATATATTGATTTCCTCCGTTGAAAAACTGCGTGTAGGATCGTCAAAAACATAATTGGTAAAGCCTTTGAACGTTGTTACTTGTTGTGAAAACTTGGCTTGCACTTCGGTTTTTAAATCTTTCGCAATAGCGCCGTGTAACCAGAACACTTGAATGTTATTAACGTTTTTAGTTGAAGCCGAAAGTACCGCCTGATTAAAACTATTTTTAATTTTTAAACGATTCGGTTTGATGGTTTCAATTTTGATGCTTTTGTAAAAACGCGCACCGCCGACATTCACCACGGCTTCCCAATTTCCGGTTGGCGCAGACGATTCGGTTGGAATCACAAAGGAATAGTGATTCATTTTGTTGCCTTTTTTGACGGTTTGATAGACCGTTTTACCGTTAGGATCGTTCAAGCGCAATTTGATGGGATGATTTTCGGGCAATTTATTGGCGTGGTCGTTTAAGATGAATGAAACGTACAAGGTATCGCCCGGACGCCAAACGCCGCGTTCGCCATAAATGAATCCTTTCAAACCTTTTTGAAGCGTTTCACCTGAAACATCAAAATTACTGACTGAAAGCGAAAGTTCATCGTCTAATTTGACGTACGTACTGTGATCGCCTTGTGAAACGATAGCAAAATAGGCGTATTTCGACATTTCGAACGTCGCCATTCCGTCGCCATCGGTTCGTGACGTGGCAATTTTTTGTTGTTGGAAGTTGTATAAATCGACCGTTGCTCCCGAAATAGTTTCGGTAGTCACAATATTATTTACGGCAATTACGACCGATTTGTCGGTTCCGCGTTTTACAATCACACCCAAATCGGTTGCCAAAATATTGGTACCCACTTTGGTGTTGTAGAAGTAATAATTCGAGCACGGATCTTGATCCTCACGCCAATCGTATTCATCGTAATAGTATTCGTCGTAGTAATTTCCGCTGTAATTCACGTCGTCTTCGGCAATTTCTTCTTCCTCTTCATTGTCGTCTTCTCCATCAGGATTGGAGGTACATTTGTACAACGAATAGCTTTTTTTGAATGAAAATTCTACACGGTAAATCGCGCCCGGTTCGGGTTTGATGATTTTAGAAATATCCAACGCATACACATTCCATTTACTAAAATCGGCCAGATTGTTTTGTTTTAAATTGATGGTTGATTTAGCAATGGGTTGGCTCACTTGTTTGAGGTTACGCGTACCATTGAGTTCGTTATCCTGTAAAAATTGTAGGATGTTGTTTTTGTAAATTTTATAGACTTTGACATCGACCGATTTTAAATTTGCCGCTTCAAAATTGATTTTTAAATTGTTCGAACTCGGTAAAATATTCCCGCTTTTTAAGAATCGAACGGCGGGTTTGATTTGTTCAAAAATCAGGTTTTCGGTATAGTTTTCTTTGAGTTTGAAGCCGTAAGTGCTTTCAATTCCTTGGAAGATTTCAATCAGACGATTGCTGTCAAACGATTGCTCTACAACGGATGCAACGGCAGTGGCTTCGATGGTTTCTTCCACTGTAGTTTCAATAGCGGCTACCGTATCTACAGCACTTTCTACATAGGCAGCAGCAGCTGAATCGACAGCTACACCAACAGTATCGACGGCGGCTTGTAATTGCGAAGACGTGTCTACTTTTGTTGCGGTTTCGTTATTAAAAAACACTTTCAACACGTTGCCCATCGTGGCAAATTTCAAATTGTTGGTGTTTTGAATGTTGACCAATCCTTTAAAATCTTGGTCTTTTTTTAACGGATCTGAAAAATTGATGAGAATCGACTGGTTGTTGACATCGCCGACTTCAATTTTTACGACTTTGAAATTGTCTTTTCCCGGAATGGTCACATTAAGTTCGCCTTCCTGATCGATATTGACATCATCGCCATCCCATTCGATGGTAATTTCGCTGTCGTTATCTTCGCGCTTGATGTTTTCAATGGTAAATTTGAATTCGGTTGAAGTGCTGAACGATTTATCAAAACTAATTTTCAAATCATCGCCATTTTGTGTGGCTGAAATTAATTTTTGAGCGTCTTCAAACGACAAGTCATCGGCAGTTTTGATGGTTCCGTTAAGGAAATAGGTGTCGCGATTGTACGATTGTAAGTCGTGCGTGTTGACAATAAAATCTTGTTTAAACGTTTTCAGTGAAAAGTTGAATTTGGCCAACTCAACCGGAACTTTCGTGGTGATTTTTGAAAGATGCAGTGTAACTTGATACAAGGTATTTTGTTCCAACTTGTCTTTCGGAATGAATGCAATCGTATTGTTGGAAAGTGCTACGACTTTACCTTTAATGCGGGGAGAAATTTCAAATAAATCGGCGTCGAGTTCTTGATCTTTTTCCCAATCGGATTTGTTGAAGGCCAATTGCACACGAATATCCGAATTGACCGAAACCATTCCTGTTGAGAAACTCGAAATAAAATCCTTAAAAAGTGAAGCGTCAGAGTCAAAATCGGCGACCGATTTTTTAGTACACGAATGCAATACGAAGATTGCCAAAAACAAACCGATTAACTTACTGGTCTTCATGGTTTTTTGAGAATTATTGGTTAGAACTTTTTTTCTTGAAAATGACTTTTTTAACATCTTCAATTAATGGCATAACTGAAAAGCCATTCGTAATATTGTAGTAAAAGTAAAATATTTTTTTGGACTATTTTTCTTGTAAAAATTTTTGCCGATTATTTTCTTCTGGAAGCAAAAAATCGAATCATTAAATCGGATGCTTCATTCGCCATAACTCCTTGAATTACTTGGGTTTTCGGATGCAATTGCGTTCCCATAGTGAGAAAACCACGTTGCTCATCGCGCGCACCAAAAACCACTTTCGAAATCTGACTCCAATACAACGCACCGGCACACATTTGACACGGTTCAATTGTGACGTACAACGTACAATTTTTTAAGTATTTTCCGCCCAAGAAATTCGCCGCTGCGGTAATCGATTGCATTTCGGCATGAGCGGTAACATCATGGAGCAATTCGGTGAGATTATGACTGCGAGCAATGATTTTATTATCGATGACGATTATGGCTCCGACTGGAATTTCACCTTTATCAAAAGCCATTTCAGCTTCTTGCAAGGCTTTTTTCATGAAGTAATCGTCGGTGAATAGGTTTTCCATTGAACAAAAGTACGATTTTGAAGTAATTTTCGTTAGTTTTAAAATCACAAACTTCAACGTATGGATCAAAAGCTGAACATCACCATCCCGAAACCCTGTCACGAGGATTGGAACTCAATGACACCCGATCAAACGGGAAGGTTTTGTGGTTCGTGTACCAAAAGTGTGGTTGATTTTACTGATAAAACTACTACAGAAATTCAGCAGTATTTTATAGAAAACCAAGGACAAAAAGTTTGCGGACGGTTTATGAATGAACAGATAAACACCTTCCATCTTCAAATTCCCGAAAGTGTTTTACGACAACAAATGCCTTTCCATAAAGCCTTTTTATTAACTCTTTTTGTGGTAATGGGAACTACACTTTTTAGTTGTAAAAACCACGATGATGCTTCCTTGGGCGAAGTTACTGTGGTACAGGATTCGGTCGAAAACCATAGAACTCTCGGTATGATCAGTGTTCCTAATGATTCCGTTCAAAAAACAGATTCAGCCACAAAAAAAGTCGTAAATGTTGGTTATTATCCTCCGGTTATAACTGGAGATGTAGCTGTTTCTATGGACACTATTCCGACATCAAAACGCGCTCCTAAATCGTTTTATTTCGCCTCAGAAGTGGAAGTGCTGCCTAATTATCCTGGAGGAATACAAAAATTTTACACGTATTTTTCAACGAATTTCAAGAGAACTGATGCTGATAAAAATGTAACCGGAAAAATATTTGTTTCCTTTATCGTTGAAAAAGACGGAAGTTTGAGTACCATCAAAATACTGCGGGGAATTAACGAAACCTTAAATACAGAAGTCATTCGCGTTTTGGAAGCTTCTGAAAAATGGTCTGCTGGCGAAATGAATGGTGAAAAAGTACGCGTTTCATACACGCTTCCGATACAAATAAAATAAGATTACTAAAAAACAAAACCTTAAATTTGCTTTTTTATACTCAATGAAAAGCAATCTTCTCACACACATCAACAATCCATCCGATTTACGAAAATTGGACGCAACTCAATTGCCTCAATTGGCCAAGGAATTGCGGGAGTTTATTATTGATGTGATTTCGACTCGAGAAGGACATTTGGGTGCGAGTTTGGGTGTGATTGAACTGACGATTGCTCTACATTATGTATTCAATACGCCCGAAGATTTACTGGTTTGGGATGTAGGTCATCAGGCTTACGGACATAAAATACTCACCGAACGAAGAACTAAATTCGATACCAACCGACAATTGGGTGGCATTTCTGGATTTCCAAAACGAAACGAAAGTGTCTACGATACGTTTGGCGTGGGACATTCGTCGACGTCGATTTCGGCTGCATTGGGAATGGCGATTGCGTCTCAATTGAAAGGCGAAAATAAGCATCATATTGCGGTGATTGGCGATGCGTCGATTGCGAGTGGAATGGCGTTTGAAGGTTTGAATCACGCTGGCGTTACTGATGCGAATTTGTTGGTAATTTTAAACGACAACGCCATCGGAATTGACCCAAGTGTGGGTGCGTTGAAAAACTATTTGACCGCGGTTAAAGACGGCAAAAATCCGAAGCAAAATAACATGATTAAGTCGTTGAATTTCGACTATTCCGGTCCGATTGATGGTCACGATATTGATTTATTAATCAAAGAACTACAGCGATTACAAAAAGTAAAAGGCCCGAAGTTTTTGCACATTATTACGACCAAAGGAAAGGGTTTGCAATTGGCCGAAGAAGATCAAGTGAAATACCACGCACCAGGAAAATTCGATAAAATTACTGGGGAAATTCAGGTGAAATCAGAAGATCATTTACCCATGAAATTTCAGGATGTTTTTGGTTTGACTTTGGTTGAATTGGCGAAAAACAATCCAAAAATAATTGGAATTACGCCTGCCATGCCATCGGGAAGTTCGATGAAATTCATGATGGAAGCGTTTCCCGACCGCGCGTTTGATGTGGGAATTGCCGAACAACATGCAGTGACACTTTCTGCGGGAATGGCTACACAAGGAATGGTAGTTTTTTGCAACATTTATTCGACATTTTTGCAACGTGCGTACGACCAATTGATTCATGATGTCGCCATCCAAAATTTACCCGTGATTTTTTGTTTGGACCGAGCCGGATTAGTTGGTGAAGACGGCGCAACACATCACGGCGTTTTTGATTTAGCGTATTTGAGATGCATTCCGAATCTGATTATTTACGCTCCAAAAGACGAACTCGCGTTGCAAAATATATTGTACACCGCTTCGTTGGGATTGGAACATCCGATTGCGATTCGGTATCCACGTGGAAGGGGAAAAATTGTAGATTTCAGAACGCAGTTGGCAGAACGCAGATTTCAGAAGGTAGAAATAGGCAATGCAGATTTGTTAAAAGACGGAATCAAAACTGCTGTATTATCAACTGGTTTTATTGGGAATAATGTGACTATAGCATTGGAAAATCTGACTCATCCAGAAACTATTGCTCATTATGATTTTGGATTTGTAAAACCATTGGACGAATCATTGTTGCATGCGATTTTTAAAAAATATGAATCCGTCATTACTATTGAAGACGGCGTAATTAAAGGCGGTTTTGGTAGTGCGATTGTTGAATTTGCTATGCAAAACGGGTATCATCTTCCCATTCAAACACTCGGAATTCCTGATGTTTTTATCGAACACGGTACCGTAAACGAGTTGCAACAGATTTGCAAAATTGACGTTAAAAGTTTAGAAATTCTTTTTTCTACCATTTGAAAAAACGATTTTTGCGCAACGAAAATTTTTTATTGATGAAGTTCCTCTTTTCAACAATCGCTTGTACACTTTTTTTTGTTTTTCAAAACAGTCATTCCCAAGTCATCATCCAAACTAAATTGCCCGATACAGTTTCCCATTGGAAGCAAAAAAATACGGTGGGTTTTGACATCAGTCAGATTGCATTTATGAATTGGAATGCCGGTGGAAATACTTCGATATCGGGATTGTTAAAAGGAAATTTCATTCGTAAATACGAAACGCAAAATGTAAAATGGCTCAACGAATTGATTGTGCGTTATGGCGTGAATAAGCAAGACGGTATTGAAGTGCGTAAAACCGACGATGCTTTTCAGCTGAATTCAACTTTAGGGTATCGAGCCGATACGCTTTCGTATTGGTACCATTCGGCTAAATTCAATTTCAACACGCAATTTACGAATGGTTTTGCCTATCCAAATACTGACAATGCGATTTCCAAACCCTTTGCTCCGGCTTATTTGTTTTTGGGTGTGGGTGCGGAATACATCAACAAAGAAAAAAAAGTCACCGTTTATATTTCTCCTCTAACGCAGAAAACTACGTTTGTTTTGGATCAGACTTTGGCGAATCAAGGTGCGTTTGGAGTTAACAAAGCGATTCTTGATGCTGAAGGAAACGTTATTGTTGACGGAAAAAAATCGAGAACTGAATTGGGTATATTAGTCACCAGTTCGCACAAAAAAGAAGTTTTTAAAAACATCAATTTGGAAAACCGACTGAGTTTGTATTCGGATTACATTAATAATTTTGGCAATGTAGATGTCGATTGGCAGATGCAATTGGATTTGGTGGTGAATCAATACGTACGGGCGAATATTGGCGCACACATGATTTACGACGACGACATCAAAGCCAAAGAAGACATCGACGGTCAGCAGGTTACTTTAGGTCCGAAGTTACAATTGAAGCAACTGTTGGGAATTGGGTTGGTGTATGATTTTTAGAATCTGTAAACGGAACTATTGTACCATTATTGACAATTGTAGTTTGCTGAAAAAATTGTTTAATCGATTAGATTACCATTATTTCAGTACATTTGAATTGAATTACAACAAACTGAATCCTATGCAATTGATCATCAAAACATGCTAAAAGAATTTTCATATAAACAATTCGGGAATATTGAATTCAGCAAAAAAGCTATGGAAGAAATTACATTCACTTCAATAGCAGAACATATAAAAATTCTATTCATCCCGAAGAAAGCTACTATTCAAGTAGATTTTCAAGAGTTCAATATGAAAACCGATGCACTTTTGTTTATCAATCCCAAAGTAATAATAAAACCATGCGAAACGATAAATGGTCAGTTGATCTATTTTAATAGAAACTTTTATTGTATTGAAATTCACGATCAAGAAGTAGCTTGCGATGGTATTTTGTACAATAATGTTTTTGAAATTCCTTTTATTCAACTGGATGAAAATCAATCTAAGGATGTTCAAAATATCATTGAAGAAATTAAAGCAGAGATGAATAACGAGGATTCAAGTACTGAAGAAATGCTTCGACTCTTGCTAAAACTCATCATTCTTAAATCAACCCGAATTTGGAAACAGCAACACCAATTAGCGGAAAGCACCCAAAATAACGATGTTCAATTTTTAAGAAAGTTCAGTAAACTAGTAGAGCAACATTATAAAACACTCCATACCGTTGCGGATTATGCAGATTTATTGTTTGTAACTCCCAAAAACCTCAGCAAAAAAATAGGGTTACTGAGTAAAAGTACACCCAACGATATCATCAAAGACCGAATAATTTTAGAAAGCAAACGGCTTTTAGCGCATACTCAAATGACGGTCAAAGAAATTGCGTACAGTCTTAACTACGAAGACGATGCCTACTTTATTCGCTTTTTCACCAAGCACACCGGATTATCACCCGTTTCATTTAGAAAGCAATTCTAAAGCGAAATAGTCTACACGATAATAAGTAAAGCACGGCAATAATGTCGTGCTTTTTCAATTTAAATCACCGTCAAACCTTTAGTAGACCATTACAAATCAACTTGTTTTTGCACAAAGAGAAAAAAGTGCAATTCAAAGGGAAAACCGTCCATTGTTGGCCTTTACTATTTGCAGGAACTTTGCTTCATCAAATATTAAATACGAAGCGACATGAAAGCAAACATCGGAATTGAAGCAAAAAACCGTCAGAAGGTTGCGAGCGAATTAACAAAATTATTGGCTGCAGAATATGTGCTGTACACCAAAACCAAAACAGCACATTGGAATAGTGAAGGGATCGATTTTTATGAAAAGCACAAGCTTTTTGAAGAGCAAGCAGTACAGTTATCAAACACTATAGACGAAATTGCTGAACGCATCAGAAGCTTAGACTATTATGTATCCTCTTCATTACATAATTTTCTAGAATTATCTATTCTGAATGAAAATGTCTTGTCAAAAAATGATAGTAAAACTTTTATCAAAGAATTGCTTTTAGATCATGAAACCATCATAATCGAATTAAGAAAAAACATACCAGCTTTTGCGGATGAATTAGAAGATGTTGGTTCTAGTGATTTTATCACCGGATTACTACAAGAACATGAAAAAACAGCTTGGATACTTAGAATGCATTTAAAATAGAAGAGGGAAAAAAGTGCAGTGTAAAGAGAAAACAATCCATTGATGCACTTTACTATTAACTACAACTTTGCAACATCAAATTAACAATAACAATTAAAAAACAAAAATTATGAACACATTTACAGTAAAAGACGGAACAGAAATTTATTTCAAAGATTTAGGAACAGGACAACCGATTTTCTTTCACCACGGTTGGCCCTTATCATCAGACGATTGGGATGCCCAAATGATGTTTTTCTTAGAAAAAGGGTTTAGAGTCATTGCACACGACCGACGCGGACATGGTCGTTCTACTCAAACGTTCCAACGAAATGACATGAACACCTACGCGGCAGACGTCGCTGAATTAGTAGAATTTTTAGATTTAAAAAACGTAATCCACGTTGGACATTCAACAGGTGGTGGTGAAGCTATTCGTTATGCCGCCCAATACGGAAAAGACCGCGTAGCAAAAGTAGTTTTGATTAGTGCCATTACTCCGTATATGATTGCCGACGAAAACAATCCAAATGGTGTGCCGTTATCAGTTTTCGATAATATTCGCTACAACACACGACACAACCGAGCTCAATTTTATCAAGATTTAACTATTCCATTCTTTGGATACAACCGCGAAGGTGTAGAAATTAAAAAAAGTATTCAAGACAATTGGTGGCGACAAGGAATGATGGGTGGCATCAAAGCACAATACGATTGTATTGAAGTGTTTTCTGAAACTGATTTTACAGAAGATTTAAAAAGTGTTAGCATTCCAGTATTGGTTTTGCATGGTGACGACGATCAGATTGTACCGTACGAAACTACTGCTGTAAAAGCTGCCGAATTATTACAAAACGGAAAGCTAATCATCTATCCTGGTTTCTCTCATGGTATGCCAACTACCGAAGCCGAAACCATCAACAAAGACATTCTCGAATTTATTAACGCATAACAAGGAAAAAAGTGCAATGTAAAGCGAAAAGCGTCCATTGAATAGCAACTCTTTTCGCTTCAACTTTGCTTCATCAAATAACAATTTAAAAATTTAAAATCATGAAAAATTTAATTTTAGCAATCGGATTAGTTGCAACATTAGTAACCAGTAGTGTATCATTTTCACAAGAAAAAAGAACACCAGCTTCTTTGGGTAGAGCAGAATATATTGAAGTAGAAAAAAATGTAAAACTTCACGTGACCGACCTCGGCGAAGGTCAGCCTATCGTTTTAATTCATGGATGGCCATTAAGTGATGCAATGTACGAATATCAATATGCTTATTTTGTTGAAAAAGGATACCGAGTAGTCGGTATTACTCTGAGAGGTTTTGGGTTGTCAGACAAACCGGCAGGAAAATACAATTATGATGTTTTCGCAGACGATATCAAAGTAGTTTTGGATCAACTGAAAATAGAAAATGCAACTATGGGTGGTTTCTCAATGGGCGGAGCGACGGTTATTCATTATGTGGCAAAATACAAAGCTGCACACGTTTCTAAAATGGCATTATTTGGCGCAGCGGGGCCAATTTGGACCAAAAGAGCCGATTTCAACTATGGTTTTTGGACTAAAGAGGATGTAGATGGTTTGATTACTTTAAACAATACGAATAGACCTCAATTACTTGCCAATTTCGGAACTATTTTCCCTGCCAATGAAACAAGCGTTTCAGCCGGACAAGGAGTTTGGTTAGGAACCATTCAGGCGCAAGCATCTCCTTATGCTATGGCTGAAGGTTTAAAAACGCTACGAGATAGTGATTTACGTGACGATTTGAAAAAGATTACCATTCCAACGCTTATCTTACATGGTAAATTAGATAAAATTTGTTCGTATGAATTAGCGGAACAAATGAACAAAGGCATTAAAAACTCCAAATTAGTACCTTTTGAAAAAAGCGGTCATGCTTTATTTATTGAAGAGTTAGACAAGTTCAATACCGAATTACTGAATTTTATAAAATAAGAAATGAAACTGAAAAGGCTGATTAAAAATCAGCCTTTTTTTATACACAAAACTCATGAAATATCTCATCTCCATTTTTAGTTTACTAGTATTGGTTTCTTGCAACAGTACTGCTAAGTTGGTTGTTACTAACGATGCAAACTTACCCAAACCAATTGGACCTTACAGTTATGCTACGCATCACAACGATTTGATTTTTGTTTCCGGACAAATTGGAATAGACCCGATTACTAATACTTTAAAAGAAGGAATTGAGGAGCAAATCATTCAGATTTTCGAGAATTTAAAGGTGATTCTTAAAAACAATGGCTCCGATGTAAATCATATTACCAAAACAACTATTTTTTTAACCGATATAAATCAATTTGAAGCCTTCAACAAACTATACAGCACGTATTTCTCAGACCGATTTCCTGCCCGAAGCACTATTGTTGTGGTTGCATTGCCAAAGAATGCCAAAATTGAAATCGAATGTATTGCGGTAAAAAAATAGAATTGAATTATATTACGAACACTCTTTACAAATACCCACAAGAACACAATTCATTTGTTGCACACTATATTTTTCAGGAATCGAAAATTCAATTCGTGTAGGAAGACATTCAATGGTTTCACATTGTGTACAACGAAAATGGAAATGATTGTTTGGAAGTTGATTTTCATCACATTTCACACAAACAGCAAAATACTGTTTTCCATCGTCGGCAACGATTCGATGAACAATTTCATCTTCACAAAATCGATTTAAAATTCGGTAAACAGTAGCTCTATCGGCATCAATAGTCATCTGCTTTAGGATGGAATCGTGACTCATTGCTCTTTTTTTGTTTGCCAAAATAGACAGAACAGCTTCTTGGGTTTCGGTATTTCTTCGCTTTTTCATGATGTAAAAATAAGGATAAACTACAAATGCAACAAACTCGCAATAAATTAATGCGAGTTTGTCGCATTAATTAAAAATATTTCTACTTTTGCAAAAGAAATAATAAAAATGACTTCAAGAAGAAAATTTATTCAGCAAAGTACTTTAGCCGTAACCGCTCTAACGATGCCGTTTTCATTGACTTCATTTGCAAAAAGTATAAAAATGACAGACCACAAAAAATTTGACGTAATCATAATTGGCGGAAGTTATTCTGGACTTTCAGCAGCAATGTCGTTGGGAAGAGCTTTACGCAATGTTCTTATTATTGATAGTGGTAAGCCATGCAACCTCCAAACACCTCATTCTCATAATTTCATCACACAGGATGGTAAAACGCCCAACGAAATTGCTACTCTTGCTAAACAACAAGTTGAAAAATATACAACCGTTCAATTTTACAATGGAAAGGCAACAATCGGCCAAAAAACCGAAAACGGGTTTGAATTAACTACTGACACCAACCTTACATTTACGGCCAAAAAACTAATTTTCGCAACCGGTGTCAAAGATATAATGCCAGATATTAAAGGGTTTTCAGAATGTTGGGGAATTTCAATTATTCATTGTCCCTACTGTCATGGATACGAATACAATAATGATAAAACAGGCATCTTAGCCAATGGAGATGTTGCTTTTGAACTAGGTAAATTAATTAACAATTGGACAAAGAATCTATTTATTTTTACAAATGGAACGTCTACACTATCAGAAGAACAACTACTAAAACTGACAAAACACAATATTAAAATTATAGAAAAAGAAATTGATTACTTTTCTCATACAGGCGGACACATTGAAGCTGTAGTTTTTAAAGATGGAACCACAGAAATCATTCAAGCATTGTATGCAAGACCAAAATTTGTACAACAGTGCGAAATACCTGCAATGCTCCACTGCGAATTAACAGAAAATAATCACATAAAAATTGATGCGTTTCAAAAAGCATCCCAACACGGAATATTTGCTTGCGGTGATAATTCAAGTATGATGCGTTCGTTATCTTATGCTGTTGCTATGGGCGGAGTTGCTGGCGCAATGGCAAATAGAGAATTGATTGAAGAAGAATTTTAGTTTTAAAAGTAGCAACTGGTCAATTGAAAAAGTAGTACAACTAAATGTAAAAAACCTTCAATTGTCTCAATCGCTTCTTTACTAGCTTGTTCCTCATCGGTTCAAATTTTGACTTAATTTGACCATCTTCTTTGATATAAACTACAAAAGGTTGGTTTAGTTTATTGGTAAGATGGTATATAGTTACTAATTCTGCTAGGTCTTCATACCAAGAGGCCATTCCATACAAAGACACAAATGGCGTTTTTTCAAGTGTATTATATATTTCTTTGGTTGATGTAATAGGTTGTACTTGTCCTCCTCTAAAACGTGTATTTTCAAGAACAGGATAGGTAAATTTCGCCAGTGGACTATTGAATAATAGCCATATATTTTTGGTATACGAAGTATGTTGAACCAAATTTTCATCTTCTGCAGCATGAGGTGTTAGTTTCAAAACAGCATCAACAACATGAGTTGCCTCGTGTAATAAGACATAGACAAATGCATCCAAATTTCCCGCATTAATGGTTACTTCTAATGTTGGGTTAGCAGATACATCGTACAATGATTTTTCCTTCCAAGTAGCCCATTCTGAAATGGTTTCGTTTAAAATTCCAGCTCTAAAAGTAATGTTGAACTTTGTGATGGAATCTGCTGATACGACAGGTGAAGTCAAAGCCGTATTAGGCATGTTATCCATAAAACTAATACTGTGTAAGTTTTCTTTAAGTATCTTGATGTGCAATGGAGGTAGCAATGAAAATGCCACTGCTATTTTTTCTTGTTCGGAATCGGTCAACACATGGTTGGTTGGATTCATACCCGCATCTGTAAACGTTTTAAAAATACTTTCGGGCGCTGTTGCAATTCGTTTTTTGTAAAATAAGGTATTGTCAACATCGTTCTTTTGAGCTGAAACGGAGCTGAAAATTATCATGTTTATAAAAAGGAAGATTAATTTCTTTTCCATTAAGAACTACTTTTTTATGGAGTATTGGACTCTATACGTTTTAAAATAAGCGTTCGCAATCGCTCTTCATGTTCATCACCCCAATTTCCTATAGCAGAAATTACAGGAATTAAAGTCTTTCCAAAATCAGTTAAGGAGTATTCAACTTTTTGTGGAACAACGGGATAAATAATTTTGGTCACCAATTCATGCTCTTCCAATTCTTTTAACTGAATATTCAATACTCTTCGAGTAGCGTCGGGAATTTTACGCTGTAACTCACTCGGACGTTGATGGCCTTCATTGATAAACCACAGCAAACGCATCTTCCATTTGCCATACAATACTTCTCCGATTAAATCCAAACCACAATTTAAGTTCGGCAATGTTTTTCTTTCATACATACTACAAAACTACATCAATGTTCTAAATGGTACAATAGGGGAAAAAATTATCCCTATGGGATTCGTAGTTCCGTAATTGACTGATATTCATATATACCTCAAATTTGTACAAAAATATAAACAATGGAAAACACATTTAATTTTAACAATGAACTATCAGGAAAAATTGCCTTAGTAACAGGTGGTACAAAAGGAGCAGGAAAGGCCATTGCAGAACGTCTTTTAGAGGCAGGTGCCACAGTAGTTATTACAGCGAGAAATCGTCCTGAAGAAAACAATCAAAAATTACACTTTATAGCAGCTGATTTAACCACTTCAGGAGGAACGCAAAAAGTAGTTGACGAAGTTCTAGATCAATTTGAAAAATTAGATATTTTAGTCAACAACTTAGGAGGCTCGGAAACCAAAGGTGGCGGGTTTAGTGCTTTAAATGATGAAGATTGGTTGCAATCACTTCAAAGTAATTTACTTGCACCCGTTCGATTAGATCGAGGTTTTTTGCCTCAAATGATTGAACAAAAAAGTGGTGTAATCATTCACATTGCTTCAATTCAAGGAAAGTTGCCCTTGTATGATTCTACCTTACCTTATGCTGCTGCAAAAGCAGGTTTGATCAATTATAGTAAAGGGTTATCGAATGAGGTAGCGCCCAAAGGTGTTCGCGTACTAACTGTTTCGCCCGGTTGGATCAATACTACCGCTTCAAAAGCTATGATGGAACGCATTGCAGAAAGTTCCAATACGACCATTGAAGAAGCAACAAAAAGTGTTATGGACGCTTTGGGTGGAATTCCGATAGGTCGACCTGCGCAACCTGAAGAAATTGCAGAACTTATTGGCTTTTTAGTTTCGCCAAGAGCTAACTACCTTACTGGAACCGAGTTTGTAATCGATGGTGGAACCCTACCTACAATTTAATACTCTTTAAAAAATAAAAACATGAACGTACCAATCGTAATCGCAGCATTAGCACAAGCACAAAACAATTTCGACCCTACAGCCTACTCCAATTGTTTTTCAGAAACTGCTGTAGTTTTTGATGAAGGAAAAACACATAAAGGAAAAGCAGAAATTTTACAATGGATTAAAAAAGCCAACGATGAATATCAAACCGTTATGAAACCTATCGAATATTCAGCAACAGATGAAATTCTCAAAGCAGAAGTTTCCGGAAACTTCCCTGGAAGTCCAATCGTTCTCTCTTATCATTTTGAATTGAAAAACGGACTTATTCAATCATTAAAAATAGCAGGCTAACACACTACTACAACTTCATAATAAAATAAAAAAAACGCCCCGATTGCTCTGGGCGTTTTCCAATGTAAACCAACATTTATATTACTCATTAAGAGCTAATTCTCTTGCTTTTCTTCTATCGCGAAGGTAGTATTTCACTCGTTTTACCAAATAAAACATAACCGGAACCATCACTAAAGTAAGTACGGTTGCATAGGTCAATCCGAAGATGATCGTCCATGCTAATGGTCCCCAAAATATTACGTTATCTCCACCGATGAATACGTGCGGATTCAATTCGGTTATTAAGGTAAAGAAGTCGAAATTCAATCCGATTGCCAATGGAATCAATCCTAAAACGGCGGTCAGTGCAGTCAATAAAACCGGACGTAAACGCGATTTCCCTGATTCGATGATTACTTCTTTGATTTCTTCCAGCGTTAAATCGTCGTGACTTTGTAAGTTGTTATCGGCCACTTTTTTATCCAATAATAGTACGAAGAAGTCCATTAATACGATACCGTTCTTCACTACAATTCCGGCCAGCGATATGATTCCCATCATCGTCATTAAGATGACAAAATCCATATTCGCGATGACGTATCCGTAGAAAACACCACTAAAACTCAGAATTACCGTAAACAAAATCACCATGGTTTTCGACACCGAGTTGAACTGCAACACGATGATGATCGTAATTCCGGCCAACGCTAAAAACAGTGCATACATCAAGAAACTTTGGTTTTTACCTTGTTCTTCTTGAACTCCAGAAAACGAATACGTTACGGTTTTTGGCAATTCATAACTTTTCAATTCGCCTTCGATTACCTTAGTAATTTCGTCGGCATTGTATCCGGTCAAGACGTTTGAATACACTGTCATGATTCGTTTTTGATTCTTACGCTTGATTTGATTGTACGTTTTTGTCGTTTCAGTTTGCGAAACAGCAGAAATCGGTACTTGCATCATTTGACCGCTGTTTTGATTTCGGAACGTCAACGATTGGTTGAACAATACGTTTTCATTCTTACGTTGGTCGTCTTGCATACGCATCGTAATGTTGTAATCATCGTCGCCTTCTTTATACGTAGAAATCTCTTGACCGTATACCGAACGACGTAAATTGAATCCGAGTTGACCTGTTGAAACACCCAAACTTCCTGCGCTAACGCGGTCTACTTTTACTTCGAGTTCCGGACTTTCCTTATTCACATCGACGCTCAAACGTTCGATACCTGGAATATTTTTAGAGTTGATGAACGCAATCATTTTGTCGGCTTCTGTAAGCATGACATCATAATCAATTCCGGTTAACTGAATACTGATCGGATAACCCGCGGGCGGACCATTCGCGTCTTTTTCAACCGTTACCGTAGCGCCTGCAATCCCTTTTACTTTTCCTCTAATTTCCTCCAAAATGTCGGCGGTATTGATGCCTTGTCGGAATTTAAACTCAGAGAAATTTACCGTTACTTTTCCTTTATACGGAGTTTCAGAAGCCGAACCTGCATCGACATTCGGATTTCCGGCACCTACACCCACTTGAGAAACAATCGATTCGGCTAAGAAATTTTCGCTAGTTTTTTTATCAACATATTTGCTTAAAATATCAATAACTTGTTTTTCAACAAACAGCGTCGCTTTGTTTGTTTTTTGAATGTCGGTTCCTTGTGGATATTCGATGTAGGTAATGACTTGATTCGGAATATTATCAGGGAAAAACAATACTTTTCTCGGGAAGATTCCCAATAACATAAAAGAGAAGAACAACATTCCGATGATACCGGCCAATGCAAACCACGCTCTCTTACCCGTGAGAATTTTGGCTAAAAAGTTTTTGTACTTGTTTTCCATTCGTGGGAAGAAATCATGTTGGAAATCTTGCGTCCACTGGTACAATTTCAATTTATACAACCACATTAATCCCAGAGAAATTATGGCTAAATGCCCGATTGCTTTGGCGAAGTTCGAATCGTAGATGTTTCCAACAATTACAAAAATCACGGCTACTATCGAGAAAATAATAGAATATAATTTGGCTGATCTTTTTGAGACATTTCTATCTTCGGTATCCATCGAACCACCTGTCATCGCAGCATTCACTACCATCGCCACGAAAAGTGACGCGGTCAACGTTACCGTTAACGTGATTGGGAAATACTTCATGAATTTACCCATCGTACCTGGCCACAAGGCAAAAGGCAAAAAGGCCATTAAGGTTGTTGCTGTGGAAGAAATTACAGGCCAAGCGATTTCGCCGATACCAATTTTGGATGCCGTGACGCGGTCCATTCCTTTCTTCATATTGGCAAATACGTTGTCGACGACTACAATTCCGTCGTCCACCAACATTCCCAATCCCATAACCAAACCGAAAAGCACCATGGTGTTCAAGGTCAAGCCGAAAGCCGATAGTATACTGAACGCCATCAACATCGACAATGGAATCGCCGCACCTACAAAGAGTGAATTTCGCAATCCCATGGTAAACATCAACACGATCATTACCAGCACAATTCCGAAGATAATGTGGTTGGATAATTCGTCTACTTGGTGTTCGACACGCGACGATTGGTCGTTGGTCAAATCGAGTTCTAAATTGGATGGTAAATACGAATCTTTTGCTTTTTCCAGTTTTTCTTTCACTTGCTCGATGGCAGAAATCATGTTTTGATTGGAACGTTTTTTCACGTTCAACATCACGACTTCTGAGCCTTTTTCACGTGCATAGGTCGTTTTTTCTTTTTCTTTAAAGCTGACAACGGCAATGTCTTTCAGGTAAACCGTTCCACCATTCGATTTTACAATGATGTTTTCTAATTCTTTTGGATCTTTGATTTCACCCACAATTCGGATGTTATTTCGAGCACCTTGAGAAATTAAATTTCCACCCGAAAGCGTCATGTTTTCGTATTTTACGGCATTTTGAATGTCGTCGAATGAAACTTGCGCCGCCGTCATTTTGAAAATATCTACGGCAATTTCAACTTCTTTGTCGTCTACACCTAAAATGTCCACTTTTTTAACTTCTGGAATTTCTTCGATATCATCTTGAAGTAATTCCCCGTATTTCTTGAGTTGTTGCGTGGTGTAATTTCCTTTTAAGTTGATGTTTAGAATCGGCACTTCTTCCGAAATATTCAACTCAAAAACACTTGGTTCCACTTTACTTCCGTTGTCTAAGTTCGGCCAATCGGTATCGGCTTTTACGACATCGACTTTGTCTTTGATTTTAGTTTTCGCCTCTTCAACGGTTACTTTATCCGCAAATTCAACAATGATCATTCCGTAATCTTGGAACGAACTTGAGGTCATTTTTTCAACTCCACTGATGTTTTTGAATTCCTTTTCGAGTGGTTTGATGATCAGTTTTTCAACATCTTCCGCTGAATTCCCTGGGAAAACCGACGAGATGTATACTTTATTTTCGATGATTTCTGGAAAATCTTCGCGAGGCATCGTAACATAAGCGATAACTCCCGTAACCACGATTAACAAGGTTAGGATGTATACCGTCACGCGATTTTCAACTGCCCAACTTGATATTCCGAATTCTTTACTTTGGTGACTCATATTTTTTAGTTATTTGTTGTCGGTTTTCGGTTATCAGTAACGGATAACTGAAAACCGACAACTATTTACAATTAAAAGTTTAACTTCATTCCGTCGGCGATACTGTTCACTCCTTCGGTTACAATGACATCATTCGCTGATAAACCGCTTAAAATTTCGGTCACATTATCCGATGATTTACCCACTTTTACCAATACTTTTTTGGCTATTCCGGTTTTTCCGTTTGAATTCGAAACTACAAATACAAATTTGTTGTCTTCTCCGTCTTCTAACACGACATTCGTTGGAACTACAACTGCTTGTTTGTTGGTGTAATCGATGATTTTTAGTTTCGCCACTTGGTTTGGACGTAGTAAGTTATCTGGATTTGGAACTCCGACTTCAATTCCGAAACTTCGGTTGTTTGGATTGATGTAATTACCCACTTGACGTACTTTTCCTTTGTAGGTTTTTCCTAATGAAGTTAAGAAAACGTCCACTTCGGTTCCGACTTTTAATTTCCCGATGTAGGTTTCTGGCACTGAAGTAGAAACGAACATATTATTTAAGTTTACAATTCGCATTAATCCTTGTGGACTGGCCGAAACTACTTGACCTCTTTCTACAAAAACCTCATCAATAGTTCCAGAAAATGGTGCTCTGATTAATGTTTTAGCCAATTGTGCTTTGGCTTGAGACACTTGTTTTTGAAGGCTGATCATTTGTGTTTGCGCTTGTAAATACTGAATTTCAGAACCAATTTTTTGATTCCACAGATTTTTTTGACGCTCGAAAGTCGTTTTGGCCAATTGGTATTGCGTTTCGATGCTGGCTACTTGTTGACTCATTCCACCGTCGTCTACACGACCTAAAATTTGTCCTCTTCCTACTCGTTGTCCGGCTTTAACATTCAATGAAGTTAATGTTCCAGGCATTTCAGGTTGCACCAAAATATTTTCTTTGGTATCTACGTTTCCTTGAATGTCCAAATAGTGATTGAAGATGGTGTCTTTTAGCGTTAACACGGTAACCAATGCTTCGTCTTTCTTCAAATTCATAGAAGCAAGTGCATCGTTAATTTTGAGCAAATCTGCTTGTAAAGTTGCTTTGCGTTGTTGAAGTCCGAGTGTATCTTTCGAACTTATTAAGTCATCAATTTTTTTAGTGTTTTCTTTGTCTGAACAAGAAAACAAGGTAATTGAAAGGACAGTGATGAATAGTATTTTTCTCATATTGATTGGATGTAGTTGATATTTATTTGTTTCCTGTAATTTTTTCTAAAGCTGCTTTTTTGCTGATCACGTCGACCATTGTTTGCAAATAATTTTGCTGCGAAGTATACAATTGTCGTTGTGCTTCTGTAAAATCGAAACTTGTTGAAAGTCCTTCTCTAAATTTGATTTGTTGTTTGTTTTCAATGCGTTCCGCCAATTTCAAACTTTCTTTAGAACTGTTGTATTGTTCGACGCTGTATTCGTAATCGCTTTTGGCACTTTGGTAGGCCAATTTCAATTTTTGCTCGGTTTCGATTAAGTCGGTATTGGCTTTTTCTAAAGCGATTTTGGCTTGTTGTGTGCGAGCGCTTCGGGCAAAACTGCTGAAAATCGGAATGTTCAAATTCACTCCTAAATTGGAATAGTTGAAATACCGCTGACTCGAATTAAAGAAAGTAAATTCGTTTCCGAAGGTGTTGTATCCAAAATTCACTCCGGCCGATAACGTAGGCAATGCTTTACTTCTTTCTAATTTCAATTCCAATGTTCTTTGGTTCACAAAATTTTGCGTAATCGTGTAATTGATGTTACTTGAAGCATTGAATTCATTGGATTTGATGGCCATATCTAAATTATTCACAGCGAGTGCGTCTAGTTTGTCGGTTAAGGTCAACTCGTCTTCGATTTCAATTCCGAGGTTGAGTTTCAACATTTTTAAACTGATGTCTCTCAATCGGTTGACATAATTTAAATTGCTGTTTACCGATGCCAACGTAATTTTGAGTTGCTCGACATTTTCCTCTTCTATGAGTCCGTTTTTATACGTCTGATCCGTATCAAAAAGCGTCTTTTCGAGTATGGTTTTGTTTTTTTGAAGAATCAGCGCACTTTCGTCGGCTAGCAATACATTTCCGTACGAATTGATGATCATTTCACGGACTTCAATATCGGTTTTTTGCTTGTAATTTTGATAAAACTCTAAGTACGTTTTGGAAGCTTGCAAAGCCACGATGTACGAACCGTCAAAAATAAGTTGTGTTAACGATAAACTCCCGCTTCCGTTGTGTTTGGTTCCGAAAGTAACTTCAGCAAATTCGCCAGCCGGACCGCCAAAAACCTCAGATGGAATTAAAGACGTTTGAATTTTGAAATTGTTTTGATAACTGATGTTTCCGTTAATTTGCGGCAAACCCATGGCGGTAGTTTCCCATTTTTTCTTTTTGGCCATTTCGATATCACGACCCGCGTTGATGGCAGTTCGGTTATTGGTTAAAGCGTGTGAAATAGCTTGATCAAGGCTAAACGAGTAGCTTTGTTTGTTTTCTTGCGCTTGCACGATGGATGCCAACAGCAAAAACGTTACGATTAATTTGTTTTTCATAGATTGATGATTATGTATTTAGATTGGATAATTGTTTTTCGAGTTCTATAATTCCTTTTGGTGTGGCGATAGCTCTAGTATGATATTCGAGTGCTTTTCCTTCTAATTGATAGGCTTCGCGTTCCAAAAGTGTGTTTTCGTTGATGGAAAAAATGAGTGTGTAATAAAATTTAGCTGCAATTTCACTGTCGGTTTCGGGTCGGTATAATCCTTGTTCGATACCTTTTATGACATTTTGAGTGAAAATATGGTTGCAATCTTCAATTTCATTGGCCATCATTTTTTCATAAATTTCGGGATAATGTTTTTTGAGTTGATACGCGGGTGAATGATCAAAGGATTGAAACATCTCTTTAAACATTTTTCTCATTTCGAAGTTTTCTTCAATGGCGTTGTAATTTTTTGCAATCACTTCATCCATGAGATTGTGAATTTTTTGATGAACCACTTCCGTTCCTTCTTCGATTAATTTCTCTTTATTGCTGAAATATTTGTAGATGGTTTTTTTTGAAATACACATTTCACACGCAATATCATCCATCGTCACACTCTTGAAACCGAGTTTCAAAAACATGTCTGTTGCTTTTTTGATGATTTTGTCTTTCATAGTTTGCTGAACTTGCTTCAGTATCTTTTAATTATTTATTCTGAATTCATTTTTCAAAACCTCAGAATCTCATCTTCAAGATTCTATTATTTCGACTGCAAATGTAACACGGAAACTTTGAACACAAAAATAGTTTCCATAGTATTTACATAAATTTAACATTTAGAAAAAATTCAAGTTTCAAGTTTCAAGTTTTTTGACTTACTTTTGTGCACCTGAAACATTCAACGTTAAACTCGGTCTTAATGCACGCAATTTCTCACTATCAAGAGCTTATCTCCAACTATTTCTCGGAATTACATTTGGCCAAAGAACCCAAAAATCTGTATGAACCGATTGAGTATATTTTGTCGTTGGGCGGAAAAAGAATGCGTCCGATTTTAACATTAATGGCGACGGAAGTTTTTGATGTAGATTGTAAAAAAGCTATTCCGGCCGCAACTGCAATTGAAGTGTTTCACAATTTTTCGTTGGTGCACGATGACATTATGGACGATGCGCCGCTGCGACGTGGCAACGAAACCGTTCATGAAAAATGGAACATCAACACCGGAATTTTATCGGGTGATGCAATGCTGATTTTAGCCTACCAACATTTTGAAGAATACGAGCCCGCAATTTTCAGGGATTTAGCCAAACTATTTAGCAAAACCGCTTTAGAAGTGTGTGAAGGCCAACAGTATGATGTTGATTTCGAAACCCGCGACGATGTGACGATTCCGGAATACTTGAAAATGATTGAATACAAAACCGCCGTTTTGGTGGGCGCAGCAATGAAAATGGGTGCGATTGTAGCTGAAACTTCCGATCAGAATGCTTGTTTGATTTATGATTTCGGATTGAATTTAGGAATCGCTTTCC
The DNA here is from genome assembly GCA_965284675.1 of Flavobacterium sp. Taxonomy (GTDB): domain Bacteria; phylum Bacteroidota; class Bacteroidia; order Flavobacteriales; family Flavobacteriaceae; genus Flavobacterium. The sequence goes on from OZ260109.1 coordinate 3,650,036, forward strand.
AATTGCAAGACGATTATTTAGATGCTTTCGGAGATCCAGAAACCTTCGGAAAACAAGTGGGCGGCGACATCATAGAAAACAAAAAAACCTATTTGTATTTGAAAGCAATGGAATTTGCAGCAGCGGAAGAAAAAGAGCAATTGTCGCATTTATTTTCGATTCAACCCAACGATAATTCGGATAAAATTCATTCGGTTAAGGAAATTTTCAACCAAACCGGCGCCTCAGAAGCGACTCAAAAAGCCATACACGACTACACGTTCAGAGCGTTTGAAACCTTAGAAAAAATGAATATTTCTATCGATAAAAAAGTGATGTTGAAAGCGTTTGGAGAAAAATTAATGAACAGAAATGTATAAAAAAGACAGCAGAAAAAAGATTTCAGAAAGCAGTTTGAAATCCGAATGCATTCTGCGTTCTAAATTCTAAAATCTTTTATGTTTGTAGCTCCACTAAATACCGACCATTTACTTTCCGAAGCAGAAAAAGAAAACCTCTACTTAAAACTGATTGAACAACTCAATAAGGATTTTAATTTGGCGAACGAAGCAGTTGATTTTCATCCATCCACAACTCCTAGCGAACTCAAAGTACAGCTTCACGAAAAGGTGTATCGGTTGATTCAGTACAAATTTGCTGAATATTTGAATTTGTTATACATCATCGATGTGCCCGAAGATCAAGTAAAAAAATTAGATGGCTCGGATGTTTTGGAACTTTCCGAACAAGTAGCTTTTCTGATTTTAAAAAGAGAATGGATGAAGGTTTGGTTTCGGAATCGGTATTAAAAATACAACTCCGCTTTGTATTTTGGAGAAATGATTTTGGTTTGTGTATCGGATTTATGAATGGTTGGCATTTTTTTTAATTTATTGAAAAAAACTTCTTTTTCCTCTTTTTCCATAATTTGATTCCCTTCTTCGTCGCAGTTTTCATACTCCTTACTGTAAATAATCTTACCTGTGGATACGTTGTAGTCAAAATCGCTCCAATATTCACATAATTTGCCATAGAAACTATTGTATCCTATTAATTCAAATTGATTGTTTTGATATCGGTATTTCTCGGTGGTATTCCATTTCCAACTTGATCCGCCAGAATGTGAAATAACCAATATTCCTTTTTTTATGATAATCTCTTCAAATGGATCGCCCATCATTCCGCCTGCTTGACTTTCAGATATCGCAGTTTTGGAAGTGACCATCAAATTCCACTGCTTTCCTTTCCTTTTAAAAATAGAAAGTTCGCGTTTTTTCCCAAATTCACCTTCCTCGTTCAATTCCTTTACCACCACTTTTTCTTCAATTTTATCTTTGTCTAAATCGCCATAGACTTCCGCCAAAACCGATTCTTGTCCCCATGAAAGCGGAAACCAACAGCAGTTGAAAAGAAGAAAAAAGATGAAGAATTTCGATTTCATTCCTTAAAAATAAACTCGAATAAAAGGCATAAACGCATCGCCATACACACCTTTGTCATCTACAAACAAAACGTTGTAACGTGCACCAATCGTGACGTTGTTGGTTCTATATCCAGCGCCAAGAAATAACCCAGTGTTCCAAAAATCATCGGTGAAATCTGAATTGTCGTCGGTTAAATTTACTCGAAGTTGTTCCAATTCTACCGAAAGCTGTACTTCTTCTATCGGATTGAACAGCCCAATTAAACTGGCACCGTACATACTTGATGAGAAAAAATCCCTTTGTCTGAGGTAACTGTATTGCAATCCAACACCTGCCGCAACATATTCATTAAAATTGTAAATCGCGCTTGGAGCAATTGCTATATTGGTAAATCCTGATCCGATTCCCAATCCCAATCCACCACCAAACTGTACATCTTGCCAAAAAGTAGATTTTGGCTCATCAACGGGATTTTGTTGTGCCAAAACAACCGAACTTAAACCCATAAAAAATAGAAATACTATTCTTTTTGTTAAATCGTCTATTATATTCTTTTCCATGCCTCTATATATAGTTAATTAGCGACATAAAAGTAGCAAAAACATTGAAAGATTGTATTAAATATTTTACTTTTGCATAAATTTTTTAATTTCTTGAGTAGTTACATCAAAATTATGGATAGATTCTCATTTTTAAACGCAGCACACACCGAATTTTTTGCACAATTATACGATCAATATACTTCAAATCCAGATAGCGTTGAGCCGAGTTGGCGGGCCTTTTTTCAAGGTTTCGACTTCGGAATGACAACCTACAACGAAGAAAATGTGGGTGAACAAATTGTAGCTCATGCCGCTTCTTCGGTTGAAAACGGACAAGCTTCTGAAAAAATTCAAAAAGAATTCAACGTTCTTAAACTAATCGATGGCTACCGAACTCGTGGTCACCTTTTTACCGAAACCAATCCGGTGCGAGACAGAAGAACGTATCTACCCAATTTAGATTTATCGAATTTCGGATTGTCGGATGCGGATTTAAACACCGTTTTTGACGCCGCCAAAATATTAGGTCATCAACCTAAACCATTAAAAGAAATCATTGCTCATCTTAAAAATGTGTACTGTCAACACATCGGAATTGAGTACATGTACATGAGAAAACCTGAGGTGATTCAGTGGATTCAAGACCGAATCAACGTCAACGATAACCTTCCTAATTTCAATCCCGATCAAAAGAAACACATACTCGGAAAATTAAATGAAGCCGTTTCGTTTGAGAATTTCCTTCACACCAAATACGTGGGTCAAAAACGTTTTTCACTCGAAGGTGGCGAAAGTATCATTCCGGCTTTAGATGCGTTGATTGAATCGGCGGCCGAAAAAGGTGTGGAACATTTCGTTATGGGAATGGCGCACCGCGGACGTTTGAATATTTTAGCAAACATTTTCGGAAAAGCAACGCAAGACATTTTCTCTGAATTTGACGGAAAAGACTACGACAAAGAATATTTTGACGGCGACGTGAAATACCATTTGGGATTGACTTCTGAACGAAAAACCAAATCGGGTAAAAAAATCAACATTAACTTAGCGCCAAATCCATCGCATTTAGAAACGGTTGGAGCCGTTATCGAAGGAATAACCCGTGCCAAACAAGATAAATATTTCCCAGACGATTTCTCTAAAGTATTGCCTATTGCCGTTCACGGTGATGCGGCTGTGGCTGGACAAGGAATTGTCTACGAAATTGTTCAAATGGCACAACTCGACGGATATAAAACAGGTGGAACGATTCATATTGTCATCAACAACCAAGTCGGATTTACGACCAATTACCAAGATGCACGTTCGTCAGTATATTGCACGGATGTAGCTAAAGTAACCTTATCGCCGGTTCTTCATGTCAATGCAGACGATACCGAAGCGGTAGTTCATGCGATGTTGTTTGCGTTGGATTTCAGAATGGAATTTGGTCGCGACGTATTCATCGATTTATTAGGATATAGAAAATACGGTCACAACGAAGGCGACGAACCTCGTTTTACCCAACCGGTTTTATACAAAATCATCGCGCGTCACAAAAACCCGCGTGACATTTATGCCGAAAAATTAATCATCGACGGTATAGTAGATCAAGCGTATATTACCAAAATCGAAAACGAATACAAAGATAAATTAGACGAAAATTTAACCGCTTCCCGTAAAAAAGATTTGACCATCATCACACCTTTTATGCAGGATGAATGGGATGGATTTGTGCAAGTTTCGGACGACGAAATGCTGAAGAAAGTCGATACCAAATTCGATAAAAAGAAACTCGGAGCCATCGCCGAACAAATCGCAACCTTGCCTTCTGATAAAAAATTCATCAGTAAAATCACCAAGATTGTTACCGATAGAAAAACGATGTACGACAACAACACCATCGATTGGGGAACGGCAGAAGCCTTAGCGTATGGAACATTATTGACCGAAGGTTATGATGTGCGTATTTCAGGTCAAGATGTGGAACGCGGTACCTTCTCGCACCGTCATGCCGTGGTAAAAGTAGAAGACAGCGAAGAAGAAGTAATATTGTTGAATTTGCTTAAAGATAAAAAAGGAAAGTTCAACGTATTCAATTCGTTCCTTTCTGAATATGGAGTTCTCGGATTTGATTATGGATATGCCTTGGCGAATCCGAATGCGTTAACGATTTGGGAAGCCCAATTTGGAGATTTCTCGAACGGTGCGCAAATCATGATCGACCAGTACATTTCATGTGGTGAAGACAAATGGAACAACCAAAACGGAATCGTATTATTATTGCCTCACGGATACGAAGGTCAAGGTGCGGAACACTCGTCGGCTCGTATGGAACGTTACTTGCAATTGTGCGCCCGTCATAATATGTACGTGGCCGATTGTACAACGCCAGCCAATTTCTTCCACTTGTTGAGAAGACAAATGAAGACTAAATTCCGAAAGCCATTAGTTGTGTTTTCACCGAAAAGTTTGTTGCGTCATCCGCTTTGTGTTTCTACGCAAGAGGAATTGTACAACGGACAATTTCAAGAAACGTTCGACGACAATTCTGTAGATAAGAAAAAAGTAAAAACAGTAGTGTTCTGTACCGGAAAATTCTACTATGATATTTTGGCCGAACGCGAAAATTTACAAAGAAATGACGTAGCTTTGGTACGTATCGAGCAATTATTCCCGTTACCCGTTGAGCAATTGCAAACTATTATTGATGGTTATCCGAATGCCGACGATTATGTTTGGGCACAAGAAGAACCAAAAAATATGGGTGCGTATAGTTTTATGTTGATGAATTTCGATTTGGTAAAATGGAGATTAGCATCGCTGAAAGCATACGCAGCACCAGCAGCCGGAAGTCATACGCGCGACAGAAGACGCCACGCCGATGCGATACGAATGGTTTTTGATAAAAATTTATTTAGATAAAAGAGTTTATGGTTGATAGTTTGTAGTTCTTGGTTAGCCGCAAACAAACAACAATAAACAATTAACTACAAACAATAAACTAAAAGAATATGATTTTAGAAATGAAAGTCCCATCACCGGGAGAATCGATAAAAGAAGTTGAAATCGCAACATGGTTGGTAAAAGACGGCGATTACGTAGAAAAAGACCAAGCCATTGCTGAAGTAGACTCGGATAAAGCAACGTTAGAATTGCCTGCAGAAGCAAGCGGAATCATCACACTAAAAGCCGAAGAAGGCGATGCAGTTGCCGTTGGTGCTGTAGTGTGTTTGATTGATACTTCGGCTGCGAAACCAAATTCAGTCGACCCGAGCGCTAGCGAACAGGCGAAGCAAAGTCAAAAGTCTGAAAGTCTGAAAGTAGAAGCTCCAAAACCTGTTGCTGAAGCTCCGAAAAAAGAAGAAGTTAAGGCAGCGCCAGTTGTTGAAAAAACGTATGCAGCTCAAACTCCATCTCCAGCCGCTAAAAAAATATTAGACGAAAAAAACATACAGCCAGCTGACGTAGTCGGAACAGGTAAAGACGGACGAATCACTAAAGACGACGCGGTAAATGCCGTGCCATCAATGGGAACTCCAACCGGTGGAAACCGTGGTTCTGAGCGTACCAAATTATCGATGTTGCGTCGTAAAGTAGCCGAACGATTGGTTGCTGCGAAAAACGAAACAGCGATGTTGACTACGTTCAACGAAGTAGACATGACGGCTATTTATGCGTTGCGTGAACAATACAAAGAAGAGTTCAAAACCAAACACGGATTAGGATTGGGCTTTATGTCGTTCTTTACCAAAGCGGTAACCAGAGCATTACAAATGTATCCTGACGTAAACTCTATGATCGATGGTCAAGAGAAAATTTCATATAATTTCTGCGACATTTCGGTGGCAGTTTCGGGTCCGAAAGGATTGATGGTTCCGGTGATGCGTAGTGCAGAAACCTTATCATTCCGTGGCGTAGAAGCAGAAATCAAACGATTGGCCATTCGTGCACGCGACGGACAAATAACCGTTGACGAAATGACGGGTGGAACGTTTACTATTTCTAACGGAGGTGTTTTCGGAAGTATGTTATCCACGCCAATTATCAATCCGCCGCAATCGGGAATCTTAGGCATGCACAACGTAGTAGAACGCGCAATTGTTAAAAACGGTCAAATCGTAATCGCTCCAGTGATGTTTGTGGCCTTATCGTACGATCATAGAATCATCGACGGACGTGAGTCGGTTGGATTCTTAGTAGCCGTAAAAGAAGCCTTAGAAAAACCAGAAGAATTATTGATGGATGGCAATGTAAAAAGAGCATTAGAATTGTAGATTTTAGAGTGCTGATTTTAGATTTAAGAATATTTAAAAATCCCGTTTAGGAAACTGAACGGGATTTTTTGTTTATTTGCCTTCGCGTTAGGGATTGAAGTGGAAATCCTTTTTTGGTTTAAACTATCTTCCATTTTATTCATTTCCACTAACCAAAAAAGATTGCAACGGAAAGCCCGACCCTTGTGGTAACTCCCAAAAAATAAAAAAACTATGTCAGCAAACAAAAAATCGGCGGCTATTGGATTCATCTTCATCACGATGTTGATTGACATTACGGGTTGGGGAATTATTATTCCAGTGATTCCGAAGTTGATCCAGGAACTCATTCAGGGCGACGTGAGTGAAGCGGCCAAAATTGGCGGTTGGATTGCCTTTGCGTATGCGATTACCCAATTTATTTTTGCCCCAATTATTGGTAATTTGAGTGATAAGTATGGGCGAAGACCGATCATTTTAATCTCTCTTTTTGCTTTTGGATTGGACTATATTTTGTTGGCATTAGCGCCTACAATTACGTGGTTGTTCATTGGGCGAATTATCGCTGGAATTTCGGGTGCGAGTATTACGACGGCTTCGGCTTATATTGCCGATGTGAGCACGCCTGAAAACCGAGCTAAAAACTTCGGAATGATTGGTGCGGCGTTCGGTTTGGGCTTTATCATTGGTCCGGTTGTCGGCGGATTGTTAGGTCAGTACGGTTCGAGAGTTCCGTTTTACGCCGCGGCTGTTTTGTGTTTATTGAACTTTTTATACGGTTATTTTATTTTACCCGAATCACTGTCGAAAGACAACCGCCGTGAATTTAATTTGAAGCGTGCGAATCCGATTGGAGCGTTTTTAAACTTGCGCAAATATCCACAATTGGTTGGGTTGGTACTATCGATATTTTTGTTGTATGTGGCGTCGCATGCGGTGCACAGCAATTGGAGTTATTTTACGATGTATCAATTCAATTGGGATGAAAAAATGGTTGGGCTTTCTTTGGGCGCGGTCGGACTTTTGGTGGGAATTGTGCAAGGAGGTTTGATTCGGTGGATTAACCCAAAACTCGGGAATGAAAAAAGTATTTATGTCGGCATGGCGTTGTATTCTATTGGAATGTTTTTGTTTGCGGCGGCTACCGAAAGTTGGATGATGTTTGTGTTTTTGATTCCGTATTGCTTGGGCGGAATTGCCGGACCGGCGATGCAAGCGGTGATTTCGAGTCAGGTTCCTGCCAACGAGCAAGGCGAAATTCAGGGTACGTTATCGAGTTTGATGAGCGCATCGGCCATTGTGGGTCCGCCTATGATGAGTATGGTTTTTTACTATTTTACGCATAAAGAAGCACCGTTTCAATTTGCGGGTGCCCCTTTTGTTTTGGGAGGAATATTGATGCTGGTGAGTACGGTTATTGCGTACTTTTCGTATAAGAAAAAATAAACTTGCCATTCGGCAGAAAAATTCTAAAAAACAAATCCCAAATTACAACGATACAGATTGTAATTTGGGAGTTGTGTTTTGGGATTTTAGTCTTTATTGTTTAATAACTTTTATTGTTTTTTCTGCTCCGCTGCACACCACTTTTACAAAGTAAATTCCGTTTGAAAGAGTACTCAAATTGATTTCCGTTTGCAAACTGTTTACTTTTTGTGAGAGTATTTGTTGTCCTAAAATAGACGAAACTGCAATAGAATCAATCAAAGTATCATTCGAAATCATCAAACTATTTTTAACCGGATTTGGAAAGAAATTTAAATTCGAAAAAGCAAAATCTGAGTTACTTAACGTTTCTACAAACTCTGTTGTACAAGTGTTAGTGATGATTGCTGGATTAAAATCAAAGTAGATTTCGGCAAAATTCGGAATAATATCACCAATCGCATAACCCACTTTTGGTTTGATTTGAAAAGTAATAAAACCATGACCAATTTGTGTGTCGGGAACTGACGGGGGCAAGTTGATTCCGTCAAATCTCCAAGTCAAATTACTTCCTACTCTATCTAAAACATAATCGTGTGAAGCTACTACCATGCGAATAGTATTTTCATCCAATTGGTTACCTAAAACATCTTCTACTCGAACATTAAAGGCCTCGGCAGTTCCTGTGTTTTCAAAACGAATGGTATACGTCAAATAATCATCCGCAGTAAAATCAGCAAATTCAATACGTCCTCCATGACTTTCTTGTTTGTCGTTGGGATCGTAGGAGCCAACAATAACCTGTGTTAAACTGGTAGTATTATTAATAGTGTTAATGTCTCCTGACGGAATTGTTATCGTTGCTGTATTGGTAACTACATCGCCTAAATTCACAGTAGGTATAGTAGGAACTTGCATAGTGACAAATAGATTTATTACACCATAAGGAGCTAAATTGGTAAAATTATAAGTCAAACCTGTTAGAGTAACTACAGCATTTGGATCGTTACACGATAGTAAAGTGACATTAGTACCATTAGTAAAAGTGAGTGTTCCCGAAGCAATAGTTTGATTGCCTTGATTATAAATTTGAATAACATTCTGATATGTGAATCCAGGTCTTGGAGGCACAGAGTAATTGATTAAATAAACAGCTAAATCAATATTTTGAATTATTATTATCGGGAAATTATAGGAGATGACTCCAGAACCTGATGCTACGGTTACATTTGAAAAAGTGGTGTTACAGGTTACATTACTATTAGGTGTTACATAGCTTAAATTATAACTATTTGTTGGATTATTTTCATACAAGTAAATTATTCCTGAACCAGAATAGGCATTGGTAACCGAGCCACCATTTATGGAATAACTAAAGTTACCACCAGTATAAAAACTTTCATTACTATCTTTTATACCATTACTATTAGTATCGATGAAAGCTTGTAATTTTATTCCATCTGAAACTGGTAAAGAGGTTGTAACGCCGTCCAAGCAATTTTGGACATTGTTATCTCCACAAAAACAGAGGTAATTAAATACACTTGCCGAATTGATGTTGGCTTGAGTTAGCACATGAGTTGCAGTAAAAGTGGTAGAATTAGAACTTCCTGCCGGTAAACTTGAAATACTACCTCCATCAACCATTAATTGATTTTGACACGACACAATGTTGGTGATTTCAGTGCTTCCAATATTGGTTAATGTAATTTGGTAATTAATAATATCGCCAACATTTACATATCCATCGTTGTTAAAATCAGAATAAGTACCAACAAAATTAACATCTAGTGGATTTGTATTTATATTTACAATAATTGTAGCAGTAGCTGTATCGCAGTTTGTTGGGTTAAGCATTTCACAAATTTGATATACTACAGTATAGGTTCCATTTAGAATATTAGGACTAACTGTAATTGTACCATCAAGATTAAAAGAAAGACTTGGAGGAATCAATATTGGACTTGAAAAAATTAAATTTGGAGACAATGCTATACCATTTATACTATCATTCAGCAAAACACTTTGAGTGGTTCCTCCATTTCCCGTAATGACAAAAGGACCATCATTAACCGCATCAATCGGAGAGGCCGACACAAGAATGGTTACTACTGCTGAGTCACAGTTGGTTGGATTGGCAATTTCGCAAATAGTATAGGTTACAGTATAGCTGCCTGCAGGAGTGTTGGGATAAACCGAAATAATACCAGTCGTAGGTTCAATGTAAGGCACATTGGTTGATGGTATTGGAATTAAATTGTTTACGCTTACCGAGACCAGCGACAAGTCAATTGCATTCCCGTTAAACGTATCATTGGTAAATATGTTTCCAACATTACTATTTCCAAAATAGCCATTTACAGCAGGTGTTACATCGTCGTTAGCAACAATTTGTGCCGTTGAAAAAAAGCTAGTAAAACAAAAAGCTAATAAAAATAAAAAGTAAAATTTTCTCATAATCAAATGTTTAGAATCCAAATATAGGAAAATTCCATATAAATTCTCTGGGTAGAAAAATTTAATGTATTTGAGTGTATGTTGATTTACTTCAAATACACACAATGGTTGAAGTAGTCGATGATGGCCTTTCCTTCCAGTAATACATCGGCGCCGATGATTCCGTGTACAGGCTTGGCTTTGTGTTGCGTAAGCGCTTCATTGACATGCGATAAATCGAAAATCACTACATGTAATTTTTTATTTTTCCATTTGCCCAATTGGATTTTATTGTCTTTGGCCAGTCGCGTGAACATTCCAGTTGCACCGGCTCCAGCGGCTTTGGTTTTTGATTTTTCCGCCGTCAATTGAAAATACTCGATGCTTTCAAATCCGACACAACTGTTGCTTGCACCGGTGTCTAAAATAAAATTTCCTTTTACACCATTGATGCTCGCTTTGATGAGCAAATGCTGCGTTTTTGAAACTTTGAAGTTTATTTTTTTGTAGTTGTTTTTCTTGAGAATTTTTTGAAAGTCTTCCATATTTTTTTACCGTAAAGGCACAAAGTTGTTACGCAAAGGTCGCAAATTTATTTTCTATTACGGATAAATTTCCAAAGTAAAACCAATCCTATTAAACCCACAACAATCGAAATCCACACCCAATAATCACTTGATTCTTTTTTGTTCAATGTGCCGTAATATACAAATGAACTCCAATAATAGGGTGATTTTTTGGCATTCGGAATACTTTCATCGGCCAAGTAATCGCGTTTGGCTTGGTTAATCGATTCGAAATACGACGAACCCTTTTTAACATTGGAATAAAACTTATCCATCAAAACAGAAGTAGTATAATCGTTGACTTTCCACAGGGAAAACAACAAATTCTGCGCGCCGGCAAATTGAAATCCGCGCGCAATACTCATCGCGCCTTCCGACTTGTACAATTTCCCAATTCCGGTTTCGCACGCACTCAACACCACTAAATCCGGATTCATATCCAAATGATACAACTCCGAATACAATACCTCTTGATCGTAAAATTTAATACTTGCCGGCGTCACCAAATCGCCCGAAGATGCATGCGTAGAAAGATGAATCACCGAATAATTCAACGCATTTTTTTTAAAATTATCAAACGTAGCTTTTTCATTTTCGAAGTACATCCCGTCAAAATACGACTGAATCTTTTGCTCTTCGTTTTTGGAAAAAGTCAGTTCTAAATTGGATTTTTCAAACACGGGAAAAATGCCCAAAACCGTTTCTTTTTTGCGTTGAAACGGAATTGCATTTAAATAAAAATCGGCCGAATTACTATATCCAATCACATAATCGTTCAATAGAAAATGCATTTTGGAAAAATTAGTTGTTGCACTTCTCGCCGTAATTAATGCTTCAAAAGGCAACAACGACAAAATTCCGTCGGGAATAATGATAAGGTTTTTATTGGATTTCGATTTTGGGAGTTTCAAAAAATGATAAGTAACATTCGCGTGATGGTTGAATTTTTTCGGGTTTTCTACAATTGAATTGGACTCTTTAAAAAAGGATAAAAATCCAAGAACAACAGAATCCTCCTTAAAATTTTCAGAAATGCATCGCAATTGAATTGATTTGTTTTCCAAAGTAAAAGCATACAAATTGTCTTTTCCAGCAAAATATTCCATCATCACTGCATTGTCTTTTTCCAATTTCGAATACAACTCGGTGATGTCGAATTCTTTTGATGAGTGGAATTGTTGTCTTTCTTTCGACTTCAACAACAACATCAATTCGTTTTGCTTTTTGATTGCTTCATTGATTTTTGAAATATCGGCATCATCTAATTTTTGTTGTTCTTTCAGAATTACCGCAGTCCAATTTTGCATTTGTTCGACGATTAATTTTTCTTCTCTTGATTGATTTTTCGAATTCAGAAGCGATTGCCTCAAAACGGCTGATTTGGTTTTTTCTGCCAACAAAAATGCTGCTTCGATGTAACCTGACTTTCGCTCTTTTTGATACAACGAATAATAAATAGCTAGACATTTTTCCGTGCGATTTCGATTCCGAATCTGGTTGATGATTTTAGAATTTTCATACACCAACATCGATTGAAAAAGAGCTTCGATATGAAACGCTAAATCGTAGCTTTCCAATGCTTTTTTCGATTGATTTTGAACGGTAAACAATTCAGCTTGTAAGTCTAAAGCATCTAATAAAACGGTTTCGGCGTACAGTGAGTTTTTGTTGGGAAGAAACGATTTTGTTGGAGAATAATTCGGAATCAAAACCGAAAAAACAGCTTTAATATTCACCTGACTTTCAGTAAAATTAGTGCTTTGAAAATCCAACAAAGCGATGTCGTAATACAACTTTGCTTGCAGTCTGGGTTCTATTTTTGGATCTTGAAAAAATAAATCACGCGATTGTTCCATCAATTCCTTGGCCTTTTCAAAATGATTTTCGTTGGCTTCAATTTTGGCTAAATTTCGATACGCATTGGATAGTGTTTTTGATTGAGAAGCGTCATTTTTAAGTAACTGAATCGAATTTTGAAACGCTTTTTTTGAGCTTGAAAGCTGATTCTGTAACAGCTGATTCGTCCCTAAATTATTCCATAAATTTCCTTTTTGAACGTTGGTTAACTTTTCGGTTTGCAACGTTTTTTCCAATACATCAATCGCTTCTACAACTCTTCCTGTATTTTGATAGACATTGGATAAATTCAGAATGGCGGCGTATTTCTGCGAACTGTTTTTCTCTAAATTGGCAATGTAGTAATACTGTTTGATCGTATTTTCGGCGTTGTCGTAGTCGCCGATTACGGTGTACAAATTACCCAAAGGTTTCAAGCACGATTCGATGATGTCGTAATTCGATAATTTATTTTTCTGATACAATTGCCATGCCTTTTCATAGCTTTTGATGGCTTTCTGAGTCGATCCAAATTGATTTTCGTAATAGGCTTTGTTGCATTGTAAAATGACGAATGCCAATAATTCAGGTTTGGTTTTAGGTGAAAAAGTAGCTTCTGCGGTTTCTAGTTTCTCTAAACTTTTCGGGTTGGGATGCGCTACAAACACATCTACGGCAGTGTAGATTTTATCCTCTAAAGAAAGCGACTGACCTTGTGAAAAAGTCAATTGAGTTATAAAAAAAATAAGGGTAATTTTTTTCCACCATTTAAGGCATATAAGGTCAGATAAGTAAAAACTTAAATTTCTTATATGCCATATATGATTCAAACAAAACTTTGCGAACATAGCGAAAAACTTTGCGCCTTTGCGGTTAAACACTAAAATTTCCAAATCGCATAAAACTGCCAATAATTAAAATCTTTTTCAAAGTTGACATAATACCGAATTCCCACACTCGGGCCAATTCGGGCAAAGCCAAAAGTAGCATCTGCAAATACACTAGTTTGCATTTTTTCAAAAGCATTTTTCGAACTTTCTTGTGTATCGTTTGTGCTCAACGATTCAATTTCTTGTCCTGGAGAAAGTGGATTCGTATTAAAATTAGGTTCGTAGAGTTTTCGAGTGCGATTCACTTCGGTAGTTTCACTCAACAAAACAGAAAATTGAGGACCAACTCCAACTCCAACATAATTATTGATGTTGTACCGCAACGAAATCGGAACCACTTCTGCTAAATTCCTAACCATTTTTGAACTCAGCGATATTTGCTCAAAACCTATATCGAACACCGTACCGTTGCTTAATAAAATCGGTGGTGAAAATTGTACTTGCCGCAAATCGGTTGCGCTCGATGAACTGCTTTGAAAATAATTGTAATACAACTCGGCTTGCCAATAGAAACGATACGATTTGAACGGCGAAATTGTCGCACCCAAAAAGTAACTTTTCGGATTTTCCTGATCGGTAAATAAATTATATCCGGTGCGAACTCCAATTGAAATTCCGGGTAAAAACCGGGTTACGGCATAATTGGTAATCACTGGTTCGTTTTTATCAAAAATAATGGCGGTGCGGCTTTTGGTTTTTTGTTTGTGAAAATCTTTGGCAAATTTCATGGTGTATTTGACAAATCCTTTAGTCGAATCGCGTTCGGTTACGTTTTTTTGCTGACTTCCCGGAATGTAAATGTTTTTGAACGTAAAATGGATTTGTTTTTGTTTGATGATGGTGTCCAAACAACTGTAATTCACGTCTTCATCTTTGGGACAAATCGGACATTTGGGATACGAATCGACGATTTTCAGTGTTTTCTTATCAAACATATCCGGAATATCGGTTTCCAGTCGGATCATTCGCGCCGGACCTTCGCCATCATTCTGAAAACGCGTTTTAAAATTGACGGTTTTTAATCGCACGGTTCGGTAATTCATAAACATTCCGTTACTCGACATTTTATTGGGATCGTGTGAGGTAACGATCTCCATTTCCAAGGTTTTTTTCTTGTGGTTTTTATAGCTTCGATCGGGAACGTAAACACCGCGCATTCGAACTGTCGCGCTGGTGTCTTTGATCATTTCGGGAGTGGTTTTGAACGTAAAGAAAACGTTGCGGGTTTCTTTCGAATTCATTCCGTCGAACTCAAAGGTTTTGTAGTTTCTGAATTGCGATTTACTTTCGGCCAACGTCAATTCTAGATCTTCGTTTTCATTCCAAAACGGAATACGAACCGACGCTTTTTCATCCGCGGAAGCGATACTTGAAAACGAATTGTTTTCGTCGTCGACAAAGGCAATTCCGTTTTCCGAAATTTCTCGCTCGTTGTGATGCGTGCGGGTTTCTACTAATTCGAAATTATCATTTTTGAATTCTTTATCGTTGTAAAACAAATACAACTTGCCATTGGCCACATAATCCAACAAATTTTGATAACTCAATACCACAACCATTTCTTCTTCGGGCATGGGCTCTCGATTGGCAAAAAGATGTATCGAAGTTGAATCGGCCAAAGTAGCCACATCATCAAAATTAGAATCGGTAATTTCGGTTACGGCCACTGTTTTCGGACGCGTTTTGGGCGGTTTTCCGTTGTCGTAATTATTGGTCACACTTACATTGACTTTGTACTGACCGGGTTTTTTGTAGGTTTTTTTGGGTTCGGCAGTTTTGCTGTAGGTTCCGTCGCCGTATTCCCAAAAAAAGGTGTAATTGGCTTTAGGAGCGCCTGCAATCTGAATTAAAGGTGGCGTTTCGGCTTTAAAAGCTACGACATTTCCTTTTTTATCGTAAACGACATTCGCTCTTCGAGTAATCGTGTCTTTTACTTTTGTTTGTGAAAAAGTTGGGGCAAATCCAAACAGTATAACGAGTAAGAAAACTATTTTTTTCATATTCAAGTGTTGGGTTAGCATATAGAAGTGATATAAAAGTAGCAAAAAGTGGCGAACTAGTCACCACTTTCAACAAAAAACTAAATTAACCTAACTATTTATGGTAAAGCATTAATGGCTGCTATGAGTTGGGCTTCGGTTCCGACGGTAGTTTCACCATCTGTGAAAACATATACATCGCCGGCTACCACAGTTACCGCTTTTATGGCATAACGGAAGTTTCCGTTTTCTTCGGTTACAAAAATTACGTGCATTTGTAAACCAATTGGTACTTGACCGTAATGTTCTGAGAATTGATTGGTTCCCGAATTGAAGGTATCCAATTTAGCTAACGCACTTCCTTCACCATCATAATGTAAATACACGGCGCTATTTTGAAAATTATACCCATCTGGAACTTCGGCTAGAATCGTAGTTTTTGGTCCGGGATTATTGTAAAAACGATCTACGTTCGTCCATCCAAAATCGTTTAAGAAAGCGTAGTACGGCGCGTTGGCACCTTGACCTTCGGTAAAAACTCCGCCTTGTGGTCCGCCAGCAGTTTCTTGCTCATCCCAATCTAAATTCCCGTCTGCATCGATGGTTCCGTCCCAAAGTGACATTCCTGGATCAGCGCCACCGGTTAACGTAGACGGAATAAGCAATTGCATCGGACACGTGATGTCTAACTGAACGCCGCCTTGCTTGGCATTGATGTAAAATTCGCCACCCGAAATGATTAAGGCCATATCGCCGTTGGGTAATTTTCCCATGGTAGTTTTATCGGTTACTAACATCGTTCCGGGATCGAAAACCTCAACGTATTCGAGTTGTACGGCTCCAGTTACTGGATTGCCATTTTTGGTTAGGCAATTTCCGTTGATGGTTAGTTGAACACCTTTTGCTGTGGTGAACGTGGCCGAACCATTTTCGGCGTTGAAGGTGAAATTCTGAGTAATGTTGTCGATCGCTTGGTCTCTCATAGTAAGCCATTCGGCCGAGCTTGGGCGATAAACGGTGTCTAGCGTTTTGTCGTCGTCTGAACAACTCGTTAACGCGATTGAAGCTAAAAATAAAAGGCTGATGTTTTTAAATGATGTTTTCATGATTTCTAGATTTTTATTCTGAATTAATTTCAGAATCTGTTAATTATTTAATTTGTTTTTCTTAGATGAATTAAATTCGTTTCTATTGTTATATCAACTGAGGTTTTGGTTTGTTACCCCATTTTTGAATTTATTTCTCAAAATCGGCACTTTGCACAATTTTGTAAGTCAGAATTGATCCAGTTGCAACCAATTCGATCATTCGTTTCGCCTGACTTTCAGAAGAAGAAAATCCTTTCGCTGTGCCGGAATTGGTGGTTACTTCCCAGAAATACAATCTCATGATAGTGGAAGCATTTTCGCCTTTTACTTGAAAGTAGCTTTCAATTTTTCGGTCTAAAATAACTTCGCCTGTTGCGACCAAATCGATCATTTTTTGAGCTTCCACCAAAGTGTTTGAAGTACCTGAATAATTTCGGTGATTGGTGGTTACATTCCACTCGTACACTTCTGCAATTTGATCTCTTGTTAAAATAGAGGTTTCGATTGTGTTGGAAGTTAATTGAACTTCTGTAGCATAGCTGTTTGAAAATGTTAGTGCTATGATGGCTAATGTTGTGATTACTTTTCTCATGATTTCTAATTTTTAATTGTTTAATCTGAACTCGTTTCAGATTCTTTATTTGATTTCTAATCGTATATCAATTAGCTTTTCAATTTGTTACCCATTTATTCTGAATTCATTTCAGAATCTTTTTTTTAGGGTTGCATTTCACTAATCGAAGAACGTTACATCACTATATCAATTGATTTAGAAATTTGTTACCCGTTGTGTGTATTTTTTTTTAAATTAGCCATCAAATCAATGCATTATGGCCGAAAAAAATCTTCATCCCGATCAACTGTATATTGACGGATTGGTTCAGAACAATTCGGCGGTCATTCACTCCATTTACAAAAAATTTGTACCGAAAGTCAAGCACTACATCCGAACCAATAGTGGTGATGATGATGAGGCACAAGATGTCATTCAGGAAGTATTAATCACCATTTATAATCAAGCCAAAACTAAAGGACTTCAATTGACGTGTCCATTTGACGCCTACTTTTTTTTATTATGTAAACGCCGTTGGCTCAATGAATTAAAAAAAACATCCAATAAAGAGGTAACATTACAGGATGAAAATGTATCTATTGATGAATCCGTTCAGGAAGCAGCATTTCAAACCGAAGTTTTTGATGAAAAACAATCATTATTTGATGAGATGTTTCAGAAACTGGGAGAAAAATGTCAGGAAGTACTCAAACTGAGTTTTATAACCAAAACGATGGAAGAAGTAGCCGCCAAATTGAACGTGACCTATGCGTATGTGAGAAAGAAAAAATCACTGTGCACGGGTCAGTTAACCGAAATGATTCAGCAATCGAATAGATACCAATCATTAAAAAACTAAGGTCATGAACGAAGAAACCTACATCCGTTTTGAGAATTACCTCGCCAACGAATTGTCTGCTGAAGAAAAAACGCTTTTTGAAGAACAATTGCAAAACGATGTGCAATTCAGTGAAAGTTTTCAATTATATACCGAAACCACTCAGTATTTAGAGCATACATTTTCCGGAGAAACCCTTGATTTTAAAGAAAATCTAAAATCCATTTCCAATCAACATTTTGAGGAAACGCAAGAACGTAAATCGAAAGTCATTGCGTTCAAACCTTGGTATTACGCCGTTGCTGCTTCTATTGTTGTGATAATGGGAACGTGGTTTTTGATGCAAAATGATGCTAGCTATTCCGACTACAACCAACACGAAACGGCTCTATTTATGGAACGCAGTGTAGGTGATGCCAATCTGAAAGAAGCACAAGAAGCGTTCAATACTAAAAACTATAAAAAAGCTGTAGCTGCTTTTGATAAAATCACTGATTTTAGAGATCCAGAATTGCAATTGTTCTATGCAATTTCGTTAATCGAAACCAATAATTACAGTAAAGCACAATTGTTTTTAGATCAATTACGCGAAGGAAATTCGGTCTACAAATACAAAGCCACTTGGTATTTGGCGTTGTCGTATTTGAAACAAGACAAGAACGATGAATGTAAGGCGACATTAAAAGAAATTCCGGGTGATGCTGAAGATTTTGATAAGGCTCAAGTATTGTTCCATAAATTGGATTAATCCGAAAATTATTTGGAATAGGTCCGTCTATAAATGATAAAGGATAGCATCAGAGTCGCATTTTTTTCAGTAGGGCAGACTATAGGTGTTGCATCTTACTTTTTTAATTTCATCAAAATTAGTATACCGTTTGTCTACTCCTTAATAACTTTTTTAATCACCATATTGTTTTCAATATCTACAATCCTTAGAAAATAAACACCTTCTACATAACCTGCAAAATCTAATGTAGTTAGAGTATTAATTACACTTTTTGCGATCAATAGTCGTCCTTGAAAATCAAACAACTCAACGGATTTTATATTGATGGCACCGTTGATATTGATTTCGCTTTTTGTAGGATTTGGTGAAACAGTAACCTCATTTGAATCATAATTTGTAGTTGATAAAGTAGAAACAAATTCAGTTGTAAAAGTGTTTGTTTCTATTGCAGGATTGGTGTCAAAATAGATGTTTGCCATATTTGAAACAATATCTCCAACGGCAAAACCAGCGTTTAATTTTGCTTTAAACGTGATAAATCCTTTCCCTATAGTTGTATCGGGTACAGAAACAGGTAAATAAATGTTTTTAAAGCTCCAAGTTAAATTATTTTCAGTTCGAACTAGATCATAATAATGGCTTGATGCAACCATTTCGATGGAATTTTCATCAATTTTTGAATCTAACAAATCTGTAATGGTAATATTTTCAGCGTACGCAGTTCCTGTATTTTCAAAGCGAATAGTATAAATAAGATAATCATCAGGAGCAAATGTTGAAAATACAATCTTATCGCCATGTGCTTCAACTTTGTCATTTGGATCATAGGAGGCAACAACCTGTGTTGTATAGCTGCTGCTGTTGTTTGTTAAAATAGCCTCTGGAACAGCAGTTGTTATACTAACGGAATTAGTTAAAGACTGACCAATCGAAACTGTCGGAATAGACGGAACATTCAATAAAAAAACAATTGTTCTCGTTTCGAAAGGTAGTAAGTTGGTAAAATCAAAAGTAAAACCAGTAGAAGTATAATTTACTGTTTCTGATATTGAACCTATCGATAGCGCATTATCTTTTACAAAAGTTAAACTTCCGTTTATAGTTGTGTTTCCGCTATTGGTATAACTGATGCGATTTAAATAATCAAAACCTGCTCTAGCTTGTTCAATAGGAATGTAGTTTACTAATAAATCATTGTAATTTACAATTGAAGTGATGGGAAAATTCAGACTAACTAAATTTGGATTACTCCCAATGGTAACATTTGAAATCGTAGGATTAGAAACAGTATACATTGAACTGTAATCACTATCTATAACATAGGTAAAGGAATAATTATTTGATGGATTGGTCTCTTGAACGAAAGCACTTCCATAATTAGAACTAACCCAATAATTTTGACTTCCGCCATTTATGGTATATTCAAAATCTCCAAAAGGTGCATCATTTTCTCCAGAATCTTTGACACCATTGTTATTAGTATCTAAAAAAGCGTCTAATTCAAAGCCAGAGTTAGGAGTATCACAACTGTTTACATACGCTAACCAACCCGAATTTTGATTGACACCATCACTTCTAAAAACAAAAGTCAAACAACCATCGGGCGAACTTGAAGTGAAAGGACCAGGAATAGTAGTGCCCCAAAATGAACCTGACACGCCGCCTGGTACAAAACCAGCTCCGTTTATACTTGCAATTTGAGGAGATGCTGGAGAATTACCATTATAAACATACAGCCCATCATGTTCGGCTTCGGTATTGAATTCCGTAAAGGTAATGGTAACAAATCCGTTAGGTATAAGAGGACAAACGGTGTAGGTCATGCTACTATTTGGAAGATAATTGCCCGATGCTCCACCATCGTCAGTAAAAACATAGGTACATTGGGAATAACTATAATGGTTTATTATAATTAAGAATACTGTATAAATAAGTTTTTTCATAGTTTTTTATTGATAGAAAACCAAAGGTATCAATTAATTAAAAAAAACATCTTTTTAGCTAGTTTTATTTTTACTATCATTAATTTTGAAATCTTTAAAACACTGATATTTTGAAACCTATTTTTACCGACACGCACACGCATTTATACTCCGAAGAATTTCAAAACGACCGAAACGAAATGATGCAACGTGCCATTAATGTGGGTGTCTCCCGATTTTTTGTTCCGTCAATCGATTCGACTTATACGTCAAAAATGTACGAATTGGAAAGTCAGTTTCCTGAAAATGTATTTCTAATGATGGGATTGCATCCGTGTTATGTGAAACCCGAAACGTTTGAAGCCGAGTTGCAGCATGTGGAAACTGAATTGGCACGACGCGATTTCAAGGCAATAGGCGAAATCGGTATTGATTTGTATTGGGACAAAACAACCTTAGACATTCAGAAGACCGCTTTCAAACACCAAATCCAATTGGCAAAAAAATATCAGTTGGCCATTAATATTCATTGCCGTGATGCCTTTGATGAAATTTTTGATGTGTTGGAAAGTGAAAAAAGTGATGACTTATTTGGGATTTTTCATTGCTTTACAGGCGGCATTCTTCAAGCGCAACAAGCAATCGACTTAAACATGAAACTCGGAATTGGCGGTGTGGCCACGTTCAAAAACGGAAAAATCGATCAGTTTCTCAACCAAATCGATTTGCAACACATCGTACTCGAAACCGATTCGCCCTATTTGGCTCCCGTTCCACATCGCGGAAAGCGAAATGAAAGTAGCTATACACTTTTGGTTGCTCAGAAACTAGCTGAAATCTACGGCGTTTCGGTGGAAGAAATTGCTGCCATCACTACAGAAAATTCGAAAGCGATTTTTGGGGTTTAAATTTTTAGAAAAGAATAACAAACAGTTGGGATTGCTTTCAAAACGCATTTTGTCGTACGTAAAACATTTAAAATGAATTAAATATTCATTATATTAGTAGCTCGGAATTTGTATTTCCGTCACCTAATACCAACTTAAATGTCTTTACAATGATCAAACATTACCTTAGAAGCTGCCTCATATTGCTTTCTTTTTGGGGATACTCGCAAACGAGCAATTCCCAAAAACAATACGCTCAAATTCCGACAGCCTATCAATCGCATCCGGAATTAGGAAAGACCACCCATAAAGCCGCACTAAATGAAGTAGAATATGAACTCATCCAAGACCGGACAAAATACTCTAGAACTTTTCTCAACACCAATACCACAAAAACAACGGTTCAGTCATCTGTGCCTTTACACTACCAAAGCGAAAATGGTTTTTGGCACACGATAGATTATAAGTTGTCAAAAAAAGGCACTACTACTTCATATCCTGCTCAAAATCCTTTTTTTCAATTGGAGAACAGTCGTACCTCGCTAACTATTGACAATCAGAAAATTAAATTTGGAGCGCAAAGTAATTTCATTTTCGCTTCAGACAATTCTACTGTTGTTAACAAAACTACAACTACTAAACAAAATGCTGCGGTTCTAAACGATACTGAAATCGTGTTTAGAAATATAGCAACCCATGTGGATAAGAACATCACCTTGTATAATCAGGCGATGAAATACAGTTATCTGATTTCGAATTCAGATTTTTTGCCCGAACATTTTGACCGTATGATGGTGGAGGAAGTCATCGATTTACCAAAAGGCTTTTCTATCCGAGAGGAAAAAAATGATGCCAATGCAACCCATCGTATTATTATTGTCAACCAAAATGGTGAGGAAGCCTTAGTTTTTCAGCAACCTGTAATTTCAGATAGTAAAACTGTTGAACGCAATCTCCGTCAACAACCTTATGAAGCTACCTATCGTGTAATTAAAATATCCGAAACCAGTTATAAAATTCAGATTCAAGTTGACGGCGCTTGGTTGAAATCAACCGATAGAGTGTATCCCATCAACATCGATCCAGTCGTAACAGTTTCTAACAGTGATGTTATTAATTCTTGTTTTTTTCCAGCTTACCAACAAGCCGCATTACAAGTTGCCGTTCCTGCTGGGGAAACCATTTTGTCTTCCACTATCAGTTACGATTTTGTGGCTGTGACGGGTTCAAGCGCTTGGATGGCTGATCAACGGAGCTTTGTTTCTGGTCCAAACGGACAAACTCCCGTGGCTAGTGGTGTGGGTAACAACGCTGGAGTTTATGTATATACAATTACTGATAGTCCAATTGGGAATGTCGTGTCAACAGGTCAAATTGACTATGCATTTAATTTTTCGAGAAACTTTGGAGGAAGTGGATGCAACGCCACGTATAACTTTGTAAACAGCCGTCAAGTAGCGGTAACGTATGGTTCGATAGATTTTGGAAACGGCCCTTTATTGATTAACGAATATTGTGCTTCCAACCGAAATTTCAATGATGGTTTTAACCGAAATGAAGACTGGGTCGAATTATTCAACTCGAGTCCGGATACTTATTTTAATTTGGCAGGCTACTATTTGAGTAATAATGCCAACAATCCTACCAAATGGCAAATTCAAAGTGGTGTCATTCCACCTAACAGTCGTGTTTTAATTTTTTGTTCCAATCGAGATATTTCGTCAGGAACAGTATTGCATGCTAGTTTTGATCTAACCCAAACGGATAACGACGACGTTGTTTTGGCCGATCCAAGTGGTACTATCCTCGAATCGTATCCCATGTTTATTACACAGACTAATCATTCATACGGAAGAACTTCAGATGGAGCAACAACATGGAGCGTTTTTAGTACCCCAAGTCCGGGAACTTCAAACAATGGTGGTTTTTCTAATTATACTACTAAACCTATTTTGAGTGTAGCGCCGGGAAGATATCCTGGCCCAGTAAGTGTCGAGCTTTCCTCTGCTGGAACTAACGAAGAAATCCGCTATACCCTAAACGGGGCAACTCCAACGGCTACTTCTACACTGTACACCGGACCCATTTCTATAACGCAATCGACCGTTTTAAGAGCGCGCTCTTTTAGTACCGTTGCTGGAATAATTCCGGGGTTTATCGAAACCAATACATATTTTATCAATGAAAATTCGTCTTTGCCTGTTGTTTCGTTATCTGGAGACGCTGATTTACAGCAACTGCTCAACGGAACTCAAAACGAACCTACAGGATATCTTGAATATTTTGAAGGAGATGGGACTTTTATAGACGAAAACATGGGTGATTTTGACAAACACGGAAATGATTCATGGGCGTATGCCCAGCGAGGTATTGATTTTATCTCTCGCGATGACCATGGTTATAAACGCCGTTTGGAGCATCAGTTTTTTAACACCACTAACCGTGGAACCTTTAGAAGATTGATCTTAAAAGCTGCCGGAAGTGATAATTATCCACACCAAACAGGTGGCGCTCATTTTAGAGATGTATTCGTTCAAAAAGTTTCCGAATTATCAAATTTAGAATTGGACGAACGAAGAAGTACCTACGTTTCTCTTTTTATCAATGGTCAATACTGGGGAGTTTACGACTTGCGTGAAAAAGTGGATGATAATCAATATACCGATTATTACTACGGACAAGATTACCTCTTTAGAGACAGCGACCAATACATTCAATACATAAAAACGTGGGGTGCGACGGAACCTGAATTTGGTAACCAACCTGCGGTAGATGCGTGGCAAAGTTTACTAGATTATGTGCAAAACAACGACATGGCGATTGAAGCCAATTATAACTATGTAGAAAGTCAATTGAACATTGACAGTTTAGTTGATTATTTTGTGCTTAACTCCTACATGGTAAACCGAGACTGGCTCAATTGGAATACGTCGTGGTGGCGCGGAACTAACCCTGCTGGCGAAGCCCTAAAATGGCGTTATGCGCTTTGGGATATGGATGGCGTATTGGGTCATTATACCAACTATACTGGCATTCCTGATCCATCATCTGGAGCCGAACCGTGTCAAGTGGAAGATTTGACCGTAGGAGTTGGACATGCTCAAACGATAAAAAAATTGGTGGATGAAAGTCCGATAGTGCGACAAAAATACATTACTCGCTATGCCGACTTATTGAATACGCATCTTTCTTGCGAACGTGTTACTCAAGTGTTTGATAGCATTGTAGCCATTATTACTCCAGAGATGCCACGTCAAATTCAACGTTGGGGCGGCAGTATGTCCACTTGGCAGGCGAATGTATTGGCAGCTCGGAACTTCTTACTCACCCGTTGTTCACAAACCATAAGTTCTGGACTCGTAGGTTGTTATCAAGTGACTGGACCATTTGCCACTACTTTTCAGGTTGAACCAGCCACTACTGGAAAAATAAAAATGAATTCAGAATGGTTAATGTCGTATCCCTTTACGGCGCAAGTATTTGGCAATATCGAAACCTTGCTAAAAGCTGAGGCAAATATTGGTTATGAATTCAGCCATTGGGTCGTCGATGGAGCCGTCATTTTACCTAATGATACCGATCCTGATATTATGCTTCAAATATCACAAGCAACAACAGTCACGGCCTACTTCACCCAAATTGTAACCGGTGGAGAAGAATCGCTCTATTATTGGCATTTCAACACCTTGGTTACACCGACGGATGTTACAACCATTCCGGCCGATTTCAGTCTTATTCCAAGTGCCTTGCCTTTGATGACGTATACCGGAACAGGCGTGCGAGACATCGATGCCAATGATGGCGGATCCGAACTAAATCTGCACTTTGGTCAAGCCTCAGGTATATCTGCAAGAGTCAGAAATCCTTCAGACGGCAGAAGCCTTGTTTTTGATTTACCTACAACGGGATACAAAGACATTAAATTTGCCTATGCTGTCCAACGCACCAACCAAGGTCAGCTCATTAATCATATAGCATATAGCGTTGATGGTGTTAACTACATTCAAACCGATTTGACGCAGACTTCGTTTAATGTCGGAACCGATTTTAGTTTGGTATCTATTGATTTAAGTTCGATACTAGCGGTCAATAACAATGCGAATTTCAAAATACGAATAACTTTTGAAGGCAATACTACGGCAGCAAATGGAAACAATCGATTGGATAACATTACCCTCAAAGGTGTAGTAGATGATTTATCGGTTCCGTCTGAAAATCAAACGACTTATCAGGTGTTCCCGAATCCATTTACGAATACTATTCAGGTAATCAGCAGCGAGGAAATGATCGAATTATCAGTGTATGATATGGTTGGGAAGAAAATTTGGCACAAAACCAATGTGAATCAAAATTCTGAAACCATTGATTTGGCAACTCTGAACACCGGAGTATATCTGCTGAAAATCAAAACGACAAACAGCATGATCACACACAAACTGGTAAAGCAATAGTTATTGCAAAAGAATTAGGCAGAGCGATTTTGTAGTAAGTACATAAATGGGTTGTACTTCCCACAAAATCGCTCTATTCTTGCCGTTTTTTAATCAAAAGTCATATTTTTTTTGTTCTTTTGTTCTTCTTAAAATAAAACCCAAAATGCAGAAATTTGATGCCATCCGCCCGTTTTATGATGCTGAAGTAAACGAAGCCATTCGTTCCTCTTTAAATCATCCAATGATGAAGGCCATAATGGATTTTACGTTTCCCGATGTAGATAGTGAAGTATGGAAAGAACAACTCCGACGAACGCATTCCATCAGAGATTTTCAATGCAATTTCATCTATCAATCGGTTCAAAAAGTCTTAGAAAAATCATCTGAAGGATTGACCACATCAGGGTTTGAAAAATTAGAAAAAAACACTTCTTACCTCTTCATTTCCAATCACAGAGACATCATTTTAGATACATCCTTATTGAATGTATGCTTGTTTGATCATGGTTTGGTGATGACGGCTTCGGCTATTGGTGACAATTTAGTGAAGCGCGATTTCATGAATACGTTGGCAAAACTAAATCGGAATTTTTTAGTACAACGAGGCTTGTCACCGCGTGAATTACTGCAAAGCTCTAAATTATTGTCCGAATATATTGGACAATTATTGCTGCGCGAAAATCGATCGGTCTGGATTGCGCAACGCGAAGGTCGAACCAAAGACGGAAACGATGCAACACACTCTGGAGTGCTTAAAATGCTCGCCATGGGTTCGGATGAAAAAAATGTTATGGATTATTTTAAGAAAATCAAAATAGTTCCCGTTTCGATTTCCTACGAATACGACCCGACGGATGCGTTAAAAATGCCGCAATTGATGGCAGAAGCTAAGGCGGAAACCTATGTTAAAGAAAAAAACGAAGATTTTATAACACTATTAAGCGGCATTATTGGTCAGAAAAAACGCATTCACATTCACGTGGGCGCCGTTTTGAACTCCGAATTGGATCAAATTACCGCCGAAAACGACAACACCAACAAACAAGTACAAGCTTTGGCTCAGGTTATAGACGATTCTATTTTGCAATCGTATAAACTGTGGCCTACGAATTACATTGCTTACGATTTGTTGAACAACACCAACGAATACGCTTCACACTATACCGAAGATGAAAAATCGTTATTCGAACGACGATTGGAACTAAAAATTGATTGCGAGAACGAAATCATGAAAGAAGGTTTTTTAAATATGTATGCCAATCCGGTTGTGAACAAATCCAAGTATACCAATGCACACTAAACCTTCCATATTGCTGATTTATACTGGTGGCACCATCGGTATGATGAAGGACTTCGAAACGGGAGCATTAAAGGCATTCAATTTTAAAAAGTTACTTCAAAAAATTCCCGAAATCAAGCAATTGGATTGTTCAATTGAAACCATATCCTTTGAAAAACCGATTGATTCGTCAAATATGAATCCAGAGAAATGGGTACAAATTGCCTCCATCATCGAGAATAATTATTTGACTTTTGATGGTTTTGTAGTACTCCACGGTTCGGATACCATGTCGTATTCAGCTTCGGCATTGAGTTTTATGTTGGAGAATTTAAACAAACCTGTGGTATTTACGGGTTCTCAATTGCCGATTGGAGATTTACGGACGGATGCCAAGGAAAATTTAATTACAGCCATTCAAATTGCATCCTTACAACAAAAGGGAAAACCAGTAATCAACGAAGTCTGTTTGTACTTTGAATACAAACTCTACCGAGGTAATCGCACGACAAAAATCAACGCGGAACATTTCAATGCATTTTCATCACCTAATTATCCGCCGTTGGCCGAATCAGGCGTGCATTTGAATGTAAATCACACCTCACTTACCCCGAAAAACTCAAAAAAACTTGTTGTTCGCAAAGAACTCAACGACAATGTTGCGATTGTCAAAATGTTTCCTGGAATTAACGAATCAGTGTTATCGGCCATTTTTTCCATTCCGAATTTAAAAGGCGTGGTCTTAGAAACCTATGGATCGGGGAATGCGCCTACCGAAGATTGGTTCATTCAGATTTTAAAAAATGCCATTAAAAAAGAGTTGTTTGTCATCAACGTTACCCAATGTTCGGGAGGAAGCGTGAACATGGGCCAATACGAAACGAGTACGCAACTCAAAAAAATAGGTGTCATTTCTGGAAAAGACATTACAACCGAAGCTGCTATTACCAAAATGATGTATTTATTAGGTCAAAATGTAGCGCCAAAAGTCTTCAAAACCATTTTTGAAACGCCGTTGCGCGGAGAAATGGAATAAACTTTTTTATTTGCAAAAAAAGTCTGTTATTTGCAGCCCAATAGAGAGGTGTCCGAGTGGTTGAAGGAGCAAGCCTGGAAAGTTTGTATGTGGGCAACTGCATCGTGGGTTCGAATCCCATCCTCTCTGCGAAAAAAGATCATTTATAAGTAAACCCCAACAAATTGTATGATTTATTGGGGTTTTTGCTTTTATATCATTTCAGATTATTGACAAATAAAGTGTATTTGGCGGAAAGCTTATAAATGAAAAGAGACAAGCTTGTAACCTCTTTATCACTTAAAAAGAGTTGCTAGGTGTCAAAAAAAAAGAGCAACACGATTTGTTGCTCTTTTTAGGCATGTAGGTTCTGCAGATTAAATAAATAATAAACACTAACTATTTTAAGACATATTTATTTTTCTTCACATTTCCAATTTTTTTATTGGTTGATAAATAGCACTTGTAGTTTTTATCAATTTCTATTTCTTTTAAAAAAAAGTCTGTATCGTCAATTCTGGTAAGGTCACTGCTTATTTCAAATGATTGTAAGGGCAGCGACAATCCTTTTCCGTGAGCTTTTATTACTGCCTCTTTTTGGGTCCAATAATCAAAGAAAGAATTGGTTTTGTCTTCTGATATTAAAATAGTGTGCAACTCTTTTTCTGTCATTTGAAAAGTAAAATCTTCAATGCATATTTCACACTTTTTTTCAATATCAATCCCTATTTCACAATCAGAACTTATGGCACAAACCACGATTTCGCCCGAATGAGAAATATTAAAACTTATTTTATTATCATCTAGAAAAGGCTTGCCATACTTATTATAATTAAGTTGATTATCTGTAATTTTCAGACTACACAATTCGTTTATGACATCAAACAGCATAACTTTCCCCAATAAGGTTAATTGCGCATCTTCCCAATTCCTGAAAAGTTTATTCTTTTTCTGAAATTCCAACGAAAACTCCTTGAGCCTATGGTTTATTAACCGGCTATGGTTTTCTTTACTGATGTAAGAGTAGTATATAGCGATCAAAATAAGGTTGTGTTTTAAAAATTAAAATCAAAATTTAAATTGGAGTTTTCATTTTCTAAAATCAAATAGGCAGACAACAGCTGAACGTCTTTCTGCGGATCTCTTGATATTTCATTTAGTAAATTAACATAAGCACTAACAATGTATGAGATTGTCTCTTCTTCAAACATGTTAGAATTAAAGTCTACAGAACCCTTGATTCTGTTTTCGCTTTCATTCAAATTGAACAGCAAAGGCATTTTGGTATAACTGACTTCCCTTGGGAGTTTAACCATATTAAAACCGTTGACATTACTTATATTTTCATCTGAAAAATCAGGGTTTTGATAAATCAGCATTATATCAAAAAACGACTTCGTAAAGTCTTCAAACGGTATATCAGGATACTGTTTGAGTTCAAAAAGGTCACTCTGAATAGAGTTCAGAATATCTGTAAAACTTTGTTTCGGATTAATTTTAGCCCTTAAAACAACTGTCTTTACAAACATCCCTATTTGATTATAGGATTGAACCAAGTTTCTACCAGAATCAACTGTTCCAATACATATATCGGTGTGTTTTGATAATTTATTTATTAAAACAGCCAAACCTGAAAGTAAAAGTGTGTACAAAGTGGTTTTGTTGGCAAGAGCCAATTCCTTTAATCTTAATGTAGTTTCTTCTGAAATTTGAAATGAAAATTCGCTTCCCAGATTATGGGTTCCTTTTTCGTTGAAATCTCTTTCGATACTGTGTTTATACACATAACTTTCTAAATAATTTTTCCAGAATATTCCGTTTTTCAAAACAGTTTGTCTTTTTTGATCAATGAACCATTCTGAATAATCCTTGAACTGAAATAAGTCGGGTTGACTATTTTGTGAATCATCATTTTCGTTGTAATATTTTACAAATTTTTTAATGAATAGTTCCAAAGAAATTCCATCCATTATAATATGATGGGTACAAAACAACAGTATTGCATTTTTTTCATCTATAGATATTAGTTTTGCCGTTAGTAGCAAATCGTTACCCAGATCAAACTCCTGATTGGCCATTTTATCCATTTCATCCTCTAAATCATTTTCGTCAAAATTTTGTATAGACAAAGAAAAATTTACGGTCTTGAATGCATTTATCCTTTGAAAAACTTTTCCGTTGACTTCAACAAAATTTGTTCTTATGATTTCGTTTTCCTGAACAATCCTGTTGATTGCACAATCAATTTTTGCAGCGTTGATAGTACCTTTAAGATTAAAGGCTGCAAACATATTGTAAGCCTTAGACATGTTTTTTTGTTGAGATGCAAGCCAGATGTTTTTCTGTGAAGGTGTCGGCTCATAGAATTCTTTTATCTCTGCAAAAGGCACATCTTCAGTTTGGGTTTTGACCTGATTTTTCAAATAATCCGCCAAAGTTTCAACTGTAGGATATTCAAAGAATGTTTTAAAAGAAATAGAATATCCCAAGTAGTTTTTTATCAAACCAATAATTTTAACAGCGTTTAATGAGTGTCCGCCCAAGGCAAAAAAATTAGCGTCAGTACTCACCGAATCATTTAAGTTTAAAGCTTCAATCCAAAATTTTAAAAGCTTAGCTTCCAAACTTGAAGTTGGCATTTTAAAATTATCCTGATTCAGGCTTTGATGAATATCTTGTTGTGATAGCCTTTTTCTGTCTACTTTTTGATTGGGTGTAAGCGGAAAAGAATCCAATTCTACAATTACATTGGGAATCATGTAATTGGGTAAACTCAACTTAAGCGAATCGATAATATCGTTTTCTGACAGGATATTGTCGCTTTTGATGATAAAAGCAACAAGAAAAGCATTTTGGTCATCTTTTTTGGCAACTACTACCGAGTCTTTTATCCCATTTATATCATTCAGTTTGGCTTCGATATCATTCAGTTCTATCCTATATCCTCTAATTTTTACCTGATTATCATTTCTTCCCAAAAACTCAATTTCACCATTGGCGTTCCATTTTCCAAGATCGCCGGTATTGTAGATTAATTTTTGCTCTTCAAATGGACTCTCGATAAATCGTTCATTGGTTAAAAATTCATTTTTATAATACCCTTTTGCCAATCCGTCGCCTGCAATAAAAATTGCTCCAGCACAACCAATTGGTAAAGGATTTAAAAATTCATCCAACAAATATATTTGAGTGTTGTTGATTGGTTTACCTATGTTTGAAGCATCTTTTGGTTGATTGATTTTTTTGATGCTTGACCATATTGTTGTTTCAGTCGGACCATACATATTCCATACTTCCAAAGTGTTTTTAATAAGTTTTTCAGCCAATGATTCGCTCAATAAATCACCGCCACACAGCACTTTCAATTTGTTGTTGCCGTTCCATCCAGCATTGAATAACATTTGATAAAAACTAGGAGTTGCCTGTAAGATTGTTGGTGTTATTTGCTCGATTTTTTCTATTATCAATTCAGGATTTGACAATGTTTCCTTGTTTGCAACGTACAGTTCAGCTCCTGAAATCAATGGAGTGAAAAACTCTAAAATAGAGATGTCGAATGAATAGGTGGTGACTGAGAAAAATGTATCAGATGAATCAATACCCGGTTGATTTTTCATACTGGTCAGGAAATTGGTCAATGACCGATGCCCTATTTCTACACCTTTAGGATTTCCTGTGGATCCTGAAGTGTATATGATATAAGCCGTGTCTTCTGGAGAAACGATTGTAGTGCACGAGGTATCATACTCATTGATTTGTTCTAAAAGATGCTCTAATTTTAATATTGATGCTTCTGTAGTTGCATCTACAGCAAAATCCTTCTCACTTATGATAATTTCGGTTTGACTGTTTTCGATAATATAGCTTAATCTTTCTGCAGGAAAAGCCGGATCAAGCGGAATGTATGATTTTCCCGATTTCAAAATCCCCAACAGAACTCCGACCATAAGAGCAGATCTGTCAAGTAATACGGCAACTGACTGTTTTTGGTTTGCGCCATATTTTTGATTCAAATAATTGGAAATTTGGCTTGAAAACGCATCAAGTTCTTTGTAGGTATAGGCTCTTGTATCGTCTTTTAATGCAATTTTGTTAGGTGTTTTTGCAACTTCTTCCTTAAATAAATCGACAACTGTTTTCTCTTTTGGGTATTCTTTTTTATGATTGTTGAACGTTTCGACTACCTGAGTTCTTTCGTCGGAAGAAAGATAATTCAATGATTTCAAGGCAGATTCAGGATTCTTTACCACTTCTTTTAGAATAGTTTCAAAATGATTTACAACCTGATTTATCTTATTTTCATCGAAGAAATTTACGTTGTAGTCAAAATCAATTTT
Organism: Flavobacterium sp.; assembly: GCA_965284675.1. Classification (GTDB taxonomy): domain Bacteria; phylum Bacteroidota; class Bacteroidia; order Flavobacteriales; family Flavobacteriaceae; genus Flavobacterium. Next base: position 3,682,430 of record OZ260109.1, read on the forward strand.
CACATCCTCTGAATCGTCAAATTCACGTATGTAAATTGCCAACGGAACCCTTTCTGATTCGTGAGTTAAAGGGATTACTTTTGTTTGTGTATTTTCGAAGTTGGTTGAATAATTCTGCTTTTCATACGATAATGTAATGTTGAATAATTTATCATTTTCGGTATACAGTTTCAGTTCATGAATCAATTTTCCCAAGGGAAATCTTTGATGGCGGTAATCAGCCCTTAACTGATTTTTTATATCATTTATAAATTGACTGAAAGAACTATCCAAATCGATTTTCATCCTCAAAGGGGAAATTCCCATAAAAAGACCAACGGTTTTCTTAAATGAAGATTTTCCTCTGTTTAAGACCGGTAAGCCAATAGCAAAATCCTTATTGGAGTTGGTTCTGCCAAAATAAACATAAAGAGCTCCCAGAATTAGATGGAACGTAGATGATTTTAAAGACAGAGCTTGTTGGTTCAATTGATTATAAAATTCACGTTTTATCACCAATTCTTTTCTTTTACTCTTATTTATCTGTACCGTATCGTCTAATTTGTCAAATATATTTTCGGGTAAAAATTTAAATTTATCCAACCAATAGTATTTATCATCTTCAAACGATTCAGAATTTACATACATATCTTCATCTTCAACAAAATCTTTATAGGAATAAGGATAGTCTGTTTTGACTTCGCCATAGTTCAGGATTTCATTGTAATTCTGTACAAATCTCTGAAACATTAAAGAAGTTCCCCAGCCATCGGTTATAATATGGTGATAGACTGAAAATAAATAATGAAAATCTTCACTGATTTTTACCAAGGTAAATTTGTGTAAGAGTTTGCCATTAAACAAATCAAACGGACTCAGGAACTCTTCCCTCATGTATTTATTTGCTTCTACATCGGGTTCGTTATGGCTTGAGAAATCAATAAATCCTAAGGTTGAATTATGTTCTTCCATTATTATTATTGAAGCTTCTTCTTGGTTTTGAGCTAATGTGGTTCTGTAAGCATCATGTTGATTTATAAGTTCATGATAGGCTTTGCATAAAAACTCTCTGTTTATTATTCCTTTGATTTCAATTTTAGCACCTATGTTATAAATAGGCTCATTAGGAAATAATAATTGTTCAAAATAAATATCTTGTTGCACTAGTGTTAGTCTCATAATACTTTATTTTTTAATGATTAAATACAATAAAAAGCCATGCAGCCAGCTTAAAGAGGTTACACACTGTTTTATTTGATTGTTGGTACTTTAGCTTGTTGTTACTTAAATTAGATTTTTAAGTTTTTTATACTTCTGCTTTTTAGATCAAAATTTTCTTCTTAGGCTTATTTTCAGCTTCTTTTTTAATTGTACCCCAGCTATTTTTGATTAGGATGGCTGAAATATTTTCGATGGTTGGGTTTTTGAAGATTTCTTCAATTTTGATATCAATATTGAACTCGTTCCTAACCCTTGTAATCACTTTTATGGCATTTAGCGAATGTCCTCCTACAGCAAAGAAATTGTCTGTAATACCTATTTTGGGAACTTCCAGTATTTCTTCCCAGATTGATACCAATTTAACCTCTATGTTGTTACGTGGTGCGACATATTCCTTCTGGATCACGTCGGCAGCGCTTATGCCCGGAAGTTGTTTGCGGTCTATCTTGCCGTTAGTGTGTAACAGGAAGCGAAGGCAAGTTCAACAAAATATCCTGGAATCATGTGCTCTGGCAAGTTTATCTCTGCAAAAATGAACGTAACGCCGATTTGTCTAGTTCATCCCTCACATACACAGTAGGCCACAAGCACTTTCTCCGAATCTGGAGTCCCTTCGCCTCCACAACAACCTGGCGAAGCGAATCAGAATACTGGAGTATCACAGACTCGATCTCTCCCAATTCTATACGGAATCCACGGATCTTTACCTGGTGGTCATTGCGTCCCAAAAACTCTATGTTCCCGTCATCAAGCCATCTGCCAAGATCGCCCGTATCATACATGCGACTACCCGGGGTGAATGGGTTGCTTACAAACTTCTCTGCCGTAAGATCTTCTCGGTTAAGGTAACCGCGCGCAAGGCCAGAGCCAGAAACATAAAGTCGCCCCGTAACCCCAACAGGTACAACATTGAGCGAAGCGTCCAAAATGTATATTTGCTTGTTGGAGATTGGACTTCCAATTGGCAAATTCTCTTTCAATTCTTCAATCTTATAATAAGAGGCACAAACGGTTGTTTCTGTTGGCCCATAAGAATTATAAATTTCAACTTTGTTGATCAGGCTATCAATATCTTGTGATTTTAAGGTGTCTCCACCATTTATTACCCTAATTAAGGATGTATCAATTTCATTAGATCTAGAATTAAAATAGTTTAATGTATACGGATTTGTACTTAAAGTTGTAATTGAATGTTCGTTACAAAGTGAAAAAATATGCTCAAAATCGTTATTTGAACTTACCATAACTAGTTTTCCTCCCACCGATAAAATTGGGAAAATTTCTTCGACTGAAGTGTCAAAAGATATGGTTGCCAAACTAAGAATTGAATCTGTTTTGTTTAGTTTAAAATAATCCACAAATGTCAATACATAATCCACTACTTGATTATGTTCAATCATAACCCCTTTCGGATTACCCGTAGTTCCCGAGGTATAGATGATGTACGCAAGGTCATCCGCCGTACTGATACGATCCGGGTTCCCATCGCTGTATTCATCACTGAGTTTTTCGAATTCCCTAAGCGCCTCAGCGTCTATAACCACCTTGCAATTGCTGTCTTTCTCTATATACAAAATACGCTCCGCTGGATACGAGGTGTCAATCGGTACATATGCTCCGCCTGATTTTAATATCCCCAATAGTACCACAAGCATCTGATCACTGCGCTCTAGCTTTATCCCAACAAGATCATCGGAGGTAATACCAAAACGATCACGAAGGTAATGACCCAAACGGTTCGCTCTGCAGTTAAGCTCACTGTAGCTTAGTTCTGTATCCCCGAAGACCACCGCAACAGAATCAGGCGTTTTCAATACCTGTTCCTCAAAAAGATCTACAAGAGTTGATTGTGATGGGTAGGGATGGGATGTATCATTGAAGCCCTCCACTATTGCTGTGCGCTGCACATCATCAAGATAATCGATCGAGGCTATATCAGCCGAAGGATCCTCCATGGCAAGGGTCATCAATCTCTCAAAATGACCAAACATCGATTCTATGATCGAGCGGTCATAAATATCCGTATTGTATTCTATGTGGAGGGTAAGACCCGATGATTCCACAAAGGTGTAATTACATGTCGTATTTTGAAGCTTTTAACTGGGATATCATAATGACCCACTTCAAGACCCGTAAGCTCCTGCTGATGCATAAGGCTGCCCACCTGATCCTGGTTCTGTAACACAACAAGCACATCAAAGATTGCCGAACGCCCGGTATCCCTCTTAAGTCGCAAATCCGAAACAAGGCTGTCAAAAGGATACTGCTGGTGGCCATAACAACCCAGAAGAGTTTGTCTCTCCCGATCAAGGACCGCCTCAAAACTGTTCACATCCCCAAAATGGCTCCGGATGGCTAGCGTGTTAAGGTAAAGCCCCAACTGATGCTCAAGATCCGGATGTTCACGACCCGCAACAGGGGTGCCCACTATGATGTCATTCTGCCCCGTATAACGGTGAAGCAGTGACTTTATACCCGACATCAAAACCATGAACAAGGTAGCATCACGAGAAGTACCAAAATCCCTTAACTTGGAAAGGAACGAATCCGAAAAGTCATAACTCTGCGAAGCTCCACAATAGGTCTGGATGACAGGCCGCTTGTTGAAGCTCGGAAGATCAAGCACTGGTAACTCTCCTGAGAGCTGATCCAGCCAGAACAATCTGGAAGCACCAAACTGCGCATCATCCATCCTATCATTGACCCATATAGAATAATCCCTGTACTGGATCTTCAGTTCGGGTAACGATACCAAAGATCCCGATTTGAGGCTGTTGTAGATCGTGATGATCTCACTAACCAGCAACTTTATCGACCAACCATCACCGATGATATGGTGAAGACTAATCAGAAAAACAAAATCGTCTTGTTTCACATCAATCAGGCTGCAGCGCAAAAGAGGTCCGTGTTCAAGGTCAAAGACCTCACCGTTCCTCTGCTCCATATACAACAACGCATCCGCTTCTGGTGTGGAACTACCTGTGAAATCCTGATAATCGAAATCCATAACATAATCATCAACACCCACAACATACTGAGCGATATCCCCAGAAGGCGTCATACGGAAAACCGTACGAAGGATCTCATGACGTCCGATAAGCATTCGGAACGCAGAGCTGAAAAGCTCCTTGTCAAGCTCTCCGCTAAGGCGTACCGCCGCAGGCATGTTGTAGGCCAGCGAACCGCCTTCCATCTGGCTCAGTATCCACAAGCGATGCTGTGAGGGTGTAAGGGTATAAAAATCATTATCCTCTATCTTGGCTGATGGGTATATAAAGGCTCTCCCTTAACTCAGGGGAAAGATGTTCTATGGTAGGATGGGAAAAGAACTCCCGGAAGGAAATGCTTTTGCCCATCTGTTTGTATACGCGGTTGATCACCTGGGCAACAACCAGAGAGTGGCCGCCTAGTTCAAAAAAATTATCGGTAATCCCGATGTTGGAAACACCAAGGACTTCCTCCCAAATCGATACCAGTGCCGACTCCGTGCTGTTGCGCGGTGCTACATATTCCTTCTGGATCACATCCGAAGCGCTTATCCCCGGAAGCTGTTTGCGGTCTATCTTCCCATTAGGGGTAAGAGGAAGTGAGGCCAGTTCAACAAAATAGCCCGGAATCATGTACTCCGGAAGCTTGTCTTGCAAAAATGAACGTAACGCCGATTTGTCCAATCCTCCCTCACATACACAGTAGGCCACAAGTACTTTCTCCGATCCCGAATCCTTCGCCTCCACAACAACTTGTCCAAGAGAATCAGAATACTGGAGTATCACAGACTCAATCTCTCCCAATTCTATACGGAATCCACGGATCTTTACCTGATGGTCATTGCGTCCCAAAAACTCTATGTTACCGTCATCAAGCCATCTGCCAAGATCGCCCGTATCATACATGCGACTACCCGGGGTGAATGGGTTGCTTACAAACTTCTCTGCCGTAAGATCTTCTCGGTTAAGGTAACCGCGCGCAAGGCCGGAGCCAGAAACATAAAGTCGCCCCGTAACCCCAACAGGTACAACATTGAGCGAAGCATCAAGGATGTAAACCTGGGTGTTGGTGATTGGTTTGCCGATGGGAAGGGAAGCTATTTCCCTGTCCGTTATCTTATAATAAGTGCTGTAGGTCGTATCCTCTGAAGGACCGTAAAGATTATAGACCGTCAACTTCGGTATTGGAAGTTTCCGTATAAGGCTTGTCGGGATGGGTTCTCCTGCCATATTCAGCACAGAGACACCCGACCATGAAATACCAAGCTCAACCAATCGTGTCACTACCGAAGGAACAGTGTTTATAAGCACCCTGTCTTCCTCTACCAAATGGGTCATTATATCAAGCCCGTTAGTCAGTATCCGTACTTTCTTGCCTATCGACAAAGGATAAAACAATTCATATACCGATAAGTCAAAACAATAGGAAGTGGGTGCATATACCACATCAAATGTATCCGCATCAAATTCCTTTTTTGACCATCCTATAAGTTCACAGGCACTGCGGTGTTCAATCATAACCCCTTTCGGATTACCAGTAGTTCCCGAGGTATAGATGATGTACGCAAGGTCATCCGCCGTACTGATACGATCCGGGTTACCATCGCTGTATCCATCACTGAGTTTTTCGAATTCCCTAAGCGCCTCAGCGTCTATAACCACCTTGCAATTGCTGTCTTTCTCTATATACAAAATACGCTCCGCTGGATACGAGGTGTCAATCGGTACATATGCTCCGCCTGATTTTAATATCCCCAATAGTACCACAAGCATCTGATCACTGCGCTCTAGCTTTATCCCAACAAGATCATCGCACGTAATACCAAAACGATCACGAAGGTAATGACCCAAACGGTTCGCTCTGCAGTTAAGCTCACTGTAGCTTAGTTCTGTATCCCCGAAGACCACCGCAACAGAATCAGGCGTTTTCAATACCTGGTCCTCAAAAAGATCTACAAGAGTTGATTGTGATGGGTAGGGATGGGATGTGTCATTGAAGTTTTTAAATTTTTCTTCATCTGCTTCGTCAATCAATTTATATTCTAAAACGTTGAGATTGATGTTTTCTTCCAGAAGAATAATGTTCTTTTTTAGATTGTTTGTTAAATGATTTATTTGATAATCCCTAAAATAATTCTCGTTATAAGTAACTTCAATTGTAATTCCTGACTTTTCATTATAATCAATTTCAAAAAGTAAACCTTTGCATTTCAATTTTTTTGAAGAGTTCATTAAAAACCCAAAAACCGAATAGTCTTCTATGGATTGATTCAGTTTTTCAAATAATGAATCTTCATCATAATCGCTATTGGACAGTACATCCTGCATTTCACTTTTAACAAGTTGAAAATAATTTTTATAAGTAGTGTCATCAAGTTCTGTTTCCGTTTCAATTACCACCAAATTATTTTTCTCGTTGCCTGTGATTATGCTTTCAGATAGTATTAAATTATTAAAACTTTCAAAATATCTTTTAAGCAATACTGAAAGTACCGATAGTATTATGGTATATTGGGCAACCCTATTTTTATTGGTTATCTTATTGAAATAGGCTAAATCATTGTTGTCGATAGTGACTGAGAATGACTTTAAGATGGGTTGTCGGCTGTCTGAGACAGTCTCTTTGTTGGATAATTTCTTGATCCAATATTTTTCTGTTTGTTTGTTACTTATATTCATCACAATTATTTTAAAATTTATTATAATCTTAAATAGTTTTTGGTGGTTGATTTATCAGATGTGAAGTTGAATGATTCTATCTTGAATACCTTATTGTATTGCACAAATAATTGATTCAGGTTTAGAGAGTAAAGCTTTATAGTATTCCCCAGTAAAGTAGATAAACCACTACTAAAATGTTTGCATAGATGATAGTAAAAACAGAAGTTGCTCCATTAATTTTCTTAATTGATGCCAGGAAATAAAGTACTGTGAATGCCAAGAAAGCTATAAAAACATACATCAACAAGAAGATATAATTATGATTTTGGAACAACCCAAAAACAAGAATGTATTGGTTTTTATTTGAAACTTCCAATAAAGCTAATACTAAATCTGTAATAAGAATCAAACCCAAAACAGATGTAATCAATATGCCTATCCTTACTATTTTATTAGGAACAGAATTGTAACGTCTTTTTATCAATTTTATCAAACAGCTAAAAATGAAGAACAACAGAATTCCGATTGCAATTACTAAGGGGAACAGAAAAATTGGATTTTGTTCGCCTAAGGTAGTTCCCATTTTAGCTACCCCATTATTGATAATTACTCCAGAAACAAGTTCGTTTTTAGAAGCTTTTTTAAAGGCGTCCTTATTTGGTTTTTGATTGGGGTTATTTATGAAATTTTCAGCAACTTTACTTCCGATTTCTGAAAAACCTGATGCATGTCCATACGTATAAGCTTCAATATTGTATGCATTATTTATTTTTTCAGCGATTACATTTCCATTTTCTAATGGCGTTATTGGATCAAACTCACCAGAGAAAACTAAAGTTTTAAAATCAGACTTAGACAAATTGGAAAGATTGGTAAGAGTTTCTGATTCTTTTGCCCGTTTATTCCATTCGTTGCATATTTTAAAATCTGATTTATAAAAGGACACTCCGCCATGTAATTGATTGAATTTAATTGAATCTGATTGGTAATTTAAATAATTATTAAATGGGATTACTTCGTTGCAAGTGACACAATAATAAACCCCAAAATCCATTCCTAATAAACTAGAAAAAGCAGGAATTAAGTTAGCCAGAGCTTTTTCGTTTCTTGCATCAAACTGATATATTAACAATGGAATAACTTCTATTAATTTTTTGTTATATAATGCCTGATGAATAGCAATTTTAAAATCTTCTGTATTGTATGTAAATTTCCCTGACCGGATTAATAACGTATCAACAGTTGTTGTTATCGGGTTTTTCTCTAAATCTGAAATTACTTTATAATATACCTTTTCTAAATTGGGATATTGTTTATTGGTAATTGGATTTTGTTGACACATTTTAAATACCTTTTTTAAACTATTCATGTAGTTTTGAGTATTCTTTTCATAATAGGTGGAAATATCGCTTATTGGAGAATCCAACACTAATGATTTAATGTCTTTAGGATAATTTGAAGCGTATATTTGAGCCACATAAGTTCCGTAGGAAACCCCATATACATTCCATGATTTGTAATTTAATGCCTCTTTTAAAGCATGTAAATCGTTTGAAACGGCCAAACTATTATAGGAATCAAGATTTATCCCTTTGCTCATAATGTCCTGTTGACATTGTAAGGCAACTTTTAATTTTTGACTTTCATCTTTTTCGGGAGTTTGGTTTTTTGCCAAAACCTCCATAATTTTTTCTCCAAAATCTGGACATAACCTTGGCAGTGAGTATCCAGTTCCCCTGAAATCAAATAAAATGATATCATTTTTTTGTCGGAGTGGGTGTTCTATCCAATTCCAAATATTTTCAATCCCACTAGCACCTGGACCTCCTTCAATATATACAATCACATCCGGATTCTTAACCTCTGAAATGTTTTTTAGTATTGTTACAGCTATTTTAATTGTTTTTCCGTCATTGGATCCCCAATTTTCAGGCACAGTCAAATATCCCCAGACAATTTTCTTAGTTGTAGAATGGATAAAACTTGGATGAAATGCTTTACTCTTTTCAAAAGTTACTTTCTGAGCATTCATTTTAATCGATAGGCTAATTATTACTATAATAATTGCGATGGTAGATTTTAATTTCATGAGTTTATGAATTTTAATGTTTTGAAGTATAGAATTGAGAATTTGAAAGTGCTGTTTTATTTAAAAAAACAGACCGTCCTAATTGTGTATTCCTACTAAGAATAATTTGAGTTTGTATTGAAAGATTTTATAGAATGCTATAGAATAGCCTGCTGATTGTATGCTGAACCAGAAAACAGAAGGGTTTTATTTTCTGATATTTTGTAGAACTTTAAAAAAATCTTATTCTTGGATTTTTTCTATAATCGAATTCCCGATAGTGATGTTTTTGAATATTTTTGGATTCCCGACATAGTGTAACAATGAACGGCCAAATACTGTTATTGATAATTTATTGCTGATATTCAGTTTGTATTTGTTTTCACCTGTAGAAATAAGTTTTGTTTTTTCGCTTACTGCCTTCTGAGCTCTAATTTCATTCTCGCCAAACGTCAAGATGTTTTGTTTGATCGTTTTCCCTTTCCTTATTTCAACATCATTTTTGCCAAAAAGCTGTAATTTGAATTCATCGGCAATTAGCTCGTTTACAACTATCTTCGCATTTCCTACAACTTTTAATAAAAATGTATCGTTACTAACAACATCCTCAAAAACAAACTTTTCCTCACTGACCAGCACTATTTTATCAATTTTTTTATAATTAACAATTAGTTTTACCGTGATAGCTTTGTTTTCCGGATTAAGGCTTTCATAACATTCCTTAGATTGAATACTATTGGCTTTTACCTTAGCTTTGAATCCTTCAATATAAATTTCTAGTTTATTGTTGTTGACCTCTGCATGGATTTTAGTTGTATCGATAGTAGATTCTAAAATAGTAATAGATTCTTCATCCGAATTCTTAAAGACAACATCAATAAATGGACTGACAACAACATGATTAAAATGATTTACATGATGAGTTACTGGTGCTTCAGAAAGTTCTTCTTGGTTGAAAAACAAAACAATTGCATCGTTATTTTTTGTTTCTGTAAGCTCTTTATTTTTTGATTGTAACATAGTATGAGGTTTAATTTTAGTAATATGAAACTGTTTGTTTGCAGCAGTATTTTTATTTTTGAGGTTACAAAAAACTAATTCCTGCTCTTTTTCTGATACGATTTTATACGGATAAAACTTTGTTTGCCAATGAAGATCAGCTCCAAACTTTTTCATTCAATTCTTTCATGTCTGGCTTTATTTTTATATCTCTAATGATATTTCCGTAATCAAATTTCACGATTCTGTCAGCCAAGTGGAAATAAGCATCATCATGGGTAACAGCAACTATTGTTTTTCCTGCAGATTTAAAAAGTGGAATTAATTCTTCGTAAAAATATTTCCTAAAATAAGGATCCTGATCTGCCGCCCATTCATCAAGTACGATTATTGGTTTTTCTTCTAATAATGCAAAAATCAGTGACATTCTTTTACTTTGACCCTTTGAAAACTTCCGTCTGATTGTCTCATCTTTATCATCAGTAATTACCTGATCTAATTTCATTGTCTTTAACAATTCTGAATAACTTTTGTTGTTCTCAAGTTTGTATTCATCATAATTTTGAGAAAATAAGTGATTGTCTGTAAAAACTACCGATATTAGATTTTGCATTTTATTGCTCACTTCTTCTGTATCATTTTCATTGAGCACCATTTCTCCTTTACTTGGCACATATAATCCGGTAAGTAAGTTGATAAACGTACTCTTACCCGAGCCATTCCCACCTACAATAAACAAAACCTCTCCTTTGTTTATTTCTAATTTGATTGGACCCAAAGCAAATGTTGACAATTCTTCTTTTCCGTTATCATAGGCAAAACACACATCATTGAAGGTTATTTTTTCAAAATCATCATTTGGCACTAAATTGGTATGATACGCGTCGTCTACTACTTCAAAATCAGAAATAAATTCCTTGATTCTAGAGTTTGCAACAATGAACCTAGTATAGATTTGTTGAAGGTTTATGATGTTGTTAATTGGTCCTGAAATGAACAATATGATGACAACATAGGAAATAACATCTGCTGTAGACAATAACCCATAAGAGGGAAGAATAAATAAGATGACTGCTACAACAAAATACAGTCCGTATTGACTTATTAGGTTTATCGATAAAAAAACATAGTTCACTTTAAAATCTAAGTCTTTCGATTTGTCCCGATTCGGAATCATAAATTTATTCATCAAATTTTCTCTTCTGAAAAAACTTGTTTTTAGTTCTTTGAAACCATTGATGACATCGTCTACATATTTATAATATTCCTCATTATAATCTCTTAATTCGTTTACTTTTTTAGACATAGTGCTCAATACAATAAAATAAGATGCCCCAACAAGTATAATGAGTCCGATTACAATTAAAGCTGACATGAATGATAGCGTGAACATGTATCCTAGACAAAGCAGTATCATTAACAAAGAATTAATGGTATGGGTAACTGTGTAGGGTAATATTGAAAACGTTCTTAGGTCTTCAACAACATTGTAAAATCGTTGTGGCCCATATTGTTCTAATTTTATCAATGATGCCTTTAGAATTTGCTTGAAGATGTTTTTCTCGTTTTCATATAATAGATTAAATGAAAATCTGTTTAGTTCTTTCTGAAATACAATATTTAGTAAATAAGTATAAATAATTGTACTTATAAAAACGATCCCCATATAATCTTTTGAGAATGATGGGTTTCCGGCCAATACATTATTAATTATGTAGATAATTCCGAAGCTTAAAAGCGTATTTGGAATTGCAAATAATAATAAGTAAATAAAGTCTTTTGCTCTTAATTTTAACATTTTTTCTTTTTTTTTAAATTAATTTTTTTCTTTTTTTCTTATTATAAATCCATTTGATCCCTTATTAAAAACTTTTCTTTTTCAACAGAAATCAGAATGCTTTCTATTTCAGAAACGTCCGCTTTTTCATTCGGAATTGTGATGAATTTCAACATTAGATTAATGATTTTTATAAGTAATAATCTCTGTTTTTCATTATCCAGTTCTTTCTGTAATATTAAAGTGAACATTGTATTTAAACTTCCCAGCACGTATTTAAATCTCATTGAAATCTCATCTGAAATTTTAAATCCGTTTATTAAGACGGGTTCAAATTCACTGTTGAATTTAACTTTTGTTTTAATACCTAAAATATATAAATCGTAATCAGCTATGGAATACAATCTCCCTTCATATTCTTTAATACAATAATTTAGTAAATTCATTTTGTTAGTTTTTAATTGTTAAAAATCCATTTGTTTTTTTGATTGTTGAAACACGAGTACATCCCATTGATGAAGCGTACTAACATTGTTTTATGTTACTAAATTCTTCACTAATTATCTTCAACAAATAGGGCTTTAGGGTGAGGATTATAAGATATATTGCATCACATTAATTACACTTTTTCTTTATTTTTTTTAGTGTGTTTACAATTAATATCTGTAATTAATTTTGAAATGATTTGTGGATGATCGTATATAAAAAAATGATTTCCTGCCACTATCTTGGAATCAAATCTAGAATTTGTAAAGTTTTTCCAGTTCGCAATATTCCAATTCGTTTTTTCTTCTGAACCCATTATTGCTGAAATGGGTACATTCAATTTAATTCCTCTTTCTGAAAAATCATCTTTTTCCAAAACTTCGAAATCGGCTCTCATTATTGGGCTAAATAATTCGAAAAGCTCTTCGTTTTCGATAACTTCATCCGGAACGCCACCTAATTGTTGAAGCTCTTTTTTAAAGTTGATGTCGTCCATCAGATATCTTTTGTTGTCCGATCGGTCATCATCGTGTTTGCCTGGACCAGCGTTTCCTGAAACAATTATAGCCATCGGACTGTCGTTGTGAAGTACCGCTAATTTATTGGCTACCGAAAGTGCTAATGTTGCGCCCATACTATGCCCGAATAAGATAAATGGATTATCATTCCTTGCATTTTTTATCTGTTCAACATAATCGTCAATTGCTTTACTCTTCTTTTTTAGTAATTTTTCATTGAATCTTTTTCCCCTTCCGGGAAGCTCAAGAGCAATAAAATCAACATCACTAATGTGCTTTTTTAAAAACTCGAAAGAATAACAACTTCCACCAGCAAAGTGTAATAAAAACAGTTGCGTTCTGTTATTTTGTGAAATAGTATACATGTCAAGAGATGATTATTATTTATTTTGCTCTTTGTTTTTCATCTTCATTTCCGGTGTTTGTTTGACTTTCTTCCATTTTTTTATTACCAAAATTGTAAATCAATGTAACCCTGAAAAATCGACTACTGTTATTTTCATTATAAACTTGTTTAACACCGTTTACTGTAGAGGTAAAATCCCTGAGGTAGGCTTTGTTTAATACATCATTAAAAAGTAATGACATGCTTAATTTGTCGTTCAGGAAGTTTTGTCTAAAGGATACGTTTAATCCCGCGGTGTAACCAAAGCTGTAAAGTCCTTTTTTAAAAGGTGAACTGTAAACATATTCGACCCTCAATTTTGATGTTTTTCCTAATGAAAAAGTACTATTTGTAGAAAAAAACAACTGGCCACTATTTTTTGGTGTAGCATCAAGACCATTAACAAACTTAGTTTCTGAACCTAATAAATATCCAGTATGTTCGCTTTCCCACCATTTATTTATGGGCTGAATATAGGTTTGTCCAACACCAAAATAATATTCGTCATAGTAGTTTTCTCTGGTAATAATTTGGGTATTGGTTGCTGTATTTGAGTTAAAGACAACCCCAAAACCATTAGAGGTATAATTCAGAAAAGCGTTTGTAATAAGTTTCCCTTTGAAATTGTATGTAAAATCTACATTATCAGCAATTGAAGGTTGAATAAAAGGATTTCCTTCTGAATAACTATTACTATTGATGTATACCCTAAATGGGTTTAGTAGGGAAAAACTTGGTCGTTCAATCCTTCTTCCATAATTGATCGAAAACATATTATTTTCATTGTGGGTGTAGGATAGATAAGCCGTGGGAAATAATTTGGTATAATTAGTAGTAATCAATTGATTCAGCGTTTGGGAAAATCCCTCTGTCTGAGTACTTTCCAATCGCAATCCTAATTGCAGATTGAGCTTTTTAGTGAATTCTTTTGAAGCATCAACATATACCGCCTGATTGTTTTCTTCGTATTCAAATTGATTGGACTGATTTAAATCGTAAACGGGAGTTCCAGACATTAAATCGTAGTATTGAATGGCGCTTTCACTTTTTATCACACTTGCTTTGGCTCCATAGTTTAAATTGATTTTTTTGAGCGGGTGAACCACATCAGCTTTAAAACTGTAGTTATTGATGTCCTGATTCGAATTGTTTTGTGCGGCCTGAGTTACGCCTAAAAAAGTTGAATTGGGCGAATATTCCTTTGCCTCAAAGTTGTTATCTGTTTTTGATTTGTAGTTAAAATAATCAACATCAAATGAAAGTGTAGTTCCCAAAGTATCCAACTTGGTTATGGAATGGGCGTTTAATGAGTGGTTTTTAATTTGATTGTCTTTAAATCCTTCGTTAATCAGATAAGAATCCAAGCTCATGTTTTGATTAAAAATAGTTGACGAATTGGTATAATTACTATCCGGATTATTATAATCACCAAAGTATTGAACTCCTACAGTTGTATTTTCTGAAACGGTGTAATCCAAGGATAATCTACCCGAGAAAGCGTCTTTTTTTTGTTTTTCTAGGCCTTTAACAAACCATGGCCCATCAGGAAAATACAAATCTAAATCGCCTTTATTATTAACATTTCCTTTGCTTCCATTTAGGGTTGCCATAAACTTTATCTTATCCTTATTGTAGATGAAGCTGTTTCTCAGGGTATAAAAATTATACTTGTTTTGATCATAGGACAACGAGGTTGTGTTTTTCCAGGAATTTAAAGCTCCTTTTTTTAAATTTATGTTGATTAAGCCGCCGCTGCCTGCCGCTTCATATTTGGCTGGAGGATTGCTCATAACTTCGATGTTTTTAATGTCACTGGCAGAAATAGAGTTTAAGAAATTTACTAATTCTTCGCCCGACAAATCAACCATTCGCTCGTTGATCATTACCCTTGAAGCTCCTTTGCCCAAAATACTTATGGTATTATTTTGGATCATAAGTCCGGGAGCTGTCTTCAATGCGCCCAAGGCATCGCCTCCTGATACTGATATATTATTTTCTACATTATAAACGATTCTGTCCGACTTGTAATCGACCAATTTTTTCTTAAACGTTACTACAACCTCATCCAGCGTTTCTGATTCTAGAACAATTTCTCCCAACGATGTATCAGCATCAATAGTCATTAAACGGGACCATTCCTTGTAGCCAACAAAACTTACTTTAACATTGTAGGTCTCTGGTTTAATGGTTAATTCAAAAGAACCATTTTCCTCAGATATTGTTCCATATTTAAATTCGCCGTTAGAGTCAGTTAAAATGACATTAACAAAAGAAAGCATGCCTTCTTTGTCTTTCACATTTCCGTTTAATTTGACTTGGGAGAAGCTTATAAAAGGCAATACTATAAAACAGATTAAAAGCTGCACTATAATTGAATTTATTTTTTTCATGATTTACTGTTTAGGTGTTTGTTTTAATAGGTTAATAAGAAAATCCTCCTGTAAGACTGTTGCATTGAATCTGCTATATATTTTTTCATTACAAAGAATCTGAATTTGTATCCCGTTGTTCTTTATTTTGCATGTTAAATCTAAATTTACATTCCTATCCACTTTAGGATAATTTATGCTTATTGATTGTTGATTCTGGTCAAATTCGTCATCGAGCACCTGAATATTTACCACTGCCGATTGAGAAAGGCTGATGTCGTTGTTGGAATTCTGAAGGAAATCTTTCCTGATTGTTTCAAACGGAATCAGTTGGTTTTGCCTTAGGTTTAAATAATTCAGATTCAAAGAAGAAGCAAATTTTTCAAAATCTGTAGTATCGAAAGTTTCAACTTTTATAGGCAGCATATTGTTTATTACCCCTAAAACTGCTGAAACATCAACTCCTTCTATTGCATTTTCTCTTGAATTGACCAAAATCATTTGAAACAAAACATCATCCGAAAAACACTCATTTAGTACCACCTGATGATAGGCCATTAAAAATGATGATAATGAAATGTTCCGTTTTTTTACATATTCCTTTATATCCGAATAATTTTCTCCTGTAATCACTATGCTTTGTTCAACATAGTTGGTGTTGTTTGTTGCTTTTTCTGATAACAATCCTGAAGTTGCCGGATTGTAGTTTTCGATTCCGTTTAAATAATTCAGCCAAAATAACCGTGATTCTTTTCCAGGTTCCGACTCCAAATAGTTTTTCTGCCATGCTGCATAATCAATACTTGAATACTTGAATGGTTTTGTGTCACTCATTTGGTGATCGGCAAAAAATCCGGAGAATGAATCCGTAAGAAAATTACAAGTATACAAATCGGCCAAAGTATGACTCAGCCCTAAATAAAACAGTGCCTTATTTGAGTTTACATCATTAAAAATAAAAAGTTTAATCAGTTCGCCATTTGCGATATCGTACTCCAATTCATTGATTCGTCTTTCTTCTTCAACAATTGCATCATGGTTGGATAGGTCCATTTTGTCTTGTACAATTGTAATGTTTACTTCATTTACCGGAACCAGATACTGATAAAGCGTATTGTTTTCTTTTCTAATCTGGATGTGTAATTCCGGAAAATTCGAATAAAACTCCCTAAAATGGTATTCAAACGATTCTATTGTGTCAAATTCTGCTACATACGGACCAATTATAGCCTGAGAATTCTTATGCTTCATCATGAATTTTTGATTCTCAGAAAGCTCAAAACGTTCAATACCGCTGGTAAATGGAACTGTTAAACTGTTCTTTTTAAAATCGGGTGTATTAAAATTCAGCTCTTCGTCTTTTAAATTTTTCAATACATCGGCAACAGCTTCAATATTTGTTGATTTGATGAATTGCTCCGGTTTAAGTGAATACCCTAATTTTTTTAATTGAAACAACAGTTGGACCAACTTAATTGAATCTCCTCCCAAATCATAAAAATTATCTTTGACACCTACTTCATCTTTCTTTAGGATATCTTGAATAAGAGATACAAGTACAGCTTCTTCATGGTTTGTAGGAGCAACATATTCAACCCCTGAAGCGATTTCATAACCTTTCGGATACGGCAGTTCTCTTTTGTTTACTTTGCCATTTGAGGTAAGTGGAAGCTCATCTAGAACAACAAAAAAGGAAGGAATCATGTACTCCTGAATCCGTTCTTTTAAAAAGTTTCTCAATTCTGAAGTACTTACTTTCTCTTCTTTAAAAGTTAAATAAGCAACCAACGAGAGCTGACCTTCTTCCATTTCTATAGGAAGAACAACTATCTCACGGATTGATGTATGCTTTAATAAGGCGTTTTCTATTTCTGTCAATTCAATCCTAAATCCTCTGATGCTTACCTGATGATCCATTCTGCCGATAATTTCGATAGTACCATCGGGAAGCCATTTCGCCAAATCGCCCGATTTGTATAATTTGGTGTTGTTTTTCTCAAATGGATTATCAATGAATTTCTCTTTAGTTAACTCGTTTTGATTTAAATATCCGTTTGAAATTCCGAGTCCAGATGCACAAATCTCACCAACAATCCCAATTGGGCATAGTTGATTGTACTTATCAAGAATATAAATTTTAGTGTTTTGGATGGGTTTTCCGATTAATATTTTACCTTTTTCTATTTTTTGAGAAAGTTTATATTCGGTAATCACATCAGAAGTTTCACTTATGCCATAAGTATTGATAATCTCAATATGTGGATTTATATCAAAGAATTTATTTACATAACTTACTGTCAATTTTTCACCCGTAAGTATCAATTTCTGAATTCCTTTAAGTTTATCCTGGGAGTTTATTGCAAAAAGTATATTAAGTTGGGAAGGTATTACCTCTAAAATCTTAACATCATATTGAATTGCTTTTTCGATTAATGACGGTATGTCGATTAAATCTTCTAAACTGTTTATGATCACTTTACCTCCTGATATGAGAGGCGCCCAAAGTTGCCAGATTCCGCCAACAAAATACAATTTCGAAGTATGACATATGGTAGTATCACTATCCAAATCAAGCAAATCAACTTTATTAAACAAGTGATTTACTATTCCTTTATGCTGCAAAACACATCCTTTTGGAACACCTGTAGAACCTGAAGTATAAATGATATACGCATCGTCTTCTATACTATAATTGCGATTCAGATTTGATTGATTATAGGAGTCTCTGATTTTGAGAAAAGAATCCAACAAAGTTTGATCAACAAATTCATTAGAAGAATTTTTTACATGATTTAATTTTTCTTTTGGTAAGTCAACATCCAAAGGAGAACAACAACATCCAGCTTTTAGAATTCCTAGTAAGCAGGCTGCATACATTTCGGAGTGTTTAAGCTGTATTGCTACTATATCGCCTTTTTTAACAAAGCAATATTTAATTAAATAATCTGCAAATTGATTACTGACATCATTCAGTTCTTTATAGGTAAGCTGTTTATCTTCATAAATTAGTGCAATAGCATCTGGAGTTTTATCTACTTGTATCTCAAATAATTCCACTATGCTTTTTGCGGCAGAAAAATCGACTTCAGTAGCATTGAATAGATTCAAAAGTTCATTTTCTTCTTCTGCTGACAAATACTTTATTTCACTTATTGGCTGAGTTGTTTGTTGTAAAGAATTGTCAAGAATAGTTATAAAATGCTCTATCATTTTGCTGATATCCTGTTTTTCATATATATCAGAATTGAAGACAACTTCCATCGACATAGTATCACCCACTTCCTGAAAGGTAAAGTTCAATTCGTATTTACTGACATCTTCACCATAATCAAATATAGTGTTGGTACTGTCCGTTTTAATTACCTCATTATTATCAGTGAAATTTTGTAATATGAGCAATACATCAAAAATTGGATTTCTGCTGTTGTCTTTTTTTATTTTTAGTTCTTCAACAAGTCGATCAAAGGGATACTGCTGATTTTCGTAGGCTTTAAAAGTAGTATTCTTAATCAAATTATAAGTTGTTTTAAAGCTATCTTCTGGATTAACCGCATTTTTTAAAGCAATTGTATTGAGGTAAAATCCTATTTGATTTTCCAATTGCAAATGATCTCGTCCTGCCATAGGAAAACCTATTACAAACTCATTTTGATTGGTATATCTTGAAAACAAAACATTAAGCGTTGTTAATAATCCCATAAAAATGCTTCCTTCATTTTCTTTACAAAACTCTTTTAAATTATGAGTTAACTCTTTTGTAAAATAGGTTTGCAGTCTATGTCCTTTGCTCGTTTTATGCAGTGGCCGTTCTTTTTGAAATGGCAATTCCAAAACAGGAATCTCTCCAGAGAATTGATTAGTCCAATATTCTTCTTGTTGTTTGGCTTTTTCACCAGTAAGATTATTCAACTGCCATACGGTAAAATCTTTATACTGTATTTTTAATGGTTCAAGTTGTGGTTCTCTATTCTGGCTGTATGCGGTATAGTATTCCTGAACATCATTTGCAATAACATTTAGAGACCAACCATCGCTTATGATGTGGTGAATGTTATAGTAAAAAACGTATTCTGAATCGGATAATTTTAAGATGGCAGCTCTTAACAAAGGACCTTTTTCAAAGTCAAATGCTTTAGATGAATCTGAAATAATATAATTATTAACCAAAGCTTCTTTATCATTCAAACCACTAAAATCCTTGTAATCGAGTTTAAAGTTTATTTCCTGGGTAGGAACGACAACCTGTGATGGCTCACCATTTTGATCTGTAACAAAAATTGTTCTTAATATCTCGTGTCGTTCAATGGTGCTCAGCAATGCTTTTAAAAAAACCTCTTCATTGCATTTCCCCAAAAAAACCTTGTGTGATGGAATATTAAATGAGATAGACTCTTGTTCAAATTGGCACAAATACCATAATCTTCTTTGGGCAGAAGATAATGGATATGATTTTTGAATTGGAGCAGGACTAATATCAGTAATTTGTAATGTCTTTTCTTTATGAAAATTGACAAAGTCGATTAATTCACTTTTATTCAACTTTATCTCATCTGCCAAAGTCTGTGTAATTACACCTTTGGGAGCAGTGATATCCAACTTTTGATCGACAACATCAATTTTTACTTTTAAAGTTTTAAGTTTTTCAACTAATACTTCTACCATGATAAACTATTTTAGGTTATTTTATTTCATTTTTTTTTAAAAAGAAAATTTCTCAACATCTTCTGCTTCTTCCATTTTATTATTAATCCATTCCGAATTATTGATTTGGAGTTTCACTGCAGTTATAGTATCATTGTTATATAATGCGGCCACATCTATGCTGATGTTGAATTCTCTTCGTATCCTGGAAATTAACCGGACTGCTTTTAAACTGTTTCCTCCTATTTCGAAGAAAGAATCATAAATTCCGATTTTATTTCTATTCAACACCTCTTCCCAAAGCTCAACCAGTTTCATTTCTAGATCATCAGTTGGAGCCACATAATTGTAATTCAATGATGGCTCATCAAGTTTCATAAGTGCCAATGCCTTTTTATCAATTTTACCATTTGTGGTCAATGGTAATACATCAACACGGATAGCAATGTCTGGCAGCATATAGGCTGGCAGATGTTCTGACAAATAACTTCTGATTTCTTTGCTGAGTATTGGCTTATCGGATACATAATATAACTCCAGTTGTTTTTCGTTGTTTTCATTTTCCTCTACCAAAACAACAGCCTCATAGATGTCTGAATATAATAGTGTCTGACGTTCTATTTCTTCCAATTCTATTCTGTGACCTCTTACTTTTACCTGAGTATCTTTCCTTCCTTGAAACTCAAGGTTTCCGTCTGATGACCATCTTCCTAAATCTCCTGTTTTGTAGAGTAATTCTCCTTCTGCAAAAGGGTTGTTTACAAATTTTTCCGCGGTCAGTTCAGGTTTGTTCAGATAGCCTTTGGCCAAACCACTGGTGGCAATACAGATTTCTCCCGAGACACCAATAGGTTTCAGTTGGTGATTATCGTCTAAAATGTAAATTTTTGTGTTTGAAATTGGTTTCCCAATCGGAACATTTACAGGAAAAGAATCTCCTTTATTTATTGGATAAGTGGAACCGCATATTCCAACTTCAGTTGGTCCGTATGCGTTAATGTATTCTCCTGAATTCAATTCGAGGAATTTTTTCACATCTCCTGAAACAGCCGGTTCACCTGCCGTAATTAACGTTTTAATGCTTTTTAACAAATTGAAATCCATCAATTTTAAATAGGCTGGCGGTAATGTTGCAATGTCGATGTTGTTTTCCCAGACGTAATTGCCCAACAACAATGGATCCTGACGTGTTACATCATCAACAATATATAAACAGGATCCAGAAAGAAGCGTTTTGAATGTTTCCCAAATGGAAGCGTCAAAAGAAAGCGAAGCAAACTGAAGTGTATTTCTGACCGATTTCATATTGAAAGCATCTATTTGCGACATAATTGTATTGAGGATAGCTTTATGTTCCATCATGACACCTTTTGGGTTGCCTGTTGAACCCGAAGTATAGATTATATAAGCCAAGTCATATTGGGTTAGCCCAACATGGATTGCTGCCTCTGAATATTCTGATGCGTTCGAAATAAAATCATCAACAATAAACGGGTTTACGGAAATTTTGCATTGGCTATCTGCTTCAATATAATCAATCCTTGATGCAGGGTAATTAGGATCAATCGGAACATATACTGCGCCTGCTTTTAAGATTCCGAGAATCACAACAAAAGTCCAATGGTTTCTTTCTAATTTAACTCCAACAAAATCGCCTTTTTCAATTTTATGCTTCGCCATCAAATAATTGGCAAACTGATTTGAAAGCAGGTCTACCTCTTTATAGCTCATTTCTTCATTTAGATATACTAGAGCTATTTCATCTGGTGTTTCTTTGGCTTGTTTTTGAAAAAGATTGGAAAGAGTTGTATCTGTTGGTGCCAAAAACGGACTTTCATTAAACTTTTCAGTAATTTTTTGAAACTCTTCTTTTGAGATAATAGATTGATTATTAATAATTTCAAAATCATTATAACAATAATTATTTATAAAATCATCGAAATAGGAAAGCAATTCATTCAGATTATGATTTGACTTCAATTTTCTGATTTGAGAACATGAAATGGATATATTTTTAGGATCAATACTAAAGGTGAAGTTTAAAAATGTATTGGTTCTTTCAAAATCCTGAAAATCAAAATCTTCTATTTTTCTTGAATTTTGTTGCGATTGAAATTCTTCGTCATCATATAAAGCATTTAATACATGAAAATCAACAAAGTTGAACAAGGCATCAAAAAAAGGATTTTCACTAAACGTTTCTCCTGATAGATTTGCGATTTCATTTAATGAGAACCTGTCTTTTCCTTGTAGATTTTTTAATTTGGTATTTACCTGACTTACATATTCTTTCCATGAAAATTGATTTGAAGCTGCCATATCAAATCTGTAAGGAACCGAATTCAAGAAACATCCCAATAATTTATCACCATCTTCTACAACTGGGCGTCTATGTGAAACCAATCCTAAGGTAATATCTCTTTCAGGGCTCAACATTGATAAAACATACAAATAGCCGCTTAAAAATAATGCCTTTGGTGTAATTTTATCTTGTTTACATTTTTCTAAAATCCTGAGGGTAAATTCTTCATCATACACATTACCCGATGAACTATCAATAACTTCATTGGTAAAGATGTCTAATCTTTTATAGTCTTTTATCTCATTTTTCCAAAAAGAAATGTTTTCTTCGTTTTTGAGTTCAATTAAATCAGAAACAACACTGTCGCGAATGCTTGATACAATGGTTGAAGGTCTATAGTCTGGATTTTTTTCAAGTGCAGAATAAATCTCAAACAGTTCAACCCTGAAGTTTTTCTCACCCCAACCGTCAATCATTGCATGGTGGAATTGAAAGGCAAAAATAGAATCGGCCTCACCTATTTTAAAAACAGTTACTCTCCATACAGGTGCTTCGTTTATGTTGAAAGGATTATGAATTCTTTCGTTATTCATAAAATTCTCAATGAATGTTTCCTTATCTTCTTTTGAATAGTAACTTATGTCTTCAAAACCAATTGTAACCGGTACTCTTTTATAAATAATCTGTACTTGTTCTTCGTAATCATACAAATTATATGAAGTTCTCAATGTTTCATGTTTGAGCATCATTAGCTCCATAGCTTTTTCGAGCCTATTGATATCTACTGAGGCTAATTGAAATAAAAATTGATCGTGATAAATACCATACTCTCCTTTTTCTCTCATCAATTGACCCGTGAGAATCATCCCTAATTGTATATCACTTATTGGGTATACGTTGGCAATTAAATGGGCATCGGGATGATTTTGTAAAACATTTTTCTCGAGTTCGTCTAGCAGTACATCTACCTCAACCAATTGTTGTTTATGCTCATTGGTTATTTCTTCAGCGTTTTGAACAAATAAGGCAAGACCTTCAATAGTTGGGTTTTCATAAAAAGTTGCGATTGGAATATCGGTATTGAAAAGTTTATTTATACTATTAATAAAACGGATCATTTTGATTGAGTCTCCTCCCAAATGAAAATAGTCGTCTTTAATCCCAACCTCTTTTATAGAAAGATGCTCTTTCCAAATTGATGCTATTTTTTCTTCAATTGGATTGGTTGGAGCTACATTTTCGGTTCCGCTTACTATTCCTGAATCTTTTAGGCTTGGCAAACTGTCTTTATCTATTTTACCATTGACCGTCAGAGGCATGCTTTTGATGGACACCATGTAGTTGGGCATCATATAAGCTGGTATTTTTCCGGCTAAATAATTTCTGATTTCAAGAATTGTTTGGTCTTTATTTTCAAGAACAAGATAAGCGATCAGTTCTTTTTCTCCTTGTTCGGTTGTGTTTACAACAACAACAGCATCCTTAATGTTTTCCTCGTCTAACAGATGTTTTTCGATTTCTCCAATTTCAACCCGATAGCCTCTAATTTTTACTTGATTATCTTCTCTACCTAGATACACCATGTTTCCATCTGGCAACCACTTGCCGATATCTCCGGTTTTGTATAATTTTTTGTTGGTTATAAAAGGGTGATCAATAAATTTTTGATTGGTTAAATTAACTTGATTTAAATATCCTTTTGCCAATCCTTTGCCACCAATATATATTTCACCCGAAATCCCAATAGGTAATAATTTATTATAGTTGTTTAGTATGTAGATTTCAGTGTTTGCTATTGGTTTTCCAATTAAAATTTGGTCCGCATTTGAAGCATCATAGATCATGCATCCAACAGTTGCTTCTGTTGGGCCATATTCGTTATAAATTTTTATGGATGGATTTAATTTTTTGAGGGTATTTATATGTTGTTGTTGAAGTGCATCTCCGCCAACTATTGCAATTTGTACGGGTGAGTTTTCCAAATCAATTTCATTCAATAAACTGATGTGAGCCGGAGTTAACTTAATGCATGAAATTTGGCTTTCTAAATACGATTTCAGGATGGCTACTGTATTTTCCTGATTGTATACGTGTAATGTTCCACCGCTGATTATCGGTAAAAACAAACTTGTTATGGTTAAATCAAACGATAAGGAAGTGTATAATCCGAAATCATTATTTGCTAAATTATTTGAATCGAGATACGTTGATTTACCCCAAGATAAATAATTAAATAACGATGCATGCGCGATTACCACTCCTTTTGGCAAACCTGTTGATCCTGATGTATAAATTATATACGCCGTTGTTTTACCATCTACAACTGTTTCGGGCCTTGTTTCTGAATATTTATTTAATTCAAAATCAATGTCTATAGAAAATAAAATTCCGTCAAAATCCGAAAAGTCAAACAAATAATTTGTTTCTGTAATCAACAATTTAATTTGAGAATCTGACAGAATATGCGCTTCCCTTTCAGAATTGTAGGTAGGATCAATAGGAACAAAAGTGGCTCCTAATTTTAAAATCCCTAGTATTGAAATGAGAGTCCATTCGCTTCTGTCAAATTTTATCCCAATAACATCTCCCGATTTTATGTCGTATTCTTCAGATAAGCAATTGGAAAGTTGATTAGAAAGCGAATCTAATTCTTTATACGTTATCTTTTTATCTTTATGCGTTACAGCAGTACTGTTGGGTGATTTTTCTACTTGTTTATAGAATAAATCCAACACAGTTGATTCTGATTCTTTTTGATACGAAACCGTAGTGTCATTAAATTTAATTATCTGATTGTTGTTCTCATCAAAAGTCAAATACTCTAAATCACT
The DNA here is from genome assembly GCA_965284675.1 of Flavobacterium sp. Taxonomy (GTDB): domain Bacteria; phylum Bacteroidota; class Bacteroidia; order Flavobacteriales; family Flavobacteriaceae; genus Flavobacterium. Next base: position 3,707,654 of record OZ260109.1, read on the forward strand.
AATGGTATCACTTTCAATAATTGAATCGAGCATAGTATAAAAATGTCTAGTAATCATTTCTACCTTATCATTCGATATCTTTTTAGAATCAAATTCAAATTCAATAACTAATTCTTGTTTGGCAAAATGACGGGTTGAAATGGTTAACGGAAAATTATTCTGTTGCTTAATACGCACATTTTCAATCACTAAATCGGAGTCTTGTGCACTAACGGCCTCAATTGGATAATTTTCAAAAACCAATAAACTGTCAAATAAATCTCCCGTTATTTTAGTTTGTTTTTGGATATCTGTTAGGGATGAATGTCCAAAATCTTCTCGCGAAGTTGTATAGGAATTCTGTAATTCAGATAACCATGAAACTACATCGTCATCGTGATTAAGCGTGGTAAATAATGGAATTGTATTAATGTACAATCCAATACTATCTTCAATGTTTTTTAATTCTGCCGGTCTGCCCGATATTACTGTTCCATAAACTACAGTATCGGAATTTGTGTATTGAGCTAATAAATAAGCCCAAATTCCTTGCACTATTGTGTTAATTGTCAGGCGGTTACTTTGAGAATATTTTTCTAGATTTTCAACAAAATCAACATTTTTAATTAAAGTCACAATCTTATTTTCTGAAGGCAGCGAGTCTTGAAGTTCTTTTGAATTTGTAAAAGGCAAAAGGCTTGAATGTTTTAGGCCACTTAGAAGATTTTCCCAATAGCTTACTGTTTCAAATTCATCTTTGTTGAATATGTAGTCTATGTAATCTTTATACTTGTCTTTTTCATTGCTGCTTGGCAATTGATTTCCTTTTAACAGCGATTTATAAGCCGTGATAAACTCACCAAAAATTAAGGCTGATGACCATCCGTCTGTTACAATATGATGACTCGTATAAATTAACTTAATCTTATTTTCTGGCAATAACAGTACAACTAATCTAAATAACGGTGCTTTATTTAATTCAAATGGAGTAGTAGATTCATCGTTTAATGCATTTGAAATTTCATTATTTAGTGCTTCTGCTTTTGTATTTTGTAAATTGATTATTTGGAGTGGTAATTTAATGTTACTATACACACATTGTATGTTGGAACTCATTTCATTTGAAAAAAATGCCGTTCTAAATACACTGTGCTTATCGATTATAAACTGCCATGCTTTTTCAAAATAATCTCTATTGAAATCCCCTATTATATCAAAACTTATTTGGCTTAAATAGGCATTCGATTTTTGGTTTAATAAACTGTGAAAAAGCATTCCTTCCTGTAATGGACTTAATCTGTAAACATCTTCAATAGGGTAAGGATGAGGCAATTGATGGAATGATTTCAATTCATCATAAGTAACCAAGTTGGTCAGTCCGTAATCAGAAGGAGATAAGGTAACCTCTTTTTTGTCTGATAATATATTTACAAGATTTATGAGATTATCATTAAAGTCAATAGCCAATTTTTTGATTGATTCTTCCTTATATTTATTAGAGTCGTAACTCCATCCAAATGTTAAGGCTCCGTTTACTACAGCTCCATTGATCGTGAGTTTTGTTGAATCATGATTGTTACTGTTCACTTCATTGCCTTTGTCTTCTGCCGCAAACTTAAACAAGCCTTCTTCTTGATTGGTGTTGTCAATTTGACCTAAATAATTAAAGATAATCTGTTCAACATCTGTTACTAAATTAGCTCTGACATTTTCATCGGAGTTTAAATAGCGCAATAATCCATATCCTATTCCGCTATCCGGAACTGCCCTAAGGTTTTCTTTGGTCTGTACTAAAGTTGCCTCGACATCATTGGAAATGTTTTCTAACAAAACTGGATAAAGTGTTGTAAACCATCCAACCGTTTTACTTAAATCGATAGTGTCAAAAAGTTCAACCCTTCCGTGTCCTTCTAACCCAATGACAATATTTGATGTTTTAGACCAATTTGTTAATGAAAGTGCTAATGCTGTCAACAACAAATCATTGATTTCTGTTTTAAAAGCATGATTGCATTCTTTGAGTAGTTTTTGGGTAAGTTTACTAGGCAATTCGAGTGAGTAATTGGCTTTTTGTGGGGTTTCAAGATCATTCTGATTAGCATTGTCTTGTGGTACCACTGATGCTTTTGCGATGATTGATTCCCAATAATTAATTTGGGATTTTATTTTTTTGCTGTCGGCATACTCTTGCAGCTTTTCTTGCCATTGTCTGTACGAAGTTGTTTTCTCCTCTACTGTAAGAGGTTGGTCAATCAGCTCGTTGTTGATATACGATGTTAGATCTTCTATTAAAATTCGCCATGAAACACCGTCAATAGCTAAGTGGTGAATAGTGATAAATAACCTGTTATTTTCTGTATCTGACGGAGTTTGTATAAATACAAATTTTGAGATACTTCCGTGTTCAATATCAATTTCAGAGTTGTACTTGTTACATATGATGGTTATTTTATTTTGGATTTCTTCATTTGTATCAATACGTTCTTTTTCTAATTGTGGTAGTTCAGAATCAAAAACACCTACATAACTATCATCTGTTTTAACAAAATTTAATCGAAGCGCATCATGCTTTTGATAGATATACTGAATTGCATTTTCTAGTATTGATAGGTTTATGGTATTGGGTACTGTAAGTAAAACAGATTGATTATAATGATTAAAATAAGGATACTTTTTGTTGAAAAAATTGTGGTGGATGGGCAATAAATTCATTTCACCAGTTAGGATTCCTTGTTCGCTTAAAATTTCATTTTTAACGGATTGGTTATTGGCTAATTTACTTATGGTTTGGTGTTTGAAAACATCTTTAACTTTTAGAAAAATATTTTCTTTTTTGGCTCTGTTGACAAATTGTATGGCTGTGATGGAATCGCCTCCCAAAGAGAAGAAATTATCGTTAACTCCAACTTTTTCAACACCTAACAGATTTTGCCAAATTTCAACCAATGCTTTTTCTTTTTGATTAGTTGGAGCAACATACGTATCCTGTTCCAAATCATTTTCATCCGGATTTGGTAATGCTTTTCTATCTACTTTTCCATTTGAGGTAACAGGTATGTTGTCCATTTCAATAAAAATGGAAGGAATCATGTATTCTGGTAACCTTTGCTGTAATAGTTCTTTTACTTTTGTTTTGTTTGAATCGTGATTTACAACAATGTAGGCCACTAATTGTTTTTTATCATTATTCTCTTTTACAAGAACAACAGCTTGACTGACTTGTTCAAGTTCTAACAAAGAATTTTCTATTTCACCAAGTTCAATTCTAAATCCTCTAATTTTTACCTGGCTGTCTTTTCTTCCGATATAATCTAATTTTCCATCGGGCAACCATCGGGCCAAATCTCCTGTTTTATATACTTTTTCGTTATCTTGAAATGGATTAGGAATGAATTTTTCAGAGGTCAAAGGTTCATTATTCAGATAACCTCTTGCCACTTGAATTCCACCTATAAGTAACTCTCCAGCACTTCCGATAGGTTTCAGATTATTATATTCGTCTACAATATAGATTTGTGTATTGGATACCGGATACCCAATACTAACACTAGAATTTTCAGAAACCTGTTGAGTCAAATCGATGGCTGTAACGTCAATTGCTGCTTCTGTTGGTCCGTAATAATTGTGTAATCTTGTGGTAGTAAACAGTTGTTTGTATTTTTTTTCTAATTGAAAAGAAAGTGCTTCGCCACTACACACGACGTGTTGTAAGCTTTTGCATTTTTCTGCATTGAAGGAATCTAGAAAAGCATTTAACATTGAAGGAACAAAATGTATGATAGAAATTTGTTTTTCATCAATTACATCTTGCAGATATTCTGGATCAACATGTCCTTCGGGTTTGGCTATAACCAATTCGCAACCGATGGCAAAAGGCATCAAAAGTTCCCAAACCGATACATCAAATACATAGGGCGTTTTTTGCAATAGTATTGATTCTGAATTCAAATTTAAGTCATCACGCATCCACAATAAACGGTTTGTTAACCCTACATGTTCATTTAACACTCCTTTTGGATTACCTGTTGTGCCTGATGTATAGATGCAATACGCCAAATCATTAGGCAAGATTTCCGTATTTAATTCAACATGATTCTGTAATTTGTAGTTAAATTTATCTAAATCCAACACCTGTACTGACTCAAAATTTTCTACATAGTTACTAGAGGTCAAAACATATTCAGCCTGAGTATCATTAATGATGTACTGTGTTCTTTTAATAGGATAATTTACATCAATTGGAACATAGGCGTTACCTGATCGTAATACGGCCAAAATTGCAATTATCATTTCAAACGAACGATCAAAGCAAATGGGTATCAATTTATTTTTGATGCCTTTTTCAATAAAAAAGCTTGCTAATTTGCCTGATTTTTCATCGAGCTGTTTGTAGCTGATCTTTTTATTTTCAAAAGTTAAAGCTGTTTTTTCTGGATTTTTTAAAACCTGTTGTGCAAATAATTCAACAACTGATTCTTGGGGATAAATTATTCCATTGTCGTTGAATATATTTAGTTGTTTGTGTATCTCTTTATCTGATAAATAATTTACCTGATTTATTTTTACTTCTGAATTGTTAATTACATTATTTAGTAGTGATTTAAAATGAGTCATGAGTTGGATTACAACTTCCTCTTGATATACATCTGTGTTGTAATTGATATCAAATCGCAATTGATTTCCTCTTTCAAGAAAATCAAATTCAAGGTCAAATTTGCTTAAACAGATTCCGTAATCTACTATTTCATCTGAAGTGGATTCGTCTGTAACATCTTCTGGGGAAGAGTTGTCTTCAATATTATGTAAGTTCAGCATGATATCAAAAATGGCGCTTCTGCTGACGTCTCTTTTTAATCCTAAATCTTCAATTAATACATCAAATGGATATAATTGATGTTCAAAAGCCTGAGAAATAGTTTTTTTAACACCTTCAAAAAAGTCTTCAAATGTGCTTTCCGGGTTAACTTGATTGCGCAATGCCAAAGTATTTACATAAAACCCTAATTGGTCTTCTAAATCGGCGTGGTTTCTTCCTGCGATTGGTGTGCCTACAATTATATCTTTTTGCTCGGTGTATCTGTAAATCAGTATTTTTAGCACGCTAATCAGTCCCATAAAAAGACTACCTTTTCTATCCAAACAATAATTTCTTAATTTTTGAGTATCTTGAATAGAGATCGAAGTAGACAATCGTTTTCCATTACTTGATTTTACTGCTGGTCTTTTTTTGTCAGTCTGAAAATCAACAGTTGGTAATTCTCCCGAAAGGGTATTTGTCCAATAATTTTTATGCTCATTCAACAAGTTGTTTTCCAAAAGATTAAGTTGCCATGCCGCATAATCTTTATACTGAACTCTTGGTTTTGCAAACGGAATTTCTGTGCCTTTTGAAATGGCTTCGTATGCCATTAATACTTTTTCATGAAAGAGTTTCATAGACCATCCATCTGAAATAATATGATGGATGTTGTAATAAAGCACACATAAATCGTCTTTGATTTGAAGTACCGTAGAACGGAAAAGTGGTCCGTTTTCAAAATCAAAAGGTAAGAAAGAATCTTTCTCTACATAAGCATCAACTAAAGTTGTGATTTGATTTTGATCACAATTTCTTAAATCGATATATTCAATAGTAACCTCAATATCTTTAGAATCGATGATCCATTGACGGATTTCTCCCTGTTCATTTTCTTTAAAAACAGTTCTTAAAATTTCGTGATGATCAATTACGGTCTGAAAAGATTTTTCTAAGTTTTTTATATTGATATTTTCATTGACATAGGTATGAAATGGCATGTTGTACGCCAAGGCGCCTTCGTCTATTTGATTTAAAATCCATAGTCTTCTTTGAGCGGAAGATAATTGATAGGACTCTTGATTTTCAACATTTTCAATAGCTTCATAGGTATTAGTTTCATTTAAATTTCTTAAATAATCTAATAAGTATTCTTTGTTCTCTTTAATTTCCTGCACTAAATCCTCTGGTAATGTATCGCCATCGTATTTAATTCTAAGAGAATTGTTTTCTATGGTTATGTTAATTTTATTATCAATTAACTTTTTCAATAATTCTTTCATAATTGGCTTTTTTAAAGTAATATTTCGTTATCATACTTTTTGTTGGACTCCGTTTCTTTTAGTTCTTTAAGAGTCATTGACAATTCAATTTCTTCTACTATTTTTTCAATAGTTGCGGCTTTAAAAAAATCAACAATTTGTATTCTTACATCAAAAGATCTGTAGATGTGATTTATTACCGTCATTGCTTTTAGGCTGTTTCCTCCTATTAGGAAAAAGTCATCGTGAATTCCGATTTTGTCTTGTTGTAAAATTTCTTGCCAGATTGCTGCTAATTTTTGTTCTTTTACGTTTCTTGGTGCACAATACTCTACTCTTTTGGAAAGACTGATTTCTTTTGGATCCGGAAGTTGATTTTTGTCAATTTTACCGTTGGTTGTGAGTGGGAATTTATCCAATTGAATGTATTGTGAAGGTTGCATATAGTTGGGTAATCTTTCGAATAAATGGCTTCTTAAATCAGAAATCATTTGTTCTTTGTCTGAAGTTATGTAGGCAACGATTTCTTTTTCTCCCTCTTCATTTTCGAGGGCCAAAACAAGAGCTTCTTTAATGTTTTGATTTTGAAGCAAACACTGTTCTATTTCATCTAATTCTACTCTATTTCCATGAATTTTTACTTGGCTGTCTCTTCTTCCTAAAAATTCAATAGTTCCATTGGAATGCCATCTTCCGAGATCGCCAGTTTTATACGACACGTTATCGCCAGAATCGTTTGTAATAAATTTTTCACTCGATAGTTGTGGATTGTTTAGATAACCCGCAGCTATTCCGCTTCCGTTGATAATTAGTTCTCCTATTGCACCAATTTTGCACAGTTGGTTTTCTTCGTTTACGATACTAATAGTTGTGTTGGCAATGGGTTTTCCTATTAGAATTTTTTCCTTTGAATTTACTTTTTTCACAACACATCCGACTGTCGATTCTGTTGGTCCATATTCATTAAATATTAAAATATTAGGGTTTATTTTTTCTAAAATACTCACTTGATTTTGTGTAAGTTGCTCACCACCACAAATGACTATTTTTATGTGAGTGTTTTTTATATCTAATCCTTTTAATAGAGATAAGTGAGAAGGTGTGAGTTTTAGCGTGTCTATATTTGGATCGTTAAAACATTCAAACAATAATTGAACAATGTCTTTATCTTCGTTGCCAATTGTTATTTTTTTACCTCTGGTAAGGCTTGTAAAGAGCGCAGTAACGGTTAAATCAAAAGACATTGAAGTTATTAATCCCCAATTGCCTAATTCTGACTTAACATAATAGTAATCATTGGCCCATTGAATATAATTTAAGAGGTTATTGTGTTGAATCAGGCACCCTTTTGGTTTTCCTGTAGAACCCGATGTATAAATACAATAGGCAATATCTTTGGGTTCAATGGTGACGTTTACTTTTGATGCCTTTGAGCTATAAATACTATGCTCAGTAGGATCTACTACTTCAAGTTGTATACCGTCTAAGTCTGATGTAAGTTCAATATCGCTTACTAAAACGGTTGCTCCAGAATCTTCTAAAATAAGTTTAATTCGTTCGGTTGGGTAATTTTGATCGATGGGTATATAATAAGCTCCTGCTTTTAAAACCGCAAGAATACTCACTATGTACCATTCTGATCTTTCCAACAAAATGGCAACTGGATTACCTTTTTGAACGTTATAATCCGTTACTAATTTAGTGGCCAATTGATCTGAAAGTTGGTCTAATTCGAGATAAGTAAGTCTTTCTCCCCTATTGATAACAGATACATTATCAGGATTTTGCTTTACTTGTAACTCAAATAAATCAAGAATAGATTTGAAGTATGGAAATTCTTTGTTAGTAGTATTTGATGCTTCAATGACCTCTAATTCTTTGTTGCTTAAAACGTCACTATTTAAGACACTTGTAGTTTCAAAACAGTGTTTCAATTGGGCTTCGATTATGTCTATGCTTTTTTCTGAATAGCTTTCTTCATCAAAATACAATTCAACTGAAATAGCATCTCCATAATCAACACAACTTAATTTTAACAGAAATTGATCTTGAACAAAACGAACGTCTTTTATGCTAAGAACAGTATTGTTTGGAGCACCACAATGGTTCTCAACAAGATCTACAAATTCAAAACAATAATTAAATCCTGTTTGTTGATTAGTAGAAGTGTCTTTTCTGTTCAAGGTATAATAATCTTCCCAATCTTGAATTTGTTCAATTTGCTTGGCGAGGTTGGATGCGTAGTCGACGATTGAATTAGTGTTGTTTTTTTGAAATTTTATCGGAATTATTTTAGAAACATAGCCCAGTGTGTTTTCAAGTTCTTTGTAATTTCGTTTAGATTGGTTATATCCAAGTACAATTTCATTGGTTGAAAATAAGCAAAGATATTCGGCGTAATTGCAAAAAAGAACATCTTGCATACTGATGTTATTCTGGGTACAATAGGCTTTTAGTTCTTCATATTTTTCTCCTTCAATTCTATTGATTTGAATTTTTTGAGGGGAAAATTTATTTTGATGTTTGTTTGAGAAGGGTTCGATTTCTTTTCGCAACGGAGTTGTATAAGCATTCCAAAACATGGTTGCCTCTTCTTCTGGATTATTGATTAAATCGTTTTGCCAAACTGAATAATTAACATAATCTATTTTTTCCTCAACATCCTGATTAGTGTATTTGTCTTTATCGGTTAAAGCCTTTGACAGTTCATTACTTAAAAAAAGAATACTATATGAATCTCCCCATAAAGCATACAGAGTAATGTAGATTGATTGTACCTTTTTTCCATCACTGACAAAGCAAAAACGAAGCGGATTAGTATTGAAAGGATCATAGGGCTTTTGTAAAGCTTCTTTTAACATTTTATTGAAATCGGGATTATTGATTTCAATGTTTTGATAATCAACAGATTTATCTGCACTTATTTGTATCGGCATCAAATAATTTTCATTATTATACGCTCTAAATGAAACTATATCGTGTTTTTGAATAATTCGTTCAATAGAGCTTAAGACCTCTTCTATAAGAATAGGCATTTTTAATTCAACCAACACTTGGTTATAGAAAACCTCTGGATTGTTGTTACTAATCATCCATAAATTTTTTTGGTTTTCGGAAAATTCGAAACCTACTTGAGTATTATTTGAAGTCATTGCTATTTTATTTGAGTTATAAAAATGAAAACCTGCCAACCATCTGAAAAAGAGGCTTTCTTAGTGTTGTTTTTTTTGAAAAACCGATTGATGTTTAGATGATTATGCTTGTTGAATTTGTAATTCTTAGTTTGGTTTTTAGATTAATTGATGCATTCCTACCTGTAAGAATTAAATGATTAGGAAATGGATACAATAATTTTTCGGTCGCCTTTGTAGGAATTTCTTCCGTGTGACATGAGCATATTGTCTAAAAATAGGACATCTCCTTTTTGCCAAAGAAATCGGTTGGTAGCTTTATCATAAGCCGCTTTTATTTCGTCAATTTCTTCTCGTGTAATTGGAGTTTCATCTCCAAAAAAAGTATTATTTGGAAGTTCGTCATCAGAATTGACAGAATTCAGTGTATTTTCATCCATCATAAATTTATTGAAGAACAATCCGTGATTGAACCATACCGTTTCGTCGGTTTTTGGATGTTGCCAGATGGCATCTTTTGTCCATTTAAGTACCAATGAATCGCCATTCCAAGTATAATCCATTCCTGATTCTTCACATTCTGATTCTACTTCTCTTTTATCAGATGTTTGGAAGACTTCTTGCCAGCTCAAGCCTAGAATACCGCTCAGATTTCTTCTGTACATCACGCCTTTTTGCATAAATTTTTCTTTCAATTCATCGCTCAGATACGAAATTATTAATCTATTGTCTGCTATGGGTGTTTCGCCTCCTGTTAATGATGGTGTTATACAACAAAAGACAATCCTACCGGGATGATTGGGTGCATACGAGCTTTCACTGTGCATGTTGATAATTTCATCTTCGGGATAAGTTGTAGAAACATATACGTTGTTTACCAATTCAAACCGCGGTGAAGACCTGAATTTATAGTCCAATAGATTTTCAGGAAAAACTTTCATTAAACTTTGAAATTTTTCAACTGTATTGATGTCAAAACCTCTGAACAGGAGTGCTCCATAATTGATTAAATCCTCTTCAAATTCTTCCAAGTTTTCTTCCACCCATTTCTCAAGATTGAATCCATAATTTGGCGCTTCAACCACTAAAGGGAAATTAAATTTAGTATCAAAAAGAGATTTGTTCATTTCTCTTTTTTCACTTATTTCTTTGACTATGCTGTTTTTCAACATTTCTAACCTGTTTTTCATACTCTTATCGTTTAAAGTTCATAAGTTTTAATAGATTATTCTTTTTGGCATTTTGTGCCGAATCTGATTGATAATTTAATAATTCCAAACTTGAAGAAGGATCTTGAAGAAGTTTATCCAAAACAAGTAAATAGTCTTTGATTAGTTTTTTGATGGTATCCTGATGGTATAAATCGGAGTCATAATTTAAATTGATAAGAATCGTTTCCTCAAAATCAGTGATGTTGATTAACATATCTAGTTTCGATTTTTCTTCTCCAAAATCAATAATGACTTCTTCTTCAATTTCTTCTTGATCTCGATGTAAATCGAAAATATTGTGGAATGAAATCATTACGTCGTAAATAGGATTTCTATCTAACCTTCGGTCTATTTTTAAATTATCGATTAATAAATCAAAAGGATAGGATTGGTGTTCATGGTTTTTGATCATTCCTTCCTTAACCTGTTGAAAGGTTTCAATGAAATTATTTTGGGGATTTATTTTATTTCTTAGTGCCAAAATATTCATGTAAAATCCTATTTGGTCTTTTAGATCGGCATGATCCCTTCCTGCTACCGGAGTTCCAAGGATGAAATCGGTCATCGAGGTATATTTATAGAAAAGTATATTCCATACGGCTAAAACCCCCATGAATAAGCTGCCGCCTTGTTGTGCACAAAATGCTTTTAATGCTTTTGTTTTTTCAAATGAAATATAGGTTCCAAGTGTATGACCATTGTATTTTCTTTGAGTTGGGCGTATTTTTTGGCCGGGTAAATCAAGTAGTGGAAGATTTCCTGATAATGTATTGATCCAATAGTTTTTATGGTTTTCAAATTCTGGTTTTTGTTCATTTTCTTTTTCCCATAAAACATAATCTTTATACTGGATTTTTAATTCTGCCAAATTGGGTTCGGTTCCTTTTTTATAGGCATCATAAAATTCAAATACATCTTTTAGCAAAACCTTGTTGGACCATCCGTCGCCAATAATGTGATGAATGTTATAATAAAAAACATGCTCATTATCTGAAATTTTGAATAAGGCGATTCTGAATAAGGGTCCGTTTTCTAGATCAAATTGCAGAAAAGAATCGTTTTGAATGTAAGCATTGACTTCTTCGTATTTTTCTTTTTTATGGCTATAATCGATGTAATTCAATTCAAAATTAAAATCGTCAATTGGGTGTATACTCTGTCTTAGTTCGCCTTCGTCATTCATAATGAAGACGGTTCTTAAAACTTCGTGTCTTTTAATTGTTGAGTAAATAGCATTCCTTAAAATAGTTACATCATACTCACCGTTAATTGTTATGTTATTGGGCATATTGTATGCAGATGATGCGCCTTCAAACTGAGACAGTACCCACAATCTGCTTTGTCCATAAGAAACCGGATAGTTGTTTCCTTCATTTACTTTTTCAATCTTTTCATAATATTCCAACTCTGTTTTAGAGATCAATTCAATATGGCTGATAATGGTTGTGTTTGAGAAAAAGTCTTTAAGATTAATTTTAACATTAAATAATTTTTGATATTCATTTCTTAACCTCATCAGTTTTAAGCTATTGCCTCCCAAATCAAAAAAATTGTCTGAAACACCTATATCTTGTACATTGAGAATATCTTCCCAAAGATTTACAATTTTAATTTCGGTTTCGGTTTCAGGACTTTGATATGCTCTTTTAAAATCATTTGGGTTGGGTAAGAGTTTTTTATTAATTTTTCCGTTTTTGGTTAAAGGAAAACTCTCCATGTGTACATAAAAAGAGGGAATCATGTATTTGGGTAACTTTTTCAAAAGTTCTGATTCAATCGTGTTTTTATCAATTTCATTCTCAGACACATAATACAATCCTATGACTTGTTTATCTGTAAATGCAATTGCTTTAGAATTTATTATGCCCTCTATTTGAGAAGTGACATTTTCAATGGCATCCAGTTCTATTCTATGTCCTAAAATTTTTACCTGATTATCATTTCTTCCTATAAACTCTAGGGTTCCATCGGGCATGAACTTGCCTAAATCGCCTGTTTTATATATTCTTTTATCATTAGAGATTCCCGCTATTGGACCCGTTAAATAGGCATCTTTTGTTTTTTCATCATCGTTAAAATATCCTCTTCCAACACAAGGTCCTGTTAATAACAGTTCTCCAGCAACCCCAATTGGAACCCGTTGTTTTCTTTCGTTGACGATATGAACTTCAAAGTTTTGGATTGGGTTTTTCATTACTGGTACAGAATAACTCTCTGGTACTTCATACATAAAATAGTGTGAAATATCGTCTGATACTTCTGTAGCTCCATATGTGTTTATGATGGGTACATTTGGAAATAAATCAAGCCATCTTTTTACCATTGTCTTGGTAAGTGTTTCGGCGTTTAATATTATGGTATTCAAGGCTAGATTTACTTGTTCTTTTTCCTTTTCAATGTAGTTCAGAATTTCGATCAGATATGAAGGTACCAATTCAAGTAGTGTAACTTTATCTTCGACCATTTTTTTAACAAACTCATTGACATCGGTTACCATTTCATCATCATAAATCACAGAAGTGCCTCCAGCAACTAATGGGGCAAAAAACTGCCAAATCGAAATATCAAAAGTATGTGGTGCATTTTGGGCAACAATGCTATCACTGTTAATTGACATTTCTTCTATTTTGGCCCCAATATGATTTAACATTCCGAAGTGTTCAATCATGGCGCCTTTAGGAATTCCGGTAGAGCCACTGGTATAAATTACATACGCTAAACTACTGGTGTCTAATTTTTGTGATTCAACCGGTTCAACTTTAGATTCTGATCCATAATTTGTTTCCTGTAGGTTAATAATTGGGATCGCAATAGATAACCTGTTGAGTTGCTCAATAACTTCTACATCATCTGTCAGAATTGCTTTTAAATTTGAATTCTGAATGATGTGCAACAATGCGTCATCTGCTATGTTTTTTGCAATGGGCACATAGGCGCTTCCTGCTTTCCAGACAGAAAGGATTCCTTTTACCATGTTTATTGACCTGCTTAACATAACTCCAAATAGGTCATCTTTTTTGGCTTGCGTGACTTTTAAAACATGAGCACTTAAAGCATTGGTCTGAATAAGTAATTGTTCATAGCTTATGGATTCATTTCCATGTAGAATGGCTATTTTTTCCTTTTGTTGAATGCATTGATTATTGAGTAATTCAACAATATCTCGATCTAATGGGAAATTGGTTTTTGGTTGATTAATAGTATTTAAAATGTTGCGTTCTGAGGCGCCTATATATCCTAAACTTTCTATTGGCTCATATGTTTTTAGGAGTATTTCATTTACTAATTCATTGAAATTCTCTCCAAAAAGGGTTAGTGATTTTTGGTCATACATTTCACCTTTCATATTAATTTCTAAATATGGATATTCATTATCCAATTCAAAACAAAAAAGTGTCTTGGAAATTTCTGAAACCATTTCATCCGTTTTGTTGATTGTTAATGCGAAATGATTGTTTTTATGAAAATAATCTATATTGAGGAATGAATCATTGAAGGCATCCATATCAAATGCAAATTCAATTGACTTTATCAAGTCTTCTTTTGAATTAGAGAAAAAGGTTTTAAAACTTTGTGTTGGATCTAATGTTGGATTCAATATAAAAAGACCCTTGCTCTGCGAAAATTTATCGAACTGGTTTACAGGTGATAGAATACAAAATTTGTTTTCGTATTTTTGCAAAAGAATACTCAGTGCGCAGAAATAGTAATTATAAATCAACACATCTGAATTATTACAGAGTTGGTTAATTTTATTTACCTGACCGGCATTTAGGGCTACCCTGAAACTAATTGGGGTATCCTCATTTTTTATATTGGTTCCTCCAAAAAATGAAACCGCATCGGATTCCAACTTTTCTGTAAAGAACTTGTGCCAGAATTCTTCAACCCTGGCTTTTTTATTTTTTAGTTCTTTTTCCTGAATCATAGTGCTAAGCTTTTTAATTCGACACTAACCTCCTCTATACATTCTTTGATTACATTCACAATTTCGTCCAATTGTTCTTCGTTTATGGTTAAAGGTGGTGTAATTAATATGTGATCTCCTAATACTCCATCAACGGAACCTCTTCCCGGATAAAGAACAACACCTTTAGAAATTGATTTTTCGCCTATTTTTTTTGATAATGCTGCTTCAACTGGGAATGGTTTTTTTGTTATTCTATCCTGTACGAATTCGATACCACATTGAAGTCCGATACCTCTGACATCGCCTACAATGTCAAATTCGTAGAGTTTTTCTAACTTTTTAAGTAAAATAGCTCCCATTTTTCTTGAGTTTTCTACTAAATTTTCTCGTTCAATTATATCCATCACAGTATTTCCTACAGCTGCGCCAACAGGATTACATGCAAAGGTGTGTCCACCAAGAAAAGCTGTTTTTGTATCAACAAAAGGTGCTATTACTTTTTCCGACACAATAACTGCTGATAATGGATAGTATCCTCCACTGATTCCTTTTCCTGCAGCAATAATATCGGGAACGACATTAAAATTATTTATCCCGAAGTTCATTCCGGTTCTTCCAAAACCAGACAAAATCTCATCAGAGATGAGTAGTATTCCGTATTTTCGGCATATTTTGTAAACTCCTTCAAAATAGCCTTCAGGAGGTAAAACTGCTCCCATTGCTGCTGCAATAACAGGTTCTGCAATAAAAGCAGCAATTGTATCTGGACCGGTTTCGATAATTGTAGATTCTAATTCATGAAGTAAACTATCTACATATTCTTTTTCGTTGTATTCACTTGGTCTACGGTAATTATACGCTGGAGAGACATGAGGAAAATTATTAAGCCATTTACTGTAGAGTTCACGTCTGGCTTTCATTCCACCGATATCTAACATAAAAACAGAGTTTCCATGATACGTATTCCATCTCGAAATAATCTTATACCTTTTATTGTCTCCTCTGATTTGATGGTATTGAAGCGCCAGTTTAACTGCGTTTTCAACGGCTTCCGTTCCGCTCATTACAGTCCATGCTTTTTTGAATCCATTGGGAGCAAATGAAACAAGACGGTCTAAATAGTTTTCTACTACTTCTGAGCTAAAGGCATGTGTTGGTAAAACAGATACATTGGAAACTTGTTGACTTATGGTTTCAACTAGTTCCTGACGTCCATGCCCTATTCCGGAGACAGAAGACGAACCTGATGATCCATCTAAATATCTTTTCCCATTAGTATCAAAAAGATATATTCCTTTTCCGTATTGAATTTTAGGATATGTTTTGTTCATATCAGGGCATACTGCCATAGATTGTATTAATGATTTAATCATGTCAAAAAAATTTATATTTATAATTAGTTTTCTAACTACTGCAGATTAAAGAGTTTCTGTAATCAGTACAATAGGAGTGAATAGATTGAAAAAATTCGTGTCGAAATTTGTTATGTCCAAGTAAAAACATCCCATGATTGTTAATGCTAAACTCACTTATATTCATTGAGTTAGCAAGCAAAATAGTTTGCATTTAGCGTATTCATAAGAGGATTGTGGACTCTTTTGATTTTAAATAATTCAAAAAAGACTAAAATTTCAATGGAAGAATAGGTACTAAAATCTTATTCAAGAAATTGGAAAACACTTTACATGTGTTTAAAATGATACGATAAGAGTTTACTACAATCTATAGAGGAGGAGTTTATCTCAGCGTATTGTCTAATTCATTTGGGAAAACCAGACTTGGTTTAAATGTTTTGGCTTCTTCGTAATCCATCGTTGCGTAGGAAATAATGATAATGATGTCTCCCCTTTGAACCCTTCTTGCTGCGGGTCCATTAAGTGTTATAACTCCACTATTTTTAGCTCCTTTTATTGCATAGGTGTCAAAACGCTCTCCGTTATTGACATTTACAATTGATACTTTTTCTCCTTCAAGAATGTTTGAAGCCTCCAAAAGCACCTCATCAATAGTAATACTACCAATATAGTTTAGGTCTGCGTCAGTAACTTTTACTCTGTGAATTTTCGATTTTACTACTTCTACTTGCATCTTTTTAATTTTAAGTTTATAATTATTTGTTTTTCAAGTTATTCAGAGACATTCATTTAAATCTTTTGAAACTATTAGAATTTCTCTTCGAATGATAATTCGGAATCAATCTGATTTAGTGCTTCCGCGGCATTATCTAGCGTTATTAATTTGAGTGCCGTTTGATCAAAAGAATCAGATTTTTCAATTATTTGATTCATTACATTTAAAAATCTTTCAATAAAAAGTTCAATATGTGATGGATCAAAAAGGTCGTTGTTGTAGTTTACCTGGCCAAGGATTTCATTTTCTTTTTCAAAGAAGTTTAATGAAAAATCACAAGGAATTTTAACCTTTTCGAAAGATGAACCCAGTGTTTCGCCTTGGTTTATAAATTCATTTATGGGGTTATAATTTAATGTTACATTAAAAAAACTAGAGTTGAAACCATCAGGTACCTTTTCTATTTTCTGCAGTACATTTTCAAAAGGAAATGAAGAAACCGAGGCAGTACTTTTTAAGCTATCATTTAAAATCTGATAGACATTTTCCAGTGTATCTTCATCATTAAATTGGGCAACAACAGGCAAATAATTGTAATTTTTGGTTAGTTGTTTCTGTCCATTTGAATCTGTTTTTGGAAAAGAGAAACCTATCATTGTGCTTTGCGATTGTGTGTATTTTTGAATACAAACATTCAATAGAAGTAATGATGTTAGTCCTAAATCACCTCCGTTTTTGGCCGAGGTATTTTCCAATTCTTTTTTCAATTTAGCATTAATATGAAAATCAATTGTTTCACGGGTTGTTGCATTTTCTTGAAGTCTCTGTTTTTCAAAAGGAAATTTAACTTTAGGAATTCCATCTGAAAAAATAGTATTCCAATATCCAACCACTCTGTTTTCTTCTTTTTCATCATCCGTTAAATAATCAAGATCAGTTACAATCTTAGCTGTATTTTCGGTAAAATGATTAATTATCCTTGTATAATGTTCTACTAAGTTTTGAATTAAATTAGCATCAAAAACATTAGAATTGTATTTAAATTCGACTATTAACGATGTGGGCGTTGGCGCAATATTTATATTGAAATCATAGTTGGTATGCTCGTCAGAATTGATGTCTTTAACAGACAATTCATTCACGTCCTTATTAATTGTTTGCTGATTTTGCTCCTGTACCAAGTAATTTTCAAAAGCTACTACATTGGTAATTAGTTCCATTTTTAAATGGCTTTTAGATTGAACATCACTTAAGTTTAAATAATGATGTGGAGTACTCTGCAGGTTGTTAGTATGGACTCTTTTCAAAAATGTCTCAATGGTATCTTCTGTAGAATATTTTACTCTAACTGGAATGGTATTTATAAATAGTCCGACACAATTTTCAACTCCCTCAAGATCACCTGGTCTTCCAGATACTATTGATCCGAAGATGGCTTCATCTGAATTATTATATTGAGACAGAAGGTATCCCCAAACACCCTGAAAAAACGAATTTTGGGTAATATTTAATTCTAAACAGGTATTTTTAATGTTTTGAAACTGCTGTCCTTCCAATTGTAATATTTCACTTTTGATTACGGCAGTATTTGTGGTAATTTCCCTTTGTTTGAAAGGAAGTTCTGTTTTAGCATAATTACCCTTCAAATAATTTTCCCAATAGTGTAATGCTCCTTTTTTATCGAGTTTTGTCAACCAACTGATGTACGTCGAATACTTGCTCGTTGGTGGTAAGTGGATGGGCTCATTATTGGATAATGAGGTCAGGATACTATAAAAATCATTAATTAAGATACTTATACACCATCCATCCATAATTATATGATGATTGCTCCAGATAAACTCATACTCTGAATTGCCTAAATCAACTACTTTTAATCGCATTTGGGTTGGATTTTCCAAGTCAAATTCTAATGCTTTATCGGTTTGCTTTATTGTATTGAGTTTTTCTTCTCTATTTTCAACATCAGTAATCGAATCGTATGAAAAATTGGTTGTTCCTGATTTATGCACGATTTGCAAGGACGATTTTCCGTAATCATTGGTAAAACTAGTACGTAAAATAGGGTAACGCATGATCAGCATTTGATAAGCTTGCTTTACGT
Source organism: Flavobacterium sp. (assembly GCA_965284675.1). Lineage (GTDB taxonomy): Bacteria > Bacteroidota > Bacteroidia > Flavobacteriales > Flavobacteriaceae > Flavobacterium. Next base: position 3,726,116 of record OZ260109.1, read on the forward strand.
TTTCAATGACTAAATCCTTAGAATTTATCCTGTATGATATTTGTACTGAATAGGCTGAGCTTGACTTGTCTAGTAGCCATTGGTAATATAATCCTTCTTGTAAGTGCGACAATTCATATATATCTTCTATCGTAGTATTGTGATTTAAAGACAATAATTCATCTATCTTCAAATTAGTATAGGTTAAATCGCTTGGTGTTAAAATACGTTCTTCTTTCTCTGCCAATTGATGTATTAAATTCTCTAATTGATTTTTATACGACGCAACAAACTTCTCTATGGTTTCCTTGTAGAAAGTAGTTGTAGAAAACCGTACTGAAAAACTTAACTGCCCAGAAGACATCATACCAGAAATATCCAACAACACACTACTTTTCTCATTTGCTTTATCGAGGCTGGACCCAATACTTTCTGAAGAAAATTCGAATTTAGAATCTTGGTTTTCATTTCCTATTTTATTTCCAAAATCACCTAAATAGTTAAATTGAATACTTTCTTTCAAATTATTTTTAAATGGTATATCCAAATAATTCAGTATTCCATAACCGACACCTTTATTTGGAATTTTCCGTAATGATTCTTTTACTTTTATTAACTCATTTCCACCAGCATTACTTATGTCCAACAGGAATGGAAAAATGCTAGTAAACCAACCAATAGTTCTACTGATGTCTAGTTCTTCAAAAAGATCTTCTCTGCCGTGTCCTTCCATTTTTATAACACTTTTTTCAACTCCAAAAGTATCTTTTACGGCAAAGGCCAAAGCGGTTAAGAGAATATCATTTATGTTGGTATTGTATACCTGATTTACTTTTGTTTGTAATTTTTGAGTAATAGAAGAGTCCAATTCGAAGTACTGCGCTTCATCGAGTAAATTGGTTTTTTCTGTTTGCTCAAAATCAGTTGGGAATGAAGTACAATTCTCTTTAATTCTGTTTTCCCAATATTCCCTTTCGGATTGCATTTTTTCGCTCTTGGCATATTCAGCCTGTAAACTTCCCCATCGTTGATATGAGTCTGTTTTTAGAGGCAGTTGGTACGTTTGATTCAGCTCATAAGACTGATAAAGATTTGATAAATCTTCAAACAAAATACGCCACGAAACCCCATCAATTACTGCATGATGGACAATTAATGCCAAACGGTCTCCATCGGTCATCCTGAAGTGTCCAATTGTAAAAAGATTCCCTTCAGATAAATTAAACCCTGATTGCAATTCCTGTCCAATAGTATTTAGTTCTTCTAATTCATTTGTTTTCCCTCTTAGATCATAAAAATTAATTTTATACTCTGTTTCGGGAACATCCTCATTGTATTGCGACCAGATGCCGTTATTGTTTTGATAAGACATTCGTAAAGCATCGTGATGAAGAACTAACTTATTCACCGCTTTTTGTAGGACATCAGAATCAATAACCGTTTTGCTTTTTAATACTACCGATTGATTGAAATGATTTTTGTTTTCTATTTCATCATTGTTGAAGAAATAGTGTTGGATTGGGGTTAGAATAGCTTCTCCCTTAACCACATCTTGATTGATTACATTTTCTGTTGATTTTAAGAGTTTAGCCAGATCTTCAATTACTGGATTTCGGAGAATGTTTTCAATTTTTAATGTATAGCCATGCTGTTTTAAACGTGCCACGACTTGTATTGATTTTATGGAATCACCACCCAAATTATAAAAACTATCTTTTGTACTGATGTACTCTTGTTTCAAAACCTCTGACCAAACTTTTACTAAAATTTTTTCTTCTTGATTTGTTGGTAGTACAAATTCTTCTTTGATTAAATCTTTTTCTTCGATAGTCGGTAACGCATTCATATTAACTTTACCATTTGACGTTAACGGAATTTCATTTAACTGAACATAATAATTTGGCAACATAAAATCAGGCAACAGTTTCTTTAAATTGCTTTTTATCTCTTTTTTATCTATGTTTTGCAGATCTGACACAAAATACGCAACTATCACCTTTTGGTCGTTGACTTCTTTAACATCAACAATAGCTTGTTTTAAATGCGCATTAGCTTCTAATAGCCCTGATTCTATTTCTGACAATTCAATCCTAAATCCTCTGATTTTTACCTGATTGTCTTTTCTACCTAAAAACTCGATGTTTCCATTTGGAGTCCATCTTCCGATATCTCCTGTATCATAAATTCTTTGATTTGGGTAGAAGGGATTTGAAATGAACTTTTCATTTGTCAAATCTGGATTATTGAGATAACCTCTTGCTAATCCATCTCCGCCGACATATATTTTTCCTGGTGATCCGATTGGAACAAGACTCAGTTGATCGTCTAAAATATATATTTTAGAATTACTGATTGGCTTGCCTATAGGAATAATGGTGTTATTGTTTTCTTCAATGGTGTAGTAGGTTGAAAAGGTTGTGTTTTCAGTTGGTCCATATACATTGGCCAAATTAACCGATTTATTTTTCAGTTTAAATTTATTGACATGGTTAACAGAAGCTGTTTCGCCTCCAAAAACAATGTATTTCAAGTCTTCAAACTGTAAATCTGAATGATCTACAAGAGAATTAAACAATGCCGTGGTAATGAAAAAAGCAGTTATTTTATTATTGATTAATATACTTTCCAGTTTTGTCACATCGAGCAGTTCTTCTTTTGATGGTAAAACAAGAGTTGCTCCGTTTAGTAATGGCATGAAGAAATCAAAAATAGATCCATCAAAAGAAAAATTAGACAAACTTATTACACGGTCACCATTCGTAATGGTCATGTAGTTGGTGTTCTTAACCAATCTAACCACAGCCTTGTTTTCTACCATAACCCCTTTTGGCTTTCCGGTGGTTCCTGAAGTAAATGTTACATAGCACAAACTATGGACATTATTTATTTTGGAAATATTTGATTTTGAATATTGATTACTTGAAGTAAAGAATTCTTCTAGTTCTTTTTCATCAATAATTAACTTGAGATTACTTTGTTCTTCAATATATTCAATTCTGTCAATTGGATAATTTGGATCTATTGGTACATAAGCCCCGCCCGATTTTAAAACTCCCAAAAGAGCTAAAATCATTTTATCGCTCCGATCTAATTTAATCCCTATTAAGTCATCTGGTTTAATATTGTAATTACTTCTCAAATAATTTCCAAATTGATTAGCTACCATATTGAGTTGAAAGTAGGTAACCTTTTGAATATCATGAATAAGCGCAATATTATCAGGATTTTTATCAACTTCCATTTCAAATAACTCAACTATAGTTTTATCTTTAGGATATGATTGCTCTGTTGAATTGAATTTGATTAGTTGGGTTTTTTTCTCTTCTGGAAGTAAATAATCAATAGTGTTAATTGGTATATCGGGGTTTTTTAAAACTTCTTTCAGGATGTTTTTAAAATGAAGCATCAAATTGGATATCATTGCTCCGTCATACACATCAATATTGTAAACAACATCAAAAGAAAGACTTTCTTCCATTTCTTCAAAAGTTACCGATAAATCAAACTTTGCTTTAGCACTCCCTAAATCGTAAACTGTATCACTTTTTACGGTTTTTTTATCATTTCGATCTCCTATATTCTGAAGTGTCAGAATACTATCAAACAATGGATTTCTGCTTAAATTGATTGGTTTGTTTAAATCATTTACCACTTTATCAAATGGGTACATTTGATGGTCGTAGGCAGTGAGCGTTGTTTCCTTAATATCAATTAAAGTCTGACGAAATGACTTTTCAGACGAAATTTTATTTCTTAATGCAATTGTATTTACATAAAACCCAATCTGGTCCACCAAATCTGCGTGATCCCTTCCGGCTACAGCCGTACCAACGGTGATATCGTTTTGGGAAGTATATCTGTAAATCATTATTTTCCAGATTGTTAACAATCCCATAAACAAGGTTCCTCCCGCTTCTTGGGAAATGGTTCTTAATTCTTGGGTTACATCTGAAGGTAATTGAAAAGATAAATTATGTCCATTATAGGTTTTTACAGCCGGACGTTTTTTGATTGATGGCAAGTCAATAGTGGGGATTTCTCCTTGCAGTTGTTCTAACCAATATTTTTTACTTAGATTAGAGTCTTCACTAGCAACTTGCTTTAACTGCCAAGAAGCATAGTCTTTGTACTGAATGTTTAATTCAGGTAAGTTTAATGGGATATTATTAGTAAAAAAATTATAGTACGCCATTACATCTCTATGCAATATATCTATTGACCAACCATCACTTATTATATGATGCATGTTGTAATAAAAAACGTATTGATTTTCATTTATTTTAAATAAACCCATCCTTACTAGCGGTCCTTTTTCTAGATCAAAAGCTTTGTAAATATCGTCTTCAATATATTTTTCTGCCTTTTCAGTAGCTAGAATTTCACCACTAAAATCTTTATAATCAATTTCAAATTTTAGTTTATTAAAAGGAAGAATCCATTGATTAATTTCTTGATTTTCATTTTTTCTAAAAACAGTTCTCAAAATCTCGTGTCTTTCAAATACTGCCTCAATTGCTTTACCAAAACTTTGTACATCATCCAACTCTACAACAAAATGTTGAGGTAAGTGATAGGCTTCTGAACCACCTTCATACTGGCTAAGAATCCACAAACGGTTTTGGGCATCTGAAATTGGATAACTTTTTTGTTGATCAACTACTTCTATATTTTTGAATGTTTGATTTGATGCTGATTTTACCAGTTGGCTATGGGAATCTAATGTGGTGTGCTTAAAAATTTCCACCAATGAAATTTTAACATTGAAATTTTTCTGATATTCGTTGATAAGGGTTGTTGCTTTGAGACTTTGTCCTCCTAAAATAAAGAAGTCGTCTTTCATACTTACCTTTTTTACGTTGAGTAAATCCTCCCAAATTCTTTGAAGCTTTTGTTCAATTTCATCTTTTGGCGCAATGTATTCAACTTCGCTAGACAAACCTTCGCTATTTAGTTGTTGCAGTTTTTTATCATCAACTTTACCACTTACTGACAAAGGTATTTCGTCAATCTGAATGTATTTGTTTGGCAACATATAATCAGGAAGTGATTCTGATAAAAATTTTCTTAAATCGGTGCTGTTTTGTTTTTTATCTGAAACTACATAGGCAACCAATTCTTTTTCGTCATTATTGTCTTGATTTATTAAAACTACTGCATCATTTATATCTTCTTTCAATAAAATCTGACTTATTATTTCTCCTAGTTCTATTCTGTTTCCTCTGAGTTTTACCTGATGATCAATCCTTCCAAGAAATTCAATACTACCATCACTTAACCATCGGCCTATATCTCCTGTTTTATATAATTTTTCATTTTCAACAAAAGGGTTGTTGATGAATTTTTTTTGTGTTTCCTCTTCCCTGTTTCTATAACCTTTAGCTACTCCGAAACCTCCTATACATATTTCTCCTGGTACGCCTTTTGGTTGCAAATTATTATTGCTGTCAAGAATATATGTTTTTGTGTTGGGAATTGGAATTCCAATCGGAATGTTTTTCGAATTTAAAATAGTTTCTTTAGTCATTTTAAAGGCAGATCCACATACACTAACTTCTGTTGGTCCATACGCATTAAAATAAACTCCACCATTAGACAGATAAGAAAGTACTTTTTCATAAACTGGTGATTCTCCTGCGGTAAGCAATACTTTAATAGATTTAAGAGAATTGATGTCCATTATCTTAAAAAAAGAAGGTGGAATTGTTGCCAGCTCTATTTTGTTTTCTTGGATATAATTTTCGAGCAATTGAGGTGTTTTTCTTTGATTTTCATCAATTACATACAACTCTGCACCTGAAAATAAAGTGGTGAAGATTTCGGCTATTGAAGCATCAAAAGAGAACGAAGCAAACTGCAAACTTCTCTTACAGCTCTTGAATCCCATCATTTCAATTTGACCTAAAACGGTATTCACAATTCCTTTGTGCTGGATTTCTACCCCTTTTGGCATTCCGGTAGAACCGGAAGTATAGATAACATAGGCCAAATCTTCAGGGAGAACATTGCTGTCAACTGCTTCAGAGGAAAAATCTGAAGGATTAAATTCAACATCAAGCGCAAGTAAATCTTTTTCATAATAACCAAAATCAAACATATAGGTTGTTGATGTTACCAACATTTTGATATTTGAGTCGGAAATTATATATTCTTTTCTTTTCGATGGATAATTTGTATCGATTGGAAGGTAGGCAGCACCAGCCTTTAATATTCCGAGTAAAGTGATAATAAATTGCTCATTTCGATCGAGATGGATTCCGATTAAATCTCCTTTTTCCACTTTATGGTCGTTTACCAGACAATTGGCCAGTTGATTGGATATTTCGTCTAGTTCTTTGTATTTTATTTTTTTGTCCTGAAACACAATGGCAATTGCTTCTGGAGTGTTTTTTACCTGCTCTTCAAAAAGAGATAGAAGTGTAGTTTCTGTTGGATATTCCAAAGAGTTTGAATTGAAGGCAACCAGCAGTTCGTTTTGTTCTTCTGCTGATAGGTAATTGAGTTCCTGGATTGCTTTTTCTGGATCATCCAAAAGAACTTTCAACAACTGTTTGAAATGCGTCATAAAAGCCTGAATGGTTTCTACATCATACAAATCTTTATTGAAATTGACATCAAAAGAGATGTAATCGTTAATTTCCTGAAAATGAAATTCGATATCATTTTTACAGATGGCATCCTTAGTACTAAAGCTTTCATCCGGCTTAGTATCGTTTTGGATTTCGATTTTATTGTGCAGCGTCAATGAAATATCAAATATTGGAGACCGGCTCATATCAAAACTCAGATTCAGATCTTCAAAAATGGTATCAAAAGGATATGATTTGTGCTCTAAGCATTGTAATGTGTTTTCTCTTACCTGATTATAAAACTGATTAAAACCTGCCGTTTGATCTATGTTGTTCCTAAGTACCAGACTGTTAATATAAAACCCGATTTGGTTCTGCAACTCGTGATGATCGCGGCCCACAATTGGTGATCCGATTATGATGTCATTTTTGGAAGTGTATTTATGTAATAAAACGTTGAGTGCGGCTATTAATCCAGTAAATAAACTCCCGTTATTATTGGTAACAAATTGTACTAACGATTGGGATAACGATTGGGATAAATGGGTTGCAATATAGGTGCCTTCGCCCGTTTTGAATTTTGCTCTTGGTTTTTGTCCAGGTAAGTCTATTTTTGGTAATTCACCTTGTAATTGGTTCGCCCAAAATTCTTTTTTACTCTGAAAAGCTTCCCCTTCTTTTTGCTTTAGTTCCCAATTTACATAATCTTTGAACTGAACATTGAGTTGCGGTAGATTCGGCTCTGTATTAGTGGTAATTGCTTCATAAAAAGCCATCGCATCCCTTGATAGTATATCCATCGACCATTCATCGCTAATAATGTGATGCATGTTAAAATAAACTACAATCTGTTCTTCTTCAAGCTTGTGGATTTGCAATCTAAGCAAAGGTCCGTTTTCAAGATCAAAAAGTCTGTAGCTGTCTGAATCTATAATTTTTGTTGATTCAACTTCAGGAAAAGTTTCGTTGGACAAATCTTTGAATTCAAATGAATAATCCAATTCATCATACTCTACTATCCATTGTTTTAACTCACCATCTATATCTTTTTTGAATACTGTTCTTAAGATTTCATGTCTTTTGATAGTTTCTTCAAATGCTTTAAACAAATTTGCAATTTCGTATTTCCCATTGAGTTTAACCACAACAGGTAAGTTATAAGCGACAGAAGTTTCTGGTATTTGGCTAACTACCCAAAGTCTTTTTTGGGAATTAGAAAGAGTATAATTTTCTTGTTGTTCAGTAGGCAAAAGGTCTAAAACTGAATTGTTTTCAGCTTTTAGATATTGAATTATGGATGATTTATTTTCCTTAATAATATCAATTTGATCGGAAGTCAGCTTCTTGTCTTAAGATAACACTTCGATGTTACTTTCGTCTTTGAGGATTAACTTTATATTTTGCTCTTTGAACTGGTCAAGAATTTGTTTAACATTTTTCATTTTTAAATACTTTGATTTAATACTCGATTGTTTTTTCTCCAAATAATCTTTCGGCATCAATTCCTCTTCTTAGACATTCTTCAACTAATCTGTTGGATTCAACAATAGGTCTTGATTCGTCGGTATACTTAATGGAACTTATAAATACTAACCAGGGCTCAAGTCCCATGGCATAAACAAAAACATTCTTTGGATTATAGATATCAATCAAACTTTTACCTTGAAGGAAATTGCATCCTGCTAGTCGTCTGGAGAGGTCCATTTCTCTTTGTAATTTAGTATACATTAAAGGTCCGTACAACCAACTTAAAGGTGCTCCATCACATTCCATTCCTAAAAAGAGTACATCTACGTCTCCTATCAAAGAGTGAACTTTTTCATAAATTTTTGGTTCGACATTACAGGAATCTGCGGCAAAAAAGACTTTAAATTCATTGTGTAGTTGAACATGATAACATAATTTTGATCGGATATCTAAATCTGAATGTTCACCTAAAAATGGAATTCCGGTAATTCTACAACCATCTAGATGAACTGATTCCATATCATTCAATTCGATGACATTATGAAAACCAATGGCCTGAAACATTAATTTCAGGTTGGGATCTTGTAAATCTCCTTTACTTGACGTTGGGACAATTATGTTTTTAATGCAATGTCTCAATTGAAGTAATGTTTCAAGCAGAATATGATCTTGATGATTGTGAGTAATTAACACATAATCAATTTCTACAGGTAAGTCGTTTACCGTGAACCTGTTAACGTCTGTTTCGTATCCGTCATAACTAATAACCGGATCAACCAAAATAGATATATCTTTTGTTTCGACTAAAACGCAGGCATGCCCAAAATATCGAGTCCTGATACCGTTTCCAGTATATTTTTTATACTCTGGCGGAGGTGTTTCGGTGAAAAAACTTTCAAACAAACTTTCTTGTTCCTTTTTGATTCCTAGTTTATGCATTACATCCTGATAATTACCAGGAATTCTTTTCATTTTAAATAATTCATCGATGACCGTATCCCTGAATTTCATGTCCAAATGAATTAAATGATCGTCGTTTAATCGAGGTGTACTTAAGACAAATGAACGGGCATCATCGGAGTTTATCTGCTGTAATGAAATACTTTGTGCCGATTCGTCATAAAACTCACTATTGTATAAAAAGGTTTCATAAAATCTATAGTTGGGTTTGTTGTTAAGGTCATAATACAACTCTACCATTCCTTTTAAGGCGTCGGGCACCAAGTCATACAAGGCGTTAAGGGAATAACCCGTTGCTTCAGTCTGTAAAATTGTATTGAGTTCATGGATGGCATCATTCAACACTAACATGTTTTGTCTTTTGGTTAGTGTAGATTCATATAATTCCTGAATTTCTTCAACCCTTCCACCTTTATAATCAATAAAAGGCCCGCCCATCATTTCTGGTTTACTGACTGCAGCTGCGTGGGTTTTGGGATTTTTGATGTAGGATTGCATTATTTTGAGGTGTCTTTCCTTTAAATTCATTGCAAATGTTGCTGGCGAAATCAAATGCGACCATGCATACCATCTATCAATTAAGGCCTCTATTGCTATATTTAACTTTAAGTAGTGTTTTTTTTCTGTTTCCATTGGATTTGTAAGTTTTACTGTTAAAAAAATCTGTGTTTTTGTTGTTTGCTTTTGTGATTATTTTGAAATTTTTATTGGGCACATAATTATATTGTAATTCTATCTTCAACATCCTCTTCAATTACAGTTTCATTCTGCCATCTGATATTTGATATTTCGACGGCCAATGTTGCAATATTTAACTCGAGAAAAAGTCTATTTATTTCAATTTTAACTCCCATTCTTCTCTGAATTTCGGATAATATTTTAAAGGCAATCAAGCTATTTCCTCCGATTTGAAAAAAGTTGTCATTTACTCCAATTTTATTTTTTTGAAGAACATCCTCCCAGATTTCCACCAATTCAAATTCGATTTCATTTTGTGGGGCGACATACAGATCATCGTTGGATTCGCTTACTAATTCACTGTTTAAAATTGCTTTTTTGTCTGCTTTTCCACTAGGCAGTAATGGCACTTTTTCTAATTCAACAAAATGACTGGGAATCATGTACATTGGAACTTTTTCTTTTAGAAACTGTATCAATTCTGAAGCCGCTACTTTTTGATTGACCGTGTAATAGGCAACTATCTGTTTTTGATTTGTTGATGTTGTTTTTATTAAAACAAAAGCTTTATCAATACTATCGTTTTCTAGGAGTACCGTTTCTATTTCTGATAGTTCAATTCTATATCCATTAATTTTTACCTGATCGTCTTTTCTACCCAAGAACTCGATATTCCCATCGGACATCCATTTTCCTAAATCACCTGTTTTATAGAGTCTTTCTCCCTTTTTAAATGGATTTGGCATGAATTTGTCATCGGTAAGCTGCGGATTGTTCAAATATCCTTTAGCAACACCCTTGCCCGCGATACATATTTCTCCCATTATTCCTTTTGGTTGTAAAGAATAATTAGAATTCAGAATATAAACTTGCTCATTTATAAGTGGTTTTCCAATATTTAGAGTGTTGCTTTCTTTTAATTTTAGTGATGTAGACCAGATTGTCGACTCGGTTGGCCCATAAACATTAATAACTTCAAAGGGTTCTAATTTTAATTTTTTGTATAAGTTAGAATCCATTGCTTCTCCGCCAACTAGCATCGTTTTTATGCTTTTTGAAAAGGGTCTTTTTGTTTCATACAATTGTGATAATCGTGTGGGTGTTATTTGAACAATTTCTATGTTGTTTTTTTCAAATTTATCCATCATCACATAAGGATCACTTAAATCGCTGTCTGAATAGAGATGCAATTCTTTTCCGGTACATAAAGCGCCTAAAATCTCCAAGACAGATATATCAAAAGTTATATTTGTTGTGACAGCTATTCTTTTTGATTCACTAAATTCAAAACGGTTTTCAAAATTGGGTATAAAGGAGAGTAAATTATGATTGGTTAATTCGACTCCTTTTGGTTTCCCTGTTGTTCCTGAAGTATAAATTACATATAAAGTATCATCATGGGTAATCTCAACTGAATTAGTAGTAAATGCTGAAAATTTGCTTTGATTTTCAATAAATAAATCAACTACTTCTTGATTGATGCATGTTTTATAATTACTGTTTTCCTTAATATATGTTTTTCGGTCATCCGGGAAATTAACATCAATTGGAACATAAGCTGCTCCCGATTTCAGGACGGCCAATATGGAAATCACTAACCAAACATCCCTATGGATCATAACTCCAACTAAATCTTTATGGGAAACTCCATAATTAGTTTTTAAAAACATTGAAAAATTATCGGACAGTTTGTCTAATTGATCATAGGTCAATGTTTTGTCTTCAAATACGAGCGCGATATCGTCTGGATTGTTTTTTACTTGATTGGAGAATACTTCGATTATTGACGATTCGTTACAAAAAACTTCTGCAGAACTATTGAGTTTTTCTATTATTCCTTGTTGCTCTTCAATTGTTAAAACATCATTTACATCGACAAATTGCTCAGGTTTGTTCAAATAACAATTCATTATGTTTTCTACATAATTATGCAGTTGTTCTATTGAAGTCTCTGGCAATAACGTTTTTGATAATTTGTAATCAAAACTTAAAACACCTTTTGTTGTACTTAATGTTAAGTCTAAAAAAGTATTGGTGGCTTCAAATGATTGATCGATTAAAAAATCGTATTCATTGGTCATCTCCGACTTTAATTCGTCGTAGATATGAAAATCAATAAAATCAAATATTACATCAAAAAATGGATTTTTATCGTCACTTTTTTCTTGTGTTAATTTAGATATCTCATTTAAAGTTAATTGTTCTTTATTTTTTATTTCTAATAATTTCTCATCTATAGTTTTAAAATATGCTATCCAGGTTAAATTAGAAAACTTGGTATAATCGATTCGGATTGGTAATGTATTTAAAAAACATCCCAATATTTTATCCCCATCTTCAACTATAGGTCTGTTGTTCGAAACCAACCCTACCACGACATCATCGTCATAGGTAAACATTTTTAAAGCAAATACATAAGCACCAAACAAAATTGATTTGAGTGCAACAGCATCCTGATCTGCTTTTGTTCTTAATTTTTTCAGAAACCCTGAACCATAATTCTTTACATATTTTTGGGAGATTCTTTCCTCTCCGTAAAAAATATCAAGTCTTTTATAATCTAGAAGTTCATTTTTCCAGTATTCAATACTGTTTGTATTATTGCTTTCCAGAATTTCTCGGATAACCGATTCTTTATAGTCAAATTTTAATTCGTCTAATTCAAAATCTTTGTTTTCGATCAATTCAAAGTAGATTTTAAAAAGTTCTGTATTGAAAGATGCAACACTCCATCCATCAAGAATAGCATGATGAAATTGGAATAAAAAGATACTTTTTTGATTTTCAAAATTAAAGAATGTTGCTCTCCACAATGGCGCTTCTTTATAATTAAAAGGATTTTGACGTTCTTTTGCAATGTAATTTTCAATACTTTTCTCTTTTTCAGAATTAGTACAATGTGATAAGTTAACGTACTCTACTTTTACCTCAATTTCTTTTACTACAATCTGCACCGGCTGATCAAAATCCTGAAGATTAAAATGAGTTCTTAAAATGGAATGCTTTTTAATCATTAACTGCAATGCTTGTTCAAAAACATTATTTTTGATAGTTGGTATTTCAAACAAAAATTGATCATGGTAAATTCCTTCTTCAGGATTAACCAGTGATGTGAATACCATTCCCTTTTGTATGTCACTCATTGGATAAACATCTTCAATAAGGGGATTTGATGTGCTTTGTAAAACTGAATCTTTTAATTTACTGATTGAATTTTTTACCAACTCATATTGAGTTTCGAAGTTCGAAGGGTTATTGATTTCATTTTCAATTACTAACGACAATTCGCTTATCGTTTGTTTTTGGTATAAATCATTTACCTTTAGATAAATTCCGAAAAAGCTATTGATCTTGCTGATCAATCTAATGGAAACAATAGAATCTCCTCCGTTTTGGAAAAAATTATCATTGATTCCGACCTTCTCAATCTTAAGAACATCCTGCCAAATTTTGGCACTATCTTTTTCTATTTTATTTCTTGGGGCAACATACGTCTCCAAACTAAAACTTTCTGTTTCAATAGTTAACAATGCTTTTCTATCTGTTTTTCCGCTTGTTGTTAATGGTAGTTTATCCAATTGAACCAAATGAGACGGAAGCATATATAATGGAAGCTTCTCTTTTAAAAAGTCTAACACAACTAGATTGTCAAGCTTTTCATCTGCGATAAAATATCCTACAATTTGTTTGCCGTTGACACCAAAGTCTTTGGTCAGGGCTACAGCATTATTAATTTGAGGATGGTTGGTCAATGCATTTTCAATTTCCTGTAATTCTATGCGGTGGCCATGTATTTTTACTTGATCATCTTTTCTTCCTAAGAATTCGATGGTTCCATCAGGCATCCACCGTGCCAAATCTCCAGTTTTATATATTCTTCCACCTATTTGAAAAGGGTTGCTGATGAATTTTTCTTCTGTAAGTAATGGATTATTTAAATACCCTAATGCTACTCCTTGACCACCAATACAAATTTCTCCAACAACTCCTTTTGGCTGTAATGCATCGTGAGAGTTTAGTATGTAAACCTGTTCATTTACAAGAGGTTTTCCTATAGACAGCGCTTCACTTTCCTTCAGAGCAAGACTGGCCGACCAGATTGTTGTTTCTGTTGGTCCATATACATTGATTACATCAAAGCTTTCTGACTTCAATCTTTTATGCAAACCAGCTTCCATTGCTTCACCACCAACCAGCATTGTTTTGAGGCTTTTAGAAAACGGCTTTTTTGTTTCATACAATTGAGATAATCGTGTAGGTGTTATTTGTATAATTTCGATATTGTTTTTTTCAAACTTATCCATCATCACAAAAGGATCAATCAAATCAGCATCGGAAAACAGATAAAGTTCCCTTCCGGTACATAATGCCCCAAGAATTTCCAATACTGAAATATCAAAAGTAATATTGGTAGTGACTGCTATTTTTTTATGATCAGCGAATTCAAATCGGGTTGAAAGATTAGGCAGGAAAGAAAGCAAGTTTCCATTAGTAACCACTACTCCTTTTGGTTTTCCTGTTGTCCCAGATGTATACATTACATACAGTGGATCGTTGATTCCAATTTTTGTTTTAGTAGTTGGTGCTATGAATGAGTCTTGGTTTCTTAGGAATAAATCGATTTTTTCCTTGTCTACTTTAATTTTATAATTGCTGTTTTCTTTTATGTATGCTTTTCTGTCTTCTGGAAAATTGATTTCAATTGGAACATAAGCTGCTCCTAACTTTAAAATAGCTAAAATTGATACTAGTAACCATTCGTCTCTTTTGATTGAAATAGCCACAAAATCATTATGAGCAACGCTGTAATGAGTTTGTAAGAAAGCCGAAAATTTATCCGACATCTCATCTAGTTCTTTATAAGTAAATGATTTATCCTCAAAAACAAGAGCGATACTGTTAGGGTTGTTTTTTACTTGATTTGAAAAAACAGCAATGATGGAAGTTTCATTAGTAAGGGTACTTTCATTTGTGTTGAATAGGTTTAGAAGCTCCTCTTTTTCATCATAATTTAAAATATCCTCAACCGTAACCAAGTTGTTTTTAGTATTCAAATAACAATTTAAGATGTTTTCAACATAACTGTGTAATTGTTCTAGTGAAACACCCAATGATAACGATTGGTTTAATTTGTAATCAAAATTTAAGGTTCCTCCTGTTGAACTTAATGTCAAGTCTAAAAAAGTATTTGTGGCTTCAAACGATTGATCGATTAAGAAATCATATTTGGTGTTGGTTTTTGATTCTGATTTTAAATCATCATAAATATGAAAATCAATAAAATCAAAGATTACATCAAAAAATGGGTTCTTGGTGTCAACTTGTTCTTGGGCTACTTTAGAAATTTCAAGCAATGTTACCTGATCTCTCCTTTTAATTTCGAGTAGTTTGTCTTCAATTTTTCTGAAATATTCCAACCATGTCAACAAATTAACTTCTTTAAAATCTATTCTAGAAGGCAATGTATTCAAAAAACATCCTAATATTTTATCACCATCCTCAACTGCTGGTCTGGTGTTGGAAACTAACCCTATCAGAATATCATCTTCATAGGTCAACATTTTTAATGCAAAAACATAGGCGCCATACAAAATTGATTTAAACGATAATTTATCTTCTTTGGTTTTTTGCTTTAAAGAACTTAAAAATGCTGAGTCATAATTTTTTACATAATTTTCTGAAGTTCTTTGGTCTGTCTTAAAAATTTCGAGTCTTTTGTAATCAAGAAGTTCATTTTTCCAATACTCAATATTCTCTTCGTTCTTATTTTCGACAATTTGATGAACTACAGATTCTTTATAGCTGTAGTGTAAATCATGTAACTTAAAACTATCATCTTCTTTTACTTTATAATAGGTTTTGAATAGTTCTGTATTGAATGAGGCAACGCTCCATCCATCGAGAATAGCATGATGAAATTGAAATAAAAAAACGCTGTTTTGATCATCAAGTTTGAATACAGAAGTTCTCCACAAAGGAGCATTTTTGTAATCAAATGGATGTTGACGTTCGTTTATTATATATTCTCTGATACTGTTTTCCTTTTGACTATTTTCAAAATGAGACAGGTCTATATGATCTACTTTTATTTCTATTTCCTTTAGTACAACTTGTATGGGTTGCTCAAAATTCTGAAGGTCAAATTGAGTTCTTAAAATAGAATGTTTATTAACCATCAATTGTAGTGCTTTTTTGAAAACATCTTTTTCGATAGCTGGTATTGGATATAAAAACTGATCGTGATAAATGCCTTCTTGCGGATTAATTAACGAATAAAAAACCATTCCTTTCTGGATGTCATTCATCGGGTATACATCTTCTACGTTGGCATCAGAAAGTTTCTTTACAACATCTTTTTTAAGAGTATTGATTGAATTTTTAACTTTTTTAAAGGCTACTTCATTCTTAGACGGTCTTTTTAATTCTTTTTGGATAAATAATGCCAAATCATGAATGGTTTGTTTTTGATATAAATCATCAATCTTTAACCGTGTCCCCAACAATTTATTTATTCTGCTTATGACCCGTATTGACATAATTGAGTCTCCACCCAATTGAAAAAAGTTGTCATTGACGCTGATTTTATTCAAATTCAAGACTTCTTCCCATAATGTTACCAATTCTTTCTCTGTCTCGTTTTTTGGCGCCACATACTCTACCGAAGAAATTTCATTTAAATCTATTTGTGGAAAAGAAGAGAAATCAGTTTTTCCGTTTGAAGTTACCGGAAACGTTTCCATTTCAATAAAAAAGTTAGGAATCATATAGGATGGTACGCTCTCTGTGAGTACAGAAATCAAGGCTTCTTTAGTATATCCATTTTTCGGAATCAAATAGGCAACAAGGCTCGGGTTTTGGTGTTGATCTTTCTTAACCAAAACAATAGTTCTTTCTGTTACGTTAGATTTTTGAATGGCGTTTTCAATTTCTCCTAGTTCAACTCTATTGCCCCGAATTTTTACCTGATTGTCAATACGTCCTAGATATTCGATTTTACCATCAGGTAACCATTTGGCCAAATCGCCTGTTCGATAAATTTTTTCATTTTTCAAGAACGGACTTTCGATAAATTTTTCTTTTGTTAAATCGGGTCTGTTTAAATAACCTTGTGCAACTTGGATTCCGCCAATTAATAGCTCTCCTGGTATTCCTATAGGTTGTAAAACATTACCTTCATTTACAATATATATATTAGTATTGGGTACTGGAGTTCCGATGGAAATGCTTTTTTGTAGGTATTTTTGATTGGATAGATTTATTGCTGTAACATCTATTGAAGCTTCAGTAGGCCCGTAATAATTGTGTAAGGAAGTCTTTTTGAAAATCTGTCTGAATTTTTTAACCATTTCAACAGGCAAAGCTTCCCCGCTACAAACAACTCTTCTTAATCCGGCGCATTTTTTTGAATCAATATCCAGCATAAAAGCATCCAACATGGATGGAACAAAATGGATAATACTTATTTTTTCATTTTGAATGATGGTTTCCAGATAGTGTGGATCTTTGTGTCCATTAGGATTTGCGAAGACCAATTTACTTCCTGTAATTAAAGAAACTGTAAGTTCCCAAACTGAAACATCAAAAGTATAAGGTGTTTTTTGCAGGATAATATCATCTTGGGTAATGCCTAAATCATCAATAGTCCATAACAACCGGTTATACAGTCCTTTATGGTCAATCAATACTCCCTTTGGGTTTCCTGTAGATCCTGATGTATAAATCACATACGCCAAATCGTCTGGACTTACTCCGGAAAAATCACATAAACCATCAGATACTTGCTCTACATTTTGAAATGCATTCAATTCATTTTCGTCAATACAAAGAACATAATCGCTGTCTTCCTTAATGAATTTTTTTCTGAGTTGTGGATAATCAGGGTCAATTGGTAAATAAGCTGCGCCACATTTAAATATTGCGAGTATAGATATGAGCATCCATTCGCTTCTGTATAATTCTATTGCGATTAAGCTATTTTTTTTAATTGAATAGTTTTGTAACAGGTAATTTGCCAGTTGATTTGATTTTTCGTCTAATTCTTTATAAGTAAGTTCTTTGTCTCCAAAAACAACCGCGATGTTGGATTGATTTTTTTTGCTGTTTTCTTTATAAAGACTAAGAATTGTTTTTTGTGGTGAATAATCTATCTTTTCACCATTAAAATCAACCAACAACTGATTTTTTTCAACTTCATTTACTACATCTATTTTTTCAATTTCTACCTCTGGATTGGTTAAAATAACTTGTAATAATTGGCAGTAATGCTCAATTAAAGTTGTTATCATTTCTTTGTCATACACATCTGAATTAAAATTAACATCAAGATTTAATCCGTTTGGGTAATCATAAAATGTTAGTTCAATATCTAATTTTGCTTTACAACTGCCTTTATCGTTTATGATTAATTCATCATATTCTTTAGCATTATTGTCTTGCTGAAGATCTTGTTGAAGTACTAATAAGATGTCGAATAATCTATTTCTACTTATATCATTTTTAAGATTTAAATCTTCCACTAATTTATCGAAAGGATACTCTTGATTTTCATAAACATCAATAACTTCCTTTTTCATGGTTTCCACAAAACTAGCTACCGTTTGTTTGGGGTCGATTATGTTTCGAAACAAAACAGTGTTGACATAAAATCCGATTTGATTTTGCAAGGATGAATGTGACCTTCCGGCAACTGGTGAACCAATAATTATATCCTTTAAAGAGGTATATCTATACAAAAGTAGATTCCATGTTGCTAGGATTCCTGTAAACAAACTGATCTCATTTTTAGAGCAGAATTGTTTAAGTTTCAAGGCTAAATTACTTGGCAAATTAGCTCCAATCTGATGCCCAGAAAAAGTCATTACTCCAGGTCTAACTTTATCCGAAGGTAAATCAATCAAGGTAATGTTATCCGTGATTTTGTTAAGCCAAAAATTTCGCTGCGGTTCAAAATCTCCATTCTTAATTTTATTGTCTTGCCAGACTGCATAATCTTTGTATTGGATTTCTAATTCAGGAAGTAGAAACTTTTTATTGTTTTTGAATGAATCATGCAACACAAAAAGCTCATTAATAAGAATTTCAATTGACCAACCATCGCAAATGATGTGGTGCATATTAATATAAAACTCATACTTTTTATCCGATTTTTTCAACAAAACACATCTAAAAAGCGGTCCTTTTTCTAAATCAAAAGGTTTATGCCGATCTTCTGTAATATAGTTTTCTATTTTTTCATTCGGGTCTTCTTCTTTACTATAGTCTTTAAATTCAACCGCAAAATCTAATTCATTAACTGACAGTATTTTTTGACGCACTTCATCTGCATCTGTAACGACAAATACAGTTCTTAAAATTTCATGTCTTTCAATGATTGTTTCAAGTGCATTTTGGAAGCTAACAATGTCATATTTTTGGTCTAATTCAATATTAAAAGGCATATTATAAGCAACTGAACTTTTCTCACTTTGGCTTAAAATCCACAATCTTTTTTGGGATGTAGATAATGGATAATTCTTCTCTTCTTTAGCTTTCGGGATGAGAATTTGATCCTCAACGGATGATTTGGAAATCAAATATTCTATAATTTCCTTTTTGTTTTCCCTGATTAAATTAATCTCATTTTCGCATACTTCTAATTCGTCAACATGAGACACTTCAATGTTCCCTTCTGAATAATTTAGAATTATTCCTTTATCTATTAAATTTTGAATTAAGTTGTTAATCATAATGATTTTAATTTTAGACTTGATAATGATTGCTTTTTAGACTTGTGTGCCTATCATAAAAACAGACAAGAAGTTTTAACTTTGAAAAAAGTCAAATTATCAGTTTATTATTTTAAAATGAAAGTTTTAGAATTGATCCATTCTCAATTGACATAATTAAGAAATGGCATCACGCAGTTTTTTGATCTGATAGTAGATAGTTAGAAGGAACGGTAGCCGTAATATTTAATTGCAAAGAATTAATTCTAACGATAATTTTATTTTTGTTATTTACAGATAGTACTACACAATCAAAACCTTTTAAGGGTCCGGAATTAATTTGTGCAAAATCTCCTATTTTTGGAATAGAACTATCTGCTGATTGAATTTCTGTGATTTCTTTATTATTTATAAGAGTCTTAATAGTATTGATTTCGTCAGAAGTAACCTTTGCAAATTCTTTCCCAAAACGAATAAACATGCAGGCGCCATCAACAGTCAAGGCTTTATAAAATTCTGTTACAGATTTAATGTTTATGAAAACATAAGATGAGAAAAGCGGTTTGCTTACCAATTTCTTTCTGTCACTCCAGTTATGTACTTCATTAACCATAGGCAAATAGGATTCTAAAGAGAGTTCTATAAGTGAATTATGGACTTTTTTTTCAAAACGGGATTTAACGTACAAAACAAACCAACCATTATATACATTTTCCATGTGAGTAGAATTTAACTTGTTATTACGGCTTCGCCACTTCAGTCACATCGCTGTTCCTTGAAGTTGTAAAAAGACATAGACAAATCTACATACTAACTTCTAGTTGTATTTACGGACTTTTAAGGTAAAAATTACGGATTGTGATTTTTATTGAAAAAGAAAAAAGAGTATCATTATTTTATATAAAAAAAGAAGCTGTCGGGCGACAATAGTTTTCAGTAGTCGGAAGTATACTATATAAGGTATAGAATTTTCTTTACAGTAAACCTAATTTTTTTGCTTTATCTATTAAATCTTTGTCATTGCCTTTACCAAGCAAAAGTTGTTCTTTAATATTTGCTTTTCTTTTTTCTATTGCACTCATAGAAAGAGGTATATAATTAGGTAAGTTAATATTCTTAACTCCCTCAGATATTAGTATTAGAATTTGAGTGTCATATTTATCCCAGTTCACATTAATTTTAACTAATTCTTTTTGAGATTCAATAATTGTACTACTATAATATAATTCTCCTTTTATTATCTTAACACATACTTTTTTGAACGTTTCAAAGTTTACATCATTCTTAGAGATAAAACCATCCGGATTTACTCTTTTAATAATTTGATCAACAACAAGTGGTTCACTGTGCATTGTTAAGAGTACAACTTTACTTCCTTTTATTTCTCTTCTGATCATGGACGCCAAGTCTATTCCGTTTTTTATGTTTTGAGATTCAAAAGGAGGAAGATTGACATCAATTAATGCTAAATCAAAAACTTGCTTAGAAGCAGAAAATAGCTTGATTTTTTTATACGCTTCTTCGCAGTTATGAGATATTATAAAATTTGGAGTACTTTCATGCGTATTATTTTCTGACAATAAATTAATATAGCTATCAACAGTCATTGGGTGATCGTCTACTATGAATATATTGATACTATTCTCCATAAAATAATAATTTGCTCAAATTTAAAAATTTTTACGGAGTTTCCATAAAAGATTTCTAATATAACTCTAATTACGGACTTTCAGTAAAAACGAGGCTTTTTCCAAGAGTAATTTTCGATTAATTATTAATCTAAAATTCTAATTATCATGAAAACAAAATCCCTTATTTTAGCAGTGACTTCAATTCTTTTTTTAACTATTTCTTGCACAACTGACGACAGTTACATGCCTGAGAATAGTCCAAAAGTTCAGTTAAGCAAAGATGTTCCCGAAGAAAACATCTTTTTGAGAGATTCTTTAGAAGCAGGAGAACCTTCAAATCCAAAACCTAGAGGATAAGCGATATTTCTTTCAGGATAGAAAAAAATTAAAAGTTATCAAAAAACGGTATTCCCGATTAAAAAATCAGGAATACCGTTTTTGTTTATAAGACCACATCTTCAATGGTTTTTGAGACGTATTCTTTAAAACGGCTCCATTCAGAAAAAACAAGCAATTACTCTTTTAAGAATTCTTTCATTTCATATCTGCTGTTAAGGCATTACTCTGTTGTTTTAAATCTTATAAATTAGGTTTCATTGAAACTTTATATAAACCTGTTTTTTGAATTTATGATGAAATATAATTTTCTAATTCAAGTTTTGCTATATTTGCTCACTTGCAGTTTGTCTATTCATGTTTAATTAGTTATGCTCTTACACAAGAACTTTTAGACTGTTTTAAAGTTTAATTATCTTCATCTTTAAAAGATTACCTTTGATAAAAAATTACAAAAAGCTTCTTTTTTTCTTAGCTGTTTTTGTTTGTTTTTTTTCTTGCAAAAAAAACGAAATAAAAGAAGCTCATATTCCATTCAATAAAAATTACAAAGATCTTTCCAGTGAATTAAAGAAACAATACCTAGACTCTTTGGTCTTATCCTTGAGTGAAAAAGAAAATGATTCAACTACAAGGAGTATTTGTCTGGAGATTTCAACTGAATACTACAATCTAAATGACATTAAAAAATCATATCTTATAAGTCATAAAGCCCTAGATCTCTCCAAAAAAGCAAATGATAAGCTAACCATTGCTAAGTCGTATTATTACATTGGTGACTGTTTTGAAAATACATATAGAGATAGTGCTTATTTTTACTACTTCAAGGCTCAAAAAATATACAAAAGCATTTTTGATGATGAAAACGAAGGAAGAATGCTATTCAATAAAGCCCATGTACTATTTTACAGTGGTAGTTATATAGAATGTGAAATACAATGTAGCAAAGCATTAAAAAAAATTGAAAAGACCAATGATTATGAGCTAGTTCTTTCAAATTTAACTTTAATGGGAAATTGCTTAGAAAAATTAGGAAAAGACAAAGAGTCCTTAAAATATCATACACAGGCATTAAACATCTTAAAGAAGATGTCAAAAAGTAAAATTGGAATTAATAAAATTGAATACTACAACGCTTCTTCAGTTATAAACATCTGTAATTTATATGATAAAAAAGGGGAATACGTACTGTCTATAAAAAACTTAACGCCACTACTGACCAAAAGTCTGAGAAAAAATTGGCCAAAAACGTATTCCAATATTTTAGGAAACTTAGCCTATTCTAAAATGAAAAATGGAGAGACTAAAGATGTAGAATCTCTTTTTCGGGAATCATTACGAATTTCAGATAGCATAGGCATTGATTCCGATATTATGTACAAAAAAATTAATTTTGGAGAATATTACCTAAAAAAGAATGACCTCGTAAAGGCCAATAGATTCTTTCTAGAAGCTTATAATACCGCAATACAAATTAAAAGTACCGACTATATCTTAATTACTTTAAGCGCATTATCAAAAACCAACAAAAACCGAAGTCAATATTATTTTGAAGAATATGTAAAAATTAATGATATTTTAAATTCAGATTTAAGAAAAACATCCGATAAATATGCCCGAATTGAATATGAAACATTTAAAATTGAAGATGAGAATAAACTATTATCAAAAAAAGTACGCAGTACACTATTAATATTATTAATATCAACATTAGTCCTTTTAAGCATAATCTTATTAATCCATATCAGACATAGAAAAAAAGAATATCAAACCGTAATTTTACAAAAAAAAGCTTCAGATGAAATTTATTCTATTTTAAGTCAACAACAAAAGAAGATTAACGCAGCAAAAAATGACGAAAAATCAAGAATAGCCCAAGAATTACATGATGGTATAATGAATCGGATATATAGTATCCGAATGAATTTAGGCTTCTTTAATTCAAAAAAAGGGCCTGAAATAGCTGAGAAAAGAAAATTTTACATAGACGAATTACAGAATATTGAAAAAGAAATTCGAATTATATCTCACGACCTCAATAGAGATCTCTTCTTTGAAGAAAATGAATTCTTATTTTTAATTCAAGGCATGATAGAAAGTCATAAGAATGTAAACAACATAAAATTTAAATTTAAGTCAGACGAATCAATAGATTGGACAAAAATTAATACTGCATATAAGCTGAATATTTATCGCATTATGCAAGAAGTACTGTTTAATGTTATAAAATATTCTAATGCGAAAAAATGCGAAATCTCTATAGACAAATCTGATGATAATTTGATTTTAACCATTATTGATGACGGCGATGGTTTTGATATAGAACAAAGCACTCATGGAATAGGTTTTAAAAACATTGAGGAGAGAATTAAAACATTAAAAGGAAAATTAAACATTAAAACCGCTCACTCTGAAGGAACAATGTTTGAATTTATATTTCCAGTCTCACTCTAATGGATATAAAGTATAAATAGGAAGGGGAAAAAATACCTGTAAGAAAGAAATCATTTGTAATAAGGGTATTAGAATCTAAGTTGCTTATGATCGATTGTCTTTTTCATACAAAAGCAAATTGATAAATGAACTAAAAGAGATAGTGCAATCATATAACAAATCGCCATTAAAGTTTTTAAAAAGAAATTTCAATCTAAGGCTTAATTCATAAATATAAAATCTTGTGCGCCTATATAGGTACCTATGAAAACTAAAGCTTTGCTAACACTGATAAAAATAAAAGAGTTGCGGAGCCATTTTCTCTCCAAAAACTTTATCATTTACAATCAAACCCCAATAATTTGTTGGGGTTTTTCTTTGCTTTTAATTTCTTATTCACCGTCAAAATAACACCTTGAAAATCATCTTTTCAAAAAGAGTGTTAATAAAAAAGAATTGTAGCGTTGTCAATCAATTTTGAGTATTTTTACCACACATAAATTAAGTTATGCGTCATTTCTATTCGATACTTGCTTTTTTACTGGTTGGATTAATTTCAGCTCAAAATAACGAACCTGAAATTGATTTCGATTCACCCGATTCGTTATACCGCGAAGATCAGTTTTATATCGGATTATCGTACAGTAACGTGCAAAATGCGCCCTCAGGTTTTGACCAATTAAAAATTTCTCCCAATGTCTTTTTTGGATTTTTACGCGATATGCCCATCAATAAAAGTAGAACTTGGGCTATTGGTGCTGGACTGGGATACCGAATTAGTGTTATGAATCACAATTTAGGAATTCCAGAAAATGGCAACTCCGATGCGTATGCTATTCTGAATTCTGAATTTGATAAAAACAGACTCACCTTACACTACGCCGAATTACCGATTGAAATCAGATGGAGAGCATCAACGCCTGAAAGTCATAAGTTTTGGCGGATTTACACCGGATTAAAACTGAGTTATTTGGTGTACGATCATTATACTTTCGATGGTTCGGGAGTAAATGTCAAGCAAAAAGGAAACCCCGATTTAGAAGAATTAGAATACGGCGCTTACCTCAGCGCAGGATGGAATACCTGGAATGCTTACCTTTATTACGGATTAAATCCAATTTTTAAATCGGCTACCATTGATGGTGAGAAAATCAAAATGAACACCTTCAACATCGGATTGATGTTTTACATTCTATAGCCAAAAATACCAAAAAGCCAGCTGTGGAACCATTCCAATTACATAACCAATTATAAGTTCGTTAATGGTGTGTGCTTTCATGTACAGCCGTGACGATGCAATCAATCCGGTTAAGAGAAACAGCATTGCGATCGTATAAATCATGTTTTTTTGATTGTGCATGCTCAATCCGATGACAAAATAAGTCAAGGCACTTATTCCAATCATGTGAATACTTGATTTTACTTTCAAAAAAAGTAACGTGAATGCTACAAAAGTGGTGACCAATCCCGCCAAAAAGAAATAATACAACTCCGGAAACCGATCGATGGTTATGCTTTGTTTGATCAACACTAGAGTCAAAACCATTTGCAACAACAATGGAATTTTTCTCTGATTGACGTCAGAAAGCATGATGGTATCTACTTTTCCAAAGGTTTTAAGCAAGTAAAAAAACGACATCGGTAAAAAAACCGTAATGATCAGTATTTGAAAAATCAAAAGATAGGCCGAACCTGCCGGAAAAAAATCGGCGTTGAACAGCAAATACAAAAGCGTTCCTAAAAGCGGAATGAAAATGGGATGAAAGAAATACGAAAAAAAAGGCAGTAGTTTTTTCAAGAAGCTTGATTTGAATCCAAAGATAAAAAATAGGTTTCTTTTTAAAGTTAAATTTGATAGAACTTTTGATTGTATACAAGTCAATTGCCGACTAGCTTCCTGTCAGTTCACCACCGTAAACTTAGTTTCCGAAAATAGAGTTGTTAGTTTTGTCTTTTCGACGAAGGAGAAATCACATTTAATTAGCTTCACTTTATGAGATCTCTACTTCGTTGAAATGACACAATAATATATTTTTAAAACTTCCTCCACATCCGCGCTACTGGAATGTCAAGTTTTACATTGTGCGTTATAAGATTTCTATCACAAAAAATCAAACTTCTATTTCTTTATAAACTTACAGATGTTTTTAGTATTGTTTATAGAATCATTTAGTTCAATAATATAAACTCCGTGTTGATAATTGGAAACATCAATCGTAGAGTTGTTATCTCCTTTTCCTTCAAACAAAAGTTTTCCAGTTAGGTCTGTGATTTTTACATCCATTTCATTAAAAAATGGGTTGTACACATTTAAAAAATCAGATGTTGGATTCGGATAAACTGTGATGTTGTCGCCAAAATTATTTTCTTCTGAATTTAAGGTATTAAAATGGTATTTAGCAAAAAAGCGGTCATTATAATATGTTGAAGATGATGCAACTGTTTGCGAATTGGCTGTTACATCAAAATCCATTGAACCTGTATAAGAACCTGAAATTAACAAATCTTGATTGCTTGTAAAGACAGCGGAATTTAATCTGCCATTATAGCTGCCTTCCAACTTATTCGCTGTAATCAAATCACCATCTGAATTGTAACGAGCAATAAAAAGACCTCTAATAGACGTAGATGTAGTAGCAGGTGTAGAAGTAATTATGGTTTGATTAGTGGAAGGATCAAAATCAAAGGAACCGCTAATTTCACCACAAATTATAATTGTGTCATTTGAGTCAACAAAAACTTGAATATCCTCATTTAAAATTACGGAATTCCCGTCCAAATTTTGAAGGGATTTTGCCCAAATAAAACTTCCGTCCGAAGAATATTTTGAAATTCCCAATGTCAATCCATTATTCGAAGTTAGTACGGTAGAACCTGTAGGTGAAGGATCAAAGTCTACCTCACCTCCAAATAGTGTTATATAATAAATATCATTATTGGAGTCAACCACTACATTTGAACCCCAAACGTTATAGCCTAAATCTGATGAATCTACAAATCTATTTGCAAAATTATAATTCCCATCTAAATCATATTTAGCCAAAAAGCCACCTGGAGAGTTATCGGCGCTTAAAACATTGCTTTGAGTAGTCGATGGATCAAAATCAAGTGATCCACCAAAAATTCCTACTAAGTATATATTATTTGATTTAACATACAATCGATACGGAATACTAATAGTACCATCAGTTGTTGTTCTGAGACTTTTAGCCCAAATTAATTGACCTTGTGGATTAAATTTTACAAAAAAAATATCCGCAGCATTAGTTACTCCTGCTACTAAAAAAAAGGCTGTAGGTGAAGGGTCAAAATCGACTATTCCAGAAAATCTTCCCGTAAAATAAAAATTGCCGTCACCGTCAAATTGAATGGAGTCAATTGGACTGATTGCATCTATTTTCTGCACCCATACAAAATTTCCATCCGTATCATACTTGGCTATAAATGCGTCACGAGCTGTTGTAGTAGAAGTTGAGGTAAGATTGGCCGTGTTTGAGGATGGGTCAAAATCAACGGTACCGAAAAACCTTCCGATTACATAGGTATTTCCGTTTGCATCTGTATTCATCATACTAACGCCGTTAAAATTAAGACCTTCAATCGTTTTACCCCAAATGTAATCGCCATTTGATGTATATTTTGCAATATAAAAATCAGTCCATCCTGAAGAGCTAAAAATAGCGGTGTTCGAGGAAGGATCTAAATCTAAAGTCGACCCCAAATTTCCTGCCCGATAAACATTCCCATTTCCATCGGTACTAATTAGATTGAAATTGTTATTAGACGAAATATTTCCAATGTTTCTTGAAAAAGTATAGTTCCCATCAAGCGTATATTTGGCAATAAACCCATTATCTATTTCAGCATATAAATAATTTGTACTCGTTGAAGGATTGAAATCGGCATTGTTTATAAAATTTCCTGAAACAAATACTGAATTAGCAGCTTCGTCCAAAATAATGTTTGATGCTTTTGTCCCAGTGCTAAAGGTAAATATAGAGGTTCCACTAGCACTATATTTGGTAATAACACCTGTACTTTGACTTGAAGTTCTATTTTCTCTTGTTATATATACATTATTATTACTATCGGTGACAACTGAATTGCAAGAATAAAAGCCGCCCGAAATTCCAAAACCTTTAGCCCAAACATAATTACCATTGAGATCATATTTTGCAACAAAAGCGTCATATCCATTTAATGAAATTGCATTTAGCGTAAAAGTACTAGTCGAAGGATTGAAATCGGAAGAACGATTGAATGTACCACAAACCAATATTGCGTTAGCGGAATCCAAAACAAGACGTTGAACTGTACCAATTGAACTTCGTGCGCCAATGTCTTTAACCCATATAAAATTTCCACTATTCGAATATTTTACAATGAATGTATTACTTGCATCAGTAGTGGTCGAAGTAAGATTTGTCATGTTTGCCGAAGGGTCAAAATCGACGGTTTCTCTAAACAGGCCTGTTATAAGTAAATTCCCTGTTGGGTCAATGGCTACTGATGTCGCGCTATCTGAACTTGCTCCACCAATTTTAAAAGCCGATACAAATTCAAGACTCGTGTTGTATTTTGAAACAAACATATCGGTAAACAATCCTGAAGCAATTAGCTCAAAAGTGGAAGCCGATGAATCAAAGTCAACGCTATCGCTAAACGAACCTACTACTATAATTTCATTATTGAAAAATGTTACATCAAAAACTTCATCAAATCCTGTTCCACCAATAGACTTTACTATACTATAGCTTCCGTCTAAAGTATAAGCTACCATAAAACCATCACTTTCTCCATTTGAGGTTTGAATTGTCGAATTAGCGGATGAATCAAAATCGATTGAACCTGTAAAACTTCCTGTAACGTACAAACTTGTTCCCGATATTTTAATAGTTCTGGCAGTAATGGTTCCCAATCCACCTACATTTTTGGCCCAAATTAAATCACCATCAGAATTGTATTTGGAAATAAAAAGGTCTGAGCTACTTATTGAAGTTAATTTAAGACTATTTGACGACGTATCAAAATCTACCGTATTCTGAAAATTTCCTACAAAATACATATTTCCAGATGAATCTTTTGCTCCAGAAACCATGGCAACAGTTCCACCAACTTCTGAATTGGGTTGCACTTTTGCCCATTCTAACTGAGGTTCATTTTGAGCAAAAAGAAGATGGGTAAACAACAGAATAAATAAATATTTTTTCATAGCAATAAAA
This sequence comes from Flavobacterium sp., assembly GCA_965284675.1. Taxonomy (GTDB): domain Bacteria; phylum Bacteroidota; class Bacteroidia; order Flavobacteriales; family Flavobacteriaceae; genus Flavobacterium. The sequence continues at coordinate 3,755,092 of OZ260109.1, forward strand.
AGATTTAATTTTTAAGTGCTAAATGTAAGAATTTATTCGATATTAAATTTTAAATTTTCTTCCGCATTCGTGCCACTGGAATGTCCAATTGTTCGCGGTATTTGGCGATAGTTCGTCGGGCAATTGGATAGCCTTTTTCTTTTAAAATATCGGCCAATTGATCGTCGGGAAGTGGTTTGCTTTTGTCTTCGTCTTCGATGACATTTTGCAAAATTTTCTTGATTTCTAAAGTGGAAACGTCTTCGCCTTGGTCGTTTTTCATCGCTTCTGAGAAGAATTCTTTGATCAATTTGGTTCCGTAAGGCGTGTCAACGTATTTGCTATTGGCCACACGCGACACGGTAGAAATATCCAAACCAACCATATCGGCAATGTCTTTCAAAATCATTGGTTTCATGCTGGTTTCTTCGCCGTCTAAAAAGAATTCCTGTTGGAAATGCATGATGGCGTTCATCGTAACAAACAGTGTTTCTTGCCGCTGACGAATGGCATCAATAAACCATTTGGCCGAGTCTAATTTTTGTTTGATGAATTGCACTGCATCTTTTTGAGAACCCGATTTTTCGCGCGAATCCTTATACGTTTGCAGCATTTCTTGGTAATCTTTGGACACGTGTAACGTCGGCGCGTTTCTTCCGTTGAGCGTCAGTTCTAATTCGCCATCAATAATTCGAATGGCAAAATCGGGAACTATGTTTTCGGTTACGCGACTGTTTCCGGCAAAAGAACCACCTGGTTTCGGATTCAATTTCTCTATTTCGTTGATGGTTTTCTTCAACTGTTCTTGAGAAATACCGTACTTCTGTAATAATTTATCGTAGTGTTTTTTGGTAAAGGCATCAAACTGATTTTCAATCATTTCGACCGCCAATTCAACCGATTCAGTAGGTGTTTTGTGTTTCAATTGCAACAACAAACACTCTTGCAAATCGCGCGCTCCGACTCCCGAAGGTTCGAGTTCGTGTACGACTTGCAGAATTTTCTCTACTGTTTTTTCGTCGGTGTAAATACCTTGTGTAAACGCCATGTCGTCTACAATGTCTTGAATGGAACGACGTAAATAGCCGTCGTCGTCTATACTTCCAACCAAAAACTCAGCAATTTCGCGTTGCTCATCCGTCAGAATAAACGTATTCAATTGGTTGATTAAATCCTGATGAAAACTCGTCTGCGCCGCAAAAGGCGTTTCGCGGTCTTCGTCGTCATCGCTGTAATTATTAGATTGTAATTTATAATCGGGCGTTTCGTCGTCGCTTAAATACTCATCGATGTTGATGTCTTCGGCCTCGATGTTGTCGCTGCCTTCATAGTCATCGTATTCATCGTTGTTATCAAACTCGTCTTTCTCATACAACTCTTCTTCGTCTTTACCGCTTTCCAACGCCGGATTTTCAACTAATTCTTCTTTCAGACGTTGTTCAAAAGCTTGCGTAGGCAATTGAATCAACTTCATCAACTGAATTTGTTGAGGAGATAATTTTTGCGAGAGCTTGAATTGTAGGTTTTGTTTTAACATAATTAAGGCACTAATTTATTTGCCACAAAGGCACAAAGGCGCTAAGTTTATTTTTTTTTAAGTTAAAGATAGTATGGCTTTCCCTTTTGTCTTTGCTACTTCATGCAAAACTATCTTGTATTTATAAATCGCTTGATGCCATTTTTTATCAAAGGAACATTAAAATTTATTAAAAATCCTAATTGATTGTCCGTCAACTTTAAATGGCTGATAATTTGTGCGCTCCAAACTTGATTCACAATTTCAACCGATTTGACTTCTATGATTACTGAATCTTCAACAATCAAATCAAGTTTCAACTTTTCTTTCAACCGGATGTTGTCATAAACAATCGGAACTTCAACCTGTCTTTTAACTTCGAAACCAGCTTTAGAAATTTCGTAAGCGAGACAAGCTTCATACACTTTTTCAAGTAATCCAGGACCAAGCTCTTTATGAACTTTGAACGCTGAATTGACAATCACTTTCGCAATTGCTTCATTTTCTTCTGTTGGCATATATTTTAATTTAGTGGCTTGTAATTTATTTTAGACAACAAAATTAAAAAATCTTAGTGTCTTTGTGCCTTTGTGGCAAAATTTGAGTCTTAAAACTCTGCGTTTTGCGGCGTTCGTGGAAACGGAATTACGTCTCTAATATTGGTCATTCCCGTTACGAAAAGAACCAAACGTTCAAATCCTAATCCGAAGCCCGAATGAACCGCGCTTCCAAATCGGCGTGTATCCAAATACCACCATAATTCTTCTTCGTCGATGCCAAGAGCCTTCATTTTTTCTACCAACACGTCGTAGCGTTCTTCTCGTTGTGAACCACCTACGATTTCACCAATTCCTGGGAATAAAATATCCATCGCACGAACGGTTTTTCCGTCTTCGTTCAAACGCATGTAAAACGCTTTGATGTTGGCCGGATAATCGAACAAAATCACCGGACATTTGAAGTGTTTTTCTACTAAATAACGCTCGTGCTCACTTTGTAAATCGGCACCCCATTCGTTAATGATATAGTTGAATTTTTTCTTTTTATTTGGAGATGAATCTCTTAGAATATCGATGGCTTCGGTATACGAAACGCGTTTAAAATTGTTCTCCAAAACGAAGTTCAATTTTTCCAACAACGCCATTTCACTGCGTTCGGCTTGTGGTTTTGATTTTTCTTCATCCAACAAACGTCCTTCTAGGAATTTCAAGTCATCCGGACATTTATCCATCGTGTATTTGATGACGAATTGGATAAAATCTTCTGCCAAATCCATGTTGTCATTCAAGTCGTTGAACGCCACTTCCGGCTCGATCATCCAAAACTCAGCCAAGTGACGCGACGTATTCGAATTTTCGGCACGGAATGTCGGTCCGAATGTATAAATCTGACCCAACGCCATAGCAAACGTCTCGCCTTCTAATTGACCGGAAACCGTTAAATTGGTTTCTTTTCCGAAGAAATCTTCTTTATAATTTACTTTTCCGTCTTCGGTGCGTGGTGTGTTATCGAATGGCAAAGCTGTAACTTTAAACATTTCTCCTGCACCTTCAGCATCCGAACCTGTGATAATTGGTGTGTTTACGTACACAAATCCTTTTTCTTGAAAATACGTATGAACCGCATGAGCCAACACCGAACGAACGCGCATAATCGCTCCGAAAGCGTTAGTACGAACACGTAAATGTGCGTTTTCACGTAAAAATTCCAACGAGTGTTTTTTGGGTTGCATCGGAAATTTTTCCGCATCCGAATCGCCCAAAATTTCCAATTGCTTCACTTGAATTTCGTATTTCTGTCCTGCGCCTTGGCTTTCTACCAATGAACCAGTAACCGAAATGGCTGCTCCAGTTGTGATACGTTTTAAGGTTTCTTCAGGTGTGTTTTCAAAATCGACTACACACTGAATATTATTGATGGTCGAACCGTCGTTCAACGCGATAAATTGATTGTTTCTAAAAGTTCTAACCCAACCTTTGGCATTTACTTCAGGCAACGTTTGCGTGCTGTTCAATAAGTCTTTAACTTTTGTATGTTTCATTTCTTATGTAAAATTAGCCCTTCGACTGCACTTCGACTGCGCTCAGTATAGACTTAGGGTGACCGTTTTTCTTAAATAATCTTATGCAAATATAAATTAATTATTTTTCTTTTCTAAGGCGTCCAACTCTTCATCGGTATGTTCTAAAATGTCGATGGTTGGTTCGATGAACTCTTGTTCGTTAGCCAAAGCTTTGTTCAATGTCAACACCAACGATGGCAATAAAACCAAATTCGACAACATTCCGAAAAACAGCGTCAAAGCAACCAATCCGCCTAACGCAATGGTACCGCCAAAACTCGACAGCATGAATACCGAAAATCCAAAGAACAAAACAATGGACGTGTAAAACATACTAATTCCGGCATCATCAAAGGTAGCAAAAACCGATTTTTTAATACGCCAATCGTTCCGAGAAAGTTCTAAACGGTATTGTGCTAAAAACCGCAGCGTGTCGTCGACCGACATTCCGAAGGCTATTCCGAATACCAAAATAGTTGAAGGTTTTAAAGGAATTCCCAAAAAGCCCATCAAACCTGCGGTCATTAATAAAGGAAGTAAATTCGGAATGATCGAAACCAAAACCATTTTGAACGAACGGAACATAATCGCCACCAATCCACCCGTGATTAAAAAAGCGAAAAGCAACGACGACAGTAAATTATCCAATAAATATTTTGTCCCTTTTTGGAATACGGAAGCTTTTCCCGTTATGATGACTTCATACCGCGGCGACGGAAATATTTTATTGATTTTATGACGCAATTGCGCTTCGATGGCTTCCATTTTTTCGCCGTTTTCGTCTTTGATGAAGGTAGTGATTCGGGCAATACTTCCATCAGAAGTCACATAACTTTTTAATTGATTATCACCTGCGCTGTCCAACGAATTTTTGATGTACGGCAGTATAAAAGATTCTTCTTGCGAGGTTGGCAATTCATAAAAATCGGGATTTCCATTGTAATATGCCTGCTTAAAACTTTTGGCAATATTGACGATGGAAATTGGTTTTGAAAGTTCGGGAATATCGGTGATTGTCTCTTCCAAATCTTCCATTCGACGCAAATTGGTCAATCGCATGACGCCATTTTTCTTTTTGGTGTCGATCATGATTTCCAACGGCATCACACCGTCAAACTCTTTTTCAAAAAACCGAATGTCCTGAAAAAAATCGGTTTTCTTGGGCATGTCTTCAATCAGACTTCCCGAGATTTTAATTTCGTGGATTCCGATGATTCCGAACACCAACAAAATTACCGCAGTGACATAAACACCGACGCGATTATACTTTACAGTACGCACAATCCAACCCATAAAAGACGTTAAATATTCACGGCCTAAGTGACCCAAATGACGCGGAATTGGCGGCGGAATGTAACTGAAGAAAATCGGAATGATCAACAAACACAGCAAATAAATCGCAATGATGTTGATGGATGTTACTACTCCAAATTCAACTAACAACGTATTATTCGTAGCGATAAACGTAGCAAAACCAAACGCTGTCGTTAGATTCGTCATCAACGTGGCGGTTCCGGTTTTGGTGATTACCCGTTGCAACGACTTGGCTTTGTTGGCGTGTTTTTGGTATTCTTGATGGTATTTATTGATGAAGAAAATACAATTCGGAATTCCGATTACAATCACTAAAGTCGGTACCAATGCGGTAAGAACCGTGATTTCGTATCCTAACATGGCCAACGTTCCAAACGACCACATCACACCAATAATTACCACAATAAGTGAAATTAAGGTAGCACGGAATGATCGGAAGAAAAAGAAGAAAATTAGCGACGTAATCAACAAAGCCGCACCAATAAACAAACCGATTTCATCGATGATGGTTTTGGCGTTTAACGTTCGGATGTAAGGCATACCCGAAGTATGCAAATCGATTTTGGTGTCTTTTTCGAATTTTTCAATAGCCGGAATTAACTGCGTTAATACATACTCTTTTCGGGCAATGGTGTTGACTATTTTTTTGTCCAAATACACCGCAGAACGAATGGCGCCGGTTTTTTTATTGAACAACAATCCTTCGTAAAAAGGAAGTTTAGTAAACAATTCCGATTGGATGGTTTTTAGATATTTTTCGTCTTGAACTTTACTTTTGTCAACAAAAGGTTTGAGTTCGAAGGTTTGCAGCGAATCGTTTTTGGTAAGGTTTTGTAAATTATCGACTGAAATCACTAGCGTAACTTCTTTGTGCGATTTGATAGTATTCATCAATTCCGACCACGCCTGATATACTTTGGGTGTAAATAATTTTTTGTCTTTGGTTGCAATGACGATGAGATTGCCTTCTTCTCCAAAGTGTCGCAGAAACGTATTGTAGTCAACATTTACTTTATCGTCAGCAGGAATTAGGTTGGCTTCGGTGTGCGTGAACTTGATATTCTTCCATTGTAATACCATGAAAATCGTTATCAAAACGATTCCACTGATAATTACAATTCGATTTCTGAGGATTATTCGGGCGATTAATTCCCAAAAACCTATGCCTAACATCTTTTTCATACTGACTTAAAACGAGTGCAAATGTAGTGAAAACCTATCTAAATCAAAGGCTGGGAAAGTAAAAGTTTTACTAAAAAACAGGAACGCACTTCTGTGTAAAATTTGAATTAAATTATTGTCATTTTATGCAAAAAATAGTTTTGTTTTATCATATTTGTAGTGCCAAAAAACGAAGTATGAAAAATTTTAAGAACGCGCTTTTTTACGTAGGTGTTACCGGTGCGTTTACCGCTTTAATCTATTGGATTATTTCAAAAGGCAAACTGTTGGAAATAGGAAGAAACATTATTTCTCCTACCTCAAAAGACACCTTATTCAATCAGTTTTTAGTTTCATTACAACACAATCTACAGCATCCGCTAGCGATACTTTTACTGCAAATCATTACCATCATTATTGTGGCGCGGTTTTTTGGATGGATTTTTAGAAAAATCGGACAACCTACCGTTATTGGTGAAATTGTTGCGGGTATTTTTCTTGGACCATCGTTAGTTGGATTGTACTTCCCCGAATATTCAGGCTTACTTTTTCCACCAGCATCTTTGGGAAATTTGCAGTTTTTAAGTCAAATTGGTTTGATTCTTTTCATGTTTGTGATTGGAATGGAACTCGATTTAAAAGTGCTGAAAAACAAAGCCAACGAAGCCGTAGTAATTAGTCATGCCAGCATTATTATTCCATTTGCCTTAGGTATCGGATTGTCCTATTTTATTTACCATCAATTTGCGCCAGAAGGTGTCGAATTTTTGTCGTTTAGTTTATTCATGGGAATTGCGATGAGTATTACTGCATTTCCAGTTTTAGCCCGAATTGTTCAAGAACGCGGCATTCATAAAACAAAACTCGGAACCATTGTAATCACGTGTGCCGCCGCCGACGATATTACCGCTTGGTGTTTGTTAGCGGCTGTAATTGCCATTGTAAAAGCGGGAACTTTTGCTAGTGCGTTGTACATTATTTTGATGGCCGCGTTGTATGTCATCATCATGCTCTTTTTGGTAAAACCATTTTTGAAAAAAGTGGGCGATTTGTATGCCACGAAAGATAATTTGAGCAAACCCGTTGTCGCCATATTTTTACTAACGTTGATTATTTCGTCATATCTGACTGAAATCATTGGAATTCATGCCTTGTTTGGTGCGTTTATGATGGGTGCCATCATGCCTGATATTGCTAAATTCAGAACTATTTTTATCGAAAAAGTAGAAGACGTTTCAGTGATTTTACTGCTTCCTTTGTTTTTTGTTTTTACTGGATTACGTACCGAAATCGGATTGATTAACGATGCGTACTTGTGGCAAGTAACCGGACTTATCGTATTAGTTGCCGTGGTTGGAAAATTCTTCGGAAGTGCTTTGGCTGCTCGATTTGTAGGGCAAAATTGGCGTGACAGTTTAACCATTGGCGCCTTGATGAACACGCGTGGATTGATGGAATTAGTGGTACTCAACATTGGTTACGAATTGGGCGTTTTATCGCCAAAAATTTTCACCATGATGGTAATTATGGCCTTGGTAACTACGGTAATGACTGGTCCGGCGTTGGATTTAATCAATATGATTTTTAAATCGAAAGACGCTCAAAATGCAAAAGACAAGCTGAACGATACCTTTAAAATTTTACTTTCATTCGGAAACCAAGAAAAAGGAAAATCCTTACTTCGTTTGGCGAATAGTTTTGTCAGAAATCAAAAGGAAAACACCAAGATTACTGCCATGCATTTGTCGTTGAGTGATGAAATGCATGCCTATAATTTGGAAGACTACGAAAAAGTAACGTTTCAGCCCATTTTAGAGGAATCAAATGTTTTGAACCAAGAATTGGAAACGATTTTTAAAGCCACAGTTGACATTGAAAGTGATATTATAGACATTGCTTCCAAAGGCGATTATGATTTGGTTTTGGTCGGTTTAGGAAAATCTATTTTTGAAGGTTCATTCTTGGGAAGAGTACTCGGATTTACTACTAGAATCATCAACCCGGATCGTCTTTTAGACAAATTCACGGGTAAAGAAGGATTGTTTGAAAATTCGCCTTTTGACGACCGAACGCGTCAAATCATTTCAAGAATTAAAAATCCACTCGGAATCTTAGTCGACAAAGAACTGACGCATGTCAACGAAGTATTTGTTCCCATTTATTCTAGCGATGATGCTTTTTTGATTGAATACGCGCAAAAATTAATCCACAACAACGATTCAAAAATCACCTTAATCGACATCAACAATCAACTCCAAACTACTTTTGTACTTGAAAAATCGATTGAAGCGTTGCAGAAAAATTATCCGTCTAATGTAAAAATCGTTACAGATAAGGACATGAATGCTGGTTTTTTTATCAATCAGGATTTGATGATGATTGGGCTCGATAGCTGGAAAACACTAGTCGATTCGCAATCCATTTGGTTGAGTAATGTGCCTTCTACCTTAATTATCAAACCGTAGTTTAGATTCCTAAATCTAAGTGATAGGAAATTTTCAACGATAAATTGTCTTCAAATTTAGGCAATCCGTTGGGTCCATATCGGAAGAAGAAATTCAGCCCTAATCCTTTAAAGATTTTATTCATCTCCACACCGCTTTCAAAAAAACCTTTTTCTAAAGTTTTGAATTCGAACAATTCGTGTTGCTCTGGATTTTTCAAACTACCAAAAGCAGTTCGGGTTACCACCGAAATTTCGGGACTGATCTTATAGCCTAATTTGATTTTGTTGAAGGTATGACGCGCTTGAAGCATAAAATAATTGCTCGAGAAAAACTCGTTGTAGTACATGGTTTCAAAACTGTTTTTGCCTGCTAACGTAACTCGTTTTAGCAACGTATTTCGATCCAAGTTATTCGGTGCAATACTGTACAAATGCGTCAGCGGAATCGAACCATTACTCACACCCGTTTGAAAAACAAAAGCTGTTTTTTGTCCCGATAAAAACGGAATCTCGTGCTCGATTTTAAAATCAAATTTGGTAAAATCGAAATTGCTGTCGAGTAAACCCGGAATGGATTTCGTGACCTGAAGCGAGAATTTCGGAAATCGTTTTTCAATTTCCAATCGGCCTGTTGGCGTTTGCATATAACCGCTGAATGGATTCCATTGGATGGCAAAAAGCGCAGTTGTGATTTTGTAATTCGAATAATTGGTATCGTTGGCCACAAAATTATAATCGAAAAGCGGATTGATTTCGGAACGTGAAAGCGAAAAAAACGTATTGGTTTTCGGTATGTATTTGCTTTCAATATAGGCCGAAAAAGTTTTATTTTCGTAAAACGTAGAAACGTTGATCGGTCGCGGATCGTAAATTCTAAAACGACGGTTTTGAGTCGCAAACTGTATCTGACCTATCTCACTTAAATCGTCGAAATAGGTTGCATTAATCCACGTATTGGTGGGAATATCAATTTGATACGAAGGCGTGATCCCAAATTTGTAGGCTTGATCTTTAAATCCGTATGCGCCATAAAACGCCAACTTGTATTGTTCCGATAATTTTGTATTGGTTACCGCGCCAAATCCGACACGAAAACCTTCGTAATTGTTGTATTTCAGTAAACTTCTCAAATCGATGTCCAAGAACGAAACCGGTACATATCCGTTGATGACTTTTTTCCCGAAGATTAATTTTTTCTCTATTTTTTCTACATCCGACAAGCTATCGAGTGCGATATAAGTGTAAATTTTTCGCTTATCGAGTGTGTCTTTACTGAATGAATTCCAGTATTTTTCTTCTACTTTAAGACTCGATTTAGGAACATCAATTTTTATCCTTGGCTGCGTAAATGTCGTCGGTTGGTTGATTTTAATATCAAAAGGTTTGGATTCTATCAATAAATACGCTTGATCGGAAGCGTCGTTTTGTGCCCTAATTTTAGAAGTCGAATTGAATTTTATCGTTCCACCCAAAATTTTTAAATCTTCCGAATTATTCCCTTTGATTACTTCGAATTTTCTCTTCTCGGGAAACCAAAGTTGGTGTTCTTTCATATAATTGAACGTATACGTCGCATTGATGTTGACCACACCGTAAATTCGGTAAAACGCTTTTGCCACGCCAAAAGTTTCGGCGTCAATGTAAATTATTCCGCGTAAACTACTGGATTTTAATTTTTTAGGTTGAAAATAAACGCGGTACACATTACGGTTTTGGATTTTTAAGGTATCAATTAATTTGTAGGTGTAAATGCGTCGGCCAAAATTCGAAATCGGATTGAGCACTGGGATTTCAATGATTTCAAACGGCGTTTCATAAATCGAATACGACACCAACTTCAAACCTAAATATTCATACAGCGGTTGTTTGAAACCTGCCATTCGAGCAGCCACGACGGTTTCTTTGTTTCCTTTGTTGTTGTGTTGGATGAAGTTTACTTTTTCCGCTTGATAGAGGTGTTGCTTTTCGGTGAGTTTTTTGAATTTGTAATTTGTCGAATCGAGTTTAATTTTTCGAGAACCAAAAATATTTTTTTTGACGATGGTGTCTATTTTACTACTGATTTGATCGGGATGAGCCGAAACCAAAACTTTTTCGTAATTCCTATATTCAAACGAAGACAAGGCTTTTTCGGGGTCGTTTTGATTTCTTTTTTCAATCATGGTTTTTACCAAACCGTTGACCAGATTTTCAGAATAGATCTCGACGTCTTTCTGTGATTCATCCGAAATCATCTTAATCATCAAAAAAGTGGCATTTTCCGTCAGGTAATAATTATTGGTGAAATAGCCTTTGTAAGAAAAAAGTATCGGCTTCTTTTCGTTGGTGATGACGATGGAAAAACGGCCTTCCCAATCGGCGGTTAATGTCTTGTTTTCGTGGGTAATTTTCGCAAAAGCGATGGGAATGGACGAATCAAAATCAATTACCTGACCTTGCAGTTTTTTTTGGGCAATTGCAAAATGTGCAGTAATAATAAAGCAAAAAGTCCAAAAATATTTCATACGATTTTGATGATAACCTCACAAAAATAACGATAAAAAAATCCAAACATTGTATTGCCTGGATTTGTTTTTAAAAGCTTTGTTAACAAAAGCTATTCTTTAATAAACTTGTTGCTAGTAGTTCCTCTAAAGGATGCAATTTTAATAATATAAGTTCCTGACTTCAAACTTGAAACATCAATAGAATCGCCAGGATTTGTTATAGTTAGAAGTACTTGTCCCAAAACGTTGTAAATACTTATTGATGAAACTTCTATGCTTTGTTCGTTTGTAATGTTCAAACTATTTTTTACTGGATTTGGGTAAATAATAAAGTTATTTGAAAAATTAAATGAACTAGTATCTAATGTACAATTTGAATCCACACTACAATTTGTGTATCCATATTGATTTATTTTATTTTGAACTAAACCAATATCTTCCGGATCAGCACAGACATAAGTTAAATTAGGATTGTTATTAAAGGTTAAATCTGACCAACTTGTATTTCCTGTTTTTATGTAAAGAGTTTGTAAAGGATTATTGTTACCTATTAAAAAGCGCAAATTTGTTAATCCATTTGCATTCAGATTGATTAATTGATTTTCATAACAATATAAATACAGCAAATTTGTCAATCCACTAATATTTAAATTAGTTAATTGATTTTCATAACAAAATAAATATCGTAAATCTGTTGATGTACTTACGTCTAAATTGGTAAGTTGGTTATAATAACAATTTAATTGCCGTAAAAACAGTAATCCACCAACATCTAAAGTAGCAATTTGATTATTGGGACAATACAAATATTCTAAATAGGTTAATCCACTTACATTCAAAGCAGCAATTTGATTGTATTTACATTCTAAAAACCGTAAATTAACGAAGCTATTTATACCTTCCAAGTTTACTATTTGAGAATAAGAAACATTTAAATATTGAATAGCACTTGCCTCACTAACTTGAATTTCTCCATCTCCATTTGTATCGATTGAAACGTAAGGGTATGAAGTATTACCCAAAGTATTAACAGCAGAAGCAATATAATTGCTTGGGCTTGCTTCCAATAACTTCGCTTTAAAATTTGCGTCGGGAATATTTATAATTTGCGCCTGTGCAGTAGTATAAGCAATTAAAGCCACTAACAAGAAGTATATTTTTTTCATAAACGTTACATAAGAAATCAAATATATAAAAGAATTTAATTAGTTTTTATTAATATAAAAAATCCAAACATTGTGGTGTTTGGATTAGTTATTATGTGTGTTAGTAACACTATACTTTCATGATTTCGGCTTCTTTGTTCACCAAATGTTCTTCCACTTTTTTGATGAAGCTGTCGGTTAGCTTTTGAACATCGTCTTCGGCTTTTTTACACAAATCTTCCGAGGTTCCGTCTTTTTCTAACTTTTTAATTTCTGAATTAGCATCTTTTCTGTGGTTTCTAATCCCAATTTTAGCGTCTTCCGCTTCTTGCTTGGCTTGTTTTACCAAATCTCTTCTGCGTTCTTCAGTTAAAGGTGGAACACTGATGATGATTAAATCGCCATTGTTCATCGGATTAAACCCAAGATTGGCAACCATGATCGCTTTTTCGATGGGTTGCAACATGCTTTTTTCGTACGGCTGAATGGTAATGGTTCGCGCATCGGGAACGTTCACATTGGCAATTTGAGACATAGGAGTTTGCGAACCGTAATAGTCTACAAATACGCTTCCCAACATTTGTGGAGACGCTTTACCCGCGCGAATATTTAAAAAAGATTTTTCTAAGTGAGCAACCGAAGTCGTCATTGCTTCTTTGGTTTCATCAATAATAAATTCTATTTCTTCCATTTTGTTTTATGTTTGTAGTTTGTTGTTTATGGTTTATGGTCAACAATGAACTATAAACCATAAACTATAAAACCTATATATTAACTATTGTTCCCACGTTTTCCCCTTCGCAAATTTTGAGTAAATTACCTTTTTTGTTCATATCAAAAACTACGATGGGTAATTTATTTTCCTGACTCAATGTAAAAGCGGTTGTATCCATTACGTTCAGGCCTTTTTTCAAAACGTCTTCAAACGAAATATAATCAAATTTTACCGCTGATTTGTCTTTTTCCGGATCGGCGGTGTATACACCATCGACACGAGTTCCTTTTAAAATTACATCCGCATGAACCTCAACTCCGCGTAAAACGGCTGCAGTATCGGTTGTGAAATACGGATTTCCGGTTCCGGCACCAAAAATAACAATTCTTCCTTTTTCAAGGTGACGAACAGCTCTTCTTTTGATGTACGGTTCAGCAATCGCTTCGATTTTTAAAGCCGTTTGCAAACGCGTCAACATGCCTTTGTCTTCCAACGCTCCTTGAAGCGCCATTCCGTTGATTACGGTCGCTAGCATTCCCATATAATCTCCTTGTACGCGATCCATTCCGTTGCTGGCACCTGAAACTCCTCTAAATATATTTCCGCCTCCAATCACAATCGCAATTTCTATTCCTTTATCGTGAATTTGCTTAATTTCTTCAGCGTATTCGGCAAGTATTTTGGGATCGATTCCGTATTGACGCTCACCCATTAACGCTTCGCCACTTAATTTTAGAAGAATTCTTTTGTATTTCATTCGTCGTTTTTTATTTGTTTTTTAAAGGTCTCATGCTTTCGCAAGCTCAAGTCATTTTATTCTGAATTTATTTCAGAATCTCTTTTTTAAGATTCTTTTTGTGATGCAAATATAGTTATTATCTGATTTTATGAAATAGCAAAATACAATTTATCCCGCTAAAGATTCAAATGATTTTTTTGCAGCCTGATACCCAATTTCAAAAATTTGATCCATTTTGGTTTTGTTGGTTTCAAAAGTGTTGAAACTTACGAGTTCATCGGGTTCGATTACCCAATCGCAATTGTTGAATTTTTGCAGATTTGAATTAGCGGCCAATAACTCAAAAGCTCTTGTGGTTACGGCTTTAATCGATCGCAAATCTTTGGCTTCAATTTTCTGAACCGGACTCACATACACGCCAATAATATGTTCACATCGTCCTTGCAAAACATCGGTTGGAAAATGGTTTAAAATTCCGCCGTCGCTGTATAAGGCATCGTCAATTTCATACGGAGAAATCACTCCAGGAACGGCCGAAGACGCCAAAACCGCATCGACAATTTGCGTGGTGTCGGTAAATATTTTTAGTTTTCCTTTGACCAAATCGGTTGCCGTGATGTACAACGGAATGGGTAAATCGTTCATAGTTGCATCACTGAAAATCTCAACAAAATATTTTTTAAACGAACCCGAATCAATGATGCCGGGTTTTTTCAACGTAAAATGTTTCCAATGAAAAAAATAAATCGATTTGAAAAAAGATAAAATTTCATCAGGCGTTTTTCCCCATGCATACAAAGCACCGACAATCGCTCCAGCACTTGAACCCGCAATGTGCGAAGGCTTAATTTTTTGCTCTTCGAGGAATTTCATCACTCCGGCATGGGCAATTCCTTTTGTTCCGCCACCCGACAAAGCATATCCAATTGATTTCGATTGTAAATCCATTTTATTTTTTAGTAGAAAACGTTTCTGTGTGCTTAATGTTACACTTCCATTGTAAAAATAAAACTAATTTTGCACAATAAAACACCGTTATGAATCCAATTATTAAAAAAAGTCTTTCCTCTAGTTTTTCGTATATCGAATATCGAAATCACGTTACTTCTTTGGTCAGTCAAGGCAAAACAACGGGCAACGATCAATCGGAAGCGATGATTCATTACACCGAATTGAATGAAGCGCGTTTGCACCGTTTGGATAAAACCATGGAAGTAACTGATGAAGTGGCTTCACAACTTCAAAATTTGAAGAAAAAGTATCTTTGGTTGGTGATTTCTGAAGGTTGGTGTGGCGATGCAGCTCAGATTTTGCCCATCATCAACAAAATGGCTTTGACTACAGAAAAAATAGAATTGCGTATTATTTTACGCGATGATAATGAAGAGGTAATGAATTTATTCCTGACCAACGGCACGCAATCGATTCCGAAATTAATCATTATTGATCAAGAAACGGAAGAAGTAATTGCTGATTTTGGTCCGCGTCCTCACGATGCCAAACAACTTATCCTCGATTATAAAGCCGAACACGGTGTAGTGGATGAAACCGCTAAAATTGAATTACAAAAGTGGTATTTACACGACAAAGGTGTGTCGACACAGAATGAAATTATGGCGTTGATGAATGAATAAACCATATAAGGCAGATAAGGACAAATAAAGTTACTGCTTTAAAACCTTACCTAACTTATATGACTTTTATGGTGAAAATCTACGGGGTTGATGAATGAATAAACCATATAAGGCAGATAAGGACAGATAAGGCTAGTTTTTAAAATCTTATATAACTTACATGCCTTATATGGTAAAAAATCAAAAGTTTGACTCCGTAACTTGTTTTTCAAAAACAGCAGGCGTAACAGCATTTTTTACATCAAAATCGCCAATTTTTGTTCTTCGCAAAGCGGATAAATGTCCGCCCGATTGCAACGCTTTTCCGAAGTCGTACGCCAACGATCGAATGTACGTTCCTTTACTACATTGCACTCTGAAATCAATTTCGGGTAAGGCAATTCGTGTGATTTCAAATTCGTAAATAGTGGTTTTGCGTGATGCAATTTCTACTTCTTCTCCGGCGCGTGCATGTTCATACAAACGTACTCCGTCTTTTTTAATCGCTGAAAACACAGGTGGTTTTTGATCGATTTCTCCTAAAAATTGTTGGGTTGTTGCTTGGATTAATTCATCCGAAATATGGTCTATTGGGAAAGTCGCGTTGATTTCGGTTTCCAAATCGTACGATGGCGTAGTCGCACCCACTATAATTGTACCCGTGTATTCTTTGACTTGTGCCTGAATTTCGGTGATTTTTTTGGTGAATTTACCCGTGCAAATGATTAACAATCCTGTGGCGAGTGGGTCTAAAGTTCCGGCGTGACCGATTTTAAATTTCTTGGGAAGATTGTAGTGGTGTTTGAGTACGTATTTCAATTTGTTGACCGCTTGAAACGAACTCCACGTCAACGGTTTGTCGATTAACAAAACGTGTCCTTCTAAAAAATCTTCGGCTGATAAATGGGTTTTGCTTTCGTGCATTATGATGTGATTTAGAATTTCTTGTTCACAAATTTGTAAAAAAGAAAAGGTCCAATAGCCGCTGCGAAGTGCTTCAACGTATGACCGCTTATCGCTTTGTAGGTGCTAGAATAAATGAATAAATCGTTACTTTCCAAAAATTTTGCTATCGTATAGGAAACAATAATCAGCCAAAAATACTTTTTAAAATGTATGTTATTCTTTGAAAGAAATAAAATTACTAAAATCAATAAAATTGGTAAAAACTGAATCAAAACATACATTCGTAGGTCTTCAGAAATAACCCAATACACGATTGATACTAATCCCACAATGAGAAATGGATACAAAAGTTTCTTTCCGTAAATCGGATTAATGAACTCGCCTAGTACAATCGATAAAAACGACATAAACGAGATCGTCATCGGCAATCGATCCCAAATCAAAGTGTCATCATTCGGATTTAAATGATAATAACCCGACCCGAAACCGGTAAGAATAATTCCGATAAAAAACCACAAGTAATTTGGTTTCAGAGCGTAATCCTTTATGGAAAAAACCTTAATGAATCCAAGTATCCCAATGATAACAAAGGGAAAATTCGAAACTACATTCCAAAAATTTGGTAGTGAAACAAGCGTTGCCTGATCTGCAAAATTGTGGTATTCTTGATCCTGATAAATGGGTTTGATGAAAAAGCAGCCCAAAACAGATAGAATTGAAATAACATACAATGCTTTAATCTGTTTCTTTTTCATACTAAACGGATAACACTTATTTGTTTAAAGAAAAGTAAATCAACAAAGCGATTCCGGCTACAATTCGGTAGTAACCCCACGGTTTAAATCCGTATTTTTTGATGATTCCGATAAAGAATTTGATGGCAAACACCGCAACGACAAAAGCCACCACGTTTCCAATCAGAAACAATTTGATGTTTTCACTCGATTGCGTTACTAATTCGTATCCTTTTAATTGCGAAGCTTCGTAGGTTTTTAAAAACAATGAATACGTCGTTACCGCTAACATCGTAGGAACGGCCAAGAAAAAAGAAAATTCGGCTGCCGTTTCGCGGTTTAATCCTTGTTGCATTCCGCCAATGATTGACGCTGCAGAACGACTCGTTCCGGGCATCATCGCCAAACACTGCCAAAATCCAATGGTAACGGCTTTTTTAATCGTAATGTCTTCTTCTTTGGCTATGGTAGGATGATTGAACCGACTGTCGACAAAAAGCAATACTACTCCGCCAAGAATCAATACAATGGCAATCGGAATTGGATTTCCCAGCACGGCTTCGATTTTATCGTCGAATAATTTTCCTAAAACTAAGGCGGGAACAACGGCACAAGCTAGTTTGATGTAAAAACTGATTTTAGTAAAATCGAAAAATTTCTTCCAATACAAAACGACAACAGCCAAAATCGCCCCAAACTGAATGGCGACTTGAAACAATTTGACAAAATCATCGTTCTGAATTCCGAAAAAAGAACTGGTAAAAATCATGTGCGCCGTTGAAGAAACGGGTAAGTATTCGGTCAATCCTTCAACTATGGCAATGAGAATGGCTTGTAGTAAATCCATTTTAGATAATAAGTGATTGGAAAATTTTAGTGAAAAGTGATTAGTGAAAAGTGAAAAGTTTGCTATCCATAACTAAAAATTTGATACAGATTGGCTAATCACTATTTACTAATTACTGTTTACTGCTTTTTTTAAAGATGGAAAAAATCACCACTCCAAAACCGGCTAACACCACGGTTGGCGCTAAGCGAATGCGTCTAAAACTGAACAATTCATCTTCTTTAAAAACCGCTGGATTTTCACTTCCGCCGCCGCTCATCAGTATGAATCCGATAGCAATCACGGCCAATCCAATCAATAGAATTTTGTAGTTTACCGCTTCAAATAAAAATCCGTTTTTGTTTTCGTTATCTTTCATAATGTCTTTGTTAAGGATGAAGTACTAATATCCTTTTTATAGTTAAAGTCTATATTCTATGCTCTCTGCTCTATTCTCTTTTTCTAGTACAAATCGTCTGTTCGTAAATTCAAGAAACGCTGCGTAGCAAAATACGTGCTGAACCACGTGATTAAAACGCCCAAAACCAATACGCCAGCTAATACAGCAATAGTCAATTCGATGTCTTTAAAAATATCCAATGCAGGATAATTGACGTGGATGTAAAACAACACTCCAATCAACACCAAAACGGCTAGAACCGAACCAATAACGCCCAAAATTACACTTCGTTGGATGAATGGTTTTCTGATGAATGCCTTGGTTGCGCCTACCATTTGCATGGTTTTGATGATGAAACGATTCGCGTAAATCGATAAACGAAGCGAACTATTGATCAGTAAAAACGAAATCAATGCAAAAACACCGCTTACAATTAATACCCAAAAACTTACTTTTCTAATGTTGTCATTAACTAACGTAATCAGTTGTTTATCATACACCACATCGGCCACCATTGGGTTAGCACGAATCTGACTTTCGGCTTTAGAAAAACCTGGATTCGTCACATAATCGGCTTTTAAGTGAATGTTGAACGAATTCGAAAGTGGATTTGCACCTAAATACTCCACGAAATTTTCGCCTAAAGTTTTTTCGTGTTGCTTGGCCGCTTCTTCTTTAGAAACAAATTTAAAATCTTTGGCAAATTTCGACGCTTTTAATTCGTCGTTGAACGCTTTGTACACGCTATCGGTCGCTTCGTTTTTAAAGAAAACCGTCATTTCGATGTCTTCCTTAAAATTATCCGACAAACGCTTGGAGTTGATGACGAAAAGTCCGAGTAATCCTAGTAAAAATAATACTAAAAAGACACTCAAAACTACCGAAACATACGATGTAATAACTCTGCGCTTTTGAAATTTCTCAAATGAAGAACCCATAAATTGTATTTTAAGCCGTAAAAATAATAAAGAATTTGTTTAATCAAATGTTTATAACGCTTAAAGTTTTGAGATTAGTACAATAAACGTAAATTTGCGGACGATTATCCTAGACATTAACTTTCGATTAACTTTCGGACGAAAATTGCAGTATTTTATTAAAGTGAATTCTTACAAATTTAAAGCTGAAATAGAATGAGAAAAGTCGTTTTAATAATTCAAAAAGGATAATTTTGAACCGTAAAAACTATAAAAAAGTCGAATGAAATATTTTCACGAAAAAGTAGAAGAAAAATGGCAGCAATTTTGGGCACACAACCAAACGTTTGCGGCGTCCAATCATTCAGATAAGCCAAAATATTATGTATTGGATATGTTTCCGTATCCTTCTGGTGCTGGCTTGCACGTTGGTCATCCGCTGGGTTACATCGCTTCGGATATCGTGGCGCGTTACAAACGTCACAAAGGATTTAACGTTTTGCATCCGCAAGGTTACGATTCGTTTGGATTGCCGGCCGAGCAATACGCCATCCAAACCGGTCAACATCCTGAAAAAACGACTCGTGAAAACATTGCTCGTTACCGCGAACAATTGGACAAAATCGGATTTTCATTCGATTGGAGTCGTGAAGTACGTACGTCAAATCCCGACTATTACAAACACACGCAGTGGATTTTTATCCAATTATTTAACTCGTGGTACAACATAAATTCCGATAAAGCTGAAAACATTTCGACCTTAATTTCACTGTTCGAAAAAGAAGGAAATACTTCTGTGAATGCGGTGTGCGATGACAACATCACTCCGTTTTCGGCAGCCGAATGGAACGCATTTTCTTCTGATCAACAACAAAAAATACTTTTACAGTATCGACTAACCTATTTGGCGGAAACCGAAGTGAATTGGTGTCCGGCATTAGGAACCGTTTTGGCCAACGACGAAATTGTCAACGGAGTTTCCGAACGTGGCGGTCATCCCGTAATTCGCAAAAAAATGACCCAATGGTCGATGCGTATTTCTGCCTATGCTGAGCGTTTGTTGCAAGGTTTGGACACGATTGATTGGAGCGAAAGCATTAAAGAATCGCAGCGGAATTGGATTGGGAAATCGGTTGGAGCTTTGGTGAAGTTCAAAGTCGAAAGTCAAAAGTCAAAAGAAAACGAACTTTCAGACTTTCCACTTTCGACTTTCGACTACATTGAAGTATTTACGACGAGACCAGATACGATTTTCGGCGTGACGTTCATGACCTTGGCACCCGAACACGAATTGGTTGCGCAAATCACCACGTCCGAACAAAAAGCAGCTGTTGAAGCGTATGTCGAAGCAACTGCAAAGCGTTCAGAAAGAGAACGAATGGCCGATGTCAAAACAATCTCTGGCGTATTCACGGGCGCGTATGCCGCCCATCCGTTTACCAAAGAGCCGATTCCGGTTTGGATTGGCGATTACGTTTTGGCGGGTTACGGAACCGGAGCTGTAATGGCCGTTCCGTGTGGCGACGAGCGCGATTATGCGTTTGCGAATTTCTTTAAAGGAAATCCCGAAGGATCGGGAGGAATGCCCGCCATCAAAAATATTTTTAACCAAGATATTTCGGAAGCCGCATACGGAGAAAAAAGTGGTTTCGAATTGGTGGATTCCGATTTCTTAAACGGATTGGGTTACAAAGACGGAACTAAAAAAGTCATCGAAGAACTAGAAAAAATAGGCCAAGGAAAAGGCAAAACCAACTACCGTTTGCGCGATGCGGTATTTTCGCGTCAGCGTTATTGGGGCGAACCGTTTCCGGTATATTATGTAGATGGATTGCCACAGATGATCGACGCGCAGCATTTACCGATTGTATTACCTGAAGTTGAAAAATATTTACCAACTGAAGACGGACAACCTCCGTTGGGCAATGCGACGGATTGGGCGTGGGACGCAGTTCAGTGCTCAGTGGTCAGTAATCAGTTGATTGATGATGTGAATGTGTTTCCTTTGGAATTGAATACAATGCCCGGTTGGGCGGGAAGTTCGTGGTATTGGATGCGTTATATGGACGCGCACAACGACGGTGAATTTGCTAGCCAAGATGCCCTAAAATACTGGGAAAGCGTGGATTTATACATCGGCGGAAGCGAACACGCAACCGGCCATTTATTGTATTCGCGTTTTTGGAACAAATTTTTAAAAGACAAAGGTTTTGCACCGACGGAAGAACCGTTTAAAAAGTTGATTAACCAGGGAATGATTTTGGGAATGAGTGCTTTCTTTAAAGTTCTCAATATTCAATTTATATCTAGTAGATCGGAAAATGAAAATCCACAAAACATTCCATATTTTGACTTTATTCAAAAATTACCAAGAATTTTAATTTCTTCTAATTTAGATAGCAAATTAATGGATGAAGACGCTTTTGTGATTATAGAGAAATATGAAACATTAAAAGATAAACTTATTGGATTAGATTCCATTCTTGATAAATATAAATTTGAAGAGATTGATATGGATAGATTTCAATATTCAATTACAAATCATCGAGTAGATGTTTCTCATGTAAACTTAGCTGATGAATTGATAATTGAAAGTTTTTTAAAAGATAAAAAATACGAGGAATATAAAGACGCTGAGTTTATAAATAGTAATTCGAAGATTAAAGTTATTCGCGAAGTCGAAAAAATGTCCAAATCGAAATACAACGTAGTCAATCCCGACGACATTTGTAATGATTACGGTGCCGATACCTTGCGTTTGTACGAAATGTTTTTGGGTCCGTTGGAACAAGCCAAACCATGGAATACCGCCGGAATTACGGGAGTTTCGGGCTTCCTAAAAAAACTATGGCGTTTGTATTTTGACGACAATGGTTCGATTGTTACGAACGACGAACCGTCAGCAGAAATGTACAAATCGCTCCACAAAACCATCAAAAAAGTCACCGAAGACATCGAGAATTTCTCGTTCAACACCTCGGTTTCGCAATTTATGATTTGTGTGAATGAATTGGCGACGTTGAAATGCAACCATAGAAAAATTTTAGAACCGTTGGCCATTTTGGTTTCGCCGTATGCGCCGCATATTGCTGAGGAATTGTATTTGGGATTGCAGGATTCTACGATTGCAGGATCGCAAGATTATAAAGGAATTTCAGAAGTGCCTTTTCCAGTTTTTGATCCAAAATATTTGGTTGAAAGTGAAAAAGAATACCCCGTTTCGTTCAATGGGAAGATGCGTTTTACCCTGACATTACCCTTGGATTTAACCAAAGAACAAATTCAGGAAATCGTTTTGGCAGACGAACGTACGATAGCGCAATTGGCCGGAAACACTCCGAAAAACATCATTATCGTTCCTGGAAAAATTATTAATTTGGTGGGATAATTCAATCCTACACTACTATACAATCCCGATGGAAACGTCGGGATTTTTCGTTTACATTCGTTAAAGTTTTTTTAAAACCCGTGCCTTGGCAAACTCTTTGATTCGAATCTTTTACAATCAAAAACTTCGCCTATGAAACCACATTACTTCTTATCCAGTCTTTTATTTCTTTGCTTTTTTTCGGCTTCCGCACAGCAAAACAGCAATGTAAGTATTCCTAAAAATCAAGTAGTAGCCGACTTACTGGCTTTTCATTCGCCTATTTTAAATCGAAATTTCTTTGGGTTTTCGATGGATGCAAAATATTATGTAGCGCCAAAATGGGGAACCGGATTTAATTTTACGGCCGCGACCAAAAGAATCACCACCGATTTTTCACTTGTTGCCGCCGAACCCGATGTAGCGTATTTGTCCATTGGTTGGTTGAATCAGTACGATTTGATTCAGAGTGAAAGCGTTCGAGTGGGAATTAACCTCAACAATGGTGTAGCGATTGCCCGCTTGCGCGATCGTTCGGAAACCGAAGTATACTGGGACGAATTTGGATATACGGAAGTTCCGGTAAGCAGAGGTACAACTGCTTTATACATTATTGAACCCGGAATCACCGCTTCCTTCCGAATGTTTTCCCCTAAAAATTTTGCGGATATTTTTCTTACTACACAAGCCAAATACCGTCAAGCGATTGGAAATCCTAAATTTGGCAAAACCGACGATTACACCAACTATTTTTTGGGAGTTGGCGTGTCATTCATCGGTCCGTTTGACTGAGAAAAGTAGTTTTCACTCATTCGCGCAAAAGAAATTTGAGTTTTTTGTAACCCAAATAGCTGTTTTGCGTCTAATTCTGAAAAAAAATAAAATCTATGAAAAAGCACCAAATCCATATTTTGAAACGATCGGCAGGTTTCTCTAGTATGAAAGAAGAATTAACGAAAGAAGTTGAACAATTTTTAGACATTAAAGTCAACGAAGGCTATGAAGTAGTGAACATATCCTTCACCTATTTCGAATCGCACGAACTCATTGCGTTTGTTACACTCAGTAAATAAAAAATTGCCAAATTGTCATTTAAAAAAAGTGGCTTGTAATTTGCTACTATTTTTGTAATTTTAAACTTTAAACTAAAATTTAGAAATTATGTTTGGATATTATATCATTATTGGAGCGATTGCTTTATTCAGTTGGTTGGTGAGCGCACGATTAAAAAGCAAATTTGAGAAATACTCAAAAATCAGTCTTCGCAACGGAATGAGCGGCGCTGAAATCGCTGAAAAAATGCTTGCTGATCACGGAATCAGAGGTGTTCAGGTGATTTCGACTCCAGGTCAATTGACCGATCATTACAATCCGGTAAACAAAACCGTAAATTTGAGTGAATCAGTATACAACCAAAGAAATGCAGCTTCTGCAGCCGTTGCGGCGCACGAGGTTGGTCACGCCGTACAACACGCACAAGCGTATAGTTGGTTAACTATGCGTTCTAAAATGGTTCCGATGGTCAACATTTCATCGAGCATGTCACAGTGGTTGATTATGGGTGGTTTGATTTTGGGAATTGCTTCCAAAGGAACATCGATTGGATTCTATGTTGCTGTGGCTGGTTTGATTTTAATGGCAATTGCAACGGCGTTCAGTTTCATTACCTTACCTGTTGAATACGACGCCAGTAACCGAGCGTTGGCTTGGTTGAAAAACAAAAATATGTTAGGTCAAGAAGAATACGCTGGCGCGGAAGATGCTTTAAAATGGGCGGCTCGAACCTATGTGGTTGCGGCACTCGGAGCGTTGGCTTCGTTGTTGTATTGGGCTTTCCAAATTTTGGGAAGAAGAGACTAATCCGAGAATAGTTAAAATAAACGAATCCGTTTTGTGTAGTGCAAAACGGATTTTTTATTTACTAAAATTCGTCAGAAACGTAATAATAGAAAACCACGCAACGGCGTGAATAAAAATGCATTTGATGTAACTGGTCTCGGAGTTAAAATGTCGGTACGCTTGAACACTCGCATAAATCAGACTAATCGGAATCAATAAAAACATAAAAACCACTCCGAAGTTGGGTGTTTTGGCATCGCCTGGGAAAAGTACGTACAATACATACGTCAACGCAATGTATACAACATAAAACCCGATGGTTACGGTTTCTTTTGGGAATGAACTCAGCTTCATTTTAAGATAGAATAAGTATTGAAATTAAGACTTTTCATTTATACGAGGGAAGAAAAACAAAAAAACCATCCGAATGAACGAATGGTTTTTGATTTATTCGGGATCATTCATTTTAAACGATTCCATAAATTTTGTAGTATAATTTCCGGCTACATAATCGGGTTCGTCCATCAATTGTCTGTGAAACGGAATCGTAGTTTTGATTCCTTCGATGTAAAATTCATCGAGTGCGCGTTTCATTTTGTTGATGGCTTCTTCACGTGTTTGCGCGGTTGTAATCAACTTTGCAATCATCGAGTCGTAATTCGGCGGAATCGTATAACCCGCGTACACGTGCGTATCTAATCGCACTCCGTGTCCGCCTGGCGCATGCAATACCGTAATTTTTCCCGGTGACGGACGGAAATCGTTGTATGGATCTTCCGCATTGATTCGACATTCGATAGCATGCAAATTTGGGAAATAATTTTTACCCGAAATCGGCACACCGGCAGCCACTAATATTTGTTCACGAATCAAATCGTAGTCGATTACTTGTTCCGTAATAGGATGTTCTACTTGAATACGCGTATTCATTTCCATGAAGTAAAAATTTCGGTGTTTATCCACCAAAAACTCTACGGTTCCAGCACCTTCATATTTAATGAATTCGGCAGCTTTTACGGCAGCTTCACCCATTTTATTTCGCAACTCATCGGTCATGAATGGCGATGGCGTTTCTTCGGTTAATTTTTGATGACGACGTTGAACAGAACAATCTCTTTCTGAAAGATGACACGCTTTTCCGTAAGAATCACCGACAACCTGAATTTCGATATGACGTGGTTCTTCGATTAATTTTTCAAGGTACATTCCGTCGTTTCCGAACGCAGCAGCCGATTCTTGGCGAGCGCTTTCCCATGCTTTTAACAATTCATCTTCCTTCCAAACCGCACGCATTCCTTTTCCTCCGCCACCGGCCGTAGCCTTTAGCATTACTGGAAAACCCATTTCTTTTGATAATTCTAAGGCTTGTTCGTACGATTCTAAAAGTCCTTCAGAACCAGGAACACATGGAACTCCGGCTGCTTTCATGGTTGCTTTTGCAGACGCTTTGTCACCCATTCGGTCAATCATTTCGGGCGATGCACCGATGAATTTGATTCCGTGTTCTTGACAAATTTTAGAGAATTTAGCATTTTCTGAAAGAAATCCGTATCCTGGGTGAATCGCATCAGCGTTGGTGATTTCGGCCGCCGCAATGATGTTCGACATTTTTAAGTAGGATAGATTGCTTGGTGGTGGACCGATACAAACGGCTTCGTCGGCAAATTTAACGTGCAAACTTTCGGCGTCAGCAGTAGAATAAACCGCTACTGTTTTGATGCCCATTTCTTTGCAGGTTCTGATTACTCGGAGAGCAATTTCGCCTCTGTTGGCAATTAATATTTTTTTAAACATCTTATTTTAATTAGACAATTAGACAATTAGAAAATGAGTCAATTAAAAATTAGTAGTTAGAACAAAACTTCCAACTTCTAACTTCCGACTTCTAACTTTTATTAAGATGGATCAACTAAGAATAACGGTTGGTCGAATTCTACTGGTGACATGTCGTCTACCAATATTTTTACAATTTTACCAGAAATTTCAGCTTCAATTTCGTTGAATAATTTCATAGCTTCCACCACACATAATACATCTCCTTTTGAAATACTTGTACCTACTTCAACAAACATCGGTTTGTCTGGTGCTGGTTTTCTGTAAAAAGTTCCAATCATTGGAGATTTTATCGTGATGTATTTAGAGTTTTCGTCTGAAGATGGAGTAGCAACTGGAGTAACTTCTTGCGCTACGGGTTGTGGTGCAGCAACTTGAGTCATTGCTTGTTGAACGGGTGCTTGTTGCACGTAAGTTATATCGGGAGAATTACCTTCTAGCGTAGTTCGAATGGTAATTTTAATTTCACCTGTTTCTAGTTTTACTTCCGCAACACCAGAGTTGGATACAAATTTGATTAGGTTTTGAATTTCTTTTAAATCCATAATTATTTGTTTTAGTTATCGTTTTATTGTTTGTTGTATGCCCATTTTAAATAGATTGAACCCCAAGTGAATCCGCCGCCGAAAGCAGCAAATATCAAGTTGTCGCCTTTTTTGAATTTACTTTCAAAATCGCTCAAAAGTAAAGGCAGTGTGGCAGAAGTGGTGTTTCCGTAGCGGTGAATATTGACCAATACTTTTTCTTCGTCGAGTTCCATTCGGGATGCGGTTGCATCGATGATTCGTTTGTTGGCTTGATGTGCGATCAACCAATTCACATCATCTCTAGTAAGTTGATTGCGTTGCATGATTTTTTCGCTTACATCGGCCATTCCGGACACGGCATATTTGAATACCGTTTTTCCATCTTGAAAAACAAAATGCTGTCTGTTTTCTACGGTTTCTTTTGATGCAGGTAAAATAGATCCGCCGGCGTCAATTTTTAAGTATTCTCTTCCTATTCCGTCGGAACGCAGGTATTCGTCTTGTAAGCCAAGACCTTCGTAATTGGGTTCGAACAATACAGCTCCACCGCCATCACCAAAGATGATGCAGGTTGCTCTATCGGTATAATCGATAATGGACGACATTTTATCGGCGCCAATTAAGAGTACTTTTTTATATCTTCCAGATTGGATGTATGCAGCCGCAGTTGACATTCCGTATAAGAAACTGGAACATGCCGCTTGTAAGTCGAATGCAAACGCATTGACAGCGCCAATTTGAGTTGCCACATATACGCCAGTTGTTGCCACAGGCATATCTGGAGTGGCCGTTGCCATAATCACAAGGTCGATTTCGGCTGGATTTAAATTGGCTTTTTTAATTAAATCTTGGGCAGCTTTTATGGCTAGATACGACGTTCCTTTTCCGCTTTCTTTCAGCAATCGTCTTTCTTTGATTCCGGTTCGCGTAGTAATCCATTCATCGTTTGTGTCAACTAAAGTTTCTAACACTTCATTGGAAAGCACAAAGTCAGGAACATATGCGCCTACAGCTGTTATTGCGGCAGTAATTGAATTCATAAAATAATTTTAGTTGCTTTTAAAAGTGAATTTAAAAGTTGTGGAAATTACAAAAAAAATGAATACGTTTTTTATAAATAAGTTAAAAAACAAAAAACTCCCACACTGTGAGAGTCTTGTAAATTGTACCTATGTATATTATGCTTCAGCTACTGATTTATCAATAACTACCTGACCTCTGTAATACATTTTTCCTTCATGCCAGTAAGCTCTGTGGTATAAGTGAGCTTCTCCAGTAATTGGACAAGTAGCGATTTGAGCAACCGTTGCTTTGTAATGAGTTCTTCTTTTATCTCTTCTTGTTTTCGAGGTTTTTCTCTTAGGATGTGCCATTTTACTATATTATTTATCCGTTAATAGTTGTTTTAATTTATCCCATCTAGGGTCAATATCGTTCTCTTTATTCTCTTCTTTTATTGCTTTGACTTGTAAATTTTTCAATTTATCTAATGCTTCTGTTTGTAAGGTTCCGTCTTTTACACCGGGATGTACTCTTTTGGTCGGAACCGATAAAACAATCATTTCGTAGATGTATTGCGCTACGTCGATTTGGTATTCTCCATGCGGAATGATTAGAATTTCTTCGTTGTCATTGTTGAATTCTTCGCCAAATTTAACAATCAGTTTCATTTTGCTTTTGATGGGCAAATCGAAGACTTCTGTAGTCAAATCACACGGAACGGTTACGGTTCCTTTGTGGCTAAAACTGAGTTCCATATGGGTACTTTTTTTATCCAAAACAACGCCAACTTTAATGTCGCTGTTTTCATACTCATGATAGTCAAAACGCTCAAAGAACTTAGTATTGATATGAAAATCAAATTGATGCTTCCCTAACTTTAACCCTATAAAAGGAATTAAAAATTCATTCTCTATTTTCATTTCAACTTCAATTTTCCACATTTATGGAATTCCACAAACGGAGTGCAAAGATATAAAATATTCGTAAATCCAAAAGACTTATTCACCTTTTTTTGTTAATAACTGTTTTTCTTGAATTTTCAAGGGTTTTTTACTGATTTCCAGGTGTTGAATTCTTGAATGATAGACGTCAATTGCCAAATAAACAGCTTCTTTAAACGAAGAATTATCAGCGATTCCTTTTCCGGCGATTTCAAAAGCGGTTCCGTGATCGGGAGAAGTTCTAATTTTGGGTAATCCGGCCGAATAATTAACTCCGTTTCCAAACGATAAGGTTTTAAACGGAATGAGTCCTTGGTCGTGATACGCCGCTAAAACCGCATCGAATTTTTCGTATTGTCCGCTGCCGAAAAAACCATCGGCAGAATACGGTCCGAAAACCATCATTCCTTTTTCGAATAATTTTTTTACCGTTGGTTTGATTACTGCATCGTCTTCTTTTCCGATGACACCATTGTCGCCCGCATGCGGATTCAATCCTAAAATTGCGATTTTGGGTTTGTTGATGCTGAAATCTTGCACCAAAGTTTTATGTAAGGTTTCTACTTTTTGGATGATTAATTTTTCGGTCAATTGTTTTGCAACGTCGGTAACCGGAATATGATCGGTCAATAATCCTACGCGTAAATTGTCATTAACCATCAACATGAGAGCTTCTTGTTCGAAGATTTTACTCAAATAATCGGTATGTCCGGGGAATTTGAAGGCTTCCGATTGGATGTTGTATTTATTGATTGGAGCGGTCACTAACACGTCGATTGCACCATCTTTCAACGCTTGGGTTGCGGCTTCAAACGACTTTATAGCATAGCCACCAATTTTGTCATCGTTGGTCCCGTAATTGATTTCAACGGGTTCGCGCCACGTATTGATGACGTTGATTTTTCCTAAAACAATTTGATCTAATTTGTCAATACCATTAACAAAGGCGGTTAATTCAAATGTTTTTTTGATGAAAGACATTAATTTTACGTTGGCAAAAATAACGGGTGTACACAATTCTAACATCCGAGTGTCTTCGAATGTTTTTAGAATGACTTCGCTTCCAATACCATTTAAATCTCCTATTGAAATTCCTACAATAATATTTTCTGCTTTTTTCATCTGTGATTTTATATTTTTTATGAGTGATGCTTAATTCGTCTACGAACAATTTGAGTTGACTTCAACTATTTGTTCGGACTCATTTCGTTATACCTTTATTTATTGCTAATTTTGTTGTGCAAATTTAGTAAAATAAAACAACAATGTTTACAGGTATTATTGAATCACTAGGAATTATTGAAGAAGTTGAACAGGAAAACACTAATTTAAATATCACGCTGCAGGCTGGCCTCACCTCTGAATTAAAAATTGATCAGAGTTTGGCTCATAATGGAATTTGTCTTACCGTTGTTGCTATTACCAATAACACCTATACAGTTACTGCTATTCAAGAAACCATCAACAAAACAACTATTGCAAGCTGGAAAAAAGGCGATGTAATTAACTTAGAACGCGCGATGAAATTAGACCAACGATTAGATGGTCACATCGTTCAGGGGCATGTGGATCAAATTGGACAGTGCATCGTCAATGAAGAAACTGATGGAAGTTGGTTGTTTACGTTTCAGTACGATGCATCATTAAACAATCTAACAATCGAAAAAGGATCGATTACGATAAACGGAGTAAGTTTGACGGTTGTGGATTCAAAAAAAGATCAATTTAGCGTAGCTATAATTCCGTACACATTTGAGAACACCAATTTTAAAATGATTAAAAAAGGTTCTTTTGTGAATTTAGAATTCGATGTAATTGGTAAATATGTAGCAAAATTGTACCAAAACAAAAAAGAGTAATCGTTAAACCGTTACCCTTTTTTTATATTTATATATTGTATACGCTCCAAAAAGCAACGCAAGAATCAGCAGAACAAGAAGTCCTCCATCAATAGGTAAACCAGGCGGTGGCGTAGGTGGCGGTGGCGGTGGTTCCTGTGCAAATACACTTAAACTACTTGCAAAAAAGGCGATAATAACTAATTTTATTCTCATTGGGACAAAATTCATAGGGTGTAAAAGTAAAAAAAAATTCATTCCCTCAAAATTTTTTGCAACTTTTATTAATAAAAGTGCTTAAATTTTACATTTACATAAAGGAAAATGCTAAAATCCTATATACGATACGACTTAAAAAATAGTTTTAAAAAAAAGACTTCAAAATAATGAAGTCTTTTTGTGGTCCCACCTGGGCTCGAACCAGGGACCACCTGATTATGAGTCAGGTGCTCTAACCAACTGAGCTATAGGACCGGTTTGGAGGTTGCAATATTACTACTAATTTTTTTTTGATGCAACTATTTTTAGATGATTTCTTGACAAAGTTCAATTAAAACGCCATTTGTCGACTTTGGATGTAAAAACACTACCCACTTGTTGTCGGCACCTTTTTTCGGAGTTTCATTGAGCACGACAAAGCCTTCCTTTTTTAATCGTTCTACCTCCGAATGAATGTCTTCCACATCAAAAGCAATATGGTGAATTCCTTCTCCTTTTCTTTCTATAAACTTGGCTATCGGACTATCTTCATTGGTTGCTTCTAGCAATTCAATTTTATTAGGCCCAACCTGAAAAAAAGAGGTTTTAACACCTTCACTTGCTACCTCTTCTTCTTTGTAGGCTGGAGTATTAAACAGTTTTTCGAAAATTACATTCGAAGCCTCAATGCTTTTTACGGCTATGCCAATATGTTCTATTTTTCTCATTGGGAGTATTATTTAGTACAAAGTTCGCAAAGATTATACTGGTGTACAACTATTCGCTGTACTATTTCAGGATTTGAAGAAATCGTGTATTGAGTTACACGAATCTGCGTTTAATTTAACTTAAAATCGTATTTTTGCCCCATGGAAACGAATAGACAAAAAAAAATAGGTAGTGTTTTACAGAAAGATTTAGTAGACATTCTACAAGGCGAAATCAGAAAAAACAACCTTAGCAACTTAATCATCTCTGTATCTAAAGTAAGTGTGACCACCGATTTAGGTGTCGCTCGTGTATATTTGAGTGTCTTTCCAACTGATCGTGCTAGCGAAATTTTAGAAGCTGTTAAATCAAATGCGCCATTAATCAAACACGATTTGTCTCAACGGGTGAAATTACAACTGCGAAAAGTGCCGAATCTAACCTTCTTTATTGACGATACTTTAGATTACCTCGAAAAAATCGACAATGCCTTAGCGGGTAAAGAAAATCCTATTGAAAACCCTGAACTTCTCGAAAAACGAAAAAAAGCATAATTGAATTTTCCACTTTACATAGCAAAGAGGTATATTTTTAGCTTTAGTAAAAGCACCGCTATTAATATCATTTCGGCTATTGCGTTACTGGGAATAATAGTCGGCGCGTTGGCTTTATTTATAGTATTATCTGTTTTTAGTGGATTACGCGAATACAGTGTTCAGTTTACCAACGATTTTGATCCCGATTTAAAAGTTTTTGCTACCCAAGGAAAATCGTTTGTCATCACTCAGGAACAACAGAAAAAATTAAAATCCATCTCAGAAATCGAAATCTTCAGTAAAATTATTGAAGAGCGCGTCTTGTTTGTTTTTGATGGAAAAGAGCAAATCACCTACTTGAAAGGCGTTGACTCACAATTTACCAACAGCAATCAACTTTCTAAAAGTTTGTTTAACGGACAATGGTTGCAACCCAATACTATACAAGCCGTCATGGGTTACGGAATCTCACAGAAATTATCGGTGGGATTATATGATTTTAACAATCCGTTGGAAGTGTATGTACCCAAACCTGGAAAAGGCAACATCGAATCGGAAGAGCAAGCATTTAATAAAGAATTTTTAATTCCAGTCGGAATCTATGCCGTTAGCGAGGAATTAGATAGTAAGTATGTGTTTGTCAACTTAGATTTAGCGCAAGAATTAATGGGATTTCAACCCAATCAAGTTACGGGTATCGAAATCAAAACAATTCCAAATTCTGATAACGAAGCCTTAATCAATCAAATTAAATCGGTTTTCAACAATCAAGTTACGGTGAAAACCCGAGAAGAACTCAATTCGACGCTTCACAAAATGCTCAACACCGAAAACATTGCGGTGTATTTAATCTTTACCTTAGTGATTATTGTAGCGCTTTTCAACTTGATTGGAGCATTAATCATGATTATCATCGAAAAAAAGCACAACTTAAAAACACTGGTTAATTTGGGAGTGGAAATTCGAGATTTAAAAAAAATATTCCTGTTTCAAGGGCTGATGTTAAGTTTTTTTGGAGGATTAATTGGCTTGGCTTTAGGCGTACTTGTCGTGTACTTACAGCAACAATATAGCCTTATCATGATTACCGATTCGTTACCTTATCCTGTGGTGTTTGAAGTGAAAAACCTTCTATTGGTCTTGGTAACCATAACGATTTTGGGATTCCTAGCTGCTTTAATCGCCAGTAGTAGAGTGAGTAAGAAATTGTTGGTTTAAACAAATTGATAATCCGAGTAAATTTCTTGAATTTCCTCCAATGCTTTGAATAAACTTTCCGGATCTTCCAAGGTTACCAAGCGCAAGCGGTGTTCTTTGAAATTCGATACTCCTTTGAAATAGTTGGTATAATGACGGCGCATTTCTACAATTCCGAGTCGTTCACCTTTCCAATCCATCGACCAGGTTAAATGATTGCGCGCGGCTTCTACTCGGTCGATCATCGTGGGTGCGGCTAAATGTTCTCCCGTTTTGAAGTAATGTTTGATTTCGTTGAAAATCCATGGGTAACCAATTGCAGCCCGACCAATCATCATACCGTCTAAGCCGTATTTATTTTTGTATTCTAATGCTTTTTCGGGCGAATCGATGTCGCCGTTGCCAAAAATGGGCATGGTAATTCTCGGATTTTCTTTCACACGTTGAATGTGCGACCAATCGGAGTGACCTTTATACATTTGCGCTCGCGTTCGTGCATGAACGGTCAAGGCTTGCACACCAATATCTTGCAATCGTTCGGCAACCTCATCAATATTAATCGAACTTTCGTCCCAACCCAAACGGGTTTTTACCGTTACCGGAAGATTGGTTCCTTTGATGACCGCTTTGGTCAACCGCACCATCAAATCGACGTCTTTCAACACTCCGGCTCCAGCGCCTTTGCACACCACTTTTTTTACAGGACAACCAAAATTGATGTCGACCAAATCCGGATTAACGGCATCGACAATACGAGAAGATAGTTCCATTGCTTCTTCATCGCCACCAAAAATCTGGATTCCGACGGGTCGTTCGTAATCGAAAATGTCCAATTTCATTTTACTTTTTACTGCATCGCGAATCAATCCTTCGGAGGAGATGAATTCAGAATACATTAAATCGGCGCCGTGCAACTTACACAATCTACGGAACGGCGGATCGCTCACATCTTCCATAGGCGCAAGTAACAGCGGAAAATCGGGTAAAATGATGTTGCCTATTTTGGGCATGGGTGATAAATTTTTTGCAAAAGTACAAAATTTTGATTTTACAATTTTTAGCGGTAATGTGTTAAGAATAATTAATTGAAAATCTGACACGAATTTCACGAATTCACACGAATTTAATTACTGAAATTAGTACACTAATTTGAGCCTGCCTTAGGCAGATAGCCGAAAACTTAGCACGAAACCAAATTTGTGCAAATTTGTGTAATTCGTGTAAAAATTAATTAGTCTATTTTACTACCGTTGATTTAGTGTTAGGATTAAAATCCAAAGTTTTGCATTATATTTGCACACGAGTTCCTAATTTACGGGGATTTGCGTTAAGGATTGAAGCATTGTTTGAGCTCTTTTTTGTTGTAGTCCCGACACTTCGGGACGGAAACAAAAAAAGCGAGTGCGGAAAGCCTGACCCGATCGATAAAAACAAGTTGGTACAACGTAGTTTTTACGAATCGGGTAACGCCTAAAAAAACGAAGAGAAAGAGCATGAAAAATATCAGAAATTTTTGCATTATTGCACACATTGACCACGGGAAAAGTACGTTGGCGGACCGCCTTTTGGGCGCTACTCAAACAGTGACGGCTCGCGAGGAAAAAGCGCAGTTATTGGACAATATGGATTTGGAGCGGGAACGTGGCATTACCATTAAAAGTCACGCCATTCAGATGGAGTACAAATACAAAGGTGAAGATTATGTTTTGAACCTGATTGACACTCCGGGTCACGTAGATTTTAGTTATGAAGTTTCGCGATCAATTGCCGCTTGTGAAGGTGCGCTTTTGATTGTAGACGCCGCACAAAGTATTCAGGCTCAGACCATTTCAAACTTGTATTTGGCTTTAGAAAACGACTTGGAAATCATTCCGGTGTTGAACAAAGTGGATTTACCCAGTGCGAATCCAGAAGAAGTGAGCGACGATATTATTGATTTGTTGGGATGTAAATTGGAAGATATTATACACGCTTCGGGGAAAACCGGATTTGGTGTAGAAAATATTTTGGCCGCCATTATTGAAAAAATTCCGGCTCCAAAAGGCAACAAAGATGAACCGTTACAGGCGTTGATTTTTGATTCGCATTACAATCCGTTTCGCGGAATTGAAGTTATTTTTCGTGTAAAAAATGGCGAAATCAGAAAAGGTCAGAAGATCAAATTCATGGCCACGGGGAACGAATATTTTGCGGATGAAGTAGGCACGTTGAAATTGAATCAGGTTCCTAAAAATGTGATTTCTACGGGTGATGTTGGGTATTTGATATCGGGAATTAAAGAAGCAAAAGAAGTAAAAGTGGGCGATACCTTAACGGATGCTAAAACACCCACTACAAATATGATTACGGGTTTTGAGGATGTAAAACCGATGGTTTTTGCCGGAATTTACCCTGTGGATACTGAAGATTACGAAGATTTGCGCGCTTCGATGGAGAAATTGCAATTGAACGACGCATCGTTAGTGTTTTTGCCGGAAAGTTCGGCGGCCTTAGGATTTGGTTTTCGATGTGGATTTTTAGGAATGCTGCATTTGGAGATTATTCAGGAGCGATTGGAACGTGAATACGATATGACTGTAATTACGACAGTACCAAACGTTTCGTATTTGGCGTACACTAAAAAAGACCCTACAACTTCGTTTGTAATTAATAATCCATCCGATTTACCAGAACCTTCAAAATTAGACCGAGTTGAAGAACCATTTATTAAAGCAACCATTATTACAAAAGCCGATTATGTTGGAAATGTAATGAGTTTGTGTATCGAAAAACGGGGAGTCATTACTAATCAAACGTATTTGACAACCGAACGTGTTGAATTGACTTTTGATATGCCTTTGGCTGAAATTGTATTTGATTTTTATGACCGATTGAAGACAGTTTCTAAAGGTTATGCATCGTTTGATTATTCGCCGATTGGAATGAAAGAATCTAAATTGGTGAAATTAGACGTATTATTAAATGCGCAATCGGTTGATGCACTTTCGGCTTTAATTCATGAAAGTAATGCGTATAACATTGGGAAAAAAATGTGTGAGAAATTGCGCGAATTGATTCCGAGACAGCAATTCGACATCCCGATTCAGGCGGCAATTGGTGCCAAAATCATTGCGCGTGAAACCATCAAAGCCTTGCGAAAAGACGTTACAGCAAAATGTTATGGTGGTGATATTTCCAGAAAACGAAAATTACTTGAAAAACAGAAAAAAGGAAAAAAGAGAATGCGTTTGGTAGGAAATGTGGAAATTCCGCAGGAAGCGTTTATGGCGGTGTTGAAGTTGAATGATTAAATATTATTTTGAATTTTAAATTATAAATTTTGAATGAACCCAACGGCGAAAGTTGTTGGGTTTTGTTTTTAAAACCATATAAGGCATATAAGGACATAGAAGAATTCGTAAATGACCTTATATATCTTATATGGTAGATGAAAATGGTTATTCATATAAAAAATGTTTAGATTTAACTTGACATTTTTAGAAGTGTAGCAGTAAAGACGGACTGCAGTCCGTCTCTTCATTAACATTTCAATCAAGTTATTGGGTTTTGTTTTTTGAACCATATAAGGCATATAAGAACATAGAAGAAATCGTAAATGACCTCATATGTATTATATGGTGTAAAGTAAAGACGGACTGCAGTCCGTCTCTTCATTCACAACATAATCAAATTGTTGGGTTTTTATTTTTGAACCATGTAAGGCATGTGAGGACATATAAGAAACCTTAAATGAGCTTACATGCCTTAAGTGGTGAAAAATTAAGATTGTAATTCCTTGTAAAGCTTTTCTACATCTTCTCTTTTAAAAAGTTGTGTTCCTTCGTTCATGGTGGCTGCAGTTCCGCAACAAACTCCGAGTTGGATGACTTCTTTTAGGGTTTTGTTTTGCGATAACGCCCAAACCATTCCGCCTACCATGCTGTCGCCAGCGCCAACAGTACTTTTCTTTTCTACTTTGGGCGCTTTTACCAAATGCGTTTCGTCTTTGGTGACTAAAATGGCACCGTCTGCTCCGAGAGAAACCACGACAATTTTGGCGCTACCTTTTGCAATTAAATTTTGAGCTGCTTGCTCTACTTCGGGTAATTCCAATCGTTCCACACCAATTAGCTTGGCCAATTCACCAATGTTGGGTTTGATTAAATACACTCCGGTTTCCACTACTTTTTCCAACGCTTCGCCTGAAGTATCGACAATTACTTTGGTATCTGATTTTTTAGCAATTTCAATAATTTTCTGATAAAAATCGGCGTGCAATCCTTCGTTCAAACTGCCACTAATGACTAAATAGTTCGTTTTTAATTCGTTTATTATGTATAAAATGCTGTCTTTTTCTGATTCTGAAAATTCATTACCTGGAAATCCAAATCGGTATTGAGCTTTGGTTGTATTTTCAAAAGCGATAAAATTCTCTCGGGTCCAATTTTTGGTTTTTATAATATGACTTTCAATTCCTTCATTGGCAACTAATTCTTCTAATAATTCTCCCGGCGAGCCACCCGAAGTAAATACACAAAGTGAACTTCCTCCTAACTTAGAAATGGCTTTCGAAACGTTGATTCCGCCTCCGCCAGCATCATACCGAGGTTTTTCGCATCGAATTTTCTTTTCGGGAACTAATCCTGAAAAATGGGTAGATTTATCCAACGACGGATTGACGGTGAGCGTGGTTATTGAATGTGTTTTCATGGTGAAAAGATTAATTAAATTTTGTTCGATATAAAAATTTATTTTTCAGCCACGAATTATCGAATTTTCTATTGTAAACATTTGATTCTATTCGAATTTTCATCGTAGATGAACTAATTTTTAACATACCAACACAATAATTTGTGAATTCGTGGCAAAACAAATTTATTTCAATATTGGTCTCCAATTTAATTGATTGTTAGTATTTCTTTATTGTTTTATAAATAGTTACATCGTAATCAAGTTAATTAATGTAAAGGTGCGAAAATTAATTGTTTTTTCCCTTTTACTATAAAATACTATCTTTGAATAAATACCATTTTATGCTCGACGAATCACCCAAACGTTTTGACCGAATCATCGCTATTCTGATTC
The DNA here is from genome assembly GCA_965284675.1 of Flavobacterium sp. Classification (GTDB taxonomy): domain Bacteria; phylum Bacteroidota; class Bacteroidia; order Flavobacteriales; family Flavobacteriaceae; genus Flavobacterium. The sequence goes on from OZ260109.1 coordinate 3,793,101, forward strand.
AATTGCAATCGAAAAAGATTGTGAGAGCACAAGAATTGGCCGACCGTTTTGAGGTGAGTTTGCGCACGATTTACCGCGATATTCGTACGTTGGAAGCATCGGGTGTTCCGATTTATGGTGAAGCTGGAATTGGATATTCCTTAGTGGATGGCTATCGATTACCGCCCGTGATGTTTACGCGGGAAGAAGCGAGCAGTTTTATCGCCGCCGAAAAATTGATGCAGAAATTCATTGATAAAGAATTGGGACAACACTACCAATCGGCGATGTTTAAACTAAAATCGGTGTTGCAGAATTCGGATAAAGATTGGGTTTCGAGCATTGAATCAAATGTCGTGATTCAGCCGCCGATGGGGAATTTATTCAACGAAAATGTTCCCAATGCGATGGCGATTATCTTCAAGAGTATGGCCGATAAAACACAGGTTGCTCTGAGTTATCAAGCAGTTGACGCCGAAGTTTCCTCTGAACGTAGGATTGAACCCGTCGGAATTTTTCACGACCACAACAATTGGTATGTGTATGGATTTTGCCATTTACGCAGCGATTACCGGCAATTTCGTGCGGATCGAATCGAAGGCATTCAGCAAACTGAACTATCTTTTTCGAAAGAACACCAACCCTTGGAAACGTATTTGAGCAAGGAAAATGAATACCCGACGACAAAAGTGCGTCTTTTGATTGACAAGAAAATCAGTAAATTTTTATCTTCTGAAAAAAAGTACCACGGATTTGTTTCCCAAAAAAATGTGGGCGATGTAGTTGAAATGACATTTTTATCACGCGATATCGAAAACGGATTTGCGCGTTGGTTTATGATGTTTGGTGATTATGCTACGATTGTAGAACCCGAACTATTGAAAGAACGTGTGTTGGAACTGATGGAAGTGTATAAAAGTAAATTAGAAAAAAATAATCCCGAAAACTAAATTAGCCTTCGGGATTTTCTGTTTTTTGATTGATTGCATTTATTACTTTGCTTCGACAAAAGCGAGATTATGTATGAGTTTCCATTGGTCATCACTATCCAAAACCAACGAATTAAAGGAAACAAAATGATTCTCAGCACTTTCCAAACGCAGCATTACGTTGGCAATTGTTCCTAATTCCTCTATTTTTTCGATTTTCATTTTTCTTGGAATTCCACCAAAAACTCCGTCTTTTACGTTGGCGATGTACTGCTTTTTATCAATAATCGTGACTCCAGGTGTTCCCATAAATTGGTTGCTTACCACCCGAAAATCATCGTGCAATACACATTCCAATAGGTTTGTATCGCAGTGATCACCCGCTTTTACAAAGGCAGTAATTATGAGTCTTATTTGTTGTTCTGTTGACATGGCATATACTATAATTAATGTGTGTTTTTAAATTATCCTCTTTCCCAGAAAAATGGTGGTTCAATTCCGAGTGCACGCAAATACACATAACCTTGTCCGCGGTGGTGGATTTCGTTATCAATAAAATAGAGAATATTCTCGATAATGGGAAACTCATATTGGCCAAATAAATTGAATGTTTTGCTGAAATCTTCCACCGGAATTTGCTCCCAATAGTGGTTGATTTCTTGAGTAGCTTCGTCCCATTTTTGTAGAAATTGCGCTTTGGTTGTTAACTCACCCAGGCTTTCGTCGTAAGGTTTTACTTCACGCGAAGCAATTCCCTTTAATCCTGGAACAGCGATGGACAATAATTCGGTTGTTAGCTTGGCAAACGGACGCATTCCGCCAACCGAAAATTCAAAAAATTCTTTTTCTGGAAATGCTTCAATTACTCTTCGGGTTAATGCTCGGTGACCTTGCCAGTGTTTTACTAAATTTTCTTTACTGATTACTTGGGCTGTTGTTGACATATAATTATCTTTTAATTGGTTTATGGTACAAAGATAAAATGGTCGAGTGACAACAGTTTGTCAGTAGGATTTTGAATAATGAAAAAGTTTAAATGACTTCAATTAAAAAAGGTGAATCTTTCGCTCCACCTTTTGATTTTATAACTTTCTTCGGTTGTCTTCCGAATTGGTATCGATTAATTTATTGTAGGGATCAACGCCCACTTCGGTAGGTTTTTCGTTGACTACAACCTTAACGGAATTGTTGATTGTATTGATTTTTAGTTTTTTCAAATACAACTCTTTGTCGGATTTTTTTTCTTTAATGGTTTGTTCAGAAAAAACTCCGATTTCAATGTAATCGTTCAGTGGGTAGGATTCTGTTTTGGCTTTGCTTCCTTTTTTTGCATACGTCAACGTTTTACCTTGGGCATTCCTAAAAATACGTTTCCCTGTATCGTCGGCTTTGTATTTGGCCACATCAAACTCAATAGTTACTTCGTATTTTCCGTTTGGTAATTTTTTGGAAGTTACGTTGTTGATGCGATTATCATATAATGTAATCGTTTCAAACATATCATTTATAACGTACTGCAGTGAATCGGGTGTAGCTTTTTTTAATTCGGCCACAAACTCAATCGAATTGGTATACGGCGCTTCTTGAAATCCGACTTTTTTAATGTATTCTTTCAAGGCGTTATTCATTTTTTTCTCACCAATAAAATCGCTCAACGCATACAATACTAATGATCCTTTTTGGTAATGAATGTATTGTTGATTTTCGTTGAACATCAACGGTTGTTCTTTTTTCGATTCAAAAGTTCTTCCTTGAAGATACGTATCCAAAGCATCTTTTAAGAATTTACGCATTTGCGATTTTCCATACGTATGTTCCAAAACTTTTAGTGAACTGTATTCGGATAGACTTTCCGACATCAACGTTGCGCCTTGAACATTGGCACCAATTACTTGATGTGCCCACCATTGGTGCGCGACTTCGTGCGATGTGATGGAAAATGGATAATCGACTGCTTCTGGATCTTCGTCATCTACATCGGCTATAAATCCGACTGCTTCAGAAAACGGAATAGTATTGGCAAACGATTGGGCAAATCCGCCGCCTGTTCGAGGAAATTCTATAATTCGGACTTGCTTATGCTGATACGGACTAAAATTAGCCGTATAATATTCCAATGATTTTTTGGTTGCCTTAATCATTCGGTCTACATTGTATTCATGCCCTTTATGATAGTAAATTTCGATGTTTATGTCGTTCCATTTGTCTCTTTTGACTTCGTATTTGGCCGATTGAAATGCGTAGAAATTCAGCATTTTTCGATCCATTTTGTAATGGAAGTAATTACGTCCGCTTTTCGTCCATTTTTTAGTCAAATAACCCGGTGCGATTGCCGTTTGATCATCTGATGTACTCACAGTGGTTTCAAAAGTAATCCAGTCCGAATCACCACTGATGTAGGTGTTTTTTCGGGCGATAGAGTCAGTTGGAAGTGCCATGCGGTCTTTGGGTTTGAGGCCGTATTTCTTTCGCACATCATCGTCGGTTAATTCTCCTTCATCAGCATAACCAATGGATGGAAACAAACCATTATTAATGAATGTTCCGTTGTAAATCACTGGCGAATTATCCGTAAAGAAATCATTAGGTTTGTTCTTTACAGTAAAACTCATTTGTATGGAATCGCCCGCTACTAAAGGTTGTTCCAATCGATAAATATCAAAATTCAACACCGTGTCTTTGGACACCAATTTTGTTTTTACATTAAACGTAACTTTCGTTTCTTCTCCGTGATTGATGAACAACGAATCGATGGTTTCTGACGTTTTATTTTTTAAAGTATAGGTGCCGTTGGCTACAAAATTGCGTTCTTTCGGATACAAATCGACATCCACTTTAACATCTACAATTCTTGGTTGGGCTTTGTTGTCGTATTTTTTGTATTTCTTTTCCCAATCGACCATTTCGAGTTCTTGTTCTTTACCCGACTTATTTTCGTTGACTACATTATCTTGATAGTAAATAGTACTTCCAATGGCTATGAACGCAACGAATGAAAGTGTTAAGGGAAGAGCAACTTGTTTTTTCAGTCGGCTGGAAGCATCTGCAAAACGCGCTTTCGCCGATTGACCCACTCCGCGTGTCCAAAACAGCAAGGCCAAACCAAAGAAAACAAATCCCAATGCTAACCAATACAGTTTGTAGAGGAAATAGTATTTCAATCCGTGACCATAGCCATTCATATCCGAATATTCAAACCCAGGATCGCTATTGTACTCGTAAATGGGTTGTTCTACACCAATTGCCGGAAGAAAATTTAATCCGATGGAAAGTAGTAATAGGACAAAAAATCCGAGCAGATAATTTTTAAAGAGTGTTTGGATAAAAACAGCTAAAAGAGCCCAAATGATGCAATGAATAAGTCGGATTCCGTATAATTCTGTCAAATAATGACCGAGTTCAAAATCGTAAAATCCTTTATAGATTTGAAATAGAATTCCGGCTATCATAATTACGGATAACAAGACTACTTGCATTTTTACTAAGGCTAAAAACTTAGAAACGAGTAAAACCCAATTGGGCGTTGGCGTTACATCAATGAGGTGATTCATTCGAGCTGTGGCGCCACGATGAATCAACATTCCCGAAAAAAGAAAGGTAAGAATATTGATGAACAAACCGAAAGTACTACCCGGTATTAAAAGCATTTGCCAAGTCACGGGATACGTTTCTGTTCCGAAAATTTGACCTGCACTCAATGATGTGATCAAAATAAACATTAATCCCACCACAACGATACTGATGAATACCCAATTTTTTACGATGAATTTAAAATCAACATTCGATAAACTCCATGCGGTTTTTAGATTTTGACTTGTCGAAAAATCGAAACGTACGTCGGGCAAATTGATTTTAGTGATTCCACCGAAATTATTTTTGGTAATGCGTTCGCTACTTTTGCTTTTTCCTAACGTCAAAGCGGTTTGAGTAAACGAAAAATAACGGTACATCAATCCTAAAATAAGTAGAGAAACGCTCAACCAAATCAGACGGTTGTACAAAACCACTCCGGTGAAGGGAAGTAAATTTTCGTTCTTTTCATACACCGTCCAATATTTTGTGGTGTAATTTAAAGCTTCCGATCCGAAAGGTTCAAATAAGGCAACGACAAAACGATTGTCTACATTTTCGGTAAAACTTTCAACGATAGCTTGCACAAAAAGCAATAAAATAACGGTGATGAATCCGATTGAGATGTTTCGAGTAATCGTAACCACCGAAAAAACGATGACGCCGAAAAATAGTATGTTCGGAATAACAAAAATTAAATAGCTTTGAACATAGGCTAGAATTCGGTGCGGACCTAATAAATCCTGATTGACATACGGAAGAAAAGAAGCTAGAAAAGCTGCTAAACCGATCGTTAATGTAATGAGTATGACGATTAAAAATGAACTTAAAAATTTACCCATTAAATAGTCCCATTTGGTAAACGGATAGGAGAATAAAATGGAGTGCATGTTGTGTTTGAAATCGCGGTAGACCGAAGCGCCAATGATGGAAGGTAGTAAAAAGTAGATGAATATCGACAATCCGTTGAGCATGCTGTTTAAAGCAATGGGGGAATTGGCCAAAGCATTGGAGGCTGTTGTGGTTTTAAAGCTGTCGAAAACACCCAAACTGCTCGCCATAATAAAGAGTGAAAGAGCGAAGAAAATCGCTACGTACACATAAAAAGCCGGATTTTTAAACCATCTTTTTATTTCGAAGTTAAATAAAGTGCCTAGCATGTTATTGATCGTTTTTTAGTGCAACAAAATAAACATCTTCCAGTTGTGGTGTAGCTGAAGTAAAGCTATCATTGGGTTGTTGCACACTGTGTACGCGAATATTTAATGTATTGTCTTGGTTGTAATTGGAGGAAATTATGTTGAAGTCTTTTTCGTATTGATCTAGAGCTTCTCTTTCGATGATCCTTGTCCAAATATGACCTTGTAACGCATCTGCTGCGGCTTTTGGAGTACTTTGGGTTAGAATTTTTCCGCCGTTTAAGATGGCCATCTCGTGACACAATTCTTTTACATCGTCTACGATGTGTGTGGAGAAAATTACGGTATGGTTGGTTCCGATTTCGCGAAGAACATTTAGGAAACGATGTCTTTCGGCGGGATCCAAACCTGCTGTGGGTTCGTCCACAATGATTAATTTCGGATTGTTAAGTAGTAATTGTGCAATTCCGAAACGTTGCTTCATTCCACCCGAATAACCACTTACGTTCTTCATTCGAACATCATATAAATTGGTCACTTCTAATACTTGTTTGACTAAATCAGCTCTGTCTTTTTTGGACGATATTCCTTTTAAACGTGCAAAATAATCCAATAAATTTTCGGCCGACATATTGGGATAAACTCCAAATTCTTGTGGCAAATATCCAAGAACTTTTCGCAAATCCATTTGATTTTCGAGAACGTTAATTCCGTCAAATTCAATCGTTCCCGAATCAGGTTTTTGTAAGGTAGCAATGGTTCGCATCAAACTTGATTTTCCGGCACCATTCGGACCCAAAAGACCAAACATTCCTGATCCAATTTCGAGATTTAAATTATCTAATGCTTTTACGCCGTTGCTGTACGTTTTGCTGAGGTTGTTGATTTTTAGTTGCATAAATTAGAAGTTGATTTTGGTTTATTGTATAAGTGACTCAAAAATAGGTTTTGTTACACAGATTTTAACATTTTTTTATAATTAAAATCGTTTTCAATTTGAATTCTTAAAATAAAGAAAACGTTGACATCCATTTAAACAATAGATAAAATAGTTTGTACCTTTACCGACTAAATTTATAACTCAAAATGTTAGAAGATAAAACTCCGCAACGCACTTCGATTGCTCAATTGGGCGAATTTGGTTTGATTGATCATTTGACTAAAAACTTTGATGTAAAACAACCATCTACACTAAAAAGTATTGGCGATGATGCTGCTGTTTTGGATTTCAAAGATAAAAAAGCGGTGATTTCTACCGATTTATTAATTGAAGGCGTTCATTTCGATTTATCGTATATGCCTTTGAAGCATTTAGGCTATAAGGCTGTGGTGGTGAATGTTTCCGACATTTGTGCGATGAACGCTAAGCCGACCCAAATTACGGTTTCAGTCGCGGTTTCCAATCGTTTTCCGTTGGAAGCATTAGAAGAATTATTTGACGGCATTGCGTTAGCTGCCAAATTTTATAATGTAGATGTGATTGGTGGCGATACGACTTCATCACAAAAAGGATTGATACTTTCGATTACCGCCATTGGTGAAGCCAACGCGGAAGACATTGTCTATCGAAACGGTGCCAAAGAAACTGATTTGTTGGTAGTGACGGGCGATTTAGGTTCGGCGTACATGGGTTTACAGGTTTTGGAAAGAGAAAAGCAAGTGTTTCAGGTCAATCCGAATAACCAACCCGATTTAGATGCGTATACCTATTTAATAGAACGTCAGTTGAAACCCGAAGCGCGTCACGATGTACGCGAATTATTTTCGAAACTAGAATTAAAACCTACGGCGATGATTGATATTTCAGATGGATTATCGTCGGAGATTTTACACATTTGCAAGCAGAGTAAAGTCGGTTGTAATTTGTATGAAGAAAAATTACCCCTTGATCCGCAATTGATTAATGTGTGTGAAGAATTCAACATTGACAGTACAACGGTTGCGATAAATGGCGGTGAAGATTATGAGTTGTTGTTTACAATTGGGATGGAAGATTTTGATAAAATAAAAGCAAATCCCAATTTTACGGTAATCGGTCATTTAACACAGGAAAGTGAAGGTTACCATTTAATAACCAGAGCCAATACCAAAATAGAGCTGAAAGCTAGAGGTTGGAATTCGTTGGAAGAATAAATTAAAATACAGATTTCAAAGATTAATCTGTGCTAATCTGTGAAATCTGTATTTGTCTTTTACTTCAACATCATGCCATTGGTTTTGGCAATTTCTAAAAGTTCGTTATTGGAGCATTTCTTCTTTCCGATAAGTTCTTTCATGTTTTCGATTCGAGAAAGAACCGATGCTGATGAAATTGGAATGTAAAGTGCGACATCGTCGTCTTTGATTCCTTTGTTTAAAAAGTGTAGAATTTGACGGTCGATTACGTCTACGTATACTTTTTCGTTTTGTTGTTGATTGAGGAAATTAATCACTGATTCACTGTAATACTTTTCGCCTTTTAAAATAGTTTCGATAGCGAGCAACATGTTTTCGAAGGTTAAATCATTTTTGATGACTAATCCGATTGGGTCAATTTCGTCGATAATGGTTTGAGCTTTTAATCGTTCGGAATGCATGGTAAGCAGAATGGCTTTACAATTGGGCATTTCTTGATTGATTAATTTGGCTAAATCTTCTCCTGTAAAAATATTTCTCTCAGGATAATCGGGCATACTGATGTCTAAAAAAGCATAGTCAAAAGTGGCGTCCGGGTTCATGATGGTTTCGTAACCCGTTTTGCAGTCGGAGGCTTTGGTAATGGTGAATTCGTATTTTTTGTTGGGAAATCTTTTGATGACGTTTTCATATCCTTGAATGATAAATGGATGATCGTCAACAATTAGTAGGTTAATGTTTTGGGGCATTGTATTACATATTTATAGTTTCGTTTTCGAGTGGAAATGTAATAATAATTTTCGTTCCTTTTCCAATTTGCGACTTAATATCTATTTTCCCTTGACATTGATGGACGCGTTCTACAATATTGTTTACACCTATTCCTTTGGTTTTCTTGCCGTTGGTGTTGTATCCTTTACCATCGTCTTCTACAGAAAAAATTAAATTTCCTTTTGGATCTTTATTAAAAATTATGTTGATGCTTTTTGCCTCAGCGTGTTTATTGATGTTTTGAAGTGATTCTTGTAAAATTCGGTATAAATTAATTTTTATCGTGTTGGAAACTTTTTCCCAATCGATTTTATCACTTATTAACGTGTTGATTTTAGCGTTGTTGATTTTGGATTGTTGTTCGAGTAAGTTGTTGATGATGGCCACAAAGTTGTTAATGAGCACTAAATTCTCCCGACTTAACTCATGAGAAATTTCACGCAAATCTTGCTCTATGATTTTGAGTTCGTTTAAATAATCCAAGCGCTGTTGTTTGGTTTCTTGGTCGTCGAAATTATTGAGTCCGTCTAAGTTAAGGCGTAAACCAAAAAGTCGGCCAAGCACACCGTCGTGTAATTCCTTGGAAATACGTCTTTTCTCCAAGTCGCGCCCTTCCTCGAGCTGATTTTGGTGCGAGATAATGAGTCGGTAGATTTCTTCGTTGGCTTGTTGTTGGGTTTGTTTCAGTGCCAACTCACGGGCACGCAACCGTTGAAAACGGGCAAAAAACAAAAATCCACCAAATACAATCGCAATAGCAAAGTAGTTGAGGATGTCTCGGTTTTGTTCAGAGAGTTGGGTGTTTTCCTGCCGGAGTTCGTCGGTTTCGAGTTCGATGCGAGCGAAGCGGTCTTTGGAGTTTCTCTCGGCTACTTGAAGACTATCAGTTACTTTAATGTACTCATCTGAATATTTTGATGAATTTTTTTTATCAACAATCGAAGATTGTTTTAAAGCTGCGATAATATCTATTGGTTTCTTTGAAATTCTAGCAATCAAAAGTGATTTGTTAGAAAATTGAATTGCCTTAACAGAGTCCTTTATCTCATAATAATATTCGGATAAATGAATATTACTTAAAATCATTAAAGTTTTATTATCCATGCTATCTCTAATGATTAATGACTTATTAAACATTTCTGGCAACTGTTTATAATCATTAGATTTAAGTTTACTGTAAGCTAAATTATCTAATAAAAGAGCATATAAATCAGGATCGTTCTGTTTAACTAGATTATTTTTTAACGCTTTGTTGTAGTATTTGATAGCAGTACTATACAATTTTAGATTCTGATAAACATATCCTAGATTATTCAAACAAATTTCTTCTTGATGATCTGATTTATCAAAATTAGGGTTTTTGACAAGTTCAAGAGCATAGTTATAATTTTCAATAGCTTTATCATAATCCTTGAGCTCATTTGAAACAAGCCCAATCATTATCAAAATTTCATAAACTTTTTGCTTATCTTCACTTAATTTAAAGATATTATACGCTTTTGAAAAAGATAAATCAGCTCCTAAAAAATTATTTACTGATGATTGTACTATGCCCTTATTAAAAAGAATATTTCCATAATTTTCATTATCATTTAAATTTTTATAAATTTTTTCCGCTTTAACATAAAAGTAAAAAGAGCTGTCAAAAATCTGATTGTTTTTGTAATATCCTGCATTATACCTATATGCCTTAGCAATATTTATACTGTCTTTTGCTTCTAATGAGTTTTGAATTAAAATTTTTGAAACTTTTAAATAATCTTTCCATTCTTTCTGATTGTATAGTTGCAGAGCAATTTTAAACAGTGCTTCTCTTTTTTTGGTAGAATTATTTGAACTTGAGAGTATAAAAATTGACTTGTCTATTATTGGTTTTTTCTTTTCATTGGATAGTTTACTTTCTTCTAATAATTTTATATAAATATCTAAACTATCAGAATGATTTTCGTCTGATTCAGTATAGTTCCTATTTTTATTACAAGCGAAAAATAAAACTAAAATAAATATTAAATAATTCTTTTTCAATACAAGGTATTATAGATTCTCCAAAAATACTAATATTATTCAAAAAAAAAACTACTAATTTCTTAGTAGTTTTTTATAATTTGTAAGATTGGAATTATTCTCCTTTAACTCCTTTACTTCCTCCAATATCATATGTCATTTCTCCTTTAACTCCTTTACTCCCTCCAATATCATATGTCATTTCTCCTTTAACTCCTTTACTCCCTCCAATATCATATGTCATTTCTCCTTTAACTCCTTTACTCCCTCCAATATCGTTTGAATTGTTAAATGAAGTCAAAAAAATCATGACTGCAAATACTCCGTAAATTAATAATGAATTTTTCATAATTTCTAGTTTTTTATGTTTTGTTAAATTTGGTTCATTTAAAAGTCGTTTGAGTTTCACAAACTGTTTGGGGACTTTTAACGATGTAAAATTAGTTCTACAATCAGAGTTGGTTGCAACGCACACACGTGTAAGATGTAGATCATACTCGTTTGATAGTGAATGAATGCCAAATATGGGTGAATGGGTGGTTTTTAAAAACAGGTATAAATACGGGAGTGTTTTTTCCTTGTTTATGTATTTAAATTGCTTACAGTCAATTGATTAAACAACTTAAAAACACAAACAACAAGTCTTATGAAGCTTATTCTTAGTTGGTAATGGGTTCTATCCTGAATAAAAAACAAGTAGAACTACGGGTATAAAATTGAGAATAGTTTTGTATTCAGTACGTCTAGTTTCCGTTTAGAAAATCATTTAAAATGGATAGGTAAGAAGAATTTTTTTAAGGTTTTTAAACACATAGAAACATAGATTTTTGTTTAAAGAAAGTAGAAGCTTCGCTTGTTATAGGATTCATAACAATTGAAATTCTCTTATCTTTTCTCTATTTTCTATGTTCTATGTTCTTTTTTTACTAATTTACTTCAATCTCCACCGAACAATTAATCAATGTTCCTTTTCCTAGTTCGGAGTTGATCGATATTTTACCCTCAATTGATTCCATTCGTTGCGTCATGTTTTGCAATCCTATTCCTTGCTTAGCTGCTTCAACCTCAAAACCTTTTCCATTGTCGCTAATGGTTAAACGGAGTTGATTCATCTCATACAACAGACTTACAGTGGAATGCGATGCTAATGCATATTTGTTACAATTGTGAATGGCTTCTTGGATGATGCGGTAATAGTTCATTTTTATTTCGGAGGAAATGATATCCCAATTGATTGTAGCATCCAATTCTAGTTGATAGTGTGTAGAATGAATTTGGTTTTGCTCGTTGATCATCTGGGTCAGTAAAGAGGCAAAACTGTTGTTTTTTGAAAACGTTTCCTTCGACAATTCGTGCGTAATGTTTCTGATTTCATCTTCAACTTCTTTAATTGAATCAATATGATGAACAGCTTCTTCGAGTGATTGCGAGTCTGTTTTTCTGGTTAATGAAAACAAATTGAATCGGGTACTCGCTAGCTTGTTCATAACGTTATCGTGCAGTTCAATAGCAATGCGTTTTTTTTCTTTTTGTTTGGCTTCTTCTTCTTTGAATTGCTGATTAAGCATCAATTGGTAGATTTCTTCGCTCGCTTTTTGCTGGTTTTGAATCAAGATAAACTCCTTTTTTTGACTGCGTTGTTTATATATGATAAATAGCAATATTACGATAAGTAAAACACTTGCTATAATTGAAGTCTGCACCCATTTTTGCTTAATTGCTTTATTCTTCTGCTGAGCAATTTCGTCGGTTTCGAGTTGGATTTTAAAGTACTGATTCCTCGCTTTTCGTTCTTCAAATAATAAACTATCATTTAAACGATGATATTCTGCAATGTACTGAGGAGCTTTTTTCTTATTAATTAATCCTGCATTACTTAATGTATACAAGTAATAATAACTCGACTTAGATTCTTTGGCTAATTGTAATGCATTATCAGCGTATTGTATTGCTGTAGTAGTGTCCTTGATTTTGGCGTAATAATTGGCAAGATAAATTCGACTGATTGCCGCTTCGTTTTTTATACCGCAACTATCAAATATTCTAGCAGCTTCAATAAATAAATTTTGTGTTTTCTTTAACTTATTTTGTTTGAGATAGCAATAGCCAAGATTATTTAATAAATATGATTTTAGTACAGGGTCGTTCTTTAGTTCAATCTTGTTATTTAGTGCAGTTTTAAAGTAGCTAATTGCATTATTATAATCTTGTAATTCTCGGTAAGAATTGCCAATATTATTCAAGCTTGTCCCTAATTTACTATTGCCTTTTTCTGATTTTAAATTCGCTTTCTTGACTAAATTGAATGCTTCATTGTGATAATTTATTGCCTTTTTATATTCCTTTAAATTATGATTAATATTCCCTAGGAGGTTTAAAGTTTCAAACTTCAAATCATTTTCATCTAATTTTGTAATTATCAACAACGCTTTATAAACATTATAGTTAGCCGAATGAAAATTATTGCTATTATTCAACATATTTCCTTTATTATATAAGATTTTAAACAGTTCAATTTTATTTTCACTTGTTTTAAGTAATTTCTCAGCATTTATATAATAAAAAAATGCGCTATCTTTCTTTTTATTGTTGTTTAAAAAAATTCCTTTATATCTAAAGCATCTCGCTAAGTTTAAACTATCATTAGCAGTAATTGATTTTTCGTGATGAATTCGAGATATACTATAAAAATTGGCTGTGTCATTTAAAATAATTAGTTTCCAAGAAATTTTAAACAAATACCACCTTACCACACTATCATTCTTCTCCAAATCAATATATGAAAAGGCTTTGTTGTTGTAGTTTTTACGGATTTCTGTTGGTAAAGTGTCGATACTCGCGAGTTTGAGGTATTTTTCTACCGAATCGTTTCGGGAATCGGCAACCGTTGTCTTTTTCGTGCAAGAGACAAAGGCGATGATGAGCAGAACGATAAGGTATTTTAGTCTCTCCATTTTTTATTTTTTAAACACATAGAAACATAGATTTTTGTTTAAAGAAAGCAGAAGCTTCACTTTGTATAGGATTCATAACAATTGAAATTCTCTTATCTTTTCTCTATTTTCTATGTTCTACATTCTTTTTTCTATGCTCTATTTTCTCACTAATTTACTTCAATCTCAACTGAACAATTAATCAACGTTCCTTTTCCTGGTTCGGAGTTTATTGATATGTTACCATCAATTGATTCCATTCGTTGTTTCATATTTTGCAATCCTATTCCTTGCTTAGCTGCTTCAACCTCAAAACCTTTTCCATTGTCGCTAATGGTTAAACGGAGTTGATTCATCTCATACAACAGACTTACAGTGGAATGCGATGCTAATGCATATTTGTTACAATTGTGAATGGCTTCTTGGATGATGCGGTAATAGTTCATTTTTATTTCGGAGGAAATGATATCCCAATTGATTGTAGCATCCAATTCTAGTTGATAGTGTGTAGAATGAATTTGGTTTTGCTCGTTGATCATCTGGGTCAGTAAAGAGGCAAAACTGTTGTTTTTTGAAAACGTTTCCTTCGACAATTCGTGCGTAATGTTTCTGATTTCATCTTCCACTTCTTTAATCGAATCAATATGATGAACAGCTTCTTTGAGTGATTGCGAGTCCGTTTTTCTGGTTAGTGAAAATAAATTGAATCGCGTACTCGCTAGTTTGTTCATTACGTTATCATGTAGTTCAATGGCAATGCGTTTTTTTTCTTTTTGTTTGGCTTCTTCTTTTTTGGATTGCTGATTGAGCATCAATTGGTAGATTTCTTCGTTAGCTTTTTGCTGGTTTTGAATCAAGATAAACTCCTTTTTTTGACTGCGCTGTTTATATATGATAAATAGCAATATTACGATAAGTAAAACACTTGCTATGATTGAAGTCTGCACCCATTTTTGCTTAATAGCTTTATTCTTCTGCTGAGCAATTTCATCGGTTTCAAGTTGGATTTTAAAATACTGATTTCTCGCTTTTCGTTCTTCAAACAACAAACTATCATTTAAACGATGGTATTCTGCAATATACTGAGGAGCTTTCTGTTTATTGATGGTTCCAGCACTACTTAATGTGTATAAATAGTAGTAACTTGACTTTGATTCTTTGGCTAATCTTAAAGCTTTATTAGCATACTTTATTGCTGTAGTTGTGTCCTTTACTTTCGCATAATATTCGGCGAGATAAATTCTACTGATTGCAGCTTCGTTTTTTATTCCGCAACTATCAAATATTTTGGCAGCTTCATTAAATAAGTTAGGAACACTATCTAAAAAATTTTGTTTGAGATAACAGTAACCAAGATTGTTTTGTATATAACCAGAGATGTCATTTAATTTAAGACCTTCAATCTTTTGCGCTTTTTTAAAATAATTTATCGCTTTATCAAGTTTACCTATTTCCCTATATGAATTTCCAATGTTATTATATGAACTTTTTCTTATGTTTTCAACAACTTCTTTTTTTTGAGAATCTATAATTTTGTTCAGTATTGCAATCGTTTCCGTATGATAATGAATGGCCTCAGCATATTGTTTGATATTATGCTTTACATTTCCTAGCGAAGTCAATACAATTCTAATTTTTAAATAATCCTTTCTTTCTTTAAAAATTTCTAAAGCTAAATTGTATGATAGCTCAGCAGCCAAATAATCAGAAAAGTCGCTGTAGCAATAACCTTTATTGACATAAACAATTGCTAACTCATCTCTTTTATTTGTTACTAGATAAAGTTTTTGTGATTTATTATAATAATATAGTGCGCTGTCTGGTTCAAATTTATCATATGAGTAAAACGCGCCTAAATACCTATAATATCTTGCCAAATTTAAAGAGTCCGAAGCCTCTATTGCCTTTCTAAAATGAATTTTTGATTTTTCAAGATAGTCAGTGCTATCCTTAAAATTCATGCTATTTAAAGCCACCTCACACAAATACCACCTCACCACACTATCATTCTTCTCCAAATCAATAAATGAAAAGGCTTTGTTGTTGTAGTTTTTACGGATTTCTGTTGGTAAAGTGTCGATGCTAACCAATTTGAGGTATTTCTCTACTGAGTCATTTCGGGAATCAGTAATAGTAGTCTTTTTGGTGCAAGAGACAAAGGCGATGATGAGCAGAACGATAAGGTATTTTAGTCTCTCCATTTTTTATTTTTTAAACACATAGAAACATAGATTTTTGTATAAAGAAAGCAAAAGCTTCGCTTTGTATAGGATTCATAACAATTGAAATTCTCTTATCTTTTCTCTATTTTCTATGTTCTATGTTCTTTTTTTACTAATTTACTTCAATCTCCACCGAACAATTAATCAACGTTCCTTTTCCTAGTTCGGAGTTGATCGATATTTTACCCTCAATTGATTCCATTCGTTGCGTCATGTTTTGCAATCCTATTCCTTGCTTAGCTGCTTCAACATCAAAACCTTTTCCATTATCGCTAATGGTTAAAAGGAGTTGATTCATTTCATACAACAGACTTATAGTGCAATCCGATGCTAATGCATATTTATTACAATTGTGAATGGCTTCTTGAATGATGCGGTAATAGTTCATTTTTATTTCGGAGGAAATGATATCCCAATTGATTGTAGCATCCAATTCTAGTTGATAGTGTGTAGAATGAATTTGGTTTTGCTCGATGAGCATCTGGGTCAGTAAAGAGACAAAACTGTTGCTTTTTGAAAACGTTTCCTTCGACAATTCGTGGGTTATGTTTCTAATTTCATCTTCCACTTCTTTAATTGAATCAATATGATGAACAGCTTCTTCGAGTGATTGCGAGTCCGTTTTTCTGGTTAATGAAAACAAATTGAATCGGGTACTCGCTAGCTTGTTCATAACGTTATCGTGCAATTCAATAGCGATGCGTTTTTTTTCTTTTTGTTTGGCTTCTTCTTCTTTCGATTGTTGATTGAGCATCAATTGGTAGATTTCTTCGCTCGCTTTTTGCTGATTTTGAATCAAGATAAACTCCTTTTTTTGACTGCGTTGTTTATATATGATAAATAGCAATATTACGATAAGTAAAACACTTGTTATGACTGAAGTTTGGACCCATTTTTGCTTGATGGCTTTTTCTTTTTGTTGAGCGATTTCATCGGTTTCAAGTTGGATTTTAAAATACTGATTTCTCGCTTTTCGTTCTTCAAATAATAAACTATCATTTAAACGATGATATTCTGCAATGAACTGAGGAGCTTTTTTCTTATTAATTAATCCTGCATTACTTAATGTATACAAGTAATAATAACTCGACTTAGATTCTTTGGCTAATTGTAATGCTTGGTTAGCGTATTGTATTGCTGTGGTTGTGTCCTTTACTTTAGCATAATATTCTGCGAGATAAATTCTACTGATTGCGGCTTCATCTTTAATCTTCAAACTATCAAATGCCTTGGATGCCTTTAAAAGTAATAATGGTAATCTTGAAAAATTGCCTTTCTTTATATAACAAAAAGCGAGGTTATTGTATATGTATGGATCAATCCCAATTCTTTGGCTTGCTCTTCTTTGTTCCTTTATCGCTTCTTTAAAATAAAAAATTGAACTATCATAATTTTTTATTTCTCTGTAAGTATTTCCAATGTTATTAAGACAATATGAAACAGCATGATGCTTCATTTCTTTTTGGCTAAACCTTAGATTTGCTATTTTTAAAGCTTCTTCATGGTACTCTATTGCTTTTGAATAATTTTTCACATTGTGATTTACATTTCCCAATCTTGACAAAACATCAAAGATGTATAAATAATTTTTAGATTTTTTTAATAATTTTAGTGCTCTTAAATAATTATACTCGGCTCCTAGGTAGTCTGAATAATCATATTGAATATATGCTAAATACATATATACTTTGGCTAAACCAACTTTGTCGTTTGTTCTTAAGAATAATTTTTCTGCTTTCAAATAATAATAAAAAGAGCTGTCTAGATTTATATTTTTTCTGTGATAACTGCCTCTTAAACGATTGTATCTTGCTAAATTCAATGTGTCACGCACTTGTTTAGATTTTTTGAAATGCAAATTAGATGATAAGTAATACGCTTTACTATCTTCAATATCGATAAAAACGTCGCAAGTTTTAAACAAATACCACCGTACCACACTATCATTCTTCTCCAAATCAATAAATGAAAAGGCTTTATTGTTGTAGTTTTTACGGATTTCTGTTGGTAAAGTGTCGATACTCGCGAGTTTGAGGTATTTTTCTACCGAATCGTTTCGGGAATCGGCAACCGTTGTCTTTTTCGTGCAAGAGACAAAGGCGATGATGAGCAGAACGATAAGGTATTTTAGTCTCTCCATTTTTTATTTTTTAAACACATAGAAACATAGATTTTTATATAAAGAAAGCAGAAGCTTCGCTTTGTATGGGATTCATAGCACATGAAATTCTATCATCTATTTTCTATGTTCTACATTCTTTTTTCTATGCTCTATTTTCTCACTAATTTACTTCAATCTCAACTGAACAATTAATCAACGTTCCTTTTCCTGGTTCGGAGTTTATTGATATGTTACCATCAATTGATTCCATTCGTTGTTTCATATTTTGCAATCCTATGCCTTGTTTAGTTGCTTCAACCTCAAAACCTTTTCCGTTATCCCTTATGGTTAAACGGAGTTGATTCATTTCATACAACAGACTTACAGTGGACTGCGATGCTAATGCATATTTATTACAATTGTGAATGGCTTCTTGGATGATGCGGTAATAATTCATTTTTATTTCGGAAGAAATGATATCCCAATTGATTGTAGCATCCAATTCTAGTTGATAGTGTGTAGAATGAATTTGGTTTTGCTCGTTGATCATCTGGGTCAATAAAGAGGCAAAACTGTTGCTTTTTGAAAACGTTTCTTTAGACAATTCGTGGGTTATATTTCTAATTTCATCTTCCACTTCTTTAATTGAATCAATATGATGAACAGCTTGTTCGAGTGATTGCGAGTCGGTTTTTCTGGTTAGTGAAAACAAATTGAATCTCGTGCTCGCTAGTTTATTCATTACGTTATCGTGCAGTTCAATAGCAATGCGCTTTTTCTCTTTTTGTTTGGCTTCTTCTTCTTTGGATTGTTGATTGAGCATCAATTGGTAGATTTCTTCGTTGGCTTTTTGCTGGTTTTGAACCAAAATAAACTCCTTTTTTTGGCTACGTTGTTTATAGATGATAAATAGCAATATAACGATAAGCAAAACACTTGTTATGACTGAAGTTTGGACCCATTTTTGCTTGATGGCTTTTTCTTTTTGTTGAGCGATTTCATCGGTTTCGAATTGGATTTTTAGAAACTTACTACGCTCTCTTCGTTCTCTGTTTAATAAACTATCAATCTGGATATCATATTCAATTATAGCTGATGCAGCTTTTTCTTTATTTACTATCCCAATTTGTTTTAAGGCATTTATAACATGGTAAGGTGTATTTGTTTTCCTTGCAAAAAGCAATGCCTCATTAGCATGTTTTTGGGCTATCAAAGTGTCTTTTTTTAAAAAGTATAATTGAGACATTGATTTGTTTATGTAAAATAAGTTCTCATTATCTTGTATTTCTATTGAATAATAACTTGCTCTATTAAATAGTTTCTCTAAACCCTCATACATTTTTAATTCCATTTTGCATTCACCTATTCCATTCAAAATAAATGAGTAAAGACCAAGATCTTTCTTAATAAGATTTGGATAATTCAGTGCTTCCTCATAACATTCTTGTGACTTCCTATATTGCTTTTTCAAAGAATAAACTCTAGCAATATTTGTCAAAAGAAATGATTTTTGAATTTTTATTGAAGGATCCTTGCACTTATAAATCCTATTTAATCCATCATTATAAATATCTAATGCTTTATTAAGTTGTAACATATTTGAATAAACATTTCCATAATTGTTGGCTAAGTATATTAGGTTTTTTTCATTTTTAAACTTTTTAAAAATTTTTTCAGCTTTGATATACTCTAATTCTGCACCAGAAAAATCATTTATGAAACTTAAAATTGACCCCTTATTGTAATAAATAACTCCCAAAGCTTCTTCATCTGCACATTTTCTATAAAGCTTTTCAGATTTCAAATAATAAAAATATGAGCTATCTAAAAATTTAGAGGTGTCTTTTAAATAACCCGCTTTATACCTATAAAATCTAGCAAGATTGATAGTGTCATTGGCTTCAATGGATTTTGAGTAATGAAGTTTTGAAACTTTATAGTAATTTGTACTGTCTTTAATCCAATTATAACGCAAAGCCGCCTCACACAAATACCACCGCACCACACTATCATTCTTCTCCAAATCAATAAATGAAAAAGCTTTATTATTATGCTTTTTACGAATTTCTGTTGGTAAAGTGTCGATGCTAGCGAGCTTGAGGTATTTCTCTACCGAGTCGTTGCGGGAATCAGAAATCGTTGTCTTTTTGGTGCACGAGACAAAGGCGATAATGAGCAGAACGATAAGGTATTTTAATATCTCCATTTTTTACTTTTTTAAACACATAGAAACATAGATTTTTATATTCTAAAGGCAGAATCTTCGCTTTGCATAAGGTTTCATAGACATTGCTTTGTATTGCTCTGAGAATTCTTTGTGATACTCTGTGTAATTGTTTGCTCTAAAATATAAAAACTCAACACTATTTCCTTCAAAAACAAAGTGATTTTCAGAATAAATCTGAAAATCACTGTTTTCTATTTGTGCATTCAATTGCCGGCTTACCTGACTCTTTTAACCTTTTTTACCTGCATATACTTCAAAATTGGCAATTCAACGTGAGTCACAAATAGTCTTAAAAAATGTAAAAAAGCACAATCGTTATCAGTACACTTACAATGGTAAGGAGCAACGTACTTTTTGACTCTTCTTTTTTACCCTTATTCGATTTCATAAGTTTAAATAAAATGAAAAGTGAGGTTAGAATTAAACTAATTAAAACATAACTCTTATTTTCATTCTGAATAGTGAAATATAAAACATTCATACGATTGGCTTTTAGTTTATTGTACGGCTTTTATACTTGATAAAAATTCTGATAAAGTAAATGTAAATCGTTGATTTTTAGGTTTGGTACACAAAAAGTGTACATTTTTGCTTTTTTTACGATTTATCTGAATACTATGGATTCAACATTTTCTGCATTTATTTAAAAACGCACAAAAAATAATTTTTAATTCACAATTCTAACGCCAGTGCTCTATATAAATTTAGAAATCTTTTACTCACAGTACTCTTCGATAAAATGATTTTTTCTTCTTCTAAAAGAAAAATAGAATATTGGTAAAACAACTACAACTCCTACCAAAATAAATGTAAATAGAGATTGTGAAAAATCCTCAAAAGGAGTTGTTTCCTCCTCAACTCTTTTTAGTTTCAATAATTTTTGATTCAGCATTCCGTTAAAATTTATCAATCCATGAATAATTGAATTCAAAAAAATATTATTAAATCTATACATAAGAGCTTGTAATAAGATTCCCATTAAAAACGCGAACATTACCTGATTTACAATACTTACCATGTCGATATTTTTATTAAAAATTCCAGATAAATGCGCTATCGCAAATAAAAAAGAAGTCAAAATTACTTCACGATAGTAATTTTTATAATGATAATTACTGTAGGCTAAACATATATACCCAAATATCAGCACTCTAAAGAAAAATTCTTCGAAGAATCCTGTTACTAAACACTGTGATAAGTAGGAATAAAAATCATAACTTGTTACAAAAACTTTGTAAGTGCTAATCTTTATATAAGCAAAGTGTAATGAAAAATAAATTAACAAAGAGCATATTAATAGACCTAAAAAAATATTCTTGTACAAGAAACCATGATTAAACTTCTTTTCTTTTGAAATCAAAAAAAGAGTTAAAAAAAGTAATGGCATCTTGATTATTGATTGAATAATGAACAAATTGTTGTTATTGTCATCAGTATAGAAAACAGAAACTAATTGTCTAGTTAAAACTAAATAAATAAAAACAAAAATAATTAGTGAGACCGCTCTGAGTAGGTATTTATTCTTCATTACATTTGCATTATAGTTTTCTACCATTCGAATTCTATCGATATTTCGCAATCATAAAATTCAATACAGCCACAACAATTAGTTGCACAGTCGTCTCCCAAAAGCGATTTGCCTTTTCTAACATATCTAATTTTGCAGCCTACTTTAATTTTACCTTTAGCACTTGTTAAGGTATCGCCATATCTAAATTTGTCACTCATTAAATAAATTTCGCTTAAATCAGTTTTTGATTTAACATTGGGTAATAATTCAACCGATGTGTAAATCCCGTCTCCAGCTATCACATCATTATATTTGCCATCATCTGTAAAATCTACACCATTTAAAACATAATACGGCAAAAGCTTATATGCACTCTCATAATTTACTAATGTAAATGTTCTAGCACTTTTGGTTGATCCACTATTTTTTGCAGCTATTCTATTTCCAATTTTAATAGCTACAGATTCTTCGAAGTTTTGACCAAATGATGCATTTGAAATCAATAAAGTGGCAACTAAGCCAAAAAAGAAGTTTTTCATATTTTAAAATTTTTAATTATTTAGTCTTGTTTGGTGTCGTCCAAAACATATATAACAAGACCTGTTTTTGGTTGATTTGATCGTGCTTGGTATTGCTAAACCAACTCCTACAAAAGCAGCACCAAGTTTTTGGTTAAAAGTTAACGCTTTTTTAACTCAGAAAGTATTCTATACTTTTCAGACTCATATTGTTTGTAAACTCTTTCGTCTTTAATACATTCCGTCAAACAATATTTAAAATCTTTTGAATCAGAATTGATAAAATAATCTCCCTTTATTTCTTCATTTTTACAAATGGGATTATTTGGACCAACTCTTCCACAAGAACCTATCTGAGCATTTCCGGAGGCAACTAAATATCTTTGACCTGCAGCAGTCATGTAAACTCTTACTTGTATTGTGAAGCATCCATTATGCTCACTAATAAAATCTGACTGTGTTGAAAATGTAATATCTACTGGAAATCCACCTCTTTCTTGTGAGGAGTTACTTTGTGCCGAAGAACAGCTAACAAAAAAAAACGCTATTAAAAAGCAAAATAATAGATTTTTCATAATTTATTTGTTTCAATTATTCATTGTCTTGCGTGTCGTCCAAAACATATCCAACAAGACTTTTTCATGGTTGGTTTGATCCTACATCGCATTGCTAAACCAACTCCTGTAAAAGCAATACAACGTTTCCCTTCTTACAACAAAAAACTAGAAAAGCATTTTTTGTTATTTGTCACATTATGGTGGTAAGCCATATCTTTACCCTTAAAGTTGTTTTAATTCATTGTTTTATATTATAATAAGTAAAATTAAGGTATGTGTTTTTGAGTTTGGTACACAAAAAGTGTACATTTTTAAAAAATTTTACTTTTTACTCATGTTTGACAATCATAGTCGTTTTATCCTCAAAATTATACTCGCCTTTTTTATATATTTCATTGTTATTCAACACTATTTCATATTGATAAATCCCTTTTGGAAGTAATAAAAGACATTCTTTTCCTTCTTTTGGAATGACTAACTCCTTTTTAATTTCTTCTCCTTCTGAATTCATACCCATGATTCTAACAGTGATTTTATCGGCTAATTTGTTTTTCACACACAAACTTTCAATCACTTTGTTATCAACTTTAGGATTCGAATTGGCTACTTTTAAAATACTCAATCCTCCAAGCAATAATTCACCGCCTTTGATCACTCGATCTAAATCAGATTGTGCAAAGTGCAAGGATGTGAACAATAGCATTCCCAGTAATAGTATCTTTTCTCTTTTCATAATAATCTATTTTAAATATTCTATCTCTAAATAAACCATACCGTCCGCCGTAATGCTATAATTTCCTTTCTTTATAGTAATTGCCCCATTATTTCCCAGCAAAAAAGTCGAACTATCAATTACAGAAAGTTTCTTTAGTTTGGCTACTTTATTTTTAATAGGAATTAACAATTCGGATATCAAAAATCCATTTTTATCAAGATTATACATCACATCAGATTGACCCGAAAAGGATTCGTAGTTGGCTTTATTAAGTAGTTTACAAGGAATAGCTGAATCCTGAAACAATCCGCCGCAGCATACATAAATTTGGGCAGAATCAGCTACTTCAAACCCGTCAACTTCAATAGAGAATTCGGAGCAATAAATTGAGTATTCTTCTTGTTGTAATGGGCTTTCTTGTGCAGTAATTAAATAAGGCAAAACAAAAAACAAGAAAATTGGAATTATGATTCTTTTTTTCATAATTTTGTGTATAATTTTTAATTATTCGCAGTCTTGCTATGTGTCGTCCAAAACATATAATGGCAAGGCTGTTTTTTTATGCTTAAAATTGAAAAATTATTTCCTTTCCCTTAAATAGAAGTAATGATAAATACCGTAGAGGTAAAGTAAACTAATGAGAATTTTTAAGTAGAAGGCCGATTTTGACAGTAAAACTACTGTAAAACAAATCGTAATGTAGATGTATAATCCTTTCATCGTGTTGGCGTTTAATATGATACGATAAAAGTAGGTCGTTACATTTCAAAAAAAGTAGGCAAAAAGTGTATATTTTACGAAAACTAAATCAGGCCTTGTTTTCGGGCTTCTCTGATCAAATCTTCATCATTTCCTTTATCAATACCCAACATGTCTTTAATGTTTGCTTTACGCTTATCTACAGCGCTTTTAGATAGGTGAAGGATTTCTTGTATGTTCTTGGTTTTAACACCTTGCGAAAGCAGTTGAATGATCTGACGATTGTACGCATCAAATATTTTATTGGCAGGAACCAATTGCTTTTTGTATTTTATGATGGTTGAACTGTAGTACGGTTCTCCGCTTACAATGGCATCAAAAGCGACTAAAAGCTCTTCAGAAGTAAAATCGCTTTTGATTAAAATACCATCCGGGTCACTTTCGTTTAAGATCCGATAAAACAAAATCGATTCGGAATGCGAAGTAAGTATCACCACTTTTGCCTCTGGTAAATGTTGCCGGACTACCGCAATTAAATCATCTCCGGCATGCAATCCTTTTTCGGGATACTCAGGAAGTGTTAAATCAATAAAAACAACATCAAAAGTGGGTTTGGGCTGACTCGTAATAATTCGATACGCCATCTCTAAAGAGGTTGCAGCTGTTGTATCTATAGTGTGGGAAGTGTTGTAGGATAAAATCGATTTATACCCTTCAATAATAGATAAATGGTCGTCGACAATTAATAAATTTACGTGCATATACAAGTTTTTAGAAACATAAAATTAGTAAAAAAATGTTACCTTTTATATTTCTAAGTAATTTCCGGATGCGATCGTATTGATCACAGCATCAATGTTTTCCTTGTAGGATTTAGAAAACGGAAGTTTGGTCGTCGTTTCTTTAATGTGACACACTGCATTCCCAGTGTGGATTCTCGATACAAAATCGATGTTCACAATGTAGCTATTGTGAATGCGGATGAATGGATATTTTAAAACGCCTTCAAAGTGCTTCAATGTTTTAAATGCCGTAATCATTTCACCGCTCGCCAAATGAATGTCGGTCGAGTTGTTGTCAGCTTGCAAATAGCAAATATCTTTAGCATTGATGTATCGGTAATCACCATACGATTTTACACAAATAATCAGTGGTTTCTCTTTGGAATGTCCGTCGGAAAAAGTAACACTCGAGTTTTCATTGGAGTGCAACGGAATAACATCAAGTTTTTCCTCTAATTCTTGTGTTTCATGAGTCAAAAAATCGTTGGGTTCAATGATCACATGCTCCTGATCTGTTGATTCTTCTTTTTCGAAAACATCGTTATTTTCGGCCTCGTCATACACTGTTTTTGATTCTGAAGGCATATCAGAAACAATTGGCGCAACCGAATTGAAATCCCGATTCAATCGAGCTATGGTTTTTCGGAGTTCTTTTTGATCTACGGGTTTGATGAGATAATCATAAACACCGTGTTTTATGGCTTCAAAAGCAGATTCATTTGATCTTGAAGTGATGATTATTTTTGGAACAACCGGAAAATAGCGGTACAATTCGTTGATGAAGCCCAAAGAGAGATTTGAACTTGCATTTTCTGGGTTGACTTCTAGAAAAATTAAAGATGGATTCTTCTCCAAAACGCAATCCATTCCGTCTTCGTATGTCGTCGCCGTGCCCACACAAGAAAAATTTTGAAAACTTTCAGCTATGGCCTTAGTTTTCAAAACTGTGTTTTGATCGTCGTCGATGATTACAAATGTAAAACTTCTATTCAATTGCTGTCCTTTTTGGGATAGCAAGAGTAGGAAAACAAATAAAAAAGCGAATGATAGTTTTGGGGAAACTAATTGAATTCTTCTGAATTTCTGTACTAAAATAGACGATTTATATCATAGTAAACCCATTTTTTAAAGGCTTTTTTTCAACAAAACCTATATTTTAGTTAAACGGATTAAAAAGTTCGACCAAGTACCTTTTTGTGTTAAATAAACAGAAAATAGTCTATTGGTTTTTAATCCGATAAACTCTTCTTTAAACGAAAACTCTACTGCTCTTGAAGCACTATTGCCTTATGGCGATATTACAAAATATTTTTACCCTAAATAATTACTTCTTTTTGTGTTTTTACCACCTATTTTTTTCTTTTCTTTGTAAAAAATTAATCCCAATAACTTTTTTTTTCAATAATCTATACATAGCGATATGGGAATTACTAAAACATTCGGATTTGCCTTTAAAATTAACGAAATGGCCGATGTATTAAAAGCATTAGGAAATCCAGCTCGCTTGAAAATTATTCAGCTTTTGATGAGTAATCCTAAAAGTACGTGTGGTGATTTTTTGGTGATGCTGCCATTAGCGCAATCTACCGTTTCCAAACACTTATCCGAATTGAAACGGGTGAAATTGATTAAAGGAAAAAACGTTGGAAACAACATTTATTATTCACTTAACGAAAAAACATGGCAACGGGTAAAGGATTTTGTGTCGAGCGAAATTGTGCCCAGCGAAGATGATAATTAAACACGAATTTGCACGAAAAAAATTAAACTGTAGATTACACGAATTTGGTTTGTGAAAAATTTATCGAAACAAATAGAAGTACTTTATTCTGAAATACTTTAAAACAAAAAAATGCACTGAATTGTTTTCAGTGCATTTTTTTATTCTTTGATTTCGTGCAAATTCGTGTAAATCGCTACTTCGTTCTCATCAACCAATTTCTCATCGAAACTTCGGTGTTGATGATGTCCCTTAATTCAGTGATTTTTACGCGATCTTGCTTCATCGAGTCTCTATGGCGAATCGTTACCGTTTGATCTTCTAACGTTTGATGATCCACCGTAATACAAAATGGCGTTCCTAAGGCGTCTTGTCTTCTGTAACGTCTTCCAACCGCATCCTTTTCGTCGTACGCAACTGTGAAATCCCATTTTAGATCGTCGATGATGCTTTGTGCAACTTCAGGCAAACCGTCTCTTTTAATTAGTGGTAAAACCGCTGCTTTGGTTGGCGCCAAAACCGATGGCAAAGCCAAAACGGTACGTGTAGAACCGTCTTCCAAAGTTTCTTCTTTTAAGGAAGTGGCAAAAACGGCTAAAAACATACGGTCCAAACCAACCGAAGTTTCAACTACATACGGGACGTAATTCGAATTCGTTTCGTTGTCAAAATACTGAAGTTTTTTACCTGAATATTGCTCGTGTGCTTTTAAGTCAAAATCGGTTCTTGAGTGAATTCCTTCTAATTCTTTAAATCCGAATGGGAAGTTGAATTCGATATCCGCCGCAGCATTGGCGTAATGTGCCAATTTTTCGTGGTCGTGGAAACGGTAATTTTGTCTTCCTAAACCGAGCGATAAATGCCAGTTCAAACGTGTTTCTTTCCAGTATTCGTACCATTTCATCTCTTCGCCTGGTTTTACAAAGAATTGCATTTCCATTTGTTCGAATTCACGCATACGGAAGATGAATTGTCGCGCTACAATTTCGTTTCGAAACGCTTTACCCGTTTGAGCAATTCCAAACGGAATCTTCATACGTCCTGTTTTTTGAACGTTGAGGAAGTTTACAAAAATTCCTTGTGCCGTTTCCGGACGCAGGTATAAATCCATTGCGTTTTCTGCCGAGGCACCGAGTTTGGTTCCAAACATAAGGTTGAATTGCTTCACATCGGTCCAATTGCGTGAACCGCTTTCCGGACAAGCAATTTCCAATTCTTCGATTAAGGCTTTTACATCGTCTAAATCTCCGTTTCCGAGCGATTTAGCCATACGCTCCAGAATTTCTCTTTCTTTCGAAAGGTATTCCATTACCCGTGGATTGGTAGTTTTATATTGTTCTTCATCAAAAGAATCGCCAAAACGCTCGCGTGCTTTTTCGATTTCCTTTTTGGCTTTTAGGTTTAATTTTTCGGCGTAATCCTCAATTAAAACGTCGGCTCTGTATCTTTTTTTCGAATCTTTGTTGTCAATTAACGGATCGTTGAACGCATCCACGTGACCTGAAGCTTTCCAAGTGGTTGGATGCATCAAAATAGCGGCGTCTAAACCCACAATGTTTTCGTGCATTTGCACCATTGCTTTCCACCAGTATTCGCGTATGTTTTTCTTTAATTCAACACCGTTTTGTGCGTAGTCGTATACTGCACTTAATCCGTCGTAAATTTCGCTGGAAGGGAAAATAAATCCGTACTCTTTTGCATGCGAAACTACATTTTTAAATAAATCTTCTTGTTTTGCCATAGTGGTGCAAAAATATAAAAAGTGCGATTAAAAAAAGAACTAAATTCTGAATTGTATGGTAGATTTTACTATTTTTATACTATTCAAAGCCAAATACTATGTTTACAAGCCTAATTAATCTGTTCTATCCCAAGATTTGCGCGGGTTGCGAGTCGTTTTTACTTCAAGACGAAAAAGTACTTTGCACCCGATGCCGACACGAAATCCCACTTACTCATCACGTTCTCAATCCGAATAACGAAGCCTTTTCGAAATTTTACGGAAAAGTTCCGGTAGAATTTGCCGCGGCTTTCCTTTATTTTCACAAAAAAGGTCGCGTTCAAGAACTGATTCACAAATTGAAATACAAAGGGCATGAAGAAATTGGCATGGCGCTAGGTTATTGGTTTGCTGAAGAACTGAAACCTCTTGAACTGATGAAAGACGTTTCGTGCATTGTTCCGGTTCCGTTGCATCCGAAAAAACTGAGAGAACGCGGCTACAATCAGGTGACTAGTTTTGGTAAAGCTTTATCAGAAAATTTGAATATTCCGTTTGAAGAAAATTTGCTGATTCGGAATTTATACACCAAAACACAAACCAAAAAAAACTTATTGGGACGCACCGAATTGGCCAAAAACCTGTTTGATATTACTGATGACATATCGCTAAATGGCAATCATATTATTCTAGTCGATGATGTTATTACCACTGGTTCTACACTGGAAAAGTGTTGCAACGCTTTATTGAAAATTCCGAATGTAAAAGTGAGTGTTTTGTGTATGGCGATGTCGCACTAGTTATCAAAACCGAACAGGTATTTGAAACCTGTTAGGAATGTTTTAGCCCTGAGTGAAGTGGAAAGCCACTTGAAGGCAAAAACTATTTTTTGACGGCTCAAAAGAGCGACTGCAAGAAGCTACTTTTGGGCAGATCAAAAAAAGGTTTTGACAAAAAGTGCTTGAAGCGGAAAGCAGGATGAGCTTCAAAACTAAACACAGATTGCACAGATTTTCACAGATTGTTATTGAGAAAGAATTGCTCCTGTATTTTGATGAAGTTTTTGCTGTATTAATTTAATGATAAAATATTTCAAATAGAGAAATTATAATTGTTATTTTGTGCCTGCTAATTCATGGACATGCAAAAATCTTTTGTTTCTTACTTCTTATTGGTTGTGGCACTTGCGGTGGTAGGTTGCGCGAAACGCGGAAATATAACTGGTGGATTAAAAGACACTTTGGCTCCGGTTTTGAGAGGCAGCTCGCCCGAAAATGGCGCAACGAACTTTAATGGGAAAGAAATCAAGCTCTATTTTAACGAATATGTGAAGTTGAAAAACGTCAGCAAACAACTGATTATTTCGCCTTTGATGAAGAACAAACCTGATGTATTGCCGTACAATGCGAGTAAATTCATCACCATCAAACTCAACGATACGCTGCAACCCAACACAACCTATAGTTTGAATTTCGGACAAAGCATTGAAGATAACAACGAAGGCAATATTTTAAATCAGTTTAAGTACGTTTTTTCAACGGGAAGTTATATTGATTCGCTGACTTTGGGTGTCAAACTGAAAGACGCGATTGATTTAAAAACCGACACTTCGGTTTCAGTGATGTTGTATGAAATCAATGAAAAATTTAATGATTCTACGATTTATAAAGAAGTTCCACGGTATCTTTCAAACAGTTTAGAAAGTGGAGACGCGATAAAATTAGAAAACATTAAAGAAGGAAAATACCAATTGATTGCCATAAAAGACGCCAACAACAATAATAAATTTGATCCTAAAACGGATAAAATTGGTTTTATAAAAGAGGCGATTTCGATTCCGACGGATACGTTGTTTCAATTGGAATTGTTTAAAGAAGAACTCCCATTCAAAGTATTAAAACCGAGTCAGGCTTCAGGAAATAGAATGACTATGGGTTATCAAGGTAATCCGAAAGAGGTGAAAATTGAGGTGAAAAAAGCGGGTGTTGTGGTTCCGATTAAAGTGACGCAATTGCCCAAAAAAGATTCGTTGCAAATTTGGTTTCCACCGATAAAAAACGATTCACTCGCCGTTTCGATTGTTAAAAACGGATTTTCAGCCGATTATATGGTGAAAATAAAAGACCAGAAAAAAGATACGTTGTCGTTTTCGGGCAGTACTGGAGGCGACTTGGCGTTTAGAAAAAAATTCGGAGTCATTTCGTCGATTCCGTTGACGGCCATTGACGCGTCGAAAATTAAGTTATTTAATAAAGATTCTGTTGCAGTTACTTTTACGACTACTTACGACGAATGGAAACAAGAAGTGGTGTTTGATTTTGAAAAACAACCGCTAGAAAAATACAAATTGACCGTTTTCCCAGGCGCGTTGACTGATTTTTACGAGAAGAAAAACGACACATTAACCTATACGCTTTCTACTCGAAATACCAGTGATTACGGAAATTTAAGGGTTATATTGGAACGTGTACAACGTTATCCTGTAATCGTTGAAATTACAGATGAAAAAGGCGTAGTAATGGAACGGGAAGTTGTGGAAAAAGATACCAAAGTATTTTTTGATTTAATTGAACCTAAAAAATATACGCTTCGTGTGGTTTATGACGACAATAAAAACGGGGTCTGGGATGCCGGAAATTATATTGAAAAACGCCAATCAGAGGAAGTAATTTATTTTGCGAAAGAAATTGATGTCCGCGCCAATTGGGATGTCGAACAACCGTTTGATATAGGACCGAAGTAGGAAGTTAGAAGGACGAGAACGAAGTACGAAGTTATTGGATTTCAAAAGTATCTTTATCGTCTAAAAATGCTAATTTTTTTCGGGTTTCCAACAGGATTTCTTTATTGAATTCTACTGTAAAAACGCCTTCTGTTTCGTGCGGTTCTTGAATGTAATTCCCAAAAAAATCAACGGCTTGCGAATGACCAACGTACTCTAAGTTATTCTCGTCGGTTCCTACCCGATTCACACCAATCACATAACTCATGTTTTCTACAGCGCGTGCTTTGAGTAAAATATCCCAAGCATTCACACGTGGTTTGGGCCAATTGGCAACATAAATTAATACGTCATAATCCTCTACATTTCTAGAAAAAACCGGAAAACGCAAGTCGTAGCATATCAGCGGACAAATTTTGAAATCTTTGTACTCAACTATCAATTTTTCTTTTCCTGCTGTATATACTTGATCTTCGCCTGCCAATGTGAATAAATGGCGTTTATCGTACTGCTGAATTTCACCTGTGGGAAAAACAAAAACCAAACGGTTGTAATAGTTCCCGTTTTCTTCAACAACTAAACTTCCGGTGATGGCGCAATTCTTAGTTTTTGCCGTTTCTTTTAACCATGAAATCGTTTCGCCTTGCATGTTTTCGGCCACGTGTTGCGGATTCATGGTAAAGCCTGACGTGAACATTTCGGGCAACACAATCAAATCGACATATTGCGAAATAGAGTTTATCTTTTCGGTAAGACAGGCTATGTTCTTATTGGGGTTTTCCCAATGTAATTCGGTTTGGATAAGGGCTATTTTCATCTATGTTCGTTTGAAAAACCCTTCCAGAGTTTTAAACTCTAGAAGGGTTACTAAAATTATTTTACAGTTATTTCATCAACAAAAATATATGCGTCGCCATTGTACGGATAACCCAAATGCCATTCAGGTAATTTGCCATAGTTGTACGCTTTTACTTTTATGTATCGAGCCGATTCAACAGCTTTTTTAGAATCAAAGGATTGAATGGTGTTTTCGTCTTTTTTAGGATCAACTTTATTGGTAATGGTTTCGACTAATGTGAAATTGACATTATCATTAGAAACATAATATTCTACTTTGGTTGGCATCAAAATCCAAGAACGTTGATCTTGTAAAAAAGTAGCGCTAATGGATTGAATCGGCGATGCAACTTTTCGGTCGATTACACATTCGAAATCTTGTTTTTGGTAGCCTTGCCAATCTCCTTTGCGCCAGTTTTCGGTGCCGTGAATGCCATCTAACAATCCGTCTGGTCCGCCTGCATGGTATTGCGGATCGTATTTGGATTTGATGTCGATGGCGTAATTGTTGGGTTTTTTGAAGAACGTTGCGGAAACTTCACCACTTTTATTGTTATTATTTTCTGAATAAGCTACAATTCGAGAAGATGTATCGATTTCAAATGAATTTTCATATTTTTTATAAGGTATAAATACCATACTCGTGTCTTTAGTAAAAACATAATATTTTACACTATCATTTTTATTAACGGATTGGATTTCAATCTTCATTTTATCTTTAAACGATTTGCTTTCGGCAACAATCACAGGAACTGGAGTGGTATTTTTCTTTTTAAAGTCCAAATTGGTTGTTGTCGCAAAGTCCATGATTTCGCTCGTTGCATACTTTTCATTGCTTGTTCCCAAAACCGACAAATAACTTTTGAATGATTTTTTGGTAATCGTTCGTGGTTTCCCGTCTTCTAAATTCAAACTTATAGTGTCAAAATACGGGTTCGTCGTTGACCAAAATTCTTGGCCTGGCGTCACCGAGTAGATTCCCATCGTGCTCAACACATACCACGCACTCATTTGTCCGCAATCTTCGTTACCAATCAATCCGTCGGGTGCATTTTTGTAGAAGTTGTCTAAAATGTACTTTACTTTTTGATTGGTTTTTTCGGGTTTTCCGATGTAATTGTACAAATACGCCATGTGATGACTTGGTTCGTTTCCGTGGGCGTATTGCCCAATTAAACCCGTAACGTCAACTTGCTCGCGACCTGTAGTTTTACTTTCGCTGTTGAACATTTCGTCGAGTTTGGTTTCGAATTTTTGAGCACCTCCATAGGCTTCGATCATTCCGGGTATATCTTGTGGTACAAAAAAAGTATACTGCCAAGCATTTCCTTCGGTAAAATTATTATTGATTTCTTTAGGGTCGAACGGTTTGTCCCAGCCGCCGTTTTTCTTCGGACGCATAAAACCCGTAGTCCAATCGAAAACATTTTTCCAACTTTGAGAACGCTTCATAAAATAATCGTAGTCTTCTTTTTTGTTCAAAAGCTTTGCCATTAGTGCGATACACCAATCGTCGTAAGCATATTCGACGGTTTTAGAAACGCTTTCGTGTTCGTCGTCCATCGAAATGAATCCTTGTCGTTTATACGCTTCTAATCCTAAATGATCGAGCATAGCCGAATGTTTGGCAGCTTCGAAGGCTTTTTCGTAATCAAATCCTTTGATGCCTTTTACCATCGCGTCGGCCATTACCGAAACCGAATGGTAGCCAATCATGCAATCAGTTTCGTTCGACGCCAATTCCCATACGGGTAATCGGCCGCCTTGTTCGTATTGCTTTAGAAATGTATTGATGAAATCGGCCGTTCTTTTTTTGTCGATTAACGTGTACAATGGATGTGCGCCCCGAAACGTATCCCAAAGCGAGAATACAGTATAGTAATCAAATCCTTCGCCGTTATGAACTTTATTGTCTCGACCGCGGTATTTTCCGTCAATGTCTTGCGCAATGTTGGGTTGCGACATCGTGTGATATAATGCCGTATAAAAAATCGCCAACTTATCTTTATTGGTTTCGGTGATTTGGATTTTAGAGAGTTCTTGGTTCCACAATTGTTCGGCTTCTTTTTTTACGCTTAAAAAATTCCAATCTTTAATTTCGGAACTGTTCAATTTTGCACCTTCATAACTGGTTGGAGAAAGGGCGACTTTTACCAAAATCTGTTCGCCTTTTGTAACTTGTTTGGAAAAACTCAAGGCCAATTGTGTTCCCGAAAAAAAGGTGTCGGTTGTTTTAGCGGGCACAAATCCGATGGTGCGCAATTTTGTAATTTGCATCGGAACGCTGAATTCAATTTGGGCATACACGTATTGATCTTTAGCCCAAGCTTCACTTCTTCTTAAGATTTGAATGGTTTTGCTATCGATGATTTTCACATCGCCATATAGCAATTTATCTCTATGGTTTAAATCGAGAATAATATTGGCTTGTCCATTGCTATTAAAGGTATACCGATGAAAACCTACGCGTGTAGAAGCGGTCAAATTGACATCAATATTGTGTTTGTCTAACTTCACTGAATAAAAACCGGCGGATGCTTTTTCGTTGGTATGAGAAAACGACGAAGCATATTCTTTCGGAGTCAGATTTGGTTCGCCCATGGTAGGCATGAGCATGATGTCGCCGTAATCGGTGCAACCGGTTCCATTGAGATGCGTATGTGAAAATCCGTAAATGATTGGGTCGTCGTAGTGATAACCCGAACAACCGTCCCAACTTCCATCGATGCGCGTATCAGGAGATAATTGTACCATTCCGAATGGCACGGTTGCACCCGGATACGTGTGCCCGTGACCGCCAGTACCTATCATGGGATTTACGTATTGGGAAAGATTTTGTCCGGATGAAACGAAATGAATGAATACAAATACGGTTAAAAGAAGTTTTTTCATGCTGTGTGTTGGTTTAGGTCAAAGATAAAAAATCGTATCTAATTAAAAACGTATTTCTGCATAAACTGGTAAATGATCCGAGGGGTATTTCAAGTCTTTTGAATCGCTCAAAACGGCGTATTTCACCACTTTTACATTATGGTTTTTGGAAACAAAAATATAATCAATGCGTGTGGTGACGGGTTTGTTGTGTTGGAATGCATTAAACGTTCCATTTGGCCCAAATGGTTTTTCTTCAGAAGCATCTTGGCTATCCATCATTTCTTTTTTGAGGTTGATGATGCGTTCTTCGGTGGGTTCTGAATTAAAATCGCCCATAAAAAATACGGGGTAATTTTTGGTGTTGAGGGTTTTTATTTGGGAAAGAATGAGTCGAATGGAATTGGTGCGCGCCAGTTCGCCCATATGATCCAAATGCGTGTTGAACACCCAAAATGTCTTCTTGGTTTTTTTGTCTTTTAAAAGTGCGTACGTACACACTCGGTTGAGTGCGGCATCCCAACCTTTGGAGATTTTTTCGGGTGTTTCTGACAGCCAAAACGTGTTGTGTTGGAGCAGTTCGAACCGTTCTTTTTTGTAAAAAATGTTGGATGATTCTCCTTTTCCAATGCCGTCTCGAGCGGTTCCAACGTAATTGTAGGAAGACAAAGCGGTAGCCATTTCGATTACTTGATGCGGAAGCGCTTCTTGGATTCCGAGGACATCAGGTTCGTAGAAAGCCAATTGAGAAAACAAGTATTCCTTTCGGATTGGCCATGCGTTTTCGCCATCGCTGGCTATGTCTAGACGGATGTTGTACG
Source organism: Flavobacterium sp. (assembly GCA_965284675.1). Lineage (GTDB taxonomy): Bacteria > Bacteroidota > Bacteroidia > Flavobacteriales > Flavobacteriaceae > Flavobacterium. The sequence continues at coordinate 3,828,563 of OZ260109.1, forward strand.
TCATCAATTTTACGTTTTGTGCACTGGAAATAAGGCTGATGAACAGCAAAAAAATCAGAAGGATTGCTTTTTTCATAGGATATAAATGAACTTCAAATATACTGATTTTTGCGTTAAGGATGGTAGTGGAAAGCCCACAGCGAGGAGGAACGACGAAGCGCGGACTTGCAACGGACAGCCTGACCCAGTTGCTATGAAAATGCGTTTGATGACTACTGGATTTCTGCAACTGGGTAACGCCCCAATAAAAAAACAAAACTACTTAGAAAAAACCCTCTTAGAGTTTGAAACTCTAAGAGGGTTATGTAAATTGATGTATTGTTTTATTTCAAGCTTGCCGCTAAATATTCGCGGTTCATGCGGGCGATGTTTTCTAGGGAAATTCCTTTTGGACATTCCACTTCGCAAGCGCCGGTGTTGGTACAATTTCCGAAACCTTCTTCGTCCATTTGGCGTACCATGTTTAAGACACGTTGCGTTGCTTCGACTTTTCCTTGCGGTAATAAAGCGTATTGCGATACTTTTGCGCCTACGAACAGCATGGCTGATCCGTTTTTACAACTCGCTACGCACGCTCCGCAACCGATACACGCTGCGGCCATAAAAGCTTTGTCGGCGTCATCTTTTGGAATGGGTGTCGCGTTGGCATCGATGGTTCGTCCGGATGTGTTTACTGATACGAATCCGCCTGCTTGTTGGATTCGGTCGAACGCACTGCGATCTACCACTAAATCTTTCACTACTGGAAATGCTTTACTTCTCCACGGTTCGATAAAAATCGTTTCACCGTCTTTAAATTTTCGCATGTGTAGCTGACAGGTCGTTGTGCCTGTTTCGGGTCCGTGCGCACGTCCGTTGATGTACAACGAACACATTCCGCATATTCCTTCACGGCAATCATGATCAAACGCTACAGGTTCTTGCTTTTGGTTGATTAATTGCTCGTTCAATTGGTCTAACATTTCTAGAAAAGAACTGTCAGTTGAAACGTTGTCCAATTTATAATCGACTATTTTTCCTTTTTCTTTAGCGTTCTTTTGACGCCAAATTTTGAGGTTTATATTGATGTTTTTCTTGGTAGCCATGTGCTTAATTATTTATAATTTCTAGCTGCGATTTTGATAAACTCGTATTTCAATTCTTCTTTGTGCAATTCCGACTGACTGATGTCGTTTCCTTTGTATTCCCAAGCGCCTACGAACGAAAAGTTTTCGTCGTCACGAAGGGTTTCACCTTCAGAATCTTGATATTCTTCTCGGAAGTGACCGCCACACGATTCGTTACGTTGCAACGCGTCCATGGCCATCAACTGACCTAAATCGATGAAATCGGCTACGCGGAGCGCTTTTTCTAATTCGGGATTCAATTCGTCTGCACTTCCTGGAACGTATACCTCTTTGTAAAATTCTTCTTTTAGAGCGGCGATTTCGGCAACGGCTTGTTTTAGACCGGCTTCATTACGACCCATTCCGACTTTATTCCACATGATCAATCCTAGGCGTTTGTGGAAATGATCTACAGTTTTCGATCCGTCGTTAGTGATGAATTTATTGATGAGTTCTTTCACTCGGTTTTCCGCCTCTGCAAATTCGGGCGCATCGGTTGCAATGGTTCCGGTACGAATTTCATCTGCTAGATAATTGGAAACTGTGTATGGCAACACAAAATACCCGTCGGCTAAACCTTGCATCAAGGCCGAAGCTCCAAGTCGGTTAGCCCCGTGATCAGAGAAGTTAGCTTCTCCCGCTACGAAACAACCCGGAATAGTAGATTGTAAATTGTAATCCACCCAAACGCCACCCATGGTGTAATGCACGGCAGGATAGATTTTCATTGGAGTTTCATACGGATTTTCGTCGGTGATTTTTTCGTACATTGCGAATAAATTACCGTATTTTTCTTCCAACCATTGTTTTCCTAAGGTTGTCACTTCTTCGGGAGTTGGGTTGTGATTTCCTTTCGCGTAAGCGGCTTGTCTTCCTTTATTTTGAATTTCGGTAGAGAAATCTAAGTACACACCTTCATTGGTGTCGTTGGCTTCGATTCCGTGTCCTTCGTCGCAACGCTCTTTGGCTGCTCGGGAAGCAACATCACGTGGCACTAAGTTTCCAAATGCTGGATATCTTCTTTCGAGGAAATAATCTCTTTCGTCTTCTTTCAATTCGGTTGGTTTTAGACGACCTTCGCGAATCGCAGCTGCATCTTCTTTCTTTTTCGGAACCCAGATACGACCTGAGTTTCTCAATGATTCCGACATCAACGTTAATTTAGCTTGATTGGTTCCGTGAACCGGAATACACGTTGGGTGAATTTGAACGAAACACGGATTAGCGAATAACGCGCCTTGTTTGTGGATTTTCCAACCCGCCGTTACGTTACTTCCCATGGCATTAGTCGAAAGGAAATACACGTTTCCGTAACCTCCAGTAGCAATGACAACAGCATGTGCCGAATGGCGTTCTAATTCTCCGGTTACTAAATTACGCGCGATGATTCCGCGTGCTTTTCCGTCAATTTTTACTAAATCGAGCATTTCGTGACGGTTGTACATTTTCACTCTACCGAGACCAATTTGTCGTGATAAAGCCGAATACGCACCTAGTAATAATTGTTGACCCGTTTGTCCAGCGGCGTAAAACGTACGTTGAACTTGAGTTCCACCAAACGAACGGTTATCTAATAATCCGCCGTAATCGCGGGCAAAAGGAACACCTTGTGCCACACATTGGTCGATGATGTTGCTCGACACTTCAGCTAAACGGTGAACGTTTGCTTCCCGGGCACGGTAATCACCACCTTTGATGGTATCGTAAAACAATCGGAACGTACTGTCGCCGTCGTTTTGGTAGTTTTTGGCTGCGTTGATTCCGCCTTGAGCTGCAATAGAATGCGCACGGCGTGGTGAATCTTGAAAACAAAATGCTTTTACATTGTATCCCATTTCACCTAGAGAAGCGGCAGCAGAAGCACCAGCTAAACCGGTTCCTACCACAATAATATCAATTTTCGGACGGTTATTGGGTGCCACTAATTTTAAATGATCTTTATAATCGGTCCATTTCTGTGAAATGTGTCCTTCTGGTATTTTAGAATCTAGTTTCATTACAGAGATTGATATTAATGATTAAAATGATGAAATAAAGCGATGAAAATGAATCCGAAAGGAACAATTATCGCAAAAGCATATCCTAATTTGTGAATGGTTTTTGAAAATTTATTGTTGAATCCAACGGATTGGAACGACGAGTTGAATCCGTGCCACAAGTGCAACGACAACAATAGGAAAGATACGCAATACAAACCTGTTCGCACTGGACTTTCAAATTTGTGTACTAATTCCCAGTAGTATCTGGTTTCATCGATTGGCTTAACATCTACGTATTTGTACATCATTTCGGGAACCCAAAAATCGTAAAAGTGCAAACCTAAAAAGGCCAACACTACCAATCCAGAAATAATCATGTTTCTAGAAGCCCAAGAAGAATTTTTAGAGCCGTCGTATTTCGCGTATTGAATCGGTCGAGCACTTCTGTTTTTTAATTCTAAAACAAATCCCATCACAAAGTGAAATACCACACCAAGAATTAAAATAGGTTGCATTACAAATTGAACCAAACCGTTATTTCCCATAAAATGAGAGAACTCATTGAAGGTGTCTTGATCGATTACAGAGATTGAATTGACAAAAAAGTGAAGTGATAAAAAGGTAATTAAGAATAGTCCCGAGAGCGCCATAGCTACTTTTCTCGCAATGGACGAACTCAATAAAGAAGATTTAGCCATATTTTTGAATATTTTGTTTAAAAAATCAAACAAAAATACAGCTATTTGATATTAACTACAACCTTTTCGTAGTAATTTATAATCAATTTAAAGTGAGTTTAACAGTTGTTGATTTTCAACTAATTAATCTAGTGTTTTTAAGGTAAATCGGTTGAACAAAACTGTGATTAGTAACTCGGAATCAAACCTCTCAAGCCCATGTCTACTACATTTTCACCTAAATTTGGTTCGTATTTTCCGTTGCCATTTCCGTCTACCCATTCGAAACTTTTGTTGGTTGATAAGGAAAGTGTAACGGTAACATCTTGCTTTTCATTTCCGTCAACAACGAGAGGATTGAGGAAATTTCCGGTAACGACACACGAACCATCAGGTATTGGAGAGGAATTCCACAACGGATTCGGAACGGTTGTAGCTCCAACAGGCGCTTGTCCTGAAGTTGAAAAGGGAATATCGTTTAAGGCAAAAGCCCAATAGCCTTGAAGTCTATTTGCGTTTACTACAAATGGATTACTTCCAATATTGAACGTGTTGATGTAGGTATTGTAGCCTACAAAACTCGCTAAAGTTCCGGGATAATCTACGCCCGCTTCACGAACTGAAATTTGATAGTTTTGATACGACAACGAAACGCGCATCCATCGATAGGTTCCGGGATTGACTAGTCGCAATGGAATCGCAAAAAAGATTTCATCTTCGGCTACAATTTTTGCTTGACTAAAATCGATTGCAATGTCGCCACCCGCAGTAGTTTCGGGTGCATGATAGAGGATTTCTCCCAATCCAAGTGGCGTGCTTCCTTCTTGAGCCATTTCTATATAATGCGCAGAAATGCTATTAAAAATTGGCGATTGTCCGGCATGACCTGCAGGAACTCCAGCAATCACTCCCAAATTATTCAATCGCGCTTGAGTAGGATCGAATTTGAATTTGAAATACAACATCGGCTCTTCCAATTCATCATCCGAATCGGTGCACGATGTAAATGATAATCCGATTAATAGTAATAAAAAATATCCGTAAGTCGTTTTCATAATGTAAAATGGTGTGAGTTGAATAACTGAGTCAAAAGTAATTAAAAAGTTCTTTATCAGAAAATCTAATACGTTTTCGTCACATCTTCATCTATAACGAGAATAAAATCGGCTTTATTGTAATGTTCTTGCTCTAATTTGGCAAGGTCTTTCTGTTCGACCGTAGCGATGGTAATAATTTTAATAGCAGGATTCTTTTTTTTGAGGTACCAATTAATTCCTTCAAAGTTATCCGAATGATAGGTTCCGTTGTAATGAATAAAAACAGTATTTGCTTTCAAATTTTTATTGATAAAATACGCCATAGTTGCATCTTTTATAGCCTGTGCTTTGGGCATTTTGTCGCCCGCGTGTCCGCCTTGCATGTCGAGCATGGCTTTATATCCGGGCAGATTCAAATCAAATTCAATAGGTAAAGGCGCAATCCACATTTTGTCGGTATCGGGCAAAGTTTGCAATTCTTCTAATCCTTTTTTGAACACCATACTGGCATAACGTCTGGGAATATTGGTGGCGATGAATGGCACTTTGAGTTCTTTGGCAAAATCGACTAATGGCTTGTAATCGGTTTCATAGTTCGACCATAAACGAGCCGTTGAATCCAATTGTTTTTGGTTGATTTCTCCTTGTAAATACGCATCCAGTTGTTTTTGATTGTCGGCTTCCAACATTTCTGCGCCTAACACAATTTCTCTTTTTTGAGCAATGTCTTTGGTGAGTTCGAGTTGTAACCAATGCACGACTGAATTATTATGGTGTTCGCCAAAAAGCACTACTTCAGTAGATAACGATGCTTTGAGCAATTTATCATACGTGGTTTTCTTGCCGTTTCTATCAAATAATTGATAGGGTGATTTGTTTTGTGAATACATCAAAAACGAAAGCAAACTAATGACTGCGGCGATGGTGTTCTTCATGTTATTTTTTATTTTCTAGAATTTCTAAATCGACCGAATCTTTTTTATCCTGACTTTGAACGGTTATTAAATACTTCCCGGCAGGTAAATAATAGAGTCCATTCTTAGCTTCTTTAATGCTTATTTTCTTATCTTTCTTGTTCCAGTTTTGAGCATCATTTTTAGCCATACTGTAATCAAAATCAATCAGGTTAAGTCCTTTTTTGGCAGTAACTTTTTTACTGTAAACTGTTGCTTTTTTATCGTTTTGAACGGTTAACATTACTTCTTGAGCCGAATTGGAGTAGAACCAAATCTGCGTTTTAGGCTCAATTACTTTTCCCCATGCGTCTCTTTTTTCTCCCCATCGATCGGATTTTGTTCGTTTGTCAATAGGATAAAGATGCAATGATTTTGCTGTAATTACGGGTCGTAGATCTTGCAGTTTAGACACGTTTACTTTGTATATCGAGCGTCCGTGCGTTCCCACAATCAAGTCGTTGGCTTTCGTTTGGATGACCAAATCGTGTACAGCAACATTGGGCATTCCGTTTGAAAATGGCTCCCACGAATTTCCTCTGTCTAAAGAAACATAAAGATTGTTGTCGGTTCCCGCAAATAACAGATTTTCGTTGATTGTATCTTCTAGAATCACGTTAACCGGACTATTGGGCACCGATGAAATGCTTTTCCATGTTGTTCCAAAATCGTCTGAAACGTAGATTTTCGCTGTAAAATCGTCATTTCGATATCCGTTTAAAGTTGCATACACACGCTCTTTAACATGAGACGAAGCAGCAACGCGTGAAACCCATAAATTTTGGGGTAAATTGGTCGAAATGAGTTGCCATGATGCGCCACCATCTTTTGATAGTTGGATCTTTCCATCATCAGTTCCTACATACAACAAACCAAATTGTAATTTACTTTCTGAAAGGGTTGTGATGGTTCCAAAAGCCACGTTGCCTTCTACTTTTCCGTTGGTCAAATCGGGTGAAATTTTCTCCCACGTTTCACCTTGATTCATCGAACGATGTAGAAAATTGGAACCTAAGTATAAAATGTCTTGATTGTGTGACGACAGTAAAATAGGCGTTTGCCAATTGAATCGCAGTGCTTCTTCGCCTTCTTTTACTTTGGGTGTAATGGAAGCGAATACTTCGGTTTTCTGATTGATTTTGTAGTAATTTCCGAATTGATAACCTGTAAAAATAAGGTCTGGATTTCGTTTGTCAATTTGAATTTGCATTCCGTCTCCTCCCAAAATTTCCTGATAGGGATATTTTCCGGTTTGAAGCCAAGCTTCCGAAGGTTTATAGTTGTTCGGCCCAACCCAAACGCCATTGTCTTGCATGCCACCAAATACCGAATAATCCTCTTTATAATCCACATTTACGGCATAAAATTGTCCCACCGAATGGTTGTTGCATTTGAACCAATGCGCTCCGTTATCGTACGTAATGTTTACACCTCCGTCATTTCCGTTAATGATGTGATTGGGATTTTTAGGATTAATCCACGTCACGTGATGATCGGCATGAACATTTTCCTTATCAATGGAGGTAAACGTTACGCCGCCATCCTCTGAAAACAATAATGGAACGCCGCCTAAGTACATTCTATTGGGATTGTTTTTATCAACTGAAATATTGGCAAAATAATACCCGTAACTGTAGTACATGTCGTCTATGAATTCCTTATTTTTCTTCACCCAAGTGGTTCCGCCGTCTTTCGAATAATAGATTTCACAACCGATTACTTCAGTATTGAACAGCGCTTCGTTGGCGTCTTTTGGTTTTTCTTTTTGAGTGGATGGACGGTTGTTTTGGTTGTCCACAACGGCATAAATTATTTCTGATTGCACCATCGCTAATCCGATTCGGCCTACTTTTTCTCCTGTTGGAAAACCCGAATTAGGTTGAGTTACTAATTTCCACGTTTCTCCCGCATCGGTACTTTTATAAATTCCAGAACCCGAACCATTTCCGTTAAAATTCCACGCTTTTCGGTCTTTGTGCCAAGCGGAAGCGTATTGGATGTTGAAATTGGAATCATCAACCACAACATCAATCACGCCGGTTTCATCATTTACAAACAAGGTTTGCTTCCACGTTTTTCCACCATCACTGGTTTTATAAATACCTCGCTCGTTGTTTTTGGTGTATAAATGTCCCAAAACACCGACGATTATTTCGTTGCTATTTTTCGGATTGACGCAAATTCGGCTGATGTGGTGGCTTTCAGGTAATCCTAAATTTTTCCATGTTTTGCCTTTGTCAGTCGATTGTAAAACTCCGATTCCGGCATAAGATGACCGCGACGAATTGACTTCGCCGGTTCCCACCCAAATAGTACCCGAATTCCAATCGACATGTACAGTTCCACAATTGATTGATGGAGCGGAATCCATTACTGGTGTAAAACTCATTCCGTTGTTGTTGGTATACCACAATCCGCCCGACGCATACGCGGCATAAAATTCGGATGGGTTTTCTGGATTCACCGCCAAATCGACCACACGACCGCCGATTACCGATGGGCCGATGGACGTCAATTCAACCGATTCAAAAGAACTATTTTGAGCAAAACTAAAACAGGAAAGTAAAAAAAGGACGAGTAGTTGTTTGTTCATCATTTGAAATTTTTCTGAAAATTAATTAAAATAAAACGACGCGACAAAAAATAGGATGCTTTTAACAACAAATCGGTTTTATATATTTATTTTTGGAAGACAAAATTTATCCACATGAAATACCATCAAATAGACCGTGATTTGTTTATTAAAAACAGAGCTAAATTCACGGCACAAATGAAACCCAATAGTGTCGCTGTTTTCAATTCGAATGATATTTATCCCGTTTCCGCCGACAGTACGTTGCCGTTTGCGCAACACCGAGATATTTTTTATTTATCGGGCGTTGACCAAGAAGAAAGTATTTTATTGCTTTTTCCAGATGCGCCGTACGAGCATTTGAAGGAAATTCTTTTTCTGAAAGAAACCAACGAACACATTGCGATTTGGGAAGGCGAAAAACTGACGAAAGAACGTGCATTTGAAGTAGCGGGAATTCGTTCGGTGATTTGGTTGCAGGATTTTCACAAAACGTTGAAAGAAGTTATGGCGTATGCCGAAACCATCTACATCAACACCAACGAACATTACCGAGCTTCGATTGAAACGGAAACTCGTGAAGCGCGATTTGTAAAATGGTGGAAAGAAAATTATCCAGCGCATAAAGTCGAAAAATCGAATCCTATTTTGCAGCGTTTGCGTTCCATTAAAGAAAGCGAAGAAATTGATTTGATTCAGAAAGCATGTGACATCACCGAAAAAGGCTACCGCAGAATTTTGAATTTTGTGAAGCCGAATGTGATGGAATACGAAATTGAAGCCGAATTTGCGCACGAATTTTTACGCAATCGTTCCAAAGGTTTTGCCTACACGCCCATTATTGCCTCGGGAAATAACGCCAACGTGTTGCATTATATTGAAAACAACCAACAGTGCCGCGAAGGCGATTTGATTTTGTTGGATGTGGGTGCAGAATACGCTAATTATTCGAGCGATATGACGCGTATGGTTCCGGTTTCAGGACGTTTTTCCGACCGACAAAAAGAAGTATACAATGCGGTTTTACGCGTAAAAAATGAAGCGACGAAAATGTTGGTTCCGGGAACATTGTGGAAGCAATACCATGTAGAAGTGGGTAAAATCATGACTTCTGAATTACTTTGTTTGGGATTGATTGATAAAGCCGACGTTCAAAACGAAAATCCCGATTGGCCGGCATATAAAAAATATTTTATGCACGGAACGTCACATCATTTGGGATTAGACACGCACGATTACGGATTATTGCACGAACCAATGAAAGCCAATATGGTGTTTACGGTGGAACCTGGAATTTACATTCCTGCAGAAGGATTCGGAATTCGTATTGAAGACGATATGGTGATTCAGGAGCAAGGTGCGGCGTTCAATTTGATGCGCAACATTCCGATTGAAGTGGAGGAAATTGAATCGATTATGAATTCGTAAGGAAGAAAAAAGAACATAGAGAATAGAAAAAAGACGGCTTACGGATGTAGGTCGTTTTTTTTATATAAAGGCAAGCGAACTATTTTATTCAAGTTATAAACATTTGTTCTTGTAATACCAGTTATGTTTTACTTTTGCACTTCATCTGACAACCGACAACCGACAACCGACAACCGACAACCGACAACCGACAACCGACAACCGACAACAAAAAACCTGAAACTTGAAATCTGAAAACCAAACAACTGTCTACAAAAACACCAAAATCTCCTACACCGACCAAGGAAAAGGCACGGCTATTGTCTTTTTACACGGTTTTTTGGAAAATCAAACGATGTGGAATGCTTTGGTTCCCGAGTTTTCTAAGAAATACCGTGTCGTAACGATTGATTTATTAGGTCATGGCGCCACCGAATCGTTGGGTTATGTACATTCAATGGAAGATCAAGCTGATATGGTTCACGCCGTATTGCACGATTTGAAAATTAGAAAAGTGGTTTTGGTAGGTCATTCGATGGGCGGATATGTGGCGTTGGCTTTCGCCGAATTGTACGCGGATAGTGTCAAAGGAATGGTACTTTTGAATTCTACTTCACGCGCCGACAGCGACGAGCGAAAAGCAAACCGTGACCGTGCCATTATAGCCGTAAAACAGAATTATACGGCGTTTGTTCGGATGAGTATTGCCAATTTATTCAGTGAAGACAACCGAGAAAAATTGGTCGATAAAATCGAACAGGTAAAACTCGAGGCGTTAAAAACTCCGTTACAAGGAATTGTAGCAGCTCTCGAAGGCATGAAAATACGAAAAGACCGAGAAGTAATTTTACATTTTGCGACCTATCCGATTCAGTTGATTTTAGGCAAAAAAGATGGTGTGTTAGTGTACGATGAAACGATAGACCAAATTCAGGGAACGAATGTCCAACTCACTACTTTTGAAGACGGGCACATGAGTCATATTGAAAATCAAAACCAATTGTCGAAGGTGTTGTCGGAGTTTTTCAAAAAAGTTTAGTCTAAACTAGACTTGAAATCAGATCATTCCTTCTTTTAAATAGCCTTTCTCAATGAGTTCGTTTTTATCTTCTAAATGAAATGCTTTTCCGTCTTTAAGCAACACTAATTTTGTTGAAATTGCAATCACGTTTTCGTAATTATGGTCGGTAATTACAATTCCTTTTTTGGGTAAATTATCGAGGATTAAATTGTTTATTTTATCAATCATAATAGGTGATAATCCGTTGTATGGCTCATCCAACAAGGCGAATTTTGAAGAATTATTGAGAATCAACTTGATTTCTAAATAGCGCAATTCACCCGCCGATAAGTGGTTGATCTTTTTCTCTACCAATGTTTGAATCATTGGGTCGGTACAAAATTCTGATTTATTTTCAACCGAAAGTGCTATAACTTTTTTGACAGATAAATTCTTCGGAATAAAATCTTCTTGTGGCAGATAACTGACTTCTTTGAATAAACTTCTGTTGTTGAGTTTTACAACGCCATCAATTCTGATGAACTTGTTTTCTGCCTGAAGAATTCCGAAAATAATTTTTAAAAGAGTCGATTTCCCGGAACCATTTCTTCCCAACAAACCAATTATTTCACCTGTTTTACATGTCAAATATACATCTGAAAGCACAACTTTATAATCAAAATTCATTTGAACGCTATCTACTTCTAAAAGATGATTTTTCAAAATTGACGTAGAATTAAATTTAATACGATTACCAATAGTACTAGGCAAAAGAAATTAAGAATGTACGCATACATCCAAAGTTGCAACTTGGAAATACCATTGTTATAGTAGAAAAGATATTCATTTTTACGATTTACTTCTTTAATTGGATAACTACTGAAAAAACCTATCGTTAGAAAAATAGCTTCAAAAAAATCGATTCCGCCGACAATAAACGGAACAATACTTATCGCTAAATTTAAAGGTACCGTACTTTTATAAAAGAAGACTATGTTTTGAAACTTGACAAAGTTCATTTGGGTTACTTATTTATTATCTCAATGGCTTTGTCAAGCAATTCGTCTTTTCCTGCTTTGATTCTTTCAATTGTAGGTTCCAGAATTACATCGGGAATGATTCCCACACGTTGCGTTTCTTTTCCGTCAGGATAATACACTCCAATTCCAGAAATCATGGTCATCACTCTACCCGGAAGCATTATCTCGGAAACATTTCCGTCGGCACCAGCGGTTGTGCTTCCCAAAACCGTTGCTTGTGGAGCTAATCGCAATGCCATGACATGATATTCTGCACTACTTTGCGTTTTTTCATCAATTAAAATGACCACCTTTCCTTTGTAGAAATCCGTATTCGTAGTTCCTACCGATTTAGGTTTAGTAAATTCAAATAAACCCGGATTACTCGCACTACTTGTAGAAAATAGGGCAAAATCTTTCTTTTGTGGCAAGAGTAGTTTACCTAAACTATAGGCAATAAAACTTGATGGATAGCAGCGGAAGTCGATTATTATTCCTTTTTTGTCTTTGAAGTTTTTCATGATACCGTCAATTTCATTTCTTTTGATCGAGCCAGGATAAATGTAGCCTATGGTGCTTGTCAGTTCTTTTGAAGCCGGCGTTGTATCGGGCCAATATTTGTCGTCTATCGTTTCAAAATCTGAAGTAATTATTTCATTATCTGATTTATAGGTAATTGAAAGTTTTTCATCGTTAGTCATGAGCAACTTCTTCACAATGTCTCTGTACTGCGTAGGTTCGTTTGAGGCAGGGAAATACTTTTTGTTCTTGGCCACATATTCCTTCACGTCTTGGCCGTTTACTTTAAGAATAACATCTCCAACTTTAAGCTTTTGAGTCGCATCGAATTCCTTATATATCTTGACTACCACAAACTGACTTTCAACATATTTTAATTGTATCGGAACTCTTTTCTCGCCGAAGAAATCTACTAGAGCATTGTCTATTCCCCAAATGTTGGCATGGGTATCTTGAATTTTTCCAATGAGTTCTAATAGCGTTAATTTATAGGACAATTCGTCGGTTCCTTTTGTAATTTTTGGGATGAATTCCTTTAAAACACCATCCCAATTTTCATCCATTAAATGTTTGTTTGGAAAATAGTATTCGATAATATTCCAGTAGCGAAACAAGGCCAATAAACGATAACCCGCGTCGTCCCATTTCATTTTAGCATAAGCCAATTCATTTTCAAAATTTGGATTTTGTACATTGGGATAAAAGTCAACATAATGATTTTTACTAATGCTCGTATGGTTTAGTTGTACTAAAACATCTGATAATTCCTTCGAACAAAATTCAACATTGTTGATCCACTGGGTTGAAGGAAGTAATTTTACTTCATCTGTTGGAGTTTTTTTACCTTCACTATGTTTAAACTCGCCCAATTGGTTGATCCACTGCACGAGTTCACTTTTAAAATTTGGTGCGTCAATTTTGTTTAAAATTCGGAAGAGTTCAAAATCCCAATTGCGATCTCCTTTGGCAATTTCGGGGTGATGGTATTTTACAAATCCCCATACTTTCCCCAAAACGTACAGATTTTCGATTTGAGGCTGCGTTGGATTTTTAAGAGTATAGCGAGAGGATTCTTTAAATTCGGCGTCTTGCTCAAATTTTGATAGTGTGCGTTCCACCTCCTGCAAGGTTTGAATCTCCTTGCCATCAATTTTTACTGTGAAATGATCAAACCACGCCTTTCCTTTCCCAATCAATATTCCGCCTACAAATATCTCATCGGCGTTATCGGGATACTTCATGGTAATGGTATACTGTTTCCAATTGTGCGTGCCTTGAATTTTTTTGCTTGCCATATTGTCAAACTCAAGCGATTCTCCGTCTTTATCGATTCTCATTAGTAATCCCGCAGAACCATTTTCGACGTTTTCAATCTTCATATAACCTTCGAGCGTGATTTGTCTTCCTTTGTATTTGGCCGGAATTTTATACGCTACAGAACCAAATGTTTTTCCTGATTCACCGGAATCAATACGTACGGATTGCTTCCCCGAAAAGAAAAAATCGGTGTCCTTTTTTATCGTGTACTTACCCCATTTAATCCAATCTGTGGGTAAATCAGCGTTGGAAGTGCTGTTTTCAAAATCAAAATTCCATTTTTTTGGGTCGCTTTGCGCAAATGCAGCAAGTCCGATAAGAACAAATAATGAGGATAAAATGCGTTTCATGAAAAAGGGCTAATTGGTTATGGGTGAACAAATCAATTAAAGTTTTCCACAAAATCAAAACGGATTAACTTAAGTTTAAGGTACGATATTACTTCGTTTTTTCTACAAAGTCTATTTCTTGATTAAGAATTTCATTCAACAACAACACTAGTTCTTCAAGGTAATTTTGGATGGTTTCGGAAGAAATTATTTCTGTTATTTGTCTATCCTCTTTAAATCCGAACGGTAAAAATCCGGCTTTTAGGTTTTTAAAAGAAAGAATTCCAGCTTCCATTTCGATTCCTTTAGCCTCTGGTTCATACATAAACGCATACGCCAAAACCTGTATGATTTTATCGTTTTTAATGTCTTCTGTTAACCCTTTCCACGATTTCAGCGTTACACTGAATTTGTCCACTTTTCCGGTCTTATAATCGATGATTCGGATTCTGCCGTTTCGACGTTCAATGCGGTCTACATTTCCAGCAATTGTAACGGGAAGAATTAAATTGGGATGCTCCAGTGTTCGCTCTAAATGATGTTCGAGTGCGATGATTTGAATTTCGTCCCCACTATGAATCGATTCTAATTCTAATTTTAGAAAGTTCAGCACGTTGCGTTTTGCTACTTCAAAGGCCAAAAGGTTTTTCCCTTTTTTGATTTCACCTTCTTTGTACACTTCTTTGAATTGTTTCAGCACTTCATCGTCTATTTTTTTGAGTGCTAATTCGATGTCGCTCTCGATGAGAATTTTACCAATTAATGGCTTGTACAACTCCTCCAAAGTTCTATGAATGATGGTTCCGAGTGTATTGACAGCGATATTTTCTTCTACCTCGTCAAGTTCGGATATGCGTAAGATGCGTTGAAAATAAAACTGAATTGGATTTCGAATGTAGGTTGTCAAGCTTGAAGGCGAAAACCCTTTCTCGGCAATTTCGCGCAATCGTATCATCACATTTTCGTTTTTGGGAACGATGATGGGTTCGTAAGCAATCGTTGGAACAACCGGATGATAGGAATCAAAATGTAGTGTGTGTTTGGGTTGTTTTTCTACTTCAAGTTGTGTGATAAATCGACTCTTCTCGCCTGAGTCGAATCCGTCACTATCTGAATTATAAATTAAATATACTTTTTTTGCGCGTTGCAACAAATGGTAAAAGTGAAAGGAAAAAATAGCGTCTTTTTCTTTGTAAGTGGGCAAACCGTATTCTCTTTTTACATCGATGGGAATGAAAGAATTGGTGCTTTTACCGGCAGGGAATTTACCTTCATTTACTGAAGTAATGATTACGGTTTCGAAATCGAGTACTCTACTTTCTAATACACCCATGATTTGCAATCCTTCGAGTGGTTCACCTTCAAAAGAAACTTCGGCTTCATCAATGATTTGTTTATAAATGGCCTGTAGGTTTTTGATGGAATCGATAGAAGTTTCCCCAATTGTAGAAAAATAACTTTTCAACTTATTGAGGACTTTAAAAATAGAATAGACAAATGCTTTCGTAATTTTATCTTCGGCCTCGTTGTGATCTAAAGTGGATTTGATGACTAATAATATTTGAGTCAGTCGATCTAAAACATCAAGCGAATGCTCACTCCATCGATCAAAAAGCAAATCAAAGAGTTTGTTTTCAGCTGCGTAAATTTCTTTGACCTTCTTTAGGGTAATGAACGAGTAATTATAGGCATTGATGGTTTGAATTAACTGTTTAGCCTGAATGACGGGTTCAACGAGTGGATGGTTCAAAATTTCTAAAACATCCTTGTAATAAAAAACATAATTCTTTTCGTCTTTTTGGATGGCATTCACATGCAATTTGAACAATTTAGACATCAATAACTGAGCGGGATTATTTTTGCTTGAAAATCCCATGGTAATGTTTAAGGCATTCACTTCTTTAGGCATAGAATGTAGCACGGGAAGCAATAAGTTTTCATCACCCAGTACCACCGCAATGTCTTGCAGATTCTGATTTCCTGCTTCGCTGATCGAATGGATAATTTCACCTACAATTTTTGCCTGACCAATGTGTTTTGACGTATTTATGAGGTGAATTTCTTTTTCCTCCTGATACTCATTGAAAATCCATTGGTAGGGATTGGTTTTATAATACGGCCACGATGATTTAATTCTTCTTTGGAATAAGCCTGCATCGTGTTGGTAATCGTTTAAAAAGGTTTCATCAACATCCCAATAGATGGTCGCTTTATCATGAGCTAATAAGTGTTGAATGATGATTTCTTCCGCTTGATTCAGTGCATTAAATCCAGCAAAAAGAACGTGTTGAACTGAGGGAATTTGTGCGCTAAATTGCTCTTTATTTTTGACTGCTTCTCTATAAATCAGACCTTGATACCCTTTTTTATCATGTAAAAGAGTTTGATATAAGGTGTGGTAGTATTCGGGTAATTTTCTCCAAAACTTTAGATGCTTGTCGATTAAATCAGTTCGTAAATCAAGAGATTTTGACCAATGCTCGACTTCTTTTATATCTTCTAGGTATTTCAGTATTTTATCGGGGTTTAACAAATACCGGTCTATTTCATTAAAGTCTTGAAGCAGAGTTTTCGCCCAATTCGCAAATACATCAAATGAGTCTTTGGGTTCATCGTCTTCACATTTGAGATAGACTTTATAAAACTCAAACAATAATTCGATAGCATCTAAAGTTCTAATGCCCGACATTTCTTGTATAAAGTCTTCAATACTGATAATGTTGGGAGAAAACAGCGTTTGTATAGTAGCCGATTTTAATTCTTTTAACAAAAACACTTTAGCTCTTCTATTGGGTAAAACTACCCATAAATCAGCAGAATGGGTTGCGTGATTTTGAATGATGTTTTCAGCTAAACGATGTAAAAAAGAAGTTTCTGGCATTGTATAAAAATAAAAAAACGTCCCGATAAATCGGGACGTTTTAAAGAAAATATTTTAAAAGAAATTATTTTACTAATTTCACTTCTACTCTTCTATTGTTAGCTTTTCCAGCTTTAGTTGTGTTCACATCAATTGGTAATGTCTCACCAAAACCTTTAGATGATAATCTTGAAGAAGCAATACCTTTGCTGATTAAATAATCTTTAACCGCAGCAGCTCTGTTTTCAGATAAAGTTTGGTTAGCAGCATCTTTACCGTCGCTATCTGTGTGACCTTCGATAGAGAAGTTAGCACTTGGATACTCAACTAAGATAGCAGTAATAGCTTCTAATACTGGGTAAGTTCTTTGTTGGAAAGTAGCTTTACCAGAATCAAACAAGATTGTTTTAGCATAATCGTTTAATCTTTTGATTGCTTCATCAGAAATTTCTGGACAACCTTTGTTAGCTACAGTACCTTTAACATCTGGACATTTATCATCTTTGTCAAGAACTGTATCGCCATCTCTATCTGGCCAAGGACAACCACCGTTTTCTCTAGGACCTTTAACATCTGGACATTTGTCATCTTTATCTGTAATTCCGTCACCGTCAGCATCTGGACAACCAGCTAAAGACTTAAGACCCGCAACATCTGGACAAGCGTCATCTTTATCAGCAATTCCATCACCATCTGTATCAGGACAACCTTTCATTTCAACTGAACCAGCATCATTAGGGCAGTCATCTTCGCTATCTTGTAAACCATCTCCGTCAGAATCAGGACAACCGTTGAATTGTTTTAAACCAGCAACTTCTGGACAAGCATCTTCTTTGTCGTAAATTCCGTCACCATCTGTATCTTTAGCACCGAATTTAAATACAATCCCTGCATTGTGTTGCATGTGAGACAAAACGTCTTCATTAGGAACTCTAGTGTCATCAAATGAATGTTTGTATGTTGAAGCCCATGTAAGACCAACTTGCTCAGTAAACCATAACGTTAAACCAAAACCTCCATTTAAGGTACCTGCAGAAGCATCTCCTAAAAATGTATAACCTCCACCTACGTGTAACGAAGGATCAATTACTTTAGATTTTAATAAATTCATGAAACTGTATTTTACAACAGCATCAAAACCATAGTAGTTCAAATCTCCTGGGTTTATAACTGGGTAATCTCCTGGAATTTCAAATCTTTCACCTACTGCCTTCTTAATTTTGTTAACAGTTCCTGTTACACCAAATGAGAAATTATCACCAATGTATCTTGACACACCTATTGAGGATACCGAAGGTAAAGCACTCCAATATCTTTGAGCGTCAAAAAATTGTGAAAATTGATCTTCTAATTTTGATGCAGCACTTACTCTGCCACCGTCTACTGCGTTTGCACCAAACGAAATAGCCCATTTGTTGTTGCTATCTTGCGCTTGAGTGCTAAAAGCAACCATTAAAAGCAAAGCAGCAAATAATTTGTTAAGATGTTTCATACTTAAATTTTGTTAAATTATAATAGTTATAATGCGACAAAAATAACACCAATAAATGAATTATCAAAATAATGTAGACAAAATTCTATAATAAAATGAATTATCTCTATATAATGTTCAACGATTTACCTACTTCTGTAAAAGCTATGATTGCCTTATCTAATTGGTCTTTTGTATGTGCCGCTGATAACTGAACACGTATTCTCGCTTTGTCTTTTGGAACAACTGGGAAAAAGAATCCAATTACATAAATTCCCTTTTTCAAAAGCTCATCGGACATTACTTGTGATAGTTTAGCATCGTACAACATTACTGGTACAATAGCCGAATCACCGTCAATAATATCAAATCCAGCTTTCTTCATTCCCGCCTTAAAATAGTTCGTGTTCCACTCCAATTGATCGCGCAATGAGGTATCTTTTTTCAACAACTCAAACACTTTTATGGAAGCGCCCACAATTGCTGGTGCTAATGAATTAGAGAAAAGATACGGTCGTGAACGTTGACGTAAAATTTCAATAATTTCCTTTTTAGCGGTTGTATACCCGCCCATCGCTCCACCCAAAGCTTTTCCAAGAGTCCCGGTGATGATGTCTACTCTTCCCATTACGCCTTTTGCCTCCATCGTTCCTTTACCTGTGGCGCCAATAAATCCGGCTGCATGACATTCGTCTACCATAACCATCGCATCATATTTGTCGGCTAAATCACAAATTTTATCCAGTGGCGCAACCAATCCGTCCATCGAAAAAACACCATCGGTCACAATCAGTTTGAACCTTCTATTTTCTGCTGTGGCCTTGATTAATTGAGCTTCCAAATCCTCCATATTCGAATTTTCGTAACGGTAACGCGCCGCTTTACACAAACGAACTCCGTCGATAATCGAAGCATGATTCAAACTATCCGAAATAATGCAATCTTCTTCACCCAATAAAGGTTCAAAAATTCCACCATTGGCATCAAAAGCGGCGGCATATAAAATCGTGTCTTCGGTACCATAAAAATCGGCTATCGCTTTTTCCAAGGTTTTGTGAATGTCCTGTGTTCCGCAAATGAAACGAACAGAAGACATTCCGAATCCATGCGAATCCAAGGTGTCTTTTGCCGCTTGAATCACTTCAGGATGCGACGATAAACCCAAATAATTGTTGGCGCAAAAATTCAGCACTTTTGCTCCATTGACAGTAATTTCAGCACCTTGTGGCGAAGTGATAATACGCTCGCGTTTATACAATCCGTTGTTTTGAATTGTTTCTAGTTCGTTTTGAAGATGTTGTTGTATTGATCCGTACATACTTTTAATTTTTTACAAATGTATTATTTTGATTGCTGAACCAATGTATATTAATGTTTTTTTTGTGACTGAAAAACCCATTTCTTCTAGTGCATTCGCATACATCGTAACTTGTGTTTGATGTTTGGGAAGTTCTTTCCCGGTTTTGTAATCGAGCAGAAAAGCTTCGCTATTTTGGGCTAGTACAATTTTATCGGGCTTTATCAATCCGCCTACTTTTTGAACGATGGTTTGCTCGTTCATCACTTTATACTTCGGATTAAAAAAAGGGTCCAACTCAGGGTGAAATATAATCTTCTTAACACTTTCGCTAACTTCCTTTTGTTCGGACGCCGCTATGAGTCCGGTTTCAACTGCTTTTTCCAAGGCAGATTCTACATCGTTCGTGGTATTGATGTACGAAAGCAATTCGTGTAACACATTTCCGAATTCGATGGCTTTTTGCTGTTTGGTATCCCACATCAAACTTTCCTTTTGGGCAATTTTTATGCTTTCAGAATGCAGTTCGGAATACCGTTGGGGTGTGTTTTTTGAAGTCGATTCAATTACTTTGATTTCAGATAATTTCACACAATTCCCAAATTCATAGGTCAGTTTTCCTTCTTCGTATAAATTCAACTCGCTCAAATATTCCTTAAAATACGCAGCTAAATTGTTACTGTATTCTCCCGATTTAGTCTTTTGAATGTCTGAAGAAATGACATACAATTGCTCTTCAGCTCTTGTCAATGCTACATACACCACATTGATATTATCGAGTAAATTTTCTTGTGCTCGTTGTTCATACACCTGTTGTGCTTCTTCGCCATACGATTCGACGTCTTTGTTTTTAGAAACCAATACTTTCGACACGCCAACTTCCACCTCATCGGCTTCCAACCATAATTTTTCTTGCTTGTTCTGCGCGTAATTTTCTTCCGCAAAAGGAAAAATAACCACTGGAAATTCCAGTCCTTTTGATTTGTGAATCGTCATGATGCGCACCGCGTCGATGTTTTCGGGCGATGGAATACTCAGCGATTCCTTTTTGGTTTCCCAATACGTCAAAAACTCTGAAATTCCCAGTTGATTTTTCAGGTCTTTTTCGAAAATTACATCTAAAAAGTACTGAACATAAGCGTTTCTCTTTTCAATATTTATGGATTTGGCGATGATTTGCTCGGTCGCTTCGTACAATGATTTTTTTCGTAATAGTTGAAAATTCAAGTCGATGTCGAACTCTGAAAGCCATTTTTGAAACGATTCTTCGCTTTTATGTTGCATCCCTTGTGCGATGAAATCATGTTGATCCAATCGGTTTTGGTTGTTTTTCGATAAATAATACAACATATTGGATTTGGCTTCCAAATGGTAAAAATTATTCAAATACTGTAAAACATGAATGATGCATTGCACCTCCGATGAAGCAGAAATCAATAAACTTTCGGAAGAAACAATCGGAATGTTCTGTTCGGTTAAAAATTGTGCAATTAACGTTGCTTTTCTGTTGTTCCGAGTTAAAATGACAATATCGCGGAATTGAAAATCAAGTTGTTGAACTTTATTAATGGTTCGAATGATTTCATCCAAATACAATTCTTCTTTGTCTTTGTTTTCGGAATCGAGTTCAAACTCAGAATCTGCGGCGTCGTTTGCAATAAAAGTCAGCGAAACATAACCGCCTTTTTTATCATTTTCTTTTTGAAAACTGTGATTCAAGTACAAATCTTTGTAATCTTCATCGCCGAATTTGTAGGATAAAAAACTGAAAAAACGATTGTTGAAATCGATTATTTCCGAATAACTGCGGTAGTTTCTTTCAAGCGATGCTACTTTTTTATCTTTCGTGACAAACGGATCTTTGTTTTTACTCAATTCGATGAATTGCTCAGCTTTTCCACCACGCCAACGGTAAATGGATTGTTTTGGATCGCCGACAATTAATAACGAACCGCGTTCACCGCTCAAATCTTCACTGGCCAACGCATTGTCGATGAGCGGAATTAGATTGTGCCATTGCATGACCGACGTGTCCTGAAACTCATCAATAAAGAAGTGCTTGTATTTTTCGCCCAAACGCTCGTAAATAAAAGGCGCGGGCTGATTCTGGATTTGGTCGTAAATCAGCTTATTGAATTCGGTTATCGAAAGGATATTTTTTTCCTTCTGAATTTCGTCCAACTTGGTGCTCAACGTATTTAAAAGCGATAGTGGCGTAATGTTTTTTAGAAAGGCTTCGTAAAATAGTTTCTTTTCTAGTTTGGGATACATCTCACTCAGAAGATTCAGTAATTGCGGTACAATCGATTCAATTACACTTCGGTCTGGAGCATTTTTATTGATGGCAATGTCTTCTGGTTCGGTATATTTTTTATCCTTTGCTTTCGGATTGGATGTATTGATGTAATTCAGATGATTGGGGAAACTTCCGCGTGAAAATGATTTTAAATCAATTCCGTTTTGCTCAATTAAATGCAGCGCTTGTTGGGCTAAATCGATACTTTGTTGTTCTAATTCGGCACACATATCGACCAACTTCGACTTGATTTGAACAAAATCAGCTATGGATTTCTCTTGAAAATGAACTAATTCTTCTCGATTATTTTCGTTGAGGAGCAACTTTCCGGTTTCCATGATGTCGCGCGAAACGTCCCAACTTTTGTCGTCGTTTGTTTTTTCGAGCGTGTAATCGATGAGTAATTTGGTGATTTCTTCGTCGTTGCCCGCTTCTGCGATGATCGAATCGACGGCTTCGTTCAACAGCGATTCGGTGTCGAGTGAAACTTCAAAAGTTATGGGCAATTTTAAATCGTGCGCAAAAGCGCGAATCACTTTATGAGTAAATTTATCAATGGTTGAAATGTCAAACGCGGCGTAATTATGGATTAGGTTTTTGATGATGTTTTTTGACTTGCTGTGAATGTCGGCCGATGACATTCCGGTTTCCTGTGCCAACGTTTGCATCAATTCGAGCGCTTTTGAACTGGGATTCTCTTTCGAAAATTCAGACAAACTATCAATAACACGGCGTTTCATCTCGTGAACGGCTTTGTTGGTAAACGTGATGGCGAGAATGTTTCGGTACGCGTCTAACTTTTTCGAGGTCAGAATAATTTTGAGGTATTCCTTGACCAAGGTGTAGGTTTTACCCGAACCGGCTGAGGCATCGTAGAGAGAAAAAGCGGTTTTTTGCATTTGGTTTGACACGAATTTCACGAATTTACACGAATAATTAGAACCGTGTCATTTCACGAAAATGATTCTTTTTTAATTTGATAAATATAATTCAATTTTGAGTCTTCTCCGAAGTATTCTACTTCAAATTCGTCAATTTTTTGAGCGCCGATTTTTTCAATTGCTTTTTGAGAACGAATGTTGTGTGCGCCGATGTGAAAGTAAATGGTGTCAACAAATTGAAACGCATACTCTATCATGAGTTTTTTCAACACCGAATTGTAGCCGTTGCCCCAAAATTTTCTTCCTATAAAAGTATAGCCAATTAAGACCGATTTTTCGTTTGCATTGTAATCGTAAAATCGTGTGCTTCCGATGGGTTCGTTGGTAGTCGCTTCACGGATGAAAAATGCGCCTTTGGATTGGATTGCGCCTTCGAAGAAATTTTGAAAAACATCTTTCTGATACCTCAATTTGTTGGGATGTTGTTCCCAAATCAATGGATCGGAAGCGACTGAAAACAGTTCGTCGAAATCGGTTTCTTGAAGCGGAACCAATCGGATGCGTTCATTGTGTATGTGTGTGGGTTGTAAATTAAATAGCATACGATACGGATTTGCCTAGCCCAGACCTGCCTGCCGGCAGGCAGGTTGTAATGGAAAGCTTTGTGCCGTAAAAGTGGGATTTTTTCTTGTTCTAAAAAAGCGACCGAAGGAAGCTCTTTTTGGGACATAGAAAAAACCAATTTTACCAACAAACTTGGAATGGAAAGCTGGAACAGGCTTCTAAAATTGATTTAATAAAATTATAACGTAATTGTGTAACTTTTTTTGAAGTTAAATTTATAACTTTGAATTTACTTATTCTATAATCTTTTAAAAAATATATTATGGCTTTTGAATTACCACAATTACCCTATGCATACGATGCATTAGAACCACATATTGATGCGCAAACAATGGAAATTCACCATTCGAAACATCATAATGCGTATACGACAAATTTGAATGCTGCGGTAGCGGGAACCGATTTAGAGGGAAAAACAATCGAAAATATTTTGATTAATTTGGATATGAAAAACATGGCGGTTCGTAACAACGGCGGTGGTTTTTATAACCATAATTTATTTTGGAGAGTGATGTCGCCCAATGGTGGTGGATTGCCAAAAGGTGATTTATTGGAAGCGATTGAGCGCGATTTTAAATCGTTTGAAGAATTTAAAGCGCAGTTTGCTAAAGCGGGCGCGACTCGTTTTGGATCGGGTTGGGCTTGGTTGTGTGTGCACGAAGGTGGAAAGTTGGAAGTATGTTCTACTCCGAATCAAGATAATCCGTTGATGCCTGAAGTAGGTTGCACCGGTTTCCCTATTTTGGGAATGGATGTTTGGGAACACGCGTATTATTTACATTATCAAAACCGTCGTCCCGATTATATTGAAGCATTTTTTAATGTAATCAATTGGGAAGAAGTAGCTCGTTTGTACGCTACTGAAAAATAGACACTCAATTGTGTTGAAACAAAAAACCATTCCGACTTATATCGGAATGGTTTTTTTATTTTAAAAAGGCATCCGCGAGAGCGAATGCCTTTTTGCCCCAAATCTACCATTAAACTTAACCTACTAAATTCTATGGTAGAACAAAAATAACTAGGTTCGATTTGAATTGGTGCAAAAAAAAGTTAAATATATTGGGATGATAGGCAAATACGAGTGCAATTTACCTTTTTGAAAGTGAGACCATTAGAAAATAAAAAAGGTGAAATGTTACTTTCACCTTTTTTGCCCCAAATCTACCATAAACTTAACCTACTAATGCTATGGTGATCCAAATGTAATAGCGGTTCGACGAAATGTAAAAAATATTTGTTAAACTACTGAATAAATCGACGAACTACACTTTTGGTTGATATTTAATAGGCTCGAGCGTCTTTTCCTTCATAAAAATTCATAAAAGCACGGTTTACAACACGGTTTCCACCTGGAGTTGGGTAGTCACCCGTGAAGTACCAATCGCCTAAATTTTTAGGACAGGCTATGTGCAGATTCTCAACCGACTGAAAAATGAGCTGCACTTCGGCTTTAATGTCGGGTGAATTCAATAGCTCGGCAATTTTATTTGAAATTTCCATATCGCTAAATGGCGAATATATTTCAGACACGTAATTCACTACTTGTGAGTCGATTAAGTTCTCTTGTGCCTTACATTTTTTATATACTTCATCTACAATATGATACTGATTTCGCTCTTTCAACAATTCAATTGCCGCTTGAAAAGCCACTAAGCCTTCGAGCTTGGCCATGTCAATTCCGTAGCAATCGGGATAGCGAATTTGCGGTGCTGATGAAACGACTACAATGCGTTTCGGATTAAGTCGGTCCATCATTTTGATGATACTCATTTTCAAAGTGGTTCCGCGAACGATACTATCATCAATAATTACCAAATTGTCGGTCGGTTTGATTACGCCATACGTCACATCATAAACGTGCGCAACCAATTCGTCACGGTTTTTATCATCGGTGATGAAAGTTCGGAGTTTCGCGTCTTTGATGGCGATTTTTTCCGTGCGGATTTTAACGGCTAATAATTCTTCTAACGAATCTTTTGTTAGTTTTTTTCTGTTTTCAAGAATGAACTTGTTTTTCCGTTGATTTAAAAAATCGTTGGCGGCTTCTACCATTCCGTAAAAAGAAGTTTCGGCTGTATTCGGAATATAGGAGAACACTGTATTATCGGTATCGTCTTCAATCGCTTCTAAAACGGCGGGAAGAATTAATTTTCCGAGTTCTTTTCGCTCTTGGTATATTTCGGCATCGCTTCCGCGTGAAAAATAAATGCGTTCAAACGAACATGCTTTTTTAACGGTTGGCGGAATAATTTCTTCTTCCGTAACGGTTCCGTTTTTTTTGATGATCAACGCATTTCCTGGTTGTAGTTCTTGCACTTGATCAAACGGAACATTAAAAACAGTTTGAATTACCGGTCGTTCGGAGGCAACCACGACAATTTCGTCGTCTTCATAGAAATACGCTGGACGAATTCCGGCTGGATCTCTAAAAACAAACGCATCACCGTGACCAAAAAGGCCGGCCATCGCATAACCGCCATCCCAACCTTTGGAAGCGCGTTTTAGTATTTTGGCAACGGGAAGTTTTTCGGCAATTACGGGCGAAGCTTCTCTTTTAGATAAACCGTTATTTTTACATTCTTGGTATAAATCGGTTACCTCATCGTCTAGAAAATGACCGATTTTTTCCATCACGGTAACGGTATCAGCCATTTCTTTGGGATGCTGACCAAGTTCAACCAAACTATTGAACAATTCTTTTACGTTGGTCATGTTGAAATTTCCCGCTACAATTAAGTTGCGGTGCATCCAATTATTCTGACGTAAAAACGGATGAACGCTTTCGATGCTGTTTTTTCCAAACGTTCCGTAACGGACATGTCCGAGAAACAATTCACCGATGTACGGAATATTCGCTTTTTGCAAGGCGACATTGTTCACGTATTCGGGATGCGAAGCCATTTCTTCGTTGATGCGTTCGTTGATTTGTTTGAACACATCTTGAATCGCTTGCGGATCGTTAGAACGAACCCGACTGATGTAGCGTTCGCCTTGTTCAACATCTAATTTGATGGAAGCGAATCCGGCGCCGTCTTGTCCGCGGTTGTGTTGCTTTTCCATCAGCAAGTACATTTTTTGTATGCCGTAGAAAGCCGAACCGTATTTTTCTTGGTAGAATTCTAGCGGTTTCTTTAATCGTAAAAGTGCAATTCCACATTCGTGTTTGATTGCGTCACTCATTGTTGTAGTTATTTATGTTGTGTGTGTTTATTTAAAAATTAAAAGATTTAATGATTGAAAGATTAAGCAAAACTTCTTTCTCTTATGTTCTATTTTTAATCTTCAAATTTTTCAATCTTCAAATTTCTTCTATAAAAAATGCCCCGAAATTTCGAGGCATAAAGTTATTATAATTCTATTTCAAATTGTGTTAAAGCTTTGAATTGTTTCAAGCGATTTTTTACTTCCGCTTCTTTCAGTTCAACCATGCGATCGGTTCCAAATTTCTCCACACAGAACGAAGCCAAATTCGAACCTTGAATAATAGCGGTTTTCATGGTATCAAACGAAACATTTCCTTGTTGCGCAATAAAACCTGCAAATCCACCAGCAAAAGTATCGCCTGCGCCCGTTGGATCAAATACATCGGCCAAAGGCAATGCGGGTGCGAAGAAAATATGTTCGTTGTGGAATAATAACGCGCCGTGTTCTCCTTTTTTAATTACCACATATTTTGGACCCATAGTATGGATTTTGGCTGCCGCTTTTACCAAAGAATATTCTCCTGATAACTGTCGTGCTTCTTCGTCATTGATGGTTATTACGTCTACACGTTTGATTACGTCTAATAATTCGGGTAACGCGCAATCCATCCAAAAGTTCATGGTGTCTAAAACCACTAATTTTGGAGTTGTAGTCATTTGATTCAACACTCCGGTTTGCACTAATGGATGTAAGTTACCTAACATTACTACATCGGCGTTTTTGAAATTTTGCGGAACAACCGGATTGAAATCGGCCAATACGTTCAACTCAGTTGCCAACGTATCGCGCGAGTTCATATCGTTGTGGTAACGACCGCTCCAAAAAAAGGTTTTTCCGCCTTGAACTACTTCAAGACCTGAAATATCGATGTTTCTATCGGTTAATAAATCCAAATATTCTTGCGGAAAATCATCTCCAACCACCGAAACGATAGCTGATTGTAGATTAAAATGCGAAGCCGATAAACCGATGAAGGTTGCTGCTCCACCTAAAATTTTATCTGTTTTCCCGAAAGGAGTTTCGATGGCGTCAAAAGCTACCGTTCCTACTATTAAAAGTTTGTTCATTCGTTGAGTTTCAAATTAGAAGGTGCAAAGGTACATTTTTTGTTTGAAGTTTAAAAATGGTTTGAGGTTTCAAGTTTTGAACGATAATTCCATTAATCTTTTCTCCCAAAATCAAAGCAGCTTCCCATCTTCTCGCTCATAAAAAGCATCAATAGATAAATTATCTTGAAGTGAAGCCATAACGGCCAATTCGTCGCAGCGTTCGTTTTGTGGATGATTGTTGTGACCTTTGATCCATTTGAAATCGACTTGGTGTTTGCGGTAAATTTTGAGGAATCGCATCCATAAATCGGGATTCTTTTTGCCTGAAAAGTTTTTCTTTTCCCAACCGAACACCCATTTTTTTTCTACCGAATCGACTACGTATTTTGAATCAGAAATCACCAACACCGTCATATTCGGATTTTTCAATTTTTCTAAACCTACAATTACAGCCAACAATTCCATTCGGTTGTTGGTCGTGAGGCGAAAGCCTTCATAAAATTCTTTTTTATACGGTGTGCCGACCAATTCCATGACCACGCCATAACCGCCGTTTCCGGGATTTCCTTTGGCAGCGCCGTCGGTGTAGATGTGGACTTGATGCGACATGTAAAGTGGGAAGTTAGACGTGGGAAGTTAGAAGTTGATCGATTACCTTGGGGAAAAATTCGTGTTCTAAGGCGTGTACTTTCTCTGCTATTTGCTCTGGAGTAGTACATTCTTCAATATTCACTGATTGCTGGAAAATGATTCCGCCTTCATCGTAGTGCTCGTTTACATAATGAATGGAAATTCCCGTTTGTTTGTCCTTGTTTTCCAGAACCGTTTTATGAACGTGTATTCCGTACATTCCTTTTCCACCATATTTGGGCAATAGTGCAGGATGAATATTGATGATTTTATTGGGATATTCTTTAATAATTGCGTCCGGAAACTTTAAAAGAAATCCGGCCAACACAATTAAATCGGGTTGAATGGATTTCAATTGTTCTAAAACCAATCCTTGTGAAAGCTCTTCTTTGCTGAAAACCAGTGTTTTTACATGGTATTTTTTGGCACGTTCCAGTACTTTGGCATGTGGATTGTTAGAGAAGACACCGACCACGTTATTTTGACTTTTTGTATTACAATGTACTATGATGTTCTCGGCATTTGTGCCCGAGCCAGAAGCAAATAGTACAATTTTTTTCATCTGTTGTCTTTTAAGTGTAAAAACCTGTTGCTTAACGAACTACTGCTCATTGATTTTCAGTTTATATCTGTATTTAGCAAACGAATCAAATGAAGCGAATTTATTTCGGTAAATCGTACACAAAAAAAGGAATAATAAATGATAATAAATAATATAATTGAAGTCTATTTTAAAAATTTTTTTTACTTTCGTGGTCACATTTATTAACTAAAATGTTGTTTTAAAATAAAGTTTTTTATTTTTGCCAACAAATTAAAATTAAAAATTAGAAATTATGTCAGACATTGCATCAAGAGTTAAAGCGATTATCGTAGACAAATTAGGAGTTGACGAAAACGAAGTTGTAACAGAAGCGAGCTTCACAAACGATTTAGGAGCTGATTCATTAGACACTGTTGAGCTTATTATGGAATTCGAAAAAGAATTCGATATTCAAATTCCAGACGATCAAGCAGAAAACATTGCTACTGTTGGTCAAGCTATTTCGTACATCGAAGAAGCTAAAAAATAATAAATTACAAACCCGTAAACAAAAATTTGGATACGGGTTTTTATTATTTATAAAATTAACTTATTTTTGATTGAATTTCAATCACACTATATTGAAATACCCTTGTCTCTTTATAATTAACCTAAAGACTACATGGGTATTATTTGTTTAAATTATTATTAAAATAGAATTATATGCAATTAAAAAGAGTTGTTGTAACAGGCCTTGGGGCTTTAACTCCCATCGGAAATTCAATCGAAGAATATTGGGATGGTTTAGTTAATGGAAAAAGCGGTGCTGCTCCAATCACCTATTACGATACTGAAAAGCATAAAACAAAATTTGCGTGCGAGGTTAAAAACTTCAACATTGAAGATTTTGTGGATCGAAAAGAGTCCCGAAGAATGGACAAATTCGCTCAATATGCCGTTGCAGCAAGTGAAGAAGCGATCAAAGACGCCGGAATTACTGCAGATAATGTCAACAAACACCGTGTGGGTGTAATTTGGGGCGCTGGAATTGGCGGATTAGAAACTTTTCAAGATGAAGTGATGAGTTACGCTCAAGGCGATGGAACTCCACGTTTCAATCCGTTTTTTATACCAAAAATGATTGCGGATATTGCTCCTGCTCACATTTCGATGCGCAATGGATTTATGGGTCCGAATTATACTACCGTTTCTGCGTGTGCGTCATCAGCTAATGCTTTGATTGATGCATTCAATTACATCCGACTCGGAATGTGTGATGTAATTATTTCCGGTGGTTCGGAAGCTGCAGTAACCATTGCGGGAATGGGCGGATTCAACTCGATGCAAGCCTTGTCAACACGCAATGAAAGTCCGGAAACGGCTTCAAGACCATTCGATGCTACCCGAGACGGATTTGTCTTAGGTGAAGGCGCGGGTGCTTTAGTTTTAGAAGAATACGAACATGCGAAAGCACGTGGAGCTAAAATATATTGTGAAGTTGGCGGTGGCGGAATGTCGTCGGATGCCTACCATTTAACAGCACCACATCCAGAAGGAATTGGAGTAATTGCAGTTATGGAAAACACGCTTCGCGATGCCGGTTTAAAACCGGAAGATGTTGATCACATTAACACACACGGAACTTCAACTCCGTTAGGAGATGTAGCCGAATTGAAAGCCATCACGCATGTGTTTGGTGATCATGCGAAAAACATCAACATCAATTCAACTAAATCGATGACTGGGCATTTATTAGGTGCGGCTGGTGCAATTGAAGCCATTGCGTCGATTTTGGCGATGAAATACGGAATCGTTCCACCGACTATCAATCATACTGTTGTGGATGAAAATATCGATCCGTCGTTGAACTTAACCTTGAATAAAGCGCAAAAACGAGAAATTAACGTAGCCATGAGTAATACTTTTGGTTTTGGTGGACACAATGCGTGCGTTCTTTTTAGAAAATTAGAATCGTAAGCCAATGCGTTTGATTAGAAAAATATTTCAAAAAAAATCCCGCTCTTCTGAAGACGGGAATTTTTTTGCACTCATCGAAAAAATTATTGGTTCGAAACCCATCAATCTCAGATACTACCACAAAGCATTTACCCATCGCTCGTCTAACAAACTTGATGAAAAAGGAAATCCGATTAATTACGAACGCCTTGAATTTCTGGGTGATTCGATGCTGAGCTCAGTGATTGCTGCTTATTTATATAAAGAAGCTCCATTGGGTGATGAAGGCTATTTGACCAAAATGCGTTCCAAAATTGTGAGTAGAGAACATTTGAACGAATTGGGACGCGATTTACACCTCATCGATTATGTGGAAAGCAAAGTACCATTTTCACATTTCGGAGAAAACATCCACGGAAATATTTTTGAAGCGTTGGTTGGTGCCATATTTTTAGATAAAGGATATGCTGGTTGCGAAGAATTCATCCAAAAAAGAGTCATTATTCCGTATGTTGACATTGCCCGATTGGAGGGAAAAGTCATCAGTTACAAAAGCTTACTGATTGAATGGTGTCAAAAAGAAAAAATGAATTTCAATTACGAGATTTTTGATGATAACGGAAACGACGGACAAAAACATTTCGCGGTTAAACTCAGCATCGACAACAAACTGATTGCAAAAGCTCGAGCAACATCCAAAAAGAAAGCCGAAGAAATTGCATCGAAAAGAGCTTATTTTTCACTCCAAGAACGCATTGATAACAAAACCTAAGTTTTCAAAGCTATATCGTTTTCGTTCATAAAATATTGCAAATCTGACTACACTTTAACCCAACCTACACGCTTTAATACTATATTTACATCTTATTTTTAAGAGAAGTGAGCGCACTTAAACTACAAATAGAGGAATTTGATGCTATTGATTTTCAGCTGTTAGCTATTCATACTGCTCTCGAAGATTATCGGTTGGCCTATTACATCAATCAAGTGGTGTCCATTAATTTGGCGAAATGCACATCTCAAATCAACATTAAAAGCAATGCGGGTGAAACCAGTTTTGGTCATTTCGGATTTGAAGACGTAAAAAAAGATGCGTATTGGAATCTAATTCAGAATAAAACACAAATTCTTTCTTCAAAAAAACAGCAAGGTCTCGGACTTTTCTCTGAAACCGAAAATCACACCTTAACCAAAATATATCTTTTACCAGAATACCGAAAAGTAGACTATTTCTTAAAAATTGAAAACCTAAACGAAATGGATTACATCAGTTCTGTGGTTTCAAAAATAAATACGATTGAACGAATTAATACGGTCTATGTAATTGACCCCGAAAAAATAAAATCAAAAAACAATTTAATTTTTTAATACGAATGCTTACAAGAAAAAAAACAAAAATTGTAGCCACACTTGGTCCAGCCTGTAGCACAAGAGAAGTGATCAAAGAAATGATTGATGCCGGTGTAAATGTTTTTAGAATCAATTTCTCACATGCCGATTACGAAGATGTATCCGAACGCATTGATATTATTAGAAGTTTAAATGCCGATTTTGGATATACTACCGCTATTTTAGCCGACTTACAAGGGCCGAAACTTCGAGTGGGTGTAATGAAAGAAGATGTAGTGGTAAAACCAGGCGACATCATCACCTTTCAAACGGCAGAAGATGTTCCGGGAACGGCAAACAGAGTGTATATGAATTACAAAGAATTTCCACGAGATGTGAATCCGGGTGAGAAAATTCTTTTAGACGATGGAAAACTAATGTTTGAAGCTTTAGAAACCAACGGTACTACCGAAGTAGTTTGTAAGGTGATTCAAGGCGGACCTTTAAAATCTAAAAAAGGTGTGAACTTACCGAATACCAAAGTTTCGCTTCCAGCCTTGACCAAAAAAGATATTAAAGATGCACTTTTTGCCATCGAAAATAAAGTAGATTGGATTGCCCTGTCGTTTGTAAGAACTCCGGCCGATTTAGAAGAATTGCAAGATTTGATTGCCAAACATTCGGAACATAAGATTCCGATTATAGCCAAAATTGAAAAACCCGAGGCGGTTGAAAATATCGATAAAATTGTGGCGTTCTGCGACGGATTAATGGTGGCTCGTGGCGATTTAGGAGTGGAAATTCCAGCTCATGAAGTGCCGTTAATTCAAAAGAAATTAATACACAGAGCCAAAACGGCTCGAATTCCGGTAATCGTGGCCACGCAAATGATGGAAACCATGATTACAAGTTTAACTCCAACCCGTGCCGAAGTGAATGACGTAGCCAACTCGGTTATGGACGGAGCTGATGCCGTGATGCTCTCGGGAGAAACTTCTGTAGGAAATTATCCGGTTCAAGTAATTGAAAAAATGTCGCAGATTATAGAAGCAGTTGAAGATTCACCGCTGATTCAAGTCCCACAAAATCCACCTCACGTAAGAACCAAACGCTTTATTACTAAATCCATTTGCTACCACGCGGCAGTGATGGCGAATGAAATTCACGCGAAAGCCATTTCTACGTTAACGAATAGTGGTTATACTGCGTTTCAAATTTCTGCTTGGCGTCCGAAATCACATATTTTGGTGTACACCTCCAACAGAAGAATTTTAACCCAATTAAATTTACTTTGGGGTGTGAATGCTTTTTACTACGATAAATTTGTGAGTACCGATGATACGGTGGAAGACATTAACCTCATCGCTAAAAACAATGGTTTTGTAAAAAAAGGAGATATGCTCATCAACTTAGCAGCAATGCCTGTTGTGTCAAAAGGAATGGTGAATACGCTCCGAATTTCGGAAATAGAATAAACTTTTTCAATTGTTTACAACTCATTTGACGAAAATAATTTTGCATTAAAAATTTATTTAATTTTGTAGCTATTAACAGCCAAAAATATATTTAAGATGAGCGCAAGTACAGAAAAAGAAGCCAAATTAAAAGCACTACAACTTACATTAGACAAACTAGACAAGACCTACGGTAAAGGAACTGTAATGAAAATGGGCGACAAAGCCGTGGAAGAGGTGGAAGTAATTTCATCGGGTTCATTGGGATTGGATTTAGCCTTAGGTGTAAATGGATATCCGAGAGGAAGAGTAATTGAGATATACGGACCAGAGTCGTCTGGTAAGACTACATTGACATTGCACGCTATTGCCGAAGCTCAAAAAGCAGGAGGAATTGCAGCTTTTATTGATGCTGAGCATGCATTTGACCGATTTTATGCAGAGAAATTAGGTGTAGATATTGATAATCTAATTATTTCTCAACCGGATAATGGTGAGCAAGCACTTGAAATCGCAGAAAATTTAATTCGTTCTGGAGCCATTGATATTGTTGTGATTGACTCGGTTGCGGCATTGACTCCGAAAAGTGAAATCGAAGGTGAAATGGGTGATTCTAAAATGGGATTACACGCGCGTTTGATGTCACAAGCGTTGAGAAAATTAACGGGAACAATCAGTAAAACTCATTGTACGGTGTTCTTCATCAACCAATTGAGAGAAAAAATCGGAGTGATGTTTGGAAACCCAGAAACTACAACAGGTGGAAATGCCTTAAAATTTTATGCTTCCATTCGTTTAGACATCAGAAGATCATCTCAAATTAAAGACGGTGAAAATGTGATAGGAAACCGAACTAAAGTAAAAGTGGTGAAAAATAAAGTAGCTCCGCCATTCAAAACAGCCGAATTCGACATTATGTACGGTGAGGGCGTTTCAAAAACTGGAGAGATTTTAGATCTTGCAGTAGAATTTGAAATCATCAAAAAAGCGGGATCTTGGTTCAGCTATGGCGATACTAAATTAGGACAAGGTCGAGATGCAGTAAAACTTTTGATCAAAGACAATCCTGAATTAGCCGATGAAGTGGAACAAAAGATAAAAGATCTCATAAAAGAAAATAATTCATAAAAAAAGCATCCGTTAATAGCGGATGTTTTTTTTTACTTTTGTACGCAACCTTTTTTTATTATTTACATCTAACAAACAAATTTAAATACAAGATGAAAAAAATATTTTTTTTATTCCTATTGGGTATATCGTTAATTTCTTGTGAGTTAAACAATTACGATGATGGTTATTCACTTGAGTTATTACCTGTTGCTAAAGTTGAAATGCCTCTTACGTTTGCAAAAGATAGTCTTACCAATATTCCTGTGAAATACTTAAGACCTTCGAATTGTCATTTCTTTGAGGACTTTTATTATCAAAAAAATGATTTTACAAGAACAATTGCCATTTATTGCTCCAAATTGAACAAAGACAATTGTCAAAGTTTTCAAAACGACACCATTGAAGTTCCTTTAAAGTTTAGACCCACAGAATTGGGAACCTATCAGTTTAAATTTTGGAAAGGTGTTGATGCACAAGGACAAGACATATATGAACCATATCAAGTAGAAGTAAATCACTAACGAAAAAACAACTTGAGTATAGAGCAACTCATAAATGATTGTAAAAAAAATGACAGTAAAGCACAGGAACAATTATACAAGTTATACGCGCCTAAATTGTTTTCTGTTTGCTTAAAATACTCTCGTAACTATACTGAAGCTCAGGATAATTTGCACGATGGCTTTTTGTTGATTTTTGAAAAAATCCATCTCTTTTCGTTTAAAGGTTCTTTTGAAGGTTGGATTAAAAAAGTCATTACCAATTACATTCTACAACAATATCGTAAAGAAACTTTTTTAAATGTTGTAGACGAAAATGTTGCAGAACATGAAGAAGTAGAAGTCGATGGTGACGGAATATCATCCGAATTCCTGATTAAAATTATTCAGGAATTGCCAGACAGGTATCGATTGGTTTTTAATTTGTATGTGTTAGATGGTTATTCGCATCAGGAAATTGCCGATTTATTAACCATCAATATTGGAACGTCAAAATCTAATTTGTCTCGAGCAAAGCTGATTTTAAAAGAAAAAATAGAAGCATTCACGGGCACTAAAATAATGCCTCAAGTAAAATGATAGATAGAAAAAAAATAGAAGATCTTTTTCAGCAAAAACTGAATGATTTTGAAGTTTCTCCTCCGGATGAAATTTGGGCATCATTAGAAATTGAGTTGCAAAAGAAAAAAGAAAAAAGAAGAGTCATTCCGTTTTGGTGGAAACTCTCCGGAATTGCTGCTGTTGTAGTAATCGGAATTTCACTGTTAACTACTGTTTCTAAAGATGAATCCAGCGATGGCTTCAATTCAAAAACAAATTCGACTGTAACAACCAACGGAAATTCAGAAGAAAACAAAAATCAAGTTGACGCTGCTAATGAAGATGGTTCTGGAACTAACTCAACCAAAATCAATACCAATCCGAATAATGGTGTTGCAGAAGTTGAAACGAATGAATCCAATTCAAATCAACAAAATTCAAACAGCACAACAACCATAAAAGAGAACAATTCAGTTGTACATCAAGGATCTCAAAAATCAAATTCTTCTTCAAAAAATGAAGATAAATTACTAAATAATAAAAATGCTGTTGCGAAAAGTGAATCGAAAATTTCAAGTTCTTCCTCAGTAAATAGAAGCAAATCAATTACAGAAAAAGCAGCCGTTGCTAGCAATAGTTCAACAACTTCTAAAAATAAGAAAAACCAAAACACAACTAAAATCGTACATAACAATGAAGAAGGTCTAGTTATTGTACCATCAAAAGAAAACAATACAACAACTGAAAATAAATCAGTTATTAAAGATAATCAAGTAACATTGATACCCGAAAACAAGAATCACGATGATAAAATTGCTATGAAAAATCATACTGATCTTGTTGAAACAAAAGGTGACCTAGTTAAAAAAATAGATTCAACATCAATTGCTAATGTTGAGCCTAATGCGATGGAAGAATTGCAAAATGAAAAAGAAAAAAAGAGCACCCAAAAACAAAAGATAAACAGGTGGCAAGTTACACCTAATCTGGCTCCTGTTTATTTTGGGTCTTTACAAAATGGATCTCCTTTGGATGAATCGCTAAACAACAACGATAAAAACTACAACAATAACATCAGTTATGGAGTGTCTGTAAACTATGCTCTGAATAAAAAAGTGAAAGTACGAACTGGAGTTAATGTCTTTAGTGTTGATTACGATACCCAAGGCATTGTTTTTTATCAAGACATGAACGCAAAACCAATGAGAAACATCGATCCAACTTTACAAGGCTCAATGATTCAAATTAAGCCGTTGAGCAATGTGAACACTGAACTGAATCGTGTGGCTAGCGAACGTTTTGATGGTGTTTTGAATCAAAAAATGGGATTTATCGAAATGCCTTTTGAACTTTCATATACTCTTTTGAATCGGAAATTGGGAGTAGAAGTATTAGGAGGTTTTAGTACTTTATTTCTAAATAAAAACGAAATATTCCTCAGAACCGACGGTTTAAATACCAAAATAGGAACGGCCAACAACCTCAATGACATTCATTTCAGCACCAATCTCGGAATAGGAATACAATATAAATTATTTAAAAATTTTGATGCTCGACTTGAGCCAACATTTAAATACCAACTCAATACGTTTAATTCAGGTTCTAATGAATTTAGACCTTATATTTTCGGAGTGTATTCAGGTGTTAGTTACCGTTTTTAGGTTAATTTTTGTTTAAATTAGTTAAGTGAGTTATTGCTTTCGAGTAGTAACAGAAAAGAGTCAGCTTGTGGTTGGCTCTTTTTTTATGCTTCGTACCTCATCAACTGATTTAAAATAACCTGTCGTGTTTGCTCTCTGATTTTTTGCTTTTCATCTAACTTTAATCCTTTTGTTTCAATAAAATGATGCACTTTCGCTCGCATCAAACCTGGACTTCCGCTAAAAAAAGTGTACGACAACCGCTTTTTGTTATCGGCAAACGTTATCGGCACAATCGGAATTTGATGCTCAATCGCCAATCGAAACGCACCATCCTTAAATTCATCCAACAAAATATGTTCTTCAGGCACTTTCCCTTCAGGAAAAATACAAATACTCAAGCCTTGATTCAATCGTTGTTGCGCTCGTGCATAGACTTCGGTTCTACTTTTGGAACTGTTTCTATCGACTAAAATACACGTCCGTTTGTAAAAAAATCCGAAAAGCGGAATTTTCACCAACTCTTTTTTTCCCACAAAAACAAACGGGTTTTTATTGATCGCCAACATCAGCATAATGTCGGTCATCGACGTGTGATTAGCCGAAAACATATAGCTTTTGCCCATTTCGGTTTCTTGTTCGCGCTCGACTTTATAGTAAAATCCCATGCCAAAAAGAATAACTTTGGCCCAAACTCGCGCCAACTTAAAGAAAAAAGGATACCATTTTTCGGAAGCTATCGAAATCAAAAGCAGCGGAAGCATGGCTATAATAGGAAGTGCGATTAAAACGTAAAACCAAACACGCCACAGTATCCAAAAAATCATTTTTAGTATTCTCATAATTCAAAAATAAACAAACATGTGGAACTTTTCATACAAAGACTTAACTTTGCTGAAAATAGTAATAAACTCAGCAGAAAATGTCCAAAATACTCACCGGAATACAAAGCACAGGTACGCCACACTTAGGAAATCTCTTAGGTGCGATTTTACCTGCGATTCAATTATCTGAACAAGCCCAAAATCAGTCGTTTCTATTTATAGCCGATTTACATTCGATTACACAAATCAAAAACGGCGATGAATTACGCGGAAACACCTACAGCACAGCAGCCGTTTGGTTGGCGTGTGGTTTGGATGTAAACAAAGTGATTTTTTACCGTCAGAGTGATGTGGCTCAAACGGCCGAATTATCCTGGTATTTGAGTTGTTTTTTCCCGTTCCAACGACTCACATTGGCGCATTCGTTTAAAGACAAAGCCGATCGTTTAGACGATGTGAATGCCGGATTGTTTTCGTATCCGATGTTGATGGCAGCTGATATTTTATTGTACGATGCCGAATTTGTTCCGGTTGGAAAAGACCAATTGCAACATATTGAAATTACGCGCGACGTTGCTTCTCGTTTCAATCACCAAATGGGAGAAACGTTTGTGATTCCGGAAGCTAAAATTCAGGAAGAAACGATGTACGTTCCTGGAACCGACGGTTTAAAAATGAGCAAGTCACGCGGAAATATCATCAATATTTTCTTGGATGACAAAGCGCTTCGCAAACAAATTATGAGTATTGAAAGCGACAGTACGCCATTGGAAGAACCGAAAAATCCAGATACGTGCAACATTTTCGCAATATATAAATTACTCGCCAACGAAGCAGAAGTAACCCAAATGAGAGCCAATTATACGGGTGGAAATTACGGTTACGGACATGCCAAACAAGCCTTATTTGACTTGATTTGCGAGCGATTCAAAACTGAAAGAGAAAAGTACAACTACTACATCAACAACCTTACTGAAGTAGAAACATTACTCAAACTCGGAGCTGAAAAAGCAGGCGGTATTGCCGACGGCGTTTTGCAACGTGTTCGCCTCAAATTGGGATTTAACTAAATCGCCTCAACTAATTTTCCCGGTAACGGACGAATCACTCCTTTGAGTTCCATATTCAACAAAATCGACGATAGTTTATAAACCGGAAAGTCACACTCAATCGCCAGTACATCGAGTAGTTGCTTTCCGCTTTTTAATAGGTAATCATAGATCTTTTGCTCCTCATAATCTAAGGTGACAAACAATTGTTTTTGGATCGGTTTTGCATCATGGTTAACTTCTGAATCAATTTCCCAATTCAAAATATAAATCAAATCGGCCGCCGACGTCATTAAATGAGCGCGTTGGGTTTTGATCAGACTGTTACAACCCTGACTTAATTTATCAGAAACTCTTCCTGGAACAGCAAATACATCGCGGTTGTAATCGTTGGCCAACGTTGCCGTGATGAGCGAACCACCTTTTTCGGCACTTTCAATAACAATGGTGGCCTCCGATATTCCGGCTACAATGCGATTTCGTCGTACAAAATTTTCCTTTTCCGGATTGGATGTACTCCAGAATTCGGTTAAAAATCCGCCGTTTTGTTCCATTTTGGCTACGTATTTTTTATGCGTTTTGGGGTAGATTTGGTTCATTCCGTGAGCCAAAACTCCAATGGTTTGCAATCCGTGGTCCATGGCGGCTTGATGCGCCACAATGTCAACGCCATAGGCAAATCCGCTGACAATAATAGGATGTAACGGCGCCAAATCTTCGATTAGTTTTTTACAAAATTCGGTGCCGTAGGAAGTAATTTGACGGGTACCAACAATACTGATGACTTTCCGTGTATTCCAATTGATTTTTCCAGTTGAAAAGAGTAAAATCGGGCCATCAATGCAATGTTTCAGCCGTTCGGGATAGTCATCTTCTAAAAAATAAACGACATCAATCGCATTTTCTTTGATGTAATTGAATTCGAATTCGGCTTTTTTGAAAACAGATAAATCCTTCAAATTATGGAGTAAAACCGAACCTACGCCGTCGATTCGTTTTAAAAAAGAAGACTTCGATTTAAAAATATTCTCGGCTGAACCACAATGATTTATGAGCTTTTTGGCAATGATATCGCCTACTCCATCGGTTTTTAATAGGGCAAGTGCGTGTACTAATTCTGTATCGGTCATGTATAAAAATTGAACTTTAAAAATAATGACTTTTTCTGAATTGTTAATAATTTTTGTGAATAAAATTTTAGTTTTACCCTTGTTTAACTAACTTTGCTCTTATGAAGATTGAACACTACATTTCCCAATTACTCTACCGTTACCAATGTGTGACGATTCCGAGTTTTGGTGCTTTTTTAACCGAAGTACAATCGGCACAACTGCACGAAAGTACCCATACTTTTTTTCCACCTAAAAAAGTGGTGTTGTTCAATTCGAACATCAAAAACAACGATGGTTTATTGGCCAATCACATTGCTCAAATGGAGAAAATTCCGTTTGAAGTGGCCGTAAACAACATCCTAAACGAAGTAGCGGTTTGGAAAAATAATCTTCAGATTTACGGTGGCATTTCGTTGCACAACATTGGTGAATTGTTCTTCAATTCTGAAAACAATTTAGTGTTCACACCGACGAATCAGTTGAATTACTTGACGCAATCATTTGGATTAACTTCGTATGTTTCGCCCGCTGTGAAGCGTGAAGTGTACAAACAAGAAGTTGAAGCATTAGAAGAAAAATCTCCGATTACACTTACGCCTGAAAAACGCAACGCACCAGCGGTTTTACGCTATGCAGCGATGTTTGTATTGGGTGCTGGATTACTAACAACCGGTGGGTTTTTAGGAAATGATTACTATCAAAAAAGAATTCAAGAAGAAACCTTATTGGTAGAAACTAAAGTACAACAGCAAGTCAATCAAAAAATACAAGAAGCAACTTTTTTTATAGAAAATCCATTACCAAACGTAACGTTGACTTTGGGCGAAGAAGCAAAATCTTCTACTAAAGTATATCATTTAGTTGCTGGAGTGTATCAAAAGGAATTTTATGCTCAGAAATTATTTACTGAATTAGAGCAATTAGGTTATCAACCGAAGCGTTTAGCGCCTAATAAATTCGGATTTTTTCCTGTTCTTTACAGCAGTTATTCGAGTTTGATTGAAGCTAATAACGCGTTACAGAAAATTCAACAATCCCACAATCCAGAAGCGTGGCTGATGATAAAAGAATTATAATTGAATCCCGTTAATCGGGATTTTTTTATGAAATTAATTTTTCACTACGTGCATTTGCAATCTATTAGTACCTTTGCAAAAAAAAGTATGACTGCACGACATCCATCTGATTCTTTAACGATATTGACCGATTTAGTTTTGCCGAGCGAAACCAATCCACTAAACAACTTATTTGGAGGCGAATTGTTGGCCCGAATGGACCGAGCGGCTAGTATTGCTGCGCGGAGACATTCCCGTCGCATTACGGTTACAGCA
Organism: Flavobacterium sp.; assembly: GCA_965284675.1. Taxonomy (GTDB): domain Bacteria; phylum Bacteroidota; class Bacteroidia; order Flavobacteriales; family Flavobacteriaceae; genus Flavobacterium. The sequence continues at coordinate 3,870,161 of OZ260109.1, forward strand.
AGTGTCAATCACGTGGCGTTTAATAAATCCATTCCGTTAGGAAGTGTAGTTACCGTTGAAGCAAAAGTTTCGCGTGCCTTTCGTTCGTCGATGGAAATCTATTTAGATGTGTGGATTGAAGATCGCGAAAGCGGAACCCGAACCAAAGCCAACGAAGCCATTTATACGTTTGTTGCTGTGAACGAAACAGGAAGTCCGGTTGAAGTACCCGAATTGATTCCGGTTACCGAAGAAGAAAAATCGCGATTTGATGCGGCTTTGCGTAGAAAACAATTGAGTTTGGTGCTGGCAGGGAAAATGAATCCGCACGATGCTACCGAATTAAAAGCATTATTTGTATAAACAAAAACTCCGTCTCGTTTTAAAGAACGAGACGGAGTTTTTTTATTTATTGGCTGATCCATTGTTGCGGATTGGCATACGTCGTGTTTTGTAACACCATAAATTTAAGTGCTGTCTTTCCGTCGGCACTTGTTCGTATTTTGCCCAAACTTTGCTTGGCGGTGACTTTATCTCCTGCGCTTACATTCACAGTGCTTAAATTTTGGTAAACCGTAAAATAATCTCCGTGTTGCACACAAACTGCTTTATTTAAAGGAGAAATTATAAGTATCTTAGTTACTTCTCCGGCAAAAACCGCACGTGCGTCGGCTCCGCTTTCGGTAGTAATTTCTATTCCACTGTTGTGAACCGCAAGCGATTTATACACCGGATGCGATTGGTTTCCGTATCCTAACGTGATGGCGCCTTTTGCAACAGGCCAAGGCAATCTTCCTTTATTGGCTTTGAAATTATCAGAAATTAATTTTCCTTCTGGTGTCAAAACAATTTTAGTAGACGATTCGATGGCTTTGGTTTCGGCTGCTGTAGTTGTTTTTGGATTGGCTTTTGCGTTCGCAGCAGCGGCTTTTCTATTCGCTTCGGCAATCGCATCACGAATTAACTTCTGAATTTGAGCGTCGATTCGTTTGGTTTCTTGCTGTTTTTTCTTGATTTCGGCTGTGATTTGCTTTTTGTCTTTTTTGAGACTGTTGGCTATTTTTTCCTGGTCTAATTTTTCCTTTACCAATTCTTGACGCTGTTTTTCTTGCTCGGCCAACAATTTTTCTTTCTCTGTTTTTTGTCCGCTTAATTTGGCGTTGTAATCGTTTAATTCGGTTGTTTTTCTTTTGATTTCTTCGCCTTGCATTTTACGATAACTCGTATACTGCTTCATGTACTGCAATCGTTTGTAGGCTTGCGAGAAATCTTCCGACGACAGTAAAAACATTGCTCTACTTTGGGTCGATCGACTTTTATATGACTTTACAATCATTTCCGCATAGTCTTCCTTGAGCACTTTCAATTCTTTGTTGAGTTTGTTTACTTCGCGTTGATTGAGGTAAATGTTGTTGCTCAGCAATTTGGCTTGCTTTTCGGTAGTGTTGATTAAGGTTTGTTTCAGTCCGATTTTTTCTTTCTGAATCTGCAACAATTTGCCTACTGATTTCTCCTTAGAACGCACCGATTGTAATTGTGCTTCCTTTTCTTGAATCTCTTTAAGCAATTTTTCTTTTTTGCGCTCTAATTCTTCTTGGTTCGGCTGTGCGAATGCCAAAGAAGCAATAAAAAGGAAAAGTAGTGTATACCTAAATTTAAACATAGTATATTATTTTATATAAATTCGTTCGTAGCCGCTGGGAACGGAATAGGGAAATGTAAATTCTTCGTTGACTGAAATCGATTTGTAATCGATATCGATTGTGGTTGATTTATCCTCATGATTGGCTTCAATATTGAGCTGCAATGGGAAAAATAAATCGTTTTGTTTTTGGTATTCTGGATAAGCAATCATCAGTTTTCTCGACTGTTGAGCCTGCGTAATCTCTTGCTTTTTCACTAAAAATTGTTCGGCTTCAAAAAAGTATTCTTTTTGGGTAGTTGCGTCTTTGGTATCGACTAATTTGTAGAGTTTGTCGGAAATAGACGCTTTGTAGTTGGACGCATTTAAATTGTCTAACGCCTTTCCCAACAGCATGTTTTGGACTTTATCAAAATCCAGATCAGAACCCAACCATTTGCTGAGTGTTCCGTAATCGCCTTCAAAGTAACTGCCGTTGATTTTTTCGTAATACTGAACCGATTCGGGTGTAATCAATGCTTTGGCCATGGTGATTCCTAAAAAACGAACACTGACTAAGATCTTCTCGTTTTTCTTGATTTTTATTTCAGCCGTTACACCTTGCGATTGCTTTTCGTCTTTGTACTTGGCGTTGGCCTTGATGTACAAGGTTGAAAAGTCAAATTTATTGTTGTAATGATTATCAATAATTTTCTGAGCTGAAATCGTTTCATTGGCGCCAGATGATGCCAAAAGTTGCTTCGATTTACACGAAACCAAAACCACCGAGGCAAGAAATAAGGCAAATATTCTGTTCATGTTATCGTTTCTTTTTAAGTAATTCGTTGGCTTTGGTAAAATACATTTCTTTCTTTTTTACATCGCCTAAACCGTTGTAAGCTTCACCCAATTGAATGTTGAAATTGATTTCGGTAGCCACATCGTCTACCAAATAATCCATTCCCATTTCTAAAATATCTTTGGCTTTTTTGAAGTTCTTCGCTTGATTGTAGCCCAATCCTTGAAAATAGTAAAATTGTGGTTGTGTGGGAAACAACTGAATCCACGTTTCTGCTTTTGCAACCAATGTTTCGAATTCGGCTTTTTCTACATAACATTGTAGCAGTAAAAGTCCGGTTTCGACATCATCACTAACCGATTTTAAATGCATTTCAAAGTATTTGGTGGCGTTATTCCAATCTTTTTTATTCATGAAAAACTTTCCTATTTCTTTGGCTACTTTTACTTCTTTGTCGTTTTCAAAATAACCTATAGCCTTCGTTAAATCGGCTTCAAATTGTGGGTTTTTCTGAGTGTAGATTAGGAATTCGTTTAAAATTCTGTGTTTGATTTTCTTGTCGATTTTGTCACTTGCAAATACTTTATTCATCGAAACAACGGCTTTTTCTCCGTCGTTATTATTTAAATGGAATTTGAACAAACTCACTTGTGCCCAATCGGAGGTTGGAATTTCTTTCTCCAATTGTTTTGCGACTTCCAATGCTTTTTCTTCCTGATTGCTCTTCGAATACATTGAAATGAGTTCGATATAATTGGATTCTTCTTTCGGATTTTTCTTGATTAGATCTAGCAAATTCCCTTTTTCACTACCTTGGTATTTGGCATCTTGAAGGATTTGGCTTTTGTAAATTTCACGTTGTTCTGATTTTCCAAGTGTTTCGTTTAAATCGTTGATCAACAATAAAGCTTTGTCAAATTGCTGTGTATTCATGTACAACGATGTCAAATCTTCTTTGTATTCTTGTTTGAATTCGACGAGTTTTTGAACGATAATTATCGCTTGGTTGTAATCGCGCGTATCATAGCATACATCATACATTCCGACCCATGCCCAACGGTTTTTGGGGTCGATTTGTGTGGCTTTTTCATAGTTATCGTACGCGTCTTTATACTTTTTTTGAGCCGCGTAATTTCTTCCTAATTCGAAAAATAATGTGGCGTTATTAGGCTCAATAGCAATACATTTCTCCAATGATTCGATTGCTTTGTCGTAGTTTTCGATTCCTTTTTGTTTGATGGCTTCGTAGAAATGATCTTGAAACGCGTCTGAATCAATAGCAATATCTTCGGGTTCGCCTTGGGCCAAAAACGAAGTGGGAATAAAAAACATTCCGAGTAAAAGCGCTAAAAAAATACTTTTTTTCATTTAATTGATTCTGTTGATACCTAACAGGTTTTGAAAACGGGTTAGGAGATTTATTCTAAAACCGAATAATCTCCGATACTTATTTCTTTAAACTGACCATCAAAAGTCACGTGATTTCCGATCATAGCATTGTCTAAATTGGCATTTTTTAAATTAGAATGGGTTTGAACCAAACTATTTTTAATGTTGGTGTTGATGACGTGACAGCCTTTTCCGAGTGACACATTCGGCCCAACAGTCGAGTTGATGATGTACACGTCTTCTCCTATGTAACAAGGCGGAATGATGGTTCCGTTTTCGAGTGTAACATCAGGCGATACTAAATTTTCGCCGTCTTGCTGTAAAAATTGCAACATTCTATTGTTCGTATCTACGGTTACGTCTTTATTCCCGCAATCCATCCATTCGTCGACTTCTCCTGGTACAAATTTCATGCCCTTTGCCATCATTTGTTTAATTCCGTCGTTTATTTGGTATTCACCACCGTGAATGATGTTGTTTTGTATGACTAATTGCAGTTCGTTTTTCAAAATCGCTACGTCTTTAAAATAATAAATACCAATGACAGCAAGGTCTGAAACGAATTCTTTTGGTTTTTCTACCAGTTCGATGATTTCGTTGGCTTCGTTCAAGTTTACCACACCAAATGCTTCCGGTTGATCTACTTGCTTTACCCAAATTACGCTATCTGCAGTGGAATCTAGGTCGAAGTTGGCGCGAATCAAGGTATCTGCATAAGCGATTACAGCTGGTCCACTTAACGATTTTTCGGCACACATAATAGCGTGTCCAGTTCCTAACGCTTCATTTTGGTAATATATTGTTCCTTTTGCACCTAATTTTTGGGCAATGGCCACGAGTTCTTCTTCTACTTTTTTTCCGAAACTTTCGTGGATGATGAAAGCAATTTCTTCAATAGGTTGATTTAAAACTCCGGCGATGTCTTCCACTAATCGGTGAACGATTGGTTTTCCCGCGATTGGGATTAATGGTTTTGGGATGGTTAAGGTATGTGGGCGAAGACGTGAACCACGTCCGGCCATAGGAACTATTATTTTCATTATGTATATTTAAAGATTAAAAGATTTAAAATTAAAAGATTGTAGACTAATCTTTCAATTTTCAAATCATTAAATTATTTAATTCCTGTTGAACCAAATCCGCCTTCGCCGCGTGAGGTTTCAGATAATTCGGAAACTTGATTCCATTCGGCGCGTTCGTGTTTGGCAATGATGAGTTGTGCGATGCGTTCACCGTTTTCAATAACGAAATCGTCTTGGGATAAATTTACTAAAATTACTCCGATTTCGCCACGATAATCGGCATCGATGGTTCCGGGTGAATTGAGTACGGTGATTCCTTTTTTGGCGGCCAAACCACTACGCGGACGCACTTGAGCTTCGTAGCCGATGGGTAGTTCGATGAAAAGTCCGGTTTTGACTATCGCACGTTCTAATGATTTTAAGGTAATCGGTTCTGAAATATTGGCTCGTAAGTCCATTCCGGCTGAGGCAATGGTTTCGTAATTAGGCAGTTCGTGAGCTGATTTGTTGATAATGTTTATGGTCATTCTGGGTTTCAATTTTTATACTGTGCTAAGATAGTAAGGTTTTCTATTTTAATCTAAAATCTCGATTAGAAATCTAATTAAGTTATAATTTGGATTCGCTTTGCTCATCCTTTTGGAACGCGGATGTATATTTTTTTTGTTACTTTTTGCCACGAATGCACGAATGATTCGCTTTTCTCATCCTTTTGGAACGCGGATGATGCGGATGAAACGGATTATTGCGGATGTATTTGTTGTTTTTATTGTCTTTTGCCACGAATGCACGAATGATTCGCTTTGCTCATCTTTTTGGAACGCGGGTGACGCAGATGAAACGGGTTATCGCGGATTTTCTACTTTCTGAAATCGTACTCCATAAAAAACTGACTAACAATAACCTTTTAAGAAGAGACGGACTGCAGTCCGTCTTTACATTAATCTATTACAGGAAAAAATTGTAGATAGCATTGGATTTGACATAAATTGCACGAATTTTCACAAATTGTTTTGTGTCAATTCGTGCAATTCGTGTCTTTTCTTCTCAGCGTTTCTTTAAAACGCGGTGCCCTAGCCGTGATGGCAGTGAACTCTTTTGGCGTGAAAGCGCTTGGTTTTTGTTAGGGCAAAAACGCGACCGCAGGAAGCGCTTTTTGGACTTAGAAAAACCGCGCGAGCACGGCAAAAAGTGGAACGGACAGCGCGATTAGCTTCTTCTTTTTACAATGCGTAGCAACGTTGCTTTTTCGTTGTAGTAAATAAAATAGAGGAAAAGTGCCAATAGCGCGACTTTGAGGAAATAATTTTCGCGCAGGTACGGAATGTAAAACGATACGGCTGAGAATACGATAGAAACCGCTAAATAACCTAAAATTTTAGGCTTGTCGTACGGAATTGGGTATTTTTTTTGTCCCATGCGATAGGAAATGACCATCATGGTTCCGTATGCCGCAATCGTGGCCACTGCTGAGCCGTAATAACTGAATTTAGGAATTAAAAGATAATTCAGTGCCAACGTGACTAGGGCGCCAATTATCGAGATGTACGCGCCGATTTTGGTTTTATCGATGAGTTTGTACCAAACGGACAAATTGGTGTAAATTCCGAGGAAGAAATTGGCGATGACGATCAGCGGAACGACTTTGATTGCTTCCCAATACGTTGGATTGGGCACGAGAACTTCTTTTAAAAGATCGACGAATACTATGACAAACAGGCAAATGAACGAACCGAAAATGACGAAATACTTGGTAATCGTCGCGTAGGTTTGTTGGGCGTTTTCGTTGCTGGCGTGGCTGAAGAAAAACGGTTCGATTCCGAGTGTGTAAGCCGTTCGGAACAATACCATAAACATTCCGATTTTGTAGCATGCCGCATAGGCGCCGATATCGGATTTGGGAACGTTGAGTTTTTCGAGTAGAATTTTATCAAAATGCTCGTTGATGGCGAACGCTAAACCAGCGAGTAAAATGGGAAATCCGTAGGTCATCATTTTGCGCCACAGCGACCAATCGAATTTCCAATGGAGTTTGAAATAATCGGGCGAGAGAACGATGAATGTGGCTAAACTGGCGATCAGGTTGGAGATAAAAATGTATCCGACTTGAAAATCGGGATAGTAAAAAGTGTTGAAAATTCCGTCCGGATTGTTGGTAGCAAGTTTGGGCAACGCCAGTAAAAAGAACAGGTTGAGTGCCAGATTGACAACGACGCTTCCGATTTTTACCACGGCGTAATAGAGCGGGCGTTTTTCGGCTCTCAATTTGGAAAACGGAATGATCACCAGTGCGTCGAGGACTAAAATCCAAATGGTATAGGTGACGTATTCGACGTTAATGTTGGCCCAATCGGCGAGTTTATCCCGGTATAAAAGAGCGAGAACCAAAAACGCCATTGCCGACCAAAACAGTGAAATGATGGACGTTGAAAAGACATTTTTTTTATCGGATTCGGTGTTGAAAAATCGGAAGTACGCGGTTTCCATTCCGTACGAAAGGATCACATTGAAAAAAACCAGCCAAGAGAACACGATGGAAACGTCGGCAAACTCTTTGTTTGGTAGCGCGTGCACGTAGAGCGGATTGAGTAAAAAACTCAGCATTCGCGGTAAAACAGTAGCTAATCCGTAGATTAAAGTTTGTTTGAAAAGGTTTTTATAGAGACTCAATGTGGAGTGGTTTTTTTACAAAAATACTAATTTCTTGGTCGCGTGGATGGATAAGCGATAAGTTCTTTTTCTTTGAGGTCAACGATTTTGTAATAGCGAACTTCTGTATCTATTCGAAATTCTAAAATGGCTTCGTTGGGTTGTAGCTCAAATTTGGGTTGGGTAAGTTCGGGTGCTTTATTGCCATATTCCTTTTGGGAATCGCCATCTAAAATTACATCTTGATTTTGGGGTTTTGAGTAGATTCGGCCTACATACTTAACATTAGATTCACCTTCAAAAACGACTTCTTTATTCTGAAAATAGAGTTTTTCTAAAGTTGTATTTTGGGGTAATGGATTTTTGAATGTGAGGTGAAAATTGACTCCGCTTCCGGATTGTTCTTGCCCGCCGATCCATTGTTGAAAATACACCGATTCGATTTCGTACGGCAATTGGGTACTGATTTCTTTTTGCGAAGAACAGCTGATGAATGCAAAAATGATACAACTAAAAATGACTTTCATTGGTTTCCGTTTTTAGGTTAATCCGTCGACGTTGAGCGTTTTTACGAAATGGAATCCGCGTGGCGCGTACCCTTGATTGTAATAAAACCGGTGTGCTTTAAAATTTCCCGTATAGGCATCGAGTACGACGAGGTTACAATCGCTTTGTTCAGCTAGATTTGAAATATAATCGGTCATGATTTTACCTACGCCTTTTCTTCTGTGGTCTGAATGTACAATGAAATTGTCGATTTCGATGTATTTTCCGGACCACAATTTAATTCCGCTCCAAAATCCGGTTAAACCTATGCAAATACCGTGCTCAAAAATGGCGAGTTGTTTGTAGTTGTGCGGAATCATTTCAAGCAGGTAGGAATGATACTTTTCGGATGTAATTTCGGGATAGAGTTGCTGAATGATGTCGAGTTGCTCGATCATTTCGTCTAGCGTAGTTAATTCTTTGGTCTCCACTTTTTTCTATAAAAATAAAAAAAAGAGGCAACTTTCGTGGCCTCTTTTAGTATAATATAATCTTAAAATTATCCTTTTAATGCTTCCGCACCACCAACAATCTCTAAAATTTCGTTGGTAATTGCAGCTTGACGCGCTTTATTGTAGGTTAATTTCAATTGATTTCTCAATTCGGTTGCGTTGTCCGTTGCTTTGTGCATAGCGGTCATACGCGCTCCGTGCTCGGATGCAAATGAATCGCGGATGGATTTGTACAATTGCGTTTTTAACGATTTTGGAATCAACGTCAATACGATTTCTTCTTTACTTGGCTCGAAAATATAATCTACTGAAGAAGTAGTAGTTTTAGATTCAATCGGTGCTAAAGGCAAAAATTGTTCGGTTTGAACGATTTGAGTTGCGGCATTTTTGAATTGGTTGTATACAATTTCGATTTTATCGTATTCACCTGAAATAAACAACTGCGTTAATTCGTCCGCTAAAACAGCAACATTATCAAAAGTCAAATCATCAAAAACCGATGTTTGATTGCTGATTACCGTATGCGTTTTCTTTAGCACATCGTTTCCTTTTTTACCAATAGAGTAAATATCTACCGTTTTTCCGGGATATTGATCGGCAACGTTTTTCGCTTGTTTGATGACATTCGTGTTGAATGCACCAGCCAAACCTCTATTTGAGGTAATCGCAACGACCAATACTTTTTTGATTTCGCGTTGTGTGGTAAAACTTCCGCCTACTTCACCTTCTAAAGTTGAACTCAAGTTTTGAAGTAATTCGGTTAATTTTTCGGCATAAGGTCGCATCGCTGTAATGGCATCTTGTGCCTTTTTCAACTTTGCAGCAGAAACCATTTTCATCGCCGATGTAATCTGCATCGTTGATTGAACGGAAGTAATTCTATTACGGATTTCCTTTAAGTTTGCCATTTTTTATAATTTGAAAATGTGTCAATTTGGAAATGTGTCAATTACTACTTTCATTGACACATTTTCTAATTGGCTAATTAATTATATTTTGCTGAAATTTCTTTCGCTGCTTTTTCTAAAACGTCGGTAATAGTATCGTCTAATTTACCAGCTTTTAACGCATTAAGAACATCTCTGTGTTTGTTGTTTAAGTATTCGATATAATCGTTTTCGAATTCTTTTACTTTATTCACAGGAACATTTCTCAACAAGTTTTTAGAACCTGCATAGATGATTGCCACTTGATCTTCTACCGTGTAAGGGTCGTTTACGGCTTGTTTCAAGATTTCAACGTTACGTCTTCCTTTTTCGATTACGTTTAAGGTAACGGCATCTAAATCCGATCCAAATTTCGCGAATGCTTCTAATTCACGGAATTGTGCTTGGTCTAATTTTAACGTACCTGCTACTTTTTTCATCGATTTAATTTGAGCATTTCCACCCACACGAGATACCGAAATACCTACGTTAATCGCTGGACGAACTCCCGAGTTAAACAAATCACCATCTAAGAAAATTTGTCCGTCGGTAATCGAAATTACGTTGGTTGGAATATACGCAGAAACGTCACCTGCTTGAGTTTCAATAATTGGTAAAGCGGTTAATGAACCACCACCTTTTACGATTCCTTTTAAGTTGTCTGGTAAATCGTTCATGTTTTTGGCGATATCATCATCGGCAATCACTTTACACGCTCTTTCTAATAAACGAGAGTGTAAGTAGAAAACGTCTCCAGGATATGCCTCACGACCTGGTGGTCTTCTTAATAAAAGAGACACCTCACGATAAGCAACCGCTTGTTTTGATAAATCATCATAAATAATCAAAGCTGGACGACCTGAATCACGGAAATACTCACCAATTGCAGCACCTGCCATTGGAGCGTATACTTGCATCGGAGCTGGATCGGAAGCATTAGCAGCAACAATCACCGTGTAGGCCATTGCTCCTTTTTCTTCTAATGTTTTTGCGATTCCTGCTACAGTAGACGCTTTTTGTCCGATTGCAACATATATACAGAATACAGGCTGACCTGCATCAAAAAATTCTTTTTGATTTAAGATAGTATCGATACAAACGGTAGTTTTACCTGTTTGACGGTCACCAATAACCAACTCACGTTGTCCTCTACCTACTGGGATCATGGCGTCGATTGACTTGATACCGGTTTGTAATGGTTCTGTTACAGGTTGACGGAAGATAACTCCAGGAGCTTTTCTTTCCAAAGGCATTTCGTATAGTTCACCACCGATTGGTCCTTTACCATCGATTGGTTCACCTAACGTGTTTACTACACGACCCACGATTTGCTCACCCACTTTTAAAGAGGCGATACGTTGGGTACGTTTTACAGTTGAACCTTCTCTGATTCCAGTTGATGGACCTAAAAGTACCACACCCACGTTGTCTTCTTCAAGGTTCAATACGATAGCTTCCAATCCGTTGTCGAACTGAACTAACTCACCGTATTGCGCATTAGACAATCCGTAAACACGAGCGATACCATCACCCACTTGAAGAACTGTTCCCACTTCTTCTAACGAAGCACCTGATTCAAAACCAGATAATTGTTTTTTTAATATTGCTGAAATTTCAGCTGGTTTAATTTCTGCCATTTTGATATATCTTTAATGGTATATTAATTACTAAACTCTCTTTTTAACTCATTCAATTTGCTGGCAACCGAAGCGTTGTATTGCTTGTCGCCAACACGTAATATAAATCCACCTATGATGGCTGGATCTACTATATTTTCAATGGTTATCTTTTTGTTTGAAAACTCTGCAATTTTCGCCAATACTTTAGCTTCTAAATCAGCTGTAATTGGAAATGCAGTAGTTACTTTTGCTACTTCTACTCCGTTGCTCTCGTCAAAAAGTCGGTTGTATTCTTTCGCAATGGATTCCAAAATTTCAAAACGTTTGTTTTCAAATAACAAGTGAAACAATGATTTTGTTTCCGATTGAACGTTGGAAAATAATTCAGACAAAGCTGCTTTTTTAGACTCCATTTTGATTACTGGATTCACTAAAAACTCTCTTAACTCAGCACTACTGTCAACAGTTTCAACGATTAATTTCATATCGTTGCTTACTGCATCGGCTTTCCCCGAGGTTTGAGCAATGTCTAATATTGCTTTGGCGTATCTAATCGCTGCTCTTGACATAATGATTAGTTTAGTTTGGCATCACCCAACATTTTCTCAACCAATTTCGTTTGAGATTCTTTGTTCGATAATTCGTCTCTTAATACTTTTTCTGCAATTTCTAATGACAACGAAGACACTTGATTTTTCAATTCGGCCATTGCTGCATTTTTTTCACTTTCGATGGCAGCTTTGGCTTGAGAAATCATTTTTTCTCCAGCTTGTTGTGCTTCTGTTTTAGCGTCGTTGATCATTTTGTCTTTGATTTCACGAGCTTCTTTCATCAAAGCATCACGCTCAGCTCTAGCTTCAGCTAATAATTTCTCATTATCTGATTTAAGGTTTTGCATTTCTTTCTTAGCATTCTCAGCAGAAAGTAAGGCATTTTTGATTCCTTCTTCTCTTTCGTTAACTGCGTCAAGAATTGGTTTCCATGCAAATTTCTTTAATAAAAGAATCAAGCCTATGAAAATCAATGATTGCCAAAAAAACAATCCGAGTGAAAAATCGCTTATTAACTTATCCATAGTATAGTTGAATTATATAGTATTTTTTACTTTTTAAATTTTTAAACAAAAGCTATAACCAACCGTTATAGCTTTTTGTTTTTTTTAATTTTCTGCAACAGCAAATAAAGCTGCGAAACCGATTCCTTCGATTAACGCTGCTGCGATTAGCATAGCTGTTTGAATTTTACCAGAAGCTTCTGGTTGACGAGAAATCGCTTCCATTGCAGAACCACCGATTCTTCCGATACCGATACCTGCTCCGATTACTACTAAACCTGCTCCAACAATTCTTGGGATGTCCATAATATATGTATTAAATTAAACATTCTTCTTTAGTTTAGATTGTTGAGTTTAGATTTTTTGATTAGTGAAAATCTGAAATCTAAATTTTAAAATCTAAATTTTAATGAGCTTCTTCGTGATGATGCTCTTCTACAGCCGAACCAAAATATAAGGCCGACAACATAGTAAAAATATAGGCTTGTAATAAGGCTACTAAAATTTCAATTAATGAAATGGCAAATGATAATAAGAAAGATAAACTACTTCCTAACCAGCTTTTGAAAATAAACATCAATCCGATTAAGCTCATTAATACGATGTGTCCCGCAACTATGTTAGCGTACAAACGAATCATTAATGAAAACGGTTTGATGATGGTTCCTAATAATTCAATTGGCATTAGAATGAATTTCATTGGTGTTGGCACACCTGGCATCCAAAAAATGTGTCCCCAGTAATTTTTATTAGCTGTAAAGGTAGTGATCAAATACGTAATAAGTGCTAAACAAGCTGTTACAGCAATATTTCCGGTTACGTTGATTCCTAGTGGAGTTAATCCAAAAATATTTAAAAACCAAACAAAGAAAAAGATGGTCAATAAATAACTCATGTATTTCTTGTAGTGTTTCTCTCCGATATTTGGAATTGCGATTTCGTCTCTAACGTACAAAACGATTGGTTCGAAGAAACGTCCCACGCCTGAAGCAATTGAGTTGTTCTTGGCATACGATTTAGCCAATCCTCTGAACAAAAGAAACATGATCAAAGCCACAACAAAAATCATAAATACGTTTTTTGTAATCGAAAAATCCAATGGTTTCGGATTCGTCGCGTGGTGTTTTTCGTCTAAAGTTAACGCTCCGTCTGCCGAATCAACTTTATAAATTTTTCCGTGGTGTAATTTGTAGAAGTTTCCGTTTGACTCAGCAATTTCATGCTCGTTGTGGAACTTCGAAGATGAAAACAATTGCAATCCATTATCAATAAGGATTACGGGTAAAGGAAATCCAACATGGTGTTGTTTTCCGTCTTCACCTTTGTAAGCCATCAGATTAAAATCGTACGAATCCATTAAGTGATGATTAATGAACTCGCTAATTTCGGTTTTAATGTCTTTAGGTTCAGCGCTTTCTCCGTGAGCATTTGCCTCAGAATGAGCTACTTCTTCCTTAACTGATGTTGTAGTTACATGGACTGAATCGGTTGCTGGATTCGCAAAAGAAACAAGCGGCATACAAGCAATGATTAGAACTGTGATGAATTGGAGTGATTTGTTTGAAAACACCATATCTGATAATTATCTTTAATTATTTTCTCAAATTTGGTGCAAAAGTACAATTTAAATTAATATTAAAAAGTATTAGTTTTAATTTTTTTGATGAAATTGTCGATTATAAATCAAATTATTGTTTATTGTTTAATATTCTGACGGCCACAACTGTTTCTATTGCTAAAAAGAGAATGAAAATGGCAAAAAAGTTCATTTTTTCTGTTGGCTGATGAATGCCTTTGCTTTTTAGTATCGCTTGCATAAAAAAAAGGCTATTCCCATTTTGGTAACGGTTAAAAAAAGGAAGGTAAAACCAACATTGTCGAGGTTTTTTTTCCGAATAACAATGAGTATAGAAACGATTAAAACCGAGGCCATAAAAAAGAATCCGTACAACAACTCTAAAGAGTAGATGAATTTACTTTGGAGACTTTGGGCCAAAAATTGGAAGAACAAAAATTTGTGAATGCCGTACAAAACAACCGAAAAGAGCAACATACTTGCAAACAACTTAAATTCTAATCGTTTCATTGGGGAATTATTTGTGGAAATTGGAACGGAATATTACGAATTCAAATCGTTCAAATGTCGGTTTAAATTATAAAAGGAAATCGCCACACCCACTAAAGTCAAAATCTTAACAAAAAGATTGTGTGGGTTTGGATACTTGTCATCTAAAAAATTTCCAAGGTAGGAAAAAAGAAAAATCACTACACCCATTTGAATCGGGATGTTGATCAAAACCAACCATTTATTCGGCTTTTTCTTGTTTGGATTGTTCATTAGAATTGGATTTCTGAATGTTTTTCATGATGCAGGTCGCACTGAATTCCGCTCCAGGTTCTACCGAAAGTTTACCGCAAATCACATCGCCGATGATGATGGCTTTCGATTTTATGTTCAACGTTTCCAATACTTGTATTTTTCCTTCAAAACGGCCTTCGATATCAGCGTTTTTACACACAATATCGCCTTTGACGCTTCCAGCCGGACCAATAACTATCTTTCCTTTTGATTGGAAATTACCTGTTAAATGTCCGTCTAACCTAAAATCGGCTGGTGAAATGATATCGCCACTTATAGAAGTTCCTTCAACAATTCTGTTGGTTTTTCCCAACAAATCGGTATATGATTTTTGACTTTTCTGAAACATGATTATCTACCTTTTGGCGTGTTACCCGGTGAAGGTGGCATGTTGCCAGGTGAAGGTGGCATAAAGCTATTTTGTGGAGACGTCTGCTCGCCTTTTGTTGTTTCTTTCATTTGATCTTTCATCGTGTTTTCTTTCGATGTACGAACTTCCTCTTCTTTTTGCTCTCTAACCGCTTTTGCTTTTTCTGTTTTAACTTCTTCTTTGGGCAATACAAAAGCTGGTTTTTGTTTGGGTTCGAAATTCGGACCTACACCCGCCATATATTCTTCTAAGTTTTTTAAAATCTGTACAATTTTATAATTTTCGCTTGAAATGATTACCGCTTGATCGGCAATTTTATATTCTTTAAATTCTCTTAATACCTGTGACAATCCTTTAGCATTTTCTTGCGATTTGATGCCGTGTACTACAATCAGATTTCTCTCTAACGTATAAATATCGGTTGAAACTGAAAGTTTTTCGATGGTTCGTTCTTTCGCTAATTTGTTCAATTTGTCCAATAATACTTTATTGTCTTTTTCTACTAAACTTTTAGGTTGATAAATGATTTTCCATGAAGTTGGTGTTTCATCATCAAAATAAAGTGCTTCCAACATCGGGATTTTTGTTGTGATGAATTTTTCAGTTTCTTTTCCTTCTTGGCTGTTTGGATAGGTTAACGCGACAAAGTTTAACGCTTTTTTGTATTCTACCAGTCCGAATAGTTTGCCAATTAAGTTGGCTTTCAACAATTCAAATTTCGGAAGCATTTCATCTCCAGCAAATTCAACAATGGCCATATCGGTTTTGAGCAGTGCTTCTCGGTACGTGCCTGATTCATATTCTTTAAACAAATTGGAATACACTACTTCGGGTTTTCCTAATTCTAAATTAACCGAATTGTCGTTCAAGATTTGTGCATAACGCGACGTAGGATGTTCCGTGATAATTCTGGTTTTCATCAACGCGGCTTGAGCTGGGTCGATGATTTCGTATATTTTGAACAAATTGTACATAGACGGCAACACCAATCGCTCTTCTGGGTCATTTTTAAGTAATGTCTCGAGTTTGTTCGCCGCTAATTTGTACTCTTTAAATTTCTCTTTGTAAATCACACCCAATTGATAGTACGCAAAGTTTCGTTCTTTAGCAATACTGTCGATTTCTTTCTCGGTTGAGGGAAGTTGTTGGATATAAAAATCGGATGAATACCGTGGGTCTTCTTTAACTTCAGAATCACTGGTGTCGTCTTCATCCTCCACATTTTTTCTAGTTCCTGAATCTTGTAAACTAGATAATCTCCAGTTGGAATCGTGTGATCTTTTGCCCCATTTTTTGGTAAATTCTATACGACCATACGCAACACTCGCCGGATTATAAAAATAGAAGTCACCACCACCAGAGCTTGAGTTTTTAGGTCCAGACTCTTGACTCATTTTAGCAGTAGCAAAAAGACTCGAAGGATTTTCGCTTTTTCGCTCTTCAATTTCGGCTTTTTCCTCGTTCAGCTTTTGTTGTTTTTCATCGGCCTCTTTAATTTTAGCGATGTATGCTGCATAGTAGATTTCTCTCTCAGCTTTTGGCATCATAGCCAATTTTAAGATGCTGTCGTTTCTTTGAGCGATGCCTTCAAATTTAATTACGTCTTCTAAGTTTTCTCTTTTTTTGGAAATCAGTTTGAACTCTCTTGAACGCGGATTCAAAACCGCCAATGTACTATCGTAGTAATTTCCAGCTGTAACATATTTGGCTTTTTTAAAGTAAATATCAGCTAGATTTCGATAGTTGGATGCAATTAAATATTGATCTTTTGGTTTCGAATTCAGCGAATTGTTGTAGTATTTTTTTGCTTGATCCAACTTATTAGATCTATCATAAAACAAAGCTACTTGATAATTGATCACATCTAAGTGCGGTCTGTTTTCTCTGTCTTTTAATAAGTCGTTGAATTTTTCTAAAAAGGCTAAGGTATCGCCGTTCACATAATCAAATTGCTGCGCTTGTTTGGCGTGCGACTGAATTACGTAGTGTCGTGGTGACTTTCTTTTCATGTCAATCACTTCTTGAAAAGTAGCAAAAGCACTGTCTTTATGACCTTGCTCTTCAAATAATTGACCTAAGATGAATTGATACCTTGCTTTTTCTTCGTTTTCTTTAGTAAAATCTCTAGCGATTCTTAGCTTAGCAATAGCGCTGTCTTTTTCTTTGATATTGATGAACGCTTGAGCTAAAGCAGCATTGGCATCGGCATAAATCTGATCTTTGAATTTAATTTCTTTTAAGAGTTTTCTCAGATTGGTTATGGCTTGTTCGTCGTTTTCAAGACGCATATTCGTTTTTTCGCGCCAAATTTTTACCTCGTAAATTTTATCGCTACTCGGGTATTTGTACAGCACATAATTGAATGCTTCTAAAGCTGGAATAAACCGTTGCTCATAATACCTAGATTTACCCAACATTAAATGCGCTTCATCCATTTGAGGGTTTTTTTCAGAACCACCTATGTTCATGGAGTGTTTTTGAATCGCTTTTACGGCTTTGGTTTCAGCCCGGTCAAAATTGGGATTGGGTGTTTTTTCAGTAGTGTTGGGATCAATTAACGGACTCATACGTTCGACCGTGAGAACTTCCCAATAGTTGTCGTTGTAATCCGCTTTTAAATCCTCAATTCCTTTATCTAGTGCGAGTTCGCCATTATACAAAATGTTATATTTTGTATTTAATGCGTGGGAATTTCTGCTGATGAAGCTATTTCTTTTGGTTGAACAAGCTACTAAAAAAATAAGTAGCATGCCAACAAATAAGTGTCTGAATGTAATGGTTTTCAATGTAAAAACGTTTTTAATAGTAACTCGTAAAAGTCGATTTTAGTATAACTAACGGGTAAAAATACGTTTCTTTTTGATATGGCGAAAAAAAATGTGGTTTTTTTGCGTGAGTGATGGGAGTGTATAGCCCACAGCGAGGCACGAGCGAGGACTTGAAACGGACAGCACGACTCCGATGGATAAAAACAAGTTAACCAACGTAGTTTTTACCAATCGGAGGCACGCCCAACTCGTTTTACACCGCAAAAAAGGCTTCTAATTCTTTTAAGGTTTCGGGAGAAGTTTCGATGTCTTTTACGATTTCGCCTTTGTTCAACGCAACAATTCTGTTGCATACCTCAACCGTATGAACTAAATCGTGCGAAGAAACCAAAACGGTAACTTCGGGTTTTTCAGACAACTCTTTGATGATTTTTTTTAATCGATTGACCGTTGTCGGATCGAGATTGGCAAACGGTTCGTCGAGAATAACTACTTCTGGATTTCCAATTAAAGTCGCGATGATTCCGACTTTTTTCATATTTCCTTTGGATAAATCGCGCAAGTATTTTTTGCTGTTGAGAATTTCACCGTTAAAAAACTCTTCATGTTTTTTTAACAACGCATCCACATCGGCTTTGTTTTGACCTCGTAAATCGCCGATAAAATAGAAGTATTCCTCGGCAGTTAAATAACCGATAAGAAAACTTTCGTCGATGAATGCGGCAGTAAACGGTTTCCAAGCTTCACTGGTATTGACTTGAATACTGTTGTTTTTAATCGAACCTGTTGAAGGCTGAATTAAGTCTAAAAGCAAACTGAAAAAAGTGGTTTTGCCCGCACCGTTGTTACCTACTAATCCGAAACTTTGTCCTTTTGGAATTTCGAGATTGGTTATGTTTAATACTTTAACGCCGTTGCTGTATGTTTTTGAAAGTTGGTTTACTTGTATCATATTTTAGTAATAAGTGATTAGTGAATAGTCATTAGTTATAAGGATTCTATCTAAAACTAACTTTTTTGTTTGTATGCCTCAATAGTTGCGTATTTCTCTGATTTGTAGATTTTTTCAATTTTAGAAAACATATAGTTTCTAAAAGCAAATCCTATGATTCCGGCTCCAGCCACGAAAACCAATCCGATGTTGGGAGAAAAAAGGTAATAACCTGCCGCATACAATCCCATTGGTACAAGTAATTTTGGAATAGCTATTAACATGGTTTTAAAGTTGAAGGATTGCTTATCTCCAAAGGCTTGTTTGGAAGTCGATAAATCAATTGGTGTTTTTACAAAAGCGCCGCCCAACATTACTAAATGCGAGTTGACACCGATGTTAAAAATCGCTCCAACAACAATAATCAAATAGGTATGTACTCCGAAATATAAATAAAAGGACGCGAATAGTGTGGCAATTATTGTGGCAATTACCATCAACCACCATTTAGAACTAATGTATTCTTTGTATTGGATATTTTGACTCATCATGAGTTGATAATAGGCGCTATCCCAACTCGGAATAAACTGTCCGAAGGTGAATAAAAATCCGCCCGAAACAAATATTCCAGCGAATACTTTCATAGCAGGCGTGTCGTACACTTCGATAGCGTTTCCAAAAAATAATAACCCATAAAAAACAAAAAGAACGCTCATGAAAATAGTCGTTTTGGAACGTTTATTTCTTCTTAATAATCGAATATCATTTTTCAAAAAGGTTCCTAATGTCCCAAATTGATTCAACCAAGTATAATTTTCAGTTTGAGCCACATCGCTTTTTTTAGCCAAACCTTCATCTAAATTCAAGTGGTTTTTAAAATAGGTAAAAGCAAAATAATACGTTCCAACCGCTGCTATAATTGGAAGTAAAAACATCCCTAACGTTGAATACGTAGCTTGAAAAAATGGTTGTGTGTATAGCGTAATATCAAACCATTGGTAGTATTGTGCCAATCCGAATCCGCCCACAACCGCCAAAACGCCGTAAAAAATAACATCTTTATTATTGATTAAAATGTTGACGAAATTGTTTAAATAAATGAAGGCGATGATGGCTAGATTCCACATTATCACATTCAAAACGGGATATCCGTTCATTAATAAAACGACTGAAAAAGGCACAAAGAAAAACGCATGCAACCAATTAAAAAACGACAATGCGGTTTTCCCCAAGGTGAAATGAACAATTGTACTTCTCAAAATAGGCAATGTCAACAACGGCTTGATGTTTAAAACAGGCATTTTTTGAAAGAAATACCGCATCACCAAATCGGCCACCAAATAGTAAATCAAGAATTTATTCACCGTGGCAACGGGTTCCATATTAAGCTTTTCCTTCAAGATGAAAAAAATGGCTATTCCAGCGCCAACAAATATAACCATGAAATAAACGGCTATAAAACCCACGAGGATTTTCATTGCAATGCTCGTTCCGAGTGAGGCCGAACGAAAAAACGATTTCCATTCAAGTCGAATAAAGTGTTTGAACATAAAGGTTAGTTTTGGTTTTGTTAATTAGTTCTTAAATGTACCTATTTGTTACAGTTTTTTTCAAACTTTCTGTCAATATTAAATCAGCGGTATTTCTTACCTTTGTCAAAAATAATTCTTCATGTCATCATTTTATAAATTACAAATAAAAGAAGTAAAAAAAGAAACTTCTAACGCCATTTCAGTTGTTTTTACCATTCCACAAGAATTAAAAGCAGCCTATCAATTTTCTGCTGGTCAGTATGTTAACTTAAAGCTTACACTCGACGGGCAAGAAATTCGTCGTGCCTATTCCATCTGTTCTTCACCCAATAGTGGTGAATTGCGCATCTCGATTAAATCGGTTAAAAACGGTCATTTTTCAAAATTTGCCAATGAAAATTTAAAAGTAGGCGATTTGTTGGAAGTGGGAATTCCGGAAGGAAAATTCACGTTTGAACCGCATGCCGACCGTCAAAAAAACTATGCTGGTTTTGCGGCGGGAAGCGGAATTACTCCAGTAATGTCGATTCTTCAATCGGTTTTAGAAAGTGAAGTCAACAGTACTTTTGTATTGGTATACGGAAATAAAACCCCCAACGATACGATTTTTCACGAACAATTACACCAACTGCAATTGAAATATGTGGGTCGCTTTTTTGTACATTATGTGTACAGTCAGGCCAAAGTTGAATCGGAACTTTTCGGACGCATTGACAAATCGAATGTCAACTTTATTTTAAACACCAAACACAAAGAAAAAGAATTCGACAAGTTCTTTTTATGCGGTCCAGAAGAAATGATTAACCTTGTTTCCAATGTGTTGAAAGAGCACAATGTAGCCGAGAAAAACATCAAATTTGAGTTGTTCTCTACTTCAGTGGTAGAAAATGCTTCCGCAGCCTCTCATGAAGGTCACACGCAAATTACAGTTTTAGTCGATGGCGACGAAACTACGTTTGAAATGAGTCAGAAGCAAACCCTTTTGGAAGCGGCTTTAAAACAAGGCCTCGACGCTCCGTATTCGTGTCAAGGTGGAATTTGCAGCAGTTGTTTGGCTCGAATTTCAAAAGGAACTGCAGAAATGAAGAAAAACTCTATTCTCACCGATGGTGAAGTAGCCGACGGATTGATTTTAACGTGTCAAGCGCATCCAACATCGAGTGAAATTTTTGTGGATTTTGATGATGTTTAAAATGATTGTCGGTTGGCAGTTGTTGGTTGTCGGTTTCTAAAATTGACATCACCATTAAATTGAAATATGAAAAACAAACTCGATATTTTTAAAAAAGCTCAAGATCTGTTGGACGAACCCGAAGTTCAAGAGCTTTTAGATTATTGTGACCGTTTGGAAGATGAACTTGTCGATTTCAAATTCGAAAAAGAAAACAACAAACAACTGATCATGCTCGACATGCTCAAAGAGGTAATCAAAGGATGCAATGCCATCGAAAAAGAGCAATTGGAACACGAACGTTTTGGTTATGAAGCGCCCGATTATCGATCGACTATTTCTAATTTAAAAAGCTATATTTTGGAAATCTGCAAAGACAATCAAATCTATTTATAATTTAAATACCTTTTTGGTGACTTTTCCGAAATCGCCTTCAAAATTCACAAATAACGTTCCCGTCCATTCGGGTGATAAGGTTAAATTCACCACGCCATTTCCGGTTTCTATCTTCTGAGCAAAAAGAGTTTGCCCGATTACATTGGTAATGGTAAGGTTCACTGAACCTTCTATTTGATCTAAATTGAAACTTACATTTTCTCTAGTCGGATTCGGATACGGACCCGAAATATGCTCGTACGCCCATTCGGTTGCGTTTAACGTTTGGACATCTATGGTCCAAAATCCATCTGGTGCGACTAGTGGTCGAGTGAGTGTTTTTCCAGAGTTGGCTTGACCTCGAATGTAATATTCCACATCGGTTCCCGAAACCGGAATAGGAATTGTTGCTGTCCAATTATCATCACTTACAAAACTCATGGGTGTTTGATTGAAAAATGAACTGCCGTCTTCTCTCCAAAAAACTGTAGCCGCTTGAATACCCGAACTGTGTTTGATCATCGCGTTGACAGCAACTGTGGTTCCGGCATTCGCCTGATCAATCGGTTGGTGTACAATCAACAATGGGTTGTTAACTCCAATCGTATGTGTAATGCAATGAATCGCGCCCAAGCTTGAAATTAAATTTTCACCCGAATTATCCACATCAATTCCCACTACATTATAACCCGGCATCGCTTCTTCATAGACTGCCAAAGCGGCTGCATCTACTTCGGGTCGGTAAATCGGAACTAAAATGGATTTATTAATAATGACCGAATTACTGTACGTTCGATACGAACCGCCCGTGTCGGGATAACTTCCGGATGTGCTCGGCGGAGCGTCAATCCAAACCACATCATACGGTGTTCCAAAAACCGACATTTGATTATTGACTACTTCGTTAATATTCGCCTGAATTTGCGGTCCGTCGGCAACGCCATTCGGATAGCGACTCACCAACAAGGTTTCTTCATCTAATAATTTCATGTGCATGTCGATGTGATGAATTTCATCATACGGCAACGTGGGCATTTTGATGTAATTGTCAATTCCCATGTAACTCGACATGATTCCATCGATTTGTGCTTCGGTTTTAGCCGAAACATTGTACGGGTTTCCGGCTTGATTTTCCTCTAATATTAATTCAGAAGCAAAGGCATTTCCCAGTCCATCCGACATAAAGTTTCCACCTGTATTGACCAAATCATTGGTGCCCGTGTTGGTGATGTAAATGGGCGATCCAACTAATGCGGCGTGTGCCGATGGCATGATGTTGTCGTTCGGTCGTGGCCGGTTGTAAATCCAATCCGTTAACGCTCGTTCACCCACATCATTGGTATACACCGTATTTCCGGCATAATCGCGAATCCAAATACTGTTCCACGGTGCGTTCATAAAGATGACGTTGGTCAAATCGATTCCGTTTGACGTAAGATACGCCGAAACTGACGCTTCATTTTGAGTGGTGATGATCACTTTACACTCGGTCACACCTACCGCCACAATTTGACGCAGTATGTTTTGAAAACCTGATTGCCACGTGACTACTAAATATTCTACTTCTTCCCATTCGGCTGCTGTTCGAACCGGACTCGATGGCGGCGCAGTGAGTTGCGTACTTCTGAATTGAAAATTGGAGAGAATTCCTTTTTCGTGTTCGGTTAAATTTTGGGGTAAGAATTCGGTTTCTTGGCCAAATAACAAGCCTCCGTTGTATAGAAAGATAAGAAGAAAAGTGACTTTTGTGTAGAATTGTTTCATCAGTAAGTGAATTTGATTTACCTACAAATGTATATTTTTATTTGAATTATTTACTGAAACAGAATGTTTTAAGCTAAAAAAGTGTTGATTTTTTCGATGATGGTTTGAACGGATATCGAGCGCATGGCATCTTCATACCCAACGACTTTTTTGTTGCCATAAATGGAAGTGGGCAATTTTGGGAATTGTTCTCTATCGGAAACTATTGCATTTTCTGCAGGTTGATGAAACGGTGCAAAGCCAGCATACGGATGCGTCGCGCCCCAAAGCGTCACTACGTTTACGCCCAACATGGCGGCGATGTGTGCGTTTCCTGAATCCATAGAAAGCATGAGATTGAGGTTGGAAATGAGGTGAATTTCTTCTTGAAACGTTACTTCTTCTGAAGCGATAATGACGTTGGTTTTTCCTTTTGAGAAGGAATGCAATTGTGCAATTTCTTTGTCTCCACCGCCAAAAAGAAAAAGGGAATTTTTAGGGTTGGACGCTAATTGATCGATGACTTGCTGCATCAAATCAAATGGATAGACTTTGCTTTGGTATTGGGCAAAAGGAGCAATTCCAATCCAATTGTGATAATTTTTTTCACCAGTGATTTTTAGAATTGATTCGGATAAAACCGCTTTCGGCGGAACTATTGGATGCGTCAAATCGATAGAAAAACCCAATTGTTTAAACGTATCAGCGTGTCGTTCCGTCATAGGCTTCAACGGCTTGAATACTTTGTTTTCGGCTTGTGTTAGTGCTTTTTTTTCGGCTCTACCTTTGTCGGTAGATGCGACTTTTTTTCCGCTTAAAGCGAATAAACCGCGGATGATTTTAGAACGCAAAACGTTGTGCAAATCGGCCACGGCGTCGATGTTCCGCTTTTTTAAATCGGAATACAATTTCAACAATCCTAAAAATCCTTTGTGACGGTGTTTCAGATCAACAGCAAAAAAATTTACTTGGTCGATTTCATCAAAAAAAGGTGCAAAAAAGGGACGCGAAACCATGGTGATTTGTACGTTGGGATGTTGTGCCACAAAAGCTCGAATAACCGGAACGGTCATGGCTACGTCGCCCATGGCAGAGAGTCGGATTACGAGAATATGTTGGATGTTTTTTGGCAACTAGCTGATGTATTAAAAATAGTTAAGGTATTAAGTTTCATTAAGTTTTTTCTTAATTTTTCTTAATACCTTAATGATTGAAGATGTATTGTTTTATTTTTTATTCTGATACAAAACCGGATTCAAATCGTCGTCGTTGTACATTTTCATTTGTTTGTACACTTTCATGAATTTGCTTCCGCTTTCGATGTCGGTTAACAAATCGTCGATGGCTGTCGATAAATCAGTGCGTTGTTCTAGTAAAACGTTCAATTTTACCTGACATTTATCGCGGTGATCTTGAGAAGCGTCTGCACGAGTAGCTTCTTCGTTCATATGGTAAATTTTTAACGCTAAAATGGATAGACGATCGATCGCCCAAGCCGGACTTTCCGAATTGATTTTTGCGGTTGATTTTACCTCAACGTGCGCATATTTTTGAAGAAAATACCCATCAATATATTCGACCATATCGGTACGTTCTTGATTCGACGCATCGATTCTTCTTTTTAAAACTAAAGCGGCAACTGGATCGATGTTGGGATCGCGTATGATGTCTTCAAAATGCCATTGAACGGTGTCAATCCAATTTTTAAAGTACAATAAATGTTCGATTTGATTTTTGGGATACGGATTGTTAATCGGTTGATCTACATGATTGTGCACGTGATAATCATGGATACTTTGTTCGAAAATTGAATACGCAAATTTTGAAAACATAGGTAGTATATTTTTTTACAAAGATAGTTTTTATACATTTACGTTCCTATAAAATTTTTATCCTATGCTCATCCATACTATTTCTGAAAACAACAGTGTTTTAAACCATTTCTTGGCTCAAATTCGCGACGTATCCATCCAAAATGACAGCATGCGATTTCGAAAAAACATCGAGCGGATTGGTGAAATTATGGCGTATGAATTGAGTAAAACATTGGAATACAAAAACATTGAAGTGCAAACTCCACTGGGAATCAAACACACAACAACCGTTGCCGATAATGTGGTTTTGTGTTCGATCCTTCGTGCTGGATTGGCTCTTCATACGGGATTTATGAACATCTTTGATAATGCTGAAAACGGGTTTGTATCGGCGTATCGTCATCATCCAAATAACGACGATTTTTTTGAGATTTTAGTCGAATACCAAGCTGCGCCATCGTTTGAAAATAAAAACCTAATTCTGATTGATCCGATGTTGGCTACCGGACAATCGATAGTTGCTGTCCTTCACAAATTGCACTTGGAACAAAAACCAAAAGAAATTCATATTGCCGTGGTAATTGCCGCACCCGAAGGCATTGCGTATTTAGAAGAACATCTTCCCAAAAACTGTCATTTGTGGGTAGCTGCGATTGATGATCGACTCAACGAAAAAAACTACATCGTGCCCGGATTGGGTGATGCCGGCGATTTGGCTTATGGAAGCAAATTATAATTGAAGAAAGAAACTTAGAAAAACCAACACTATACTTAAAGCAAGCACCATTTCTTGGTAGGGTTTGTTTTTTGAATATTCGACTGCGTTGGTTGCCATAACCGCGAGTGGGAAAAAAGTAAACAATAATAAATCGTTGCTTTTGTTAGGTGAAATAATAAAGATTACAATTCCGATGATGAACGTGAAAATTACTTTTTTATACGATGCTTGAAGCACTAAGGGTCGGTTGGTGAGTGAAATTACTTTCGTAAAAAGAAAATAAATTCCGACAACCGTAAACATCGAAAGCGCTAAGTTTTGATACTTATTGGTAAAATAATCCATCCTGAAATCGACCATGGTAAATGTAGAAAGGTTTCCCATAAAATCGACGTTGGAAGCCAATGCAATAATCAAATAAACCACCAATGTCGCAAATAACGAAACAAAAGGAATCAACCAATTTCGGTAATCTCGTGAAACATGGTAAATGATCGAAATATAAACCAAAATAATGAATAAAATAGCCCAAAAATGAAATAGGCTAGCGACAAATATCCACAACGAAGCATCAAATATTTTTTCTTTGGGCGCTTTCAACGTTTGTAGTGAAACCAATCTTCGCAAGGCCAAAAGAATAAAAAAATTAGCGAGCAACAATTTAAAATTGGTGAGTACCGAAGGAAAAAACATCAAGAAAAGAGCAAAAAACAATATAGAATAGCTGCTGTTTTTGGTTAAACCATTCTTTTTTACAATGAAGTTGGTTAAAAAAAGAGAGCCAAATAAAAGGATAAGAATCACGGCAGATGTGATGCCATTCAATGAAGAAGTAAGCCAATTTCCTTGTTTGATTTGACTGATGATGAACAACGAAACCACAAGTAAAGTTACTACCGTATAATTTATTGGAGAAGATTTTTTAAAAACGCTTGTAATCATTCGGATATTTTATACTTTTGTGATGTAAATATAACACCTATTTTAAAGATGAAAGCATTTTTCGAAGCAATACAATCACTTTTTGTTGATTTTTTATTCAAACCATTAGATTGGTTACGTGCATTAGAATTGGATAGTTGGTTTTTTGCCAATACTGTAAGTTGGATTCTAATGGGAATTTGTGCTTATTATATGGTTTATTGGTGTAAACAATTAGCAGCACACCAAAGAAACAATGAAGAAAACCAAGATACTACGGCTCATTCGTTCTTAAAGTAAGTCGAAACCAATATCTTTTCTATAATACATCGTATCAAAGTGTAGTTTTTCTATATTTTGATACGATTTTTTTATGGCTTCTTGGAAATCATCTCCGTACGAAGTTACCGTTAACACTCTTCCTCCGTTAGAAACAACTTTTTCGTCAACCATTTTTGTTCCTGCGTGAAAAACAATTGAATCAGTAACCGATTCTAACCCGCTTATTTCATATCCTTTTTCATACTCTTCCGGATAGCCGCCCGAAACTAACATAATGGTTGTGGCACTTCTTGGGTCGATTTCCAAAGTAACTTCATCGAGTTTTCCATCGGCTACAGCCTGAAACAATTCGACCAAATCCGATTGAATTCGGGGAAGCACGACTTCCGTTTCTGGGTCACCCATTCTAACGTTGTACTCAATCACCATGGGTTCGCCTTTTACGTTGATCAATCCGATGAAAACAAATCCTTTGTATTCTATTTGGTCTTTTTGCAATCCTTCAATGGTAGGTTGTACAATGCGTTTTTCAATTTTTTCCATCAAAACGGCATCTGCAAAAGGAACTGGAGAAACCGCTCCCATTCCGCCAGTATTCAACCCTGTATCACCTTCACCGATTCGCTTGTAATCTTTCGCCGTAGGAAGAACTTTGTAGTTTTTGCCGTCGGTAAGTACAAAACAGCTCAACTCGATTCCGTCCAAAAATTCTTCAATAACAACTTTACTACTTGCAGCGCCAAATTTGGCGTGAACCAACATATTTCTCAGTTCCGTTTGAGCTTCGTGCAAATCCTTTAAAATTAACACTCCTTTTCCTGCTGCGAGTCCGTCTGCTTTTAAAACATACGGCGGTTGTAGCGTTTCTAAAAATCGACACCCTTTTTCAACGGTGTCTTTGGTAAAACTATCGTAAGCGGCTGTTGGTATTTTGTGTTTGATTAAAAATTCTTTGGCAAACTCTTTACTTCCTTCCAATTGCGCTCCAATTTTAGATGGTCCAATTACAGGTATGTGTTGAATGGCTGGGTCATTTTTAAAAAAATCATAAATTCCGTTAACTAAAGGATCTTCTGGACCCACCACAATCATGTCTACTTTTTCTCGAATAGAAAAGGATTTAATCGATTCAAAATCGATAGTGCTCATGTCAACATTCGTAGCAATTTGACCGGTTCCAGCGTTACCTGGAGCTACAAATAATTGGGAACATTTTGAACTTTGTAGCATTTTCCATGCCAATGCATGTTCTCTTCCTCCTGAGCCTAATAATAGAATTATCATGATTATAATGTTTGTTTGGCAAAAATATATTTTTTAAATTCAAAATTATATCATAAAAAAACTAATTTTTTGACTTTTTTATCTATTTTTGATACAAATCTAAAATTCAAATTATGAAAAAATTATTACTTTTATTAGCTTTTGCTTTCACTTTTGGAGTAAATGCGCAATCATGGGTTTCTCAAGCAACTGGTTTTACAGAGCCTTCAAGAGGAATTGATGAAATTAAAATTGTTGACGCCAATACTGTTTGGGCCAAAGCCTACGATGGTTCAGGTGCGGGTGCAGAAGTTCAAGAGTTTACTCTAACAACTAATGGTGGAACAACTTGGACTCCGGGAATTATTAATGTTAATGACGCTGCTTTAGGAATTAATAATATTGCTCCTATCAGCGCTACTACTGCTTGGGTTTCTGCCGTTAATCCAACTGACGGATCTGGAAGTTGTATCTACAAAACTTCGGATGGAGGAGCAACTTGGGAAAATCAAAATGGAACTGGATTTGTCGCTCCAGGTTCTTTTATTAATTTTGTACACTTTTTTGATGCAAACAATGGTTTTGCCGCGGGTGATCCAATAAACAATGAATTCGAAATTTACACTTCAAACGACGGTGGTGAAAACTGGACATTAGTTCCAGGCGCTAACATTCCAGCTCCATTATCGGGTGAATACGGTTATAATGGTGGTAATGTTACTATTGGAAATACTATTTGGATGCCAACCAATAAAGGAAGAATTCTTAAATCTACTGATCAAGGTGTGACATGGACTGTTACTCAAGCACCGATTACCGATTTTGGTGGAACAGCTCAAAATGGAAGATTGTCATTCAGTGATGCAAACAATGGCTGTTTATTGAAAACCGTTGGTACAACTTACACCTATTACACAACCACCAATGGTGGAGCAACATGGTCTGCAGGAACTCCTTTTACAGGCGATTATAGATTATTAACGTATGTTCCTGGAACTTTAACTATCGTTTCAACATCACAAGTAGTTGCTGCGGCTGGTTCAGCTTACAGTTCTAACAACGGCTCAACATGGACCGACATTGACTTTGGTGAGCAAAGAGGTGTTTCAGCGTTCTTGGACGGTTCTACTGGATGGTGTGCTGGATTCAGCACTGACTCATCAACAGATGGTATTTTCAGATTTGATGGAACGTTAAATAACGCGGCTTTTGAAGCAGCTTCAGCGTTCAATGTATATCCAAATCCAGCGTCTTCTTTAGTTAACATTAGTTCTCATGTTGATGCATTCGTTGTTTCTGTGAGTGATTTAACTGGAAAAGTAGTACTAGAACAATCAATGTCGGGTATCGAAAATACAGTTGATGTTTCTTCATTAAATAGCGGAGTTTATTTCTTTACTATTACTTCTGATGCTAAAAAAGAAACTGTAAAAATTATTAAAAACTAATTCCAAATAAAATAGTATTTTTAAGGGCTGACATTTGTTAGCCCTTTTTTTATTCTATATGTTACATCTATTTGATTTATCTCTACAACTGAATGGTTTCCCAATGAAGGAAGCGCATTTAGAAATGAAACAAATTGTAGCTATTTCTGAAAACGATTATCAAAATTATGTAGAAGAAAAAAGAAACGAAATTGTTCAATTTCACTTAAAGAACAATGTGTCGTATCGTGAGTTTGCATCTAAAAATTCAACTATTGAAATCAATGATGAAAAAACTATACCCTGGAATGAACTTCCTGTTATGACCAAAAAAGAGTTTCAAAAACCATTAGTTAGTAGGCTTTCAAAAGGATATACACTTAAAAATGTATATATCAATAAAACATCCGGTTCTAGTGGCGATCCATTTGTTTTTGCCAAAGATAAATTTTGCCATGCCTTGACTTGGTCTAATATTATCAATCGGTTTGGTTGGTTTGGAATTGATTTTAACACCTCGTTTCAAGCTCGTTTTTACGGAATTCCGTTGGATTTTATCGGAAACAAAAAAGAACGAATCAAAGACTTTTTAAAGAACAGTTATCGATTTTCTATTTTTGATTTATCAGATGTTTTTTTAGAAAAGACGCTGAAATCTTTTCAGCGTAAAAAGTTTGATTACATCAACGGCTACACATCATCTATTGTGTTATTTGCAAAATATCTGCAGAAAAAAAATCTAGTTTTAACTTCGGTTTGTCCCACCTTGAAATGTTGTGTGGTCACATCAGAAATGTTATTTGAAGAAGATAAAATTTTGATGGAAAAGCAATTTGGAGTTCCAATTATCAATGAATACGGAGCTTCTGAACTCGATTTAATTGCTTTTCAAAATCAAAATGGCGAATGGCAAGTCAACTCAGAAACCTTATTCGTAGAGATTTTAGATGATGAAAACAAGGTTGTACCACACGGCACAGAAGGACGAGTTGTGATTACTTCATTATACAATAAAGCACATCCATTTATTCGCTATGATATTGGTGATGTTGGGGTTTTAGATGAAAAAAGTACTTTCAAAACACCCATACTGAAGAAATTAATTGGCCGCACAAACGATATAGCGCTTTTGCCTAGCGGAAAAAAATCGCCCGGATTGACGTTCTATTACATAACCAAAAGTATTATTGAAGACGACGGAAATGTGAAAGAATTTGTGATAAAACAATCCAAAATTGATACTTTTGAAATTGAATATGTAAGCCAAAATGAATTAACCGAAAGTCAAATTCAAACGATAAAAAAAGCAATTGAAACGTATCTTGAGAACGGGTTACACTTTACTTTTAGTAGAAAAGAAAAACTTGAACGATCCAAAAGCGGAAAATTAAAACAGTTTGTTTCGATGATGTAATAAGTATAAACCATTTAAATGAATATGAGCCAAAATTTATTTATTTCAGAGGAAACGATTTCGAATAAAATTTACTTTATTCGAAATCAAAAAGTAATGTTGGATAGAGATTTAGCGTCACTTTATGGGATTGAAACCAAAAGATTAAAAGAACAAGTTTAGCGAAATATCTTACGTACGGCTTCCCTCAGACTTTATGTTTGAATTGTCAAAAGATGAGTTTGCAAATTGGAGGACGAAAATTACGATCTCCAATTCAGATAAAATGGGTTTACGTTATGCGCCAATGGCATTCACTGAACATGGGGTTTTAATGTTATTTAGTGTTTTGAATAGTGACAAAGCAATTCAAACAAATATTCAAATTATGAGGATCTTTACAAAAGTGCGTCAAATGCTTATGGACACAACCGATATAAAAATTGATATTATGCAAATTCAAAAGAAATTAGAAAATCACGACAAGAATATCGAATTGGTTTTTAGTTATTTAGATGAATTGACTTGTGAAAAAGAAAGTGAAAAACCAAGAATAAAAATTGGTTACAAAAAATAGAATATGAAAATAACCATAATAGCGGGAGCTCGCCCCAATTTTATTAAAATCGCACCCATCATCAAAGCGATTGAAAAAAAACAATCTCAAGGAGCCGATCTTTCCTATCGATTAGTTCACACAGGACAGCATTACGACAAAAACCTAAGCGATACTTTTTTTGAAGAATTAAACATTCCGTTTCCCAACGCAAACTTAGAGGTGAAAAGCGGTTCACAAGCCGAGCAAACAGGAGCAATTATGATAGCTTTTGAGAAAGAGCTTCAGAATCACCCATGTGATTTGGTTTTGGTAGTTGGTGATGTAAATTCGACCATGGCCTGTGCGATTGTTGCCAAAAAAATGAATGTGAAAGTGACGCATGTAGAAGCCGGAATTCGTTCTGGAGACATGACAATGCCCGAAGAAATCAACCGAATTGTTACCGATAGCATCACCGATTATTTTTTCACTACCTCAACTTGGGCCAGTGAAAATTTACTAAAATACGGTGCTGATCCATCTGCCATTCACTTTGTAGGCAATGTGATGATTGACACGTTGCACCAAAACTTAAGTCGTATTTCAGCGCCGAATTTTTGGAGTAATTTTGGATTGTCAACCGGAAATTACGTCATCTTAACCTTGCACCGTCCGTCCAATGTTGACGAAGAAAAATCGTTAATTCACTTACTCCAAGGCATCGATACAATGGTAGATGATAAAAAAATAATTTTCCCTGTTCATCCCAGAACTAAAGCTATTTTAGGTGAAACGGACGTACATTTTAAAAACATTGTATTTGTTGATCCACAAGGCTATTTGAATTTTATGTATTTGATTAAAAATAGTTTTGCCGTAATCACCGATTCGGGTGGGATTTCGGAAGAAACTACCGTTTTGGGTATTCCGTGTTTTACGATGCGAACTACCACCGAAAGACCAGAAACCATTTCGGTTGGTACCAATCATTTGGTAGGAACTTCCATAAAAAATTTAGAAAAAGCCTATCAAACATTTCTTGAAAATGGTTTGAAAGAAAGCGGAATTCCAGAACTTTGGGACGGAAAAGCATCCGAACGAATTATTGACATTTTATTGACTAAATAATTTCTCGCAAAGGCGCAAAGGCGCAAAGTTTTAATTTTTTGTGCTCGTATGAAAGAAATCCTAATCGTATCCAATTATTATCCGCCCGAAAAAGGAGCCGCTGCCAATAGAATTGAGCAGTTGGCGTTGAAACTGTATCAAAACAAGTATAAAGTTACAGTCATTTGTCCGTTAGGAAATTACCCAAAAGGCGAATTGTTTGAGGAATATAAAGGTAAATTTTCGGTAACCGAAGTAAGAGAAAACATTACCGTAAAACGACTTTGGATCTACCCTAGTGTGAGTAAAAATTTGATGGTTCGAATTGGTTCTGTTTTGTCGTTTTCAACGGGTCTTTTCTTTTATTTATTATTCAAAAAAACACCTCAAAAAGTCATTGTTCAATCGCCTCCCCTACTTTTGTCGTTTCTTTCTGTTTTCGTACTTTCATTAAAAAATAAAAAAATAATTTTAAACGTTTCCGACTTGTGGCCACTGGCAGCGATCGAACTAAAGGCTTTACAAGAACATTCGCTTTCGCACCGATTCTCGTTGTTTTTAGAGCGATTCATTTATCGTAAGGCAACATTGATTTTAGGTCAATCGAATGAAATTATTTCGCATGTGAAAACCATCTATCCTAATAAAAAATGTTTTCTATACCGAAATTTTCCGGATCATGATGTTCAATCGATGGATTTGCGACACGAAGAAAACCAACCCATTCGACTCTTTTACGCTGGACTTTTAGGCATGGCACAAGGAGTTTTAGAACTGTGCAAAAACATCGATTTAAAAGATCTTCCTGTCGAATTACACGTGTTTGGTGATGGTGCCGAGAAAATAGAAATAGAGCGCTTTATTTCGGATAATACGGCATGCAAAATTCATTTCCACGGAATGCTAGATCGAAATGAGTTGCACCGAACTCTTCAAACTTTTGATGTTGCCGTAATTCCGTTAAAAAATAGAATTTACGGTTCAGTTCCTTCAAAAATATTTGAATACGGAGCTTTGGGTTTTCCTGTGTTATATTTTGGTGGTGGTGAAGGCGAAACGATTGTAAAGGAAAACAAGTTGGGTTGGATTGCGGATGTTGGAAATTATAAAGAACTGAACACAACAATCGAGTTCATTTCAAGAATGGATAAATCAGAGTTGTTCTTGATGAAAAAAAGAATCTTTGACACAAGTAAAACCGCTTTCAATTTAGACCGTCAAATGGATTTTTTATTGGAAAAGGAGGTTTTTTAATAGGCTTTTTCTTCGCCTTTAAAGATGTTAATTACGGTTTGAAAAATAATTTTAATGTCCATAATGAGTGACCAATTTTCGATGTAATACACATCTAAATTGATTCGGTTGATCATATCTTCATCGGTTTCAATTTCTCCTCTGAATCCTCTTACTTGAGCTAAGCCAGTAATACCTGGTTTAACATAATGACGCACCATATATTTTTTTATCCTATTAGCATAGGATTTGTTTTGTGACCAAAGATGAGGCCTTGGTCCAACCACAGACATATCTCCCAATAGTACATTTAAAAATTGAGGCAGTTCGTCCATACTTGTCTTACGAATGAAGCGTCCGGTATTGGTGACTCTAGGGTCGTCTTTAGATGCTTCTTTTTCGGTAGTATTATTGATTTTCATCGAACGAAACTTATAACAAAAAAATTCTTTTTCGTTATAACCTGGTCTTCCTTGTTTAAAGAAAACTGGACCTTTTGATTCTAATTTGATTAATAAAGCCATGATGGGCACCAACCATGATAATAAGAATAAAATAATTATGAGTGAAAAAACAACATCAAAACTTCTTTTAATTAATTTATTAATCCATAAATCTTGAGGAATATTTCTCAAAGAGACTATAGGAATATAACCGTAATAATCGTACTTTAAATTTCGGGAAGTAACTTCTTTTTTATTGGGTAAGAACTTTAACGTTTTTAAATTACTGTCAGAAAAATCAATAAAATCATTGACTTCAGTATTGGTTAAATCTTCGAGAGAACAATATATTTCATCAATTTTATGCTCCAAAACAAATTCACAACACTCTTTTATTTTGCTTTTTTTATTCTCTTCTGTATTAAAGTTTTGTTTTAATCGGTAACCGTAATCTGGATTTTCATCAAAGAAGTGTGCTAATTGAAAAGTGTTTTTTTGATCTCCTATGATTACCACTTTTCTGTAATTACCTCCAAAAACAACTCGAAATCGTTTTAAAAAATAGTAAAAAAACAATTTTTCACACGAAATAAGAGCAACTACTAATGTTGTAAATTTGACGATCTGAGATGGTTCAGAAAACTTTGAGAAGAATCCAATAAAGGCAAAATTCACAATTACAAAAACAATGTATTGCTTGAAGACTTTTTCGTAAATCTCTTGTAATTTGGTGTACCGATAAATTTCATAAAAACCTACATTCCATGAAATAATTAGCCAGGTGAAAGAAATATAAAAATGGTAATACAGTCCACTTAACGATTCGTCTAATAAACAATTAGCAAAAAAGTTAATTATAATTAAGTCAAGTCCATACGAAAATGGTCTTATATAACCTGAAAAACGTCCTGTATTTCTTCGCACTTAAAAAATGTATTTAGAAAAATCTTTGTGTTCTTCTTTTAATAATTCTTCTGAAGATAGTGATTTAAAGTAATCGTAGGTAATTTTCATCCCTTCAGAACGCGACACTTTTGCTTCCCAACCTAGAATTTCTCTAGCTTTTGTAGTGTCAGGTTGTCGTTGTAGTGGGTCGTTTATAGGCAACGGATGATACACCACTTTTTGATTGGTTCCCGTTAGTTTTATGATCTCTTCTGCAAAATCTTTGATGGTGATTTCGTCGGGATTTCCAATATTAACTGGATATACATAATCGGAATGTAATAATCTAAAAATTCCTTCTACCTGATCGGTCACATAACAAAAAGAACGTGTTTGCATGCCATCGCCAAAAATGGTTAAATCTTCACCGCGCAACGCCTGACCAATAAAAGCTGGAATTACTCTTCCGTCGTTTAATCTCATTCTAGGTCCATAGGTGTTAAAAATCCTAACAATTCTGGTTTCTACACCGTGAAACGTGTGGTACGCCATAGTAATGGATTCTTGAAAGCGTTTGGCTTCATCATACACGCCTCTTGGGCCGATGGTATTTACATTTCCGTAATATTCTTCGGTTTGTGGATGCACTAATGGGTCGCCATACACCTCAGAAGTCGATGCAATTAAAATTCTAGCTTTTTTTACACGAGCTAAACCCAAAAGATTGTGTGTTCCTAAGGAACCTACTTTTAAAGTTTGTATGGGAATTTTTAAATAATCAATTGGACTGGCTGGCGAGGCAAAATGTAGAATATAATCTAATTGTCCTGGTACGTGAACAAATTTTGTTACATCGTGGTGGTAAAACTCAAAGTTTTGAAGCTTAAAAAGGTGTTCAATGTTTTTTAAATCTCCTGTGATTAAGTTATCCATTCCTATTACAAAGTACCCTTCTTTTATAAATCGATCACACAAATGTGATCCTAAAAATCCTGCTGCACCTGTAATTAGTATTCTTTTCATGTTGCTGTTTTTTTCTCTTGCTTGATTGCGTACATATTAAACAAACAATAGAGAAAAATAAAAAAGACAATTCCTCTTTGTCTGCAAAAAAATGACTCCGACAAAAATAGCATTATCATTGTGATTGCAAAAGCAATATGAAGAAAATCTTTATGCTTCCACGCATTTTTAAAATTGAGTAACAGCATCGAAATTAAAAGAACTAAACCAAAAATACCTAATTCGGCAAACGTTTGGATGTATTGATTGTGAAAATTATACATCCCAAAGGAAGGAAATAAGTTGTGTTCTTTCGCTTTTTTATGAATTTGTTGCTGTGATGCTTCCAAGCCAAACCCAGTAAATAGTATATTTTGTTCGTTGAGCATTTCTAAAAAAATTCGTGTTTGATAGACCCGCAAAGCGGTTCCAGGGAAAAAATTATTTTGTTCAAATTGGTCTTTCGTCCACGCGTGTTTTAAACTCACATTATACACTTTGTTAATGGTGTCACCCATTTTATTATTGACGGTGTTATCAATAAATGCCGTTTCGTATTCTAATAAAAATCGTTCTTTTGCCTCCTCAACGTAGAGGACAGAAAAAGTCAAAAAGCAAACTACAGATAAAACGGTCAGTGTTTTGGTTGTTTTTGGGATGTCTACAAAATAATAATAGTAACAAATTAATATAAGAATATCAATAGTAATGATGCTTTTAGAAGACATCAACATCAACAAAACGATTAAAATAAGGATGAAAATTTTTTCGGGGAAAATTTTTTCTTTCAGAGAAATAAAGTAAAACAAGGCAAACGAAACTAATACCGAAAAATAAATCACATTGAGGTCTTTATTCACCAATTCATGGTAAAAAAACACTTCTACATTTTGTGTTTGATAGTACCGAATACTTGCGCTCACAATATAAAAAAGGGCATACACGACCATTCCATAACTGAACAGTTTAGCTATTTTAGCTATTCCGTTTTTATCTATTTTTGGAATAAACATAAACGCAATGGGTATAAAAAAGAAACTCAATAACTTTTGTAACCCAAAAAGACTTTGCTTTGGGTCGTGTGACCAAATTAAGGATACGATCATCAAAAGATACAATAACATGGGTAGAATTTGAACTACCGAAAACGAGGTGTTTTTTCTCCTAACATAGAACAACGAGGCTACCATAAAAGCAAGAATCAGAATGGTGCTGAAAATATTTTTTAAGGGAATGGTTACTAAAATAGCCGCTATCAGGTAAACAAAAAAATCAGATTTTTCTAGTATGTTTCTGATTTTCATTATAGTATTGATTAAACCGTTGGGTGATTTTGTCATTATTACTTCTTCAATTAAACGCCTAATTGTAGGGATTCATGGTTGTTTTGAATGAATCGCAAGTTATCATTTTTTTTGAATTTTTGAGTGTTTTAGCTTATTTCTTTCATTTTTTAACACTCTTTGATTTTTTAACAGGCCTAACGAAACCCTTAAAAACACTATGCTTTTATTGTGAAATTAAATTATATTTGCCACCAATCATTTTTTAATTAAAAAACTTGATTCAACTACACGATTTTGATTAAAAAAATAGCGAATAGCCACATCATCATGAGTGGAATCTATAAAGGTATCTCTGGATTAGCCTTGTTTGCTTGTATCCCTTTGTTGATCAATTATTTGGGCGATGATAATTATGGTGTTTGGGTATTAGTTTTTACGTTATTTCAATGGGTTTTGATGATGGATTTTGGAATCCAAAGTTCATTAAAAACAAAAATACCGGTGCTACTTCATGATAAAAAAATTGATTTACTAAAAAGTTATATTAAAAGCACCTATAAAATTTCATCCTACATAGCATTGGCCATTTTTGTGCTTTTCTTACTGTTAATTTATTCCTTCGATTTTAGAAAAGGGTTGAACATTACTTTTCACAGTGAGAGTTTTGTAAATAAAATTTTTATTATTAATGTCTTCTTCTTTTGTATAAATTTTATTGCAAACGTTCATAAGTCTTTATATGTAGCTTTTTTGAAAGGTAAATACACCGAACAGTCTATTGCTTTAAATCAATTAGGTTTCTTGATTTTAATCGTTTTAGCCGTAACTATTTTTCCGGATATCGAAGTAGAAAACAAATTAATCTTAATTTCATTGTTGAATGGCATCTTTTGTTTGTTTATCAACATAGTCTATACCGTTAAATTTTTTAAATTAGAAAAACTTGATTTAATTACTTACGAAAAAACCCCTTTGAACTTTGTTAAGGGGATTTTTAAAATGGGTGCTAAATTTATGATTATTCAATTGGGAATGATGTTTGTTTTCACAGCTGACAGCTATATAATTGCAAATAATTTTAGCCCAAAATTAGTAATGCCTTATGATATTGTAACTAAACTTTTTCAGCTACCTATTCTCATTTTCTTTGCTGCGCTATCCCCTTTTTGGTCGATGTTTGCCAATGACTACATACATAAAAACCACGAAGCTTTATTGAGTAAATTTAAAAAATTTAACTTGGCTTTTATCGGAATTACATTGTTTGTGGTTTTATTTGCACTACTGTGTCCGTGGATAATTTCCCTGTGGATAAAACAAAATATTGAAATTCCTGATTATTTAATCGCCTGGACGTGTATCGCTGCATTATTTAGAATATTTATTACTTTTTACTCGTTTTTCTTGTATGGATCGGGACACCTTAATAAATTTTTGACTTTAATAATAATAAGCATTATTTTAAAACTTCCTATTTCATATATATTTATACATTTGCATTTTGGAGTAAATAGTGTGGTAATTTCAACTTTTATAATTGTTTTGTCTTGGATTATATTTGTGCCTTTGGAATGTTTTAGTATAATAAATAAAATTAAAAAAAATGAATAGTTTCATATATAAAAACAAAAATTCTTTAATAAAATTAAAAAGATCCGTTAACAAATTTTTCGGGGTTGATGTGGTTCGCTACCCAACCGAAAATTTGGATCGACGAATAAAACTCTTAAACAATTACAATATCGATGTAATCATTGATGTGGGCGCAAATATTGGTCAATATGGTGGTGAAATGCGAAGCATTGGTTTTAAAGGGCAAATAATTTCTTTTGAACCTCTAAAGAAAGCTTTTGAAAAGTTAGAAAAAAACGCGTCAAAGGATCCGAATTGGAGAGTTTTCAATTCTTCAATTGGAGAAAAAGATGGACAAACCACCATAAATGTATCCAAAAACTCAGTAAGTAGCTCCCTATTAGATCACCTTCCACAACTAACAGAAAGCGCACCTCAAGCAGCTTTTGTGGATAAAGAGACCATTGAAATAAAAAAATTAGACACTATTTTTGACAGCTTAGATATTAAAGGGAAAAACATCTATTTAAAAATTGACACCCAAGGTTATGAAGAGATGGTTTTGGCTGGTGCCGAAAAATCACTACAATTCATCAAAGGAATTCAAATCGAAATGTCATTCATTCCTTCGTATAATGGATCAATGACTTTTGATAAAATGAAAATTAAACTCAATGAATTAGGTTTTCAAATGATGGCTTTAGAAAATGGTTTTTATGATAAAAAAACAGGAAAACAACTAGAAATTGATGGTATTTTTTATAGAAACTAATCTTAAAAAAACAGTCGATGGGTTACACGGTACTAGGACCGTTCTCTTCTGATTGTTGTTGGGTAATTAAAAAATTTAGTGAAAAAAGTGAAAAAAACAAAAACAGCGTAATTCCATATTTTCGTTCGATAACATTTTCAAAATAAAAAGTGTAGAAATAAAACAAAACCAATACCATTAAGATTTTGTTTTTTGAACTGTACGCTTGTTTAAACACGGTAATTAGAAAAATAAGCAAACTCACGATTCCCAAAATCCCAGACCCTAAAAAAATACTAAAATACTGGTTGTGAGAGTTATAATTTTGATCCAATAACGGATGTTTTGCATCATAGCAATTTTGCAAAATGTTATGAACATCACCCACGCCATTACCTAACACAATATTTGTTTCTTTCATTCGGTCTACAGAGCAATCCCAAATTGCATAACGAATACTGGTTGATTCGTCCAAGTTAACTTTTGCGTACGATTTCTTTTCAAAAATGAAAATGAACTTATTTCTAAAATCGTGATTGACTACAAATAACAAAGAGAAAAGCGCTATAAAGCCAACTCCAATTGCAATTTTGTATTTTAAATTCATTCTTGTAATGGCAAAAACCGCAATAAGTAGTATAAAATAGAACAAGAAACTGGCTCTAGAACCACTCAAAAAAAGAGCAAATAAATTCAGTAAAATAAAGAAAACACCCAGCTTAAAACGGAATCGTATCAAATAAAAACTAGTTAAAGTGCCTAAAATTGAAACTATTGAAAAATAGGTGGGATGGATATTAATGAACGGAATCTTATCCAAAATCGTTCGGATGTTGTTATACGTTATAGTTAAAGGGCTGAAATAAAAGAACACCGAACAGATTACTAAAAAAATGAGGGTTGAAAAGTTAAACAGTAGAATCCAATTGACGATGATTTTTTTATCGAATTTCAGTTCGCTTTTTATTAAAATAGAATAGGCTAAAGGCACATAAAAAAAAGGAAGAAAGCCTTCAATTCGGGTCAAGCCCATTTTCAAATCTTCAGTATACAATAGACTCGCTAGGTTTACCCAAAAAAACGATGAGAGAAGAAAAAAAAGACGGAGATCAATTTTTCTTTGTTTGAAAAAAACATAAAAACTATACAACGCCAATAGAACAAATGGCACTTCTCTGACGCTATTGGGCAACACAAGAAAAAGAGCAATCAGGTAAAATATACTACTTAGCATACTGTTTAATTTTTGTATTTGACAAATAGGCAAATAATATCCAAAACATAGGATTTGGCCACAAAAATGAGGCAGATGGCATTGAATACAAAATCCAACAAAACTGGAAAATCATGATGGTGGTATAGATTGACGGTTTTGTAGTCATAATCACCAAAATATATTTAAACGTAATCCGCATCAATTGAAAAAATATAATAATCCCTAAAAGACCATATCTAAAAATAAATGCAATAGGTAGAAAATGAATATTGTGAATCTTGGATGTTCCTAAAATTGCACTTGAAATTACAGAAGCATCTTCAAAAGCATATCCTTCGATAGTTGCGCCCATTCCTCCTCCAAAAATAAAATTAATTGGATTCGACAACCAATATTCTAATACCAAATCGGCTTCGTCAAAACGCTGTTTTAAAGACAAGAATGATGGAGAATTCCAATCGAAATTACCGTTTAATATAGAATACAACTGATACATTCTCAATTTAAAATCTGCATTTGGAGGTAAAATGTCATACAAAAAATAAAATAAATCATCGAGGAAAAAGTATCCCAATATTCCAAAAAACAGAACAATGTAAAAGAAATAGCTTATGCTTTTGACGGTGAACTTATTCTGAAAAACTCTAAAAAACAAGATGAATCCCACGGTCATCAACATTGATCTATTGGTTGCTAAAATTTGAAACCAAAATGGAACGGTCAATAATAATGAGAGCATGTACTCTTTTTTGTTGAATAAATGCAACGCATATACAATAGTGAAAACCAAGAGAAAATTAGGAAAAACCAATCCTAAAGCAAAACACACAATACTCATTATTAGTATAGTATAGGCAAATTTCTTGTCTTGCTTTTTATTCAATTCAGTGTTTAATTCACTTTGTAAAGCAGCATCGTTGCAAAACGTACGGTACAAAAAATACCCGTAAAAAATATAAATCGAATCGGTAAATAAGTATAAAACTGAATTGCGATTGAATATTCCAATTAAAAAACAAATGATTGTTGCCACCAACCAAAACAAAACAAGCATGTTTTCTTGGGTGTATTTTAAATTGATGGTCGATATTTTTCTAAACGAAAACATCCCTTTTTTTATAATAAACAAAAAGGAAAATAAGATGTTAAAGAGCCTCAAATAAGGGTACATCTGAAACGCCTCGAAACCAAGATTTTTGAAAATAAAATGAAAAATTAATTCCACTATTCCAATAAAAATAAAAAGCTCAAATAAAATTGGTAACTCTATTTTTTTTCTAATTATAAGCATAGGTAAGGAATAGATAAAGAAATACTTTCTTTTTAAAGTTTAATAAATTACAATAATCTTGAGCATACATTGTCTTTGAAAGAACAACTTAGTTTGAAAAATAGTGTATGCATTGTTCAATGGCAACCTTACAAAAATAGGCGTTATTTTTAAGTTGAACAAAAATATATTTTAACCGGATTCAACTCAAAAATTGGCCGGCTTAACCCTATTGCTAATTCCACCACATCTCTTTCGAGTTAATTTTGAAAATTAGCTTAATTTTCATCGCTTTTAAAGCATTAAAAAAGTAAATTTTGGTTGCATAATAAACCATAGTTTTGTGCTGTATTTTCATAAATCAAGTTTGTTTTATTTTGGAGTTGTAATTAATACCATTTGGAAGGATTAAGGTTTTTAGAATATACTATATTTGCAGTCATAACGCATCCAATTTATGATTCCAAAAAAAGCGATTACAATCATTACTCCTTTTTACTATCCAGAAGATACAGCAATCGGATTATACACTACTCAATTTTCTGAATATTTAGTAAAAAAAGACTATAAAGTAACCGTCATTACTGGGTTTCCGAATTATCCCGAGTGGAAAATACACGCTTCGTATTCTCAATTGCCTCATTATTATACCGAAGAATTCAACGGAATTGAAATCATCCGATACAAACAGTATGTGCCCAAAACGGTAAATTTTAAAGGTCGAGTTTTGTTGATGATGACCTTGTTTTACGGAATCTTTCGCAATCTTTCCAAAATAAAAAAAACCGATTTGGTCGTGTGCGTTTTGCCTTTTTCGGTGAACATCATTCCCAGCTGGTTTTTATCAAAAAAACGCAAAGCAAAATTGTGGGTACACGTACAAGATTTCGAATTTGATTTGGTTTTAGACTCAGGTGTGGTGAAAAACAATAATCTGTTGTTTAAAATTTTTAAGAAAACACTATTGTTTTTTGAACGAAAAATGTTGAATTCTGCTGATATCGTGAGCAGCATCAGCTTTAGTATGTTAGACAAAGTCCGATTAAAATCGAAGCATCAAGAACCTTTTTATTTTCCGAATTGGGTTTCTTCAGAAAAAATAAACCCAAATACTAGCTCTAAACACTCATTAATTCCCGCAGAACAATTCACTTTATTGTACTCGGGAAATATTGGTGAAAAACAAAATTGGCCTTTTTTAGAAGATTTGTGTCGTCAAATTTCTGCTTCAGACGGTATTAAGATAGTCGTGGTGGGCGATGGTTCGTATAAAAATAAACTGAAAGAACAATTGCGTCAACATGCTTTTGTCACCTTTTCTGATCCAGTACCGTATGAAGAATTAAACGATTTGTTGTGTTCGGCTGATGTGCACTTCTTATTTCAAAAAAACGAAGTGGTAGATACCGTTATGCCTTCTAAAATTCTAGCAATGATGGCAAGCGCCAAACCTTCAATAATCACGGGTAATAAGAGCTCTGAAGTGGCTTCTATAATCAATCAATCTGAAGGTGGTTTTTATTTTAGTGACGACAAGGTACAAACCGTCTATGAAAAACTTCTTGAACTCAAAGGAAACCCAAGTTTATGTGAACAAACAGGCGCTAAAGCGAGAACGTATGTACTGGAAAAATTTTCGGAAGAAATGATCTTAGAAAAGTTTTGTGCTAAAATTGAAGAAATAGTACACTAATCTTTTTCCTAAAGTAAATCCTTCTTTTATCCTAATGGGACTAAACTTTCTTCCCATGTTTTTAACTGTATTCCAAAGATTCTACTGATTTTTGATTTATCCAAAACACTATATTTTGGTCGTTTTGCAA
This sequence comes from Flavobacterium sp., assembly GCA_965284675.1. GTDB lineage: Bacteria > Bacteroidota > Bacteroidia > Flavobacteriales > Flavobacteriaceae > Flavobacterium. The sequence goes on from OZ260109.1 coordinate 3,914,410, forward strand.
GTGTTGGAAAATCAGTTGTTGGAATGGGTTTTAAATCGACTCTCACATCATTAACCTTAAAAATTTCTTTTGCAAAATCAAACCACGAACAGTGTCCTTCGTTGGAAAAGTGGTAGGTTCCGAAATTGTCGGTTGTCGGTTGTCGGTTGTCGGCACAGCGACTTCGCTCAGTCAGACTTATGATAGTAAGTAGACATTCTGCCAAATCTATTGCATTCGTTGGTGTTCCGATTTGGTCATTGACTACTGATATTGAATCTCTTTCTGATGCCAATCGCAACATCGTTTTCATAAAATTGGAGCCAAACTGAGAATACAGCCACGAAGTTCTGATGATGTAATGCTTCTTCCAAGTGGACTGAATGGCACGTTCTCCCTCTAATTTTGTTTGTCCGTAAACGCCCAATGGATTTGGAGTATCGTCTTCGTTGTAGCCTCTCGACTGTGCTCGAGGTAACAAAGTACCATCAAAAACAAAATCGGTAGAAATATGAAGTAATACACAATCAAATTCTTTACAAACCTCAGCCATATTTTGAGCTCCAATTACATTTATTAAATGTGCTTTTTCGGGCTCGCTTTCTGCTTTGTCAACCGCTGTGTATGCGGCGCCATTGATGCAATAGTTGGGTTTAAATTGTTTAAAAACTGATTTAATTGTGTTTAAAATGGCTATGTCTAAAGTCGCTGAGTCGCAAAAAACAAAATCGATGGTAGGATAGTGATCCGAAATGGATTGAATCGATTGTCCTAATTGCCCATTGGCTCCAGTAACTACAACTACCATATTTTTTTCGATTCTCTGAATGAGGGAAGTTGTTGGTCTTTTTCTGAAATCAACAAGGGTAGAGAACCTAAATTCCAGTTAATGTTGATTTGCGCATCGTTGTAAGCAATTCCTCCTTCACTTGCAGCATTATACAAATTATCACATTTATAAAACACGATGGCAGTTTCGCTCAACACCAAAAATCCGTGTGCAAAACCTTTTGGAATAAAAAATTGTCTATTGTTTTCGGCCGATAAAATTTCTGTAACATACTGACCATAAGTGGATGAATCAGGTCGAATGTCGACAGCTACATCCAAAATTTCGCCTTGAATCACACGAACTAATTTCGCTTGAGCATGTTCTCCTGTTTGGTAATGTAATCCTCTTAAAACTCCTTTAGAGGAAAACGATTGATTGTCTTGAACAAAATGCACGTTTGCTCCTACTTTGTTTTGGAATGTCTTTTCGTTAAAACTTTCCATAAAATAACCCCGTTCATCATGAATGATTTTGGGTTCTAGGATAAAGCAACCTTCAAGTGTTGTTTCTGTAATTGTCATATTCAAATTCAATAGCAAAAGTCAATTTCAAAAATCAAACTCCTACTAAGTTAAATCTATGTTTTATTTTCTTATTGCTCTAATAAACTCATCAAATGTATACCGTATCCACTTTTTAATAAGGGTTGAGCTAATTGGTTCAATTGATTGGCATTGATGAATCCCATTTTAAAAGCAGCTTCTTCAATCGCGCCAATTTTAAGACCTTGACGTTCTTCTATTACTTGAACAAATTGTCCGGCTTGCATAAGCGATTGAAATGTGCCCGTATCCAGCCAAGCGGTTCCACGATCTAAAATGCTAACTTTAAGCTTCCCTTGTTTAAGATATTCTTTGTTTACGTCGGTAATTTCTAATTCACCTCTTTGACTGGGTTTAATATTTGCTGCAATTTCAACAACTGAATTATCATAAAAATAAATTCCGGGTACGGCATAATTGGATTTGGGTACCATTGGTTTTTCTTCTATCGATAGTACGTTTCCGCTCTTGTCAAAATCGACCACTCCGTAACGTTCAGGGTCAGTTACATGATAAGCATAAATAATACCTCCATTGGGATCATTATTGGCTTGTAATAATTCGGCCAAGCCTGTTCCATAAAAAATATTATCTCCGAGGATTAAAGCTACTTTATCATCAGCAATAAAATCTTTTCCGATGATAAATGCTTCTGCTAAACCATTTGGATGTTCTTGCACGGCATATTCAAACCGACAACCAAGCTTTGTTCCGTCTCCCAATAATTGTTGAAATAAGGGTAAATCGTGTGGTGTAGAAATGATTAGAATTTCGTTAATTCCGGCCCAAATTAAAGTAGAAAGCGGATAATAAATCATCGGTTTATCATAAATAGGCATCAACTGCTTACTCACCGCAAGAGTCAGTGGATGCAGTCTTGTGCCCGAACCGCCCGCTAGTATAATTCCTTTCATTTGTTATTTAGAAATTTTTGCTGCTTGATTTTTGTAAAAACTAATGAAAAAAGTCACAAATAAAAATCCTAAAACTAATAAAAATGGAAGTAATAATTTCATTTTGTTATTTAATCCTTTAGTGTTTTTGATGTTTACAACCCTACTTTTATCTAAAACTATTTTATCAAGGGAAATTAATTGTGTTTTTAAAACACCTATTTCATTAATCAAACTATTCTTTTGCTCAATGACCCCATTAAGTTGAGAATTTTCATTATAATACACTAATTTATCATTCTTTTGATTACTTGATGTAGTAGAAAATTGATTTAATAAACCATCTATCTGTTTAATTATAATTTCGTTTTGCTCTATTTTAAAATGTATATTATCAATATAGGATTTTTGATATTCCTTGTGAAAACTACTATCGTTTAAATAAGCTAATATTGGATCTATCGTTTTTTTATTGGTGGTTGTACCATCAGTAGAAATTGATATCCTGTGGTGGTTGTAATTTCTACTTGTTAAGGTGTCGCTTAATACTTTATTAATATCTCCGTCTTCAGACAAAAGCTTAACTAATTCGAAATTTTGAGAGTTTTGAGCATTATTTGCCGCGGCTTTATTTTCGTTTACAAAACTATAAATATCGACAATAGGTTTTATTGAAACTTTTGAAATGTTTTCAGGTTGAGAAATACCTATTGATTTAAGAAATGAATAATCCTTTTGTCTTATTTTAGAATTCATTAAATTAACTTTATTGTACAAATAATCTACACTACCAAAATTGGGAGACACAATAATTTCGTGATTGTACGCCTTATTTTCTGTATCTAAGTAATAACCAACTCCAACTCCAACCGCAACTAAAACTAATAATAAAATAATGTTTTTTTGAACAAAGAGAATGCCTTTAAAAATGCTAGAAATAATAGTGTCAAATAAATTTCCGATTTTACCAAACAATTGTCCTAAGTCGATTTCTTGGTCTTGATTTGTGTTTGTGCTCATTTTTTATTGTTTTATATTAAAAATTTGTTCTATTATTTTAATGGTAATCAAATACGTTGGCTTTACTCCTGTCGAACCCAATCCTCCAGAAGCCAATGTACTTCCAGTTTCTAAAGGATTATCCGACGCATAATACGCGTAGCGCACTTTTACATTTGGATTGATACTTTGTCTAATTTTTGATGCGCTCTGAATTGCTTTCTGATAGTATGCGCCTTCCATTTCCAGCCCAATTACACCCCAAGTTGATTCGTGGAAAAACTTCAATAAATCTTTGTTTTGCAACGATGTTCCCAAAACGGTAATCATTGGTCCAGCAAAAACCGGAATGTCATTTCCCTCAAACATATCAGCGGTTAATTCGTTTTCGAAAAAATAATTATCGGCTGTACCTTCGTTAATGTGTGCATTCGGAATCATGATATCGCCTTTTCCGCCTTCTAGAATTCCAGCTTTTCCCATAATCGAAACCGATTCCACATTGATTAAGGTTTTGGTTTTTCCTTCTTTATACGGTTTTAATAATTCGTCTATCGTTTCATAAGCTTGTTCGCCAAAAGCGTAATCCATTACTATGATTACTGGCTTTTCTTTGCCAATTTTTGCTTGTGGAAAAGCCGATTTCGCCCAATCAATTTTAGCTGTATCGAAAATCTGTACGTCAATGTTGGTTCCGGATTGGTCGGGCATGGAAATCATTCCGTGTTTCAACGCAAATTCTTCCACCGTATTTCGTAACGCATTAGCGCCCGATTTGCTCAATTCCTCGTAAATATAAAAATCCGATTTGTCTTTGAACTTCGTTTTTAAAACATGCGTCGCAAAAATCGAATTCATCACACTGTGCATGTTGGCACTAATAATGTGAATCGGTCTGCCTAATAAATCGTTGCTTTTTAAAACTTCTTTGATGTTATTCGCCCAAATCTCACCATGGATGTGATGTCCTAAACGCTCGCGTAATATGGGACTAAACGTAATGGTTCGTTTATTATTATCGACTACTTCTTCGATGGCTAATTTTCCTAACCAGTAAATTACGTGTAAAAAACGGTCGGGTTTTTCAGCTGTTCCAAAAGCGTCGTAAATATCTAAAATTTCAACAAATGTTCTTCCCAAAACATTCGCGGCATGAGAAATAGCTTGTTCTTTTTCGACTAACGTAAGTTTCTTGGTTTGTAAAGCAGCTTGCTCTAGTTTAATCCAATCGCGTACTACTTCATTGTTGTTTTCATCAATTAAAACCTTGTCTTTGATTTTGTGCGATTCGATGAAAATAAAAGTCAAATGCGTCAAAATATCATAAATGTCCGATCGGCCACGCGTGATTTCAACGTTCATTTGCTCTTCGTCAATGCGGTAGCAATTTCGTCGCCGTTTTGGCGGAACGATGGCTTTAAAATGTGATTTCGAATAGCCTTCGTCTGAAGTCAAATTGATGAAACGACATTCTTCAATTCCCACCGGAAGTCGCTCTATCACATACAACAATCCGTTTAATTCTACTTTTTCTTCGGCAATCGAGCCGTAAATTTCTGGTCGAAGCTCTAGTAATGCTTCTCGCAACGTTTCTCCTGAAACACCCATCGGTTTGTAAAAACCTCTGTTGAATAAATGCCTCATGGTAATGTACAATCGTTCGATAGCTGCCGACGATTCTTGCGCTCGTGAGCGCGAAATGTTTTTAATTTCCTTCATTAAATTTTGTTTTCTAACCCGCAAAGATAGGATTTTTCTCGTTTAGTTAGTCAGTATTAAGTTTATTGATGGCTCGTACATTCTTTTATTTTCGATAACACCTTCGTCATTTTGATTCGTTTGTTTGATCCATTTTCCTCCCACAAAGGTGAATAAAAACGGTCTTTCGATGTAATTATACAGCACATACGGATAATACGTTCGCACTATTTTTGTGGTTTTGGTATTGGAATCGGTGATGGTTTTTTCTACTTTATTACTTTCGATTAATAATTTTTCAAAACCTACAAATAGGCCTTTTTTGGGCATCACTAAATTGTATTTTGAAACGTCAATTTTATGAGTTCGAGTTCCTTTTTGGATGGTGACAAACAGTTCTTTTCCGATGAGTTCTTTTCCAGGAAAACTATCGTCATTCACTTCATACAAATGAATTTTTATGCGGGCGTTTTCTATTTTACTGTCGGTTACGATACTGACTTGCTTGATGAACTTGGTCTTTTTATACTCGGGCAAATACGGAAAAAATTTGGTGTCGATGCGCGGACCGTAATCGAATGCCTGACTAATCGCGGAGTTGGTTTTCCCAATTTCAATTTCTTTGGTTTGCAATCGGTTCGAAATCATTACTTCTTGCAGTTGATATTCAATCGGTTTTAATTGAACAGATTTTGCTTCGTTAACCAAGATTGTTTTTTTTTCAAAACCTAATGCCGAAAAAAGCAATCGTTTACTCTTTTCGGAAGTGTACACCACAAACGACCCGTCTTCTTCTGTAGTGCTTCCGATGTTTTCGTTTTCGACCACAATGTTGACGTACGGAATGGGTTTTCCCGATAGAGAATCGGTAACAACTCCTTTCACTTGAGTGTAACAAGAACTAAAAGCGAACAACAATAAAAATTGAATTATTTTCATCAATTAGTTAACGTTACATTAATTGCTGGTGTTAAAACTGTACTCTTTTTATCTCTGTTCATACTGAGTCGCTGTTTGACCCATTTTCCGTTTCTACACGTATAACTATCTTCCTTGTTTTCAAAACTGTACAACAAATGTGGCCCATAATTCAACACTTTAATCGATTTCTTTGAATTGATAACGCTCGCTTCTTGCCAATATTGGTTGTCTTTGGTTAATAAACTTTCAAAACCCACAACAATTCCCTCATCAGGCACTTTAATCTTTAAGGCTGATACGTCGACGGTGGTTTTCTGTCTTCCCTTTTTAACTTTAACAAGTATTTCTTCAGAGATTAAGTCCTCGCCTGGCAATCCTTCCTTATTGATTGCAAATATTCTGGCCCTGAAAAAAGTCTTATTTGTTTCGCTTTTAGTAAAAAAAATAAGGTTCTTTAGGTATTTTACTTCGGGTTTGCTCGGTTCGATTTGAATTTTTCGTGCCAATATCCATGGATAAATTTGGGATTCGGGCAAAAAGAATCGGTTTTTTGAATTCCCTACTTCAATTTCTAATGTTCGTTTTAAGTTTGTAACTACAACTTCATTAAGTGGATAGAGAATTGACTTTAATTGTACGTTTCGTATTTGCTCAATCGGAATTTTTTTGCTTTCAAAACCAATTCCTGAAAAGAGGACGGCTTGGTTCTTCGGTTCAAAATTCAAAATAAAAGTACCATTTTCTTCAGAAGTGGTTCCGATGTTTTCGTTTTCTAGTGTAATGGTAACGTACGGAATCGGTTTACCGGATAAACTATCGGTTACAACGCCTTTAATTTGGGCGGAAAGGGAAAGGGAAAATATAAAAAATATTAGGGTGAAAATTTTCATTTTATGAGTGTATACCTAACAGTTCTACAGACCTGTTAGGAGAGTTGATTGGCAATTTTTCGGTCGTTGGACAATCGAGGTAATTTATTTTGTCCGCCTAACTTTCCGATGGATTTCATATAATTTTGGAAGCCATTTTTACTCACTTTCGTAATGACCAACGTGCGCAAAACATTACCTACAATCAAATCGTCGTAATACGAATTTTGTTGGCGCATGGCGTTGTCGATTTTCAAAGCAAATTCATCCAAATTTTCGGGTTCTCCCGAAGCTTCGGAATCAAATTCGATGAACCATTCGTGGTACGGCAATCCGTTTTTGGGTGTGATTTGAGGCGCCACCGTAAATTCGTTGACACGGATGTTGGTGCTTTCCATGGCGTTTTTCAACGCGTGTTCGACTTCTTTCCCGATCACGTGCTCGCCAAAAGCCGAAATATAATGTTTGATGCGGCCCGAAACGATTACGCGATACGGTTGTAAACTAGTAAACTGAATTGTGTCGCCGATGTTGTATGCCCATAATCCGGCATTGGAAGACAAAATCAACACATAATTTACGTTCAATTCGACTTCGCCAATGGTATATCGTTTGGGTGTATCGGTGAAAAATTCGTCAGATTTGACAAATTCGTAGAAAATTCCGGAGTTCAACAACAGCAACATGCCTTTTTCTTTTTGGGAATCTTGGTAAGCAAAAAATCCTTCGGAAGCTGGAAATAGCTCAATCGAATCGACTTTTCGTCCAATTAAATTTTCAAATTTAGCGCGGTAGGGTTCAAAATTCACGCCGCCGTAAATGAATAAATTGAAATTCTTAAACAACTCGCCTACTGGCTTATTGGCTTTTTGTTGTAGTTTTTCGAAATACATTTGCACCCACGACGGAATTCCGGAAATAACCGACATGTTTTCGTTAATGGTTTCTTCTACAATCGCATCGACTTTGGTTTCCCAGTCTTCTATGCAATTGGTTTCCCAACTGGGCATTCGGTTTTTTTGTAAATAGCGCGGTACAAAATGCGCTACAATTCCGGATAACCGACCCAACTTGATGCCGTTTTTTTCCTCTAAAATGGGACTTCCTTGCAGAAATATCATTTTTCCATCTACAAAATGCGCGTTGCCTGTTTCATGAATGTAACTCAAAATGGCATTTCGTGCCGCTTGAATGTGAAACGGCATAGATGCTGCGGTCAGCGGAATGTATTTCGCGCCCGAAGTGGTTCCGGATGTTTTGGCAAAATACAGTGGTTTGCCTTTCCACAACACATTTTCTTCGCCTTTTACCACTCGGTCAACGTAGGGTTTTAATTCTTCGTAATCGCGAATGGGAACGTGTTGAGCAAAATCGGAAAACGTTTTAATTGAATCAAAATTGTGATCTTTTCCGAACTGCGTATCTTTCGCTTGACGGATCAAATCGGCAAACACTTTTTGCTGCGTTTCAACGGGTCGTGAAGCCCACTGAAGCGTTTTTTTATGGATTTTTTTTGCAAATAATTTGGCTGCAATTGATTTTAATGACATGGCGTTATGGATTTGGAAATTGTTTTCTTAACGCTTTTTCTGTTAAGTAAATTAGTGTAATCACATAAATAACTAATGCTGTTGTTCCAATATAAAATTGTTGGTGTTTAGACAAGGTCACTAACAGACTCAAAGTACTCATTACTAAAAGAAAAACACTTCCTTGGATCATTTTGATGGCAGAGTATTTTTGAGCGAAGTCCCATCGATCTTGGCTTTTCATTGAGGTGATGGTTCGATAACCATAGAAGTTATTGATTTTTTTTGGAGGAAGTACATATAAATAAGTACCTATTGCTAAAAAGATGATTCCTGAAACAAAAACTACTTCAATTACGGGTAAATCAAAACTAGGATGCATATTATTTCCTTTTTTTGTTTTTAGTGCATTTTCTTCGGCTGCTACTTTTTCTCGCAATTCAAGTTCTTCTTTTGAAGGTTTAACTTGTTCGGGATTGATCTCAACACTTTCGGAAGCCATAATCGAATCTTTATTTACCTTTTGGTATTCTAAATCGCCGTTGAGTACTTTGACAACCGACTTTAAATAGGCTTCATTTTTTTGCAAGGCGTTGGAAAGTGAATCGGCTTTTAAGGCCAATTGAGTGGCGTCTCTTCGCAATTTAGAAGACGAATACCCCGGAATGTACTCGCGTAACGGCGTAAAAGCGATGATGAACGTAGTCACAGTAATGATTACGATAGCGCCGATGGTTGCGGTAACAAAAACGTTCATGAGAGTAAGTCGCAATGAGAAAATTTCTTCAAATGAATCTTCGTTCAACACGACCAAACGGTTTTTGGTAAACAGATGTTTCTTGATTTTTTTTCGTTTTTGACCTTTTTCTGACATGCTTTTTATTTATAAAACAAAGATAACAAAATAAGTAGTTATTTTATTTAACGAAGTTTTACGTTAAATAGTTGCTTGAAAATTAAATTGGTGCTTTTTTCTTTTTACCTTTGTACTAATCTAATACTAATTAGCGAAAGCATAAAATCTATATATCATGGGAAGAATGGGTCCAACCGAATGGATAGTAATCTTGATTGTTGTTTTATTACTTTTTGGAGGTAAAAAAATTCCAGAATTAATGAAAGGTCTTGGTGCAGGTGTTAAAGAATTTAAAGACGCCTCAAAAACTGAGAATCAAGCTACATCTAAAAAAGAAGAAGAAACTAAATAGTTTTTATTCAACTATAAATCGAATCCCAAATTCTAATTGCACAATTGGAGTTTGGGATTTTTTTAGCCTTGATGGCAATGGAAAGCCTTGTGAACGGAACGGCTCATTTTTTCTTGGTGAAAAACTGCGACTCGCGAAACTTCGGGAGAAGCGCGTTTTTGACCTAAGAAAAATTGCCGGAATGGAACAAGCTTGGAATGGACAGCGAGAATAGCTCTTAAAAAACCATCGTCAACTGAATGCGCTTTCGATCTTCATCGACTTCCACCACTTTTACTTGTACGTGTTGGTGCAATTTGACTACTTCATTTACATCGGAGACAAAGCCTTCTTTGAGTTGCGAAATGTGAACCAAACCGCTTTCTTTGATGCCGATATCGACAAAACACCCAAAAGCCGTGATGTTATTGACAATTCCGGGTACGATCATTCCGCTTCTGACGTCTTTTATCGTTTTTACATTCGGATCAAATTCGAATACTTTGGCCGCTTTACGCGGGTCGAGTCCGGGTTTTTCTAACTCTTTTAAAATGTCTTTGATGCCAAGAATTCCGATGGTTTCGTTGGTATAATTTTCGGGTTTAATGGCCGATATTTTTTCTTTATTGGCAATGAATTCGGGCATGGAAATTTTTAGTTCTTTGGCCATTTTTTCGACTATTGAATAGGCTTCGGGATGTACGGCCGAATTGTCGAGCGGATTTTTTCCGTCTTTGATTCGGATGAACGCCGCGGCTTGTTGGTAGGCTTTTTCGCCCAATCGAGGCACTTTTTTGAGTTGTTTTCGTTCTTCAAACGGACCGTTTTCACTGCGGAATGCCACAATGTTTTCGGCCATCTTCTCTCCTATTCCCGACACATAACTGAGCAACGATTTACTTGCCGTGTTGATGTTGATGCCGACCGAATTCACGCAGCGCATGACCACGGTATCCAATTCTTCCTTTAACTTCGTTTGATCCACGTCGTGCTGGTACTGCCCGACTCCGATGGATTTCGGGTCGATTTTTACCAACTCGGCCAACGGATCAGAAAGTCGCCGTCCAATAGAAACCGAACCACGCACGGTAACATCGTAATTCGGAAATTCTTCTCTGGCAATTTTACTCGCCGAATACACCGATGCTCCGGCTTCAGAAACCACAAAAACTTGAACCGGTTTATCGAAGGCGATTTTTTTGATGAAGAACTCGGTTTCGCGTGATGCGGTTCCGTTTCCGATGGAAATCGCTTCAATATTGTAGGCATTGACCATCGATTTGATCTTTTTCATCGCCATGGTCGTTTCGTTTTGTGGCTGATGCGGATAAATGGTTTCGTTGTACAACAAATCGCCTTTTTCGTCCAAACACACAATTTTGCAACCGCTTCGAAAACCGGGATCGATGGCAAGTATTCGTTTTTCGCCCAATGGTGGCGCGAGTAATAATTGGGATAAATTTCCAGCAAAAACGTCAATCGCTTTGCTGTCGGCTTTGGCTTTGGCTTCTTGCAAAGTTTCGTTGGAAATGGCCGGTTCTAAGAGTCGTTTATAACTGTCTTTGATGGCCAACTCTAAATGCGGTTTGGCTTCAGAACGGTTGTTTTTGATGACGTTTTCTTCGATGAAATCAATTGCTTCTTGCCCGGATTTTTCGGGATCAATTTCGATATTCAACTTGACAAAACCTTCGGCTTCGGCACGCAACATCGCTAATAATCGGTGCGATGGTGCTTTGGACAACGGTTCAGCCCAATCGAAATACTGGTTGAATTTTTGTGCCGCTTCGTCGTCTTTTTTGGATTTTACCACTTTGGTGGTGACTACTGCTTTACGTTGAAAAATGCGGCGAAGATTTTTTCGGATGTAAGTGTTTTCGTTGATCCATTCGGCTACGATGTCGCGCGCGCCTTGTAAAGCATCGTCTTCATTGGCCACTTTATCGTTCAAGTATTTGGAAGCGATGAATTCGATATCATCGTTATTTTGCGCCATTAAAATTTTAGCCAAAGGTTCCAATCCGTTTTCGCGCGCCACGTCGGCTTTGGTTTTTTTCTTCTTTTTATACGGTAAATACAGATCTTCTATTTCTTGTAAATCGAAGCTTTCTTTGATTTTCTTGGCGAGTTCGGGTGATAATTGACCTTGTTCGTCGATTGTTTTTAGAATACTTTCTTTGCGTTTTACGATTTCGTCGTAGTGTTTGGAAAGTTTGGCTATTTGTTCGATCATGACCTCATCGAGGTTTCCGGTTTGGTCTTTCCGGTAACGGGAAATAAACGGAATGGTACAATCTTCGGATAGCAATTGGAGTGTGGCTTCGATGTTTTTGGCCGTGGTGTTGACTTGGTTTTGGATGAATTGTATTTGAGTCATTGTTGATTTTTTTTACCGCAAACCTGCCTGCCGGCAGGCAGGGGCGCAAAGTAATTACGCAAAGTTCGCAAGGTTTTTTACAATTTTTATTCTAATCTTGAACAATAAAATCTTTTGGATCTTGTTTTTTAAATTCGGGCTGAATATTGATATGGTTGATGTGGAATTTCTCAAACAAGACGATTTCCACTTGCTCTAACAAATCGTTGAATTCGCTCATTTTGATGTCGTCCGAACAATCCAAATGCGCTTCAAGGTGTAATTCTTCGTCGTTGAGATGCCAAACATGAATGTGATGTAATTTATTTACACCTTTGATTTTGTGTACTTCACGTACCATTTCTTTGATGTCAATATGTTCAGGTGTGAACAGCATCAGCATTTTGGTGGAAGTTTTTAATAAGTCGATTCCAACAATAATTAGGTAGATTGCAATGAGTATCGTCATCACACTGTCTACCCAATACCAACCGAAAAATTTCATGACTAATCCGCCCACCAAAACAGCAACCGAAGCTAACATATCAGTAAGAAGATGCAAATACGCCGACTTCATATTGATGTTGTGCGCGGCGTCTTTTTTGAGCAACAACACCGAAAAACCGTTGACGGCGATTCCTAAAAGCGCCAACCAAATAACCAAATTGGATTCTATGGGTTTCGGGTTTACAAAACGTTCAATCGCACCATAAACGAGCAAAAACGCAACAATTACTAAAGTCATCGCGTTGATGAAGGCCGCGATTAATTCGGCTCTTTTGTAACCAAACGTATGATCAATGGATGCTTTTCTGCGGGAAAGTTTATGAGCAATTAAGCTGAAACCCAACGAAAGTACATCTGAAAAATTATGTAGCGCATCAGACAGTAAAGCCAAACTACCGGAGAGAATTCCACCTACAACCTGAGCAATAGTGATGACTAAATTGAGTACAATAGAGTAGACTAAATTTTTACCTCTGACTTCGTGTTTGTGAATGTGAACGTGACTCATTAATTAGTTGTTGGTCGTAGTAGATGAATAAATGTAGAACCCAATTTCGAAATAGCCCAAACCGATGGGAATGTTGAGCAACATCAGCACTAACGTTTGAATTATTTTCTTTTTTAAATTGCTTTTCTTGACGAGTTCAATGGCCAATTCGATGAATACAAATCCGTTGATGACAAAAGCTGCCATACAAAAAAACAAGGCTAGATAAATGATGCTATTTACACGTGAGAAGAAGTAAATTAACAGTATCAGTGAGCCAACTAGAAAACTAGCGATAGCCGCCTTTCTTCCATTAGAAATTACTTTTTCAATTCTATGTAGCGCATCGGTATTCAACTTATGAACAGCTTATTTTGTCGACTCTGTTGGCGTGTCTTCCGCCTTCAAAATCGGTGGTTAAAAACGTTTCTACTATTTCAACCGCTTGTTGGATAGAGGTAAAACGCGCCGGAATACTTACTACATTCGCATTATTGTGTTGGCGCGCCAGCGCCGAAATTTCTTTGGTCCAACACAACGCAGCACGAATGCCTTGGTGTTTGTTGGCCGTCATCGCAATTCCATTGCCCGAACCACAAATTACAATTCCGAGATCCGCTTTTCCTGATTCTACGTCAACGGCTACAGGATGACCAAAATCGGGATAATCCACACTGTCAAACGTGTCGGTTCCGTGGTTAAAAATTTCGTGTCCTTTTGCCATTAAATAGGCAACAATTGCACTTTTATACTCTGGGCCAGCATGGTCGTTTCCAATAGATATTTTCATAGTTGTGGGAGTTGTTATATCTTTACAAAAGTAGAAATTTAAATCTCTATTTAAATTTAAAACCCAATGAAATTTACAGGATTTTTAAGTGTTTTTGATGAGAATTCATTATCGTGGGAAAAACACATTCCGATTCCGGATGAAGTTTTTGCAGCAATGATAAAAATCGCCACGGATAAACGAATTGTGTGTACGCTGAACAACTCACATTCCTATCACTGTGCGATGATGCCCAAAGGAACGTTCCATTATATATTGGTCAATAACGAAACCTGTAAAAAACTCAAATTGAACATCAACGATGAAATAGCTGTTGAAATTGTAAAAGACGCGTCTAAATACGGCATCAATATTTCGGAAGAGTTAGAAGAAGTTTTGTTTTCCGATCCAGAAGGAAGTTCGCTTTTTCATCAACTAACACCTGGTAAACAACGTAGTTTAATTCATCTTATCAATACCGTAAAAAAATCACAAACTCGTATCGAGAAATCATTTGTGATTCTAGAACACTTAAAACGGCAAAAAGGAGTATTGGATTTCAGGAAGTTAAATGCCGATTTCAAGGAATTCAGCCAAAAAAACTCTATTTAATTTGGCAGAATATAAATTTTTACCACGAATTCACGAATGAATTATTTTAATTCGTGAATTCGTGGCTCTTACAATTAATAATTTTTATAAGTTATTGAAAATTAGTGCTATTTGTTCAATTCAAATGTTAAAATTACTCACTGTTAATTGATTTTTGCAATTCGTTGATATTCAGTTAACTTTAAATTAACACCAACTGTTCATAACTTCGGATAGAAAAGAAGAAGTTTTTCTTGTTGGTATGAGTAAAATTTGTAATCCAAAATCAGAATGAAAAAAACAAATTTAGTTGGGTCAATTTTTAGAAAAGTTATCACGATAAAAAAATAGGTTTTCAACAGAAATGAACAATTTACTTATTTACAAAATGAATTGCTGTTGAGTTGTGAACAACTGTTAATTAAATGTAAAATTCAGCTAAAAATGAGAACATTAAATCCATATAAAGTTGTTGATAAATAGATATAAAAAAGCATAACTAAAAATGAAACGATTTCTAAAAAAAGTTGTTGTACCAATTAACACGCTATAATCACCATCATAAATTAATTAAAATTTAAAAATTGATTTTGTTGTTTTTAATAGATGTTGACAACTTTTAATTTTTAGAGAAAAGAAAATAGAATATAGAGAATAGACTATACTATTTTTAAATTGTTGTCTAAGTTGTCTAAGATTTCTTTTACTTGAGAAACATCATTCGGATGTACTTTTAATAAAATCCCGCCATAGGCAAAAGTGGCCAATGGATCAATCGAAATTAAATTTTCATTCTGAAACAAATACGGAATACCTTCGTTGTCCAAAATCGATTTTAAAACTAATATTTCGTGAGCAAAATTGAAAGTGGCAACTGTGATGAACTCTGTCATTTTTTAAATTTGTATATTTATAAAAAATTTATACTATGAAATCAAACTTTGTAAATATAACATTTATACTACTACTTTTTAGTTTTACTAGTTATGCGCAAGCTCCGCAGATCATATGGCAGAAATCATTTGGTGGAACAAATTGGGATTTTGCAAGATCAATAATTAAAACTACAGATGGAGGTTATATTGTTGCAGGGGATTCTCGTTCAAATAATGGAGATGTAATAGGAAATCAGGGAGGAGATGATTGTTGGGTTTTAAAACTATCACCAGATGGAAATATTCAATGGCAGAAATCGTTAGGTGGAACACAAACTGATAATGCACATTCTATAAGACAAACTACAGATGGAGGTTATATTGTTGCAGGATGGTCTGTTTCAATTGATGGAGATGTAACAGGAAATCATGGATCACATGATTATTGGGTTGTAAAACTATCACCAACTGGAGATATTCAATGGCAGAAATCATTAGGTGGAATAGATAATGAAGACGCATATTCTATAGTACAAACTACAGATGGAGGTTATATTGTTGCAGGGGATTCTTCTTCAAACAATGGAGATGTAACAGGAAATCATGGTGGATATGATTATTGGGTTGTAAAACTTTCATCAACAGGTGATATCCAATGGCAGAAATCTTTAGGTGGAACATCTTATGAAGGTGTAAAATCTATAAATCAAACTACAGATGGAGGTTACATTGTTGCTGGAAGTACTTATTCAAATGATGGAGATGTAACAGGAAATCATGGAGTATATGATTGTTGGGTTGTAAAATTATCACCAACTGGAGCTATTCAATGGCAAAAAGCATTAGGAGGAACACAAACTGATAATGCCCGCTCTATAATTCAAACCATAGATGGAGGTTATATTTTTGCTGGATCTACTGAATCAAATGATGGAGATGTGACAGGAAATCATGGATTTGAAGATTTTTGGGTTGTAAAACTATCACCAACTGGAGATATTCAATGGCAAAGAGCATTAGGAGGAACAAGTTATGATTCTGGATTTTCTATAATTCAAACAAACGATGGAAGTTATATTGTTGCTGGATATTCCTCCTCAGTTAATGGCGATGCAACAGGTAATAATGGAGGTACAGATTTTTGGATAGTAAAACTATCAACAACAGGAGCTATCGAGTGGCAGAAATTATTAGGTGGAACAAGTTATGATGATGCCCGCTCTATAAATCAAATTACAGACGGTGAAAGCTATATAGTTGGAGGTTATTCTACTTCAAATAATGGAGATGTAACAGGAAATCATGGTCTTTATGATTATTGGATTGCCGTATTAAGTTCGGAATTAGACACTACTATTTTTAAACAAGAAACAACTTTACAACTTTCTCCAAATCCAACAAAAGAGAATATTATGATACAACTGGATTATTATACTCCATCTCAAGAAATTTTAATTACTGATATTCATGGAAAAACCATTAAAAATCAAAAATTAGATGGTTTAACTACAACGATTAACGTAAGTTCTTTTGAAAAAGGAATTTATTTGCTAACGCTTTTTTCCGAAGGAAATAAAACAACTCAAAAGTTCATTGTTGAGTAATTTTATAACTAAATAACTTTAAAAAGGTTTACTCTTAAGTAAACCTTTTTTTATTCTCAAAAGTTATATTTTAGATAATTCTATTCTCTAACTTCTATTTTCTATTTTCTTCTTTGTAATTTTAGGCTTTATTAGACAAAGATTATGAGTAAATTACCAAAAAAGTTTGGAAAAAAAGAGAAAACCTTCTCTGAAAAGATTTTAAAAATTCTATCCCAAAATTCCAATAAACCTTTCAATTACAAACAAATATGTGCCATTCTTGAACTCAACGATACCAAGAGTAGAAACGAAATCATCAAAGATTTAAAAATTCTAGCCGCACAAAAAGTAATCATCGAATCCGAACCAGGAAAGTATTTAGTGAAAGCCATTTCACAAGATTATTACGAAGGAACGATTGATATGACTTCGCGAAGAACAGCCTATTTCATCTGTCCCGATTTTGAAGATGATGTGTTCATCCCAACCAATAATTTGAATCACGCCTTAGACAAAGACAAAGTAAAAGTCTACGTCTATAACCGTCGCCGCGGAAAAAAACCAGAAGGCGAAGTGATTGAAGTGCTCGAACGAGCCAAAACTGAGTTTGTAGGCGTAATTGATATTCAGAAGAATTTTGCTTTTGTTACGACCGCCAACGCCAAAATGTATACCGATATTTTTATCCCAAAAGACAAATACAACGGCGCCGAACAAGGCGATGTCGTAGTAGTTAAAATTGAAGATTGGCCTAAAAAAGCCGATTCACCTTTTGGTTCGGTCATCAATGTATTAGGAAAACCAGGTGAACACGATACCGAAATTCATGCGATTTTGGCCGAATATGGTTTACCGTATGATTTCCCAGTAGAAGTAGAGGTTTTCGCTCAAAAATTAGATACCGCGATTCATCCTGAAGAAATTGCAAAACGCCGCGACATGCGCGATACGTTGACGTTTACCATCGATCCAAAAGATGCGAAAGATTTTGATGATGCGCTTTCGTTTAAAAAATTAGACAACGGAAATTACGAAATCGGAATTCACATTGCCGATGTATCGCACTATTTACAAGAAGGAACTATTTTAGATGATGAAGCCTACAACCGCGGAACTTCGGTGTATTTGGTCGATCGAGTAGTACCGATGTTGCCCGAAGTATTGTCTAATTTCGCCTGTTCGTTGCGACCGAATGAAGAAAAATATACGTTTTCAGCTATTTTCGAAATCGATCACAAAGCAACCGTAATTAATCAGTGGTTTGGTCGAACTGTAATTAATTCGGATCAACGTTTTGCCTATGAAGAAGCGCAAGTGATTATCGAAACCAAATCAGGTATAATTCCGGCCGAAATTTCGTTAACTGGAAAAGAATATACAGCTCCGGATGCCATTACAGAAGCGACTCTAAAATTAGACGAATTAGCCAAGATTCTTCGAAGACATCGTATGAACAACGGAGCGATTTCATTCGATAAAGTAGAAGTAAAATTCAATTTATCTGAAGAAGGCGAACCCGAAGGTGTGTACTTCAAAGTATCGAAAGATGCCAATCATTTGATTGAAGAATTCATGCTGTTGGCCAACCGAAAAGTGGCTGAATACATCGGAAAACAAAAGAAAACCTTTGTGTACCGAATCCACGATGAACCCAACGAAGACAAGCTTTTTGCCATGCAAGCCTTGATCATGAAGTTTGGTTATAAAATGGATTTACGCGATAAAAAAGACATTTCCAAATCGCTGAATAAATTAATGGAAGATGTGAATGGTAAAAAAGAGCAAAATTTAATTGATACGCTCGCCATTCGAACGATGAGTAAAGCGAAATATTCAACTGAAAATATAGGTCATTACGGATTGGCATTCGACTATTACAGTCATTTTACATCGCCCATCCGACGTTATCCCGATGTGATGGTGCATCGTTTGCTTCAGTATTATTTGGATGGAGGAAAAAGTGCCGACGCCGAAGTATTTGAAGAAAAATGCGAACATTCATCCAACATGGAAAGTTTGGCAACCAATGCCGAACGCGATTCGATCAAATACATGCAAATCAAATACATGCAAGACCACAAAGATGAAGAGTTTTTGGGTGTAATTTCGGGTGTAACCGAATGGGGAATTTACGTAGAAATTGTATCTAATAAGTGCGAAGGAATGTGTAGAATTCGCGAAATCAAAGACGATTATTACACGTTTGATGAAAAGCAGTACGCTTTGGTAGGTGAAATTTCGAAGAGTTTATTACAATTAGGTGACGAAGTTTACGTTAAAGTAAAGAACGCCGATTTGGTTAAAAAACAATTGGACTTTCATTTTATTCGAAAAAATGAGTAAGCTTCCCAGTATTTAAAAAAGAAAAGTATGAAAAAGTTAGTTTATAGTGTATTACTAATCAGTCAAATAGGTTTTTCTCAAGCCGAAAGAGAAGTAGGAAGTTTTTCAAAAGTAACTTCGTTTGATCAAATTGATGTATTGTTGATTCCGTCGGATGAAAACAAAGTTATTTTGAGCGGAGCTGGTTCGGAAGAAGTAGAGTTGATTAATAAAAATGGTGAACTTAAAATCCGAATGCCGTTAACCAAATTATTGGCTGGCGATAATGTTTCAGCTACCGTATATTACACCAATTTGGAAGCTATTGAAGCCAATGAAGGTTCAAGAATTTCTTCGGAAGCAGTTTTTGAAGCCACAGCATTTGACGTAAAAGCCAAAGAAGGTGCGCAGATCAAAATTAAAATAGATGTAGATAGATTGACATTGCGCGTAGCAAATGGTTCGGTTATAAACATTGAAGGAAGTGCTAAAAATCAGGATGTTTTAGTGAATTCAGGTGGCGTTTATGAAGCCGAAAAACTCATTACGCAACAAACCATTATTACTTCCAATGCGGGCGGAGAAGCCGATGTATATGCAACTAATTTTGTCGATGCCAAGGTGCGTGCTGGTGGCGATATTACCATTTATGGAAAACCCAAACAGATCAATCAAAAGGTAATTGCTGGCGGAAGCATCAACGAAGCAAGATAAATTAGTAAAAAGTAATTAGTGATTAGTGAATAGTTTTTTTATTTTTGTTATGATTTCAAACTACTAATCACTAATTACTAATCACTTGATTTTAAACGATATTTTATCTGCCATTCCGTGGGGAATTTTATTGGCTTTTACCATCGGACCAGTATTCTTTGTGCTACTTGAAACCAGTATTTCCAAAGGTTTTCGTGCAGCAATGGTGTTGGATGCTGGCGTAGTTTTTGCCGATTTAGTTTTTATTCTCATCGCATATTTCAGTACCAATCAAATCTTAGAACGGTTAAAAGATGATCCTGGATTGTTTATTTTCGGTGGAATTGTGATGCTTAGTTTTGGAGTCATTTCGTATGTGAAAGAGAAAAAAGATTTTAAACGAAAATTAAAAGAAGAAATGGACGACGACGATAATATTCCTAAAAACAATTACGTAGGATTATTTTTTAAAGGTTTTTTCTTGAACTTTATCAACATTGGTGTTTTGGGTTTTTGGTTGGGCATTATCATTGTATTCGGACCCAAATTAAATATGGAAACCAACCGAATCATATTGTTTATTACTACAATAATCATCACGTATTTTCTAATTGACATCCTAAAAATTAACGTAGCCAAACAGCTAAAATCAAAGCTTACACCGTATAATATTTATAAAATTAAACGCGTAATCAGTGTGGTTTTAATGATTTTTGGAAGCTTTTTAATGGTCCAAGGTTTCTTCCCAAAAGAAAAAGAAATGATCCAAGAGAAATTCGGAATTTCTGAACCTACAGTAAATGAAAAGAGTATTTAACGTAACTTCTACTTATTTTGTCATTTCGACTTTAGGAGAAATCACATTATCTTAATCATATTATGAGATTCTTCGTTCCTCAGAATGACAAAAATCCGCGTGTTTCTTTAAGATTAAAAACCAAGCATCGTGCGGATTCATAATCTTTATTTAATTTTTTCTAGATTGCTTCGTTCCTCGCAATGACCAAAAAAAACCTCTCAAAAATGAGAGGTTAAACTTGAAGCATCGTGCGGATTCATAATCTTTAATTAATTTTTTCTAAATTGCTTCTTTCCTCACAATGACCAAAAAAAACCTCTCATTTTTGAGAGGTTAAACTTGAAGCATCGTCCGGATTCATACTCTTTAATTAATTTTTTCTAAAAATTAAACTATAAAAAAACCTCCAAGTTTGCTCCGCCAGTTCGCTGCGCTCGGGTCCTTGAAGGTTTAGAGGCATCGTGCGGATTCATATATTTTAATTAATTTTTTCTAAAAATTAAATACAAAAAAAAGAGACACATTTCTGTATCTCTTCCTGAGGCATCGTCCGGATTCGAACCGGAGTAGGAGCTTTTGCAGAGCCCAGCCTAGCCACTCGGCCACGACGCCAATTATTTAATCGGATTGCAAATATATAAAAAAGTTTAAAGTTTAAAGTTTAAAGTGTAAAAACTTTCATTTTCGATACTTCGTACTTCCCACATCGGATTTCGTACTTAATTTCTATATTCTTCCATTTCAATGGTAACCGCCTCAACATCACCACCAATAGGCGGATTGAGTTTTGAAACCGCCAAAAGAATACGAGATACAGACGGAATTTCACTAAAAATGCGAGCGATAATTCGGTTGCCCACATGTTCTAATAATTTCGAACGAATGTCCATTTCTTCCACCACAATTTGGTTCAAAAGCACATAATCCACCGTATCTTTCAACTGATCGGAAACCGCCGATTTACGCAAATCGGTTTTAATTTCTAAATCAACTCGGTAATCCGAACCAATTTTTCCTTCTTCTTCCAAACATCCGTGAAACGAAAAGGTACGGATGTTTTGTAATTTTATTGTTCCCATTTTTTATGTTTATTGTTTATAGTTGGTAGTTTATGGTTAACGAACTCAAAACCATAAACGATAAACTACAAACTTTTTATATCTTTGCTAAAATTACAAAAAATCTATGTCAACAGAAGAAAAGTCTCTGAATTTTATCGAACAAATAATCGAAGAAGATTTGAAAAACGGATTATCTCAAGATAAGCTGCGTTTTCGTTTTCCACCCGAGCCCAACGGTTATTTACACGTGGGTCATGCCAGTGCGATTTGTTTGAATTTTGGATTGGGAATTGATTATCAAGCGCCGGTAAATTTGCGTTTTGACGATACTAATCCGGCCAAAGAAGAGCAGGAATTTGTTGATGCGATTAAAAAAGATGTCGAATGGCTCGGTTATCAATGGGCTAACGAATGTTACGCTTCCGATTATTTTCAAGATTTATACGATTGGGCCGTCGAGTTCATCAAAAAAGGGAAAGCCTATGTGGATAGCCAATCTTCTGAAGAAATGGCCAAACAAAAAGGAACGCCTACAACAGTTGGAACCGATTCTCCGTACCGAAATCGTTCTGTCGAAGAAAATCTAGATCTATTCGAACGCATGAAAAACGGCGAATTCGAAGAAGGAACACACATACTTCGTGCAAAAATTGATATGGCGTCCAACAACATGTTGATGCGCGATCCGATTATGTACCGAATCTTAAAAAAACACCACCACCGAACCGGAAACGATTGGTGCATTTATCCGATGTACGATTGGGCGCACGGAGAAAGTGATTATTTAGAACAAATTTCACATTCGTTTTGTACGCTCGAATTTTTGCCGCACCGCGAATTATACGATTGGTTTTTAGATCAGATTTATGACGATTCAAAAGTGCGTCCGAAACAACGCGAATTTGCTCGTAGAAACTTATCGCATACCGTAGTTTCGAAACGAAAATTATTGCAATTGGTTCAAGAAGGACATGTTACTTCTTGGGATGATCCGCGGATGAGTACGATTTCGGGAATGCGTCGTCGTGGGTATACGCCAGCTTCCATCCGAAATTTTGCCAAAACCATCGGGATTGCCAAACGCACTAATTTAATTGATGTATCGCTTTTGGAATTCTGTGTGCGTGAAGATTTAAACAAAACCGCGCCACGCGTAATGGCCGTTTTGAATCCAGTGAAGTTGGTCATTACGAATTATCCGGATGGAAAAGAGGAAACTTTAGAAGCCGAAAACAGTCAGGAAGACGCCAGCTTAGGATTTAGAAAAGTGCCTTTTTCACGTGAATTATATATCGAAAGAGAAGATTTTCAGGAAGAAGCCAATAAAAAGTTCTTTCGTTTAACGTTGGGAACCGAAGTGCGATTGAAAAATGCGTACATCATCAAAGGTGAAAGTGTAGTGAAAGATGCGGAGGGAAATATTACCGAAATTCATTGTTTGTACGATGAAGATTCGCGCAGCGGAAGTGGAACAGAAGCTTCGCAACGCAAGGTAAAAGGAACGATTCATTGGGTTTCCATCAACCACGCTATCAAAGCAGAAGTTCGTGTTTACGATCGGTTGTTTACGCATGAAAATCCGGATGGAGATAAAGAAGTCGATTTTAAAGAATACATCAATCCGAATTCGTTGGAAATCATCACTGGATTTGTAGAACCGAGTTTAGCTTCGGCAAAAGACGGCGATCAATTTCAGTTTCAACGTTTGGGGTATTATTGTGTGGATAAAGATTCATCCGACCAAAAATTGGTTTTTAACAAAACGGTTGGTTTAAAAGATACCTGGGCGAAGGTGGAAAGTAAGGAGTAAAAAAAGGCTGTCGAATTCGACAGCCTTTTTTTATAAAATTTCTAAACTGTTTTTAACTTTATTAGGCAAGTGTTCTTTCAACTGATTTATTTTGTTTACTACAAACACCATGGCCTCTGATTCCATTACAAATTCATTTTTCCAAGATCCATTGATGCTTAATTTTGAAGAATCTGGAGTATAGAGAAATTTTTTCCGTAAGTCCTTAATCAGCGAATTGTACTTTTCTGTATCCAAACAATAAATCAACACATGTTCCTTAACGGTAGAATTGTCGTGAGATTTGTATTCGTATTCCATTGTAAAACATTCATTTTTCTTATCAGAATATTCAAAAAAAACAATATCTCCTTCATAAAAGCCTTCAATACGCCTCTTGTCCAACTTGTAATATTTTTCACCAGTATATTCCATATTTTTTTCAAAAGGAGGAAACGGATACTTATTTGTGTCGTAATGTGGGATAAACATAATTGAAAAAGCAGGCTCGTTAATTAGGATTTGAACCACGCGGTTTGAATATTTCTGATGGGATGTATTGTTCCCAAAAATAAAACTTGCCCTAAAATTTTTGCTTATGGTGTTGTACATGATTTATTTTAAAAATTAAATTCAATAAAATCAGGAAAATACTCTTTTCTCCAATTTTCAAATTTGATGCGATCAAAGTGATTTTTTGGATAGAGCGATTCATACTCTTTATATATTTTCCTTAATCCATCTAAATGTTCGTCAATAATCGATTTCGGAACATTTCTTTGTTCTAATCTATAAATTTCTCTTATTCTTTCTTCGTACTCTAAGAAAGCTTTTTGTAAACCGGAGGTATAACCTTGTTTAGCATTAGTTGCATTTACAAACACATTTGGTCTTCTTTCAATTTTCAATTCTGTACAGAATTTTCCCTGGAGGTTCTTTTCAAATTGTATTATATGATCAATCTCATGCTCCAAATCTAGAAAACGCATTTCAGGATGCCACTCTAGTTCTTTTTCGATTCTTAACAGAGTTCCTTTAGAATCATAAATCATCCTTTCACAGTACCCTACTTGCTCTGTGACATCTTCAATTTCAATAATTTTAATTCTTCTTTTATTCAATAATTGAACCATTTCTTCAAACCTGGGGTGCAACATCATTTTTACAGTTCCCCATTTAATAGATTCAACAGATGCTTCTTCTCCTATTTTTGCAGAAGTGTTAACTAAAGTCTTTTCCTTTTTCAAAAGTAATAAAAAGGCTTTAAGTTTTTCTAATAAAGTTGCTCCATTCATTTTAATCAAACGAGTTATGTCATCAAATAGAATTTTGAAGTCACCAAAACTTAGTATTTTATCTCCATAGAGTAAAATAAATTGTTTTTCAGAATTTCCTTCTGGTAAAACTTTAAGCAAAATAATTCCACTTTCAAGTAGATTTTCTAAATGATTGGTTATTATTGAAGCGCCAAAATTTTTCCGGAAATTTGTTAATATTTCAATTGAATTGTCAACTATTTTTGGTATGTTTTGAATTTCTTTTATGATGTACTTTAATGAAATTTCCAAAACTTCTATTGTTTTTGGATTTGTTGCTGTCTTCAATAATCGTAAACCATTTTTGTAAACTGTACGCAGTAAAATAGGTCCAGCTAGTGCAACACCACCAGTAATTAAAATAGCATTCCAAGCTTCTAAAAAAGCCCTACCTTCTTTTGTTTTCATTAAATCATCTTCATTCAAAGCAACCAAGATATCACCAGAAGCTAAACCAATATCTACTAAAGCTATAGCAATTCCAGCACCAGCCCCAAATGATGCTATTCCAATAATAATCGCCATAATATCCAAACCTATACGAACAGCCTTTAGTATTTCTACTTTTTCTTCTTCGTGTGAAATGGCTTTAGCTAAGATGGCGCAGATTTTTGTAGGAGTTTCTTCGTTGCCATTTATTTCAGTGATTTCTACAAAATCGAAAGGAGAATAATAAGCACCAGTATTCTCATCAGTATCGTATTCAATAGATGAAACAGTATGTCCAGGTAGCATAATTGGCTGGCTATTTTCTTTTTCCTGATTTAAGAAAAATTTATTTTCATCTTCCTCCTTATCATCTTCAAAAACGGCATTTGCTCCGATTTTAAAACCACCACCCATTTTTAAATTCCCTTTTACTTTTTTATCTTTAGAATATAAGTTTCCAAGAGCATTCAAAAGAGTGGAGAAAATCAATTTATTAGACATTATTTCTCCATAAAATTCAGAGTAACCATCTAAATTCTCGAATATTCTTTTGATAAGAGAATGATCTTCATTAAATTTATCAAACAAAAATTTTCCATCACCAATTGCTTTCAGGCAATTAATTACCGCACCACTCGAATCGGTTGTAAAACTCAAAATACCATTATCATCTATTCCAGAAAGAATTATGATGTGATTGTACAACGTTCCATTATCAATATACTCATGCAGCATATCAATTGCATACT
The DNA here is from genome assembly GCA_965284675.1 of Flavobacterium sp. Classification (GTDB taxonomy): domain Bacteria; phylum Bacteroidota; class Bacteroidia; order Flavobacteriales; family Flavobacteriaceae; genus Flavobacterium. The sequence goes on from OZ260109.1 coordinate 3,940,188, forward strand.
CTGGAGCATTTTTATATAAAAAGTTTAAAGCAGCAGGGCTTTTACACTCTTTGATTTTTTTACAATATTTTTTTGCAATCAACTCTTTGACATGAGGTAAGTATTTTTGACCAACAGTGTCTTTTATTAAACCACAAAAATCATTTAAATCATTTGCTGTTAAATTGATTGCAACATATTTTTCATCAATTCTATAATCGTTTTCATTAATTGTTTCAGAAGCCTCAACCATAAATTGCTTGGTATTGTCAAAAAGAATTTTAATTGTAGCCTCTATTATTTTCTTTTCACCATCAATATTAAAATAGTAAAGCCAATAATCTTCAAGATAATCTACTCTTTTATTGATTTTACCCCTAACCAATGTACTTATCGATTCATTGTTATCATTTTGATATGAAAAATTTATGTTGTTAGGTTCTGTTACTAATTCATCCATGCCTCTTTCATTTTGCCAACTTTTTTCGGGTTTTCTGGCGTAGTCTTTCCAATTGAATACACTTGTACTATTTCTTATGTTTTCAAAAATGAAGTCGGCTAAAGCATCATAGTTTATATTTTCATCACCATTAATGCCATAGAAACTACTATTATGTGGACCTGTGTCAATTGGTGGTGGTTGAAATGGAGTTCCTTCTCTCATTTCGCTCCATTTTTGTCTGGAGAATGATTTAAAGTTTGTTGTCATTTTCTTATTTTTAATTATTATTTGAAAAACGTTAATCAGTCACAAATATAAGAAAATAATCTAACACAAAAGAAAAAAATACTATATTCAATAAAATAATCTAACAACTTCTTTTTGGAGATTTTCATGTAAAATTATTAGCATTAAAATGGCACTTCTAAGAAGTATAATAAATTATTATTGGAAACATGAATTATATTAGTATTTCCTATCAAAAACAACCTTCACAAATTTGTTTTAATCCGTTTTTTTATTTTCGACAACTTAGATGTCATTTTTAAAAAGAAGTGTTTCCAGATCGAATCTATTGCGTTTTAATCACCAAAATGCACAAAAAAAAGAGTTCACTTGCGCAAACTCTCTTTTAAATAAAATATCAATGAATTTATTGTCCGTCTGTCGGATGAGAAGTATCAGAAGGATTAAAATCGGTTGATGTATGATCGTTTTTCTTTTTCTCACGTTTCGGTTGATTTTTCATCGTTTCACCAATTTGGTTACTTGCTGAAAAACTTGCGACCATATTGTTCAACATATCGCTTCCCGCTTGAGGTGAATTTGGTAACAAAATCAAATTCGAATTGGTGTCCGCTCCAATGGCTTGTAACGTATCGTAATGTTGTGTTACTACAATCAACGCTGAGGCTTCTTGCGAATTAATTCCAACGCTGTTCAAGACTTCCACACTTTCTACCAAACCACGTGCAATTTCTCTACGTTGATCGGCAATACCTTGACCTTGTAATTTTTTACTTTCCGCTTCCGCTTTGGCTTTGGCCACAATACGAATACGTTGAGCTTCCGATTCAAATTCGGCTGCTGTTTTTTCTCTATCTGCAGCATTGATTCGGTTCATCGCATTTTTCACTTGAATATCCGGATCGATATCTGTTACCAATGTATTGATGATGTCGTAACCATACGTTGTCATCGCTTCGTTCAATTCGCGTTTTACGGCAATCGCAATATCGTCTTTTCGAACAAAAACGTCATCCAAAATTAATTTCGGAACTTCCGCACGCACCACGTCAAACACATACGCCGTAATTTGATCATGAGGATATTCCAATTTGTAAAATGCTTCATACACTTTGTCTTGAATCACTTTAAACTGAACCGAAACCTTCATTTTGATGAAAACGTTGTCTTTTGTTTTAGTTTCGATCAATACATCCAATTGTTGGATACGAAGATTAACGCGTCCGGCAACTCGATCAATAATAGGAATTTTTAACTGTAAACCCGAGTTTCGGATGCTGGTAAATTTTCCAAATCGCTCGATAACTACAGCAGTTTGTTGCTTTACCGTAAAGAAACTGGAGAGCAGAATAAAAAATGCAAAAAAGAGAAAAATAATAAGTGCAATTGGCATAGCTTATAATATTTAAATTGTTAATACAGTTATTATACGAGAATAATGTATGTTTGTTACAAATTTAAACCCTATTATGAAGAAACTAGTCACAGCAGTGAGTTTGGTATTGTTTTTTACTTCAACTCAAGCTCAATATCAAAATAAAGACGGAAACCGAATCGGAATTACTGGTGGTGTATCGCAGTCGACTTTACTCAATTCAAATTTTACAGCCAAAACCGGAATCGGATTTAACGGCGGATTATCCGTTCGAGGAAATTACTACAACAATTGGAGTATGATTTACGGAATGCAGTTTTTTCAAAATTCATTTTCTTTGGAATCCATTACACCAACACTACAAAAAAAAGACACCGAGTTTACGCTTACAGGCGCACAAATCCGATTGTTATTGAGTTATAATGTGGTAAAAAACCATGTTTCGTTTGATTTCGGTCCCGTACTTCAAATCAACGACAAACTTAAAGCAGGCGACGAAGATGCCAATAACATCATCAGCGGATCGACAGGTTTGAGAGCAAAACAGTTGGAAGGAGTTTCCTCCATAAATGGTAATGTGTATGTGGGAATTTCTGCCGGAACGAGAAGATTTCGCGCGATTGTTCACTATCAATACGGGTTCAATAACATCTTCAACAAACTCAATAGCGAAGAAGGTTTAGTTGCGTTGAATGGCAATGAAAAATTAAAAGGCAACATCGGAACGATTAGCGGTCAGTTGTTGTTTAATTTATAAAGAAAAGTCCCGATTTATTCGGGACTTTATATTTTTAAAATATCTGTTGTTAGAGACGCACTGCAGTGCGTCTTTACATCTAGAAAAGCAATTACATATTTTTTACAAAGTTGCAATCGCTTTTTCCAATCGCTTAATCGTTTCGTCTTTACCAATAAGTTCTACGATGTCAAACAAATGCGGACCTTTCAATGCGCCCACCAAACTCAATCGGAACGGCTGCATGACTTTTCCCATACCGATTTCATTTTTCGTCATCCAATCTTTTACTATAGTTTCAACGTTTACTGATGAAAAGTCTCCAACATTCTCTAGAACCGAAATCAATTGTTGCATCAATCCTGGCGTTTCTTCTTTCCAGTTTTTTGCCGCTTTTTCATCATAGGAAATCGGAGCTTGAAAGAAATAATCTGATAAATCCCAAAACTCCGAAACGAAATTGGCGCGTTCTTTTATCAGTGAAACTATTTTTGCCAAGGTCGTAAAATCAACATCAATTCCTTTTTCATATAGAACAGGAGCAAAGGCTTTTGCTAAATCGTCATCCGATTGTTTTTGCAAATACTGATGATTGAACCATTTGTTTTTCTCCGGATCAAATTTCGCACCTGCTTTATGCACTCGGTTCAAATCGAATTTTTCAGCTAATTCTTCCAACGAAAATAACTCTTGTTCGGTTCCGTCGTTCCATCCCAATAATGCCAAAAAGTTAATTACCGCTTCTGGAAAAAATCCTTTTTCTCTATAACCTGAAGAAATGCCTTCTTCGCTCTTCCATTCCAAAGGAAATACAGGGAAACCCATTTTATCTCCGTCGCGTTTCGATAATTTTCCGTTACCAATCGGTTTTAAAATCAACGGTAAATGCGCAAACTGTGGCGCTTCCCAACCAAAAGCTTGGTACAATAAAACGTGTAGTGGCATTGACGGCAACCATTCTTCGCCGCGAATCACATGCGACGTTTCCATCAAATGGTCGTCTACAATATTCGCTAAATGATACGTCGGCATACCGTCGCTTTTGAACAACACTTTATCGTCTAATAAATTCGTTTCAAATTTTATATCGCCCCGAATGATGTCCTGTAAATGCAAGGTTTCGTTCACCGGAGTTTTAAAACGAATGACAAAATCTTCACTTGCAGCAATTCTTTTATCAGTTTCTGCCGCAGAAATCACCAATGAAGTATCCAATTTTTCGCGATTACTCCAGTTGTAAATAAAGGTTTTTCCTTCCGATTCATATTGTTTTCGTAACGCATCCAACGCTTCGGCCGTGTCAAATGCATAATACGCCCAACCCGAATTCACCAATTGATCCGCATATTGTTTGTACAACGATTTGCGTTCACTTTGACGGTACGGTCCAAATTTTTCATTCTTCCCAACAGTTTCACTCGGTGCAATTCCCAACCATTCCAAAGCTTCAAAAATGTATTCTTCTGCGCCAGGAACAAATCGGTTTTGATCGGTATCTTCAATTCGCAGATAAAAAACACCGTTGTTTTTCTTGGCAAATAAATAATTAAACAAGGCAGTTCTTACGCCGCCAATGTGTAATGGTCCAGTCGGACTAGGTGCAAAACGCACACGAACTTGTTTTGACATGGTTTTTAAATTTTTGCAAAGATAAGTAGAAGTTGGAAGTTGGAAGTTGGAAGCGGGAAGTTTTTTAATATGAACTCAGTAATGATAGTAATCTGTGTAAATCTGTGCAATCTGTGTTTAGTAAAGATTTAACTTTTATCCTAACTATAAATTTGTATTTTTATCGGTTATAAACATAGTATCAACAATTGTGGAGAATCAAAACATAATTTATAGTAAGCTCGAACAGTTTATTAAGAAGTTTTACACCAACGAATTACTGCGCGGAAGCATATTCTTCGTCGGATTGGGATTGCTGTATTTTATATTTACACTTTTTGTAGAGTATTTCTTGTGGTTAAAACCGACTGCACGAACCATTTTATTTTGGACGTTCATCGCCGTTGAACTCTTTTTACTATTGCGTTTCATCGTTTTCCCGTTATTTAAATTATTCAAATTACAAAAGGGAATCAATTACGACGATGCGTCGAAAATCATCGGAAATCATTTTAGTGAAGTAGGAGACAAGCTGACGAATTTTCTTCAATTATCGCAAGACAAGAATAAGTCCGAATTGTTGTTGGCATCCATCGATCAAAAAGCATCGACCTTACAACCGATTCCTTTCGGAAATGCCATCAACCTGGGAACTAACAAAAAGTATTTGCCTTTAGCCATTATTCCGATATTGTTTTTTGCATTCTTTTACCTATCCGGAAATAGTAATTTCATCTCGCAAAGTTTTAATCGAGTTGTGAATTACAAACAACAATTTTTGCCGCCAGCACCGTTTGAGTTTCAAGTGCTGAATCAGAATTTACAAACCGAACAGAACAAAGATTTCCTGCTTCGTGTTAAAACCGTTGGGAATGTAGTTCCCGAAAACGCGATGATTTTTATCGGTGATGAAAGTTATTTTATGGAAAGTAACAAAGCCGGCGAGTTCGAATTTGTGATTCCGAAACCCAAGTCAAACGTTGAATTTCACATCGAAGCCAACGAAGTTTCGTCGAAAAACTACGAATTAGCGGTTGTAACCGTTCCGTCGATTGCCAATTTTGAAATGGTGCTGAATTATCCTGGATATCTTAATAAAAAGGCTGAAGTCATCAAAGGAACTGGAAATGCTGTAATTCCGGAAGGAACAAGAGTTACATGGCGCATGAATACCTTGGCAACGCAAAGCGTACAATGGTCAAGTAATCAAACTTCTTTTCCTTTCTCCAAACAAGAAAATGTGTTTTTGTTGTCTAAAAACATCAGTCAAAATACCGAATATCAAATTGTTACGTCCAATTCTAAGGTTAAGGATTACGAAAAACTCAATTACCAAATTTCAGTAGTAAAAGATCAATATCCAACCATTGAAGTCAACAATGCGCCCGATAGTTTAAAAGTGGCGAAGAATTATGTGCTGGGACAAGTTTCAGACGATTACGGATTGTCGAAATTACAGGTTATTTATTATCCGAAAGACATTCCGTCGCAAGCCAAGCGTGGAACAATCAACGTCAATAAAGACGTATACGATCAATTTGTATTTGCGTTTCCAAGTTCGTTACCCATTCAAGAAGGCGTGAATTACGAATACTATTTTGAGATTTTTGATAACGATGCACTGCATAATTTCAAAAGTTCAAAATCGGCTGTTTTCTCGCATCGTGAATCGACAGAAACCGAAAAAGAAGACGAATTATTAGAACAACAGAACGACAACATCAATTCGTTGGAAAACTCGCTTAAATCGCAAGAAAAGCAACAAGGCGAAATGGATAAACTCCAAAAGCTTGGCAAAGAAAAAGAAACCCTTGAATTCAAAGAACAGCAAAAAGTAAATGATTTTATCAATCGTCAGAAAAAGCAAGACGAATTGATGAAACAATTTGCCGAGAAAATGAAGGAGAATCTCGACAAAGTTAAAACCGACAAAAAAGACGAACTCAAAGAATTGCTAAAAGAGCGTTTGGAGAAAGTTGATAAAGATTTTGAAAAGAATAAAAAGCTTTTGGACGAATTAAAAGAATTGAACGATAAGATTCAGAAAGAGGAGTTGTTTGAAAAGATGGATAAATTCAAACAACAAAGCAAAAACCAAAACAAAAGTTTGGAGCAATTGGTGGAACTGACCAAGAAATATTACGTTGAGAAAAAAGCGGAACAAATTGCCGATAAGCTCGATAAATTAGCTGAAAAGCAAGACAAGCTTTCCGATTCTGAAAAAGAAAACAATACCGAAAAGCAGGACGAAATCAACAAAGAGTTTGACAAAATCCAAGAAGAGTTAAAAGAATTGGAAAAGGAAAACAACGAACTCAAAGCGCCTGTTGATTTACCTGAAACTGAACCGAAAGAAAAAAGCATTGACGAAGATTTAAAAAATGCTTCCGACCAATTGCAAAAGCAGCAGAAAGACAAAGCAAAACCAAAGCAAAAAAGCGCTTCCAAAAAGATGAAGCAAATGAGTCAGGAAATGCAAGAAAGCATGCAACAAAGTGAGCAAGAACAATTGGAAGAAGATGTTGAAATGCTGCGTCAAATTCTAGATAATTTACTAGCGTATTCGTTTTCGCAAGAAGACGTCATGAAGCAATTCAAAGGATTAAAAAGAGGTTCACCAACCTTTGTTAAAAACCTTAAGAAGCAGCAAGATCTTAAACAACAATTCAAACACGTCGACGACAGTTTGTTTGCTTTATCATTGCGTAATCCAAAAATTGGCGAGCAAGTCACTAAAGAAATTGGGGAAGTGCAATACAACGTCGATAAAGCACTTGAAACTTTAGCTGAAGCCAATGTTTCGAAAGGAACGTCACACCAGCAATTCGCAACGTCAGCGTCCAATCGTTTGGCCGATATGTTGGCCGATGCGTTGAACAGTATGCAAATGTCGATGTCGATGTCGGGACAAGGTGGAGGAAAACCAAAACCAGGACAAGGACAAGGCAGCGGAATGCAATTGCCCGACATCATCAAAAAGCAAGAAGGTTTGGGTGAGAAAATGAAGAAAGGAATGAAACCCGGAGAAAAACCAGGTGAAGGAAGTGAAGGCAAAGAAGGCGAAAAACCGGGCGGTAAAGAAGGCGGAAAGCAAGGCCAAGGTGGCCAAGGCGGGAAAGACGGTGAAGGAAAAGATGGAGAAGGAAAAAGCGGGAAAAATGGCAAAGGCGGAAACTCGGGTGGAAGCGGTCAAGGTGATTCCAAGAGCGGTGAAAACGGAGAAGACGGCGAAGGCGATGCTCAAAAAATAATGGAGATTTACAAAGAGCAGCAGCAATTGCGTGAAGCTCTTGAGAAAGAATTAAACAAACAAGGTTTGGGTGGAAACGGGCAAAATGCGCTCAATCAAATGAAGCAAATCGAAAAGCAATTACTCAACAAAGGCTTTAACAATGAAGTGTTGCAAAAGATGCTTAACCTGAAATACGAGTTGCTTAAATTAGAAAAAGCAACCCAGCAACAAGGTGAAGAAAAAAGACGACAGTCGGAAACCAACAAAAAAGAATTTAACAATACGACCAATGCGTTACCGCAACGTTTACAAGATTACATCAATAGTGTTGAAATATTAAACCGACAAACCTTACCTTTGCGCGCCAATTTTAACCAAAAGGTTCAAGAATATTTTAAAACAAATGATAAGTTATAATTACGAAGGCGATTTTGAATTGGGTGACGAAGCTTCTTTTTCTGAATGGATTTCGGCCATCATCGCATCGGAATCTAAGAAAGAAGGCGACATCAATTACATCTTTTGCGATGATGAATATTTGCTCAAATTGAACGAAGAATACCTCAATCACGATACGTTAACCGATATTATTTCCTTCGATTATTCTGTAGGAAATGAATTACATGGTGATATTTTCATTTCCATCGAGCGTGTACGTGAAAACGCATCCGATTTTGAGGTAGCTTTTGAAAACGAATTGAAACGCGTAATGGCGCACGGTGTGTTACACTACTGCGGATATAAAGATAAAACCGAGACCGATATCCAAATCATGCGGTCTAAGGAAGAGGAGAAAATCAAGATGTTTCACGTGGAACATTAAGAGTCATTGCGAGCTTTCAGGCGAAGCAATCTGAAGCGGAAGGCTTGGGCATTTTGGCCATCGCAATTCCTGCTTTCACTTCAATCTGTCATTGCGAGGAACGAAGCAATCTTTTGTAATTGTTTTTGAATGTCGAAATTTAGGAAGTTACTAATGGTGCAATGACAGGATTTCCGTTCAATCAGGGCTATTGAGAAATGGCCGTCGAAAGAATAAAGTTCCACGTGGAACAATTTAAATAAATTGAAGTTTAGATTATCTAACAATCTAATTTTCTAACAATCTAAAGATCTAAAATGTTTAATACATACGATGTAATTGTAGTCGGAGCAGGACACGCAGGTTGCGAAGCAGCGGCAGCGGCAGCCAACTTAGGTTGTTCTACCTTGTTGGTAACGATGAGTTTGCAAAACATCGCTCAGATGTCGTGCAATCCAGCTATGGGCGGAATCGCCAAAGGTCAAATCGTGCGCGAAATTGACGCGCTAGGAGGTTACTCTGGAATCGTTTCCGACAAGACCGCGATACAATTCAAAATGCTCAACAAATCAAAGGGTCCAGCCATGTGGTCGCCACGTGTTCAATCCGACCGCATGCGTTTCTCCGAAGAATGGCGATTGATGTTGGAACGAACACCTAATCTCGATTTCTACCAAGAAATGGTCAAAGGATTGATTATTAATAACGGCAAAATTGAAGGAATTAAAACCTCACTCGGAATTGAAATCAAAGCGAAATCGGTGGTCTTAACCAATGGAACGTTCTTAAATGGATTGATCCATATCGGCGACAAACAATTTGGTGGAGGTAGAGCAGGTGAAAGTGCGGCATACGGAATCACAGAAGATCTAATCAAAGTGGGTTTCGAATCAGGTCGAATGAAAACGGGAACGCCACCACGTGTGGATGGACGTTCGCTCGATTATACTAAAATGAGGGAAGAACCAGGTGATGCTGTTCCGGATAAGTTTTCGTATTCAGACGAAACCAAACCATTAACGCACCAACGTTTGTGTCACATGACGTATACGTCGTTGGATGTTCACGATATTCTTCGAGAAGGATTCGATCGTTCACCAATGTTTAATGGCCGAATCAAATCACTCGGGCCACGCTATTGTCCGTCAATTGAAGATAAAATCAACCGATTTGCCGATAAAGAACGACACCAATTATTCATCGAACCAGAAGGTTGGGATACAGTAGAAGTATATGTAAACGGATTTTCAACGTCACTTCCGGAAGACATTCAGTTTAAAGCATTGCGTTCGGTAGCGGGATTTGAAAATGTAAAGTTCTTCCGTCCAGGTTACGCAATCGAATATGATTATTTTCCGCCAACCCAATTAAAACACACACTCGAAACGAAGCTCGTAGAAGGGTTGTATTTTGCAGGTCAGATTAACGGAACAACAGGTTATGAAGAAGCAGCTTCGCAAGGTTTAATGGCCGGAATCAACGCGGCGTTGAAAGTAAAAGAAGAACAACCGTTGTTATTGCGACGCGACGAAGCCTATATTGGTGTTTTAATTGATGATTTAATTACCAAAGGAACCGAAGAACCTTACCGAATGTTTACTTCGCGTGCCGAATACAGAACGTTATTGCGTCAAGATAATGCCGATTACCGATTGACACCTAAATCGCACGAAATTGGTTTAGCTTCTGAAAGGCGCTTACGCCGAATGGAAGAAAAATTCAGTAAAAGTGACGCAATGGTCTATTTTTTTAAAGAAACAAGTGTTTCAGCCGAAGAAGCCAATCCGATTCTAATCGAAAAGGAAAGTTCGCCAATGACCCAATCGGATAAAATGTTTAAAGTGTTTTCGCGTCCGCAGATTGAATTGGAAGACATGATTCGGTTTGAAAAAGTGCGTCAGTATATTGATGAACATAATCTCGATAAAGAAGAAGTAGAACAAGCCGAGATTCAAGTGAAATATTCAGGTTATATTGAAAAAGAACGCAATAATGCCGAAAAACTAATTCGCTTGGAAGACATTAAAATTCCGGATAATTTTGACTACAACAAAATCAAATCCATGTCGATTGAAGCCAAACAAAAATTAAGTAAAATACGACCCGTAACGATATCACAAGCCTCACGCATCAGCGGTGTTTCACCTAGTGATGTTTCCGTCTTGCTCATTCATATGGGAAGATGAAAAAGAGAGGGAAGCTGGAAGTTAGAAGCTAGAAGTCTACTTCAAACTTCAAACTTCAAGCTTCCCGCCAAAAGATGTTTCACGTGAAACAAACCTTGTGAAGCCTTATTATTAAAGAGAAATTAATGAATAGTTCAAAAACAAAACATTTTTTAAACGTCAAAGATTATTCGGTTTCGGGAGAAACATTTGAGTTGTTGCACGATGACGAACTTGATATGCTCATCACACATCCGCAACCCAGTTTAGAAAAATTACCCAGCTATTACGAAAGCGCCGATTACATTTCACACACCGATGGGAAAAAATCGTTGTTCGAAAAAATGTATCAATTTGTAAAAGGAATTGCGTTAAAAAACAAATTGAAATTAATCAATTCCGAATCGCAAAAAGGAACTATTTTAGACATTGGAGCAGGAGTAGGCGATTTTTTAGTAACGGCAAAAAACGACGGCTGGAACATCATCGGAACCGAACCGAGTGAAAAAGCAAAAACCATTGCCATCAACAAAGGAGTTTCTTTTGTAAGCGATTTATCGGAAATTGAAAATCAGTCGCTCGATGTAATTACGATGTGGCACGTTTTGGAACACGTTCCCAATCTCGAACATCAGATGTCCGAATTAAAACGTCTGATCAAACCCAACGGAACCATCATCATCGCAGTCCCCAATTTTAATTCGTTTGACGCTAATTATTACGGAAAATATTGGGCCGCTTTTGATGTTCCAATTCACTTTTGGCATTTTTCAAAAACTGCCATTCAAAAATTATTTTCGAAACACGATTTAGAATTAGTAAAAGTACTTCCCATGAAATTTGACAGTTTTTATGTGAGTTTACTTTCCGAAAAATACAAAACCGGAAAAATGAATTACCTCAAGGCTTTTTTCATTGGTTGGAAGTCGAATCGCTACGGAAGTAAAAATTCGGAGTATTCGTCCCATATTTATGTGCTAAAAAACGCTAAAAGCTAATACAAACGCCTTTCAGGAGCCAATTTCTGATAAACGACAGTTTGCTTAAGTAAAATGAGAAAGTTGCTTATCTCGCTTGATTTAAAGCGGGTTTTGATAGAAAATCTTTATCCGTTATAAAAAACAAATAAGAAAATATTATAATTAGAAAAACAGACTAGTTCATTACATATTCTCTTTTACAATTAAAATTTTATACTTTTGACAACTATTTAAAATTACATTCAAACAATGAAAAAATTAATCGCTGTACTTGCACTAACCATCGCTTTTGTTTCGTGCAACAAAACGACCACTGAAACAAAAGATTTCAAAACGGCTTATATTGATACTTCTAAATTGATGGAAGAAAGTTCTGAAGCGAAAGACATCGAAGAAAAATACAAAAGCAAAGCAACCGAAATGGAAGCCAAATTAAAAGGCGACATGGCGCGATTTGAAAGCGAGCAAAAAAACTTTCAAGCCAACATGCAAAAAAACGGTGAAGCTTGGGCGAAACAAAAATATGCAGAACTTGCTCGAATTGATCAAGAATTGCAGTACGCTAAACAAGGAATGTTACAGCAATTGCAATCGGAAAGCGGTAAAGAAATGGACAGTATTGTAAAAAAATACAAGCAGATTTTTAAAGACTACGGTAAAGAAAAAGGATTCGATTACATCTACGGAACAGGAGAATCTGCTACGGTTTTATATGCTAAAGACAGCTATGACATCACCAAAGAATTGATCAAAATCATCAACAATAAATATAGTGATGAAAAAGACAAGCCAGCGGCTAAAGAAGAAAAATAATTTATTCTTTTTGTCAAACCTACAAACGCCTCAAATTTTTGAAGGCGTTTTTTGTTGTGTATTGATGCACAATGTTTTATTTTTGTTTTACTAAAATCAACGCCATGGAATTTGTAACTGCCGAAGCAAAATACGTTTTGCAATTCATCAATCAAACCAATCGATCTGTTTTTCTCACCGGTAAAGCAGGAACCGGAAAAACAACTCTTCTCAAAGAAATCATCCAAACAACGCACAAGAATACCGTGGTTGTCGCACCAACTGGAATCGCGGCACTAAATGCCGGCGGCGTTACCATTCACTCGATGTTTCAATTGCCTTTTGGCGGATTCATACCCGACAATTCGTCGCCACAATTTAATCAAAATTCGAAATTTGAAAGTCGCGCCACATTACGCAGACACTTCAAAATGAGCGGATTAAAAAAAGCCGTCATTCGAAATATGGAATTACTCATCATTGATGAAGTAAGTATGCTGCGCTCCGATTTGTTGGATGCCATCGATTTTATGATGCAATCCGTCCGAAAAAAAACCAATCCGTTTGGCGGAGTTCAAGTGCTTTTTATTGGAGATTTGCTTCAACTTCCACCGGTAATTCGAGACGATGAATGGCGTGTATTACGCAACTATTATAGAGGAAAGTTTTTCTTTCATGCGCAGGTTATCGAGCGAAATCCGCCGCTTTACATCGAGTTGTCTAAGATTTTTCGTCAAACCGATGATCAATTTATTTCGATATTGAACAACCTTCGAAACAATAAAATCACCCAAACGGATATCCAGATTTTAAATCAATACGTTCATCCTACATTCGATTTAAAACAAAACAAAGGCTACATAACGCTGACTACGCACAACGCAAAAGCCGATACGATTAATTCGCAATCGCTCAAAGATTTAGAAGGGAAATCACACAACTATTTGGCCGAAATTGTAGATGATTTCCCCGATAAAATTTATCCGTTGGAAGCGCAATTGGAGTTAAAAATTGGCGCGCAAATCATGTTTATTAAAAACGATTTGTCACAAGATAAAAAGTTTTTTAACGGAAAAATGGGCATTATACAATCGTTATCCGAAAGAGAAATCCTCATTCATTTTCCCGATGAAAACAAAACCATCGAAGTGGAAAAGTACGAGTGGCAAAACATCCGCTACACCGTAAATGAAAACACGAAAGAAATAGAAGAAGAAGTAATCGGAACGTTTACGCATTATCCTATAAAATTGGCCTGGGCCATTACCGTCCATAAAAGTCAAGGATTAACTTTTGATAAAGCTGCACTCGATGTTTCGCAAGTTTTTCTTCCAGGTCAAGCATATGTGGCCCTGTCTCGTTTGCGTTCGTTAAACGGATTGGTATTGCTTTCTCCGCTTCAAATGAACGGCATTTCGAACGACCAAGAAGTGATGTATTATGCAGAAAACAAAGCATCGGAAGAAGTGCTGGAAATTACCCTTAAGGAAGAAACAAAAAACTATATTCACAGCTATTTAACGTCGACTTTTGATTGTAAACTTTTGGCTCAAGAATGGCGCAATCATCAGTACAGTTACCATGAAAAATCGGATGTTTCCGAAAAATCAAAGCAAGCCATTTGGGCTAAAAATCAAGCGGAAGAAATTGAAAAATTGGTAGAACCTTCGCGGAAATTCATCCTTCAACTGAATAAATTATTTGCGGAAAACACTGATTTTCAGTTCGTCAATAAACGCATTCAAGCGGCCTATTCCTATTTTTTATTTCCAATGGACAAAATTGTGGATGAGTTACTTTGGAAAATAGAAGAAGTCAAACGCATTAAAAAAGTCAAAGCCTTTTACGAAGAATTAATGGTGTTGGAAGAACTTCAAGTCAAAGCTGTTTTGCGATTGATGAAAGCCAAATTATTGATGGAAACGGTACTGAAAGGTGAAACCATTTCGAAAGAAAAATTGGTTTCCGAGGATATTCGCTACTACAAAATCAGGAAGCGAGAGCAAGTAGCCGAAGCGTTTAAGAAAGTAAATGTGACGCTTATTGAAGATGATGCCGACGTGGAACGCTATTCTAAAAAGAAAAGGACAAAAGAACCCAAAAAATCGACAGTTCAAGAAACCTATGAACTGTGGATTCAGCGCAATTCAATCAAAGAAATTGCCAACATTCGAAAGTTAACGCCGCAAACTATTAGCAATCATTTGTGTAAGTTAATCGAATCGCAAACTATTTCCCTAAACGACGTTTTACCTGAAGATAAAATCTCAGAATTAGCTATAGCCTTCAAAGGATTTAAAGGCGATTCGGTGAGTGAATTAAAAGAAAAACACGGTGATACGTTTACGTGGGACGAACTCAAAATGTATAAGGCGAGCTTGTGAAATCCGAACTAGCTCAACAAAAACACAGCTAAAATAGCGGGAACAAAGTAAATCGCAATTGTTCGCGCGCCATCGTAATCTTTTACCAATCGTTGGCCGAAAAGCATAAAAAGTAACGCAATACAAGAGAAAACCGCGCCATAAAAACCCGTCATTCGTCCGCCATTCAAATACAATTCGAAGATTCCAACCAAACATAAAATTCCGGCAAAAACTTCAAAAGCAAGTAAAATTGCGGTTACCATCGGAATGACATTCTTTAAAAAAGTCTTAGCAAAAAGGCCTTTAAGCCACATTTTGGTCGAATTCCAATTCGCAATTTTTTCGTACGAAGACATTAAAAAAGTCAGTGCTAAAAACACTAAAATTAAAACTGCTGCAGTATTGTTCATGATTTTTTTATCAAAGGTATGTGAATTTTACAGCGAACAACCGTAATTCTGAAATACTTTAGTGCTTATGAATCAAACGCGTCAATTTGATGGACAAATCAGTCAGAATGATCTTGGCGTTTCCATTGCGTTCGATCTGGTACGAAGCATCGGAAAGGGAAGAAAAAATCTCCAGAATGTTATTTCCGGTCACAAAAGGCGCAAATTTTTCTAAGGTAAATCCGCTTACTTTGGGTTCGAAATACACCAACTGCTCCGATTGGTAATTCAACATCAACGCTTGACGAAAGATGTCGATGCAGTAGGTTAAAAATTTCTTCTGACTTTCACGGCCAATGCTGGCGATGTTATCACTCCACTGCAACAAATCGGATATGGCCGCGGCATTCTTTTTGGCGCTGTAGGCTGCCCGTAGCCAAGTAACAAACCATTCTTCAAACGGAAATTCTTCGCCGTCTTCATTGAGCAATTGAAGTGCTTTATTGTAATTTCCTTGCGATTGATGGGCAATTTTAAGGGCTTTATTTTCGGGAATGGATTGCTTTTCAACCAAAGATTTGGCAATGATTTCTTCAGGTAGAGCATTCAAGTGAAGCACTTGACAACGAGACCGTATGGTTTGAATCAGATCTTCTTCGTTTTCTGAAATCAGGATAAAAACCGTTTTATCGGTTGGTTCTTCAAGTAATTTTAATAATTTGTTGGAAGCCGCAATGTTCAACTTTTCGGCCATCCAAATAATCATGACTTTGTAGCCGCCTTCGTGCGATTTTAAAGATAACGATTTGACAATCTCGCTCGCATCTTCCACTCGAATTTCTCCTTGTTTGTTTTTTACGCCTAAAACTTGGTACCAATCGAACAAACTTCCGTATGGATTTTCTTTTAAAAACAACCTCCAATCCGAAATAAAATCAAGGCTTTTAGGATTTTTTTTGATGTCTTCCGTGGTAACAGTTGGATACACAAAATGCAAATCGGGATGAGAAAGACCATTGAATTTTAAATCGCAAGCAGTTTGATTTTCACCCGAATTTCCACAAATTAAATGACGCGCATAGGCTATCGCGATGGGCAATGTTCCTGTGCCTTCTGGACCAATAAATAGCTGAGCATGAGGAATTCTTCCCTTGTTCGCCGATTGGATCAAGTGGTTTTTGATGTGTTCGTGACCTAAAATTTCTGAGAAAAGCATGAACAAATATAGTAAAAATTATCATATTATTTGTCATCTTTTTCTTTATATGTGAAATATATTTCTTACAAATACCACAAATTATGCAGTTCATCGATTAAATTATACACTTTATCGAAGAATTATATAATTTCGAACTCAGTAAGAAAAAACAAATACCCTAATTGTGTTTTTTACGAAGCCAAATGAGTTTGTATTTAGCTGAGCAAGTGATGGAATACGTCATTATTCAGACTGAAATCGAACTGCTAAGTGTAATTTAAGTTTTGTACACAACGCATTCATTTTTAGCGACTTCCAAAAACCGTTTCTGGGTAAATTATTTTCTTCAAAAAATAAGAAAAATACTATAGATATAATTCCGTTTGGATTTTATAATATTGCAACCGTTTTGAATTAACGTTTTTGCCTACTAAAGTATAATCTTAAAAATTCAAACACAACAACATACAACACGTTAAAGCCCTAAATTTAACCGAGTACAATGAAAAATTTTAACCCTACAATCAGTGGCATTCTACTATTGTTATGCGGATTATCTGTCGGATATTCACAAAAACAAAATGCCCTAAAACCTAGATTTCAACAACAAATTACAGGTGATATAACCCTCATTGCTAATAATATTACCAACCGAGTTGACTACAGCAATACGGCCAATGTTCCGTATTACAACCATACCAGTTCGGCTTTATTAAATGATGATTTTCACATGGAATACATCGATGTGGACCAAGATGAATCTACTTTTTCATCCAGTAGCGCAGAGTTGTTTTTGGATTCAAGTGCAAGTAAGAAAGTGGTTTATGCGGGTTTATATTGGACAGGAACCTATAAATACAACAGTGGTGAAGAAGTAAAAGAAGGCAAGTTTGCGGCTGTTGATGCCAATAGACAAGCCGTGAACACCGTAAAACTTAAGCTTCCGAATCAAACACAATACACAAGTGTGACAGGAACTGTAATTTTCGACGGATTGAACGCCGCCGATTACAAAGATTGTGCGCCGTATGTGGCGTATGCCGACATTACCGATCAAGTAAATCAGTTATCTCATCCTTCGGGAGTATATACGTTGGCCGACATTCGAGCGACTCAAGGAACATTGCCTGGTGGAGTTGCCGCGGGTTGGCAAATTTTCATTGTCTATGAAGACGCGACAAAATCTAAAAAACACATTACGACCCACGATGGTTTCGCAGACATTGCACTATCGAGTGTGAGTATGAATTTTAGTGGATTTCAAACGGTTGCTCAAGGTCAAGTTACAGCTCGAGTTGCGGTTGCTGCATTGGACGGCGATTTTAAAGTTTCAGGCGATAAAGTGCTGATCAAAACTCCAAAAAACAAAGAGTATACCGCTGTTTTTAATAAAGTAAGAAAGCCAGACAATTTTTTCAATAGTTCAATTACAGTCGATAATAAACACGCGGTTAATCGTTTTCCGGACAGTAAAAACACCTTGGGATTTGATGCTTGTCTGACAGCGATTTCTAATGAAAACAACTCAATTATTGCAAACAATGCTTTAGAAGCAACGTTAAAAGTGGAATCATCAAGCGACAAATGCTTTTTGTTTTTCGCTGCTTTTATTGTGGACGAATCGATTGCAAATCCGATTGTTAAAAAAGAAATAACTGCAGCAAAAGCCGAAATTTTAGAGCAATACGACATCAAAAAAGTACAAATTGTAAAAGAAATGTACGCCGACCTTTTTCAAACGACTTCGTCTAAAAATTTAGCGAACAAAGCTCAGACGTTTTCCAGCAAAAAAACGGAAAGTAACAAACCTCAATTGGCCATCCAAACACTCAACATTACCAACCAAGAAAAAGGATATTATGTAGTGGCCAACGCGTTTACCGTTGCCGATAATGCGAGACAATTTTCCACTATATTGGGTTTAAAAGACGTTATGTCGAAATCGTTTGTCAACAAAATCAACAATTATACGTATGTGTATCTAGCACGATTTGATCAATTGGAAGACGCCGTTAGTTTTTACGCTTCCAAAGCAGAAAACACCTATCCCGAACCGTTGTACATTGTATCGGTGAACAATCAAATGACCGGAATTACCGATGCCGATTAACTTTGAGAACCGATTGATTTCATTAAAAAAAACAAAAGCGTATCTTTGTCATCCTAATTAATTTAAACAGATGTCAAGATGAAAACAATAAACGATTTCGATTTTAAAGGTAAAAAAGCACTCATCAGAGTTGATTTTAATGTTCCGCTCGACGAGCAATTCAAGGTAACCGATACCAATCGAATCGAAGCGGCAAAACCAACAATCGATAAAATTCTTGCCGACGGCGGAAGTGTGATTTTGATGTCGCATTTAGGACGACCAAAGGGTAAAGAAGACAATTATTCCTTGCGTCATATTGTTGAAACTACTTCAGAAATTTTAGGAAAAACAGTTCATTTTGCTTCCGATTGTAGAGGAGAAGTGGCTCAAAAAGCGGCATCCAATTTAAAACCAGGCGAAATATTACTTCTCGAAAACTTGCGCTTTTATGCAGAAGAAGAAGCTGGCGATGTAGCTTTTGCTAAAGAATTAGCGTCTTTGGGTGACATTTATGTAAATGACGCTTTCGGAACGGCACACCGTGCACATGCTTCGACAACCATAATTGCTCAGTTTTTCCCAGAACATAAATGCTTCGGGTTGTTATTAGCGAAAGAAATCGAAAGCTTAAACCGTGTATTGAATAATTCGGTAAAACCCGTAACAGCAGTACTTGGCGGATCGAAAGTTTCTTCAAAAATTACCGTAATTGAAAACATTTTAGATAAAATTGACCACATGATTATTGGTGGTGGAATGACGTTTACTTTCATCAAAGCCTTGGGAGGAAAAATCGGAAATTCGATTTGTGAAGACGATAAAATGGAATTGGCACTCGAAATTCTCCATAAAGCGAAAGAAAAAAACGTACACATTCACATTCCGGTTGACGTAGTAGCAGCCGATTCGTTTTCAAATGATGCCAAAACCCAAATTGTCGACGTGAGAGAAATTCCCGACGGTTGGCAAGGTTTAGACGCCGGTCCAAAATCGTTGGAAAACTTTAAGGAAGTGATTATGAATTCGAAAACCATTTTATGGAATGGTCCGTTAGGCGTTTTTGAAATGGAAAATTTTGCCAACGGAACAATCACATTGGGTGAGCAAATTGCTGAAGCAACCCGAAATGGTGCCTTTTCACTTGTGGGTGGAGGAGATTCGGTTGCAGCTGTAAAACAATTCGGTTTGGAAGATAAAATGAGCTACGTTTCTACCGGTGGTGGCGCCATGTTGGAAATGTTGGAAGGAAAAGTTCTTCCGGGAATTGCAGCAATCATCGATTAAATGCAACTTTTAACAATATTTACACATTTTTTTGCGTTATAAGGGTTAATTTTGCAAAATCGCATAAAACTCTGAATAATAAATAATTGAGAAATCAATATGTCAATAAAAAATAAAATAACCTACACACTTTTACTTGTTTCCTCCTGCTTTTACGCTCAAGAAACCGCTGTTGTGGTGGACACGATTGTAAAAAAAGAAGTAAAAACTTCATTCCTAGATTCCATCAAAGCTACGTTCATTAAAGATGACATGGCGACGTGCGTGGACAGTTTATGGATGCAAGAACTGACCTCGTTGGATTTATTCAACGAAATGATTACCGACATTAAAACGGTAGATACCGATGCTACAGTTGACTTCGAATTGCCCACCGAATTACTCAAGCAACGACTCCGATTACTAGACGAAAAATCACCCTTCAATATCGAATACAACGTCGGATTGGAGAACGTTATCAAATCATTTTTAAAGAATAGAAAAAGAGGATTTGAACGTTTGATGGGATTGTCGCAGTTTTATTTCCCAGTATTTGAAGAGCATTTGGCCAAAAATAATATTCCGTTAGAAATTAAATATTTAGCGATTGTCGAATCGGCCTTGAATCCGAAAGCTGTTTCCCGTATGGGCGCAACCGGATTGTGGCAGTTTATGTACCATACTGGAAAACAATACGGTTTAAAAATCGATTCGTATGTCGATGAACGCAGTGATCCATTCCGTGCCAGTGAAGCCGCATCGCAGTACATGACTAATATGTACAAAATGTTTGGCGATTGGGATTTGGTGTTGGCATCGTACAACTCCGGACCCGGAAATGTAGCTAAAGCGATTCGTCGCTCGGGCGGAAAACAAAATTTCTGGAACATCAAGAAATTCTTACCCAAAGAAACGCAAGGATATCTTCCTGCATTTTTGGCAACAATGTATATTTTTGAGTACCATAAAGAACATGGAATCGTTCCTAATCGAGCGATTGCGAATCATTTTGCAACCGATACCATTGCGATAAAACGTCACATTACGTTCAAGCAAATTTCGGATTTATTGAATATTCCAGAAGTGGAGGTTCAGTTTTTCAATCCGTCGTACAAACGAAATGAAATTCCGTACATCACTGGTTCACTGAATTTCTTGAAATTACCAAAAGATAAAATCGCTGCTTTTGCTTCCAACGAAGATAAAATTTATGCGTATGTAGATTACGTTGCGAAAAATAGAGAACGTCCGATGGAAGATGTGGCGTACACTCGACCAAAAGATACGGTAAGTGGCGCCATTGCATCACAAACCAAGTATCACAAAATCCGTAAAGGAGAAAATCTAACGTTGATTTCCCGAAAATACAATGTGAGTGTGGCCGATTTAAAACGTTGGAACGGATTGCAAAGCAACAGCGCACCGCTTGGTAGGAACCTCAAAATTTATTCGTTTGAGAAAACTCCAGTGATCGAAACCAAAACGGATGTTGCGGTGGCAGAAGTTAAATCGAATAAAGAAGAATCGGTTAAATCAACCACTGAAACCGCTTCAAAAACCACCGAACACGAAAGTTATTACGTAGTGGTAAAAGGCGATAATTTAACGTCGATTGCTCGCAACCACGATGTAACGGTACAGCAATTGAAAGAATGGAACAACATCTTTGACAACACAGTAAAAGTCGGAACGCAAATCATCATTTCGAACAAAAGTCTTTCCGATAAAAACACCAGTGTTGCAGTAGAAACCAAAACCAAAGAACACACGGTTCAAAGAGGAGACAATCTTGGACAAATTGCTAAAAAATACAATACTTCTATCGAGAATTTAAGAGAATGGAATTCGATTGAAGGCAACAACATCCAACTCGGATCAACCTTAATTGTTGCTAAAACCGAAGTGGCGGTAAACGACAAAAGCACAAAATCGAAAAAAGACACACTTAAAACCGAAAGAGAAAGTTTGTACTATGTAAAACGAGGCGATTCGTTGTACAGCATTTCTCAGAAATTTCCTGGCGTAAGCATTGCTGACATCAAAAAATGGAACAACATTAAAGACGAAAGCATCAAACCCGGAATGAAATTAAAAATTGGTGGATAATACAAAAATCTTCTATAAATTTGGGTTTTATTTCGTTATGAATAAAACCCTTTTTTTATTGGTCGCGTTTCCGTTTTTGTTTTCTTCTTGTGTCGAGGAGAAAAAAAATACGGCCTATGAAACGCTGGGAAAAATCAGCTCCGTTTCGGTAATCATCGACGACCAATTGTGGAACGGAGAAATTGGCGATTCGTTGCGCAACAAGTTCGCCATGCCTGTAATAGGTTTGCAAGACGAAGAACCGTTGTTTACGTTGAATCAATACCCCGTAAAATTGTTGGATGGATTTCTATCCAAAAGTAGAAACATCATCGTCATCAAAAAAAACTCAAGAAATAGCTATAGTTTGGTTGAGAATCCGTCTTCAAATCCGCAACTTCTGATTCGTTTTTCAGGAAGAACGGTCAAAGACATCATCGATTCTATCGAAGTAAAAGCGCCCGAGATTTCAAAAATCATTCGAGATTCAGAAATCAAAGCTATTCAGAAACAAATATTCATCAACAAATCGGAAACCAACGACATCAACGAACGGTATTCAGTTGATTTAAAAATCCCAGTACGTTTTAAAACCGTTATGAAAGCCAAAAACTTTCTGTGGCTTAAAAAAGAAGTCGATGGCGGAAACCTGAGTATTGTCGCCTACCAGTTGCCTTTCAAACGACTTCAAGATACGACCAACATCATCAATTCGATAGTAAAAGTTCGTGATTCTGTCGGACGACGATACATCCACGGAAGTAAAAAACGAACCACGATGCACACTGAAACCGATTTTACGCCGTACTACAGCAAAACGTCTATTTCTAATGCAATCGCATACGAAACCAAAGGAACGTGGAATTTGAGAAACGATTTCATGTCGGGTCCATTCATCAACTACGCCATTGTAGACGAAAAAAGCAACCGCGTTTTAATTCTAGAAGGATTTTGTTATGCGCCGTTCAAAGGCAAAAGAGATTTTATGTTAGAATTGGAAGCCATTATCAAAACCTTAAAACTAGAATAACGCATGTCGGATGTAAATTGGAAAATAAAGCGTTTTAAAGAACTTTCTCTGGCCGAACTGTATTCTGTGCTTCAATTGAGGAGTGAAGTCTTTGTGGTGGAGCAAAATTGCGTCTATCAAGACATCGACGGAAAAGACGAAAAAGCAATTCACCTTCTCGGGGAAATTGACGGAATAGTGGTTGCTTATGCCCGATTGTTTCGCCCGAATGATTATTTCGAACAAGCGTCGATCGGACGGGTGATTGTCAAACTTTCGCACCGCGAATTTAAATTGGGACATCAATTGATGAAAGAAGCCATCAACGCCGTAAACGAACAATTTGGCACTGAAAACATTACGATTTCCGCACAATTGTATTTAAAGAAGTTTTATGAAAGTCACGGATTCATCCAAACCAGTGAAATGTATTTGGAAGACGATATTCCGCACATCGAAATGAAGCGTTCTTAAATTAAATTTTGGTAATTAAGATTTCTACCCGTTTGTTCTGCTGTTCATCACCACCCGAAATCGGAAATCTCCTGCCATAACCTTTGTAAGTCATGCGCTCGGGAGCAATATTTTGTTCCACTAAATAATCAAATATTTTCTTGGCACGCGTTTCCGACAAATTATTTTTTCGGGTGTTGCGGTCAAAAGCGTCTTTAAACGAATTGGTAATGCAACACACATGGCCTTGAATTTCAATCTGAGCCGATGGATTATTTTGTAAAAAAGCAATGATTTTTTTCAACTCGATTTCAGCTTCTTCCGGAAATTCGAAAACCGTCAATGAACCCAAAAACAGAAGATTTTTCATGATTACTTTATCGCCTTGTTTTAAGTTGTCCGAAAAGGTTTTATAATCAGAAGTTGCTTTCTTTTCAGATGGTTGAGTTGTTTTAGGTGGAACAACAACGGTTTGAAATTCGATGGTTACCACACGGTTTTTTCTTCGGAATTCATCACTGTTTTGCTCCGAATTAGTACTTTCAATTTCACCTTTTCCTTGCGAACTTTCGACCGAAATCTGCAGTTCATTTTGAAGAAAACGAGTCACCGATTCGGCTCTTTTTTGGGATAGAACAACGTTCGATTCGGAACTTCCCACATCATCGCAAAATCCGGAAACAACGATAGTATTGAATGTTTTGTCTTCGGATGAAAAAAGTGAAATTAATTCCGATTGTTGGGCTTCATTGAGTGTATAGGAACCCGAATCAAAATAAATGGAGTGTTGTTGCGCGGTAGCACAATGTACTATGAATAAAAAAAGCAGCAAAAATCGATTCACGATTAGATTTTTGTAATAACAAGTTCTACTCTTCGATCGTATTCCGGACCTTTATTCAACGGAACGGTATTTCCATAACCTTTGAACGTCATTCGAGTTTTAGGAACGCGTCGGAACGCCAAATATTTATAGACGGATTGTGCCCGATTGGTAGACAATTGTCTTTTTTTGGTGTCTTTGTCTATGGCTTCTTTTTGGTATTTTGGCGTACAACACACATGTCCTTGAATTTCAAATTGGATGTTTTTGTACCGATGCAATAGCAGTGCAATTTTATCCAATTCGTTTTTGGTTTTGGTATTGAGTTTACTGCTACCTTTCTCAAAATGGATGTTGTCCAAATATATATGGTCGCCAACAATATGATTTTTTTGAAGCGTATTGTAAAAACCAGGAATTTCAATTTTAGGTAATGGTTTTAAGTTCAACACCACGTCTACACGACGGTTTTTCGATCGTTTTTCGGGAAGATTTTCTACGATATCATCGTCGATAAGAATACGGCCTTTGCCTTCAATGGTTACGATGATTTTATTTTTTATACCGTTTTCAACGAGTTTATTCTGAATAGTTGTAGCGCGATTGGTCGATAGTTTGAAGTTGTATGCTTCTTTTCCGATGTCGTCCGTATAGCCAAAAATCTGGATCGATTCGATTCGGGTGGAATCGGTTTTTCGGATGAATTCGACTACTTCGTTTCCTTGTTTCTCATCGAGCGAAAATTTATCAAAATCAAAGTACACACTTTGCACAATTTCCTCTTGAGAAAACAGAAGACTAACTACAAAAAACGGAATAATTTTTATAAATTTCAACATTACATTTTTAGTATTTTGTTGTACTCAGATTTATCGGCAAAGAGCGCAACGGCTCTAGAAATTTCTACATTACTTTTGGTATAATATTGATACAAACCTTCTTTAAATTGGTATCTTTTGATCAGTTCATCCTGAATTAATTTCGAGATTTCTTTTTTATTTTTATCCAAAAGTTGTTCTTCACTTTTTTGCAAAGCAGCTAGCAATTGTTGGTATTCGGTGGCAATGCTTTGATCAATATTTTCCTTTTTGGCTTTTTCCAACATACTTTTTAAAGCCAATTCAGTTTCGGTATCAAAACTAAATTTCTCTTTTTTCAAATACGCTTTAAATTCGGCAAAATCCGCATCAGAAATGGTTGGAATCTTTTCACCCAAATTAGGGTTTTTATAGTAGTATTGCGTAGCATAATTGAAGATTCCGTCATTGCGTTGCAAAGCTTCGCTGATGAAACTCAATTTGGTTTCTGCAATTTCAATATCGGGTAAAATTCCGCCGCCATCATACACTGTTCTTCCTTTTTTGGTTTTGAAAGCGTTGACTTTGGTAAGATCAGTTTTGACTACTTTCCCGTTGCTGTCTTTTTTAGAATAATCCAAGGCCTGAATACATCTCCCTGAAGGCGTGTAATAACGCGAAATAGTTACTTTTACTTGCGTTCCGTACGTCATGTCAAACGGACGTTGAACCAATCCTTTTCCGAAACTTCTACTTCCCAAAATTACGGCGCGGTCTAAATCTTGTAATGCGCCAGAAACAATTTCAGAAGCCGAAGCACTTTTTCCATCCACAATAATGGCTAATGGAATTTCGATGTCAATCGGTTCACGAGATGTTTTGTACACGTTGTTGTGCTTTTCATTTTTAGATTTGGTAGTTACAATAATTTCGCCTTTTGGGACAAATAAATTGCACACGTTTATGGCCTCGTTTAATAATCCACCCGGATTACCTCGCAAATCTAAGATGATCTGAGTGGCGCCATCGGCTTTTAATTTTTCTAACGCTTCACGGGTTTCTTGTGTGGTTTTTTTGTTGAATTTGGACAATACGATGTAGCCTGTTTTGGCATCAATTTTAGAGAAAAACGGAACTGCTTTTACCTCAACTTCATCCAAGACAAGTTGAGTGGAAAGTGATTTTCCTTGACGCAGGTATTTAATTTCTACTTTAGTGTTTTTGGTTCCTTTGAGTAATTGCGAGGCGTCTTCTTTGAAATCAGCCAGTAAGACATCTCCAATTTGGAAAATTTCGTCGCCAGCTTTCAATCCGGCTTTATCGGCTGGAAATCCTTTGTACGGCTCTTTGATGATGAGTTTGTCTTCTTTACGGGTAATCATCGCTCCAATTCCAGTATACTCGCCCGTGTTGTTGATTTTGAATTTGACAACATCTTGTTCGTTGAAATAGTTGGTATACGGGTCCAAATCGGCCAACATGCTTTTTATGGCTTTATCCATCAAATCGGCTGGAGAAACTTGATCCACGTAGTTTTGGTTCACCGTTTTGTAGAGCGTGGTGAAAATTTCTATTTGTTTGGCTACTTCAAAAAAGTCTTCTTTGAAACTTACGCCAACAAGTAAAAAACCACTTGCGATTACTGGAATTATATATCTTTTTTTAATTTGTATCCACATTTTGATTGTTTCTTTTTTTCTTAAATCGTTTTCTAATAAAATATATCAAGGCCACTAAAATAAGAATAAAAGGCCATACTTCAATTAACCAAATGAAGAAAGTTGAAATTCCGTTGAAACCCGATTTTATTGCATTGACAAATTTGGTGCCAAAGGAAACTGTTGCTCCAGCTTTGCGTTCGGTCGATTTGTAAAATTCGATAGAAATAGTACTCATGGAAACTTTATTCTGTATGTATTTCAGACGACCTTCTTTGGCTTCGATTTCTTCTCGAATTGTTGCTAATTCTCTCTCTATTTCGAGCATTTCAGAAACTTTATTGGCTTTTTTGAGTAACTCTATATACCGTTCTTCTAATGCTTTTTTGGTTTTGACACGAGAAGCAATATCGATGTATTCTTCGGTAACATCTTCAATTGAAATGTTTTTTCGATCAAAATATTCCACGCCACTTGCCAAGTCTTTGATGAAGTTATCAAAATGTTGGTTTGGAATTCGAAGTGTCAGATAGCGACTCAACGTATAATCGTTTTTATCTTCTGAATCACTTTGCACAACTGCTTTGTATTTTTTTACCAGTTGTTGGATGGCTGTATTAGTTTCTTCCATATTGGAAGTTTCAAAACGCAAATCGCCCGATTTAATGATTTTTTGTTCGATTTTATCGACGGTTGGTGGCGCGTTTGGAGCAGCAACTTCTTCTACAGCAACCGCTGCAGTATCCACAGCCATGTCATAGTCTGCTTTTCTATCGTATTCTTTAGGTGGAAGATTTACCGTAGTTACTATCATTTCGTCAGAAGATGCTTCCGCTTCCGCTTGTTTGCAACCACTAAAAACAAAAACAACGAATACCAAAATTGCGTGAAATTTCATAATAAACTGATTTAGAATGTAAAAACGAAAAAAGACTTCGTATTATTATTCTAAACCGTTTTATTTTCGTTTATGGCTGCTATAAATTTGGTAAAAAGCTGAATGGTTTTTTCGTTGATTTCTTCATAACTCAATCGGTCGCGTGTTTGATAAAAAAACATCGCGGCGTATTTTTTATCGATGTTATTCAACAACAGCGATTTGTTTAATCGGTAACATTCGCGTAAAACACGTTTGTAATAATTGCGATCAACGGCGTGTTTGAAGTGTTTTTTTGAAACCGAAACGCCCATTTTTATGGGAACGTCATCATCATTATCACATTCAACATAGACTAAACGTAAGGGATATTTGGAAACCGATTTTCCTTCACTAAAGAGTAAATCAATGACTTTACTGCTTTTTAATTTTTCTTTTTTTGAAAACGTGAAGTCCATTAAAACGTGTTAATTGTAAATGTTATAGACAAATTTTACCTCGGAGTAATTGATGTAAAATTGCATTCTATTGTTTTCTTTTTTGTGGGTAAATATCAAGATATTGCACTTAGAACCGTTGTTGTCCACGCATTCAAAAGGCACTATTTTTTCGTCGTCATTTTCAATTACTTCGCCGTAGGCTTTTATGGAAAATACTTGAATATCGGGCGAGTTAACCACAATTCTATTTTTTTTACCATCAATCGTAATGAGCAATTGGGCATCCACAAAATCAGACCATTTATTCCATGTTCCTTTTGGACTTTTTTCGGTAACACTCACCGCTGAGGTTTTGAAAAGTAGCGTTTGAGAATGCATTTGGCTCGAAAGGCCAAAGAAAGCCAGCACAATTAAAAGACGTAACGATTTCATTTTATACGGTTTTATGAAGTGGTTTAAACTTTTCCATTTGCTAAAAAATTTGTCTTTTGCACCCACTTTTTGCCTTTTTTTCGTTACGAAGCTTTGCTATGCATCTAAAAAAAGACCTCAATTGGTTACAAAATATTAAATTTTCGCTTAAATGCAAAAAGTTTAAACCACTTCAATTTATACGTTGTAAACTTACAAATTCTATTCCACAAAAAAGAGCAATAAAAAAGTAGTTAAATTAACAGGTTATCAACAGAAGTTTTATATTCGCAAAAAAATAATTTGCTCAGGCAATTTTACAACGCATACATTATGAAAAAAGTATTTTTATTGCTTCTTATTCCAGTTCTTACTTTCGCACAAAAAAAAGAAGTAGTCTACAAAAAAGTAGCGGCATTAACCTGTGAATGTTCTACCAACAAAGGCGTTCAAAAACTTACGGAAACCGATTTGGGTTTGTGTATTTTTGAAGCATTGAACGTCATTTCAGAAAAAGAGCGAAAAATCATTGGGTATAATCCCGATAAAAAAGCGGCTTCGTTGGAACGAGTTGCAGAAAATGTTGGTGTTGAAATGGCTTTAATTTGTCCGAATGTTTTTTCAAATATGATTGCCGAAGATGGTGTTGCGGAAGAAGTAATAGAAGAAGATGTTACGATCGCGTCTTCCCATAAAGGAACTTTTGAAATGTTGACGGCAAACGAATTTAACGTACTTTCAATAATCGATGAAAGCAGCACCAAAAGAGAGTTCATCTGGCTTTTTAGTTTCGATGGCGATTCGTTGTTCATCAAAGATAAAATTGTAAAAGGTGATAAAATTGAGGTTTTTTATGTGGAACAAGAATTCTATGATCCGAAGACCAAAACCTATAAAATTTACAACGAGATTACCGAAGTGAAATTGTTATAAAGAATAACGCCAAGCGAAAGTTTGGCGTTTTTTATTTGTTTTTGATGAGCTTTTTGGCAATAGCATTCAACTCGTCTCGGTTTTGTTCTACGAACGACAGTCCGGCTTGAATCAACTCGTGAATGTTGTGTTTGGAGGTATCATCCATGTCTGGGGAAGCATTTTTTAACGATGGCATCAACCGATGGTAATTGAGCCTATTTCTTGGCCCAAGCGTTTCGAACATTTTCTTCAAATTATAATCTACCGTTTCGGCATTAGACGACAATAAAATATCAATTAAAGGCGAAATCCATTTGATTCGTCCGGCATTCACGAACTCTTTAAAATGATACGGTTTTAAAACGGTTCCCGTTCCGACCGAAACCATAATCATATCTTTTACCGATGGATGATCGATTTTTTCCTCGTCGTTGAGCACTTTGGAGAAGGCGATTTTACGCGCTTCGGCATACGCACACATGGCTGGATTGTTGGCGTAAACTCCACCATCAACTAACGTAAATGCTTGTCCGTAGAGCGATTTGATGCGTGCGGGTTCAAAATAGGTTGGCGCTGCAGAAGTCGCTCGACATACATCGCGTACATAGAAATTTTCGATTGTGGCATTGGCTTCGTGACTGGCAAACAGTTTGGCTCTTCGTTCACTAATCTCGTAGGAAGTGATTAAACACGGCTTCACAAAATCTTTGAGTTGCAAATCACCGAAAACTTCGGTCAATTGTTTTTCGAGGTTTTTTTGGGAGATTTTTTCGTTGAAGAATCCAAACGGATTGATGAGGTGTTCCCAAAATGAAACGCTGAAAATATTTTCGCCTTTTTTGGCGTACAAATCGAGTGCTTCTTGAACTGAAAACTTGGCATTTTTGGAGTTATCAGGAAAAAGTAAAATTGCAGCTAATAATCCGCCCGTGCTACTTCCGGCGATGAGATCAAAATAGTCGCCAATTTTAGCGTTGGGATGATCGGTGCGCTGCAGTTGCTCTTCGATGTATTTTAGGATGACGCAGGTGATGATTCCGCGAATTCCGCCGCCATCCAAACTGAGAATTCTGATTTTTTTTGTCATAGCATTAGTTTTTAGAGAACGACGTAACCGTTTTTGTCGCGTTGGAGTTTGGATAATTTTTTCCAATCGTTGAGGCCGCGTTTGTCAAAATGCGGAAGATCTTTGAATTTTTTCCAGTTTCCGCCCCAATCCCAACCGTATTTAGCGAAAATTTTCACACATTCGTACCAGTCAGCAATTTGGTCGTTGTCCCAGTCTTTTACGGTATCCCACGATGCGGTCTTTCCGTCAATGATGAGGCAAATATCAACCGCAAAACCATAATTATGAATGGATTGTCCGCCTTTGGCATTGGTCACTTTTTTGCCGGGTTTAGTTCGTCCGATGGCATACAAATCATCTTGTTCTATGAAGGTTCGCAAGCCTTGAGTGATTCTGACTTTGGCTTTTCCGGTAAGTGCGAGATCACATTCGGCAATAATTTTGAGCATTTCGGCTCTCACGGCAGGATGCAGTTGTTGGATTCGATCTGAGGTAAATTTGTCCATGATTACTACGTTTTAATTAGGAACAAATATAAGAAAATAATCTAACTATTTAAAATTAAACGAAGATTATTTTCTGTTTACCAATTGATTTGTGTGAAAAAAAATTCCGCAAAGTCGGGAGACATTTGCGGAATTTTTTGTGGTACTCTTTGCGGAGCAGGCAGTTCTTAAATAAGCCTTATATTATCTGGCCATCTACCCTCTTCATACTCTTGAATATAATAAGTAATTGGTTGGGATGTTCCAAACTCGACAATCCTTCCAGATTTGTACTCAATTAAAAACGGGGCGTTTCCTGCAATTGTATTATATTTCTCATCTTTAGTCTCATAATATTTCTTTTTTGTATAGAAGAAAATATCCCCATATTCTTTTCTAATTATGGATTTATAAACTATCGAAAGCTCTATTTGACTTTCTTTTCCTATTTCTTTTAAAAAGAGTTCGGCTCTTTCTAAAACTTTCTCTTTTGATAACATAATTATTTTGTTTTTAAATAATTCATAAACAGACCGATAGCTTGAATTTGAAATCTGTGCAATCAACTAAAGTAAAACAAATCTAACATAGTTATACAAATAAAAAAACCACAACATACATTGTTGTGGTTTTGTTAGGCACGGATTACAAATTTGTGCTATCGGGGCAATCATCCTTCTATTTCCTTCATATAGTACGGTGTTAATAAAAACTTTAGCTTTTTAGTTTTAACATCTATATATATAGCGGATATTCCTTCAATGTAGGGACTGTTTTTATTGAGATCTATAACAAAACTTACTACATGCATATCTTTAGTTGTACCATCCAATTGAGGTGCATCTTTTTTAATTCCTGAATAACTTATTTTATTATTTTCAGGAATTAGATCTATTTTGTTTAAATAATCTCTTACTTTTTTTATTAATTCTTGTTCTATCATAATATTATAATTTTATATTAATGCCTCTTTTTCTTAAAAGTAAAATATACAAATCAACGTTATAAGAAATATTTATCATTTCAAATTGAGTGAATTTTCTTTGATCGGCGATTTTCATCATTTTCTCATAAACGTATAGTTCTCTTTTGTAAGAACGGAGAAGATTTTCGTTAGTAAAATCATCAGGAAATTCTGTTCCTTTAATTGGAGCGTCTTTAACATATTCATCAAATTTTATTTTATACATTTCCTCTGCATGAAAATGCTCATGAGTCATAATATATTCTGTAACATCGTCTTTATAACGAATTGTATTAGTGTTTGCGTCAAATTGAGCTAAAATATTTGGGTTATCAAAACTATCTACTTTCTCAAGATTTGTTCCAAATTTTTTCTTTAAAAGTTTTGCCCATTCATCTAATTCAACTTTTGATAATATTCTTCCACCATATAGACCTTTTCCTATGATATTATCACTAATAACCCTTCTACTTTCTTCAACTAACTCATCAATTTGTTTAGCTAAATTAGGTTCATTTTGAAGTTGTTGTCTGAGTTGAGAATGGTATTTTAAAATACCCTTTGCAAGATAATAAGAAATTGTTCCAACGCCAAAACATAAACTAATAATTGGCCAATGTGAAACGAACCATCGTCCTGCTTCAGTTTTGTTTAGAGCAGCTTTTAACCCGATAGCGCGGATTTACAATCCGTGTAAGCAACTAAAATAAAACAAATCTGGTTGTTAAAAAAACCACAGATTCAGTCTGTAGTTGTCTTTAAAAACAGAAAGCCAGTTCGGGTTAAGAACTGACTTTTTGATTTCTATGCGAAAGGATTCGCGCGCTGGCGGGGGTAGCCGTGGTGCTTTAAATACCTTTTTCTTTTTTAAGTTTTTCTACATAAGCACTGAATTCTGCTTTAGAAATTTCTTCTACATCCCCTTCAGGATCAAAATTAATCTGATGAGAGTATCTCATATTTTCTTCGAACTCCCCAGTTTCCCAGTTCATGGCTAAGTAGTCTTTGTATGTTTTGTGATTTTCAACAATCACGGGTCTTATACCACAAATGTAATATTTTTTATCATCCATTTCACTTATTTTTTATTGTTAATTACTTTATTCCATGCGCTTTCATAAATTTTCTTCTCTTTAAATATTAGAGTCTCTATCAATTCTTTTTCATTAGTTGTTAGCTTTCTTTGTGAAGATATTGCCTCTAAAGTTCTACGTTGTTGATAAATCTTATGACCAGTCTCAGCAGCCACGTCCATTTCTTTTAAGTGAAGTCGAAACTCTACAATATGACCGTTTTTCATTTCAATATTTATTAAAATATCTCTATATCCGCTTGGTAATGGCTTTTGAAATCTGTCTTTAATTTTAAGAATTTTAAATTCTTTGTTAAATTTATTTAAAGCTATATATAAATCATCAATAGTTTCATAAACCACTTTGCTACCAGCAATATCAACCAATCTTGAAGTGTCACCAGTTGCTATTTTCGGGTCATAATAATCTGAATTTATTTTTTCCAAAGCTCTTTCTCTGCTTTTTAATCCGTCTCTAAATCCAGCTTTTCCTTTACTTTCAACAGCAAAATTGGTGGTGATTGTTTCTAATTCTTTTTTTGCTACTTGTGCTGCTTTATACAATTCGTCAAGATTGTTTGTTTTTTGAAAAAGGGTTTTACTTTTTGTAGCCTCAACAAGTTCATCACTTAATCTAATATAATCATCTACTAAATTGTTTTCCAATATTCTAGCGCCTTTACCGCCATTTTCCACCACATCATCAATCCACTCTGTAAATTTAGGTAAATATTTTGTAGATTTTGTAATGGCTTTAACTATTACAATAAAACTTATAATGATGTCAATAGCTAAAATCAGGTCTTCACCATTGTTGTGTTGTACCTGATATTTTGTTAAGTTAGGATTTCCACGGCGATTATATTCATAAGCCTTTATAATTTCATTGAATTTTTTCTTTAGAAAGTCTGGATCTTCAAGTAATGATTCGACAAGTTCTTCAAGACCTTCTCTTAATTCTATGAGATCAAGCTTTACTTCTGCTTGTTCTTTGAAAGCCGTTGAAGCAATAAGCTGTAAAATCAATAAGATAACATCAACTAAGCCACAGAAAAATTCGAAAACACCATTAATCATCCCACATACAAAAGCAAAAAATTCTTTGCTGCTATTTTTTTGAGTTTGTAATATAATTTCAATCGTCATCAATTCTTTTTCTAGCGATAGTAAGACGTTTATCCAACCATCTAAAAGACTTGATTCTGAATTAAACAAGTTTTTGGCAATTTCTAGAAATTTCCGTACGTTGGAAACCTCATTTCTATATTCTTTTACTCTTGAAGTAAGATAATCAATTCCTTTATGTAAAGATTCAAGCTTATATCGATCTGAATTTAATGTTGGATCCCAATTTTCTCGATCAATTTTAATTCCTCTTATTTTTTGAGAGACGGCAGAAAAAAATATTGGTGTTTGTTCAGAAAGAGTTTGTTTAACCAACCCATTATTGACATTTGGCCGGTATTTAACTTCGATAAAAAAAGCGTTTTCAATATCTTCAACGGTTGCACTAAACCCTTCATTGTCTTTACACAGTTTGTAAACAGATTCTGATAATTGTTTTAAAAAACTTGTTTTTGGGTTTACAGCAAATTGATTATAATAATAATTAATCATTGCGTTACTCATTTTGATAAGTAAAACTTTACCTAAGTTTACTTTATAGTTTGTCTCAACATAAATCATAAAGTCATATTCATTGTCTGATTTACCAAGTGAATTAGCTAATGATTCATCGTATTTTCTATAGAGATTCATTAATTCAGTACCTCTACTAGATTCATGGTATCTAAAAATCCATTTTTCACTTTCTTCATTAATTGCCAAGTCTTCTGTTTTTAATGGAGACGTATAGAATAAACTGTTTTTTACGAAAGGACTTCGCATTGCAATTTCATTTGAAATTTCTTCAAAGCTTTTATTAGTTCTAACTGAGGAAAGAGCTTCTTCAACTTCATTCTGCCTGCCTTCTAAACCAATTGTATTCAAATCCAAAAACTTCATGCCTTGAAAAAAATCTTGACTTTCAGGGTCAAAATCATCAAAGGGTATTGTGTTTGTATTCATTTTTTTCTTTTTTAAAACCACAGCAAAGTCATCCTTTGCTGTGGTTGAGGTTAAACAAATGCTTAGGTAAGCGGTTGAATGGTCAAGTTGATTTCTACCATTTGGTCGGCAGCCAATTCTATGGTTACTTCTTTGCTTCCTTCGGTTACTTCGTAATCGGTGGTTGGAAAATCGTTGTTGGCATCCAATACCAATTCGTATTTTCCTACCGGAACACTATTGAGTTCCCAATTTCCATTGGCGTCGCAATAGGTAAGATCACGAGTAGTTCCGTCTAAGTTCTTCAGTACGATTTTGGCTTCTTTGTTTTCGTTGCCAAAAATTCTACCTAGAATTCGTCCTAATTGACTGCTTCCTAATTGATCATAAGTAATCTCTAATCCTTCAGAAACAGGCACTTCGCTTGGGTTTTCAAATTCATCTAAAGCGTCTTCGTCAAAAGGCAAGGCTTTAGTCACTTTCAATCCGATGCTGTCGGCTTGTAAAATAGTTAAAGCAGTAGGGAGTCGTGTTGGCCATGCTTTTCCTTCTTTCATTCCTTTTGGTGCTCTCAGTTCATCTACTAATGAAAGGAACAACTGATCGTCAATTACAGGAACTTCACCACCATTCCAGATTTCGCCGGTTTGCATGTAAAAGCGAACGGCTTCTTCAAATCCGGGACGAGCGGTAACTACCACGCGCGCCATACCTGCTTGCATAAAGTTGCGGAATAAAGGATCGTTGTTATCGTATTGGTACAAGCTTCCCCAATCCTTTCTGTCACCCCAATAATAAGGATAGAAGTTGTACGACATGATTTCCCATTCGAATGCCTGTTCCATAAATTTGGCAAAAGCAGAATAATCATCCAATTCGGCAGACACATTTACTTCGTGATTACCAAAAGTTCTGGCGAGACCAGTACCCAGTGGTTTGAACATACTTTTACCATAAGTTCGAGCCGCATTTGGATCTTGATTGATCATGTATGAAATACAGTTTTTACGCAAAATCATGTTTTCAATCTGGCGATAGAAACCGGGGTTCTCTCCTTTGATTTTCACTCCAAGAGCATTTTCTTCGGCTAGTTTTTGGTTGTATTCTAGAAGAGCATCTTCATAAGCTTCAATAATTGCATTGAACGTTTCTTGTTGCCATTTTTGTTTAGCTTCAACGGTAAGTTCGCAGTTCACAGAAAAATTAATATTCAAAACATGAAAATTAGTTGTACCAACACTAACAGGAAAACTCTCTGTATAAGCATCAACTGGGATATATCCACTTGAACCAGCAGATGGAGTTTGTCCAAAAACCCCAGAATAATTCCCCATTGAAAAGAATATATTTTTCCCCCATCCAGTATATCCACCGGGAGCGGCACCAGAGTAGTCTGCTTTTGCATTTTTAGTAAAATAATTTTCTGGAATTGAAATGTTTTCCGATTTTGTATGAGCTCTATTATGATCATTTTCGCTAAAATCAATAGATTTACCAATTGAAATAGTTTCCTTTAACTTTGGTTTCAACTCCACATTGTATTGACTTGCCCAATATTTAGCTGCATTCTCATTGATAGAGCTGAAATCTTTTAGACTTATTCTCTCGTTTATTGGAGTTGATGGAAGATCTATGTATTTTCTTGGGTCAATAGGCTCAACTAATTGGGTTGCCATTTGGTTTTCCAACATGCCTAAAATATGTAGTTTAGACGGTTGCGGAATCATGAATTCAAACATCAGTCGTTTGCCGTAATTGAACACTTGGTTTTTGAACACTTTGTCCACCCAACGGTATACTCCCACTACGTGTTTGTCGCCTTTGGTGTTGTCAAAACCATGTTTGTTGTTTTCTTCAAACTCTTCGATGATTTTTTCGATGCGTTCTTCTTTTACTTTAGACACAATACGGTCCATTGCTCTTTCGGTAATTTCTTTGGCTTGATTTACGGCGTTCATTGAGCTTTCTTCGCTTGATGAATGCGTAGCCATATTTACATTTCCGCCGATAGTATAAGTTCCTGTTGCTTCATTTCCGCCATTATAGGTGGCGTGAGCGTTTGCTCCAAAATCAGTTGCTTCCTGAAGCACTTTAGCCACTTCACTTTGCATTTCAAAACGATCGGTACTTGTGGTGTCAGTTAGTTTTTCTCTTTCGTTTTCACTTGAAGTAGTTGTCGTGTTTTGGCTTCTTCGAAGTCTTCGGGTTGCTTTTTCTTTGTATTCCCGAGCCATGACGTTTTCGATGTGCGCAACATCACCTTCTACATAACCTTGTGTGGTTTGTTCTACTTTTTTATAATCGGCAATACCGATTTGTCGGAATCCGAAACCAGACGGAATAAAGTTGGTTACTCCACTGCTGCTATTGCTTTCAGAATTGTGATCATCTTGTTCAAGCGTTAAGTTGCCCGAAAAACAAGCTTTGTAGAATGATGCGGAAATTGAGTTAGGCACCGAGAAAGTTGCTACTACACCGTTGGTGAACTCTATTTTTGCTTCAAATGAAGTTGCTGTTAAACTGTGGGAATAATCATGAATTTCAGCAGTTTTAAGTAAGATAGAATTTCCTGTTTTTGAGGCAAAAAACAATCCTCCAGTTCCTACATTACTTCCCATTATTTGATGATGACTTTGTGATTCGTCAACTTCCCAAGTGGTATCTGGAACTTCAATTTTTACATCAAAACGCATGAATCCTTCTGGATTTCTAGATGGACAAAGTTGAAAGCTGAAAGGTAATGCAGTTGAACTTGTGGTAACAGGAACAACAACTCCACCAACACTTGCCACAACATTGTTTTGAGAAGGCAAATTGTTTACAATGGTTTGACTGCTTTGTGAAATGCCTGAATCAATAAGAGTGTAACTTTGAGCATAGGAATAACCTTCTCCTGATATATCAGTAATAGATTCAGGGTCGGCTTTACCGTTTACGCTTGAAGTAAACTCGACTTCTAATAAAGTTAAAAGAGATTTGAACGATTCTGGCGTCAGTTCACTTTCAAGAAATGACAAATCCATTTCGTTTCTAAATTTAAAAACGAAATTGGGAAAATCAGGTTTTTGAATTTCCTCTGGTTGATTGCAAGGGTTTTCAGGATCGTAAGTCGAATTTGGGTCTTGTAAAGCACACCATATTTTTTTTGCGCCGATTACATCCGTAGAATATTGATCGCTGAGCAACTTGACATTTTCTTGATGTATACTAACCTGATTGTCAAACTCCTCTTTTGATTCTTTTTTGAATTTTTTTTCTGCCTTTTCAAGTTCTTTTTTTAGTTTGCTGAGTTCATCGATTTTGATTTGTGCATCGTGATTTTCTCTCAATTTCTTCATTTCTTCGCTTGGAGCTGTTTGATGCACTTTTGCAGCATCATTGGGTTGCTTAGAACCAACTCTTGCTACTGAACCGTTAGAAGACCCATCATTTTCAACGAAAAGTTCTTTAGGCAGAACAACTTTTGCCAAAACGATTTGTTTAGCTAATTCAGCACTACTTTTGATTTGGGCTAAATTCATCAAAACATGATTTCCAATCAAAATATGCATGATGGTTTCTTTCGCATAGAAATCATTTTTTGTGATTACCTGGTAAAATAAATTGTCCCATAAAAGATTGAGCTGCACAAGACTAACTTTCTCATTAGTCAGTGATTGAGCTTTTTGCAATAACTCATCGTGTGAATAACTGTGCTTGTTTTTAGCAATCCACACACCTAAGTCATATATTTTTTTGTTGAAGGCTTTCAACTCTGCTTGACTTTTTGCTTGGTAGGATGTAGTTGCTTCTGACATTGCTGACCACTTGGTTTGGTCGATGGTTCTGTTTAAAACGGCATCTTCAAAAATTCTTATTTCACTTGAATTTTGTCTTGGTTCCATAAAAACAAAACGACTTTTTATGCCTTCTTCATTTGATAATTCTGGCGCCCGCATCGTTACAAAGCGAAAGAGCGTGTTTTTAATTTCTGTACTCATTTTTTTATTTTTTTAATATTAGAATTTTTTCTTGTAATTGTCTTTTTGAAATCGATTTTTGAACCACTGTTTTCCGGACAACGGTGATAAATGTCGCTATTTCATATCAATTACAGTGCAAATATATAAGAAATAAATACTATAATAAAATAAAAACGATGATTATTTTCAATTATTTTTTAATCCCTTGATATTGTTTTTGTTGCTTCTGATTATCTCATTTATAATTGTAAATCAGCTTATTATCAAGTTGATTTTGAGTAGTATTCGTTTGTCGTTAAGTAGATTATTTTCTTTTTATCCTTTGTTGGTGATATAAAAATCTTACAATCCACTTGTTTTTTAGATTTTTTTCCTATTTTTGTAAAAAAATAATACCATGATTTCAGAACGAGTAGGTCAATACATTGATAAAAAAAGAATCAGTTACTATGCTTTTGAAAACAGTTTAGGCGCCAGTAGAGGAAGTATCTCTAAAGCTGTTAAAGAAGGAAAAAGCATTGGAAGTAATGTTTTAGAGACCATTATGTCTATTTATACAGACATTAATCCGAATTGGTTATTGACTGGGCAAGGCGATATGTTTAAAAGTGATGAGGAATTTTTACTCAACAAAGAAGTAGCAGCATTTAAACTCAAAACAGATAATTCTTTAGACAATCAGCAGATTCCATTATACGATATTGAAGCGGTAGCTGGTTTGGTTCCGTTGTTTAGTGGAAAAGGAAAGCAAACGCCTTTGGATTATATTTCGATTCCGCGTTTGCCCAAATGTGACGGTGCTGTTTATGTAACAGGCGACAGTATGTACCCGCTGTTGAAGAGTGGTGATATCGTTCTTTACAAAGAGGTTACCGATATTCAGAACGAGATTTTTTGGGGCGAAATGTACCTTCTAAGTTTGGACATGAGTGGTGAAGAATACATCACTGTAAAATACATTCAAAAATCGGACTATGAGGGTTGTGTGCGATTGGTAAGTCAGAATAAACACCATCAAGACAAAGACGTCGAATTCAATAAAATCAAAGCATTAGCATTGGTAAAAGCTAGCGTTAGAATTAATGCGATGAATTAATTTGTTGTCTCAAGTAATTCGTAATAACTTCTTGCGTTATCATTTCTATACTTTTGAAATTATGAAGCAAATTTTTTTGAAATTCATCGTAGCAGCCACTTGTATACTGTATTCTTTTTCCGGGTTTTCTCAAAAGATAAAAGAAGGTCAAGTTGCCCCAACTTTTTTAGTTGTTGATTCAAAAGGCGATACCCTTACTATAGAAAAATACAAAGGTAAAAAGGTGTTTTTGGCTTTTTTTCGATACGCAAGTTGTCCGGTTTGTAATTTTAGGATGAATGAAATTATTCAGAATTACGATGCACTTCAAGCCAAAGGATATGAGTTTATTGCGGTTTTCGAATCGAACAACGAAACGCTACAAGGTTATTTAAAAGAAACCGAAGTGCCTTTTCCCGTTGTGGGCGATCCAACCTTAGTTTTGTATAAAAAATACGGCGTTGAAAAATCGTTTTGGCGCATGGTGGGTTCGATGTTCAACAAAAAAACCAAGAGCAATTTGAAAGAAGGAAAGGTTCTGGTTAAAGGCAAAAACTTGAAACGCGACGGAAATATGTCGCGCATTCCCGCCGATTTTATCATCGATGAAAACGGTATAATATCCATTGCATATTACGGCAAAAACATTGGAGATCATTTGCCGTTGGAACAAATTTTGGACTAATTATTTAATCTCGTACGAATTGTTTTCTTTCTTCACATCTGCCATCAATCCGCTTGGATCTATAGTGATTTTTTTGATGGTCGTTTTCGACTTCGGAATTTCAAAAAAGTAATTTGAATTACCCCAAGCCCAATCTTTTAAAACGGTTCTTCTGATGGATGGCGTTGGATTTTCCTTTTCAAAATTCATCATTCGAAGCGGAATGTAAAACGTTTCTTTTGTCCCATCGGTATATTCCACCAAAACATCTATAGGCATGGGCATGCGCCCAACTCTCTCTAAAGAAACTCCAGTTCGTTGCACGCCGTCTGTTGCGCTTTCTACGTCTTTAATTCCATAATCGATGGTATTGGTAGTTTGTGTCCAATCGACCAAATACCAATCCAAATGCGCGCCTGAAATGCGTTCTGCGGTGCGTTTGATATCGTTCGGTGTGGGATGTTTGAACTTAAAGTCGTAGTAAAACCGTTTGATGGTTTTGAGTAAATTTTCTCTTCCGATGAGGTATTCCAATTGCGTTAAAAACAATTCGCCTTTGATGTACGAACCTGTGCTATAACTTCTGTTTTCGTCAAATCGATCGGCGTGAGTAGAAAGCGGTTGTTCTTTGCCCGAATCGGCTAATTTGTAATACGCTTTGTAGGAACCAATTAATGGATTTTCGCCTTTTTTGTCCGACAATTCATAAAGCGCGGTGTCTTCGATAAAGGTGGTAAATCCTTCGTCCATCCAGCCGTGTTTGCTTTCGTTGCTGGCCAAAACATGTTGAAACCACGAATGACCCATTTCGTGTGCAATTACGCCTACTAATCCGTCGTACGTTCCTTCGCCCAAAATTAATGTACACATCGCATATTCCATTCCGCCATCGCCACCTTGAATAACCGAATATTGTTTGTATGGATAGTTCCCAACAAATGAATTAAAAAACTGCATCAACTCAACTGTTTTTTGCTGCGCTTTTTTCCAGTTTTCGACGATTTTAGGATTGTTTTTGTATAAAAAATGCAACGTTGCTCCGTTGGGAACTTGGACAACATCATGAATGTAATCTTTATCGGCAGCCCATGTAAAATCGTGCACCATCGGCGCTTTGAAATGCCACGTAAGTGTTTTGGTTTTTTTCGGAATCGATACTTTTACACCAGCGTCTTGGTAATTATGTCCGATTTCATTTCCGTTTTGTAAATAACCCGTACCACCCAAAACATAGTTTTTATCGATGGTGATTTTTACATCAAAATTGCCCCAAACTCCGTGAAATTCTCTCGAAATGTATGGATCGGCATGCCATCCTTCAAAGTCAAATTCGGCCATTTTTGGATACCACTGACTCATAGAAAGCGCCACGCCTTCTTTGTTATTTCGGCCTGAACGGCGAATTTGTATCGGAACTTGACCGTCAAAATCTAGCGTTAATGTGGTTGATTTTCCTGGAAGAATCGGCCGCGCTAACGTCACTTCTAAAATGGTTTCGATTTCTTTGGTGGTTGCCGGAATTCCGTCTTGCGAGAAATTTGAAACATGTAAATAGCCTATTTCATCAGGTTGTAAGTTGGCAATTCTGCTTTGCTTTTTTTCATCACTTTCTTTCAATTTGGTAAACATGCGACCATCCGGATCTTTTATCGATTGCAAACGCATGTCCATTTCACTTCCGGGTTGGAAGGCATTATTGAACAAATGATAATACACTTTTCGAAGCGTATCGTTCGAATTATTGGTATAGACCAACTCTTGTTTTCCTTTGTATTGGTAGGATTTTACGTCCATAGAAACTTCCATTTTGTAATCGACCTGTTGTTGCCAATACGAAGTATTTTGAGCATTTACGTTGGTTACACCTAAAACCAGAACAGAAAGAAATAGATTTTTCATAGAAACCAATTTAAAAAAAAAGAAGGACAAAAGCCCTTCTCATTTGAGTTGACTTTGACTTATTTTTTCGACATCTTTTCAGCCATTAGTAACGCGTTATAGGCATTTACAATTTTACCTGAAACACACGTTTCTGCGAAAGGCATTGATTTTTTTTCTTCACCAACGGTTACGTTATACGGAATGCTTGTTCCCGAATCCATGATGATGTGTTTTACTTGAGACGCTGTAAGATTTGGATAATACGAACGGATAAGTGCGGCAACTCCAGCGGCGTTTGGTCCGGCCATAGAAGTTCCTTCTAAATAGCGGTAGTTGTTATTGGGAACGGTAGCATAAATCTTAACTCCAGGCGAGAAAATATCTACATTTACTTTTCCGTAGTTCGAGAAAGGTGCTACTAATTTTGTACCCGTACTCGGATTCAAAGCACCAATCGTTAATACGTTATCTGAAATTTCGGTAACTTTATCTTTCGAATCGTTTGGGAAATTCGGTTCAACGTCAACGTTTTTTGCATCGTTTCCAGCTGCGTGTACAAACAATACATCTTTACTTGCAGCATATTTAATCGCATCAAAAACCCATTCTCTGTTTGGAGAATAATCTTTACCAAAACTTCCGTTGATTACTTTAGCACCGTTGTCTACTGCGTAACGAATGGCCAATGCGATGTCTTTGTCGTATTCGTCACCATTCGGAACCGCTCTAAGCGCCATGATTTCTACATTGTTTGCCATCACACCATCGCCACCCTTATTATTTCCTCTGTTTTGAGCTATAATTCCGGCTACGTGAGTTCCGTGCAATCCGCCCTCAACATCCGGACCTTTTACATTTCCGTTACCGTATTTTTTGTCGTTGATGTCGTTCGGGTTATCGCCTACAATTGCTCTTCCATCAAAAGAAGTA
The DNA here is from genome assembly GCA_965284675.1 of Flavobacterium sp. Taxonomy (GTDB): domain Bacteria; phylum Bacteroidota; class Bacteroidia; order Flavobacteriales; family Flavobacteriaceae; genus Flavobacterium. The sequence continues at coordinate 3,983,469 of OZ260109.1, forward strand.
TTCAGGTTATAGTTGAGCATATCGTAAACTTGCGTGACAAACTCCTTGATGTCTGCTTGGAAATTTGGACCGGCTTGCATAGCGACACTGGTCATAATCATTTTACTCTGACTTAAAGCAGGATCTGTAGTCGTAATTCCTTTTAAATCATCAATGGTATACACCTCTTTTTTTAAATATTCGCGAACGTCTTTATCGGCTTTAGCAATCATGTCCACCTGAGGCTTCGTTTGATTCATAAGTCGTAATTTCTCATCCAATTCAGCTTTGGCTTTTTGGTAATCAGGATTGTTGGCCTCGCCTTTTTTAACGATACGCGTTAATTCTAAATTTTCATTTTCCGCATCACCCAAAAAATTCCATCCGTTGATATCATCCGCATAGCCGTTGTTATCGTCGTCTTTTTTATTGTTTGGAATTTCCTTTTTATTGATCCATATTTTCCCTTTCATGTCTTCGTGATCGATGTCAATTCCAGAATCGATTACACCCACAATAACTTTAGTCGCTTTTTTACCTTTTAGTAATTCGGCATACGCTTTATCGACACTCATACCCGGAATGGTATCTTTAGCCATATCTAAATGACTCCATCGTTTCAAATCTTCTTCCTTGATGGGAGTTGTTTTTACTAAGGTTTTATCAATTGTTTCAGGATTGGTGCTTAAGAACGGAGCTACTTTCGGACTACAACTTGATACAAGAAACGTTAGTACAGAAGCAACTAAAATCGGTTTTATTATTTTCATAATTCATTTACTGTTAAGGCCTCAAAAATAATAAGTTTGGGCTATTTATGGTAAGCGAATTAACTTTATTTTATCATTTAAAGGGTTGTTTTTGATAAAAGTTAGCCTGCTCTTCGTTTTTCGTCTTCCACACCTGTATTTCTCTGACGTGCTTTTGCTACCGTATTTTTGCCAAAACGATAGGTATACGATACACTTGCCACTCTGGAATCCCAAGTTCTATCGGTAAAGAAATCTTGATTTTGGTAGTCTACCACAACGGCGATATGATTGGTTTGGAAAATATCGGTTACTGAAAATTTAAAAGTCGAATTTTTGTCTTTGGAAGTTTTCTGAATTCCCGCCGTAATTTGAGCTAAATCTTTGATATAAAACAATCCCCAGACCATTTTACTTTGGTAGTATCCGTTTAATTCGGCCGTCCAACCTTTTCCTAAAGCAAAGCTGTTGTTGAGGTTCATGTCCCACGAAGTGAAATCTTGTTCTAAATTCCCGCCTTGTAACGGACTGGCATATTTGTTCAAATAGACCGAGGCAGAAAGAGTTGAATTCAGTATTTTTTTGAATTTGAACGGAATGTAAACACCCAAATTGTATTGCTCAAAATCTTGGATATTTGCCGGAATTTGATAGGAGATTCGGGTTACATCATCTTGCACAAAAATATCGGTGATGCTTTGTTTGCTGTTGGAGTAACTTACGGTGGTGATGTATTTTCCTTTGAAGGTATGATTCAATTCGAACAAATGAGTGATGACCGGATTTAGCGTTGGATCGCCGACCACATAGGTGTACGAATCCACAAATATTTTAAACGGATTCAGCTGACGATACGTTGGGCGGTCGATGCGTTTCGCATAGGAAAAAGCAAGTGAATTGGTTTCTGAAAACTTTCGGTTAACCACCACATTTGGAAAAAAATTGACGTAATTTCGAGAGAACGATTCATTGGTAGCCAACTGTTCACCATTGGTATGTGTGTGTTCCATTCGCAATCCGCATTGAAAATCCCATCGAACAAATTCTTTCGAAAAACTGCTGTACACTGCATTGATGTTTTCGTCGTAAATGAAATGATTGGAACGCGTTGGGTCGAGTTGATTTTGGCCGTTAATCACATCATAAAAAAGCACTTCATTGTCTGAAGTTACCCAACTGCTTTTCAGACCGACTTCCATTTTTGTTGTGTCAGAGAAAGGATGTGTGTAATCGGCTTTAATCGATTTGACTTCGATTGTTCCCGTTTGGTCGGTGGCTAACGTATTGGCAGAAATGACTGAACCGTCTGGATTGGCATTGGTGTTTTGAATGTCTTGAAGCGTTGTGGCGTCAAACGAACCCAGGTCAAAATCGGCGGTCAATTCATTCCCCGAAGTGGTAAAACTGTGTTTGAAGTTCAAATTGGCAAATCCGTTGAAACGCTTTTCATCCAATAAAATTCCGGTTTTTGTGGTGTAATTTAACGTTCCGTTTGGGTTGGTGATGGTCGCATTGGTGTTGCCGTTGCGCTCGTTGGTGTTCCAGTTTCCGTTAAAAAGCACTCCGATTACGGTTTTTTCAGACGAATAGAAATCGACTCCAAATCGTGAATTATGACTGGAAACAGGTTGTTTGGTATACGATATTTGTTCGAACGTTGAATTTAAATCGCCATTGGGTTCGAAAAACTTCCGATTGATGAAAAAGTTAGTAAAGTTCATCGGAGAAGAGTACGAATAACTCCCAAACGTGTTCCATTTTTTGTTTCTGTAATTGAGATTGGTGTTTGCGGAAGGTTTGGAGTAGAATCCTTGTCCATACGTTACAGTAGCTGAACCGTTTAATCCTTGTCGTTTGTCTTTTTTAAATTTGATGTTGATGATGCCAGCATTTCCGGCAGCGTCGTATCGAGACGATGGATTGGTAATGATTTCAATGGTTTGGATGTTCGATGCGGGAATTCCTTTTAAATACGTCAATAATTCAGTTCCCGATAAAGGTGATGGTTTGCCGTCAATCATAACAATGACGCCCGATTTCCCTTTTAAATTAATCGAAGTTTCTTGATTTACCATAACGCCGGGCGAACGTTCAAGGACTTCCAAAACCGTACTTCCTGCAGTCAATGCGCTGCTTTCCACATTCACTATAAGTTTGTCTAGTTTTCGTTCGACAAAAGGTTTGGGAGCGTTTTCGATTTGAACTTCTTTAAGTGTGTTGCTAGTTGAAGAAAGCACAATTTCGGGAAGCGTAACCGACTGATTTTCGTTTGAAATCACAATGTTTTCTGTCCGATATCCATCAAAAGAAGCGTGCGATATTTTAATGTAATACGATCCAGCCAACAGGTTTTCAAATTCAAATTGACCGTCTTCAGCAGTTAAATTCGCTTTGACAAAAACCGAATCCACTGTACGATGCAGTATCACATTGGCTGAGAAAACAGCTTTTTTAGTACCGTCTAAAACAACTCCTTTTATAGAATTATTGGTTTGTGAAAAACACGTATTCAGTTGTATTAGTGCCGCTAAGAGTAGGAGTAATGGTCGCATTGTCTTTCTTGGGTGTATCAATTGTGTTTTTTAGGAATTTATTATCCTTTTAGCGCTTTGTTTTTGGCTTTCTTTTTAGGTTTTCCAGATAGTTTTTTGGCCAATTCCATCGCTTTGTAGCCGTTGACCATTTTGCCCGATTTGGATAACGAATCAAAAGGTCTTTTGTCTTTTTGATTTCCGCCTACAACAACTTCGGTGCTCAGGGTTGTTCCCGATTCCATGATGACTTCCTTAACTTGTTTGGCCGATAAATTCGGATAATACGACCGAATCATAGCGGCTACTCCAGCAACATTAGGCGAAGCCATCGAAGTTCCTTGAAGGTATTGGTATTCGTTGTTGGGCGTCATAGCGTAAATTTTAACGCCAGGTGCGTATACATCGACGTTGTTTTTTCCGTAGTTGGAAAAATTGGCCACTACTTTTGAGCCGAATTCAAAGTTCAATGCGCCAACTGTGATGACATTATCAGCAAATTCGTTTATTTTATCGTCGGAATCATTCGGGAAATTAGGTTCTACATCGATGTCTTTTGAGTCGTTTCCTGCCGCATGAATAATAAGTACATCTTTGCTTTCAGCATATTTTATTGCGTCATAAACCCATTGTTTGTTGGGAGAATAATTTTTTCCAAAACTGGCGTTGATGACTTTTGCACCGTTGTCTACCGCATAGCGAATGGCAAGCGCAATGTCTTTGTCGTATTCGTCACCGTTGGGAACCGCGCGAACCGACATGATTTCTACGTTGTCTGAAATTCCGTCGCCACCGACATTGTTATTTCTCACTTGTGCGATGATTCCGGCCACATGCGTTCCGTGAAGCGCTTCGTTTTTATCTGGACCATACACTACATTGTTTCCGTATTTTGTGTCGTTGATGTCGTTCGGATTGTCACCTACAATTTGACGCGCATTAAATTCGGTGTTCAAATTATGATTCAACTGATCGTACACAAAGTCTTTAAATTTAGCCATGTTGTTTAGTAGTTTTGGCCCAGCAACTCCCACTTTTTCCAACGCGGCTTTACTTTTGAGTACTTCTTCGTCAGTTGACGCAATGCTTTTTACATCTTCAATAGTAAAATCTTCCTTTTTAAGTAACTCGCCAATTATTTTGTTGGCTTGGTACAATGCGTCCACTTGATTTTTATTCTCTAGCATTTTCTGATACTTTTTGTCGTATTCAGCTTTTGCCAATTTATATTCGGGTGAACCATCGTCGCCTTTTTTGACCATTCGGGTCATTTCTAGCGTTTCATTGGTCGTGTCACCTAGAAAATTCCACCCATGAACGTCGTCGATGTAACCGTTTTTATCATCGTCAATTCCGTTGTTTGGAATTTCCCCTGAGTTGATCCACACTTTCGATTTTATGTCGTCGTGGTCAATGTCTACACCCGAATCGATTACGCCGACAATGATGTTTTTGCCTTTTTTGCCTTTCAACAGTTCACTATAAATACGGTCGATGCTCATACCCGGAATCGAATCTTTTTCTAAATCGAGATGACTCCATCGTTTCAGTTCATTTTCGGTCAGTGCCGATTTTTTATACGAATCACCATTCGGTCCTTGCGCCACAACGGTTAAGGTAAAGCAAGTAATCAAGAGGGTTTGGATAAATAATTTCATTTTTTCAAATTTTAAAAATTAATAAAAAGCGTTCATCTTTGAATGATTTAGTACCATTTACAGATTAGCAATAAATAGAGTCGACACAACTATGGTAACCGTGAATAAGGTTAGCCAAACAATAAAACGTACCATGTGATTTTGATTTTTTACGCTACGTTCCAAAACAATTTGGTTACGCCACGATTGATGATTGATTAAAATTATTTACAATTCTGACTGATTTTTTGTAACGCTTCACTCATAATCTGAATGTCGCTGTTTGAAATATTTTGGAGCGCTTGGCTTCTATTTTCGAGTACAACTTGATAGGTTTGATCGAGAATTTGATTCCCTTTTTGGGTAATTTTAAGATTAAATTTTCTTCGATCGTTTGGGTTGATTTCGCGTTCCACACATTCCGATTTTACCAATAAATCCAATATTCGAGTTATGGACGCGCTGTCTTTAAACACTTTTTCTGCCAATTCGAGTTGCGTCGCATTCGGATTTTCCTTCAAGCTTTTCAACACCAGCCATTGATCGATGGTGATTTTTAAACCGCGTGCTTTGATTTGTTTTTGGGCATACATGCGATAGGTTTTGATGGCTTGTTCGATTTGATAAAAAATGACACTGTTTAATTGTTCCATTGGATTATATTTTGAACAAAACTAAAAATGATTTATCAATCATTGATATGTCAACTAAAAGTTTAACAAGAATTTAGAATTTGAAGGAAATAAAAAAAGCACTGAATTCTAATGAATACAGTGCTTTATAGAGTTTTTTTCTTTTTAAAAAAGGTCTTCGCAAGTAAAAACTTCTTTCAATCGAACTCCTTTTTCGGTATTTTCTACAGTAATGATTTGGTTGTGCGCGTCGTGTTCGAGTACTAAATAATAGTTTTTGTCGGCAGCGGCGTGCATGAATTTGGTTTTTTCACCCATCGTTAAAAGCGGTCGTGTGTCGTATCCCATCACATACGGAATCGGAATATGTCCGGCCGTAGCCAACAAATCGCCACAAAAAACAATGGTTTTGTCTTGGTATTGAATGTGTGGAATCATTTGTTTTTCGGTGTGTCCATCGGCATAAAAAATATCAAAACCCAATTCGTTCGAAAACCCAAAGTCGCCTTCAGGCCGTTTGATAAAATGAAGTTGTCCGCTTTCTTGCATCGGAATCAAATTCTCGTGCAAAAACGATGCTTTTTCTCTCGCATTGGGTTTTGTTGCCCATTCCCAATGGTTTTCATTCGTCCAATATTTTGCATTTTTGAACGCTACTTCATACCCAGTTTTGTCGGCATTCCAATTTACACTTCCACCACAATGATCAAAATGTAAATGCGTCATAAAAACATCGGTGATGTCATCGCGATGAAATCCGTATTTTGCTAATGATTTATCAAGTGAATGACTTCCCCAAAGCGAATAATAACTAAAAAATTTATCCGATTGTTTGTTGCCCATACCGGTGTCAATTAAAATCAATCGGTTGCCATTTTCAATTAGAAGACAACGTGCAGCAATATCAATCAGGTTGTTTTCGTCGGCTGGATTCGTTCGGTTCCAAAGGGTTTTTGGGACAACGCCAAACATTGCACCACCGTCAAGTTTAAAATTTCCAGCTTCTATAGGATATAATTTCATGATTATTTGAGAATTAAAAGAGCTGCAATTTACTAAAATGATCAGTGAAATAAAGACAAAATCAATTTTTTCTATTTCATCATTCGTTATAAAAATGTTATGAATTGCAATAAAAATAGATAATTGTAGTAACTTTGTCCTTTATTTAGACAAAATCAAAATAAGCTATGATCAAAGTATCTGATACAGCCAGTAAGAGAATCATCGACATGATGAAAGACGATGGTTTTGACGCGTCCAAAGATTACGTTCGAGTAGGCGTAAAAAGTGGCGGTTGCTCGGGTTTATCGTATGAATTAAAATTCGACAAAGAACTCGGTGAAAACGATAAAGTTTTTGAAGACAACAACGTGAAAATTGCGGTTGAAAAGAAGTCGTTCTTGTATTTAGCCGGAACCATTTTAGAATTTTCGGGCGGATTAAACGGAAAAGGATTTGTATTCAACAATCCGAATGCAAGCAGAACATGTGGATGCGGAGAATCATTTTCGTTATAGAATTGAAAGATTGAAAAATTAAAAGATTAAAAAACTCTAAACCTGTAAAAATTTAACGCCATACAAAATCTTTAAATCATTAAATTTTTGAATCTTTAAATTATAATAAATGACTAAAACTTTTGAAGAATTTGAAGTTCATAAAAAAGGAGTTTTATTGACAAAAAAAGTCTTTAATATTTTAAAAAAGTCTTCACTAGAAAAAGAATTTGGTTTTAAAGACCAAATAAAAAGAGCGGTAATTTCGATTACTAATAATATTGCGGAAGGATCCGAATATAATAATAACAAGCAATTTATACGTTATTTAAAAATTGCCAAAGGAAGTTGTGCAGAAGTCAGAAACATGATAGTGTTAGCAAGAGAATTAGAATTTTTATCAGATGACGAAATTCAGGAAAGCTTGCTTTTGAGTATAGAAATTTCTCAAAACCTTTCCAATTTCATCAAGTATCTGAATTCAAAAATAGAAACTAAAAATGATTAAGAATTTAAAGAATTTTTTAATCTTTAAATTTTTTAATCTTTAAATTTTAAAAATGTCAAAATATACCGAAGACGATTTAAAAATTGAACTCGAAAACAAAGAGTACGAATACGGATTTTACACCAATTTAGAATCGGAGACGTTCCCAATTGGTCTAAACGAAGACATTGTTCGTGCCATTTCGTTGAAAAAGGAAGAACCACAATGGATGACCGATTGGCGCATCGAAGCATTTCGTGCATGGCAAGAAATGACCGAACCCAATTGGGCGAACGTACATTATGAAAAACCTGATTTTCAAGCGATTTCATACTATTCGGCACCCAAAAAAGCCGATCCGAATAAAACGTTAGACGACGTTGATCCCGATCTTTTAGAAATGTACAAAAAATTGGGCATCTCGATTGACGAACAAAAAATGATGAACAATGTCGCCATGGATATTGTAGTTGATTCAGTTTCTGTAGCGACTACTTTCAAAAAAACATTGGCTGAAAAAGGCATCATTTTTATGAGTATTTCGGAAGCGATTCGTGAATATCCTGATTTAGTTCAGAAATATTTAGGAACGGTTGTGCCACAACGAGATAATTTTTATGCCGCTTTAAATTCGGCTGTGTTCTCCGATGGAAGTTTTTGTTACATTCCGAAAGGCGTTCATTGTCCGATGGAATTGTCGACGTATTTCCGGATCAATCAAGCCGGAACGGGTCAGTTTGAACGTACGCTTTTAATTGCTGATGAAGGCAGTTATGTGTCGTATTTGGAAGGATGTACTGCGCCGAGTCGGGATGAAAACCAATTGCACGCCGCAGTAGTCGAACTCATCGCTTTAGACAATGCCGAAATCAAATATTCTACCGTACAAAACTGGTATCCTGGAAATAAAGAAGGAAAAGGCGGCGTTTTTAACTTCGTAACCAAAAGAGGAATTTGCGAGAAAAACGCCAAAATATCTTGGACGCAAGTCGAAACGGGTTCGGCCGTAACATGGAAATATCCATCTGTAATTTTAAAAGGCGACAACTCGATTGGAGAGTTTTATTCGATAGCCGTAACCAATAATTTCCAACAAGCCGACACGGGAACCAAAATGGTGCATTTGGGTAAAAACACCAAATCAACTATTATTTCGAAAGGAATTTCAGCTGGAAAATCTCAAAACAGTTACCGTGGTTTGGTTCGCATCAGCGCCAATGCTGAAAACGCCCGAAACTTCTCGCAATGCGATTCTTTGTTGATGGGAAATAATTGTGGAGCACACACCTTTCCGTACATCGAAAGTAAAAATTCATCCGCCAAAATCGAACACGAAGCGACGACTTCAAAAATCGGTGAAGACCAAGTGTTTTATTGCAACCAACGCGGCATCCCAACCGAAAAAGCGATTGCGCTCATCGTAAACGGATTCAGTAAAGAAGTGTTGAATAAATTACCAATGGAATTCGCTGTCGAAGCTCAGAAATTACTTGAGATTTCACTCGAAGGCTCAGTTGGATAATGAATTTGAAAATGTCGTAATTTGAAAATTTGAAAATGGAAGCTAAAGAAAACGTAATTGTAAAATTAACTTTTCAATTTGCCTTAGATATTATAAAATATTCAGAAGGCTTACAAGAAGACAAGAAATTTGTAATTGCAAATCAGCTTTTATAGTCAGGAACTTCAATTGGAGCAAATATTAGGGAAGCTCAAAACGCAGAAAGCAAAGCAGATTTTATTCATAAGTTTAAAATTTCTGCTAAAGAGATTGAAGAGACAATATATTGGTTAGAGCTTTGTAAATTTTCGGATAACTATCCAAATGTAAACGGTTTAATGGAACAAATTAATAATATATCAAGAATAGTAAATAAAATAATAATTACATCTAAACAAAAGTAAATGTGGAATTTTCAAATTTCCAAATTAACTAATTTCCAAATTAAATATGTTAAAAATCACCAATCTACACGCGAGTGTCGAAGACAAAGAAATACTAAAAGGAATCAACCTTGAAATCAATGCAGGCGAAGTACACGCGATTATGGGTCCGAATGGTTCCGGAAAAAGTACACTTTCAGCAGTGATTGCTGGAAATGAAAACTATCAAGTAACCGATGGATCTGTTGCTCTTGACGGAGAAGATTTAGCCGATTTAGCACCAGAAGAACGCGCGCATAAAGGCGTTTTCTTGTCGTTTCAATATCCCGTTGAAATTCCGGGTGTTTCAGTAACCAATTTCATGAAAACGGCAATTAACGAAAGTAGAAAAGCCAACGGAAAAGAAGAAATGCCAGCCAACGAAATGCTGAAGTTAATTCGCGAGAAATCAGAATTACTCGAAATCGACCGTAAATTTTTATCGCGTTCGTTAAACGAAGGTTTTTCGGGTGGTGAAAAGAAACGTAACGAGATTTTTCAAATGGCGATGTTAGAACCTAAATTGGCGATTTTGGACGAAACCGATTCAGGTTTGGATATTGATGCGCTTCGTATTGTAGCCAACGGCGTGAACAAATTGAAAAACGAAAACAACGCGGTGTTGGTCATCACACACTACCAACGTTTGTTAGATTATATCATTCCCGATTTCGTACACGTGTTAATGGACGGAAAAATCGTAAAATCAGGCGGAAAAGAACTGGCGTACGAGTTGGAAGAAAAAGGATATGATTGGATTAAAAGCGAGTTGGTCTAACTGTTTGTAGTTTATTGTTTATTGTTCTCGCAACCATAAACTAAAAACCATAAACCATAAACATAGAAAATGGATTTAAAAGAAAAATTAGTATCATCTTTCATGGCATTTGAAGAACAAATCGATGTTCATTCAGAGCTTCATGATGTGCGCACATCGGCCATAAAAAACTTTGAAAGTAAAGGTTTCCCTACTAAAAAAGAGGAAGCATGGAAATATACGTCGCTGAATACCATTCTAAAAAATGAGTATTCGGTATTCCCAAAACACGAAAATGCAGTCGAATTAGCAGAAGTTAGAAAGTACTTTTTGCACGAAATCGACACGTATAAAGTGATTTTTGTAGACGGAAAATTCTCTTCGTTTTTGTCGTCAACGACGCACGACGGATTGGACGTTTGCCTGATGTCATCGGCGTTGACCAAACCCAAATACAAAATGGTCATCGACGAATATTTCAATAAAATTGCCAGCAAAGACGAAAGTTTAACCACTTTGAACACCGCTTTTGCGAATGAAGGAGCGTACATCAACATTCCGAAAAGTAAAGTCGTAGAAAAACCCATCGAAATCATTTATTTTTCGACTGGAAAAGAAAACGCTTTGATGGTACAACCCCGAAATTTGGTCATTGTAGGCGAAAATGCGCACGTGCAAATTATCGAAAGACATCAAAGTTTGAATGAAAACCCGGTGTTGACCAATTCGGTTACCGAGATTTTTGCTCAAAAACGTGCCATCGCCGATTACTATAAAATTCAAAACGATTTGCAATCGGCCAACCTGATTGACAACACGTATATTTCTCAAAAACAAGAAAGTAGAGTTTCGGTGCACACGTTTTCATTCGGTGGAAATATTACCCGCAACAATTTGAATTTCTATCATTTTGGTGAACGCATCGATTCGACTTTAAAAGGAATTACGATTATTGGCGACAAGCAACACGTGGATCATTATACTTTGGTAAATCACGCCACGCCGAATTGCGAAAGTCATCAGAACTACAAAACCATTTTGGGAGGAAGTTCGACGGGTGTTTTCAACGGAAAAATTTACGTAGAAAAAGAAGCTCAAAAAACCGACGCGTTCCAACAAAACAACAATATTTTATTAGGTGATAAAGCGACAATCAACGCCAAACCACAATTGGAAATTTTTGCCGACGATGTAAAATGTTCACACGGTTGCACGATTGGTCAATTGGATGAAAGTGCTATGTTTTACATGCAACAACGCGGAATTCCGAAGAAAGAAGCCAAAGCCTTATTGATGTATGCATTTTCGAACGAAGTCATTGAAAGCATCAAAATACCTGAACTAAAGCAACGCATTACGAAGATTATTGCTACTAAATTAGGTGTGAATTTGGGGTTTGACCTGTAAAGTCTAACCGCAAAGAACGCAAGGAAAAAGCACAAAGGGCGCGAAGTTAATTACACTTCGCGCCCTTTGCGTATAACTTTGCGAACCTTGCGGTTGAGTAAGTTTATATAATCAAATTCTGAATACTAATTACGATTCGTCTTTGGTCGTTTTCACCAATCCAATTCCGGAAATAAAGAACACAACGCCTAAAACTCCGTATATAATGAGTGATTTTATGTCGCGTTCGCTTCCGGATGTGTCAGCAAAAATCGTTGCGGCGTAAATTAATCCGCCAATTCCCAAAACGGTAAGTAAACCGCCAAATATTCGTTTCATGTTCATGATAGTATCATTTTAGATTAACCGAACAAAGGTAGAAGCGAATGCGGTTTCTAGTTTTACATATTTAGGGTAAAAACTTGTATTTTTTTTGTGAAATTACTTTTTCAAACTCGCCACCATACTACTAAAATAGTAAATAAGATCACTATTCTAATTGAATTAGTTAAGTTCAAAACTAGTTAAATACCTGGTTTTGTTTATATTGTCGGCACTGCTAGTAACACTTTCCTTTATCAGACCAACATCTTTTGCAAACCAATATTCAGTGGTAATGTATATTGTTTGTGAGTCTATTCTCTCAACGACTTCCATTCGCATTTTAATTATGTTTGTGTATGTATAATTGAAGATTGTTTCAGTAACATCTCTCGCTAGAATTGTGGCGGTGTAACTTATTGAAGAAGGTAAACTCTGCTGAGTTCCACCATTAAAAACTAGAACTTTCAAAGGAGAAGAACCGCTCCAAGTCTCACCAACTGATAGGTCATCCCTTAACAGTTTTATTTCGTATTCACCAACATTTATTGTAGCATTCCCTTGGGATAAAAGAACTTCTCCAACTTTTTGATAATATGATGCTCCTTTCTTAGTTATCCACGTAGGGATTTCATACTCACTTGAATCATCATGTATGCGATGGTAAGGAATGTCGTTAAAATTAGTTAGAGAACTTACATATACTAGACTTACCTCTTCGTCATTATTTTGATACCACCATTTGTTGTTTGTGACCAAAGGAAAATAATTTCCAGTAGTTGTCCCAAAATCTTCTTGTTCTTGATCATCTTTACTACACGATAATAGAAGAAAAGAAACGTAAAATAAGGTAAGAAATTTTAAAATATTAGATATCATAAATGTATTTTTTTGTTTCGAATATAGAATTTATTATATTATGATACGGAAAAAAGAAGAATTACTTTTTCAAACTCGCCACCACACCACTCAGCAATCCATTAAAATCGAAATCTTCGCTCAATCCCATGCGCACTATCACCAAATCATGACTCGGAAAAATCGCAACCATTTGCCCTTGATACCCGCTGGCGTAGTACATATCGTCGGGCGCGTTGGGGAATTTTCCACCGGCGTTGAGCCAGAATTGTGCACCGTAATTTCCGTGGGAAGTGTTGGTCGGTGTAGCAACATACTTGGACCAACTTTCGTCAAACAATTGCTCGCCGTTCCAATTTCCTTTGTGCAAATAGAGTAAACCAAATTTCGCCCAATCGCGTGTGTTTGCCCAACCGTAAGACGAACCTACAAAATTCCCATTCATATCCACTTCGACCAAAGCCGAATGCATTCCGATTTTATCAAACAAACTGCTGTACCAAAAATCCAAATATTCTTGGTGTGTTTTGAATTGTTTTCTTAGAATTCCGCTTAGTAAATTGGTCGTTCCCGACGAATAATTCCACCTTTTGTTGGGTTTCTCAACGAGTGGTTTATCGATTTGCGGCGTGGTCATGTCTTCGGCAATAAAAAGCATTTTGGTTACGTCGGAAATTTTGCTGTAATCTTCTTCCCATTCCAAACCTGAGTTCATGTGTAGCAAATCGTTAATAGTGATCGTTGCGCGTTCGTCGTTCTTCCATTCGGCGATTGGCGCGGGTTTCATGATGTCGATTTTGCCTTGTTTTTGCAAGATTCCGAAATACGTTCCTGTCAAACTTTTCGTCATCGACCAGCCTAAAATCCGAGAGTTTTTATTGAAGCCATCGGCATATTTTTCAGCGATGATTTTGTCTTTATAAATCACAATCACTGAACGAGTGCGTTTGTCTTTTTGCCCTTTTTGATCAAAAGCTTTGTCTACTACAGCATTCAATACGTTGTAATTAATGTTTGAAAAAACAGTGTCCGTTGGTTCATTGTCGCCATACGGAAAAGGCAAATTATTTTTGATTTGCGTGCGTTTCGGAACCAAATACGGTTTTGAAACATCAAAATCATCGTTGATTAATGTCGCGCCCAAACCTTCACGGTAAATGGCTTTGCGTTCTTTTAATCCGTGTACGTTCGCGGTTGCAAATCGACCTTTGTCATCTATTTCATTGGCTGCCCAATCGACTTTGTCAATGTCGTTGTCGCCTTGCTGAATGGTTTCCAAACTTCGGTTATCCAAAAAATGTCCCGATGCCACACTTTTAGAGGCAAAACCAGAAATCAAATCGAGTTGTGGATAGATGGAAATCCGTAAGTAAACAATAACGATTAAAAGTAGAACGGCGAAGATTTTGAGGAATTTTTTCATGTCAATAATTTTTATGCAAAATACAAAATAATCAACACAGATGACACAGATTTTCACAAAGAGGAAACTAAATAATCAACACAGATGACACAGATTTTCACAAATTAAAATAAAAAAGATCTGCGCTAATTTGTGGAATCTGTGTTAAAAATGTAATTAATTTATAATAAAGTTATTTTTAAGTAAAAGATAAAAAATCTACGCTAATTTGTGGAATCTGTGTTAATGTGTCACTTAAATTATTAACATCTGTTTGGTAAAAATGAGTTTCAATTTCACTACTTTTGTATTTAGAAAAATTCTAAATAAACAATGGTAGACATTCAGAAAATACGCGCCGATTTCCCGATTCTTTCACAAAAAGTCAACGGTAAACCTTTGGTTTATTTCGATAACGGAGCGACATCCCAAAAACCACAAGTGGTAATTGACGCTATTGCCAACTATTACCAAACCATCAATGCGAACATTCACCGTGGCGTTCATACGCTGAGTCAGTTGGCTACCGATGCGTATGAGGTTTCTCGTGGTACAATTCAATGCCACATTAATGCAAAATTTTCACACGAAGTGATTTTTACATCCGGAACAACACATGCCATCAACGCGATTGCCAACGGATTTGCTTCGATTGTGAAAGTGGGCGATGAGGTTTTGGTTTCGGCTTTGGAACACCACAGCAATATTGTGCCGTGGCAAATGTTGTGCGAACGAACGGGCGCGACGTTGAAAGTCATTCCGATGAATCAAAACGGCGAATTGATTTTTTCTGAGTATGAAAAATTACTGTCAGAAAAGACAAAAATTGTGGCAGTCAATCATATTTCGAATGCTTTGGGAACCATTAATCCGATACAACTAATGATCGAAAAAGCGCATCAAGTAGGTGCAGCGATTTTGATTGATGGCGCACAAGCAACTCCGCATTTAAAACCCGATGTGCAAGCGTTAGATTGTGATTTTTATGTATTTTCTGGACATAAAATCTGCGGACCAACTGGAGTCGGAATTTTGTATGGGAAAGAAGAATGGCTCAGAAAATTACCACCCTATCAAGGCGGCGGCGAAATGATTGCAACGGTTTCGTTTGAAAAAACGACTTATGCCGATTTACCGCATAAATTTGAAGCCGGAACACCGAATATTGAAGGCGGAATCGTACTCGGAACTGCGATTGATTATTTGAACGAAATCGGTTTTGAGAATATTGAAGCCTACGAACACGAATTGTTGGTGTATGCTACTGAAAAATTGCTGCAAATCGACGGATTGAAGATTTTTGGTCCCGAACTTTCCAGCTCAAATAAAACTTCGGTCATATCGTTCAACATCGATGGCATTCATCCGTATGACATTGGCACGATTATCGATAAATTAGGTATAGCAGTCAGAACTGGACATCATTGCGCACAACCGATTATGGATTTCTTTAACATTCCTGGAACGATACGAGCAAGTTTTGCTTTTTACAATACCAAGGAAGAAATTGATATCTTTGTCGAAGCCGTAAAAAAAGCGCAACAGATGTTGTCTTAAAAAATAGAAATTATGAAAAACCTGTATTTAATTTTCGCAATCGCTTTTGCCTTTGTGAGTTGCAATTGCCAAAAGAAAGCGGTAGACCAATCGGCTACGGCATCAAAAGTTAGTGCTATGAATCAACAAAACATGCCCAAGATAGAATACGTGGCTACTACGAGAGGTTTTTACGAAAAAATAACTATCGAAAATGGTGCGGTTACGGTTACTAGCGATCGAAATGCTGTGGATAAAGGCGAAACGACAAAAATTTCCGACAGTGACATGAAGGAGTTGATAGCCGCTTTTCAAAAGATTCAATTAAACGATTTGCCTACATTCAAAGATCCGACACAAAAACGTTTTTACGACGGTGCGGCCATTGCCAACTTGAAAGTTACTAGTCAGGAAAAAGAATATCAAACGGTCGATTTTGACCACGGATTTCCTCCTGCCGAAATAGAAGCGTTAATTACCAAAATCACTTCATTTGGAAAGCAAGAGAAGTAGTGAAAAGATGCGGAAGTGATTCAGCATAAATTACAACACATGACGATTAAAGAAATACAAGACGAAATAGTAGACGAATTTTCAATGTTTGACGATTGGATGCAACGCTACGAGTACATCATCGATTTAGGAAAAAGCTTACCGCTGATTGATGAGCAGTACAAAACCGAAGACAACATCATTAAAGGATGTCAGTCGAAAGTTTGGGTGCACGGAGAACAAAATGACGATAAAGTGGTGTTCACAGCAGATAGCGATGCCATTTTAACCAAAGGAATTATTGCGATTTTGATTCGGGCTTTTTCCAATCAGAAGCCATCCGATATTTTAGAAGCCAACACCGATTTTATCGACCAAATCGGATTGAAGGAACATTTATCGCCTACACGCGCCAACGGATTGGTTTCGATGATTAAAGAAATTAAAATGTACGCGTTGGCGTTTAGCAATAAAAATTAAAGTATATGGTACGCTTTTAAGAAAACTTAAATGAACTTATATGCCTTATATGGTTTAAAAAACAAACTTAGTGCCTTTGCGCCTTTGTGGCAAAAAACAAAAAAACAAATAATTAAAGATACTGAAACAAGTTCAGCATAAATATGGAAGAATTTAAAGACGAAATCAACCTAGGCGAAAGCGTAGTAAAAGTATTAAAAAGCATTTATGACCCAGAAATTCCAGTCGATATATACGAACTCGGATTAATCTACGACGTAATGATCAACGAAGACAACGAAGTAAAAGTCTTAATGACATTAACCTCGCCGAATTGCCCAGTGGCCGAAACATTGCCACGCGAAGTAGAAGAAAAAGTAGCCAAAATCGACGCCATTAAATCGTGCGAAGTGGAAATCACGTTCGATCCGCCGTGGAGCAAAGATTTAATGAGCGAAGAAGCAAAATTAGAATTAGGAATGCTTTAAGATAGTTGTCGGTTAACGGTTGTCAGTCCATACAAAGACAACCGACAACCGACAACCGACAACTAAGTTATGGAAGAAATCATAAACCGAGTCACCAATTCCGCTCTCGAAGTGTTCGACTTAGAAGACTATTATCCGAGCGGAACTCGAACGCAAATTGACATTTCGCAATGGCTTTTCGAAGGATTTCTACTCAAAGAAAAAGACTTCCGTGAAGCGTTAAAAAACCACGATTGGGCGCAATATCAAAATCAGTATGTGGCAATTCATTGCTCAACCGACGCAATCATTCCGGCTTGGGCCAGTATTTTGGTTACGATCCACGTAGCGCCTTTTGCCAAAAAAGTGGTGTTGGGAACGGTATCCGAATTAGAAACTGCATTGTATCAAACTATTTTACATTCACTTGATTATACTCAGTATCAAGACAAACCCGTCATCATAAAAGGCTGTTCCAAAAAACCAGTTCCCGAAAGTGCGTATGTATTGGTAGCGCAATACTTACAACCATTTGCCAAAAGCATTATGTATGGCGAAGCGTGTTCGGCTGTGCCATTATTCAAAAAAGCAAAGTAGTTTAATTTCTACACAATCAACACCTTAGAATCCATCATAAATTTGTTAAAGTCAAATGTAATACTACCTTTGCACTCGAATTTTAACAAATAACCTCATGAAAAGAATTCTAACAGCAATTGTACTATCAATAACTCTGTTTTCAACGGGTCAAACAACCGAAAAAGAGAATTTAAAAAAGACAGAAGAAGCCACCAAAATCGGTGCAGACAAACCCAACGGATGGGTGAAAAAAGGAACGTTTACCCTTTTGGCCAATCAATCTACTTTTACCAATTGGCAAGCGGGCGGACAAAGTAATTTCTCGGGAAACATCGGCGTAAATTACGATTTCAATTATAAAAAAGACACGTGGAATTGGGACAATAAATTCATCGCAGGCTACGGAATTACCAAAATCAAAGATGCCGACGCGCAAAAAACAGACGACCGTTTGGAACTCAATTCACTTTTGGGTAAAAAAGCATTTGGGAATTGGTTTTACTCCGCTTTTTTCAACGGAAAAACACAAATGGATTCCGGTTTCGATCCTGCTGATCGCGCGGTGAGAAATTCACATTTTCTATCACCAACATTTTTGCAATTCGGACCCGGTATGTTGTGGAAAAAAAGCGATAATTTAAAATTTAATTTTGCTCCTGCAACCACTAAGGTAATTTACGTTGACAAACAATTTACGGTAAACGGTTCGGCTTTCGGAGTAGAGCAAGGACGCACCAATCGCGTAGAATTTGGAGCCGCTGTAAACGGATACTACAAGTTCAATGTGATGGAAAATGTGTCGGTAGAAAACATCGTAAATTTATACACCAATTACCTCGAAGATGCTCAAAATGTCGACCTGGATTATCAGTTGAATATCGTGATGAAAATCAATAAATATTTGTCGACTAATTTCGCCTTCCAAACTTTGTATGATGACAACGCTTTTAGAGGATTCCAAACGCGTCAAGTCATAGGTTTAGGCGCAAATTTCGGTTTTTAACAACTGATTTTTGGTGGGCGAATGTCCGCGTTTTTCACTACAAGTCCTCACAAAAAAAGAGGTGTTTCTCAGTCGTAAAAAGAGCTTCTTTCAGTCGCTTTTTTTCTCCTAGAAACACACTCTTTTTTTGTTCCGGGCTTTTCATTCCAACCGCTATCGCAATCCGGATTTATTCGACCACAATATCTTTAAAATCGGGGTATAAAAACTTGTTGTACGGAAATCGCGTCACGTGAATTTCACGTACTTTATTGTACACACGTTCTCTAAACTCTTCAATATTTTCTTTCTCAATCGCCGATATAAACAACGCTTTATCTTTTCCGATGCGCGACATCCACGTTTGTTTCCATTCTTCCAAAGTGTAATGTTTGGTGGTTTTTTCGGTCATCAAATCATCTTCATCAATAGTCAAATGTTGGTAGGCATCAATTTTGTTGAAGACCATCAGCGTAGGTTTGTCGTTGCTTTTAATATCCATCAAAATTTGATTCACCGATTCGATGTGATCTTCAAAATCGGGATGCGATAAATCGACCACATGCAGTAATAAATCGGCTTCGCGGACTTCGTCCAACGTACTTTTAAACGATTCGACCAATTGAGTCGGTAATTTTCTAATAAAACCAACCGTATCCGAAAGCAAAAAAGGCAAATTGCCAATTACTACTTTCCGCACCGTTGTATCTAAAGTGGCAAAAAGTTTGTTTTCCACAAAAACCTCGCTTTTACTGATGACGTTCATCAACGTGGATTTTCCAACATTGGTATATCCAACAAGAGCAACCCGAACCATAGCGCCGCGATTGCCACGTTGCACCGACATTTGCCGGTCAATAGTTTTGATTTTATCTTTTAACAAGGCAATACGATCACGCACAATTCGACGGTCGGTTTCAATTTCAGTTTCACCTGGACCACGCAATCCAATTCCACCTTTTTGACGTTCAAGGTGTGTCCACATTCCTGATAAACGCGGCAATAAATACTGACACTGAGCTAATTCCACTTGAGTACGCGCATACGAAGTTTCGGCTCTTTGTGCAAAAATGTCCAAAATTAAATTGGTTCGGTCTAGAACTTTGCAATCGAGGATTTTAGAAATATTTTTTTGTTGCGAGGGCGACAATTCATCATCAAATATTACGGTCGAAATTTCATGTTCTTTAACATAGTGATGAATTTCGTCCATTTTTCCTGTTCCTAAGAAGGTTTTCGGATTGGGTTTATCCATTTTTTGCCAAAAGCGTTTATGAACTTCTCCACCCGCGGTAAACGTTAAAAATTCTAATTCGTCTAAATATTCTTTTAATTTTTCTTCATTTTGGGATTGAGTGACTACTCCCACTAAGACTGTTTTTTCAAAATTTGTTCTTTCTTTCTCTAACATACAATCAATTTAAAGCGTAAAAGTAGTGAATATCATCGAGAATATTTGTATTTCGTCGATAAAACATGCTGATAAACAGAAAATAAGGTTAAAGCCTATTTTTTTAATTATTTTTTCACAAATTTTTTTAAATTTGGGAGTTAATAGAACAAACTACATAATCAACAAACTAAAAAAACTAAAATGAGGAAAATTACATTATTACTTTTCGCCTTTATTTGCTCTTTTACAGGATATTCTCAGGGATTGCCTCTAGAAGGATTTGAAGGAACCACTTTTCCGCCGACCGATTGGGCTGTTTTTGACATCGGTGTGGGTGGAACTGTAGATTGGTCTACCAATCCAAACTCATGTCAAGGAACTTTAGCCGCATACATGAACAGACAGAACATTGCTCAAGGTGTTTCCACCGAAGAATATTTGTCTACTCCGTCAGTGTTGGTTCCTGTAAATGGAGAACTACGATTTTTCTCAAGAACGTTCACGGCCGGAAATTCAGGCACCACTTATGAAGTGAAATTGGCTCCAGGAACTTCGAATCAGAATTTGCCAGCGTCGTATACCACTACTTTAGCAACATATACAGAAGACGAACTTTCAGCGGTCTTCAATGTATGTGACGAAAAAGTAATTAATTTAGCTGCTTATGCTGGACAAAATGTATACATTGCTTTTGTAATGAAATATACACAACCATCAAATTCTTTAACAGGTGACCGATGGTTGTTAGATAATGTTCAAGTAGTTGAAAAGTGTCTGGATCCAGCAGGTTTAGCTGCTGCGCCTCAAGCGACTACATCAACCTTATCATGGACGGGTACTGCTACAACTTTTGAAATAGAACATTTAGTAGGTACTACGCCTCCAACTGGAGTTCCAACAGGTACTTCTACAACAAATACATTCAATCAAACAGGTTTATTGCCTACTACAAATTATTGTTTTTATGTGAGAGCTGTATGTTCAGCCTCTTCTAGTGCATGGGTTGGACCTATTTGTTATACAACATCTGCATTGCCACCCGTTTGTGGCGGTAATTATGTGGATTCAGGAGGCACAACAGGAAATTATACCAACGGTGAAAATATTACGGTTACCATTTGTCCTACCGTACCTGGAGATGTGGTTACAGTAACATTTACAGCTTTCAATACCGAACCATCTTTTGATGGGATCTATGTTTATAACGCAAACTCAGTATTACCTGCAGCTCAGATTGCAAGTCCAAACGGAATTGGTTTTGGACCGATGACTATCCCAGGAGCATTTTGGGGAACTGCAATACCAGGGCCATTTGTTGCTGCCAACCCAAGTGGTTGTTTAACCTTTAATTTTAGAAGTGATGGATCAGTGGTTCGTCCGGGTTGGATAGCTAATATTACGTGTGGCCCGCCACCAACTTGTCCTAATCCAAACGGACTTTCAGTAAACGGAATTACTTCGAGTTCAGTTAATGCAACTTGGACCTCAAATAGTAGTGCAACTACATTCAATATGATTGCCGTTCCTGCGGGTTCACCAGCGCCAAATGCTGGAACTACTGGGTATCTAACTTCTACTACTAATACCAACGCACTAGTTAATGGTTTACTTCCAGATACGTGTTATGATATCTATGTGAGAGATGAATGCGGACCGGGTGATTTTAGTTCATGGATTAGTGTACTAAATATTTGTACAACTCCAACTTGTCCAAGGCCAACTAATTTAGTTGCGTCAGGTATAACATTAACTAATGCTACCCTGCAATGGACCAGTAATAGTACTGCGTTAACATGGCATGTCCTTGCGTTACCATGTGGATCTCCGGCTCCAGATGCAGGAACAACAGGTTTTCTAGTAGCAACGACTAATCCATTTTTAATAACAGGATTATCTCCAGCTACTTGTTATACGTTATATGTAAGAGGTGTATGCTCTGATACCGATTTAAGTAATTGGTCTACAGGAATCAACATTAACACTCAATTAGTTCCACCTGCTTGTGGAGGAACATTTACCGATCCAGGCGGTGCTTCGGGGAATTATGCAAATAACCTCAATGTTACAACTGTTATTTGTCCAGATAATGCCACAGATTTAGTTACCGTCACTTTCTTATCTTTTGCAACTGAAGGATGTTGTGATGATTTATTAGTGTATGAAGGGTCTGGAACTGGAGGGACACTTTTAGGAAGTTATGCAGGTACTGCAATTCCACCAGAGGTAACTTCAGCAGTTCCGGGGGGATGTTTAACTTTTGTATTTATTTCTGATGGTAGTGTTACCGCAGCAGGATGGGTTGCCAACGTGACTTGTGGTCCAGCGCCAACATGTCCGAAACCAACTAATTTAGTTGCTTCAGCTGTTACTTCAACAACTGCTTCTTTATTGTGGACGAACAACAGTACCGCAACAACATGGCACGTACTAGCCTTACCATGTGGATCGCCTGCTCCTGATGCAGGATCTACAGGTTTTCAAGTGGCCACCACTAATCCATTTTTAATTACAGGATTATCACCAGATACATGTTACACACTATATGTTAGAAATGTATGTTCTGACACTGATTTAAGTAATTGGTCAGTTGGAATCAATATTACTACCCAACAAGTTCCACCAGCTTGTGGAGGAACATTTACAGATCCAGGAGGATCATCTGCAAATTATGGCAATAATGCTAACGTTACTACAACTATTTGCCCTCCAGGACCATTAGATTTAGTTACAGTTACTTTCTTGTCGTTCAGTACTGAAGCTTGCTGTGATGATTTAATGGTTTATGAAGGAAATGGGACGGGCGGAACTCTTTTGGGAACTTTTGCAGGTAATGCAATCCCACCTGAAATTACTTCATCAGTACCAGGAGGTTGTTTGACATTTGTATTCACTTCTGATGGTAGTGTAACTGCTGCAGGATGGGTTGCTAATGTAACTTGTGGTCCAGCACCAACTTGTTCTAAACCTATTGGTTTAACAGCTATTGTTTTGACTTCAACCTCAGCGGCATTAAGTTGGACACAACCTTTGAATCCAGATGGAAGTACTGCTACAACTTGGGAAGTGATTGTTCAGCCTGCAGGTACAGGTACTCCTACTGCAGGATCAGTTGGGACAATAGTTACTGCTATTCCTTATACAGCAACTGGCTTAACACCAGGAACTAATTATGAGTTTTGGGTAAGAGCTGTTTGTTCTGATACAGATAGTAGTCCGTGGGCTGGACCTAGTCCATTTTTTACACAAATTAGTTGTGGCGATTCTCAGCCATTTTGTGGCGATACAGGTTTAACTTATACTAACGTTACAGGTGCTCCAAGTTACGGGTCAATTGATTGCTTGTTTACTACTCCGAATCCGAATTGGTATTTTATGAATGTAAATGAAGCTGGAAATTTAACCTTCCAAATTGCACAAACCAACAATGGTGGTGGCGGAATTGATGTTGATTTTGTATGTTGGGGTCCATTTAACTCAAATGATTTTTCAATTATTTGTGGTCAATTATATGATTATCCAGATGGAAACATTGGAGTTCCAGATAATGTTATAGCGTGTAGTTATTCAGCCGCACCAATCGAGAATTTTACGATTCCTAATGCTCAAGTGGGACAATTTTATATTGTTTTAATCACAAACTTTAGTAACCAGCCAGGTACGGTTAGTTTTGTTCAAACTAATAATAACCAAACTGGTGCAGGTGGAACAAGTTGTGACATTGTTTGTGATGTTGATCTAGGAAATGATCAAGTATTATGTAATCAAACATCCTATACTATCACATCAACAAATGAAAATGCAGATGGATATACTTGGTTTAACGGAACTACTCAGATTCCAGGAGAAATAGGTTCTACATTAATAGTTACCCAATCAGGTACTTATACTTGCGTTGTTACTTGTGGATTGAATACTGCCGAAGATTCAGTTGTGATTACATTTAACGCTCCAGTTGTACCTACATTTGCGTTTACAACGACTGTTTGTCAAGGTTTACCAGCGCCAATATTGCCTTTGTCATCTACAAATACCCCAGCGATTACTGGAACATGGAATCCTACAAGTATAGACACTTCTGTAGTTGGAACTACAACGTATACGTTTACTCCAGATGCTGGTCAATGTGCAAGTGTAACCACTGTCGATGTAGCTGTTGTAGCTGCTTCTGTGGTTTCGACTTTTGATCCAATTGCTAATATTTGTCAAGGACTTCCTGCACCGACTTTACCAACGTCCTCAACAAACGTACCAGCGGTTACCGGAACATGGAATCCAAGTACGATTGACACATCAGTTGTAGGAACAGTAACCTATACTTTTACGCCAAATGCGGGTCAATGCGCGACGGTTGTAACATTAGACGTTACTATTGATGCACCATCAATAGTGCCAACTTTTACTCCAATCGCCAATATTTGTCAAGATTTGGCAGCGCCAACGTTACCAACATCTTCTACTAATTCAATTACTGGTACATGGAATCCAAGCACAATTGATACTTCGGTTGTAGGAACAGTAACGTATACATTCACGCCAACTGCGGGTCAATGTGCAATAGTAACAACTTTAGATGTTACTATCGACGCACCGTCAATAGTGCCAACCTTTACACCAATTGCCAATATTTGTCAAGATTTGGCAGCGCCAACGCTACCAACATCTTCTACCAATTCAATTACAGGTACATGGAATCCAAGCACAATTGATACTTCGGTTGTAGGAACAGTAACGTATACATTCACACCAACTGCGGGTCAATGCGCAACGGTTACCACATTAGATGTTATTATCGATGCACCATCAATAGTTCCAACCTTTACACCAATTGCAAGTATTTGTCAAGATTTAGTTGCGCCATCATTGCCAACATCGTCTACCAATTCAATCACTGGAACATGGAATCCAAGTACCATTGATACCTCAATAGTTGGAACAATAACATATACATTTACTCCAGCTGGAGGACAATGTGCGATAGTAACAACTTTAGACGTTACTATTGATGCACCTTCAATAGTTCCAACTTTTACTCCAATTGCCAATATTTGTTTAGATAATGCTGCGCCAACATTGCCAACAACATCTACAAATTCAATAACAGGATCTTGGAATCCTAGCACAATAGATACATCAGTTGCGGGTACTGTGATTTACACATTTACACCAAATACGGGTCAATGTGCTACTACAACTACATTAAATGTTACAATTGACTCACCGAATATTGTACCAACATTTAATGGTATAGGTGCTATTTGTTTGAATAGTACAGCACCAACATTACCTACGACATCCATAAATTCAATAACGGGTTCATGGTTTCCAAGTACAATTGATACATCTGTTGCGGGCAGTGTAACGTATACATTTACACCTGACCCACTTCAATGTGCTGTATCAACTACTTTATCAGTTACGGTTAATGCAGCTGCTCAACCATTATTTACTCAATTAGGGCCATATTGTCAAGGTGCTACGGCAGTAGTATTTCCAACTACCTCTAATGATGGAATTGTTGGTTCATGGTCATCAAGTACAATTGATACTTCAGTAGCTGGAACGTTTATTTATACTTTTACACCAGATGCTGGTTATTGTGCTACTCAAGTAGATATGACTATTATAATCAATGTTACCCCTGATGTAGCGCCAATAAACGATGTAGATGCATGTGATGCGTATACACTACCGACTTTAGTATTGGGCAATTATTATTCTTCACCTAATGGAGTAAATCCAATAACTAATTTGACGTTGACAACATCTCAAACGGTTTATGTTTTTGCACAAACAACAGGAACAAATTGTTCAGATGAAGAATCGTTTGTTGTTACAATTACCGATTCTCCAGAATTTATGATTGAAGGTGATTGTATAGGTCCTGTTTTCACACTTACTGTAGTTCCAACTGCTGGTTCTTTTCCAAATGATGTAGAATACAGTTGGTCAAACGGAACGAGTGTCGTTGGAACCAATGCAACACTTGAAGTTTTAACCATGGGTGATTATACGTGTACTGTAACTTTCCCAGGCGATTTTGTTGATTGCGATTCATCAGTTACATTCTCAGCAAATGATATATTTTGTATTATTCCGAAAGGGATTTCTCCAAATGGGGATGGGATGAACGACTTTTTCAATTTAAGTGGCTTTAACGTTACTCAATTAAACATATATAATCGTTATGGAACTATAGCTTATTCGAAAGCTGGATATGTAAACGAATGGGCCGGACAGTCTGATAAGGGCGAAGAACTTCCAGATGGTACTTATTATTATGTAATTGAAAGAGCTGATGCTGAAACCAAAACAGGTTGGGTATACATCAATAGAAACGCTAACTAAAACCAAATAAATCTAACAATGATAAATTACAAAAAAATGAAAAAATTATATTTCCTAACCATGTTTGCCTTGGCATTCCTCGATGTAAGTGCTCAGCAAGATCCACATTACACACAATACATGTATAATTTAAGTGTAGTAAATCCAGCTTATGCAGGTTCTAAAGAGAGTCTTTCGGGCGGTTTGTTATACAGAAAACAATGGGTAGAAATTGAGGATGCTCCTACAACAGGAACTTTCTTCCTTCATAGTCCAGTTGGAAAAAATGTAGGATTAGGATTCTCAGCAATTAATGACAAAATTGGCCCTGTTGAGGAAACCAATCTATACGGAGATTTTTCGTATACATTAAATATGGGAGGAGAACATCGTTTAGCGTTTGGTTTAAAAGCGGGTGCATCGTTTCACAAAGTGGGATTGTTAACAGAAGTATACAACAATGTACCCGATATCGGTGATGATGCTTTTGCAGACAACACTAGCAATACTTTTTTTAATTTAGGTACAGGTCTTTTTTACTACACTAACAAATATTATGTGTCGTTGTCGGTTCCTAATATGTTTAAATCGGTTCACTTGGATTTCAACGGAAGACAATTCGGAACAGAATCGTTGCACTATTTTTTAACAGGAGGATATGTTTTTGATCTTAATCCGAATCTTAAGTTCAAACCTTTTGCAATGGTTAAATCTGCATTTAATGCGCCTACATCTTTTGATGTTTCAACTAACTTCTTGATGTACGACAAATTTGAATTAGGAGCAACGTATAGATTTGAAGACTCTTTTGGCGCTATGGTAAGTTATGCAATAACTCCTAATCTACGTTTAGGATATGCCTACGATCATATTATTTCAGATTTGAATGTTGTAACTCCTGCATCTCACGAGTTTATGATGTTATTCGATTTGAATTTCCCGAAAAAAGTGTCACAATCTCCAAGATATTTCTAACCTAAAAAGACAGTATAAAATGAAAAATCTATATATAGCATTAAGTTTTAGTATGATAAGTTCAGCGATCATCGCTCAGAATAAAGACACTAAAGCAGCAGATAAATTATACAGCAGATACGAGTATGTTGATGCTGCAAAAGCATACCAGAAATTAGTGGACAACGGTAAAGGTGATGCTTATGTGTATAAGCAATTAGCGGATACTTACTATAACATGTTCAACACTACAGAAGCAGCAACATGGTATGCAAAAGCAACTGAAACCAATCAAGATGCGGAAACGTACTTCAGATACGCCCAAATGCTTAAAGCCAATGGTAAATATGAAGAAGCAAACAAGCAAATGGCAAAGTTTGCTGCTTTAGCACCGAATGATCAAAGAGCAAAAGCGTACAAAGAAAATCCAAATTATGTTCCTAAATTGGCTAACAAAGAGTCAGGTTATACAGCTAGTTCACTTCCGGTGAGTAGTGAAAAATCTGAATTTGGTGCTGTACTTTACGGAAATGACTTGTATTTTACAACAGCTAGAAACACTGCAAGAAAAAACTATGGTTGGAACGAAGAGCCGTTTTTAGATGTATACAAAGCTACTTTAGGTGATGGCGGTAACTTTTCTGAAGCTACTCCAATAACCGAATTGAATTCACAATACCACGATGGTCCAGTAACGATTACAAGTGATGGAAACACGATGTATTTTTCAAGCGACAGTTTCAGAGAAAAGTTGTTTGAAAAAGATAAAGCAAACAATTTAAAATTGGGTAAAAACAATTTGTATACCGCTACAAAATCTGGAGATAAATGGGAAAACATCAAACCATTACCTTTTAATAGCAAAGAATATTCATTAAGTAATCCAAGTGTTAGTAGAGATGGCAAAACGCTTTATTTTTCTTCGGATATGCCAGGAAGTCTAGGAGGTGTTGATGTTTGGAAAGTTGCAGTAAATGGAGACGGAAGTTTTGGAGCTCCAGAAAATTTAGGTTCGAAAGTGAATTCTGAAGGAAATGAAAGCTTCCCATTCATAGCTGACGATAACAAAACGTTATACTTCTCTTCAGCCGGAAAACAAGGTTTAGGTGGATTGGATGTGTACAAAATTGATTTGTCAAATGGATCAGAAGCTGTTAACATGGGTAAACCAATCAACAGTGAGAAAGACGATTTTGCTTTTACATTCAACAAAGAAAAAAACAGAGGTTTCTTCTCAAGTAACCGTAACGGTAACGACGATATTTTTGGAGCTAATCCAATTTGTGGTGTAGATGTAATGACAATTGTTTCGAATGCCAAAACTGGAGCCGTTTTAGCTGACTCTAAAGTTTCTATTTTAGACAGCAAAAAGAACGTTATTTCAACAGAAACAACCAATTCAAGAGGTGAAGTTAGTTTCCGAGTAGAATGTGATAAAGATTACACCATTCAAGCTTCTAAAGATGGTTACGAAGGAAATTCGTTCCCAGTTGGAAAATCAAAAGGTCCAGAAGCGAAAATTGAAGCGAAATTGCAACCAATTGATGTAATTGTAACGGATAAAGAAATCATCCTTAATCCGATTTATTTCGAATACGACAAGAGCAACATCACTCAAGAAGGTGCCTTCGAATTGGACAAATTAGTTCAAGTAATGAAAAACAACTCTAACATGGTGATTTTCGCTAAATCACATACCGATAGCAGAGGAAGTGATGCTTACAACTTGTCATTATCTGATAGAAGAGCTAAATCTACCGTTCAATACGTTTTATCAAAAGGTATTGAAGCTTCAAGAATTGAAGGAAAAGGATTTGGTGAATCAGAGTTAAAAGTTCAATGTACTGAATGTACCGAAGAACAACACGCTCAAAACAGACGTTCTGAATTCATGATTGTTAAAAAATAATAGCATTTAAATAATCTAGTAAAAAACCATCCCGATTTATTTTGGGATGGTTTTTTGTTTGGATTAATCCTGTTTCATAAAAACGCTCAGATGCACTTGTATTGGTTTATGTGACAAGATCAGCAGTTTGAGCTAAATAATTTTTGTCAAATTTGGTATTGGATTGTACCACACCAAAAACCAATTTCAATAACTTATTACAAACGGCGATAAGGGCTACTTTTTTATTTTTGCCTTTTGCCACCAGCCTTTCATATAGTTGTTTACAAAACGGATTTGTACTCATCGCTCCTAAGGCACACATATAAAGTGTATTCCGAAGTTTTGACTTCCCAATCTTATAAATCCTGACCTTTCCCCGAACACTGCTTCCGCTTGAGTATTCTCTTGGACTCAATCCTACAAAACTAATCAACTGTTGATAGGATTCGGTATGCTTGAATCCTTGTGTAGCAATGATCAAATGGGCAGTGGCTCTTTTTCCGATTCCAGTTACGCTACTCACTAGTTCGACCAATTCAGGATGCCATTCTTTTAGTTTTTCACTCAATTCAGTTTCTAGAAGTTTCAATTCTTTTTTCAACATTTTAACAATTCGCTCATAGGATTTTAGCACCGTTTTTTTGCTTAAATTTTGTTTGTGTAGCGAATGAATTTTGTTGGTAAAAGAGGTGATTTTCTGAGTCAGCGTTTCAATCGAATTGTTCAACGAGCGACAGTCAAAATACTCTTGTTCGGGCATTTGATAGACTTCTGGATTACGTTCAATTCCGTAGCAGCAGATGTGTTTAGCATCTTTTTTATCCGATTTACTGCGCTCGAGTTGCATTTGGATGTAGCGTTTGACCTGCAGCGGATTGAGAATACTGTACAAGCATCCCTTTTTTTCAAGGTAAAGCGACAACGACATATGATAAACACCTGTATATTCCATTACATAATGATAGGTGTTTCCTTTGGTCAGTTGCAGTAGTTTTCTAAAACCAAGACCTGAATTTTTTAAGGTTTCAGATACAAAACTACCATCAGGTTGTTCAATGCACACATCGATGGTTTCGTTGGAAATGTCGATTCCACAATACAATTTTTCTCGTTCCATTTTTTGGCTTTAAAGATTGTTATTTGATGGAAAACAAACGATGAGAGAAAAACCAAAATTGACAATTTACTTACTTATCAAATTGAATTAGTTTGATAGTGAAGAAACAATTCAACTATATGACGGTTAGAAAAGCTTAATGCTTGCACAGTTTGACTATTTTTTAGCTGATTTTGTTTGGGTCAAAATTCAATTTTTATTCTAAACCCCATAATTTTTAAATACACTTTAGAGATATGGTGGTTAAAAAAGCTTTATGCTTAGAAGGTTTGACTATCTTTTTCTGCGAATGTATTTTTAAAAAAGAGTTTGTTTTCCAATTCAAAAATAAACTTTTGTAAGCTTTAGCGAAAGTGTATTGTATAAAAAAGCCCGACGTCAAATCGGGCTTTTTAAAAGACTTATTTTTTGTTGTCTACAAAAGAGGCGTTAACTATTTGTTGTGGCTTTATAGCGCCAACAGACGTGCTTAGTTAAGAGCTATTAAACGAAACGAGTTTGTTATATATTCTATTTAAATTTCAATGGTAGGATAATAGAATGCGTGGATAAATTCAATAAAAAAGCGCTTCAAACGAAGCGCTTTTTTATAAGCTATATTTAATATTTATTATTGCCCTGTAATTTTTACGTTGTCTACTTCCCAAGTTCGTGAAGCAGAGTTTGTTGAAGTGTATTTAAAAGCAATCCTAACATTGTTATTTCCAGTGTAAGAATCAATATTTACTTCTCCAGAATTCGTCCATACATAAGCATTTGTATTGGTGTCTAATGTAATTCCAGTTAATAATACCCAAGTTGCTGTACTGGGATTACCTGAAGTATAATTAGTAGAAATATAAGTTTCCAACAAATTACCAGCAAATCTTGAAGCATTATCAAAAGATAGTGAAGCAATAGATGCTGAAGATAAATTAATTGGAGGAGAAATTAACCAATCTTCATTTGGATTATTAGTGTTATTGGCAAAACCCGACATACGAGCGCAAGAACCAGGATTTCCAAACTGAGTGTCCAATGACCATACTTGAGCACCCGTCACACTAAATTTTATCCAGCTTGGGAAATTCGTTGAAAATGATTCTTCATAAAGAGGAACTATTCTTGGGTTGGTCAACTGAACATCATTTAACGTTCTAATCATAAATTGATAAGCACCGTTGAATTTTGTCAAAACACCTCTCAATTTTCCATTAAAAGAAGGAACTGCAGAACCAGCAAAAGTAGCAAATGAACTAACTCGAACTGTTATTCTGTTACCATCTTCATCAATGATTTCGTGATTTGTAGCACCACCAATATCGTTCAACGTTGTGTCATAATATTTTTTACCCAATGATTCATCTGTAAATTGAACATTATTAAACTCAATTAATTTGTTCAAATTTGAATCGTTTTTTGCCTGAACAATAGTGAAATTATTTACTAAGGTTGTTTCAGGTACATTGGTACATCCTCTAATGATAATATCTTGGTACTCTACACCAGATATTCTACCTACAGCATCGTCTACTGTTGTAGTCGGATCATCACTGTAAAACGAGCCGATTTCTTTCGAATCGGTATCTTCATTAATTTGATAATGTCTATCTTTCAATTTAATGTACACTTTTCTTCCTGGTTCAAATCGGTTGTACAAATTGTAGGCATCGATAGGAATGTTGAATCCTTTTGTGCCATCAATAGAAACCAAAGAAAGTGACTTGAAGAAATTTCCACCTTCATCACTTGAGGTAACATACGCTTCAATGATATCATTATCATAAGCATCCCCAAATTGCTGTAATGAATTATTTACTATGCCCAAAACCTCGTTTGTTGTACGAGTAGCTGTTAGGTCGCTACAAGTACCACTCAAATCAGGAGTAGTATAGTAGTCACTATTTGAGCAACCCAAAAATGTGGTCACTACAAATGCTGTTAAAATGATTTTTACGTTTTTCATAACTGTATTTTTATTTTTCATAAACTTTTATATCATCTACTTGAAACAATCCGTCAAGAGTTGTGCCATTTCCATTAACTCTAAAGGCAATGTTTACATTCCCACTGAAGCTAGACAAGTCAATTTCACCTGAATCAATGTATACATATCCGTTAGTTGTCTCATCAGCAACAACCGCATCCAAAAGTGTCCATGTAGCCGCTAACACATTTGTTCCATCAAAATTAGACGAAATTAAAACTTCTAATTTATTATCGGGATTATCCACAAAATTGGTAGCAGACTTAAAGATAAATATTTCTCCAGAAGTACTGTCTAAGTTGAAAGTAGGTGTAATTGCCCAACCAATATTGGACGCTTCTCCACTACCAAAAGTACTGAATTGAATGTATCCACTTCCATCAAAATCTCTTTCAGTCCATTTCCTCGTGCCAGCTTCAGCAAAATTCACCCAACCTGGAAAGTCAAAAACCGCATTAAAATTGATATCATCCTCAGGAAAACTCTCACCAAAAAGCTGAGGTTTGTAGGGTGGAATTTCGTAATCTTCTTCCTTAGAACAGCTCGTTAAAACTCCTACTGTAAGAGTCAACAAGAAAACTATATTTATTATTTTTTTCATATTCATTTTTTTTTAGAAGTTAACATAAAGATTCACAAAAAAGGTTCTTCCGTAACCATAGAAATATTTCGGACCAAAAGAAGGTGTTCCGTAAGCATTATCAGCTTGATAATCGGGGAAAGAAGCCTTTCTAGATTGCTCAAATCCACCTGTTTTATAGATTGTGTCTAACACATTATTGATGGAAGCAAAGAATCCGAATGTAGTACTTTTTACTTTCCATGATTTTCCTCCAGTTACATTTAATAAAGCAAATGGATCAAATTTCTCTTGTCTTAAGATGTTTCGTACTACATCAGGTGTAGCACCCGCATATCCAATACCGTCTTCTTCAACTACAAAGTTAGAAGTTCGCAATAAGTTTG
This sequence comes from Flavobacterium sp., assembly GCA_965284675.1. Lineage (GTDB taxonomy): Bacteria > Bacteroidota > Bacteroidia > Flavobacteriales > Flavobacteriaceae > Flavobacterium. The sequence goes on from OZ260109.1 coordinate 4,016,756, forward strand.
AAACGTCTAAATACGAATCAGCTAAATAGTTGATGTTGGCACCAATCCACCAGAAATGTGGATCTCTGTACTCTAAACCAAATGAATACGCTTGTTGTGGCATACCAGGTAAGCGATAATCTTTTAAGTAAGCCGGACCAAAATCAGTCAACGGATTAGTATTGGTTGCAGACGCTTGCGCATCATCGTTCAATTTTACATTCGGATTGTTATCATACGTATATTGTCCGTATGATGCCGAAGCCAATACTTTCAACGTAGAAGTAAGTTGGTACTCAAAACCTAATTCAGCACCGATTTGTTTTTTGTCGATACCCGTTACAATTTCACTGATGAACGAATCTTCATTTCCATCACCTACAGCATCTTCGTCAAATAAACCTTCTCCATAGAAGAACGATAACTCAGTTGCATTTTGAATTTTAGAAGCAAACGCACTCACACGCAATTTTAATTTAGGCATTCTGATGATGTACGAAGCGTCTAAACTTGAAATTCTTTCACTTTGAATATCAGGAGTAATGTTGTTGTTCAAACGTGCGTTTGAAAATACATTACGCATTCCAGGCGCTTTTGACATATAGGCTCCGTTGAAATCCAACAAATGCTGACCTGTAATTTTATACGTCAAACCACCTTTAAAACCGAAATTCTCAAACGTTACTTTATTTCCTTTTCCGAATGAATTGTTAGCATAAATTCCGTTTCGGTACAATCCTTCTCTTTGGTATTCACTTCTAGAAAAGGTTTGAGCTAAATAGAAATCGGTTGTTTTGTATCTGAATTTAAACTGGGTAAACGCATCAATTACGTTAGCCATTAAATTATAGCTGTATCCGTATTCATCACCTTCTACAATTTGACGGTTTGGATTGTTCAAATCCGATTGTGACGCATCACCACTGTAAAAAGGATCGATGTCTGCAAAATACTGACCTCCTAAAAGATCCAGTAATTTTTGGTAGTTGTGTGATTTTAATTTTCTGAAACTTGCACCACCATTCATCGAAATATTGTCCGATAAACTGGTGAATAAAACCGTGTTTGCCGAAAATTGTTTATCGTCATTACGATCTTCGTACAACGCATACACACTTCTTCCTGGGCTAGCGCTGTTTTGGTTGGCTACATACATGTCTTCCCAGTTGATTTGGCTGTTGGATAAGAAAAAGTTTCTTGCTGCATCTGCCGCCGGATTGGTCGTAACACCACCAACAGTAATGTAATTGTCTGCAAAGTTCAAGTAGTAACTTGGTAAATTACGGTAATACGTTGGGTCAGGATTGTTTCCGTTTTGGAAATCCAAACGCGTGTTAGAAATATATCCTAATTGGTAAGAAACATTGGTGTTTAAAGTCGTTTTCGGACTAATTTTCCAAAAGTGACTCAACATATTGATGGGTTCTTCGATGTTTTTGTCTCTCGAATTTCTTTTTCTTCCATCTTGATAACCCCAATAGGAATTGTATTTGATACCCATTAAATTGTTTACTTCATCCGTATTTGGAGAACTTTTTCCTCTGCTGTTTTGAGCAAAAATTGAAGTAAAGTTAATCGAGTGTTTGTCGTTGATTTTTTTCTCAACCGAAGCAAAAACTGAATTTGCGCTGTAATCCGTTCCATCAAAATAGCCTTCTTCTGCCCATCTTCTTGAAGCCGACACTACAAAAGCCCATCCTTTAGCGTTCATTCCAGATACGTGTGTACCCATTACACGACCTGTGTAGTTGGTATTGGTTCCAGAGAACGATATTCTTGAACCTTTTCTGTATATAGAAGCTCGCGTGTTGATTTCTTGAGTTCCCAATATTCCACCAAAAGTATAATCAGATGGAGCAGAACCCATTGTAAATTCTTGGTTTCTAGTTGCATCGTTTAATCCACCCCAGTTACCCCATTGCGGACGACCATCGTAGATTTTATTCATTGTGATACCATTAATCATCGTAGTTCCATATTCGTTGTCTAAACCACGAATTCTGAATCGCGCCTGACCCCAATTGAAAGCCGCCGCTTGTTGATACACATCTCTAGAAGCTTGCAACAAACCAGAAGTGTTTTCAGATCCGCTGTTATCATCTCCTAAATCATTGTCGGTTAGCGTTACTAAACTCAATTGTTGCTCATCAGTAATGTCTTCTTCAAGAACAATTACTCCTAAATCCAACATTTTTCCAGCTTCAACATCAACAGTCAACAATTGTTCTTTGTAACCTTGGCTTTTAACAAGTAACAACTGACTTCCAGCAGCAACATCATTGAATACAAATTTACCTTCTGCATTGGTAACAACAGTTAGATTTGTGTTTTGAATGGTTGTGACAACATTTTGTAATGGTTTTTGTGTTTTTGAATCCACTACCAAACCAGAGAAACCCGTTCCTGATTGGGCGTGCGAATAGCAAACACTCATCACTAATAAAATACTTAGAATAAGTCTTTTCATAAATTAAGATAAAATTAAACTTTAAATTGTAAGAAACCGATTTCTTAACGGTGCAAATGTACATTAATTTAATAATATTAATTACTTTTGGCGCGAAGTTTGTACCAAACTTAATCATATAATAACGTAACATCTATGAGAATAAATAAAAATTTGCTGCTTTTAATTGTCTTATTGTCAATATCTTTTGCTTCAGCACAAAAAAAATATCAAATTCACACCGTTGCCTTCTACAATTTAGAGAACTTATTCGATACTATTAATGGTCCGAATAATGATGAAGAATATTTGCCAAACGGCTCTCAAAACTGGACCGGAAGAAAATATAAAAAGAAATTAGAGAATTTAGCCAAAGTACTTTCTGAGATTGGAACCGGTGAAAATCCGAATTCTCCTACTTTAATAGGTGGATGCGAAATTGAAAACCGCTTGGTTTTAGAAGATTTAGTAAAACAACCTAAACTTATCAATAAAGGATACGGAATCATCCACTTTGATTCGCCCGATAAACGTGGAATCGACGTGGCTTTACTCTACCAAAAGAAGCATTTCAAACCCACAAGTTACATCAACATTCCATTGATGATTTACAGAAATGAAGAAACGAAACCCGATAAAAAAGATACCGAAGAAACAACCGACGACGTAGTCGTTTCTGCCATTGCCGATAAAAGAGTCTACACAAGAGATCAATTATTAGTAACCGGATTTTTAGACGGCGAAGAAGTGAGCATCATCGTAAACCACTGGCCATCCCGTTCGGGCGGCGAAAAGAAAAGCAGCCCTTTTAGAGAAGCCGCTGGCGCACTCAATAGAAAAATAATGGACTCGTTGTTTAAAATCAACCCCAACGCTAAAATTATTACGATGGGCGACTTAAATGACGGTTCGTACAACAAAAGTGTAAAAGTAGAAATCGGCGCCAAACGCAAAAAAGAAGAAGTAAAACAAGGCGGCATCTACAATCCATTTGAACAAATGGCTAAAGACGGAATGGGAACATTAGCTTACCGTGATTCGTGGGACATCTTCGACCAAATCATGGTATCAGAATCCTTGATTCGTGAAGATCGATCTAGCTACCGTTATTGGAAAGCTGGTATTTTCAACAAACCGTATTTAATACAAACCACCGGGCAGTACAAAGGTTATCCACTCAGAAACTCGCTCACCGAACCCGGTTTTAGCGACCACTTTCCCGTATACATTTACCTCATCAAAGAAGTCAAATAATAAACTAAGTCTCGATTCAATCGGGACTTTTTTTTTACCTTTACTAAAAATTACGCGTATGTCTGTTCAAAAACCATTCAACTTAAACCAGTGGGTCAAAGACAATAAACACCTTCTAAAACCACCAGTCGGAAATAAAAACCTTTACGTGGATTCAGGCGATTACATCGTCATGATTGTGGCCGGTCCGAACGCACGAAAAGACTACCATTTCAACCATACCGAAGAATTATTCTATCAACTCGAAGGCGAAATCACCGTGTACATTCAGGAAGATGGCAAAAAGAAAGCCATGAAACTCACAGCTGGCGATATGTTCCTACTTCCGGCCAAAGTGCCGCATTCGCCCTCGCGCACCGAAAATTCCATCGGATTGGTCGTCGAACGCAAACGCGAAGGCAGCGACATTCCCGACGGATTGCTTTGGTTTTGCGACCAGTGCAACCACAAATTGTACGAAGTCTATTTTGAACTCCACAACATCGAAACCGATTTCCTCGCGCATTTCAAGCATTTTTATAACTCAGAAGCACTCAGAACCTGCGATAAATGCGGCACCATCATGGAAGCCGACAAACGTTTTGTAAAAGATTAAAACCAGACAAATCGTAAATTTTCACCATATATGGCATATAAGGTCATAAAAGAAAAACTTAAATGAACTTATATGCCTTATATGGTTCAATCTTTTTAAAGCTTTATCCAGCTGTACATTCCAAATTTGTTTCTAAAAAGCCATTTTTCTTGGCCTTACAAATCGTAAATTTTTCACCATATAAGGCATATAAGGTCGTAAAAGAAAAACTTAAATGAACTTATATGCCTTATATGGTTCAATCTTTTTAAAGCTTTATCCTGCTGTACATTCCAAATTTGTTTCTAAAAAGCCATTTTTCTTGGCCTTACAAATCGTAAATTTTTCACCATATAAGGCATATAAGGTCATAAAAGAAAAACTTTGATGAACTTATATGCCTTATATGGTTCAATCTTTTTAAAGCTTTATCCAGCTGTACATTCCAAGTTTATTTCTAAAAAGCCAATTTTCTTGGCCTTACAAGTCGTATGCTTTCACCATATAAGGTCATAAAAGAAAAACTTAAATGTGCTTATATGTCTTATATGGTTTAATTTTTTGTAGCTGTATCCAGCCCTCCATTCCAAGCTTTTTTCAACAATCCCTTTTTTCTAGTTCCAAAAAAAAGCTTCTTGGGTCGCTTTTTTTGTCCAGAAAAAATGGGTTTGTTTTCAAAAGGCTTTACTTTTCGGTCTGGGCTAGTCACTCAAACTTCGTGAAATTGACACGCTATTTAATTAGTGAAAATTCGTGCAATTCGTGTAAAATCCCTTATTTTTGCATCACAAATTGATAAATTCAAACAAATAAACATACAATGGCAACAATTGCGCAACAATTCGGCATGACCGAAGCCTTAGAAATTCTCGGTATCAAAGCCATCAACGAAGGAACTTCAACAGGAAACAACCACTTTTCAAACGGAACCATCCTTGAAAGTTATTCTCCCGTTGACGGACAACTCATAGCAAAAGTAACAACCACCACCGCCGATGATTACGAAAAAGTAATGCAAACGGCTGTAGAAGCATTCAAAACCTTCCGATTGATGCCTGCGCCAAAAAGAGGTGAAATCGTACGTCAATTCGGAGAAAAATTACGCCAATACAAAGAACCACTCGGAAAATTGGTGTCGTATGAAATGGGTAAATCACTCCAAGAAGGATACGGAGAAGTACAAGAAATGATCGACATCTGCGACTTTGCCGTTGGTTTATCACGTCAATTACACGGGTTAACGATGCACTCCGAACGTCCAGGTCACCGAATGTACGAACAATACCATCCACTCGGTGTGGTCGGAATCATCTCGGCGTTCAACTTTCCTGTTGCCGTTTGGGCTTGGAATACCGCTTTAGCATGGATTTGCGGCGACGTATGCGTTTGGAAACCATCCGAAAAAACACCGTTATGCGGAATTGCCTGTCAAAACATTATTGCAGAAGTATTAAAAGAAAATAACCTTCCAGAAGGAATTTCATGCCTCATCAACGGCGATTATAAAGTCGGTGAATTAATGACGCATGACAAACGCGTTCCTCTAGTTTCGGCTACCGGTTCGACACGTATGGGTAAAATGGTAGCGCAAGCGTGTGCTGCACGTTTAGGAAATTCGTTGTTGGAATTGGGCGGAAACAACGCCATCATCGTAACACCAGATGCCGACATCAAAATGACGGTGATCGGAGCGGTTTTTGGAGCGGTTGGAACAGCGGGACAACGATGTACGTCTACTCGTAGATTAATCATCCACGAAAGTATTTACGATACAGTAAAAGATGCTGTAACGTCGGCATACAACCAATTGCGCATCGGAAATCCGTTGGACCAAAACAATCACGTAGGACCACTTATCGATACACATGCTGTTGAAATGTACAACAAAGCGTTAGAAAAAGTAGTCGCTGAAGGCGGAAAATTACTTGTTCCAGGTGGCGTTTTATCAGGCGAAGGCTACGAAAGCGGTTGCTATGTAAAACCAGCGATTGCAGAAGCGAAGAATTCTTTCGAAATTGTACAACACGAGACGTTTGCTCCCGTATTGTATTTATTAAAATATTCAGGTGACGTGCACAACGCTATCGAAATTCAGAATGGTGTAGCGCAAGGTTTATCGTCTGCGATTATGACGAATAATTTACGTGAAGCTGAAGCCTTTTTATCGGTTGCAGGTTCCGATTGTGGAATAGCCAACGTCAACATCGGAACATCAGGTGCTGAAATTGGCGGTGCTTTTGGTGGCGAAAAAGAAACCGGTGGCGGACGCGAATCGGGTTCCGATGCCTGGAAAGTATACATGAGAAGACAAACGAATACGATTAATTATACTACCAGTTTGCCATTGGCACAGGGAATTAAGTTTGACTTATAGAAAGAAGCAAGAAGCAAGACCGCTTCGCTGCAAGAAGAAAGAAAAAGCGTCCTGATATAATATCGGGACGCTTTTTTATTTGTTTGTTATTTCGACAAAGTAGAAATGGCAAAATGCTCTACTTTGTTTGTACCAAGTCTGGTTTGCCTTTGTCTTTCAACGAAGTGATCTTGCTTCTTTCAGCGCAGCGGTCTATTTTGTTTTCTTAACGTACTGCGTCAGAATATAAATGTTTTGGTTTTCCACTCGGCCTTCAATTAGGTTTGCATCGTCCCAAACTAATTTAATGTTGTGAACAGCAGCACCGCGTTTGGCGGTAAATGTAGCTCCTTTTACGTCCAAATCTTTAATCAACACCACCGAATCGCCATCCAACAGCACATTCCCATTTGAATCTTTATGGATGATCTTTCCTTCATCGTCTTCATCTTCACCCGTTGCTTTTGCCCATTCTAAAGCGTCTTCATCCAAATACATCATTTCTAACATATCGGTATTTTTTAAACGGGCATGCATGCGCCATGAAACAATTTGTACCGGAAGGTTTTCGTTCCACATGCTATCGCTTAAACCACGCCAATCATTAGGATTTGTACTTTCAGGATTTTCTATTTGGTCTTTTAACGATTGGGTGATTAAAATACAATTTTCGGGCGTAGGATCGGTTTTAGGTGCAACAACATACACTACTAAATTTTCTTCACTTCCGCTAATTTCGCATTTGGAACCACTTCGGTCCTTTAATCGTTTTTCGGTTACAACACTCATTACTACAGGAGACTAATATTATAAATTAAAGGCTGCACCAATTTGAAAGACAAATTGATTATTGAAACGCTCATAACCCACTGCATCCGGATTGTATTTTGCCAACGGGAAACCCGCTTCAGAATACACTCCAAATCCATTAGTAAAGAAATAACGAGCACCAATATGAGCACCAAAATTGCGCAATCCTAAATTTAAACCCGGGTACAAATCAAATTTTTCGTCGATATTCAATACGTTTCCGATGTTGGCATTGAATCGTAGTTTTGCGTCAAAACGATCATCAAATTTTGGCGTTCCCACTGCTTCGGTAGTGTTCAAAAGATACGAAACAGTTGCTCCTACGGATATGTTTTCTCCTAGTCCAAAATCACCTGTGGTAGCAATTCCTGTGGCATATTCTTGCATGGTTGCACCCACTTGAAGTTTAACATCTCCTTTTCCTTTAAAAGCTTGTGCGTTGACCTGACTTACCGATAGGATAAGTAAAACAATAATTATTCTTTTCATTTTATTAGATATTAGACTGCAAATATAGAGATTCGAGAGCAATGGTAGTACGAATTCTGTTTAGATTTTTAATAATCAACACTGAAACAGATTTGTAACTCACTTTATTCATTTCTTCCCTTTTCTGTTGGATACAAATGCGGTAGCGGTTCACTCTGCCAAAATTCTTTTGTATCAACATCTAAAATAGTCAATGGTCCAAGAAATGCAGCACCAGTATCTACGTTCCACACACAAGCTTTTCTGATAGGAATAGTCTCTCCAATGCGTGTAACCGGAGTATGTCCTATATATATTTCAGTATACAGTTTTAATCGTTTTGGATAGAAAAAACTATTCGCATCTATTCTTGTATCTAATGCTAATGCATTTTCCCACAGCGTTCTATCCCAATAAAAAAGCTTCGAAAAATATTCATATTTGACGCCATTCATATTCGTAAAACCAGCGTGAACAAATAATCGGTTTTGACGGTCTACATAATAATTTTGTAGCGATTCTAAGAATTCGATGTGTGTTTGTCTTTTACTATCAGAAACGGTTGAATAAGCAAGTACAGTAGCTTCTCCACCATGTTTGAACCACATCGGCTCGTCAATTTCTTTGGTATTTCCTTTTAACCAATTCAACAAAAGTTCGTCGTGATTGCCGCGAATAAAAATGCAGTTGTGCTTTTGATTCAGCTCGATCAAAAAATCGATTACTTGTGGCGACTGACTCCAGCCATCTACATAATCGCCTAAGAAAATCAACGTGTCATTCGGGTTAACCTTAGCGCGCTCCATAACTTGATGCAAAGCGCGTAATCCACCGTGAATGTCGCCAATTACTAGATTTCTACTCATTTTTTGTTCATTATTCTACAGGCAAAGCTACAATTAAATTAACATTTTTTACACTTTTTGCGTACCATGAAGGTTTTGATTGTTGATAATTTTACATCGTATTAATACAGTTACAAGAAATTTCTAAAAAAATTAACAAAAAAATCAACACATTATTAGAATGTGACTGAAAAAACAACTATTGTCTTATTTAATACTAATTATCATGAAAAAATTAATCTTACTATTAGCATCTATATTACTTGTTACAACTTTAAATTCGTGTACAGCAGATGAACTGCCTACAAAAGAAGAACCAGGAGTAGAAATCTCTCAAGATGGGGAGATTATACCTCCAATTGTAATTAAACCGTAACGATTAACCTAACAAGTGTAGCAACAAAAATTTAAACTAATTGTTTTTTGTTGCTACATTTTTTAATTTATTAACTTTGACCCTAAACAATAATTTCGCGTTGAAAAAAATTATCACTTTAATCATTTTTTCTTTATTCTTTGTCAATTGCAACGAAAATAGAACTACTGCTTTCGATGATGGGATGGGATGGGATATTCAAGTTAATGAAGATTCGAGTGTAACCGAAGTCAAACAATCACTCAAAGAAGGCAGATATGATACGCTTGTTAGGAATGAATTTTCCACTATAGCGGATACGTATGCTTACAGTGAAAAGTTTTACAGAATTTCAAAAATTATATACAATCAGTCAAAAAAAATTAATGACACAATTGGAATGATCAAAGCAAAGACTAATTGCGGATTATATCACTTGTATAATTTTTCAAATGATAGTTCTTTTTACTTTTTTACCCAAGCAGAAAAGTTAAGTAATAAAAAGAAAGGAAATCCTATGTTGGGGTTAATCCTTCAATCAAAAGCGGATTTACACTGGAATCACAAAGATTATTCGTTATCTGAAACAACCGCAACACGAGCCTTAAAAATAGCAAAAAAGAGCAATGATACTAAACTAATTTACAGTTGTTATATAACGCTTGCGAACTCATTGGTTGGAATGAATAAAAATGTAACGGCATTAGATTATTATAACAAAGCATTGAGAGAAGTCAATAATTTAAGAGACATACCCCAATTTTCAGTTTTAAAAGCACAGACACATAATTATATTGCCCTCACGTATCAGAAGCAAAATCAACATCAAAAAGTGTTGGACTATTTAAAGAGCAACATACAATTAGATCAGTTGAAAAAAGACGATATTAATATGTACCTGTATGTTTTGAACACTTTAGCGTATTCAAAGTTTAAATTAAACGATCGTTTTTCTTTAATGTCATTAGAGGAAACGCATAAGATAGCCGATAGTATCAGTAATTTCCCAATAAAAATTACCTCAAAATTAAATTTAGCTGAATATTATTGTTACATGAAAGATACTGTAAAAGCATTGTCTTTCCTGGAAGATGCCCAAATAATGGCACACGAAAACAAAATTTTTGAGGACGAGTTAAAAGCACTTAATTTATTAGCACAAATTGACACTAAAAATCAAACAAAGTACCACAAAAGAATCATCAAGCTTTCAGATAGTATCAATTCAATTGAAAGAGCAACCCACGATAAATACGCACGAATAGAATTTGAAACCGATGAAATTACCCGACAAAAACAAATTGTAGAAGAAGAAAAAAGTGTTTTACTAACGCGATTGTTTCTACTATCAGGTTTTGGATTATTGTCTATAATGCTTATTGTTTTATGGTATAAAAATCAATCGCAAAAAGTAAAGACTAAACAATTGTTGTTGGAACAAGAACATCAAAAAGATAAAGAAGAAATTTATCAATTAATGCTAGCACAACAACAAAAAATTGAAGAAGGGAAACAGCTTGAAAAAAGGAGAATTTCTCAAGAACTTCATGATGGAGTAATGGGCAAATTATCAAGTATTAGGATGAACTTGTTCGTTTTGAATAAAAAGTCGGATCCAGAAACCATAGCCCAATGTTTGACCTACATCAAAGACATCCAAACCATTGAAAAAGAAATACGAACCATTTCGCATGAATTGAATTCGAACCTCTTTTCAGATAATGTCAATTTTGTTTCGATTGTAGAAAATCTCTTTACGGCCATCAAAAATCATTCAGATATTCATTTTCATCTCAAAGTAGACGAACAAATTGATTGGGAAACAGTCAACAATAACATCAAAATCAACATTTATCGTATCATTCAAGAAGCATTGCAAAACATAGATAAATACGCTAAAGCCCAAAACGTTTTTATAACGATGGACAAAAAAAACGAATACATTACCATAGAAATTAAAGACGATGGAGTTGGCTTTAATCTAAATACCAAAGTAAACGGTATAGGACTCAGCAACATGAAAGCCCGAATGAAGGAGATTGATGGCGAATTCTACATCGAATCCAAACCCAAAAGCGGAACAAAAATAAATTTGATAATTCGAAATTAATTGCATACTTTCACATTGAAGTAAAATTAATTCTATGTCCTTTAATATTTTGATGGTAGACGACCACAAAACTATGCTGACAGGTTACAAATCTATACTTGAGTTCAATGACTTGAACTTAGAGTTGGACGTAACGTTTAGCCATGATTGTGAGGATGCTTACAACATCATTACTTCACCAGATGCAACTTCTTTTGATTTGGTTTTTTTAGACCGAAGTTTACCCTCCTTTCCCGAAAAAAAAATAAAATCAGGTGAAGACTTGGCGTTATTAGTTCGAAAACTAGTTCCACAAGCCAAAATAATTATGCTTACTTCTCATGCAGAAGCATTTGTAATCTATGACATAGTACACAAAATTAGACCTAACGGACTATTGATTAAAAGTGATTTTGATGGCGATGAATTATTAATAGCATTCAATAAAATCTTAAACAACGAAACCTATTTTAGCGAAACCGTTACCGCTGCTTTGAAAGAGCAAATCATAAGCAGAGGTTATTTGGATACAATTGATCGTCAAATTATTACCTTGTTATCGAGAGGTTTACGAAATAAAAGCATTGCTGCCGAACTCGGAATGTCTGACAGCGCTGTTGAAAAACGCAAAGTCAAAATTAAAGACTATCTCAATATAAATAAAGGAAACGACGAAGACATCATTACCGAATGTCGGAAGTTTGGTTTCATCTAAAATCCAAAAAAAAATACTTTAACATTTAGTACGGATTTTCCGTACTACTCCCTTTTTTCGTACTACTACTTTTAAGGTTTCAAATTAGTGTAAAATAATTTGAATGAAAAGTGAATCAATTTAATATAAATTTAAATCAAGTAGTATGAAAAAAGTAGTATTAGGCTTAATAGCCACAGTAATTGTATCGTTTTCGGTAAGTGCACAGCAAGCTAGAACGAGCAGCGAAATTGGAAAAACATACCAAACACCAAAAACGGTTGGTTCGTATTCAGCTTCTAAAAATGATTGTGCGGGATGGAGTTTTTGTCTCACCAATCCATGGGCCAATGCAACACAGCCTGGAACCACTTCCCAAACGCTCAACGCGGACAACACCATGACGTTCAAAATTCGGATTGCATCCATGAACACCGAAAACATCAATTTTTATACCGGTAAAACCACGTTTGAGATCAAAACCAGTTCTCCGATGCAGGCCGGTGAATCTCAATTATTCGGCTTAAAACCCAGCACAACCTATGTGCCAGGAGTTTATCCGCTGGTAAATGACGGTACGTACATTACCTTTACCGTTAAATATCAATAGATAATAACACTCGATTCATTCGTGAGCTTTTAGCTAGTTAAAAGACAATACGTTATAATAAAACACTTGGGCAATGGTTCAAGTGTTTTTTTTTGACCTAATTTCAACACTACAGTAATCTTTAACATTAACTACGCTTTTACCGTAATCTCACCTTTGCTTATACTGCTACTTTTACAAAATCAAATTGCTGCAGAATGATTTGAAGTTAAAAAAAGTAACAAATTAATTAGTAAAAATTTTTAAATTTAAATAGTATGAAAAAATTAGTATTCAGTTTAATTACTACACTATTTATGGGTGTTGTAACAATAAGTGCACAAAATATGAAGCCCACAGGGTATTCGACACTTAGAGACTTTGGTTTTGGTAAAATCTCCAGTTATACTGGTCCATGTGTAAGTGGTGCGGGTGTTTGTGCTGGTACTATTGATGATAGTTCAGCTTTTAAAGTAGGTATTTTAAAAGCAAGTGAAAATTCAATTTCTTTGGCTTTCAGCAAAGAGTTTTATCAAAATAATGTACAGGATTTAAAAAACGGCTTGTATATTGGCACCTCATTTTCCTTGCCTCGAGATGTAACTCAAAAAATAGGAATTAATGATGAGTTTGTCATTGCTAGTGGAAATTATAGTGTAGTATTAAGAGATGGTTTTTACTTTGTCTCTCTCCCAAGAGTGAAATAAGAAACTACCCACAATATAGAAATCAGGCTTGTAACTCAAGCCTGATTTTTTTTTATGAGAAAACGGAAAAACTAGAAACATGAAAAAATTATCTTAACTAGCCATACTATCTTATATTCTTTTACTACTATCTTTTATAGATTTAAAAACCCTTTACTTTAAAAATGAGATCAATACGTTGGTTTTTACAGAATAGATAATAATGGTCATATCAAAACAGTGATAGATTCATTAGACGATAAAAAGGATGTACGAGTTGAATTTCCTACCCAACAAACATGTTCCAAATCAACAGCTATAGTTCCAAAGCCAAAATCATTAGAATAGAGAGCATTCAAGCAAATTATAAATCAGTACCTATTACACCGAAATTAAAAAAGAATATTTTTCTAAATTAGAAGCACTGGATTGGATTTTTATTTGAACAAAAAATGGTACACTCTCATTTTCATAGGTCCGCTGCAGAATTACTAGAAACGCGTAATACCATACTCGTTTGTGAATACAAAAAAAATTAAATCCAAAGTATGAATCCATTTCTAGTTGGTAAACTTATCAAATCGAGCAAACGACAACAAAAAGGGCTGTCGTTTTTTTATATTATAGATTCAGATTTTAACCTTTTTTACGGTTTTTCCTCACTTCTACATTTGGAGATTGGAGTAGTTTTGACTTAACAAATTACTCGAGATTATTTGTGAATAAATTCTAAAATAAATCTGAAATGGTTTCAGATTATAAACAACTTAAAAATTTAATATTATGAGCAAAATTGATTTAAAATCGGAAGCAAGCAAACGCCAAATTGCTAATTTAAGAAGTCAAGTTACAGACGTAACTAGTTTGAGAAAAATTGACGAGTTCGTTGCAAAAAACAGCACGTTTGACTTTAACAACGATACGCATACAAGTGCTTTGAAAAAACAAACTTGTGATTGTGATGTGACTGTTAGTCCTACAATCAACACAAGACAGTTCTAAAAAAAATAGACCCTGCTTCAAATTTTGGGGCAGGGCTTTATTAAAATTCCATTTCAAGCCATTATTTCTAACCTAAAAATACTAACCATGGCAAATACAAAGTATTCAGAAGAAGCAGAGATTATTAAGAGAAATATACATGATAAAAAAGTTAGTGATTTAGAAATCAATGGATTTCTTTGGTCATTCTTAATGGTTTCTTCCAGTTTATCGACTTTCATGCCTAAACTGAAAGCCAAGGATCATTATAAAATGGTCCAGAATATGCAGTTTCACCGGTCCTTATCCGGAATAGATATCTTATATCCTTCCCTTTTGGAGAATACGAAGATCTATGATAAATCGAATGTAATCGAACAAAGTTACAACAAGGCCCACATATTTGTAGGCTATCATGCCGGTTGCTACAATATGTTCTTAAGGTGTATGGCCGAAAAAAACGTCCCGTTTTGTGTCGTTGCCAATCACGACTATATCTCAAAATTTGAAGACACAGTTCAGGAATTGTATAAAGATATACCCGATAGAGGTTTTAATGCACTAGAGATTTTTCCCGCTGAAGATCCTAAGTTGCTTCTTAAATTGACCAAACAATTGTCAGCTGGAATTTCTGTTTTTATTTTTATAGATGGCAATTCAGGTACCAAACAAAATGATTTCAGTAATGATAAAAATTTACTTAAAATCGATTTCTTAAATCACCATATCTACGCAAGGCAAGGCGTGGCCTTTTTAGCTTATTTAAGCAAGGCACCTATCGCTACCTTGGTGGCAAAAAGAGATAAAAAACTGAACAATATTGTTAAAATAAATCTTATAAAGACCGAAGATCTTATTGCTAAACATAATCGGAACGACTTTGTAAATTTAATAACCAAAAAAATATACAAGGAATTGGAAACCTATCTCGCAAAAAATTACGAGCAATGGGCAGGTTGGTTCTACATCCACAATTTTTTTGACACTGATGTACTTCCAGAAGAAGCTAATCATACGAAACCCATAAAATATGAGGATGCCAAATTTGTGGTAAATGACTTCATTCATCTCATTAAACATGATGAAGACAATATTTTTCTCGTAATGAAAACAAAATATGAAATCATGAGAATAGGCGATTTTTTATTTGATGTATTGACATATTTCAAAACGCCGAGAACAATTTCAGAAGAACCAATACTTATTGGTGATGAGGTTGTCGGATTAGAGTTTTTAGAAGAGTTGATTGAAATGAACTTTTTAAGGTCTGCACCATGAAAACCAGGAGTATTATTTTCCTCCTTTTTTTCTTAACCATTTCTTTTGCACAAAAAAATGAAACCCATTTTAAAAGCGAAATAGATTTTGGCAACGGCACTGTATTTTTCACTTTTTTGGATGTAACCCTTGCCAAAGGCCAGTTTAAGATAACTTCTCCTGAAAATGCCGATGTCCGTATCATGGGAGGTAAGGCAAAATTGGGAAGGATGTTAGGCAAATCACCCAAAAAAGGAATAATAATAACCATTAAAGGAACACAGAAAGCAGATAGTTTGTTTGGAGAAACAAACATTCCCATGGTCGGGAAATTAAAGTTCAAAGGAATTATAAAAAATGAAACCCTAAGCGGGGAGTTCCTAAATAATGAAGCAACATCAATTGGTACATTACTTGGCGTGAATTCTACAGAAGATACGAACAATTATGAACATCTATATCCAAAGATACTAAAGACAATTCAGGAGAATATTTATTCAAAAGAAGCTCTGCAAACCAAAGAATGGAAAAAATTCGAAAAAGAAATTGAAAAACTCTGTAATGACGCCCATGACGATATTGAATTGTTTTTAGGCTTTAATATACTTGCCCAAAAACTTCCCTTCACTCATTTAACTTTAGTAGTCGCGCAAGATGTAGCCGACAATGATGAAACAACAAGTACGCAGAAATCGGTTGTTTTTGAAGAAAAAAACAATAACACTGCTTATCTATTGATAAAGAATTTTAGCCGTTCGAAAGAGGAATTGGCAACTATTTTACCTAAAATCGTAGAAAATGCTGCTTTCAAAAATCTCATCATTGATTTACGGGACAATGGAGGTGGAGGAATTAATGCCGCTTTTGAGTTAGCTAACTATATAGTAACAAAAGATTTAGAGATTGGTTATTTTGTAACCAATAAATTACAGTATTCAGGATACGAACTCGAATTATTTAGAACACTACCATCAGTTCAACCTAAAAGCACCGCAGCGTTTGGGGACGATTTAAAAACATTACCAGGGGTTAAACTTATCTTTAAAAAACCAAACAATCCTGTATTCACAGGAAATATATACGTTTTAATAAATGGTAAGACAGCAAGTACTTGTGAGCCGATTGTTTATGCTCTGAAAAAGAGTAAAAAAGCCACAATTATAGGTGAAAAAACGTATGGTGGTATGTTAGCTGCATCTCCTTTTGTTGTTTCCGGAAAATATATGGTTATGGTGCCTATTGCAGATTTTTATACCTATGACGGCATTCGTTTAGATAGAGTTGGTGTAAATCCAGATGTTGAGGTCAAATCAGAAGAGGCGTTACAAAAAGCCTTGGAACTAATTGATAACGATAAAAAATAGTAGAAAATGGACTTATTAAAAGGAGGCGCACTAGTAGCTGTAATAGCTGGATTTTGGAGCAACATTAAAACTTCAATATGGTTTGTCTTATCTATCTTTATTCAAAGATATGAGATTAAAACGGAAGACTTACACAATGAGATAATAGGGTATCTAATTGAAAACAATAAAAAATGTAATAATTATACTAAAGTTTTTGGGTCACAATACGAATCATTTCGAAGTGGTAAATATGGTTTGGTCGCTTTCGAGAAGTATGGAGAAAGCATGATTGTATTCTTATCTCAGAAAAGATTCTTTTTTAAATTATTTAGAATTCCTTTTGTTTTTAGTAAAAATGGGATGGATGCAGCAAATGCTGAAAACGCAACTGGAACTAAAGATGACAAAAAGATTCATTCGTATATCATATCAATAAAGGGAACAATCAATGTGCCCGAAATTATTGAAAATGCAATTGGAAGAAGAAACAGCCTCAGCTGGGAATTGGAAGATAATGTTGAAAGCGCTAATAGATTTAATATTTATTATTTTCCTGAACGAAAACAGCAAGAAAGTGATAAAAAGCAAAAATACGGTTTCGGATATTCTTGGTATATGCTTAATAATTTTAATTTGATCGGCGTGGATCAAAATGACTTAGGCTTAGAAATGAAAAACAGAGGCAATGCATTAAACAATTTATACTTCCCAAAAGAGGTTGAAAAATTAATAGACATTGTCAATCTTTGGGTTAAAAGCAAAGATTGGTATAAGGAGAAAAAAATCCCATGGAAAAAAGGTTGGCTTCTTTATGGAGTGCCAGGTACCGGAAAAACAGCATTGGCAAGAGCTTTTGCAGAAGATTTAGATTTACCTATTTATGTTTTCTCACTAGGTCAAATGTCAAATAATGATTTTTTAAAAGCTTGGCAGAGTATGCAGCTTAATGTTCCTTGTATCGCTTTAATTGAAGATATTGACAATGTTTTCGATAAGAGAAAAAATATATCCCAAATGTCGGGCATGTTAAATGGAAGCATGTTTTATCAAGGCAATCAATCTGGAGACGGCAATAATGAAGTGAAAAGCCCTTTGACTTTTGATACGTTACTAAATTGTTTAGATGGAGTAGATAAAACCGACGGAATTTTTACTATTATATCAACTAATGATATTACAAAAATAGATGAGGCTTTGGGGATTCCAGAATTTGTCAATATTGAAAATCATAACTTTATTTCTTCTAGACCTGGCAGGATTGATAGTGTTATTAAATTAGGGTATATCAACAATGAAAATAAGTTAAAAATGGCAAATAAAATACTGTCAGAATTTCCAGATAAAGTGGAAGAGGTTAAACAATATATTTTAAAAAATGTTGAAGAGACACCTGCTCAATTTCAAGAGTATTGTTCACAAATTGCACTCGAAGAATATTGGAATATTCAAACGGGTATCAATTGTCAAATAAAAATTGCGAACTAAATACACTAGCTTGTATCTGCTACTAAAGCTATATTGATAGATAGTCATCCTATAAAAACGACAATCTCAAAAAAGGATGTCGTTTTTTTAGTTCAAAAAATCAGATTTTAACTTTTTTTACGGTTTTCCCGTAACACGACCCACTACTCTGAAAGTAATTTTACAATGTCATATCTATTATTCTAAAATTCAAAAAAAAATGAAAATAATCATAATTATCGCCAGTGCACTGTGTTTATTCTGTTCCTCAGTAATAGCACAAACTAAACCAGCAGATGCAGACATTAGAGGAAGAGGTTGTGGCGGCGGTACAGGCATTTGTACAATAATTGGAGGAAAATCAAATAACCCCGACATGAAAACATTTAATATAACGAAGCAATCAGCCCGAACATTCACCATGGAAATTGATATTAATACGCTCTCTATAGAAGATCAAAAAATATGTTTTGGAAAAGAGTATTCCAAAATAACACCAACCGAAGTCATCGAATTCATTCAAGAACAAGATTTTATTTTCGACATGAATACCTTGTTGTACCTGGAATTAGACCCAGCCTTTCCCCTACTCAAAAGAGGTGCGTATCCTCTAGAAATTGTAAACGGCAAAGCCCGAGTTACTCTTAGCCTTTCAGAATAAAAAACAATAACAGATTTTAACGAATACCTAGAAATCATGAAAAGAACGAAATATGTATCGATTGCATTACTTCTATTGGTAACTTTAAATGTGTTTGCATCATCAAAAAAAGAAGATCCGAATGAATTAGTAGCTGAATTAATTAACGAAATTCAGGCCATCAATCATTCGTTTGAATTACTTATCGACATCAAGAAGCACGAGTTACAAAAAGTAGACGAGGCATTGGCTATTGCTTACAGCTCGGAACAAAAAATCGATTTACTCGTACAAAAAGATCAAATAAATACAGAAATCAAGAAATTAATTAATGAAACTACAGGCGAAATTTCTAAAATTCGTTACCTGAAAGGTTTGCAAATTATCAAAATTTTATACGAAAAAGTTCTGAGTTTAGATCATCACTTTGCCTCGGTTCGAACGTTGAACGAGATCAATAAAATTTCCAATCCCAATCAATATCCAGAGTATGAAAAACTCAAAGAGTTGGTTTCGGCCAAAAAAGACAAGAAAAACGGAATTGATTTAACCTCAATTTTAGGAACAAATACCGTAGTTTCTTTAGTTCAAACATTTACCAATATGTTGGGTTCATCCATGACCAAAGAAGAAAAAGAAAAAGAATTGGCCAACGTTGAATGTATTTTAGATTTTACGCTTCGCATGCAAAACGATTTGAATACCATTTATTTTGAAACCGCATTTTTACAAACCAGTAATGATAAAGTGAAAGAAGAAATAGAGATTTTATTCAAAGATTACACCAAACCAATTGGTTATATCGCCTCACTGGAAAGTTGTAGAAAAGGCGACGATTGGGAAACCGTCAATCAGAAAATGGAGGAATACCTCACCAAAATGAAAACAGCAACAGGAACAGCTCAATATAAAATGCAAGTGAATTTAGAGTTTCCCATTGACCGCTTGCTTCAATTCATTATTCAGTATAACAATTTTATTGATCAAGGCGGAAAATTCTATGAGAAATTTAAAATCATACTCAACAGTTATGAAAATGAAAAACAATGCGAAACCAAGTTGCCAGTCGAATACAAAAAGCTAAAAAACGACATAGATGTCGCTATTGATAAGTTCAATGTCGCCTACAAACCCGTCGAAGTCAACGGAACTAAAATGAAGGAAATATTGTACGGACTAAATGAATTCGATTAAATCATTTTCCCCAAAGCAGTTATTACGTAGAATAGGTATATTATGTTAAAAAAGTGGTTAATTTTTAAACGGCAGTGGTAAGAAGCTGTCGTTTTTTTATTTAGCGCTCTCATAAATCCTTTTTATATATAGTATTTTTCCTAAAAAGAATTACTTTTGATTCCTCACAAAACGTACATTTAATGAAAAAAATCGCCTCTTTTTACGTCTTCATTTTTACTGCACTTTCTTTTGCTCAAACCACAACCGTAACCGGAATCATCAAAGACAAAGAAACTAAACTTCCAGTTGAAAGTGTGTCGATTAGTATTGAAAACTCAAGTGTGGGAACAATTTCTAATGAAGAAGGAAAGTTCAAAGTTACATTACCCAATCCGAATGCCAAGGTGTTCCTGAGTCACGTGTATTACAATACCGTTAGCATCAGCGCTAATTCAAATGAGGAAGAAGTAGAAATTTTTCTTGAACCTCAAACGTTCGAACTGGATGAAGTAATCGTAAATAAAACTCCCGGAAAAGTACTATTAGCAGAAGCTTTAAAAGCATCTAAATCCAAACTCGAAAAAGCACTTTTGCTTAATACCTATTACCGTGAATTTGTTAATGTAGATGGAAAGTTTACCTCTTTTGCCGACGGATTAGTCGATTATTATGTAAAACGCAAAAGCGGCGCTTCCGATTTACAGGTAAAACAAAGTCGGGTGTTTGACTTAAAAGATGCACAAGCAGATGAACGCCAAAAAGCAATCCAGTCGGTGAATCTGAATAACATTCAAGACGCCATTGAACACGGTTACAATTTTAAAGGAATAGCCAATATTTTGAAGAATGAAGAATATGATTTTTATGCGCAAACAAAGAAAACTGCCAATGGTGGTAGTATTGATATTGTGACCATAGAACCCAAAGAAGGCATTGAAGAAGAAATGATGTACAAAGGAACGGTAATTTTCGATTCCAAAACAAAGTTAATTTTAGATATCGATTTGGCATTTTCTCCCGAACATAAAAAATACAATGAACTGCACAGCATTTTGATTGCAAAAATTAAGTTTAACGATTTTGCCCGCAAAGCAAAGTACAAAATTGATGGTGATAACTATGTTTTGGTATATTATCAATCAAAGGCCAATGTGTATTTGAAGTTTGGAAACAAAATTAACAATACGTTTGATAGCACCTGTGATTTAACGGTGCTGAATTATAAAGAAGGCGAGTTTAAAGTTGAAAAAGACAAAAAATACAAATCCAGAAGTTTGTTCGAAAACGGAAATAAATTCACCGAAGAATTCTGGAAAAAATACGACGTTATTTTATTGAGCGACAAAGAAGAGCAATTGTTGAAAAATTTACAACAGTAGTTGTATCACTCGATTTTCCCGTACTTCATTTTCCGCAACACGCGCATCACTTCTTTAAAATTGATGTACGCATTGGGCGTCTTGCATTGCTTGAGTAACAATTTGGCATCAATCAATTTTTGTTTGGCGTCGTCAAATCCGTTGAGGTAACAAATCATTAGCGTGGATGGTACGTTTTCCAAATCAGCGGCCTCACGTTCGGTCAGTTCAATTCCTTTTTGCAATTTCCCAAGTAAAAACAAATTGGAATTGTAAATGTGAAACATCATTTTCCGATTGTATTGCGGCGGTTCAAACAGCATTTCGGTTTCAATTTTGTAGTATCCATTATCAAAAAAAGATAGTTTTTGTTGCTCTAACGGATAGTAACTCGTCTTGTCGTTCAAACCCAACGGAACGTATTCGGTAATCGTAAACGTATTTTCATCAAAGGTAATCGTCACGTCATCTTGAGCCGAATAAAACAGCTTAATTTGTTCGTTGACCAACTCAATATCAACCCGCGAAAGAAACGTTTTATCGCGAACTTTTTTCGGAATACCCGACCAACAAATTACAAATAATTCCTTGAAAACTTTATAATGCGAAGGCATGTCTTTGTGCCGATAATTCACAAAATCAATCACACTGTCCAACGTATGCGCAATACTGTTTCTCGAGTTATTTTCGATACTAATAACCGTTTCGATGTTTTGTTTGGTGTAGGCAATTTTTTCCTCGGTCGGAATCGAATTACTACCTCTGCGGACAAATGTAGTATGCATCGGAATGGTGTGAATTCCTTTCTTAAAAAATGACGTTTTCGGCTTGGGTTTTATCGTCACTAAACCCACTACTTTATCCTTGGGAAGATTTGGAAATGGCACATTTTCATACAGAATTTTCGGCGGATTTTCCAAAAAAGCATTCACCAAATTTTGTATCCGACTGTCGTCGAAAAAGTCGTCGCCTGTGATTTCATTATCCTGATCTTCAACACCTACGACGATGTATGAATTGTTTGACGGATTCGAATTGGACAGCGCGCAAATGTGTTTTAAAAACTTCGCCTTTCCTTCTTTGGTGTGCAAATTCAACTGTCGCTTCTTGTCATAAAAACTACTCTCATCGTTGTGAGCAAGCAAGTTTTTGATGAGAAGGCGTTTATTAATCATTTCTTTAGTGATTAGTGAAAAGTAAATAGTGATTAGAAAATAACTATTTACTAATCACTATTTACTAATTACTTTTAAGCTACTTCATTCCCCATACTTTCACTCCAAATTGCAAACCAATCTTGCTGGTCCATTTTCAGTTCAACAGCTTTCATCAGTGACTGAATTCGCGCAATATTTACCGTTCCCGCAACCGGAATCACTTGTGACGGATGTTTTAAAATCCACGCCAGTAATATCGTATCCGAACCGACGCCGTATTTTTTTACCAATTGAACCAACACTTTTTTCAGGCGTCGCGTTTGTTCGTTGTCTTCTCTAAAAACGGTTCCAAGCGGATTCCAACTCATCGGTCGGATGCCGTGCGCTTGCATATAGTCCAAACTCCCATCCAACATCGCTTCGTGATGCGTAGCCGAAAACTGAATTTGGTTGTAACTAATATCTGTTTTTTGTCCAATCAATTCAGCTTGGGTGTTCGTAAAATTCGATAATCCGAAATCAATTATTTTTCGCTCCGATTTTAATTTTAAAACGGCTTCCGCAATTTCGTCGGCTTGCATCAACGGACTCGGACGGTGCAACAAGAACACATCTAAATAGTCTGTTTTTAAATTTTTTAGTGAATTTTCAACCGACCAAATGATGTAGTTTTTCGAATAATCGTAGTGTTTTACTTTATTATCTCTGCCATGAGTGAGCTGAATTCCGCATTTTGAAATCAACTGTAATTTATCTCTCGAAATTTTACTTTCCGCAAAAGCTTTTCCAAATTGCGCCTCGGTAGTATAGCCACCATAAATATCGGCATGGTCAAAAGTGGTGATTTTATTTTCGATACAAATGTTCATCAAATGTACCATTTCGGTAGTGCTTAGTTTTTTATCCCAGTCACCCCAATTCATTGTTCCTGCAATTACAGGCGATAGTGTTGTTTTTCTCATGATTGTATTAAAAAGTCTAAATTTACTAAAACAAAATCATAAATCATCCTTAAAAAGCAGAATGAGAGTCAAGTTTTAACGCATTATTAACATTCCTTTCCTAATTAAATTTTCAATTTTGAAATGTTAAAATTCGAACCCTCATTTATACAGATAAAATAGATTTTATGGAAGAAAATGGAACTGCTTTAGACATTAGAGCAATCAATGAAAAAATAGAAAGAGAAAGTGCTTTTATCGACTTACTCACGATGGAAATGAACAAAGTAATCGTAGGTCAGAAACACATGGTAGAACGTTTGTTGATTGGATTGTTAGGACAAGGTCATATTCTTCTCGAAGGTGTTCCAGGTTTGGCAAAAACGTTAGCGATAAATACGTTGGCGCAAGCCGTTCAAGGAAGTTTCAGCCGTATTCAGTTTACACCCGATTTGTTGCCTGCGGATGTCGTAGGAACCATGATTTACAACATCAAAGCCAACGAGTTTTCGATCAAAAAAGGTCCGATTTTCGCCAATTTTATTTTGGCCGATGAGATCAACCGTGCTCCAGCCAAAGTTCAATCGGCATTGCTTGAGGCGATGCAAGAAAAACAAGTGACCATTGGAGATACAACCTTCAAATTAGAACGACCATTTTTGGTGTTAGCGACTCAAAATCCAATCGAGCAAGAAGGAACGTATCCGCTACCGGAAGCGCAAGTCGATCGTTTTATGCTTAAAACCGTTATCGATTATCCCAAAATGGATGAAGAACGAATGGTAATTCGCCAAAATCTAAAAGGTTCGTACGAAAAGGTAAACGCCGTGGTATCGGTTGAACAGATTTTGCGCGCTCAAGAAGCCGTTCGCGAAGTCTACATGGACGAAAAAATAGAAAAATATATTTTAGATCTGGTTTTCGCAACGCGTTACCCAGAAAAATACAAATTAGAAAGTCTAAAACCACTCATCAGTTTCGGCGCCTCACCACGTGGAAGCATTAACTTGGCCAACGCCGCCAAATGTTATGCGTTCATCAAACGACGCGGTTATGTAATTCCAGAAGACGTCCGCGCCGTAGTGCACGATGTACTGCGTCACCGTATCGGAATTACCTACGAAGCCGAAGCCGAAAACACCACATCGGTTGACATCATCAACAAGATCGTAAATGAAATAGAGGTTCCTTAATCTTTTTTCTTTAAAAAACTTAGTGCCTTTGCGCCTTTGTGGCAAAAACATGGAAACAAAAGACCTACTCAAAAAAGTTCGTAAAATAGAAATCAAAACCCGTAGATTGAGCGATCACATCTTCTCGGGTGAATACCATACATCGTTCAAAGGACGCGGTATGACTTTCTCGGAAGTGCGTCAGTATCAATTTGGCGACGATGTGCGTGCTATCGATTGGAACGTGACGGCGCGCTATAACGAACCGTATGTAAAGGTTTTTGAGGAAGAACGCGAATTGACCATGATGTTAATGGTCGATATTTCGGGTTCGGAAAGCTTTGGAACCAAGAATCAGTTGAAAAGTGAAATTGTAACCGAAATCGCCGCAACCATGGCATTTTCAGCGACTCAAAACAACGACAAAATCGGATTGATATTATTTTCCGATGCCATCGAATTGTACATTCCGCCCAAAAAAGGAAAATCACACGTATTGAGAATCATCCGTGAGTTAATCGAGTTTCAACCCAAAAGTAAAAAAACCGATTTATCGCAAGCGTTGAAATTCTTATCCGCAACTCAAAAAAAGAAAGCCATTGTGTTTGTGATTTCCGATTTTATGGTGGAAGATGATTACGAAAAAACATTAAAAATTGCCGGAAAAAAACACGACATAACCGGAGTTCGAGTATACGATATTCGCGAGTCGAACATGCCCAACATCGGAATGGTTGAAATGGAAGACGCCGAATCGGGTGAATTGATTACAGTCGACACCTCGTCAAAAACCATCCGTCTGAATTACGAGAAAAACTATCAAAACAAGGTAAATTACTTCAAAGATATTTTTTCAAAATGTGGCTCCGGAACCGTAAATACACGTGTCGACGAAAGTTATGTTACTAAATTATTAGGATATTTTAAATCCCGATAACCGCAAAGAACGCAAAGGTTTACGCAAGGAACGCTAAGAGAATTTAGTCAGTATGAAACTTGTAAAAACTTAGCGAAATTTTCGGTTGAGAATGAAAGATTATAAATTAAATATTTTACCGCGAAGATTTTAACACAAACCTTTGCGAACCTTGCGAAAGCTTACTGCCTTTGCGGTTAAAAAATAAAAAATGAAATTAAAGTTATACATATTTTTACTTTCTACAACCTCACTTTTTGCCCAAAAAGTAACGACTTCTATTGATTCCACTCAGAAAAAAATCGGAGCCGAATTCAAATTGACAATCAAAACCGAAGTCGATACGTTGACCAAAGTTGCCTTTCCAAACCCACAGTTCATCGGTAATCTAGAAGTCATTCAATCCTACACAATCGATACGGTAAAAAAGGGAAGTCGCCACGAGTTAATCAAAAAGTACGGATTAACCCAATTCGATTCCGGACGCTATTTTGTTTCGCGTTTACCGATTATGATCAACGGAAAACCTGTTTTTTCTGATAGTTTAAACGTTGAGGTCAAAGACGTGGTTGTCGACACACTAAAACAAAAAATGTACGACATCAAAGGCATCGTGCCCGAAAAAGCTCAAAGCAATTGGTGGATGTATGTGTTGGGATTATTGGCTTTAGCGTTAGCAGGATTCGGATTGTATCGTTACCTAAAAAACCGTCCGAAAAAAGAAAAAGCAGTTGTAATCGAATACAAAACTCCTATCGAGAAAGCCACTTCGCTACTGCAGCAATTAGAGCAAAAAGAATTGTGGCAAAAAGGTGAAATCAAATCGTATTATTCGGAACTGACCGATATTGCGCGGAATTACATCGAAGAGGAAATTCATATTCCAGCCATGGAAAGTACAACTTCTGAGTTAATTGAAGCCTTGCGAAGAGCAGCCAAACAAAAGAAATTGAAGCTCTCCAATGAGATTGTTGTCAATTTAGAAAAAGTCCTCAAACAAGCCGATCTGGTGAAATTCGCCAAGTCAAAACCACTTGATTTCGAAATAGAAGAAGATAAAAAACGGATCGCAAATTCGATTGTAACCATTCATAAATCGATTCCGGTTGTGGTAGAAAAAGACAACGAACTCGACTTGTGGAACGAACAACAAAAAGAAAAAGCGCGTTTGGCATTGTTGCGAAAAGAAAAGAACAGAAAAATAGCGCTCATCAGTGCTGCAGCATTTGGATTGGTGGTTTTTGTCTTCGGATTTTTTGTCATCACTAAAGGATTCGACACTGTGAAAGACACTATTTTAGGCAACGAAACGAGAGAATTATCGGAAGGCGAATGGGTGTACAGTCAGTATGGAAATCCGGGAATTTACCTCGAAACGCCCAAAGTGCTTCAGCGTTTAGACCTCAAAAAATCGGCGCTTTTTAAAGAAATGCAACAGTTCCAATACGGTAATTTAGCAAGCGATTTCTACATCGGATTGGGAACGTTCAAATTCAAAAAAGCAACCAAAGTCGATTTAGAAAAAGCCATCGAAGAAGCCATAACGCAATTGGAAAAAGACGGTGCCTCCAATATTTTTGTAAAGTCGGAAGATTTTGACACGCAAAATGGAGTGTCCGGAAAAAAAGCCTATGGAACGTTAATGGCGAAAGAAGGCGGAAAATCGCACAAAATGTATTACGAAATTTTGTTTTTTAGTCAAGATGACGGCCTTCAAAAAATTATGATTGCATTCAAAGACGAAGATAAGTACGGAAAAGAAATAACCGATCGAATTTTGAATTCAGTCGAACTAAAAATGGCGTTATAATGAAAGGAATCACGTTTTTAAATCCGGAGTTTTTCTTTCTCTTTCTTTTACTACCCGTCGTAATTGGATGGTTGTATTGGAAACGAAATCGGCAGTTTGCGACGCTTAAAATGAGTTCGGTAAGCGGATTTAAAATGACGCAATCGATTGCTGCCAAACTCAAACCGTATTTGTTTGTATTGCGAATTGTAGCGTTGAGTTCGTTGATCATTGCGTTGGCTCGACCGCGAACCGTCGACATCAGCAACGAAACTAAATCGACCAAAGGATTGGATATCGTAATGTCGGTCGACGTTTCCAGCAGTATGTTGGCCAAAGATTTACAACCTAATCGTTTGGAAGCACTTAAAAAAGTGGCGAAAACATTCATTGAAAATCGTCCCAACGACCGAATCGGAATTGTAGTCTACGCCGCTGAAGCGTACACCAAAACACCGGTTACGAGTGACAAAGCCATCGTTTTAGAAGCGATAGAAAGCATCAAATACGACAACGTAATCAATGACGGAACCGGAATCGGAATGGGATTGACCACAGCCGTAAACCGATTGAAAGAAAGTAAAGCGAAGAGTAAAGTCATTATTTTATTGACCGATGGCGTAAACAATTCAGGTTTTATAGAACCTGAAACGGCTTCTGAAATTGCCCGTGAATACGGAATAAAAGTATATACAATTGGTTTAGGAACCAACGGGAAAGCTCAATTTCCGTATGCTATTTCACCAACAGGAGAAATGTTGTTCCGACTAATGCCCGTCGAAATTGACGAAAAATTACTCAAAACCATTGCAAAAAATACCGGCGGAAAGTATTTTCGCGCTACGAATAACGACAAGTTAAAAGCCATTTACGAATCGATTGATAAATTGGAAAAATCCGAAATCAAGGAATTAAAATTCTACGATTACGACGAAAAATACAGACCATTTGTGTGGATTGCTGGCATTTTACTGTTGTTGGAAATCCTATTGAGAAAAACCGTGTTTAGAAGTTTTATATAAAATCATGTTTGAACTAGAAGAAAAAGGATATTTCTATTTGTTGCTCATCATCCCAATTTTGTTGGGATTGTTTGGCTATGTTCAACTCTGGAAGAAGAAAAAACAAGCCGAATTCGGTGATTTGAAATTAATCAAAAAATTGAGTCCCGAGAAATCTTCCTTCAAACCAATTTTAAAATTTGGAGTGCTTTTGTTGGCTATTTTCTTTTTGATCGTCGGATTGGTCAACCCAAAAATAGGCACGAAAGTTGAAAAGGTGAAACGCGAAGGAATTGACATTGTCTTTGCGCTCGATGTGTCGAAAAGTATGTTGGCCGAAGATGTTTCGCCGAATCGTTTAGAAAAAGGTAAGCAGTTGGTTTCGCAAATCATCAATAATTTGGGAGATGACCGCATCGGAATCATTGCGTATTCGGGAAGTGCGTTCCCAGTTTTGCCCATCACCACCGATTACAGCGTAGCCAAAATGTTTTTGCAAAGCATGAACACGAGCACGATTTCCTCGCAAGGAACATCGATTGATGAAGCCATTCAATTGTCGGGTCAGTATTTTGATAAAAAAGCGAAAACTCAAAAATTACTGATTATTATTTCGGATGGTGAAGATCATTCGGATAACGCCAAAGATGCGGCAGAGGAAGCAAAAGAACTCGGAATTAAAATCATTACTATTGGTGTGGGAAGCGAAAATGGCGGACGAATTCCTCTAAAAATGAACGGAATCGTTGAAGGATTTCAGTTGGATAAAAACGGTGAAATTGTGGTGACTAAACGAAATCCGGAAGTGTTGACCGAAATCGCTAAAGTAACCAACGGCAATTACATCGATGGAAATAATACCAAAACCGTAGTGGATTTCATCACCGAACGGTTAAAAAATATCGAAAAAAACGAATTTGAAGGAATGGAAATGGCTAATTTTCAGTCGCAGTTTCAATGGTTTCTCGGAATTGGATTTTTCTTGCTTTTGATGGATTTATTTATGACCGAACGAAAAACAAAATGGGTGAAAAAGTTAAACCTATTCAATGAAAAAGAAGATGAATAAACTAATCACATATAGCGTTTTATTGATTTCTTTTTGGGCAAGTGCGCAGAAAAAAGAAAACGATAATTATTTGCCCAAAGGCGATGAAGCGTTTGTAGAAAAAAAATTCTCTGCAGCCGAAGCCGAATACCGAGTTTCGGAAGCACGCTTTGAGAAAAAAGCAAAAGCATCGTATAATTTGGCGAATGCGATTTACAAACAAAAGCAAACCGCCGAGGCGAAATACCATTATGTGGTCGCCATTGGAAAAGCAAAAACACGTCCCGAAAAACACAAAGCCTATCACAATTTAGGAAATTGCTTACTCATCGAAAAAGACTATCAAGGTGCCGTTGATGCCTATAAAAACGCCTTGCGCAACAATCCTTCCGACGAAAAGACGCGTTACAATTATGCGTTGGCCAAGAAAATGCTCAAAGAGAATCCGCCTAAAGTAAACGACGATAAAAAGAAGGACAAAGACAAAAAGCAAAAAGAAGACGAGAAGAAAAGTCAGGATAAAGAAAAAGAAAAGCAAAAAGACAAGCAGGACAATAAAGATCAAGGCGACGGAAAAAATAAAGAAGATAAGGATAAGGGCGAAAATCCTCAAAAACAACCCACCGGAATCAACAAGCAAACCTTAGAAAGTATGCTCGATGCGGTGAATAATGAAGAGAAAAAAGTACAGGATAAGGTGAATTTACAAAAAGTAAAAGGCAAACCGAAACAAACCGATAAAGATTGGTAAAAGTCAGTTTTACAATGAAAAGGATAGTACTAATTTTAGCGATTTTAGGATGTAATTTGCTTCTGGCTCAAGTTCAATTTGAAGCCAAAGTGAGCAAGACTTCTTTGGGAATTAACGAACGCCTGCGAGTTGATTTTACCATGAACATCGACGGCGATAATTTTGATCCGCCCAATTTTGAAGCTTCGGGTTTCCGAATTGTCGGCGGTCCGAGTCAAATGGTAAGTCAGTCCTGGGTGAACGGGCGTAGTTCGTTCAACAAATCGTATTCGTATGTGTTAATGCCGATGAAAAAAGGAAATGCGTTCATCAGACAAGCCACGATAGAATTCAACGGACAAATCTATAAATCCACACCTGTAAAAATCAATGTGGGAGAAGCGGTAGACGATCAATACGACCCGTACAATCAGAGAAGACAACCTACGCGAGCGATAACGGCAGTTGGAAAAGAAGGCGTTCATTTGGTCGCCGAAGTCTCTAATCCTAATCCGTATCTCAACGAACCGATTACGATTTTATATAAAATTTACGTCAACAGTCGCACGTCTGTAGCGGGTTGGCGAGAAGCCGCGAAACCGAAATACGAGAATTTTTGGAGTCAGTCCGAAAGCATTGACGCCGACAATTTAAAAATTATAACTACTACCTACAAAGGCGAAAGCTACCGAATGGCGGTACTTCGCAAAACGGTGTTGTATCCGCAAAAAGCCGGAAATTTAGTAATTGAACCGTTATCCTTAGATGTTGAAGTAGAAGTTCCAACGGGACAAATTGATCGTTTTGGTGAAATTGAAAAAGTAATCCAAAACAAACGCGTTTCTGCCGGAAGTAATGTTATCAAGGTAAAAGCATTGCCCGAAGCCGGGAAACCCGATGATTTTACAGGCGCTGTCGGAACGTTTGATTTTGTTGTCATGCCTTCTTCAACGACTTCTCAAAATGGTGAATCGATTGATTTGGTGGTGAGTGTTTCCGGTAAGGGGAATTTAAAATTATTTGATTTACCGAAACCACAAACGCCTTCGGCACTCGAGTTGTACGAACCTGAACATTCTGAAAATGTAACCACAACCGTGGCTGGAATGACGGGAAGTATTTCCGATAAGTATACCGTTGTTCCACAATCGAAAGGCAATTTTATGATTAAACCCGTTCGATTCTCGTATTTTGACATCAACTCAAAATCGTATAGAACGCTTTCGTCACAAGCCATAGAAATTAAGGTTTTGGATGATCCAAGTGGCGCGATTGCGAGTCAGAATGGGCCAAATAATAAAGGAAAACAACCCGTACAAGTGTCGAAATCATTTGCTTTTATCAAACAAAAAACCAATTTAAAACCGATGCAATCGGATGACTTTTTAGGTTCAGGTTTGTTTTACAGCTTGCTTTTCTTGCCGTTACTAGCGATTCCATTGTTCGTGTTCATCCGAAGAAGAAAAGAAGCACAAGAAGCCGATTTTGTGGGTAATAAACTCAAACGAACCAATGCTTTGGCCAAAAAATATTTGTCGGAAGCCAAGTTACATCTGAATGCTAAAGAGCCATTTTATATTGCTTTGGAGAAAGCGATGCACAATTTCTTAAAAGCCAAATTGAGTATTGAAACGTCTGAGATGAGTAAAGAGCGCATCACCGAAATTTTGCTTACGCGGAAAGCTAATCCGGAGACGGTTTCTGAATTTATTGCCTTAACCGAAAACTGTGAGTTCGCACGTTACGCGCCATCAACGAGTGTGACAATTCAGCAGGACTACGATCAAGCTGTTGAGATTATTTCAAATTTAGAAAAACAAATAAGTTAAAATAATTTAGATTATAATGATTTCTGAAATTTTATAAATCTGTGTTCAAAGAAAAAATGAAAAAGATTTTCTACCTATTACTTCTAATTATAAATTGTTCATTTGCCCAAAACGCATTCGAACAAGGAAATCAATTCTATCAAAAAGGCAAGTATCAACAAGCCATTACTCAGTACGAAAGGGTTTTAGCCAGTGGAAAACAATCGGCAGAAGTGTATTTCAACTTAGCCAACAGTCATTACAAACTACACCAAGTTGGACCGGCTATTTACAATTTTGAAAAAGCATTGCAACTCAATCCGAGTGATTCTGATATTCAAACCAACTTAGATTTTGCGCGAAAAATGACCATCGATGACATCAAAGAAGTGCCAAAAGTTGGGTTCAACAAACTCATCCAGGACCTTACATCAAGTTATCATTTTGATACGTGGGCTTGGATTGCCGTAGTGTTGTCTTTTGTGTTTTTAGGATTTTTCGCGGGTTATTATTATTCGCCATCCGCATTTAAAAAACGCATATTTTTTACTGGAATGTTTGTGATGTTACTCGGAATCGCCATTAGCGTGTCATCCGGAATCTACGAAAAAAACCGCATGGCTAACGAAAAACTAGCCATCGTTTTTGCTGAAATGGTCAATGTAAAAAGCGAACCCAAAGCTTCAAGTCCGAATGCTTTTGTATTACACGAAGGAACCAAAGTCACCGTTTTGGAACGCATTGCCAATTGGAAAAAAATCCAACTCGCCGATGAAACTACAGGTTGGATTGAGAGTGAAAGCATCAGGGAATTGAATTAAGTGTTCAGTGTTCAGTGTTCAGTGTTCAACTTTAAAAGTATAAAAATTTATTTCATCTGTTCGACCTTTGGTCTCGAGTCTCCAATTTTTTTGATCTGTGTTCCAAAAAAACCAGCGTTAATTAGTCAAATCCGCTACACCTGCCTGCCGGTAGGCTGGTCCGCGTTCCAAACTAGTTTTGTATTTCAGTTTCAGTTTCATCCTCAGAAACACTTTCTTTCAAATCGGCAAACCAATCCGTTAAAATCGGCAACACAAACGCTGAAGTTTCCAAAATCGGAGTAAAGAATATCGATTCATACTGCGTTTCTTTACTAATCAACGCATCGTCGATATTCACTTTTTGAAATAAATTCAGTACAATTCCCAATAACAAAATTGTTTTAAACACCGCAAAAACAGCTCCGCCTAATTTGTTCAACCAACCCAAAAACACAAAACTGGCGAATTTCGAAAAGACTTTCGCCAACAAATGAATCGCTACCACCACGGCAATCAAAATAACCACAAACGCAATTACTTTGGCGGTTTTACCCTCGCCAATGAATCCGCCTACGAGGTACGAAAACTTTATTGCCAAGTAAACTCCAACCACAAACGAAATCAGTGAGGCCAATTCAACAAAAAGTCCGTTGCGCAATCCCCGAAAAGCTGCCCATCCCAATAAAACAATAAAAACAATATCAATAAAAGCCATTTGAAACGTATATTAAGCAAAGATATATTAAAAGGAGCAAGAGGCAAGAGGCAAGACTTACTTAATATTTTAACTGTATATTTGCATTTGTAACCAAAGTGGTTGGAAGTCTTTCTTCTAGCTTCTTTCTTCTTTCTTCTAAATAAATGTCAAGAGATATACAACTAAAAAACCGCTGGGAAAAAGTCGTTGAATTACTTTCCAATCAATTTGCAGAAGGCGAGATACTCGACTTAGACGCCATCATTTACTTAATTGGCGTACAAGAATTGGGTAAATTCAAACGCGTTTTTGCCAAAGACGAAAAAGTCAACCTGATGCACATCGCAATTTGCCGTTTACTCGAACCTTATGGCTATTACGAATTTGAATATTTCGACAAAGACGGCTGGCCACACTACAAAGT
The DNA here is from genome assembly GCA_965284675.1 of Flavobacterium sp. GTDB lineage: Bacteria > Bacteroidota > Bacteroidia > Flavobacteriales > Flavobacteriaceae > Flavobacterium. The sequence continues at coordinate 4,050,606 of OZ260109.1, forward strand.
CAAAGAAGAATTGCCGCCACTCAAAGCAGGCGAACAAACCATTTTGATGAAAGACGCGATTGTGAATTATTTCGTGGAGAAGGAGTTGATTGATTAAGTGACTAGTCCGTAGTGAAAAGTGATTAGCCTATTACAATCTTTTTACTAATCACTATTTACTTTTCACTAGTCACTAAAAATAACTAAATTTGCACCTTTACCAAAAGACCATGATAGATAAGATCAAAGAACATATCGAAGAAGCTAAAGCATTCAACACCAAAAGTAAAGAAGCCTTAGAGCAATTTCGCATCAAATATTTAGGGAGCAAAGGCTTGTTGAAAGAATTGTTCACCGAGTTTAAAAACATTCCGAACGAGCAGAAAAAGGACTTCGGACAAGTAATCAATACCTTAAAAGCAGTCGCCGAAGAAAAAGTAAAATACATTCAAGACGAACTCGAAAGCAAAGAAGAAATCACAGGAATTTACGGCGATTTAACGCGTCCAGGTGAGCCACTAGAAATCGGTTCGCGTCACCCTATTTCATTAGTAAAAAACCAAATCATCGACATCTTTTCAACCATCGGATTCAACGTTTCGGAAGGTCCGGAAATCGAAGACGATTGGCATAATTTTACCGCATTAAACTTGCCCGAATACCATCCGGCGCGCGACATGCAAGACACGTTTTTCATCCAAACCAATCCCGATATTTTGTTGCGTACGCACACTTCATCCGTGCAAGTGCGTTACATGGAAAACAACAAACCGCCCATCCGAACCATTTCGCCGGGAAGAGTTTTCCGTAACGAAGCCGTTTCGTCGCGTTCGCATTGCATTTTCCACCAAGTAGAAGGATTGTACATCGATAAAGACGTTTCGTTTGCCGATTTAAAACAAACGCTGTTGTATTTCACCAAAGAAATGTTCGGAAAATCAAAAATTCGTTTGCGTCCGAGTTACTTTCCGTTTACCGAACCTAGTGCCGAAGTAGATATTTATTGGGGTTTAAAAACCGAAACCGATTACCGCATCACCAAAGGAACCGGTTGGTTGGAAATTATGGGTTGCGGAATGGTCGATCCAAACGTACTTAAAAATTGCGGCATCAGCCCAGAAGAATACAACGGATTTGCCTTCGGAATGGGAATCGAACGGATCGCGATGCTACTGTACCAAATTGGCGACATCCGCATGTTCTACGAAAACGACGTGCGTTTCTTGGAGCAATTCAAATCGTCAATTTAGTCGAAAGTTGAAAGTCGAAAGGCAGAAAGTTTTTTAGAAGCACAAATTCACCCTTCTATCGACGTTTTGTCCCGCTTTCCGTTGCAATCTGTCATTGCGAGGAACGAAGCAATCTCATCATGATTTTCTTCGCAATGCCAGGATTTCCACTTCAACCTGCCTGCCGGCAGGCAGGTCGGGGCTAGATTAGAAACTAAACAATTCCCAAAACAAACTTAGCGAACCTTGCGCTTTCTTAGCGCCTTTGCGGTAAAATTAAAAACAATAACATAAAGTAAAGAACGGAAAGATTGCTTCGTTCCTCGCAATGACATGAAAAAAGACATAATAATCCCGAAAGTAGAAAACGTATTCCTCGCCGCCATTCAAGAATGGAGTGACGAGTTGATGGAAAAAGTCTGGTATGTGTATTTAGTCAACGACTCCGACTTCGATTTGGACAGCGTAATGGTTGTTTCCAAAGCCTTCGGAACAATCGATGGCGAAATGAAAAAAACGTCGCTTTTGCGTCATGCTTTTGTCAATGTGCCTGCCGTTTCGGTCGTGAAAATCGAATTGTTAGACCAAAGTGTTTTGCTGTTGAATAACGAATTCATGATTACGTATTTCATTGACAACACGTTATACGATAAGAAATTTACCTTCAGAGCACAATCGATTACTCCCGATTATGTAGAAGAAGTGCCGATTTTATTTGTAGACGGCGTGATTGTGAGATAAAGACCACTTCGTTGCAAGATCGCTACGCTGAAAGTATAAAGAACGCTGCGCTGCAAGAATTAATTGCTGAAGGAGAAAGAGATTAAAGAATATAATCGAGTGAATAGAGAATAGATGGTTCTATTGCTGATTTTTCGGACTTCTTTTCCAATTGAAATAGCCCAAAATAAATATTCCAACCGCAATATAAACTACTGCTTTGATATAGAATATCGATGACGAAATTTGTTCCATAAAAGGTTTTTCTTTGAGTTCAAACAAAATGTTGAAAACGACCATAAAAAGTCCCCAAATTCCACCCGTTTTAATTTGATATTTCCAACGTTTGCTCATTATTCTATTTGTGTTATTCTGTCATTTCGACGAAGGAGAAATCACATAAAGCAATATAGACTATGTGATTTCTCCTTCGTCGAAATGACAAAAAAGTTAATCCAATTTTTCTGTTAGTTTTTTAAACACCGCTTTCGCTTCTTTTCCTTCGTATAAAATTTCATATACCGCATCAATAATAGGCGTTTTGGCTTTGTATTCTTGGTTGAGTTTGTACGCACTTTTTACTGCATAATAACCTTCGGCCACCATACTCATTTCCATCATGGCGCTTTTTACGGTGTAGCCTTTCCCGATCATGTTGCCAAACATTCTATTTCTCGAAAACACCGAATAACCCGTTACCAATAAATCGCCCAAATAAGCCGAATTATTGATGTTGCGTTTCATTTTATGCACTTTTCGGATGAATTTTTTCATCTCGCGAATGGCATTACTCATGATCACCGATTGGAAGTTATCACCATAACCCAATCCGTGGGCAATTCCCGCGGCAATGGCGTAAATGTTTTTCAACATCGCGGCATATTCCGTTCCGATGATGTCGTCGGATATTTTGGTTTTGATGTAGTTTCCAGCCAACACATTCGCCACAACGCGTGCTTTTTTCGAATCGCCACACGCAATAGTCAAATACGAAAGACGTTCTAAGGCGACTTCTTCGGCGTGACACGGACCCGTAATTACACCGATATTCTCAAACGGAATGTCGAATTTTTGATTGAAGTGTTCGCCCACGATCAGAAAGGTTTCAGGTACGATTCCTTTGATGGCCGAAAAAATAACCTTGTCTTTTAAACTTACGGTTAGCTTTTCCAATTCGGAACTTAAAAAGGCAGACGGAATCGCAAAAATAATGTAATCGGCGTAGGCTACCGCTTCGTTAATATCGGAAGTGAGTTTGAGTTTTTTGGTGTCAAATTCAACCGAACTCAAATAATTAGGGTTGTGTTTTTGGGATTTTATATGATCGATAGCCGATTGATTGCGCATGTACCAAGCAATTTCGTTGAGGTTGACGCACAACATTTTTGCAATGGCTGTAGCCCAACTTCCTCCTCCGATTACGGCAAACTTTGGATATTCTGTCATGGTAAAGGTGTTTGAAAAACCAAAAATACTCAAATTTTACGGGATTGGCAAAACAAAACGGATTGCCCTAGCCTAGATTGCAGCAAAAAGCATTGCGAAGTAAAAACCAATTTTTTCTAACGGTAAAAAAGCGACCCAAGAAGCTGTTTTAGCGTGTAGAAAAAAAGGTTTTGACGAGTAATCTTGGAGCGAAAAGCTGGATTAGCTAAAAAATTTAACTTAAAATTATGATTTCCAACACACTATACCAATTTTTGCAGCGTTATTAAATTGAGTTAGTAAATAAATATAAAGTTTAGTTACATTTTTGTTTCGGGTTGAAGAAAGGCGTTCAGGAAGAAATTCTTGAACGCCTTTTGGATTTTGTTTATATTTGGAAAAACTCTTTCAATCATGAAGTTAACGTATATCAGTTGCAAAAAGCGAATGTCTTTATTCTTTTTAGTGACGGCTGTCTTTCAGTTACATGCTCAATTGCCTGATATCAGTTACACCACGCCCAATGTGTATTATGTGGGTCAAACCATTCCGCTTTTAGAGCCGATAAATGTGGGCGGTCTGGTCAATGCGGAAGTACTGGTGTCCACTTTTGCGGGTTCGGGAAATCAAGGAGCCGCAAACGGAAACGGTACAGCAGCGAGTTTTAAATTTCCAACCTATGTGGCATTCGACGCCTCTAGTAATTTGGTGGTTGTGGACAGAAGCAATCATTTGATTCGCAAAATTATGCCCAATGGCGACGTAACTACATTGGCCGGAACGGGAGCCATCGGAATGCAAAACGGCGATGCAGCAACAGCAACTTTTAAATTTCCGGATGCAGCGGTAACCGATTCCAATGGAAATCTTTTTATTACCGATCAAAGTAATCACATTATCCGAAAAATAACACCCGAAGGTGTCGTGTCTACTTTTGCCGGAACTGGAGTTTTGGGTTCGAATGATGGTGATGGAGCAACGGCTTCTTTTTATTATCCTGCCGGAATTGCGGTAGATGGCAACGACAATTTATACATCGCTGATTTTGGTAACAACAAAGTGCGGAAAATAACTCCGGGAGGAATTGTTTCGACTTTTGCTGGAACCGGAACCGTTGGATCTACTAATGATACGGCCTTGTTGGCCACTTTTAACGGATTGACGGGTGTTGCGATTGATAGTGAAAACAATGTTTTTGTTGCCGATTATTACAACAATATCATTCGGAAGATTGATGCATTGGGAATGGTAACGACTTTTTCTGGAACTGGAATAGCGGGTTCTACAGATGGTGTGGCGACAGCAGCAAGTTTTAATCGTCCCGCCTCGATAACCATCGACAGCCATCAGAATCTTTTTGTTACCGATGAGAACAATAATAAAATTCGAAAAATCGATTCCAATGGAACGACATCTACTTACGCCGGAATCGGAACAATTGGCTCAGATGATGGAGTGGCTTTGACGGCTTCGTTTAATCATCCGACTGGATTAGTAGTAGATGGAACCGTACTGTATGTAGCCGATTACAGCAATCATAAAATACGCAAAATTGACCGATACGGCTATAGTATTTCACCAGCATTGCCCAACGGATTGTTTTTTGATGAAGCAACGGGAATAATCTCAGGAACACCCGGCGAGAGTTTTCCACCCACTGATTTTACGGTAGTAGCAACTAATAGTTCTGGTTCGGATTCGTTTGTGGTAAACCTTGCAGTGGATACGTTGAATGAGGATGAATTTATTGTAGATTCGATTCGTATTGCGCCAAATCCCGTACAAAATAGTTTTTCCATAGTAACGGAACTACCCATAACTTCCTTACATATATATACTGTTTTGGGCCAAGAAGTTTTGAGTTTAAATACGCTGTCAACTTCAATGATTGATGTATCTCAATGGTCAAAAGGAGTTTATTTTGCTGACATTCGCATGGGAGAAAAAGAAAAAAAGTTTACGATTGTAAAAGAGTAGAGTATATTTCTATTATTTCAGGTGTTTTTCCTGATGTGAATTTTTTTTAAACATTTACATTTGGGATAATTAGAGTTTTATAGTAAAGAATAGATTATGACAAATAAAGAAAAGTTACTCCAAAAAGCTATTGCGCTTAATAAAGATAAAAAATACCAAGAAGTTGATAATTTATTGACTGATGAGGTGCTTGAAAAATACAATGATGTGGCTTTGTATGCTGAGAAAGCTATTGCTTTATTTAGGTTAGAAAAACAGGAAGATTGTGAAAGAATTGCCAATATAGGTTATCAATTAGACCCAAATAATGCTAAAATCAATAATTATTTAGGGCATATCTATTCTGATAAAGCAGAGTATAAAAAAGCAGAAAATTATTATCTAAAAGCTATTGAAAGAGATTCAAATTATTCAAATGCCTATAATGGTTTAGGAATTCTTTATTATGATAAAAAAGAGTATGAAAAAGCAGAAGAGTATTATAAAAAAGCGATTGAAAAAGATTCAAATAATTCAAATGCCTATAATGGTTTAGGAAATATTTATTCTGAAAAAGAAGACTATAGAAAAGCAGAAGAGTATTATAAAAAATCTATTGAATTAGATTCAAATAGTAAATGGCCTTATAATAATTTAGGAATTCTTTATAAGGAAAAAAAAGAGTTTGAAAAAGCAGAAGAGTATTATAAAAAAGCGATTGAAAAAAATTCATATTTTTCAGATCCATATTATAATATGGCTCAAATGTTTTTTTTGGATACAAAACAGTATCAACATGCAAAAGTGTTTTACGCGCAATTTATTGAAGTAGAAAATGACCCAAAAGATTATTACTCAGATATTGCAAAAAGAAGAATAGAAGAAATCGATAGTATTTTAGAAAGTAAACAATATGAGGAAATAACAAATACAACTTCTAAAATTAAAGATATTTTGCGTTTTAAAACAGGAAGTATAACGCATTATACAGGAATTTCAATTGCTAAATTTTTAATACTAGACGAAACGCAATTTCGTTTATCGGAAGGTGCTTTTTTAAATGACACTTCTGAAGGAACCATTTTGTTTGATTATTTAGATTTTGATACTTCAGCTCATAATAATTGTGGTCCAAATGCAGCTGTTTTTTCTAAAAAACCATTTATAGGTAGTTTTGTCAATCAAACCAAGAATAATGATTTAACACTATGGAGAATGTATGGAAAAGAAAATTTAGAAGAGGCAAAAGGTTGTGCAATAACCATAGATATTGATGAATTGAAAGAAGGCATCAAACAGAAATTAAAAAAAGAGAATGATAGTTTAAAAGATTTTGAAGAATTGGAGTTTTATAAAGTAGCATATTTAGAGAACAATAAATTTACTTTTTCGGAAGCTAAAAAAATCGAGATTACTAAATTGAATAATTTAATGTCACAGTTGCAGTTAGATGTAAAAGAATTTAAAGATAAACCAGATAAAAAACCGCATGAGACAATAAAAATAATTGAATTATTAAATGAAGTGGCGTATTTATTTAAAAATGCTGAATATCAATATGAAAATGAAGTGCGTTTGGTGATGAAAGATGCAATAGGTTTTGAAAAAAAAATAGATACATTTTTTACGCCACCAAAAGTGTATGTAGAATTAGTTTCCATTTTACCAATGATAAAACAAATTACAATTGGTCCAAAAGTTGAACGAGCCGATGAATGGGCAGCAGCCTTTCATTATCACTTTTTGAAAAATGATTTGAAACCTGAAATTAGTATTTCTAATTTACCATTTAAGTAGGTTTATTTTTTATAAAACGAACTCCCATCAATGTATTCCCATACCTTTTGAGGCAACATGGGTGCGACGTTTTTTTTGTTTTTGATGCTTTCACGGATGAAGGTCGATGACAATTCCAAAATCGGTGCGCCTACTCGGTGGATTTTTTTATGATTGACAAACTGCTCGTTGATTTCTCCAGAGTTCATTCGTGGATAGACATAAATATCGTGGTGTTCTAGAATTACTTCGTAGTTTTTCCACTTGTGAAGCGAGTTGAGGTTGTCTTCACCCATGATCAAAGAAAACTCGTGTTGCGGATATTTATCGTGCAAATGCGCCAACGTATTTACGGTGTAATTGGGTTGTGGTAATTTGAATTCGATGTCGGAGGCCTTGATTTTTGGATAATCATCGATGGCCAATTGAACCATGTGAAGGCGCTGGTAATCGTCGAGTAAAGTGCTTTTTTGTTTAAGCGGATTGTGCGGAGTTACAACCATCCAAATTTGATCCAAATCGGAATGCTCGGCCATGTGATTGGCGATGATGAGATGCCCGATGTGAATGGGGTTGAAGGTTCCGAAATATAATCCTATTTTCATTAAATGCCGTGATTAGTGAATAGTAAAAAGTGAAGAGCAAAAAAGCAATTATCTCGAAATTTTATCTTTAGTTTTTGAGTGTTTTAGAAAATGAATTGATCATTTTTGATTCTTCAGTGATTAAAGCTGAAATTTCATTGTACAAATCAAAATCAGAAATGAATTCTAATTCTTTAGCAATTATAAGTTGTGTCTCTAATTCGTTTAATGAGCCTCTTGAAATATCTAAAAAGTGGCTGAAAGACTTATCGGTATTTCTGCCGTAACCTTCACTAATATTTGAAGGAACAGAAACAGCCGCTCTTTTTATTTGGCTAGTTAAAGCATACAATTCTTCTTGAGGAAAGCTTTTAACTAATTTATAGACTTTTACGACTAAAACAATTCCTTTTTGCCAAATTAGTAAGTCTTTGTATGAGTTTATGTTTCCCATTTTTGCTAGTCACTTTTCACTATTTACTAATCACTCTTTTGAAACAAATTCCTTTACCAATTCATACGCTTCTTGCTTCGCCACATCCAAATCGTAGTTTTTAATAATTTTATCAAATTGTGGCGCTGTAGCTAATTCAACGTGGGCTTTGGCGATGCGCATATTGATTTTTTCATCACTTTCGGTCGAGCGTTCTTTGAGTCGGCGTTTCAATTCATCCACGCTTGGTGGTTTTACAAAAACGGCTAGTGTTTCGTGTGGGAATTTCGATTTAATGCGCAATCCGCCGGCTACGTCGATGTCGAAAATTACGTTTTTGCCTTTGGCCCAAATGCGTTCGACTTCACTTTTTAACGTACCATAGAAATTATCGCGGTAGACTTCTTCCCATTCGACAAAATCTTCTGCTTTGATGTGTTTTTTGAAATCGGCAATCGACATAAAATAGTAGTCTTTTCCGTCTACTTCTTCTCCGCGTGGTTCACGAGTAGCCGCCGAAACGGAGAACTCCAAATTCAAATCGGCTTGCTTCAGTAAATGCCGCACGATGGTTGTTTTTCCCGAACCAGATGGCGCTGAAAAGACGAGTAATTTTCCTTTGTTCATTATTTTAGTGATTAGTGAAGAGTGATCAGTAATTAGCGCTATTCACTAATTACTAATCACTAATTACTTATAAAACATTCAAAACTTGCTCCTTAATTTTTTCCAATTCGTCTTTCATCATCACGACCAATTTTTGCATTTCTGCATGATTCGATTTGGATCCCATGGTGTTGATTTCTCGTCCCATTTCTTGTGTGATGAATCCGAGTTTTCTACCATTAGCTTCGGTTCCGGCCAAGGTTTCAATAAAATAGTTGAGGTGATTTTCCAATCGCACTTTTTCTTCGGTGATGTCGTATTTTTCGAGGTAAAAAATCAGTTCTTGCTCAAAACGATTTTCGTCGATATTGACTTTAAGCTCGTCAATGGCGGTTCTCAAACGCGTTTTAACGGTTTCCACTCGTTCGGCGTCGTACGCAACGGCATTGTTCATCAACGTCATGATGTTGGCGATGCGGTGTAAAAACTCTTTTTCTAAAGAAACGCCTTCGTCTACTCTAAATTGGACAATATTAGTAATGGCGTCATCAATTACGGTTTGTATTTGATTCCACTCGTTTTCATCAATTTCATCGCGTTCGGTTTTTAACGCATCGGGCATACGAACGGCCATTTTCATCAACTCCGTTTCATCGGCATTCGGAATCACCGCTTTCATCTGATTGATGTAGCCTTTTACAATAGGAACGTTGATTTTGGAAGAGGTTTCTTCACCCGTAATTTCAATATACAGCGAGAAATCTATTTTGCCGCGTTCCAATCGCTGAGATAATTGATTGCGCAAACCCAACTCCATTTCCCGATAAACGGAAGGCATTCGGGTGTTTAAATCCAAACCTTTACTGTTCAGCGATTTGATTTCTACGGTAATTTTTTTGGTTGGGATTTGCAAGCTGGCTTTCCCAAAACCCGTCATCGATTGTATCATTCGTGTGTTTTAATTGTCTTCAAATATATAAAATAGTGATTAGTGATTAGTGAAAAGTGATTAGTAATTTTGTAGTATCGACAAATAAATCCTTCGAAAATTATTTTTCATTTAAAAAGAACGGCAATAGAAATTGTGTATTTTAAAAAGCTTTTCACTAATCACTTTTCACTAATCACGTTCTTCATTGTCACCAGATAAACTCCTGCAAAGATCAAAACGGCCGAGAGCAATTTCACCCAACTCAACTCGTCTTTTCCTAAACTGACTGCAAAAATTGTCGCAAATAAGGGCTGTAAATAAATAAAAACGGCTACTGTTGTGGGTTTTAATTCGCGCATCGAGATTAAATTCAGCAAATACGTTAAGAAGGTTGAAAAGATGACTACAAACCCAATTTTCCAGAAAATATCATTCGGAATAGCAGTCCAATTCACCGCAGAAAATTCGCTCCATCCAAACGGCAACACCATCAGAAATCCGACGGTGTAAATCCATTTTACAAAGGTAAATGCATTGTATTTGTCCATTAATTTTTTGACAATGATGAGGTAAAACCCGTACGAAATGGCATTGATAAACACCAATAAATTTCCCAACGTTGCATTCGGCGCATTGACCATCGATTTTCCATACAAGATCAAAGTGATGGTTCCGGCCAAGCCTAAAACGATACCGAATACCTTTCGTTTTTGCATGCGTTCTTTCATGATAATGGAGGAAAGAATCAGCACGATCATCGGTGTTGTTACCATCAAAACCGCACCCATTATGGGCGAAGTATAGCTCAATCCTTTAAAAAAAGTGAGCATGTTCAACGCTACACCAAAAAAAGCAGCAGCGATGATTCGAGGAAAATCTCCCATTGCTATTTTTTCCTTCGGACCAAAAAAGGAGACCAACCAAAAGAGCAAGACCGATCCGCCCACACGCAATGATATGAATCCGAATGGTTCGAGGTATTTTGGCATCACATCTTTGGCGATTGTAAACGTCACGCCATAAATGATGGAAACCAAAGTGGCGGCCAATAAAGCCCAATTTCTTTTCGACATTAGCTTAAAACGGCAAGGACATCGTTCACATTTTTCTGACTGTTTCCGATGTAAATTTTACCGTCAATGATAAAAACGGGACGACTCAAAAACGTATAATGTTCTAATATATATTTTTTGAAATCGACTTCGGTCAGCGATTTGTTTTTTAAATCCATCGATTTGTACAATTGCGCTTTTTTGCTGAATAGCGCTTCGTAACTGCCCGACAATTGGTACATTTCGTCTAATTCAGTTTCCGTAATTGGATTTTGACGTATGTCGTGGTACTCTAAATTCGCCGTTTTTGGCAACGATTTGATGATTTTTCTACACGTGTCACACGATGCGAGGTAATATATTTTGTTGGCCATACCGTAACTTTTTTTGCAAAAGTAGGACATTGAGCGGAATATATTTGAACTGTACGAAAGACTTTTAAGTAAAGATTCGTTAAATACATTTTATTTTGACGATTGACGAAGCGAATGACTTTTATTCTCATTATTTTTGATAAAAATTTTACTGAATGAGTACATTTACCAAAGAAATTTCGATTCGTTGGTCGGATTTAGATCCCAATTACCACATGCGTCACAGTGCGTATTACGATTTTGGAGCACAACATCGTATCGAGATTTTATCCCAACAAGGATTGACGATGAAAGTCATGCAAGAACAGCATTTCGGACCCATAGCTTTTCGCGAAGAGTGTGTGTTTAGAAAAGAAATTCACCTCAATGACACCATTACCATCACAACCAAAATCGGAAAAATGAAAGCCGATGCATCGCGTTGGACCATTGTGCACGATTTTCACAATCAAGACGGCGTTTTGTGTTCCAAAATCACCATCGACGGAGCTTGGATGGATACGAAACTCCGAAAATTAGCCATTCCCACTCCGCCCATTGCGTTACAAGTGATGGATTCCATTCCGAAAACCGACGATTTTATCTTACTATAACTATGGAAACAACTTTTAAAATCTGGGAAACCAGCCGCAACGTCTACGCGAAATTTCTAGAAACGTATTCGTTAGAACAACTCAATACCATTCCAACGGGTTTCAGCAACAATTTGGTGTGGAATTTAGGACACATTATTGTAGTGCAACAAGCCTTAGTCTACCGATTATCGGGTGTGCCGATGTACATTTCCGACGCATTATTTGAAACGTATCGCAACGGTTCAAAACCAACGGGAGCAACTACTCAAGCCGAAGTTGACGAACTCAAAAACCTGCTTTTTTCATTGGTAGATAAAACCAAAGAAGATTATGCCGCGGGAAAATTTGTGGGATATAACGAATACACAACCGGAACCGGATTTCATCTTGCATCGACAAAAGAAGCGATCGAATTCAACAATTACCACGAGGCGATTCACTTGGGATTGATGATGAATATTAGAAAGTTCATTTAGAGTCATTGCGAGCTTTCAAGCGAAGCAATCTGTAGCAATTCGAGCTATTCGTTCCAACCTGCCTGCCGGCAGGCAGGGTTTGTTGGCAACAACTGTTTTTTCAAAGGTGCAAAAAGAGTTTCTTTGGTCGCTTTTTTGCGCCAAGAAAAAGTCAGTAGTTACGGCACAAAGCTTTCCACTGCCATCTGGGCTAGGCTTCAGTATTCAACTACACAATTATCGTTTTAAGAAACTTTGTGACTTGGCGACTTCGTGGCAAAAAACAAACTCACTATCTTTGCACCACATTCAAACTTTAACTACAAATGAAATTCAACACTAAAGTAATTCACGGTGGACAACACCACGAAAAAGTAACGGGAGCCGTGATGACTCCGGTTTTTCAAACTTCAACCTATGTACAGAAAAGTCCAGGTCAACCTGTAGGCGATTACGAATATTCACGTGCGGCCAATCCGACACGTCAGGCTTTAGAAGACGCATTGGCATCCATCGAAAATGGAGCACGTGGTTTGGCATTTGCTTCGGGTTTAGCGGCAACCGATTGTTTGTTGCGTATGTTTAAAGCGGGTGACGAAATCATCGCGATGGACGATTTGTACGGCGGAACGTACCGTTTATTTACACGTTTATACAAAGACAGCGGTATAAAATTCCACTTTGTGGATATGAATGATTTGGATAAATTCCAATCGCTCATCAACGAAAACACCAAATTGGTTTGGGTAGAAACGCCGACCAATCCGTTAATGAAATTAGCCGACATCGAAGCCATCGCTCAGATCACTAAAAAACACAATTTGCTTTTCGCAGTAGACAATACATTTGCTACGCCGTATTTACAAAAACCATTGGATTTAGGTGCAGATATCGTGATGCATTCAGCTACCAAATATTTAGGTGGACATTCCGATGTAATTGCGGGCGCGTTAATCATCAAAGACAAAGCCTTGGGCGATGAGTTGCATTTTAAACAATTCGCAACCGGTGGAACACTCGGGCCAATGGACAGTTATTTGGTATTACGCGGGATCAAAACCTTACACTTGCGCGTGCAAAGACATTGCGAAAACGGAATGAAAGTGGCTGAGTTTTTAAGTAATCACCCCGAAGTGGAAAAAGTATTCTATCCGGGTTTACCCAACCATCCGTTTCACGATATTGCCAAAAAGCAAATGAAATCATTTGGCGGAATGGTTTCGTTTACCTTCAAATCAGGTTTAAAAGCGGATGCTATTTCCTTTTTAGAAAAATTAAAAGTATTCACTTTGGCTGAATCGTTGGGCGGAGTAGAATCGTTGGCCAATCACCCGGCATTAATGACGCACGCTTCGATTCCGGAAGACAAACGCAAAGAAGTGGGAATCACCGACGATTTAGTTCGATTGAGTGTAGGTGTGGAAGACATCGACGATTTGCTGGCCGATTTGGAACAAGCCTTTAGATAAAATAAAAAATCCCGTTCAATGAGCGGGATTTTTTTATCGTGAAAATATAATTTCTATTGTAAGTAATAAATATATCCGAAGTTCAACCAAACCAACCAATCATTGGCTTTGTTCTCTGGATATAAAGTCGGATTTGGATTCAAACCATCTACCCAATTTGAAAAGTAGTACTGCCATCTTAAATCAACCATCAAATCGGATAATTCGGTTAATTTATAACGTGTTCCCACACTCGAAACAACAGACATCGTTGAACCGCTGCTTAAATCAATAGCTCCAATATATTTTGGATCGTAGGTAACAGTTGTTAGCGAACCTAAACCAGGACCTAGATCTGAATACGCATCGGGTTTGTAAAAACTAAATTGTGCTCCTAAACTGATGAATGGTGCCCAAGCTCCAATTGTTGCAGAGAACTCTCTAATACTGTACGGAAAAAACTCCAATTGCATTCCGACATTTGTTACGGCTGTTGAACCGTGCATTGCACGTAATTTTTGTGCTTGAAAGGATGTTTTGTTATCATCAACCCATTCTCCAAAATGATCTAACTTGGTTTTGTTGTATGATAATTCTGTTCTTAATTTAAAATGATCATTAAAATAAGTTTCTGGAGTGTAACAGTTACATTCTGCTTTGTAAGAGAAATTTAAATAATGAATCAAACCAATTCCAAATCCGGAATTACCCGCATTGGTAGAGAAATCATAGCGTTGACCATAATCAGATTGAAAGGCAACAGGACCAACAATCGCACCGACTTCATGGGAGAAACCGAACTGCGCATTCACGTTATTTACAAAACCAACTAAGAGTAAATAAGTTACTAAGATATATTTGGGCATTTTCATATACTTATTTCATTTGTTGACAAATATATAAAAACATCATTCACTATTAAAATTATTTTATAATTTCCTTCAAAAACAGTATAAAATCGTTTCCGATGCACCAAAACACTATACATTTTCAATGAATTTTTGATTTTTATTCATAAAACGATAGAAATGAATTGAGAAATTAAAAAAAAGTATAGCATTATTTATATAAAATGTATATTTGTGCGATTTTACGAAAACGTTTTCTTAAATATTAAATAATCTATTTTTATGTCACAAAGTATCAATGCATTTTTAGACAAAGTAGCCATAAGAAATGCCAACGAGCCCGAGTTTATGCAAGCAGTAAAAGAAGTAGCTGAAACAGTTATTCCGTTTATTGAAGAAAATACAAAATACCAAAACAAAATGCTTTTGGAACGAATGGTGGAACCCGAACGAGTAATCATGTTCAGAGTTACTTGGATTGATGATGCAGGAAACACACAAGTAAACAGAGGATACAGAATTCAAATGAATTCGGCTATCGGACCTTACAAAGGAGGAATTCGTTTTCATCCAACCGTTAATCTAAGTATTTTAAAATTTTTAGCTTTCGAGCAAACGTTCAAAAATAGTTTGACTACTTTGCCAATGGGCGGAGGAAAAGGCGGAGCTGATTTTGATCCAAAAGGGAAATCAGATATTGAAATCATGAGATTTTGTCAGGCTTTCATGACTGAATTAGCTAAACATATCGGTGCAGATACCGACGTTCCTGCAGGAGATATTGGTGTAGGAGGAAGAGAAGTTGGATATATGTTTGGTCAATACAAACGTTTACGCAATGAATTCACAGGTGTGTTAACAGGAAAAGGAATTTCTTTTGGAGGTTCTTTAATTCGTCCTGAAGCAACCGGATACGGAGATGTATATTTTGCTCAAAGTATGTTGGCCACCAAAGGTGATAGTTTTACAGGAAAAACGGTTGTGGTTTCTGGTTCTGGAAATGTGGCGCAATACGCTGCTCAAAAAGCAACGGAACTAGGAGGAAAAGTAGTAACTATGTCGGATTCATCAGGATATATTTACGATGCAGACGGAATTACAGCTGAGAAATTAGCCTATGTAATGGAAATTAAAAACGTAAACTACGGTAGAATTTCTGATTATGTGACTAAATATCCAACTGCAAAATTTGTAGCTGGAAAACGTCCATGGGAAGTAAAATGTGATGTGGCTCTTCCATGTGCTACTCAAAACGAGTTAAACGAAGACGAAGCCAAAGCGTTAATTGCCAACGGTTGTATTTGTGTAGCAGAAGGAGCAAACATGCCTTCTACTCCAGAAGCGGTGACGGCTTTCCAAAAAGCTAAAATTTTATTTGCTCCAGGAAAAGCTTCTAATGCGGGTGGAGTTGCAACTTCGGGTCTTGAAATGTCTCAAAATTCATTGCGTTTAAGTTGGACTTCTGAAGAAGTTGACGAGCGTTTAAAAGGAATTATGGCTAACATTCACGCTTCTTGTGTAAAATATGGTTCAGATGGAAGTGGATACATAGATTATGTAAAAGGGGCAAATATTGCTGGTTTTGTAAAAGTTGCTGATGCGATGTTGGCTCAAGGAATAGTGTAATTTTACAATTATATTAGATATAAAATGCCTTCAATCGAAGGCATTTTTTTTTGACCTATATGAAAAGTGATTTAATTGCGTTTATAGTATATTTGTATAATTTTAATTAAATGTGTAAAAAAGCAGCCCTCTTTTTTGTGTTACTCCTTAACGTTGTTTGTTTTTCTCAAGAAGAACTTCAATGGCAAGGATATTTTTCCTATAACTCCATTAAGGATTTAACCGCATCAAGTTCTACACTTTATGCTGGGTCAGAAAACACCTTGTTTTTTAAAAACACAACGACTCAAACCTTAAGCACAATTAATTCGATTGATGGGTTCAAGCCTGATGCCATTTCTTCTGTTTATTACAGTCAGCAAAAAAACATCCTTTTTGTTGGGAATACCAATGGATTACTTCTGTTGGTATTATCAGATGGACGAATTTTACAAAAAAGAGGCATCCTAGACGAAATCCCAGTCAGTCCTTTTATAAAAGCAATAAATCATTTTTACGAATATGAGGATAAGCTATACCTTTCGTGTGATTATGGAATATCGGCATTCAATTTAAATACCTTAGAGTTTGGCGATACTTATATGATGGGAAACAATGGACAAACGGGTAAAGTATTTCAAACGACTGTCTTCAATAACGAAATATACGCCGCAACTCAATTTGATGGGATAAAAAAAGCGCAAGTTTCTAATCCAAATTTAGTTGATTTTAATCAGTGGACAGTATTTAATGCGGGTACTTGGAATGGTATTGCAACCTTTGCTAATCAATTGATTCTTGTTTCTTACCCAAATCTTTATAAAAGCGACGGAACATCTTTTACCTTTTTGACTGCTTTTAATGAAAACATTAATAAACTATCCGTTAGTGCCAATCATGTTGTCATGCAAACGCTTAATAGTGTACATGTTTTTAATCAAGCTTTGCAACAAGTTGCAGTAGTACAATCTAGTCAAGTCAACGAAACTAATCTTACTTTTACATGTGCATTAGTACTGAATGATGTTCTTTATGCAGGAACCAATAATGCAGGCGTTGTATCTTTTCCGTTGAATAATCTTTTGAGTTTTGAAATCATTAAACCCGATGGTCCTGAACAAAATAATATCTTCAGACTAAAAAAATCATCCACTACTTTATGGACGCTTTACGGAAGATATAACCGAGTTTACAATCCGTACAATCCTCCATTTGGATTAGGATTGTTTCCAATAAGCTTTTACAAACCAGAAAATGGATGGTCAATTATACCTTATTCCGATTTGTTTGGCGTAAAATCGCTTTCAAATATTGCGTTCAAACCCAATAATGAAAATGAGTTGTATGTAAGTTCCTATTACTCGGGCTTACTTAAAATTCAGAATGAAGTTCCCACTGCTATTTTTAATGTTTCCAATACGGGTCCAAACGGACTTCAAGGTATTCCAGGAGAAGTTCCAGACGATATTCGAGTGAATGGTCCAGCATATGACAGTAACGGAAATTTGTGGATGACCAACAACTTTATTGAGAAACCTTTAAAAGTACTACGAACCAACGCACAATGGCAATCCTATGACTTTACAGAAATCATTCCCGAAGCGAATGTAGAAAGTTACGGAATATTAGTAATTGATAAGAACAATACCAAATGGTTGCCCTCTGCTCGAAACGGATTGATAGCCTTTAATGAAACACTCAGCAATAAATCCATAGTAATCAAATCAGGAACAGAAGGAAATCTTCCAGATACTGATGTAAGATGCTTGGCCATTGACAACAGAAATCAACTGTGGATTGGTACAACCAAAGGATTACGAATTATACAAAGTGTTGATCAATTTGTCAATCAAGATGAAATTCAAACCCGATCAATCATTATTCTTGAAAATGATTTGGCGCAAGAACTTTTCTTTGATCAATTTATTATTGATATAGCGGTTGATGGCGCTAATAGAAAGTGGATTTCAATTGCCGATTCGGGAGTGTATTTAGTCTCTTCCAACGGGCAAGAAACCATTTACCATTTTACAAAAGAAGATTCTCCATTACCTAGTAATAATGTAAACGACATCGAAATTGACGGAATAACAGGTGAAGTGTTTTTTGCAACCGATAAAGGATTGGTTTCGTTTAAAGGAACAGCTACCAAACCCAAAGACGATTTAAGTAATGTTTATGTTTATCCAAATCCGGTACGTCCCGAATTTTTGGGAACCGTAAAAATAAGCGGTTTAACCAACAGAGCCAATGTAAAGATTACAGATGTTACGGGTAATTTAGTACATGAAACTACTTCTCAAGGCGGAACTATTGAATGGGACACTACAGCATTTGGAAGTTACAAAGTAGCGTCTGGTGTTTACATGATTTTTATTGCTGCAGAAGATGGTATAGAAACTAAAGTAAAAAAAGTAATGATTGTCAGGTAATAAGCACATTGTTAACTGGTTTGATAATAGATACATGAATAACAATTGTTTCGATTTTTTACGGTTTGCATTTGCAGTTAATATTATGCTCGCTCACCTTGTTGAACTTTCTATAAATAGAAAATTTTATTTTTTATTGGAGTTTACCGACTCCATAATCGGAATTCAGGGTTTTTTTGTCATCAGTGGATTTTTAGTGGCAAAAAGTTACATCAATACACCATCTCTTAAAGCCTATTTTATAAAAAGAGCAAAGAGAATTCTACCAGCCTACGTTTTTGTTATATTTTTAAGCGCAATAGCATTGTCGTTAACCAGTTCATTTGCTCTTTCTGATTATTTTCAAAGTGCAGATATTCCTAAATATTTGGGTAGTAATTTGATTTTTTTAAATTTTTTGCATCCCTGCTTACCTGGAGTTTTTGAAAATAATTTAATGTGTGTAGTAAATGGTTCGTTATGGACCTTAAAAGTTGAAGAAGGATTTTATGTTATTCTACCAATTATTTTTTACGCAATCAAAAAAACTAAAACACCATTT
This sequence comes from Flavobacterium sp., assembly GCA_965284675.1. Lineage (GTDB taxonomy): Bacteria > Bacteroidota > Bacteroidia > Flavobacteriales > Flavobacteriaceae > Flavobacterium. Next base: position 4,069,575 of record OZ260109.1, read on the forward strand.
ATCATTCTTTCTCTACTTTATTTGTGTTCCATTTTATATTGGTACTTGATGATAAATTATTTTGAAAGTCAAGTTCTAGCAAAACAGTTACCTGGGTTTTTATCTTATTTTGTCGGAGGAATATTTTTATTCCTAAACCAAAGCTTTCTGCAGCAAAACAAAACAAAATTGTTAGTGGGGTCGATAGTAGCATTGATCATCTCTAAATTCGCTGGATTTCAAATGGACTTTATCTATCCAATAGCATTTTCAACGCTTATTATCACTCTTGCTTATAGTATAAAATGGTTGAACAATTTTGGTAAGTATGGTGATTTTACCTACGGAGTTTATATTTTCCATTTTCCAGTAATTCAGCTTTTCAAACAGTATGACTTGTTCGTCAAATACAACACATTACTAATGGGAATTTGCGTAATTCTAGTTACTTTATTACTTGCCGTTTTTTCATGGTTTTTCATCGAAAAAAGATTTTTAGATCGGTATAAAACCACTTCAGAAGTAAAACTAACTCAACAGTCTTTGTAATATGCAAGTCAAAACCAAAGCAATTGTTTTTTCAAGTCTAAAATACCAAGAAAAAAGCTTGATTGTCAAATGCTTTACCCAATCCGACGGACTCAAAAGTTACTTTGTACCCAGTGCCTATTCTGGAAAAAAATCCAATCAAAAAATCGCTTATTTTCAGCCGCTCACAATTCTTGAAATCGAAGCCAATCACAAAAATAAAGGAACGTTAGAACACTTTAAGGAAATCAAACTGGCCACAGCCTACCAAACTATTGCTACCGATGTGTACAAAAGTACCATAGTGATTTTTCTCTCCGAAATGCTCAATCATTGCATTCAAGAGGAAGAAAAAAACGAAAGTTTATTTACCTATCTCGAAACCGCATTAATTTGGTTGGATACCCACGATGAAGCGTCCAATTTTCACTTGATTTTATTGCTAGAAATTTCCAAATTCCTAGGATTTTATCCCGATACTACCGAAACTGACTATCCTTTTTTTGAAATGAATGAAGGGCAATTTTCACCGCTTCACGCCATCAGTTGCTTATCGGAACACGAAACGCATCTATTCAAAAAACTGATGCTTCTCAAATTCGATTCCGATCAAAAAGTGTTCGCAGGAATCGAACGTCAAATACTACTCAAAATTCTACTTGATTACTATTCCATTCACCTCGACGGATTCAAAAAACCCAAATCACTCGACGTTTTAAAGGAAGTTTTTTCCTAATTTTTACCGCAAAGACGCAAGGGTTTACGCAAAGCACACAAAGTTTGCATGTCTAGTAATTTCCCGCCATATTTTTTCACCAAATTGCGCCAATTTTTGTACCATCCAGAAGTTTCGCGCTCCTAGCGTTTTTTCTTTGCGTACTTTGCGGTTAAACTTTTCTGTTCTGAAATCGCAAAAACTGAAAACTGAAAACTGAAAACTGAAAACTATTTACTACTTTCGCAAATTGATTTTAGAAAACGATAAAATGAGTACTAAATTTACTGAATACAAAGGACTTGACTTACCAACCGTAGCGTCAGAAGTTCTTGATTTTTGGAAAAAAAACCACGTCTTTGAACAAAGTGTAACTTCCCGCGAAGGAAACCAGCCGTATGTGTTTTTCGAAGGTCCGCCATCAGCCAATGGTTTACCAGGAATTCACCACGTAATGGCACGCGCCATCAAAGATATTTTTTGTCGCTATAAAACTCAAAAAGGATTTCAAGTAAAGCGTAAAGCAGGTTGGGATACACATGGTTTGCCCGTTGAATTAGGAACCGAAAAAGAACTCGGAATCACCAAAGAAGATATCGGGAAAACCATTTTAGTAGAAGAATACAATGAAGCGTGCAAAAAAACCGTGATGCGCTACACCGACGTGTGGAACGACCTAACCGAAAAAATGGGCTACTGGGTCGATATGGAAGATCCATACGTGACCTACAAATCCAAATATATGGAAAGCGTTTGGTGGTTGCTCAAACAAATTTACGATAAAGATTTACTCTACAAGGGTTACACGATTCAACCGTATTCGCCCAAAGCAGGAACGGGATTGTCTTCACACGAAGTCAACCAACCCGGAAGTTACCGCGATGTAACCGATACAACTGTTGTGGCGCAATTCAAAACCAAAGCCGAAACGTTACCTAACTTTTTACAAGGTTTTGGAGTTATTCATATTTTGGCTTGGACGACTACTCCGTGGACGTTGCCGAGTAATACCGCTTTAACCGTTGGACCGAAGATTGATTATGTTTTAGTTAAAACTTTTAATCAATATACTTTTGAACCTGTGAATGTTGTTTTAGCTAAAAATTTAGTGGGAAAACAATTCGGAAAAGGATTTTTCGCAAGTAGTGAAGCAGCCGATTTTGAAAATTTTAAAGCTGGAGATAAAAACATTCCATTTCAAGTCGTAACCGAATTCAAAGGAAAAGATCTAGTCGGAATCCGCTACGAACAATTAATGCAATTGGTGTTACCCTATCAACATCCAGAAAATGCATTTCGCGTAATTTCAGGAGATTTTGTAACTACTGAAGACGGAACCGGAATCGTGCATACCGCGCCAACTTTTGGAGCCGATGATGCCAAAGTGGCCAAAGAAGCAACTCCAGAAGTACCGCCGATGTTGGTCTTAGACGAAATTGGGAATCCTGTTCCACTAGTTGATTTACAAGGAAAATTCATTCAAGGATTGGGTGATTTATCGGGTAAATACGTGAAAAACGAATACTACGACGCCGGAACCGCACCCGAACGTTCCTCCGATGTAGAAATCGCCATTCAATTAAAAGAAGAAAATAAAGCCTTTAGGGTTGAAAAATACGTCCACAGTTATCCACACAGTTGGAGAACCGACGAGCCGTTGTTGTATTATCCGTTGGATTCTTGGTTCATCAAAGTGACCGAGGTCAAAGACCGAATGTTCGACCTGAACGACACCATCAATTGGAAACCCAAAGCAACCGGTGAAGGCCGTTTTGGAAACTGGCTTAAAAACGCCAACGACTGGAATTTATCGCGTTCACGCTATTGGGGAATTCCGTTACCGATTTGGAGAACCGAAGACAAACAAGAGGAAATTTTAGTGGGTTCGGTGGAAGAATTGTACACCGAAATTGAAAAATCAATCGCAGCCGGATTTCAAACCTCCAATCCGTTCAAAGGTTTTGAAATCGGAAACATGAGCGAAGAAAACTACGATTTGGTTGATTTGCATAAAAACGTAGTCGATGCCATCACGTTGGTTTCGCCATCCGGAAAACCCATGAAGCGCGAGGCTGATTTGATTGACGTTTGGTTCGATTCGGGTGCCATGCCTTATGCTCAATGGCATTATCCATTTGAAAACAAAGATAAAATTGACGAGAACAAAGATTTTCCAGCCGATTTTATCGCTGAAGGTGTGGATCAAACTCGCGGTTGGTTTTATACGCTACACGCCATCGGAACATTGGTTTTTGACAAAATTGCGTATAAAAATGTAGTGTCAAATGGTTTGGTTTTGGATAAAAACGGACAAAAAATGTCCAAACGTCTCGGAAACGCCGTGGATCCATTTACGACTTTGGCAGAATACGGTCCAGATGCCACACGTTGGTACATGATTTCCAATGCCAATCCGTGGGATAATTTAAAATTTGATATTGAAGGCGTCGCAGAAGTGCGTCGTAAATTCTTCGGAACTTTATACAATACCTATTCGTTCTTCGCCTTATACGCCAACATTGATAATTTCAGTTATGCGGAAGCCGAAATTCCGTTGAACGAACGCCCTGAAATTGACCGTTGGATTCTATCCGAACTACATACGTTAATCAAGGAAGTAGACGAAGCGTATGCCGATTACGAACCAACTAAGGCTGCTCGTGCGATATCCGATTTTGTTCAGGAAAACTTGAGCAACTGGTACGTGCGTTTGTGCCGAAGAAGATTCTGGAAAGGCGAATACGGAACCGATAAAATTGCAGCGTATCAAACGTTGTACACGTGTCTATTAAATGTAGCAAAACTATCCGCTCCGATCGCTCCATTTTTTATGGATAAATTGTATTGCGATTTAGTAAACACCACGCAAAGTGAGGATTTTACTAGTGTTCACCTGGCAAAATTCCCTGTTTCGGTTGAAAACTTTGTTGATAAATCACTCGAAAGCAAAATGATGAAAGCACAGACGGTTTCATCCTTAGTTTTATCACTTCGTAAAAAGGAAATGATCAAAGTGCGTCAACCTCTGCAAAAGGTTATGATTCCAGTACTTGACGAAGCTCAGCGTGCTGAAATTGAAGCGGTTTCCGACCTTATAAAGGCTGAAGTAAATGTCAAAGAAGTGCAACTTTTAGACGATGCTTCCGGAGTTTTAGTAAAGCAAATTAAGCCTAATTTCAAGACACTCGGACCGCGTTTTGGAAAAGATATGGGATTGATTTCCAAAGAAATACAAAATTTTACGCCGGAGCAAATCAACGAAATTGACGCGAAAGGCGAGTTATCGCTTGTTATTTCAGGAAATAGTATAACTTTAACCGCCCAAGACGTAGAAATTACTTCTCAAGATATTCCGGGATGGTTGGTAGCCAATGCAAACGGAATTACGGTAGCGTTAGACATTACCATTTCAGAAGAATTGAAGCAGGAAGGAATTGCTAGAGAATTGGTGAATCGAATCCAAAATATCCGAAAAGATTCCGGATTTGAAGTAACCGATAAAATAAAAGTTCAGTTGCAACGCAGTGGCGAATTGGAACAGGCAATTAAAAATAATGAAAAGTATATCATGTCGGAGACGCTGACTCAGGAGTTGGTTTTTGAGGATGAAGTGAAGAATGGTATAGAAATTGAATTCGATGACATTAAAACAACAATATTAATCTCAAAATAGATAAAGATGGTAGAAGAAAAAATGAGATACTCAGACGCTGATTTAGCAGAGTTCAAAGAATTAATCCTTAAAAAAATTGAAAAAGCACAAGCCGATTTAGAGTTAATCAAAAGTGCTTATATGAACGATTTAAACAACGGAACCGACGACACATCGCCAACGTTCAAAGCCTTTGAAGAAGGAAGCGAAACCATGTCGAAAGAAGCGAATTCGCAGTTGGCCATTCGTCAGGAAAAGTTCATTCGCGATTTGAAAAATGCATTGTTCCGTGTTGAAAATAAAACGTACGGAGTGTGTAAAGTCACAGGAAAATTGATTTCCAAAGAACGTTTAAAAATTGTTCCTCACGCGACGATGAGTATTGAAGCAAAGAACATGCAACGATAAATAAAGAAGTTAAATTGACTTTAGTATTAAAATAAACATAAATCGCTCCAGTTTGGAGCGTTTTTTTTGAAAATTAATTCTATTTTTGCTCTCAAATTGTTAAAAATGAAACTTAGACACGCCACACTTATCATATTCATCATTGTTCTGATTGATCAGTTTTCCAAGATTTATGTGAAAACTAATTTCATCTATGAGGAAGAAGTGGAGATATTTTCTTGGTTCAAATTGCACTTTATTGAAAACGAAGGCATGGCATGGGGAACAGTTATTCCGGGTGATTACGGAAAATTAATACTTACTGTTTTCCGAATTTTTGCGGTCTTCGGAATCGCATATTGGTTGTACGATTCAGTGATGCGTGAAAAATCAAACTTTCTAATTGTGGCGATTTCACTTATTTTCGCTGGCGCTTTAGGAAATATTATCGATTCGGTTTTGTACGGCGTAATGTTCAACGATAGTCATGGCCAGTTAGCTACTTTTTTCCCACCCGATCATTACGGAACGTGGTTTCATGGTAAAGTCGTTGACATGTTTTATTTCCCAATTTGGGAAGGACAACTGCCGTCATGGTTGCCTTTTTGGGGCGGACAAAACTTCCGTTTTTTTAACGCGATATTTAATTTTGCCGATTTTGCTATTTCAACAGGAGTTGGAATTCTGATCTTCTTCAATAAAAAATCATTTACGTTACCCGAAAAAAGTATTTCAAGAGTGTATTCCGACCGATTGGATTAATCTCGGAACGAATATATTTTTTCAGGTGTGACGCAAAAATCCAATTTCACATCGTCCTCGGTTGCATCCGAAATCACTTCTTCCGCTTCAAAAAAGGAAAGACCAATTTTGATTACATCGGGCTTGCATTTCGATAAAAATTTGTCGTAAAATCCTTTACCATATCCTACGCGATGTCCCCTTGTGTCGAAAGCCAAAAGCGGTACAAAAATCACATCGATTCTATCTACAGGAACTTCTAAACCATTGATTGGCTCCGGAATATTATACGTGTTATTCCTGAACTTGGTGTTGTCCGTCAGTAAAAAATGCGCCATTTCAAAAGTCTCAAAATCACTTTTCGAAACCACGATTTCTTTGTCTTTTCCAGCCAAAACCTGAAGAATAAATTCGGTGTCTATTTCGTGTTGCTCTTCTATCGTCAGAAATAAATGAAAATAGGTTTTGTCCCATATATTCATCGTCACGATTCGGTTGGCAATCGCTAAACTTCCATCGATAATGGCATCATCCGTTAATTCGTTGCGCAACTGCTTGTATTTTTTTCTCAGTTCCTTTTTATTCATCACGTAAAAGTAAAAAATTTGCATTTGGTTCGTGAAGAATTTAAAGTTAAATTTGTTTACCAAAAGAATCCGTAAAAATCCGTCTAATCAGTTCAATCTGTGGCTAATTTTCAATAACAATATCATTCGCCTAGGCGAACAATGTCAATTTTCACAAACCGACAACCGACAACCGATAACTGACAACCGACAACCCTAATGACCCATCCATCTCTCGAACTTCAACTGCAAACCTTGCCCGACAATCCGGGGGTGTATCAGTATTACGACAAAGACGGAAAAATTCTCTACGTCGGGAAAGCCAAAAACCTTAAAAAACGCGTTACTTCCTATTTTAATAAAATCCACGACAATGCCAAAACCAATGTGTTGGTTCGGAAAATTGTCGAAATCAAACACATAGTTGTTACTTCCGAGCAAGATGCACTTTTGCTGGAAAACAACCTCATTAAAAAACTGCAACCGCGGTACAACATCAGTTTAAAAGACGACAAAACGTACCCGTGGATTTGCATCAAAAAAGAACCGTTTTCACGCATATTTCCCACGCGAAGAATGATTAAGGACGGCTCGGAGTATTTTGGTCCGTATACCAATTTCAAAACCATCAACACCTTATTGGAATTGATCAAAGAATTGTATCCGTTGCGCACGTGTAACTACGATTTAAGGGAAAGCAACATCCAAGCGGGCAAGTTTAAAGTGTGTTTGGAATTTCACATTGGCAATTGTAAAGGTCCGTGTGAAGGCTATGAATCACTCGAAAATTACCAGCGGCAAGTCGATGCTATCCGTGAAATTTTAAAAGGAAATTTCAAAGAAAGCTTGCGTGATTTCAAAACTAAAATGACCGAATTTGCCGCGAACATGCAATTTGAAGAAGCACAAAAAATCAAGGAAAAAATCGAGGTTCTAGAAAATTATCAATCGCGTTCTACGGTATTGAACCCGAAGATTTCCAACATTGATGTATTCTCAATTGTTTCCGATGAGTCGATGGCCTACGTGAATTTTCTCCAAATTGCTCACGGCGCCATCATACGTTCGTACACCTTGGAAATGAAGAAAAAGCTCGACGAAACCGATGAAGAATTACTCGAATTGGGTGTAGTTGAACTTCGCGAACGCTTCGAACTAATCACCAAAGAAATTATTCTGCCGTTTCCGCTCGATTTTGGCGATAAGATTAAAGTCACGGTACCTCAATTGGGCGATAAAAAACACATCCTCGAATTGTCGGAACGCAACGCTAAATATTATCGTATGGATCAATTGAAGCAAATTCAAATTGTCGATCCCGAGCGTCACACCAACCGAATCATGGCGCAAATGCAAAAAGACTTGCGACTTTCGGTGGAACCACGACACATTGAATGTTTTGATAATTCGAACATACAAGGAACGAATCCGGTGGCAGCATGCGTGGTGTTTAAAGACGGAAAAGCTTCCAAAAAAGACTACCGACATTTTAATATCAAAACCGTTGAAGGTCCGAACGACTTTGCTTCGATGGAGGAAGTCGTATACCGACGCTATAAACGATTGTTAGATGAAGGTCAATCGCTACCTCAATTAATCATCATCGATGGAGGAAAAGGCCAATTGTCATCGGCTTTAAAAAGTATCGATGATTTGGGCTTACGCGGAAAAATTGCCATCATCGGCATTGCCAAACGATTGGAAGAACTGTTTTATCCCGGCGATTCGGTTCCGTTGTATCTCGATAAAAAATCGGAGACGTTGAAAATCATTCAGCAATTGCGTAACGAAGCTCACCGATTCGGAATCACATTCCACCGTGACAAACGCAGTAAATCGGCACTAAATTCGTCCATCGAAACCATTCCAGGCATCGGAGAAAAAACCATGCTTACGTTAATTAAACATTTCAAAAGTGTTAAAAGATTAAAATTAGCTACAGAAAAAGAAATTTCTGACGTAGTTGGAGTAGCAAAAGCCAAAAAAATTTCCGAATTTTACAAGGAAATCAAATAAATTAATTTTGAAGCGAATGTTTCGGGCATACTTGCCAACCCTTTTTCCGCGAACTTGTCCCGTTTTCAAAACGGGATCGAGGCTAGTTAGTGTTCGTCTTCTGTGTTTGCTTTCTGTCTTCTTACTTCTGCCTTCTGCCTTTTTTGCTCAAGACACTATCAAACGCCAAAAAATCGGTTTGGTTTTAAGCGGCGGTGGCGCCAAAGGTTTTGCGCACATCGGAGTTTTAAAAGTATTAGAAGAAGCAGGCGTAAAAATCGATTACATAGGCGGAACCAGTATGGGCGCGGTTGTTGGAGGTTTGTATGCTTCGGGATATAGCGCGACACAAATTGACTCGGTTTTTCACAACACCAATTTCGACGAATTACTTCAAGATTATATTCCGCGTACGTCAAAAAGTTTTTACGAAAAACACAACGACGAAATGTACGCGATTTCGCTTCCTGTTCGAAATTTCAGCGTTGGCGTTCCGATTGCTTTATCTAAAGGAATGTACAACTACAATTTGTTGGCGAAGCTCACGCATAGAGTCCGACACATCAAAGATTTTAAGCAACTTCCTATTCCGTTTGTGTGCATTGCAACGGATATTGAAACGGGAAAAGAAGTAGAATTAAAATCGGGTTATTTGGCGCAAGCGATGTTGGCCAGTTCTGCCTTTCCGACTCTTTTTTCTCCCGTAGAAATCAATGGGCGATTGCTTATTGATGGCGGCGTTTCTAACAATTATCCTATTGAAGCGGTCAGAGCGATGGGCGCCGATATCATAATCGGAGTAGACGTTCAAGACGATTTAAAAGACCGTAATTTTTTGAATGATGCGACCCGAATTTTGGTTCAAATTTCCAACCTTCAAATGATTGAAAACATGAAGGACAAGATGTTGAAAACCGATATGTACATCAAACCCGATATTGTAAAATTTTCAGTTATCTCGTTCGATCAAGGAAAAGAAATCATAAAAAGAGGAGAAGAAGCGGCGTTTGCGTGTTATGAAAAACTGTTGACGTATGGAGACAAAAGCACGTATAAATTAGAAAAGTTTGCTAAAAAGACAGATAGTTTGACTATAAATAGAATATTGGTAAACGATTTAAATAATTATACGGCATCGTATGTAATTGGTAAATTAGGGTTCAAACAAGGTTCTAAAATTAGTTACGATGAATTGAAAAAAGGAATCAATACGCTCAACGCGACTCAAAACTTTACTTTTTTGGGATATACCATTGAAGAAAGTGATGGAAAAGACGATTTGCAACTCAAATTAACCGAAAACAGTACGAAAACGTTTTTAAAATTCGGACTTCATTACGACGGATTGTACAAAAGCGCCATCCTTATTAATCTAACTCAAAAGCGCTCTTTGTTTCGAAATGATGTTCTTTCACTGGATGTTGGTTTAGGAGATAATTTTCGTTATATGCTTGATTATTATATTGATAATGGTTTTTATTTTAGCTTCGGATTAAAATCGAGGTTCAATCAATTCAATAGAAATGTCACCACCGATTTTAGCGACGGAAATCTCTTTGATCAATTTGGACTCTCAAAGTTGAATGTAGATTTTTCCGATTTGACTAATCAGGCGTATGTTCAGACGTTGTTTTTTCAGAAATTCTTGATTGGCGCCGGAGTTGAACTCAAGCACATCAAAATAGCTTCCAGTACATTGTCTGACAATAAAACAGTTTTTGAAAACAGTGATTACGCTAGTGTTTTTGGATATTTAAAATACGATTCGCTCGACAACATTTACTTTCCTAAAAAAGGTTGGTACATCAACGGAGATTTGCATACGTACCTTTATTCAACCGATTACACCAATCAATTCAATCGCTTTTCAATCATCAAAGGTGATGTGGGAATTACACGCACATTTTATAAACGATTCAATGTGAAGTTAACTACTGAAGCAGGATTTTCGTTCGGTGAACCGAGTGTTCACTTATTAGATTTTGTTTTGGGTGGATACGGATTCAAAGCCATCAACAATTTTACTCCGTTTTATGGCTATGATTTTTTAAGTATTGCGGGTGATGGATACATTAAATCGACGGCAACTTTGGATGTGGAAATCTTCAAAAAAAACCACCTCAATTTTTCAGTTAATGCCGCTAATGTTGAAAATCAATTATTCCGCACAGGAAATTGGATTTCAACACCAAAATATACCGGATATGCCTTTGGATACGGATTGGAAACGGTTATCGGACCAATCGAGTTGAAGTATTCGTGGTCGCCCGAATTACCCAAAGGCTACACGTGGATTAATGTTGGTTTTTGGTTTTAGTAATTGTTTTTTTTCCGATATTTGTAGTACAGATTCAGAACTTCGATTATGTTCTAAAATCGGTTCTCGTTAACCAAAAAACCACAAATGATTCTATTCAGTAAGTCAATATTAGACCATCTTTTATACGCACTCATCAAGAGAAATCCTGAATGATAGTGTTTGATGTGTCAATTTTTGCATTATTATTTTATAAAAGACAGAATTCTAAATGGAACATTGACACATTGCCTAATTGACACATTAAAAAATTGTCTAATTAACACATTATCATCATGCCTATTTATCATAAATTAGGAAGCATTCCACCAAAACGTCATACGCAATTTAGAAAGCCTAACGGTGATTTGTACTATGAGCAGTTGTTTGGAACCGTCGGTTTTGAAGGAATGTCGACCAACTCCTATCACGAACAACGCCCAACACAAGTCAAAGAAATTCGCGCTCAATACAGCGTTGCACCTAAAATTGCAAAAACCAATAATATTCAATCGTATAAATTAAGAGGATTTGAAGTAGCGCCACAAGACGATTTTCTAGAAAGCCGAAAAATTGTTTTAACCAATTCTGATTGTCATATCGTTTTGGCAGCGCCACGAAAATCAACTACCGATTATTTTTACAAAAACACCGATTCGGATGAGATGATTTTCATTCATCAAGGTTCAGGGAAACTGCGAACCATTTATGGAAACCTCGATTTTAAATACGGAGATTATTTAATTATTCCACGCGGAATGATTTACAAAATTGATTTTGATACCGAAGACAATCGGTTGTTTATTGTCGAATCACACGATCCGATTTATACACCCAAAAATTATAGAAATTGGTTCGGACAACTGTTGGAACATTCTCCTTTTTGCGAGAGAGATATTCGTCGTCCAGAAGAACTTGAAACCTATAATGAAACGGGAGATTTCGTAATCAAAGTAAAAAAGAAAGACGAAATTTTTGAAATGGTGTACGCTTCTCATCCTTTTGATGTGATTGGATACGACGGGTTTAATTATCCGTATGCGTTTTCCATTCATGATTTCGAACCCATAACCGGACGCATACATCAACCGCCACCGGTACACCAAACCTTCGAGACCAAAAGTTTTGTGGTGTGTTCGTTTGTGCCGCGTTTGTACGATTATCATCCTTTGGCGATTCCGGCTCCATACAATCACAGCAATATCGATTCGGACGAAGTTTTGTACTACGTCGATGGTGATTTTATGAGCAGAAACGATGTAAAACCTGGAAATATTTCGTTGCATCCTGCTGGAATTCCGCACGGACCGCACCCCGGAGCAGCAGAGCGCAGCATTGGAAAAACAGAAACACTAGAATTAGCCGTTATGGTCGACACCTTTAAACCGTTGATGGTAACTGAAGAAGCGATGAATATTGCTGATGACACGTATTTCCAATCGTGGCTGTAGTAATGTGTTAATAAGTCAATTTAAGAGCCTTTTTTTTAAAAATGACAAACAAAATTATTTCAACATCAAAAAGTAAGTAAAAAATGTATGTTTAACATCAATTGTCACATTGACATATTGACTAATTGACAAATTATTATGAAAGAAATAAAATCCGTTGAATACGGACTCGAAAAAATATTTGAAGGAGCACAAGATTTCCTTCCATTATTGGGAACCGATTATGTAGAATTTTATGTGGGAAATGCCAAACAATCGGCACATTTCTACAAAACAGCATTCGGATTCCAATCACATGCCTACAAAGGACTTGAGACAGGTTCAAGAGATTCGGTAAGTTATGTGTTGAAACAAGACAAAATTCGTTTGGTGCTTACTACGCCATTAAACAGCAATTCTCCTATAAATGATCACTTGCGAAAACACGGTGACGGAGTAAAAGTTGTCGCACTTTGGGTAGAAGATGCTCGTTCAGCCTGGGAAGAAACCACTAAACGCGGCGCAAAGTCGTTTATGGAACCAACAGTCGAAAAAGACGAACACGGTGAAGTGGTTCGCTCCGGAATTTACACCTATGGCGAAACCGTTCACATTTTTGTAGAAAGAAAAAATTACAACGGATTGTTTTTGCCAGGCTTTACGGCTTGGAATTCAGACTACAATCCTGAAGCTTTAGGGTTAAAGTACATCGATCATATGGTTGGAAATGTGGGATGGGGAGAAATGAACACTTGGGTGAAATGGTACGAAGATGTGATGGGTTTTGAAAACTTTTTATCTTTCGATGATAAACAAATTCACACCGAATATTCGGCCTTGATGAGTAAGGTAATGTCGAACGGAAACGGAAGAATCAAATTTCCAATCAACGAACCTGCCAAAGGAAATAAAAAATCCCAAATAGAGGAATACTTAGATTTTTATGAAAGTCCAGGAGTACAACATATAGCTGTGGCCACCGACGATATCATTAAAACGGTTTCCGGCTTAAAAGCACGTGGAGTAGAGTTTTTACCACCACCACCGCAAGCGTATTACGATGATATTCCACGCAGATTGGGTGTTCACATGGACATGATGAAAGAAGACATCAAACAACTGCAGCAACTATCTATTTTGGTCGATGCCGATGAAGATGGGTATCTTTTACAAATTTTTACCAAGCCTGTAGAAGACCGGCCGACACTTTTCTTTGAAATTATTCAGCGAATGGGTGCAAAAGGCTTCGGCGCAGGTAACTTTAAAGCACTTTTTGAGTCGATTGAACGTGAACAAGCTTTGAGAGGAACGTTATAATTTCTTAAATTTATTAAACTATATCCAAAATACAACGTTGTAGTAATGCAATTTTTGATAAATATGTGTTAAAATTTGTTTTTTGATAAGAATAACTCAAAAAGTGTAGTATATTTGTACTCACAAAAAGAGAAGGAGTGGTTTCCTTCAATTTTTATATAAGTTTTTCATAATTTATAGTTTTTGGTTGGTTAATAGCATAAAAACTCAGTCATTTTTTTGACTGGGTTTTTTTGTTTTAATACATTTGGAACAAATATTGTATTACACCTAGTAAATCAATATATTTAAACAATGAAAAAGATATTATTTATAGCAGGCTTATTTTTTATAGCCGTTAGTTTTGATACTTCGACTGTAGCGCAAAAAGAACCTGCATTCGATACGGGTGAATTCTTCAAATTCAGAATTCATTACGGGTTAGTAACTGCTGGATACGCGACGTTGGAGGTTAAAGAATCGGTTAGAAGTAATAAAAAAGTATTCCACGCCGTTGGAAATGGATATACTACCGGAATGACCAAATTGTTTTTTAAAGTAAAAGACAACTATGAAAGTTATTTTGATAAAGTAACGGGAAAACCCTATCAGTACGTCCGAAAAATTGATGAAGGTGGATACACAAAAGATCAAGAAGGTTTTTTCAATCAGGATAAAAATACTATCTTAGTCAAAGATTACAAAAACAAAACAGAAAACACCTTTTCAACTCCAGAAAACATTCAGGATATTGTTTCAACTTTCTATTATTTAAGAAATCATCCGAACATTGATAAATTAAAAGTTGGTGAATCGATCGTTATTGATATGTTTTTTGATGATGAAACGTTTAAATTTAAACTAAAATTTATTGGAACTGAAGATTTAGACACTAAATTTGGGACGGTAAAAACAATGATTTTTAGACCCTTGGTTCAATCGGGAAGAGTTTTTAAGGAGGAAGAAAGCTTAACCGTTTGGATATCAGATGATGAAAACAAAGTTCCTCTACGAATTAAAGCGAGTCTTGCCGTTGGATCACTAAAAGCGGATTTAGAATCGTTCAAAGGATTGAAGCATCCTTTCTATATAAAAGTAAAAAAATAATGACGGTTGAAACAAATCATATTCTAGAAGAATTAGAAAAAAAATTTGATGCCATAAATCAAAAAACAGATACGCATTTAGAAGGACTACTTTGGTCAAAACCAATTACGTATTGGGATTATATCCAAACGGATGCCCTTTTAAATTTACAAACCCAAAGAACCATTTTGCCCGACGAAATGGTTTTTATTATGTACCATCAGGTCAATGAACTGCTGTTTAAAATGATACTTTGGGAAATCAACCAGGTATGTCATGCCAAAGAATTAAACACCACTTTTTTTTCCGAACGACTGCACCGAATTTCGAGGTATTTTGATATGCTTACCACATCATTCGACATCATGGGCGACGGAATGGAAGTAGACCAATACATGAAATTCAGAAATACCTTAACTCCGGCCAGTGGATTTCAAAGTGCACAATACCGATTGATTGAATTTGCATCAACCGATTTAATCAACTTAATTGATTACCGATTCAGAGCTACAATCGACAGAAATACTCCCTATTCGCATGCTTTTGAACACTTATATTGGCAAGCAGCGGGCAAAGATTATACAACAGGTGAAAAATCCTATTTGATTCTGGAATTCGAAAGAAAATATAAAGACGAGTTTTTGCGTTTTATGGAAGAATACAACACCATCAATATCTGGCAAAAATTCAAACAATTACCCGACGCGGATCAAAAAAACGAACAATTAATTTCCGCAATGCGACACTTCGATAAAACCGTAAACATTACTTGGGTAATGGGTCATCTGAATGCGGCAAAAAAATACATTGAAAGCGGAAAAGGTTCAGGGGAAGCAACGGGCGGAAGCGATTGGAAAAAGTACATGCACCCCAAATACCAAAGAAGAATATTTTTTCCAGAATTGTGGAGTGCAGAGGAATTAAACAAATGGGGTGAAGACTGTTAAAAACGATCTCTTTTGAAAAAAATCCTAATCTTATTTGTACTAGTAAGCGTCCTTTTTTCATGTAAAAAATCGGAGGAAGAATTGTGGGTGGACGAAATTGAACCGATTAAACCATTGGTTGACTTCGGAATTAACTTTGTCGATTACAACGTAGATCAAGATACAGTTCAATACTACGACAATCTTACGCGTATTTTAAAAAGACAAAATTTCAGTGATAAAAAAGTCAACCAAATCATTGAAAAAATCAAAGATTCTCTCGATCTAAAACTCATCAAAAGAAATAAAGCGTTTACTTTTTTTCGCTCAAAAGACCGATTCAATAAAGTTCAAATCATGGTTTTTCAACCGGATCAACTCAATTATATTTTTGTTGATTTAAGGGATTCAATAGTCGTTCACAAACGTGCTAGACCTTTGACTTTTAAAGTCAGAACCATAGCGGGAACGCTAAAAAATTCACTTTCTCAAACACTCAAAGACGAAAATATTGATCTGGCACTCAAAAAGCGATTGATTAAAGTATATGCGTGGTCTATCGACTTTTTCAAATCTAAAAAAGGAGACAAATTTGCCGTTAGTTTTACCGAACGGTACATCAACGATACTATTTACGACGGAATTGATAGTTTGCGTTGCGCCTTTTTTGAATACAAAGGAAAAAAAATCTACGCTTTTCCATTCGTGCAAGACAGTATTAAAGGTAAAACCGATTACTACGACGATGAGGGAAACGCCCTTCGAAATTTCTTTTTGAAAGCACCTTTGAAAGTAGTCAATATTACTTCGAAATATTCGTTAAAACGTTTTCATCCCGTGCAACAAATATGGAAGCCGCATTACGGAACCGATTATGCTGCGCCAACGGGAACGCCAATTATGTCTACTGCAAGCGGAACCGTAGAAATGGCTGGGTACACGGCTGGAAACGGAAATTTTGTGAAGGTAAAACACGACAAAATGTACTCCACGCAATACCTTCATATGTCAAAGATTTTAGTAAAACGTGGTCAGTCGGTCAAACAAGGCGACGTGATTGGAAAGGTCGGAAGTACCGGATTAGCTTCGGGGCCGCACGTTTGCTATCGCTTCTGGAAAAATGGTAAAGAGGTTGACGCACTAAAACTAAAGCTTCCCAATTCGGAACCCATGGATGCTAGAAACAAACCGCGTTACTTCAAATACATCACGCCATTAAAACGTCAGTTGGATAGTGTAGCCGCGGTAACATTCAAAGAACCGTTTCAGTTTTCTCCTCCAAAACCCAAAGCAGAAGAACCTGAACCAACAATTGTAGAGGAGCCGAAATCAAAATCTTCTTCTAAAAAGAAATCCAAAAAGAAGAAAAAATAGATTTTAAAAGTTTGTTTTTAATTCGCAGAACAATAATGTATTTTTGCAATTCAAAAAAATAATTGCAATGACACTCTCCAAAATAAATCCGACATCAACCCAAGCTTGGCGTAAATTGAACGAGCATTTTTCTACGATGCAAAACAGTTCCATCAAAGAACTTTTTAGTGCTGATAGTAAAAGAACCGAACAATTTCATGTACAGTGGAACGACTTTTTGGTTGATTATTCTAAAAATAATATCACACAAGAAACGGTTAATTTATTACTTGATTTGGCTAATGAAGTAGGTTTGAAAGACGCCATCGCAAGCTATTTTGACGGAGCGTTAATCAACCAAACCGAGAACAGAGCTGTACTTCATACAGCATTGCGTGCACCGATTACTTCAGATGTACGAGTGGACGGTAAAAATATCATTCCTGAAATTTTTGAGGTAAAAGCCAAAATGAAAACCTTCTCGGATGAAATCATTTCTGGAACCCGAAAAGGCTATACAAATCAACCATTCACCGACATCGTCAACATCGGAATTGGAGGATCGGATCTTGGTCCGGATATGGTCGTAGAAGCGTTGCAGTTTTATAAAAATCACTTGAATGTTCATTTTGTTTCCAATGTTGATGGCGACCACGTGAATGAAGTCGTCAAAAAACTCAATCCCGAAACAACGTTGTTTGTGATTGTGTCCAAAACCTTTACAACTCAAGAAACCTTATCCAATTCAGAGACCATTCGTACTTGGTTTTTACAATCGGCAGCGCAAAATGATGTTTCCAAACATTTTGTAGCCGTATCAACTAATATTAAAAAAGTAACCGAATTCGGAATTGACGAAGCCAATGTTTTTCCAATGTGGGATTGGGTTGGCGGACGATTTTCATTGTGGAGTGCCGTTGGATTATCCATTTGTTTGGCTGTTGGATTTGAAAATTTTGATCAATTGTTACACGGTGCCAATGAGATGGATGAACATTTCAAAACAACCGAATTTGATCAAAATATTCCCGTCATATTGGCTTTGTTGAGCATTTGGTACAATAACTTTTATGGCGCCGAAAGTGAAGCCTTGATTCCGTATACCCAATATTTAAAGAAACTTGCACCGTATCTTCAGCAAGGAATCATGGAAAGTAATGGAAAAAGTATTGGTCGTGATGGTATTAAAGTAAATTATCAAACTGGAACCATTATTTGGGGTGAACCCGGAACCAATTCGCAACACGCTTTCTTTCAATTAATCCACCAAGGAACAAAATTAATTCCGACTGACTTTATTGGTTTTGTTCAGCCGTTGTACGGAAATACCGATCATCACAACAAATTGATGTCTAACTTTTTCGCTCAAACCGAAGCGTTACTAAACGGAAAAACCCAAGAACAAGTTGTAGCCGAATTTGAAAAGCAAGGAGTTTCATCCGATATCTACGATTCTTTGGTGCCATTTAAAGTGTTTTCGGGGAACAAACCAACTAATACGCTGTTAATTCAAAAACTGACTCCATCTAGTTTAGGTTCGTTGATAGCGATGTATGAGCATAAAATTTTTGTTCAAGGCGTAATTTGGAACATTTTTAGTTACGATCAATGGGGTGTTGAACTCGGAAAACAGTTAGCTAATTCGATCTTAAACGAACTTGAAACGCAAACCATTCATTCTCATGATGCTTCAACTACTTTTTTAGTGAATCACTACCTAAAAAATCGTTAATAAAATTAGTGATAGAGTGCGATATTTTAATTATTGTAATTGTTTCGTTATTTTATCTTTAAAAAATTAGCAGAAATAAGCGCCGTATTGCGAATTGTTCAACATAAAACCATTTGTTAACAATTCATTAACACTTGATAAGTCTTTTATTGAGAAATTTGCATAAAATTTTAACTCAATAAAAAAATGAAAAATTTTAGATCTAATCTGCTAACAGGTTTGTTTTTCTTACTGACAACTTTTGCTTTTTCACAAGGAAAAATCAAAGGAACTGTGTTGGATGAATTGAACGGAGCTTTACCAGGTGTAAATGTTGTTATTAAAGGAACAACTACAGGAACAACTACAGATTTTGACGGAAAATTTACTTTAAATACTACTGCAACTTCAGGGCAGTTGGTACTAAGTTTTATCGGTTACAAAACTCAAACCGTAAACTTTACGGTTAAAAACGGGGAAACCGTTGATTTAGGTACTATTACTGTAACTTCTGATTCAAGTCAATTGGATGAAGTAGTTATTAAAAGTTCGGTTATTGACGTTGCTAAAGATAGAAAAACTCCAGTAGCTGTCTCTACTATTAAAGCATCAGAAATTGTACAAAAATTAGGAAATCAAGAGTTTCCAGAATTATTAAACAATACTCCTTCAGTATATGTTACTAAAGTAGGTGGAGGTTTTGGAGATGCAAGAGCAACCATTAGAGGTTTTGGACAAGAAAACATTGCGGTTATGGTAAACGGTATGCCCGTGAATGATATGGAAAACAGTCGTGTGTTTTGGAGTAACTGGGCCGGACTTTCAGATGTAACTTCCTCTATGCAAGTGCAAAGAGGTTTAGGTTCTTCTAAATTAGCCATTTCATCTGTGGGTGGAACTATGAATATTATTACAAAAACATCCGACATTAAACAAGGTGGAATTGTATATGTAGGTACTGCAAATAACGATTATTTAAAAACCCAAATGTCATATTCAACAGGGAAAATGAAAAACGGTTTATCAGCCTCTATCTTATTCAATCAGACAAGAGGTGATGGTTATGTAGATGCTACTCGTTTTGAAGCAGCTAACTACTTTGTAGCTGTTGGATACGAAATCAACAAAAACAACGACGTACAATTTACATTTACAGGCGCGCCTCAATGGCACGATCAACGTTCAAATGCACCAACGATTGCCCAATATTTAACTTATGGTGGTGATGGTGAGCCAAACATTCGTTACAACTCCGATTGGGGTTATTTGAATGGAAAAGAATTCAATTTCAGAACCAATTATTATCACAAACCTGTAATGTCGTTGAACTGGGATTCGAAATTATCTGAAAAAATGAAACTATCTG
Organism: Flavobacterium sp.; assembly: GCA_965284675.1. Lineage (GTDB taxonomy): Bacteria > Bacteroidota > Bacteroidia > Flavobacteriales > Flavobacteriaceae > Flavobacterium. Next base: position 4,089,602 of record OZ260109.1, read on the forward strand.
CTGTAGTATATGGCTCATGGGGAAGAGGTGGCGGAACCAATGGTGCTGGAGCAATCAGAGGAAATCGTTTTTTTGCGGATAAACTTAGAACCGGAAACGGAATTATTGATGTTGATTTAATTAATGCATGGAATTCAGGTCAAACAGTAGTTGTGGCTCCAAGTAATTCACCAATTGCAGTTCCTTCAACACGAGCTTTAACGAATGGTCAATACATCAGTTCTACTGCTACTACTAACAATTTATCAAATGGTATTTCAAAAATATCATCTATTAATTCACACAACTGGTATGGTGGAGTAGCTAATTTAAACACTAAACTAACGGATCAATTAACATTAGACTTCGGAGTTGACGTAAGAACGTACAGAGGAATTCACTACCAAAATGTAAACGAACATTTAGGTTCTACAGGATTTTTAGATAATACTACAGTTACCAATGGAGTGGCTTCAAATGGAGATATAAACAATCCAAATACTGTATATTACGGAAATTACGAAAGTACACCAAGTTTCAACCCATTTTTTAATGTAGATCACCAACAAAAAGTAAACTACAACAACGATGGTTTAGTAAGATGGTATGGTGCTTTTACTCAGTTAGAGTATTCTACAGAAAAATTAACTGCTTTCATACAAGGTGCGGTTTCTCAACAAGGATTCAAAAGAGAAGATTATTTTAAATATTTACAATCAGATCCTTTGTCGTCTACAGATTATAAAAATCTTATTGGTGGAAACGTAAAAACAGGTGCAAATTACAACATTAATGAAAATCACAATGTGTTTGTAAATGCAGGATATTATTCTAAACAACCGTTTTTCAATGCAGTTTTTCCTAACAACGCTTCTGTAATAAATGAAAATTTAACCAATGAAAAAATTCTTGGTCTTGAGGCAGGTTACGGATTCCGTTCTCAAAAATTTAGCGCTAATTTAAACGTGTACAGAACGACTTGGAAAGATCGATTCATCAGATTAACAGCTAATATTAATCACGATTTAGATAATACTACGCCTACAATTCCAGGTTCTGCTTTCATATCAGGTGTAGAGCAAATCCACATGGGAGTTGAATTTGATTTCACTTACAAACCGATCCAAAGAGTTGCTTTCAACGGAATGTTCTCTATGGGGAACTGGAAATACGGTAGCGATGTATCCGCTAATTACCAAGATGAAAACAATGTGGTAATTACCAATCCATCGAATGGTAGTCCATATACTGACACATTATATATTGATGGTTTGAAAGTGGGAGATGCAGCGCAAACTACAATGGCTTTAGGAACAACAATAGAAGTTCTAAAAGGATTAAAAGTTGACGGAAATTACCGATATGTTGATAATTTATTCGCAAGCATCGATCCAGTAAACTTTAGAACTCAAGCTGCAAATGACTTAGGTTCATTACAATTGCCAGCATACGGATTGATGGATGCAGGTATGACGTATACTATGAATGTGGGTAAAGATAAATCGGATGCAGTAATGTTCAGATTGAACGTTAATAACGTATTAGATGAAATTTATATCGCTGAATCTAGAACTAATCAATTTACCGCTACAGAAGCTGAATTCACAGGAAATACCGGAAATGGAACAGGTTTATCAGCTTCAGGGTTTTCAAACTATCAAGACTACTTGAATAGAGGTACTTATGATGGTCTTGACACTAGAAACCAAGTATTCTTTGGTTTTGGAAGAACTTGGAATTTCGGAATTACCTACAAATTCTAATCTCAGAATTAAATAAAAATTTAAAACCTCATTCGTTTTTCGGATGAGGTTTTTTTATTCTTTTTTACTATATTTGTTGAAACTATACCCATAAATCTATGTATAACTTCGTTCAAAAATTCCATTCAGGCTGGGCTTATTTAGCTCTTTTACTTTTAGTTATTGTTGTGTTCAATTCGTTTTCGGGATGGTTTTCAAAAAGAGAATTCACCAAAAAAGATAGGTTGATTGCTTTGGCTGGATTAATTGCAGCTCACATTCAACTCGTGATCGGATTTATTATTTATTTTATTTCTCCTAAAGGATTGCAATCCTTCGGACAAATGGAAGACGCCGATTTGCGATTAACTTCATTAGAACACCCACTAGTTAATATACTTGCGATTGTTTTAATTACCATCGGATGGTCGCGTCACAAAAAAGCTGTAGCAAGCGATTTAAAGTTCAAATCCGTTTTTGTTTTTTACCTATTGGGGTTGGTTTTGATTTTAATTAGAATTCCATGGAACACTTGGTTCAATAATTGATAATAAAGTCCTAAAAAGGACTTTTTTTAGCAACTATATTTTTTACCCATGAAAAAACATAGCATTTCAATACTATCAGCAATTTTTATACTCATCGTTTCAGTCGTTGTCTCGGACCACCTTTTGGCACAAAGTAAACTGAAAACCGATACTTTAAAAAACGCCAAAGAATCTAAAATAATTGAAGTTACAGCAGCAGCCGATGTAGTAGACAGCGTTCTGATTAACAATCCAAAAGTGACCTTGTTTAAGGCCAATGGCGTCGCATCGTATTATGCCGAAAAATTCAACAACCGAAAAACGGCTAGTGGTGCCCGATTTGACAACAACAAATTAACCGCAGCCCACAAAAAGCTTCCTTTTGGAACCGTGCTCAGAGTCACTAATCCAGTGAATAAAAAATCGGTTATTGTAGTGGTAAACGATCGCGGACCGTACGCAAAAGGTAGAGAAATCGATTTGTCTCGCAAAGCATTCATGAGTATTGCTACCAATAAAAGCTCGGGAGTTTTAAAAGTAACGTTAGAAATTCTAGACTAAGATCACCAAGTCGTAAAAGGGCGATTGCTTAGATACGCATTGTAATACCGTTCATCATTCGTTACTTCTTTGCCTAACCACAGTGGTTTTTCAAAGATTTCATCTTCAGAAGTTAATTCGATTTCCGCAATGATTAATCCGTCGTTTACGCCATAAAAAACATCCACTTCATACAGATGTGTTTCAACTTGTATCAAGTATCGGGTTTTTTCAATTACACCATTTTCGCAAAGCAGAAGCAACTGTTTCGCTTCTTGCCACTCGATTTCTTTTTCCCATTCAAAACGTGACAAACCCGTAGCATTTGATTTTCCCTTAATGGTCAAAAAGCCTTTATCATCTTTGATTCTGACCCGAACCGTTCGCTCCGGATTCGAATTCAAATACCCTTGAGCAATCTCGTGTTTTGTGTATGATTCCGCAATAAAATCAGTAGAAGTAACCAAAAATTTCCGCTCAATTTCTATCATTACATTAAATATTTAAGAAGACATTAGTACCAAAACCTAGTTTGAAATTGTATTTTTACATGAATTATTTGTACTACTATGAATTTCCGCCGTAAAACTAAATCCACCACATCACTCACTCAATTGTTTGAAAAATACAGTTCAAACACCATTACAGATTCTTCCACAGAATTGTACTTTTTGGTCGATTTAGTCAATGTATACCGTCCTAAAAACCCGAAATCAACAGCAGCAGTTTCCATCTCAAATTTAATCACATTTTTGCGAGAAAACCCTATTCAAAGAGATTTTTTTAAGACGTATATTTCATCTGTTTTAAACGAAAGAAAGTTCAGTCGTTTGCTTTCGGATGCCGGAATTCTTCAAAACACCGATTTCTTCTACGAAGTAAAAAAGCGAATTTTTGCCAAATTTCTTCCCTTTCAGCCTCAAAGGGATACCTTAGAATTTGTGTTGAATCAGATTTTCTACCGAACCACAGATGCCATTTGGATCAATAAAATTCCGCGCCAAGAGTTAGTCGATTTGTTCAATACGCTTCGTTTTACAACCATCTATCATTCGGTTAAAGAAAAATCTTCACTGTCCGAATTAATGAATTCCATGGGATTACTTTCGCAACGAATGAGTGGTCGCGCCATGGATACCGAAGTCTTGATGATGACGCCTGAATACGAAAATTTGGAAAGTCCGTTTGTCGCTCTAGAAAAAGAGTTGTTGTACGTTTTCAATCATATCCGTGAAGACGACGAACATTTCATACCGCATGTTGACGAACGTTTTAAACAAATACTAGTACTACACCAACAATGCAATGATTACGTGGACAAAGCGTTCAGCAACAGTTCTAAATTCGGAATTTCGTTACAAGTCAACCAAAGTTTATTGCGGATTCGACAGCAATTGACACGATTGCGGATTTTACTGCCACTACTGATTGTAAATAAATCCTACGATCAAGTCAGTAACTCTATTAATCTAGCTTTAAAACTCATCACTTTCAATTGCCACAAAAACAACATCCGACAATTGATTTCAGAAAGTACGCAACTCATTTCATATGAAATAACACAACATACTGCCAAAACAGGCGAACATTACATCACCGAAACATCACGCGAATACTATTCGATGCTCAAAGCTTCTATGGGCGGCGGAATCATCGTCGGAATGTTGTGTGTCATTAAACTGCTGTTTTCAAAAATTGACACCAGCGATTTTGGTCATGCGGCTTTGTACAGTTTGAATTATTCCTTGGGTTTTATTACTATTTTTTTGTTGGGATTTACCTTGGCCACCAAACAACCCGCCATGACCGCTGCCACGTTAATATCTTCGATTGAAATCGGGATGAAAAAAATGACCAAAAGCGACGACAAACACAGCTCATTTGCCGAGTTATTTGCCCGTTTATTTCGTTCGCAGTTCATCGCTTTTGTGGGAAATGTACTCATTGCTTTCCCCATTGCTCTAGCCATTATTTGGGTGTACGATTTGAGTTTTGGAAGTAACCTTGCCATTCAAAAAGCAGATAAGTTACTGTCCGATTTGAATCCGATACAGTCGGCCGCTATTTTTCATGCAGCGATTGCAGGTGTGTTTCTTTTTTTATCGGGAATCATCTCAGGCAACGTGTCCAACAAAAGCAAACACAATCAGTTGTACTACCGAATTCAAGAACATCCGTTACTTAAAATCAGCATTGGGAAAGAAAAAACAGCCAAAATCGCGAATTGGTTTGAACGCAATTGGGCCGGCGTAGTTTCCAACGGTTGGTTTGGTGTTTTTTTGGGAAGTACCGCTTCTATCGGAATCTTTTTCGGATTAAATCTCGACATTCGTCACATCACTTTTGCCAGCGGAAATTTTGCCCTCGGATTGTACGGAAAAGAATTTATGGTGGATGGATGGATCATATTTTGGTCGATTTTCGGAATCGGAATCATCGGATTTATGAACTTTATTGTTAGTTTTTCATTGTCTTTGGGATTGGCATTTCGTTCGCGAAACATTCCTATTTCTGAAATAGTACTGCTAATTAAATCGGTTTGGGCGCATTTTAAAAGCCATCCGATGGTATTTTTCTTTCCTTTAAAAAACAAGTAAAATGTGATGGAAGCCGAAGTAAAATTGCGAAAAATAATCCATGTGGATATGGATGCTTTCTACGCTTCGGTAGAACAAATGGACAATCCTGAACTCAAAGGAAAACCGTTGGCTGTAGGTGGAAGCGAAGTGCGCGGAGTGGTTTCTGCTGCGAGTTATGAAGCCCGAAAATTCGGAGTGCGAAGTGCCATGAGCGGTGTTCAAGCCAAACGAAATTGCCCCGATTTAATTTTCGTCCGACCGCGATTTGACCGCTACAAAGAAATTTCCCAAAAAATCCGCAAAATATTTCACGACTACACCGATTTGGTCGAACCACTTTCGCTCGATGAAGCCTATCTTGATGTCACCCAAAATAAGAAAGGCAATCCTAGCGCAACGTTGATTGCTCAAGAAATCCGGAAACGTATTTTTGAGGAAGTCGGACTTACCGCATCGGCCGGAATTTCAGTCAATAAATTTGTCGCTAAAATTGCCAGTGATTACAACAAACCCAACGGACAGAAAACCGTAAATCCAGATGAAGTTGAGGTCTTTTTAGAAAGATTGGACATTAAAAAGTTTTACGGAATCGGAAAAGTAACCACCGAAAAAATGTACCAACATGGCATATTTACGGGTAAAGATTTGAAATCAAAATCACAGGAATACCTAGAACATCATTTTGGCAAAAGCGGACGGTTTTATTACTACATCGTGCGCGGAATCCACAACAGTGAAGTCAAGCCCAATCGCGTTTCTAAATCGGTTGCGGCCGAACATACTTTTAATGAAAATCTGACTTCAGAGATTTTTATGGTAGACAAATTAGAACGCATCGCATCCGAACTCGAAAAGCGTTTACGAAAATATTCGATTTCGGGAAAGACAGTTACGCTGAAAATTAAATACTCCGATTTCACGCAACAAACCCGGAGCAAAACCTTGCCGTATTTTATTTCCGATAAAGGCTTGCTTTTTGAAACTGCCAAAGAACTATTGTACCAAGAACGCCTCAAAGAATCGGTTCGTTTACTCGGAATTTCACTCAATAATTTGAATACTGAAGTAAAAAAAACAGTGGTAGTGCAGTTGAAGTTTGAGTTTTAATTAAGAGTATAACCCAATTTTATTACGTACTTTTACCATCAATTTTTGTAATTCATGGAAAAGATAATTTCCTATCCCATTTCGGTGGTTTATTATATCTGTTTCGGACTATGTTTAGTGCTGTTTCATCCCATTCAGTGGATTTGTCTGAACGTTTTTGGCTATCAAGCTCATAAAAAAAGTGTCGATTATTTGAATTTACTTTTGGTGCGTTGTACCAACATTTTAGGAACAACCTATTCATTTAAAAATAAAGAAAGCATACCTCAAAATGTCCCCATCATTTTTGTAGCCAATCACCAAAGTTTGTTTGATATCATCGGCATCATTTGGTATTTGAGAAGATTTCACGCCAAATTCGTAAGCAAAAAAGAATTGGGTCACGGAATTCCAAGTGTGTCGTACAATTTACGCCACGGTGGTTCCGTTTTAATTGACAGGAAAGATCCAAAACAAGCCATTCCGGTAATCAAAGGTTTGGGAGAATACATCGAAAAACACAAACGAAGCGCCGTTATTTTTCCGGAAGGAACGAGAAGCAAAATGGGTAAGCCAAAGGAATTTGCTCAAAGTGGACTAAAAATATTATGTAAATACGCTCCATCGGCGTATGTCGTGCCAATCAGCATCAACAATTCGTGGAAAATGGTAAAATTTGGCGCCTTTCCAATGGGATTGGGAACCAAAATGGAATTCATCATTCACGACGCTATTCCCGTAAAAGAATATCCTTTTGAAGAACTCATGCAAAAAACAGAAGCAGCCGTTGTTCAATCGGTTAAATACTAAATGTACTTTTAAAATAGATCTAAAATTTAATATCCAATTATAATGTCAATTAAAAACATCCGACTTGAAGTCATGCAGTTTTTAGAAAAAAACGTCGACAGTTTTGTTGATCAGTTTTTAATACCCGTAGAAAAAATATGGCAACCTAGTGATTTACTTCCGAATTCAGAAAATGAAAATTTCTTTGAGGAAGTAAAAGAATTACGTGAAATCGCAAAAGATTTACCCTATGATTTTTGGGTGGTTTTGGTAGGCGATACCATTACCGAAGAAGCACTTCCAACCTACGAATCGTGGTTGATGGAAGTGGAAGGCGTTGATAACGAAGGTCGAAACGGTTGGTCAAAATGGGTGCGTCAATGGACAGGCGAAGAAAACCGTCACGGCGATTTGCTCAACAAATATTTGTATTTATCGGGACGAGTGAACATGCGCGAGGTTGAAATGACTACGCAACATTTAATCAACGACGGCTTTGATATTGGAACGGGAAAAGATCCGTATAAAAACTTTGTGTATACGAGTTTTCAAGAATTGGCAACCTATGTTTCTCACAACCGCGTTTCTCAAATTGCAAAAGAGTACGGCGATAAAAAATTAGCGAAAATTTGCAAGTTAATTGCGGGCGATGAAATGCGTCACCATCATGCGTACAGCGAATTTGTCAATCAGATTTTTAAAGTAGATCCGAGTGAAATGATGCTCGCGTTTCAATACATGATGAAACAAAAAATCACGATGCCGGCTCATTTTTTAAGAGAATCGGGTGAAAAAATCAGTACTGCTTTTGAAGAATTTTCCAATTCAGCACAAAAAATTGGCGTGTACACTGCAAGTGATTATGTAGACATCATGCAAAAATTAATTGATAAATGGGACATTTCTAAAATTTCTAATCTTACCGACGAAGCCGAAAAAGCGCGCGATTATTTAATGAAATTACCAGCTAGAATGGCCAAAGTGTCGGAGCGATTAGTACTTCCGGAAGAAACAAAAATCTTCAAATGGGTGGAACCGGCTCTAATTAGATAAAAGAGAATAGAGAATAGAACATAGACTAAATCCTTTTTGAAAAGAGAGGTTTTTTTTTAACCAAATAGAAATGTCATTAGTAGACAATACCATTACATTCGTAAAAGAAAAACTCCGCAATGCAGAAGCCGGTCACGACTGGTTTCACATGGAGCGTGTATGTAAAAATGCATTGCTCATCGCCTCGAACGAATCGTGTGATTTGACCGTGGTGAAATTAGGCGCATTATTACACGATATTGCGGATAGTAAATTCAACGATGGCGATGAAACTGTTGGGCCAAAAGTGGCGCGTAGTTTTTTAGAATCGCAAAAAGCTCCTGAGGAAACCATTGCTCATGTGGTGAACATCATCGAAAACATCTCGTTCAAAGGCGGAAATTTTGAAAAGAAGTTTACTTCCAAAGAACTCGAAATTGTGCAAGATGCTGACCGATTGGACGCATTGGGCGCGATAGGAATTGCGCGTACTTTTCATTATGGTGGATTCAAAAACAGAACTATTTTTGATCCACAAATTGCTCCGAAATTCAACATGAGCAAAGAAGAATACAAAAACAGTGAAGCACCAACACTGAACCATTTTTACGAAAAATTACTGCTTTTAAAAGATAAAATGAATACCGAAGCAGGCAAAAAATTAGCCGAGCAACGCCATCAATTTATGGAGAATTTTTTATCGCAGTTTTATGCGGAATGGGATGGGGAAGTGTAGGTTCGGTGAACAGTAGTCAGTTCGTAAAGTCGACGATTAACTTCGTGAATCTTAATTTATTTCGAAAAAAGTAGGACCACTGATTCACAAGTTTATAGTAATTTGTGAATCAGTGGCCAAATAAAAATAGTATAATTTTAAAAAGGTTATTTTCCTGTAAAACTTGCCTTTCTTTTCTCCAAAAATGCAGTCGTTCCTTCTTTAAAATCTTCAGTTCCGAAGCATTTTCCAAACGATTTGATTTCGGTTTTATACCCATCCAAACCGTCTTTAAAATTGGCATTTACTGCTTTTATCGCCTGACTGATGGCAACGGGTGAATTGCGTGAAATTTTAGTAGCAATTCCTTTTGTGAATTCTAAAAGCTCGGCTTGTGGCACGACATGATTTACTAATCCGTACGATTTTGCAGTTTCGGCATCGATCATTCCGGCCGTCATAATCAATTCCATCGCTCTTCCTTTTCCAACTAATTGAGGCAAACGTTGCGTTCCGCCGTAACCCGGAATTACGCCTAAAGAAACTTCGGGTAATCCCATTTTGGCGTTGTCAGAAGCTGTTCTGAAATGACACGACATGGCCAATTCCAATCCGCCACCCAACGCAAATCCGTTTACCGCAGCAATTACCGGAGTGCGTAAATTTTCGACAAAATCAAATAGTAATTCTTGTCCTTGTTGGGCCAATTGCGCACCTTCTTCCACCGAAAAATGAGCAAATTCAGAAATATCGGCACCCGCCACAAAAGCTTTTTCGCCTTCGCCGGTTATGATGATGGCTCTGATTTCAGTGTTCTGATCCAATTGCTCAAATGCATTGTGCAATTCTTGAATAGTAGCCACATTCAAAGCATTTAATTTCGATGGACGATTGATGGTAATTTGTCCGATTCCGTTTTCAGAAGTTACGATGATGTTTTCGAAGGTCATGGGTTATGTTTATTGACACGAATTGCACGAATTTTCAAGAAATCTATAGGTGAATCAATTTCACAAATCTAGATTTTGTTGAACTGTATACTCGTTAGGTTACGTTTAATTTTAAAATTTATTTTTCAATTAACGGAAGCGAAACCGTAAATGTGGTTCCTTTTCCGAGTTCAGTTTCAAAAGTAATAGTTCCTTTGTAATTTTCAATAATATTTTTGATAATTCCGAGACCTAAACCCATTCCGCTTGTTTTAGTAGTGAATTTGGGTTCAAAAACGTGGTCTCTGTTTTCATAATCAATACCGCTTCCGTTGTCTTGTACCTGAATTAGAACATGCTCGTTGTGTTCGTTTACGGAGACAAAAACTTGCTTAAATTCTTGCTCGTCGGGAATGGATTGAATCGCGTTTTTTACCAAATTGGTGATGATGCGAATCAGTTGTGTACGATCCAATTTAGCTGTAATTTCTTCTTTATTACTTTCAAACTGAATAAAATCTTCGTTGAAAATATCCAACGCCAATTCGACCACATCGACCACATTTAAGCTTTCGTTTTGTTGCGCTGGCATCGAAGCAAAATTGGAAAATGCCGACGCGACCGAACTCATTGTGTCGATTTGCTGAATCAATGTTTTGGTGTAATCGTCTAATTTTTGAGTCAAATTTGGATCATCGGCATCAAATTTTCGCTGGAAACTCTGAACCGTCAAACGCATGGGTGTAAGCGGATTTTTGATTTCGTGAGCGACTTGCTTTGCCATTTCGCGCCACGCTTGTTCCCGTTCGCTTTGCGCCAGCATCGTGGCACTTTCCTCGAGTTGATCAACCATTTGATTGTAGGCCGAAATAAGCGAGTTGATTTCTCGACTGTTGGCTTCAATCACAATCTTTTCGTTCTTCTGATTCAGACTCGTTTCGTTGATTTTGTCGGATATCGTTTTGAGTGATTTGGTGATGTAACTCGCCAGAAAATAGGCCAAAGCAAAGGCAACCAAAAGCATGAAGGTATATACTTGACCGAGACGAATCAGAAACGCACGAAGTTCTTCTTCGTAATAATCATCGTCATCCACATACGGTAAATTTAAAATCCCAAGCGGTTTGAATTTGTCGTCTTTAATTTGGCTGAAGGATGATCTGTTTTTCATCCCGTCGACACTTTTTACATCCACATATCTTTTTTCGATGGATGACTGTACCAATTTGATGATGTAATTCGGAATCGGCGGCGAAACACTATCCACCGAAAACGAAGCTTTGGAGGAAATAAGCAACTTTCCTTTGAGGTTGTAAATGTTTAAATTTAAATTGTGAATGTCGGCCAATTCGTGAATTTCATCTTTAAAAATCAGAGGTAAATTATTTTCCGTCAGCGGGTATGTGGTGTTGGAAAGTACGTAATTGATGTGTTCTTTTATGGCTGTTTCCTTGCGCTCTAAACGCTCTTGATGGTAGCCGCGTGCTTCATTTTTAAACTGAACAATCGAAATAGTCGCCATTAAAAGTGAAGCAATCAGAATCAAAAATATCATGGATATAAAAATCCGAATTCGAAGTGAAAGTTTTGATATTTTGAATACGTTGTCCATTTACGACTTGTTTTTTTCTCTGATTCGTTTGTAGAATTTAAAGCCAAGCATGATGATGATCGAAAACACAAAAATTCCGATCACGCCATAAATCCAATTGAAGGCATTTTTTAAAATTACTAAAAAAACGACAGCAAATAAAATCAGCGTTGCGCCTTCATTCCACAACCGCATGAAATTGGAACTATGTTTGAATTGATCGTCTTGCAATTGAAGATATATCTGATGGCATTTTAAATGATACAGAATGAGAGCAAAAACAAAGCCAAGTTTGACATGCATCCACGGCATTTGCAACCATTCGGGCATTATAATCAGTAGCCAAACGGCAAATAGGGTTGCCAAAACGGCGCTCGGCCACGTGATGATGTACCACAAACGGTACGTCATTATTTTGTATTGATGGAGTAGAATTTCTTTCTCGGGTGAAGGTTTTTGGTTGGCTTCAATTTGGTACACAAACAATCGTACAATATAGAATAATCCTGCAAACCAAGTGATTACAAAGATTAAATGTAGTGATTTGATGTAGTTGTAGTATTCCATCTATTTTGATTTGATTTTTTCTTTAAGAAGATTTATGATTTTTTTGAAATTTTCTTCACCAACTTCTTCTTTGTTTAAGGCAAAATTGGCAATAATGTTATCTCGTAATTCAATCAAAAGAACGTCTTCCAATACTTTAAAACTATCAAGGACGAACCAACTAATCTTTAAATCATATTTGTGATCGGAATAGCAAAAATTTTCATCCTGAAAGTCCCATATAACTGGCTTTCCAAATGATGAATATTCTTTTATATGATTGTCAACCTGACTGTAATACGTTTTTTTTGACTTTAAGTAATAGTTGCGATATTCAAAATACCGATAAGTATAATAGATTGCTACTGCAATAAAGAGATATCCTAAATAATTATTTCCATACACTATCAATGTACCCAATATCAAAAAAGGAATAACTAAAAGCCATATTTGATTATTTTTAATCAGATTCCTTTTCCATGCTGAATCAAAAATGATTACGGCTTGTTTCTTCGTTTTTTCAGTGTCAAAAGGTATTTCGAAACGCATTTATAAAAGGTTGATTACTTTTTCCAATCTTTAATCCAACCCGCGACTACTCCGCACCATTCGTCTTCATCATTCATACACGGAACCGCCATGAATTCTTCACCACCGTGGTGTAAAAATTGTTCGTTGGCTTCCATCGCGATTTCTTCTAAGGTTTCTAGACAATCGGCTACGAAAGCCGGAGTCACAACGGCTAATTTTTTGATGCCTTGTTCGGGCATTTTATTGATTTCAACATCGGTATACGGCGTCAACCATTTGTCGCCCGCCAAACGCGATTGGAAGGTTTGACTGTATTTTCCTTCCGGGATTTCCAATAATTTTACGACTTGTTTGGTGGTTTCATAACATTGGTGACGGTAACAAAACTCGTGAGCCGGCGAAGGTGTGTTGCAACACGAACCGTCTATAGCGCAATGTGATTTGGTTACATCGGTTTTGCGAATGTGACGTTTTGGAATTCCGTGGTACGAGAACAATAAATGGTCGTAGTCAAATCCGGCCAAATGCTTTTTCATCGAATTGGCCAATGCCTGAATATAATCGGGTTTGTTGTAGAATGCCGGAACATTAATGAACGTCATTTCGGGGAAAAACTTCTGACGCAATTCTTCTGCCAAGACGACTATGGTTGTTGTCGAAGCCATGGCGTGTTGTGGATACAAAGGCAACAACATTACTTCAGTTACGCCTTTGTCTTTCAGTTCTTGTAATCCTTTTTGAATCGTTATGGTTCCGTATCGCATCGCCAAAGCCACCGGAATATCCACTAATTGTTGCACTTTTTTGTGCATTTTTTTAGAAATCACAATCAGAGGCGAACCTTCATCAGTCCAAATTCGGGCATAGGCTTCCGCCGATTTTTTGGGACGCGTTTGTAAAATAATGCCTCGAACTAACAAAGCGCGTAATAGAAACGGAACGTCAATGACGTATTTGTCCATTAAAAACTCGTCTAAATACGGTTTGACGTCTTTGGCAGTCGGACTTTCAGGTGAACCTAAATTTACTAATAATACTCCTTTCATGGGTGCAATTTTTTTGTAAAAGTACTTATTCTACTTTTTTAAGATTTATGTTTATGTTTTTTTTATCGATTGTTTTATATACGAAATTGATTGAAATTGGATTGGATGAATTTAACTTTTTATCTTTTTCCTACTATGTTTTTATGTATTACTATTCAAACTCAGTAAATATTTCTTTGGCGTCGTGGCAAACTTTTTCTTAAAAGCAGCAATAAAATGACTTCCTGTACTGTAACCGATTTTTAGACCTACTTCGTTTACATTATACGAACCGCTGTCTAACAATTGTCGGGCGTAATCCATTTTGTAATCGAATAAAAATCCGTACACGGTATCGCCATAAATTTGCTTGAAACCCATTTTTAGTTTTTTCAAACTCAAGCCAACTTGTTCGGAAAGTTCTTCCAATCCTGGCGGTTCAGCCATATTGTGAATGATGATTTCTTTGGCTTTCTTGATTTTTAAGACGTTTTCTTCGTCAATTAAAAACGGACATTGCTCAGCGTTTGGATCTTCCGACCGATTGAAATACAAACTCAGCAATTCGTATCCTTTTCCTTTATAATAGAGGTTTTTGATGGACGGATTTAAATTGTAATGGAACAACTGACTCAGTACAATGGCCATAGACGGACTAATATCGGTCTCTTTATAATATTTCTTATCTTTATTATCATCGCTCAAAAACGGAATGTGATCGGCTTCCGACGAAAACAATCCGTGGAACTTCTGTATCGAAATCAACACTGAAATGACCCACGAATGAGGTGCTAATTCTAAATTCAACGGCAACTCTTTTTGCGGATTATAAAACAAAAGTGCTTTCTCTTCACGTAAATCTAAGGCATAATTTCCCTCATTAAACACAAATTTTCCCTTTCCTTTGATGCCGAAGTGAAATTGTATAAGTCCTTGAATTACAGGTCTTTTTATGTGAAAATTTTCGTTTCCATCATTCTGAAAACGAATCAAAATAAAATCATTTTCAATTTTTATTTCTTCTTGTGAACCCATAGCGATGTTTTTTTCGTATATATTTTGAAATCGAGTCGCAATATTATTTAGAATTAATCTACATAAGGTATTTGTTAGCACTTGATTTCATTACAAATTTATAACAAATAACGCTACAAAGGCAAAATGAGATAAATTATTCTCACAGCGATACAAAAAGTACTTACAGCGTTACTTTTATGAATAGGATACTGATAATTTTGTCGAACTTTTAGGAAAAGTACATATGGAAAACTTTAACATGTCGAAACACACTTCTTTTTACGCACTGGGCTTGAGTTATAAAAAAGCCGATGCCGCAATAAGGGGGAAATTCAGTTTAGATGCTCAAGCAAAAGCAACTTTACTCATACAAGCCGAAGCAGAAGGAATTGAATCGTTAATCGTTACTTCTACGTGTAATCGAACTGAAATTTATGGTTTTGCACAACATCCGTATCAATTAATTAAACTCTTATGCGCTAACAGTCAGGGTTCTGTAGAAGAATTCCAAGAAGTAGCCTATATTTATAAAAATCAAGACGCTATTCGTCATATGTTTCGAGTGGGAACTGGTTTGGACAGTCAGATTTTAGGTGATTTTGAAATCATCAGTCAAATCAAAACCGCTTTCAACGAAAGTAAATCGAATGGAATGGTGAATTCGTTTTTGGAACGATTGGTCAATTCGGTGATTCAGGCGAGTAAAAGAATCAAGACACAAACCGAAATTTCTTCGGGAGCCACATCGGTTTCTTTTGCATCGGTGCAGTATATTTTTAGAAATGTAGAAGACATCGCCAACAAAAACATTTTGCTTTTCGGAACAGGTAAAATCGGAAGAAATACCTGTGAGAATTTAGTAAAACATACCAAACACGAACACATTACGCTCATCAATCGCACGAAAGATAAAGCCGAAAAATTAGCTCAAAAGCTCAATGTAATCGTAAAAGACTACGCCGATTTGCAACTCGAATTGCAAAAAGCTGATGTTGTGGTTGTAGCAACCGGCGCACAAAATCCAACCGTTGACAAGGCGATTTTAAATCTGAAAAAACCGTTGTTGATTTTAGATTTGTCGATTCCAAAAAATGTAAACGAGAACGTAAAAGACATCGAAGGCGTTACGTTGATTCACATGGATCATTTATCTCAAATGACCGACGAAACTCTAGAAAACAGAAAGCTTCACATTCCACATGCAGAAGCCATCATCGACGAAATTCAAGAAGAATTTACCTCTTGGGCCAAAAACAGAAAATTTGCTCCCACCATTCATGCGTTAAAAGAAAAACTGAATTCGATTAAAGAAGGTGAGTTGAACTTCCAACGTAAAAAATTATCCAATTTCGACGAACAACAAGCCGAACTCATCAGCAATCGCATCATCCAAAAAATCACCAATCATTTTGTCAATCACTTAAAAGACGGCGAATCGATGGAAGAAGGCATCGAATGGATTGAAAAAGTATTTCAACTCGAACAAGAAAAATCATTTTTATAAAAACACGAATTTCACGAATTGACACGAATTAGTGAAATGTAAAGAATTACACGAATTAAAATTTTAGTGTAAATTTGTGAAATTCGTGTAAAAACATAAAAAAGTGTCTGAAAAAACAATACGTATAGGAACTCGTGATAGTGAACTCGCACTTTGGCAAGCACATACTGTTCAAAAACAACTCAACGATTTAGGATTCAAAACCGAAATTATAGCGGTAAAATCACAAGGCGATCTACTACTCGACAAACCACTGTACGAACTCGGAATCACCGGAATTTTCACCAAAACATTAGACATTGCCATGATCAATGGCGAAGTAGATATTGCTGTGCATTCGATGAAAGACGTGCCCACAGCTTTACCCATCGGAATTGTTCAAGCGGCCGTTTTAGAACGCGCCAATGTGTTGGATATTTTGGTTCATAAAGGCAACACCGATTTTCTTCAAACCAAAGCTACCATTGCCACAGGAAGTTTGCGTCGTCAAGCGCAATGGTGGAATAAATATCCCAATCATACCGTAGTCGATTTACGCGGAAACGTTAATACGCGCATGCAAAAATTACAGGATAACGATTGGAACGGAGCCGTTTTTGCCGCTGCAGGTTTGGAGCGCATCAACTTAAAACCTGGAAATTATATCGATTTGGATTGGATGATTCCCGCTCCGGCTCAAGGCGCAATGGTTGTGGTCGCCATGGCAAACGACAATTTTACCTTGGATGCCTTGTCGGAACTCAATCACATCGAAACCGAAATTTGCACCTACATTGAACGACAATTTTTAAAAACGCTCGAAGGCGGATGTACCGCACCGATTGGAGCGATTGCGATATACCACGAGCAAAATGACACGATTGATTTCAAAGGTGTTTTACTTTCTATAGATGGGAAACAAAAACTAGAAATCGAGAAAGTGGTAGATATTTCAGAGTGGAAAAAACTCGGATTCAATGCAGCACAAGAAATTTTAAGTAATGGTGGAACAGAATTAATGGCGGAAATTAAAATAACTTTAAAAAAATAAATTTCTCTAATTTTTTAACTCTGTGTTCCAAAAATAATGATGAAACCAATCAACATATTATCCACCAAAAAACTTTTGCCTCATCAAAAGCAAGTTTTGCTCGACGCCAATATAAGTGTTGTAGAAGAAGATTTTATCGAGACGAAAATCAAGAATTTTGAACTAACACAAGTACACGACAATCTAATTTTTACAAGCCAAAATGCCGTTTTAAGTATTCTAGAACATCCCAATTGTGATGATTTAAAAACAAAAAATGTATTTTCTGTGGGAATGAAAACCAAAGACTTACTCACGGAAAACGGATTTAACGTCATTGCCTACACAGGATATGCGTCGGATTTGGCAGAAATCATTTCACTGATTTACTCCAAAGAACGATTTACTTTTTTCAGTGGGAATTTACGTCGAGATGTGGTGCCTGATACGCTCAAAGAAAACGGAATCATCTTCAACGAAATTGAAGTGTACGAAACCAACATCACGGCAAAAAAAATAACAACTAAATTGGATGGAATTCTATTTTTTAGTCCGTCTGGAGTAGAAAGTTATGTGCAACTGAATTCAATAAAAGACGAAACTTGTTTTTGCATTGGGGAAACCACAGCAGAAGCATTAGAAAATAAAAAAATAAAAAACATAATCATTGCTGAAAAGCCTTCAGTTGAAGATGTAATTTCAGAAGTTATCGAATATTATAAACGCTAATAGCTATCAGCTATCAGCTAACAGCTAAAAAAATGATCAAAAACGACTTATTCCTCAGAGCTTTAAACAATGAAACCGTAGAACGTCCACCCGTTTGGATGATGCGTCAAGCCGGACGATATTTACCTGAATTCAGAGCCTTACGCGATAAATACGATTTCTTTACGCGTTGCGAAACACCTGAATTGGCCGCCGAAATTACGGTGCAACCCATCAGAATTGTAAAGCCCGACGCCGCAATTTTGTTTTCAGATATTTTGGTTGTGCCACGCGCAATGGGAATCCACGTTGAATTAAAAGACAACCTCGGGCCGATTATTCCGAATCCAATTCGTACCATGGAACAAGTGAATCAGGTTTTTGTGCCCGATGTTCATGAAACCTTAGGCTACGTCTTTGACGCCATCAAATTGACCAAAGAAATGTTGAACGACGATGTTCCACTTATCGGTTTCGCGGGTTCACCATGGACGATTTTCTGTTATGCAGTAGAAGGAAAAGGTTCTAAAAGTTTTGATACAGCCAAAGGATTTTGTTTCTCTAATCCGGTTGCTGCCCATACCTTATTGCAAAAAATTACCGATACCACTATTTTATATTTGAAAGAAAAAGTAAAAGCAGGTTGCAACGCGATTCAGATTTTTGATTCGTGGGGCGGAATGCTTTCACCGGTTGATTACCAAGAATTTTCGTGGAAGTACATCAACCAAATCGTTGACGCGTTGGCCGAAGACACGAAAGTGATTGTATTCGGAAAAGGATGTTGGTTTGCCCTCGGCGATATGGCGAAATCGAAAGCTTCAGCTCTTGGTGTAGATTGGACATGCTCGGCTCGAAACGCTCGTTATTTATCGGGTGGAAAAATCACATTACAAGGAAATTTTGATCCATCAAGATTATTATCTCCAATTCCAACCATCAAAAAAATGGTACACGAAATGATCGACGAATTCGGAAAAGACAGTTACATCGTGAATTTAGGTCACGGAATTTTACCGAATATTCCCGTAGATCACGCCAAAGCGTTTGTGGAAGCGGTGAAGGAGTATGGTCAGTAGGCAGTCGCAGTGTTCAGTATACAGTTTGTGAAATGATAGATTCAGCAAAGTTTGTAATCAATCCATTGGTCGAGAGTGATGCCAGTCCATTGCATAATTTTATCATGGCAAATAGTGATCGATTGAAAAGATATTTTCCTGTGACTCTTTCCAGTAATGAAACGCTCGAAAAATCGGGAGAATACATTACAATTAAGAATAAAGAAATAGAAGAGAAAACCAATTTTACTTTTGCTATTAGAAATAAAGAATCGAATCAAATAGTTGGTTTAATCATCTTAAAAAAAATTAAGTGGAATGAAAAGCAAGCTGAATTTGCTTATTGCATTGACTCTGAATTTGAAGGAAAAGGTTTAACATCTTTTGCAGTAAAAGAAATGACACAATTTGCTTTTGACGATTTAAGTTTGAAAACACTTCAAATCATTTCACATAAAACAAATTTTGCTAGTGTGAAAGTAGCAGAAAACAACGGTTTTGTTTGGCAGAGAACATTACAAAACGAATTTACTCCAACTAATGAATTGCCATTAGACATGGAATTATATGAATTATACAATGAAAGATAAGTTTCTTGCATACATCCAAAATCTTCAAGACCAAATCGTTGCTGGATTGGAAGCCGTTGAAGGTAAAGCCAAATTCCGTGAAGACATTTGGGAACGACCCGAAGGCGGCGGCGGACGAACACGTGTCATTGAAAACGGAAACGTTTTTGAAAAAGGCGGCGTGAATATTTCGGCCGTTCATGGCAAACTACCCGAAGCCATGCAAAAAATGTTCAATGTGGGTGAAGCCGATTTCTTTGCGTGCGGACTCAGTTTAGTCATTCATCCTAAAAGTCCGATGGTGCCAACCGTACACGCTAATTGGCGTTATTTCGAAATGTACGATGACAACGGAAATGTCATCAATAGTTGGTTCGGTGGCGGACAAGATTTGACGCCGTATTATTTATTTGAAGAAGACGGAAAGCACTTTCATCAAACGTGTAAAACGGCTTGCGACAAACACAACCCCGAATTTTATCCAAAGTTTAAAAAACAATGCGATGCGTATTTTTGGAATGCACACCGCAACGAAGCCCGAGGTTTAGGCGGATTGTTCTTTGATTATTGCAAAGCTACCGATGCAATGTCTATGGAAGATTGGTACAGTTTTGTAACTGAAGTCGGCAATAGTTTTTTAGAAGCGTATGTTCCCATTGTAGAAAAAAGAAAAGAGTTATCCTATACTGAAGCACAACGAACTTGGCAGGAAATCCGTCGTGGTCGCTATGTTGAATTCAATCTCGTTCACGATAAAGGAACGTTATTCGGATTGAAAACCAATGGAAGAATTGAATCAATTTTAATGTCATTACCACCACATGTGCAATGGCATTACGACCATCACCCAGAAGTGGGAAGCGAAGAATACAACTTAATTCAAGTACTAGAAAAACCAATAGATTGGATATGATTAAACCATATAAGGCATATAAGTTCATATAAAAAACTTTAATGGTCTTATATGCCTTATATGGTAAAAAACTTTACAAACAACTTCGCTTTGCGCCTTTGTGCCTTTGCGAGAAAAAAATAAATACTATGTTTCCACTACAAAGAAATCGTCGATTAAGAGTAAACGAATCCATTCGCTCGCTAGTCCGTGAAACTACATTAAGTCCGAGTGATTTTATGTTCCCCATGTTCATAGCCGAAGGCGAAAACGTCAAAGTCGAAATTTCATCTATGCCTGGAATTTTCCGTCGCTCCATCGACTTAACGGTTGAAGAAGTAAAAGAAGTCTTCGCACTCGGAATTCGCGCCGTAAACATCTACGTAAAAGTAGACGAAAGTTTAAAAGACAACACTGGAAAAGAAGCGTGGAATCCAAACGGATTGATGCAACGCGCCATCAAAGACATCAAAACTGCGTGTCCCGAAATGATTGTCATGCCCGATGTAGCGCTCGATCCGTATTCGATTTACGGTCACGACGGAATCATAGAAAACGGCGACATAGCGAACGATGCCACGAATGAAGCATTAGTGAAAATGGCCGTTTCGCACGCACAAGCGGGAGCCGATTTTGTAGCGCCAAGCGACATGATGGACGGACGTGTTTTGCGTTTACGTCAAGGTTTAGACGCTGCAGGTTTCCACAACGTCGGAATCATGAGCTATTCGGCTAAGTACGCCTCGGCGTTTTACGGTCCGTTTCGCGATGCCTTAGACAGCGCACCTCGAGAAGCCGATGTGGTGGTTCCGAAAGACAAAAAAACCTACCAAATGGATTTTGCCAACCGCATCGAAGCCGTAAAAGAAGCCTTGATGGACGTTGAAGAAGGCGCCGATATGGTGATGGTAAAACCCGGAATCGCCTATTTGGATATCGTGCGCGAAGTCAAAAATGCCGTGAATGTTCCAGTTACAGTTTTCCATGTTTCGGGAGAATATGCCATGATCAAAGCCGCATCCGAAAGAGGTTGGCTCGACCACGATAAAATTATGATGGAACAATTAATGTGTATCAAAAGAGCAGGCGCGAGTCTGATTTCGACCTATTTCGCGAAAGAAGCCGCGGTTCTTTTGAATCAGTAAAATTATCTGAAGCGCTCTCGTCAATTTTGACGAGAGCGAATTTTTGTAATCAATGTTCTCTCGTCCCAAAAGACGAGAGGCTAAAAAGTAATCAAAGGCTACTCAATCACTGATAAAAATCATACTTTACATTAAACTAGACCACTACCTTTGGGTAGATTTTAAACACCAAATACCATGAAAACGGTTTTTAAATTTTTTTTACTCTCTACTTTAACCCTTTTCGTAACGAGTTGCGGAGGCAAAAAAGAAGATCAAAATTTTGATGTGCAACCCACAACAACAGAAGAAATAACCACAACCAACGATGCTTTCCCCTTAGCCGAAAAAGGAAAAGAAATTTTTGAAGGAAAAGGAACGTGTTTCACCTGTCATAAAAAAGACGAAAAAATAATTGGTCCAAGTATTCAAGACATCGTAAAAACATACGATGAAAAACAAGGCAGTATCGTGACTTTTCTAAAAGGAGAAGCCGATCCATTGGTTGATCCCACTCAATTTGAAGTGATGAAAGCCAATTTTGCCATTACCAAAACCATGACCGAAGAAGAACTCCAATCGCTTGAACAATACATGCGCAGCGAAGGGAAATAAGATTTGTATTTACTTCGAAATCACAAAGACAAGAATTCATTTTTTTGCTTTGTGATTTTTTTTATCTTTCCGTTTTATTAAAATAATGGAACACATCGTATTTATATCATCGCCACTCGGAATCACCAAAATTGTTGGAGATGAAAACGGCGTTTCTGTAATTTCAATCCTTCAGGAAGGAGAATTATCCGGGAAAATCCCAAAACAACTCAAAGAAGCGGTCGATCAACTCAATGAATATTTTGAGGGAAAACGTCAAAATTTCGACTTTACTATCAATCCCAAAGGAACCGATTTTCAGCAAAAAGTGTGGGAAGAATTACGCAGCATTCCCTTTGGAAAGACAGTTTCATATTTAGATTTATCCAAGAAACTAGGTGATGTCAAAGCCATTCGCGCGGTTGCTTCAGCCAACGGCAAAAATCCATTATGGGTAGTTGTTCCGTGTCACAGAGTCATCGGAACAGACGGTTCTCTCACGGGTTACGCCGGCGGATTATGGCGCAAAAAATGGTTGATAGAACACGAAACTCCGAGTTTGCAACACAGTTTATTTTAATTCAATAAAAAATTTATATTTACAACCTAATCTAACACTCACCATGAAGAAAACAATTCTAGTTATCGGTTTATTATTTCTTTCGATTTCAAATTTTGCGCAAGACAAAAACACCATTATGGGGAAATGGACATTCAAAGATGTTCAAAACAAAGAATCGATGGAAGCCGACGAATTAAAGATGGTAATGACCATGTTCAAAGATTTAGGTTTAGAGTTTAAAGAAACCGAATTAGTGTTGACCATGATGGGAAAATCAGAGCCAGCCGAATGGAGTTTTTCGGAAGATGACACCAAAATCATCAACACAGTTTCTAAAACAGGTAAGAAAGCACAACTTATTATCGCCAAATTTGAGGAAAAAGAAATGGTAATTACAATTGGTAGAGCAGGACCATTTGTGATGTCAAAATTGTAAAAAGCATCGTTGAGTTTACTATTCAAACTTATTTTTTTTATCTTCGTAGTATCAACGCCATAAAAATTTAAGTATGATAGAAAAAATTAAACTCGACTACATTTTGTTTCTCGACATAGAAACCGTTCCACAAGAAGAACATTTCAACGCACTCGACGACGAAATGAAACAACTTTGGGAACAAAAAACACTCTACCAACGCAAAGAAGAGTACACTCCAGAAGAATTTTACGAACGCGCCGGAATTTGGGCTGAATTCGGAAAAATCGTCTGTATTTCGGTAGGCTATTTTGTCACTAAAGGCGATATTCGAAATTTTAGAGTGACTTCGTTTTTCGGAGAAGAGAAAAAAATTTTACACGACTTCTCCAATTTGCTGAACAACCATTTCAATTTGGCGCCGCATTTGATTTGCGGACACAACGCTAAAGAATTCGACATTCCGTTCATTGCCCGAAGGATGATCATCAACCAAATGAGTCTTCCTCAAAAACTAAACTTATTCGGCAAAAAACCATGGGAGATTCCGCATCTCGACACGTTGGAATTATGGAAATTTGGGGATTATAAAAACTTTACGTCACTAAAACTATTGACCAAAATCCTCGGAATTCCCTCTTCGAAAGGCGATATAGACGGCAGTCAAGTAGGCCATGTTTTTTATGTTGAAAAAGACATCGACCGTATTGTGACGTATTGCGAAAAAGACGTGATTGCAGTCGCTCAAGTATTCCTCCGATTTAGAAAAGAAGAGTTGTTGGTAGAAGACGAAATTATTCATGTATAAAAAAACCGTCCCGTTTCTATAGTGAAACGAGACGGTTTTTTAATTAAGTTGATTTATTTACGCAACACTATTTTCTTAGTAACAGAACCGGTTGTGTTTTCTATGGTTACCAAATAGATTCCGTCTTGGAGTGTGTCAATTTGGAGTGAAGTGTTTATTTCACTTGTTTCTTTTTTCATAATTTCTCTTCCTTGTACATCGTAGAGAGAAATGGTTGAAGGCTCAATATTGTTAGGAATGTATATGTTTACCGTTCCTGTTGTTGGATTAGGATATACACTTACGTCGCTCAATACATTATTTTCTAATCCAAGAACTGATGGAATTACTCTACACAAATCAATGCTGAATACATTAATAGAACCACCATCTCCATTCCATGGATCATCCACATACAAGGTCCAAACACCATCAGCAGGAAGCGTATTCAAAGAGCTTAAACTTTCTAATGGAGCAACCATATCAAAAACAGATGGAACATTAAAGCATTGAGGCGGACCTCCATCATCATCAAGAACACAATCAATATCATCATTGTCTCCGCAGGCTTCTTGAAATAAAATAATTTGAGGACTTCCCAACGAAACAGGTCCGATGAGTGATATCGTCATGTCTTGAATCCAAGTGTGAGAGATGTTTAGATTGAGATTTAAATCCCCAATGGTATATCCACCAGTTACTGTAACTGAAACGCTTGCACTCGAATTTGCAGTGCTTCCAATAGTTGCATTGGAATAATCAGCCGCAGCAAAATTTTGATCGCATACTAAAACTCCAGTTGAAAATGTATTAATAGTAGTTGTCGTTGTACTCGAAGTACCACATCTATTAGAAGGAATAACTCTCCAATAATAAACAGTTTCTTGATTTAATCCACTCAAGAAGTATTGATTCGTTTGAATTATTTCTTCAATGAATAGAGGAGAAAAACTTGGATTAGTAGAAACCTGAACCGTGTAGTTTTCTGCATTCACCTGACTTTCCCAATTCAACACAGCAGATGTTGATAGTCCAGATTGTCCATTACTCGGACTTGTTAAAACTACGTTTTGAAACGTACCGTTAAAAATGCGCAACGATTTAACTCGGGTCTCTATTTCTGAGCCATTGTTTCCAGTAATTCCAACAAAATATTCACCCGGAATAACGTTTGATAATCCAGTTATGGATAGGGTAACTGGACCGTTTGAATTTCTTGAACTCGGTGTAAAAACAGCAGTTGCTCCAGAAGGTAATCCAGCAGCAGTAAAGTTGGTTGTTCCGCCACCTACTTGAGTATAATTGAATGTAAAGGATGCATTTTGATCCGAACAAACCGTCAAATCACTACTGGTTGAGTTTAATGCAAAAACCGAATTTATACCCGTAATTACCAATGAAAATTTCTGGCTATTGTTGACTAATGTTCCTTTGTGTGTAACGGTTATGGTATATTGTCCAGCAGCGGGTGCATCAATTTTAACTTGTTCCACATTATCAACATCATTGTCTCCAATTCGTGTCGCTGGATTACTTACAAACTCACTTAACTTCCAAGGAAAATAAGTGGTTGCATTTCTAGTGATTCGGATATCTAAATCATTTACCAACACTTTCGTTGGATCATTTGGAACTCCACTAGTGTTTATGGCACCCGGAACATCGGTCCATGTAATAGACGCAATTAATGGAGAGGTACCATTTGAATTTACGTTCATGGTGAAACTTTGTCCTTGGTTTAAATTTTCTTCAGAAACCCAAGAAGACAAACCATTTGTACTTATTGTTTCAGCCGCTTTTTTGGCGTTCAATAAACCCCAACCAAATACGGGATCGGGTCCATCATTTCCTTCATCATCAGCAGTATGACAAGCAATGCCCTTTAAAGTTGAAGAACGCATAAAACTTCCGTATAGATTATTGTAATGTTGTTGTAATAAAATTAAACTTCCAGCAACATTAGGTGATGCCATTGAAGTTCCAGTAAAAGTAGCGGTTGATGAATTACTAGTGCTATTAGTTGAGGTTAAATTTGTTCCGTTTCCGGTTAGATCGGGTTTTATTCGTAAGTCATCAGTCGGACCTTGACTACTAGACGAGTTAATGTTCACCGGCGCTGAAAGAGTTCCATTAGTATTCGTATTGGCATCTTGCGCATTGGCAATTACTAAATTATTTTTGGAGACTTTATTTCCAACTAATTTGTCATATCCGCCTTCTAAAGGATCAGTGTTATCATCATTATTCCCATCGTTTCCAGCAGAAACTACTTGTAAATAATACGGTGATAGATAGGCAATTTCATCCCAAGAAAAAGATTCAGAAATGTATGCTCCAATAAGCCAAGAAGGAAGTGGACCGGCATTTCCAGTGATGGGAACGCCATACGAATGATTGGAAATCAACATTCCCAATTGAATTTCAGACAACGCTTCACTTTCGTCATCTGTCCAATTGAAGGTTCTTGCATTGGCTTGAGGTGCCATTCCTTTTACAGCAGCTGGATTTGCAGCTGCAATCATGGTTCCGGTAACGTGAGTTGAATGGCTGCTCAATGTGCCTGTTGGATCATCAACGACTTGGACTCTACCACCAAAAGCATTGTGTGAAGCTCTTACTCTATCGCCATCCCAAACGCGCACGGACATACCTTGTCCTTCTAAATTTAAACCCAAAGAACCACCAGAATGTAGGTGATTGGTTCGCGTACTTCTAGCGGCATTAACATTATGAGTGGTATAATACATCGGATAACCATCGGGAGTTAACTTCATTAATTCGGCGTATGAACCATCTTCTTTTTGAATGGTAATCGGCCAATTATTTACCAATGCTGCAGCATGTGCTTTTCTTTTTTCAACCGCTTCTTTGTTACGATAAAAATCTTCTTTTTCTTTCAAGACTTTTAAGTCGTAATTCTCTACGATTTTTCTGACTTCTGTGGGTGATTGACCCCAAGCAGAAACCGTTAAAAATGTAAAGGCGATTACTAATACGTTGAACTGTTTCATTTTTTTATAGTTAATGATGTAAAAAACATAATTTTTTGCCAAATATAGTATATGTAACGTAACTTTTTAAAAACAATGATAAGTTTTCAACGAAAGTTTAGCAATTGTTGAACGGTATTCGTTCACAAATTAAAATCGAATAAAATAATTTTCAGCACAATTTGATATATGTTATATTTACGAAAAAATATACATCATGGTTCTTAGTAGATTTTGGTTAGCGATTTTTATTTCATCGATTGTATTTGTTATAATTAGTCTGTTTTCGGGTTCGAATTACACCATCGATTTTGTGTTGAATGGAAAAAAAGACGATCCCATTCTAATCTCTGAAAAATTCAAAGAACAACTTCCTCTTTTCATCAAAGACAGTATTGAAAAGGCACCCGATCAAAAAATGGTGGTGAATAGAGATACGTTGAACCCAGACACAACGTATGTTTTTTCAAATAAAACCGTCAAAATTTACAGCGGGAAACAAAAAAGCGACGGATTATTGCCTACGTGTAAAGCCAGTTTATTTGATATCATTCTGCCTTTAATGGCCTATTTAGCCTTCTTTTGTGGATTAATGGAATTGCTAATTGTTTCTGGAGCTTCCGAAAAACTAGCCAAAAAACTGAGTCCGTTTTTCTTGCAAATATTTCCTTCAGTACCCAAAAATCACGAATCGGTTTCGTACATGACCTTGAATTTTGCTGCCAATTTTTTGGGTTTAGATTCGGCGGCTACGCCATTCGGACTCAAAGCGATGGAAAGCCTGCAAGAATTAAATCCTGATAAAGACAAAGCTAGCGATGCACAAATCATGTTCATGTGTCTTCACGCTGCGGGTTTGACTTTAATACCTACATCAATTATTGGATATCGTGCAGCCGCTAATGCCGCCAATCCAGCCGATGTAATGTTGCCGTGTATCATCACGTCGTTTATCGGAACAATTGCCGCTATGATCATTGTGGGAATTCGACAAAAAATAAATTTTAAAAGTGCCACACTAATTGTAGGATTAATGACGGTTATCGCCGGAATTGTCGGGTTGTTGTTTTACATTAATCGATTGGATTTGGTAGAAAAAAACTTTTTCACCTCTAATTTATCCGGCCTGATGCTTATGGTAATCATCGGATTTACCTTGGTTTTTTCTTTTGTAAAAGAGAAGAAATTTAAAGAACTAAATACTACCGTTTTTGATGCATTTGTATCAGGTTCAAGTAATGGTTTAAAAACGGGTGTTACTATTTTTCCTTATGTACTCGGGATGTTAGTCGCCATTTCCTTGTTTAGAAACAGCGGACTTTTTGAAATCATCAGTAACGGAATTTCATTTGCTTTTTCGAATATCGGTGTTAGTAAAGAAGTTACCGATTCACTGCCTGTTGCGATACTTCGTCCGTTTAGTTCAAGTGGCTCACGCGGATTTATGATCGATGCCATGAACACCTTTGGTCCCGATTCACTCACTGGACGATTGAGTTCTATTTTTCAGTGCAGCGCCGAAACTACCTTCTATGTAATTGCCGTTTATTTTGGATCTGTTAAAATTAAAAACACGCGATACACTTTAGGAACCATGCTTTTGGTAGATTTAATTTGTGTGGTTACAGCAATTTTTGTAGCCAGTTGGTTTTTTTAATCAATAATGAGTTTGAACGTTTTATATACATCAATTTAGCAACTATTTAGCACAACAATCTTTCTAGTTTCCGTAACTTTACCCTTCAAAAATAATTCAAAATGGATTTCATATACCAAGATCCGTATCCGATTTTAAAAGACGATACGCAGTACAAAAAAATATCCTCCGACTATGTAAAAGTAGATCAATTAGGCGACAGAGAAATTCTTTCCATTGATCCAAAAGGCTTGGAATTACTCGCTCAAGAAGCCACAAACGATGTTTCATTTATGTTGCGAACGGCGCATTTACAAAAGCTGAACAACATTTTAAATGATCCGGAAGCAACTGATAACGATCGATTTGTAGCCTATAATTTGTTACAAAATGCTGTTGTGGCTGTAGAAGGAGAATTGCCTTCGTGTCAAGATACCGGAACTGCAATCGTTATGGCCAAAAAGGGAGAAAGTGTGTTCACCGGAGTGGATGATGCCGAATGGTTGTCAAAAGGAATCTTCAACACCTTCCAAAATAAAAACCTACGGTATTCGCAAATTGTTCCGATTTCAATGTTTGAAGAAAAAAACTCAGGTTCAAATCTTCCCGCTCAAATTGATATTTATGCCAAAAAAGGCGCTTCATACGAATTTTTATTTTTAACAAAAGGCGGTGGTTCTGCTAATAAAACATTCTTATACCAAAAGACTAAATCGCTGTTGAACGAGAAGTCGATGGAAGAATTTGTACGAGAAAAAATAAAAGACTTAGGAACTTCAGCTTGTCCGCCGTACCATTTAGCATTGGTCATCGGCGGAACTTCTGCGGAAGCTAATTTAGCAGCGGTGAAAAAAGCATCAGCAGGTTATTTTGATCATCTTCCCACAACCGGAAACATGTCGGGTCAGGCTTTCCGTGATTTGGAATGGGAGAAAAAAGTGTTGTTGTATTGTCAAGAAAGTGCCATCGGAGCTCAATTTGGAGGAAAATACTTTGCGCATGATGTACGTGTGATTCGTTTGCCACGACACGCTGCTTCTTGTCCGGTTGGACTAGGAGTTTCGTGTTCTGCCGATAGAAACATCAAAGGAAAAATCACCAAAGACGGAATTTTCTTGGAGCAATTAGAAACCAATCCGAAACAATTTTTGCCCGAAGTGCCACCGCATTTAGAACCCGCTATTGAAGTAGATCTGAACCGTCCGATGGCCGAAATTTTAGCCGAATTATCTAAATATCCAATAAAAACCCGATTAAAATTAAACGGAACATTGATCGTAGCCCGCGATATCGCGCACGCCAAAATCAAAGAATTATTAGATGCTGGAAAACCAATGCCCGAATATTTCAAAAACCATCCAGTATATTACGCTGGTCCGGCAAAAACTCCAGACGGAATGCCATCGGGAAGTTTCGGTCCAACTACAGCTGGTCGTATGGATGTGTATGTAGAAGAATTCCAAAAAGCAGGTGGAAGCATGATTATGCTAGCCAAAGGAAACCGAACCAAAGAAGTCATGGAAGCGTGTAAAATGTATGGTGGATTCTATTTGGGATCGATTGGCGGACCTGCAGCAATTTTAGCGCAAGACAATATTTTGAAAGTAGAAGTGGTTGATTTTGAGGAACTCGGAATGGAAGCCGTTCGAAAAATTACGGTTAAAGATTTCCCGGCATTCATTATTACAGACGACAAAGGAAACGACTTCTTTGCTAACTTATAAAGTAATGAGCCACAGATTCACAGATTTAAAATTATCTGTGAATCTGTGGCTATCAAAAATTATCAAATGCCTTTTAAAGAAACCTTTTCAGAGTTTTATACGATAGTTAAAGCCAGTTTAGCAGACGGGACTTTTGCCAAATTAACCTTAGCAAAAACCGTCGGTAATACTGAGTTGATGAACATTTATGTGCGTCCGATTCTTGATGAAAATGTACTGAATTTAGAGCTAAAATTCAAATTTCAAAAGGAAGAAATAGTTGAGGTTCATACCATCGATTCGGCCTTCAATCGATTAGTGGAGTTCATCAATAATCCGTTTTTATCCGCTATATTATTCACAACCGAATTCGATTTGACGTATAAACTCAATAAAAAACGAGTAGTTTCTGTAAACGAACAATTCCCTAGTTTTGCTCATGCTTCTCCTGTTTTATTGGAATACCTTCAAGCCAAAAAATAGAAATTTATTTTTTTAAATTAAGGATGTGAAGCAAAGATAAAGCTGTTCGAATTGGCTTCCCAAATCGTGTAATCGGAATTGTCTACGTTTCCATCACCATTTAAATCGGTTGCAAAATTACCAAACAAAAATGAATTGGAGTCCGTTTCCCACAACGTGTAATCGGAGTTGTCTACATTTCCATCGTCATTTAAATCTCCTGAAAATAGTGCCCACACTCCGGGTTCGATTTCAATCATATTTGAACCATACGCTTTTGCCGGACTATTCGTAAAATCATACACAGGAGTAGACGAGTTAATCGATAGAGGAAGAGCGCTCCACGTTTTCAAACAGTTTCTGTACTTTACGGTTAAATAATAGGTTCCATTCAACGCCGAATTAAATGTTCCCGTTGCGGTTCCATCGGTTTGTAGCACCGTCGAAGTTGTAGCCACTGAAGCTAAGGTGTTGGGGTCAATCAGTTCAAGAGTTACTTGTCCGACATCGGTCGTGCTCGAACCCAATCCTTGATTCGCCATTACAGGTCGCATTGCATGAGTTGCCGTATCATAAAATCCTTCAATATTTATTTTTGTAGAAACAACCGTGTTGGGAGAAGTGAGAATAACGGTGTAATCTTCAACCTGGCCGTAATCAAATGTTTGACAAGGCGTCGGAAGTGCGTTGTAGCGCATCGAAACCCGCATTCGCGTTGCACCCAAAGTTACCGTCAACGGAATAGTAAATGAACCACTAATTGGCGTTGTGTTGGTCGCGGTTCGCGTATAAACGGTTTCTCCTGGATCATTAAAATCGGCATCTGAATTATAATCAATGAAAACGGCATAGGCTTCGGGATAGACAGTTCCGGTCCATGTTGGAGTGATAATGATCGTTTGATTCGAGCCCACTAAAAGTTCGGTTGAGATGGCCGTAAAATCGGTGTAACCCGTGCCACCCGTGGAGGTATTGTCGATGGTTCCTAATTGAACACGACCAATCAATTCATCCACCACACTATTTCCTTGCGAGTTGCAATAAGTCGGCACAGTGATTAAAGTGGTAACACTAACCGAGTTGCTTTCCAAAGATAAATTCCCAACCGCATCTCTTGCTTTGACCGTAAAAGCGTAGGTTGTTGAGCCTTGTAAACCCGTTACTATAAAAGAAGTTCCTGTTGGAGTTCCGACTAAATTCAAGCCATTGTAGACATTATATCCGGTAACGGCCACATTATCGGTGGAACCCGACCAAGATAAATTAGTTGAAGAGGAAGTAGTTCCTGACGCTATTAAATTTAAAGGTGTCGAAGGTGCAACCGTATCAGTAGATGAAAATGAATAGGCCGCTCCAATTCCAACCGCGTAAAAAGCATTCGTGGTCGCAATCACTTCGGGTGTATTGGCACCATAAATATCGATTGCTGATTGGATGCCGAATGTTCTTGCGTTGGAATAGGTTGCATTTGAGGTTAAATATACCGATTCTAATCGGTAGGCAATTTTGGCCGCTTTTTCAATTGAAATTCCGCTTACATTGTACACACTTCCAATGTCGTTGGTGCCCGATTTTCCAATGGATAGAATATAAAACCAATGATTTAAAACCCCACTGTTGGTGTGAACGCCGCAGTAATCATTCGATTGAGATGGTGTGGTACAATTCGGACTGATCCAAAATGTTCCACCATAGGTGTCGGGTTGGTTCAACGATTTAGGATTGCTCATCGAACGCAAAGCAGCTCTGCCTGGACGTCGTTCAATATCTTCGCCAATCAACCAAGGTGATTTTTCGGGTGCTGCAAAATATTCCACACAGGCACCCCAAATATCAGAAAACCCTTCATTCATGGCGCCTGATTCTCTTTGATAGGCCAAATCGGCTGTGGTTTCACATACGGCATGACCAATTTCGTGCGCAGCTACATCCAAAGAAGTCAAGGCATCAAAAACAGTTCCGCTGCCATCGCCATACGTCATCACCGACCCATTCCAAAAAGCATTGTTGTAATTAGTGCTGTAATGAACATAACTATTGATCGTAGCGCCTAAATTGTTATAACTATTTCTTCCGTGTACGCCCAAAAAATAATCGTAGGTTTTTTCGGCTCCCCAATGCGCATCCAATGCGGCGTTGTCTTTATTGGTGTTGTTGAATTCTGCTGCAGTCCAATTATTATCGGCGTCGTTAAATTCGGTTGCTGTTGAATAATTGGTAGTTCGGTTCAAGTTGACCGTGCTAATTCCGTATCCGCGCGTACTGTCAAAAAGCACGTGTGACGCTCCGTTTAAAGAAGTTTCTAGGGTTCGGATACCCGAATAACGCGTAGCTGCATTGGCAAGAAGTAATGGATTAAAAGCTCGAATAGCTGGTTGTTTCGAATCCGAACATGAAGTCCCATGAGCGTGTTCACCTACATGTTTTATGGTGGCGTTGTAATACAGAACTTCTCCCGTAATTGCATCAATATAAATGTCTCCACGACTTAACGGTTGGGTTGCATAGATGTCAAATTTGTAGGCAAGTCTAATTTTGTCGGAAGTTCGTTCGGTGTCTTGTTCGTGCATGGAAGGTAAAAAAAGCAATTCGCCTTGAGGTTGTTGGTAACCCATAATTGCAGATTCTTGAGGTGATTCCCACAAATAAGAAGTAGCACCGACATAAGCCAAGGCTCGTGAAAAGGCTGTTGAAGCTGATAGCGTAGGCGAGGAAACCACATCTCCTATTTTATAAAACGCACCACTCATCGATGTGGCTTTACCATTTTTAGAATGGAGTGTATAGGTGGCATACGCCACTTTTATTCCGTTGTGAAGAAGTTGGTATTTATCATGGGTGAAACCTAAAGCATCTGTTTCGGTTTTAACCAATACAAACGATTGATTGTCGGCCATACTCAATTGCTCCTTGAAAATTTGTTGCGCGTTGGTACTTCTATAATTAGAGTTTTCTGTGAATGTGATAAAGTTGGGAACTCCGTTTTTACTGTTGCTGATGCTGTTGTTGTTTTTTTGGTCTTGAGCAAACGCCGAAACAACCATTATAAGAGTGAATACGGATAATTTTATTTTTGAGAGTACTGGTATTTTCATTTTAAGAAGAAAGTGTTAATGGGATTACAATAGTAACAAAAAAACACTAATAAAATAAAAATAGCCCAATTAATTAGTAAAAAAATTGGGCTTAATGTATTGAAGTAAAGAAAAGTAGTATTAAAATATCATTTCCGGAATTTCTCCTTCAATAATCAAATCGGCTTCTGTGGATGCAATAATATGTTCCACCGAAACGCCGGGTGCGCGTTCTAAAAGTTTAAATCCGCTTGGCGTTACTTCGAGTACGGCTAATTCGGTTACTACTTTTTTCACGCAACGAACTCCGGTTAGCGGCAACGTACAATTTTTAAGAATTTTACTTTCTCCAGCTTTATTTACATGCATCATGGCCACGATGATATTTTCGGCAGAAGCTACCAAATCCATTGCGCCGCCCATTCCTTTGACCATTTTCCCTGGAATTTTCCAATTGGCTATATCGCCGTTTTCAGATACTTCCATCGCACCTAAAATAGTTAAATCGACGTGTTGCCCGCGAATCATGCCGAAGCTGAATGCTGAGTCGAAGAAGCTCGCGCCGGGTAAGGTCGTAATGGTTTGTTTTCCGGCATTGATTAAATCGGCGTCTTCATCGCCTTCAAAAGGAAACGGACCCATTCCGAGTACGCCATTTTCACTTTGAAATTCCACGTCAATTCCTTCCGGAATGTAGTTGGCTACTAAAGTTGGAATGCCAATTCCGAGATTCACATAATAGTTGTGTTGCAATTCTTTGGCAATGCGTTGTGCGATTTGATTTTTATCTAACATAATAATGTGTCAATTTGGTAATGTGTCAATTAGGCAATGTGTCAATTAGTCAATTAGGCAATGTGTTTATTGTCACATTTTCGAATTGACTCATTACTGCATTAAAATATGGTTCTTACGGTTCGTTGCTCAATTCTTTTCTCGTACTTTTCACCTTGAAAGATTCGATTTACTAATATCCCTGGGATGTGAATTTCGTTGGGATCTAAACTGCCCGCCGGAAGCAATTCTTCTACTTCGGCGATGGTTATTTTTCCTGCGCCACACATACACGGATTGAAATTTCGTGCCGTTCCTTTAAAGATTAAATTTCCGGCTTCGTCGCCTTTCCAAGCTTTTACAATGGAAAAATCGGCGGTGAAGGCGTGTTCCATGACGTGCATTTTTCCGTTGAATTCGCGTGTTTCTTTTCCGATTGCGACTTCGGTTCCGAAGCCAGCTGGCGTGAAAAAAGCAGGAATTCCGGCTTGAGCGGCACGGCAACGTTCGGCTAAAGTTCCTTGCGGAATGAGTTCGACTTCCAATTCGCCCGAAAGCATTTGGCGTTCGAATTCGGCGTTTTCACCGACATACGAAGAAATCATTTTTTTGATTTGCTTTTTTTGGAGGAGTAATCCCAATCCGAAATCGTCTACGCCGGCGTTGTTGGAAATACACGTTAGGTTTTTGGTTCCTTTTTTTACGAGTTCGGCGATGGAATTTTCTGGAATTCCGCATAAGCCAAAACCACCGAGCATGATGGTCATGTCGTCTTCAATTCCGTTAAGTGCTTCTGTAACCGAGGATACTTTTTTGTTAATCATATGTTGTACTTTCTACAATTGTTGTTGGTTTTGGGATGCCCTAGCCCCGATTGAGGCGGCATCCTTTTTTAATTGCGACGGGTTTCAACCCGTTGTAATTAAAAAAGATAAAGCCGAAAGCGGGAGATTGCTTCAAAAATTCGCAATGACCACTTCTAAAAAAACTAAAGTCCGAACTCGTCTGAAGCTTGAACTGCAGTGGAATCGACCGCTTTTTTCTTGATGTAATTGGACGCACCGCAATCTACTTTGATGACTGATTCTTCGGGTTCTTCAAAGGATTCTTTGGATATGTTCAAATCGGGATTGGCGTAGCATTTTTTCATAAATAAACCCCAGACAGGCAATGCCATTGCGGCACCTTGACCGTACGTTATACTTCTAAAACGCGCTGAACGATCTTCACAACCGACCCAAACGCCTGTCGCTAAATTTGGCACCATACCGATAAACCACCCGTCGGATTGGTTTTGTGTGGTTCCGGTTTTTCCGGCGATATCATTTTCGAACGCATACGGAAATCCGGTCATACGGTTGTAACCCGAACCGCCGCCCGTGTAGCGCAAACGCATACCTGAACCTTCTTCGGTTACGCCTTCCATTAATTTTACTACGGCGAATGCGATATCGCGGTTGAGTACGTCGCGCGATTCCATTTTTGGTTCGTAAATAAGTGAGCCGTTTTTATCTTCTATTTTTAGGATGAATTGTGGTTTTACGTACACGCCTTGATTGGCAAACGTGCTGTAAGCGCCAACCATTTCTTGCACGGTGATTTCTACTGCGCCCAATGCAATGGCAGGTTGCGACGGAATTTCGGCGGTAACTCCGAGTTTTTTGGTCATATCCACGACTGCTTCGGGTCCGGTTTTGTCAATTAATTTAGCCGAAATCGTATTAATCGAATGCGCTAATGCTTTTTTCAAGGTTACCATTCCGCGGTATTTTCCATCGGAATTTCTAGGTTCCCAGTTGCTGGTTAAATTGTGTCTTCCACGTCGCATTAAAAACGGACCGTCAATCATTTGATCGCAGGGCGACATGCCGAGTTGTTCGATGGCTGTGGCGTATACAAATGGTTTGAACGTAGAACCCACTTGACGCGCGCCTTGACCTACGTGATCGTATTGGAAGTATTTGTAGTTGATTCCGCCTACCCATGCTTTTACATAACCGGTTTGCGGCTCCATCGACATCATTCCCGCTTGTAAAAAGTGTTTGTAGTAGCGAATGGAATCCATCGGTTTCATTAGAGTGTCTTTTTCGCCTTCCCACGTAAATACTTTCATTTTGGCTTTGACGTTGAAGGAAGCTTTGATTTCGTCATCGCTTTTCCCCAGTTCTTTGAGTACGCGCCAACGTTCTGAGCTTTTCATTGCTTGCGTCATGATTCGTTGGGTTTCGGCATCTGAAATTTTTAAGAAAGGTGCGTTTTTATTGCCGCGTTGCTGAATAAAAAACTCTTCTTGCATGTTTTTCATGTGCGCTTTTACGGCTTCTTCGGCGTATTCTTGAATTTTCGAATCGATGGTCGTGTAGATTTTCAAGCCGTCGCTATAAATATCGTAATCGTCGCCGTTGGGTTTTTTGTTGTCTTTGGCCCACGCTTTCATATAATCTCTGAGGTATTCTCTGAAATACGTAGCATTTCCTTCACGGTGACTTTCGGGTTGAAAGTTAAGCGTGATGGGTTTTTTGGACAAGCGTTCTTGTGCCGCTGGCTCGAGAAATTGGTTGCGCACCATTTGTCCTAGGACTGTGTTTCTTCGGTCGAAAACCAATTGTTTTCTTTTTTCTTTTGCAGGATTGTAGAGCGCCGGATTTTTTAACATACCAACCAAAACGGCACTTTCTTCGATGGTAAGGTCTTTGGTTTCTTTTCCGAAATAGACTTTGGCCGCTGATCGAATTCCGACTGCGCCATTCACAAAATCAACTTGATTTAAGTAGAGCGCAATGATTTCGTCTTTGGTATATTGACGTTCCAGTTTGATGGCGATGATCCATTCTTTTGTTTTTTGGACCACACGGAGAATGAAGTTTTTAGAACCTTCACCGTGGAATAATAATTTGGCCAATTGTTGTGTGATGGTACTTGCACCGCCGTCTTTACCGAGTTTTAATGCAGCACCAAAAGTACGTTTTGCGTCAATTCCGGAGTGTTCGTAAAAACGCTCGTCTTCGGTGGCAACCAACGCATCAACGAGGTGTTTGGGTAAGTCGTTGTATTTGATTTCAGAGCGGTTTTCGTTGTAGAATTTACCAAGCGTTACTCCGTCAAACGAGATGATTTCGGTGGCTAAATTTGAATCCGGATTTTCCAATTGTTCGAAGGAAGGCATTTTCCCAAAAACGCCCCAAGAGGCAAGTAGGAAGTAGAGAAAAATTCCGGCCATTCCGTATAAAAAAAACTTCCAAAACTTTCTTTGATAGTACTTGATGTCTTTGACTTTTGAATGTGCTTGTGCCATTGTTCTTTATTTTAATTCAATTCTAAAACCTACATCGGTTACGCCTTTTAGATCTTGTACGCCTATAATTTTACCTTTTTGGCGGTTGGCGTGTTGTATTTTTACGGTATAATCTCCTTTTAAATCGAAGGTTTGATTGGGTTTGTAGACTAGTTTACTGAGCTTCACATCTGAAAATCCTTCGCCCATCAAACTTCCATCAGGATTGGCCATTTGGTATTCTAACGTATCTACAAGTACTTTTTTATTGGGTTGTTCTAATGAAACAATTAAAAAAAGATTGTTGTACGGATAATCGTTATTGTTGCGGATGTTGACAAACAAATCGTACTTTTTGGCTTTATCCAATTGCGGTAATTTAAAGCTAACAATGCTGTCTTTGTGCCAGGAATTGTTTACTGATTTGTATTCGTCGAACACACTTTTCTTGTCGCATGAAACGAGAGCAAGAACAAAAAGTAAGAATAAAAAATTATTTTTTATTTTCATTTCTATTGTTGTTTCGGTCTGAATTTGGGTTATTGGGTTTCGGTCTATTTCTATTTTTGCTTTTCTTCTTTTTCGGTTGATCGAAACGAGTTAGACTCTCTTGACCCATAGCATTGTTGAAATCGACTACCGGTTCTTGTGAAATTTCAACCGCATAATCTTCCAACGACGAAACTCTTTTTTTGAGTTTGTTTTCCGCTACCATTTCGCGCACTTGTTCAATTTTGATCACGTGCCAATTGGCAAAATTATCGGTGTAGGCAAACCACATCAGACCTTTAAAAATGTCTTGCTTCTGGCATACGGCGTCTCCTTTTTCGGTGTGTAATTTGGTTTCAAAATCGGGGAAATCTTTTAACGCGTCAAGGTAAGTGTCGAGTTCGTAATTCAAGCAACATTTTAATTTTCCGCATTGACCGGCTAACTTTTGTGGGTTAAGCGATAATTGTTGGTAGCGCGCCGCAGAAGTATTGACACTTCTAAAATCGGTTAGCCACGTCGAACAACACAATTCTCGACCACACGATCCGATTCCGCCCAAGCGTGAAGCTTCTTGACGAAAACCTACTTGTTTCATTTCGATACGTGTACTGAATTCCTTTGCAAAATCTTTAATCAATTGTCTAAAGTCAACCCGATCGTTGGCCGTGTAATAAAAAATAGCTTTGGAACCATCACCTTGGAATTCGATGTCTGACAGTTTCATTTCCAATTTGAGAGCAATAGCGATTTCACGCGCGCGTACTTTCATCGGTTCTTCTTTATCGCGTGCTGCACTCCAAATATCGATGTCTTTTTGAGATGCTTTTCGGTATACTTTGGCAATTTCGGAACCGTTGGGATTGGCTCCTTTTTTCTTCATTTGAATTTTCACCAATTCACCCGTTAAGGTTACAATTCCGATGTCATGACCGGGCGAAGCTTCCGTAGCTACAATGTCGCCTATGCTTAACGTAAGTTTTTCGGTGTTGCGATAGAATTCTTTTCGGCCGTTTTTAAAACGCACTTCCACGCAGTCAAACGGAGTTTCTCCGTTGGGTAAATTCATATTTCCTAACCAATCAAAAACGGTTAGTTTGTTGCAGCTATCGGTGCCGCAAGTTCCATTATTTTTACAACCTTTCGGCGCACTGCCGTCTGAGGTTGAACAACTTTGACAAGACATAAGTATATGTGTGATGTTGCATGAAAGCAACTTAAGTTCATAAAACGATTAATTGGTAAAGATAGTATTTTTAGAAAATAAATTCCAATTAAAAAATCCCAAAAAACAAATTCCAAATCCCAACATTTTTATCGTTGGAATTTGGAATTTTAAGTTTTGAATTATAGCTCGTTAGTCTAAAATTTTAAATAATTTATCCGATAAACGAATTCGAAATGGCACTTCAAAAGTTACTTTATCGCCAATTTGTGCTGAAGAATTTTCATTTCCGTTGACCAACATTTTTTCTAAAACGAATTGTTCGTTTCCTGTAGTCGGACCCGAAATCAAAACAGTATCACCTATATTTAGCTCTTGATTTTCAATGATGAACAAACCAACTTGTGCTTTTACGTAGTAATGTTCGACTTTGCCCAGTAGCACTTTTTTGACTTTTATCCTCTGACGAATGGCAGTTGTTTGGCTTTGCCCTGTTCGGCTTTGCCTCGAGTCTTGCGCTTTTCCTATAGCTACATCTGATAGTTCACCCGAGTGTTTGAACTTCAAATTTTCCGATTTTCCTTTGCGGAAGACTTTATTACCGACTTGCTTGCCTCGTCGCAATTTGACTTGTTCGGCCAACGGTAGGTGAGTGGTTTCTAAACATTCGGTCGAACAACAGTTTTCCATTGCTGCTTGACATTCATCGCATTGAATGAATAATAAATGACAACCGTCGTTCAAGCAATTGGTGTGATTGTCGCACGGTTTTCCGCATTGATGGCATTGAGAAACGATATCGTCTGTAATTCGTTCGCCCAATCGATGATCGAAAACGAAGTTCTTTCCTATGAATTTGCTTTCTAAATTTTCCTCTTTAATTTGTTTTGCGTAATTGATGATGCCGCCTTCCAATTGGAACACGTTTTTAAATCCTTGGTGTTTAAAATAAGCGGATGCTTTTTCACAGCGAATGCCACCCGTGCAATACATCACGAGGTTTTTATCTTCCTTATGGTTTTTTAATTGCTCGTTGATGATGGGTAAACTTTCTCTAAATGTTTCTACATCGGGAGTGATCGCGCCTTTAAAATGTCCGATTTCGCTTTCGTAGTGGTTTCTAAAATCGACTACAATCGTGTTTGGATCTTCTAAAATTTGGTTGAATTCGGCAGCTTTTAAATGCACACCGATATTGGTTACATCAAAGGTTTCGTCGTTCAAACCGTCGGCTACAATTTTATCGCGGACTTTCACCGTTAATTTCAAAAACGAATGATCGTCGTGTTCTACAGCGACATTCAGACGAATGCCTCGCATGAATTCGTATACTTCTAAGGTTTCCCGAAATGCCTCAAAGTTTTCAGCGGGAACACTCATTTGGGCGTTGATTCCTTCTTTGGCAACATAGGTTCGACCGAGAGCGTCTAACTTGTTCCATTCGATAAATAAATCGTCGCGAAATTTTTTGGGATCTTCAATTTTGGCGTAGGCATAGAAAGACAACGTAAGGCGTTGTTTTCCGGCTTGATCAATCAGCTCGGCTCTTTCTTCTGCGCTTAAGGTGTTATACAGTTGCATGCTATAAACGTTTAAGTGAGAAATTATGTGTTGAATTCTAAATGGAAGAATTCGGATGCAAATATAATTTGAAAATGTAACAATTTGAAAAAAGATTCAAATAAAAAACCCTTCAAGAGTTCAAAACTCTTGAAGGGTCAATACTAAGATTTATTGTTTTTAACAGAACTCCGCGTAAGCGTCTTTCAAGTTTTCAGCTATCATTTCCGCTGGACGACCTTCAATATGGTGACGCTCTAACATGTGTACCAATTCGCCGTCTTTGAACAAAGCCATACTAGGCGATGATGGTGGAAACGGAAACATGTGTTGACGCGCCGCATCTACAGCTTCACGGTCTACACCAGCAAAAACCGTTACCAAATGATCGGGTTTTTTGGCGCCGTCTAAACTCATTTTTGCTCCCGGACGTGCATTTCGCGCGGCACATCCGCAAACTGAGTTCACTACAACTAAAGTTGTTCCTTCCGCTTTGATCGCGTTTTCCACGGCTTCAGCGCTATATAAATCTTGAAAACCAGCCTCAGAAAGTTCTGCTCTCATTGGTTTTACCATTTCTTCTGGATACATAATATATTAATTTTGAATTTTGAATTGAAAAGTCTGCTACAAAGATAAGGAGATTTCTATTTTTAAATTTTAAAGAAATGATAAAGATTTGTTATTGTTGGATAGAAATTTCATTAGGTTTTCAAAATTCCATTTACAAATTGTTCGATTGAATCGTTGCTCGTTCCGTTTTCTTTCAAATGTTTTATGAATGCGCTACCAATTATCGCACCCGAACCATAATTGCAGACCGTTTCAAATGTTTTTTTATCGTGAACTCCAAAGCCAATTAAATGTGGATTTTGTAACTTCATATTCTGAATACGTTGGTAGTAATCCGTCTGAAAAGTAATCGCATTGGTGTTTCCTGTAATACTGTTGGACGAAACCAAATAAATAAATCCCGAGGAATAACTGTCCAGCAGTGTAATACGTTCTACTGAAGTTTCAGGAGTGACCAACAACACATTTGAAACTTGATGTTCCTCACATAAATCTTTAAAATTCGAAATATAATAGTGTAAAGGCATGTCGGGAATGATGATGCCGTCAACTCCAACTTGAGCGCATTTTTCTATGAATTCCTTTTCCCCAAATTGCAACACCACATTCAAATAACCCATTAAAATAATAGGTTTTTGGGTAATGCTTCGTAGCGATTGCAATTGTTCAAATAAAAGGGGTAAAGTCATGCCGTTTTCAATCGCCGTGCCACTGCTTTCCTGAATAACTGGTCCGTCAGCTAATGGATCAGAATAAGGAAAACCGATTTCTATCATATCCACATCGCTTCCATCTAAATGTTGTAAAATAGTAAGCGTATCGTTCAAATTTGGAAATCCTGCCGTAAAATACAACGACAAAATGTTTTCTTTTTTAGTTTCAAATACCGTTTGGATTCTATTTTTCATCGCTGTTGTAATTTTGTAAGGTTGCCAAATCTTTGTCGCCTCTTCCCGATAAATTGACCACGACAACATCGGTAGTTTTCAATTTCATTTTATGCAAATACGCCAACGCATGCGCCGATTCAATCGCTGGAATAATGCCTTCTTTTCGGGATAAATCATACGCCGCTTGCATCGCCTCATCATCGGTAATTGAAACTACTTGTGCTTTTTTTGTATCGTGCAAATAGGAGTGAATCGGACCAATTCCGGGATAATCCAATCCTGCCGAAATCGAATGAGGTTCAACAATCTGACCATCATCAGTTTGAATTAAATAGGTTTTACTTCCGTGGATGATGCCTTTTTTCCCCAACGCAATGGTTGCTGCAGTTTTGCCTGAATGCACGCCCAAACCGCCCGCTTCCACAGCAATTAGTTGGGTTTTTCCGTTATCAATAAAATGATAAAACGCGCCAATAGCATTGCTTCCGCCGCCAAGGCAAGCCACCACATAATCCGGATTTTCATCGCCTGTTTTTTCTTTCAATTGCACTTTGATTTCTTCGCTGATCACCGATTGAAATTGCGCCACCAAATCGGGATACGGATGCGGACCAACGACTGAACCAATAATGTAATGCGTTCCAACCGGATCGTTTATCCACGCTCGGATTGCTTCGTTGGTCGCGTCTTTCAAGGTTTTGCTTCCGCTGGTTGCCGGTTGAATTTTGGCTCCTAAAAGACGCATGCGTTCTACATTGGGTTTTTGCCGTTCGATGTCAATTTCTCCCATGTAAATCGTGCAATCCAAACCCAATAACGCACAAGCTGTAGCCGTTGCAACGCCGTGTTGACCTGCACCCGTTTCAGCAATAATTCGTTTTTTGTTCAATCGTTTGGCCAATAAAACCTGACCAATGGCATTGTTGATTTTGTGTGCGCCGGTGTGATTCAAATCTTCTCTTTTCAGATAGATTTGCGCTTGGAATTGCTCGGATAAATTCTTTGAAAAATACAAGGGTGTGGGCCGCCCAACATAATCTTTCAATAGCAATTT
This sequence comes from Flavobacterium sp., assembly GCA_965284675.1. Classification (GTDB taxonomy): domain Bacteria; phylum Bacteroidota; class Bacteroidia; order Flavobacteriales; family Flavobacteriaceae; genus Flavobacterium. The sequence continues at coordinate 4,133,096 of OZ260109.1, forward strand.
GAACTCTTTTTGAAAATCGTCGGTTGCTATGATTTGCAGATAATTTTGTTGCAATTCTACTACGTTGGGATACAACATTTCGGGTACAAAAGCCCCGCCAAATTCGCCGTAAAATCCATTCTCATCGGGTTGTAAAGTCGTTTTCATGGTCTTCTTATTTTTTCAATTAATTCACTTACTTCTTCGGTAATTTTTTTAGTATTGGAATCTTCTAATTGGCTATTAAAATCCAATCCTACCAACATCGGATAATTAGCGTATTTAATCTTTCCGATCGTATGAATACTCAATCCGCCACTTAAAAAAAAGGGTTTTGCTATTGTGTACTTTTCTAATAATTCCCAATCGAATGGTTGCCCGCTTCCACCATATTTAGCCGTTTTAGTGTCGAATAAAAAGTAATCGCAAACCGATTCATAAGTCACAACGTCATTAAAATTGAAATATTTATCTACCGAAAACACTTTGATAATTTTGATGTTCTGTTCTTTTAAAATTTCACATTCGGCAACCGATTCATCACCGTGTAATTGAACAAAATCAAAGGAAAATTGCTTTTGAATTGCCAAAATCCGATTCGCATCTTCATTCACAAAAACCCCAACTTTTTTTATGTTTTTTGGTAATTTTTCTAACGATTTAGGAGAAAAATCTTCGCCTACAAAACGCTTTGATTTGGGATAGAAAATAAATCCCATATAATCGGGTTGCAAAGCGCCAATCTCAAGTATGTTTTTTGGAAATTTCATTCCGCAAATCTTAATTTTCATGTGTGGTTATTTATTGATTATTAAGGTCACATGTAATCGATTTATTTGGTTGTTTGTTTTCAACAAACTTTTTTTTGTTATCGATTTCATAGTAATTGTTGAATTAAATTTCTGCACTTTTCTTCTGGATTTTGTTCTTTCATGAAGTATTCACCCATTAAAAAACCATCAAATCCATTTGCTTTTAATAATTGAATTGTCTCTAACGACTGAATGCCGCTTTCGGCAATTTTAATGCTTGATTTGGGTAACAATTGCGCCAACTTAATACTATTTTCAACTGAAACTTCAAATGAATTTAAATTCCGATTGTTAATTCCGATTACATCAAAATTCAAATTTATGTTTTCTAAAATTTCGACTTCATTTTGCGTTTCTAGAAATACTTCCATTCCGAGTTCGTGCGCCAAATTAGTGTAGGATTGCAACTGGTTTTTAGTCAAAATTTTAGCAATCAATAAAATCACATCGGCGCCCATCGCTTTCGACTGAATGATTTGATATTCATCGACCATAAAATCCTTACGCAACATCGGAATAGTATTATTTTTTCGAGCTAATTCAAAGTCGGTTTTTTGCGCTCCAAAAAATGTTTCATCCGTTAAAACCGACAATCCCGAAACGGTTGCATTGGCATAACCTTGGGTAACTTCAATCACATCTGCATTTAAATTGATGTTTCCTTTAGCGGGTGATTTTCGTTTGAACTCGGCTATAATTCCACCACTAACAGAACTTTCAATGGCTTTTTTTAAAGAATGTGTCGCCGAGTTAAAAAGTGGTTGTTCTTCTAAAAAAGAATACGAAAATTGCGTTTTCAATACTGCAACTTCTTTTATTTTTTGTGCTTTTATGGTATCTAAAATGTTCATTGAATTTCTTTTAATAGGTGAAACGAATTCTTTGCTTTCAATCCGAAAAGGGATTCTTTGGCTTGCTCAAAGGCTTCTTCAAAATTCAGTTTTGGATGGTACGTTTGAATCGCCAAAGCGGCATTTACCAACACCACATTGTTCTGCGATTCGGTTCCTTTTCCGTCAATAATTGTGGTAAAAATTGCTGCGGCTTCTTCCAACGTTTCGCCGCCATACAATTCAGAAAAAGCTACGTTTTTCAGGTCCAAATCTTTGGCTTCTATAAAACGTTCACCTTTGTTGGTAATCAACTTAGTTTTATCGGTCAGCGTTACTTCGTCAAACCCATCCAACCCATAAATTACGGTATATTGACTGTTTTCTTCTTGCAACAAATACTGATACATACGTGCCAATTCTAAACTAAAAACGCCTGTCATTTGAACTTTTGGAAAAGCAGGATTTACCAGTGGACCAAGCATGTTAAAGAAGGTTTTGACTCCTAATTCCTTTCGAATCGGGCCAACGGCTTTCATGGCGGGATGAAACAACGGCGCGTGTAAAAAGCAAATATTGGTTTCCTCAATTTGTTGTTTCAAAATACTTTCCTCGGTTTGAAAAACGACACCTAACGTTTCTAAAACATTCGACGAACCCGAAATGGATGACACGCCATAATTACCGTGTTTGGCGACTGGAATTCCGGCACCCGCAACGACAAAAGAAGTCAGAGTTGAAATGTTAAACGTGTTTTTTCCATCGCCGCCCGTGCCACAAACATCCATCGGATTGTATGCTGATAAATCGATTTTATGGCACAAATTCAGTAACGCTTCTCTAAAACCTAAAAGTTCGTCGAGCGTAATATTTCGCATGATAAAAACCGTTAGAAACGAGGCAATTTGCGTTGGATTGTATTTTCCTAAAGCGATGTCGGTGAGCACTTGTTTGGCTTCCTCTCTCGTCAGGGTTTTATGTTTGAATAAGGGTTCTAGTATTGTTTTCATAGATTTTATTATTTTTTTAGATTTTTTTAAACACATAGAAACATAGATTTCATGAATTTAGAAAAGGCGTTACACTTTTTTGGAGCAAATCATAGCTATGTTAAACAAAGAATTTAGCTATCTAACACTTTTTTTTCTATGTTTCTATGTGTTTAAACTATTATTTATCCAATTAGTAAGTATTGTTTTTCCGTTTTCGGTGAGAATGGATTCGGGGTGAAATTGCAATCCGCGAACATCATGTTTTTTGTGTTTTATCGCCATAATATTACCCAATTCATCTTTGGCAAGAATTTCCAAATCATCTGAAATAGCTTCAGAAACCACCCACGAATGATAATGACCAATTTTAAAATGTTTTGGAAGATTTTCGAATAAATAATCTTCTTTTACAATTTCAATTTCAGAAGCAACGCCGTGAAGTGGTTCTGATAAATTGATTAAATCCGTTCTGAAATGTTCTGCAACAGCTTGATGACCGAGACAAATTCCGAGGATACTTTTGGTGGATGAAAATTCTGATAATAATTGCGGCATCATCCCAGCGGTTTTCGGAATTCCGGGTCCAGGCGAAAGCACAATTTTATCGTATTGATGGATATCCGAAAAATCGAGTTGATCGTTTTTAATGACATCAATTTCTGTGACACCAATTTCATATAACAAATGCACAATATTGTACACAAACGAATCGTAATTATCTACTACTAATACTTTCATAACTTATATATTTTGAGCTAATTGAATCGCTTTTCGAAGTGCCGACAACTTGGCTTCTACTTCATTCAATTCGCTGTTAACATCTGATTTTGTTACAATTCCGCAACCCGCTTGATAGGTTAATTGATTGTTTCTGCTGACGAACGAGCGAATAAAAATCGCATGATTAAATCCGCCGTTGAGTCCGATTATGCCAACAGTTCCGCCATAAAATCCTCTGGAATTTGGTTCGTATTGGTCGATTAATTGCATCGCTTTGTGTTTGGGTGCGCCCGATAACGTTCCGGCCGGATACGTGTCGCCGAGAATTTGTATCGGATTGTATTCGGCTTGCAATTCGGCACTGACTTTAGAAACCATGTGAATCACGTGCGAGTAATATTCGATTTTTTTAAAACTCTCGACAACGACTTTTTTACTCGATTTACTCAAATCATTTCGAGCCAAATCGACGAGCATGATGTGTTCGGCATTTTCCTTTGGATCGGCCAAAAGTGCTTCTGCTAAAAGCGCGTCTTCGGTATCATTTCCGGTTCGTTTGAACGTTCCAGCAATTGGATTGATGATCGCTTTTTGGTCGTTTATGGTGAGTTGCGCTTCGGGTGAAGAGCCAAATAATTTGAAATTTCCATAATCAAAATAGAACAAATACGGCGATGGATTAATCGAACGCAAAGCTCGGTACACATTGAATTCGTCTCCTTTAAATTGTTGTTTGTATTTTCTGGAAAGTACGATTTGAAACACATCGCCCACAAAACAATGCTGTTGTCCTTTTTTGATGGCTTCTAAAAAATCGTCATCGGTAAAATTCGATTCTTCGTCATTTTGAATCGAAAATTTGAATTGCGTAACTGAACGGTTGTTGATGATTTCCTGAATTGTATCCAAGTTGGAAACGTCATTTTCTTGTACATGTTCTAACACAAAAAGTTCGTTGTTGAAGTGATTGAACACAATTGTATAGCGAAATAAATGGTATTGAATCAATGGCAAATCGAAATCATTATTAGTGAAAGTAATGTCTTCAAACAGCGGAATCGCATCATAACTGGTGTAGCCGAATAAACCTAAAGTTTCAAATCCGAGGTTTAAATCAGGCACTGAAAATGATTTGGCAAATGCATTTAATTCAGTGGCAATTTCAATTTCTGACGTAGCTTTAACGATAGAATTTTTATTGGGAAACGTAATAGTGGTTTGATTGGCATCGGCAATGAGCGACGCGATTGGATCAAAACAGATGTAGGAAAAACTGTTTTCTTTGCTTTTATAATCGGAGCTTTCCAGTAAAAAACTATTGGAAAACTGATCGCGAATTTTTAAATACAAACCCACCGGAGTGTGCGTATCGCTTAAGGTTTTGATTAGTTTGGTTTGAAATTGATATAACATGATAATTGATTTTTAGAGAAAATTGGACATAAAAAAAACCCGCTTGGAAAAGCGGGTTTAACGATATTGTAGAGATTTACAAATAGCAGTTACCAACCAATTCCAGAAACGGAGTTAGTTAGGTGCCACCAATTTGTATTTTGTGTTTTGTTCATCATAAGGGTACAAACGTATTGAATTATTTTGTTGCAATTGCATTATTTTTTGAATTTTAACATTTGTTGTACGACTTTATTTCTTCATCCTGCGCATCAATTCTTGTTCTATATCATTTAATTTCAGATTTTTAGCTTGTAATAATATCAAATAATGAAACAACAAATCGGCAGCTTCACTCACAAACAATTCTTGATTGTCGTCTTTGGATTCAATTACTAATTCGACGGCTTCTTCACCTACTTTTTGAGCCATTTTATTGATTCCTTTTTGAAAAAGTGTTGCAACATACGACTCTGAACTTGGATTTGCAATGCGATTTTCAATAACGTTTTCCAACTCCTTTAGAAAAGATAGTTGAGGTTCCGTTGCAAAACAAGACACCGTTCCGTTGTGACAGGTTGGTCCGTTTGGGATGACTTGAATCAGCAATGCATCGTTATCACAATCTTTGTTTATGGAAACCACTTTTAGATAATTTCCAGACGTTTCGCCTTTGGTCCACAATCGGTTTTTACTTCGACTGTAGAAAGTCACTACCTTTTCATGTTGTGTTTTTTGCAAGGCTTCTTCGTTCATGTAACCCAACATTAAAACCTGTTGCGTTACATTATTTTGGATGATTACTGGAATCAATCCATTATTTTTTGAGAAATCTACATTCATCTGACGGGAATATTTTGAGTTTTTAAAACGTTTTTTAATTCGGATATCGGCACTTCATTAAAGTGAAAAATACTCGCTGCCAATCCGGCACTGACTTCGGTTTGAGTAAATAATTCTATAAAATGTTGTGAATTTCCTGCGCCACCAGAAGCAATTACCGGAATAGAAACCGCCTTACTAATTTCATTTGTGATTTCTAATGCAAATCCGTTTTTGGAACCATCATTATTCATGGACGTAATTAACAATTCTCCAGCGCCCAATTCTTCTACTTTTTTCGCCCAATCGATGGCTAAAATTTCGGTGTATTCAGTTCCGCCTTTGATGAAAACAAACCAATCCTTTTCTACTTTTTTGATGTCGATGGCAACCACCAAACTCTGACTTCCAAAAGCGTCTGAAATTTGCGTAATCAATTCCGGATTCAAAACGGCAGCCGAATTGATACTGACTTTATCAGCACCCGATTGCAGTAATAATCGCGCATCATCAACCGATTGAATGCCGCCACCAACCGTAAACGGAATGTTGATTTCTTTAGCCAATTGCGTGACCATCTCGGCTAATGTTTTTCGTTTTTCCAAGGTTGCGCTGATGTCTAAAAACACTAATTCGTCTGCACCATTTTTAGAATAGAACGAAGCCAACTCAACTGGATTTCCAGCGTCTTTTAATTCTAAAAATTGAACGCCTTTTACTACGCGCCCGTCTTTAATATCCAAACACGGAATTATTCGTTTCTTTAACATAATTTGCGTAGATTTTCGATTTTGATGGTTCCTTCGTACAAGGCTTTCCCGATGATAGCACCTTCGCATCCGATGGATTTTAGAAGTTCTAAATCGGATATAGTTGTCACGCCACCGCTTGCTATTAAGTTGACTTTTGTTGTTTCTAAAATTTTGGAATACAATCCGTTTGATGTTCCTTGAAGCATGCCGTCTTTGGAAATATCAGTGCAAATTACAGATGAAATTCCTTTGGAAACATAATCCGAAATGTAGTCAATGACATCAATTTCAGAAGTTTCCAACCAGCCTTGAGTGGCAATTTTTCGGTTCAAACAATCGGCGCCCAAAATGATTTTATCACTTCCGAATTCAGTTAACCAATCTAAAAACTCAGTTGGATTTTTGGCAGCAATACTTCCGCCTGTGATTTGGTTCGCTCCATTTTCAAAAGCAATTTCAAGGTCTTTTCGTTGTTTTAATCCGCCACCAAAATCGATTTTCAAATTCGTTTTGGTTGCAATTTGGTACAAGACTTTGTGGTTGACGATTTGGTTGGATTTTGCGCCATCCAAATCAACTAAATGTAAGTATTGAATACCGTGGTCTTCAAAATATTTAGCGACTTCTAGCGGATTTTCGTTGTAAATTTTCTGCGTGGTATAATCGCCTTTGGTCAATCGGACGCATTTTCCGTTGATGATGTCTATGGCGGGAATGATTCTCATAATTTCAAAAAGTTTAGTAAAAGTTGTTCGCCCACATCCGATGATTTTTCGGGATGGAATTGTGTAGCATAAAAATTATCCTTTTGCATCGAAGCACTAAACGGAACGATATACTCACAAATTGCTGTGGTTTCTTGACAGATTTCAGCATAAAAACTGTGTACAAAATAGAAATCTTCGTCGGATGAAATTCCCTTATACAATTCAGAATTTACCCCTGAAATGGTATTCCAACCCATATGTGGTACTTTCAATTTGGGTTCAAATTTCTTGACTGTTGCATCGAAAATTCCTAAACATTCGGTGTTTCCTTCTTCTGAAAACTGACATAATAATTGTTGCCCAAGGCAAATTCCCAAAACAGGTTGGCTAAGGTTTTTAATGACTTCATCCAAACCTTTTTCCTTCAAGTACTTCATCGCCGAACTTGCTTCGCCCACACCCGGAAAAATAACTTTTTCGGCTAATTTTAAAATCGTTTCATCATTGGTGACGAGACACAAATAACCCAATCGTTCGACTGCGTTTTTCACTGAAGTAATGTTGCCTGCGTTGTATTTTATAATAGCTATCATAGAATTCCTTTGGTGCTTGGTATGCCGTTAGTGCCGTCTTTTTGAACTGCCATTTTTATTGCTTTCGCGAATGCTTTAAAAATCGATTCTATTTTGTGGTGCTCGTTTTCGCCTTCAGCTTTGATGTTTAAATTGCATTTGGCGCCATCGCAAAACGATTTGAAAAAGTGCGAAAACATTTCGGTGGGCATTTCTCCTATTTTTTCTCTGTTGAATTTTGCATTCCAAACCAACCACGAACGACCACCAAAGTCCAGTGCCACTTGCGACAAACAATCGTCCATTGGAAGTAAAAACCCATAACGAGTAATGCCTTTTTTAGAACCCAATGCTTGTGCAAATACTTCGCCCAAAGCAATTCCGACATCTTCAATGGTGTGGTGTTCGTCTACATACAAATCGCCTTTTACATTAATATTCAAATCAATATTTCCGTGTTTGGCAATTTGGTCTAACATGTGATCAAAAAAGCCTAAACCCGAATTGATGTTGCTTTTCCCGCTTCCATCCAAATTGATTTCAACTGCAATTTCGGTTTCTTTTGTCTTGCGGATAAGTTTCGCAACGCGCGGTTGTTCCTTTAAAAATTGATAAATAGTTTCCCAAGATGTGGTGGATAACATCGCTCGTTCATTGGCTATAGCCGAAACAAAAATCGCCTGACTTCCTAAGTTTTCTGCCAGTTGAATGTCGGTCGTTCGATCACCAATGACGTAGGAGTTTTTTAAATCGTAATTGCCTTTGATGTACTGTTGCAATAACGCTGTTCCTGGTTTTCGTGTGGGCAAATTTTGCTCTGGAAACGAGACGTCAATAATCACATCTGAAAATTGAATGCCTTCGTTTTCAAACGCTTGTAACATCTTATTTTGCACCGGCCAAAAGGTGTTTTCTGGAAACGAATCGGTTCCCATTCCGTCTTGATTGGTCACCATAACCAACTCATAATCGAGTTCTTTAGCAATGCGCGATAAATATTGAAAAACTTCGGGATAGAACTCTAGCTTTTCCAAACTATCCACTTGAAAATCGATGGGCGGTTCGATGATTAATGTACCGTCTCTATCTATAAATAATACTTTTTTCATTTATGTTGAATTTATTTCAGCATATCAACTCCTAAAAGTTGAAGTGCATAAACTAATTGTTGATTTTCTCGTTGTGTTCCAATAGTAATACGAATCGTATTTTCAACTACCGAACTTCGGTTGCGCGTGATGATTTTTTGCTCAATTAAACTGTTGTAAATGGCGGTAGCATTTTCCATTTCAACCAATAAAAAATTAGCGTTTGATGGATAAATTTTCGTTACAAAATCCAATGCCAAAAGTGATTGTTTCAGAAGTTCTCGTTCTGAAATTAGGAGTTGTACATTCGACTTAAAATTGGCTTCATCAGCAAGCGATTGCACGGCGGCTTCTTGATTCAATCTACTCACATTATACGGCGGTTTTACTTTGTTCATCACCGAAATAATGGTTTCATTTGCATAAGCAATTCCGATTCGAACGGCTGCCAAACCTCGTGCTTTGCTGAAGGTTTGTGAAACAATCAAATTAGAATATTGCTTTATTTTAGAAACCAAAGAAAGCTGTTCACTAAAGTCAATATACGCTTCGTCTAAAAACACAATTCCGTTGAAATTTTCAATAATATATTCGAGATTTTCTAATGAGTTTCCTGTCGGATTGTTGGGTGAACACAAGTACAAAATTTTGGCATTTTGAGCTAAAATCGCTTCGGTATTCAACTGGAAATCTTCGGTTAGGGGAATTGAAATTATGTTTAAATTATTAATATTCGCATACACTTCATACATACCGTAGGTTGGCGGACAAATGATGATTGTATCTTCATTCGGTTCACAGAAAACCCGCTGTACCAAATCGATGATTTCGTCGCTTCCGTTTCCGATTAGTATGTTTTCTATCGCTACTTTTTTCTGACTGCTCAAAATTTGTTTCAAACGCCATTGGTACGGATCGGGATATCGGTTTAGATTCCCAAACGGATTTTCATTGGCGTCCAAAAAGATGCCTTGATTGCTTTTGTACTCATCGCGCGCACTCGAATACGGTGTGAGCGCGAGAATGTTTTTTCGAATTAAATTGATGATATTATCCATTTTGTAATTTTTTTAATCGGATGGAAACGGCATTTTTGTGTGCGTCTAATTGTTCGGCTGCCGCCATAATTTCTATTGTTGGTCCGAGGTTTTGAATGCCTTGTGAAGTCAATTTTTGAAACGTGATTTTTTTGACAAAACTGTCTAACGAAACGCCACTGTAATTTTTTGCATAGCCGTTGGTGGGCAACGTATGATTGGTTCCGCTGGCGTAATCTCCAGCACTTTCGCAACTGTAATTTCCGATGAAAACCGAACCTGCATTTTCAATGAATTGGCTGTTGTCTTCCGCATTTTCAATTGCCAAAATCAAATGTTCTGGGGCGTAAAAATCACTGAACTCGATTCCGGTTTGAATGTCTTCAAAAACCAAAGCCCGACTGTTTTCTAATGCCTTTTCTACCGTCGCTTGTCTTGGTAAAATGGCTTTTTGATTTTCGATTGCTTCAATAACTTTCGCTACAATTTCTTCTGAATTGGTCACTAAAATCACCTGACTATCACCACCGTGTTCGGCTTGTGAGAGTAAGTCGGATGCCACAAATTCGGGATCACACGTTGCATCAGCAATTACCAATAATTCACTTGGACCAGCAGGCAAATCGATGGCTGCACCCAATTGTTGTGCGTAGTGTTTGGCAGCGGTTACGTATTGATTTCCGGGGCCGAATAGTTTAGATACTTTTGGAATTTCATCGGTTCCAAAAGTCATCGCTGCAATGGCTTGAATGCCGCCTACTTTATACATTTGAGTCACACCCGTTAATTGCGCGGCATACAAAATCGCTGGATTGATGTTGCCATTTTTGTCGGGTGGCGAACACAAAATGATGTTTTTGCAACCGGCAATTGTAGCCGGAATCGCCAACATTAAAACCGTTGAAAAAAGCGGTGCCGTTCCACCCGGAATGTAAATCCCGATGGTATCGATGGCGCGACTTTCTCTCCAACAAAAAACACCCGAAGTAGTTTCAATTTTGGTTGGAATTTCTTTTTGTGAACTGTGGAATTTGGTACTATTTTCCGCAGCAATTTGAATCGCTTCTTTTAATTCAGTTGGAACTTGAGCAATCGCATTTTCTATTTCTGTTGACGTTACGGCACAATTTTCAATCGAAACGCCATCAAAATAATTCGTGTATTTTTTTACGGCTTTGCTTCCGTTTTTTTGGACGTCATTAAAAATGGCTTTCACGGTTTCGTTCAAATCGATAGTGGCAATTGTTTTGCGTTGGGCCAATTCTGACCATTGTTCTGGTTTTGGATTTATGTACGTTTTCATAATAAATTATAGTTTAGATTTTTTGTCATTGCTTCGCCAGTTCGAGCAAAGCTCTCGGGTTCGACGAAGGAGAAATCACATATAGAAATTCATATTATGGGATTCTTCGTTCCTCAGAATGACAAAACAGAAAGTTGTTATCGAATCATTTTTTCTATCGGAATAATCAAAATTCCTTCGGCGCCGAGATTTTTGAGTTGTTCTATAATTTCCCAATAATCATCTTCTCGGATGACCGAATGCAAACTGCTCCACTCTTTATCAACTAGCGGTAAAATGGTAGGAGATTTCATTCCGGGCAACAACGAACAAATACTTTCGATGGCCGAATTGGGTGCGTTTAGCAAAATGTATTTGTTTTGTTTTCCTTCTCGAACGGCTTGGATTCGGAACAATAATTTATCTAAAAGGAGTTGGTTTTGTGGAGTGAGATTCGGATTGGAAATCAATACAGCTTCACTTTTGGTAACGGTAGCTACTTCTTTTAAACCGTTCATCAACAACGTGCTTCCGGTGCTAACGATGTCAAAAACGGCATCGGCTAGACCAATACTGGTTGCAATTTCAACACTTCCGCTAATTTCTTCTATGAAAACGTTGATGTTGTTTTTGGTGAAAAAGTCATTCAGAATTTTGGGATAACTCGTGGCTATTCGTTTGCCTTCGAAATAGTTTAAATCGGTATACATTTCGTCTTTCGGAATGGCCAAAGACATGCGACAACCGGCAAAACCCAATTGTTGAATGATTGAAATTTCTTTGTCTTTTTCCCATACTTCGTTTTCGCCAAGAATTCCGATGTCGGCAACGCCTTGTTCGACGTATTGCGGAATATCGTCATCGCGCAAAAACAAAATTTCAATCGGAAAGTTTTGGGCAATCGCTTTTAATTTTCGTTCGCCGTTGGAGATTTTGATGCCACATTCTTCTAGAAGTTGAAGCGATTTTTCACTCAGTCGGCCACTTTTTTGGACCGCAATTTTTAACGTACTCATTTTTTAATTTGGAATAAAATCTGAGTACATCACGAAGTGTATAAATACAAAAAACCCGCCTTGATGTACTCAGACGGGTTTTTAATTATGTTTTGGATTAGCTACACTACATCATTAACTCGCCTGGTTGCAAGAATGATGATGATGGATTTGTGTAGTAATTGTATTCATTGTTTTATTTTGATGGCACAAAACTAGACATAACTTTTTTATGAAAGGTTACTTTTGATAAAGTTTAACATTTGTAGAAGCAAAAAATTATTTGAATACTCTTCCAAATACCGCTTTAATGAACAACCACTTCGGACATTTTAACATCACTTGTAAATCCTCTGAAAACGACGTTTCTTCATCCAAAAATTTAAAAATTAAAGTGGGATTTCCTTTTTTAAATAAGGATGAAAACACGCTTGAACCCAAATCGTTTCTTCGGTACAACACATCCAAAAACAATAAATCGTAGAACCAAAATTTGTCTTTTTTATGAAACTTTCTAAAGTCTGTCACACTGAGTGCAGTCGAAGTGTCAGAGCTTAAAAACTCAACCAATTGCTTTGACTTTTTTATGGTGTTTTTAAACGTATAACCCGTACTGGCTTTGGTCCATCCGCCAACCGAACCGATGTTAATGATGTTCTTCGAATTGTGTTTCCAAAACGGATACGACGTCATCGGAATGTTGCCTTGTTCTTTTTCTACGATTTCATATTCAGTGATGCTGAGTTGCCCGATGTACTTTTTGATTTCCGTTTCGTATTCTTCTTTCGGAAGTAAATCGGCAGAAAACAATGTGTATTCCAACAAGGCTTCGGTTGGTGACGTTGGCAATACATACATGAAACGCGTATTGCCTCTTTGCTCGACTGAAAAATCCATAAAAGTCACTTGGTTTTCATTAAAAACAGCCTCTTTACTTTTGATGAACCAACCTATAAAATGCTGTTGCAACAACGGGTATTTCGACTGACTTCTAACTAATTCAGGCGTGTAAATGGAGTTGAAAATTTGATTGCACGTAAAACTTTGTAATTCGGTTTTTACCACACAATGTTCGCCCATTTCTTGAAAATCAATGACTTTTTGGTGTAGAAAATGGATGTTGTTTTGCTTCGAAATTAAGTCGAAAACTAGATTGTAAAAATCCAATCCGCGAACCATTTTGTACTGGTACGGAGTCAATGCTAAATCACGGCGAAAATGCGCATCGGCAAACAAAGCCGAATTCCATTTTTTACTCGTAATGGTTGAAAAAGCATCGTTTTCATCCCAAAAACACCAGGTTCTGTCGTTGGATTTCTTCGGATTTTCATCGATGAGTAGAATGGTTTTGTCTTCGAATTTTCCGGATAGAATTAGTTTATACACCGTCATCAAAGCCGATAAACCCGAACCCGTAAAAATATAATGATAGTGTTGCATTAAAAAATAGTGTATCTCAATCCTAAAAAACCCCTCATTCCTTGATTGGGTGCGTACACATAACCCGGATCAAAAGTCAGTGCATACGGGTTGGACGGTGTTGCGACCACGTTTCCGCTGGCGTCATAATCCACATTTTCATCAAATGGATCGTTGGCTCGTGCGATGATAAACGGATTTCCTTTGTTGGGCGTCCAATTCAAAATGTTTTTCACACCTCCGTACAGTTCAAAATTACGAAATTTTTTATAAGTAAATTGGATGTTCTGAATGCTCCACGGTTTTGAATATTCGTTTCGTGGGTCGAGCGCGCCTAAAATAGGCAGTCGCATCGGTCCGTATAAATTTCCAGTGTAATCAATCGTGAGATGGGTGTTCGGAATTTCATACGAAATTGCCCAATTCAAACTGTATTTTTCGGTTAAAATAGGCTGCGATGTGATGCCATTTCGAACATTTTTGGGTTCTAAAACGGTACATCCGAGAATGGTTTTTAATCCGAATGGCGTGACTAAATCAATATTTGCGCTTACGCCTAATGTTTGCGAATATCCATCGAGGTTGCCGTAAATAATCTGATTGGGATTGGTGTCGTAATCGGGAATGATTTGATTGGTAAAATAGGTATACCACGTCGAGAATTCCATCGCGAGTGAAGTGGCATTTTCAAATTTGAATTTTTTAAGGTAATTCAAGTTGATGTTGTACGACTTTTCGGGTTTCAAATCTTCCGTTATAATCACGTTTCTCGAACCTGTTAACGCCGCGTGTTCTTCGGTAAATAAATTGACAATTCGGAATCCGGTTCCCGCGTTAATTCGGAATACATCGTTGGACGTTGGATTCCATTTATATGCAATTCTTGGAGTAAAAATACTGCCGTGGTTGTTGTTGTAATCGTAACGCGAACCCAAAAGCAGGGTGTGTTTTTCGGCTAATTTGATTTCGTCTTGAAGAAAAAAACTATAAATAAATGTCTTTTCCGATTCGATGGTTGCGGTTGTATTATCGTTATAAAATTGATGTCGAACGGCCGAGCCCAACAATAAATTATGATGTTCTATTTTTTTATCCCAAACGTACTGACCGAAAGCAATTTTTTGTGCGGCGATATAACTAGTCGCACCGTACACTGAATTTTGATCGTGGGAAGTCAGAGAAAAAGAAAGAAACATATTTTCTTGTACAGGCAATTGGTATTTACTGATGAGTTCAAAACGCGTCGTGTAAATGCTTTCGCCATAGATCTCATTTCCTCCACGAAAGCCTCTATTCCATTGCATTTCGCCGCCCCAACGATCTTCGTAGAAAAACCGTCCGGCAAGCGAAAATTCTTTCTGGCTTTTTCGTTTGAAATCCCATTTGTTAAAAACTGAAACGCGTTCTTGTAAGGTGACATCGGTAAAATTATCGTTGTTGTTGTCCATCGGTTGATTGTAATTGTAGTAATTCACGCCCAACAAATAATCGGCATTCGAACCCACATTCGATTTGAATCCCAAATCAACATTGGTTTCCAGCCACGAAGTTGAAAAAACATCCGCGCTAAACAACGGCGCATTTTTGGTTTTTTTGGTGATGATATTGATGAGTCCGCCGACCGCTTCACTTCCATATAAACTCGACGCCGGACCTTTGATGATTTCGATTCGGTCGATGAGTGAATTCGGGATTCCCGACAAACCATATACGGTTGACAACGCACTTACAATCGGCATTCCGTCGATCGTGACCATCGTATACGGACCTTCCAAACCATTGATGTGAATGTCGCCCGTGTTGCAGATGTTGCAGTTGAGTTGCGGGCGAACGCCGTTTACATTTTGCAAGGCTTCAAAAAGATTGGAAGTTGGATTTTTCTTAAGATAAGCTGTGGTATAAATTTCAACAGGAACCGGAGTTTCCAATCGTTTGACTGGTTTTAAGGTGCCAGAAATGACTACTTCCTCCAATTCTTCCGATTTAGAATCGGTGGAAATGGAATCTTTTATCTGAGAAAAACTATAATTCAAACACACTATCAACGTGCAAAGCAACATTTTTTTCATTAAACAAAAATAAAATTTAGACAAAACTAAAAATATCTTTTGACTTATAAAAATAAAATTGTTTACTTTGTGAAATAATTTAGAGTAACATGACTATTTCCGAAGAGAACTATATTAAAGTAATTTACCATTTGTCGTTGGTTTCGCCTAAAGGAGTCAATACGAATGCCATTGCAGGCATGTTGGAAACCAAAGCGTCTTCGGTGACCGATATGTTGAAGAAACTTTCCGACAAAGAATTGGTGTCGTATCAGAAATACCAAGGCGTTACGTTGACTGAAAATGGTTTTCTATCGGCTAAAATGATTGTGCGAAAGCACCGTTTGTGGGAAGTTTTTTTGGTAGAAAAATTGAGTTTTGCTTGGGATGAAGTACACGAAATTGCAGAAGAATTAGAACACATAAAGTCGGAAGCCTTGATCAATAAATTGGACGAGTTTTTAGAATTTCCTGATTTTGATCCGCACGGCGACCCGATTCCGAATGCAAATGGAGTGATAAAAAAAATCACCAAACTACTGCTTTCGGAAGCTGAATTGAACAAGGAATACCATTGTGTCGGAGTCAAAGATTCTTCTTCTGAGTTTTTAAAGTATTTAGACAAACAAAAAATTGCTTTAGGTTCACTACTAATTGTAAAAGAAAAAGAGAGTTTTGACGATACGTTAACCGTTGAAATCAATTCGAAAGAAATAACATTATCGAACAAAATCGCAAATAATTTATACGTACAGTAATTATGTTTCAATCCATTATCGACTATTTTGAAAGCATCGACCCGATATTAGCGGCTTTCTATGCTACGATGTTTACCTGGTTTTTAACCGCATTGGGTGCCTCGTTTGTCTTCTTTTTTAAGAATATGAATCGGATGGTTCTCGACGGAATGTTGGGTTTTACGGGTGGCGTTATGATTGCAGCCAGTTTTTGGAGTTTGTTAGCACCCGCCATTGAAATGAGCAAAGGCGAAGGATTTACTAAAGTAATTCCGGCTGCTGTCGGATTCGGATTGGGCGCTTTATTTATTTTTGGTTTGGACAAATTACTGCCGCATTTACACATCAATTTTAAAGAAACGGAAGGTATCAAATCGCCTTGGCAACGCACAACTTTATTGGTTTTGGCGATAACGATGCACAACATTCCTGAAGGTTTGGCCGTTGGTGTTCTTTTTGGTGGCGTTGCCGCTGGAATTCCGGAGGCCTCGATTGCTGGAGCAGTGACGTTAGCCATCGGAATCGGAATTCAGAATTTTCCTGAAGGAATCGCAGTTTCTATGCCATTGCGTAGAATGGGAATGAGCCGTTGGAAGAGTTTTATGTACGGACAATCGTCAGCGCTAGTAGAACCCGTTGCAGGTGTTTTAGGTGCGGTGGCAGTAACTTTTTTCACTCCGTTATTGCCTTATGCTTTGGCGTTTGCAGCCGGTGCGATGATCTTTGTAGTAGTAGAAGAAGTAATTCCGGAAACGCAACAAGACAAGAATACCGACATTGCCACGTTGGGATTAATTGGCGGATTTATCGTCATGATGACGTTGGACGTGGCGTTAGGTTAATGACAGCCGCAATCGTCTTTTCCGCAGTTTTTTTTCGACTTTTTTTTGCCAAAAAACTTTTGGTACAACACAACAAGTGCAATTCCTAAAGCGATGTAAGTCAGTATTTCTTGAATGTGCATAATTGTGTTTTTAAAAGTATATTCCGCCGCCAAGTGCGATGAAACTGTAGGTTGGTGTCGCAATTTTCAAATGTTCAAAACCGAGAGAGAAAAAATAGTTCTTTCTGTGAAATTTACTTTGGAATTCGTAAACATGAACGGGCTGTTGATTTATTGTACTCCATTTTGCTGCTGCCGAAAAACTGATTCGGTTGTTCATAAAATAATCAGCGTGTACTCCATACGAAAATCCGCCTTTCCGAACTTCATTACCTACATACGATGCGCCTAATGTCCATCCTAAATTAAATTTTTCCAATCGGATTCGGTCGTAACCCAAATTAAAATGAAACAAAGAAAGCCGATAGGTTGTCGTGTTGTTATCTATTTTTTCAAACTCATATAATTGATGAAAATCAGTCTGAATTTGAAAATACTGAAAAGGACGAATTTTAGCTTTTAAATGATTGCCAAATAAATCATTATCGTTATAAATAAAATAATTTTCAAGATCAATTCGGAACTCATTTTTCTTAATTGTATCGGTTTCGTAATTCTCAAAATTTCCCGATGTACCATTGTAATATGGGTACGGAGTTAAATTACTATACAAATGATCTTCGTTTTTGTAATCGCCAATCAACCCGTATTTAAAGGCGCCAAAAAAAATGTAGCCCGCGATTTGTAAAAAAGGATTTTCAACATCAACCTCTTTTGTAGTTGAATTCGAACTAGTATTGCTTCGATTAGTCTCTTTACTACTTCCTTGATTGAGTTCTTTTTTAGATTTGTCCAATTTGTTTTGAGCCGAAAGAGGGTTATTCAGCAATAGCTCTGAAATCAAGATCAAAACGAACAAATTTTTCATCATTTATACTAATTAATGTGAGTTCGATATAGTAATTTACTTTTTCAGCCACGAATTATCGAATTTATACTTTTAAACATTTGAATTCATTCGAATGTTCATCATAGATGAACTAATTTTATTGAACTATATATTAATTTGTGAATTCGTGGCAAAACAAATTAACTCCAATATTAAATCTAACCTTCTGATTATTAGTGTTTTTTTTTATTTTTTATAGAAATATTAGATCGAAATCACGTTAATTATTTCAATACTTGATACGCAATTAAAGCCGTTAAATAAGCGAATCCACTCATAAAAACTAACTGAATGATGGGCCATTTCCACGAATTGGTTTCCTTTTTTACAATGGCTAATGTACTCACGCATTGCATGGCAAAAGCATAAAATAAAAGCAGTGAAATTCCGGTTGGGAAATTGAATATTTTATTTCCTTTGCTGTCTTCCTCTTGTGCCATTCTATTTATGATGGTGTCTTGCTCGTCGCTATGACTTCCCACACTATATATGGTAGCCAAAGTTCCTACAAAAACCTCGCGAGCCGCAAACGAACTTACCACTGCAATTCCGATTTTCCAATCGTAGCCCAACGGTTTTATTGCGGGTTCGATGGATTTCCCCATTATTCCCATATACGAATGTTCCAATTTAAACGAACTTACCGCATCGTTCAATTGTTCTTTGTCGTAACTTATGTTTTTTTGATTGAATTGATTTTGAACAATTTCTTGGGCTTTTCCGAAATCGTTACTCGGGCCATGAGAACCCAAAAACCATAAAATAACCGATAGGGCTAAGATGATTTTTCCGGCACCAAATACGAATGCTTTTGTTTTTTCTACTACATTGATGGCTACGTTTTTGAATAACGGCACTTTGTAACCCGGCATTTCAACAACGAAATACGATTTGGACTGAATCTTCAAAATTTTATTTAAAATATAAGCAGAGACAATGGCCACAATGAATCCCAAAAGATACAACACCATTAAGGTCAATCCTTGTAAACTGATGAAACCTAAGATTCTTCCTTGTGGAATTATCAACGAAATTAAGATGGCGTAAACGGGTAAACGAGCTGAACACGTGATGAACGGAGTGACTAAAATCGTAATCAATCGTTCTTTCCAATTTTCGATGTTTCGTGCTCCCATAATGGCCGGAATCGCACATGCTGTCCCCGAAATTAGCGGAACTATACTTTTGCCTGAAAGTCCGTATCGACGCATGATTTTATCCATTAAAAAAACAACGCGACTCATGTATCCGCTTTCTTCCAAAACAGAAATGAATAAAAATAAGAAGGCAATTTGTGGGATGAAAATCAGAATTCCACCGATTCCCGGAATGATTCCTTCGCTTAGTAGATTAGTAAATTCGCCTGCAGGCAGATTTTTTTTGGTGAACGAAGCTAAATTCGCAAACGTACTGTCAATGAATTCCATCGGAATGCTCGACCAATCAAAAATCGATTGGAAAATGGCAAAAAGAATGAAGAAGAAGATAAAATACCCAAATATTTTGTGCGTCAGAACACGGTCTAATTTGGCTCTGATGTCGGAAGCTTTCGACTGATCAATCGTTTGACCAATTTTTAACGTATCGTTGATGAATTGATAGCGTTTGATGGTTTCTTTTTGTTGCAATCGTTTGAGGTCGGCATGCGACTTTGTGAACGAACTTTTCATTTCGTTTCGATCCAAATTCAAGAAATTGACATCTTGAGTAATGACCAACCACAATTTATAGACCAACTGATTCGGAAATGCTTTTCGCAATTTATCAAAGTAGTCCGTATCAATCGACGAAGCATTTAAACACGGTTCAGTAGAAAGGGTAGAGTAGTTTAGAATTAACTCTTTTATTTTTTCGATACCGTCGTTTTTTCGCGAACTGACCAAAGCGATTTTGGTGTTGAGTTCTTGTTCCAAAAAAGGAATGTCTAAATTAATTCCCTTTTGTTTCATCCGGTCGCTCATGTTGATGACCAAAATAGTGGGAATTTCTAAATCTTTTATTTGAGTAAAAAGCAGTAAATTTCGTTTTAAATTTTCGACTTCACTGACCACAATGGCAACATCGGGAAAGTTCTCGTCGTTTTTGTTCAAAAGCAATTCGATGACTACATTTTCATCAATAGAACTGGCGTTTAAACTATAGGTTCCGGGTAAATCAAGAATAGTAGCTTTGACCGTTTTGGATAATTTACAGGATCCAATTTTCTTTTCAACGGTAATTCCGGGGTAATTTCCAACTTGTTGATGCAACCCAGTCAAATGGTTAAAAACCGAAGTTTTCCCGGTATTGGGGTTTCCAATAAGTGCTACTTTTATTGTTTTGTGTGCCATGAACTAGATGTTTTCAACCGTAATTTCAATTTCTTTTGCCGTTTCTAGTCGGATGGCCACGTGCGAATCATTAATGTTGAAATACAATGGATCGCCTAACGGTGCAATTTGAAGCAACTCCACCCAATTTCCGGGTAAGCAACCCATTTCGAGCAATTTCAAGGGAATCTCATCAATGTTGAGTTCTGAGATGATTCCTTTTTGACCTAATTTCAATTGATCGAGAGTTATTGACACGCTTTATTTAGATTGAATTAAAATACAAAAGTAACCATTTGACTTGTATATTGTATGATATTTATCAAGTTTAAGAAATAATTTAAGAGTTGCATAACACGCAACACGGCCAAAAGCTAACCACAATTTGTTATTTATCTTCTTCTAAAAGTAACTGAATGTCTTCAAGTAGTTGCGTGACATTTTTTATTTTCGGATCGTTGGTAGGTTGGTCGAGGTTGGTCCCATCGTAAAATCCGCGTACCCTGCGTTTGGAATCGACCAACACAAAATTTTCGGTATGAACCATATCGTATAGTTCTTCTGGCTTTCCAGTTTTTACTGCTAAATACGATTTTCTTGCAATGTAATAAATGTCTTTTTTATCGCCAGTAACTAAATTCCATTTGGCGTCGATTACTCCTTTTTCTAGGGCATATTTTTTCAAAACAGGCACACTATCGATGTCGGGTGTAACGGAATGGGATAGCAACATAACTTTCGGATTATTTTTGATTTGATTTTGAAGCCAAACCATGTTGGTGGTCATTTTCGGACAAATTGTAGGACAAGTTGTAAAGAAAAAATCGGCTACATAAATTTTGCCTTCGTAGTCTTTTTGCGTGATGATTTTCCCATTCTGATTGACAAATTTAAAATCGGATATCGTATGTTTATTAGAAATATGCTGTACGGTAGAGTCTACGAGCTCAGGGTTTACAATACTTGGTGTGTAAAACGGTAATTTTCTATTGGGTTTTAAAACGATATAAAAAGACGATACGGTGATAATAGAAAACACCAAAAAGAAACCTATAAAAAGCTTGTACTTTTTTATAATGGGTAGCATACATAAAATTTTTGCAAAAATAAATAAACATCTGTTAAGATTAACTACAACGTATGTTAAAGAGCAGAAAATGTATCTATTATTTGTATATATTTGGAAAAAAATTAATGAAAATGAAAAAACTTTTACTTTTCACTTTGTTATTGGCAATAACTCAAAGCTATTCGCAATTTAACACTAATGCTCCATGGATACAAAATGATTCTCTAGCCAGAAAATCACAGTTAACTATTGATGAAGCAGTGCAAGTATTTGAAAATTATTGGAATACGCACGATAAGACGCTCAAAGGAAGCGGATATAAACCATTCATGCGTTGGGAAACCCATTGGAGAAACAAAACCAATGCACAAGGTTTTTTAATCACTCCACAGCAAATGTGGGATGCGTACAATGCAAAAAAGATGCGTTCACAACAACGAAATTCTAGTGCAGCACAAGTACCGCCAAGCAACTGGCAATCGGTTGGACCATTCACACATACCAACACCGGTTCGTGGTCTTCAGGTCAAGGTAGAGTAAATACGGTATTGGTTGATCCAAGCAATCCGAATACGATTTATATTGGAACTCCTGCGGGCGGAATTTGGAAATCGACTAACAGCGGTGATAATTGGACGCCACTAGGAGATAATTTACCACAAATAGGCGTATCCGGAATAGCAGTCGATTACAACAATCCAAACATAATCTACATTGCGACAGGTGATTGTGATGGAAGTGATTCGTATTCTGTCGGAGTTTTAAAGTCAACCGACGGCGGCTTATCTTGGAATACTACGGGTTTAACTTTCACTGGAACCGACAATTTTGCTGGGGATATTCTTATCAATCCGAGTGACTCCAACATGCTTTGGGTGGCTACTAATAACGGAATTTACAGGACTACAAATGCGGGAGTAAATTGGACGATGGTACAAGGAGGAAGTTTTTCACAAGGCAGAATCAGATTAAAGCCAGGAACCAATTCAACGGTGTATGCGGTTTCCAACAATAGATTTTACCGTTCCACCAATTCGGGAAGTTCTTTCAGTATTGTTTCTACAGGTTTACCTTCTAATTCAGGAAGATTGATATTGGACGTAACTCCTGCGAATTCAGAATACGTTTATATTTTAAGCGCCACTACTGGATATGGTTTTCAAGGAATCTATCGTTCTACCAATGGAGGAACATCTTGGGCTGAAACATCTGGAACAACCAACATTTTTGAGTCGAATCAAGCTTGGTTTGATTTAGCTCTAGCTGTTTCAACAACCAACGCAGATGAAGTATACACAGGTTGTTTAAATGTATGGAAATCAACTAATGGAGGAGCAACTTCAACCAAAATAAACAGTTGGAGTGAGCCATTTTCTGCCGCTTATTCGCATGCTGATATTCATTTTTTACGGTATTATGGAGATAAATTATATTGCGGTAGTGATGGTGGTATTTATGTATCTGAAGACGGAGCCAATTCGTTTACCGACAAAACCGCAACTGCACAAATAGGACAGTTTTATAGAGTAGCGGTATCCAAACAAACAGCCTCTAAAATGGTTGGTGGATTACAAGATAACGGTGGATATGCCTATAGTAATAGCCAATGGAAAAACTATTATGGCGCAGACGGAATGGACACTGCCATAAGTCCGATAAATAATAATCTATACTACGGATTCATTCAAAGTGGAGGCGGATTATACATCAGTAATAACGCTGGAAACTCATTAACAAGCTCAGTGGGCGCTCCAGATGGTGAAAATGGGAATTGGATAACACCATTAACCATAAATTCGGCAGGAGAATTATTTGCAGGATATTCCAATTTATATATGTTGTCTGGGAATGAATGGGTACAACAAAATGCAACCCTTTTCAATGGAAGTAATTTGGAACGCATTGCTATTGATCCAACCAATGATCTGAACATGTATGTAGTAGATGATAGTGTTTTGTACAAAAGCACTGATAAAGGTGTCAGTTTTATAGCTGCTTATTTTGCTGGATCTGATATCACTTCCGTCGATGTACATTCTTCAAATAGCAACATTATTTACATCACAACATCGGGTATAGATGGAGAGGCATTGCAGTCTAACGATGGTGGAAATACATTTTTTTCGATATCTGACGGACTTCCATCTATCGGAAAAAACATCATCATTCATCAAGGCAGAAATACCGACAATCCTTTGTATTTAGGTACAAGTTTAGGGGTTTATTATAGAGATGATACGATGTCACAATGGGAACCTTTCGATACTAATTTGCCGAATGTTTCGGTAACCGATTTAGAAATTAATTTAGAAGATAATCTACTGGTTGCTGCCACTTATGGAAGAGGAATTTGGCAAACAACTATACCGGTTCAGTTGCCACCAAATGATGTTAAAGTAACCGAAATTTTAAGTCCGTCATCCGTAAATGTTAACTGCAATAGCGCGATTGTTCCAGAAATTTCAGTAAAAAACAACGGGTTGAACGCCATATCAAGTATTGCATTTAATTACACCTACAACAGCGTTCCTTATTCGTACAATTGGAGTGGAAATTTAGCATCTAATCAAACTGCAATCATCGCTTTGCCAGTAGTAAATTTAGCTAAAGGCGCTTATGATTTTGAAGTAACTTCAACCATCCCGAATGACGCCTACGCTGATAATAATTCGGCTCAAGGTGTTTTTTACATCAATGATTCGGGTACGGTTAATGAAACCAACACTTTCGAAAATCCTACCGATGTCCTTCTTGAAAATGATGAAGGAAGCGCAACGGGATTATGGGAAAGAGGAATTCGTACAGGAGGTATTTTAGCATCGGGATCAAACAATGTATATGCTACAGGTTTAAGTGGTGAATACCCCGATTTAACCAAGTCGTTTTTAATCTCTGAGTGCTATGATTTAACCCAACTCGCTAACCCGCAAATTAGCTTTAAATTAGCGTTCGACCTGGAGCAGAATTGGGACATATTGTATGTTCAATATTCAACCGATTTAGGACAAGCATGGGAAGTTTTAGGCACACAAGATACAAATTGGTACAACAGTGATCGTACACCTGAAACATCTGGAGCCGATTGTTTTAATTGCGTGGGAGCACAATGGACAGGAACTAATGCTTCTTTTCAAACCTATAATTACCCGCTTTCCATTTTGAATTCTGAAACGAATGTAATTTTTAGATTTGTCTTTCATTCCGATCAATCGGTAACCGAACAAGGTGTAATTATAGACGATTTCTTAATTAGTGGAACATTAGGTAACGAAGAGTTCGATTTGTCAACTTTGGTAATTTATCCAAATCCATCTGCTGGAATTTTCAACATTGCTGCAAAGGATACACAAATTGATACTATTGAAGTATATGACGTGATGGGAAAACAAATTTCAATTAA
Organism: Flavobacterium sp.; assembly: GCA_965284675.1. Lineage (GTDB taxonomy): Bacteria > Bacteroidota > Bacteroidia > Flavobacteriales > Flavobacteriaceae > Flavobacterium. The sequence goes on from OZ260109.1 coordinate 4,157,890, forward strand.
GTACAACACAGATAATGCATCGAATGTAGAATTGGATTTGACTACTGCTTCAACCGGAATTTACTTTGTCAAAATTCGATCAAACGACCAAATCGTAACTAAAAAAATAACTAAAAAATAAAGCTATGAATAAGAGTTCACTACTAATTGTTTGCTTCCTTATCGGATTCAGTCAGTTAAACGCCCAACAAAAAAATCCAGGTATTAACCTTGATTATATGGATCGTACCGTAAAACCTGGCGATGATTTCTTCAGATTTGTGAACGGAACATGGTTTGACACAACCGAAATTCCTGGCGATAAAACGCGTTGGGGAAGCTTTGATGAATTGCGTCAAAACACCGATAAAGATGCCTTGGCTATTTTGAAAGAAGCGGTTGCTAATAAAAAATTAGATCCTAATTCAGACCAAGCCAAAGCCGTAAAAGTGTATCAAACTTATATGGATACCATTTCTCGAAATAAGTTGGGAATAAAGCCATTACAACCTGCGTTAAAGAAAATTAATGCCATCAAAAATGTGCAAGATCTTTCGAATTTAATTACCGAAATGGCACCAACAGGCGGAATCGGATTTTACGGAATCGGAATTGGTCCAGATGCCAAAAACAGTAATCGAAATGTAGTTAATATTGGCTTGGGAAGTTTAGGTTTACCCGACCGTGATTACTACGTTTCTGACGATGCTGATTCGAAAGAGAAAAGAGCAAAATACGTACTTCACGTAGCGCGCATGCTCCAATTTTTAGGAGAAAAACCCGATGAAGCAAAGAAAAATGCCGAAAAAGTATTGGCTTTAGAAACGGCCTTGGCTCAACCGCGTTTGGATCGAGTTGAACGCAGAGATAGAAGAAAAACGTACAACCCAATGTCGGTGGCCGATTTGCAAAAATTGACTCCAGCAGTGAATTGGAACGCTTATATTACAGGTGTGGGAATTTCTAATTTAGATTCACTCATTGTTTCTCAACCTAAATACATGACCGCTTTACAAACTATTTTTACTGAAAATAAAGTAGACGATTGGAAAGCGTATTTGCGTTGGACCTTAATCAACAAATCAACTGGAGTGCTTACTTCGGAAATCGAACAGGCCAGTTGGGAATTTTATAGCAAAACTCTACAAGGCGCCATCAAACAACGACCACGTGAAGAGCGAGCATTGCAAGTGGTAAACGGAACCGTTGGTGAAGCGTTAGGAAAATTATATGTAGAGAAAAAATTTCCTGCTGAAGCCAAAGAAAAAGCAAATAAAATGATTAAAAATGTCTTTTTGGCATTCGAAAATCGCATCAATAATCTTCCTTGGATGACCCCCGAAACCCGTTTAGGAGCCATAGAGAAACTACGAAAATCAACAGTTAAAATTGGTTATCCCGATAAGTGGAAAGACTATTCTAAATTGGTTTTAAAAAGCAAAGAAGAAGGTGGGAGTTATTATGAAAACATGAAAAATGTTGCTTCATGGGGATTTGAAGAAAATATAGCCGATTTAAGCAAACCTGTCGACAAAACTCGTTGGGGAATGTCGCCTCAAACGGTGAATGCGTATTACAATCCTTCGTACAACGAAATTGTTTTCCCAGCCGCGATTCTTCAACCGCCATTCTACGATTACAAAGCCGACGAAGCAGTGAATTATGGTGGAATTGGAGCCGTAATCGGACACGAAATTTCTCACGGATTCGACGATTCAGGTTCGCGTTACAATGCCGATGGAAACTTGGTAAATTGGTGGACGGAAGAAGATTTAAAGCAATTTACTGGTTTAGGCGGATCGTTAGCGGCTCAATACAGCGCTTTAGAACCATTACCTGGAACCTTTGTGGATGGTAAATTTACATTGGGAGAAAATATTGGAGATTTAGGCGGAATCAACGCTGCTTACGACGGGTTACAAATCTATCTCAAAGAAAACGGAAATCCAGGTTTGATTGATGGTTATACACCAGAACAACGTTTGTTCATTTCTTGGGCGACCATTTGGCGTTCAAAAATGCGCGACGAAGCCATCAAAAATCAAGTAAAAACCGATCCGCATTCACCCGGAATGTACCGTGCGTATGTGCCGTTATTGAATGTAGACGAATTCTATAAAGCGTTCGACATTAAGGAAGCCGACAAATTGTATGTAAAACCAGAAGACCGAGTGAAAATTTGGTAATCTTAAATAAAAAAACCTCAAGTAAATCTTGAGGTTTTTTTATGTTTTGAAAGGATGAAAAACTATTCTTCGGGTTAATTAATCAAATACGTTTCCATAAATTTTATAACCGCCAATCGTTGGAAATCAACATTTGGTTTTTTTCTGAATCCGTGACCTTCATCTTTGGCCTCCAAATACCAAACCGTATTGCCTTGTGCTTTTAATTTGTCGCGCATTTGAGTCGCTTCGGTAACCGGAACTCTCGGGTCGTTGGTTCCTTGAATGATGAACATTGGTTTTTTGATTTTACTCGTATTGTTCAACGGAGAAATTTTATCCAAAAAGGCATACATTTTTTCATTGCGTTCGTCACCATATTCTGCTCTTCTTAAATCGCGACGGTATTCTTCGGTATTTTTGAGAAAGGTGTTGAAATTGGAAATTCCCACAATATCTACCGAACAACGAATGCGATCCGCATAGTGAAACGCCGTAGCCAACGTCATGTATCCACCGTAACTTCCACCCATAATCATGATGCGGTCTTTGTCCAATTCGGGTTGTTGCGCAATCCAATCCAACAACGTTCCAATATCTTTAACCGAATCTTCTCTCAAAAATCCGTTATCTTTAGCAATATAGGTTTTTCCAAATCCCGATGAACCTCTCACGTTCGGGAAAATAAGCGCCACACCCATTTCGTTCGTATAATAACTATTGGCGCCCGAAAAAGAAGCCATTGATTGTCCTTCTGGTCCGCCGTGAATATTGATTAATACCGGTCGTTTTCCTTTAAATTTTGAAGCGGCAGGATAATAAAAACCAGAGATTTTCAACTTGTCAAAACTATTCCATTCGATGTATTGCGGTTTCGACAGATCTTCGGGTTGCATTTCACCCAATTCGCTTTCCGTCCATCGTACCATTTGATTGGTCATAAAGTCAAATTGGTACACATCCGAAGAAGAATTGGCTGTTGATTGCGTAAAAAATAGCGATTGGTCATTTGAACTAAAATCAAATCCGCCAATCAATCCAATCGGTAAGTTCGGTACTTCACTGAATTGTTTAGTGTCGGTATTCATCAGATACAGTTTGTTCAAACCGCCTTCATTGGTCGAGAAAACCATTTTCGATTTATCTTTGGATAGTACAAAACTTTCTACATTCCACGGAATCGATGAGGTAACATAGGTAATTTTTTTGGTGGTTACATCCATAGTTGCCAATCGTTGAAACTCGTTGTCTCTGTCGGTAATAAACCATATTTCATTGGCTTTAGACGAAAAATCAGCACCAACTTGAACGATACTTTTTTCTTTTCGGTCGCTCACTTCGGTTAGTTTTTTGGTCGGAACATCCAAATGCCAAATGAACGATTCGTTGGCCGAAATGTATTCACTAATCAGCAGTTGATTTCCGTCTTTTGAAACGTCTGAAATTCCCCATCCGCCACCTTTAACTTCCAAAATCAATTGCGTGCTTTTGGGTTCATTCGGATTCATATAATAAATATCGCGGTCGCCACCATTTCGTTGGGTTGAGGTAAAGTAAAATCCGGAACCGTCTTTTTTCCAGTTTACACCGCCATTTTGAGAACGTCCGCCATCGGTTAGAAGTGTCGATTGTAAGGTTTTTAAATCCATTTTGTACAACTGTCCGAACTCGTTTCCGCCCACATCTTTACTGTAAATAAGGTAATTACCTTGGGTAGGTTCGTATTGACCGTTTCCAAGTGGTTCATCAAAAAAAGTAAATTGTTTTCTGCTTCCCATTGGGCGATCCACTTTGTGTAATTGATTGGTCAAACCAAAACGTGTAGTGATGATGAGTTCGTCTTTCAAGGGATGAATAGCCACGAGTGATGCGCCACGAGCTTCCGAATACTTTCGCACCTGTGTGGCTAAGTCTTTCGAGATTTCGGGGATGTTTTCTACAATAAGGTTTTCATTGGGAACAATGTTGTTTTTCTTTTGTTGCGCGAATGCAGTTACGCCCAAAAAAACAAAGAGATACGCCGTTAATTTTACTTTCATATTGTGTATGATTTAATGTTAAAGCAATTGGTTTACATCAAAGATAGTTTTTTTAATCTACTATTTTTGAAAGGAATAGTTGAGCAGTTGCTCTACTTTTTCACTGGAAACTATTTTTCCTGATGCAGGTTGGGTTTCGTCAAATTCGGGTAAAGGCAAATTCAATTCGGTTGCTTTTTGAGTGTAGTATTCTTTTCGTGTGGGATGAAAAGGCGCCACGGCGTTAAAGGTTTGGTTCCAACTATTGGTTTCGATGATTTTTAGTGTGATTCCGATGCAGTCGTTTTGATGAATTAAGTTGATTGGACCATACGGATTTTCGATGTTTTTTCGACCTGCCAAAAACCGAATAGGATGGCGGTCATCGCCTATCAATCCGCCAAAGCGAAGAACGGTGGTTTCGAAATTAGCGTTGTTTTGCAGTAATTTTTCGACTTGAAGTAATTGTTTTCCGCCTTCTGTATCTGGATTTGCGATGGTGCTTTCAGTGACCGTGACCACAGTTGAATTGTCATCGGCATAGACCGAAATAGAACTCACAAAAAGCACTTTTGTAACGGTAGATTTTTCGATAAACGGAATTAAATTATGGATTTTTTTAACGAAGTTTTCAGTACTGTTTCCGCGTAATTTTGGCGGAATATCAATCAGTAAAAGTTCAGCATTGTGTAAAAATGAATGAAAGTCTCCATCGATTGATTCTTCGTGCAATTCGATGTGAAACGGATGAATTCCAGCGTCTTTTAAAGTTGGTATTTTCTCAATAGTCGTAGTCGATCCATTAATTAAAAAGCCTTTTTCTAGAAGCACTTTTGCTAAGGGAAATCCCAACCAACCGCAACCTAGGATGCTTATTTTTTTCATAAATTTCTTCAAGTTTTGCCACAAAGTCACTGAGGCGCAAAGTTTATTTTAAATCAGTGAAAAGAGTTGCATCCGTTTCATTTGGCGTTACTATTTTGAAGTATTACCTACGTTAGTTAACGAGTTTTTTTCGGATAAATTAGCCGATAGTAATTCAATTTTCTCACTTGGCTTCACTTTTTGCTTAATGATTATTGCATCCGTCAACACAAAAGGAGTTGGAATCATCCAGTCACGTCTTTTGGCCATGGTGAATAAAGGATTGCTTAGTAAATCAAACGAACTTTCGACCAAATTCATGTCTAATTTATCTGTAGAAGCAATAGAAAATTCGAGTTCCAACGGAATGTTATCCACCACATAATAACTCAAAATTTTATTGGTGTTTTTGGAGATGATGGAACTTTTTAATTCGATGGATTGGACGTTATTCGCTTTAAAATTTTTAATTTTCGTATTTGAAAAAATGTCGTAGCGGTTTACTTTTCGATTCGGAGTGATGACAATTTTCAAATGACGTTTACTTCCAATAACCGAATCTTTTACGAATTCAATAGTTGGTTTTTCAATTTTTTTTAGTGGCGCATCCGACATAAATGTAAATTTCGAACCATATTTACTGTACAATCTATTAGTGTTTAAGGGTTTCGCGTCTTTTGGTTTTTCACCCAAATAGCCTTTTGTCCATTCGTCTAAATTGGTATCGTAGGTTGCCCAATTGGCGGTATTGGTGTCGCCATTCAACACATAAACTAAACTATTGGGCTTGGCTTTTCCACGCGTATATTCTGAAGATTGATGTGCTTTAGCGAAGAATCCAATTGCCAACAAAAAGAACAATGTTGACCAGAGTTTCTTGTTTGTAAACGAACCAAAAATCGGTAGTAGTAAAGCAAAACTCAAAACGGTTAATACAGCGCTTCCCACCAAAATTTTCAATCCCAAACCAATCGGAAACATTTGAATGAACGGTACCAAAATAATCAAAGTTGGCAACGATAATATAAGATTTAAAAGTGTATTTGATCTTTGCGTGAGCGCGTAATAGCCCAACATGAATGTACTTGAAATTACGGGGATGATTAAAAATCCGGCACCTTTCAACAATACAAAAATGGCTACATTAATCAACATCCAGATGAATAATGGCGCGATTAATTGGTTCATTTCTGCATTTTTCTTGGTTTCTTTTCGGTAGAAAAAGAAGCAAATAGTAAGTGTTAAACTGACAAATCCGTAGATATAGTCGTGGCCGTTATAGGTAAACCCGTGCAACATATCGTTGTAGTGTGGGTAATAATGCAGCAGTATTTTCCAACCCATAAAGGTAAAAATGCCAGCCACAAGGAGAGAACCCAGAAAAGGTAAAAACCCTTTGAGGATTTCGTCCATTCGTAAAATTTGTTTTCCTAAGCCGACAAAAACGAAAATGAGTAGCAAACCAAATCCGATGATTAACAAGGGTAAAATCCATTCAAAAGGATAGCTCACAAATGCAAATGGAACGTTGAAATAGACTTTGTCGTTTTTTGAATTTAGGTTACTCAAATCGGCATTAGAAAAACAATTGAGCAGCGGAAATAAATACGTTCCTTGGTGTGCCAATGTTTTTGGGTCTAGATGCTCGTAGGTGTCTTGCGCTGTATGGTAATCGAAATGATCGTCAATGAAGGCAAAATTATAACCTGGGATTTTGCCATTTTCTCTAAAAACAGTTAAATCGGTGTCGTTGGGTAGCATTTTATAAATGCTATACATGAGTGAATTAGAAACGGGATATTTTGCGTTGCCATGGCTAAATGCATCCACCATTTTGGCATTCCCTTGATTGGTTTCCATTAGCATATAACTTGGTCCGGCCGAACCTCGAGCTTCAAAATTGAGCACCAATCCAACTTCTTTTGCCCAGTTGTGTTGGGTTACAAAAAGAGCGGCACCGTTCAATCCTAATTCTTCCGCATCCGAAAATAAAATGATGATGTCGTTTTTGTGTGGGGTTTTGTTGTGTAAAAAGGCACGAACACTTTCCAAAATTGAGGCGACTCCAGAGGCATCATCGCTGGCACCGTAGGAGAAAGAATGTGGCGCTGAATCGTAATGTGAAAGCAATAACAAGGCTTTGGTGTTGGCCGTTCCTTCTATGCGAGCTAAAATGTTTTTGGATTTGACCAACGTACCTTTTTCAGTCATGGTAAATCCTTCTTGTAGCGAGGTCTGTAAGCCTAATTTTTGTAATTCGGTCACTAAATAATTGGCGACTATTTTATGATTTTGGGAACCGACATAATGTGGCTTTTTAGCGATTTCTTTAACTATTGACAACGCTCTTTTGGTGGAGAATTCAGATAATGGAGCTTCAGTTCTGTCGTAGTTTTGTGGCATCATGAAGTAAAAAATGCCCGATAAAAGTGCTACAAGCACCAACATTAAATATAATGAAGTGTAGTTTTTTCTCATCTATGTGTAGTTAACTCAGTTTTTTTATCATGGTTATGTTATTTTCATTTTTTTTGATAATCAATAGGTTATACTTCTTTTTTCACCAACATATAATAATCATTCTCCAATAAACGATACCCTTGATTGTATACAAAATAGTAGGTGTTTCCCGTAGTTGTTTTCAGAACATTGGTAAAAAATTCGAAATCAAACCCTTTGAAAATTAATTTCGATCGGGTCGTTTTTGATTTTCCATCGGAGTTCAATTCCAATAAAATTCGATAATTCTTCCGAAGTTTATTGTTGATGTTCCGCATATAATTAGTGCTGTCTTTGTTTATTTTATTGTTGTAAGCATTGCGACAGCTGTCGTTACAGAATTTTTTATCCTCTCGACCAATGATTTTTTCACTGCATTCTAAACACATTTTTGGCATATATAAGTAATTTAATGTTAGGCATATACAATTTTATTTTCTGCTTACAAACGGTTACAAATAGTTACAATCGTATGTAAATACTTATCAACCGAATGTTTTTCGAAAACCATCACAACTTTGCATCGTCGAAAGTCAGCATCTCAATCGTTACATCGATGCGAATGTGAAGATAAAAGTAATAATTAAATTTTAAACGCCATGAGAAACAAAGTACAATTAATCGGTCATGTGGGACAAGAACCCGAAATCAAACAGCTAGAAGGGCAAAAGAAGGTAGCAAATTTTAGTGTCGCAACCAACGAAGTCTACTATAATGAGAAAGGTGAAAAAGTAGAGCAAACCGAGTGGCATCGAATCACTGCATGGGGTAAAATGGCGAGTATTATTGAAAAGCACGTCAAAAAAGGAAAAGAAGTAGTCATTGAAGGTCGACTTTCGCAACGATGTTATGACGACCAAAATGGCGAAAAAAGGTATGTCACAGAAGTAGTCGCCAAAGAAATAGTTTTAGTGTAGTAATTTTAATATCCATAATAATTTAAATGTAAACGCCATGAGAAACAAAGTACAGTTGATCGGACATGTAGGACAAGATCCTGAAATCAAAAACCTTGAAGGAGGAAAAAAATTAGCCAATGTTACCCTTGCAACCAATGAGCAGTACACCAATGCTAAAGGAGAAAGAGTAGAACAAACCGAATGGCATCGAATTACCGCTTGGGGAAAAACAGCAGAAATCATTGAGAAGTATGTTGTGAAAGGAAAAGAAATTGCCATAGAAGGTAAACTTTCCCACAGAAGTTACGACGATAAAAATGGGGAGAAGAAATACGTAACAGAAATTATTGTTAACGAACTTCTTCTGATTGGTAAATAGTCAGTTTGTATCTTTTTAATTCAAAAGCGGGAATCTACTTTCTCGCTTTTTTTTATGAGTAATTGTAGAAGTCTTGCTACTTATTTACAGAACTTTTTAACACGAAAACGTTTTCGCAGAGGGTTACATTAGCAAATACTAATTTTTTTAATACCTTTAATAGGTTGTCACTAAACTTATATCCTAAAAAATATGAAAACCCTAAAGCAAATACATTTTTTAGTTCTGTTTTGTTGCTTTTTTTTGGATGGTTTTTCGCAAGTCGGAATTAATACCACAAGTCCGTTAAGTACCCTAGATATCAATGGAAATTTGTCAGTAAAAGTGGTTACTCTTGCGGGCGGTTCTTCTGGCACACCTACACCAATTTCAGATGGTGTATATTTGTCTTTAGACCCTAGAAATGGCACCACCGATTATTATGTTTTTCCAGTTCCTAGTTCAGTTCCCGGACGCGTGTATTTTGTTCGTAACATAACCGATTTTGATACCGCACAACTTACTATTTCTGGTGGAACTCAGCGTTTTTTTCCAAAGAATTCCTCGTCAGGAACATTTACACTTTCAATGCCACCCAATGCGGTTAACAAAACCTTAATTCTGGTGAGTGATGGCTTCAATTGGACGTATTATAATTAAAAGTAGACAACAACTATTTGATATAAAAAAACCTTCAAGATTGAAGGTTTTTTTATGCTATTTTTTTTAATAAATCATACATTGGACAACGGGCGCAACGTTTGTTTTCGCTCTTCTTATATTTTTCACAACAACTTGACTTGCAGTTGTCTGAAATATTCAATTTCTTGATCAGGATTTTTTTCTCCTTTTTCTTTTTCTTAACCTTTTCTTTCTTACTCAAAACAAAATGTATTAAATAACACTACAAATATATTGTTATTTTTATACATTCTAAATAAAATTAACAATTTATTTTGAGGCTTCGGTATTTATTGTGGATAAAAGTTTAATGTCGCGGTCAAAAAGATATAATCCGCCTTTATCATCACCAATTAAACTGATTTTGTCCAAAATGGTTTTGGCTTGTGCTTCTTCTTCAATTTGTTCAGCAACATACCATTGTAAGAAGTTATGCGTGGCATAATCTTTCTCTTCAAAAGTGATGTGCACCAATTCGTTGATTGAACTCGACACAAAAAGTTCGTGTTTGTACAACTCTTCAAACATTTTTTTGAACGTCCCGAAACTAGTTTGAGGCGCGTTCAATTCGCTGATTAAAGCTTGGCCACCACGCTCATTGACGTATTTTATCAGTTTCATCATGTGCAGACGTTCTTCATCAGATTGCGCATACATAAAGTTAGAAATTCCTTCCAATCCTTGAGTTTCTGCCCAACAGGCCATGGAAAGATAGGTTTGAGAAGATTCGGCTTCAATGCGAATTTGCTTGTTTAACGCGTTTTCAATATTTTTCGATAACATAAAATTTATTTTTAGTAAAGTTAAGAAATTTATCGGTTCATCACTTCCTCAAAAAAAGTTAAAAATTCGCCCAAGTGATAACCATCCATCAAACCATGATGCACGTGAATCGACATTGACATGCTCTTTTTTCCGGATTCATCGGTCATCATTTTTCCAAATGAAATTTTCGGACAACTGTCGGGTCTTGTAAAACTTCTAGCGTGCGAAAAGGAACTAAAATTTACCCATGGCAAAGCCGAAAAGTGAATCAAATTTTCAGGGTATTCGCGTGTTAAAAGTCCGGTTGTAGTCTGAATTCGCGCTATTTCTTTTTTAGTAATTTCAGCAAACGTAGAAATAGTTTCATCAAATTCAATCAGCGAAAACCCAAAGGTTTTGTCTTCCCGTAAAATCGTTGCCGAAGCATCAATGCGATCAAAAATATAGACTTCATCTTCAATAATTCGGTATCGAAACGCCTCAATTTCATTGACAGCAACGAGTGTTTTATACAAGTAATAGGTAAAAAAAGACACACCTAATTCGGTTGCTTTTGCATATGCTTCCGTACAATCAATAGTCGTAGTAATGCCAAAAAAAGGTTCTTCCATTTGTTTGAAAAACAGAAAATGCTCCTTGCGGTTCCAGGTATCGAGGTTGAGTTTTTGTTTCATTTTTAAGAGACACGAATTACACGAATTTTCACTAATTTAAGATCGTATTTGTGTAATTTCATCAATTCCGATTCACGTAAATTGGTGAAATTCGTGTAGAGGTTATTTTAGTAATAGAGGTAAAACTTCAGTAATTTTTTCTAACGTTTTAAAATTCGGATGTTCTACTTTATGATTCACTTTTTCGTGTTCCCAAGTCGTGTGAAACGGGATATGAACAGCGTATCCACCAATTTCCAACACTGGTAAAACATCTGATTTGAGAGAATTCCCAATCATAAAAAATTCGTCGGGTTGTATTTCCAAACGCTTGAGTAAGTCGTGGTAATCTTTTTCTTTTTTGTCCGACATGACTTCAATATGGTGGAAATAATGTCCCAAACCCGAGTTGTGTAATTTGCGTCGTTGGTCCAATAAATCGCCTTTTGTAGCCACAACCAACTTGTATTTTCCGTTGAGTTGCGCTAATGTTTCTTCTACACCGTCCAACAATTCAATTGGTTTTTGTAGCAATTCTTTTCCATATTGAATGATTTTCTCAATGATTTCAATGGATATGGTCTTGTTGGAAATCCTCATGGCTGCTTCGATCATCGACAAAATATACCCTTTAATTCCGTAGCCATACAACTCTAAATTCTGAATCTCAACCCGAAACAATTCCTGCGACAATCCTTGATGCGACAAATAATCGCTCATTAAGACACAGAACTTTTGTTCGGTTTCTTGAAAATAGGGTTCGTTTACAAATAAAGTGTCGTCGGCGTCGAAAGCGATTACTTTTAGGTTCATGAGTACGATTTTTTTAGAACTTATAGAATGAATACTTCTTTTCAGAAACGGAATAGGCGCCCAAATATAAATTTGAATTGATTTTGAAGATGGTTTTATCACTCAGCCAATCATTCTTTTGATCAAATTTTCGCAACTCATCAAATGGCAAGTTTTTTACTTCTCCTTTTACGTGATTAAACTGTTGATCAAACAAGCAGTTAATATATACAACCTTTCGGTCTTGGTATGAATTTAAATTGGAAACAGAATAACTAGGTGAAATCAATGCGCCAATTAAAGCACCCGATAATCCACCAATCATTCCTCCCATGGCTCCTAAGGAAAAAGAATTATTATTCTGAACCATAGAAACGCCTCCCAAAGTTACATAGTAAATACCTTGATCTTCATAACAGGACAACGACGGATTTAAATACGTAAGTTTCCGAATCAATTGATTGGATTGGTCTAAAACTCGTGTATTTTTCACACTTAAATTTTCTTGAATTATTTCAGAGTTTTTAAATTCAATTTCTCGATCTAACAGTACTTCTAAACCTTTGATTTCACTACCATCAGTTACATTTTTAATTGAAATCTGCATTCTTGATGGATTGGATTTCAACTGAAGCAATTGGTCATTTATTAAAAATGAATTGGATTCAGGTGTATTAAACTCGGTTTCTTCAAAGTATGGTTGAGGGAATAACTTCTGACTCACAGAGAAATCGGTTAAATTTATAATCAAAAATTGAGTATAATTTTTATTGGTGTCAAAAGTAAAAATCAAATCATTTTCAATTGGGTAAACCTTTCTTTTATTGGCGCTTAAAACCAGTGATGGCGGAGTTTCATCAAAAATATCTTGAACAGACAACTCCGATTCAAAGTTGGTCTCTTGGTTCAGTATTTCCCATAAAACAGTTTTTTTGTTTTCTGAATTATAAAAAACTTTAGTGGTTAAATCAATTGTTTTTTTCTCCAATTGACCTTTATTCAGCACATAACAATTGAGAATGCTTGTTCCTTTTACAATTGTCAAGAGATAAAAAACATTGTTAACCGTTATTCTTTTAAAGAGTTTCTCTTTTCCAAAATCAATGGAAATGGACTTAGAACTGATTTTTTTAGAACTAAAATTAAAGCACAACGATTCAATTTTTTTTTCTTTTGAATGTGGCCAATACGTGTAGTAATCATCGCCATCTATACTGTGACCTATCACATTGTCAAAATCTTTGGATGGACGAATTGTGGATAGGGAATCTAAAACGTCCAATTGTTCATTGAAACGAATCATTTTTGCGTTTTGCCTATCCGAAAAAAATAGCGACACGTGCTTTTTATCTTCTTCAACTATTTGAAAAACATCGGTACGAGATTTTAAGTGTAAAGAAACCTGTTTCACCAAATCTTGCGACGAAACTGTCCCAATACTTAAAAGAAAAATTATAAGAAAAGTAAACTTCATTTTGTTTCAATTAGCTTATCATCGCACCATTTTCAACACCATCGGCATCTGGATTTACAAAAACCAGTTTCCCTTCTTTATTGTTAGTCATCAAAATCATACCCTGACTTTCCACACCACGCAAGGCACGCGGTGCCAAATTAACCAAAACAGTTACGCGTTTTCCTATCACTTCTTCGGGCGAAAAATGTTCTGCAATTCCCGATACAATCGTGCGCACGTCAATTCCAGTATCGACTTTCAACACCAACAATTTGTTCGCTTTCGGCATTTTTTCTGCTTCTAGAATCGTTCCCACTCGAATGTCCAATTTTGAAAAGTCTTCAAAAGTTGATGTTGGTTTTTGAGGTTCAACCACTTGGTTATCCATGATGTTTGCTTTTTTAGTAGCTTCTAACTTGTCTATTTGTTTCTGAATTTCAACATCTTCAATTTGAGCAAACAGAATTTCACCTTGACCAATTTGGTGTCCGGCTTTAACTAAATTCCAACGGTCAAATTCCAAATTCCAATCGTTCAGTTCAATGTGCAACATCGTACACAATTTCTTGGAAGTAAACGGTAAAAATGGCTCCGACAAAATGGCTAACGCCGACGCAATTTGCAACGCCACATACATTTGTGTTTGAACGCGCTCCGGATTGGTTTTCACCATTTTCCACGGTTCTTCATCGGCTAAATATTTATTCCCCAAACGCGCCACATTCATTAATTCAACTTGTGCTTCTCTAAAACGATAGCGCTCAATCGAACTCGAAATCACAGCAGGATAGGCTTTCAATTCGGCTAAAGTTTGTTCGTCAACTTCGGTAAATTCATTCGGACTCGGAACAACGCCTTCGTAATATTTATTGGTTAAAACCACAACACGATTGATAAAATTCCCAAAAACTGCCGCCAACTCATTGTTGTTGCGCGCCTGAAAATCTTTCCACGTAAAGTCGTTGTCTTTGGTTTCCGGAGCATTCGCGGTCAACGCATAACGCAACACATCTTGCTTTCCTGGAAAATCTTCCAAATATTCGTGCAACCAAACCGCCCAATTTTTTGAAGTCGACAGTTTGTTTCCTTCCAAATTCAAAAATTCATTCGCCGGAACGTTGTCGGGCAAAATATAACTGCCTTCGGCTTTTAACATTGCCGGAAAAATAATACAATGAAAGACGATGTTGTCTTTCCCAATGAAGTGAACCAATTTGGTATCGGCTGATTTCCAATAATCTTCCCAATTTTTGCCTTCTCGCGCTGCCCATTCTTTGGTAGCCGAAATGTATCCAATCGGTGCATCAAACCACACGTATAATTTTTTTCCAACGGCACCTTCAACGGGAACGTCAATTCCCCAATCCAAATCGCGGGTTACCGCACGAGGTTTCAATCCGTCGTCCAACCACGATTTCACTTGGCCCAAAACATTCACTTTCCAATCTTTCGCATGATCCACCAATATCCATTTCGTCAAAAAATCTTGGTAGCGATCCAAAGGCAAAAACCAGTGTTTTGTTTCTTTTAAAATCGGAGTTTCACCGGTTATAGTTGATTTCGGATTAATCAAATCGGTCGCGTTCAAAGTCGAACCACAACGTTCGCATTGGTCGCCATACGCTTCGGGATTTTCACATTTCGGACAGGTTCCGGTTACAAATCGGTCGGCCAAAAACTGATCGGCTTTGGCGTCGTACAATTGCTCGGTAACTTCTTCAATAAAATCGCCTTTGTCGTATAACGTTCTAAAAAATTCTTGCGCTGTGTCGTGGTGAATTTTCGCTGAGGTACGCGAATAATTATCAAACGAAATTCCGAAATCAATAAACGATTTCCGAATGATTCCGTCGTATTTGTCGATTACTTCTTGCGGCGTAATGCCTTCTTTTTTGGCCTTCATCGAAATGGCCACACCATGTTCATCGCTGCCACACATAAACGCCACATCTTTTCCTTGCAAACGCAAATAGCGCGCATAAATATCAGACGGAACGTAAACACCGGCCAAATGACCAATATGAATCGGACCATTCGTATACGGCAACGCCGCTGTAATTGTATATCTCTTTGGATTTTCTAACATCGTATAATTCGGTATATAAAGTGCAAAAATAGTAAATTAATCGTTGTCATTGCGAGGCACGAAGCAATCAGAAGCTATTTACTCCGTCAGTTCGCTCTTTTGGAGCTCGGGTCCAGCTTTCGCCTTTATCTCCGATTGGCAAAAACTACAGGCAAAGCCTTTGTTTTTGTCCATCGGAGGATATCGGCTCTATCTGGGCTAGGGCAATCCGTTTCACTAAAACAATTTCTTATCCTACAATCCTAAAATCATATAGTCATAACCCAGTATCAGCGTAAATCAGCAAAATCCGTTTCATCAGCGTTCCAAAAAAAACTATATTTGGGTAAAAAAGCTATGAAGAATCAATCCCTATTAGTAACACTCGTGTTGTTACTATTTTTAAATTCGTGGTCACAAGAGAAAAGCAATCCCATTCTTTTTTCTGAGGCTTATTTGGGTCCAGCTTTTGGAAAAGCCAGTGGGTTTTCTATCGGAATGGGTCTAAATTATCAACTCAATGCCAATTTACTCTCGGTGCGGTATACAGCCGTTACAAAGAATGACACCGATTGGCTTTTTATTTTTCCAGTTATAAAAACCCTCGAGCAAACCGATGAATTTGCACTGCTATACGGAAGACGACATATCTATGGAAACCATTCCTTTAGTTATTCAAGCGGAATTAGTTATGTCAAAAATAAAGAGCTGATTAGTGAAGAAAATGATGTCTACATTTATGATACGCAACAAGGTGTCGGTTTGCCTTTTGAAGTCAACATCAAGTGGTTCAATGCTAAAAAAGAGCGGTACCGAATTTATTTTCTTATTCCAGTAGGTCAACCTACTTCGTTTTCTAGAAGTATAGGTTTTAAACTGTATGGCAACATTTCCAAAAACTCTTTTATTGGTTTGGGAGTAAACTATGGTTTTGGTTGGCATAAAAATTATTAGATTTGTGTTATCGATTTCGGATTCAAATGAAAAAATCTATATTCTATATTCTATTCTCTATTTTCTCACTACAACTTCATTCCCAAAAGAAAATGATTACACCACCGTATTTAAAAAAAGGCGATACTGTTGCCATAGTCGCCACTGCACGTAAAAACATTGAAGACAATTTACAACCCGCCATTTCGTGGTTAAAAAGTTGGGGATTAGAAGTCGTAATTGGCAAAACCATCGGACTCGATCTGAATCAACTCGCCGGAACCGATGAAGAACGCGCAGCCGATTTTCAAACCCAACTCGACAATCCCAACATCAAAGCGATTTGGTGCGTTCGCGGCGGATACGGAACTATTCGGATGATCGACAAATTGGATTTCACGAAGTTTAAAGAAAGCCCGAAATGGATTGTAGGCTTTAGTGATGTAACGGTGTTGCACAGTCATTTGAACACTATGGGTTATCAATCCATCCACGGAATAATGCCCGTGAGTTCAAAAGCAACTGAAGAAGCCAAAGAAAGTTTACGAAAAGCCTTGTTTGGAGAACAAGTCGAATATACAGTTCCGTGTGATCCGATGAATCGTTTCGGCTCTGCCAAAGGCGAATTAGTTGGCGGAAATCTATCCATTTTATACAGTTTGTTTGGTTCGCCGTCGTCGATTGATTGCAATGATAAAATTTTATTCTTAGAAGATTTAGACGAATATTTGTACCACATCGACCGCATGATGATGAACCTCAAACGCAATGGTTGTTTGGAAAGCATCAAAGGAATTATCGTAGGCGGAATGACCAAAATGAAAGACAACGACATTCCGTGGGGCAAAAATGCCAACCAAATCATTGAAGACGTTTGTAAAGACTATAACATTCCCATTATTTACAATTTTCCAGCCGGACACATGGCCGATAATCGGGCGTTAGTTATCGGAAAACAAGTGTATCTTGACGTAAATGAATTGGAAAGTAAAGTGATATTTGAATAGCAACTTTGTCATTGCTTCGCCAGTTCGAGCGAAGCTCTCGTGTCCGAAGAACGAGGAATCTCATATTCTGATCAACTTGATGTGATTTCTCCTTCGTCGAAATGACAAAGTGATGTTCAGTAGTTTTATATAAAAGATTGCTTCGTAAACTCGCAATGACATGGCCTCACACAACGAACTCGGTAAACTCGGAGAAGAAATAGCGGTAGATTTTCTGCAGCGCAACGGCTATGAAATCCTAGAAACCAATTGGGTATTTCAAAAAGCCGAAATTGATATTATTGCACAAAAAGAAAACGTGTTGGCGATTGTTGAAGTCAAAACGCGCTCGTCCATCGAGTTTGGACTGCCGCAAGATTTTGTCAAACCTAAAAAAATACAATTGTTGGTGAAAGCCGTAAATGAATATGTTATTTCACGCGATTTGGATGTCGAAGTTCGTTTCGATATTATCGCGATTAATAAAGAAGTCACTGATTTTAATATTGAACACATTGAAGAAGCGTTTTACTATTTTTAAACACAGATGACAAAGATTTGCACAGATTTTTACCAGTAGTATTCGTTTCATCAGTGGCGAAAATATAAGCATAGTTATTAATTTAGAAACCAATGATTTTCAGATTGAACCTACTGAAGAGTTTTTTTATCGTTACTAATTTCTAGTTTATCTATCCTAAGCGAAGCTTCTTTATATATTTTATTTTCTATGTTTCTATGTGTTTAAAAAAAAGAAAAAAATGCAACAACTACTCCTACTTCACGGCGCATTAGGCAGCGAAAAAAGTCTACAACCGATATCCGAATTACTTAAAAATGATTTCGAAGTGGTTACGCTTTCCTTCCAAGGTCATGGAGGAAGCGAATTGCCTTCAACCGATTTTACGATGGCTGGTTTTGCCTCAGAAGTAATTGCGTTTTTAGATGACAATCAAATCGAATCCATCTCTATTTTTGGCTACAGCATGGGCGGATATGTCGCTTTGTATTTGGCCAAACATTTCCCCAATCGAATTCAGAAACTGTTCACGTTAGCAACCAAATTAAATTGGACTGTCGAAGGTTCACAAAAAGAAGCCTCGATGCTGAATCCAACCGTAATCATAGAAAAAGTGCCGAAATATGCCGCAAGTTTAGCACAGTTACACGGTAAAAATTGGGAAGCCTTGATGACAAAAACCGCACAAATGATGCTCAATTTAGGGAGGAATCCCGAAGTAAACGGCAGCGATTTCGAACAAATAACTACTCCAATTTTACTTTCCGTTGGCGATAAAGATGCCATGGTCACGTTGGAAGAAACCATCCACGCGCATCGAAAAATTCAGCATTCACAATTGTTAGTATTGCCGAATACGATACATCCAATCGAACGCGTTGATGTGCTAGAATTAGCGCATCAGATAAAAAGATTTTTTTAGATTGTAAGATTGTAGGATTGTAAGACTAACTTAGGCTTCTTAGAATGTTAGATTGTCTTCGATTTTTTGAAGCTGTTCCTGCTGTCCGCTGTATCTGTCATTGCGAGCGAAGCGAAGCAATCTGTAATGACTTATCCTCGCTCCTCGCAATGACAGGATGCCGCTTCCATCAGGCCTGCCTGCCGGTAGGCAGGGCTAGGACAATTCAATTCCAAAATAAGTTCATCGTACAGTCTTGAAATCTTATAATCCAAGAGCGAAGCGAGTCTAACATTCTAAAAGCGAAGCGATTCCAAAGATCTAAGAGCGCAGCGAGTCTAAAAATTCTTATATCAAATTAATCAAATCCAACGCCTTATTAATACTCTTCACGTTTTCAAAAGTCACCAACAAACGCAATCCGTTTTTGGTTTCTTTTTCCTTCATTTTGCAGACGTTCCCGTTTTGTTGTACAAACTGAACCATCTTCATAAAGCGTTTCGATTGGTAAAAATCACTTTGTTGATCGCCCACAAAATACCCAATCATTTTGCCTTGTTTCATCACTATTTTTTCGATGCCAATTTGGGTAGCTTTCCATTTAATACGGATGCTGTTCAGTAACGAAACCGCTTCTTTCGGCAAAGCTCCAAATCGGTCGATGAGTTTCTGCTCGTAGCGTTGCAGTTGTTCTTCGTCTTTAATAGTGCTCAATTCGTTGTACAAATTCAGTCGCTCCGAAATATTGTTGATGTATTCATCGGGAAACAACAATTCAAAATCGGTGTCAATTTGCAAATCTTTGACGTATTCTTTGGTTTCGATGTCGTTTTCCGTTTCGTACAAGTCTTTGAACTCGTTTTCCTTCAATTCGTCAATAGCTTCGTTCATGATTTTTTGGTAGGTTTCAAAACCAATATCATTGATAAAACCACTTTGTTCGCCACCTAATAAATCACCCGCACCACGAATCTCCAAATCTTTCATGGCAATATTGAATCCGCTTCCCAATTCACTAAATTGCTCCAACGCCTGAATCCGTTTTTGGGCTTCGCTCGTCATCATCGAATGAGGCGGCGTAATAAAATAGCAAAACGCTTTTTTATTGCTTCGACCGACACGACCTCGCATTTGATGCAAATCGGACAATCCAAAATTATTGGCGTTATTGATGAAAATAGTATTCGCATTCGGCACATCTAAACCACTTTCGATAATGGTTGTGGCGACCAAAACATCGAATTCACCGTTCATAAACGCCAACATCAATTCTTCTAATTTTTTGCCGTCCATTTGACCGTGACCAATTCCGACGCGCGCATCGGGAACGAGACGCTGAATCATCCCAGCGACTTCCTTAATATTTTCAATTCGGTTGTTGATGAAAAACACCTGTCCGTATCTTTGAATTTCATACGAAATCGCATCGCGAATCACTTCTTCACTAAAACGAATCACTTGCGAATCAATCGGATAACGGTTCGGCGGTGGCGTGGTAATCACCGATAAATCGCGCGCCGCCATCAACGAAAATTGCAGTGTTCTCGGAATCGGAGTGGCCGTCAAAGTCAACGTATCGATGTTCGCCGCAATGGTTTTTAATTTATCTTTTACGTTCACACCAAACTTTTGTTCTTCGTCTACAATCAACAAACCGAGGTCTTTGAACTTTACGTCTTTATTCACCAATTGATGCGTACCAATGATGATATCTACTTTTCCTTCCCCTAAATTTTTAATGGTTTCCGCTCTTTGTTTGGCGGTTCTAAATCGGTTGAGGTAATTCACCGTCACCGGCATTTCTTTCAAACGCTCCGAAAACGTTCTGAAATGTTGGTACGCTAAAATCGTTGTAGGAACCAAAATGGCCACTTGTTTTCCGTTGTCAACCGCTTTAAATGCGGCACGAATCGCCACTTCTGTTTTTCCGAAACCTACGTCGCCACACACCAAACGATCCATCGGACGGTCGCTTTCCATGTCCATTTTTACATCGTTGGTCGACGTAATTTGGTCGGGCGTATCTTCGTAAATAAACGAACTTTCTAATTCTTTTTGCAAATAACTATCGGGCGAACAAGCAAAACCTTTTTCCAAACGGCGTTTGGCGTAGAGCTGAATCAAGTTGAACGCAATGTGTTTGACACGCGCTTTTGTCTTTTGTTTTAAGGCTTTCCACGCGCCCGAACCCAATTTGTAAATCTTAGGAACCGCGCCGTCTTTGCCGTTGTATTTGGATATTTTGTGTAACGAATGAATGCTCACGTACACAATGTCGTTGTCGGCGTACACCAATTTAATGGCTTCTTGCGTTTTGCCTTCAACCTGAATTTTCTGCAAACCGCCAAACTTTCCGATGCCGTGATCGATGTGCGTCACATAATCGCCCACCGAAAGTGTAGTCAGTTCTTTTAGCGTTAACGTCTGTTTTTTCGAATAGCCGTTTTTGATGTTGAATTTATGATACCGCTCAAAAATCTGATGATCGGTGTAACAGGCAATTTGGTTTTCCTCGTCGTAAAATCCTTGAAACAAAGGAAAAACCACTGTGTGAAATTTATCTTTTCTATTTTCAGCACTTTCACTGTCGATGTCTTCAAAAATATCATGAAAACGACTCGCCTGATTTTCATTGGAGCAAAACAGATAATTTTTAATTCCGTTGAAATGGTTTTCGTTCAAATTGTTCAGTAATAAATCGAATTGTTTGTTGAACGACGGCTGCGGATGAATGTGAAATTCGATGGTTTTGTCGATGGAAAATGTAGTTCCGCTTCCGATTTCCACCAACGTAAAATCCAATGCTTTTTTGAGAAACGATTGGTGGTTGATGAATAATTCTTCGGGTTTGTTGTGTTGAATTTCTTTCGAAAGTTTCTCAAAAGCTTCACTGGCTTTGGCAAATAATTTTTCTAATTGAGCCACAATTAAATCGCTATTTTGCAGAAATACAACCGTTTTTTCGTTGATGTAATGCAAAAAACTTTCCCGTGATTCGTTGAGTAATTTGTGTTCGATATTCGGAATAATACTGATTTTCTTTTGCGGCTGCAACGACAATTGCGTTTCGACATCAAACGTTCGAATGCTTTCGACTTCATTGCCAAAAAACTCAATTCGATACGGATTGTCATTCGAAAACGAGAAGACATCTACGATTCCACCTCGCACCGAAAATTCGCCGGGTTCCGACACAAAATCAACGCGTTTGAAGTTGTATTCAAATAGTACTTCGTTGATGAAATCAATCGAAATCTGATCGCCCACCGAAACTTTTAAGGTGTTTTTTTCGAGTTCTTTTCGCGTGACTACTTTTTCGAAAATCGCTTCGGGATACGAAACAATAATCGAGGGTTTTTTGCGCGAATTGATGCGGTTCAACACTTCAGCGCGTAGCAATACATTGGCGTTATCGGTTTCTTCAATTTGGTAAGGTCGACGGTACGAACTCGGATAAAAAAGCACGTCTTGGTCGTTGATCAAATTCTCCAAATCGTTGAGGTAATACGCGGCTTCTTCTTTGTCTTGGAACAACAACAGAAACGGCAATTCACTCTTTTCAAATGTGGTTTTGATGATGAACGACAACGACGATCCAGCCCAACCTTTGATTTGAAGGCGAGTGTCTCGTTTTTGAATGGCATCGACTAAAAGTCTGACTTTGGCCGATTTTTCAAAGGTTTGAATGACAGCTGATTTACTCAACTTTAGTTACTTTTGGAATGGACGAATTGGGAATCGCTCGTGATGTATCCTGAATTTGAATTCGGTCGGGTTCGCCAATTTCTTTCGGAATCTGGCTGCGGCGAACCATTTCTTCTAATTGTAATTGTAGCGATGCGATTTCAACATTGACTTCTGAAATGATTTTCACGACTTTGTCATCTTGAATTTGAGTCAGATTGATGAATAAATCCATCGATTTTATTTTGGTTTCGATGACTGTAATTCGGCTGATGATTTGTGGTTTGTTGAATTCGTACGGAATATTATTTTTTAATTCGGCCGATTTTTTAGAAAGGACTTTTGCTTTTCGTTGAAAGGCACCAATCGTGCTTTTGGGCTTTTGGTTGATTTCGGTTAGAAACGAACGCCATTCCATCCAATTGTTGATTTTTCCTTGAACGGTTGGATCCAAAGGGCGAATGTTAAACACCCAACCTTTATTGATGTTGTTGAAGATGACTTCTTTTTTCTTCGCTTCTTTTTGTTGTTCGATTAAACGAATTTTATTCTCGTCTTGACACGAAAAAAGAACAAGTGAAAGCAGAAGAAGTACAAGCGATTGGAATTTCATTTTCCGAGTTTTGATTACAAAAATACAAAAGTAGTGGTTTTGTTGCAGCGATTGTGTGAAAGGATTTATAAATTATGTTGGATGCGGCGAAAAGGTAGTTGGAAGCCAGGAGATTGAGGTTGGAAGTGGGCAATTCGTTTCAATCTACCCATAATTTTGTGTTTTAGATATTGAAGAGACGGACTACAGTCCGTCTTTACCTTTTTAAACGATATATTTAGGTTTTTAATTTTTTTATTGAAAGATAGTGGGCAATTCGATTCAATCTATACACAATTTTGTAATTTAGATATTGAAGAGTCGGACTGCAGTCCGTCTTTACTTCTGTAGAAATGCCTTTTTATTTATAAGCAATAGATAATTTTGTAATTTAGATAATGAAGAGACGGACTGCAGTCCGTCTTTACCTTTTTAAATGATATGTTTAGGTTTTTAATTTTTTTATTGAAAGATAGTGGGCAATTCGTTTCAATCTACCCATAATTTTGTGTTTTAGATATTGAAGAGACGGACTGCAGTCCGTCTTTACCTTTTTAAATACTACAAATTAAGATTGTATAGTTTTTCATAATGTCGTTACAACCAAAAGATGTTTTATAGTTTTTCTAATTTTAAACTTACAATCATCATAACCGAAATCCTTATATTTGTGGTTCAAACAAACTTCTCATGACAACAAAAATATTAATCATCGGTGCGTGCGGTCAAATCGGAACCGAATTAACCACCAAGCTCAGAAGCATTTACGGTAACGACAATGTGATTGCTTCCGACATCAGAAAACTCAATACCGATATCGTAAACAACGGAATTTTCGAAGTAGTCAATGCCTTAGATTACAATCAGATTGAGCATTTAATTGAGCAATACCAAATTACCGATGTGTATTTGATGGCGGCTTTATTATCCGCTACAGCAGAAAAAAATCCAGCATTTGCTTGGGATTTGAATATGAACTCATTGTTTCACGTGTTGAATTTAGCCAAAGCAAAAAAGATAAAAAAGATATTTTGGCCTTCGAGTATTGCGGTATTCGGACCGACAACGCCGCGTGAAAACACACCTCAATTTACGATTATGGAACCGACAACGGTCTACGGAATTTCCAAACAAACCGGTGAGCGTTGGTGTGAATATTACCATCATCAATACGGAGTAGACGTGCGCAGTATTCGGTATCCAGGATTAATCAGTTGGACGACCGAACCGGGCGGAGGAACGACCGATTATGCGGTTGATATATACCACAAAGCCTTAGAAAAAGGTACATTTGAATGTTTCCTTTCGGAAGAAACCAAACTACCGATGATGTATATGGACGATGCGATACGCGCTACGGTTGAAATCATGCAAGCCAATTCAGACGATATTAAAATTCGTTCTTCATACAACTTAGCTGGAATTAGTTTTACACCTGCGGAAATTGCAGAGGAAATCAAAAAGCACATTCCGAATTTTACGATTTCGTACAAACCCGATTTTCGTCAGAAGATAGCCGACAGTTGGCCGGCGAGCATTGATGATTCGTCAGCACGAACCGATTGGGGTTGGAAACACCAATTTGAAATGGATTCGATGACGGAAGTGATGTTGGAAAATTTACGAAAATAGCACTTGAAATTTAGGTTTTTTTCTACACGAATTAGCACGAATTAGCACAAATTCATTCGTGTCAATTCGTGCTAATTCGTGTGAAATATAAAATAAAAACGCTGCTCTAAATCAATAGAGGCAGCGTTTTCGTCCTAAACCAAAACTTATTTATTGTACAATTGGATCTCTTAATGATTGCAATACAGCAACAATATCAGTATACAATTGTGTGTTAGAAGCCACGCCATTTGCGTTAGCAGCAGCTCCAACATATCCTACAAATTTATCGTAGTTTGCATTGGTAGAAGTAGTTCCCATTCTCGGGTTAGTTACCGGGTTGTGAGCATCTACCATATTCAAACCAGAATACGTGTTTACCGCATTCGTTCCACCTGTGTTGAACGAGAAGAAATCGGTTAAATTATCTACTAAAATGGCTAAATTAGTAGTGTTGTTTGCTCCAACTTCGGCTAAAACCGGAGCAAAGTGAGCGCCTAAATTACCCGATGCGTTACTTTGAACATCGGCAACAATTAAACCAACAGTTGAATTTACTACTTTTCTGTAGCTTAAACGACCGGCTTCAATCATTTGTCCCGGATTATCAGGATCGGCTACTAAAGTTGATCCTCCTAAGCGCGCATAAATGGATGGCGTTGCTGGAGCTGGTGCTACTGGATCGTCGTCGTCGTTACACGATACGAATAGCGACGAGCTCATTACTAATGCAATTACTGCAAATTTTGAAAACTTAGTCATAATATAAATATTTATAGATTAATTAAAAATGTTTTTGAACCCACTTTGAAAATGTGTATTTAAAACTGTCTTTTTTGATCACGGGACACACCTGATTGTTGGCCATCGAAGCGGGCAAAACAAATCGTTGGGCTTTGTAATCGCCTTTTTTCATCAATTCGGAAAAAATCTTTTTGGAATCGGCTACCGCGTTGTCATGGAAATAAACGACCACATTATTTTTTACGATGATGTCACTTTTCACCCCGGCTATTTCGTGTAATTTGTCCTTGATTTCAATCGTACTCAACGAATCAAAAGGCTTATCAAAATCAATACGACTGATTTGAATGGTTGCGTTTTCGATTGGTCGTGCATTAGCAATATGATAGACCAATACGATAAATAAAAGGAGTGTGATTCCGAGTATACTCAGAATAGCAATTTTTACTTTTTTGTTGATTTTCATAGCGTTCTCGTTTTTGTTTGTAAATGGATTTACGAGAAAAGAGAAACTATGGTTTTAAAAAAATAAAAAAAAGTTGTTTAGTAAGGGTTTTGCCACTGATTCACAGATTGAATCAAAAATGCTTATCTAAGAATTATTCGTGCATTTGTGGCAACAAAATATACTTAAGTTTGGCCACGAATTAACGAATTAAATACATTGTAAATAACTTTGATTTATCATCTTCGATGATCTAATTTTCACTAATTCGAAAAAAAGAACTATTCAAAATATTCTTGGCTGTAGAATACAGTTAAAGTTTGCCCCAGATTCACAGATTGAATTGTTAGGCAACTTTGGTAAAAGAATTGTGTTGGCAAAAATGAATTTTCTATTTGAATTGTTCAATCAAAGCGTCTTCGATCGGCGCTTTTATTTTGATGACGGCATCGCTGTTGTCATTTGGAATTGTCATCGAAAGTACGTAGTGTTTTATTTTCCACGTCTTTTTTTCTTTCACCAAAACACCACTACCGCGACAGATTTTCATTTGTGTGCTCAGCAGCTCATCGAACCATGCGGTTTTTCCGTCTTTTGAAAAATAGATGTGACGTTCGAGCATAGTAAAATTCCACGCCTTTCCTTTATCGAAAAACGGTTTGGCAAAGGCTTGAAACGCTTTTTTATTCCAGTTTTCGGTGGCGTCAGTTCCGATGAAAATCGCATCGTCGGTCATCGCATTGAAATAGGCATCAAAATTTACGGTGGCTGCGGCTTTGTGCCAATCGTTTAAAAGGACATTTATTTTTGCTTCGTCATTTTGGGCCAGCGCCACAATAGGGAAGAATAGGAGGAAAAGTACTTTTTTCATGGTGTCTGTTTATGTAAAAGTACATATTTTGCCACAAAGGCGCAAAGGCACTAAGATTTTTTCTCGCAAACCTGCCTGACGGTAGGCAGGGGCGCAGAGACGCAAAGTTTTTAACCATTTAAGGCATTAAGAACATAAAAGAAAAACCTTAAATGACCTTACATGCCTTATATGGTTTGAAAAAAAATCACAAAACTTTCTTTGCGAACCTTGCGCCTTCTTCGTGTCTTCGTGGTTTAAAAATCCCAAAAAGCAAAGCAACAAAGTTTTACCATATAAGTCATATAAGAACATAAAAGAAAAACCTCAAATGACCTTATATGCCTTATATGGTTTGAAAAAAAAATATAAAACTTTCTTTGCGAACCTTGCGCCTTCTTCGCGCCTTTGCGGTTAAATCAAAACTTCTCCCGATGCTGCGACCAATCCAATCCAATGGTTTCCGCTTCTTCCGAAACGCGAATCGGAATCAATTTGTTTGTCAGTTTAAAGAGTACATACGCACCACCAAACGTAAATATCGATACCAATACCAATGCCAGCATGTGATGACCAAAAACAGCCCAACCGCCGTGGAGTAAACTCGCGTTTTCCCCTTGCGCAAAAATCGCCGTCAAAATCATGCCCATGATGCCGCCCACACCGTGACAGGCAAAAACATCTAAAGTATCGTCGATTTCTTTGAGTTTGTTCCAATACACCATTTTGTTTGAAACAATGGCGCCAATGAATCCGAAGAAAATACTCTGCGGAATCGTCACAAATCCTGCCGAAGGCGTAATCACCACCAATCCGACTACCGCGCCAATGCACGCGCCCAAAGCCGAAACACGTCGTTTATTCATGCGGTCAAAAAACACCCATGTCAACATCGCCGACGCCGACGCTATCGTAGTCGTCGCAAACGCCATCGCTGCCGTCGCATTGGCCGCCAAAGCCGAACCAGCGTTGAATCCGAACCAGCCAAACCATAACAATCCCGTGCCCAAAAGCACAAACGGAATATTGGTCGGAATGTGTTCGCTGTTTTTGCGTTTTCCCAATACGATTACTCCTGCAAGTGCCGCAAAGCCTGCGCTCATGTGCACTACGGTTCCACCCGCAAAATCTTTAACACCAAAGTAGCCACACAAAAGGCCGTGAGGATGCCAAATCATGTGGCACAGTGGTGTGTAAATAAAAAGGGTAAACAAACAAATAAATAATAAAAAAGAAACAAACCGAATACGCTCGGCCAGCGCACCGGTGATGATGGCCGGAGTAATTACGGCAAATTTCATTTGAAAAAGGGCAAAAAGGATGAACGGTATAGTAGTGCCCAAGCTGTCGTGCGGTAGCGCTTCGACTTGGTCAAAAAAAGTAAAGTGGAGTGGATTGCCAATGACGCCGTAATGCGTTCCGTCGATGGTAAAGCCAATCGGACTGCCGAAGGAAAGACTAAATCCGATGGTAACCCAAAGCAAACTGATCACGCCAAGGCAAATAAAACTTTTGAGCATGGTGGATATAACGTTTTTCTTGCCGACCATTCCGCCGTAGAAGAACGAAAGTCCGGGTGTCATGAGCAACACCAAACACGAAGCAGTAAGCAGCCACGCCACATCGGCATAATTGATGTTTTCAGACGTCGTAAAACCTTTTCCCGCAACAGCCGATTGATGCGGCCAGAACAAACCCGTCACGGCAATAATGGTAGTAATGGTAAAAGCGGCTATCCAACGTTTTTGAAGTCTCATTTTTATATTTTTTACAACAACCCTATTTTTTATAGGGTAAAAATATAAAATAGTTTATTTTTTGAATACAATTGAATTAAAAAAATAGGGGTTGTGTTTAATTTTTGTGAAATAATTAAATAATTTTAATTTTTTTGAAGTTATCGTATTTTTTTGCCACAAAGACGCTAAGGCTCAAAGGTAGAATGCAGAACGCAGGAGCAGAACGCAGAAGCTAAAATCGGAAACTTTCTTTGCGAACCTTGCGCCTCCTTGGCGTCCCTGCCTGCCGGCAGGCAGGTTTGCGGTTAAATTTTTTTTATTTCTCGCAAAGACACAAAGCCGCAAAGGTTTATTTTATTTTCAATTTTTAAAATCCTACAATCCTACAATCCTACAATCTTACAGTCTTACAATCTAACATTCCTACAATCCAAACCTTCGCGAACTTCGCGCCTTCTTCGTGTCTTCGTGGTTAAAATTCACTACCTTACCAAGAACTTGTAAATTCAAGTGTGAAACGATATGAAAGCGATTTTTGAGACCTTGATTACAAGTTATATAGAAGACAAAGTGGGCATTGCAGAGGATTTTCTAAGCCTTGATTTGTGCGCGAATTTACGCGCGAATTTACTCTCGTTTAACAACAATCATTTGTTGCTGCAAGCAGGCATCGGCAACGACGGAAAAATGGTACACGACAAACTCATTCGCAGCGACAAAATTTACTGGCTCGACAAAACCCACAACAACGCCTTTGAAGCCGAGTTTTTTGACACCATGGATGAATTTGTGGCCTATTTGAACGAAAACTGTTTTACTAACATCAAGAGTTATGAATTTCACTATTCGTTGTACGAAGCCGGAAGTTTTTACCGACCGCACCTCGATCAATTTGAAGACAATTCCCAACGACAATTTTCGATGATGAACTACCTCAACGCCGATTGGCATAAAAAAGACGGCGGCGAATTGCTCATTCACCAAGAAAATCACAACCAAACCATTGCGCCCACACAAGGCAAAACGGTGTTTTTTAAAAGCGATGAATTACTCCACGAAGTGTTAGTAACCAACGAAAGACGGATGAGCGTGACGGGTTGGTTGAAGAGAGGGTGATTTATTTTTGAAAAATAGTATCTAAATGATATTCTAAAAATTCTTTTTTGGGAAGATATTTTAAAGCTTCTGAGATTTTGAGATTTTCGATTGAAGCGAAATGATTGAAATAAAAGGCAGTTGTGTTTTTTGCTTTTAAATCTTTCGATAAGATGATTTCATAATTGGTGTTGATTCCAATTAATCCTTTGTCAAACGCTTTGTCGTACAATGGAGAAAGACAAATTCCATTTTCTGGGTTCAATCGTTCTTTTTCATTAGCTGACCACGGAATAATATGACTTGCCATTAATAATTGTGGAATATTAATTCCTGAAATGGCACATTTAGAAGCATAATTTGCCAAAACAATTTGCCGAAAAACCGATTGATTGACTCTTGTTTTTACTTCACGAGTTACTGTTTCTCCTTTTAAATCTTTGATGTCAAAAAGTAATTCTTGGTATTTACTTTCGATGGAAGTGTTTTCTTTTGCGGCAAGGATTTTTTCACTTAGAAAAATCAATTCTTCTTGGTTGAGAAAGAATTCGTCCCAGATGGGTTTTACTTGATTCATTCCACCTTTTAAACCTCCAATGCCTCGTTGTTGATGAAAAGGATCAACACTAGCAAAATTACCCAACCGCATTCCAATTGAACTAGGTGTTCTACCCAACAAATTTGCTAAGGCAATAATCTCCGGTGTACGTTTGTGCATTTTACCAAATGGCAATTTCAAATAGAGATTGAAAGCCAGTATTAGTTCTTCGCGAGTCCAGAGGTTTTTTGGCATTATAGCTGAGTTATGTTAATATCATTACCATGCTTAACTAATGCGTCTCTATTTTCTCTTAAAATGGATGCAATCATAAAGTCTTTAGGATAAAGTTCGTCAATTTCATAATTATACTGATCTTTCATTTCTTCAACTATCTGATAGGTATTAATACCACTATAAAACAGTTTTAGTCCATGATTTGCGCAAATAACGAATGGTTGTATATATGTACTCCAGATTGAAATAATTTTATTATATCCTATAAAACATAAACATCCGTTTTGAATTAGATTATCTCCTAATTCAAATCCACAGCTACAGGAAAAAGTATAGAAAAAAGAATTTTCGAAACAAGTATTATTGATTGTTGTTGAAACGTATGAAGTATTTGCTTTTAGCAAACAATTTATGTTTCCATGAGAATATGCTCCGAAAACAAATGTATTTAAAGGTTCGGTAGTTAATTGAACTGACAAATCATTTAATCTTGCACTGTCAAGCACTATTGGTTTGATAGGTATAGAATTAAAAAATGTTGACAAATCTTCCATACATATTTGAAAAAAAGAGCCTAATCTTGTATCAGCTTCATCAACTGCAATTATCGTATTAGCCATTTAGATTTTCTTTTTTTCTTAATAATAAATCTATCGTAAGCTCATTTAATCTTCTTGAAAATGATTTTCCTATTTCACTTTGAGTTCTTATTTCATGTAAAATTTCATTTAGTGAGAAAGAATTGCCATCAGAAGATATAAAAACCGGAATGTCTTTATCTTCATCTTTTTGAATTATCCAGTCTTCAATTGTATTGTCTAGATTTGTTTTTAGAAAATTCAATGCTTTATCAATAGGAACCAAAGATTCTTGAATATTTGAGTCTTTACTAATAAATCCGAAAGCTTTATTATTAATAAAATCACTAAATGTTTCCTCAGCCTCATTGATAGCACTCCAAAGGATGACAGGAATTAATTCCGATTTTTCATTTATTTTTTTTAAGATTGAATGACCATTTTCTTTATCTGTTGCAGAAAATTGAATGTCTAAAAGAACTATCATATTGAGGTCTAAATGATTTGTTATAAAGCCCAAACCTTCTTCAGGTTTCAAAAAAAACACAACATTGAAACCTTTGTCTTCTAAAGTATAAAGTAAAGAATGCTCTTTAATTGAAATATTATCATCAATAACGACAAATGTTACTTCCATAATTTTTATTTTTTGAAAGGTAAAGTAATTTTAAAAGTTGCACCAGTTGGTTTAAATTCATTTTCTATAACCTCAATTTCTCCACCCATTGCTTCAATTCTAGTTTTAGCCATATAAAGTCCCATTCCCGCTCCACCATCAGCAGCAGTTGTAGTAAAAAAAATGTCGAATATTCTATATTTATCTTGTTCATCTATACCTGAGCCATTGTCAGAGAAAATCAAAGTAAAATCATTCTTGTTTACAATTCCGCTACACTTTATTTTTTTATTAGATTGGTTTTTAAGCGCTTTAATAGAATTTGAAATTAAATTATCTAAAATATCTTCAATAGCTTTCCTGTTATAATTCAAAATTAAATCTTTATCTAAAATTATTTCCGTTTGTATTTTCTCTTTTAATAAAATATCTTCATAAATATTATTAAACAGATTGGTTATCAACTCTTTAATACTTATCTCCTCAAAATCACTATCTGTTTTAGCGTATTTAAGCATAAAATCAACACCAGTTCTTAATTTTATCATTTCAGAATATATCTTTCTAGAAATTTTCAAAAATCTATCTTCTAACTTTGGATTTGGAAAATTATTACTAAAATACTCAGCGCTTGTTATAATATGCCCAATTGTATGTTTTGTCATATGGGAAAACATTGCAGCGAATGTTTGTAATGAAACTAAACTAAACAGAAGATTTTCTATTTGTTTTTTCTCTTCTTCGGACTTATTAAAATCATTAATGCTTTTATTTACAGTTCCTTGTAATTTTGAAAGGTTTTTTTCAATGTTTGTTAAAACTTCCTTTACTTCAGGACTAGAACTGTCCTTAATTTTTGAAATATCATTTTTTAAATCTTTGATATTATCACTTGCGCCACTTAATCCTGATTTTGTAGTTTCTCGTGAGGTAGTTCTTTGGCTTTTTAAATAATTTTCAATTTGTTGTATTTGTTCAATGACAAATTTCTTCAGTTGATAAAAGGGTTTATTATCTACAAATCCTTGTCTGTTTGTAGATTCAATAATGTATGGGTTTAACTTATCTGTTATTTCAATATAACCTAATAAATCTCTTGTCCCTAACCTATCAAAAAAACCTGACCATCTTCTTTTATCAAGACCTAAAATATCTTTTTGTTCATTTTGATTATCTACATATTCAGCAAATGGAGTCGTGATTAGTCCATCTCTATATATTTTTATACCATCAATTTCAACGTTAAAATATTTTTTGTATTTATCTTTTGCAGGTTTATCAAAATAATATATAGTGCTTTTTAAAGGTCCGCAATCTCTTATAGGAACATTAATTATGTTTAATTGATTGTTTTTAAACTGTAATATTTCTTGTGTGTTTTCTTCTAAATTGTATGACAATTCGAATTTTAAAGTAGCGAAATCAATTATTTGAGGTTTTATAGAAACATCCTTATACTTTTCATATTCTGATTTAATATTTATGTGAAATGGATATAGTTTAGCATCATTATTAGGAGAAACAAGTTTCGATAGTTCCTTATATGCTCGGTCAATATCTTTTTCAGTCCATTCTTCTTCAATTCCTGATATTTCAAGTTTAGTTCCATGTATTAGATTATCTGTGCTTTCTAGCCAATACCTGTTTTTAATATCAGTAAAAAAATCCTTAGATTCTTCAAAATTCAAAGACATTTGACTGTTTTCAATTTTTGAATATTTAATCCAATCTGTTTCTAAACAAAATAGTTGATTAGTTCCTTTTTTCTTAGTTTTTAAAACTAATTTTGAGCCAAGTTTATCAACAGCAAATCTACCAATTCCTTTTTTCCCCGACACAATTCTATTATAAGGCTCTGGTGTTTTTCTATCTCTGCGTTTACTACTTGTTCCTATTACCATCCATCTGTTTTTGACATCACTATAATCCATGCCAAATCCATCATCGCTGATTATTATTTTAGTTTCATCACTAATAGGATTTATCTTTATAAACTCAATAGTGACATGATTTGCATTTGAGTCATAAGAATTCTTTACTAACTCAAATAATGCAGTTATTCTGTCCGTTATTAATTCTCTGCCTAAAAGTCTAAACGCACTTACGTCAAAGTTAAACTTTAAAAAGTTTTCCTCATTTTTTGTTTTTGCCATTAGGGGTTAATTTAATAATTTGCTCAAAAATTGCTTTTGCTAATAAGGGTGGTACAGCATTTCCAATTTGCTGCTGTTGAAACGAAAGATTTCCTTTAAAAATAAAATTATCAGGAAAACTTTGAATTCTCGCGGCTTCTCTAACGGACAAACCCCTGTCTTCAAAAGGATGAATCAACATGTTTTTTCTGTAATTTGCTATTACAACGGAAGGACTTTTTGGGTCTAATCGTTTATAAATTCCACTATGACAATTTTTGGTGTCAGTGTAATTTTGCATTAACTCTTCAGGAATTGCTTTCCAATTTTGTCCGGGCTTTATGTGTTTATATCGCTCTAAGACATATTCTTTATTTCTTGACACAAAATTTTGTGGAGCTTTTTTTGAATTACCTCTCATCAAATTTATGTAATCATTAGTTTTTACTTTACGATAGTTTAGTAGCTCAAATGAATCACCGTTTTTAAGTTTAGGTAAATCTTTAATGGCTTCTTCTACAGTAACAGTTTTATCATGCTTTTCGGGAAAAATAAACTTCACATTCATTCTATTTCCTATCATAAAAAAACGATTTCTGTTTTGGGGAACTCCATAATCTGAAGCTATTAAAACGTCCCATTCGGTTTCATAGCCTAACTTTTTGAATTCTGCTTTTAGCTTATTTACGACAGTTCCTTTTTCAAAAGAGGTTATGCCTTCAACATTCTCAAAAACAAACCACTCTGGTTTGAGTTCTTTTACTTGTCTAATGTATTCCCAAAATAGGGAGTTGTTTGCGTTTTTTTTATTTCTGGTTTTGGTGTTAGATGTGGAAAACCCCTGACATGGCGGTCCTCCAAACAGCAAAAACGGGTTTTTATATTTGTCTTCGAGAGTTACGTTTCTTATGTCGTCTGTTATAATCTCAGCGTTTGTGTGGTTTGCTTTGAAAGTTGCGGCAGCGTGTTCGTCATATTCAACAGCAATTACTACATCAATACCAGCCATTAATGCACCAATACTCATTCCTCCAGCTCCACTAAAAATGTCTATGGCTTTTAGGTTAGATTTCTTCATCTTCGAACAATTTATCGTCAAAAAAAGTTTTGTAATTACAGTCGAGTGCCCTAATTATTTTTTCAAGAATTTTTACTGTAATGTTCCGTTTTCCAGTTTCAACTCCTGTCATATAGGTTCTGTCTACTTCTGCTAGGTTTGCCAAGCCTTCTTGTGAGAGGCTTTTTGTTTTTCGTAACTCACGAATACGTTCGCCAATTTTTTGATTGATATCCATTTAGTTTTGTTAAGTTGGCACAAACAAAACTAAAATTATGTTGACTTTCATACAACGGACTAAGAGTAACGTGTTCCGATAATTATAGATAGCACTTATTCAGCATGTCATCCTTTTAGAATTTATAACCATCTTAGAAGAGAATTTTTAACATTCCTAATTCACCCAACCTATCCTAAAAAATTTATATTTAAAATAAAAAACCCGACACTTTCGCATCGGGTTTAATCTGAGTTATACCACCCATAGAGTTATCTTTTTGCTGAACTGGTTTCGGCTTGTTGAACTTCGGCAATAGGTTCGACGATTTTTTTTCTGTCCAAAACACTGTAGGTAATTTCAATTCGCTTATTCAAATCCTTGTTCATCTTGTCGATGGATTTTTTGCTTAACATTCGAGTCAAATTGTATTTCTTGTTTGTGTCAACAGTGATTACTTCGTCTTTTAGCGTGTATTTTCCCGTAAGGCTAGGGCAAAAATAATTGTGGTTTTTTACTTGGCGTGTTAAGTTCAACGCCGAGTAGGTTTCATGACCTCCAAAGGGAACACTGGCCACACCCGTAAGCGTGTTTAGTACGGACGACGAAGTGTATTTGGGACAGAACTCGTTGCTAATCATGCTGTTGTTGATGTTCAAGCAAACGATGCGGATGTTTTTTAAATTATTGTTTTTGATGTATTTGCGCAAGGCTTGGTAAATTTCTAAAGTCGTTGTACAACCCGAATTATCATACAATCCGCCATCGCACAAACGACCCGCGCCTTCTAGGTAATTGTAGGCGTTTATCAATGGAAACGCTTGACTTTGATTGACACACGTAACCATCGGTAATCCACTGTTGCAACATCCCGAAGCGTAAATTTGGTACAAGTCGGTTGCATGACTGTAGGATGGGTGGAGTTTGACAGGAGCAAACACACCGCGTTTCCCAAAATCAATAATGGTAGTGTTGATAAAAAACAACGGGAAGTCATAATTTTTGTACGGATACACTATGTCGTTTTCAAAATAGTCTTGGGCTTTTTGCCGTGTTTTACCCTTTAATCCGTAAGCATCGCAAAAACCATTCATTTCTTCTTTTTGTAAATAGTAGTTTCGATCTAAGGTTTGTGAGGAAACTGTACCAAGTAGTCCTTCTAATCCGTCGCCCACCAAAAGACCAAAAAAAGCACTCGAGAAATAGTTTTTAGAATAGATGTTTTTGGACAAACGCAATGCACTTGTATCTTTAATTTGAAGGTATTTTTCGGCCAAAAACATATTCGCTCCCGAAGTAGAACCCGAAACGGTCGAAATGGAAAAAATATTTTTATAAAATTGATCGCCGTATTTTCTGTCAAGCTTTTTCATGCTCAGGTAAAACCATACCGCCGCTCTTGAGCCACCGCCTGGGCCCGAAACCAAATAGATATTAATTGGTTGTTCCAAATTTTCGGTGTCTGTACTGTTGCTTATCTGGTGGTTATTGAGCAGCCATTTTTTAAAATACGCTTCAATAGTAGGTCGTTTGTCTTTAAAAACTTCAGTCTGTTTGATGGTGCTATCAACGGCTACTTCTCTGATTTCGTGCTTGTGCATCGAACGAAACAAGTAAATATAAACAAATAAAATAACACTCAAATTGATGAACAGTCGGTAAAAATTTAATTTTCGGGAAGAGGTTACTTTGAGCTCACAATTTTTACCATGAACGCAGGCGAGTTTGATCGAACTCGCAATGTGCGTTAACAGCAATTGTGAAGTGAAAAAGATATCAAAGAACAAAATCATAGTGGCCGTTATTGCCACCACCACAAAAATGGGACTGATCATCGAAATCGTACACAATCGATTGCTAATAAATAAACCAATAATGATGGCGATGCAGGTAACAATCACAAAACCATAACTGTAACTTGAAATGCGGTACCGGGTTTTGGCGTCTATTTTTCCCCCCATACTTTCGAGGTAACTGATAAACGTATAAAAAGCAAAGAGTTGCAACACATTGAAGGCGATAAGTAGTGTACTTCTGATTTCGATTGATTCGAAAACTTGACCCAATAATTCTATAAAGGCAGGAATGAAGGTGAAAAACAAGAAGATGAAAATAAAGATAAAATAGCGCATCATTAATTTTCTTTCGGAAGTTTCGACTTCTTTTTTAAACAGCCATCGGTTGTAGGTGATGGCTATTCTATTGATGTTTCGGTTGATGAACCAAAAAGCAAAAAACATCAATACGGCTGCTATAAAGGTGAAAATGGGATTTGAAAAAATAGTAACACAAGTAAGAATAAACAACGCCCAAGGAAAAATAGCCACATTTCGGATGGGAAACTGAACGTGCAAATTGATTTTATTGTTCTCGCACTTGTTGTTTTGTTTGTTTTCAGTGCCTCCATAAATGGTGCATAAATATTGGTATAAAACTTCATTACTTGTTGTATTTCCAGTAACAAATTTCCACAAACGGATGGCCAAAGTGGGCACACTCCACACACTAAAAGAAACTAAAAAAAACGCAAATATGATCAAAGAAGTGTTCAGCCCGCTGTGGTCGTCGAGAATGTTTTCGATGATTTCGTGACCAGTGTCCATTTTATAAATGATAAAAGGGAATATAATTGAGAGTAGGATGTAAAAGCCGTTATAAAAAATGGTGTTGTAGAGTCGCTCAATGAAACTTACTATTTTTTCCATGGTACAAATGGTTTAAGATGAATGAATTGGTTGTCGTTGATACTCACAAATTAAAGTTTTTTATTGCTGAAAATCAATTTATTACTTGCAATTCTTCTTTTCTGTAAGGGAAGGATTAAGGGAAAACACCATGCGCTTTGCAGGACTTTTTGAATGGCGAGTAGTTGGTGATTTTTGATGCCTTTTGTAGTCTTTTAACCGATAGTATTTGTTCCTAATCTAAACAAGTAGAAGGTATTAAAAAAGCATCTTAATTACTTTAAAGGCTTTTTTTACTATTGCTGAGCTGAGTGTAGTAGCATGCTTAAATAATTCCCAATTCTCCCAACCTATCCAAAAAAACTTTATATTTGAAATAAAAATACCTCATGAAAAATATCTTTTCCCTACTCGTATTGGCTTCGTTGTCTTTGGTTTCGTGTAAAAAAACCGAGCTTTCCGATGATCCCGTAACCACAACCGAACCCGAACGAACCATCGAATCGGTGATGCCACCGCAAACTGCACCCGCTGGAACGACGGCCAATTCGGTGATGAATGGTTCAGCTAATTATTCTACTACAACGACTACACCCGCAGCGGCAACACCCGTAGCAACCGCACCCGGAATGAATCCGCCGCACGGTCAACCCGGTCATCGTTGCGAAATTGCCGTCGGCGCTCCGTTAAATTCGGCTCCAAAAACAGCTCCTGCAGCTGGGCAAACCACCAAACCCGTAACCATTTCGTCGGCCACGACTACACCCGGAACGGTAACGTCCAACGGTGCGACCATTACTACAGTGAACAACAATGCTCCAACGACTACTCCGGTAGTAACAGCGCCAGGAATGAATCCGCCACACGGACAAGAAGGACATGTATGTTCGGTTGCCGTTGGCGCGCCCTTACCGAAATAGTTTCTTAGGTTACACCAATTCAGTTGAAAAATTAGACACGAACCTGTCTGCCGTCAGGCAGGTTCCACCAATTTGCACGAATTTATTTTTATTCTTTCGTGATAATTCGTGCTAATTCGTGTAAAACTTTTTTTGACTTCTCAAATTCTCGTAAAATAAAAGAAGGCACGAACCTGTCTGCCGTCAGGCAGGTTCCACCAATTTACACGAATTTATTTTTATTCTTTTGTGTTAATTCGTGCCAATTCGTGTAAAACTTTTTTTGACTTCTCAAATTCTAGTTAAATAAAAATTAGACACGAACCTGTCTGCCGTCAGGCAGGTTCCACCAATTTGCACGAATTTATTTTTATTCTTTTGTGCTAATTCGTGCCAATTCGTGTGAAACTTTTTTTGACTTCTCAAATTCTGGTAAAATAAAACAGCGTTAGCATTCCGTTTCGGGAAATTAACGCTGTTTTTAGTTGTATGAATCGTTGAGCGAAAAGCTTTGAAGGCTTTTGCTTACGTACTATTCTTTTATGAATTTCAAGGTCGTTGTCGTATTGTCTTGTCTATTGGTTAACGTGATAAAATAAAGACCTTGAGGATAATCTGCCACATTCACTACCGTTTCAACAGTGTTGTTTTTTTGGAGTAATACTTTTCCGCTGATGTCAGTAATCGTTACGTCAAAATCAGTTATAGAAGGATGATAAATGTTCAGGTTATTTGTAGTTGGATTCGGATACACCACAAACGAATTACGTTCTAAATTATTATCTGCAACGTCTAATGTTCCTGTTGAATATCGTGCAAAAAACCGATCGTCATAGGTTAAAGAAGAAGAGGTTAGATTTTGAACGCTTGAGGTAAAATCAAAATCTGCTGTTCCCGTAAAACCTCCCGTAAATACTAAATCTTGATTGTTTGCCAAAACAGCAGAGGTAACAACAGCTCCATAGGTTCCATCAAATTTATTGGCTGTAATAAAGTCACCCGCCGAATTAAATTTTGCGACAAAAACATTTCCTCTATAAATTTGAGTGCTTGTATTATAAGTAGAGCTCAAATTAGTAACGCCACTGGAAGGATCAAAATCATAATTTCCAAAAAAGGCGCCGTTTATAATAATAGAATCGTTGGCATCAACAAAAGCTTGTGTGTCTCTAAAATTAAAACCATTCCCAAAATCAGCATCCACACCTTGTGTAACTTTTGCCCATAATAACGCACCACTCGGACTGTATTTGGCAATAGCAATATTGACTCCAGATGCCGAAGAAAGGGTTGTGGTGCCACTTGAAAAATCAAAATCGGCATCGCCTTCTAAAAGTGTAACAACGATCGTATTGTTATTAGAATCAGTCATCGCATTGGTTACTATATTGTTTACGCTAGAAATGAAATGATTTACCGATTGATAATTACCATCTAAATCATACTTTGCTAAACAACCATCTAATCCTTGTGTACTAAATAGTGCTACTTCGGTTAAAGAAGGGTTAAAATCCATATCGCCTGTAAAGAATCCGGATATAAGCACAGCATTCGAGTTTACAAAAAGATGGGTTTCATTGATGGCACCACCTAAAGCTATAGCTTGAATGGCTTTACCCCAAATGAAATCACCTTGTGGACTAAATTTTGAAAATGCAACGTCAATACCACCTATAGAAGTTAGGGTAGTTGCACTTGTAGGCGATGGGTCGAAATCAACAGTGCCACCAAACCTTGCTACATAATACATATTACCTAACGTGTCAAACTTGATGTCAGAAACACCAAAAGAACCTGTAAATTTTTTAGCCCAAACATAATTCCCGCTCGAATCATACTTAGCAATGAACGTTTCAGATAGGGTGTTAGTGGTTGAAATTAAGTTGGCTACGTTGGCAGAAGGATCAAAATCTACAGTCCCTAAAAATCGACCCATGATATACGTATTTCCATTCTCATCAGTGTTCATAGCACTAATACCGCTAAACAAATTTCCTCCAATTGATTTTGCCCATAAAAGAGTTCCAGCAGCAGAATATTTTGCGAGATATGAATCGGTCCAACCTAACGAAGTTACTTCAGAAGTACCCGCCGAAGGGTCTAAATCTAACGTTCCTCCATAGTTTCCTGCTCGATACACAGCTCCAGCAGCATCGGTGCCCACAAAATTAACTAAAACAGTAGCGGCATAATTTCCAATTTGCTTGACATAAAGATAACCACCATTGACAGTGTATTTGCTGAAAAACGAATTAATAACATCAGCATATAAAATAGCGGAGTTAGCCGATACATCAAAATCGCGGTATCCCGAAAAAGTTCCCGATAGAAGGATACTATTGGTAGTCGAATCGAACAACGCTTTTGTGCCAGTCGTTTCTGTGTTGAAGGCATAACTCAATACACCTGCGCTAGAATATTTAGCAAAAAAACCAGTGCCATTGGCCGAATCAATAGTTACGGTTCCAGCGTTGATATCAAAGTCAACCACACCCGAAAAGGCACCCGTTAGATAGATGTTATTCGAGTCATCAAGAACGAAACTAGTAAATGTCTCACTTGAAGAACCACCAATTTTTCCAGCCCAATTATAATTACCATCGACATCATACTTGGCAAGATAAACATCAATACTAGAAGGAACAAGACTAACGGTAGCAGCCGAAGGATCAAAATCAGATGAAATATTAAATTGTCCCGCCACATACAGTGAATTATCGCTGCCGACTACTATTTTGTTTACATAATCGGCTGTAGATCGGGCTCCAATACTTTTAACCCAAAGAAAACCACCTGCATTAGTGTATTTAGCAATAAAAGTGGTACGACTTGAGCCTGCAGGTGTTACCAAAGTAGTAACAGCGCCCGAAGGATCAAAATCGGTAGTTCCTACCGATAGATTACCCGTTAGATACATATTTCCCGATGAATCGAAACTCATAGAAGTAAGGGTTTCTGCTGCTGTACCCGAAATACTGAATGCATTTCCAAAATCTAAGCCAGAAGTATATAGTCCAAAATAACCGTCTTGGAAGTTGGCTCCGCCAGAAGCTGTCAAAGAGAAAATGCTTCCTACAGCAGGATCAAAATCGACCGTATCTCGATAGGAACCCGTTATAAAAATTTGATTCGAATTAAATTTCATATCATTTAACGTGTCAGCTAAGTCTCCACCAATTGTTTTACCGGCTAAAAAATTCCCGTTTAAATCATATTTGGCCATAAATATATCGGTTTCTCCGTTAGACACTAAGTTAACCGAAGTAGATGTGGACGCATTTATGTCAACAGTGTTAGTATACGTACCCGCAAAAAATAGCGAATTGGCACCTATTTCAATAGATCTGGGTGTTATGGTTCCTGTTCCTGTAATGTTTTTTGCCCAAACATAATCTCCATTGGAGGTATATTTTGCAATAAACATATCGGTAGTACCAATAGAAGAAAGATTGGAAGTTGCACCCGATGGATCAAAATCGGCCGTATTCGAAAAGGTGCCCAAAAAGTACAGATTTCCAGAACTATCTCGAGTAGAGTTAATTATGGTTACGCTTCCACCAACGATTGGGCTGGGTTGTTGGTAGGCCCATTGCAATTGAGGCTCGTTTTGTGCAAAAAGAGTAGTGGTAAACAATAAAAGAAATAGTAATTTTTTCATTTCACAGCATGTGTTTGGTTAATAAGACAAAAGACAAATATAAATATTTATATAAAAAGAACCATAAATGCAACGTATTATACCGTTAAATTTTTTTAGCTAGTACGCGTTGTCCGTTCGCTTTTTGGAAGCTTTTGTCCAGCCCTACGTTGCACGTTTTTTCTCGTGTGGCTGTTTTTCTATACCACAAAGCGAGCTTCCGTTGGTCGCTGCTTTGCCGCAAGAAAAACAAACCACACGATTCAAAAAGCGTTACACTGCGGTCTGGGCTAGGCTGTTGACTAAAATAGCAATTACGTTTTCTATCGATAAAGCCAGCCCAAACTTCTCGTATTCACACAGAAAATTCGCTTAAGCAAAAAAACCCATTGCACTACATCATAAAAACAGCGTTAGCATTCCGTTTCTGGATACTAACGCTGTTTTTGTGTGTTACGTCACAGCAAAAAGTCCATAGGAGTTTTTGCTACAACGGTCTACTATTCTTTTATGAATTTCAAGGTAGTTGTTGAACTATCTTGTCTGTTGGTTAACGTAATAAAATAAAGACCTTGAGGATAGTTTGACACATTCAACAACGTTTCAGTAGTGTTGTTCTTTTGGAGTAACACTTTTCCGCTGATGTCGGTAATCGTTATATCAAAATCGGTTACCGATGGATGATAGATGTTCAGGTGATTCGTAGTTGGATTCGGGTACACTACAAACGAATTACCTTCTAAATTGTTCTCAGCAACGTCTAATGTTCCAACGGAATAGCGTGCAAAAAACCGGTCGCCATAGTTTACAGAAGAAGAGGTTAGGTTTTGAACGTTTGAGGTAAAATCAAAATCGGCAGTACCATAAACTGAACCCGAAAATACTAAATCTTGATTGTTTGCCAAAACAGCAGAGGTAACTATGGCTTCGTAATCTCCATTAATTTTATTGGCTGTAATAAAATCACCGGCCGAATTGAATTTTGCTACAAAAACATGTCCTTTATAAAGTTGAGTACTTAAATTAAAAGAAGAAACCAAATTAGTGATACCACTGGAAGGATCAAAATCATAATTTCCATAAAAAACGCCATTTAGTATAATGGAATCATTGCCATCAATAAAAGCTTGCGTGTCTCTAAAATTAAAACCAGCTCCAAAATCACTACCGCCACCTTCTGTAACTTTTGCCCATAATAAGTCACCACTCGGACTGTATTTGGCAATAGCTATATTGTCTCCTGGTGGAGAAGAAAGCATTGTAGTCCCATCCGATAAATCAAAATCAGCATCACCTTCTAAAAGTGTAACAATGATCGTATTATTATTAGAATCAGTCATCGCATTGGTTACAATATTGTTGATTGTAGATGGGTATTGATTTACAGATTGATAAGTACCATCTAAATCATACTTGGCTAAACAACCGTCTAATCCTTGTGTAGTAAATAGGGCTACTTCGGTTGAAGAAGGGTTAAAATCCATATCTCCCGAAAAGAATCCGGATATAAGAACAGCATTTGAGCTGACAAAAAGATGCGTTTCATTGATGGCACCACTAGCATCAATAGCTTGAATGGCTTTAGCCCAAAGCAGATCTCCTTGTGGATTAAATTTTGAAAAAGCAACATCAGCTATTCCCAAAGCAGTAAAGTTGATTTGGCTTGTCGGTGATGGGTCTACATCAATAGTGTCTGTAAACCTTGCTATGTAATACATATTCCCTAACGTGTCAAACTTGATATCGGAAACAGCAAAAGAGCTCGTGAATTTTTTAGCCCAAACATAATTCCCGCTCGAATCATACTTAGCAATATACGTTTCAGATACGGTATTAGTGGTTGAAATTAAGTTGGCCACGTTAGCAGAAGGATCAAAATCTACAGTCCCTAAAAATCGACCCATGATATACATGTTGCCCCCAGCATCAGTATTCATGGCGTTAATGCCGTTAAACAAAGTTCCATTAATCGATTTTGCCCATAAAAGAGCTCCAGCAGCAGAATATTTTGCAAGATACGAATCGGTCCAACCAGCCGAGGTAACTTCAGAAACAGCAGTCGAAGGATCTAAATCTAACGTTGCACCAAAGTTGCCGGCACGGTATACATCGCCATTAACATCAGTGCTTACAAAATTAGTTGCAAAACTAGTGGAATAATTTCCAATTTGTTTGGCATACACAAAACTACCAGTAGTACTGAATTTACTAAAAAAGGAGTTGTTTAACTCGGAATATAAAATAGCGGAGTTAGTCGACAAATCAAAATC
Organism: Flavobacterium sp.; assembly: GCA_965284675.1. Lineage (GTDB taxonomy): Bacteria > Bacteroidota > Bacteroidia > Flavobacteriales > Flavobacteriaceae > Flavobacterium. The sequence continues at coordinate 4,202,049 of OZ260109.1, forward strand.
GCGGTATCCAAAAAAGAATCCCGATAGAATGATACTATTTGTAGTCGAATCGAACAACGCTTTTGTACCTGTTGTTTCAGTGTTGAAAACATAACTCAATGCACCTGCGCTAGAATATTTAGCAAAAAATCCAAGACCATTGGCCGAATCAATAGTTACGGTTCCGGCATTGACATCAAAGTCAACCACACCATTTAAGGCACCCGTTACATAGAGGTTATTGGAATCATCCATTGCAAAACTAGTAAAAGTCTCAACGGAAGAAAAACCACCAATTATTTTAACCCACATATAATTTCCATCGGCATCATACTTTGCAAAGAATACATCATCGTTTATTGAATTTATGGAAACCATACCAGCAGGCGAAGGATCAAAATCAGATAAATTATTAAATTGCCCAGCAACATATAATGAATTATCGCTACCGACTATAAGTTTGCTTGTAAAAATGTCCGATGATCCAGTTCTTCCTCCAATATTTTTAACCCAAACAAATCCTCCTGCGTTGGTGTATTTGGCAATAAAAGAGGTGCGACCAGTAGGTTGGTTGATAGTAGTGCTAGACGCGGAAGGATCAAAATCAGTTAGCCCCGATGTATTTCCGGTTACATAAAGGTCTCCAACTGAATTAAAACCTAAAGAAGTAAGGTTTTCTGTACCTGTACCCGATATGCTAAATGCATTGGTGAAATCTAAGTCAGTAGTATATTTTCCAATAAATCCATCCGATGAAGCTCCTGTTGACAAATTGAAAATTGTCCCTACGGCAGGATCAAAATCTACCGTACCTCTGAATACACCAGCGATGAAAATATGATTCGAATTAAACTTGATATCAGTAACGTCATCAGGCCCGGTTCCACCAATTGATTTACCAGTTAAAAAATTCCCGTTTAAATCATATTTGACCATAAATATATCGTAATCTAAAGTGGCCACTAAGTTAACCGTAGTAGATGTCGAAGCATCTACATCTATGGTGTTTCTATAACTACCCGTGAAGAAAATTGAGTTGGCTACAATTTCAATTGCTCTGGGTCTCATGTCGCCTGTTCCCGTAATGTTTTTTGCCCAAACAAAATCGCCATTGGAGGTATATTTTGCAATAAAGATATCACGAAGAGCAAGAGAAGTAAGATTGGAAGCCGCACCCGATGGATCAAAATCGGCTGTACTCGAAAAAGTACCTATATAATAAAGATTCCCCGAACTATCTCTAGTAGAGTCAATTATATTAATGGCTCCACCCAGTATTGGGCTGGGTTGTTGGTAGGCCCATTGCAATTGAGGCTCGTTTTGAGCAAAAAGAGTAGTGGTACATAATAAAAGAAATAGTAATTTTTTCATTTCACAGCAGGTGTTTGATTAATAAGACAAAAGACAAATATATCTATTAATATAAAAAGAACTATAAATACAACGGTATTATACTGTTAAACTTTTTTCAGCCCGTACGTTGTCCGTTTGCTTTTTGGGAGCTTTTATCCAGCCCTACGTTGCACGTTTTTTCTCCTGTGGCTGTTTTTCTATACCGCAAAGCGAGCTTCTGTTGGTCGCTGCTTTGCCGCAAGAAAAACAAACCACACGATTCAAAAAGCGTTACACTGCGGTCTGGGCTAGGGCATTGACTAGTACGATCAAGCATTGTTTAAAGACAAAGCAAAAACTTCCGCTTGACCCTAGAATTCGTGCAGTAAGGTATTGAATTTGAGACTTTGGAAACTAAAACTAACCTAACGTTCTGTGTGTTATCGTTTCAGCGAAAAGTGCGCGCTGAATGTTTTTGGTGCTCCGTTTTCAATGTAATCAATCGAAAACCAATAATCGTCGGCCAGTAGCGGCTGACCGTTGTACGTGCCATCCCAACCTGAACTCTCGGGACTGATTTGCTTCAGAAGTTTTCCGTAGCGGTCAAAAATCAAGATGCGCGCATTCGCATTCACGCCTCTAATGTTCCACGTATCGTGTATGCCGTCGCCATTCGGAGTGAAATAATGCGGATAATTGATTAAGATAACTTCAGCCGTTAAATTGGTACAGAAACTTTCGTCCACGACCGTAATCGTCTGCGTTCCCGAGGCAATCGGATAAAACACATTCGACGATTGAAAAACACCATCATTCAATTGATACAAAAACGGACCATCACCACCCACAACCGTCACCGTAATCATCGGATAATCGGTGAACGCTTCGGTTTGCGTTACAATCAGACTCTCACCCTGATTGGAAGCGCTCACCAAAGCCGTATCAACCGCTGAAACGCAACCTGTAAGCAGGTTCGTTGCCACGACGGTATAGGTTCCTATTTGCGTCGCGTTGTAGGTATTCCCAAAAGTATTCGGAATCACAGTGTTGTTAAACGTCCACACAAAACTGTAATCGGTGGCGTTTAAATTAGTGTCCAGCAGATACGATGCTGCCGTCGAATTGGAGTTCAAACAAATAACGCCGTCACCCGTCGTCGGATTCGGCAACGCATGAACGGTCACGGTTATCGAAATCGGAGTTCCGGCACAACCATTAAAAAACGGCGTGACGGTATATACCGCAGTTCCGTCTGTAACGGAAGTGGTACTGAGAACTTGATTGATGACATCGCCCGTGCCCGAAGTCGCACCGCTGCTTCCGTTTTGCACGACTGTCCAATTGAACGTAGTGCCGACAAGGTTAGACATTAACGTAATCGCCGTCGTTTCACCCGAGCAATAATTCAAGCTTCCATTATAATTGGCCGTTGGAGTCGGATTGAGGGTAAGGGTCACCGAATCGGAAACCGTCTGCGTACAAGTAGATGTTCCGCCCAGCGTGACATTCACCAATTGATACGTGGTTGCCGTGGTGATGGCTACAGTTGCAATCGAAGCAGCTCCAGCCGAATTTAAAGTTATCGTTTGATTCGCGCCACCATTTTCGGTATACGTGACCACCGCGTTGGGCGTTCCGCTGAAATTGAGCGTAGACGTCTGACCTGAACACACGGCAAGTGGACTCGCGGTCAAATTCGCCGTTGGCAACGGAACAATTGAAATCGTAAACGACTGGTTGAGCAATTGCGTACAGCCGTTCACGCCGCTCGACGTTACACTCACTAAATCATACACTAAAGTAGACGTCACACTCGGAATCGCAATCGTTGCGCTTCCGCTGGAATTCAGTGGTAGGGTTTGATTCGCACCGCCGTTTACAGTATATGTCACCGTGGCGTTGGCTGTTCCGTTACTGAGCGTGATGGTGGCGGGCGAATTTACGCAAACCGAAGTATCACCTGAAATCGTAACCGTCGGCGTTGCATTCACCGCAATAGTTACCGAACCAGTAAGCGAAGCCGTACACGAACTCAAAACCGAAGACGTTCCGCTGACCAGCGTATACGTACTGCTTGCTGTCAATGCCGGAGTCGTAATACTAGCCAATCCGTTTAGATCTAAAAGTAACGATTGGTTAGCACCGCCATCAACGGTATATAATACGGTAGTATTTGGAGTTCCAGAAAACGAAATGATTGCTGTATTTCCACTGCAAATAGAGGTACTTCCAGAAATGGTCACCGTCGGTAGCGGAACAATGGTCAGCGTTACAGGCGTTCGGGTTGAGCTGAGGCAACTGTTGGTCAAATTGTAGGTTTCTGCATAATACGTGCCCGCGCTTGTCGGCGTGTAGGTCGTAGAATTGGCCAGCAATAATGTTCCGCCACTAGGCGCATTGTACCAATTCACACCCGTCGATGCATCTGCAGTAACGGATAATTGGGGAATGGGTTGGTTACTGCAGATGGTTGCATCTCCGTTACTCGTACTCGTATTGGGCGTACTGGAAAAATTGACCGTAAAAATATTGGAAATCGTAGAACAAAAGTCGTTGCTCAAATTGGCAATATCTTGTGCTACTTTGGTTCTAAAAAAGGTTTGTGTGGTGAGGTTGGGTGTGATATAAGTGGCAGAATTGGCACCCGGAATGTCGTTCCATATAAAGCCGTTCGTGCTGCTTTGCCATTGGTAAAAATAGGGTGATGTTCCCGTGGTTGTAGCTTGAAGCGTTATCGAAGACGAACTCTGACCTTGACAAAAAGTGATGCTGTTTCCCGTCGTACTCGGAATGCCAATAGTCGTCAAATCGCCGCACGAACGGAAGATGATGTCGTCGATGGCCAAATCATTTCCGCATCCGCCCACGCCGTTGTTCTTCATTTTTAAAACGACGCTCGTCTGACTGGAAGTGGTGAATACAATTCCGAATTGCTGCCACACCGGACTGAACGAACCCATAATATTGCCCGTATTTCCCGAGCCTAAAAGTACGGTTTCGGTATCATTCCAGATTTCGAACTGGATGTTGATGGGCTTTTCGTTAGCACCACAAAATCCGGAGCCAGGATTGTACACATTCATCACCCAAGCCGAAAATTCAAACGTAGTGTTGATGCACAATCCGGTAACGATTCGCTTGTAAAATTCGCCTGAAGTATTGGCATTGGCGTTCACAATCAAGCACTTTCCGTTGACGCCATTGGTCGTGTCGGGCGTGTGATCGAGCGAATAATGCCATGTGCTGTACAGGTTGGTTCGGTAAAATAAGGTATAACTTCCGTCGTTCGGACTGCCCGTCACAAATGGATAATTGGTCGTTCCAGCGGGTAAAGCCGGACCGTAATTGGTTCCGTTTCCGAAATTTTCATCAAAAACAGGATCGCCTTTACTTCCGGTACAAAATCCCAATTGCGCCTGCAAGTAGGATGATGCCAGTAGGAAAACTAAAGCGAGTATTTTTTTTGAGAACTTCATTTTTATCGAACTTTATTTAAAATCAGAATCGATTATTTTTGTCGGTTGATGTAAATCCAACCCGTTTTGGCTTGCAATCCGTTAAAATCAATTACATAATAATAGGTTCCATCAGGCAATTCATTTCCGTTATTCGATTGACCAAACCACTCATCTTGATAGGCCGCTTTTTCATAAGCGATGGTGCCGTATCGATTGAAAATCTTTAAATTATTGACGTTGTAACCCGCTAAATCAAAGTTGTCGTTCATCCCGTCATTGTTGGGAGAAATTCCTTTTTGAATCGAGCAAAACGGACTGATGACGTTCACGGTTTCTTGATTGCTGCACCCATTTTGAGTGATGACCAACGTGTACAATCCGGAAACGGAAATGACAACAGATGAATCGGTTCCGATTTGCACATTCGACGGATTGAGCCATGAATACGTTGCATTAGAACTGTTGGATTCGACCGCGCTCAAGGTATAACTGATGCCGTCGCAAGCTTCATTGATGCTAAATTCAGGCGCTTGATTTACAGGAATAGTGAGTGTAGCGGTCGAAGCACATTGTCCAGCAGTGGGTGTAAATGTATACGTGGTCGTACTTGCATTGTTTAACGCCGGTGACCAAACGCCGCTGTATCCGTTGAGTGAGGTTGTGGGTAACGGATTCAATGTTTCGCCCGAACAAATTGGATTTACTGGGTTGAACGTTGGAAGTATCGGTTGATTTACGGTGATCGTTAAGTTGGCTGTTGTCACACATGGTTGTCCGCTTGTGGGCGTAAACGTATACGTTGTGGTGGCAGTTGAATTTAAAGCGGGCGACCAAACTCCGGTATAGCCGTTGAGTGAGGTTGTAGGTAACGCGCTCAATGTTTCGCCCGAACAAATTGGATTCACCGAATTGAACGTTGGAACTACCGGTTGATTTACGGTAATGGTTAGGTTGGCTGTTGTCACGCATGTTTGTCCGCTTGTGGGCGTAAACGTGTACGTTGTGGTAACGGTTGGATTTAAAGCGGGCGACCAAACTCCAGTGTAACCGTTTAGTGATGTCGTAGGCAACGCGTTCAATGTTTCTCCCAAGCAAATTGGATTTACAGGGTTGAACGTTGGAATTATTGGTTGATTTACGGTCACGGTCACCGTTTTTTCGTAAAAACACGTCACCGTTTCGGCTAGCGAAATATCGTCGAGGGCAAAATCATTTCCGAAGTCGATGAATTCTCTATCGTAAATACAGATGTCGGCGATGGTATTGCTTCCAGAATTCCATTGGAAGGAATGCAACGTCCACACACAGGTTGTAGAAGGAGCGAGTAGAGGTGCGCCAAGCGAAAATCCATTAATGAATACTTCCAATCGCGCTGGGTTTTCGGGTGCTACTGAAGCAACATAGTACGAAAACGTATAATTAGTATTCGGAACTACCGCGATGGACGTTTCGTTGCACCATACTTTAATTTGTCCCGTTGGATCGGTTGAACCATCTAAAACCATCAAATTTCCAGTGCCAGTCGTATGATCGCCACACGATGCAAAGGGTGCAAACCAATCGTTTGGATTTTGAACGATGTTGTAGGACGACTGCACGCCAAACGGGTTGGGGTCGATTACGAGGTTGTATTCGGTGGTGAACCCTACATTTCCTTGCGTGAAATCGCCGTTGAACACCAAATTAGTTGGAGTAGAAGCCGAACCCGAAGTAATGGTATAGGTTGTGGTAACCGTTGGACTTACATTTTGCGTCGCGCTATTCGGATTGGTAATGGAGCTATCGGGTGGATTTGCCGTCCAAAGATACGTTCCGATTCCGCCGCTGGCCGTCAATTGCGTCGTCTCGCCTGCGCAAATCGTTGTAGGTGGACTCACTAGTAAATCGTTCGATACTGACAATATTATATTGGATGCCGAATAAACCGCGCCAGTGGCATCGGAAACCGAAACGGAATACGTACCCGCCGACAATCCGGTAAAGATTCCATTCGCATTTGATTGTGAGGAAGTACCTGTTAAGGTATACGCCGAATACGGTAAAAATCCACCTGAAAGACTTACGGTAATTGAACCGTCGGCCGAATCGGGACACGTCGGATTGGTAGAGGTATACGAACCAACAAAAGGAAGTGCGCCTTCAGTAATCGATACGTCGTCGATGGCAAAATCGTTTCCGAGTGCACCAAAGTTAATCGTACGCAAACGCACCAAAACGGCTGTAGCTGTGGCAACGAAAGAGTAGCTGACTTGTTTCCAACCCTCAGATGGTAAAGGAGCAAGGTTGTTTAGTGTAGTTGGATTGATGTTGTTGGCGTTGACAAAAAACGCACCAATATTGGCTTGTGTAGTTGGACCGGTTACTTCGTTGGAGACCGATTTGATCCAATAGGAAAACGTGTAGGTCGTTCCGGGAGTAAATCCGCCAATCGCGCCACCGGTATCACCTGTGGTCCAAAAGAATCTATTGCCCGTGGTTGCGGTGTTGATGATTAACATATTTCCGGTTCCAGTAGTGTGATCGCCACCGGGAATGAAAGAGGAATCCATTAAAAAAGGGTTGGTAGTTCGGGCGTAATTCCCAGGATTACTGATTCCGTTGACCGGATTAATTAAGGTATAATCGTTGACTAGAAATCCAATTCCACTTCCGCCACTTTCAAAATCGCCGTTGTTTAAGATATTTTGAGCAGACAGATGGTTTGATGATGTGGCTACGACCAACACAATGGTAAATAACTTAAAAAAATGGAGTATTCGTATGTTCATAAAATTGGTTTTTGGTATTTCATAAAAATAAGGCTTATTCGTTGCAGATTTATAAGTTGGGTGGTATAAAAACTATACAGAGGTTGATTTGCGAATGAGTTGGAATTCGCGTTGCAGTGGGCGAGCTGGAAGGGTTTGGAAGTCGAATTCAATACAATCGAAATCCAACATGTTGTAGTAATGTTTAGTTTACAGAGCTATTTTTGACGAAGACATTTCGTCAAACACTTGTTAAAAAAGCGTTTTTTTGCTTTTTTATGGGTTGGAGTGAAGGAAAGAGTTGTGGTTAATTCTTTACGAGACAATTTGGTTTGAAGAATGTAAATTTTATTGGGATAGGAAGATTGAAGTACAAACACTCGATGGCGCGGATTTGCAATCCGTGCCCACAACCCGATAGCGCAGATTGACAAACTATAAAAGCAAACTTACGAAGTAATCCGTGCGAACAACTAAGTAAAACAAAATACTACCGTTGTACCCCGATAGCGCGGATTTGCAATCCGTCCCCACAATCACAACCCGATAGCGCGGATTTACAATCCGTGCCCAAAATCAACATCAAAATAAATTTATTAAAATAACCCCGATAGCGCGGATTTGCAATCCGTGCCCACAATCAACATCAAAATAAATTTATTAAAATAACCCCGATAGCGCGGATTTGCAATCCGTCCCCACAATCACAATCAAAATAAATTTAATAAAATAACTTCCAAATCATTATCTAATCCCGCATAATTTCGTGCTGAACTAAAATAATAATCTTCTTCAAAAGCAACAACTTTGTCTTTAACAGGATTGGTATGAATATATTCTATTTTTTGTTTTATAAACGAATTGCTATAAATATGTTCTGCATGATAACCATCTTGCCAAACCTTAAATTGTTGTTCTCTTTTTAAATGTTCGCATGCTTTACCAAAATAATCCAACATCCAGTCCCTTCTACTTTCGGGTTCGTTGATGATTGTTTGAATAATTTTCTTAGAAGTAAACTTTTTAAAATCTCTGATTACATCTGATAAAATAAATCCATCTGTAGCTTTGCAAAATAAGTGAATATGGCTACTCATCAAACAGTAAGCATAAATCTCTAAACCTTTATATTGTTGACAGTATTGTAAAGCATTTAAAATGATATTTTTTTGATTTAATCGTGTAAAAACATCAACCCATCCAACTGTAGTAATAGTTATAAAATAGGCTTCTTCTGTAGTAGTGGCTTTGTACTTGGTTGACATTGGCGTATAATTTATATTCAAATATAAAAAAAAACTACGTCGCAATACATGAAGTTTTTGTTTTTATTCTCTTTGTGGGCACGGAATGCACCCGAGGCTGAAAGCCGAACTGACGAAGTAATTCCGCGCTATCGAATTGACAACTATAGAAGAGAAATGACGAAGTGACTCGATGGCGCGGATTTATAATCCGTGCCCACAATCAAAATCAAAATCCGATAGCGCGGATTTATAATCCGTGCCCACAAACCGATAGCGCAGATTGACAACTATAAAAGCAAACTTACGAAGTGATCCGTGCAAATAACTTACTAAAACAAAATACTACAGTTGTACTCATAAACAAAACCTACTCACTACTTCGCATCACCGCAATTACCGCACACGGATGAAATTCCTTACTATTTCGTCCGATCAACCCAGCTACGGCATTCCTGCGATAATAAAACACCGCTGAAGCCACGATAATCAACTGGTTTTCCGGCACTACCGCAGTGGTCCACTGTTGCGCAGGGAGTTGGCTGTTAGCTAATACCATTTCCAATTGGAAGAGTTCGGCATGGGTTTGTGCCCCTGTTTCAGCATCGACACAAGTAACGAGAAACGCTAATGCGGCATCAGTAGCGTCACCCTGCTTTATAATGCCCTCGGTTACGGTGAACGCTGGAAGGGTAATCGTCAATTCACGGTCGGTTGACAAGGCCAATTCGGGGACTAGTGTACAATGGTTCGCAAACGGACTGGCTACGTTGCAATCCATAGGGGTCAGCACCGACAAGTTGCCTTGCCACAGCGAACGACTTCCCTTGGGTTGTGTGTTGCCGTCCTGAGTGGCATTGTGTACTTGTGCAGTAAATCGCCTGTAAAAGGCATTGTCGCTATGGTTTTGCACGATGGGAAACAGCGCCTGACGTATGGCTTTGGCCATAGTACTTGCCCGCCCAAAATCGGAGGCAGTTTGTTGGGTCGCTGACGTTTGTTTTACATTACCCCTCCCGGGTTTGGACTGTAGGTAGGTTGTACCATTAAAGGTACGGTAGGAAACCGGACCGATGCTGCCCGTAAGTCGCCCTTTGGAATCTATTCGTGCCATAGCCTATTGGTTTAGAGTGGTTTGACACACAAATATACTAATTTTTTGGTTTGGTTATCTACATAGTATACATATAGTAATTCCATAATGAGTCCATAAAATTGTATGTTTTTATGGATTGAGTATGGACTTGTTATGGACTTGATATGGATTTAGTGGGAATAAATTACGAAAAACGGGTTAGGTTGAATTATTATTTGAAGTACGTAGTTAAAATAGTTGAGGCACGGATTGTAAATCCGCGCTAGCGGGTGTTTGCGGTATCGGGGATTTTTTATTTGTTTTTTGAAGGTACGGAATGCAATACTGTTAGAGGTTTTCTCTGTTGGCACGAGCAAAATGCTCGCGCTAGCGGGGGTAGGTTTATTTGAAAAATAGATATTTCTAATTTAACCATAAAAAATTAATCTATATCTTTACAAATAATAGATAACTATTAATTATCGATG